>NZ_JAIPUL010000009.1 GCF_020180945.1 Lacticaseibacillus kribbianus | reverse complement strand
ATCGTCCCAGACGTATTCTGAACTATCTTCGCCCATGCGATTACTACCGATGCATGGCGTAACAGCCTAGACCACTATCAAGAATTCGTTATCATCGTTGCACTTGACTTGAAAATTGAGGGAGAGTAAAGACTTTGAAGCGACCTTGGATCATTACTTCGACTTGCATGGCCATTACCCAGATGAGGTGTTGGCAGACACGCTTTATCGCAACCGCGACAATCGAAAGTTGTGTAAGGACCTAGGCATCACCCTGTGCGGACCTAAACTTGGCGCAAAGCCCAAACACATTGATGCCAAGAAACGCCGCCAGGATACGGACGCAGAGAATCGACGCGGGGCCATTGAACGCCGATTCGCCTTTCTCAAAGGGTCAGTAGGCTTGGACTTAGTCAATACCCGAACAGCTGAGTCATTGGCCGTTAAAATCGATCAGGCAATGGTATTAAGCAATGCGCTGACATTCTTGAGAGTGTTTGCTATACCAATTTTAATTTTAACCACGAACGAAGGGCAAACCTATCGTTTCCGGTACAAATTTACTACTAGCATTGAGAATATGGTGGCCTAGTTGAACAGCCACTAAGTAAATTAGCTTGAGGGACTGGTAGAGTAAGTTCTCTAAATGCCGCCTGAGTGGCTAAAACGCCCGTTTTGCCAGAATTTGCTAGAGTCCCGTCAAAATCAAAGATATAATTTTGCAATTTAATCCCTCCCTATTTTACAGTAAAAGGACTATTAATTTAAACGACTAATAGTCCCTTTTGATTAATCTTCAGTAATATAATCTAAGATTTTAAACATTGTTTGCTGGTTTTCTTTTGGAACAGGCGTTTTTAGAATATCATCGGTCGTTTGACCCAATACTGAGTTCTTAATGTAAGGAAAGTCGTTAACAACCATTTCCCTAACATTATCCGCCTGAGGTTCAAAATGGAACTGTAACCCAACAATCCGGTGATTCATCACAAAGCCTTGGTTTCTTACGGCATCACTGGAAAATAATAAGTCTGCTTCTCGAGGAATCTCAAACATTTCTTCATGCCAATGTAAAGCTAATAGTTTTTCCGGTAAGTCTGGGATTACGGTACTCTTGCGATAAACCGGTGCCCAGCCAACTTCTTTAGCGGGCGCCTTGGAAACTGGATACCCTAATGTTTTAGTGATTTGCTGGGCACCATAGCACGCACCAAATAGTGGTACGTGCTTATCCAAGAGTTCTTGAATTAATTGCCGTTCCTGTTTGATCCAGGATAGATCATCATTAGGACTCATCGGGCCGCCTAAGATAACCAACATATCGGTTTCATCAGCAGTTGGCAAATAACCAAACTGATACGGGTGATAAATAAACGTCTGATGACCGTGCGCCTGTGCCCAATCTAAAATCGAACCAGGCCCTTCATTAGGTGTGTGCTGTAATATATTAATTCGCATAAAAACCTTCCCACACAAAAAAGTGTCAACAGCAATTTGATATGGGTTTCGCCTGCAACTGCCCTTATTATTAAGTAGTATAACAGCAAACACTACAGTTTTGAATGGTTACGGTTTGGTTGTTTTCATATTTCATTGTCTTTTATTTCTTGTGACTGACCTTCGATCCGTCGATTGTGATGATCGCAACTTCATTCATTCTTTCGCCTTCTCATCAAAAGATTATGCAGCGTAAATTGCAAGAACAAGTTAGCCAGTCGTTGAGGACAATCCCAGAACAGGCCGTTATCAAATAGAAGTTGTGGTGCTAGAGAGACTACTGGGCCATGCGGCGAACGCGCCGAGCTTCGGCC
>NZ_JAIPUL010000008.1 GCF_020180945.1 Lacticaseibacillus kribbianus | reverse complement strand
GACCCTTGCGCCTGACGAGAAGCCTGTTGTACATTCAGATCGAGGGGCTCATTACAGGTGGCCGGGGTGGATTGAGTTGATGGATGAATTTGGCTTCACACGTTCTATGTCGAAGAAAGCCAGAACCCCAGATAATGCTCAAGCAGAGAGCTTCTTTGGTCACCTAAAAACTGAATTCTTTTATAACAGAAGTTGGCTAGGAAAATCTATTGACGATTTCACCAAGGAACTCAACCAGTATATTGAGTGGTATAACACTAAATGAAGAAAAAAGTTTTAGGAGGAAAGAGCCCACAAGAATACCGTCAGAACATGGTTGCCTGAGGTTGAAAGTCCAGAAAAACGTCCGCACGCCCACCTTAATAGCGGCTTGTCAAAATACTCTTCAAAAAAGCTTATCAAGGCTTATATATTCTCCTACACCCCAATAAGCTCGTTCAACGAATACCAATCACGATCGAGTCGTCAAACTTCCGTTGGACAAATGGTACCCGTGCACAACCCCAGTCATAACGACAACGACTTTTCCGACTCGATGAACATTACGGCCGCTGGCTTGTATGAATCCACAGCAATAAATGGTGGTAAAAAAACGTACAAGTTAATCGGATACGATGATTTAACCTTAAAGAATAAAGAGCTAGATATTGACTCAGTTGATACCGGGTTTTCAATCCACGCGGACTTTCCTGAGGGGAAGTCGCTGACCAGTATTGAGAAGCAGCTTAATAAAGACGGCGAAGTATTGCCACAATAAATATTCAAATCACTTCAATAGAAAGAGCGCCGAGATAAAAAAATCGGATCTAGAATTTTTGGTGTTGATACTAATAACGCCAGAGATTCTAGATCCATCTTTGTATAACAAAAGAACACCTAGTCTCCTCGGTGCTATGCTTTAAGCGACGAAACCCAAACAAAGCGAGGTATGACTAGATGTCCGACTTAAATAGTACTCTTAAGCTGCTTGGAATTACAGATTCGAATATCACGGTCAGTGATGTACGTGATGAGATCCGCGGTCACGGCCAGGGTCGTAAGAAGTATCAGGTGGTTCATGCAGAACTGACGTATTTCCTAGAACGCTGTCCAAGTTGTGGCATGCCGGCATTGCGACGCAATGGGCACATCCGTACGCGTATTCACGTCAACGGCCCAACTGATTGCCCGGTAATCCTAGAGTTGGATAAGCAGCGCTGGCGTTGTCGTAACTGTCGGTCAACTCTCACTGCCACGACGCCCGTCGTAAAGCCTAATCATGCGATCTCTACCGGAATTTCGGAGTATGCGCTCAAGCTCTCTAA
Source organism: Lacticaseibacillus kribbianus (assembly GCF_020180945.1). GTDB lineage: Bacteria > Bacillota > Bacilli > Lactobacillales > Lactobacillaceae > Lacticaseibacillus > Lacticaseibacillus kribbianus. The sequence continues at coordinate 1,690 of NZ_JAIPUL010000008.1, read as the reverse complement.
ACTTGCTATACCAGGGAAACAGATAGCTTCTATTACTGGTATCTCGACGACTTCTATTGAGCGCATCATCGACGATGATATCAAGCCGCATCCGCTCAACTACCTCCCAGTAAATTTGTGTTTTGATGAGTTCCGTTCGACTCACTCCACAATGTCATTTATCTGTATTGACGCAGATACTCACAAAAGGGTCACAGTGCTTGGTGATCGTCTCTCAGCGACCATTAAGGACTTCTTCAAGAGCCACTATTCGAGCGAGCAAAGAGCCGGCGTCAAACACATCTGTATGGATATGAACGCCGCCTACCAGAACTTTTCTCACGAGCTCTTTCCAAACGCTGAGATCGTAATTGACAGATTCCACGTTATTCAGCTCATCGGGCGTGCAATGGATCAGATGTCGATGTCAGTCATAAAATGTAGGAAAATGGCGATTTAAAATTGCCCCGATTGTCAACTCAAGTGCAACACTAGATGATCAATTCAAATAATTGGTCTAGGTGATGCTATAGATCTGGCATCAGTTCTGCTGCACAGTGGTAATCCAAGGACCGTCTTGGACGCTGGTTGAGTGCGTCTTGGAAGCTTTGGATATCTGTGATGTCGTAGTCATGCAAAGATCGTCCTTTGGGTATGAACTCCCTAATCAAGCTATTAGCACGTTCGTTGGTCCCACGCTCCCAGGGCGAGTATGGGTGAGCATAGAAAACGGAGGTACCCGTGACTTCAGAGAGCTTTGAGAACTCACTGCCGTTGTCAAAGGTGACCGTCTTGAAGTGCTCAGCGCCATAGTCATCAAGAATCGATTGAAGGCCCTGTAAGCAGGTCTCGGCGTGGTAGTTTGGCAGCTTAAGGATGATCTCAAAGTGGGTGACACGTTCCGTCATTGTCATCAGTGCTGGTTCGTCCTCAACGCGAGTGCCTTTGACCAGATCACCCTCCCAATGGCCAATAATCTGACGGTCCTGGACCTCCTCTGGTCGTTCTTCAATGGACTGACCATAGACCCGCTTATTCGTTCGTGAGTGCTTGTGAGCATCGCTCTTGATTCGACGCCGCGGCTTCATTGGCAGATCGCCGTTGCGTACTGCTAGGAGACCCTTATCGATATCGCGGTAAACCGTCGGCGTGGAAGGACATAACTCGTCTGGATGATCGAGCCGATACGCGTGAACGAAGCTATCAACGCTATGTATCCGAGGCCGCTGGCGAAGTACGACGACTAGCTGTTCATAGAAGTCAGGACACTGTTCAAAGCGCGTTTGCGGGCGGCAGTGAGCACGGTGATTGGCATACACAGCAGCCCCAGTTTCGGCAAAGTAGCGTTGGAAGTGTTCACCACGACCACGAATCTGATCAGTGGTTCCGCGTCTGATTTCACGGCTCACCGTAGACTTACTGCGATGAAGTACTTCAGCGATGGCAGTAATGGTGTTCCCGGTGACATAGAGGGCCTCAATCTGGCCACGTTCAATAAGCGATAGTTGTCGGTAGTGGCGAGGCATGGTAGGCTGAGTTTGGGTCATGACGATTCCTTTCTTACTTGCTTGGTTGCTTATAAGAATAGGTCCTCAATTTTCAAGTCAAGTGCAACGATGATAACGAATTCTTGATAGTGGTCTAGGCTGTTACGCCATGCATCGGTAGTAATCGCATGGGCGAAGATAGTTCAGAATACGTCTGGGACGAT
>NZ_JAIPUL010000007.1 GCF_020180945.1 Lacticaseibacillus kribbianus | reverse complement strand
AAGATTATGCAGCCCGGTAGTGCCGCGTCCAGCTGCTGAAGCTCAGTCCCACCAGGGTATACCCTGGTGGGACATTTTCGGAACCCGTCAAATTAACGTTTATCGTGTCCCACCAGGGTGTATTATCAAAGAAAAAGAAATTTCCACGGTTAGGTACATGTGTATGTACTTATCGGAGAACCCCATCTATAATAGAAGTAAATAGTCGGAATCGCTTAATCAGAACACAACGACGGGAGTGAAGGCATTGGCGAAAACAATCAGTAAGCAGCAGAAATGGAACGCAGCTCACCGAGAAGCGACCCGGATTGCTAGCGATCGAAGTGCAACCAAGCGCTTCATCCAACGATACGCCACGGCTGACGATCTCGTTGCAGTTGAGAAAATGGTACAAAGCCAGCGCGCAGCATTGAAGGAACGTGAGGCAGAGGCGATCCGGCCGTTGGATCTGTATGCCGGGGTTATCGGGCACTCATCAGATGATCAGCCTCCGCGAGGCTTTGATGTGATTGAGTCGGCGGACGTTATCACGGCCTCCTTTGAAGGCAAGTTCCTCGTCAAAACACCAGACCGAAGCAAGCTGGATCCGTTTAGCTTTGATTGGCACCAACGCGAAACGCTTGCAAGTGACCACCTGGACGCCTGGTGGCAATGGGAATCAAAGCTGCCGAGGCTGCATACGGAGAGCCGCATATTCCGCGCCTATCCGGTGGAGAAACGCGCTGAAATCGAAGCGGAGCTGGAGAAGCAGTTTGGCTATCAGCCAAGGTTCAAGGTTTGTTACAGTGCTGCGGCACTGACACGACGGGAAAATGAGTTCTTCAGCCCGTTCTCTGAAGAACCTATTATTAGATGGGAAGGCGCTGGCCGGGGGTACTGGCCAACCCAGCAGACCGAAGTGGTGAGCGGTAATCTTTCTCTGGTTGAAGATCAGCCCTGGGAGGAAGGACACCCGCCATTGCTGGAAACAGAAGTGCTGCGTCCAGCCTATGAGGCGCTAAGCAAAGAAGACAAACCTGTGTATGTACCAACAGACCAGGCCCCGGTGCTGAAGCCCAGAAAGTACCAGGCAATCAAGGTCACGCGACGCACGCAAAAGGATGGTACTGAACGAGAATACCGCAAACCCGCTGGCCAATATCGCGGTCTCAATCGCACGGAAGCGTACAAGGCTTATCGTAAAGATCACCCGCACGCGAACCTACACAACATCGAGCTTGAGGAGATTTAGACAAAGTGGGCCAACTCGGCCCAAAGTTGTGCTGAAAGGTGGGGTAACTTTGGCAATCAAGGCAACGAATACACAGCTTAAGGTCACAATGACGCCTGAGCAGCGCTTAGTGCTAGACCAGGTCAAAAGCACAAGTGGCGAACGAACTTCGGAACTTATCAATCGGCTACTCGCGACCGAGCTAGCCTTGCAGCAGGCCGGCCTCAACCACGACTTGCACGCTAAGCAGAGAGGTGGACACTAATGGCCAAAGTTGGTTATGCGCGAGTCAGCACGACAGATCAAAATTTGGCGCGTCAATTTGCCGCCTTTGACCAGGCGGGCGTCACGAAGGTATTTGCCGACAAGCTAAGCGGCAAGAACCTGGAGCGGCCGCAGCTCAGGGCGATGCTTGATTACATCCATGAAGGCGACGAGGTGGCGGTGCTTAGCGTAGATCGCCTGGGTCGCAATAACGCTGAGCTGAGCCAGGTCATCGGGATCATCAACAGCAAAGGCGCTATGCTGAACATCTTGAGTTTGCCTACTTTTAGCGAGATCAAGGAACCTAACTTGCGCCGCCTGATCATCAACATTTTCCTGGAGCTGAACAAATACCAGGCCGAGGAAGAGCGCAGAAAGATTCTGGAGCGGCAACAAGAAGGCATCGCCGAAGCTAAGAAACGCGGCGCGTATAAAGGTGGCCGAATCTTGTACTCCGCCGACGTTCAGAACGCCAAGAATCGTTTGGCCTACGAGCAGCTGGTGAAGCTTGTTGGCGAAGGCGTGCCCACAAAGGAAGTTGCGCGAAGAATCGGCGTCGCGCGCAGTACTGTCTACCGAATCATCAAGAGAGATCACCTCAAGGACTGATTACAGAAACGAGAACCGGTGCCCAGGTTGAGAAGACCAGGATGGTGGTTCTCTTTTTTTGATCCTTCAAGCCAGGCCACAGCCTGCACTCACAAACCGAGTGTAGGCTGTTCAACGTTATGTGGCGGCGCGCCCAGGGGGCCCTTGCGCACGCCACGGTTACTTTAGTCTCCTACTGCTGTTTTGCGGTCTTGCAAGAATCCAGAAGGAGTGATCAGTGCTTGCCCTGCTTCGCAGTGCCTGGCGTACCGCCAGAAGCCCGCCGCGCTTTTCTTCATCTCTCGCGCTACGCCTAACGCCGCTTCGCGGCTACACCGGAACCCTTCCACCGGCAAGGGGCGAAAAACTTTTGCAAACCCGGCAAAACTTTTTGCGCTCAGCCCACCCTTGCCGGTTCCAGGAACCCGGTGTTACGGCTACGACGTCGAGAGATGAAGAAAAGCGCAAATGCGCAGTAGAAGGTCGGGCCGGAAGCCCAGGAGGTAATCTGATGAAGACGACAATCAAAGTAACTCAAAATGCGGTTATGGTAACATCTGTGAAACTGGTGCAAACGAAAATACCGCTGTCATGGGCCGGGGTTCCTATCCTTGGCGAGCTCACGGCAACATACGTGGCCCAACAAATCATCGGCGACGATGCCAGCGAGAGTCTGTTGGCAATGTTCCTAGATACTAAGAACCAAGTCATCGCCGCCCAACGCGTGTTCACTGGCACAGTCAACAAGGCCCTTGCCGCACCACGCGAAATCTTACAATCAGCGCTGTTGTGCAACGCCGTGAGCTTCATCATGGCTCACAACCACCCCAGCGGTGATTGCACCCCATCGGACGCAGACCGCCAGCAGATGCAAGCAATGGAGCTAGCCGGGAACGTTGTGGGTATCAAAATGTTAGATAGTCTGGTCGTATCGCCGGAAGACGCGTACTCAATCAAGAGCAACGCCCACATGGCCTAGGAGGGATAATCATGAAATCATATATCATCTATTGCGGGTATCAAATTCTGGGAGAGCAGGCCGACTGGTCGGAACACGTCAGCGCACGCAATGAGCTAGAGGCTCTTAAAGCGGGCAAGCAGAGCATTCTTGCACAATCCGTTCGACGGCCAGACGAGTACGGTGTGAACGTTGCACAGGCCGACAACCCAGAGCACGTAATCATCGGCATGGACTACATCGGATAGGAGGCGGACAGTATGAAGACGGTATACGAGGACGTTGTGAAGCAACCAGCCGACAAGCTGGCCCAGACCATGCAGGACATGACGTACTGCTGGAATGAAACCGTGGTACCCAAAAAACACTACAAGAAGCTCCTCACCAAACAGCTAGAGGAGGTTGTCGCGGACAGCGTTAGCGTCAGCATGGTTAATGCCTATTACAAGACGCTGGTGGAGTTCAACAAGGGAAACCGTGAATGGTACGTATCGGCCTTGTTGTGCATTGAGCTGGGCATCAACCCTAGTAAGGCCAGCCAGCAAGAGCTGGAGGCCGTCAATCGGGCCACGCTAGCGGCGCTGGCCGGGCCCGACGGCGGACTTTTGGCCCCCGACCTGAAAGCGGTATTTGACCAAGCAATGTTAGGAGCGTGAGCAAAAATGCCATTGAAATCAAGCATTCTAAGTTACCAAGACCGGGGCCGGTGGGGCAAGAGCAGTTACCGAGGTAACGTATCAGGCCACGTCATCAAAGACTTACTAGAGACGTATCGGCCGAAGAAATTTGTGGAGGTCTTTAGCGGTGGCGGCACGGGCAAGGACGTAGCTACCGACCTTGGCCTCACTGACAGTGTTCACCTAGACCTATTGACCGGCTGGGACGCGCTCAAGGACGACATGCCGGTGCAGTCAGACCTTGTGTTCTCGCACCCGCCGTACTGGGACATCATCGACTACGCGACCCAACGCGGCGCCTACGACCCGGACGACCTATCAAATGCCATGCCCTACGCGGACTTCATCAAGGAGCTAGACATTATCAACGAGAAGATATACGACAGTCTGGTCAAGGGCGGACGACATGCTTTCCTAGTCGGAGACGTTCGCAAGAAAGGTCACTACTACTCGATTATTAAGGACATGACTTGGTACGGCGACCTAGAGTGTCACCTCATCAAGGAGCAGTTCAACACTGTTAGCGGGCGGAAGAGCTACGGCGGGACGTTTGTCCCTATCGCGCACGAGCACTTGTTGGTATTCAAAAAGGGCGAAATCTGGCAGGTCAACATCAAGTACACCAAAGACTTCACCCGAACAATGGCCGACATGCCACACGCAACTTGGCGGGACCTCATCTATTCTATTGTCAGGGGACGCGGCATTACGAAGCTGGCCGACCTATACGACGCCTTGGCCAAGACTGCCAAGGCGCAAGGAAACCCTAACTGGCAAGCAAAGGCCCGACAGGTGGTGCAGGACGAACGCTATTTTGAACGTGTCACACGCGGCGTGTATCAAGTGGCGTAAGAGGCCCAGCGGGAGCTGGCCCGTTTCCTTCACATTGAGACCGTGTTATAATATAGACAAGCGAAAAGGCACCCCACAAGGAGTGCCCTTCCACAGCAGAAGCCGTTTAAAGAACGGTGGTACAAAAGTCACAAACTAAAGCCGCGACCTCTCGCCAAAGTTGAAGCGGCTTTTAGTTTGCTCATTTTTTCCGGCCGAAGCCGGTTGCTTTCATCAGCTTGCGCACTGCATTGACCAATCGTGTTACCGCGAGGACAAGCAGAGCTAGCGCACTGACAAAGGCCGTGATTGTCGCCAAAGCGCCAATCAAAAGCAAACCCGTACCTCCTTCCGTTGGAATTAAAGGTTATGAACCTTACGCCCATAAGCCTCACCTTCTCCCGAATATGAAGATACCACCGCTCATTAACTTTTCTGCTTCCTATATTATATCACAGATGCCGTCAAATGCTTAGAGCCACAAGCGTTTGACGGTATTTGATTGCCATCTCTCCGGGTAGCCGCCGCGCGGCCGAGGGAGCAGTGCGGCGGCCGTCCCGGCTGGGAGGGCGGGGGCCACGCCCCCTCACGCCCTCCGGGCAACACAGATCACGAAGCGAACGATCAAAAGGATGCAGCATAGTAAACGGTACGGCAAAACCCAGCCGCACTCGTTTGTCGCCTCCAGAAGCTCCCTCGGCCGCGCGGCGGCCTGAAACTACCAAGAACGGGTAGTTTCAAAGGCTTGCGCTGCTGTGCAGCGCCTGGCGATCTGCCAGCAAGACCTGGCGCCTTTCATTGGTTCTCACGCTCCGCCTACCGCCGCTGCGCGGCTACACCGGAACCCTTCCGCCAGCAAGGGGCGAAAAACTTTTGCAAGCCCGGCAAAACTTTTTGCGCTCAGCCCACCCTTGCTTGCTCCAGGAACCCGGTGTTACGGCTACGACGTTGAGAGTCAACGAAAGGCGCAAATGCGCAGTAGAAGGTCGGGCAAAAGCCAAGGAGGGCAAACATGAGAACACTAGCAGATTTTTACAGCGTGATGGCCACAGCGGATTATGGTGAGGAAGGCGAGACGTTCGGCGGCGATGGATGCGGGCTATACGTGTTCGGACTGGTGGCCGTCAGCACCGTTGAAAAAGAAGACAGCGTTCAGGTCACGGTCACATCACCTTATTCCTCAAGAATCTATGAGCAATCAACTAAATCTGATTACACCCAAATCCTTGACGCAATCGAAGATGCTCACGTTTCGACATTTTAGGAGGCAACCAAAATGGAAATCGCAACCTTTGCAAAGCTGGTAGAAGCGTATAACGGCGAAGATGAAAGTTTAGGGAATCTGCTTGATGCTGAGTTCTACAACATCGTCGTTGACCAGGGCCTAACCTCAACTGAAGAGGTCATCTTCAATGGTATTGTTCAAGACTTGTCGTTTACTTCAGCCACTGAGTCTACCGACCCCGGCGCTAATCAGGCGACTGCACAGTGGCAAGCAGAGATGGTGGCGGACGAAGGCCGGGAAATCAAACGAATCTTGCGAAAGGCCGCTTCAGAGTGGGACGCACTCAACGAGGTTGAGAGAGACGAGTACCTGCCAGCCAACTTTTTCTGGGAAGCACAATAATAGGATGCCGCCGTTGAGGCGGCTTTTTTCTATGCGCTAATGACGATTGAACGTGTTCCCCGAAGGATATAATGGACAGAAAACCCGCCGAGGTGTATACTACGTGTATACGAGAGGGGCGATTCAGAATGACAGTCAAAGCCAGATCAGTTGGAAACTCTGTGACGCTGACAGTACCAAAGGAACTTCGCGTCGAAGAAGGACAGGAATTTGACGTGCAACGTAAAGCCGACGGAGCCATCGTTTTTACCCCAAAGCACCGCAACCCATTTGAAGGTGAATGGTTCAAAGCAGACCTCAAGCAAAACGACGTACTGGGTGACCAGGAGGTGCTGGATAGTGAGTGGGACTGAGTACATTCCGCACAAAGGCGACATCGTGAGTGCCAGTTTTGACCCCAGTGCTGGCAAGGAGATTCAGAAGCGCCGACCAGCCCTAGTCGTCAGCAATGCCCAGTACGCAAAATTAACGGGCCTTGCGGTCGTGTGCCCGATCACTCATGCAGACAGCAACCGATTCAGAGACACCGGACTGCTCATTCCACTTCACCAGAAGAAAACGGAAGGGTACATCAACCCGCTTCAATTTCATACGTTTGATTTCCGTCGTCGGCGATTTGAGCGGATCGAGACCGTTGCAACCGACACGCTGGCGCAAGCGTTACAAACAATCAACGACGTAATCAATGCTACTGAACCCCGGAAGCGTGGCTCAGTCAAAGGCTGACTAATATCAGCCTTTTTTGGTGTCGTCAGAGGCGATTCTGACGCGTTTTTGTGCGAGACGGCGAACAACTATGCGGCAACGGCCTCAAAATAGGGCAAAAAAATAGCCCCGCCGCCCGCGTCGGCGACGGAACTAATGCAATTTTGAAGCATAATCATTCACCATGCGTAAACAGGTGTCGTCATCATTTTAGGCTGAATTGCCCAGTCTTATAGTTGATTTTAACGCCCGCCTGCTGGTTAAAGACCCAGAGGTTCAGGCGCAGACCGTTCGGATTTTTGAGGTACTGCACAATCACGTGTACGCCACGCGGTACCAACTCCGATCCACTATATATGGGTATGGCCTGGTATGCGACCGCTTCGTCCTGGTGCGCTTGCAGGTAATTTCGTGTGAGAGTCTCAGGATAAGCCATGCCGCCAGGGTTACGCATGTCGTTGGTGCCCACATTTTGCGCCCGCGTGCCAAGAATCACGTTGTGGGTTTGCATGTCTCCATTGAGTGACCAGGCGACCAGGTGCGACTTGTTGTACAAGTATCCCCGGTACCCCGTGAGTTGCACAATGCGGTTGTTATTGAAGCCGCCATGCCACCCCTTCTCTACTGAGTCTTTCGTTGCCGTGTATTTGGCATGCAAATACTCGCCAGAAACTCGCGTTTCTTCTGGGAAGGCGGGCCGGCTGACAACACTACTGTTGTGAAACATCATCGACTGATAGGTAACGATTGCCGTCACGCCCTGGGTTCTCCCGGCGCGATCAAGAGTCGAGTAATCAGTCGTCGCTGTGATATAGCTAGGCTCCTTCAAGTCACGGCTAACAGTACGCGCGAACACGCCCTCAAACTCCGGTTTGTTGTCCTTCACCACCATGTAGTTCTGCGGATACTTTTTAATGCTGAAGGGTGTCTTGATTAAAGCGTTGTCGGCCTTACTGTTCTCCACCGTTGCTCCTGGGAGGAGGCTTGATATTCCATCCACCGCCTTACAGCCACTGAGTGCGACCAGGGCCGCACCCAAGGTCAAGAGGCGGCCCAAATACTTCGTCTTCATTGTTTCCGGCCCCCTATCGTCCGGCTGCTTGTGCGGCGGCCTGTGCGGGCTGCTGAGCTAATGCCGGAGCTTGCTTTTGCGATGCCTCTGCCTTGACGCCTGGTGCTTGCTGGTACTTTCGCTCGTCTTCTTTATCAACGGCGCTATAACCATAGGTCTTGATCAGGTAGGCCATCTCCTGCGGTGAGTCAGCCTCAAACAGACCCTTATTGAGCTGATTCGCCTGTACCGCTTTTAAGCGATTGTCACCATCTTGGTTCCGTTCTTGAATCACCTTCAGTGCGTTCTCTTCGTCCTTCTTGGCATAAATCCGGTCGATTACGCGGGTGGGAAACCCGCTCTCGTTTTGCACCTGCTTCAGTCGGTCGTTCCAATCTTTGATCTCATACCTTACCGTTTTCACGCCCAGCCTTTCGTACTGCCCAGCATATGACTTTATCTTGGTGATCACTGCATGTTGCATGGTTGGATCGAGGGCCGGATCCAGGCGCTTGACCAGCGCCTGATAATCCAGACCATTTTGGCCGGTCAGGTCGTGCATGAGACCGGCCAGCTGGCCAGTACGCTCTTCATATGCTTCACCGGCCGCCATTCCGTCGCTGTGAGTGAAACCGCCTTTCAGGCCAAACCAGTTGTTGACCTCCTTGTCGTCATGAAAGTTGGTTTCTACTTTATCCAGTGCGGCGAGCGGCTCCCATGGAACACCAGCGGTGGCGGCCTGCTGTTGCAGAACCTTTAGGCGTTCCTGTGGAATTGCCAGGTTATCAACCATGAAGTGCCCGTATGGAAGGGTCTCCCCGGTTTTAACGTTCACAAAAGCGTGTTTGTTGATCATCTCATCAAAGAAGCGGTGCCCGGCTGGGTCATTGTCTACACCAAAGCCGACCCGTTCGGGAACGGCGCCAGTGCGGGAATGAAAGTATGCCATTGCTTTTGTGACGGTCTGCGGCTTTAGTCCATCCATCGCAAAGAACATCGTGTCCTTTGTTTGCGGGTGCAGACTCAAGTACGATAACGCGTCGATTGGCGACTCAAAGACGTACAGTTGTTTCGGCCGACCGATGGAGAAGTTGAAACCGTAGTCCTGCTCTGAGTTCTTGGCAATCTGCTTGAAGGTACCGCGTGGGCCGTTGCGTTTCTTGTCGATCGTCGTTCCCTGAATCGAAGCGCCAACGCGCTCACCATCATGTGCCCAGACAAACACCGCGTTGCCCTTGCTGTCCTGTTGAATGAAGCCGCGCTGGTGAAGCTGATCCACAATCGAGGGATTTAGACCGCGTGCCAGCGTTAGGTAATCGCGAGCCTTGGTGAAATCTTGAGAGTTTTGAATGTCGTACTTAAACGGTTGCCGGTCTTCAGCAGCCACTTTGGTGGTGGAGAGACTGTCGTCGTTTAATGCGGTCACTGCCTTTTGGAAGTTATCGACGCCGACAACCTTCATCATGAAGTCGATGGTTGACCCCCCTACCTGGCGGCTGTTCCAAATGAATTGGTTCTTTCGGGCATTCACTTTCAGTGAATCGTGCTGATCCCAAGACCAATAATCACCTCCGTCATGTACCAAGTTCACGCCATTCTTGGCGGCAACATCAAGAATCGAAACGGTCTTGGCGTGCAAGATCATCTTCTCCGTGATGCCCTTGTTGGCGGTCTTTGGCTTTGCCTTTTCTACTGCCTGCTCTTGCCAACTAGCCAGGTAGTGCGTGTCCGGTGAGGAATGCGGCAATTCACTTAGTAACGCGTTGTTTTCCCATTCTTTCAACACGTCCTGGCTAAATTCCAGGTGACTTTGCGGTCCTCCATCCTTTGCGAAACTGGTTAGTTGTAGGTCTACATTGGGGCGACTGCTCTTCGTCAGCGTTGCATATAACCGCTCTTCACCATTGGCGTCTACCTGGGTGATCTTGAGTGCCTGCCCGTCGTGTTCACGAAGCTGTTTGAACCACCACGCGCTGGCCTGATCAGACTTAATCATGATTTCATCTAGGTTCCCTTTCGCTGCGTGTGGTACCTCTGGGACGACTGCTGCCGGATCGAGCGCCTTCGTTGGCTTTGGTTGCGATTGGTTAGCTGCGGCTTCCAGGGTGACGGCCGGGGTGGCTGCCGCCACTTCATAACTGCCATCACGCACGACCTTCTGTTGCGCAGCGGTCAGCTTCTGGCCTTCCATAATCAGTGCCTTGCCAGACTCAGCGACCAGGCGCACAACGCCCGTCGCTGCATGAACCTGGCCCCATGGTTCGACGTGCCCATCGGTTACATCGAGACCAGGGAAAAGACCGAGAAGGTCGTTGTGATCGACGCCCCGGTTTCCCATTTGATATTGACCACTGACGATGCTGCCATTACGCAAAACGAAGATCCCTTCCCGCGGGTTAGTCGTCAACTCATCACCAATGTCGGCCAGGTATTTGAGAATCTGATCATCAGTGACCGGTGCAATCGTTGCTTCTGTTGCCATCTGTCATTCCTCCTTTTGAGTACAAAAAAATCGCAACCCGGTTGGCTGCGATCATCGTTCAGGGCCATAGCCCTGATTCTGCTGACGCTGGTGGTCAGCTTCTTTTTCATCCTGCATTCGTTCATAGTCGCGTTGTGCTTTCGCACGCGCCTTCATGTCGCCGGAAAGAGCCCGGCGGATTGACGACAAGGCTTGGAAGATGCCCTGGTTCGGCTGGCCACGCTGGGCCTTGTGGTAGGAGAACCCGTTCGGATGATCCTTCCTATAAACCGCGTCGTCTGTCTTTCTCATCTCGCTCAGGATCGAGTTGCCCATCCTGGCGTACAGCTCGTCGTACTTACCGTGTTCATAGTCCTTGGCCCGTCCAGCCTCCTTGCCTTCTTGACCAGAACCATACAGTGCCTCGCGAAAATCCGTCTCAGCCTTCAGTGCCTGATCAAACTCTTGCAGCTTGCTTCCGTGATACCGCTGCATGAATTTTGAGCTAAAAGCGTCTAGTAGCGGCCGGACTTCCTGAAGTGCGTTCATGTTGTACTTCCATTTTCGCTTGTCGTCGGGAAGCGCCTTGTAGATCTGTTGGTACAGCCGCAGCAAGTCAAAGTTCGGGAGCTTCCCCCAGTCATAGTCATGCTGCGGAAGTTCGTTACGGATCAGGCTGGAAAGGCGAGCAAGCGATTGATCCCGGTTGATTAACTCATTTGCGATTGACGACTTAAAGGTGGAAATTGTCGAGCGCTTAATCATTCCGTTTGCCGCTTCTTTTGCCTGCCCCTCGGAATCATGAATCATGATACTCTGGCGGGTTGGTTCGGGTTCAACAAAAGCAATATGCACGTGAATGTTGTCGGTATTAAGGTGAATTGATGCTGACCACACCGCCGTGTTGGCTAAACCTTCATTGATTAGAAGACCACTCATGCCATTACGAATTGTCTGTTGTATTTTCTCCTGGTCGAGCTGCTTGCTTTGCAGATTATAAAGCCCGTGGTCTGCGAGAAACCGGTTATCGAAACTCACTACAGTTTGCCACATTAGCGAGCCGTTTTTCTGTGCGAGCGCAAACTGTCGTTTCAGCTCGGTGCGTTCCTCCTGCGTTAAAGAATCCTTACCTGCCGTGAACAGCCCTTTGCTCTTTTCTGGGTTATTCATGTAATGATTGTAGCCGTCGAAACGGTTAACGTTCCAGTCCTTGAAGTGATCACCGCGCATTGCGTCCGGCCTATCCATGTAGTTCACGTAACCGCTGAACTTCTTGTCGGGTGCTGGGACAAATTTCATTACGGTCACGATGCCAGGTGACTTACTCATCACCATCACCCCGCGTCGATCTCGTTAGCTTATCCTTACGTGCGACCTGGTAAGCATGGATCTGATCTGCGACCTGCTTCTGTGTTGCGGTAATAGATTCCGCCATAACATCGGTCACCGGAATCGCGTCTTCCATGCCACTGATAATCAAATACGAGTTGAGTAAATTGGTGAGCACCCGCACGTTCTTATCGACATAACCCGTCCGAATACGAATTGGATCAAGCTGAGGTTTAACCTCCTTGGCGATTGCTTTTGCAAGGTTCTCTTGACCAGCAACCTGCCGTTGCAGTTGCCGATATTCTATAAAGAGATGTTGCAGTCCATCACCAAGCGTACGGATGCCATTTTCCTTCATGTAGTCGGCTAGCCACTCCCAAGACAACCCATTCTTGGAGGTGTCCTCAAGCATGATGTGCTTACGAACTTTTGTCATAGCCCCTCCTGTTTGTTGCCAAGAACAGCGACGAAACTGTTAATGGCTTTTGTCGATTCCGCAATCACCGTTTCGGCTTTGCGCAACGTTTCCTCCAGGCTTTCCTTGTCGTGATCGCTGAAATATTGCGACGCCGAGGTGTGGATCAGTTGTCTCAGGAATTGCTCTCTTGAGACTCCTTTTTTTGACGCAGCGTCGTCGATGACCGCTAGATCTGCACTACGAATGTTGCGAATGATTGTAGTTGCCACGTTGCCTCCTCCTTCCATATAAGGGTGCACTGTTTTCTACTGCCGCTTGCGGCGGGGCGGTTCAAAGGTCTGGCTGGGGCGAAAAGCCCAAGCCATTTGAAAGAGCATAATAGAAATCTGCTATCACAATGTGATAGAACCCGCAGTGCGGGTTGATTTGTAGTGATAGCGGAATTAAGGACGCAAACCCACGTTATAGGCCCATACGCCCACGGGCCGCAAGGCCCCAAACCCACGATTTTAGTCATTTAACCCACGCGTTTTCTGCAAAGCCCACGATACGCTATGAAAAACCCACGATATATTTTCAGGCTATTGCAGTTGTTTTTGGTATTTCCGTCGCGCAATGGTGGCAGTTTTGATTGATGCCTTTGCATTTTTGCGTGCTGTTTGCTGTGTCTTCAAAGAGCTTTTCGTGTCCGAAATCTTCTGCTTGGTTGCCGCTTTTTGTGACCCGGTTTGAACGGAAAGCGAAGCTTTCTGCTTCCTCAAAGTGGCCATTAGTGTTGCAATATTCTTGTCCGCTACCTTCACTTTTTGACGGTAAACTGTAATGTGTTTGCCGTAGAAATGAACCATGTACTTGAAGTATTCGCGTGCAAGTACCCGGTCATTTGGCGTCGAGGTTTCGTGAGAGTTTACTGCATTAACGATGCTAATTGGCTGCGATGATGACGTTGAAATGCCGCCATTGAGTTGCTTCTTTGTGCCAATGTTGATGAACAAACTCGACTGCTTATCGGGTACCTTTTTAACAACCAAGGTGTAGAAATCCTCACTTACTTGCATGAAGTGTAAATGGCGGTCATAAAATGTAGGAAAATGGCAATGCAGAATTG
>NZ_JAIPUL010000006.1 GCF_020180945.1 Lacticaseibacillus kribbianus | reverse complement strand
GGCCGAAGCTCGGCGCGTTCGCCGCATGGCCCAGTAGTCTCTCTAGCACCACAACTTCTATTTGATAACGGCCTGTTCTGGGATTGTCCTCAACGACTGGCTAACTTGTTCTTGCAATTTACGAATGCAGAATTGTCGGTTTTCCTACATTTTATGACCGCCATTTACAATTGCCCACCATAAACACAATCTTCACGTCTTACCCCTCCAAATATTGCTGCTGCAAATCAAAAATAATCAAACCCAGATAGAAACACAGCCACGCTAACAAGAGCCTAGCACGCCAGGGTAGGAACAACCAGCACCTAACGGAGGCACCCAAAATGGCCTAACTAGATATATGTATTGGCGATTGAGACCATTTAATATGCCGCATAACCCCGTCAAAAATCCCTACAATCTGCAAGTTCATCTGCACCGGCTCAGCTTGCGTCACCAACCGTTCTGGCTTATGCTGCGCAGTCCCCTTCTTACTCTGAACATACTGCGCAATCATCCGCGCCGTCGCCAAATAAACCCCACCATTGCGTCCCCGCACCCGGCGAATACTCATCTGCGCACGGTTAGCTAACTCGTTCAGCAGCCGCACTAATGACTGCCGGCTGATGCCAAGCGCCTGCTGCAACTGCAAATAAGTAAACCGCGCATGCCCATGCACGCGGTCAGTCGACCGTTCAGCAAGCCGTAGCAGATCCTGGGCCCACTCTTGCTGATGGGAGTACTGCCGCTGGGCGCGTGGCTTGCGAAAATGCGACCACGCCTGCGCCCCACTCTTAATGATGGTGTCAGGCGCATACCGCTCGCACAGTTCCCGCACGTAGCTCATGTTCGCGCCTTGATAACGCCCAGAATATGCAGAGCGCACGATGGCCCGCACTTCACTGTCACGCAACGGCTGGTGCTGAAAACTGGACCACTGATCGGCGTAGTCGAATGCTTCCGCTTCAGATACGCCAGAAGCATACTGGGCCAGACATAGCGTCAAAAGTGTATTGTTACGCCCGTAACCGCTCCCCTGCGCGCATGGCACCCGAGCCTGAGTCAATGCTTCAAACCACTGTGTATGTACCTGATCAGTGACCCGCTTGGCTGGCGCAGCTTGCTGTCGCCCACCAACTGCCATCGACCATGCTTGCAGCGCAGCAAACGTCGGCCGAGCATCTTCATCAACCTCGACCAGGTTATCGCTCGATGGTAGCCGAAAGAAACCAAAATCATTGGCCCCAGTGTCCGTATAGACATTCTGATTAGCCACCGCAGTCCGAATCGCTTGTGAGACGCGTTTTGCCGAAGCCAAAGCTGGGTATCGCCCATCTTCACTACGCCGGATCCAAACCGGTGCCGCCATCACGTAGTAAGCCTGATAGCCATGCGGAGTCGACAAGATATAGGTTGGCTCAAACAACGCCTCACCTTGCTGAATGGTAAAGCAACTGCTATCAAAATCAGCGTAATCAGGCTTTTCACCGGCAGGATAATCGACATCAACGACAAATGTAGTGATTGCCTTGAGGTTCCTTTCCATGTGCCCGCGAATGGTGCCAAACTTGGGCCCTCGCTGCTCGTAAGTGCCGTAGCGAAAAACATTAGGTGTCCAGTGTGAAGCGCCATCTGCATCCAGTACGGCCTCTTGAGAAGTCATCACGACTCCTTGCGCTGCCCGCAGCAAGTCCTTGCTCCAGCACACAAAAACCGCCCCGTTTTTCCGGGCAGTCCCGTCTGGCACCAACACTGAATGCTTGTAGCGTCGGGTAGATAAGGTTTCGCCTAGAATAGTCTTGATTGCATCGGCTGCATCGGTCTTGCGCATCCTACTCGCTCCCGTTGTTGAGATACAACAAAGGCCCAGTACCGCTTTTGCGTATACTGGGCCCTTGGGCGAAGAGTGTACGCAAAAAGCAGAAAACACCGCGCACCCTTGCCATCGATCCCAAACGGGGTTAAAATGACAATAACTTGATAACTATTTTTGTGGGCGCTACCGATTGCCGTCGGTGGTGTTTTTTTGTGTCTTCATTTACATATCAGTATCTGGGAAACAACGCTATAACGCAATAGCCTAGGGAATCCTGTATTATCGAATACATGTATTCTCAGTGACGCGGAATACAATACTACAAGTATTAATGTATTCTGGAATACTTTAATACAAAGCCAAAGGAACACTGAAGCTTTCAAATAGGGATTCAGATTTACAACCAGATTTTCCACCGATGTCTTCAGACAATGTATTATTGTATTCCGGAATACATGTATTACAGAATACAGTTTGAACTCAATCGCCCAAGTAGCAACACACATGGTATAATCTCCTTGGATGTATTACAGAATACAAAAACGGAGGTACTAACCAAATGACTGCTACTGTCTTATCTTTCGCGAACTTTAAGGGCGGCGTCGGTAAAACTTCAACCACGGCGCTCGTGGCTTGGAGCCTTGCTAAAGCCGGCCACAAAGTCTGCATGATCGACTTTGACCCGCAAGCCAACCTGACCGCGCTGATGATCAAAACCTACGCGAGCCTGCACAATGACATGCCGGCAACCATCAAAACCTCGCTGATGACTGCCATCACCGAAGACAAGCCGCTTAAAGACATCATGATCTCAATCAGCGACAACCTCGACCTAGTGCCGAATGCGGTCGACTTTTCCATCTATGGTAACTTTTTAACTTCCAAGTATCCAACGGAAAAAGAGCAGGTGACCTCGTTCCGGCCGTATGTTGACGCGCTGCGCGACGCTTACGACTTCATCTTCATCGATGTGCCGCCAACGCTTCAGCCAACCAACGATACCGCGTTCTACGCCTGCGATCAGCTGATTGTCGTGCTCCAAACCCAGGAACGCGCGTTAACTGGGGCCGAGCAGTTCGTGAAGTACATGCAGTCCTTCATGATTGACCGCTACAACGCGCCACTCGATATCCTCGGCATCTTGCCAGTGCTGACCGAACGCCGCGCGCCGGTCGATGAAGCGGTGCTACAAGCCGCCATCGACGAATTTGGCACTGAGAACATCTTCGAGCATCACATCCTCATTCAGTCACGCATCAAGCGCTACGATATGACGGGTATCACCGACAACCCGAAGGACATGTGGGATAAGAAGGTTCACAACGCCTACAAAGCCGTCGCCGAAGAAATGATCCAGCGTCTGGAGGCGAACTAGTATGGGAATGCTTGAAAAAAAGCCAGCTCAAAAGACCGGGAAATCGCTCCTGCGCCACACGCCAGGCGGTGTCGAGGTCGAAAACCAGGTCGACCGCGAGTCAATCATTCAAAGCGTCAAGGAAACCGCTGCTCCGAAAAAGAAGCCTGCCGAAAAGACGACTTCAATTCGGATCTCGGTGACAACCCGCAACGCCCTCAATTCGCTGGTGACGCTTGGCGAAGCTGACACTGTGAACACGCTTTTAGATCAGCTTATCACCCAAAAACTGGAGTCACTGCGCCCAGATCAGCAGCGCACTTACGACATCATAAACGGCGTCGCCACCAAGCGCGATAAGGCTTAGGACTTTACTTACGTAAATGTATTATTGTATTAATGTATTCCGGTATTATTGTATTAAAGTATTCTAGTATTATTGTATTCTGTAATGCACAGCTGCCGACATCTCAGTCGGGCGGAGCACCCACAACCAATTTTCAGCAGATAAAGGTTCGCATTCTGATGACGCGCGCCAGTAGGGGACCCCGCCAAGGAGGCAAGCATCATGACATCCCAGCCTGCAAAGTCCATTGCTTCAATGTCCGCACTTGTCACACAACTCAACATGTCAGAGCCAAAAAATTGGCTCTTGGCAGACCTGCCAGCGGAGGCCCAAGCCTATATCGCGCATGACCGGATTTTCTGGTTTGAGGGCCTCGACAAGGGCAACTTCGACCTTGATCAGTTCAAAGACCTGCACACAGCAAACGGTGAATACCATTATGTCTGGATCGAAGTAGGGCAGGACGACAAAATCATCGTCGTCGGCCGGACCAAATTCGACCCGCAGACGTCGGACCGTGGCAATCTCTTTCGGTCGTATCGGGTTCATCTGGATAAGTCGGGCTGATGAAATTGCTCGGCTGCAATACGGTGATGACTATGACGCCGAGGTCACCGACCTCTTTGAGGCGATTGAAACCAAAATCAACGCTTACGTAAAAGGGGCGGTCGTGATTCCGCTAGACGTCGCAACGACGGCCGATGTTCACCAGCTTGAATCGGAGATTGGTGATGCAGTTGTTAGCAAATACGGCGCGTTTAATCCCAACTCACACCACATTGGTAGAGAGACAATCGTGGTTGCTGATAAGGCCTAATAAGCTGTCACAACAATCTCATCGAGCCAAACCATTACAACTCTAGAAAAGGGGCAACCAATCATGGCACAGTATGGTTTAAGTCTGGATAAGCAAAAAGCGATGAGCTGGTCAGAGCTCTTTGACTATTTGCTCAATGAGTATGCTGATGACGCCGATGCAGTCGAGTATATCAAGGGTGAACGCGAGGACTACAAGAGCGTCAAGGAGCCACGCCGGTGGCAGCTTACAGTCGATCTAGTTGTCTCAATGGAGCTATATTACTGAACTAGTAGTGCTCTATGCGGG
This sequence comes from Lacticaseibacillus kribbianus, assembly GCF_020180945.1. GTDB lineage: Bacteria > Bacillota > Bacilli > Lactobacillales > Lactobacillaceae > Lacticaseibacillus > Lacticaseibacillus kribbianus. Next base: position 12,621 of record NZ_JAIPUL010000006.1, on the reverse strand, counting down.
TTTTCTCTGATTAAATGCTGTGCCAGTCCTCAGAACGGCGACGCTGACGGCAAAACCGTGAAAAGTGTAAATTTGCCCGTATTCACCGCCGCAGCGGCATGTTAAACTGCCCTTGTAAGCAGAAAGTCCTGAAAAAGATAAATCATCAACCATGCGTCAGCCGAGTAGCAGCGGCTGGCGTTTTTTTATTGTCTTCAGAATAATTGGTAATGTGTTGCAGGCTCACCAATGCCGCCGCAAGAATTCGCTACAACGACCCGGATCGCCATTGTATACAACCCAGGACAATGCTGGTATCACGGCACTCTTGCGAAATAAAAACCAATGAGAAATTCAAATCCGGTTTATACCAATTCATCAGGGCACATCGCCGTAGCTACTAATTAGTGTCTGTTCAAAAACGCGTAGTGACTGATACTAGTGATTTTAAAACGTTACTGTCTTATAATAAATGCATACGAAATGTCGGTTTTCGGACATTTCCCATGCATTTATGAAATTCACTCGGAGGTTTTATCCATGGTTTATCGTCAAAGTCCCCACCAACTCTCTTTTGAATCCTTTGGTTGCGGTCTGAGTACACCGCTCAGTCCAAATAATGAGTGGGTGCGCTTAGCCGATATTTTCCCGTGCCTCAATTTTCAAGTCAAGTGCAACGATGATAACGAATCCTTGATAGTGGTCTAGGTTGTTAAGCCATGCGTCGGTAGTAATCGCATGGTCGAAGATAGTTCAGAATACGTCTGGGACGATGGTTCAGTGCTGATTGGACTGCTTGGATCTCAACCAGCGTAACGTCCCTGAGGGACTTTCCCTTCGGGAAGTACTCCCTGAGTAGTCCGTTGGTGTTCTCGTTAGTGCCGCGCTCCCAAGGCGAGTATGGATGAGCAAAATAGATCTGGGTTCCAACGATCTCCGACAGCTTGGCGAACTCGGAACCATTGTCAAATGTGATACTCTCAAACTCCTTGGCACCGTAATCGTTGATCGTGTCCTGCAAGGCTTTAAGGCAGGTGTCCGCATGATAGTCAGGTATCTTAACGATGATTTCAGTTCGGCTGTACCGTTCTGTGAGCGTCATCAGCGCTGGCTCATCAGCCGAACGAATAACCTTTGACCAAGTCGCCTTCCCAATGTCCCACGCCTGTACGGTCATTCACGGCCGCAGGATGCAGCTCGATTGAGTCGCCGTATATCTTCTTGTTCTTGCGTTTGTGGGCGTTCTTATAACCTTTGACGCGGCGTCGGAGCTTCTTGGGGAGTATCATGTTGTCTAGTTCAAGCAGCCCGGCATCGATGTAGCGGTACACGGTAGTCGTTGAAGGGCAAGACTTACCCTGGTCGCGATAGAAGTGTACGAAACTATCAACGCTGTGCACGCGAGGCTTGCGGGTAAGCTCCTTGGTGAGAGCTTTGAAGAACGCACGGCCGGTTTTGAGAAAAGCGTGGTGTCCGGTTCTGTCGCGTTTGCGGTCGTGTATGGCTTGGGCAGTTTCCGCAAGATAGACTTGATGCGAGTGACGCTTCGAGTCGAGCTGAGTTACAGATCCACGCGTGATTTCCCGTGAGATTGTCGCTTTACTGCGATGAAGCTTCTGTGCAATCACGGTCGCGGTGTCACCAGTAGCCGAAGGGCCTGAATTGTAGCACGGTCGCTAAGACTGAGTTGTTGGTAGTGCTTGTGAGTGTTAATCTGAGAGTGGGTCATGAAGATTCCTGCTTTCTTGTCTGGTTGCACTAACAAGAATAGGTCTTCATGGCCTTTTTGGTCTAGTCGCTAAGGTGTTGCACTTGAATTGTAAACTGGGGACGTGAAAAAAGTTGGCGGTTTGGTTCCAGGGCTTTGAGGTCGGCAGCTGGCGGCAAGCCAGTTCTTGCTTATATAGGGAGAGTTTAAGTGCAGAGGCGGGCCCAGGCGGCCTTTTTCCTCCCTGGTTTATTCGTAATTTTGTACTACGAACATAAAAAAATGAACTAAATTTCAATAATATGTTGACAATTTGTTAGGCGTATAGTATTCTGTTTGCGTTTAGTAATTAGTGAGTACGAACAAGGAGGTAGACCATGAGCTATAAAAATCAGAAGTTGGGGAACCTGATTGAGCTGGGATCAGGGTTGCCGGTCAACCGGCTACGTGGTTTTGGCGAGTTTGACGACGTTGATGGCAAGTATCAGGTTTATAGCACGCGGGATTCGGATGTGCAGTACCTCAAGACGGACGAGACGCTTCCGACTGTGAAACTTGGTCAGGTGGTGATTGCGCTAGTGCCGCAGACGGCGATGCCGGTGCCGGAGTCGAAGCGGCCGTTGACGTTGAACACGAACTACTTGTCGGGGACGCTCAGTGAGTCGCTGCTGCCGGAGTATTTTGCTTGGTGGTTCAACGAGAGCGAGGAAGCGCAGCGGCAAAAGGCTATGAGTGAACAGGGCAGCGCGCTTGTTCGGTTGTCGCTGGGGACGCTGAGGGATATGAAGATGACGGTGCCGCCGCTTAAGGTGCAGCAGGCAATTGGGCGGATGTACATTGTGTCGTTGGAGCTCGCGAAGTTGTATGCGAAGCGGAGTGAATTGCGGCATGCGATGACGAATGCAGTGTTGAATGCGAAGTTACAGGAGGGGGCGTGATGTTGAAGTCGGAGTTACGGTTTGAAGATGAATTTCTTTCGTTTGCGCAACATATTGGCGGGACGAAGCAGTGGGAGTATCGCCCGGATATCAAGAATACGGAGCAATTGTGGGCCAACTTCCGCGATATTTTGGCGCTACATAACCCGCAGATTGACCCGGCGTTAACGGATGGCGAGTTTGCGCAGGTGCAGCAGATTATTTCCGATCTGGACACGCCTTACCTCGCGGGCAAGTTTTTGTACGGGTTGGGCGGCAAGTCCCAGATTCAGATTACGCGCGATGACGGGACGACGCCGTTCCTGACCGTGTTTGACCAGAAGCAGGTCGGCGCTGGGGACACGATTTATCAAGTCGTCAACCAGATTGAGCGCGACCCCGTGATTCCCGGGAAGCAGCACCGGCGTTTTGATGTGACGTTCCTGGTGAACGGGCTGCCGCTGATTCAGGTCGAAGAGAAGTTGAAGAGCGCCAAGGAAGCGCTGAACCAGATGCAGCAGTACATTGCCGAGCGGCAGTACACGGATATTTTTTCAACGTTGCAGATTCTGGTGGGCATGACGCCGCACGATATTCGCTACATGGCGAACACGACGCTGGAGCAATTCAATACGGATTTTGCCTTCAACTGGCAGGATGACGACAACAATGTCGTCATGGACTGGAAGCAGTTCGCCAATCTGTTTTTGAACATTCCGATGGCGCATTACATGGCCACTACTTACATGATTTTGGACGGGACGCCGGGGCGTGAAGCGGTGAAGGTCATGCGTCCTTATCAGATGTATGCGACCAAGCGCGTCGTTGAGGCGGTCAAGCAGTACGACTTCTCATTTGGCAAGCAGGAGCTCGGTTATGTGTGGCACACGACGGGTTCCGGGAAGACGATTAGCTCTTTCAAGGCAGCGTGGTTGCTGCAGCGGCTGCCAAACGTCGATGCCGTGATTTTCATGGTCGACCGGGTCGCGCTGACAAACCAGACCGCAGAAAGTTATGCTGCGTATGATCCGGATTCGAGTGACGAAGGAAAGGGCGGCGTTGTCTCGGACACGGCGAACACGGATGTGCTGAGGCGCCGCGTTCGGGCCGCCAAGGGTATTACCGTCACGTCAATTCAGAAGATGGACGGGTTGGTGCGTGGCGGGAATTTCAAGGCGCCTGACAAGCATTACGTGTTCATTGTAGACGAGGCGCACAGGTCTGTGGCCGGGAAGATGATGAAGCGGATTAAGAAGGCTTTTCCGCAGTCCGGGTGGATCGGCTACACGGGGACACCTAGTTTCGACGATGAAGAGATTACTACCGAGGAGATTTTCGGTATACCGCTACATACCTACACCATCAAGGACGCGATTAAGGACCGCAACGTATTAGGGTTCTCGGTCGATTTTGAGACGACGATTCCCAAGCAGGAGCTGGAAGATCATTACCTGCCGAAGTTCTATAAGCAGTCCTTCCCAGAGTGGACCGAGGCCGATATTGCGCATCGCATCTCACAGATGAGTCCGGAAGATATGGACGACATGATTAAGCCAGGGGTGTACGACAACAACCCGAAGCACGTCGAGCTGGTGGTGAAGGATGTGCTGGATCACTGGCGCAACCGTTCTCAGGACTACCGCTACAGCGCGTTATTTACGACCCACGTCGGCGGAAACCAGGCGTCGACGCCGATGGCCATGATGTATTATGACGAGTTTAAAAAGCAAATTGCGCAGCGCGGCATGCCGCTACGGATTGCGGTGACATTTTCGTCAGACAGCTCCAACGGCGACAATATGCTGGCGACGAACAGCGCGCTGTCGCGAGTGATGGCGGATTACAGCAAGGAGTTCGGCGGTTCGTACGATTCCGCCAACGTGCGCGAGTATGCGGAGAACGTTGTGGCGCGGCTGCGGCGGACGGTGAAGGATCAGCAGTATCTGGATTTGGTGATTGTGGTCGATCAGCTGCTCACTGGATTTGACGCGCCGATGCTGAACACGTTGTATGTTGACCGGGTGCTGCGCGGGAAAAACTTGATTCAGGCGTACTCACGAACGAACCGCATCGAGAACAATATGTACAAAGAGTACGGCAATATTGTGTCATACCGGTGGCCGAATCAGAGCGAGAAGTTTATGAATGAGGCGCTGGCAAAATATTCTGACCGCAATTCCGCAAACGTCCAGACCGTGATTGACGGCATGGAAGACGATGGGGTTTTGGCCAAGCCGTACGAGAAGCTGGTCGAAGAAACCGCCACTTTGGTTAAGGAAATTAAGTCGCTCACGAAGGAAGTCACAGAGATCCCAGGCAGCGAGCTGGCACAGGCTGAGTTGCTGGAGAAGCTGCAGAAATACAGTGGACTCGTGAGTCAGATGAAGACGCGCAAGGAGTACGATTACAACCACCCAGAGAAACTTCTGGACGATATCGGTTTGACCGAGGACCAGGAAGGCAAGCTGATGGGGCCTATCGCAAGCGGATTACGTGATCGGGTGGCCAAAGACCATGATGTCGAGGCGTATGACGTCGATTTGACCTTGATACACGTGAAGGACGTCGAAGTGAAGTACGACTACCTCATGGAGCTGCTGGCAGAACTGGCGAACGCCGTGCACGAAGGCGACAGCGACAAGGCCCAGTTGAAGTACGAAGAGGTGGAGACGCAGGCGTCGCAGATGGATGACCGCAAGCACGGTGAAGATGTAAGACGTGCGGCTAAGCGCCTGTTGAGCGGTGAACTGGCGGCGGATAAGTACCCGGTCAGCGCGGATTCGATGGATGACTTGGTGCAGCACAACAACGAGGTAACGTTACAGGCTGAGTTGGCCGATTTTATTAAGAAGTGGGGCCTGTTGAACACGACCGCAGATGATTTTTACGCGCTGATTCATCCGCATGTCAAGGGCGCAGATGATATGGATAATGAGCGTCAGCTAACCGATGTGATTCGCGCGAACCAAGACGTTTACGCCAAGATGTCGAGCGACCCGAAGATTCAGGCGCTCAAGAAGATACAGTTCCGGAAACAGGTACGCGAGGCTATTAAGAAGTTCGCGGATCGGCTTGTCGACACTTACGATTTATAAGATGGAGGAGAATTGAACCATGACAGAAGAAGCAATGACCGTTAACCAAGTTGAGACGAAGATGTGGGCAATGGCGAATGAACTGCGCGGCAACATGAGCCCGTCGGAGTTCCAGACGTACATTTTGAGCTTTATGTTTTATCAGTACCTATCGAGTCACCAGGAAAGCTACCTGATTGACCAGGATCTGCTGGATATCCAGGACGGCGAGGACCCGAACGCCGCGTTCCTGCGTGTGCCAGTCGACGAGATTGAGGACTACTTGCAAGATATCGCCGCCGTGCTCGGCTACGCGATTCGGCCAGAATTTACCTGGAAGACGCTGATTAATAAGATTGAGAATCACGCGCTGCGGGCTTCCGATTTTCAGGATGTGTTCAACGATTTTGAGAAGAACGCCGAAATTAATCCAGAAGCGACGGCTGATTTCCGCGGGATTTTCAACGACATGAACCTCACCAACTCTCGGTTGGGGACGACTACCGACGCGCGCGCCAAGGCGCTTGCCGGAATCATGCAGATGGTGCAGGAAGTTAGGCTGAACGACGCTGGCGGCCGCGATGTGCTCGGGAGCGTGTACGAGTACCTGATTGGGCAGTTCGCGGCGGACAGCGGCAAGAAGGCCGGTGAATTTTACACGCCACACCAGGTCTCACAGGTTTTGGCGCGGATTGTCACTTTGGGTGCGAAGACAGACCGGCCATTCCGGGTTTATGACCCCACAATGGGCTCCGGGTCGCTGCTTCTGACCGTGCAGAACGAACTGAACGGCGGCAGCGTGCACTTCAGTGGCCAAGAGCTGAACACGACAACCTACAACCTTTCCCGGATGAATCTGATGATGCACGGGGTCGATTACCAGAATATGCAGCTGCATAACGCCGACACACTTGAATCTGACTGGCCGAGCCAGGAGACGAACGGGGTGTCGCGGCCTGAGATGTTCGACGCAGTGGTCGCAAACCCACCGTATTCCGCTAACTGGGATAACGATGACCGGAAGTTGAAGGATCCGCGTTTTGAACCTTATGGCAAGCTGGCACCTAAGACTAAGGCGGATTACGCGTTTGTGCTGCACGCACTTTATCACTTGGACAAGGATGGCACGGCCGCAATTGTTTTGCCGCATGGGGTGCTGTTCCGTGGTGCTGCGGAAGGCGCCATCCGCAAGGCGATTATCGACAAGAACCAGCTGGATGCCGTTATCGGGCTGCCTGCAAACCTGTTCTACAGCACCTCGATTCCAACGATTGTGCTTGTGCTCAAGAAGAACCGGACACGTAAGGATATTTTGTTCATCGACGCATCGCAAGGGTTTGAGAAGGTCAAGAAGCAGAATTTCTTGCGTAACGAGGATATCGATAAGATTGTCGAGACCTACAAGGCGCGTGAAGATGTCGATAAGTATGCACATGTCGCAGACCTCGACGAAATCAAGGCGAACGACTACAACCTCAACATTCCGCGCTACGTCGACACGTTCGAAGAAGAGGCGCCGATTGATATCGCTGCGGTGAAGCAGGAGATTAAGGATGTCGATGCTGAGATTGCGAAGCTCGAAGCTGAGTTTGCGGCGATGGAAGCAGAGCTGGTGATGACTGATGGGGAATAAGGAGGAGAAGCTGCAGCCGCGGATGCGGTTTAGGGGATTTACTGACGCTTGGGAAAAGCGTCCTATCAAGAAAATCGCTAGCGTGAACGGTGGCAAGGACTACAAGCACCTTAACAAGGGTGACATTCCAGTCTATGGAACTGGCGGATACATGCTAAGTGTCGACCAGGCTTTATCTCAGGAAGACGGCATTGGCATTGGGCGAAAAGGTACAATTAACTCCCCCTACATTCTAAGAGCTCCATACTGGACCGTAGATACGTTGTTCTATGTGATACCTAAGGGGACACAAGATATAAATTTTCTGTATGCAATTTTTCAACGAGTTAACTGGAAGAAATACGACGAGTCTACCGGTGTACCATCATTGTCGAAACAAACAATCAATGCCGTGGAAGTTACAACTCCTACTCAAGCTGAACAAGAATTGATTGGAACGATGTTTAAGCAACTTGATAATCTCATCGCAGTCAACCAGCGTAGAACCGATAATCTTCAAAAGTTGAAGAAGGCATTATTGCAACGAATGTTCGTGTCTGGCGATAACGGAATTCCTGCTGTTCGCTTCACTGGTTTCACTGACGTTTGGGAAAAGCGGAAGCTGGGGACGCAATACAAAAAGGTCATTGAGAAGAACGATTTGTCGTTCAGCACAGACAAGATTATCTCGGTAGCTAACATGTATTTCAAAGCTGACGAATCTAAATCAGATGAAAGCTATATGAAAACTTACAATGTGTTCCGTAAAGGTGATATTGCCTTCGAAGGCAATAAGAGCAAGAATTTCTCTTATGGCCGCTTTGTAGAGAACGATATTGGAGACGGAATTATTTCCCATGTTTTCGATGTTTTTCGTCCGACTGTTGAATTTGACTTGAATTACTGGAAATACGCAATTCACTACGAACCCATAATGGGAAGACTTTTGATGAGGTCTACAACAAAGGCTACCATGATGAATAGTTTAGTTTCCAAGGACTTCTTGAAACAAGAGTTAGCTATTCCTAATCTAGAAGAACAAGTCAAAATTGGTACCTTCTTCGCTCACTTTGACAACCTCATCGCAGTCAACCAGCGTAAAGTTGAGTTGCTAAAGAAATTGAAGCAAAGCTATCTCCAAAAGATGTTTGTTTAGTTCGGGTTTTGGCCTACCACCCACGATTTCGTTCTGCTGTTTGGGCGTAGTTGCTTAACCGCCAGAAGAATTATCACTCTAAAATAATCCTGTGATTGATATGTGAGGTGCCTAATGGAAGATAAGTTCAAATTAACGCCGGAAGACGAGCAACTTCTATTTGAGAAGAATCTCGATGGCCTGATTTACAGTGCTGGGAAGTTCGAGAACCTCCCGACCACCAGACTGGACACGAAGAGCATTATCGAGAATCTGGCGGTGGAAGGGGTCAAGCCGCGAGACGTTGAGATCATCCTCAATATGAAGCACGCGTTCGCTTATGTGCAAGCGGTTAAGGCGCAAACGCCTGCGAGCCTGGCAGAGATTAAGCGAATCAATCAGCTGGTTCAAGGCGGTACCGCCAGTGACGCGGGGGAGCTACGCCGGCGAGATGTGTTCATTCCCTTGAGTGGTGAAGACTATGTACCTGCTGTCCCAGATGTTAAGGAGGTCGCAGAACAGCTGAACGCGTTAGCAAAACGGGCCACCAGTGCAACGGCGCTGGCGATTGAGAGCATGCTTTACCTCTCCAAACATCAGCTGTTTAGTGATGGCAATAAGCGAACAGCGCTAATCTACGCGAACTTGATTATGTATCGCAACAACTGCGGCATTATCGCCATTCCGGACACGAAAATGCACTGGTACCTCAGCCTGTTGACTAAGTATTATCTAACTGGCAACCGCGCTGTTGAGCGTTGGTTGTACGATAATGCGGTTTTTGGACTGACAGCCGGCGATTAGATAAACTGTGAAGGAGGCGGCGCAAATGCTTGAGAGTAAACTGGGACTGACCAATGTGGCCGAGTTGCGCAAGCAAGAGGGGGATTCTAACAAGGAGCCGGGCAAAGCAGATGTTTGAAACCGGTATCTTGGATGAATTTGAGGTAGGAACTTTTAAGGATCTCGCGAAAATTCATCAATTCTTGTTTCAAGACGTCTATGAATTCGCTGGTGTATGTCGACAAGGAGCCACAGACTGATTTTGATCAGATTATCGAGAAGTACACCGACATGAATATCGCTTACCCGTTCTGCGAAGATAACGGGCGCCCCCCGCATCTGACTGGATATGATGTTGAAACGAGGTAGTGGTAAAATTTGTGAATTGGAATTGAATCGACAAGAGCGATTAGTATGAATGCGGTGATTCGCAGTCATGTGAGTTCCGGGGAACTGAAGTACGTAGTTCTCAATGCGCTGACGGGCGATTTTTCCAAGGAGGCCTTCTTCAAAGGAATTGACGCGTCTTATGACTACGAGGGCTACTTCGAGTTTTGGACTGATGACTTGGAAAACGATGACGCGCAGTAAGACTGGATTGGGAGTTGGCAGCAATGGCGACGGCGAAGATTATTGAATTATTGTTGGAGGATGGGACACTAGACGGCCTACTAACGGTACAAGACAGTAGTTGGAATGGTACGATGTTCGTCTCCCCGCGAGATAGCATCAATCAGCTGTTTCAGAAAAAAGAGACCGCCTATTGGGGCGTCTACCTATTGCTCTCAGATGATGGGGTCTACATTGGCCAAGCCTCTGAATTGCAAACGCGGCTTAGGCAGCACGACAAGGTGAAGGATTTCTGGAGCAGGTGCGTGCTTTTTACGACCAAGGATGATTCGCTGAATCGCAGTGGTATTGACTACATTGAAGCAGAGCTGGTGATGACTGATGGGGAATAAGGAGGAGAAGCTGCAGCCGCGGATGCGGTTTAGGGGATTTACTGACGCTTGGGAAAAGCGTCCTATCAAGAAAATCGCTAGCGTGAACGGTGGCAAGGACTACAAGCACCTTAACAAGGGTGACATTCCAGTCTATGGAACTGGCGGATACATGCTAAGTGTCGACCAGGCTTTATCTCAGGAAGACGGCATTGGCATTGGGCGAAAAGGTACAATTAACTCCCCCTACATTCTAAGAGCTCCATACTGGACCGTAGATACGTTGTTCTATGTGATACCTAAGGGGACACAAGATATAAATTTTCTGTATGCAATTTTTCAACGAGTTAACTGGAAGAAATACGACGAGTCTACCGGTGTACCATCATTGTCGAAACAAACAATCAATGCCGTGGAAGTTACAACTCCTACTCAAGCTGAACAAGAATTGATTGGAACGATGTTTAAGCAACTTGATAATCTCATCGCAGTCAACCAGCGTAAGTTAGATTTACTCAAGGAACAGAAAAAAGGTTACTTGCAAAAAATGTTCCCTAAAAATGGGGCCAAAGTTCCTGAATTGCGATTTGCAGGGTTTGCTGACGCTTGGGAAGAGCGTAAGTTGGGCGATTTGGGGTCAGTTGCGATGAATAAGCGCATCTTCAAAGAGCAAACAAGCGATGTAGGCGATATTCCGTTTTATAAAATCGGTACGTTTGGTGGAACACCAGACGCCTTTATATCTCGTGATATTTTTGAAGAATATAAGTCAAAGTATCAATACCCGGAAGTAGGCGACATACTAATTTCAGCATCTGGTAGTATTGGCCGAACTGTTGTGTATCGAGGAGATGACGAATATTTTCAAGACTCCAACATTGTTTGGCTAAAGCATGATCAACAGCTAGATAATTCATTTTTGAAACAATTTTACTCGATCGTAAAATGGCAAGGACTTGAAGGAAGTACCATCAAGCGACTATACAACAAAAATATTTTGGAAACAAAAATTACGTTACCTTCGCCGGAAGAACAAGCTCAGTTGGGTTCATTCTTCAAGCAGTTAGACAACACTATCGCTCTTCATCAACGTAAGTTAGATTTGTTGAAAGAACAGAAAAAAGGCTTTTTACAAAATATGTTTGTATAGGGGCTATAATTAACAAATAACCCCTCAAAAACATTTAAAGAATAGCCCCCAATATCTATAATGTAGATATTGGGGGCTATTTTAGTGACTGTTCAAAAACACGTAGTGACTGATACTAGTGATTTTAAGACGTTACTGTCTTATAATAAATGCATACGAAATTTCGGTTTTCGGACATTTCCCATGCATTTATGAAATTCACTCGGAGGTTTTATCCATGGTTTATCGTCAAAGTCCCCACCAGCTCTCTTTTGAATCCTTTGGTTGCGGTCTGAGTACACCGCTCAGTCCAAATAATGAGTGGGTGCGCTTAGCCGATATTTTTCCGTGGAAAGAACTCGATGAGGCATACCAATTGGAGTTTTCCAAGAAAAGTACTGGGCGCGCGGCTAAACCATTTCGGATGCTTTATGGCGCTGGACTGATTCAGAATCGAATGAAACTAACCGATCGCGGTGTGGTCGACGCAATTCGAGATACGCCGGCTTATCAGTATTTCATCGGGCTCTCGGAATATCGTGCAGAGAAGCCCTTCGCATACACCAGCTTGTGTACCTTCCGTAAACGGATTGCGGATATCTCTGAACTGGTCAGAAACATTATCAATGATTGGCTTCGTGCCAAGATCGAAGCCTTGGTGCCATTCAAGGTTGACGTGATGATCACGGATGCCACAGCGATTCCGGTGAAGATCCGCTATCCCCAAGATACCTCGCTGCTCAATCAAGCCCGTAAGAATCTTGAAGACATGGCCATTGACATGGCGCATCAACTGAATGTCCCTAATCCACGCATGTATAAGCGTGAAGCCAAACAAGTTTGGACGGCTTTCTCACGCCATCCAAAGAGCCAAAAGCGATCCGTTCACAAGCAAGTTAAAGCGCAACTTCAATACGTCCGTCGCGACTTGCGCTACATCAATGAATTCATTGATGCAGGGGCAATCTTACCCGCCAAACAAGCAGTACGCTTGGGTGTCATCCGAATCTTGTTTGACCAACAATGGTATATGTTTGAACACAAGATTCACCATGTCGCAGACCGGATTGTTAGTCTCCAACAGCCTTATATTCGACCGCTCCAGCGTGGTAAGGCGAAAGCCAAAGTTGAGTTTGGGGTCAAGATTGACGCATCGTTAAGTGAGGGCATCGTTGATATTGAGCGTTTCGAATTCAGGGCTTTCAATGAGAGTAAAGACTTCCCCAGTTTACAATTCAAGTGCAACACCCTGACGACTAGACCAAAAAGGCCATGAAGACCTATTCTTGTTAGTACTAGCTAAACAAGAAAGCAGGAATCTTCATGACCCACTCTCAGACTAA
>NZ_JAIPUL010000005.1 GCF_020180945.1 Lacticaseibacillus kribbianus | reverse complement strand
GCTAAAACTGAGTTGTTGGTAATGCTTGTGGGTGTTAGTCTGAGAGTGGGTCATGAAGATTCCTGCTTTCTTGTTTAGCTAGCACTAACAAGAATAGGTCTTCATGGCCTTTTTGGTCTAGTCAATTCGAGACTGGCTAGGTGTTGCACTTCAAGTTTAAATCAGGGTCGAATATTGGCCTCGATACAATACAAATTTCTTGTAGCACTCTTTAAAACGTAAGTGGTGTATGGCTGGCGCCGTTCTTGACAGAGCAACACCATCCATACACCACTTACGTTATATTTCGTTCTTTTCAACACACAATTGCCAAGTTTGATACGCCAAAGACTGTTTACTATCCATGAACGAACACGCGAAATGTTCAATACTTTTACGATACGCATCATTGATTTTGTACCTCTGTGAAAATCTGTCTAGCTGTCCCATCAACATAAGACCGCGCTCCCGACAGATAGAATCTTTTCGAGGATCTTCTGCTGCGACCAGATTGTTAAGTTTTCGCATATTGACCATTTTTCTTTGAAACGCCTGATTACCAAGAGATGGCAAAGTCGCAAAAAAGATTGTCAAGAGACCAACCAGTCTTAACTGATGTGCGGTTACACCAGAAATAGTTGTTGGATTCAAATCAAACGCTCGCACTTCAAGATGTGAAATACCATCCGTAAGGAGATATTTCGGTGATTTTCCTAGATTACTTTTGCAGCGAACTGATTCATAGTACTGATTTGACCGTAATATTTCCCCTTCGGAAATAGCATCTTCAATCTTATTAACATAGCCATCGAGACTATGATAGTCGCCTTTAATACTAGATGGAAAGCCCAGGACGCTGCGACGCACGCTTCGAACTGGATGTATCAACTCCTGGTTATCTAAATAACCGGAATAGCAAATCGGGGTGGCTCCAAACAAATAAGTGAAAGCCCACTGAAATACCATAAATTGTTGTGCAACGTGCAGATATAAAGCGTTGGAGTCGTCAAATTCAGTAGTCGCTAACAAAGTCTCCACCGCATCATCGTTCAAACTCACATTTAAGTGTACGCCACAATTCATAATACGCCGGATATCGTAGACTTCCCTAAGTTTTTGACGATACCAATTAGTTTCTTCGGGGACTGTTGAAATCATTTCCTGTCGTCCTCGATCAATCAGAGGTGGTGGACAACTGTATGGCCACAGTTGCTCATCAGGGGCTAACTGTGCGCCTACCGCATTGATAACTTTATTTGCCAGTTCAATATTTGCTTGCACATCAATTTGTGGCGGCAGTGCAAACTCAATTTGAGATTCAAAATATTCTCGACCAATATACCTGTCAAGATCAGGAGCAATCTCGGCGGGAAAATACTTGCGGCTAACCTGTCCTTGTTTATCAATACGAAGCTTTTCAACTTCGATACCAATTCTAACTGGAAACTCGTTACGTATACTTGACTTAAGATTAGTTGACATCACTTTGTCCTCATGTTTATTGTTTAAAAATACCGTCTTGATATTTTTCAAACCATTCTCTCCCCATGCTTCTATTCGAAACCAATAGCAAACGATCATCGCTATGAACTAGCTGATTAAGACCAGCATAATAATTCCAAGCATCCTGTGTCCGAGACTGTGTGGAAAACTGTAATAGCTTTAACCGGGAGCCTGACCCCGCCCATTGCTTGGACGGGGCCTGGCAATGAATTGGTATTAATTTTGGTAACGTGTACGGCTGTCAGTCCCAGAGGACTATGGTCGGCAACCATTTCTTCTAGAGATTTATCCCGTGTTTCACTTACTGATGAGGTTATAGCTTGCTGACTTGATGGTGAACACCCCGCTGATATGCTACTGCTAGTGATCGCTATCGTAATTGTAGTCAGTATCGACAAGAACCCTTTGCCCATAATTCACCTCCGAATCGCCATCTTATCAACGAAAATATCCAAGTAGACAAAAGAGGCAACTACTTTGTAATAGGATCAATTCGTAGTTGCCTCTCTTTAAAATGATGTCACCGAAATTAAGCTGGTTGCGGGTCTTTATCATCCTGCGATTCTTTCTTTTCAGTGCTTTCGTCTGCGTCCTTTTGAGCTTTAATTTCTTCGTCCGTCATCATATCTTTCACAGTCAATTTAATGCTTGTGACATCCATGCCAGTCATTTCCTTGACATTTTGACAAATCGCATCAGTGACCTGATCGAACACTTCTGGGGCTTTAGTCCCGTACTTCATGATCGCGTCAAGCTCAACGGTAACGCGTTTATTGTCTTCGATGTCCACTGAAACACCTTTTTTGAGGTTATCTGTTTTACGAAAACGATCAGTCATATCCGAAATGATATTGCCGGATAGATCCATCACCCCATCGACTTCGCTAGCAGTCTTACCAACGATTTTCTGTAACACATTATCATCAAACATAAGCTCTTTTTTGATCTCAACTTCAGGATCTGACTTGCTATCAGGCCCTGGTTTAGTACTGGTATCTGGCTTACCTGGCGTGTGCTTTGGATCAATGTGATCGTTAATATTCTTATTATCCATTATGGGCCTCCTGAGTTTAGGGGTTATCAGCGATTTGCTTTTTGCCATTCACGACGAGTCAAAACGTCACTCACCTCTAGGTTGAGTTCGATCACTTGTAGACCAGTCATGTGGCTGACAGCTTGTACAACTTTCGCACACAGCGCATCATAAATTTTATGAGTGTCAACGTCATACTCAACAACTGCCGTCATATCGATCGCCACTTGCTGTTCACCAACATCTACCTTGATGCCTTTGGTGATCCGCTCGTTGCGACCTAGCGTTTCAGAAACCTTGTCGACAACATTACCATCCATTTCCAAGATACCATCGATTTGTTGGGCACATATTCCGACGATCTTTTGAATGACATAGTCATCAAAAGTTAGGCGGCTATTAGCCTTCAACGTCTCTAAGTGATCAGTCGGTGTTTGCATCAGTTTCCCTCCACTACCTATGATTTATTCTTCAACCGTTGCTCTCCTTGTCGCAGCCAAGCAAGCAACCCGTCTTTATTCGAAAGTAACCAACGTTCAATCACAAAACCGGCAACGGCCAACAAAACAATTAGTAAGAGGCCTAAAAACCCCCACTGTAAAATCGACACGGCCAGCAGCACACCAATCAGTGCACCTTTTATTCCAAGTGGCATAGGCTCCTCCTTCACAGTCAAAGTACTCTGTTAGCATTTCTTGGGGTCGCTGTCGCTGGATGTAGGGTCACATGGACCCCTTTAGTTGCGATACCAAGGGTTTCCATCATTTTTTGCTTGGCAGTGGCCTCGATACGCTTACCTTCTTCTGCCAAATCAGTGTTGTTAAGGCTAAAGGCTTCAACAGACACCTTGGCAGCTTGCTGACGATTCAGCATTTTAACGTCGACACTAACGTTTTTGACTGGATGTTCGCTGGCAACGGATTTAGCGACGACATTGGCAACAGCTTGACGCGATAGGGAAAGGTTCCCTTGCTTTGACTTAACAACAAGATGTGTGCTGGTTGATTGCCGAAGTATGGCAACCAGTAACATCACGATAAAGGTTGCTAAGACAACTGCACTTAGACCGAGTAACCCCCAGCGCAGATATTGGTCGGTCACAACCAGCCATGTCGCAAGCGGATTCAATGGCCATGCTAACGTCACAACTAGTAGTGCTTGCAAGATCCCAATGATCGCCACAAAACCCAAGACTACTTTGGTAATTGGGCGCATGCTACTACCTCCTTTGTATTATGACCGGCGACTTTTACTCATTGCGCCGATCACAAGGGAGACCACGAAGACCAAGACAACTGCACCAATAATTGACGGCAGAATTGCCATGCCACCAACAACTGGTCCCCAATTACCGAGCAAACTGCTACCGACCCACGCGCCGACTAAACCAGCAATAATATTGCCTATCCAGCCACCTGGCATATCTCGACCAACGATCAGTTGACCGATCACACCGATTACAGCACCAACTATAAGAACCCAAATGAGATGTAACATTTTAAAGCCTCTCCTTTCGTTACTGAACATCTGTAGCGGACTAAGCGGCAAAGATATTGCGGTTACTGAATTGCATTTGATTCGCCTCACAAAAAGATGTAACCGCTATACCCTTATATTAAGCATAAAGGATCGGTGAACAGTATGTCAAACATTTGCCTGAGATGGTATGCGAAATCCTCTGACGTGCGTTGGCTGGGGGCAATTTGTTATGCTTGAAGTAAGCTAAGAAAGGGGAACCAATCATGACAAAATCGAACTTGAAAGATCCGCGGACACTTTATCATACTGGGAAATTTGATGAGCCGCAGCAAGAAACACCTGCACTCCAAGAGAATATGACGATCACGCCTGATTGTGGTGAGACTTCATATACTGGATACGGTAGATTAAAGAATCGTCGTGCTTTGATCACAGGCGGTGATTCTGGTATTGGTAGAGCAGTGGCAATCGCTTATGCACGAGAAGGCGCTGACGTCGCAATTCAATTTTTCCCTGGCGAGGAAAAAGATGCCCGAGCAGTAGCAACCCTGATTGAAGCTGAGGAGCAAAACGCAGTCTTAATCCCGGCAGACTTGAGAGATGACGGCGCAGCCGAACGAGTCGTAAGCCTTGCGATCGAAAAACTGGGTGGACTTGATACGCTAGTTTTAAATGCAGCCCAACAGATTCAGCATCAATCGATTAAAGAGCTCCCTCAGAATCAAGTTCAGGATACGTTCATGGTCAACGTTCTATCAATGTTTGATTCTGTTAAGGCCGCACTCCCCTTCTTGACGCCTGGAAGTTCAATTATTACCACTACTTCGATACAAGGCTTTGATCCATCGCCCAGCCTGTTAGACTATGCCGCATCCAAAGCTGCGATCACTAATCTGACCATTGCGCTTGCAAAATTGTTAGCCAAGGACGGAGTTAGAGTTAATGGCGTAGCGCCTGGACCGATTTGGACACCGTTACAGCTTGATCATGGACAACCTCAAGAGAAACTGGCCACTTTTGGAAAAGATACGTTAATGGGACGTGCAGGTATGCCCGTTGAACTCGCACCAGTGTATGTACTCTTAGCCTCAAACGATGCCAGTTACATTACCGGCCAAATATACGGTGTTACAGGAGGTGCCTCCATTAATCCATAATAAAATAGCCTAAGCCAACTAGGCCCAGGCTCAACACATATTCTAGTTCCGATTCGTTGAGACGCTGGTAGCTAGACGCATGAGTAAGCCAAATGCAAGCAGACCACCAACGATTTTCCAAGTTCTTTTGGGAACGGCATTGAGTGTACTTCGAATATCCTCTTTGGATGGCATCATCTGGTATCACTTCCTCTCTATTTCAATCATAACAACTTAGCCAATCGTTTAACAACTCATAAGGGCTTCACACATGAAGATTAAATCGAGGAGCAATGCATATGCTGAGATATTTTAAAATTACTTCGGAGAATATTTGTGAAACTAACGCAGGAGATTATAACTGGTTAGTGCTAGACAACGCGTCGGCTTCGGAAAAGAGTCAGCTTGTGGATCTATATAAGCTTCCAGCAGATGTCTTTGATAATACCTACGGTGCTGAAACAGTCACGCGATTCGAATATTTGCCTGAAAATAGTCTCGATAAGATGTGGCGTTTGACTATAATGGATCTATCTCCGGAAACTAATAATCAAATTGAACGCCGGTTACACCCAATAACATTTCTCAAGTCTCCCAATTTACTAATTATGCAAGTACCTATGGGCTCAAATCTGATTGATCGCTTAATTCAAGAATATCAAAACAATCCAAGCAAGATGGATAGCCTCGTGTTATTTGGCCTGTTAAGGCTATTCATACATTTCAATTATGAGCTTGTACGTCAAAAGCAAATTATTGAGGAATTAGACCAGGCAGCACGAGTGACAGCTCGCAATGCAGCGTTATATCAACTTACGGATACAACCAAAGATCTTGTTTACTTGCGACACGCATTACAAAATCTTCAAACATCACTTAAACAATTTTGGGCAGAGAGTATGCTTGCAAAAGATATGCCCCAGCTAGGACTCAAAAGACAAATAGATCACCAACAACAATATGCGGAAAAGCAAGTGGCTATCTATGTGGATTTAGTCGAAACGATCGGTGGTCTTTTTACTGATATGATGAACAACAACTTGAATCATTTAATGCAGTATCTAAATACTGCTGCATTATTACTAGCTGTCCCATCTTTGATTGCAGGTATATGGGGCATGAACGTTGGTAGCCTGCCAGGTGAACGAACTCATTTTGCTTTTTGGGTGGTGCTTGGCATAATGACGGTAATCACCATAGTTTATGGCCTATATCTTGCCAAGAAAGACTACACGAAGTAGCAAATGACTCGAGAAGTTGCACGTTTGCAGAACGGCCTATATTATTTCTCAAGCGTTTAATTGGCATATCATGCCCGTAATGTTGTACTCTTAGTATAGGGAGGTGACAGCGATGGCAGACTTGAAATCAACTAAGGACAAAGCCCTTGGCAAGGTCCAAGAAACCACCGGTAAGTTGCTAAAAGATGACAAAATGGAAGCAAAAGGCAAAGCGAAACAGTTGAAAGGCGAAGCAGAAGCAAAAGCTGAAGACGCTAAGCAAAAAGTTGCTGGTAAGGCTAACGACCTAATCGACGACCACAATTAATTGAATTACTTCGATTCGCATCATAACCCTCCAGATTATTAGCGCATCATGTAAAAGGCACTCAGATTTTGTCTGAGTGTCTTTTGTGCTATCAAGATTATGCAACTCACTGTAAGCACCCAATAACGTAAGCACCCAATAACAGACCGGATATGATTGCCCCTTGCCGGGCAGTATGATTGCCTCATCAAATCTAAATTGGTGAGGTAATTTTATGGATGAGAAACCTGAGATTGTTCGGATCAAATTAGAGGATGACCAGCGGCGGGCGCCACTGAGCACTGCCACCAAGGCCTTTCAAGTTAAGATTGACACCAACAAAACGGTTGTAGTGTATAACCATATCCAGGGCTATATCCTGGATGCCTTGATGAAGGCGGTGTTCGCCAATGCTCATTGATATCCACAAGCTCAGCGGCATTTATTTGATTTGTGGTAAGACCGACTTGCGTCGTGGTATTGAAGGCTTGGCTGGAGTTATCCAAGAGGAATATCATCTGGATCCGTACAGTCGGGCACTGTTTCTATTTTGCGGGACCCGCAAGGATCGGTTTAAGGCCCTATATTGGGCTGGCGATGGATTTATCCTGCTCTACAAGCGAATTGAGGACGGCCGGCTACAGTGGCCAACGACTCAAAATGAGGTTAAGAAACTCCACGCTAAGCAATTAGAGCGTCTTTTATCTGGTTGGGGATTGGAGTCGACGGTAAACCAGTTTTGTCCAAGAAATAATGGTAGAAAGCCCGTCGCACCAGTGGTACACTCAACCCAACATCAATGAATCGAGGGCTACGCCCATGGTCACTACGACTGAAGATCTGCTCAAACAGGCACTCGAGCAAAATCGAGAACTCATGAAACAAGTTCAGGCGCTCACCGAGCAGGTCGCGTATTTAACTCGGAAACTCTACGGCTCCCATTCGGAGAAGATGACCGATCCTAATCAGCTGTCTCTTCTGGGAGATAACAGTGTTTTTACCGACCCAGAGCAGACTGGGCAACAAAGCGAAGAAATAGTCGTAGTAAAAGCCAAGCGCAAGCCTAAAAGCAGTCGCGGTGAATCAATCGATCCAAAATTGCCCATCGAAGAAACCGTGATCACTCGAAAAAGTGAGCTGTGTGATCATGGTCATCAGCTGGCTAAAGTGGGCAAGCATCTCGTGCGTGAAGTGGTCCAACACATACCAGGCAGATTGTATGTTGAGCGTATCTTTGAAGAGACATACAAGTGTCCGGAATGTGAGCTCGAGGATGGTGTGAGTCACCTGTATCAAGGACAAGCGCCGCAGGCGTTGTTCCCGCACAGTCTCGCGACCTCGTCGCTAGTCGCTGAGTTGCTCTATCAGAAATACATGCTGGGTACACCGCTTTATCGTCAGATATTAGAATGGCGCCGAGCGGGTCTTCTACTCAGTGAGACGACCATGACAAACTGGGTAATCAACGCGGCAGAAATCGTCAGACCAGTCTATGACCTGATGCACGAGTACCTCCTGTCAGAGCGGTTCCTGCAAGGCGACGAAACACCGTTCCAAGTGCTGAGAGAACCGGGTAAGTCGGCAAAGAGTAAATCATACATCTGGGTAGAACGCAGTATTCGCCTCGCCGACCAGCAGGTCGTCTACTACGCTTATGGCAACACCCGCTCTGGTAAGTTCGCGCAGCGAATATACTCAGGCTATACTGGGGTCCTGCAGTGTGATGGCTATGCCGGATATAATCTTCTTGGCGACAGCGTCATCCGTGTTGGTTGTTGGGCGCACGTTCGGCGTAAATTCTACGACGACGCAGCGAAGGTTAAAGGTAAATTTACCAGCACGAAACCGCTAGAGCTGCTCAACCAGATGTTCCACCTTGAGACACAATGGGCGCTCTTATCACCGGCCGAGCGTCTGAAATGTCGACAGGCAGAACTAGAACCTCTGATTGATCAGTTCTGGGCTTGGTGTGATCAGGCCGCGCCGGCGCCGAAATCGCGACTGGGTGTCGCTCTGACCTACGCTTTGAATCAGCGGTGCATGCTTAATCGAGTCTTGGAGTTTGGCGAGATTGATTTGAGCAACAATGCATCAGAGCGGAACATGAAGTCCTTCGTGATTGGACGAAAGAACTGGCTGTTCGCCACCAGCCCAAAGGGGGCCGAAGCCAATGCGATCTGGATGACGATCGTTGAGACTGCCAAAGCCAACGGACTGGATCCACGAAGTTACATTGAGCGACTTCTGCATGGGCTGTCACAACTGTCTGCCTCACCAACGAGGGAACAAGCTGAGGCTTATTTACCTTGGAATCAGCATCTAAAGCCAGCAACTAGCGAAACCGCGTAAGCAATGAAGGGTCGCAATCCAAAAATAGGATTGCGGCCCTTCTCAGTTTGCAAGACGGTCGATTATTGGGTGCTTACAAATCAAATTGTTGCATAGTCGTCCAAAAATATGGAGGCAACGCGAATGCAGCAGTGGTCGCAGGGTAATCATGTTCAAGCAATGGGAGAAGTCTTCATGTTAAGATCCTGTTACAGTTCAACTTTCAGTTTCAAAATACGTCCTACAAACAGTCTGTATATGTTGAGAGCGAAAGTTCTCACAGACCTTCCGGAGGGGTCTTGCAACGCATCGCCGCCGTGCGCGGCGTGCAGCGCGAAAGCCGCTAGCGCGAGCGGCGGCGGTCGGCGTTAGCCGGCCGTCATCAGCCCCCAGTGTCTAATAGGGGGGCAAATACAAGTAACAAGAAATCCGACGGTAGGCATAAAGCGCCTGTGGCACGGCCTTACCGCATAGGTAGAACGCCAAATTGCTGTTAGGACGCTTGGAAAGGAGCTAACATGCTCAAAGACTTAAACTTAATTGGCGGCATGACCAACAAAGATTGGCTTGATCAAGTCCATGACGAGATGCGCGACAATGGAATTACACAAGGTCAGCTTGCTGATACGGCAAATTACAGTCGGTCACACCTGAATCAACTGCTGGGTCGTAAGAAGCCACTCAACGATAAAGCCCGACTAGAACTGACGTTGGCGTTGCGTGCGTTGACCGGTCAGAATAATCTGGACGTCTGTATCGACTATCTCAGCGTCACCTTCAAGACACACGACTACGAAGAGTTGATTAACAAACTGTTCCAAATCAGCCCGACCCATTTCAATCTTCACGAAGGCGCCCACTACGGCTATTCAGCAACCTTAACATGCGGTGAGATCAAGATGATGTTATCACCTTACCAAGACGTGGATGCCGAAGATTACAAGCCGAAAGACGACAGTGGCACAATGATTGAGCTGAAAGGTCAAGGCTGTCGCTACGTCGAATCGTATCTGCAATCACAACATCGAACTTGGTACGATTTTCTGGAAACTTGTCTCAAACTGGATTGCCACTTCACTCGACTGGATTTAGCCATCAACGACCGCAACGGTTTACTAGACGTGCCAACACTAATTGAGAAGTGTGACCATGATGAATTCAGCTCACGCTTTCGCGGGTTCAGGGACAACCGCACCAAACAGTGGCACGCTTCCGGACGCACCTTGTACCTTGGTTCACCACAAAGCGAAGTCAATTTCTGCATCTATGACAAGGCATTTGAGCAACATCAAAAACACCCAGAAATCGCCATTGAAGATCAACCAATCCGTACTCGCTTTGAAGTGCGCCTACGCCGCGAGCGTGCCGCCACAGCGGTTGAACATCTATTAGCGACACATGATCCCGAGCAAGTCGTGTTCGGCATCATCAATCAGTATCTGCGTTTCTTGACGCCAAGTCATAAGCCTAGAAGTGAGTGGGCGTTAGATCCCCGTTGGGCGGCGTTCATCGGTAACAATCGGGATAAGTTGCGCCTGTCCACTAATCCAGAGCCGTTAAACTATGACCACATTACGCGATGGCTAAGAAAGCAAGTCGCACCCTCGCTCAAGATGTTGCAGTTGATCGACCAGTACAACAATACGAGCGAACTCAAGGCCATCATCGACAGTGGCAAGTTGACGCAACGCCACTGGGACGTGATCCACCATTTTCAACACCAACGCAACGGTGTTATGACCGATTCAAAGCAACGTGAGAAATCAAAAAAGAGCGACTACGCCGACCAAAGCAAGTAGTCACCCTTCACAGATAAAATATGGGTTCTATCTGACTTGATTATCTCACTCCCACCAAACTTTAGGAAGTGATTTGATTGAATATTAACGTACCAGAACAGCCAGTCTTCCTGACGATGACTAGAGCTGATCTTATCAAACTAGGATACAGTCCATCGCAAGCAAGCCGCATCGTTAAGTTAACCAAAGAACAGTTGCTCAAACAAGGCTTTGGATGGTACGGTAAGAAAGGCGTAGACCGTGTTCCAGTGGAAGCAGTAGACGCAGTATTAGGCTTGAAACTAAGCCGACTTGAGGGTGCACCAAGTGGCCTTTCCGCAGTTAAGGAGGAACTATCTTGACTACGAAAGACCATATTACCAAACAAGCGGACGGCACTTTTAGCTTCCGCGTAAGCTTAGGAACTGACAAACGGACTGGCAAGCGAATTCAAAAACGTGCCAGCGGCTTCAAAACGAAAACGGAGGCGAAAAAAGCAAGACTAGCCATGTTGGCGACCGGCGTTACTGATGACCAAGACATTAAGCAGACCCGCTTTGGGCCATTCATGGAAGACGTGTTCAAACCTTGGTACAAAACCCAAGTGAAACCACGGACTTACCGGCAACGCGTAACCATGATGGGCGGCCAGCATCTCAAGATGTTTACCGAGATCGCGATTGACCAAATTCGACCGATCGATATTCAAAGGTGGCAGGTACAGATACTAAAAGTCTGCGAACAATCTTATGCGCGAACCGTCAATATTCTAATTGGCCAAGTGTTAGAGCGTGCCAAAACCTTAGGCATCATCTCCGAAAATGCAGTTCGCATCGTCGGTCTGATTCCTAAGAAGAAAGCGAAAATCAAGTTCTGGACACGCGAAGACTTCCAAAAGGTGATTGCCAAAACTGGCACTGACACCTACGAGAAACACTTTGAACGCACGATGTTGTGGTTTATGTTCATGTCAGGCTTACGAAGCGGTGAAGCGCGGGCATTAAAGTGGACAGACGTTGAGCTCGTTGGCAAGACGGTGAACATCAATAAGACCATGGACTATCACAACCGCAACTGGTTTGAGACACCAGAGCCAAAGACTGCGGCTAGTCGCCGAACCGTTGCGCTTGATGATGCCACAGTTGCGTGTCTAAGCGCGTGGCAGGTCGCACAAGCGGCGATGGTGAAATCTGAGTGGGTGTTCTCGCTTAATGGGATTCCCTGCGCTGACCGACGTTTCTTGGGCATCGTGAGTGCCTATAGCACACTCGCAGAAGTTGAGCGGATTACCGTGCACGGCCTCCGCCACTCGCATGTGTCACTGTTGATCAGTCTCGGTGAGAATCCACTCCAGATTAAAGAACGTCTGGGACATGAGGACATCGAAACGACGCTCGGCACTTACGGTCATCTCTACCCCAACAGTAACTTTGAAGTCGCAAAAAAGCTCAACGGGATCTTCTCTGAGGAGGCGCCCGATGAGCCAAAATAATTTGAAAAGGGTCAAAATTGTGCCGCCGTAAAATCGGTGGTGCTAGAAACGTTGATACCGCGGGGCAAGCACGAGATGTGTCATTGTTCCCGGGAAATATCACCGGGAAAAGACGGTCTGGCGACTGTAACGCAGATAGTGGCGCAGCATCTGCCACACGTACAGGGTCAGGCGCAGCACCGGCTGGTACGCCGCGATGCCGATGCCGGCCAGCACCGCCGCGATCGCGAGCTGGTGCCACGGCACCGCGTAGCCCAGCAGGTTGGTGCCGACCACCAGCAGCGGCGACGCGACGAAGCTGACCTCGATGGCCCAGGCCGTCAGCACCAGGCTGCCGATCACGCTGACGGCCGCCAGCGCGACGATGATGTCGAACCAGATCAGGCCGAACAGCGCCATCCAATTGATTTTTGGTTTTGGCATGGTGACTTCCTCCTTTTTCTCGGCGGAAGGCGCGACCAGGGCGTCCAGACTGCAGCCGTACAGCGCGCACAGATCGGACAGCGCGTAGATGTTGGGCAGCGTGTGCCCCTGCTCCCAGCGCGACACGGTCTGCCGCGTGACGTAGAGGGCCTGCGCCACCGTCTCCTGGCTCATGTTCGCCGCGGTGCGCGCCGCCTGCAGGTTCTCGCCTAATGTCATGTCTCCCACCTCCGAGTCAAAGTATCCGCTCATCGCCCCGGGTTGCCCAGCAACAAGGCTGTTACATGCCGTCACGCCGCGGGTTTCCCCGCTGGCGCCACCGCTCACTTGGCGTCTTCTTCAATCTGTGCCCAGTCGATGCGGCGGTCCTTGTAGTAAAAGTCGTGGTCGTGCGCGTTGACCTCGCGCAGCACCTTGGCGGGGCTGCCGACCGCCACCACGTTGCTCGGCAGGTCGTGGGTCACCACGGCGCCGGCGCCGACCACCACGTTGTCGCCGATGGTCACGCCGGGCAGCACGATGACGCCGGCGCCGAACCAGCAGTTTTGGCCGATCACGATCGGCAGGTTGTATTGGTAGCCCTGCGCGCGCAGGCTCGGCTCGATCGGGTGGCCGGCCGTCGCGAGCACCACGTTGGGGCCGAACATCGTGTTGTCGCCCACGGTGATCGGGCCGTCGTCGACCATCGTCAGGCCGTAGTTGGCGTAGACCGCCTTGCCGAAGGTGCAGTGGTGGCCGCCCCAGTTGGCGTGCATCGGCGCCTCGATGTAGCAGCCCTCGCCGATCTGGCCGAACATCTCCTGCAGCATCGCGGTGCGCTTGGCCTGCTCGGACGGCAGGGTCTGGTTGTATTGGGCCTGCATGTCCTGCCAGTGCTGCTGCTCCTGCATCAGCGCCGCGTCGTTGGGCAGGTACAGGTCGCCATTGCTCAGTTGTTCCATATTCATTGTGAAATCCTCTTCTTTCTCCAATTCTCTGGCGGGCATGCCGCCGACCCGGCTGCCGGCCGGCACGTCACGGTCGACCACGCTGCCCGGCGCCACCCAGGCCTCATCGCCGATGGTCACCCCGGGCAGCACCGTGGCGCCGACGCCCAGCACGCAATTAGCGCCGATGCGCACCGCCTGGTTGTGGACGTAGCCGGCCGCTCGAAGCGCCGGCCACACCGGATGGGCCCCGGTGGCGACGGTCACCCGGGCGGACAAAACGGTCCGATCCCCGATGGTGATCGGGCCGTCGTCCACCAGCATCACGCCGAGGCCGATGGTGACGCCTTCGCCGAGCCGCACGTGGGCCCCGCCCCAGTTGGCCGCCAAGGCGCCGGCCACGCAGCAGCCCGGTCCGGCCGCCGCGAACAGCGCCGCATAGGCCGCCTGGCGGTTCAACGCGGTCGGCGGCAGCGCGTTGGCCTGCGCCAGGCGGTCCTGGCAGGCCAGCTGCGCCGCAAGCATCGCCCGGCCACTCGGATAATACAGCGACCCATCGGCCAATTCCGGAAATTGCATGCCCTCACCTCAGCCCTCATTGTAACCGATGACAGCCGGCGATTCGAGGGGGCGTCAGGCACGGACGGGAATAAAAAAAGTGTAATGACACCGCAGACTTATCGGATTATAATGAGGGCAACATGAGTGAGGAGTGAGAAAATGCTAACCTTCAAAAACTTAACGTTCGCGTTCCACGACAAACCGATTCTCGACAACGTCGCCTTCGACCTGCAGGACGGCCAGGTGATCGGCCTGGTCGCCCCCAACGGCACCGGCAAGACCACGCTGCTGCGCCTTTTGTGCGGCCTGTTGCCCGACGCCAAGGCGACCATCGAGCTCAACGGGGTGTCCCTGCACCAGCACCGCACCGCCTACCTCAAGCAGCTGTTTTTCCTTGAGAACTCCAACCAGCTCTACGCCGACCTGACCGTCAAGGACCACCTAGAGTACGTCAAGAAGATGTGGAAGTCCAAGGTCGACATCCAAAAAACGGTCGCGGAGCTCGGCATGGAATCCTACTTCAAGAAGAAGATCAAGAACCTCAGCCTGGGCATGAAGCAGCACGCGCTCTTGGCGATGTACATCGTCTCCGACGCGCAGACCATGTTCATCGACGAGCCGCTCAACGGCCTGGACCCGACCTCGATCCAGCTGTTCGAGCAGATTTTTGCCGAACTCAAGGCCAAGGGCAAGACGCTTCTGGTCTCCTCGCACCAGATGGACTCCGTCGGGCGGGTGTCCGACTCGGTCTTTTTCCTCAAGGACCAGCACATCCATGACGTCGTGAACACCGGGCAGGACATGATGGCGCTGTACACGCAGACCTTCCTGCAGGCGCCGGTGGTGCCGCCGGTCGCGGACTGACCCGCGCAGAAAGGAGCCGCCATGCTGACGCACCTGCGCTTTGAGTTCAAGACCGCCGCCTGGCGCACCTACCTGGCGCTCGCCGTGGCGCTGCTCGGCCTGCTCGCCTTCACCATCGTCCGCGACCAGATTCCGCGCAACGGCTTCATCTTCTACACCGCAGGCGACCGGGAGCTGCCGTTTTTGACCAGCAACCGCAAGGCCGCGATGACCAAAATGGTCGTGGCCGAGGCGGCCACCGAGAAGGCGCGGCTCCAAAAGGAAGAACGCACACTCACCGCCGCGCCGCAGGCCAGGCGGCTGATGACGCCGCTGGTCGCCGCCCTGCGTCGCGGCGATTACGCGGCGGCCAACCGGCTGACGCTCGCGCACCTCACGGCGGACCCGGAGCTCACCAACCAGCTGACGTACCTCCAGTACTTCACCCCCGACGTGGGCGCCCTGCTGCCCAAGGACCTCAGGGCGCTGCTTGACGCCTGGCTGCGCCTCGCACCCGACCGACTGCTGCAGGTCGACCTGTACACCAGCGCGCTGAACCTGGTGACCCGCTCGCTGAACCTGACCGATGTGCACGAGCGCCGGGCGCCGACCCTCCTGATCTACGGCCTTTTGCTTGTGGCCATCGCCGCCACCACCACCGCCTTTTTCACCGATGAGCGCCGCCGGCCGGCGATGCTGGACGCCGTGGCGCCGCTTGCGCCGAATACCAAGGCGCTGCTGCGCGCGCTGGTGACCTGGCTGATCATCAACGCCGGGCTGCTGGCCGCCGTCGGCCTGGTGGTGTCCGTGCTTGCCTTGGCGCCGGCCCACGACCTCGGTCTCTGGCGCTTCCCGATTCAGATTCCGCACAAAAACCTGGCGCAGATCATCCCGCTGTGGGCGCTGTGGCTGCGCTACCTCGGCCTGTTCAACCTCTGGTTCCTCCTCTTCATCAGCCTCGCCCACCTCGTGCGCCAGATCACCAAGGACGCGAGCGTCGCCATGTTCGTGCTCGCCCTGGTGCCCTTCGCCGGCTACTTTCACCTGCTGGACCACCTGCCGGGCCACCTGGTCGACGTGCTGCCAAGCCAGTACGTCAACCTGCCGGCGCTGGTCAACCACCAGCTGAGCTACGTCCACACCGCCGGCTGGTTCGTCGCCCTGGTGTTCGCCGGCTGGATCATCGGCCTGTGGCTGGCGGCGACGGCGCTGGCCGCCGTCAAGCGCCGCGTGCGGGTGCCGCTGGTCACCAACGACTAGCCGCGGAACGCAAAAAGACGCCTCGCCAAGGCGAAGCGCACTTTCCTCTTGATTCCCATTAGCTGATGAGGCTGCTTCCCAGAACGGTGCGGCCATCCACGTCGTAGTTATAGTACGTGATGCCATTGCTTCCTGGCGTCGTCCCCGCGAGGGAGAATGTTGAAACATAAGTGATGTCGGCGTAAATGGTTGTGCCATTCTAATACATCGCCACCGGAACGTGTGCGGAGTGAACGAATGCGGTTGCGGTAACTGGCTCGGTCTCGGTGGTCGCGGCCCCGACCAGAGCTGGCGCGTTGGACACGGCGACGGTCAAGGCGGTCATGGCGAGCATCATCATTTTCTTCATGGCGAGTACCTTCTTTCTGAACAACAACCTGTGTTGAAGTTCGACCTGAGTGTCATTGTGCTGAGGCGGTTGGCCGGCCGGCTGATTGCTTTCCTCATAAACCATCTTATCGTGTCGCCCCCCCGAGTTGCAAGCGTTTTATTAAAAATAATTATAATAATTATATCTAATAATTAATTAACCGAGTTCTACTAGTGGGAAGGAGCCCCTTCATGTTTACCCAACTGCGCTTCGAGTTCAAGACTGCCCCAAGGCGTGTGTACCTCGCCCTATTGATTGCTCTGATTAGCCTGTTTGCCCTCACGACGACGCAGACGTTGACCAAGAGCCATGGCATCACGTTCTTCGTCAATGGCACCTCAGCTACCTTCATGAGCAGCAGTGATCAGCGGCAGATGCGCCACATGGTTAAAGACGAGGCAGTGACCGAGGAGCAGCTGCTATCCCAGAAACCGAGCATGACGGTCGCACCGGCCGGACGCAAGATGCTCAAGCCCCTCATCGCCGCGCTGAAGGCAGGAGATGGTGCAAGCGCCAACCGCCTTGCCCTGAAGCACATCACGGCGGACCCAATGCTGATTGAGCTATATTACAGCCTGTTCTTTGCTAAGGACGACCAGCGACCCTTAATCAAGGATTTCCGCCAAGTGATGACTTACTGGCTACAGCTAGCGCCGACGCGACTCTTCCAGGTGGATCTGCACACCACCGCGCTTAACCTGCTGATTGACGAGCTGAACCTCACACGGACCACCGAGCGCGAACGGCCGCCGCTCCTTCTGTACGGCATCCTGTTCATCGCCTTAACCACGGTCGTCAGCGCCTTTTTCGCCGACCCGCAGCGTCGCCCAACGATGCTTAGTCATACCGCGCCGCTGGCACCGAACACAATCGCAATACTGCGCAGCTTGCTGGTCTGGTTGGTGATCAACGCCGGGCTGCTGCTAACCACGGGACTAGTCGTCACCGTCCTCGCTCTGTCACCGGCCCACGACCTCGGCCTCTGGCGCTTCCCAATTCAGATTCCGCATGATGGCCTCGCGCAGATCGTCCCCCTGTGGCAGATGCTGCTGCGCTACCTCGGCCTCTACAACCTCTGGTTCCTGCTCTTCATCAGCTTGGCCCACCTCGTGCGCCAGATCACCAAGGACGCGAGCGTCGCGATGTTCGTCCTCGCCCTGGTGCCCTTTGCCGGCTACTTTCACCTGCTGGACCACCTGCCCACCGGCCTGGTGCGGTGGCTGCCAAGCCAGTACGTCAACCTGCCGGCGCTGGTCAACCACCAGCTGAGCTACGTCCACACCACCGGCTGGTTCGTCGCCCTGGTGTTCGCCGGCTGGATCATCGGCCTGTGGCTGGCGGCGACGGCGCTGGCCGCCGCCAAGCGCCGCGTGCGGGTGCCGCTTGTCACCAACGACTAGGAGGACTCATCATGTTACGTTTTGAACTCAAGAAGCACTGGCTGCAAAAACTCAACCTGGTCACGCTGCTGGTCTTGCTCCTGCTGCTGCTCAACACCTTCCTGGGGCTGAAAACCACCAGCAGTACGCTTGCGGACGCCGCCGACAACACCCTGACCAGCGCCTACCAGAAGGCCTACGCCAGCGTCAGCAAGCAGCGCGACGACCTGGATGAGGTCAAGCCGCAGACCGCCGCGATCAAGAAGCGCGAGGCCTACCTGGACGCCGAGCGCCAGGCCCTGCAGCCCGTGGTGCTGGCCTCCTCCAGCATCTACAGCAACGCCGGCAACGCGACGGTCAACAAGGCACGCCACAAGATGATCAAGGCGATGCTGGACTACCAGACCTACACGCTGCGCCTGGCGCAAAAGCACGACCTGCAGTTCGCCCCGATCAGCCGCGGCGGCGCGCTCGGCAGCCAAAAGGTCGCGGCGCGCAAGACGGATGTGCGCTTCTACCGGTACCTGCTGGACCATAATCTGTTCGAGATGGCGCTGGCCAAGGGCAACGTGCCGGCGGCCAACTACCTGCTCAACGCCTTTTTCAGCAAGCTGTCACCGCTGATGCTCCTGGCGTTCGCCGCCCTGCCCGCCGCCGCAATCCTGACCTTCGAGCGCCGGCGCGGCACCGCCGGCTTCGCGTCCGTGCTGCCGGTGCAGCCGGTGCGCCCGCTTCTGATCCGCGTGCTGGCGGCCCTGATCATCACCCTGCCGCTGATGGCCGCGGCGCTTGGGCTGACCTACTGGCTGGTCGGGCGCACAATGGGCTACGGCTTCTGGGACTACCCGCTGGTCACCGGCTCCGGCCAGCTGATCACCGCCGCGCACGCGGTGGCCTGGTACGCCGGGCTGCTTGCGGCAGCCGTCGTGATGCTGGTGATGCTAGCGACCGCGGTTGCGCAGCTGAGCGCCAGCACCGGCTTCGTCGCCGTGGTCTGCGCCGGCTTCGTCGCGCTGACGCAGCCCGCCATCTTGACCACCGCGGTGCTCGCCCCAATCGCCCGCTTCCTGCCGCAGGGCGCCCTGCGCCTCGACCAGGTGATCACCGGCACGACGCCGTGGCCGGCGCCAACCGCCGCGGTCGCCATCGTCGTCCTGCTGGCCTGGGCCGCGGTGTTCCTCGCCGCCGCGGTGGCGCTGAGCCGGCGCAAGCAGCGGGTGCGGTGAGGACTGAAAAATCAGCCGCTGGCGGGTACCGCTGATTGGCACGTTGTGAGGTCACGCAACCACCACGCCGGCACGACAAAAAAGCCGAGGCGCATCGTCGCACCTCGGCTTTTCGTCATGCCCTAGTCCTAGTCCTCGTCGTCGTCGATCTCGACCAGCCCCTCCCAGGCGGTCTTGCCCAGGAAGGCCTGCAGCTTGCGGACCTGCTGGTTGTTGTAGCCGCGCAGGCCGGTCAGGAAGGCGGCCATCGCCGGTCGGCTCTCGCGCTCGGCGAGCTTGATCGCGCGGTCGATGAACATGTTTGCGGTGGTGAAGTCGTGCGCCGTGGCGTCAATCACCTGCGCCGCATCCTCATACTTCAGGCGCGGCTCCTCGGCGATTTTGGCGTAGCGCACGTACTCGTCGACCGTGGCCGGCGGGAACTCGTTTTCATCCAAAAGCACGCCGCCGAGCTCGTCGATCTGCTTGCGGTTGGCCGCAATCAGGTCGGTGTAAACCTGCTGGAGCTGGTAGCTCTGTGGCCCGTGGACGAACCAGAGGGCCTGGTGGAACTTGACGTCCAGGACCCACAGGTTGGCGAGAATGTGCCCGGTCATGGCGCCGGCGGTCGGCTTGTGGTGGTCGAGATCGGCCTGCTTGACTTCGGCTTGGTACTTGGCTTCAATGGCTTCTTTGGTTGGCATGGTGATTCCTCCGTTGGGTTTTTGTCGGTGTTTATCTAGTGGAACGCTTTGGGGTTTTATTTGGGCTGTTTGGAATTGGTATGAAGATGATACGTCCTGTATTGACAATAGCTCAAACCTGGATAGAACGGTCTGGACTAGCTTGGTTTCTTTTGGGGGTTGAACCGGACTGGTTTGGTTTGGTTTGGTTTGGTTTGGTTTGAATCTGGATAGTATGGACGCTGTTCTGCTGATGCTAAGTGGTTCTCGCTGCCTCACCGATGACCAATCAGACAGCTTATGCGATGCCACCAGTGGTGGATGGCCAGCGCCACAGCCGCTGCGGCCCACTGTGTAGGGCGGAGGCCCGGCCGGCGTGGTGCTGGAGGCGGAGGGCCGAGGCGAGCCAGCGTGACATTGCTGTTAGCCGGCGGTCTTTGCCGGCTTACAGCAAGGGCGGGTCTGGAGACCGCTTGCGGGCTCCAGGGAGCCCCACGCGTTCCGCCGCCTCGGCCCGGAGCCGGAAGCACCGCGCCTGCCGGGCCGGAGCCCGGCCCTCCACTTCAAAACGGGTTCCGCAGCGCGACGCGGGTGCGACTAGCTACAGATCCTTGACCTTGACGCCCTGGACCTCGTAGCCCAGCTTGGTGACGACCTGGCTGAGATCGTCGGCCGAGACCTGGCTGTCGTCGAACTCGGCCTTCACCTTGCCGGCGTTGAACAGGACCTTGACGGCGCCGACGCCCTTCGTGTTCTTGACGGCGCCCTCGATCTTGGTCAGGCAGGATGGGCAAGTCAGTTCATCCAGCTGCATAATGATTTTCTTGTTCATAATGGTTCCTCCCTTTTCTTTATAAATCTATTGTAGGTGTGACCGGCGGAGAAAAAATTGACGCAGGTCAAGTTACGCAACTTTTTCCGCGCGACCGCCGAAATTGATCAGGCGCATCGCGTTGAAGATCACGACCAGGATCGAGGCCTCGTGGACGAACATGCCGGATGCCATGTAGATGAAGCCGGCGACCAGGCCGAGCAGCAGGAAGGCCACGACCAGAATCGCGATCGTCACGTTCTCGCGGGTGTTCAGCACCGTCTTTTTCGCCAGGCGGTAGGCGTGAACCAGGGCCTTGAAGCTGGACTGCATCAAGACGACGTCGGAGGTCTCGATCGCGACGTCCGTGCCGGAGCCCATCGCGATGCCGATGTCGGCGGTGGCCAGGGACGGCGAGTCGTTGATGCCGTCGCCGACGAACGCGACGCGCTGGCCGGCTTTCTGGAACTGCTTGACGAAGGTGACCTTCTCGTCGGGCATCAGGCCGGCGTGGACCTCGTCGACGCCGAGCGTCTTGGCCACGTAATCGGCGGTGACCTGGTTGTCGCCGGTCAGCATCACCAGGTGCTTGGCACCGGCCTTCTTCAGGGCGGCGAGGGCGGCCTTGGCTTCCGGCCGCACGACGTCGGCGACCCCGATCAGCCCGGCGACCTGGCCGTTGACGGCGACGATGATCAGCGAGCTGCCGGTTTGTTGCAGCTTGAGCACGTCGGCCTGTTGCTCAGCGGTGAGCGCGATGTGGTGCGCCGCCAGCAGCTTCTCGTTGCCGGCGCACACCTCAACACCGGCGACCTTGGCGGTGATGCCCTGGCCGCGCAAGGTCTGGTGATCGAACAAAGGCTGGTTGAACGCGAGGTTGCGGCGGGTCGCCTCGGTGATGACGGCGCGGCCCAGCGGGTGGTCCGACAGGGTCTCAAGCGCCGCGGCCTGCGCCAGCAGCTCGTCTTCCGTCCCACGGTAGGTGGTGACGGCGGAGACGGCGGTTTCGCCCTTCGTCAGGGTGCCGGTTTTGTCGAAAACGAAGGTGTCGATCTTGGCGAACTGGTCCATCGCCTCGCCACCCTTGACCAGGATGCCGCGCTTGGCGCCGTTGCCGATGCCGGCGACGTTGGAAACCGGCGCGCCGATGACCAGGGCCCCGGGGCACCCGAGCACCAGCACGGTGATCGCCAGCTTGAAGTCCTGGCTGACCAGCCCGACCACCAGCGCGATCAGGAGCACCGCGGGGGTGTAGTACTGCGCGAAGCGGTCGATGAACTTCTCGGCGTGGGACTTGGTGTCCTGCGCGTCCTCGACCAGCTCGACGATTTTGGCGAAGGTGGTGTCGTCACCGACCTTGGTGGCCCGCACGTTCAGCGCGCCGTCGCTCAGGATGGTGCCGGAGAACACCTGCGCGCCCGCGGCCTTTTTGACCGCGCGGGACTCGCCGGTGACGGCGGCCTCATCGGCGTACCCGCTGCCGTCCACGACCACCCCGTCGACCGGGATGGCCGCGCCTGTTTTGACCACCACCACGTCATCGACCTCGACGTCATCGACGTCGGTCTCCTCGGTGGTGCCGTCTTCCTGCAGCACCTGCGCCGTGGTCGGCGCCATGTCGGTCAGGCTGCGGATGGACTCGCGCGTCTTGCTCAAGGTCTTTTGTTCCAGGAAGTTCCCGAACAGGAAGAGGAAGGTGACGATGGCGCTCTCGTTGTACTCGCCGATCACGAACGCGCCGATGACGGCGATGGTGACCAGAAGCTCGATGGAGACGACCTTCACCTTCAGCGCCTGGAAGGCGTGCACCGCGATCGGCACCACCGCGATCAGCGAGGCAATCGCCAAGGCCCAGGTGTAAAGCAGGCCGACGTGCGTGAACTTGCCGGCGTACCCCAGCACGATCAGCGCCGCTGACAGCCAGGTGATGTGTTGACTATGATCTTGCAACCATTTTTGAAATTTCATGATCCGCTCCCCTATCACGTTTGATGACCCAAGTATACGGGGGGCCGGCGGGGAAAAACTTGACGCGCGTCAAGTTCTGACAAAAAGTCAGTAAAAAGTTCGCGGGCGGGTGACGACCGCGGCCGGCGACTTGTGGCATACTAAGGAAAAAGACGCATGTGAGGTGAACCACTTGCTTAACTTGACCGGCTACGCCAAGGCGGTCGGCGACCGAAGCTTCGCCGCGCTGCCGGTGACCACGGTGGACGGCGTGATCTTCGCCCAGCTCGCCTATTTTCCCTTCCATACCATCGCCCCGACGCTCAACCGCCTCGGCGACCTGCCGCCGGCGAGCTTCACCGCCCTGACCCAGGACACCTGGCGGCCGGGACCTAACGCTGCGCTGTTGGCCGTGCTCGCCCACCAGCCGCGCTACCAAGACATCCGCGTCCACGACGCGGTCGACCGCCTCGACGCGGAACTTGAGCTGCAGTTTTCCGCCGTCACCTTCTCCCTGCCCGGCGGCCGGCACGTGCTGGCCTTTCGCGGCACCCGCGCGGCCTTCGTCGACTGGAAGGAGGACTTCAACATGGCCTACCTCCAGACCATCCCGTCGCAGCGCGCCGCCCTCGCCTACCTGGACAAAATCGCGGCGCACTACCCCGGCACGCTGATCCTGGCCGGCCACTCCAAGGGCGGCACGCTGGCCACCTACGCCTTCGCGCACGCCGCACCCGCCCTGCAGGCCCGGATTGCGGCGGTGTACAACGCCGACGGACCCGGCCTCGGGACGGTGGTCGACCCACCGCTGCGTGCCCGCATTCACAAGCTGGTGCCGCAGACCAGCCTGATCGGGACGCTTTTCGACCCGGACCAGGAGTACCGGGTGATCCAAAGCACCGCGCACGCCCTGGGCCAGCACGACCCGTTCTCCTGGCCGATCCGAGACAACGCGTTCGTGCCGGTGCCCGAGACCGACCTGCTGTCGCGCTACGCCCAGCGCAGCATCGCCGCGTGGGTCCAGGACCTCGACGTCGCCACCAAAAAGGCCTGCCTGGACGCGGCCTACGCGCTGGTCGTGCGCACCGATACCGCGACCTTCGCGGAGCTGAAGGACCAGCTGCCCCAAAGCGCCCGGGCGATCCTGGCCGGCCTGCGCGAGACGGACGGCACCACCCACGCCCAGTGGCGGCGTGCCGTCGCCGCCCTGATCGCTGCGCTGTGGGCGGGCCTGGAGCCGCCGGACTGGCACCTGCCGGCCGCGGTGGCAACGCGGCTGCCGGAGCTCAAGCGGCTGGTCACAGAGGGGCTGCCGCCGTGGAAGCGGGCGTGACGGCGGGCGCCGCCCGCACCTCACACCAGCCAGTAAATCGAGTTAATCAATTATCTATTGCGGGCTGTAAGGGCATGCGCGGTTAGATTATTCGTGCATTTTTCTATATTTATGCGATAATAAGTGAAAATAATCTTATCAATCCGCGGCTGACCCACAGTGCCGGCCGCGCCTCACTAAGGAAGAAGCAGCATGACAAAGGGGTACACACTACTACCAAGTGAATCCATGGTTTTCCCGGAAGAAACGGTGTCGACGGACGAGTTCGGCTCGGGCAACACCCTGATTTTTCTCACGAACCAAAACATCGTCGTCGTTAAGCAATCGATGTGGGGCAAGGTCAAGGACACGCTTGTTTTCCCAATCGATCACGTCAAGATCTTCAACGGCCAACCCCAGGCGATTGTCACCAAGGGGCGGAACAGCTCGGTGGCGAAGCTGGACGTGTACTTCACGAACGACCAGTTGAGCGTCAATTTCCAATCGTTGGCGACGGCCAACAAGTTCGTCCGGATGC
Source organism: Lacticaseibacillus kribbianus (assembly GCF_020180945.1). Classification (GTDB taxonomy): domain Bacteria; phylum Bacillota; class Bacilli; order Lactobacillales; family Lactobacillaceae; genus Lacticaseibacillus; species Lacticaseibacillus kribbianus. The sequence goes on along the minus strand of NZ_JAIPUL010000005.1, from coordinate 157,365 downwards.
TGAACCGCCTCGTGACGGGCGCTGAGGATATTATCGTCGACGGCCAGGCGGCAAGCGCGTTGCCCAAAAGCGAGCAGATCGCGGCCGCGCTGAAGGACACGATCGACACGTTCAAGGGAACTTTCGACCGCGCGCCCAAGGCGGTGACCGAGCGCTCGAGCCGCCCGCGCAACGAGCGAACGACGGCACACTGCTCAGGTTGCGGGGCTTCGCTGTCTGGCCTCAAGGGGCGCGTGGTCACTTGTGAATACTGCGGCACTAGCAATCAGCTATAGGGGGAACGCACTATGGGGATTTTCAAGGGTCTGACCGACTCGATCAGCAGCACGCTAGGCGATCAGTGGAAAGACATCATCGTTGCAGGCAATTTTGAAGAGCAGACGGCCGTCGTTGCCGGCCACCATCAGGACACGAACGGTGGCCACGGCGCGAACACGCAAGGCTCCGCCGGCGTGATTTCCAACGGGTCGATCATCCGCGTCCCGGAGAACGTCGCGGCCTTTATTTTCAGCCAAGCCGGCATCACGCAGATCATTACCGACGCGGGTGAATACGTCGTCGAAAACGGCGAGGCCAGCGTTTTTGCCGGTGAGCGGCTCACCGATGCGCTACTCAAAACGTCGATGAACAGGCTGGGCTTCGGCGGGCAAAGCGACAAGGAGATGCACGTGGCCTTCGTCAACCTGCGCGAGATTCGCGGGCTCAAGTTCGGCACGCCCGCCCCTTTGGCGTACAACGATCACTACTACGGTGCCGACCTTGAAGTCGTCGCGCGCGGCTCCTATGCGATCAAAATCACCGACCCCGAGCTTTTCGTGCGCAACTTTCTGCCGGCGAACACGACCTACTACTCCTTTGCCGACGTCACGACCCGCGCACAGATCAACCCCGAGTTTCTGCAGTCCTTCACCGTCAGCCTCGCCTCGCTTTCCGCGCAGTACCGGATCTCGGATCTGCCGGCCAAGGGCAGCGCGATCACGCAGGCGATTCTTAACGATCCTCAAAACACCGGGACCTGGCCGGCGCGCTTCGGCTTCACGCTGACCTCGATTGCGCTTGAGGCCATCTCCTTTTCAGACGAATCACGCGCGCTCGTCAAGCTTTTCTCGACGAAAAAAATGGAAACCACGGCGTACAACGACACCTCACAGCGGGCCTCCAACATCGCCGCCCAGCAAAAAATCGCCTCGGGAATCGAAACCAACGGCTTCGGTGACGGTGCCGGCATGCTGATGGGAATGAACGTCGCGCAGGGACTGAATCCAGGGACCGCACAGCCGCTTGCCAGCACGCCCCAGCTCTCAATTGATGAGCAGATTGAGACCGTTCGCAAGCTCAAGTCCCTACTCGACGCGGGTGCCTTAACGCAAGACGAATTCGACCAGAAGAAAAAAGAGATCCTAGGCCTGTAACCCCGCACAACTTCAGAAAGAGGACGACATGAAAAAGTTTATCATCATCGCCTTGGCGTTCATCACCCTCGGCATCGCCACCGGGTGCGGTCACAAGGAGGAAAGCGGAATCGAAATGCCCGCGAGCGCTTCGGACCTGGAGGGCACGAACTACAAGACGGTCGTGGCCCAGTTGAAGGACGCCGGATTCAAAAACGTCAAAACCATCCGCGACGCCGACCTGCTGGTTGCCCTGTTGCACAAGGACGGTGACGTTGAAACCGTTGCGGTCAACGGCGAGACGGACTTCGAGAAACACGATTCCTTCGCCAAAACCGCAAAGATCAAAGTGACCTACCACACGTTCGCCAAGAAGGACAAGGAGGAGGAATCCACTTCCTCTAGCACCGAGTCAAAGGCGTCCGAAAGCGCTAGCGCAGACTCTTCATCCTCTAGCACGGCCTCCTCATCCTCTAGCGCAGCCTCCTCATCCTCGGCCGCTTCCACCGCCGATTCATCTTCCGCAAGCGCGAAGGAAGAAAAGGCAAGCTACGTCCTCACCTCGCGCCGGGAGAAGGGTGAGATATTCCTCACAGGCAGCACGACGCTGATTGGCCAAAACGGCGCCGACGCCGTTGCCGTCAACGTCACCAACGACGCCAGCGGCCTCAAAGCCGGGACCTATACCGTTAGCTGGAGGCCGGGGCTCCTGAATGGTTCCGATCCTGATAACGCCTATGGCTTCGTCATTATCAACGACGATGTTGACAACGGCTACGGGCTCAACGAGGGCGACGTCGAGACGATCACGCTCAAGCTTGGCGACAGCGTGATGTTCAAGTTCTTCGGCCAAGGGGATGCCGACCGAATCTGGCTTGACCAGAAATAGGTGGCCGGTCATCGCGACCCAGGATGATCACCCGGCACATGGCCCGAAACTCGGGCTCAGCCCGCACATCAGGGGCGTCCGCGCAAGCGGGCGCCTTTTTGCGTTTCCGCGGCCTTAGCGCCGTCCGCCCCGGGCCTCGCCCGTTCCCACCCGGGCCGCCGCACGCCCCGCCGCGGTGCTTGCCTCCCCCGCCCCGACCGGCTTACACTACAAGTGTTGAGGGCGAAGTGTTCCACGTGAAACGGAGGCGTGATGATGAGAATTCCCCTGGTGTTCAGCGACATCGACGGCACCCTGATCGACGACAGCCACCGGCTGCGGCCGGCGGTGATTGCCGCAGTGCGCGACTACACTGCGGCCGGTGGGCGCTTCTGCCTAGCCTCGGCGCGCCCGCCGCGGGCGATGGCCGCGCTGGCCGAGCAGCTCGGCGTCACCCTGCCACTGGTGGCGCTGAATGGCGCGCTGATCGTCACCGCCCACCCCGGCGGCCCGACCACGCCGCTGTTCGAGCGGCCGCTGGCGCCGGGCGTCGCGGCGGCGGTTCAGGCGCGCGCCGCGGCGATTGTGGGCGGCATCAGCGTCAACCTTTTCGTCGGGCAGGACTGGGTGACCGCCCCCGGGCCGTGGCCGGATCAGGAGGCCGCCATCACCGGCACCGCCCCCACCGGCGGCGACGTCGCGGGGCTGCTGGCCAGCGGCCGGCCGGTGCACAAGGTGCTGTGCATGGGGCAGCCGGAAGCCATCGACGCGCTGGCCGCGGCGGTGGCGGACCTGCCGCTGACGGCGGCGCGGTCCAACCCGACCTACCTCGAGCTCACCCACCCCGCCGTGTCCAAGGCCCATGCGCTGCGCTTCCTGGCGGCGCACTGGGACCTGCCGCTTGCGCAGACGATGGCGATCGGCGACGGCGACAACGACATCCCGATGCTTGCGGCCGCGGGCGTCGGCGTCGCGCTGCAAAACGCGAGCGCCGGCCTGCTGGCGGTGGCCGACCACGTGGCGCCGCCCAACACCGCGTCCGGGGTGGCCACCGCGCTGCGGCAGTGGGCGCTGTGACGGGCTGCCGCGGGCACGCTAGGCGTGGCCACGTGGGTGCACGAAGCGGCCACGTGGATGGTCCGCGCCGCCACCCGGTTGCCGCGAACCGGCTGTGCGGCCCCGCCCGAGCACCGCGGTCGCCTCGGCGACACGCAATGTGACACCGGCCGCAATCCCGGTGCGGGCCGCGGTGAAAAGTGGCATACTGGAAGTCGTGGGTTTTCAGAAATTGTTTGGTGGGTCGCCTGACGGCCCGCCACCGAAGAAGGAGGCGCCAGCGCCATGGATGATGCACAACGCGAGCGTGGCCCGTGGAAGAAGAACCTGTACGTGCTGTGGTTCTGCACGTTCGTTGCGGGGATCGCGTTCAGCGAGATCATGCCGTTCCTGTCGCTTTACGTCAGCCAGATGGGCGATTTTTCCAAGCAGCAGCTGACCTTTTGGAGCGGGCTGATTTACGCGGTCACGTTCCTGATCACGGCGATCGTCTCGCCGCTGTGGGGCAGCCTCGCCGACCGCACCGGGCGCAAGGTGATGCTGATCCGGGCGAGCCTGGGCATCGCGGTGTCGATGGCCTTGATGGGGCTTTGCACCAACGTCTGGGCGCTGTTCGCCTGCCGCTTCTTCCAGGGCTTCTTCTCCGGCTACATCCCCAACGCGCAGGCGCTGGTGGCCTCGCAGACGCCGCGCGCCAAGGCCGGCGCCGCGCTGGGGACGCTGGTCACCGGCTCGGTGTCCGGGACGCTTTTTGGCCCGATTGTCGGCGGCATCTTAGCTCAGATTTTCTCGATCCGGAACACCTTTTTCATCACCGCGGCGCTTCTCGCCGTGGTCTGCCTGATGTCGGCGTTCATGGTCGAGGAGTCGTTCGTGCCGGTGCAGCGCGTCAAGGGCGCGCCGCACCAGTCGCTGTTGAAAAAGGTCGCCGACCCGAAGCTGATCGTGATTCTCCTGATTTCGACCATGATCGTGCAGACCGGCAACGCGTCGATCTCGCCGATCATCTCGCTTTACATTAAGGAGCTGATGCACAATCAGGGCGCCATCACCGTGGTCGCCGGCGTCATCGCCGCTTTGCCCGGCATCTCCAACATCCTCGCGGCGCCGCGCCTCGGCCGCTACGGCGACAAGCACGGCTCCGGACGGGTGCTGATCGGCTGCTACCTGTTCGCGGTGCTGGTCTACTTTCCGCAAGGCATCGTCGGCAGCGTCGTCGGCCTGGGCATCCTGCGCCTGTTCGTCGGCATCTCCGACGCGGGCCTTTTCCCGACCATCCAGACCCTGCTGACGAAAAACACGCCGCCGGAAACCACCAGCGCGATTTTCTCCTGGAACCAGAGCTTCCAGGCCCTGGGCAACATGTTCGGCGCCTTCCTCGGTGGGACGCTGGCCGGCCTGTTCGACTACAACGTGGTGTTCATCTCCACGGCCCTGCTGCTTTTGATCAACCTGATCGTGCTGCGCGTCACGGAGCCGAAGCTGCTGCAGCGCACCGACCGGTAGCGCGGGACGCCGGAGGACCCGAGCGTGGTGACGCCGGTAGCCGAGTATCAATGCAGACTGACGATGCACAAGGCGGCATCCCCAACACGGGGTGCCGCCTTGTTTGTGCGCCTGCGGTCGATCCGACCAATTGCCGTTTCACACGGGGAACCTCGCCGCAACCCAGTGTGAAACGGCAGTCCGGCTGGGCCTGCGCTCGGCTCCGCCCTTTCCTCGAGCTCCGTGCGGCAACGCCGGAGCGCATAGCTAAGGCGGAACACTGGGCCAAAGTGTGGCCCATTGCCCCGCCTTACGCTATGCGTCCGGCTAAGCCCGCCGCACTCCGCTCTGGTCTAAACGGGCTACGCAAGGCAACGCCGGTTCGTCTAGCTAAGGCTGGCACTCGGGCCAAAGTGCGGCCCAAGCGCCAGCCTTACGCTAGCCGACCGGCTAAGTACGCCTTGCTCCGCCCTCTAAAAAACCTGCACGCCTTTTCCCGTTTTCGGTGGCATAGGCCATTGCTGAAAGCTCGGCTGGAAGCTATCGCACGGCCATTACATTAGTTAGTATTCCGAACTTACTTAGGTCCGATTTGTCGACATTTGGCGCGGTCAGGGGGGCTAAATCCCGGTATAGCGCCCCTGTAAGCGCTTGCCGAGATTGGTATGGTTGACTATACTCAATAGTGAGATGCGGCACCGTCTGCCGCCTCAGACAGCCGTGCGGGGGCACGGCATAGACTGGGAGGAATATGTGATGCGTAAGAAAGTAGCGATTCTTGCAACCGCCGCGGCCACGGTTTTGGCACTGGCGGGATGCAGCACCGGTAACAAGGCCGACACCGACAAGAAGGCGGCCAAGGACGACGGCAAGGAGCTGACGGTCACCGTCTACGACGATCTGGCGAACTACGCCGGGATTGCCAAGGGCTGGTACGCCAACTACATCAAGGACAAGTTCAACATCAAGTTGAAGATGGTCTCGCCTAACGTTGCCGGCGGCGGCTCCACCCTTTTCGATACCCGCTCGGCGGCGGGGAACCTCGGTGACCTGATCATCACCGGCACGACCCACACCAAGAAGCTGGTCAAGGCCGGCCTGCTGTCCGACATGACGCCTTACCTCGACGGCATGAAGTACATCAAGAAGTACAAGGCCAGCTCGGACGAGCTGGAGAACATCGCCGGCAAAAAGGGCGTGTGGGGCCTGACCACCGGGGTTTCCTCGATGTCCCCGACCAAGCCTTCCGAAGGCCAGGATCCGGCGGCCGCACCGTACATCCGCTGGGACATCTACAAGGAAATCGGCTACCCGGAGATCAAGACCATGAACGACCTGGTGCCGGTTTTGAAGAAGATGCAGGACCAGGCGCGCAAGGACACGGGTGACAAGGATATCTGGGCCGTCTCCCTGTTCAAGGACTGGGACGGCACCAACATGCAAAACGCCGCGCAGAACATGTCGTTTTACGGCTGGGAAATCAACCAGGGCACGGTGCTGAGCAAGGGTAACGGCAAGGCCTACCAGAGCATCATCGCCAACAACAGCCAGTACGTGAAGGGCATCAAGTTCCTGAACCTGTGCAAGCAGGCCGGGATTCTCGATCCGGACTCCTCCACGCAGACCTGGACGCAGATCGACACCAAGGTGCGCTCCGGCAAGGTGCTCTTCTCCTGGTGGAACTTCCTGGGCATTTCCGGCTACAACACGTCGGCCAACACCTCACAGGGCAAGGGCTTCGCGCTCGCGCCTGTCGAGGACCTGAACGTCACCTCTAACGGTGCCTCCCCTGCCGGCGGCGTCACGATGATCGGTATCGGCAGCAAGGCCAAGAACAAGGCCCGCCTAGTCAAGTTCATCAACTGGCTGTACTCCCCAGAGGGTGTGCAGGTCAGCCAGGCCGGGAACATCGCCTGCGCCGGCATCAAGGGCGTAATGTGGAAGATGAAGGACGGCGAGCCCGTTTTGACCGCGCTCGGCGACAAGATCCTGAACGACGACCAGAACACCAAGATGCCGAAGAAGTACGGCGGCACCTCGTTCCAGGACGGCCTGAACCCGCTGAACTTCAAGACTGTGCTGCAGTACGACACGGACCCGACCACCGGCCAGCCGTACAACTACAACATGTGGCCATCCGTGATCAAGGCCTCCGAGACCAAGCTGAGCAAGGACTGGAGCAAGCACATGGACGGCGCAACGTCGACCATGGACTACCTGGAAAAGAAGAACCAGCTTGAAATCGCCGCCGGTGTTGCCTACACCGCACCGGAAGACCCATCCGTCATCTCCACGCAGCGTGCCACCATCGGCCAGCAGATCACCAACACCACTTGGAAGATGATCATGGCCAAGAGCGACAGCGAGTACAACACCCTGCTGGCAGGCATGCAAAAGACGGTTAACGGCCTGGGCTACAAGGACGTCAACAAGTACGACATGAAGAATGCCAAGGCCAAGAACAAGATGCGCAAGCAGGTCATCAAGGACTACAAGGCCGAAAAGTAACCTCTGATTCAAACCCCTACTAAGACACGACTGCCGCAAGCCACTGCGGCAGCATGAACAACCCCAAGGATTGCGGCGCCTGTGCTGCCAAACAGGCGCCGCTTTTTGTGTCCAGGGCGGAGAAGCGCGCACTTAGGCGATCGGCTAGCGTAAGGCTGGGCAATGAGCCGCACTTTGGCTCATTGCCCAGCCTTAGCTGGACGAATCGCCGTTGCGCTTCGGAGCCCGACGACCAGGGCGGAGCGCGGCGGGTTTAAGCAGGCCACATAACGTAGGACCGACGCTTGAAGCGCTCTTTGCTTCGAGTGGCGGCCCTAGTTATGTGCGCCTGCGTTGCCGCGCGGAGCCCGACGACCAGGGCGGAGAAGCGCGCACTTAGCGGGGCGGGTAGCCTGGATCGACGGCTTGAAGCGCACTTTGCTTCGAGTTGTCGGGCGCGTAAAATGTGCGCGGATCAATTTCCAAGGTGTTGTCCCGGCACGTGCGCGCTATACTTTCACTGGAGGCGACAACATGACAACTTTTCCCAAAGCGTTCTTATTCGGCGGCGCGACAGCCGACTTTCAATGTGAAGGCGGCTTTGATGAAGGCGGTCGGGGCCTGCTCACACATGATTTTGTCACCGCTGGCGCTTATGGCCAGCCGCGGCAGATCACGTTGACGTTACCCGACGGGACCCGCGGCAGTGCCGGGGTGCGCGACGCATTACCCGCAGATTCCGTGCCGACGTTATTTGCCGACACCTATTACCCCAGCCACCAGGCGACGGATTTCTACCACCATTGGCGCGAGGACATCGACCTGTTGGCGGAGCTGGGATCAACGACTTACCGGTTTTCGATCTGCTGGTCCCGCATCTTCTCCACCGGCATGGAAAAAGAGGCCAATCCTGCGGGGCTAGCGTTTTATGACCAGGTCATCGATTACCTCTCGGCCAAGCACATTCAGCCGATCATCACGATTTGCCATGACGAGCTGCCGAACGCCTTAGCACTCAAATACGGCGGCTGGGCTGACCGCCGCACCATCGCCGCCTACGAGCACTACGCGTTAACGTTGATTCGGCATTTTCACGACCGGGTGAAGTATTGGCTGACGTTCAACGAAATCAACATTTTGGGCGGCTACGCGGCGCTGGGCACCCATGCCCAGGATCCTCAGACCCGCTACGAATGCGTGCACCACATGTTCGTGGCGTCGGCGGCGGTGATTCGCCAGGCGCGGCTAATCGACCGCGAGCTGCAATTCGGGACCATGTACATGATGAGTGAGATGTATCCGGCTGATTCCGACCCCAAGAATGTTTGGGCGGCCTACACCACGCGCCGGGAAGCGTGTTACTTCTTTGCCGATGTGATGGCCCGCGGTCAATACCCGCATTACGCGCGGGACTTGTTCAAGCGTCTCGGCGTGACCCTGGACGTGACGCCGGCCGACCTCGCAACGTTAAGGGCCGGCACAATTGATTTTCTGGCGTTCAGTTATTATCGCTCCGGCACCGTCACGGCCGACGAAGGCCTGGTCAATGAGAATCCGCATTTACAAACGACCCCTTGGCATTGGCCCATCGACCCGCTGGGCCTGCGCTATTGCCTCAACGAACTCTACGACCGCTACCAAAAGCCGCTGATCGTGATCGAAAACGGCCTGGGGATGATCGATCAGCGCGTTGACGGCCAGATCCACGATCAGTATCGCATCGACTACCTCGCCGACCACCTGCGCGCGATTCGCGACGCCATCACGGTCGATGGCGTGCCCTGTTTTGGCTACACCATGTGGGCGCCAATCGACCTGGTGTCATTGTCCACCGGAGAGATGAAGAAGCGCTACGGCGTGGTGTACGTCGACATGGACGACACTGGCCGCGGGAGCCTGCAACGAATCAAAAAGGATTCCTTCGCGTGGCTGGCAGCGACCTACCGCAGCCGGGGCGCCAATCTGTAACCATGAGATAAAAATCACCGCGGTCGAATTCGACCGCGGTGATTTACTATCCCCAATGCGCAATCCGCCTCACCGCGTCAGCGCCGCCAGCACCGCGGCCTTCTCCCGCGCGTTGTGCGCCACCCACAGTCGCTGGTCCGGGCGCCTTTGGGCCAACAGCGGCGCGGTGGTGACCGCAAAGCGCGCGTTGTAGCCCCAGACGTACTTCAGGAAGTCCAGGTAGTCGGCGTCGAGGTGCTCGACGAAGCCCGGCGCCATGTCCGGGCGCGTGGCCGGGTCGCGGCGAAAGGCCAGCGAGCGGCGAATCACCCGCGCGATAGCCAGCGGCCGCGGCACCGTCAGCAGCACGATGGCGTCGGCCTGCGCCAGCCGCAGCGGCATCGTGCCGCCGTAGTTGCCGTCGATGATCCAGTCGGCGTTGACCGCCATGAACGCGCGCTGCGCCTGGGCGAACTTGAGCTTGGCGACGTGGCTGTAATCCATGGCGTGCCACACCGTGTCGAGGGACAACAGCGGCCAGCCCGTGGCCGCGGTCAGCCGCCGCGCAAACGTGGACTTGCCGGTGCCGGCGTTGCCAATCAGCATAATGCGCATCTGAATCCTCCTTGTGTTGGGGTGAGCTTAACAAACCCGGCCTCTCCCGCGGTCATCCCCGCCGGGCGGCCGGCCAACTTGTGCGCGAGCTGGCGCGACGCGGCCGCCCCTAGTGTGAGGTCCGCGCCGCTTGCCTCACAGCAGCTTGCCCAGCTGCAGCCCGCGGACGCTTCGCACCTGGTCGGCGATGATCAGGGCGTCCGGGTCGGCCGCGCCGACGATGGCCAGCGCCTGGGGCCACGCCGCGTTGGTGCAGACGAAGTACAGCACATCCTGCGGTTTTTGGCTGTGGAAGCCGGTGGCGGCAAGCATCGTCACCCCCTGCCCCAGCGCGTCGGTCAGCGCCTGGGCGATCGCCTGGTTGTGCGGGGACACCACCATCAGCGCGTGCTTGGCGCCGAACGAATCGAGGAAGCGGTTGAGCACCACCGCCGACACGTAGAGCTCAAGCACCGTCAGCAGCATGTTCTGGAAGCCGATGATCAGCCCCGACGGCACCGCGACGCACAGGTCGAACATCAAGGTCGCCGTGCCGTTTTTCACGCCGAAGTACTTGTTGATGATTTTGGCCAAAATGGTGCTGCCGGCGATGGTGCCGTGGGCGCGCAGGATGATGCCCATCGCCAGCCCCATCAGCACGCCGCCGAACACCGCGGCGATCACGGTCTGGTCGGTGTGGTAGGCGAAGACCACCGGCAGGCGCAGGAAGCCGGAGATGCACAGGATCGCCCACAGCGTGTAGCCGACGGTGCGGCGGTCCAAAAAGCGCAGGCCGACCACCACCAGCAGGCCGTTGAGCACCAGGTTGGTCAGCGCCGGGCTGATGTTCAGGGCGTAGTAGCCGATCGCTGTCAGCCCGGTGACGCCGCCCTCCCCGATGCGGTTGGGAATCAGGAAGTAATTGATGGCCAGCGCGTAGACCGCCGCACCCACGGCGATTAGCGCAACGTTGCGCAAGACTTTGCTCATTGGATAACCCCCTCCAGTCAAACCCTCTCATTCTACACCAGAACGCAAGCCAGTGGGCCCACACTTGGAAGCTGGCCCGGCGTTCGCAAACGAACAACAAAAGTTATGTTCTTCATAAATAACGGTTGGCAAGAAAAACTGAATCCGGTTACAATTAACTCATCAGCTGATATTGATTAACTTTGTTGCTTGGCATCTCCTCTATCCTCTAGAAAGGTGGGTCTACCATGAAACGGAAATTAATCGCAACACTTGCAGCCTTGGCTCTACTTGGGTTAGGACTTGTCCTAACCCCGCACACCAGCCCATCAGCAAGCGCCATCGCGCCCTCCTCAGACAGTCAGATTACCGAGAATCAAACCACTAATGCGGAGGTCGCCTTCATCCGAACCGCCGTGGTTCCCCTTTCAAACTGGAAGGCGAAAAACATGGCGACCGGAAAAACGGCATACTTCCACGAAACCAGCGAAACCATCACGTTCACGACGAGCTACACGCCGCACCAAACATCGACTGCGAAGTTCACCTACGCGCCGGACAACATCTCATCAGACTATGACTACGGCGGCGTGCTGGGCGACGACTTGCTCGTCGGTTGTGACGCCGTGGGAGCAAAGGGCGACGAAGAAGTCGAGTTTTTCCTCTGCACCTACACGTACACACTGAATTGATTGCTTCCTGACCAGCGGATTGACTCTCAACCAATTCAAAAGCCGTCGCGGCGCGACGGCTTTTCCCATTCATTTCCCGCTCAGATGCGCTGCCGGCGCTGCGCCACCAGAAGCGCCACCGCCCCGATTAGCGCCGCGGTCCCCAGCATCACCGCGACCCCAATCAGTCCCGGCGCCCTGCCAGCCGCCCCGGCGGCTGGCGCGATCACTTCGGCCAGGTCGAAGTAGCGAAAGGCGAACCAAGAACCCGCAGGCGCCTTCTGGAGCATCACGCACAACGCAATCACCGCCAAAAGCCCGGTGGCGAGGTGGCGCGTGAACTGCTGCACGAGCGCGGTCATTGTCAGGATCACCGCCATCAGCGCAAGCCAGAAGGCGAGGTAACTCAAGACGAAGCGCCCACAGGTAATCAAAAGCACGTGCTGGCCGTCGACGCTGTACGCCAGCGGGTAGGACCAGTCGCCGCCACCGAGCAGCAGCGCTGCCAGGGTCGCGAGTCCCATCGCCCCGACCACGACCACCACCGTCACCAGCACGGCCGCCAACAGCTGCCAGGCGACCTGACGGCCCTTGCCAAGCGGCACCAGGTTGAAGAAGTCGCCTTGGCCCAGCCACTTGACGCGAAACAGGTAGTAGCTTGCAAGCATCGCGCCAAGCAGAAGAACGAAGGTACTCGAGACGAAGCGCTGAAGGGTGCGCGCCAGCTGAACGCCAGCCGGCAGCCGCACCTCATCTTGGCCGTAGAAGCGCCCGTCGGTTCGCACTAGCCAGGCCAATACGGCGACGTCTTGACGAAGCGTCAGCACCGTCGCCAGCGGGCGGTGCTTGAAGTCCTGATAGTCGCGGCCGTGGTCCGCCTGACGCAACATTTCCGCCCGCAGCCGATACATCTGACGCGTGATTCGCACCGGACTGGCCGCGTCGTCGATGCTGGCCGTCACCCGCTCGATTAACGTCAGCTCGCGCTGCAGGTCCTCGGGCGCCGGGGTGGCCACCCCAGGCGCAATCGTTGCCCCGGCGGCCAACCGCTCATCCGTATCTTGAAGCGTCTGGAATAACGCGTACTCGGCCTGGTAGCCGGTGCGCGGTGGGCTGAGGCGCTGCAGCAGCGGCAGGCACAGAACCAGCGATATAATCAAGCCGAACAGCACCACGCCACGGTCGTGAGCCGCCCGGCGCAGGGTCATCGCCAGGTCCGCCATCACATCAGCCCCTCTTCCACGTTGAAGATTCGCGCGTACTCGCGCCTCAGGTCAACGTCGGCGGTGCGATGAATCTCCAGCTGGCCTGCGGTCAAAAACGCCACCCGGTCCGACATCTCGGCCAGGTTGGGCAGCTGATGCGAGGACATCAGAATCGCCTTGCCCTCGTCGCGAAGCTCGGAAAAAACGCGAGTGAACCGGGCAATCGCCGTGGGGTCGAGGCCGTTTAACGGCTCGTCGAACAGCAACAGATCGGCGCCCGAGACCAGGTAGGCCGCAAGCAGCACGTGCTGGCGCATGCCAAGCGACATACGCGATATCCGAACTCCCTGGTAATCCGCCATGCGCAGCCGCTGAACGGCCGTCGCTGCCGTCACCTCACCACCCCAGATGCGCCCGACGTACGTCAAAAGCTCCAGGGCAGTGAGGTCATCGTAGAGCCGGTGCGCGTCCTCCAGAAAAAACAGGTGACGCAGGAACTGGCGCCGCTGCTTGAAGGCGTCGTAGCCCATCAGGGTGACGGTGCCCTCTGACGGCCGAAGCAGGCCCGCAATGTTGCGCAGCAAGGTACTCTTCCCCGTCCCGTTGGGCGCCACCAGCCCGACAATCTCGCCGGGTGCCACGGTCAGCGTGATGTGATCCAGAATCTTGCGTTTGCCGAACGCGAATGATAGGTTATCGACGTTAAGCATGGCGTTGCCTCTTCTCATTTTTACCCCATCATACCTTAATTCTATGTGATATGCTAGAGCTGTTAGCACCTACTCTCACTATGCGAGGTCGCCCAATGCCATTCTTCCTCATGACCCTCAAGCAAGTGTTTCGCCAGCGCATTCTCTGGTTCGGCGTCGTCGTCATCGCGGGCCTGCTGCTGGTGCCCTTCTTCACCCACCGCAGTGTGAGCACCCAGACCACCCCACAGGTGCTGGCAGTCGCCAGCGTCGGCGAGGCGTCGGGCCAAAGTGCCGCAGACCTGAAGGCCGTCGCCGACCAGATCAGCCCCCGCCTGCTCAAGGCCTACCGCACGCGCCAGGCCGCGGTTGCCCGAGCCGTGCGACGCGGCGACCGGCTCGGCTTCACCCAGGCCATGGCCCGTCTGCTCGCGCTGCCACTGCTGCCAGGATTCGCCAATTCCACCTACCGGGCCCAGTTCGCATATCTTGCCCGACACCACGTCCCCTATTACGCGTCCTACGATAATCATTTTCCCTGGACGAACTACCTCCTGAAAAGGGTGATGTACGCACAGGACACCACCCTTATCATTCTGACGCTCAGCGTCGTCATCGCCTGGCTGGTCACAGTCGGTCAAAGCCGGCACCAAGACGAGCTTGATGCCGTTATGCCGCTTGCGGCCGGGGTCAAGTGGGCAGTGTCGGTCATCTGCGTGATGATTGCCAGCATCACGATGCTTGTCGCCGCGCTGGTGCTCGCCAGCCTTCCGGTCATCGCCACCGCAGGCTTCGGCAGCCTCTTCGTCGACGTCTACCAAGAGTCGGATCAAGGCGCACCGGTCATCCACACGCTGCTGGACGCAGGCGGCTTCTACGCGCTTGCGCTGCTGGGTTACACCGCAATCATTACCGGCACCTGCCTCATTGTCAGCAAAGTGTCCCGCGGGTTCTTCCCCTCACTGCTCGTGACCGCGTGCGTGCTGCTGCTACCGGCCGCCAAGCTGTTGAACACTGCCGCGCTGGACGGCAGTTGGCTGCAGTACCTCCCCGCCGCCAGCCTCAACCTCTCGCGAACGTTACTCAACAATCAAAACGGCACCTTGGTTGGCCTTTCGCTGGGCCAGACGCTGACGGCGCTGGCCGTGACGGCGGCTGGGCTGCTGCTTGTGAGTTACCTCCTGAGCCATGCCCAGTTCCGTCGCCGGGGGGAGTCGGCGTAGCGGCCTCGGCCGCGTGCCGCACCCTCGTCTCCGCGCCGCTAGAGTACCGCGCCCCCGGCCGCGCCGCTTGAGCAGATTCCTTGGGTCCGCCGCGCCTCATCGGTTACACTGTAAGGGTCGATTGGAAGCGCTGGCACGCGCCTGCAGGCAGGCGCAATAGGAGGAGAAGAAGCATGATGCAAGTTCCCCAGACCAAGGAAGTTTTGAACCAGCTGGTGGCCGACCTCAGTCAGATGAGCGCGGTGGTTCACCAGGTTCACTGGTACATGCGCGGCCCCGAGTTTTTACACCTGCACCCGTTGATGGACGACTTCCGCGAAGACCTCGACGAGCAGCTGGACGAGATTGCCGAGCGCCTGATCACGCTGGACGGTGCGCCGGCGTCGACGCTTGAGGAGTTCGCCGAGCTGACCGGCATCAAGGACGCCCACGGCACGTTCGGCACGCCGACGCCGGAGCGCTTGGCCACGCTGCTTGAGGGCTACCGCTACCTGGCCGACGTCTACCAGCACGGCATCGAGGTGTCGGGCGCGGAGGGCGACGACACGACCCAGGACCTCTTCATCGGCTTCAAGGGCGCAACGGAAAAACGCATCTGGATGCTGACGGCTCAACTGAACCAGGCGCCGGAGATTGCGGAAGATTAGAGGGCGGAGCAGCGCGCACTTAGCGGGACGGATAGCCTAGCCAAGGCGCTTGGGGCGCACTTTGCCCCGAGTGCCTTGGCGTAGCTACCCGCTCCCGCGTTGCGCTGCGGAGCCCGTTTAGAGGGCGGAGCAAGGCGCACTTAGGCCACCGGCTAGCGTAAGGCCCGCGCTTGAGGCGTACTTTGCCTCGAGTGCGGGCCTTAGCTGGACGAGTGGCCGTTGCCTTGCGGAGCCCGTTTAGAGGGCGGAGCAGCGCGCTCTTAGGCGATCGGCTAGCGTAGGGCTGGCGCATAAGCGCACTTTGCTTCGTGTGCCGGCCCCCGCGACCTCCCAGTCTAACCTGAGATTCGAAAAAATGGTGCCACCCCTCGCAATCCACGAGCGGTGGCACCATTTTTGGTCGTCCTTAATTTCAGTGCGTGCCGACCGCCTGCTCTTCTTCGAGCTGGCGGTGAAAGCGCGCCACGACCTTGCTGGCCCAGGCGAAGTGCGACGCCGACACCAGCGTCGCGTACTCGCCAAGGGCAAGCGAGCCGGTCCAGGGGTAGAAGCCGCGCAGGAACAGCTGCTCGTTGGAGAGCGCGTCGAACTGATCCATCAGCGTGTCGTAGGCGCTTTCAAAATCCTGCCGGGCGTCACTCAGCGATGTCTCCGCGTGCGCCGCCTGAATCTTGCGGCTCAGCTGACCGGTCGTGTGCCAGGTGTAGGGCTTGGGCAGCAGGCGCTTGGCCGTCCCGGCCAGGTTCGCCGTGCTCCAGTCCAGGTACAGGTGCTCCCAGGCGGCCAGCTGCACGAACACGTCGCGCAGGTTGCGGTCGCGACCCTTGAACGCGAACGGCGTGGCCTGCTGCGCCGCGGTCAGGGCGTCGACCTGCGCCACCAGCCGGTCGTGGTGCCGGTACGTGCTGAGAATTAAGTCTTGTCTTGTCTGTGGTTTTGCCATTTTCTCTCCTCCCTCGGTGCGAATTCAAGCTAACCTAAAACCGTTACACCCTAATGATGGGCCACTTCCCGCCAACTTGCAAGACGCCTGGCGATTTCCCGGGAAATAATCTCAAGGAAAATGCGCCTCAAGGCCGATGGTGCCCCGCCTGGATTTGCTACAATATAACTATAATGATTACGGGAGGACATCATATGTTGGGCTTATTTTTGGGGATTACGCTGCGCTTCACGGCGGCCGGGGTGGCCGTCGGGCTGATCGGCGCAGGCGCCTTGGCCGCCGCGCACCGCACCGGGCGCGCGCTGCGCCTGGCGGGGACGACGGTGCTGCTGTTCGTGCTGGCCACGGCCTGGGTCTACTTCACCCTGCCGGAGCCGAGCCTCGCGACCACCGTGCAGGCGAACCTGATGGCGGCGGCGCTGTTCGGGCTGATCGCCGCGATGTTTGCCGGCGGCGGCGCCTCGGTCGACTGGCGCAAGTTCGCGCAGGCGGCGGGCAAGCACCAGTCCAAGGAGCGTCAGGACGTGACGCCGGGGGCCAAGCCCGCCAAGCCGACCAAGCTCGGCGGCCGCTTCCTGAAGCTTGCCGGGGCCGCGTTCGCGCTGGCCGTCGTCGCCTTCGCCGTTTTTGCCATCATGGGCATCGTCGACGCCAAGCAGATCGCCAACGACGCGCCGGTGACCAGCTACGACTCGACCAGCAAGGCGCCGCTGCCGGTCGTCAGCAGCAAGAAGGTCCAGGCACCGGTGGTCAACGCCCCGGCCACCGTGCTGACGCAGGTCAACAACTCGCTGAGCAACATTCCGAACGCCAACGTCTACGCGGTCGACCACGTCCGCGCCCAGATCAACGGCGGCAAGCTGGTGTACGTCGCGCCGCTGGACTTCGACGGCAGCTTCTTCCGCTACCTGCGCTACAAGCAGGTCGACGGCTACTTCAAGGTGGACGCGACCAGCAAGTCCGCCTCGCCGAAGTTCGTCAAAAAGGCGATGCGCTACACCCCGGCGGCCTACTTCGGCAAGGACGCGCGGCGCCTGATGTACGCCGCGACCGCCAACTCCAGCTACGTGATGATGTCAAACACGCCGCAGCTTGAGATTGCCGAGGACGGCACCCCCTACTACGTCGCCACCCTGGTGCGGCGCTACGGCGTGACCAACCGTCAGGACTTCCGCCACAAGGCCGTCGTGACCCTGAACGCGGAAACCGGCAAGCTCAATTTTTACCAAGACCTTGCGAAAAAACCGTCATGGCTCGACGTCGCGATCGACCCGACCACGACCTCGGATCAGGTTGCGGCGTGGGGCGCCGAGCGCAACGGCTGGTGGAACGCCAACGGCTGGGGCGGCGCGCGCACCGGCGTGATGGTCGCCGTGACCGGCGCCGGCACCGAGGGCAACGACAACGACGTGACCCCGGTGATGTACGACGGCCAGATCTACTACCAGCAGTCTTTGACCTCGGCCAAGTCCAGCCAGACCTCGGTGATGGGCTACACCTTCACCGACGCGGCGACCGGCAAGACCTACTACTACCGCGAGACCCACGACGCGATGACGCCGGACCGCGCGCAGAAGCTCGCCAAGGACATGATGAAGCAGACCGGCTGGAAGCCGAAGATGCCGATGCTGTACCGCATCGACGGCCGGCCGACCTGGGTGGTGTCGATGCTCGACTCCTCCAACGCCTTCCGAAGCTACGTCTACCTGCTGGCCAGCGGCAACGGCACGCAGAGCACCGTGGCGACCGGCAGCGACGCCGACGCCGCGCTGGCCAGCTACCGGACGCTGTTCGGCGCCGACCCGACCGCAGCCGCCACCGCGGGCAAGAAAACGGCCGTGTCCGGCACGGTCAACCGCGTGAGCCTGAGCGGCGACGCGATGAGCTTCCTGCTCGACGGCGACCCGGTCGTCTACACGGCAAGCGTCAAGACCGACCCGCGGGTGCGCTTCCTGATGGCCGGCGACAAGCTGACCTTCACCGCCCGCGTCGCCAAGAACCTGGGCAGCGTGGTCGGCAAGGTGACCAACGCGACGCTGAAGTAGCCCCAGGGCGACGCGCGGCGCACTTAGCAGGCCACATAACGTAGGACCGACGCTTGAAGCGCACTTTGCTTCGAGTGGCGGTCCTAGCTGGGCGAATCGCCGTTGCCGCGCGGAGCCCGACGACGACCAGGGCGGAGCGCGGCGCACTTAGCGGGTCGGGTAGCCTAGCTCAACCGATTGAAGCGCACTTTGCTTCGAGCGGTTGAGCGTAGCTAGCCGCACCCGCGTTGCCGCGCGGAGCCCGACGATAACCAGGGCGGAGCGCGGCGCACTTAGGCGATCGCCCAGCGTAAGGCTGGTGCATGAAGCGCACTTTGCTTCGTGTGCCGGCCTTAGCTGGGCGAACCGCCGTTGCCGCGCGGAGCCCGACGACGACCAGGGCGGAGCGCGGCGCACTTAGCGGGTCGGGTAGCCTAGCTCAACCGATTGAAGCGCACTTTGCTTCGAGCGGTTGAGCGTAGCTAGCCGCACCCGCGTTGCCGCGCGGAGCCCGACGACCAGGGCGTAGCGCGGCGCACTTCGCCACCCCTCACTCAGACAACGCAAAAGTGCGGTTTCCCGCAAGGCGCCACGCAATCCTGCTGACAGGAGCGCGTGGTGCCGCGGAGAACCGCACTTTTTTTCAACTCTAGTTCAGCCCCTCCTCCACAAAGTGCGTCGGGTACATCTCCGCATACTTCGGGAATTGACGGGTCGCGTCGCCGTCGCGGTTGAGCAGGTACAGGCGGAAGTGGACGGGGAAGTCCTTGGGCTGCCACTGCTCGAGGTAGGTGTACTGGTAGGTCATGCCCAGCCGGCGCATCACCGCGCCGCTTCTGGGGTTCTCGCGGTCGTGCGTCGCGGTCAGGAAGGGGTAATCGGCGACCGGCAGCTGGGCGATCAGCGCCCGCCCCGCCTCGGTCATGTAGCCGTGGCCCCACGCGCTTTGGGCCATGCCGTAGCCGAAGTCGTGGGCGGCGCTTGCCTCCGCGTGGATGAAGCCGATCACCTTGTTCGTGGCCTTGAGGCACACGGCCAGCGCATAGCCGTCCGGCGCGTCGAGGTACTGCTCGTGCAAAAGCGTCAGGGCCTCGGCGTCGGTCTGCGGGGCCCACCAAGGCAGGAACTGGTTGACGACGGGGTCGTGCTGAATGGCGAAAAACTCCGGCAGGTCGGCTTCGGTGAACGGCCGCAGAATCAGGCGCTCGGTGATGATGGGTGTCATGTTTTTTCCTCCGTAAGCGTGAACTTCCCCCTCAGGATACCACAAGGGAGGCGCCGCTGCCGGCGCCTCCCCTTTCACATCGATTGGTGGGCTCCCCGCGGCAACGGCGACTTGCCCTGATGGTTCAGCTCAGCCACGGTCCCCGGCTGCGGTAGCGCAGGCGCTGGATCAGCACCCCCAGGGCCCAGAACAGCGCGGTCCAGGCCGCCAACACCGCCAACGCCTGGTGCAACGGGACGTGCAGGAAGTAATCCGCCTGAGCGGCAAGCGCCGGCGGGTTGGTGTATAACCCGGGAAATAGGCGCCGCACCGTGAGCGGCAGCAGCTCCAAGTAATGCAGCGGAATCCCGAGGAACACCAGGGAACATAGCAGCACCACCAAAAGCGGCTCGGCCACGAACTGCGTCACCACGTAGGCGACGCCGCCGAGCAGCACGGCCCACAGCGCGTACTGCACAAGCGCCGCGCCGACGTACTGCCACACCGGCGTCACGACGATGAGCGGCCCACTGGTGGTGATCAGCGGGTAGCCGAGCGTCCCCAGCGTGTGGCCGGGAATGCCGGCGTTGATGGCAAGCGCCAGCACCAGCGTCGCGGCGAGCACGCCGAGCACGATGCCCAGCGTCACGCCGGCGCGCAGCAGCACCATCGCCCAGTCGCGGCGGGGGCTCATGTGCTTCAAGTTTTCCGTGTTGTTGCGGCGGTCGAAGTTGAACACCAGGGCCAGTGTCAAGGCGGCGTAGCAGAGAAAAATCCAGGTCAGCGGCGTGCCGGCGTTGAGCTTGTAGAAGTACTGCTTGCGATTATCGAGCACCGTGAACTTGTACGCGTGCTCCCCGTAGCGCGACATTACGTCGTACACCGCGTTGACCGCCGAGACCTTCTCATCGATCACCTGCAGGCTGTTGATGCGGTGCTTCACGTAGTAGGTCAGACTGGCCGTCATGGCATCGCCGTTCAGCGCCGCACTGCCCACATTCGTGCTGTTGATGATGAGGTTCAGATTGTAGTGTCCCGCCAGCCGCGGGTCCTTGTCGATGGCGGCCAGGGTCAGCCGGTTGGCGGTCAGGTAATCGCGCCGTTCAAGCGGCGCGCGCAGGTCTTGCAGCAGCTTCAGCATCGCCAGGTTCTCGTCGGTCGGCCGCGTCTGGACCAGTCCGCGGTACTCCTTCTCCGCCACAGCGCGGGCTCGTTGCACCGCCTTGGCCTCACCGTCGACGGTGTGAGCCTCGTAGTTCACAAACCGGGTCCCGTGAACGTAAGTGTACCGCGTAGGCAAAACCCCGGTTGCGTGCCCCAGCGGCACCGCAAACAGCAGCAGCATCCCGATCAGCGCCGCCACGTGCAGCAGCCACGGCTGCTTCTTCAACTCCAGTGCCACTTGGCCAAACATCGCGCACCCTCCGCGTATCAGATTTGCACCATCGCCTGCTCACCGCGTCCCGCGGCGGCCGCCCCGCGCGGTGGCGGGGGCCAAAAACGGGATGGCACCGCAGGCACCATCCCGTTGTGACCACTATCCTTGCTAGATCAGCTCGCGCCGGCGCAGAATCGCGGTGCACACGGCGTACAGCACCAGGCTCCACGCCAGCAGCACGACCACGCCGAAGCCGATGCCCGGAATCGTCCAGTCGGTCTCGTGCAGAATCACCGAGTTTGCCTGGAAGTAGGCGGTCGGCAAAAAGCGCGCGAGGGCGTCGGGCACGTGAGCCATCACCTGCGGGGCGCCGAGCAGGATCACCGCGAGGCTTGCGACGATGTTGACGGCGAGGTTGCCCGAGTACAGGCTGACCAGGGCGCTGACCATCATGATGAACACCGCGACGGCCAGCAAAAGCAGCACGAACATCACCAGGAACTGGCCGATGTTCATGATCGACACGGTGCGCCCGTCCGCCGAGTAGACAATCGGGTAGTCCCACGAGCCGACCTCGAAGCTCTTGGCGGCCGCGGCGTAGGCGATGCCGCCGGCGACCAGGAACAGTGGAATCGTCAGCACCAAAAACGAGACCATGCGCGCGGACAACAGCCGCAGCTTGCCGCTCGGCACGATGTTCAGGAAGTTGATGGTGCCGCGGCGTTTTTCAATGGTGAAGAGCTGGCCCAGCTGCACGGCAAAAACGGCCAGCAAGAGCAGCGGCGACACGTTGTACAGGAAGGCGTAGGCGATGTAGTTGTTGGCCGGCGCGTCCTTTTTGGTCGCCGGCACCTCGACCAGCTTGTGCTTGACCAGGTACTCGTAGTAGGCGACGTCCTTTTGGCGGCCGAGCAGGGTCTTGTCCGTCTTCTTGCCCGGCAGCGCGATGACGATCAGGCCCTTGGTGCGGCCGGCCTTGACCTCGCGCAGCGTGTAGCGTTCGTAGGCCAGGACCGCCTTTTCCGTGTTCAGCCGCGCGTCCGTCATGTTGGTGGTGAAAACGTTCTCGAGGTCGGTGTGCGCCAGCACGATCGCCTTGAGGTACTCGTGCTGCTTCATGCGCTTCTGCAGCTTCTTGACCGTCGCCGCGTCCGGGTTCTTGATCTCCTGGAGCTTGCTCAGCTCGTTTTGGATCTTGGTGTCGGCGTTGACGTAGGCGCCGTAGTTGTCGTTGTCGGACTGGTCGGCGGTGCTGCGGGCGCTGAAGTAGGTGATCAGCAACAGCAGCGTGAAGGCGATCAGGATCACCAGGTTGGTGGTCGCGCGCCAGTTCTTCTTCAGGTCAAAGGCAATCTGCTCATGCATGCCCCGCCTCCTGCAGGAAGGTCTGCGTGTACAGCGCCATCATGTCCTGCCCGGCGTTGGTCACGTCATGGATGTGCTGGTCCTTGAGGAAAAAGACCGAGTCGGACACCCGCCCGACGGAGTCCATCTGGTGCGAGGAGACCAGAAGCGTCTTGCCCTTGGCCTTGAGTTCGGCAAAAATCTGCTCGAACAGCTGAATCGAGGTCGGGTCCAGGCCGTTGAGCGGCTCGTCGATGAACATGGTCTGCGCGTCGGAGACGATGTACATCGCCAAGAGCGCGTGCTGCTTCATGCCCAGGCTGAGGTTCTTGATCTTCTTCTTGAAGTAGGATTCCATGCCCAGCTCCGCGACCGTTTTTTGGATGTCGACCTTGGACTTCCACATCTTCTTGACGTACTCCAGGTGGTCCTTGACGGTCAGGTCGGCGTAGAGCTGGTTGGAGTTCTCAAGGAAGAACAGCTGCTTGAGGTAGGCGGTGCGGTGCTGGTGAAAAGACACCCCGTTGAGCTCGATGGTCGCCTTGGCGTCGGGCAACAGCCCGCACAAAAGGCGCAGCAGCGTGGTCTTGCCGGTGCCGTTGGGGGCGACCAGGCCGATCACCTGGCCGTCCTGCAGGTCGAAGGCGACGTTGTCGAGAATCGGTTTGTCGTGGAACGCGAAGGTTAGATTTTTGACGGTCAGCATGCTCTCATCCTCTGTTCATTTTTTACTCATTTTATCACTGATAAAGTGATACCGCTATCACTATTTCAATGCACGGGTGAATTCCCTCATCGCACCCGCCACGCCTGTACGCGCTGGCTGCGCAGGGCGGCGATGACGCCCAGGCTCGCCGCGCCCAGCACCGCCGCCCAGGCCAGGAGCAAGAGCACGCCGCCGCCGATTCCGAGCATCCCCTCGTTGCGGTTCATCACGATATCGCCCGCCTGCAGGTAGCCGAACGGCGCGAGGCGCCACGCCCCGCCGTGCAGCGGCACCAGGGCCAGCGCCAAAAGCGCGGTCAGGCCGAGCAGCACCGTGGTCAGGCCCGAGCTCAGCAGGCTGAGCAGCACCGCCGCGGCGGCGAGGAAAACGACGGCCGCCGCGAACAGCAGGGCGTAGTGGCCCATCGCGCCGCCCAGCTCGGTCACAACCGGCCGGCCGGCGCGCTCGATGATCACGGGGTAGTGCCACAGGCCAAAGCCGTTGCGCAGGCCGATCAGCAGGTAGCTCACCCCAAGCGCCACCGCAAGCATCGCAAGGGCCAGCGTCAGCCCCGCCGCCGCGCGCGCCAGAAGCGGCGGCACCGGGCCGAGCGGCAGTACCTGGCCGAGCGCGGTGGTGCCGTCCTGCTTGTCCTTCATCAGGCCGTTGACCAGGGGCAGCAGCGTGATCAGCAGCAGCACCAGCGTGAAGCGGCCCTCGCTCACCGCGTTGAACAGGTAGTTGGCCGCCGGCGCCGTGTGCCGCGCCGCCGGAATCTCCGGCAGCTTACGCGCAACCAGCGCCTGATAGAACGCGACGTTGCGCCGGCTGGCCCGCAGGCTCGGTGGACTGAGCACGCCGTCTGCGCCGATCGCCGTGCTCGGCGCGGTCTTGGCCCGCACCCGCGTCAGGATGTACCGCTGGTAGGCCAGCGTGGCGCGCGCGGTCTCCCGCCGCGCAGCCTGGCGGGCCGCGTCGCCCAGCGGGCTGCTGATGCCGGACTGCGCCATGATGACGCCCTGCACAACCGTTTTCTCTCCCATCAGCTGCGCCTGCGCCACCTTGTCCGCCGCGGTCAGGTGCTCGGCCTGGTCGTAGACGTCAAGCGCGGTGTTCAGCTGCTTCAGCCGCCCCGTGTAGCGGTCGGCGATCGCCACCTCCGCAGGGTCGACCGCCACCGGGTCGCGCCGCAGCGTGGTCAAAAAGGCGGTGAGCAAAAACAGCACAATCAGCACCGCGCCCACCCAGTTCAGGCTCTGTGCCCAGGTTTTCTTGATCTCGATTCGATACAGCATCTCCCTACCCCCTTGCAAGCCCCGGCACCCGGTAGCGCAGCCGCAGCCACGCCAGGCCGGCACCGAGCAGCCAAAGGCCGACGGTCCAACTCGCGAACACGAGAATCACCTGCGGCCAGGCTGTGTGCGCGTACTGAAGCTGGTGATTCAAGAGCGCCCCGAGGCTCAGGTAGTTGCTCGGCAGCCACCCGGCAGCAGCTGAAGCAGGCTGAAAAAGTCCGCGAAGGTGCTCACCCCGATGACCAACAGCGCCACCGGCACCTCCCGCGTCACCTGGCGCAGCGCGTGGGTTGCGGCGCCAATCAGCGCGAACCAGAGGTTGAAGAAGCCCAGCACCCGCAGCGCCACTTGCCACAGCGGCACGATCAGGCGGGCCTTGCCGCCGTTCGGGAACAGCAGCGGAAAGCGCCAGACGCCGAAGTCGTGCGCGGGGCTGACAGCAATCACGAGGGTCACCACCGCCACCGCCGCAACTAGAATCACGTTCAGTGCCAGCCACACCGCGGCGAGCTTCAGGAAGGCGCGCGTGCTCGGCCCGATCGGCGCCACTCGCATCAGGATGTCGGGGTAGCGCGGTGCCCCGCGGAAGGCGGTCGCCACTGTCATCAGCGCCGCCGCGGCGATGATCAGGTAGATGGCGACGTTGGGCCGCTGCCGCTCCTCGGACCGAAGCGGGTTGAACACCATCAGCGTCAGGTTCAACGCCGAACTGTACGCGTCCGCCTGAAGCAGGCGCTGCGGCGCGACGCGGTTCCAGACGCGCATCACGGCCGCATCATCTGGGTGTTCTCGCACGCGTTCGGTATCGAGTCCGAATTTGAACAAGCAGACCGCAACATTACGGTCAACCACCCCGTGGTCGTGCTGGAGCTTGTCCGCCAGTGCGCGGTTGAACGTAACCAGCTCGCCCCGTGCCAACAGCCGAGCCGCGCGCTGGAAGAAGGCCGCATCGCGCCGCAGCCCGTTCACAATTGGCGCATCGACGCTCGCCTGGCCGGCGGCGGCCTTCTCCGCCACAGTCGTCGGCGTCGGGACATCGGTTCCCGTCCAATCCGTGACCTGCTTCACCCGCACGCGGTCGTTCTTGGCCAGATACTGGGCCTCTAGACGATAGAAGTCGTACAGCTCGTCTTTGTTCGCGTGGGTGTAGTTCTCTTCCGGAGTCCGCTCCCCCTCAGAGCGAACCGATTGCGTGTGGCTATAGCCCATCCAGAGCTCCGTGGTCACCTGGTTCGCCACGGCCCCAACCCCGCCGATGATCGCCAGCCAGCAGAGAATCAGCAGCCGCCACGGTAGCGTCTTGAGCTCGAACCCAAACTGTGTTTTCATGTCCCGCTCCCCGTACTCTAATGTTTTTCCAATCATCCTGCACCGCCACGGCGCTGTCAAGTGGGATTGCCGGCCAAGAATATTTGTTTCAACGGGAAAAGCGTTTGCATTATCGCCACAAAACGCATCACCGGGATGACACCGCAACGTTTCGGCGCACAAAAAAACGCCGAGCCTAGGCTCGACGTTCTCCGTGCTAGTCTTCCGCAACGAACGGAAGCAGGCCCATGATGCGGGCGCGCTTGATCGCAACGGTCAGCTTGCGCTGGTTCTTCGCACTGGTGCCGGTTACCCGACGTGGCAAAATCTTGCCGCGTTCGGAAACGAACCGCTCCAGCAGGTTGGTGTCTTTGTAATCGATGTATTCGATGTGGTTTGCGGCGATGAAGTCGACTTTGCGACGACGACGGCCACCACGACGCTGTTGTGCCATGTGTGTCACTCCTTTTTCATAGATTCTTAGAACGGCAGATCATCATCGGAGATGTCGATCGACTTGCCGGTGTTGGCGAAGGGATCGCTCGTGTTGCTTGGCGCGCTCGGCGCGGCAGGCTTAGCACTGTTGTTGTTCGATGATGGGGCGGGGTTACTGCCGAAACTTGGCGCAGCCGGCTGTTGCGGCTGGAAGCCCTGGTTCCCGTTGTAGCCGTTGGACTGGTTGCCCGTCGCAGGCTCGGACGGCCGCGCTTGGGTGGTCGCTCGGGACTCGAGCAGGGCAAAGTTATCAACGACGACTTCGGTGACATAGACCCGCTGGCCTTGATTGTTGTCGTAGTTACGCGTCTGGATGCGGCCTTCGATCCCAATCAGTGAGCCCTTGCGCGTGAAGTTGCTGAGATTCTCAGCACTCTTGCGCCAGATCACACAGTTGATGAAGTCGGCCTCGCGCTGACCCTGCTGGTTCGTGAACTGCCGATCAACGGCAAGCGTGAACGAACCGACGGCGGTACCGCTTTGCGTGTAGCGCAACTCGATGTCGCGGGTCAGGCGACCAGTCAAAGAAACGTTGTTGATCATTCCTTCAGCTCCCCTTCGTAAAAATGTTGGCTATGAATTAGTCTTCGCGAACCACGATCATCTGACGCAGAATGTCGCCAGAGATCTTGGCAAGACGATCGAATTCATCGACGGCCTTCGCATCGTCAGCGGTTAAGTTAACGATGTGGTAGATCCCCTCGGTGTACTTCTTGATTTCATAAGCCAGCTTACGTTTTTGCCAATCCTTGGAATCAATGATGGTGGCACCATTTTCCTTCAGAATATTGTCAAAACGTTCAACCAGTTGTGACTTCGCTTCTTCATCCATGTCAGGACGAATGATGTAAGTTACTTCATACTTAGTTTCAGCCATTTGACGTTCACCTCCTTATGGTCTTTGGCCCCTAGTTCCTAGGAGCAAGGAGTAAGCCAGCCCGAAGGCACATGCTCACAAGCTAAAAGTGTACCATAAACCCCGCCTCAAGGTAAAGCACTCTGTGCAAACAACCGCCGGATTCGCCTAGTCGCAAAGCTCCCCCGGCGGCAAAGTCGTGACCGGCCAAGTCGGGAAAGGCGACCGTGCGGGTGCCGGCACGTTTGGCGCCCAGTGTCTCCACTCAAAAATCGGTGAGCCGGGCGACGTCCGAGACGTACTGCCTGATCCGGGCTTTGACGACCATCAGTCGGCCTCTGCTTCAGGCGTCGGCCGGGGCGATCCGGCGGCCTGCCATGCCGCCTTCTCGCGGTACCACTGCGCCATGCCGACGGTGACGTAGGCGCTGCGCTCGCCGTCCGCCAGCGACCAGCCGCTCGGGTCCTGCGGTTCGGGGTACGGCTCGCCGTCCAGCATCGTCGCGATGGCGTCGATGGCCGATTCGGCCGCCTGCTGGTGGGTCCGGCCCTCGGTGACCATCCCCGGAATGTTGGGGCTGGTCACCGTGACGTAATCGCCTTCGTCGTGGTGTTCGGCCATGATGACCGGGTAAGTCAGAGTGGGTTCTGTGCTCATGTCTGCCTCCTCAGTGGTAGATTACGCCATGCGCGCCGGTGCGCACCGAATCATTAATGATGGTCGGCCCCCACCTCAGGCAGCCCGTAGTCCGCGGCGGTGAACGCAGGCGCGGTGTCCGCCAGCGCGTCCGTCAGCTGCGCGAGGTTGCGCGGCGCGAACAGCGGCAGGCAGGCGAACGGCTGAACCGCGAAGAAGCCGAGCACCACCTGGGTCATCGTCGCGCCGGTGCGCTGAGCCAGCGCCACCGCGTTTTGCGCGATGGCCAGGTTGGCTGTGGTCGCGTACTCGCTGCCGGCCACTGCGGGCGCGCCGCCTTGGGCGAAGTGGTGGAAAAAGCCGTTGGCCATGCCGGAGTACGGCATCGCCAGAAGCGCCGGGTGCGCCGCGTGGTAGTCGGCCAGCGCCCCGGTCAGGGCGACCAGCGTGTCGTCGCCGCCCGGCGCCTTGTGCGCGACGCCGAGGTTGAACAGCGCCTCATCGGCCACGAAGCCGCGGTAGCCGCGCGCCTGACAGTAGGCCGAAGCCTCCGCGATGCGGTCGGCCTGCCAGTTCGAGCAGCCGTAGTAGCGGATTTTGCCCTCGCGCCGGAAGGTCTCCATCGCCTCGATCAGCGTCGCCACCGGCTGGCTGCGGTCGTCTCGGTGGTAGAGGTACAGGTCCACGGCGTCGGTGTGAAGCGCGGTCAACGACAGCTCCAGGTCGTGGCGCATGTCGGCCGGCGTCATCCGGCTGCGGTGGATGTCGGCGTCCAAGCGGCGCAGGTCCGGGTGGCCGCCCTTGGTGACCAGCACGACGTCGTGGCGCCTGCCGGAGCGCTGCAGCCAGTCGCCGACCACGCGCTCGGCGCGCCCGGCCTCCCCCGGCACCCAATCGGAGTAGACCCGGGCGGTGTCGATCACGTTGCCGCCGAGCCCGAGGTAGGTGTCGAACAGCCGGGCGGCCTCATCCCCGTCCCACTTGAGCCCGGCGCCCGCCGTGCCCAGGCCGATGCTGCTGACCGACAGCTCGGTGTCCTGAATCGTGAATTGCCTCATTAAGATTGCACATCCCTTCACCAGTGTTTGCTTCGATCATAGCACGGGCCGAGCTGGGGGAAAAGCAATCGCTTCGTGGTCCTCACCCCTGCACCAGAAGCGGCACCCGGTAGCGCTGGCGCAGTGCCTGAAGCGTTGCGCCGACCAACCACAGGCCGAGCGTCCAGCCACCGAGCACCAGGTAAGTCTCCCAGACGTGGGTGCCGACGAACGGCCCCTGGTGATTGAGAATCTGCCCCAGGTTCAGGTAGGCCGCCGGCAGCCGTGCTGCCAGCCAGGCCGGCACCAGTTTCAGGAGGTTGAGGTAGTCGGCGAAGACGCCCACGCCGATGACGAACATCGCCACCGACTGATCGCGCGCCGCCTGCCGAATCAGGAACGCCGCGCTGCCGATCAGCGCGAACCAGAGCAGGTAATACCCCAGAATCATCAGCAGCACCCGCCACAGCTCGACCACCGCACGGTTGTCGCCGTGGGGGAAAAGCATCGGAAAGCGCCAGACGCCGAAGTCGTGGGCGGGCGACGCCGCAAGCGCTAAGGTAACAACGGTAACCGCGAACACCAGCATTCCTGCAAGCGCCAGGAGCGTCGCGGTCCAGCGCGCCAGCGCCTGAGTACCGGCGCCGAGCGGGGCGACGCGCATCAGCGCCAGCGGTCGGCTCGGCGCGTCGCGAAAGAAGCTGAGCACGAAGGCCGCGGCGGCAACCGCCAAAAGCGCATAGGTGATCAGAGTCGGTGCGCGCCGCTCCGGCCGCGACGGCGGGTTGAACACCGCGGTCACCGTGTTCAGCGCCGCGGTCCGCGCCGTCACCTGGACCAGCCGGTCGGGCGCCACCCGGTTCCAGTGGCGCAGCACCGCGATGCTCTCCTTGCCGTTGGTCGCATCCTCCTCGGCCGAGAAGTTCATCAGAAAGGCCCCATTACGAGAAATCAGGCCGGAATCGCGCTCAAGTGTCGCCAGAAACATCCGATTCAGCTGACGGTTCCGCCCGCTGGCCATCAGCTCGGCAACGCGTGCGTAGAAGGCAACATCGCGTCGGTACCCCGCCATGTCTTTCATATCGCCTTCTCGAACGCTATCACGCGCAAAACCAGACACGTCCTTGGCCTCATTGACATAGAAATTGGTGAGCGCCCGCTTTTGGTAAGTCGCATACACCATATCGTGACTATCGCCACCGTACCCGTACCCCTCACCGTAACTGGTAAATGTTCTAACCCCCAGACTGAGCACGACCACGATGACGGCCAAGAGAAAAGCCAACGTGCGCCACGGCAGCGTTCTTAGCTCGAATACCAGCTGACTTTTCATGAAGGTGCCTTCCTTTCGCAGTCCCTTGAGCACGATTGTCCTTGTGATGCCGCGGTGACGTCACAATGCAAAAAATATGATGTAGTTCATAACTAAATAGTTGACAAAAAAAAACGGTTACATGGTAATCTCGACTTAAGGAAGTTAGCCCGGCCAACTAATTCCGCACTGTTGCCGCCAAAGGTCTGATAAGGAGGAACTACCATGAAAAACATCATTGTTCTCGTCCTGACCGCCCTGTCCATCACCGTTGCCGGCGCACCGGCAACGGTTCACGCCAACACAACGCAGCCTCAGATTCAGCACGCCGCTGAAGAAGCGTACAGCACCACGGTAACCGTCGCCGAAAGCCTCGTGAATGGTGATCACTACTCGGCCACCATCACGTATCACACCTCGTTCAAGATCCTCCGTCCCCGCGATACGGCTACCATGCGCTACTGGATTTTTGAGGTGGACGGTGTCGAGGTGGATGGTCAGACCCTAGTCATCTAGTTCTGTATCCACAACCGCCCCACCACTGACCGTACTCCTTTAAGCGAACTTCAGTCAGCGGACACCGACGCCTTTGACTCATTCAAATCTCATCATCTCACAATCTGGTATCGATGACCAGATTGCCGATGCGCGATGAGATCCCCAGACGTGACCACAAGCAGACTAGGAGGATAACCCATGAAAATTCCGACCAAAGTATTGCTCGCCAGCACTGCCGCACTCAGCATTGGCCTCAGCGCATTGACGCCGAGCCTTGTCGCTAGCGCAAGCACCGCTTCCATCACAGCCCAACAATCCAGTCCAAAGCCGGCAGCAACGGCGTCTGTTCTGGTTCACCTTGCTCAGATTCCCAAGACCTACAAGGTGATTACCAACGAGCTGACCGGTGAGTCCGTTGAGTTCGGCGCGGTCATGATGGAGGTCAGCTACCCGAACACCATCAAGGTTACCTCACACCTTGATCCCGACTTCGCCGGCTATGAGGCGGAATACACCGCACTCACCGGCGCTGCCAAGACAGCGGCAGCGTCAATCGGTGGCAAAGGCGACATCATCTTCCGCGTCGAGGGTCGATACAACACCTACGTGGTCAGCTAAAATCCGCGCCGATTATCAAAACACAATAATTCTGAGCCACTGGAATTATTGTGTTTTTGCGTCGGCAGCTCTGATAAGATGAACGAATAGGCTGCAAATAAATCTGAAGTGAGAGGGGCGGTCGAATGGGTCTGATACGATTAGAACTGAAGAAGCAGCCCTGGCTACTGCATCTTGCAGGCCTGCTCTGCATGCTGCTAATTTTTGCCACTCCACTGGGCCGAGCAACAGGAGTTCTCCCGTCTTCCCAGACACCAGACTGGCGCCAAACTCTGGGGACTCGTGTGACCCAGGCCGAGCAGCAACTGCAGCGGGTGCGCCGTCAGGACCCTTCGGCCGAAAACATCGCTGCTTACGCAACGTGCCACCGCCTGCGTAAGATGTTGAACCAGAACCAGTACCGCGAGATGAATCGGGTCTTGCTTACCGCGATTGAGTCACATCCGGAGTTCGTCGCCTACGACAAACTCGGCCTTTTCTTTCAATCCTACGGGCATACGGGCGGTGACACCATCCTCAACAGCGCTCAGGTTGAAGACATCGCACGAACCCGGTTGCGCCAGTACGTCGCGCAGGGCAGGGACAGCCTCATGTGGCTCGATGACCGTCAGTCTGCGTTGTCCTACGTCTACGACACCCTGTTTGGCGTCACGACACACGTCTACAAGTGGGCGGTGGTTGAGGGCCACATTCAGTACTACTCGAAGCTTAACTACGGCACCCCCTTCACTTGGATTTTTCTCTGCTACGCGGTGTTGGCCCTAGTCGTATCGTTCACCTACGACAGAAGGAACGAGACCGAGCGGCTGATGCGCATAACACCACGGGCCGACCAGCAAATGCAGCTGGTGCGCGCGGGCGTCACCCTGCTTGCAATCGCGGGTACGCTAATCGGCGCACTGCTGGTGGCCGTCTTGGTGAACGGTGCACTGCCCAATCACAGCGCGGGAGGACCCTGGTTCTACCCGACAATTCGGCTGAATGGTGCGAGCATCATCTACACCCCGCTGTGGCTCGCCCTTTCAAGACAAATAGGCATTCTGATGCTGTGGGCGCTGGTGCTCAGCGGTCTGGTCTTCGTCGTGACGCGCTTCGTCGCCAACCCGACTCTGGTTCTACTGATCAGTGCGCTCCCCCTCTACGCCGGTCCCACCCATCTGCTCGAGTTGCTTCCCCTCTCGAGTCAGGCCTTGCTGCCGTCTTATTACCTTAATCCACCGGCAATGCTGTTGCACATCTACCAATACGCGGGAACCAACCTGGGCCACGCCGGGATTCTGTTCGTTGGCTGGGCACTTGGCGCCTGGTTGATCGGCGCAATCGTTCAGCGCATCGGCTACCGGCGACTGGGACCGTGGCTGAACTAGTGCTGGCCGCTCCCCGTCATCGATCACCACATAGTGGAACACAGTTCGCCAAAAGAGCGCCAGTGCGCCGCCGGCCGTATCGGCTACAACGCAATTACTGAACGCTTCGCGATCTCAACCTGGATCAGCGGGGCGAGCTGGACCAGAATCAGCTCACACTCACGGCGACCGCTTCCGCCGCCGACAAGCACAACTTTGCCAGCGCCGGCCGGCACACGGTGACGCTCACCCTCAATCCACAAGACGGCGGCCAATCCATCGTGGAGACCCGCCACTATGTCATCAAATAACGTCCTCACCCTCAACTCGTCTGACGACTAAGCCAGACGAGTTTTTTACTGTCCTTAGTTCAGCCACGGCCCGCTGCGCCGCGTGCGCAGCCGCAGAACCGCCGCACCCGCCAGCCAGGCGACCGCGGCCCAGACCAGCAGAACGCGGTAGGCATCCGCCGGCTGCGTGGCGTGGAACTGGTAGGCCTGCGCGAACATCGCGGGGGGATTGGTGTAGGATGCCGGCATCAGGTGCTGCACATTTTCCGGAAACACATCCAGGACGTGAAGCGGCACCAGGGCGAAGCTCAGCGCACAGAGCGCGCCCATCCCGATGATGTTGCGCACGAACAGGGAGGCGAGGAAGGCCACGCCGCTCAGCAGAACGGCCCACGCGCCGAGGACCAGGGCGGTGCTCATGTAGTACTGCCACACGGGATAGACCTGGGCGGACGAGTGCGAGACGACCACCAACGGGTAGGCCAGCGTTCCCAGCCGGTGTCCGGGCAGCAGGGCGTTCACGGCCAAGGCCCCGCCCAGCAGGACGAGCAGGCTCGCCGCAATCAGGGCCAGGCCTGTCGCACCGCGAATCAGCGCGGTCGTAAGCTCACTGACCGGGGTGATGCGCATCAGGCTGGCGGTTCCGGCGCGCTGGTCGTAACTGAAGGCCAGCGCAAGCGTCAGCGCGGCGTAGCAGAGAAAAATCCAGAGCAGCGCGGTCCCGGGGCTGAGCTTGTAGAAGTCTTGCCGGTGATTGTTGATGTACGCCCACTTGTATGGGTAGGTCCCGTACCGGGCCAACACGCGGTACACGGCCACGGTCGCGCTGGTCGCCGCGTCGATGGTCAAAAGCGCGTTGATGTGGTGATCGACGTACACCTGAAGCCGCTTGGTCGTCATCTCCCACCGCGTGGTGTTGTGGGAATCGCGCGAATCCTCAAGAAAGTCCCCGAGGTAGCGGTTGTCTGAGATGGCCGGCGTTTGCTTCAGGGCGGCCAGCGTCAGGCGGTTGACCTGCAGGAAGTCCTGTCGGCGAAGCGGCGCCTCGATGCGCCGCAGCAGGTCGATGGCCGCCTGCCGGGAAGGCTCCGGCACCTGCTTTTGCAGCATCACCAGGTCCGCTTCCTGCGCCGCGCGCTCCCGCAGCACCTGGCGGTAGGCCGCCGCGAAGCTGGTCTTGCGGTAGCTTGGCACCGCCCGTCCGCCGACGTACGTGTACTGGGTGGTCAAAAGCCCGACCGCATGCCCGAGCGGAACCGCAAAGAGCAGCAGCAGGCCGAGAATCGCGGCCACGTGCACCAGCCATGGCTGCTTCCGCAGTTCCAGGCGAAACCGTTCAATCATCGGCGTCCCTCCGAATTGTTAGAAGTTTTCTAATTTTAGTATGCGCCTCCTCTTACGAATTTGCCATCTCAAAAAAGTTGGGGCGCTCCGGCAATCAAAAAAAATACCGCTTCACACATCAATCGCGTGAAGCGGTATTCTTGACTGTCTTAGCCATCTGCAGGGGCGGAGCCGGGTGCACGCCACCCTGGTTCTCGTCGGGCTACAGTCCGCAACGCGGGTGCGCCTAGCTACGCCACGTCACTCGGGCCAAAGTACGGCCCAAGTACCGTGGCTAGGCTAGTCGACCCGCTAAGTGCGCCTTGCTCCGCCCTGGTTACTTCGTGAACTTCTCGTACGCTTCCTGGTTCATCACGTAATCGATCTCGCCCAGATACTCCAGGACGCCGCGGTCCGGGGCGAAGGGGTGCTTGAAGCGGTATAGGCCGTCGGAGTTGTCCTCGGCCCAGACGCCGCCCATGTCGTAGCGCGCCACGCCCTGCTCCGTCGCCCATTTGATCATCTCGTACTGCAGCACGTACGGCACCATCAGGCTGTTTTGGATGCGCTTGGAGCCGCCGAACACGTGCCAGGTCTTGTCGCCGAAGGTCAGGGCCAGGGCGCTGGCCTGCACCTCGCCGTCGTACTTGGCGATGAAAATCTTGAGGTGACCGGTGCCACCGAACGCCTCAGCGATCCGCTCGAAGTAGGCCTGCGGACGGTAGGTGATGCCGTGGATCTCGCTCATGATCTTGTAGCAGTCGAAGAAGTCCGGCACCAAGTCAATGGAATCGCCGGATTCCACGGTCACGCCGGCCTTGATGCCGTGACGGATCTTGGTGCGGGTCTTGCCGGTCATCGTCGCCATCACGCCGTCGATGTCCTTGCCTTCGACGTCCAGCACGATGTTGTAGCGCGGCTGGATGGTATCGTGGTCGCCGGTGAACTGGCGGTTGCGCACGACGAAGCCCGCGTCTTCGTATGCCTTGTTCAGTTCATCACTGTACAAGACCTCCGGATCCATCCGCAGCAGGAAGGCGTTGTGCTCGAGCAGGGCCGGCTTGGCCTCGGCCACCAGCCTCTGGATCAGGCCAACGTCGCTTGGGTCTGCGACCGGGCCCTTGGAGCAGTAGGCGAAGGTGTCGCCGTTGGGGTCCTTGGTCATCAGGACCGACATCGCGGCCGTGATGGCCCCGCCGTCCTCCAGGTAGACGTACAGCGGCGTCCAGTTGTTCTTCACCTTGCCCCAGTTCACGGACTGGGTGACGGAGGTGAACGGCGCCTTTTCCACGAAGGCCTCGTAGCGGTCCAGCTCGGCTTGGTCGTTCAGGTTTACGATTGGCATGTGCAGACTCCTTTTCTAGAAAATCCCGTCTTGTTCGCGCTTGGCCTTCTTCTCAGCGAAGCGCTTGGTGTAGCTGTCGTAGTACTTCTTGACCCGGTGGTTGCGGAAAATGGACTTGTCCGCGGCGTACTGCAGGGTGTTGGACGCCTTGCCGGCCGCGATCAGCTCCTGCATGTGCGCGCGCACGTCTTCGTGCTCAACGTTGGCCACCGCGTCGTCGGCGTTGACCCCGAGCCACAGGTAGTCGGCGCGGTTGTAGTCCGTCTCGGTGAACGGCACGTCGAACAAAAGCTCCTCCACGGCCGGGATCACCAGGTTGGTGCCGCTGGCGGTGGTGTAAAAGGCGGAGCGGCCCTGGCGCGGGTTCAGCTCAATCAGCTTGAACTCCTGGTCGCGGGCGTCGAACTTGAGGTCGAAGTTGCCGAAGCCGGAGTACTGGATGGCCTTCACAAAGTGGATCAGCTTCTGCTCGATCGCTTCGTGGTGCTCGATGAAGGTCGCGACGTAATTGCCGACCAGGAAATCGGACGGGTCCTGCAGCAGCTGGCGGCCCATCGTGATCTGGCGCACGTTGTGGTCGCGGTCCGCGTAGAAGTTCACCGTGTACATCGAATCGTCGCCGCCGGGGATGAAGTCCTGCAGCAGGATGTTGCCGTCGTAGCCGGCCGCGTAAGTGCGCTGGATCATGTCCAGGATGTCTTCCTTGTTCTGGAACTTGTAGGCCTTGCGCTGGCCCTCAAAGTCCAGGGCGATCTGCTGGGCGGCGTCGGCGGGCTTCATCGCCACCGGGAAGGCGATGGTCAGGTCCGCCACTTTTTGCTTGTAGTCCTGCTGGTTGACCACCACGGTCGTCGGGTACGGCAGGCCGTTTTGCTCGCACAGCGCGTAGAAGTGGTCCTTGTAGTAGACGTCGTCGAGCACGGCGAGGTCCGGGTACGGGATCCAGACCACGTCCTTGAGCGCCTCGCGGTTGCGGATGCCCAACTCGACGTACTCGTCGCCGGCCATGCACAGGATCGGCTTGACGCCGGGCACGCCGTACTTCGCGGCGAGGTCCTTGATTGCCTGGACGAAGGTCGCGTCCTCCTTGAGGCCGTCGACGATTGTCACGTCGCAGATCTGCGAGTCGCGGGTCATGATGAGCGGCGCGACGCCGACGCAGTGGGTCTTGACGCCGTAAGCCTCGTGGAACGAGCGGGCCATCTGGTAGCCGTTGACGTCCGTCCCGACCATGATTGGAACAATTTTACTAGTATCGACCATAATTATAGCTCCCGTATGTTTGGTGTCGGATCAATCGCCTTTCATTATGCCACAAAAGCCGCCGCCCTGCCGCCTTGCCGGGCGGATTGGCCGGGGCTTTGGGGAAAATTAAGGGCGCGGCCGACTCGCTTGAGTACGCCATCGCCCGCGATCAGCTTATCCGGCGCCGCGTTCTGCCGGAGGATGAGCCGATTCATGATCTGAACGCCTACTGGAAGCAGATCGAGTCGTGCGTCCACGCGCAACCTTAACCACCTCCCTGAAGTGCCTGCCGGCCACCGCATGACAACAAAAAAGGGCCCCCGGCCACCGCCGGGAACCCACATAAGGAGAGCGAAGGGATTGAACCTCCGTACGCTTTCGCGCCCACAGGCTGCAAGCAGCCCGCAACATTACCACTCTGCCAACTCTCCAAAACAACAGAGATTAGTATAGCATCGTTCGCAAAGTCTGGCAAGGCTTGCGTTAAGGAACGCTAAAACCCGGCCCCCGGGGGCTCCCCGCCGCCCGCGCCAACTGTTACAATGGGGAGGAATGACTGACGAGAGGGGACCATTATGGGGAAGTGGCACGAGACAATTGAAGCGGTGCGCGAGTACCTGCGCACGCACCACCTCAGGCCGTGGGTCCGCTGGACCGGCGCGGCCCTGGTGCTCCTGGCCGTGGGCGCCGGGCTGGCCTGGCACACCCACCGCCTGACGCTTGAGCCGCCGCGCGCGGCCGCGGTTGCCGGCGCCAAGACCGGCGCCGCGAAGGCCAAGGGCGACGCGGCCAAGGGCGCGACGAAGGCCACTGCCGCCAAGAAGGCAGCGGCCAAGAAAGCGGCCGCCAAGCAGGCCGAGGCGAAGAAGGCTGCAGCCGAGAAGGCGGCGAAGCTTGCGGCCGCCAAGAAGGCCGAAGCGGCCAAGCCGGTCGACTGGCACAACCCGTCCGAAAGCGCGCCGTACCCGGTGGTCACCGACCACCCCGGCCTGCAGATCGACGTCTCCCTGGCCAAGCAGCGCGTGTACCTCAAGGACGCCGCCGGCAAGGTCCTGTACACCATGTACTGCTCGAGCGGCATGGATAACTCCACCCCGCGCGGCGTTTTCTACATCCAGGCCGAGCGCGGCGCCAGCTTCTACAACCCGCGCGAGAAGATGGGCGCCAACTACTACACGAGCTTCCTGGACCACGGCGTCTACCTGTTCCACACCGTGCCGACCGACGCGTCCGGCCGCTACATCGTCAGCGAGGCCGAGAAGCTGGGCAAAAAGCCGGGCTCGCACGGTTGTGTCCGGCTGAGCATCGCCGACGCCAAGTGGATCAACGAGCATATTCCAACCGGCACCAAGGTCACCATCGCGTGACGTGCCGACAGCAGTGGCCCCAGCCTGCAGACGTCTCTGCAGGCTGGGGCCACTGGTCGGTTGGGGCGCGCCGTGGTGGGACGGCCGAATAATTCCAACCTAAGACGACACCACATTATAGCGGTAGGAACATTCCAGACTTTCGGGGATAATAACGCTACTGCTGCCTGTATCCCAACTCAAAGTCCTCGATAAACTTAAAGACTCGAATATTTTCGACTGCGCTTTGCTCTGGACTCAACCGTATTGCATACCTAGTTGCTTGAGCACGTCCTACCGTAACGATAATCCGCTTCTCAAGTAATCCAGAGACCGCCTTTCTAATTAACCATTTCGAGAATCGATCTTGGAGTACATCAAAGAAGTCGGACATCTTGTACCATCTCGCTTCTTGAACGACAACTTCGAGAAGAGCAGATTCTGCGTCAGTGAGTGAAATATCATCCTTGATACTGGAAAGAAGATCAACCTTCCAAATTCTCACTACTGTTGCATAGTCCTTGATTAAAACGTCGGGCGAATGTAGTCGATTCTTGCTTGCAGATTCAAAAATTCGCGGTCCACCGCTTCCGGCTCTTTCAGCAATTCCCACCTTACGAAAAAGCGTTGCAATGATACCGTTGCGCGTTTGAGAATCTGCCCCCCGAATAAATGACTCTAGACTGACCCTCATCGTCCCTGGGTTGGTGAATTCAAAAAATGACTGACGGTCCACGACCTTGATAGGGATGCTTCCGTCATAGTAGGGATGCATCAGCGCGTTCACTAGGGCTTCCTTAACTGCTAGTCGAATGT
Source organism: Lacticaseibacillus kribbianus (assembly GCF_020180945.1). GTDB lineage: Bacteria > Bacillota > Bacilli > Lactobacillales > Lactobacillaceae > Lacticaseibacillus > Lacticaseibacillus kribbianus. The sequence goes on along the minus strand of NZ_JAIPUL010000005.1, from coordinate 118,768 downwards.
CTGATGCGTAAGAGCTTCTAATCAAACCAGAAGACTGTGTAAATCGGTCTGTGATTGTGATGGGAAGTTTAGCAATTACAGCGGTATAAAAAGAATAAACATTCATTTCCGGAAAATTCATGTCACCGCTCGACACTCTGTCCTCCCAATTCACGCCGTGATTCGTCGCATAGCGAAAATAATCCAGCTGAAAATTTGGAAATCGGTCGATAATCGCATTGTACTTACCAAAGAAGAGAAGTCCACCGGTCGTTAATTTATACTGACCAGCGACTGATTTACGATCCTTTCGAAATACGCCAATGTCTTTAAGAAAGTCAAAGTCATCCTTTTCCATAATCTCTGGTTTTGAGTGCTTAATCGACATTAAGTCCTTGTATGAATGGACATCATCAAGATTGAGATCGGCTAAGTCATAGTTTTCTAAAAGCTCAGCGTCAACATTCAGCTGCGAGTCAACAATCAAGTACTTATATTCGTCATCGGTACCCTGTCGATCTCCATCTCCCGTTCGAATAAAAGCTAGCCCCCGATTTCCGTTAATGAATATTGGCCGCATACTTGCCGGCGCTTTGGGAACATATATTTGAATGAGTGTTTTGCCAAATTGCTTATATTGGGTGACATTCTTAGGACTGATAACACTACGGTTAATCTTACTCACGTTGTCATTCTCGTTCCAAAGCTGCTCTAATACTGCCTCGGGTACGTCCACGCCAACGATGTGGTACTGGCGATGCGGGTGCTCGTCAACTCCAAGTAAAATGATTCCCCCCTCGGTATTCGAGAAGGCACTGACTGTATCCCAAAAATTCTTTGGTAACGCGAAACCCGCGGCCTTGAATTCAAGGTCAATATCTTCAAAAGGTTGAGTAAAATCAACCGCAGCTAGTGTCAGTGTTTGCATCGCCCAGTCCTCCGTAAAAAACGTCGTCGATCTAAATATTAGTTGCTTCTTGCTTGATTCTTTTGCGGCAGCCAGTACAAAGCAAACTCGGAAAACGGTGTGCTTCTGGGATGTCTTACGATTCGCAAACGATTCGCAAACGATTCGAGGTGGTCTCAAATCCCCGGGCTACAACACTTTAAAGGACTTCTGCTTCAATTATTCACGACCCACCTGACAATTCGCAAACGATTCGTCGTCTTAACTCGCCGACGCACCTTTCACAATAATCTCGCCTTTTTTAATTCCAATACAAAATTACGCAATTCAGTCCGATTCTGGTCCACATCGTCACATCGCGGCGTCATTTCACACTTTCCGTATCAGACCATCACAGGCTGACGGTCTGAATACGCATGATGTTCTTGTTCAGCGAGATGTCCTCGATGATGTCCGCGTAGTTCATGTTGCGTGGAATCTCGATCTCGTAGATGTTGGTGTAGATCTGCGCATCGTCGGTCTGCGTCACCCGGAAGTTGACGTCGGACACTGAAATGCCGTGGGCCTCGAAGTAGTTCTGGATGAACTCCTTGGTCTCCAGCTTGTGGCGGTACTGGATCTCGATTTTCTTCATCGTGTTGACGTGGACGATTTTCTTCATGAACATCAGCACCGAGATGACGACAATTGCGCTGGCGATGGCGATCTCGTAGTTGCCCATGCCGATGGCCAGGCCCAGGCCGGCGACGGCCCAGAGGCTCGCGGCGGTGGTCAGGCCGCGCACGGTGCGGTGCTGGACGATGATGGTGCCGGCGCCCAGGAAGCCGATGCCGGACACGACCTGCGCGATCAGCCGCGCGTCGTCGGCCCGCAGCACGCCGGACAGGCTCGGGTGGGCCAGCGCGGTGTTCAGCGCGTTGAAGCCGATCTCCTTTTGGACCAGCGCGATGATGCAGGCGCCGACGCAGACCAGCACGTGGGTCCGAAGCCCCGCCGGCCGGTTCTTGTGCTCGCGGTCCCAGCCGATGACGCCGGCCACCACGACGGCCAGCAGCAGCCGGCCGATGATCTCAAGTAAACTCAGTTCGTAATGCATAGATCTCCTCCTCACAAGCGTGTGTGCAGCCGTGCACACACGCCAGAAACGGGTTGCGCCCGTACGTCCTCTGTTCGTTCCTGATTCCGATAAAAAGGGGTCAAGTTCGCCCGTGGCGAACCCGACCCCCAAAGTTGCGCCCCAAAGCTGGGGGCCTAATTATTCTGCGTCGTCCGAATCGTCGTCGCTGTCGGTGTCGTCGTCTTCGGCGGCCCGGTTCAGCAGCTCGCGCAGCTGCGCGTCGACGTCCCCGGCCGGGGTGTCGCCGGCTGCCGGCGTGGCGGCCGGATCACCGGCGTCGCGCGCGGTTGCGGTGCCGTCGGTGGTCACGCTGCCGTCGGCCGGTGCGCTGTCGGCGCTTGCCGTGCCGTCCGCATTCGCGCTGCCGTCCCCGGCTGCCGCGTCGTCGCCTGCCGCCGCGGCGGTTGGCTCCGGCTCGTCCGGTTCCGGCTCGACCTTGGCCATCGTCGCGACCTTGGCGCCGTCGTCCACGCGGATCAGGCGCACGCCAAGCGTGGCGCGGCCGGTCTGGCTGACGGTGGCGATGTTGAAGCGGATCATCACGCCGGAGTCGGTCATCACCATGATGTCGGTGTCACCGTCGATTGCGGCGACGCCGGCCAGCGGCCCGTTTTTCTCCGTGATGTTGGCGGTCTTGATGCCCTTGCCGCCGCGGCCCTTGATCGGGTACTCGGAGGCCGGGGTGCGCTTGCCGTAGCCCTGCTCGGAGATGACGAAGACCTCCGCGTCGGGCTTCAGGACGTCGGAGCCGACCACGTAGTCGCCCTCGCGCAGGCGCACGCCGCGCACGCCGGTTGCGGCGCGGCCCATGCTGCGGATGGCTTGCTCCTTGAAGGTGACGGAGTAGCCGAGGTGGGTGCCGATGAACAGCGTGTCGTCGCCACTGGTGGCGATGACGCGGCTGAGCTCGTCGTCTTCCTTCATGTTCAGCGCGATCAGGCCGTTCTTGCGAATGTTGTAAAAATCGCTGACCGGGGTGCGCTTGACCACGCCGTTTTTGGTGACGAAGAACAGGAACTTCTCGTCCGTCGCGCCGCCCGGGGTGACGTTGATGATGGTCTGGATCTTCTCGTTGTTGGCGATGCCCAGCAGGTTGATGATCGGGATGCCCTTGGCCGTGCGGCTGTACTCGGGAATCTCGTAACCCTTGCTGCGGTAGACCTTGCCCGCGTTGGTGAAGAACAGCAGGACGTCGTGGGTCGAGGTGGACACGATGTGCTCGACGAAGTCATCGTCGTGCACGCCCATCCCCTGCAGCCCGCGGCCGCCGCGGTTTTGGGTCTTGAACTCGCTGGCCGGCAGGCGCTTGACGTAGCCGTTGTGCGTCAGCGTCACGACCACGTTCTCCTCCTCAATCAGGTCCTCGTCCTCGATGTTCAGGTCCTCGCCGACCAGAAGCTCGGTGCGGCGCTTGTCGCCAAACTTGCGCTGGATTTCCAGCAGCTCGTCGTAGATGATCTGGTGCACGCGCTCCGGCTTGGCCAAAATGTCCTTGTAATCGGCGATGGCGGCCTGCACGTCCGCGAACTCGTTTTCAACCTTCTCGCGCTCCAGGCCGGTCATGCGGACCAGGCGCATGTCGAGAATCGCCTGGCTTTGCTTGTCGGACAGCTGGTACTTGTCCATCAGGATGACCTTGGCCTTGTCGCCGGTTTCGCTGGAGCGGATGATGCTGATGATCGCGTCGATGTGGTCCAGCGCAATCTTCAAGCCCTCCAGGATGTGGGCGCGCGCCTCGGCCTTTTTGAGGTCGAACTGGGTGCGCCGGCGGATGACCTGCTCCTGGTGGGCCAGGTAGTAGGTCAGGATTTCCTTGAGGCTCAGGGTCTTCGGCGCGCCGTTGACGATGGCGACCATGTTGAAGGAAAAACCGGTCTGAAGGGGCGTCAGCTTGAACAGGTTGTTCAAAACGACGGTGGCGGAGATGTCGCGGCGCACGTCGATTGTGATGCGCATCCCTTCACGATCCGACTCATCGTTCAGGTCGGTGATGCCCTCGATCTTCTTTTCGCGCGCCAGCTCGGCGATGCGCTCGACCAGCTTGGCCTTGTTGACCATGTACGGGATCTCGGTGACGATGATGCGCTCGCGGCCGTTCTTTTCGGTCTGGATCTCGGTCTTGGCGCGAACGGTGATCACGCCCTTGCCGGTTTCGTAGGCGCGGCGGATGCCGGACTTGCCCAGCACCAGGCCGCCGGTCGGAAAGTCCGGCCCCGGCAGCGCGGTCATCAGGTCGAGCGTCGTCGCGTCCGGGTTGTCCATCAGGATGTGCAACGCGGAGATGACCTCGGCCATGTTGTGCGGCGGGATGTTGGTGGTCATCCCCACCGCGATCCCGGTCGCGCCGTTGACCAGCAGGTTAGGAAAACGGGCGGGGAGCACAACGGGTTCTTTTTCCGTGCCGTCGTAGTTGTCCTGGTAGTCGATGGTGTCCTTGTTGATGTCGCGCAGCATCTCCATGGTGATGCGGCTCATGCGCGCCTCGGTGTAACGCATCGCGGCGGCGCCATCGCCGTCGACGGAGCCGAAGTTACCGTGCCCGTCGACCAGCATGTAGCGGTAGGAGAAGTCCTGCGCCATGCGCACCATGCCCTCGTAGATCGAGGAGTCGCCGTGGGGGTGGTACTTACCCATGACGTCCCCGACGATGCGGGCGGACTTCTTGTACGGCTTGTCCGGGGTGACCCCCAGCTCGTTCATGCCGTACAGGATCCGGCGCTGAACGGGCTTGAGGCCGTCTCTGACATCCGGCAGCGCCCGGGCCACGATGACACTCATCGCGTACTCGAGGAACGAGGTTTTCATCGTTTTGGCCAGATTGACAGTGGTAATCCGGCTTTCTTGGCGATCGTCCAAAAGAATTATGTCTCCCTTCAGTGACCAGCGCCTTCGCGCTGTTTTCGGTATCGTGCTTGGCAGTTTCAGTGCCAGTGGCTTTTTAGGTTTAGTGGTTGAGGCCGCGGGCTCCGGGGCCCAGGCAGGGCGACCTGCGCGGCCGGTCTCCGCCCGTTGGGCTCCGACCTAGATTTGGAGCCGGCGCCGCGTTGCGGCTACCCCGTCTCCAAATCTGCCGGGATTGGCCACGCGCAAGCCGCGCCAAGTACGCGCGTCTTGCGGGCGGCCAATCCAATCGCTGGCCGCCCCGCCTGGGCCCCTACGCCCGCTACATCACGGTTGAAAGGCTACCGACGTGATGGGCAACACAGGCAAGCGCTGCGAGACTGATTACGAGAACCGGCCTCATGATGACGCTGCATGCCCACACGGTCGTCGGCAGAAACCCGACTCACAAAGGCTTCCGCAACGCTTCAGACCTCAACAGGCCAGCGCCACAGCCAGCGCGATGCTGCCGGTGGAGGGCGCCGGACGGGTCAGCCCGTGAAACGAAGATGTTCGTGATGACCGCGGTTTTGGTGGGCATCACCAACATCTTCGCGGCAGATTTGGAGACGGGCAGCCGCAACGCGGCTCCGGCTCCAAATCTAGGTCCGAGACCTTGGCTCGGACCGGCCGCACAGGCCGACCCGTCCGGCGCCCGGAACCTCCACCGCAGCCGTAGCCCGGCTTTTACGCGTCGATGTTCTTCGCGTCCACGTAGACGGCGTTGTCTTCGATGAATTGGCGGCGAGGGCCGACCGCGTCGCCCATCAGCATCTCGAAGATGCTGTCGGCGTTTTCCGCGTCCTCGGGTGAGACCCGCAGCAGGCGGCGCTTGTCCGGATCCATGGTCGTCTCCCACAGCTGGGAGGCGTCCATTTCCCCGAGCCCCTTGTACCGCTGGATCTCGGGCTTCGGGCTCGGCGGCAGCTGGCCGATCACTTCGGCCAGCTCCTCGTCGGAGTCGATGTAGCGCAGCATTTTGCCCTGGCGAATCCGGTACAGCGGCGGCTGCGCGATGTAGACGTAGCCGGCGTCCAAAAGTGGGCGCATGTAGCGGTAGATCAGAGTCAAAAGCAGCGTGCGGATGTGGGCGCCGTCGACGTCGGCATCGGTCATGATGATCAGCTTGTGGTAGCGCGCCTTGGCGACGTCGAATTCGTCGCCAAAACCGGTGCCCATCGCGGTGAACAGCGTGCGGATTTCCTCGTTGGCCAAAATGCGCTCCATCGAGGCCTTCTCGACGTTCAGGATTTTGCCGCGGATCGGCAGGATGGCCTGGGTCAGGCGACTGCGGCCGGACTTGGCGGAGCCGCCGGCGGAGTCCCCCTCGACGATGAACAGCTCGGAGATCTCGGGGTCCTTGCTGGAGTTATCGGCCAGCTTGCCCGGGAGGTTGGAGATCTCCAGGCCGGACTTCTTGCGGGTGGCCTCGCGCGCACGCCGGGCGGCGGCGCGGGCCTTGCTGGCCATCATCGCCTTGTCGACGATCTGCTTGGCCTCGGTCGGGTGCTCCATCAGGTACTTGTTGAAGTGCTCGGAAAAGGCGCGGTCGGTGACGGCGCGCGCGTCGGCGTTGCCCAGCTTGGTCTTGGTCTGGCCCTCGAACTGCGGGTCCGGGTGCTTGACCGACACGACGGCGGTCATGCCCTCGCGCACGTCCTCACCGGACAGCGAGTCGTCGTTCTCCTTCAGGGCGCCGGACTTGCGCGCGTAGTCGTTGATGATGCGCGTCAGGGCCGTTTTGAACCCGGTCTCGTGGGTCCCGCCCTCGTAGGTGTGGATGTTGTTGGCGAAGGTCATCAAAGTGGAGTTGTAGCCGTTGACCGAGTACTGCAGCGCGACCTCGACGGTGATGCCGTTGGCCTGGCCCTCGACGTAGATCGGCTCCTCGAGCAGGTTGTCCTTGCTCTTGTCGAGGAACGCGACGTACTCCTTGATGCCGCCTTCGTAGTGGAAAATTTTCTTCTCGGCGGTGTCCGCGCGCTTGTCCGTGAAGGTCAGGCGCAGGCCCTTGTTCAAGAACGCGAGCTCGCGGATGCGCTGCGTCAGGATTTTGTCGTCGTACACCGTGGTCTCGGTGAAAATGTCGGGATCAGGCGTGAAGTGAACCTTGGTGCCGTGGGCGTGCTCGGGCGCCGACCCGATCACCTTCATCGGCGTCTTAACCTTGCCGCGGCTGAAGTCCATGTAGTAGTACTTGCCGCCGTGGCTGACGGTGACGTCGAGGCTCGTGGACAGCGCGTTGACGACGCTGGCGCCGACCCCGTGCAGCCCGCCGGACACCTTGTACCCGCCACCGCCGAACTTACCGCCGGCGTGCAGGATGGTGAAAACGGTCTCGAGCGCCGGGCGGCCGGTCTGCTTCTGGATGTCGACCGGAATCCCGCGCCCGTTGTCGAACACGGTGATGGAGTTGTCGGGCTCGACGGAGATGTTGATCTCGTCGGCGAAACCGGCAAGTGCCTCGTCGATCCCGTTGTCGATGATTTCCCAAACCAGGTGGTGGAGCCCCTGAACCGAGGTAGACCCGATGTACATCCCGGGCCGCTTGCGCACGGCCTCGAGCCCCTCGAGCACCTGAATCTGGCTGGCGTCGTACTCGGCGGCCAGCTTCTCTTTCTTCTCCTCCGCGGCGGCTGCGTCAACCGCTGCGTCGGCTTGCGGCGTCAGATCTTCTGGCGCGGTGGTCTGCAAGTATTTGTCTTCTTGATCGGACACGTAAAATCCTCCTTACGAGCGTGAAACGGCGCGGGTTTAGCGGGTCGGCTAGCGTAGCGCCGGTGCTTGAAGCGGTTTGTGCTTCGAGTGCCGGTGCAAGCTAGACGCGCCCGCGGTGCGCCGTGGAACGCGTTTATGTCAGAGCGTGGAACCGAGCGCTAAAAGGCTCGGCGATATAATTTCAGCAATGCGATAAATTATTTTATTATGTTTCGTCTGTTTGCTGCGTATCGGTCGGTGCCGGTTTATCCGGCTCATCCGGGCCAGGGTCCGGCGCGGTCTCATCCCCGCCGGCATCAGGGTCAGCTTCGGAGTCGGCCTCGGCCCCAGCTTCATCCCCGCTCACCGCCGTCAGCTCACCGCCCGCCACGCGGAAGACCGCGGGCGCGTCGATGATTTCCCGGGCAATCCCGTCCAGGCTGGTGGTGGTGAGGAAGGTCTGCACCTTGTTTTGAATCGCCTTCAGCAGGTGGGTCTGGCGGTCGTCGTCGAGCTCCGACAGCACATCGTCGAGCAGAAGCACCGGGTACTCGCCGGTGTTGGCCTTCATCAGGTCGATCTCGGCGAGCTTGACGGCCAGCGCCGTGGTGCGCTGCTGGCCCTGGCTGCCGAAGCTTGCGACGTCCTTGCCGTTGACCACAAAGGCCACGTCGTCTCGGTGCGGCCCGACCAGCGTGGTGCCCTGCTCGATCTCGCGGTCGCGGTGGGCGGCGAACAGCTCGCTCAGCGCCTGGTAGGCGGCCTCGGTGCTCGCGCGTTGGTCCGCCGGCACCTGGGTCTGGTAGGCGAAGGTCAAGGTCTCCTGGCCCTTGGTGATACCCTGGTGGATCACCGCGGCGAAGTCCGCCATCTGGGCCAAAAGCCGGGCGCGGGCGACCACGATCTCGGCGCCGAACGCCGCGAGCTGGTCGGACAAAACGTCCAGGAACACGCGGTCCTTGGCTTGGTGGAACTTCAGCTGCTTGAGGTACGCGTTGCGCTGCCGCAGCATCGTCCGGTACTGGGTCAGGTTGTACAGGTACTTGGCGCTCATCTGGCCGAACTCCATGTCGATGAAGCGCCGCCGAGTCGCCGGGCTGCCCTTGACGATGGCGAGGTCCTCCGGCGCGAACAGCACGACGTTGAACTTGCCGAGGTACTGCGACAGCTTGGGCTGCTCGATGCGGTTGACCCGCGCCTTTTTGCCCGCCTTGGAAATCACCAGCTCGAGGCCGACGTCGCCGGTGGCCCGGCTGACGGTGCCCTCGATCCTGGCGAACTCGGCGCCGAAGCGGATCAGCTCGCGGTCGTTGCTGGTGCGGTGGCTGCGCGCTAACGCCAGCACGTAGATGGCCTCCAGCAAGTTCGTTTTGCCCTGCGCGTTGGCCCCGATCAAAACGTTGATCTGCGGGGAAAACGCGACGTCAAGCGCCGGGTAGTTGCGGTAGCTGCGCAGCTTGAGCCGCTCGAGCCTCACCCAGCCGCCGTCACGGTGAACGCCGCGCCGTCCGGCAGGGTCACCACGTCGCCGGGCTCAAGCTTGCGGCCGCGCCGGTCGTCCGGCGCGCCGTTGACCAGCACCCGGTTCTCCTTCAAAAACCACTTGGCCGCCCCACCGGAATCGATCACGCCGGCGTCTTTCAGTAACTGCCCCAGCGTGATGGTTTCGGTTGTGATCGAAACTTCGTTCATCGTTGCCACTCCTTTGGCGCTAAATGTTAAACACAGCGTTTACCTATATATTATACATTTTTTTGCGTGTCCCGACAACGCAATTCGGGCGTCAAACGCGTTCTAAGCGATTTTTCGCCGCGGGTAGCCCCCGACCCCAGAAGCGGCCAAAATTCCCTAAAACGCAAATCCACGCCGAAATTCGGCAGGCGGCCAAAAATTCCGCCCGGCAGCCGGCGTGAAAATCGCCTTGCAAAGCCCCCGGCGGTTCAGCGGGCCAACCACTCGCCGCGCGCACGCAAAAGGCGGGCCGGTCACCATGCGACCAGTCCGCCTGAATTTCAAAATTTGTCTTGGCTCCGCCCTAGGGTCGTCGAGCTCCGCAAGGCAACGGCCGCTCGTCCTTACGCTAGCCGGCGGCCTAAGTACGCCTCGCTCCGCTCTGGGTTCCTAGCTTCTTGCCCACCGGATCAGCCACCGCACCAGCGCGATCAGCGCCGCGGCAACGAGAAGCCAGATGACGACGGTGAAGACCGCGTCACCCCAGTTGAGTGCTGAAAGATTAATCATGTTTGTGTCCTCCTCGCGTATCATCGAGCTCCGCCGAGCAACGCCGGTTCGTCTAGCTAAGGCCGGCACTCGGGCCAAGGTGCGGCCCAAGCACCAGCCTTTCGCTAGCCGACCGGCTAAATGCGCTCGGCTCCGCCCTGGTTTCGTCGGGCTCCGCAAGGCAACGGCCGCTCGTCTAGCTAAGGGGGAACACCGGGCCAAGGTGCGGCCCGATGCTCCCCCTTACGCTAGCCGGCGACCTAAGTGCGCCTTGCTCCGCCCTGGTTTCATCGCCAGTCTACACCCAATTTTCGGGGGGGGGCAAGCGTGACCCCAAACAATAAAAAACACGCCAACGCGGCGTGCTTTTTATCGTCAATTAGTAGGTTCGCACCGGCGTGATCAGCTGGATGAAGTGGTCGTGGTCCTCGCTCGGCACCAGGGTGAACGGGCGCAGCGGCGCGGTGAAGTTCACCGCAATCACAGTCTGGCCGAGGCCCTGCAAGGCGTCTTTCATGTAGTCCGGGTTGAAGGAGATCTCCAGGTCGTCGCCGGTCAGGCTCTCGAAGCTCAGGTCTTCCTCGACGTTGCCAACCTCCGGGGAGTTGCCGTAGATCGTGGCCTTTTGGCTGGCCACCTCGAGGTTCAGGCGCACGACGTTATTGGCGCTTTCGTGCGACAGCAGGCTGGCACGCTGGATCGACGCGAGCAGGGTGTTGGCGGTGAACTCGACGGTCGTGGTCGAGCTGGTCGGAATCAGGCGGCTGGTGTCCGGGTAGTTGCCCTCCAGCAGTCGGGAGTAAAACGCGGTTGCGCCGGCCAGGAAAAGCACCTGGTTGTCGGCGAAGCGGATCTCGACTTGCTTGATGTCGTCGGTCAGCGTCCGGGACAGCTCGACCAGGCTCTTGCCGGGCACGATGACGTCGAAGTTGGCGTCCTGGGCGTCCGGCAGCGCGATCGTGCGCTGGGCCAGGCGGTGCGAGTCGGTGGCGACGGCGACCAGCTCACCGTTTTCAATCTGGATGTGCACCCCGGTTAGGATCGGACGGCTCTCCTGGTTGGACACGGCGATGACGGTCTGGCCGATCAGCTCCTTCAAGACGGCGGCGTCCAGCACCAGCGGCGAGTCGGTGACGATCTCCGGCAGGTGCGGGTAGTTGTTGGCGTCCAGGCCGTTGATGGTGAACTCGGACGAGCCGGAGGTGATCACGGTCTGGAAGTTGTCCTGGACCTCGAGCGTCATGGTTTGCTCAGGGAGTCGCTTCACAATGTCGGTGAAGAAGCGGGCGGGTAAAACGATGCTGCCGGTGGATTCGATCTGCAGGTCGTTGGTCTCGGCCGTGGCGTCGATGCGCGACTCAATGGAAATGTCCGCGTCGCTGCCGGTCAAAACCAGCGCCTCATCGGACAGCACCAGCTTCAGGCCGGTCAGGATGGGAATCGTGGTCTTGCTGGTAATCGCGCGTGACACATCGTTGAGCGTCTTGATGAAGGTTGAGCGAGTAATCGTGAATTTCATAGCGTGCCTCCTGGTGGTTGTATATAGAGATTAGGTCTTTAAGTAATAGTAGTAGGGCCTGTGGCTTCTGTGGATAACTCACAAAACGGCGCGGGCTTGCACTTATCCCCCTGTGGATAACGGGAACGGATAAGTCGGCCGGAAGTTTTGAGTTGTCCACATCCCGGTTTTTTGCGCGGTTGCGCCCGGGCGCGAGGCTTTGGGTCAGCCGCGGTTTTTGAGCCGGTTTTTCAGCTCGATCACCTGGGACTTGAGCTCGGGGTCGGCCGACAGCTCGGCGGTGATCTTCTCGTGGGCGTGGATCACGGTGGTGTGGTCCTTGCCGCCGAACTCGGAGCCGATCTTGGGCAGGGAGTTCTCCGTCATCTCGCGGGCCAGGTACATGGCGATCTGGCGCGGCATGACGATCTGCTTCACGCGCTTTTTCCCCTTCAGGTCCGAAATCGTGATGTGGTAGTACTTGGCGACCACGTCCTGGATGTGGTTGATCGACAGCGCGGCGTCCTTGTCGTCGATCTTCAGGCTCTTCAGGGCGTCGGCGGCAAGCGAGGTGGTGATGTCCGCGCGGTTCATCGCGGCGAACGCCTGCACGCGCACCAAGGCACCCTCGAGCTCGCGGACGTTAGAGTCGATCTGCCCGGCGATGTAAGACAGCGTGTCGTCCGGGATCACCAGCTGCTCGGCGTTGGCCTTGTTGCGCAGGATCGCGATGCGGGTCTCGAGGTCCGGCGGCGTCACGTCGACGGACAGGCCCCACTTGAAGCGCGACACCAGGCGCTCCTCGAGCTTCGGAATCTCGTTGGGCAGGCGGTCGGAGGTCAGCACAATCTGCTTTTTGTCCTCGTACAGCGCGTTGAAGGTGTGGAAGAACTCCTCTTGCGTCTGCTCCTTGTTGCCGAGGAACTGGATGTCGTCGACCAAAAGCAGGTCGACGTTGCGGTACTCCTGGCGGAACTGCTCGGTGCCGTTGGTCCGAAGCGCGTTGATGAAGTCGTTGGTGAACGCCTCGGACGTGACGTACTTCACGTTGGCCTCGGGGTGGTAGGCCAGAAGCTGGTGGCCGATCGCCTGCATCAGGTGGGTCTTGCCCAGCCCCACGCCGCCGTACAAAAACAGCGGGTTGTAAAGCTTGCCGGGCTCCTCGGACACCACCAGCGCCGCGGCGTGGGCCATCTGGTTGCCCTTGCCGGTGACGAAGGTTTCGAACGTGTACTTACTATTGAGGTGCGTCGGCGTCTTGAACGTCGGCACCGGCTTGGCCGCGGGTGTCGGCGTCGGGGCCGGCGCCGCGTCGCCGATCAGCTGGATCAGCGGCTGGATCTCGAGGTTCTTGAACGCGTAGCTCCACTCCACGACCTTGGTGGCGAGGTTCGCCTCCCAGTAGGATTTGTGGTACGCCGTCGGCACGCCGATGACCAGCGTGTGGCCGGTCAGGCTGATCGGCTTGGCGGTGTCGACCCAGGTGTCGAAGCTGACCTGCACCAGGTCGGCGCGGAATTTGTCTACGAGGTATGCCCATAGCTCGTCTAGTGATGGCACCCTGAAGCCCCCTTCTTGTCAATATTCGTCGGCTGCATAAAAATTCACGCCAAAAAACGGCGCCCGGGCGGCCGACAATCGCAAGGTTAAGTTTAGCATTTTACCAGAAAGTTTTCCACAAGTAAGCGGCATATCCACAGCCGGGGAAAAGCGACCGGAAGATTGTCGACAACCCTGCGAATAAGTTATCCACAGGCCCGTTAACAACGGGGGCGACCACTCGCTCAACTGGGGTTATCCACAGGCCATCTGTGAAACTGCGCCGCGGCGTGATGCATGTTTCACACGTTGTTCACAACCTAAAACACACCTGTGGATAATCACAATCACCCCCTGTGAACTTCCGGACGACCCGGGAAAAGCCTGTGGATTGTCGTCGGCGGCCGCGGCCGACGAGCACAGATTATCCACAACTTTTCCGCTGCTTTCACAAAATTTGTGGATAAAGTCGCCCCGGTTTTTTCGCCGTTCCGGCTTGACGCGGCGGGGGTCGGCCCGTATAATGGGAAGATGTTTGAATGACAATACGTTACTGAAAATAGTAATCGATAAACAGGAGGTGTCCTTATGACCACCAAGCGTACTTTCCAACCTAAGAAGCGTCACCGTGAACGCGTTCACGGCTTCATGAAGCGGATGAGCACCAAGAACGGCCGTAAAGTTTTGGCTCGTCGTCGCGCTAAGGGACGTAAAGTTTTATCCGCCTAACAACCCACTGACCGCGGTCAGTGGGTTTTTTTTGCAGAGGGCGGAGCAAGCCGATTTTAGCGGGACAAGCAGTGTAGGTTAGGAACCCGGGCCGTGCACTTGGGCCCGGGTTCCTAACCGTAGCTGATTGCTCCCGCGTTGGCTTGCGGAGCCCATTTAGATCAGCATGAAGTCCGGACTCCGGCCCGGCCACACCACTGCTTCCAACTCCGGGCCGAGGCGGCGGAACGCGTGGGGCTCTCGCAAGCCCAAAGACCGGTCTTGCGACCCGCCCTTGCTGTAAGCCGGCAAAGTACACCGACCGCGCCCCGAGAAAGCGCGGCTGCAATTTCACGCTGGCTCGCCTCGGCCCTCCGCCTCCAGCAGTGGTGCGGCCGGACCTCCGCCCTGCAAAGTGTTCAGAGGTGATGCGATGCTGGCATAGTCTAACCCGGTAGCTATCTGGGATTAGATTGGGAAAGACGTCGCTGGATTACGCTTGCTTGCCACAGTCAGCGAAGCCATTCGGTCCAGCGGTGTGCGCGTGGGGTTCGTTCGACGGGGCGGCTGTAGCCACATACTTGGGAGCCGGGGACGGTCGGATTAAGCCACGTCGGTGAAGCGACCCGCCGCCATTTGCGCGCATTTTTGCACAAACAGGCGTGATGGGCTGCACATACATAGGAAATTGCCGGTTTACAGGTGCGCCGACTGGTGGCGTCTTGTATAATAGAGAGCAGATTGTGAGGGAGCGTTCTTGCGTAAATCGTACCGAATCAAAAAAGAAGATGAATTCCAGCGCGTGTTCGACCAGGGCGCGTCGGTGGCCAACCGCAACTTTGTGGTGTACCACCTGCACGCGGACCAGCCGCACTTTCGCGTCGGGATTTCCGTGGGCAAAAAGGTCCACCTGCGCGCCGTGGTGCGCAACCGCGTGAAGCGCTACATCCGTCAGTCGCTGCTCGAGCTGCGCGACGACATCGACCCGCAGACGGATTTTCTGATCATCGCGCGCAAGTCGGCCAAGACGCTGGACATGGCGGGGACCAAGAAGAACCTCGTGCACGCCTTGAGCCTTGCGGGTATCCTGAACGATCACATCGACATCATCTAGGCCTGGGCGCGAGCGCCACTGCGGCGCTTGCCCCCGGCTTTTGTATACGACGACGCACCGCGTCGAACGAAAGAGGGAGAATTCGTGAAGAAACGCAATACCAAGCGGCTACTGGTCGTCCTTGGGATGCTGGCGCTGACCGTGTTCCTGACGGCCTGCGGCACCAGCACCGTCACCGTGCACAGCACCAACGTCTGGGACCGCTACGTCATCTACAACGCCGCGCAGTTCATCCTGTGGCTGGCCAAGATCTCCGGCGGTAACGCCGGGGTCGGGATTATCATTTTCACCATCATCATCCGCATCCTGATCTTCCCGCTGAGCTACATTTCAATCAAAAACATGTCCAAGCAGCAGGAAATCGCGCCGCAGATGAAGGCCCTGCAGCAGAAGTACCGCAGCAAGGACACCGACACCCAGCGCAAGCTGCAGCAGGAGACGCAAAAGCTGTACGCGGCCGAGGGCATCAACCCGGTGATGGGCTGCCTGCCGATCGCGATCCAGATGCCGTTCCTGTTCGCCCTGTACCAGGCGATCTACCGGACGCCGGCGCTGAAGATCGGCCACTTCCTGTGGACCAACCTGGGCCAGCCGGACCCGACCTGGATCCTGCCGATCCTGGCCGCGATCTTCACGCTGCTGACGAGTCTGACCTCCACGCTGGCGCAGCCGACGCGGACCACCGTGCAGTGGGTCATGGTCGGTGTTTCACCAATCATGATTCTTGCGATGGGCTTCACGTTCCCGTCCGCGCTTGCGATTTACTGGGTGGTCACCAACGCCTTTTCACTGGGGCAGACCCTGCTGTTGCAAAACCCGTTCAAGATGAAGAAGGCGCGTGACGAAAAGGCCCAGGCCGAGCGCGACCGCAAGAAGGCGCTGCGCCGCGCCTACAAGCGGGCGCTCAAGAAGTAAGCACCCGTTCCAGTAAGGAGGAGTCACCCATGCCTACTTTTCAAGGGGCAACGATCCAAAAGGCGATCGACGCCGGCCTCGTGACGCTCGGCGTCGCCCGGGAGCAGGTGGCCGTCGAGGTGGTCCAGGAGGGCAAGCACGGCTTGTTCGGCCTGGGCAAGCAGCAGGCCATCGTCAACCTGAGCGTGCTGGACGCCGACACCACGACGCCCGCCGCGGGCGCACCGGGCGCTCAGCCTTCACCGGCCCCCGTGGCCGCGCCGACCAGTAGCGTGCCCAAGCCGGTTCAAAAGGCGCTGGAGCACCTGCCGCACCCGGCCGGCCCGCGCCGCGACGACCAAACCGCCGTCGCCCTGGTCCAAAGCTACCTCGAGGACATCACCCGCGAGCTGGGGCTTGCGGCCACCATCACCAGCGAGCGCCGCGGCGACCAGGTCTGGTTTGACCTGAACACCGAGCGCGAGGCGCTGTTGATCGGCAAGCACGGCAAGATTATCAACGCCATCCAGTACCTGGCCCAGACCGAGTTCAACCACTACGGCAAGTCCAAGTGGACCGTGATGCTGAACGTCGGCGACTACCGCGAGCGTCGCGACGCCGCGGTGCGTCGCCTGGCGGAAAAAAGCGCGCGCGAGGTGATCGCCCGCGGCGCCAGCGTCTACCTCGACCCGATGCCGTCCTTTGAGCGCAAGGCGATTCACGCCACGCTGGCGGACAGCCCGTACGTCGACACCCACTCGGAGGGCACCGACCCGCGCCGCTACATCGTCATCACGCCCAAGGGCCGCGGCTTGTAACGCGCGCCACATCACAATGCACTGACGCCACCCCGGCAGGTCTTATACCTGCCGGGGTGTTTTTGCGTCCGGTGACGCGGCGTCGGGGATGCTTCGCCGGTGTGAACAGACCGTCATAGCGGGTTGTGGTGGTTTCCGCGTCTGGGCGTCGTGGCCCGTGCGGGTTCTGGCAGTCACGCGCACCGGCGCTGGCACTTGGCGTGGGGCCGACTGCCAACCATTTTACCCGGTAAGGGTTATTTCTGGCGGGCCGGCGGGTCAAGTTGCTACACTTAACTTAAAGGCGGCCATCGTGGCCGCGAGCGTTGTAACTGCGCGACAACGTGCCGACGTGATTGCCAGCCGCACCGAACGCCGAGGGATTCCTCCCGCCCGGCCGCGACGATTGTCCCCGACCCGATTCGCGCTCCCATGAGGAGGACTCTTTATGTACGGAAACACTTCTAAGCCAAGCCTCGCCGGCGCCGCGGTGCTGCCGGCGACCGGCGGGATCATCTCGCCGTGGATTGCCGTGGCCGGCTACGTTGTTCTGGCCGTGACCCTCGTCTCCTTCTACTGCCTGTGGCGCGCCACCAAGAAGATCAAGTAAGCCCGCGCGGCCCCTCCATGCGAGGGGCCACGTTGTTTTTTTATTTTGGGGAAAATCGCGTTGTGACGGCGTTTGGAAAACTTTTTTCGCCGCACGACGCTTAATATTTGACGGGAAAAGTTACCGGCGTTATGATGCCTTCAGATGATTATCTTAGGATGGGACGGCAGCTCAAAGCCACGGCTGTTGCAGTAGTCACCACCCGGGGAACGGTCAACGGGTCGCCCCGTTAGTACCCCACCCTTACCAAGCCGGACGTGTATCGCCACCCGGCTTTCAAGTGAAATCGCTTTAGTGTAACTCCCGGTATTAGTTGAGGGAGACACCAGGGACAAAGACTGCCACCCCATGGCCGTGCCACCGACTCGCCAACCCGCACCGCGGGGCAGCCGCGACGAGCCGGAGACCGTGGGCTTGTTCCACCGTGTCATCGCAAGACCTAGCGCGATGGCTCACCTCAGGATTCACCATCACAGCAGCAAAGGGCCAAGGCCACCGCGAAGCACAAGCGCGGTGGCTTCGGCGCGGCCGTCACCAGGGGCGTGGTGGCGGCCGTTTTTGTGCGGTGCCGGTTTGCTCGGCCGAGGGCGCATGGTATCATCAAGACACGGAGCCAGCGGACCGTTGATGACGGTTGGCTTCACAGTTGAATCATTAGATTGCTAGACTAATCTGCCGAAAAGTCTACTAGGGGTCTTTTTTGTTACTGTGCTGCGTCGGTCATCGCCGGCATGGACGACCGAGGTTTTGACAAATGCCGGCCGGTTTTGTACAATACAGTCACAATATTGCGATGAAGTAGTCAAAGTGCTTTGTCCGCCGCGGCCCCAGGGGCAGTGGCGGATACTGCACTTTTTTATTTGGAGGCAGCGATGGCACAGACGGTAACGGAGTACGACACGATTGCGGCAATCTCGACGCCGCCCGGCGAAGGGGCGATCTCGATCGTGCGCCTGAGCGGGGAGCACGCGCTCGCGATTGCACAAGCCGTGTACAAGGGGAAAAATCTCACGAAGGTGGCGAGCCACACCATCAACTACGGCCACATCCTCGACCCGGACACCGGCACGGTGGTCGACGAGGTGATGGTCAGCGTCTTGCGGGCGCCGAAGACCTACACGCGCGAGGACATGGTCGAGATCAACACGCACGGCGGCATCGTGGCGACCAACCGCGTGCTGCAGCTCCTGCTGGGCGCCGGCGCCCGGCTGGCCGAGCCCGGTGAGTTCACCAAGCGCGCCTTTTTGAA
Source organism: Lacticaseibacillus kribbianus (assembly GCF_020180945.1). Taxonomy (GTDB): domain Bacteria; phylum Bacillota; class Bacilli; order Lactobacillales; family Lactobacillaceae; genus Lacticaseibacillus; species Lacticaseibacillus kribbianus. The sequence goes on along the minus strand of NZ_JAIPUL010000005.1, from coordinate 100,559 downwards.
CGGACGCATCGACCTGACGCAGGCCGAGTCCGTGATGGACCTGATCCGCGCCAAAACCGACCGCTCGCTGCAGGTCGCGGTGGACCAGCTCGACGGCAACCTGCACCACCTGATCACCAACCTGCGCCAGGACATCCTGGAGGTGCTGGCGCAGGTCGAGGTCAACATCGACTACCCTGAGTACGACACCGATGAGATGACCACCAAGCTGCTGCAGGAGAAGGCCGAGCAGGTGCTGACCCGCGTGGACGGCCTGCTTCAGACCGCCAGCCAGGGCAAGGTGCTGCGCGACGGCCTGGCCACCGCCATCGTCGGCCGGCCCAACGTCGGCAAGTCCAGCTTGCTCAATTATATGCTTCACGAGGCCAAGGCCATCGTGACCGACGTGCCGGGCACCACCCGCGACGTGCTCGAGGAGTACGTCAACGTGCGCGGCGTGCCGCTGCGCCTGCTGGACACGGCGGGCATCCGCGACACCGACGACAAGGTCGAAAAAATCGGCGTGGAACGCTCGCGCAAGGCGCTCGCGCAGGCGGACCTGGTGATGCTGGTGCTGGACGCCAGCCAGCCGCTGACCGCGGAGGACCGCGATCTGATCGCGGCGACCGCCGCCAAGCCGCGCATCGTGATCCTGAACAAGCAGGATCTGCCGGTGCGGCTGGACCTGAGCGCGACGGCCACCGCAGCAGAAGCTTCGGCTGCCGAAGCCTCGGGTGCGACCGGTGCCGCGGCGGCGGCCACAGCGGCCGCTGCGCCGAGCGCGAGCCTGATTCCCGAAGGCCAGATCGTGCGCACCGCCATCACCACCGGGGCAGGGATGCCGGCCCTGGACACCAAGATTGCCAACCTGTTCAACGCGGGCATCGAGAACTCGCAAACCACGGTGATGGTCACCAACGCGCGCCAGATCGGGCTGCTGCGGCAGGCCAAAGCCAGCCTGCAGAGCGTTTTGGACGGCATCGCGGCGGGGATGCCGATCGACCTCGTGCAGATCGACATGACCGCGGCGTGGGACAAGCTCGGCGAAATTACGGGCGACGCCGCGCCGGACGAGCTGATCACGCAGCTGTTCAGCCAGTTCTGCTTAGGTAAGTAGAGGGCGGAGAAGCGCGGTTAGCGGGACGGCTAGCCTAGCCGAGACGCTTGGGCCCGCACTTAGGCCCGAGTGCCTCGGCGTAGCTAGACGCGCCCGCGATGCGCTTCGTAGCCCGTTTGGATAGAGGGCGGAGCGCGGCGCACTTAGCCGGGCGGCTAGCGTAAGGCAGGGCATTGGGCGGCACTTGGGCCCAAGGACCGGCCTTAGCTAGACGAACCGGCGTTGCCGCGAGTAGCCCGTTTGGATAGGGGGCGGAGAAGCGCGGTTAGCGGGACGGCTAGCCTAGCCGAGACGATTGGGCCCGCACCTAGGCCCGAGTGCCTCGGCGTAGCTAGACGTGCCCGCGATGCGCTTCGCAGCCCGTTTTAGTAGCGGAGCGCAGCGCGCCGCATCCCGTTTACCAATCGAATCATTTCCCGGGAAATACCGGAAGGAGAAGTTATGCCAGAAGTGAAAGAGTACGAGGCGGCGACCTACGATGTCGTCGTTGTCGGGGCCGGCCACGCCGGCTGCGAGGCGGCGCTGGCCGCGGCCCGGATGGGGCAAAAGACGCTGCTGATCACCATCAGCCTAGAGATGCTCGCGTTCATGCCGTGCAACCCCAGCGTCGGCGGTCCCGCCAAGGGCATCGTCGTGCGCGAGATCGACGCGCTGGGCGGCGAGATGGGCAAGAACATCGACAAGACCTACATCCAGATGCGGATGCTGAACACCGGCAAGGGGCCGGCGGTGCGCGCCCTGCGCGCCCAGGCCGACAAGGCGGCGTACCACCGCAGCATGAAGGCAACCATCGAGCGTCAGGCCAACCTCGACCTGCGCCAGGGCCTCGTCGAGCGCCTGCTGGTCGAAGACGGCGCCTGCGTCGGCGTCGTCGCCGCCACGGGCGCGCGCTACCGGGCCAAGAGCGTGGTGCTGACGGCCGGCACGTCCAGCCGCGGCAAAATCATCATCGGCGAGCTGATGTACTCCAGCGGCCCGAACAACAGCCTGCCGAGCATCAAGTTGTCCGAGAGCCTGGAACAAAACGGCTTCAAGCTGCGCCGCTTCAAGACCGGCACGCCGCCGCGCGTTTTGGGCAGCTCGATTGACTTCACCAAAACCGAGGAGCAGCCCGGCGACACCACGCCGAACCATTTTTCCTTCACGACGCCGGATTCGCTGTACCTCAAGGACCAGCTGTCCTGCTGGATGACCTACACCAACGCGCAGACGCACGCCATCATCCGCGAGAACCTCGGCCGCGCGCCGATGTTCTCCGGCGTGATCAAGGGCGTCGGGCCGCGCTACTGCCCGTCGATTGAGGACAAGGTCGTGCGCTTCGCCGACAAGCCGCGCCACCAGCTGTTCCTGGAGCCCGAGGGCAAAGACACCGACGAGTACTACGTCGGCGACTTCTCCACCTCGATGCCCGAGGAGATCCAGCTCAAAATGCTCCACAGCGTCGCCGGCCTCGAGCAGGCCGAGCTGATGCGGCCGGGTTACGCCATCGAGTACGACATCATCGAGCCGTGGCAGCTGACCGCGACGCTCGAGACCAAGGTCGTGGCCAACCTCTTCACCGCCGGCCAGATGAACGGCACCAGCGGCTACGAGGAGGCGGCCGGCCAGGGCCTGATCGCCGGCATCAACGCCGCGCTGCGCGCAAAGGGCCAGCCCGGCTTCACGCTGCAGCGCTCGGATGCCTACATCGGCGTGATGATTGACGACCTGGTGACCAAGGGCACCAACGAGCCGTACCGGCTGCTGACCAGCCGCGCCGAGTACCGCCTGATCCTGCGCCACGACAACGCGGACCTGCGGCTGACGGCCAAGGGCCACGACCTGGGGCTGATCGATGCGGACCGCTTCGCCGCCTTCACCGCCAAGAAGCAGGCCATTGAAGAAGAGGTAAAACGCTTACAAACCACTCGTCTGCGCCCCAAGGAGGCCAACCCGTGGCTTGAGGCCCGGGGACTGGCCCCGCTCAAGGACGGGGTGCTGGCCGCCGACTTCCTGCGCCGCCCCGAGGTCAGCTATGCGGACCTCGTCCAGCTGGCCCCGGCGCCGGCCCCGGTCGGCCGCTACGTCGCCGAGGAGGCCACGGTGCAGATCAAGTACGCCGGCTACATCCAAAAGGAGGAGGCCGCCATCGCGCGCCTTCACCGCCTGGAGGCCAAGAAGATCCCGGCCGGCCTCGATTACCAGGCGATCAACGGCCTGGCCACCGAGGCGCGCCAGAAGCTGACCAAGATTCAGCCGGCGACCATCGCCCAGGCCAGCCGCATCTCCGGCGTCAACCCGGCCGACGTCGCCATCCTGTCCGTCTACATCGAGCAGGGGCGCATCGCCAAGGTGCAGGGCTAACCGCCTGCGCGACCGCGAAGCACGCAAGCACAGCAAAATAGCGTCACCGGGCACGATTGGCGGTCCGGTGACGCTATTTTTGTGTTCGGTCAGTCCTCGTGCCGCACCGCACATGCGGTCGTGACGAACAGCACAGACGCGGCGAGGGCCAGCCAGTAGATGGCGTGGGCGACGGTGAACAGCGCCCAGCACACGCCGGTGGCCAGCATGGTCAAGGCGGCCAGCGCGGCGGCCCACAGCGGGCGCGGCGGGCGGCTGACGGCGCTGGCCTCGAGGATCAGAAGCACGATCATCGCGATGCCGGCGACGGTGATCACGCGCCAGGTCGCGCTGAGGTCGCCGAAGTGCCGCGTGGTCAGCGGCATGACCACGTTGAGGGCCATCCAGACGGCGGCGAGCACCGCCAGCACCGCGGTGGCGAATTTCAGAAGCGGGGTGATGTAGCGCCTAAGCATAGTGGCCCTCCCAAGTCAGTTTGCCTCCAGTATAGGAAAAAAGCCGCGGCATTGGCCGCGGCTTTTGGCAATCGTAGGAGATTTTTAACCACTAGGGATGCGTCAGCAGGCTCACCGCCAGGCCGACCAAAACGAGGGCCAGGGCGGCCTTGGCGCCCGTGTTGACGCGGCTGAGCCGGTGTTGGCGCCACTCCACCACAATCAGTGCCACGGTGGCGAGCAGCGCGGCAATCACCATAATCATCAGTTTGGCAACGACAGACATGGGCCCCATCCTTTCTGGTCAGACTTCGAGGTCGAAGTACGGGTTGATGCGTTTTTGCAGGTCGTGAATCTTCACGAGGTCGATGGTCGGGATCAGCCGGTAGATGAAGCCGGCGAAGGTGTCGCGGTGGAACTTGTAGTCCATGCGCGCCATGCGATGCCGCCGGTCCTCCTTGGTGATCTCCCAGACTTCGAGGTTGTACGCCGCGTCGGGAATAAGTGAGATGAATTTCGTGTCGTCCAGCCAGACGACAGGGGTAGCAGTCGTAAGTTCTTGCATCGCAGGTCCTCCAATAATAACGTCGGATCCGTGCGGCCGCACCCAGGTCCGTGTGTGACATTAATTATAGCAGACTTGCGGGCGAAAAACCGGCCGCGGACTTTGTGAAACTCGGTTCACAAAGTCCCGGACAACGCGGGAGTAAGCCTTGCGGTGTCAAGCCCCAACTTGCAAAATCCTTGCTGGGGGCCGGATGAAAGCAAGTGGCAAGCGCCGTTGCCGCGCCAAAATATTTTTTTGGCGGAAATTTTCCGGCCGCGAAGGCTTCACAAACGAGGACGAACGTTTGTTCCTTACGGGTGCGTTTTCACCGGAAAAAGCCGACCAATGACGGCAGAAAATTGACGATCATATGGAGTGCGATCGAGTAGCGCAGGTCGCGCTTGCGGCGGTAGGTGTAGGCCAGGATCATCCCCATCCCCGCGTACACCACGAGAAAGACCGACAGCCGCGGCTCGTGCGCCAGCCCGAAGACCAGCCCCGACGAGACGACGGCGCCGAGCGTCGCGGCCGGTGTGTCGCGGCGCCAAAACAGGCTCATGAACAGGCCGCGGAAGGTCAGCTCCTCGAGCACCGGTGCGATCAGGGCCGACATCAGAAACAGCGTCCACGGCCACGCGGACTGCAGGGTGACGATGGTCTGCTGGTTCTGCGGGATGCCGAACTGCGCGATCACGATGTTCAAGAGCAGGATGCCGGCGTACATGCCGGCGACGAACAGGCCGCCCTTGATGGTCAGCCGCGTGCGGCCGATGCCCAAGGGGTTGTCGCGCGCAAGCCGCCGCCGGTACAGCCACAGCAGGGCCAGGCCGACCAGCACGCCGGGGACGGCGATGGTGACGGCCAGCGCCAGGTCGTGTCCGCTGGCCTCCGGGGTCCAGTGGTTCAGCCGCCGGACGACGACCATCGGCAGCTGGTAGGTGAACATCAAGGCGACGATGCCAGCGAAGGCCGCCACGCGGCCAACCCAGTTGAGAATTTTCATGTCGATTCCTCCTGAGCCGATTCTAGCACGGCCGGCGGGTTTTGGGAAAACGGCGGGCCGCAACCGGCCGCCGTGGAACGAGCGGGGGCAGCGCCCCGGCCGCTGTTTGCGCGTGGCCAGTTGAACCGGCAGCGGTCGCGGCTTCGGCCCGCCCGGCCCGGTCAACCGGAAGGCCTGGACGCCCCATTCTGCGTGACCCGCACGCACACCCGATTTGCGGGGACGCTTGCACGGTGCATCAGCCGCGCTACTACGCAAGCGGCGTCATCTGGAGATAGCCCGGTTTTGCAGGGTTGGGCTCAGATTGGAAAGTAATGATTGATCAGATTAACCATGCCGGTTTTGCCCAGCCACTGAAGGTGATCAATCAAGGCGGTGCGAGTGGCGGCGTCGCGGTGGCCGGCCCGGTAAGCCGTGATGAAGTCGAACAGGTGAGAAAGAACCACCAGTTCGGCGACGCGGTCGTGGCGCAGCTGCTTGGCTAACGCCTGTTGCGTGAAGGCGAAGATGGCCGCATTGTTCGCCTTGACCGAGTAGATCAGCAGGTTGCCGAACAACGGTGGCAGATCATGGCGGAAGAAGCGACTGGTGGCGTAGCTAATGACCGAGTGAAAGGTGGAGTTCAGGCAGGCCATTACGAAATCGGCATCGAAGACGAACAAGTTGTTGATGAACAGCGACAGCTCAAAGCGCCCCCAGTCGGCAATACCGCTGAGGTAGTGTTGAATCAATTCCCGGGCCCGTTGCGTCGCAGGGTCGCTGGCGTCAAACTGGTTCGTGCGGTAGGCGTAGGTCAGGCGAACCGTGGCGGCCAGCGCTGCATAGAAAATATCTTGGGTCGCTTGGTAGTCGGCATCCGCCCGGGTGAGAAAGGCGTCGGCCCAGTCCTGGGCGGCCGGCTGGTGAAGTTTGGGCGCGAGTCCGGCGAACAGCCGCCGCACGGCTTCCTTTTCGCTTGGGTTGGCCTGGTTGTACAGGACGGTGTACTCGTCGAGCGTGACGTTGAGTCGCTCCAGGTACTGCTGCATCGTCTGAAAATCGATCCGGGTGCCGTGCGTCTCGAAGCTGAGCAGCGTGGTGCGGTGGGTGATGCCGGCCGCAAGCTGGGCCTGCGTCAGGCCACGCGCCTGGCGCAACTGCCGGATAAGTTCGCCGTGAGTCATGGGTGCCTCCAATCAATGACGAGATACGCAACATCTGAATTTTCGGTGCTAGGGGCTATTGTACCATTGGTGGCAACGCCGGGGCCTGAGAAATCGCGCGCCCGAGTACGAGGAGGTTCGCTTATGTCTAAGGAATCACGAAACATTGTCCGGCTGATTGCGCGTGGTCAGACGAATAAATTCGGCAATTTGGTCTACGATTACGGGAACAAGCTGCTGATTGCCGGACTGGGGGCCAAGGCCAGCTTCTACATGAGCCTGTACCAGTCCGGTGAAACCATTGTCGGCATCATCTTCGACCTGATCGGCGGGGTGTTCGCAGACACGCGCGACCGCAAACGCATCCTCGTGGTTACCGATCTGCTGGCCGCGTTGGTGACGTTCATCGTCTGGATGCTATTTTCACCGCGCAACGCGGCCTTGCTGGTGGTGGTCAACATCGTCTTGGCCATTCTGTACGCCTTCAACAGCCCGACGTACAAGGCGATTGTGAAGGACCTCCTGAGCAAGGCGAATGTCTACCGGTACAACTCATTTTCCAAAACGATTTCGGAGTTCATCAGCGTGGTGTCGCCGCTGTTCGGGATGTTTCTGATCTCGGCGGCCATCGATTGGCGCTTCGAGCCAATCGTCACACCCAAGCCAAGGCCCGCGCTCAAGCGCTCGACGTTCGGTGCCATGCGTCAGGGCTTCGACTACATCTGGCACGACCGGGAGCTGATGGTCGTGCTGGTGGCGAGTTCACTGATTAACTTTTTCTTTGCCGGGTACGAATTTGCGCTACCCTTTACGAACCAGATGGGCCACTTCGCACATCTTTACGCCTACATTCTGATTGCGGAGTCGGTCGGCAACATTACTGGCGCCACGTTGAACGGCCTGTGGGGCAAGGACTTGAGCCTGCGGCAGTATAGCCACTTTCTGCTGGGGGTTGCGCTGCCGATTGTCATCCTGCCATTCGTCAGCTTCCACTGGCTGGTGCCGGTGGTGTTGTGCGGCCTGTCTTCGGGGTTCATGACCGTGTTTAACGTGCAAATGTTTTCGAGCCTGCAAACCACGGTGGCGGCCGATTACCTGGGGCGTGTGTTCAGCGTGATTTTTACCGTGGCGATTCTGTTCATGCCGGTTGGGACGTTCTTCTTTGCGACGTTCAGCCACACAAGCTGGCTGATTTTCACCTGGGTTGGGGCAGGGGAGCTTGCGGTTTACCTTGTGATGGCGACGGTGATTCGCAGTGGTCACCGGGCGCAATGACGACTTGGCGGCGAAAAAGTGGGCGTTGAATCGCACCTAATCCAGTACCGGTAGGCCGCCACGCATTTCCCCGCTTCGGGAGATGCATGGCGGCCTGTATGTGATGGGGGTTTTGTTTGGTCCCGTGGTCGTCTGGTTATTTTTCCACCTGTCGCGGATTAGGACATGTTGTTCACGATGTTCAGGACTTGGCCAAACGCGGCAATCTGGTCCTCAATCACGGCCGCGTCGCAGTCCAGCCTCTGGTCGGTCACCACCATCAGGAAGCTGCAGATCAGCCGGAAGGCCCGGCCGTATCGAATCGCCCGGGCCTAGCCGCCGCTCGGCCGCCGGTCCGAGTCAAGTTCCGCCGCCGGCCGAATGCGGCGGGGCCCGGCCGGCTGGTAAGCTTAGGTCATCACATTTTGGAGGACGAATATATTATGAAGAAACTTCTGATCGGGTGCCTGGGCATCGGCGCGGTCTGCGGCCTGGCGCTGGGCGGCGCGAAGCTTGCGACCCAACAAAGCGCAAGCGAGCTGGCCGGCGTGGTCGATCAGCTCAACCCGCTGGTGAAGGCGCAGGCCTACTACGTCATCACCGAGGCCCCGACCGCGATGGGCGAGCACAACACGCCCATCTATGAGCAAACCGCGGCGGATGCGCAGGGCCGCACAAGGCCGCTGCGGTTCACGGGGATGAAGGTGTTCACCACCGGCAAGTACCTGCGCATCCAAAGCAAGGGCGCGCACGTCACCACCTACGCCGCCGTGCCGGTAACGCAGGTGCCGGCCGCCGCGCGCAAGGCGCTGGCGCGGTAGGACGCAAAAACGGGATTACCACTGCGGTAATCCCGTTTTTGCGTCTTCGTCTTGTGCATCAAGGTGATTGGGTCATCTGGTTAACTTTTTCCCACCCGTCGCGTCGTAGTCTGGCCGCCGCGCGTCAGGAAATATTGTTCACGATGTTCAACACCTTGCGAAACTCGGTGATCTGGTCCTCAATCACGGCCGCGTCGTAGTCCGGTCCCTGGTCGGTCACCACCATCAGGAAGCTGTAGATCAGCGCCGCGAAGTGCTTGGCGATCGGGGCGGGGTAGCGCAGCGCCACCTTGCGCGCGCGCAGCTCGGCTTGAATCTGCGTGGCGAACTGCCGGCGCGCGCTTTCTTGGAAGCTGACCTCGGGCAGGTCGATTTTGCGCAGCAGTGCGATCTCCGCAATCAGGCCGCGCTCGGCCCCCGGCTGGGGCTGAATCGCCCTGGGCAGGCCCTCCGAGGCAAGGCGGTGGATCAGCACGGGGTTGAGCCGGGCCAGGCAGTCGTCGATGGCGGCCTGCGCCAGCGCGTACTTGTCCTGGTAGTGGCGGTAGAACGTGGTCTGGCCGATCTCGGCCGCCGCAACCAGCTGGAGCACCGTGATCGACGCAAAATCCTCCCGGCGCAGCAGGTCGAACAGGGCGTGAATGATTGCGCGGCGCGTTTTGCGAATGCGAAGGTCTAGGCCGCCGTGGGTGGTGTTTGGCATGAGGGACCGCTCCTTTTGTCAGCTGGGCTGCGGGGTGGGGGACGCAAACTTATTAAATATTTACGGGTTAATCTTATAACAACTAGCCCGTATGTAACAAGGGCCAAATATTGGCCCTCAATTTAGATAAGAAAAATTATAGAATGGCACCAAGTTGAGCGTGTGAACCTGAGCAACACACCGTACTCTGTGGGGGAGAGGGCCATCAAGCCCGGTGTCAGGTTGAACACGCACATCACGTGTAAGTTTCTTGTGAGCATTAGACCAAATGTGAGTTGTCAATCTCAATTTGGAGGACTAATGATGAACAAGAGCAAACGGAATAAGTTGACGCGCATGATCGGTGTGTGCGGGATTGCACTCGGGACGCTGGCAGGTTCGGGCACGGTGGCCAGTGTGATCCAACTCGGGAATGCCAAGGCACCAGTGGCTGTTGTGCGGGCGGAAACGGCTCCAGATGAAAGCACCGCGCGGACTTTGAACATTCACAAGTACCAGGCCAAGGACAACAAGATGCCGGTTACAGATAAAACCGGGACGAACAAGGCGACCGGGACCACTGCTGATGCGGACAAGATCGCTGGCGATAGTCTCACGCCGATGGCGGGGATTCAGTTCAAGGTCTACAAGCTCACTGCGGACGAGGCGAAGACTTTCAAGACAGATCCGGGCACGATTACCGGCAACTTAGACGCTCGTCAAAGCGTCGTAACCCTGACCACCGACGCGGCCGGGAACGCCTCCCACGTCTTTGGCAATGACGCAACCGCCGACGGCTACTACCTGGTGGTTGAGCAGAACAATGCAGCCGTCGCGACGAAATCGGATCCGTTCATGGTGAACCTGCCACTGGTTACCGCGACGACGAACGGGAGTCGAACCGTTCAGTACTCGGTCGACGTGTACCAAAGAACACAATCGACCAGGACGTCCTTTCCACCAACCCGGAGAAGACCTTCTCGGATGGCAAAATGGAAACGTCCGTCCAGTCGGGCGGCACTGTGTCTTGGGACCTGACCGCCAAGCGGCCGGCCGACGCCAAGGGGACCGGCACCGATGAGAATGGCAAAGAGGCCGCGACGTACGCCAAGCAGTTCGTTTTCTCCGACCCAATCGACACCAATTCGCTGGAACTGGACGAAGATTCAATCACAATGAGCATCCTGACGCCGGCGACCGATTCTGCGGAAGCAACGGCGCTGACGCTCGAAAGAGGCGTGGACTACACGTTCGATTACACCGCCACCAAGGATGGTAAGGATGCCGAGGGCAATAGCACCGACGCGCACTACAAGGTGCTGGTGCTGACGCTGACGCCGGCCGGCTTAACGAAGCTGGGGGATGCGGCGGAAACATCCACGGTGAAGGCCACGATCAAGACCAAGGTGATTGCTAACGCTAGTGACGCCAAGATTATGAACACCTTCGACACGTACTACACCGGGACGACCACCGATGTGCCGACCCACGAAACCACCGTGCCGAAGGACCCGACCGACCCAGGCGACTCGACGGACCCGACGGACCCGGCAACGCCTAAGGATCCGGATGACCCGACCGACCCAAAGGATGATGATCCGAACAATCCAAAGAACCCGATGGTCTACATGGGTAACGTTGACGTGCTGAAGACCGATGACAGCACCGCCAAGAACGCCCTGCCTGGTGCGACCTTCAAGCTTGCCGCCAGCGAGGAAGAGGCCAAGGCAGGCAACTTCCTGAAGGATGCCGACGGGAACGACCTCGTTGCAATCACTGCGGCGGAGGACGTCAAGGATGCTGATGGCACAATCGTTCGGGCCAAGGGTACCGCTGAGTTCACCGGCCTGCTCGTCAACCCGGAAACGAAGACTCAGGACTACTACCTGGTCGAAACCGACGCGCCGTTTGGCTACGACGTCGACGGTGAGATTCACAAGGTCATCGCGACGCAGGACACCGATATCGATGCCACCGTTGTCGATCCGGACAACTTCATCCCGAACCTGCCACTGACCGGTGCGCAGGGCCGCATCCTGATCCTGGCCATCGCGTCCGTGACGCTTCTGGGCAGCGGCTCCTACATGATTCTGCGCAAGCTGCGTGAAGCCAACGACTAGCGGGTTACCGTCAGCAAAAAGGTGGTGATTCCATGACGCAACGGCAGACGTCACACAGGGCGCTGCGCTGGCTGGCCCTTGGGCTTGCGCTCATCCTGGGCGTGACCCTTGGCGGCTTGCACGAAGCGACCGCGGCCACGGCGCCGCAGCTGGTGATTCAAAAGCGTGTCAGCGTTGACGCGGCGGGAACCACCCAGCGGACCGCCCCGCTGGCCGGCGCGCGCTACCGGGTGTTGCGCATCGTCGCCGCCGGGGATGCACCGATCGCGCCGACCGATGCGGCCTCCTACCGCCCGGCGACCGGCCTGGCCGCTTTTGACCGCACGCTGGTTACCGACGCGCGCGGCCGCGCGGCCGCCGCGCTGACGCCCGGCGCCAGCTACCTGGTGCAGGAGCTTGCGAGCGCCGCGATTCCGCGGCCCGCGTCCCCGGTCGCGATCACCGCGCCCCGCGGCGGCGACACCGTCACGGTGACGCCCAAGTCCGGGCTGGTGACCACGACGAGTGTGCCGCCTCGGCTGCCGCTCACGGGGATTGATCCCAAGACCGTGACGGCGGCGGGAACGCCGGTGGGCAGCATCATCGCCCACACCGGCGGCACCCTGAGGCTTCAGTCGCCGCTCCCGCTTTTGGCGGGGCTGCTGCTGGCGGCCGGCGGGTACCTGCTGGCCATCCGCCGGCTCGCGCGCACCAGGCGCCGCCTGTAACATGCCGAACCGCAATCGCTCCCAGCAAAACTGCGTGGGGGCGATTGTCGCACCAGCACCAGTCGCAACCGACCGGTGCCCTGATTGGAGAGTAGGCACTATGACCCAACAATTAACTGTAACCAAAAGGTACGGCCCGCTGCGGCGGCTGTCCTTGGTGACCATCGGCGTGCTGTGCGCCGCCATCGCGTTCGCCCCGCTGGCCCCGGTGGTGGTCGTGGCCGCCGACGCCGCCACGACCACGCAGGCGGCCGCTTCGGGCAGCACCGATCAAGGCGACGCGCGCGCAACCGCGAGCGCGGCGTCTGCAACCAGCGTGCTGGACAACGGCGGCCAGGCCGCCGCGACCGACGCGACGGGAAGCGCCAACGCGACGGACACTGCAACCGATGCGGCAACCGAGTCCGCGCCGGAAACGGCGGCCGAAGCAGCCGCCGAAGATGCAACGACCGCGCCAGCTGCTGATACCGGCGACGGGGCGGCAGCCGGCGACGCCGAAACGGCGACCACTGATGCGACTACCGAAACCGCAACCGATGCGAGCACCGCACCCGCGGCCGAGCCGGCAAGCCCGGCCACAGACGTCACGCCGCTGACCCCGGCCCTGCAGCCGCTTGCGACCCCGCCGGTCAAGGCCGGCCCGCTCGCGGATGTGACCAACCTCACCGATGACGAGGTGGGGGCGCTCACGAGTTTGAATGATCTGTTCGGTGCCAGTCCGTGGAAAACTGTGCCGCTGCTCAGCGACGGTAGCCTCAATCCCGCCGCGTACACGACGGCGGTCACCGGCGCGAACACGTCGCTCACCGCCATTGCCAACGAGACTAACTGGCCGCTCGGAACGTGGGCAGCGAAAGATTGGGTTGATATGCTCTTCGCCCCGCTGTTCAATGCCACCGTCAAGGTCACGGATTCTGAGGGGAAAGTCACCGAGTACACTTACGCGGACAACACCGCGACCGGGTCCGAGTTTTTCATGATGGATGAGACCGCCTTCCAGTCGGTCTACCGCGATACCCAAGACAGCGGCGTGGACGCTGCCCCGTACACACCGCTGAACGCGACTCTGACAACTGGGAAGACCTTCGCCGACATGGCCAAACAGGTTGAGGTCTACATCGACCAAGCGGGGCGCCGCCTCGCCAAGGTGATGACCACAAGCGACTGGGAGATTGCCGACATCGCGACCATCGACCCGGTCACCGGCTCAATCAGCCACCGGGTCTACTACAAAAACCTCGGCGCGACGCGAAGCAACATTCGACTTGGCAGCGCCTTAGACAGCAGTGTGGCCGATACTACAGTCATACCAGGCACGGTACGATTCCTTACCCGGCTTCAAGTCACGGCGGACGGCTACGATGGCCTCTACGTGACCGGACGGATATACGATGGATTCAAGGACAATGGGGATCCGAAACCAGTTTTGGGTGCGGCCCAGGATGCGGCCCTCCAGCCAGGTGGCCTGATTGTGTACAGTGACCCCGTCGATCCGACGAGAACCGAGGTCTACGTGACAAAGTCGTTGAGATATGATCATCTCGGTGACTATGTGGGCCTGGTCAGCGCGACCGGGAAGGATGCGCGCACGCCAGTCGTCGGCGTGGCGAAGGGCGAAACATACGACACCAGCATCATCTACGTGTCCAAGCCAATCCCGAGCCTCCCGACCGGCGGCACGATCCACCTCGAGTACATCGAGCGGCTGTCCGACAAGATGACGGCGACCAAGCGCTACGAGGACGCCGACACCGGCGCCGTGCTGGCCCACGAGGACATCGTCGGTAACCCCACCGATACCCTTAACTTCACCGACACGGACACCTACATCGCGCAAAATCCCGACGTTTTTGCCGGCTACGCGCCGAAACCGGTATCGGACAACACCGACAAGGCCTCCGAAGAAACGTTCCAGAGCAGCCCGGGCGCCTGGACGGTCAAGCTGCACAAGCCGGTAACCTACACCCCGGACAACAATCCCGAGAACCTGACGCTGACCACCACGGCCAGGGAGTTCGTCGAGTACCTCAAGGACGGCCAGCCCTACAAGCCGGCCGAGTTGGTAAAAACCATCCCGCTCTATCGCTACGCCACGGAGAGCTCGCAAAAGCCTGGCACGTACGACTACTCGGTGTGGACGAAAGAGAAGGTGCTGGCCAACGCGCACAATGTGGACACGGCCGATCTAAGCTTTGAGCGACTGACGCAGGAGCAAATCGATAAGTACCTGCCACTGGATTATAGCGGCAAGGTGACCAAGCTGACGATTAACGGCGGTGACCCGATCGCCGGAGACGCCAACGCTGATTTGTCCGCCACCACGAGCGAGCTGGCCGACTGGCTGGAGACCAAGGCAGTCGACCTGACCATCACCCGCACGGTCGATTACACGCCGGCTAAGGTTGGCCCAATCGTGCCGAAAGACCCCAGCGACCCGTACTACGCGATGACGCACAAGGCGCTGACGGTGAAGGTGGCGATCGATGACACCGCCTTGGCTACCGCCGACCGGACGCTGGTTGCGCTTGGCGCGGACGGCACGCAAACCATTAAGTTCGTCCGCACCGTGACCTACTCCGGGGACACGCTCCTCGAGCTCGGTCCCTGGATCGTGGACGTGGAGGGCGAGGCACCGGACAAGTTGGCGGACGTGTTCAAAAACGTAACCGCCAAGCCGCTTGAGGGATACAACATCACCCCAGGCGACACGGTGACCGCCGAAAGCCCCGTCACCGCGGTGGACCGCGTGCCGGCCACGCTGGTCGGCCAGCCGATCTCGGCGGCCCTGACCGCGTTTGCGGCCGACGACAACGGCGGTGTGGCCGGCGCTTCGGCGCTGACCTTGGATGGTCAGGACGGCACGGTCACCACCGAGCTGGTTTACAGCATGGTGATGACCTACCCGGCGGCCGGTGCCCGCGCCGCGCTGTGGCCCGCCGCCCTGGCGGCGGCCCTCGCGCTCGGCGCCACCGGACTTTTGATCGGCGCGCGGCGCCGCCGGCTGCGGTAGCTGCGTTGATCTGCTAGCACCCGCCGGCTGCGGTAGCCGGCGCCCACCGCGCGGCCGCACGCTGACCGCGCACGGCACCACGGTGACCGGGTTCGGCCACCATGCCGGAACCCGCACCGGTTTTGACACGTCACACCCAGACAGAAGGTGACCTTTACCACGGTAAGGGTCATTTTCACTACATATCCGCGAAAAGGAGGAGGACAGATGAACGCAAAGCCGCACTGGCGCCTGTTTGCGCCCAAAACGTGGTCGCCGTTCTGGTTCAACCTGGTGTTCGGCATCCTGTTCGTCATCGGCCTGATCCTGCTGTTCGCGCCGACCTGCTACACCCGCTACATCCAGCACGAATCGACGCTTGAGGCGGCCAAGTTCGACCGCGCGGCGGCCGCGAAGCCGGCGTCTGCCTTGGTGCGGCGCGTGCAGGGCTACAACGCCAACGTGGCCGCCCGCCAGGCGGGGCGGCCGCTGCCGTCGCCCGTCCGCACGTTCGCGCAGGTCCAGCCGCGCGGCGCCGTGATCGGCTACGT
Source organism: Lacticaseibacillus kribbianus (assembly GCF_020180945.1). Lineage (GTDB taxonomy): Bacteria > Bacillota > Bacilli > Lactobacillales > Lactobacillaceae > Lacticaseibacillus > Lacticaseibacillus kribbianus. The sequence goes on along the minus strand of NZ_JAIPUL010000005.1, from coordinate 84,870 downwards.
CAGCGTGCCCGCCGTCGGCATCGAGAACACCGTGATCCGCTACGGCGACAGCGAAAAGGTCCTGGCGCAGGGGGCGGGCACGATGCCCGGCACCAGCCTGCCGTACGGCGGCGCCGACACGCTGGCGGTCGTGACCGGCCACTCCGGGCTCGCCAACCGCGTGATTTTCGACAACATCCGCTACCTGAAAAAGGGCGACGTGTACTACCTGACCACCTTCGACGGCACCCGCAAGGCCTACCGCGTGACGCGCCTGAAGGTCGTCGACCCGCGGGAAAAAGGTGCGGTGGAAGCCGTCGCCGTCCAGCCCGGCCGCGACCTCGCCGTGCTGTTGACCTGCACGCCGCTGTTCGTCAACTCGCACCGCCTGCTGGTGTACGGCGAGCGCATCACGCTCAAGGCGGCCGCGGCGACGCCGGTGATTGCACGCGACACCTTCAGCCTGTACCACGTGTGGCTCTACGTGATGAGCCTGCTGGTGCTGCTGTTTGTGGCGTACTACCTGTGGCTGACGCACAAGCGCCGCCAGCAGCGCCGGGCGGCCGCAGGCGGTGGGGCCGACCAGGTCGGGGCCACCGCGGCGGCCGGCGACCGTCACGGCCAAACCGAGGCCACTAAGGCGGCCGACGACCGCCGCGACCAAACCGCGGCCACCGCACCGCAAGCGCCGACAGGGGACCAGCCCCCGATTGCACTAGACCAGACGCACCACCGACAGGGAAGGGGGGACAACCATGGCGAAACCGACTAGACCACGTGAGGCGAACGGGGCGGCACGCAAGCGCCGCCCGTCGCGCGTGCTCAGCGTGGTGCTGATGCTTGGCATCGCTTTGTCCGTCGTCCTGTTTTTCACCCCGTTCGTGTACGACCGGCTGGCCTCCAACCAGCGCCTCGAGCTCGCCAAGGACTACCGTAAGCGCGCCTACCCGGCCGACGCCAAGCGCGATGCGCTGATCCGCCAGTACAACGCCAACATCCTGGCGCGCCAGCGCGGCCGGGTGCGGCCGTACCCGCAGGCGACGTTCAAGGCGATTCAGGCCGACGCCGGCGACGCCTTTGGCTACGTGCGGATCCCGAGCATCCACCTCAAGGCCACCCCGGTGTTTTACGGCACCGCCGACGCCGTGCTGGCCAAGGGCGTCGGGTCCTTGGACTACACCTCGCTGCCCGCCGCCGGCCAGAACGTGACGGCCTCTTTGACCGCGCACACGGGGCTGGCCAACCGGATCTTTTTTGACAACATTCGCTACCTGCAAAAAGGCGACGTCGTGTACCTCGACGCCTTCGCGCACCAGTACGCCTACGCGGTCGACGGCAAGCGCGTGATCGACCCGACCGACCCGGACGCGTACAAGGCGTTCAACATCACGGATAGCCGAAACAAGGTGATCCTGATGACCTGCACGCCGCAGGGCATCAACGACCACCGCCTGCTGGTGTTCGCCCACCGCATCGCGCTGAAAAAGGCCAAGGCCACCGCGGTCCGCGTGCGCGACCGGTGGTCTTTGATGAACGTCTGGAAGTACTGCTTCCTGTTCCTGCTGATCGCGCTGATCCTGACCTACTGGTACTACGCGCGCAAGAAGCGGCGGCGGGAGGCGGCCGAGGCGGCCAAAAACGAATCGGCACCCGCGGGCAAGCTGGCGGAGACCGCGATTAACGAGGCCCCGGCAGACGAGACACACTCGGTAGACCCGACCGCGGCAGCTCCGGGGACGGCGGCGGCCGAGACGGACCCGGCGGCCCAGCGCGAGGCCCCGCATGACTAGGCGCTGGCTGTGGTTCCTGCCGGCGGCGCTGCTGCTCGCCGCCGCGGTGCTCGCCGGCGGCCTGGTGTGGCGCAACCTCGAGCGCGCCCCGGCGCTGGATGGCCAGGCGATGCGGGCCAACGCCGCGCGCGTGGCCAAGGCCGGCGCGCCGACGCAGCGGACGCCGATTTCCGAGGTGGACGCGAAGACCTACGTGGCGGCGCAGACCCAGGCCGCAAGCCTTCAGCGCCAAAGCGGCTACGCGGCGCTGATCATTCCGAGCGTCGACATCACGCTGCCTGTGTTCGGCCGCATGAGCAACGCGACACTTTCCGCCGGGGTTGCGCGCTACTTCACGGATCGGCCGCTGGGGGAGGGGAACAACGTGTTCGCCGCGCATAATTTTCACCAGGACAAGGTGCTGCTCGGCGCAATCAACCGGCTGAAAAAGGGCGCGGCGGTGTACCTCAGCGACGGCCGGCGCGTCTTCACCTACCACGTGGTCGACAACCGCGTGGTGAAGCAGACCGAAACCGCGGTGCTGGCCCAAACTCAGGAGGATCGCGTCACCCTGATCCGCTGCGAGGGCCCAATCGGTACCGCGTACCGCCGGGTGGTGGTGGCACGGCGCGCCGCGACCACGGCCGCGGCGGCAACCCGCGTGCGCCGGCAGGTGGCGGCCCCGCCGAGCCAGCCGCAGCGCTGGCTGCGCGCCCGGCCGTGGTACGGCGCCTTTGCGCTGCTGTTCTTGGGTGGCCGGGTCACCGGCTGGCTCTGGGGCCTGCTGGGCGCGTTCGTCTTCCTGATGCTGCTCGGCGGCGTCGGCTTCGTGGCCGGCCCGCCGCGGCGGGCGACCACGGCCGCATGACGCGAAAAAAAAAGCCTCATATAGGTGAGGCAAGGATAGTGAGTTAGCAGCGTATCAGCAGAGCTAAAAGCGTCGAAGATCAACGAAAACACATTGAAGTGTGCCATCTCTGTGCCACGACGCCATCCGATAATGCTTTATCGAGGGGTATCTCAGATAAGGGTGATCGCCGTTTCTGTCTCATCACTTTTCCGCGCGCTGTGCAGCGCGAAAGGCGCAAGCGCGAGCAAAGGGCGGTCGGCGTCAGCCGCCGCCCATCCCCCCAGTACGCTAACAGGGAGGAGTAAACTACACAAGCATGCCTGAATACTGGGTAGAAACGCCGGTACCATAAGGATTAACTAGTTACTAGCTAAGTGTGGAATGCGCAGCAATCCACCATTTCGACAATATTTCTCTTTTCATAGTCTGCGGCTATCGTAACAGCATCAACAATTGGCGAAGACTAGATGGTGGCACACTGGACTTGAAAAAGTAGAGAAAACCAAGTATATAGAGCTTGAACGGCGCTGTTAGTGTTTCTTGTCAGCATCAGATGTGAGAGAGAAAATAATCGGCACATACTTTCGTCTATAACTCAATTAAGCCGTCACGCAACGCTGCCGCCACCGCCTCAGCGCGGGTGAACACGCCCAACTGATTGTAGATCTCGGTGAGGTGTGCCTTGATTGTTCGCTCGCTGAGATGCAGCGTGTCGGCAATGTCGATATTCCGCGACCCTTCGGCCACCATCCTCAAAATCTGCTGGTCACGGTCATTCAGTTGCGGCTTAGCTGCCGCCGGTGCCGCAAACGCCTTGCCCATCAACGATGGCTCGACATAGACCTGGCCGTTGATGGCGCCTTGAATCGTCTTGACGATGGTGTCCTTGTCGGCGTCTTTGAGCATGAAGCCTTTGGCCCCTAGACGCAGGGCCTGTTGGATCGGCTCCTGGTCATCAAACGTCGTCAACACCACCACTGGCAAGGCCGGGTGGGTCTGCGCCAACTCGCGCAGCATTGCGATGCCGTCCATGTTCGGCATCCGAATATCAGTCAACACCACGTCTGGTGTCAATTCTTCGACCTTGGCCAAGCCGTCCTGGCCGTCCACGGCGGTGCCGACGGCCTCCATACCGTCGGTGGTTTCCATGATCAGCGACAAGCCGGTACGTAAAATCTGGTGATCGTCTACGATTAAAACGCGAATACTCATAATTGCTCCTTCTTCGTTACTGGCATCGTCAAGGTCACGGTGGTGCCTTCGCCTGCGGTGCTGACGACGGTCAACGCACCATCAAGCGCCGCAGCGCGCTCGTGCATACCCTGCATCCCGAAATGGCCGGACTTCTTCTTCATGATCGTGCCTTCGCCAAAGTCGATCACCTGCAGGCGGAAAATATCTTCAACCGATTCACCGCGTACGATTGCCTGCTTGGTGTCGGTGTGCTTGACCACATTGATCAACGCCTCTGACACGATGCGGCTGATCTCGGTGAGCTGAGCGCCGGAGTAGTCCGGCACATCGTTCATCTTGATCGATACGTCTAACTGATAGTTCTTCATGAAGGCTTCGGCCAGCAGTTCCAGCCGTGCCGTCAGGCTCTGCTCCGACGTCGCGCGCAAGTCGGTCAAGGTCAGCCGCGTGTCGCGCAAGGTATCGCGGGCGATGCCGGTTGCGCCTTGGATGACTTCAAGCGCCCGGTCATCCTTGCCGCTTTGCAAAAAGGCCTGCGCTGCTTCCAGCTGCATGACCGTTCCGGCCAAGCCCTGGGTCAAGGTATCGTGCAACTCACGCGCCACCCGCTGGCGTTCGGTGCGCACTGTCGATTCTTCGACTTGCGAATAGGCAATTTTCAGCTCCGAAACCAGGTCTTCGGCGCGTTGACGGGCGGCTTGTTGCTGTTGGAAAAAACGCCAGTAAGCGATCACTACCAGCAACATAAACACCAGCCCAACCAATACCGCAACACCTTCCAGCCAGCCGTTGTACACAACATACACCAACCAGATCAAGAGACTCAGCCCAGCTAAATACCCCAAGGCTTGCTTAGGCCGCGAGTACAAGTTGATCATCTCGATAGCCATGATTGGAATTACGCCGAAAAATAGTACAGGCATCTGATTAGTCAACGCAATGGTTGTGCTAATCGCAAAGCCCAACTGCGGTAACAACAACCACAATCGACCTCGCCGGATTAGCCAATCACCAAACCATAGCAGCACTTCTTCGGCCAGCAGACCACCGAATATGATTTGTTCCTGCCACATCTGCGTAATATCTGAATAGTGCGTCAGCCAGCCACTGGACAGGTTAATACTACTGGCAGTACTGGCGACATACATTGCAGCGAAGCCAACAATCAACATGAACAACATCAATGGCAGGCGCAACACGTAATATGGGGTTTTCTTCTTCATACAATATCCTCTAGCTTTAATGATACGCCCTCTTATCACAAAAAACGATGTGTCCAACAAAGACACATCGTTGTTGATTAAAGTGGCAAGTCCTTCTTGGCAAAGGCCGTGGTGCCGACGCCGAAGGTCACAGCGGCGATGCCACCTAAAACGACCAACTTAGGCAGCCACTTGGACCCTGCGGCCAAGATATTCTTGTAGTCGAATAAGTTGACGATGGTCAAGTGCTGGACGTTTTCTAGTCCTGCCACACCGTAATCGGCAAAGGAGCCGACGATTGCCAGAAGAATGAACAAGATAACTAGCAAACCACCGGTGCCAAGCGCGTGCTTGGAAAGGTTGAAGATTCCGGAAGCGGCAAACATGATGCCGGCAAAGGCCAAGGCGACCATGAACGCCCCGAAGTTCAAGTTGATCAGCGTCTGGGTCTTGAAGCCCGCGTCGGCGATGTTGTTAGCAATCACGGACACACCTGCCATCGCGCCATAAGTGACGGCGAGGCTCCCAACCATGTACACCAGCTGCGTGATCGCAACGGTAGTGCGACGAATCGGCGCGGTGAGAATATAAGCCATTGAGCCTTGGTCGACTTGCCCGGCAAGTAATTTGTTACCGGAGATAACCACGAACAATGCGACCATCGTTGAAGCCAGCATGCCGAAGTACATCGGCCCGACTAAGGCTTGGGTTTGCTTCATCACGATCAGCTGGGCCAAGATGACGTTCATCACCAAGGTCACCAGCCCCCAGACGGCGAAGTTGGACTTAAAGGTTTGTTTCAGTAATGGAAAACTCATGATTTGATCTGCTCGCTTTCTTGTATACGAAGCCGCATTACAGCTCCAATTCCTTCTCGAAGTAGTTGTCCAGCGTCTGTGTCGCAAAGCTGACGTCGGTGAGCTTGACTTCACTCAACAGCTGCAACAGCTTGGCTTCATCGGCGTTGGGCACCAACAGTACCACGGTGTTGTGCAGCGGGTCTTGGCGCACCACCTCAAAGCCGCTGGTCAATAGGCAATCGAAGCCGTCATTGGTTGCGGCCTCGATGGTCACGCGCTGGGCGGCGTGGATCTCGGCAGACTTGCGCTCATCGAGCACGTCGATCACTTGGCCATCTTTGAGGAACATGATGCGGTCGCAGGTGCGCTCCAGCTCGTTAAACATATGACTGCTCAAGAACACGGTGGTGCCCTGGGCTTTGACTTGGAGGATCAAGTCGATAAAGGCGTCGCGCATCACGGGATCTAAGCCAGTGGTCGGCTCGTCTAGCAATAACAGCGGTGGTTTAGTCATGAATGCGCACACCAGCGCGGTCTTCTGCTTCATGCCTTTGCTCATACGGCGCAAGTCGGCAGTGAGGTCGATCTTGAAGCGCTGGATCAACTCATTGACGTATTCGTCCTTGTTGGCGCGCAGCAGCGCCAGTTCGTTCTGTAAGAAAGTCGCACCGGACTTGGTATCGGGAAAGGCGATTTCGCCTGGCACGTAGCCAATCAGCGACTTGGTCTTGGCGGCCTTAGCCCAGGTGTCCATGCCGCGAATGGCGGCGGCGCCTTCCGACGGGTGAATGAACCCCATCAGCATCCGCATGGTGGTGGTTTTGCCGGCACCGTTCTTGCCGACGATGCCGACAACTTCGCCTTGCTGGATTGCCATGTTCATGCCGTGCACGCCGCGGTCGTGTTTGTAGTTCTTAGATAATTGCTTGGTTTCAACCATTGCTAACATTACGTTCCTCCGTTAAATCGTCTTGAAGATCTTGTCCGTGCGGTAAAAGTTCATGAAGTACGATTCCAGATCGAACTTGTCTTCAACCAGCTTCGTGATATGGCGGCCTTTGAGCTGGTTGGCGAAAAAGTCACCGACTTCCGCCGCTTTGACCTTCACCTTCAAGCCGACTTTGCACTTTGTGCCGCCGAGTTCGTTAGCCGCCAAGTCGCGGTCGTGTTCTGTGGCGAAGAACAGCTCGTAAGTCTTCACATCTTTGTTCTGGAGCTTGTTGGCGTCGACTTGCGACACAATCTTGCCGTCCTTGATGATGGCGATGCGGTCACAGGTCGCCTCGACTTCTGGAAAAATGTGGCTGGAAAGTAGGATGGTTTTGCCGCGCCGCTTCTCGGACACCATGAACTGAATGAATTGCGCCTGCATCGCCGGATCAAGCCCGCTGGTCGGCTCATCGAGAATGAGAATCTCTGGGTCAGCTAGGAAGGCGGTGACCACCGCGAGCTTACGCTTGGTGCCGAGGCTCATGCGCTTGGTGTTGCCGCTGGGGTCGAGGTCAAACATCTCAAGCAACTGGTTCAAGTATGTGTCATTTTTGACGCCGCGCATCTGTTGCATGGTGCGAATGAACTGCCACCCGCTGACGTTCTCGGGCAGCGCAATCTCCCCTGGCAAGTAGCCGATGTGCTTCATCACTTGGTTGTATTGGGTGGTGGCGTCCAGGCCGAGCACGCTGACGGAGCCGGACCCCGGCTTGGTGAAGCCAGTGATGTGGCGAATGGTCGTGGTTTTGCCGGCGCCGTTAGGACCGAGGAACCCGAAGACTTCGCCGGGGTGGATCTCGAAGCTGACGTCGAAGATGCCGCGACCGTGGCCAAAGTCCTTCGTGAGATGATCGACCTTCAATGCTGCTTGTGTCATGTTTGCCTCCTGCAATTAACAGATGAACCTAGCTTACCGTGGATCGTGCGTGCTGCCATCGTCTGAACGGGCAGACTTTCGTTGCCCGATTGGGCAGTTTTCAGGATCTCGCATCACGTGTTGCGAATGAACCAGCCGAGCGCTGTGCCGACGACGGTCAAAATTGCGGCGATCACGAGGGACTTCATTGGCGTTTTCTTCCTGGCATTTTCCATGTCTGTTCTCCTTTGGTTGACTTGATGAATACAGCATACCGAGAACTAGCTGCCTTGCCATCGTCCAAAAGGGTACACCTGCGTTGCCCGTTCGGGCAGTGCCAGCGCCGGCCATTAAAAAACCGCATTTAATCGCGCTGCGGAGGATGAACACGACTTATACGGTGGATTGGCTAAAGTGCCGACGGTGACCGCCCACGCATTGCGCACTTGCTCGCCTCACTGCTACTTAGCCTTGGGAGAACCCGTTAGTGATTCGGGCTCGCCTTGGCCACGGGGATGTGCGAACGACTTTAGAGATTTAGGGTTACCTCTAAAACAGGCGTGACATTGAGGCTTCTAAACGACGGGAAGGACTGGTTGCAGTGCCGTCAGGGTGAAAATCGTTCAGCGTGTGCCGTGTTTGTGCCAGAGTAAAATAAAAAGCCGACAAATCAGCGTTTGTCGGCTTAAAGTTGTTTCACGTGAAACAGTGGTTAGTCTGCCATCAGGAACATCAGCGCCAGGTAGACCCAAAACAGGATGCCGCCGCCGAACACGAACAGCAGACGCACCCAGATGCTGCCGATGCCCAGGGCCTCGGCGATGCCGCCGCAGACGCCGGTGAAGACCCGGTCGGTCGATGATTTGCGCAGTTTCATGTTATTTCTCCTCCAAGTGTTGTGATGCCTTTAGTTTAACCGGTCGGGTGCTTAGGTGCATCGCTCGTTATGCGGAGATTGGGGTCGGGCGCAGGACCGAGGCCGCGGGCTAGTTGTGCATCAATAACTGGTTGACCGCGCAGTGGGACGCGGGTCGCGGAGCGGTAATCAGCGGGTGGCAACGCGGTGAGGGGCGAGTGACGAGGTTGGCCGCCGGGTTTGCGCGGCGGCGTGGGCATGCTATACTGAAGGCAGAGAAAAACCCCGTGCGTCAACACGGGGCTCGCAGACCGTTGATAACGGCTGGCATTGATTCAGTTAGAAGATCGCTAAACTCCTGCCACGAAGTTTACTCGCGATCTTTTTTGTTGCCGTGGTCCGCAATCTTAAGCATCAGATCGACGAGCGACAGGATAAACCCGCCGAACGTCAACGCAACGAGGATTGCTTCGCTAACCGTCAACACGGCACCTCCTTTCCTTTGGAGTTTGAGCATCGTGCATACGCACCACCTCGCCTTCGAAAAGATCAGATTTACCAACCGGTTTCAACTTTCTGCTTGCGCTAGTGTATCACGTGCCACTGATTGCGGTCATGGCAGCCGGGTTAGGGTTTGACCAGCCGGTGGTGGCAAGGGTCGCTTAGCCGAAAAAAAATCCGCCATATCGGCGGATTTTTTCGTAGCTTGTGAAATTACTTGCTGAGCTTGCTTGCGGCCGCTTCGTCGATGATGAGGATCGCATCCGAGTGGTTCTGCAGCACGGAAGCCGGCACGTGGTTGGTGACGGGGCCTTCGATGGTCGCCTTGATGGCGTCGGCCTTGTCTTCACCGTAGGCCAGAAGCAGAATCTTCTTGCCCTTCATGATCGAGCCGATGCCCATGGAGATGGCGTAGCGCGGCACGTCCTCTTCGCGGTCGAAGAAGCGCTTGTTGGCCTCAATCGTGGATTCGGTCAGGTGCACCTTATGGGTCTTGCCGTCGAGGTCGGAGCCCGGCTCGTTGAAGCCGATGTGGCCGTTGCGGCCGATGCCCAGGATCTGGATGTCGATCGGGTTGGCCGCCAGAATCTTCTCGTAGTCCGCAGCGGCGGCCTCGGAGTCTTCGGCGTTACCGTTCGGCACGTAGGAGTGGGCGAACGGCTTCTTGTTGAAGAGGTTGTCCTTCATGAACTGGTGGTAGCTCTGCGGGTTGTCTTCCGGCAGGCCAACGTACTCGTCGAGGTTGATCGAAGTCAGGTTACTGAAGTCAAGGTCGCTTGCGATCATGGCTTGGTACAGCGTAATCGGGGTGCTGCCGGTGGCAAGGCCCAGAACCTTGGCGCCTTGTTCGATGCCAGCCTTGATGAGGTCAAAAGCGACCTGGCCGCCTTCTTCTTTATCTTTAACGATTTTTACTTCCATCATAAAAGCCTCCTTGTTTGGTCTAGTCCAATATACACCGCGGGGGCCGTCCATGTCAACAATGGTCTAGACGAATCGCAAGCTTTTTCACGGCGCCAACAGCCGCTGCCGCAAAATCGTCTGCGTCGCCTCATCGATCCCCAGCACCGCCTTGGCGTAGTGCGGCCAATCGCCGTGCGCGCCGCGGATGTACGCCGCCACCGCCATCTCGCACTGGCGCTCGGCGCGGTTGCGGTTCATGTCCGCGACGAAGGTGCTGCCCGGGTCCTGCAGCGCCTGGGTCACCCGGGCGGCCGGCGCCTCGAAAACGGCGTTGGTCAAGAGGTAATCCTGGCGAATTGTGGCCTCGGACGCGCCGAGGAGGCCGAGCAGAATCATCGCGGCCACCCCGGTGCGGTCCTTGCCGGCGGCGCAGTGAAACAGCAGCACCTCGTCCTCCGGCAGCGCCAGCACCAGGTCGATCAGTGTGCGCCACTGCACAATCGCGTGCGCATCCGTGAGCATGCGCAGGGAGTACTCGGCCATCGGCGCAATCCGCGGGTCCTGCATCGCGCCGAGGTACTGCGCAAGTGTCTGAGGCAGCGGCGCCATGTCGGCGAAGGGCAGGATGGACAGCGCGTGGTAGGTGACGCCCGGGGCCAGCACATCCGGCCAGCCGCGTTGCTCGGCGTCGCTTCTCAGGTCCACCACCTGGCGCACCCCGTAGTCGTAGATCTGCTGCGCATCGGCCGCCGTCATCAGGGCCAGGCTGCCCGAGCGCAGCAGCCGGCGGTTTTGCACCCGCCGCCCGCCGGCCACGGGGTACCCGCCGAGCTCGCGCAGGTTCACCGCGTCCGGAATCGGTAACAATCGTTGTGGTTCCATGATCCGCCTCCCATGTCCCCATTATACCCAGTGGCGCGGCGCCGGGGTAGTTTTGCGGTCGCCGGCCGGTGCGGCGGGGCGCGACGGTGGTCGAAAACGGGCGTCACGCACCGCGTCGTTTTGTGCGCTGCCACGCAATGTAGCGGCGCTGCACACCGCCTCACAAGCCGGTTGCGGCCGGTCCGCAGTCGGGCTTCGACGGCCGCGCGACTTTTTGGTATAATGGGCCTGACACTACAACCTAATGGAGGACGACATGGCAGGAGTTAAACTGTTCGCGCTCAACGGCAATCTGCCGCTGGCGCAAAAAATCGCGGCGGAGGTCGGCTTGCCGCTGTCGCCGGCATCGGTGCGGCACTTTGCCGACGGGGAGATCGCGATTGACCTGGACGACAGCGTGCGCGGCGCGGATGTCTACGTGATTCAGCCGGTTTCCGACCCGGTCAACGAGAACTTCATGGAGCTTCTGATCATGGTCGACGCGCTGCGCCGCGCCAGCGCCCACACGATCAACGTGGTCGTGCCGTACTACGGCTATGCGCGCGCCGATCGCAAGGCCCGGTCGCGCGAGCCGATCACGGCCAAGCTGGTGGCCAACCTCCTGACGATGGACGGCATCAGCCGCTTCATCGCCGTGGACCTGCACGCCGATCAGCTGCAGGGCTTCTTCGACATTCCGGTCGATCACCTGCGGGCGCTGCCGCTGTTCGCCGACTACTTCCGCGATCAACACCTGACGGACGTTGTCGTGGTGGCCCCGGATCACTCGGGCACCAAGCGCGCCCGTGAGCTGGCCGAGCTGCTGCACGTGCCGATCGCCATCGTCGACAAGCGGCCGGAAGCCGAGGCCGGCATCATCGGGGACGTCGCGGGCCAAAACGCAATCATCATCGACGACCTGATCGACACCGGCGACCGCGCCGCTGAGGCCTACACCGCGCTCGCCGCGGCCGGCGCCAAGGACATCTACGCCGTTGCGACCCACGCGATCTTCTCCCGCGGCGCCAGCCAGCGCCTCGCCAACCTGCCGCTGCGCCAAATTGTGGTCACCGACACCATCAACCTGCCGGCGGAGAAGCGCCTGCCGAACATGGTCACCATCTCGGTGGGCCAGATGATCGGCCAGGCGATCAAGCTGATCGCCTCCAACCAGTCGATCCACCCGCTGTTCGACTTCAAGTAAATTAAAACACGCGCCGCCAGTCGCCGGAATTTCCGGTGGCCGGCGGCGCGCGTTTTTTCGGCGCTGGCGTCGGGTGAATACGTTTACTGGGAGGCGGGGGATAGCCAATCACAGGCTGACGTCGGAAGCGTTTGCGCAGAATTGGCCGAGATAAAATACGCACCAGGTATAGATTTTTAATCCACATATCGGACGGCGTTATGCGCCGATTCTAATCTATCAGGTATAGCTTCCTTAGATCGGTCAAATCGGCCGGCGACAGCCCCAGCTGGCGCATGACGTAGTGCGGCCAGTCGCCGTAGTGCCGGACAATCAGCGTGGCCACCGCGCGGTAGTTGGCGGCCTCCGCCGGGTGTGCGTTCATCGCGTCGACCGCCGCGCTGCCGCTGGGCCTGACGCCGGCTGCTGCGGCGTCGTAGATCCGGTTGGTCAGCAGGTAGTCCGCCTTAATGGTGGCCTCGGGCACGCCCAGGGCGCCGAGCAGCATCATCGCGGCCACCCCGGTGCGGTCCTTGCCGGCGGCGCAGTGAAACAGCACCGCTTCGTTCGGCTCGGCGGCCAGCACCGTGGCGAACACCTCACGGAAAATCGCGTTGGCGTGGCTGTCCGTCAGCATTTTCTCGTAGGTCGCGACCATGCCGACCGGCGTTTTGACCAGGCGGCGGTAAAAATGGCGGTACGCGCGGCACCACAGCGGCGCGCGGTCTGAGAAGGGGTAGACGGACAGGTGGCGGTACGCGATGGCCGCCGGGATCCGGTCCGGCGCGCGCCGCACCTCGGCGTCGCTGCGCAGGTCGAGGTCGTGCGCGACCCCGTAGTCGATGAGCTTTTGTTCGTCCGCCGGCGTCAGGTCGCTCAGGCTGCCGGCGCGAACCAGGCGGTGCCAGGCGACGGTGCGGCCGGCAGTGGTTTGGTAGCCGCCGAGGTCGCGGACGTTCACGGCGTTTTGCAGGGAGATGATGCGATTGGACTCCATGATGACCCTCCATTCCTTGCCCCCATCTTAGCAGATTTTCGACTTTTTCGCTGAATGGCCTTGCGCGCGTAGGGCCGGGGTGGTAATATTATCAAGTCGTTAAGGCAATCACATGGGTGGTTAGCTCAGCTGGCAGAGCAACGGACTCTTAATCCGTGGGTCCAGGGTTCGATCCCCTGACCACCCATAACGAACCGGCGTCGCAAGTTTCGGCTTGCAGCGCCGGTTTTTTTTGCGCGCGTCAACTGGCGGCGCAGAATAATCTGATAGTATCTGAGAGCCCCGCTTCGTGCTCGGGGTCCGGTCAAGTTGACGGATACATCATCGACCGTTTCATCCGTGCCGACGCGGCGTTACCCCAGGATTCATCCCGGGGTAACGCCGCTTTTTTGCGCAAAAAGGCGCAAGGCTTACAGGCCTTGTGCCCTAGGGAAGCGGTTCTTGGAGCTTGCGCCCAACGGTTTTTATCTATATCGCGCGTTGTTCATAGCCAACGGATGCAGGGTCAAGTGGTTTGCGGTGGTGAATCGACCGGCCGCCGCTGGTTGGCTGGGTGGAAGAGCCGGCCGGCCAGCTTGGTCAGCGCCTGCTGGGTGGTGACCAAGTGATCGCTGGGGGTCGGGACGCGGTACAGCCGGGTGATGCGGCCGAGTTTCTGGGCCCGGGCCAGAATCGCGGCTGGTCGGTGGTGAAGAAACGCGTGGCAGGTTACTGGTTCGGACAGTGCGTCGTAGATGGTAAGCTCAAGCGCATCGTACTCGAAAATTGTGTAGCGCGTCCCACCAATGAGGACCCCTTCGGTCACCCGGTCGGGCTGGTAGCGCCGCCACAAGGCCTGACGCATGCTGGCGGTGACGATGCCGGGCGTGGTCGCAGGTACGGCGACGGGAACCGTGGTGCTGTTGGCGGCCAGAGTCGAAAGCCACGGTGCCAGGGTGCTGGTGGCCGTTGGGGTGCAGGTCAGCACGTCCAGATCGCTGGCCTGAGCAATGCGATCGGAGAACAGGCTGGCGGTGGCGGAGATGGTGAAGGTTGCCGCCGGGTAGCGGATGCTCAGCAACTGGGTCTTGAGCGGTTGCGCGGTGTCGCATAATGTGAGCCCGGCGGCGGACAACCCCGCCAGGCTCGCGGCCTGGGCCGGGTTGTCCGCCAGGTGCTGGCGGTAGCGGCTGCCGGTGTTATGGGCGATGAGCGTGACTGTCGTGGCTCCAGCGGCCTGCACCTTGGCCGTCAGCGCCAAAAAGTTGGTGAAGGCATGCTGGCTGACGGTCGGCATGACCACCGCAAGTGCCAGCGGATCGGCCAGGTCCGCCAGCTCATCGATGAGGTGCTCGAGGTGCGTGACCGCCGGAATCAGGCGGCAGACGGCGTGGCCAGCACGGGCGTCGTCGGCCATGTGGCTCAGGACCGCTCGATCGATCGCCGTGTTGCCGGCGAGACTCCAAGGGGCCGCGTCGCTGCGCGGTGGTTGTGTGTCTGCCATGTCATCGCCTCCTTTGCTGGCTTATTATACCAGAAATATTCACACTGTCACCTCATAATTAGCGCCAGTTAAATGAGAAAACGCGGCCGCGGCCGTCTAACGTCGATTCTTGTGATTGAATGCGCCACCGTCAACGCGAAAGAAACGTGTGTAGAGCTTTGTTGCCAGCGTTAGCTCGGGAACGACACACAATTGAAATATATCGAGTACTGTTATTTAATTTACCAAGACAACCGTTCGTTATGTTAACTGTAATCCGCTGCCAACCTGCCGTTATTCAGCCACTGGCAAGGCTATCGGCCGGCCAAGCTTGATCCTGCCAATTTAATTAGAAGATTATGGCAACACATTCGCATCGCGGGGCGTTATTCGTTAATTTTTCCCGGTTGAACTCATTGTTCTCTCATCGTATAATCCGGTCATACTTCCGGCTTATGCAGCCATTCCAAAGGTGGGTGAGTGTGTCAGAACAGTGTGGTGAGGCGCCACGGGTAGGGCCGTGGCGCCTCGCGCAACCGCAATTATTGCGCGACTGATTCGCAGTCGCATTACATGGGATCTGTGCGAGCAGACCCAAGATTAGAGAGGATTAGGGGTTGAATAAGACGAATAGCACGACCCTCAACCGCCTGACCGGCATCTTTTTGTGCTCCACGCTGCTGTTGGGCGGTGCGGCAAACCTGGCGCTTGACGCGCCAGCGGTTGTTTCCGCAGCCAAGACGGTACCGGCACAGGAGACGACTCAGGCGACAACGCAAAAGACGGCCACGACCAAGGACACCAAGGCCGCGACCAAAAAGCTCCACGCCGCGGATGAGGCGACGGCCAGTGTGCTGAAGAAGGACAGCCTGACGCGGATTGCCGCGCAGCTGAAGGCCAAGGGGGCCAATCCAAAGAAGCTGTCTTTGGAAGCGACCGAGAAGAAGACCGTCCGCGTGATTGTTGAGCTGACGGGCGAAGGCGCCTTGGCGGCCAACGACAACGAGCGGCAGAGCTTCAAGAAGGCCGACAAGGCGGAAAACCGCGTGCTGGCTAAGCAAGACACCGTGCAGACCAAGGTTGAGAAGCTGACCGGGCACAAGGTGGCCCAGGAGTTCGGCTACCTGCTGAACGGGTTTTCCATCGATGCCAAGGTTCAAGACATCGCCAAGATTCAGGCCATCAAGGGCGTTAAGGCCGTTCAGGTTGCCGACGTGGTGGCGCAACAAGACGCCACGGCCAACGACACCGTTGAGGCATCGACGGCCTGGGCCAACTACGGCGTGGATGGTACGGGGATGGTGGTGGCGGTCATCGATTCTGGGATCGACGCCAACCACAAGGACCTGCGCCTGAGCGACGAATCCAAGGCCAAAATCAGCAAGGCCGATTCCGTCAAGTACAGCAAGGAATTGGGCTACGGGACCTACGAAAGCGCCAAGGTGCCTTTCGCACATAACTACGGCAACGGCAACGACACCGACCTGGTGGCCGACGACGGCGTCGACCACGGGATGCACGTGGCCGGTATCATCGGCGCCAACGGGGAGGACCCGGACGGCGTGACCAGCATTCAGGGGGTCGCACCGGAGGCCCAGCTGCTGAACCTGAAGATTTTCGCCAATGACGGCCAGGACGGCCCGACCACCGACATGACGATTCAGGCCATTGAGGACGCCGTCAAGCTCGGTGCGGACGTGATCAACATGTCTTTGGGCTCGTCCGATGACACCGCGACCACGGCCAACGCCGAGGTCGACGCGGTCAACCGCGCCGCGGAAGCCGGCGTCGTGCCGGTGATCGCCGCCGGGAACGACGGGGTCGCCGATTGGCTGGGCCAAGGCGCGTCGCAGAATATGTCGACCGACACCAGCCCGGACACCGGGCTGATGTCCTCGCCGGCCAGCGCGGCCAACGCGATCACCGTGGCCTCCAGCGAAAACTCGACGCACAACGGCGCCACCGCCGACATGCTGGTGGATGGCAAGACCGTGGAAGCCGGCCTGAGCATTCAGGGCAGCGACAGTGTAACCAAGGCACTTCAAGGCGTGTTCCCGGCCGGCCAGCTGGTGCTACTGCCGGACAAGACCACGAAGGATGCCGAAGGTACCGCCATCGATCCGGTGGCCGACGGGATGCCTGGTCGCGGCTTTGCCAGCGACTTTGAAGGTGTCGACGTGACCGGCAAGATCGCCGTGGTCTCCCGCGGGATCAACAACTTCACCGAGAAAATGCAAAACGCCGAGGACGCCGGCGCGGTGGGCATCATCATTTTGAACAACGCGGATGACGACATCCGCGCCACCATCACGGACGGCTCGGCCATCCCGACGCTGTTCTTCAATCAGCCGGCGGCCGCCAAAGTCCTGGCTGCGGCCAAGGCCAACCCGACAGGGACCTTCTCCTTCAGCGCCATCAAGGGGGCCAACGTGGCGAGTGCCTCGGCCAACACGATGTCGACCTTCTCGACCTGGGGTTACAACACCGACTTGAGTGCCAAGCCGGACGTGACGGCACCGGGCGGCCGCATCTGGTCTTTGATGAACGACAACCAGTACCAGGAGATGAGCGGGACCTCGATGGCGACACCGATGGTCGCCGGCAGCGCCGCCTTGGTGCTGCAAGCGATGAAGGGCAACACCGACCTGACCAAGCTTGACTTGGTCAACGCCGTCAAGCTGTCGCTTCAAAACACCGCCATTCCGATGACCGACGCCAAGCACGACAACGCCCCGTACTCGCCACGCCTGCAAGGTGCCGGCGAGGTTCGCATCGCCTCCGCCATCCAAAACACGGTGACCTTGGACTACAACGGCCAGGGCGCCGCGTCGCTGAAGTCGATTGACTCGCGCAAGCAAAGCTTTGACGTCACCTTGACCAACCACGGCACGTCGGCGGCGACCTACCAGTTCAACGACTACAACGGGGTGTACACCAAGGCACTGGACGACCAAAGCATCAACTACGACACCAAGATTGACGGTGCCAGCATCACGGCCGACCAGAACGCGATCACCGTGGCCCCGGGCACCGAAACCACCGTCACGCTGACCTTGAGCCTGCCGGATGATTTTGCCACCAGCCAGTTCGCCGAAGGGTTCGTCGGCTTCACCAGCCAAAGCGAAGACGCCCCAAGCCTTGTGATGCCTTACCTCGCCTTTTACGGCGACTGGGGGCACATCGACGGCCACAGCGTCTTTG
Source organism: Lacticaseibacillus kribbianus (assembly GCF_020180945.1). Taxonomy (GTDB): domain Bacteria; phylum Bacillota; class Bacilli; order Lactobacillales; family Lactobacillaceae; genus Lacticaseibacillus; species Lacticaseibacillus kribbianus. The sequence goes on along the minus strand of NZ_JAIPUL010000005.1, from coordinate 67,266 downwards.
ACGGTCTGGGCGGCGATGCGGATTCCAAGTTCGGCTACAACTTCCTGCAAGACACCAACAACAACGTGCTGGGGCTTGACCTGAGCTCGGACGATTACAGCTCCTTGGCCAACGCCACCGAAGACGAAAGCAGCCTGCCGCGCTACGTCGACTTCATCGACCGCAACAAGTCGGCGATTTCGCCGAACGGGGACGACTTCAAGGACAACGCCGAGGCCATCGTGATGACCAACCGCAACGTCAAGACCCTCGTGGCCTCGATTGAAGACGCCGATGGCAAGCAGATTCGCAAGCTGAACACCGAGTACGCCGGTATTCGACACTTCGTTGCGGATGACGGTAGCGAGTGGTGGTACCAGGTGACCAAGGATCCGGCGCTTGCCGCCTTTGATGGCACGATTTACAACGGCGTCACCGGACAAGACGAGCTGGTTCCGGACGGCCAGTACTACTACCGCCTGGACGCGACGGTTGACGGCCAGGATTCAACCTCCGAGACCATCAAGCTGCCGGTGAAGGTCGACAGCGTCGCACCGAAGTTCCAGGACCTCAAGGTGGAGAAAAAGAGCGACGGCTACCACCTGACGGGCCGCCTGACCGACGCGACCAGTGGGCTCAGCAACTTCACCGCCCTGCAGGTTGACCTGAACGGCGGCCAGCGCGTGGCCTCGACCTACCACCTGGACAGCACCGTGTCGCTTCAGGATTACGTCGACGGCAACAGCAAGGCCACCGCGCTGCTGAAGGACAAGTCCTTTGACATCACGCTTTCCAGCGAGTTCGCCCAGCACTTCCAGACGGGCAAAAACGAGCTGACGCTTTACATCGACGACAACGCCGGCAACGAAGGCACGGCCAAGGTGAGCTACGCCAAGGCCGCCTCGGCCAGTGAGCTCGGCGCCACTCCGGTGATGTACAACGCCTACGCCGATGAAATCGAAACCAGCACCTCAACGCCTTACTACGACGAAAAGTCCGGTACCTACACCTTCTACGGCAACTTTGACCGCGATTTCTACCTGAACGGTCAGCCGGTCAAGGTCGATGAGGACGGCAACTTCGTGGCGCACATCAAGCTTTTGTCCGGCACCACTCAGCTGGTCTTTGCGCTTGACGCCGACAACCAGCGCATCATCAAGAAGATGAACTTCGGCTTCACGGTGCTGCCTTTGGCCACCTTCGACAAATCCGGCGGCAGCTGGACCACGTACTCCGGGATGCCGGTTTACATGATCGAAAATGCCGAGCAGTTCATCCACCTGTCCGGTCACCTGGACGGCGACGGGGACACCACCGGCGTGGCGGGAGCCTTTTTCCCGGCCATCCTAGCGTCCCAAGGCGGCAGCGCGACAATCGAGTGGAAGTACGACAACACCAAGCGGACTTTCAGCGGCACCTTCTCGATGCTGCCGGACTTCGATGAGATGGCGAAAATGGACTACGGCGATCTGTCCGATGAGGAACGCTTCGCCAAGCTGACCGGCGTGGCCATGGGCTACCCGGGCGATGACCTGTTCACCGCGGCCGCCTACGAGAAGAACGCCGACGGTGAAAAGATTAGCGGCTCGACCGACGCCATTCTGGTTCACCAACTCGGCGGCGCCACCATCACCTTCGACAACGTGACGACCGACGGTGTGGTCCTGCTCACCGCCTCTCGCGCGGCCCAAAAGGGTTACGACGCCGATACCGGCATCTACAAGGTGACCGGCAGCATTGCCACCAATTACATCGAGGATCTGCGGATCTTTGGCAACAGCACGGATCCAGACGACCCGGCCAACCAGCCGACAATCACCGACGACGGCAACGGCAACGGCCGCTTCTCCTACGACCTGCACGTGAACCCGTCCGACTCGCGCGTGGTGGGCTACTCGTACTTCAACAAGTCCACCGGCGAAACCGTCACCGGGAGCTTCGGCTTCGAGATGGACACGGTGTTCCCGAAGATCACCATGGCGGATGAGGACACCTGGCAGGTTTCCCAAAAAGACGACGTCGATCTGGAGGTCTGGACCAACAAGGACACCTGGACCTTGGCCGGCACCGCAGGCGATGACCTGACCGGCTACCAGCTGTACATCGATTCGGACGAGGCTTACCGGTCCGATTACGATGGTACCGTTTTGGCCCAGTTCAGCGACAACAAGGACTACAAGTTCAGCCAAGACATTGACCTGAGCGGCCTGGCGGAGCGCACCGTGCGGCTGACCCTGTACGATAACATGGGCAATGCGACGCGCAAAACCATCCTGATTCACCACGCGACTGAGGCGCCGGCTGCACCGGTTGCCAAGGCCTCAAGCACTGAGCTTGGCAACAAGCCGGTACTGGTCACCGCCACGCAGGCCAAGGGCGAGAAGATTCGCTTCAGCCTGGACGACGGTAAGACCTGGACCGACTACAGCAACGGCGTCGTCAAGGGCGTGAACGGCGACGTTCAGTTCAAGGCGGTCGACAAGTACGGCAACGAATCCGCGGTGACGACCTACAGTGTGACCAACGTTGTCCGGATGATTGCGGCCACGCCGACCGCGACCCTGAGCGATTACGCAGACGGGGCCATCACCCTGACCTTGGGTTACGATCGCAAGCTGACCGATGACCTGGCAGCCATCACGCACCTGCAGTACAGCACCGATGGCGGCAAGACCTGGCAGCAGTACGACAAGCCGCTGAATGTCAGCGAAGACACCACCTTCGAGGTGCGGGTCGCAGACGACGCCGGCAACATCAGCGCGGCCAAAACCGTGACGGTGACGCTGCCGACCGACACTGACGACAACGCCACCACCGAACCGGACGATGACACGACGACCCCGAAAACGGGCGACAGTGACACCACCGAACCGGACGATGACACGACGACCCCGAAAACGGGCGACAACGCCACTACCGAACCGGACGATGACGCGACGACCCCGAAAACGGGCGACAGTGACACCACCGAACCGGACGATGACGCGACGACCCCGGTAACGGGCGACAGTGACACCACCAAGCCTAGTGACGCCACAACCCCGGCAACGGGTGACAGTGACACCACGGAACCAAGCGACAGCGATGCGACCAAGCCGCACAAGGGCACGAGCAAGACCGCGGCCAACTGGGGCAAAGCGGAACCGATGACCGGCAGCAAGATCAAGCAGGCCAACGGCTGGAACATGCAGGCCGGCAACCAAGCCGGCAAGCAGGCCGCCAGCTGGAGCCGCAACAGCGCCACCGGCAAGACCGCAAGCACCGCCACGACGGGCAAAACCGGGCTGCGGGGCCTGCTGCCACAAACCGGCGAACAGCTGCTGCTCAGCATGACCATTGTCGGCCTCACGGTGGCCTTGGCCAGCGCCTGGGCGATGCTACGCAAATGGGGGACTAAGAATGAAGAAAAGTAATTCCAAACGACTGCTTTACAGCGCGGCCGTGCTGGGGGCGTTGACCGTGGGTGCGGTCGTCGCCACCACGCCGGACACCGCTGTTCATGCGGATACCAGTACCGAGACGGTGCCGGCGACCCAGAACGTGCCGATCGATGAGGCGCATTTTCCGGATGCCGGGCTTCGCGCCTTGCTGATCAGCTGCGCCAACGCGGCCGTTCAGATGGACAGCCTACCCAACGCCGAAACGGCCAACTGGGACGGCAAGTCGCTGACGCCGACGATGCTGCAGTGGCAGACGCTGCAACACGCGAGTTACGCCTTGGAGGGCAATGTTCACGACCTGACCGGCCTGGAGGTGTTCACCAAGCTGGACACCGTGGACGTCAGCGGGATGCCGCTGGACTCGCTGAAGGGCCTTCAGCCGGCAACCTCGGTGGTCGCCTTGGTCATCAACTACGACCAGGCCCCGCTCCTGAGTGCCCTGAAGGACAACGGCCTGACCGCCCTCAAGGTGATTAACCAAACGGACAGTCAGACCGACACCTTGGACCTGTCCGCGGTGCCGGATCTTGATACGTTGTCGCTCATCGGCGGTACTAGGGTTGCAGATGAGGACGGCGGCACCAAGTCGGTCGACAACCAGTGGCTCAAGCAGCTTGTGCTGCCAGCCAACAGCAAGTTGAAGACGCTGGGACTGTTCAATTTTTCGAACTTGACCAGCTTCAATTACGCGGCCCTGCACGACCTTGAGTCCCTGTACCTCAACGACGTCACGCTCGGCAACGACGGCAAGCTCGACTTTTCCGCTGCTCCGAACCTCGAGAGCCTGACGTTGATGGAGACCAACACGTCCGACCTGCAGCTGAGCGACAGCGGCAAGCTGACCACGCTGCGCTCCTCCGACTCGAAGCTCAAGGCGCTGGACCTGTCCGGCCAGCCGAACCTGAAGCAGCTTGACCTGCGCAAGAACCAGATCACCAGCCTGGACGTCGCAAACCTGACCAACCTGCAGCTGTTGGACGTGGCGGAAAACCAGCTGAGCGAGCTGGCGACCGGTAAGCTGACCAAGCTGATGGAGCTGGATGTGTTCGACAACCAGTTGAGCGAGCTGGAGCTTAACGCGCCGAACCTGGTGATTCTGAACGCCTCCAACAACCAGTTGAGCGGTGACTGGGACCTGTCCAACCGGCCCGAGCTGGCCGAGGCTGACCTAGACGGCAACCAGCTGACCACAATCAACCTGAGCAACGACCCGGAGCTGCAGGTGGCGACGCTCAACGACAACCAGCTGACCAGCGTCGACTTCAGCCAATCACCAAAGCTGATGGTGGTCGCAACCGATAACAACCACCTGACCCACTACGACGTCAACTCGTCTTTGGCACTGGCCACGGCGATCAAGGGCGGCGCCGGGCCGGAGCTGACTGGCTACGGCCAAACCGTCGACGCCGGCATGTACAAGGTCAACGGTCACTGGTACGTGGATCTGGCCGCCCTGACCGGCAACAGCGACTCGTCGTACTACCGCATCAGCGACAACAACTGGTTGCTCGATGACCGCGGCGTGGCCGAGTACCAGGGCAGCGGGGTGCCGACCACGCTGACCTACCAGTACATGGCGCTGCACATGCCGGGGCTGACCCCGAACATCTCGTTTTTCCTGAACCTCGAGACGACCCTCACGCTGAAGGAGGCCGAGGCGCATGACCTCGCCCTGAACTTCTACGTGGCGGCGGATGCAGACGGCACGTACCACGGCCAGCTGGCCGGTGCGACCGGCAAGGATCAGCCGGTGGGTCGGACTATCGCGGCCGACGAGCAGCTGACGGCTTCCCTGGTGCCTGGTGTCGTGGCCGATAACGGCTACGTCCTGGACCACTGGGAGGACGGCTACGGCAAGGTTGTGGACATTAACCACTACCTGCCGACCACCGACACGGCGCTTTACGCCGTGCTGCGCAAGGCGACCGAGAAGGATTACGTTGAGCAAAGCGGCTACAACGACGGCTTTGCCGATGGCTACAGCGGCAACGGGGCTCGAAACCTGACCGCAAGCGCCGATGCCTACATTCGCACCTACAACACGGGCTTCAATGACGGGAATGCGGCCTACACCGCCGAGTACGAGGCCGGTCAAAAAGCCGGTGAGGCGCTGGTAGGCGGTGGCGAGCAGCTGCGCAACGCGATTTTCAAGGACGCAACCAAGACCTACGCCTACTGGCTGGGAATGCGCGACGCCTACGTCGCAGCCGCCAAGGCCGCCGGCAGCCTGGATCCAAGCAAGGTCAGCCAAGTGCTTCAGGCCGACCTGGCGCTGGGGCTCGGCGATCACAGCAGCGACGTCGGTGACAAGGCCGCGATCTACGAGAGCATGTACGCTAGCGCTGCCCAAGGTGCTGCGGATGCGGCGGCGGCCGGTAAGGCCGACGCCGAGGCCGGGAAGGAGCAGACGCTGCCTGAAAACAGTGCCTACGCCTACCTGTATGCGCAAAGCTACGCCGCCGTCAAGGACGCCGCGGCCGGCGAAGCAGCCGGCACCGCCGACGCCAAGGCCGGTGCGTATGCGTCCAACCCGAGCACTGCAAGCGCGGCTTACCGCGAGGCTTACGACGCGGCCTACGCCGCTGAGAAGAAGACGGGGAGCTTTGCCGCTGCCCGTCAGGCGCTTGACGACGCCGCGGCCGGTGAAACGGCCGGTCAGGCTGCCGGGGCAGCCGGTGAACCGAGTGCGGACCTGACCGCGCAGTCGGAAGCCTACCAGAAGGCTTACGCTGCGGCTTACGCCAAGGCCAAGGCGGCTTACGATGCCGACTTTGCGCTGGGCCAGGCCGCCGGGGCGGCGGATTACGCCGCCGGTGAGCCGGCCGGCACCGACGACGGTGAAACCGCGGCTTACGTGGCCGGCTACGAGGCCGGTTACCAGGCTGGGGCTCAGGCCGACGTGGATGCGCTGGCCGAGCAAAAGGCAGCTGGGGCCGCCGCCGGCACCAAGGATGGTGCGGCGGCCGGTGACGCGGCCGACAACACCGACCAGTCGCAGGCTTACCGCGATGGCTACGATGCCGCCTACGCCGAGGCGCTGGCGACCTACCAGGCCGATTTTGCCGCCGGTGAGCTCGCCGGCTTCCAGGACGCCGGCGACGGCGCCAAGGCCGACGTGACGGCGCAAAGCGCCGGCTACCAAGCCGGATACGCCACCGGGTACGACCTGGTCGCTCAGGCGACCACCACCGATCCGGACGTGACGGCAGCCACGGCCGCCGAAGACGCCGCCGCCGGTCAAAAGGCCGGGTTCGCAGACGGCGCCAAGGGCGTTGCCGCGGCCGACGTGACGGCGCAGAGTGACGCCTACCAGGCCGCCTACACCGGCGCTTACACGCTAGCCAAAAAGGCCTACGACTTCGGTCAGTACCTGAAGGCAGCCGCGGTGAAGGCAAAGGCCGCCGCCGCAGCCAACGCCGCAACCAAGGCGGCCGACGCCAAGGCCGGCCGCGCCGCCGGCTTCGCCGACGCGGCCACCGGCAAGGCGCAGGCCGACCTGAGCGCTCAATCCGCCGCTTACGCCACGGCTTACCAGGCCGCCTACGCCCAGGTCACTAACCTGAAGGCGCTGGGTGAAAAGGTCAGTGCCGCGAAGAAGGCGGCCCTGGCTGAGGCCGCCGGCAAGACCACCGAAACCGATGACACCACCGAAAACAGCGACACCACTGAAACCGCTGATACCACCGAAACCGGCGACGCTACCGGCACCAGCGACACGACCGAGCCAGCCGCAACGACCGGCGACGATCAGGCCGCAACGGCCGGCGCCACCGAGCAGACCGGCAAGGCGGCTGCAACCACCAAGTCCGGCGACAACACCGGCAAGGCGGCCGCAACCACCGAGACCGGCACGTCGGCAACCGCCAAGGCCGCCAAGCAATCCGGTGACCTGCCGCAGACCGGAACGCAGCGTGCACAGGGCCTGGTCGCCGCAGGGCTGGCAGTGATTGCCGCCATCGCGGGCTTCTTCGGCCTCGATCGGCTCTACAAGCGCCAGCACTAGTGACACCGCGGGGCGGTCGCCCTCTCTCGGCCGCCCCGCACCTCGGAATGCAACGGCGGCCCGGTGACGGGTCGCAACACTGAATTTGAGCGCGGTGCCCCTACCGCGTTGCCAATGAAAAATGGTTCCACCGCTTCGATCTGGAGGCGGTGGAACCATTTTTATTTCCCGGGAAATGATGCGATGCGGCGAGGCTACTTCAGGTCCGCCTCGCGCTAGGCGTAGTTACCGTCAGTCATCGCGCGGGCAGCGGTATCAGGGGCACCGTCTCGCCGCGTTGTGCGAACTGCCTTCTTGTGAAGTCGCCAGTACAATCAATCGGTCGACCCGGCATCGGGTCGGCCTTTTTGACTGCCGAGGCGTATTTTGTTTTCCGAAGATTTGTTGGTATAATTGGAGCGTGTAAGCACGTCGGCCGGGCAGGGGAAACGCCGGTTGACGGCATCAGCATGGGTCCGATTGCCAGCCGTGAAAACGGAGGGTTAATCGATGCGTCAAGGAATTCGTCGTGTGAAATTATATAAGGCAGGCAAACTGTGGGTTGCCTGCGCCACGGTCATGGTAGCCGGAGGTGTCGCGTTGGTCGCGGCGTCGCCGGCTACGTGTGTCGGTGCCACTGAGGCCACCACCTCATCGGTTCTGACGACGCCGATTGCGCTGAGCAGCTCGGCGCTGCCGACGCCGGCCCAGCCAACCGGTGCGGCGGCCGGTACCGTCCAGTCCGAGGCCAACCAGACCGACGCCGTCCAGTCCGGTACCGCCCAGTCCGCCACCGCGGCGGCGCAAACCGCGCAGGGCGCGCCGACCACCGGCACCACCACGGCCACCACGGTGGCGCCGGTGGTGACCACCAAGGACCGCAACGGGAACGCCTCGGTCGATCCGACCAACACCGGCAGCGGCGTGACCGCCATCTCGGACGCCAACATCGCCAACTACTTCGACGTGCGGGACATCGCCGGGATGCCGAAGACGTTTGACGGGACCAACGTGCAGCTGACCAACGGGCTGGAAGACGAGTACAAGCCGGGCCAGCTGCCGTACAGCAGCGGCATGGTGATGATGATGGCCAACCAGCAGATCGACTTCACCACCGACTTTTCGCTGAACCTCACCATGAACGTGGCCTGGGATCCGGCGACGATGCGTTCGTGGCTCGGTGGCGACGGCTCCGCGCTGTTTTTTGAGCCGCTCAGCCAGGCCGAGGTCCTAAAAACGGCCCAAACCGGCTTCAATCTGGGGCTGACCAGCGATCCCACCGCGTCGGCACAGACACTGAGCTTCAACCTCTCGACCAACGCGAGTGGGCAGCTGGACGGTGGTCACGCTGACCACTGGTTCGCCTACCGCTCGACCGGCGCCAACGCCCCGCTGGATGGGCTGACCGACTTGGGACTGGATATCGGCAAAACCGCCGGCAGCCTGACCTTCACCTACGACATGTCCTACGACGCGGCCACACGGATGCTGCACGTCGCAACAACGGACGCCAACGGTGCGCCGATGACAAGCTGGGACGTGCCGATCACGGACGCGCAGGTCGGCAAGGGTTACACCCTCGGCGTGAGTGCGGCCACCGCTGCCTCCCACGCGGCGTACAGCGCAACCTTCAACCGCTACACCTACACGCCGTCGGAGGCGACCCTTGCCATCAGCGCCAAGGGGCTGCCGACCGGCGTCAGCGGCCCGAACCAGACCGGCATCAAGGCGATCGCCGGCAACCAGGTCGCGTTTTACCCTGAAGGCACCACGGCGCCGACGACCACGCCGAGCGGGTTCCCCGTGACCAGCGCCTACGCCGTGCCGGCGGTTGATGGCTTTGCGCTGCGTGCGCCCCAGTTTGTCAGCATCGCGGCCGGCGACGCCAACCAGGTCGTGTTGAACTACGGCCGGCCGGCCACCACCACCGTGCACTACGTCGATGAGGCCGGGCAAACCCTGGCGCCGGATAAAACGCTGACCGGTTTTGTCGGCGACACCTACACCGCAACGGCGACGCTTGCCGGCTACGATTACGTGGGGCTGAAGGACGGCTCCGCCGCGGTCAGCGGCCCGTACACGGCCGCCGAGCAGAGCGTCACGCTGGTGTTCCGTCGGCCGAAGACCACTCTGGCCGTGCGGTACGTCGACAAGGAAGGCAATGAAATTCAGGCGCCGACCACCCAGGCCGGCGTGATTGGCGAGGATTACACCGTCAAGGCCCCGATCATTGCAGGCTACGACTACGTGGGCCTGGGTGATGGCTCCGCCGCGCTGACCGGGAAGTACGCCGCCGGGCAGACGGTCACCCTGGTCTACGCCAAGCAGGCGACGCTGACCGTGCGCTACGTCGACGGCCAGGGTCACAAGATTCAAGACGATCAGGTCATCACGCAGCACGTCGGCGACGGCTACTACAAGATGGCGCTGCCGATTGCGGGGTACGATTACGTCGGCCTGGGCAAGGACTCTGCTCCGCAGGCCGGCACGTTCACGGCGCAGCCGCAGACCATTGTTTTTGTCTACGCCTCGGAATCCGGCAGCCTGACCGTGCGTTACGTCGACGCCAACGGGGATGAGCTGCAGCCAAGCACCACGATGACCGGCGACCTCGGCCACAATTTTGCCGTGACCATTCCCGGCATCAAGGGCTACCACTACGCCGGCCCGGGCAAGGAAGGTAGCCAGATTACCGGTAGCTACACTCAGGAGCCGCAGGTGGTCACGCTGACTTACACCCGCGACGAGCACAAGGTGCCGACCCCAGTTGCGGCCGGTGACCTAACGATTCGCTACGTTGACGAAAAGGGTAACGAGATTAAGTCCGCAATGGTGAAGTCCGGTTACGTCGGAAACGGCTACGAGGCCGCGGCACCTGCGATTAAGGACTACGACTATGTTGGGCTGGGTGACGGTTCGGCGGCGCTGAAGGGGACATTTACCGCGACCGCGCAGACTATCACGCTCGTTTACAAGCACAAGGAAGTCCAGACCGGGACGCCGGTTGAAGCCGGAGACCTGACGATTCGCTACGTCGACGAAAAAGGTAACCAGATCCAGGCCGACACGGTGAAGTCCGGTTACGTTGGGAACGGCTACGAGGTCGTGGCGCCTGCGATTAAGGACTACGATTACGTGGGACTTGGTGACAGCTCGGCACCGCTGAAGGGTACATTTACTGCGACCGCACAGACCATCACGCTGGTTTACAAGCACAAAGAAATCCAAACCGGGACGCCAGTTGAAGCCGGCGCCCTGACGATTCGCTACGTCGACGAAAAGGGTAACAAGATTAAGACCGACACGGTGAAGTCCGGTTACGTTGGGAACGGCTACGAGGTTGTGGCGCCTGCGATCAAGGACTACGATTACGTAGGGCTCGGTGACGGTTCGGCACCACTGAAGGGTCAGTTCACTGCGACGGCTCAGACGATCACGTTGGTCTACAAGCACAAGGAGACCCAAACCTCTACGCCAGTCGAAGCCGGCGCCCTGACGATTCGCTACGTCGACGAAAAAGGTAACCAGATCCAGACCGACACAGTGAAGTCCGGTTACATCGGGAACGGCTACGAGGTCGTGGCGCCTGCAATCAAGGACTACGACTATGTCGGGCTGGGTGACGGTTCCGCGGCACTGAAGGGTCGGTTCACCGCGACCGCTCAGACGATCACCTTGGTGTACAAGCACAAGGAAATCCAAACCTCTACGCCAGTCGAAGCCGGCGCCCTGACGATTCGCTACGTCGACGAAAAGGGTAACCAGATCAAGACCGACACAGTGAAGTCCGGTTACGTTGGCAACGGCTACGGCGTGACGGCTCCGACCATCAAGGACTACGATTACGTTGAGCTCGGTGACGGTTCGGCACCACTGAAGGGTCGGTTCACTGCGACCGCGCAGACCATCACCTTGGTCTACAAGCACAAGGAAACTCAGACTTCGACCCCGGTTGAAGCCGGCAACCTGACGATTCGCTACGTCGACGAAAAAGGTAACCAGATCCAGGTCGACACGGTGAAGTCCGGTTACGTCGGCAACGGCTACGGTGTGACCGCTTCGACCATCAAGGACTACGATTACGTTGGCCTCGGCGACGGCTCCGCCGCCTTGACCGGTAAGTTCGCGAAGTCCGCGCAGACCATCACCTTGGTCTACAAGCACAAGGAAATCCAGACTTCGACCCCGGTTGAAGCCGGCAACCTGACGATTCGCTACGTCGACGAAAAAGGTAACCAGATCCAGACCGACACGGTGAAGTCCGGTTACGTTGGCAACGGCTACGGCGTGACGGCTTCGACCATCAGGGACTACGATTACGTCGGCCTCGGCGACGGCTCCGCCGCGCTGACCGGGAAGTTCACGAACTCCGCGCAGACCATCACGTTGGTCTACAAGCACAAGGAAATCCAGACCGTTACGCCAGTTGAAGCCGGCGACCTGACGATTCGCTATGTCGACGAAAAGGGTAACCAGATCCAGACCGACACGGTGAAGTCCGGTTACATCGGCAACGGCTACGGCGTGACGGCCTCGACCATCAGGGGCTACGATTACGTTGGCCTCGGCGACGGTTCCGCGGCGCTGACCGGTAAGTTCACGAAGTCTGCGCAGACCATCACGTTGGTCTACAAGCACAAGGAAATCCAGACCGGGACTCCAGTTGAAGCTGGTGCCCTGACGATTCGCTACGTTGATGAGAAGGGGAACGAGATTCAAACCGCAACGGTGAAGTCCGGTTACGTTGGCAACGGCTACGGCGTGACGGCCCCAAGCATCAAGGACTACGATTACGTCGGCCTCGGCGACGGTTCCGCCGCGCTGACCGGGAAGTTGACGAAGGCTGGGCAGACCATCACACTGGTTTACCGCACCCACACCACGACTGAGCCGACCGACCCAACCAATCCGATGACCCCGACCGCTAAGCCGACCACACAGACGGGCAGCGACGGCAAGGGCAACCACGCCGAAACTGGCACGACTGCGCGGACTCGGCTGCCGATCACCGGTGGTCACGCGGCAACAACCGCGGCGACGGCGAAGACGCTGCCGCAAACCGGCGACCAGCGCAACCTGCTGCTGCAGGCGCTGGGGATGCTGCTGCTCGGTCTGACCGGCACCGGGGTCATGCTCGGCCGCCGGCGCCGCGAGCGGTAACACGCCGCGTTTCTTGCGTGAAAACTGAACGTTACGACAAGAGGGACACCGCGGCGGCGGTGTCCCTCTTTACATCATGGCAAATTTAATTGCGAACAACAAAATTGGTAAACCATTTTTACAAATGCTGAATTTGCGTTGTGCACAAGCAATCGTTTACAATTAGGTCAGGCAGAAAATGCCGCAACCCCAAGCCCACTCACAGGAGGAATGCACATGAGTCTCGATGACAAGCTCGACGGCATGAAGGATCAGGTGACCGGCAAGGCCAAGGAGGTCGAAGGCAAGGTGACCGGCGACAAGCTGCGTGAATCACAAGGCAAGGCCGAGACCCTCGCCGGCAAGGCTAAGAGTAAGCTGGCCGACGTCAAGGACGACGCGGAAGAAGCCGTGGACAAGGCCAAGGACAAGCTCAAGGACGCAGCCGACACTGTGAAGGACAAGCTGCACGACCTGAAGGACTAGCCGGCGGGCCGACACACACCGAGGGCCTCGTGCCACCACTCGTAAGTGGTGGCACGAGGCCCTTTTTGGCAAAAAAGTCCTTGCCACCAATATCGGCCGTGTGCTATTATGTTTAAGTTGTCGAATGGCAATGCAGCAATGGGTGGTTAGCTCAGCTGGCAGAGCAACGGACTCTTAATCCGTGGGTCCAGGGTTCGATCCCCTGACCACCCAGAAGATATCGTAAAAGAACCGCGATTCACATTTGTGAATCGCGGTTCTTTGTCTTTTCCGGCCCAATTACGATCGGGTTGCACCACAGCATAAGAATTATGGGAAGGGCGCGTATTTGATTGTTGGAGTGGCCGGTGACAGCGCCCGCCGTGTCGGCCATCATCATTACGCCGCTTTGTTAATGAGCTGAGTCAGCAGGGCATCGTTAGGATTGGTGAGATCGCCCGTGTCCTCAAGGATTCCGAGGGCGATGAGGTTCTTTTGCTGCTGACGGTAGATTTTGGCGAGTTCCCCGTTATTCAGCATTTTGAGCACTTGCTTGGAACTATACAGCTTCTCGGTGCTTGTGATTTCGGTTTTAATTTCGGCTTCGTTCTCGGTCAGAACTGTTGCAATCCACTTCGCGGCGTTTTTGCCGCCGCGGTTGCGATAGTCCATGGCCTTGAACATGGCCTTGTCGAACTTAACGACGGTCGTTGCGTGCTTCTTGGCGAACGTCGGCGTGACAACCCATGAGCAGGCGAACGGCATGCTGCTGGTAAAGTCCGAGTCGGTTGCGAGGGTGACGGCGTTCTTGCCTAGTTTCGTCGTGATCTGCGTCGTCCCGGGTGCCCAGGTGGCACAGGCATCGACTTTGCCGGAGTTCATGGCAGTGGTGATGGCACCGATGCTCATGCTGACGACCGTCACGTCCTTCTCCGTCATGCCGGCTTTCTTAAGGGCGGCGTCGAGGATGGCCTGGCTGGTTGTGCCGGCAACGACGGCCACCTTCTTGCCTTTGAGGTCCGAAACGGAGGTGATGCCGGACGCCTTGTTTGCGATCAGCTTGTCGGAAGTGCTGAGACCGTCAAAAAGGGCGAGTTTCGCCGTCCCGTTGGCGACCTGTGTGTGAGCACCCGGTCCAATCTCACCCACGTCGATGCTGTCGGATTTCAGGGCGGCCACGACGGAGGGGCCGTCGTCGAACTTAACAAGCTTGACCGTCAGCCCTTGGGCTTCGAAGTAGCCGGCTTCCTTGGCGATGGCCGCGAGTCCGACGCTGTTGACGGATTCCATGTACCCGATGCGGACGGTGGTTGTTTGGTCAGAATCTTTATTACTACTGGATGAGCAGGCACTCAAGGTGGCAAAAAGAGCGCCGATCGCGGCGAGAAGGGGAACGATTTTTTTCTTCATAGGTGTAAGACCTCCTGATGGTGGTAAGCGTTAGCTGGGGCGAGAAATGGTGACTGGGGGACAGGTTGATTCGCGTGGTGAGAGGTGAGGGTGTTCGGTCCCGTCGCTGGTGGGGTTGCGGGGCCACTCAGGTCAACAGGACGCGGGTCTATGTACAGTTGCGGGGAGACTTTACGGGAAGTCTCCCGCATGCAGGATGCGCGAAGTCCACGTCAGGCCGCATCGACCATCACGGCGGAGGACCCGTATCCCCTGCTGACGCGCGGGCGACTTTCGTCCGATTAATGGCCTCACGCATCGGTGTGATAGGCGTTCCTGATGATCAATGGCAGGGTTCATGGTGATCGGTAGACTCGTCATGTGCTTTGCGGCTCCGTTCTGATGTGGATTGCTATTATGAGACTTTTTTAATGTAAACGTTAAAATGTGAATTAGCAGTGAACTTTGGGTGATTAAAGGCCGGATTTTTCTCGACTCCGTCCTTCATCAATAAGTGCCTTTTTCTTCGCGTTTTGTGCGTTAAATGGTCATTAACCACTTCGACAATAGGAGGTATCAAACCGCTGCAGAGCCTTTACCGGTACGGTGAGACTCAGCCAACCAAAGGAGCACGTCATGCAAAAAATCGTGTACGTACCAGTTGAACGTCGCTTATTCGATGCCGCAGCCGCGGATGCCATCTTCGACCAGATGCGGGGGCAGCTGCAATCATTGCCGAACGTGATGCTACCGGCGCATAACTTGGGCACGCCAAGTGAGATGATTGAATACCTTCGCGGGATTCCCTCAAGTGAGGTCGGGGGCGTCATCTTCCATAACACGTCATTCACGGGCAGCGAATTTATCGAGTTGATCCATCAGTATTTCCCCTCCGTTCCGGTCCTTGTGATTGCCTCCCGTGAGCCGAGCATTGGCGGATGGCTCCGGTTGAACGGCGCGACGGGCCTCATTTCAACCGCTAATTACCTCAAGCGGCGACATCATACATACGACTTTATTTACGGTGACCCGACGGAACCGGCCGTTCAGAAGAAGGTCGCGGCGTACGTCAGGGCGGTGAACACCATGCTGGCAATCCGAACGCTCACCATTGGCGTCGTTGGCAGCTTCCCGGTTGGGTTTGACTTTGCGGGCGCAGATGAGGGTGAACTGGCGACCGTGTTTGGGACGCACCTGAAGCATTACGACGTCGACGCCAGTTTTGCTGCCGCGGACGCCTTAACCCCGACGGATTTTGCCGACGAACTGGCTTACGCCAAGGCACACATTCGTGGCCTGGACGTTAATTTGCCGGAAACCATCAAGTTCGTCAAGTTTGTGGCGCTGATCCGGCAGCGGGCGGGCGCCGATGGCCTCGGAGCGTTGGCGTCACGCTGCTGGCCAGACTTTTTCGACAGTTACCACGCGGCACCCGGTGCGGTCTGGTCGCAGTTGTGCGACGAGGGCATTCCGACCGCGATGGAGTGTGACATTCACGGTGCGCTCTCGATGGCGATTCTGCAACAATTTGCGGGCGCCAAAACCCCCGTCTACATGGGGGACATCTCGAGTCTGGACTCAAGCGACAACACGCTGACGGTCTGGCACGATTACGGCCCTTACGCGATGGCCAATCCCAAGTATGGCGTGGTTGCGAGTGTCCACCCCAACCGCAAAATGCCGGTGAGTCCGCAGGCAGTCCTGAAACCGGGCCGCGTCACGTTGCTGCGCGTGCACGTGAACGCGGAGGGGGCCTACGAGTTAGTGGTTCTGACTGGAGAGGCGTTGGATGTGCCCGCACAGTTCAATGGCTTTTCGGGTCGGTTCCACATGACCGCACCTGTGGCGGAGACGTTCAACGACATCGTTCGTCATGGGTTCGAGCAGCATTATGCCCTGATCTACGGTGATTACGTCGACGATCTTGCCACGTTGGCGACCGTCATGGGCCTGCCGGTGACAATGTATAAGTAAAGAATGAGGTGACTCAATGGTTTTAGTACGAGCAGATATTCTCGCGAAGGATGCGCAACGCTATCATTACGCGGTGGGCGCATTCAACGTGACGACAATCGGCATGGTTCAAGGGGTGATTGCGGCAGCCGAGGCGAACCAAGCGCCGGTCATCTTGCAGTTTGGTGAACGTCAGGCGCGTTTTGTCCCACTGGCAACCATTGCGCCCATTCTCATTGCCGCCGCCAAGTCCGCGACGGTTCCCGTGGCCGTGCACCTAGATCACGGGCTTAGTTTTGAGACGGTGATGCAGGCGTTGCGACTGGGCTTCTCCTCCGTCATGATCGATGCCTCAAGTCAGTCCATCGCAGCGAATCAGGCCGTGACGGCGGCGGTTGTTCGCGTGGCTCATGCGCTGAACGTCTCCGTGGAAGCGGAGCTCGGGCCCATGCAGCGGGAAGGTGGCCCGGATGCGGTTGATTACGCTGGCCTCGACGCCACTTACACCGACCCGGGGGTGGTGGCAGACTTTGTTGCGGCAACGGGACTTGATATGTTGGCCGTGGCGTACGGCACGGTCCATGGCGTGTACACGCAGACGCCCCGATTGAACTATGACCGACTGGCCGAGATTGCACAGCAGACCCATGTCCCCCTGGTCGTTCATGGCGGCTCGGGCTTGTCTGATGGGGATTACCGCCGTTCCATTGCGGGAGGCATTGCAAAAATCAATTACTTCTCGACGATGGCCAAAAACGTGACAGACGCAATTCGTGACCGCTTGAATCAGCCGGAGAATCAGGGCGTTTTTGTCTCGGAGTTAGCCCTGTGGGAGCGCGACTTGGTGGCGGAAGAGGTTGCGGCGCGACTTGCGGTGTTTGGCGGCCAGGGTCGTGGACCGGAAGTGCTGCGGATGATGCGCTAGCGACGCGACAAGTGCGAGAACAAGCAAATTTTGTCGGTCCTGGATTGCGGTTTTTCACACATTTTCGCTTTGTACAATTGCCCAAGCTAACTTCAGATAGACTTGCTTTGACAAAGCAACCACAAAACGAGGGTGGTTAGCTCAGCTGGCAGAGCAACGGACACTTAATCCGTGGGTCCAGGGTTCGATCCCCTGACCACCCAGACCGGCGTCGTGCAGATGTGCACGACGCCTTTTTTTGTCGTCGCAACGCAAACACGCCCATCCGCGGATGGGCGTGTTCGGGCGAATCTGAGGGGCGCGTTAACCCTTGATGCACTTGGCCAGGCTCTCCTCGATGGCGGCCCTGACGTCGTGGTCGCGGATGCCCAGCACCTGCTTGGTGTCCGCGGGATCGATGTACAGCTTCAGCGCCTGGGTCTGGCCGACCATCGCGGTGTGGATGCCGTGCTCCTTGCCCGCCGCCGCGGTCGCCGCGTCGATCTGCTCGTAGGCCGGGCGCACAGTCTCGTAGTCGAGCACCGGAATCTGGGTGGTGGCGGTCTGGCCCAGCGCGTCCACGATCATCTGGTAGAAGTCGTGGTAGGTCATGTTGGTGTCACCGATGGCGAACGTCTGGCGGTGCTTGCCGTTGATCATCGCGCCGACCGCCGCCTCGGCGACTTGCTCGACCGTGACCATCGCGGTGCCGCCGGGCAGGGCAGGGAAAACGGCCTTGCCGCGGATCTGCTCAACGAACATCTGCCACAGCGGCATGCGCCCGGGCATGGTGCCGAAGATGTACGGCAGGCGCAGGCTGGTCACCGCCATGCCGCCCTCCCCCTCGGCAAAGGCGACTTGCTCTTGCAAAAGCCGCGTGTTCGGGTAGGGCTGATCGGCCAGCGTCGGCAGCGTGTCCCGCAGCCGCATCGCGAACTCGGCGAAGTAGGAGCCGAAGACGACGAAGTGCTTGACCCCGGCCGCCTTGGCCAGGCGGGCCAGCCGCTGGGTCGGCAGCACGTTGGCGTGGTAATAGAAGCTCAGCGCCGGCGCCTCCGGAACCACCCGCTCGTCCGCCCCGGCCGCGTACATCACGCCCTCGCAGTCGGCCAAAAGTGCCGTAATCTCGGCGTCCGACATCGCAAACAGGTCGCCGAGTGTGACGTCAACCTCATCCGGCAGCAGGCCGTCCGCCGGCAGCGGCGGCAGCGCAATGGTTTTCACCTGGTAGCCGCGGCGCAGCAGCTCCAGCGTCGTGTAGTACCCCAAAAAGCCGGTCCCGCCGAGAACAAATACCTTACTCATCGTCATCTCTCCTTTTTTGGAAGCGCTTTGCTTCTCGATTCTCCTTCAGTATAATGGGAGAAAGACGAGAAAAAGCGGCGAAATTCCGCTAAGTGTTCGGAGGCCGGGATGACAGAGAATTACCCTTACGTGAGTACGAATTACCTCAGCAGCCAGTACCGCCCGCAGGAGCTGACCGTCTGTGAGGAAACGGTGGCCCGCACCACGCCCACGGTGATGCGCGACGAGGCGGAGATCCTGGTGATCCTGGAGGGCGCGGTGACGCTCGCGCTTAACGGGCACGACTACCCGCTTGCGGCCGGTCAGGTGGTGCAGCTGCTGCCGTACCACGTGCGGCGGCTGGTGGTCACCGGAGCGCCGGTGCGGCTGTACCGCATCCGCTTCTCCCTGGGGCTGCTGCTCCTGGGGACGACCCAGGAGGCGTCTTACCTCGCGGCGCTGCAAGACATCGGGCGCTTCGTGCCGATCATCGCGCTCAAGCCGCGCCAGCAGGTCTTTTTGGCCCAGTTCTGCGCGGAGGTGGCGTACGAGCAGGTGCAGCGGCAGGAGACCGGGAGCCTGAACCTCGCGCTGATCTCCTACGTGATGGCACTGTACGAGAGCCAGGCGAAGTCGCTTGCGCTCGCCGACTGCGAAACGGCGCCGTACCGCTACCTCAAGTACCTGCAGCTGCACCACCAGGCCGAGCTGACGCTGCCAAGCGTTGCCGCGGCCTTTGGCGTGCCGGCCGCAAGCGTCGAGGCGGCGCTCAAACAGGCGACCGGGTACGGCTTCGGCGACCTGCTGGATCAGGTGCGCATCCGCAACGCGGTCGGACTGCTTCAGTTCCAGGGGCTGTCGTTGCGCCAGATTGCCGCCGTGTGCGGCTACACCAGCGTGGGTCAGTTCGGCCGGCGCTTCGCGCGGCTGCGCGGGTGCACGCCCGCGGGTTTTCGGCGGACACTTGCGGCCGAGCACCAGGTGATCGGCCAGTCCGCCGGCTGGACCAGCGCCTGTTACGTCTTTGCGCACTGCTGCGAGCCGCTGACGCTCCCCGGTGTCGCGGCGGTGCTGCACTGCTCGGAGGACGCGCTGGCCCGCGACCTCACCGCGCTGTTCGGGCTGTCGTTCAAGCCGCTCGTGACCTTTTTCCGCTGCCAGATCGGCCGCCTGCTGCTGCAGGCGACGGACTGGCCGGTGGCGACCATCGCGCGGCGCGTGGGCTACGACAGCGGCCAGACCTTCGCGCGCAACTTCCGCAAGCTCTGGGGCCAGACGCCCAAGCAGGCGCAGTTGGCGGCGCACCGCGGCGCGTGATTGGGGGATGTCCCCGCGCGGCGTCAATGCTACAATGGGTGAAACACGGATGAGGAGCAACGACATGGCAGCAGAGGATTCCCATTCTAAGCAGGCGGCGCCGGTCGACCTGGCCGCGCCGACCGATCACACCAGGCGCCGGCGCCGCCACGTCTGGCGCTGGGTGCTGGCCGCGGTGGTGCTGGTCGTCGGCATCGCCGGCGCCCTGATCGGCCACACCGCCTGGAGCCTGTACCACTCGGTTCAGACCACGACGGCGCGGACCTACACGCCGCTGAAAAAGCAGACCAAGGCGCAGACGAAGGCCGCCGCGGCGGCCATCACCGCGCGCCGCCCGATCAGCATCCTGCTTTTGGGCACCGACACCGGGGCGCTGGGCCGCACGGAGGCCCGCGGCCGCACCGATTCGATGATCCTGGTCACGATCAACCCGAAGGCGGGAACCACCACGATGGTCAGCATTCCCCGCGACACGATGAGCCAGATGATCGGCTATTACGGCGTCAATATTCAAAAAATCAACGCCGCCTACAGCATCGGCGCGACGGACATGACCGTCAACTCGGTGGCCGCCTTGTTGAACGTGCCGATCCAGCACTACGCGATGGTCAACATGGGCGGGCTGGAAAAGGTGATCGACGCGGTCGGCGGCGTGGACGTCACCGTGCCGTTCACCTTCACCGACGACGACGGGAACCATTTTGCCAAGGGGCCGATGCACCTGAACGGTAAGTCGGCCCTGGCCTACGTGCGCATGCGCCACGAGGACCCGCGCGGCGATTACGGCCGCACGGCGCGGCAGCGGCAGGTGATCACCGGCATCCTGAAGGCGGCGCCGAGCTTCAAGAGCCTGAGCAACTTCAAGGCGCTGATGGCGCAGATCCAGGACAATTTTCGCTCGAGCCTGAGCTTTGAGGACATGGTCGCGCTGTTCTCGCACTACCGCGCCGCCGCCGACCACGTCAAGGAGGACCACCTGCAGGGCGTCGGCTGCTACCTGAACGGCTCGTCCTACCAGATCGCGCCGACGCAGGAGCTGCAGCGCGTCTCCGACGAGCTGCGGACCAGCCTCGGCTTGTCAAAAGCAACACTTCACAACGAGGAGACCCGCCAGAACGCGCTGAACCCGAACTTCGACTGGAGCGGCGCCTACACCACCGGCTACACGGTCTACGGCGCCGACCGGGTGAACTGAGGGCGGCCGCCAGATTTAGTTGGTGCCGTCAAGTTTCTGCTATATAATGAATTCAATAACAGGTGGAGGCGAAACCGGTGGAAAAATGGCTCGTGGGGTTGGCGAATAATCTCTTGTTGCGTGAGCTCGGCGTGGGGGCGCTGATCCTCTTGACCATCGTGGTCTACTACTTCCGCTACGTGCACCTGGCGCGGCGCCTGCACGGCCGCGCCCAGCAGAACGGCCTGACGCGCCTGATCGCCGGCACGCGCACGGTGATGGTCGGCCTGGTCTTCGTCTTGCTGCTGGTGATCGGCTACGACCGCGTCTGGCCGCACTTCGCCCCGCAGGCCCAGGCGACGGCGCAGACCGACAAGGCGTCCGGCAGTGAGAAGAAGGCCGCCGGCGACAAGGCGACGACCAACAAGACCGCAACCGGCAAAGCCGATTCCGGGGAAAAGGCCGCCGGAACCAAGACCGCGGCCAAGGGCGGCAGCGCCGACGCGGCCACCTCGAGCAGCGACTCAAGCGCCGAGTCGTCTTCAAGCGCCGTCACCGAGACGGCCGAGACGCAGGCCGCCGAGACCCTGGTGTCCGACTACTACGCCAAGAACCCGAGCGCCCTGGACACTACGGCGCAGGTGACCTACCGCTACCTGGGCGACACCACCGGCAACGCGAACATTCCGGTGCACCGCATCGGGGGCTTCGTGACCGAGAACGGCAAGGAGGTCCAGAAGTACGAGTTCTGGGTCTACCCGGGCAACCAGTTCGACAGGGAAGACAATTTTTAGCAGACCAAACAAATACGCGCCTCACACCGAATCCTGGTTGTGAAGCGCGTATTTTCACATGGCGGCGGGGCTACTTGGTCGCCTTGCCGGCGGCCTTGGCCGCGTCCTCTTGGTGCAGGCGCTCGCCCAGGTCGATCAGGTAGGCGCGCAGCTCGTCTTTGATCTCCGGGTGCGTCAGGCCGTACTCGATGGTGGTCTCGACGAAGCCGAACTTGTTGCCGACGTCGTAGCGCGCGCCGGTGAACTCGTGGGCGAACACGCGCTGGGTGTGGTTCAGCGTGTCGATCGCGTCGGTCAGCTGGATCTCGTTGCCCTTGCCCGGCTTCTGCTTCTCCAAGATGTCAAAAATCTCCGGCGTCAGGAGGTAGCGCCCGATGATGGCGAGGTCCGACGGGGCGTCTTTGACTGCCGGCTTCTCGACGAACTTGCGCACGTTGTACAGGCCCGGGTGCACCTCGTTTTCCGGGTCGATGATCCCGTACGATGAAACCGTATCGTGCGGCACCTTTTTAACCGCCAGGATCGAGGCGTGCGTGCTCTCGTAGCGGTCGATCAGCTGCTTGGTCAGCGGCACCTTGTCCTGCATCAGGTCGTCGCCGAGCATCACGACGAAGGGCTCGCCGGCGATGAAGGACTTGGCCAGCCGCACCGCGTCGCCCAGACCGTTGGGATAGGGCTGGCGCACGAAGAAAATGTTCACGCCGATGTCCGTGGTGTCCTTGACCATCTGCAGCAGCTCGGTTTTGCCCTTGGCCGACAGGTTCTGCTCGAGTTCCGGGGCGGAGTCGAAGTGGTCCTCGATGGAGCGCTTCTGCTTGCCTTCGACAATCAGGATGTCTTCGATGCCGGACGCCTTGGCCTCCTCGACGATGAACTGGATGGTCGGCTTGTCGACAATCGGCAGCATTTCCTTGGCGAGCGCCTTGGTGGCCGGCAGAAAGCGCGTGCCCAGCCCGGCGGCCGGGATCACAGCCTTGCGAACTTTCATGTGATTACCTCCGTGTCTGTTATAGGATAACCATACCGTAACCGGGACGAAAATGATAGTTTTAAGCCACCGGTGGTGCCGCGGCGGGGAGGCGCCGCGTGGTCCGGGGTCAGGTGCACAAGTAAAAATGTTTTTTGTTTATATTTAATTTTTTTCAAGCAGATATTCAAAAAATTAACTGCTAAGGTTCGCGGCGTGTACTAAGTCAAACGTTATTGAAGTGTGATAATATTCAAGTTAAATAACAGACAAAAGCCTTTATGACGGCAATTTGAACCGCGTTGATTTTTTGGTATATACCGAATCTTCTGGTTATTGTAAAGGCTTGCGTTTTTGCAATGGGCGTCTGACGGGATCCTCGGCATTAAACTTCAAATATTTGTATTGCTCAATTAGTATTATGAGAACTTTTAATTAGAATTTTTTTGACTAGCCCAAAATCGGGCTATATACTCTGTGTTAGTGACAGGGCTCTCGAGGGCCGCTGTATCACACATTGTTTCTACTATAATTCCACTTAGGGGGAAAAGGTACATGAGCAATCGTAACGGTGCAAAGAAACTGTATAAGGCGCACAAGACCTGGATCGCTGCCGGGCTTGCCGCCGCAACGCTGTTTAGTGTTCAGACATTCGGTGCGCAGACCGTCTCCGCGACGGGCGCCGGCATCCAGGCGACCGAACCTGTCGCCGACACGTCTGCGTTGGTTGCCAGCATCGCCGAGAACAAGGGCTTCATCGCCCAGCTTGGCATCGGTAACGCTAAGGATACCGTCACCGGGAAGTCGTTTTATGGGGACTTCGACGCGCTGAAAGCACAGGTGGGCAAATCCATCAACACGATGGACGACCTGTAAGCGGCGTACAAGCCGATCGCCCAGGGGGTCAAGGAGGCCCTGAAGGCGAAGTTCAAGGCGATGATTCCAGCGGACGCGGGCAATCTCCAGGACGGGACGTCCGGGCGGTCGTTCTACGGCCAGATTGACTACCTCTTCAACACCGGCTCGGTGGTCATCACGGACACCGGCGTTGAAATCCGCGTTGATCTTAACGAAGCGCAGGCCGTCGTGGACCGCGCACACGGCGCCAAGACGCCTTACCGAATTGACTACGTGGACAGTGAGACCGGCAAAACGCTGACCTCAACCACGCTGACCGCCCAGGCCGGGACCAGCTTCACCTACGATAAGTACGCCGGTGACATCCTCGCCGGGGTGCCAGACGGCTACAAGATTAACGCCGACCAGATCGACTACGATCCTTCGTTCATTAACTACAAGGATCCGGCGGTTCAGGAGACGACCAAAAAGCCGGCCGACACCGTCAGCACGGCCCGCATCAAGGTCACCTCGCGTGCGAGCCTCCTGAACGAGGGCCTGACCGCCACCGCCGCCGCTGATCTGGCAAAGGGTCAGGAGAAGGCTGCTGCGGCGCTGAAGGCCGAAAACGCCGCCACGCCTTACGAGATCGATTACATCGACAGCGAAACTGGTGAGGTGCTCGCCACCACGACGCTCACGGAGCCGGCCGGGACCACCTTCACGTTCGACAAGTACGCCGGCACCATTTTGGCCGGCGTGCCGGATGGCTACAAACTCAATGCCGACCGCATCGACTACGATCCGACGTTCGTCAACTACAAGGATCCGGCTGTGTTCAAGGCGACCCACAAGAAAACCACAACCGTCAGCACGGCGCACGTGTTCGTGACCTCACGCGCAGCCATCCTGAACGAAGGGCTGAAAGAGACGGCGGCCGCAGATCTGTACGACGCTCGTGCGACAAAACTGGTCGAAGGTCTGAAGGCAACCGCCGCTGCGGACCTTTACAACGCCCGCGCAACGAAGCTTGCTGAAGGCCTGAAGGCAACCGCCGCTGCGGACCTTTACGACGCCCGCGCAACGAAGCTTATCGAAGGCCTGAAGGCAACCGCCGCTAAGGACCTTTACAACGCCCGTGCAACGAAGCTTATCGAAGGCCTGAAGGCAACTGCTGCTAAGGACCTTTACGACGCCCGTGCAACGAAGCTTGCCGAGGGTCTGAAGGACACCGCCGCGAAGGACCTTGCCAACGCGCGCGCTGCCAAGGCTACCAAGACGACGCCTACCACGACCCCAGCCGTTAAGACGCCTGCTACCAAGGCTGCCGTAACGACGACCGCCGCGAAGACGACCGCCGCGACCAAGGCTGCCGCAGCAACCAAGGCACTCCCACAGACCGGCGACGACGTGAACGTCACCGCCTCCGCTCTGGGTGTTGTCGCCGTTGTCGGCGCACTGTTCGGCCTGGCCGGCACTTCCCTGAAGAAGCGCGCCTAAGCTAGGATTGATCCAAGAAAGTCTGCCTGAGAGGGCAGGCTTTTTTGCGTCCGGGAAAAACGGAGCGCCGGGCTGCAGACACGTCAATAAATCACATTCACCTTCCGACTTACAGATATGCAAGAATGATAAAAATCCCGAAAAACTAGGCGAAAATCATGTTGCTCACATCGATAAAATAACGTATATTGGAAGCTACGGACGCGCGGAATTACCGCGCACCAGTTGAGCAGGAGGAGAATGTGACATGAGTTTTGATATGAAGAAGTTGACGCCGAAGTGGATCGCAATCGGGGTGGGGGTCCTGGTTGTGATCGTGGTCGCGGTGGTGATGGCGATGCCAAAGCACCTGTCCGGTAGCTACTCGCACACCACGGATCTGCTGTTCGTCAAGGCAACGGACACGCTGAAGTTCGATGGGAGCACCGTCACCGAGTACGCAGATGGTGAAAAGACCAACACGGGCACGTACACGCTCAAGGGTGATCAACTTGAAATCAAGGTGGGCGACTACAGCATGACCGCGACGGTGAGCGACGATAAGAAGTCCTTCACCGTCCAACACGCGGACGGCCTCGCCGACCTCGCCCGCGGCATGAAGTACTCGCTGGACAAGTAACCGGGCGCAGTAAAGGCGCAACCCGCGGGTTGCGCCTTTGTTGTGCTTGAGTTCGGGGACCGCCTGCCCGAGCAGCAGCCGTTGGGGTGCGCGAATCGCCGTCACGCGGTGGCCAACCGGTGCGCCCGCTGGGCTCAACCGGGCACTCGCATTAGCCAGTCACCCGCATCAGCTCGCGCAGGCAGTCCGCGCTAGCCGCGGGGTTGGCGTACTCCACCGCGTACACGAAGCCGTCCAGCGCGCTGTACAGCGCGTGGTAAACCGTGCGGCGAAGCACCGCGTCCGGGTCACTTGCGGGCCCGCTGCCATAGCCGGCGTAGAAGTCAGCCGGAAAGGTAGTGATGGCGAAGTCGAACTCCGGGTCGCCGAACAGCCCGCGATCGCAGTCGATGACGGCGACCAGACGGCGGTGATCGGGGCTGACCAGCACGTTGCCCTCCCACAGGTCGGCGTGAACCAGGCACGGCGCGGTGATGGCATCAAGCGCCGGCCGCGCCGCCGCCACGAAGGCCTGCACCCGCGCGGCCTGGGCCTTGCCCAGCAGCCCGTGCTGCACCAACAGCTCCAGCGTGGTCGCAAACTCCGCCTCGACCCAGCCCGCCCACGTGGCGAAGCGCCGCGTGGGCTCC
Organism: Lacticaseibacillus kribbianus; assembly: GCF_020180945.1. GTDB lineage: Bacteria > Bacillota > Bacilli > Lactobacillales > Lactobacillaceae > Lacticaseibacillus > Lacticaseibacillus kribbianus. The sequence continues at coordinate 40,894 of NZ_JAIPUL010000005.1, read as the reverse complement.
GCCAGGCGACCGAAGCCGGTGCCCGGGATAGCGTGGAAGGCGGCCATCGCGGTGCCGAGCTGGCGGTACAGGGCCAGCCGCTCCGCCGGGGTGACGGCCGGGTCGTTGAGCGTCACCCCGGGCAGGCAGCGCGTGATCATGTAGGCGCGGCCCAGCACGGGGTCTCGAGGGGACCAGGCGACAACCCGGGATCCCGGCACGCCGTGGGCGGCCAAAAGGGTTGCGGCTGTGGCGTCGGCGGCCATCAGCCCGTGCTCGAAGGGCAGCAGGTACTCCGGGTGCACCGGCCCGACGCGCAGGATGTAGGCCGTCTTGTCGGCTAAGGTGAGGCGGTAGGTGGTGTTGAACAGGCCGCCGTGGGCGATGGCGACGCGGTAGTCCGCGGCACCTGGAAAGTGGCGGTGGATCAGCGCGGTCAGCTGCGGCGCGGTGAGTTCCTGGTAGATCAGCGATGGCATGGGTTGGCCTCCCGGCGGTTTTGCCTTCAGTATAGCCGACGGGGCGGTTCGTTTCACGTGAAACAACGGTGAAAACGCACGGTGGGCCGCCTGCGCGGGACGATTGCGGGCCACCGGGTCCACCGAGCGGCGGGTCAGTCAGCGACCCGGCCCCGACATTTTGTCCCCGGGGTGTCAGCTTTCCTGACCGCGACACTTGAGCGCAGACGGATTCTCGGGTATGCTTCAGTAAGCAAGAGACTAAACTTGGAGGTTATACCGTGACCATCAATCTTGATTGGGAGAACCTGGGCTTCAACTACATGGAACTGCCGTACCGCTACGAGGCGCACTACAAAGACGGCGCTTGGGACGAGGGCGGCCTGGTGCAAGGCAACCAGCTGTCGTTGAACATCGGCAGTCCGGCGCTGCACTACGGCCAAAGCGCGTTCGAAGGGCTGAAGGCCTACCGGACGAAAAGCGGCGCCATCCAGCTGTTCCGCCCGGACCAAAACGCGGCGCGCCTGGCCGATTCGGCGGCCAAGCTGTTGATGCCGGCGGTCGCCGTTGACCAGTTTCTCGACGCGGTGCGCCAGGTCGTGGCCGCCAACGCCGAGTACGTGCCGCCGTACGGCACCGGCGCGACCCTCTACCTGCGGCCGCTTTTGCTCGGCGTCGGGCCGAACATCGGCGTGGCGCCGGCCAAGGAGTATCTGTTCACCGTGTTCGCGATGCCGGTCGGCGCCTACTACAAGGGCGGCATGGTGCCGACCAAGTTCATGGTGGCGGAGACCTTCGACCGCGCCGCGCATTTTGGCACGGGGCAGAGCAAGGTCGGCGGTAATTACGCGGCGAGCTTGCAGGCCGGCAAGTACGCGCATGAGCATGGCTACGGCGACGCCATCTACCTCGACCCAATCGAGCACCGCTACATCGAGGAGGTCGGCTCGGCCAACTTCTTCGGCATCACCAAGGACGGCAGCAAGTTCGTGACGCCGAAGTCCCCGTCGATCCTACCGAGCATCACGCGGCGCTCGCTGATGACGCTGGCCCAGACCGCGTGCGGCCTGGAGGCGGAGGAAACCCGCATTCCGATCGACGGCCTGGGCGACCTCAGCGAGGCCGGCGCGTGCGGCACCGCGGCGGTGATCACGCCGATTCAGAGCATCACGTACCAGGGCAACGTCCACCAGTTCGGCGACGGCGGCATCGGCCCCGTGACCCAGAAGCTCTACGACACGCTGGTCGGCATCCAAAACGGCGATGTCGAGGGCCCAGCCGGGTGGATCATGACGGTTCAGGCCTAGCCAGGCGCGCGGCCGTCGACACAAAAAGCAGGTGCTTCCCTTCACAAATTGTGGGAGTGAGGCACCTGCTTTTTGGTTGCCGCCTGGTTCGCCGATCAGTCGGCGAAGTGCAGCACCTGGTCGACCGGGTAGCGGGCGGACTTCATCTCGTCCTTGCCGCCCGCAGCCGGCTTGCCGATGGCGATCGCCATGACCGGCACAAAGCGCGCCGGGTCGAGGCCGAAGAGCTTGGCCGCCTTGGTCGTGTCGTAGCCGCCGATCGGGTTGGTGTCGTAGCCGTGGGCGCGGGCGACCAGCATCAGCTGCGTGGCCGCGATGGTTGCGTCGACGGTCGAATCAGAGACCAGCATCGACTGCGGGGCCTTTTCGTACAGCGGCAGGAAGGTCCTGAGCACCTCGTCGCGCTTTTCCGGCGTGATGCGGCCGTCTTCGGCCGCCTGGTTCCACAGGTCGCGGTAGGACTTGAAGGCCTGGGTGTCGCCGAAGATCTGAACGATAGCGCTGGCGGATTCCAGCTGCGGCAGGTTGAACTTCATGAAGTATTGGCGCAGCAGGTCCTTGCCGGCCGCAGTATCGACGACCTCGAAGTGCCAGGCCTGCAGGTTGCAGGCGGACGGCGCGGTGATCGTCTCCTGAATCATGGCGGTCAGCTCTTCACGGGGAATCGTGACGCTGGTGTCGAAGTCGCGCACCGATGCGCGGTGCAGCAGCACGTCTGCGAAATCATTGTTAACAAAAGCCATCCAAAAGACTCCTTTCAAAGTGAGAACGCGGGGACGCTGGACGCAGCGACGTTGCACGTCTGACCCGTTGCAACTATATTCGCCCTCAGTATAGCGCTTTCGCTATTCTTTCGTAAGCACAACCGGTCACGTGTCGCACGTTAGCCAAAAACGTTTTCAACCACTCCCAGGGACCGGCGGCCGCGCGCCCAGCGTCGCTGCACCTGGACCGCCAAGTCGGCGCCCGGCGACGCACAGCGACCGGTGCCCGCGCAAGTAAAAAAACGGTTGAGCGAGAAATGTAAAGACGGACACGGACTCGTAATAAAAGTGTCACGGCACCACGGGGTTCGGCATGCTACGATTGAATTATTAAGAAAAGGTAACGATAGGAGGACGACGAATGAAGAAGGATCAGGTTCGGATGGGGCAGGCGCTTGGGGTGGCCGCGGTGGCACTCGCGGGGCTTGCGACGCAGGGACACGTGCGGCCGGTACAGGCGGCGACCGGGGCGGTTAAGGCGACGACGACGGTGAAGTCCGCCGGCACCCAGGCGCGCACCACGGTTTTGGCCAGCTCCGTGACGCGGGTGAGCCCGCTCACAAGCGGCATTCAGGCGCTGCAGGCGGCGAACACCCGCCGCTACCCGCGGGCGGTCGCCAGTTTTCTGAACCAGATCATCGCCGGGGCCATCACCGGGTGGACGCAGCACCGCATTCTGCCGTCTCTGACCGCCGCGCAGGCGATCCTCGAAAGCGGCTGGGGCAGCTCCAGCATGGCCGCGAAGTACCACAACCTTTTTGGCATGAAGGGCAGCTACAACGGCGCGACCGTGCGGGTGCCGACGCGCGAGTACTACGGCGGTGCGTACCACACCATCTACGATAACTTCCGCGTGTACCCGAGCGACGCCGCGAGCATGGCCGACCACGCCACGACGCTCGCGACCTCTTCCCGGTACGCGAACCTGATCGGCGTCACCAACGCGACCACCGCCACCAACCGCATCAAGGCCGACGGCTACGCGACCGCGCCGGATTACCCGGCCAAGCTGCGCCAGCTGATCAGCGCCTACCAGCTGACGGCCTGGGACCAGCTGGCGTTCAAAAACGCCGGCGCAACCAGCACGGGCAAGGGCACCGGCCCGGCGACCACAACCACGACGCAGACCTACACGGTGCGCGCCGGCGACATGCTGTACGGCATCGCCGCCCGCTACAAGACCACCATTGCCGCGCTGGTCAGCCTGAACGGCATCAAGAACGCCAACGTCCTGATGGTCGGCCAAAAGCTGGTTGTGAAGCGCACCACGACACAAGCAACTAAGCCGGCGGCCAAACCTGCGACGACGCCGACCACGACGCCCGCGGCAAAACCCGAGGCCAAGCCGGCCACGAAGCCGACCACCACGAAGGCGGTCACGTACACGGTGCGGGCCGGCGACACGCTTTACGCGATTGCCCGGACGCACGGCACGACGGTCGCGAAGCTGGTCAGTCTGAACAAGCTGGCCAACGCCAACCGCATCGGGGTCGGCCAGCGGCTGGTGATCCGCGCCGCGACCACCGCAACGAAGACCACGACGGCCGCAACGAAGAAGACCACCGCGGTGAAGGTCACCACGACCGCGAAGAAGGCCACACCGGCCAAGGCGACCAAGACCTACACGGTGCGGGCCGGCGACACGCTTTGGGCCATCGCCCAGGCGCACAAGACGACGGTGGCGAAGCTTTCCGCGCTGAACCACCTGAGCAACGCCAACTTCCTGCGCATCGGCCAGCGGCTGGTGCTGGCGTGAGCCGGGGAAGAATGGTAAGGTAAAACCGAGTACCACGCTGACGGCTGGTTAATCCCGGCCGTTTTTTGCGCGGACACTATTAGTGAAGGAAGACGACTCCCATGGACCTGATCGGCATCGACTTGGACGGCACGCTGCTGGACAAAAATCAGCACATCTCAAGCGGCAACGCGGCCGCGCTGCGGCAGGCGCAGGAAACGGCGATGCCGTTCATCTGCTCGGGGCGCGACCCCGAAGACATCCACCGGCTGCTGGCCGCGGCCCACGTGGCGCTGCCCATCGTCGGGCTCAACGGCGCGGTCGGCGTGACGGGCGGCCGCCAGCTGTTTGCGACCACCTTCGCGCCGGCGACGGCCGCCGCGGTGATTGCGGTGCTGGCCAAAATTCCCTACAAGGTGTACTCGCCGACCGCGCGGTTCGAGACCCGCGATTACGAGGCCAGCCTCCGCGCGCTTTTTGCCGCCGGGGACGCCGATCTGGCGGGGCAGCTGCCGTACCAGCTGGCCTACGACCAAAGCGTGCCGGCGCGGCCGCTGACGCCGGACGCGACCGCCGCGTTGACCAAGTTCAACGTGACGATTCCCAACCGCCGGCTCAAGGCTTCGGTCGTCGCGGCGCTGGGCAAGCTGCCGGGCGTCGTGACGACGGGGTCCGGCCCCGCCAACCTCGAGGTGATTCCCCAGGGGGTCGGCAAGGGGCTTGCGTTCGGCAAGCTGCGCGCCGCCCTTGCGCTCGGCCCCGGCCGCGACGTGGCAATCGGCGATTCAGAAAACGACCGCTCGATGTTCGCCGCCGCGGATGTCACCTTCGCCATGGGCAACGCCGTGCCGGCGATCCGGGCGGTGGCGACGGCGGTGGTGGCCCCGCACGACCAGGACGGCGTGGCCGAGGCACTGCGCCTGCTGGCAACCGGAACAGGCCGTTAACGATAGGAGGAAAACGCTGACATGACGATTCGACTAGTAGCTATCGACCTGGACGGGACGCTGCTCAACGCGGCGCACGGCCTCGATCAGGTGACCATCGACGCGGTGCGCGCCGCCGTCGCCCAGGGCGTGCGGGTGGTGCTGTGTTCCGGGCGCGCGCTGTCCGGCATCGCACCGTTCTTTCCGGCGCTCGGGCTGGGGCAGCTCGGGGATACCGTCATCGCCTACAACGGGGCGCTGGTGCAAGACGCCGCCACCGGGGAAGTGATCGACCAGCACACGCTGAGCCTTGACGACTACCGGCGGCTGGCCGCGCTGGCCGGGGAGCTTGGCGTGCACATCCAGGCGCTTGACGCGACGCGGCTGTACACGCCCAACGCCGACATCTCGCGCTTCACGGTGCGGGAGTCGTACCTGCTGCACGTGCCGCTGTTCTACCGCCCCCTTGCGGACTTCGCTGAGACCCAGCGCTTCAGCAAGGTGATGATAATCGACGAGCCCGCACTCCTGGCCAAGGCCAAGCAAGCGCTACCAAAAGCTTATTTTGACGACTATTACATCGTCAACTCCGAGCCGTTTTTCCTGGAGGTGTTGCACCCGGCCGTCAGCAAGGGCAACGCGGTGACGACCCTGGCTCGGCACCTGGGCATTCCGATGGCGGAGGTGATGGCCATCGGGGACCAGGCCAACGACGTGTCGATGATTGAGGCGGCGGGCCTCGGCGTGGCGATGGGCAACGGCATCGAAGCGGCCAAGGCCGCGGCCGACGCGATCACCGCGACCAACGTCGAGGGCGGCGTGGCGCAGGCTTTGAAGAAGTTCGTGCTGAAGTAGAGGGCGGAGCCGGGCGCGCTTAGGCCACCGGCCAGCGTAAGGCCAGTGCTTGAGGCGTTCTTTGCCTCGAGGGCTGGCCTTAGCTGGACGAGTGGCCGTTGCCCAGCGCAGCCCGTTTAAGTAGAGGGCGGAGCCGGGCGCGCTTAGGCCACCGGCCAGCGTAAGGCCAGTGCTTGAGGCGTTCTTTGCCTCGAGGGCTGGCCTTAGCTGGACGAGTGGCCGTTGCCCAGCGTAGCCCGTTTAAGTAGAGGGCGGAGCCGGGCGCACTTAGGCCGCTGGTCAGCAATCTAATAGGGGGCGACCACGGCGGCCGCCCCTTTTGCGCTGCTTTCAGAAAAACAATTTGGCAACCCGGGCCATCTCGTGTAAACTGTTATTCGTAACTGTTACTGTTAAGCACACCTGGGGGCAACCAATGACGCCATTAATCACCGTGTCGCACATGAGCTTCGGCTTCCGCGACCGCACGCTATACGACGACCTGAGCTTCGAGCTGGCCCGCGGGTCGATGACCAGCCTGATCGGGGCCAACGGGGTGGGCAAAACCACGCTGATCCGCCTGCTGATGGGGCAGCTGGCGCCGACCGCGGGCACCATCGCCCGCGCGAGCGACCTGAGCCTCGGCTACGTGCCGCAGTTTCGCAACATCGACCCCGAGTACCCGCTGACGATTCGCCAGTTCGTGCAGCTCAACCAGCGCAAGCGCCGGCTGCCCTGGCACACGAAGGCGGAAAAGGCGGCGCTGGACGCGGTGATCGCGCAGTGCGACCTGAGCGAACGGCAGCACCAGCGGCTGGGCGCGGCCAGCGGCGGTGAGAAGCAAAAGGCGTACCTCGCGCAGGCGCTTTTGACCCAGCCGAACTTCCTGATCCTGGACGAGGCGACGGCGAGCCTGGACGTCAACACCAAGACGGAGCTGATGAGCCTGGTGCGGCGGCTGAACCGCGAGCTCGGGCTGACGGTGCTCTTTGTGACACATGACCTCGAGCTTGCGCGCGAGTTCACAGGGCAGTACCTGCTTTTGACGGCGACGGGCCACGAACTGGCGCCGACCGCCACGATGGACCTGGCCAAGATGCCGCGCGAGCTGACGCCGGTTGCGGAGGTGCAGTGATGTTCCAGTACGATTTCATGCAAAACGCCATCATGGCCAGCACCTTCATCGCGCTGACCACCGGCATCGTCGGCGTCTTCGTCACGGCGCGCGGGATGAGTTTTCTCGCCCACACGCTGTCCGAGATCGGCTTCGCCGGCGCCGCGTTCGCGGTGTTCGTCGGCATCCGGCCGCTCGACGGCATGCTGTTGACCACCATGACCAGCGCCGTGGCGGTCGGCAAGCTGTCGGTGAAGGCCAGCCGGCGCGAGGCCTCGATCAGCGCCGTGTCCAGCCTGTTCACGGGGCTCGGCATCCTGTTTCTGGCGCTGTCGGCCAAAAGCTCGAGCTACGCGACCACCATTTTGTTCGGCAGCATCATCGGCATCTCGCGTGCCGACGTGTGGCAGCTGGTCGGCCTGGCCGCGGTGGTGCTTTTGACGATGGCCTGGGCCTACCGCAGCCTGGCCTTCGACTCCTTTGACCCGGTCGGCGCCCAGGCGCAGGGCGTGCGGCGCAACCTGATCGGCATCTACTTCCTCCTAATCCTCGCGGTATCCGTGTCGATCGGCGCGCAGATCGTCGGTTCGCTCTTGGTGTTCATCCTCCTGACGCTGCCGCCGGCCGTGGCCAAGTACCTCGGCCGCACGCTGCCGCAGATGCTGGTCATCTCGGTCGCGGCGGCCCTGATCGGCGTGTGGGCGGGGCTGGCGCTGGGTTACTACACCAACTGGCCGGTGACCTTCTTCATCGCCGCCATCGAGTGCGCGTTCTACTTCGCGGCGCTGCTGGCGCGGCGGCGCGGGTAATCGAATAGACAAGCAAGACGTGGTCGCGAGGTGAAGTGCAATAGAAAAGTTAGACAAGTTCAATTTTGAATCAAGCAATCATGGCCTGTTCCCGGTACGCGACTGGGGTCAGGCCATTTTTGGTTCTCGAGATTCTGGCATTGTTGAACCAATCAACGTAGCCGTTCACCAGCTGGCGCAGGCTGGCAAGGTCATCAATCCGATAACGATTCAGGCACTCGCGCTTCATCAGGTTGAAGAAGCTTTCAATTGGCGCATTATCATGGCAGTTGCCCTTGCGTGACATGCTCTGAACAATGTTCATGTCCTTCAGGCGCTGCTGATAGTCTGGCATCTGATACTGCCAGCCTTGATCAGAGTGAAGAATCGGTCGTACTCCTGCTTTGAGATGATGTTTGAGTTCGTCAAGCGTCGCTTGGATAAGCGCCTTATTTGGTGAGGCACTGACAATGGTGGCGAGGACTTCGCGACTAGCCTCATCGGTAATCGACGAGATGTAACCCCATTCGCCGTTATAGAGCCGAACCTGGGTGACATCGGTGTGAAGGACGGTGAGCGGCTGTTTCGCGCCAAAATGTTGCTTCAAGATATTGGGGACGATATTACCAACCGTGCCTTTGTATGAGTGGTACTTGGCCGTGTGTTTGGAGTAAATCGTCACTTTCAAGCCCATGTCGCTCATCAGACGTCGAATCGTCTCCTCGGCATAATGAAACCCGTGCTTCAACGCTTCATCATGAATCCGCCGGTAACCGTACGTCTCCCTAGAATCGTAGTAGACCCGCTTGATGAACTTCTTAATCTCAGCGTACTTGTCGGCCTTCTTATCCCGCTTAAGGCGATCATAGTACGTTGCTCGAGGCAACTTGAGTTGCCTAAGCAGCTCTTGAAAACCATAGCGCGACCTCAACGAGGTAACGATGCCCGCCTTCACTTTTGCTGAGAGTGCTTCGGTGAGTTCTTCGTCAGGGTCGCGAGTGCTTTTAAAAAATCACGATCCAGCTCTGCCTCGTGAAGCTTGCTTTTGAGTTCCAGAATCTCCTGTTGGTACTTCTCTTCCTGCGTCGGCTCAAGTTTCTTGATTGGTTTAATTTTCTTGTGCTTACCCATGGCTGGTCTCCCTTTTTGAGTAGTGCGCAATCCAGCCACCCCTTGATCTCTCACGATGCGATACCAAGAATTGACCTGGCTGGGTGAGATGCCGAAATGAGCCGCAGTTTGCGCACGACTTATTTGATGTGTATGCACATACTCTACCACTGCAATCTTGAATGTTTGGGAGTATTCAACGTTTGTATGCTTAACTTTTAGAGAATCGAGGCCATGAGCCTTAGCCTGATTAACCCAAGTTTGGACGATTCTGGCATGGGGTATTCCAAACTCTGTGCACAGATTTTTATAGCTTATGCCACCCTTAAGATACCTGGAGACAACCCTGATTTTAAATTCACTACTGTATTTAGTCATAAGAAAAGCCCCACAATCGTTAGACTTCTTGTCTAACAATTGTAGGGCACTTCAGAGGGCGGCCACGCCTTTTTCATGAAAAAATTAATCTGATGAATCAAGTTATGACCGGGGCCGCGCCACCGTTCCCGGGGAACCAAAAAAAGGACAAAGAAAAACCCGCACACACTTTAGGAGCGTCACGGGGTTCTCCTTGTCGCCTGATTAGCCACCGTTCTGAAACGGTCGCACGAGAATCTTGGATTCCGCGGTGTTGACACACCGCGTTTTTCTATGTCCCAATTCTGACATGGCCGGTGGTTGTGGCCAACCGGCGCCCTACGCCTCCCAGCTCGGGTAGCTTCGGATCAGCGCCTGGGTGCCGAGGTCGCCAAGACCGGCGTCGACCATCGCCTGGTACAGGCGGCGCGCCGTCGCGGTTGCCGGCAGGTCCAGGCCCATCGCGGCGGCCTCGTCCAGCGCGATGCCCAGGTCCTTGACGAAGTGCTTGATGTAAAACCCGGGCTTGGTGTCGCCGGCCAGGATGCGCGGCCCGTAGTTGCTCAGGCTCCAGTTGGCGCCCGAGCCCCCGGCCACGGTTTCAAGCAGCGCCGATTCGTCCAGCCCGGCCGCCTTGGCGTACACCAGCATCTCTGTCAGGCCGGTCATCGTGCCGGCGATCATGATCTGGTTGGCCATCTTGGCGTGTTGCCCGGCGCCCGGGCCGCCGAAGCGGTGGATGCTGGCGCCGACCGCCTCAAAAACGGGCTGCAGCCGCGCCGCGGTCGCCGCGTCCCCGCCGATCATGATGGTCAGCGTGCCGTTTTTGGCGCCGACGTCGCCGCCGGACACCGGGGCGTCCAGCGCCGTCACGCCGTGCGGCGCGGCGGCGGCCGCGATGGCGGCGGCCAGGCGCGGGGTGCTGGTGGTCATGTCGACCACGACGCTGTTCGCCGGCGCGCCGGCCAGGATGCCGTTTTCCCCGAAGTAGATCTGCTCGACGTCCTGGGGAAAACCGACCATCGATAGCGTGATCGCGCTTTGGGCGGCAACCAGCTTCGGGCTATCGGCCCAGGTGGCGCCGGCGTCCAGCACGTGCTGCGCGTGGGCTTTGGTGCGGTTGAACACGACGACCGGGTAGCCGGCCTTCAGCAGGTTCTTGACGATGCCGGTGCCCATGACACCGGTGCCGATGAAGCCGAGTTGGGGCTTGGTCATGACGGACAGCTCCTTTCAGATGGAAGAAGGACGGGGCGTAAGGGACTGGATGCTGCACACAATGGCGCAGGCTTCGCATCCCTCCTGTATTGGTGAGATTCAGCGAGCCGTATTGGGTTGGCGTGAAGTAACTGATGGCTTGCGATGTAGGGCGGAGGCACGGACGCTGTGGCGCTGGAGGCGTAGGATTGGGGCGAGCCAGCGTGACATTGCGTTAGTCGGCGTATTTTGCCAGCTTACAGCAAGGGCGGTTCCTGAGACCGTACTTTGGGCTCAAGAGAGCCCCACGCGTTCCGCCGCGCCGACCCGGAGCCGGAAGTGCCACAGCGTCCGCGTCGGAGCCCGGGTAAACCGGCCGCAACGCGCTAAACGCGTTCCCCCGAGCAACGCGGGAGCGGCTGGCTACGCACCGGCACTCGAAGCAAAGGACGCTTCAAGCGCCGGCGCTAGGCCACCCGTCCCGCTAAGTGCGCTCGGGCTCACGCTCTGATCAGCTTTTCGAACTCATCCAGCCGGTCCTCGAACACCTTGAAGGCGTCCTCGAGGTAGGCGGACTGGGCCATGTCGACGCCGGCGGCCTTCATCGTGTCGATCGCGTACTGCGACGAGCCGGACTTCAGGAAGCCGAGGTACTTGTCGACGGCGCCCGGCTCGCCCGCGCTGATGCGCGCGGCCAGGGTGGAGGCGGCGGCGAAGCCCGTTGAGTACTGGTAGACGTAGTAGTTCATGTAGAAGTGCGGGATACGCGCCCACTCCAGCGCGATCTCCGGGTCGCGCGCGACGGCCGGGCCGTAGTAGCGCGCGTTGAGGTCGCCGTAGAAGTCGGACATCGCGGCGGCGGTCAGCGGCGTGCCGGTCGCGTCCTGAACGTGGATCCAGTGCTCGAACTCGGCGAACTGGGTCTGACGGAAAACGGTGCCCTTGAAGCCGTCGAGGTAGAAGTTCAGGATGTACGCGCGCACCTTCGGATCCGTCTGCGTCTTGAGCAGGTAGTCGGTCAAAAGGTTCTCGTTGCTGGTCGAGGCGATCTCGGCGACGAAAATCGGGTAGTCGCCGTACACGTACGGCTGGTTGTGGCGGGTGTACCAGGAGTGCACGCTGTGGCCGGTTTCGTGGACCAGGGTGTACAGCGCGTCCAGGCTGTCCTGCCAGTTCAACAGCTCGTAAGGCGCGGTGTCGTAGGACCCGCCGGAGTAGGCGCCGGAGCGCTTGCCGAGGTTTTCGCACACGTCGATGTAGCGGTTGTCAAAAATCTCCGCTACGTGGCTCAGGTAGTCCGCACCGAGCGGCGCCAGCGCCTTTTTGGCCATGTCCTTGGCCTGCTCGTAGGTGTAAGACAGCGGTGCGTCGCCGGTCAGCGGCGTGTACATGTCGTACATGTGCAGGTCGTCGAGGCCCAGCAGCTCCTTGCGCAGCGCGACGTAGCGGTGCAACAGCGGCAGGTGGGTGTTGACCTGCTCAATCAGGGTGTCGAACACGGCTTCGGGGATGTGGTTGCCCGCCATCGCCGCGGCGCGGGCGTCCGGGTAGTGGTGCGCGGTCGCCAGGAAGTTGTGGCGCTTGGTCTCGCCGGCCAGAGTCGTCGCGAATGTGTTTTTGAACTCGCCGTACGCCTTGAAAAGGGTCTTGAACGCGGCCTCGCGCACGGGGCGCTTGGTGGAGCGGATCAGCTGACCGTACAGCCCGTTGGACAGCTGGCGGGTCTTGCCGTCGTCGTCTTGCACCGAGTCAAAGGACAGGTCCGAGTTGTTCAGCACGTTGAACGCGGCGCGGCTGGCGCCCAGCGCGTCGCCGGCCGCGGCCAACAGCGCCTCCTGGGCACTCGGCAGCACGTGCGCGCGCCCGGCGGTGATGCCGTCGATGTAGTGGCGGTAAGGCGCAAGCGCCGGGGTGGCCAGCCAGGCGGTCAGCGTGTGCTCCGGAATCGCGAGGATCTCGGGCTCCATGAAGGCAATCTGCGCCTCAATCTTGGCGACCATCGCCTCGGCGCGGGCGTTGAAGCCCTGGTAGTGGGCGTTGGCGGTGTCCTGATCGGAGGACATCGAGGCGTAGACGTACACCTTCTCAAGCGCGCGCACCACGTCCAGGATCTGCGCGATGCCGGCGGCCAGCGCCTCTGCGCTGTCGCCCAGCGTCCCCTCGAGCTTGGCGGCTTCTGCGCCCTGCGCGGTCACCGCGGCTGCGGCCTGCTCCCACTCGGCGTCGGTGGCGAAAATGGTGGTCAGGTCCCAGGTCAGTTCGGTCGGGACGGCTTCGCGCTTCGGTAGTTGTTCCATTCGACTCATCTCCAGTTTCTCATAGTGGCTTAATTTTACCACAACGGGGCGGCGGCCGCCCGATAACGAAACGAATGGCGGCCTGGCGGCTATTAATGGGCTTATCGCGTGGGCGGCGGGGCGAATATTACCGGACTGATGCCGGCGAGCGGCTATCAGAATTCTAATGGTCGTGGGCGCCGGGGTGTGCTACCCTAGGGGCAAGGTAATTCTTCTGCCGCCGGGCAGGCACCGCGTCGACATCCTCAGGCCAATGGGATGTCGGCGCGGTGCGTTTTTTTAGGAGTGTGTTGAACATGGCTTGGTTGTATCTGATTGTTGCGGGGCTGTTCGAGGTGGTGTGGGCGACGTGCCTGAAGCTGTCGGCCGGCTTCACGCGGCTGGGCTTCGCCGCCCTGACGGTGGCGGGGATGCTGGTCAGCTTCTGGGGCTTGGCGGAGGCGACGCGGCGGCTGCCGATGAGCCTCGCCTACCCGGTGTGGACCGGCATCGGCGCGGTCGGCAGCGTGCTGGTCGGCGTGGTGCTCCTGGGCGACCGGCTCAGCCCGCTGACCTGGGGCTTCGTGGTCCTGCTGGTGGTCGCCATCGTCGGCATCAAAGTGACAAGCTGAACGACGAACACGCGGTTGCGGGTTGTCGTTCGGGTTCGTCGGTGTTAAGTTAGGACTATCACCGATTTTGGAGGCCATCATGGACACAATTGCGTTGAACCACCGCAGCATTCGCCGCTTCAAGGCGGCATCAGTCGACTACCAGGCGCTCGAGGACGTGGCGCGGGCCACCGCCTCCAGCGAGTTCCTGCAGTCGTTCACCCTGATCCGCGTCACGGACAAGGCGCTGCGCGAGCAGATCGCGGCGATCTCCGGCAGCGCGGTGCTGCAGGGCGACAACGGCGAGCTGTTCGTCTTCGTCGTCGACTGCGCCCGCGACATCGCGCTGGCGCCGACCGGCAGTGACGTGCACAACTTCACCAACTGGAACGCCTTTTTGGCCGGGTGCTTCGACGCGACGCTGGCGGCGCAAAACGTGCTGGCCTGCGCCGAGCGGTCGGGGCTGGGCGGGGTCTTTCTCGGCAGCATCCTGAACGACCCGCAGCGCATGATCGACCTGCTGCACCTGCCGCGTCACACCTTCCCGCTTCTGGGCCTGATGGTCGGTGTGCCCGACGAGGCACCGCAGCCCAAACCGCGCCTGCCGCGCGCGCTGACGGTGGGGGAGAACGGCTACCCGCAAGGCGATGTGGCCCAGGTGCGCGCCTACGACACCGCGGTGGCGCACTACTACGCCAACCGCGGCGCCGACGCGCGGGACGAGTCCTTCACCAGCCTGGTGCAGCGCCACCTGACTGCGGCGGTCCACCACCGCGACGAGATCGGCGCCATCCTCGCGCGGCAGGGGTTCGTGCTGCCGCAGGATTAGCAGGGGATTAATGTCATTAATGCACTGATGACCGGTCGCGCCGCCTGCGCGCGTGGACGCGGCCGTTGGTCAAGACGGCGGGGGCGCTGAAATGCCCCCGCCGCCTTTTTGCAACGCAAGGGCCTTCTCGTGCCTTTGAAATAAATTGAATGCGCTTACTCTTGACGCTTTATAACGGGGGGGTACAATCGAGCCGGACATCCATGGCGGCGAATACTCGGTTTGAAGAACTGAAATAGTGGAGGAGGAAGCGCATTGACAAAGCGAATGCGGGTTAGCAAACCAATGGCGCGTAATATCTTAAACGTCGGAACAGTGGTCGTTATTTCGCTCGGTTTTCTTCTGTACGACGGTTTTTTCCCGGGCTCAAGCTTAATCTGGCCCTTCCTAGTTCTCACGAGCGGCCTCTCTTTGTTGGGCTGGTTTGTTAACCGGTGGATTAGTCACAGTTGTTTGCCCGATAAGTGAGACGACGGTACGGATTAGGCAATGGCCAAGTCGACCACGAGCGGCTCGGCTTGGTAACCGATTGTGAGACTGCACCGCGTCGCCGTATTGTCCGGCGCCATAGATGCGGTCTGTGGTCGCCCAGCATTGGCACGCAAAAAAGCGCAAACGAATAGCCGCGCAGGCGTCCTCGGATGCCTGCGCGGCTGGTTGTCTTGGCCTAGTGTCATCGATTCGCTGCCCGCCGGCTACCCCGGCAGCTGCCCGGCGGCCCGGGCGCGGCGGGTGATGTCCGCCGTCAGCTGGTCCAACGTCACCGCGGCCATCGCGGTTTCCGCCGCGTCCTGAACCGCGGCGTAGGTCTGGTCCAGCGTGGCCTGAATGTTGGCGCCGACCGGGCAGCGCGGGTTGGTTTTGACGTCGACGTGCAGCAGGCGGCGGTCGCCCTCAAGCGCCCGGTAGACGTCCAGCAGCGTGATCGCGCTGGCGGGGCGGGCGAGCGTCGGGTTGGCGGCGCCGGGCTGGCTGTTGATCAGGCCGGCCTGCACCAGCGCGGCCATCAGGCGCCGCACCAGGCTGGGGTTGCTGTCGATGCTGGCGGCGATGGCGGCGCTGGACAGGTCGCCACCGGCAAAAATGGTGATGTAGGCGAGAATGTGCACGCCGTCACTGAGTTTGTGTGAGTATTTCATAGTCGCTCCTTGGGTTGTCTCGCCTATCATAACGCAGGCGGCCGCCGGGGGCCAGCCCCGGGGCTGCCGCGTCGCCCGGTTGGGCAGCGGCCGCCGCGGGCGCGACGCGAGATTCGGGTGGCCGGCGCGGCAATCGTGTGACCGGTGGCCGCTGTCCGGGCGCTCGCGGCGCTACTCGCCCAGCACGTCCTGCACGGCCTCGGCCAAAGGCGTCAGCGGGCGGCCGAGCACCTCCGGCAGGTCGTCGGTGGTGCCCGCCAGCTGGTTGTCGCGGATCAGGCCCTGCAGCATGCCCATCACGGCGACGTTGGCCTCACTCATGCCGGCCTGCGTCAGGCCGGCCGCGTACTCGGCGGCGGTCAAGTCGCGGACCGGAAAGTCGCCCGGCACCGCGGCGGCGAGGTCGGCGTAGGTGCGCGGCGCGCCCGAGAACTCGTAGATGGCGCGCGGTTCGGCGCTGGCCAGCACGCGGGCGGCGGCTTCGGCGTACTCCTTTTCAAGCGCCCAGCCGACCAGGCCCGCGCCCCCTGCGTAGACGAACGGCTTGCCCGCCGCGGCCGCCTTCAGCTGGTGCGCCTCGTTTTCCAGGTACCAGTTGTTGCGCAGGAAGGCGTGGGGGATGCCGGCGGCTTCGATCGCCTTTTCCGTGGCGGCGTGGTCTTGAGCCAGCGGCGTCGTGGCGGTGTCGGCGTGCGGGAAGCTGGTGTAGGCGATGAAGCCGACGCCGGCCTGTTTAGCGGCTTCGACGACGTTCTCGTGCTGGGTCAGGCGCGGCACGGCGGCGCCGGGCTGGCTGGAGATGAAAAGCAGCCGGTCGATGCCGGTCAGGCTTGCGGTGAGCTGCGGCACGTCGGTGTAGTCCCCGGGGCGCACGGTGACGCCGGCGGGCAGCACGGCCTTGGCGCGATCAACGTTGCGGGCCAGGGCGACGACGTTGGGTGCGCCGACGAGGTTGGTGAGGGTGCGAACGGCGGCCTGGCCGAAGTGGCCGGTGGCGCCGGTGATGGCATATGTGGTCATAAGCAGATCTCCTTTGTGGTGTTACTTTGTAAGTAACTTGCAACTCTTATTGTAACAGCAAGCGGCGGCGCGTCAACCCCCGGTGGCCGGATCGATGGGAAAAACCGCGGCGTGCCGGTAACGCCCGCACATAAATTTTTTCGTCGGGCCGGCTTCCTTGCTTGACAAGTTAGTTGCCCAGACTTATCCTTGCAGTGCAAGTTAGTGGGAGGTGAGGGCATGCGCAGGCTGCCGACACAGTTGTTGAAGGGCACGCTCGAGGGCGCGCTGCTCGGCGTGATCGCGGGCGGTGAGACCTACGCCTACGAGATTCACCAGGCGCTGGTCGCCGCCGGGTTCGGCGAGGTGGCGGACGGCACCATCTACCCGCTGCTGCTCAAGCTCGAGCACGGCGGGCAGATCGAGGGCGTGCGGCGCGCCTCGCCCAGTGGGGGACCGCCGCGCAAGTACTACCACCTGCTGCCGGCGGGCGCGCAGGCGCTGGCGGACTTCACGGCGGATTGGGACCAGATGGCCGACGCGATGGCCAAGTTGAGGGAGGCACACCATGAGTGAGACTAAGCACAAGCACGAGGAAACCACGGCCGAGGCCGCAACCGGGACCGAACCTGAGTCGGAAGGTGTCCGCGCAACTGGAACCGCATCCGAGGCGGACACCGCCCGTGCGGCCGTAACCGAACACGACCCCGCGGCCGATCCGGACGCGCACGCCACGCTTTTGCCGCGCAACCAGGACTACTACGACCGGCTGGCGGCGTACGTGACCGACGCGATCGGCGTCGACGGGGTGGCGGCCGATTCGACGCTGGCCGAGATCCACCGCGACCTGCTGCAGGCGCAGCACGACGGCATCGGCGCCGCCGACTACTTCGGGCGCGACCCGCAGGCGATCGGCGACGACATCGTGGCCAACCTGCCGCACCGCAGCCGACGCGGCTGGGTGATTCTCGGCGTCGTCGCCTGGGCCGTGGCCTTTTTCCTCGGCGGCTGGCGGGCCATCATCGAGGATCCGGCCCGGGTGCCGGTGGGGACGCTCGCGCTGCTGGCGTTGCTGTTGCCGCTGGCGATTCTGGCGATCACCGCCTGGCACCGCCGCAGGACCTTCACGCGCAAAAAGGTCCGGACGTCGTTTCTGACCATCTTGCTGGCGGTGCAGCTGGTGGTGCTGCCGCTGTCGGATGCCGTGCCGCACTTCGGCCTCGTCGCGGTGCCGGCCTGGTTCGCCGTCGCCGCCGGGTTCGGCCTCGCGGCGCTTTTGGTCGGCTTCGCCATCTGGCTGGGCCTGCACTCCTGGGTGTTCGCCGCCATCGTCGGGGTCCTTGCGACGCTGTTCGCCTACCCCGCGGCGGACGCGCTGGGCACGCTGCCCGGCTGGTGGGGCCGACTGATGATCCCGCTGATGCTGGTCGGGCTGACGCTTCTGGTACGCGCCGGCGACTGGCTGCTGCCGACCAGGTGGCAGGCCAAGGACCGCGAGTAGGGCATGGCCAGGGCGTCTCGCCGGTGGTGGGACGCCTTTTTGCTGCCGTTTTGGCCGAAAAACGTTTACATATACCGTAAACACGGGTACACTTCGAGCAGGAGGTGCGAGATGACCAACACAATCGAGGACTGGCGGCGCGGCTTCCACCGCGAGCGGCGCACGCTGGCCTGCAACTACTGCGACGCGCACGAGCCGCTCACCACCGCCGGCGAGCGGGCGCTGACGGCGCACATCGAGGCGGCGCACGGCGGGGCGCTCGCCGCGGTGCTGGCCGCGCCGGACCGCGCCAACGCGCTGACGCCCACCCAGCAGACACTTTTGACCGCCTTTGCCGAAGGCGCCAGCGACCGCGACGTCGCGGCCCAACTCGGCCTGGCCGCGGGCACGGTGCGGCACCAGAAGTTCACCTTCCGGCAAAAGGCGGCGCAGGCCAGGCTGTACCTGGCGCAGTTCACCGCGGCCTTCGGGGCGGACGCGGGCGAGTCGTCGCTGGTGGCCGTGCCGGCGGCGGCCGCTGCGCTTGGCATCACCGAGGCCGACTACGCCGCGGTGATCGCCAAGCACGCGCGCTTCGGCGACAGCCTGACGATCGCCTGGCCGCGGGCGGAGAAGGCGCGGGTCTGCCTGTGCCTGCGCCTGTGCGAGGAGTTCACGCCCGGTCAGCATTACAGCGGGCCGGCGGTGCGCGCCGTTTTGGTCGCGGCCAACCCCGACTACGCGATCCTGGCCCGTTACCTGGTCGACTACGGCTTCCTGGCCCGGACGCCGGACGGCCGCGATTACTGGAGGATTTTTACCAATGAATGACGAAGCGAAAAAGGCCGCGCGCCTGGCCTACAAACTGGCGCCCGTCGAGTACGGCGTGATTCAGATCGAAAACACCGTGAACCACCGCCGCTTCATCGCGGCGGTGCCCAACATCAGGAACCGCTGGACTTACTACCGGCTGAACCTGGAACGCGGCGCCTACCACGACACGCTGATGCAGGCCGACTGGGACGCGATGGGCGAAGACGCCTTCGCGTACTCGGTGCTGTGGCACGACAAGACCGATGACGTCGTGAACATGCGCGCCACGCTGAAGGACCTGGCCGCCGAGTGGGAGGCCAGGGTGCAGCCCGAGTACCACCGCTGGCGGTAGGCCGCCGCGGCGGGGGACCCCAGCACACGGCTGAGCGGACCGGTTGACCCGGCCGGATGGGGCCCGGCCAACACGAACAATGCCCACCCCGGCGTCTGCCGGGGTGGGCATTGTTCGTGTTGGCACTAGCGCTGCATCGGCTTGCCGTCGAGTTCGGCCTTCATGGTCGCTAGGTCAGCGCCAAGCGTCGGCTGCCACGTGACCTGGTGGCCGTCCTGGAACGGCCCGGTCCAGGGCTGCAGCGTGATCTGGTCGCCGGTCAGCGTGTAGGGCACGTTCCAAGTGGTGCCGACCGCGTCTTCAAAGCTCAGCTTGCCGCCGGCCGCGGTGACCTTGGCCGTGATGACCGCGAAGTAGTTGCCGGGATTGGTGATGCGCACCTCGCTGCCGCTGAGGAAGTAGCCGTATGGCGAAAAATCGTGCACCAGATTCTGCGGTGCTAGGTTCTGATCCATCGCTTGGCTGGCGTCCACGCCGTCGAACTTGTCCGGCTCAATCCGAATCGTCTTGCCCTTGAGCGCGGCGTCCAGTGCCGCGGCGGTCGAGGCGGCGTCGGGCTTTTTCTTGGCGGCCTTTTTCTTCGTTGCCTTCTTTTTGGCCTGATCATCCGTTGAGGCGTGCCAGGAGAACAGCTCTTGATTGTAGGTGATGGCCGCGGTGGCGAGCGGGGCTTGGCCCCACAGCTTCGGCAGCTCGGACTCGCCCTTGAGCTCCGCCACGAAGTCGCCCTCGATGCTGGCGTCGGCACGGGCGCTGGCAGCCGGTGTGACGGCATCCAGCTTGAACCCGAAGCTGGCATCGGCGTCCACCTGAAGGCCGGCAAAGGCGGACACGTCGACTGGGGACAGAGCGCTGGCAATCACCAGCTTGGTCTTGGCGTTGAGCCCGGCGCGGGCGGTGGCGGACAGGTCCAGTTTGCCGCTGCCCTCAGCGGAAAATGCGTGGGTCAGCTTGAGCTTCTTGCCGGAGGCGGCCGTGAGGTGGGCCTCCTCGCTGATGCCGAGGTCGAACGTGGCCTTAATCTTGCCGGAGGCCTCGATATTCAGGCTGACTGGAATCGCCACCGTCACGCCGGGGGCCGGGGTGGGCACCACGATCTCGCCCAGCGGCAGGCCGGTCTTGAGCTTGGCCAGCTTGGCGGAGGTGTCGGCGTCAGCGGACAGCGTGTAGGCAAAACTGTTGGCCAGCTTCATGTCCTCGTCAATGGACGCCTTGTAACGATGGGTCAGGAAATCGTAGTGGTAACTTGCGGTGACCCCGCCGGTGGCGGCGAGATCGTTCTTGATGCTGACGGGGTTGCTGGCGTCTTTGACCTTGGGGTACTGGTAGGTCAGCCGATGGTGCTTGGCGTCATCGAGTTTGTAGGCGACGTCCACGTCCAGCGTGGCCGACCAGCCGGTGTTGGTCAGCGCGATTCCCTTCGCCGGGGTCCCGGACACAGCGACCGCTGCGGCCGGGATGAAGACGGCGTCTCGCATGTTGGCGGTGGCGCCCGGCGCGTCGACGGACGCCAGCACCCGGTCGACCGGGGCGTCGGTCACGGTCAAAACGGTGCGGTCGCCGTTTTGGCTGACCGCGGTCACCCTGGCCACGGCACCGCCGTAGTTGTAGCCGAACGGCGGCACGTACAGGGTGTCGCCGACGCGGTAGTCGCCGGCGGCCGCCGCGACCGTGATCCGCGCGTGCGCCGGATCGATGCGGTAGGCGGCGCCTGCGGGCAGCGTCTGCGCTGTGCTCTGCAGCACCAGCTCGCCTGCGGGCTTGGTGATCGCCGTGCCCAGCTTGACCTTGCCCGTGGCGGCCTGCACGGTGTAGCCGTTCCTGCCGCCCGGTGTCAGCGTCGCCTTCAGCCCCGGCGCCTTCAGGGTGTAGCGGTGGGACGCGACGAGGCGGGTGGTCAGGACGTGGTCGCGCAGTGCGACTTGGCGGGCCGCCTTGGTCTTGGCGTCCGTGATGGTGACCGGCCCGGTGACCTGGCCCAGTCGCGCGCTGAAGGCGGTCAGCCCGCCGCCGACCTTGGTGTAGGTCACGCGCGTCTTGAGCCGGTAAACCGTGCCGTTCAGCGTGAACTCGGCGGCGCCCTTGTCGGCATCGGCCGCCTGGGCGGGCTGCGCCTGCCACAGCGCCAGCCCACCGCCGAGCGTGCCGATCAAAAGCAGGACGGCCGCACCGCGGCGCCGTTGCAGCATCCAGAAACCGCCGCCAAGCAGGGCGACGACGCCCACCGCGCCCAGGGCGATGACCGTCACCGACGGGCCGCGCCGGGAGTAAGCGACGCTCGCGCCCGCCTTTGTCGTCGCGACCTTGTGCGTCTTGGCGTCGACGGTGAACGGCAGCGCCTGCTCACCGCCGAGGCCGAACTGGGCGATGTGCCAGGTCAGCTTGCCGGACTGCTTGGCCAGCTTCTTCGGCAGCGTGGCCACCACCGTGACGTCGCGGTACGTGGCGTTTTGCGTGTTCCTGAGCACCAGCCGGTAGTGGCCCGCCTTGCCCGTGGCCACCACCGCGGACTGCAGCGGGGCCGTGGCGGCCCGAACCGGCCGCGGCCGAGTGACGATTGCGACGGCGACCAGCGCCGCCACCAGCAGCGCCATCCGCCAGGCGCGTTGAATTGATTTCATCCCATACTCCTCCAAATCCTGTTACTGTCTAGTATCATGACGGCTTTTGGCCCGGCACGCAACCGTTGCTGACGTGCAAAAAAGCGGAAGCGGGGTCCAACGCCCACTGCATGGCGCTTGCAAGGGTGTACCTGATACGACAGAAAAATGTCGGCGTTCCCTAGCACATTAGCGCCGCCGCCTTGTTTACCCCGTGTGAGGAGGCGGTGACATGGCAGAGGAGTTCATGATCGTGCTGACCGGGACGACGGGGGAGGTGCGCCTGTACAACCTGGCGGACGCGGCGCTGACGTGGCCACAGGTGGCGGCGCTGGCGCGGGCGCTGTGCACGATTCCGGTGTTCGAACCGGCGGCGGAGGAGGGGTGCGGTGGGGATGCCGACTCGGCGGCTGGCACGCGCGACGGTGCGGTGGAAGCGGGGACGGGCCGCGGCGGGGCTACCGACTCGGCGGGCGGCGAGGGGCACGACCGAGGCCGCACGGAAGGGGCGCGGGCGGTGGCCGCCGAGGTGCTGAGCCGCACCGCGGCCCAACAACCCAAGACCACCGTGCTGACGGCGCTTGCGGTCAACGCCGTGCCGGCCCCTTCGGAACTCGCGGCGGCGGGCTGGGAGCTACGTGAGGCGACTCGTCGGGTGTGGGCGGCACCGGACGCGCGGTGAGGGGGCGTGAGTAGGGTGGTTGGGCCGCGCGACCGCTGCCGCCGAGGCTGCCCCGCCGAAGTTGCCGTCGCTGGCGCCCCTTCCCCGCCACCCGGCGTGGCAGGCGGGGCCGCGCTGCACCCGGCTCAGCGAGACGAGACACGAACAAGGCCCAGCACCGGATTTTTCCGGGCTGGGCCTTGGTTGCTTCTATTATGTTGGCTTACAGGATGGTGACGACCGCACTCAGGACGCCGGCCGACGGAATCTGGTTGTTCGGCATTGCGACGTCGATCTGGTGCGGGTTGCCGGCGGCGAAACCACCGGTGTCGTTGACCGTGCGGTACAGCGTCTGGCCGTTGGACATCTGGATTTTCACCCGGGTGCCGCGCGGCAGGACGGAGAGGTTGGCGGCGATGCCGCCGTAACCCATGCTGGAGCCCAGCACGGCCGGGTCGTAGAAGGTCACGCGGAACGTGCCGGCGGAGCGACCGCTGGTTGCGGTGTAGCTGGTCTGGGTCGCGGTAGCCGAACGAGTAGCGGCGGCGCGGGCGGCGACGGCCTTGGCTGCGGCTGCTTTCTTGGCGGCTGCGGCGGCCAGGGCGGCCTTCTTAGCGGCGGCTGCCTTCACGGCAGCGGCCTTTTTGGCAGCGGCCAAGGCTGCTGCCTTCTTCTTGGCTGCGGCTTCTGCCTCGGCCTTTTTCTTCGCGGCGGCCGCGGCTTCGCGCTTCTCCTCGGCGACGGCGTATGGGTTCACGCCGACCTTGAAGCGGATCGCGTGCGGCTTGGCCTTGATGGCCTGAACGGTGACGAGGTTCTCTGCCGTCTGTGCGGCAGCTGGTGTGTTATTGGATGCTTCGAGTTTGTACGCCGTGGCGGTTGGCTGTTCGATCGCCTCGACGGGCTGAATCCCGGCGTAGACGGCGAACGCGGCGCCTAATGCCATCATGATAATGATGGCGATTATATTGGCTTTTGAGGTTTTGATAGAAATCACTCCTACTTTTCTGTTAAGGTTCCCCCGGTAACTGACTGCAGTATATCGAGGCGGTGTGTCACCAGAGTGCCATTGTGTTTACAAAAATCGGAATTTTTGAAACAATGTTACCTCTTCGTAATATAACAGGCGTGAAATTTTTCTGTAAGCGGGCCCAGCCCGATTTTCATGAAAATTGGGCCACAAATTGTCAAATATGTTGTTTTTAACCTGGCACGCCCCACCCGCACGAAAATGAGCGGGCAAATTTGGGCTCACGCCCCCGCCCGCTTCTGCCGGCCGACGGCGGGCGGCAACGGGTGGGGCCAAAATCATGTATAATGAGCATGAATAATTGGCCGGAGGGGATTAGTGTGACAATGTACCGAGAAAAGCGTTTTTCCGAGATTAAGCGCCTGCTCGCCGAGCGCAAGGAGCTGAGCATCGAGGACGTGATGGCGGCCGTCGGCGTCTCGCGCGACACCGCCCGCCGCGACATCGTGGCGCTGGCCGCGGCCGGCGCCGGGCGCCGCACCCGCGGCGGCATCGTGTCCTTGACGTTCGGCCACACCGTGCCCAGCTACTCCGAACGCCTGAAGCTTTTTTCCGAAGCCAAAACCGCGATGGCCAACCGGGCCGCCGACCTGATCAAGCCCGGCGGCGTCTACTTCATCGACGACTCGACCACGCTGCTCAAACTGTCGCAAAGCCTCGACGAAAGCGTCACGGTCTACACCCACTCGCTGGACAACGCGATCGCGCTGTCGGTCAAAAGCGACGTGACGCTGCGCATCCTCGGCGGCAAGCTCAACCACCACGGCCGCTTCTTCTTCGAGCCGCGCAGCCTCGACCTGCTGTCGCGCATCGCCTTTGACGCTGCGTTCATCGGCGCCACGGCGATCGCCCAGGACGGCGTCTACTTTCCGTACGCGGACGACGCGGAGGTCAAGGCGACGCTGGCCGGCGCCGCCCGCCAGGTGGTCGTGGTCTCCGAGACCCAGAAGTTCCAGATCCAGGCCCCGTATCGCGGCTTCCCGCTTGCGGCCATCGACACGCTGATCACCGACCGCCCGCTGACGGCTTCGGAGCGCCGCTGGTTTGACCCGCACACCACTTTGTTGCACGCGTAGCCGGGGAACTGTCGCGGGCTACGGTCCGGGGCCGTTTTGGACTGTGCGGCCGGTCTTCGCCCGAGACGGGCTACGACCTAAAAGTTGAGCCAAGCGTCGCCTGCGGCTCCTCTGCTTGTCTCAACTTTTGCCGGGACTAGCAACGCGCCAGCCTCGCCCAACCCGCGAGTCTGCCGCGTTGCTAGTCCTTTCACTGTCCAAAACGGCCCCGGACCTCCGCCCGCTACATTGCGGTTGGGTGCACCGGATTGGCGGGAAGCAGCGGACACCATACCAATCCTCGTGCCGTCGAACAAAACCGCGCGACGAGGGGTTGACCTGCTGTGACGCCGGCGGAGGGCCCCGGGACGGGTCGGGCCGTGAAAGAATCGGCGGCCCGGATGACCCGCGGGCTTGGCGGGGCATTCGCGCTGCCGATTCCGGCAAAAGTTGCGACATCACGATGCCGTAGGCGGCGGATGGCACAACTTTTAGGCCGGAGCCGTGCGGAGGCCGGCCGCACAGCCCGACCCATCCCGGGGCCCGGAGCCACTCCCACATCGGCCTCGCCAGTTGTGCCGCGGGGAGTCGGCTGTTATAGTGAGACTAATAGGAAGAGACGAGGTGACAACGTGCAACCCAAGGTGTCCGTGATTGTGCCGATTTACAACATTGCACCGTATCTGGACCGCTGCTTGACGAGCCTGGTGGCGCAGGACTACCCGGCGCTCGAGCTGATTCTGGTCGACGACTGCTCGACCGACGACTCCAAGGGCGTGATCGCGCGGTTTGCGGCGCAGGAGCCGCGCATCCGGCCGCTTTTCATTGAGAAAAACGGTGGCGTGTCCGCGGCGCGCAACGCCGCGCTGGACGTGGCGACCGGGACCTACGTCGGCTTTGCGGACGGCGACGACTGGCTGGCGCCCAACGCAATCAGCACGCTGGTCGCGGCGCTTGAGGCCGGGCCCTACGACCTGGTTACCAGCCCGTTTTACCTCGACAACCCGCAATCCAAGGCGCCGACGCGCAGCGCGCGGCGGGACCGGCCGCTGTCGCGCAGGCAGTTCGTCAACGGGATGCTGGCGCCGGCCGGGCAGATCCGCGGCTACCTGTGGAACAAGCTGTTTCGCCGCAGCGTGATCGAGTCGGCCCACCTGAGATTCGACGAGTCGCTGGCGCTGATGGAGGACGAACTTTTCTGCGTCGAGTACGCGCTTTGCACGGAAAAATTCTTCTACCGCGGCGTTCCGGCCTACCACCACGTGATCCGCGCGGACTCGGCGACGCGCTCGTTCGGAATCCTGGGGTCACTGCCTCAGCAGCTGACCGTGCTGCACCGCATCAACCGCACGCTGCGGGCGGCCGACCGGCGCCGCGCGGCGGAGTCAACGGCGCGGTAGGCACTCGAACTGGGCCGGCAGCGGCGCCGGGACCGTGAGGCAACAGCGGCCGCACGTTCGCCGGGGGCGCGAGTCGGCCGCACAAGTGAGGCGGCGTGCCAAGCGGTGGCCCAGCGACCCGGTTGCGGCGACCGCCGGCGTGAACCGGCCACAAGATAGGAGACAATATGAAAGAAATTCTTTCGCGGCGCGAGATTAAGCGCCGCGCGCACGCCCAGCTGCGTGAGGGCACGGTGTTTCGCGACCTTGCCGTGGCGAACCTGCTGCCGTGGCTGATCACGGTGTTTTTCGCCATTCTGGCCTACTGGGTGATGTTCGAAAGCGTGACGAAGTTCGGGCTGGCCAACATCGCGTACAACCCGCAGAACTTCCTTGATTACTACGCGTCGCGCACCAGCAACACCGCCGCCGAGAGCATGTTTGAGGGCCTCGTGTCCCTGTGGTTCGCCCAGGCGGTGGCCTTCACGGCGCTGGACGTGACCCGCGGGCTCACGGGCTTTTCCGCCGGCAAGGCAATCCTGCGCACCTTCAACAGCCGCTACTTCTTCAGCCTGCTGGCGACTTGGCTGGGCTCGATCATCTTGGTCGGCCTCGGCCTGTCGCTTCTGGTGGTGCCAGGCATCGTGCTGATGTTTGGCCTGCGGATGTGCTACTACACGCTGTACGACGGGCGCAAGGACGGGGCGCGCTACGGCTTTCTCGCCGCGCTCGGCGACTCGTGGCTCCTGATGCGCGGCCACAAGTTCGAGTACTTCGTGCTGGAGCTGACGCTGATCGGGTGGTTTTTGCTCGAAAACCTGACCTTCCACCTCTTCGACCTGCTGATCGACCCGTACCTGCAGTTGGTCAAGGCCGGCTACTACGACAACCTGCGCAACATCTGGCAGCGGGCCCACGCGCCGCACGATGACCAGCGCCCGGACGCCGAGGATTAAATAAAAAAATGCTCAACGCCACAAATTCTGTGGTGTTGAGCATTTTTATTATGGGGCGGGATGCGGCGGTGTTGTCGCAAACGGGTTCCACGAGGCAACGCCGATTCGTCTAGCTAAGCCCGGCCCAAGCACCAGGCTTACGCTAGCCGATCGGCTAAGTGCGCCTCGTTCCACCCTCTAAACGGGTTCTACAAGGCAACGCGGGCGCGTCTAGCTACGATGGGGACCTTGAAGCCAAGTGCGCTTCAAGGTCCCCATCTAGGCTATCCGTCCCGCTAAGTGCGCCTCGTTCCACCCTCTAGTAAATCGTCATCTTATTCAGTGGCCAGTAGCGCCACACGACCACCGACTGGACGTGGGCCTTGGTGACGAAGCCGAAGTCGCGGCCGTCGTGCGAGACCAAGCGGTTGTCGCCCATCACGAAGTAGCTGTTCTTCGGCACCGTCGAGCGGCCGGTGGAGGTCAGGGTCTTGAGGCTGAAGTTGTAGGTGAACGGCACGGTCGCCGGGTCGCGGTTGGCCTTGGCGGACTCGGACTTGATCTCCGCGGTCATGAAGGCCTTCTTGAGGTAAGGCTGCTTTTGCAGCTTGCCGTTGACGTACAGCTTCTCGTTTTTGACCTGGACGGTGTCGCCGGGCATGCCGATGACGCGCTTGATGTACAGGTCGCCGGGCGAGTCGGGGGCGTCGATGACCACGATGTCGTTGCGCGACACGGCCTTGTGCCGCAGCGAGTAGAGGCGGTCGCCGTCCTCGAGCGTCGGCTGCATCGAGATACCCTGCACGATATCCTTAGAAACGACGAAGCGCGTCAGGGCCTGCGTGGCTAGGACGACCACGACGATCAGCACGACGAATTCAATGGCGCTGCGGAGGAAGCTCTCCTCTTTTTTGGGTTTTTGCGTAGCCATGAGACACCTTCCCAAACTAGTTTCGTCTATCATAACACAACGGCGTTAGGGGGAGGGGAAAAGCAGACTGGCGGCGAATCTTTGACTTGCCAGGGGTTCGGCCGTCGCGGATAATGAAAACGTACACATATAATAGGGGGAATTGATGTGGTAAAACCATACGGCATTGGTCTCGATATCGGGACAAACAGCATCGGCTTTGCGATAGTGGACAGCAATGGGGACCTGACCCGCGCCAAGGGGAAGACGGGCTACGGCGTGCGGCTGTACAGTGAGGGTCAGGCCGCCGCGGATCGGCGCGCTGCCCGCACCACCCGGCGTCGCCTCAAGCGCCGCCGCGCGCGGCTGCGGCTGCTGCGGGAATTCTTCGAGCAGGGCACCTTGCGGGATCATTCGCTGGATGGTGATCCTAACTTTTTCGAACGCCTCAAGTACTCGGACGTGTCGCCCAAGGCCGGCGAGCTGCCGGCCGCCAAGGGCCTGCTGAACGACCTGAGCGATCAGGCACTTCACGAGCAGTACCCGACCATCTATCACCTGCGACGCGACCTGGTTGCCGGCACCAAGAAGGCCGACATTCGCCTGGTGTACCTGGCCATTCACCACATCATGAAGTACCGTGGCAACTTCCTCAGCGAGGGTCGGGCGCAGGACTACAAGCCGGGCAAGGTCGCGGTGGCTGAAATCCTGAGCGCCATAGATGAGGCGCTGAGCGAAATCGTGCCCGAGCTGGATCTGCACTTGAGCCAAGCTTCGGAAGACGCGGTGCGCAGTGTGCTGATGAACGTTCGCAACACGCGCAGCGACACGCAAAAGCAGCTGGTCGCAGCGTTCCCACAGTCGGCGGACAAGGCGCAGGCCAAGCTCCAGAAAACGTACCTGACGGAGCTGACCAAGGCCGTGGTCGGGCTGGGGGCGAAGTGGGATGTGGTGCTGAACGCGCCGGTCAGCGACGATGTTCAAAAGAAATCCTTTGCCGACGCGGAGGAGCTGATGGCCGGCCTCGAAAGTCAACTGACCACCGCCCAGGCCGAGCTGGTGACGAACCTTCAGACCCTCTACCAGGCCCGGCTGATTGCCGGACTGGTGCCGGAGGGGCGGGGCTTCTCGGAGGCCATGGCCGAGTCGCATGATAAGCACGCTGATCAACTGAAGCTGTTCAAGGCGTACCTGGCGACGCGGTCGGTGACGGATGCGCGGGCTCTTCGCGCGGCGTACAACGCCTACATCACCAATAAAGACGAGAAGGCCAAGACCTTCACTCGAGATGACTTCTACAAGCGCCTGACGAAGCTGATCGGGGACGACACCGACGTAAAGGCGACCACGATCCTTGACTTGGTCGCCGCGGAGGATTTCCTGCCCAAGCAGCGCACTAAGGCTAACGGGATGATTCCGTACCAGATGCACCAGCAGGAGCTCGACGCCATCATCGCGCATCAGAAGCGCTACTACCCGTGGCTGGCCGCACCCAACCCGGTGACCGCGCACCACAGCGCGCTGCCGTACCAGCTTGATGAGCTGATTGCTTTCCGCGTCCCTTACTATGTGGGCCCCTTGATTGACCCTAAGGCCGAGGGCGTCGGGGACAATGCGAAGTTCGCCTGGGCGACGCGCAAGCAGTCGGGAGCCATCACGCCGTGGAATTTCGATGAGATGATTGACCGCGAGGCGTCCGCCGACAGCTTCGTCCAGCGCATGAAGACCACCGACACCTACCTGATGGGCGAGGACGTGCTGGCCAAGCAGAGCCTGATCTACCAGCGCTATGAGGTGTTCAACGAGCTCAACAATGTGCGCCTCGACGGCAGTGCGCTGACCGTCAAGCAGAAGGAGGCCCTGTTCGAGCACGCCTTCAAGCAGACCAAGATCGTGACGGTGAAAAGCGCGCTGAAGGTGCTGAAAAACGCCGGCCTCGCCACGGCCGACGCCGAACTCAAGGGGCTGGCCGAGGATGACCGCTTCCTGGCCAGCTACAGCACCTACATCGACCTGCGCAAGATTCTGGATGAGCGGGTCGACAAGCCGGAGCTGCAAAACGACCTGGAAAACATCATCACCTGGTCGACCGTTTTTGAAGACGGCAAGATTTTCCTTGAGAAGCTGAACGAGATCAAGTGGCTGACCCACGAGGAGCGCGTGAAGCTGAGCAACATCCGTTACCGCGGGTGGGGTCAGTTCTCGCGCAAATTCCTGGTTGAGCTGCGCCTGAGCACCGGTCAGTCGATTCTCGACAGCCTGCAAGCCACGAGCGCCAACCTGATGGTGCTGCTCAAGGACGAGCAGCTGCAGCAGCAGATTGGCGAGGCCAACAGCGCAGTGGCCAAGGCCGGCGACGTCGATGACCTCGTCGCCGCGGCGTACACCAGCCCGAGCAACAAGAAGGCCGTGCGCCAGGTGTGGCGCGTGATTGAAGACATCATGCGGGCCAAGGGAACCGCGCCGGCCTACCTGTTTATCGAAACCGCGGACGGCGAAGGCGTTGCCGGTCAGCGCACGCGCAGCCGCCAGCACCAGATTGACACGCTGGTGCCGGAGCTGGACAAGGAGATTGCCGCCGAGTTCAAGGACAAGGTCAAGGAGAAGGCCGACTTCACCGACCGCCTGGTGCTGTACTTCCGCCAGAACGGACGCGACCTTTACACCGGTGAGAAGATCAACCTCGATCACCTGAGCAGCTACGACATCGACCACATCCTGCCGCAGTCTCTGATTAAGGACGATTCACTGGATAACCGTGTGCTGGTCAACCAGCGCATCAACCGCGAGAAGAACGCGACGTTCGCCAGCGCGCTGTTCGCCGCCAAGCAGCGACCGCTGTGGGTGGCAATGAACAAGGCCGGCCTGATCAGTGGGCGCAAGCTACGCAACCTGACCATGCGGCCGGACGAAATCGATAAGTACGCGACCGGCTTCGTTGCCCGCCAGCTCGTCGAGACGCGCCAGATCATCAAGCTGACCGAGCAGATCATCGCCGGCGAGCTTCCGGACACCAAGATTGTGGCCATCAAGGCCGGCCTATCCAGTCAGCTCCGCGATGAGCTGGACTTCCCGAAGGTGCGCGAGGTCAACCACCATCACCACGCCTTCGATGCCTACCTCGCCGCGCGCATCGGCACGTACCTCGTGAAGCGTTACCCGGGGCTTGCCCCGATGTTCGTGTACGGGGACTACGCCAAGTTCGACGTTAAGGGGCTCAAGAGCTTCAACATGCTGTGGCCGCTGACGCACGGCAAGACCGTTCAGGATAAGGAAACCGATGAGGTCCTGTGGAGTCAGCGCGATATCGACACACTGGCGCGCATCTATGACTTCAAGAAGATCTTGGTGACGCACGAGGTTAAGTTCAATAACGGCGCGATGTTCGATCAGACCATTTACCCGGCAAGCGAGGTTGGCAGCAAGAAGTTAATCGCGCGCAAGGCGGATCGGCCCATTGAGTTTTACGGCGGCTACACCAATGAAAAGACCGCATACCTCAGCATCATGAAGGATACAGACCGCAAGAACGGTGAAGGTTACCGCGTGCTGCGGGTGCCAACGCGCGCACTCAACGAGCTCAATAAGACCACCCCGACCGAACGGAAACGGCTGATTGCACGATTCAACGAATCGATTATCGGTAAGGCAATCAACCCGAACGATATTATCTTAGAACGCGTGGGATTGGATCAGCTCTTCTTCAATCAGCGGTACCAGTACTTCATGACAGGAACGAACACGCTGTTGCACAACTTCCAAGAGTTATTCCTGAGCCGAGGACAGCAGAAGGTATACAAGACCAAGGACGCGACTTTTGGGGACCTGGCAGAAATATTTGAGGTTATCTCGCAGCAGGCAGATAAGTACTTCCCACTCTACGATATTAATCAGTTCCGCATTAAATTGAGAGAGGCCGCCCAAAGCCTTAATTCAAAGCCTGTTACAGGAAAGGTTAAGACGGTTGAGGATATTAAAAAAATCCTGAACCAAGTATTACTTGGTATGCAGGCATCACCAGCGCGTGGTGACTTAAAGATAGTTGGGATTAGTACCCCGCTTGGCTTCATGCAACAGGGCAAGGGTATCTTCCTCGATGCTGACACCGAAATCATCTACCAGTCCCCAACCGGCCTGTTCGAGCGACGGGTGAAGCTGGCGGACCTGTAACACAACGATCTAACACTCGGCGAGACGCCGGACCACGATGAAGAAATTCGGAGTTGGCCCGGCGTTTTGTCGAAGCTGAACAAAAAAGCCACCGGAGGGCTCCGGTGGCGGTAGTACAGCGGTATTACATATGTATGGCCCGATAACGGGCTCATAAGATGAAACTTGGCTTTCGCCTTGTTTGATCTCAACTCTAGATGTCGTATCAATCAGAGTCAGCGTTGAGGATGTCGTCTCAACAGATTCATTAAACCATGGATACCGGTTTTTTGCAAGCGCTTTGATCGCTTGCACGCAAAATGGGGAGGCGAATATTTTGGGATGGCGAACAGTTGTTGTGTCGCAGCACGCCAAGGTTTCGACGTTGAGTCGCAATCTGGTGGTTCAAAATGATCAGGGAACGTACCCGATTCCCATCTCGGACATCGATATCGTGGTGCTCGAGACGACGCAGGTGATGATTTCGGCCGATGCAGTCGCAAGCCTGGCGGAGGCGGCCGTGCCGGTTGTTTTTGCCGGCCACAACGGACAGCCCGTCGCCAAGACGATGGGCACGAGCTTTCGCAACCAGATCAGCGGGCTGATTCGGCGGCAGGCGGCCTGGCCGCGGGACCGCATCGACCGCCTCTGGACGACGCTTGTGGCGACCAAGATTGCAAATCAGGCCCAGGTGCTCGACTACCAGCAGCAACCCGCAGACGACCTGCGAGGGATGATTGATGAGCTGGAGCTGGGGGACCCGACGAACCGGGAGGCGGTGGCCGCGCGCAGCTACTTTCGAAAACTCTTCGGGGATGGCTTCTCGCGCAGTGACATGTGTGCAATCAATGCGGCGCTGAATTACGGCTACGCGCTGCTGCTCGCGCTGATTGACCGGGAGATTGTCGCGACCGGCCACCTGACCTCACTCGGTATTCACCACGACAGTCAGGATAACGAGTTCAACCTTGGCTCCGACCTGATGGAGCCGTTTCGGCCGCTGGTCGATGTCTGGGTAGCCAACCAGAAGTTCGATGAGCTGACGCCGGACGTCAAGCACGGCCTGGCCGACCTGTTCAACATGGAAATCACGTTCAACAGCGGGCAGACGCTTTTTCGCAACGCGCTGACGGCGCACGTCAGGTCGTGCCTGCATTACCTGGATGAGGACGAGGACAACGTGGAAATCGAGGTGCTACTGCCTGATGAGGTATCGAATCATGCGATTAATGATCATGTTTGATCTGCCAGTCGACACCAGCGAGCAGCGGCGAAACTACCGACGCTTCCGTAAGGAGCTGATCAATGACGGGTTCCTGATGATGCAGTATTCCATCTACGTTCGCGTCTGTGTCAACCGCAAGGCGGCCAGCGCGCTGGAACGCCGGGTTGCGCTGCGGGCTCCCGCGGATGGACTCGTTCAGTCGCTGATGATTACTGAAGTCCAGTACCAGGCGATGAACTTCATCTCGGGCAAGGCCAGCGACGACATTCGCAACTCGGCGGCGAGGTTGATTGTCCTATGAATATGACCTATTTTCCCTACAAACCGATTGAGACGCAGCCTGGAAAAATTGTCGTCGTTGCCACTCAGGCACCCAAGGTTTATGAAGACCTCTGCCGCGGCCTGCGCGACGATACGGACAAGGTCAGGCTCAGTGACGAGCACTTCCAGTCTGTGCTGCCCAGCAAAGCACTGCTCTGGGGTGGCGATCCGCTGCTCGAGGTGAACCTGGACAAACTTTTTCAGCGGCTGCTGCTCAAGCGACTTAACGCCGCAATGTCGGACCAGGCGAAGGCCCAGCTGATTGATCAGGAGCGGACCCTGCAAAGCGTGGTCGCCGATGCCTTGTTTTCACTGGATCTGCCGCTCGAAATTACGCAGACGGTGACCGTGGAAACGATTCTAAAGTCGGCGGCAATTATGTATAATGAAGCTGTTAGCGGAGATGTCGCCGCTACGCTTGAGGTCCTAATCAAGACGCTGGTCGAGTTGAACGACCAGCGCGTCCTCGCCTTAACCAACGTGAGTCACTATCTGAATCAAGCACAGTGGGAGACTTTCCGCGGGCAGGTCAAGATGTCGAATCTGCCCGTTGCTCTCATTGAATTCACCAATACGCCGCTTGCTGACTTGGGTGAGAACACCTGTCTCATCAACATTGATCGCGACTTCATCGACTCCAGGGAGCTCGATGCTGAGAACTAGATTATAAAAGATCGGTCTCAGATAGATGTCGTATCAATCAGCGCCAGCAGAAATCAAGGTCGATAGTACCGACAAGTATAGTCTCAGATAGATGTCGTATCAATCAGCGCCAGCAGAGGCCAGAAGGTCTACGTCACCGAGGTTGTGTCTCAGATAGATGTCGTATCAATCAGCGCCAGCAGACTTGGCGGTCGATGCCAGCGACGATGATTGTCTCAGATAGATGTCGTATCAATCAGCGCCAGCAGGTACTCGACTTAGTCGGTGGACAGGGTGCTGTCTCAGATAGATGTCGTATCAATCAGCGCCAGCAGTAGTTACCAACTGGTGGTCGATGATTGCGTGTCTCAGATAGATGTCGTATCAATCAGCGCCAGCAGCCAACACGTGCCGGGCGAATCGCTAAGTACGTCTCAGATAGATGTCGTATCAATCAGCGCCAGCAGACGCTTGCTTGTGGTGTCATCAGGATTGCGTCTCAGATAGATGTCGTATCAATCAGCGCCAGCAAGCCGTTCTAGTGAGGGCAGACTATGACGACGTCTCAGATAGATGTCGTATCAATCAGCGCCAGCAACCCTGCGCGATTGCGTCGCCCAGTGGCGCGGTCTCAGATAGATGTCGTATCAATCAGCGCCAGCAACCACGGCCAACCCAAAATACCACTGGCCCGTGTCTCAGATAGATGTCGTATCAATCAGCGCCAGCAACCGTTCGAGATGGATTTAAGTCAAGTTTCGAGACAGTGAATCTATTTGATTTGTGTGTTCCGAGTTTATAGTCAGGCGTTACAATTCAGCGCATGACCATGCCAGTGAGTTATTTCATATTGAACTGGACTCATCATTTCTAGTCCAGAATGGATCCGAGTGCGGTTATACCACTTCTCGATATATTCGAAGATGTTTGTTCGTGCTTGTTCAAAAGTGCGGTAATTCTCTGGGAAAACGTAATGTTCCTCTTTTTTGAATGAGGCATGAAATGACTCGATGATTGCATTATCGTACGGCGTTGCTTTACGACTATACGAGTGCTTAGCGCCGACAGAAATCAGGATTTCTTCGAAGGCAACGCCGGTAAACTGACTGCCAAGATCTGTGTGTACGGTCAATCCTTCAAAGACGTTACGATCAATCAATGCGTTACTAAATGCTTTAATAACTAAGGTTTCGGTCATATCGCGGCCGTACGCAAAACCGACGATACGGCGTGAAAACAAGTCCATGAAGGTACATAAATAAGTCCAACCATCTTTCGCCGTTTGAACGTAAGTAATATCACCGGCCCATTTCTGATTGATAGCTGTTGTACTAAAGTCTTGTGCCAATAGGTTGTTCCGCTCAGCTACTGGATTTGCTGCTGGTGCTGCGCGATATTTTCGGCGAGTGATCGAACGCAATCCTTCTTCACGCATGAGCTTTTGGATCAATTTTTGACCAACGTGGTCCTCCCGTTGTTGGTTGATCATAAAGGTGAGCTTGGGTGCGCCGTATCGGCCTTTTGCGGCTTTATAGGCGACGTGTAGTTGTGCTCGTATTTCTTCCCGACGCTTCTCGGTTGGCGTTTCTTCGTGATTGCAGTAGCGATAATAAGAACCTCGTGGTACGGATAAAGCATCGGTGGCTGTGACGATCGGGAAGTCGTGAGTTTCAATAAAGGCATACAAATCGCGGTTCGTCACTTGCTTTGTTTCGCGAAGATGCCCAAGGCTTTTTTTAGGATCTCATTCTCCTGCTTCATTTGAAGGTATTCGGCTCGCATCTTCGCATATTCTGCACTTGAAGGATCCTTGGTCGATGCTTGTTTATGCTCAGTGAACCATTTGCCCAAAGTTGCGATGGGAACGTCGTAGTCTTTACTTAATTCGCCTGGTCCTTTGCCGGCAGCGTGTAGTTCGATGAGCATGTCTTTGAAATCTTGGTTGTACTTCTTAGCCATAACAGATCCTCCAGTAATCATACTTTGATGTCATTATACTAGATTCACTGTCTCACTTTTGAGGGTAACACCAATCAGCGCCAGCACCACAACGCCCGTGTCGCCGATTTTCACGTCTGTCTCAGATAGATGTCGTATCAATCAGCGCCAGCACAGGTGTGACGTGCAAGTGCTCGGCTACCGCGTCTCAGATAGATGTCGTATCAATCAGCGCCAGCACACGTAGTTGAACCCGTCGCGCTTGGCGTACGTCTCAGATAGATGTCGTATCAATCAGCGCCAGCACCGCGCGGGGCCTTGCACTTGATGGCGTACTGTCTCAGATAGATGTCGTATCAATCAGCGCCAGCACATGGCCCGATCGGCACGCCTGCCGATACCAGTCTCAGATAGATGTCGTATCAATCAGCGCCAGCACCAGCGGCGTCGCGCTGGGCTTGGTCAAGCAGTCTCAGATAGATGTCGTATCAATCAGCGCCAGCACCAACCGTGGCCCAACTTGCTATAATAGACTGTCTCAGATAGATGTCGTATCAATCAGCGCCAGCACCAGAAAGCCACTAAAAAACACTCAAAAAGGGTCTCAGATAGATGTCGTATCAATCAGCGCCAGCACGCAGGAGTTCGTGGTGGGACTGGCAAGCAGGTCTCAGATAGATGTCGTATCAATCAGCGCCAGCACCAACAGCGTAGGGCGGCCGCGGTGAGTAGGGTCTCAGATAGATGTCGTATCAATCAGCATTAGAGCGAATAGCCTACACAAAGAGCGCAGTCAATTGGCTGCGCTTCTTTGCGTGAATGCGCGTCAGGCCTCGTCGCTGTCCTCAAAGAACCCGGACTTTTCGGCGCGCTGCACCCGTTGCACGATCTCGCCGTACCTGGTCAGCAGCAGGCACCAGCGGTGGGGGATGCGCAGGTAGCCGTACGCGAGGCCCGCCAAGCCGCCGGCCAGCGCCGCGTAGGCCGCGCTTTCGTGGCCAAAATTGGCCGCGGTCAGGACGGCGGGCGCGAAGTCGTCGGTCGCCTGCAGGCTGTACCACGCCACGCCCAGCACGTTGCGCGGCGTCGCCGGGCCCGCCGCCAGCGTTTTCGCCTGCGCCGCATCGAGCCCGGCCAAAAGCGCGAAGTCCAGCGCGACGGGCTCGCCCTGGTAGTGGGTCAGCGTGCCGTTGAGCGCGGCGTCCAGCGCCTCGGGCAGCGTCTGGCCGGCCAACAGCCAGGTGACCGCCTGCAGGTACATGGTGGTCGCAATGCGGTTGGCGAGCCCCGGGTTGGTTAGGTTGACGAAGGTGGCCAGCTCGTCCGTCGCCGCCGGAATGTCCAGCCAGTTTTCCCCGAACTGGTGATGGAGGAAAAAGCCGACCGGCAGGCTGCGCAGCAGCGCGCCGGGGTCAGCGTCCGGGCGGGCCGGCGTACGGCCACCCAGCGCGGCCGCGGTCGCCGGCCAGGTGTGGCGCGGCGCGGTCGGGTAGGCGGCGTACGCCCCGGTCTGCGCCCACTGGCGGTACTCGGTCATCAGCCCGGCGGGGGCAAACCCGCTAGCGAGGGCGGCCAGCCCGGCCTGGGCCAGCGCGGTGTCGTTGCTGTAGGCGCCGGTCGGCCCGCCGGCCACGGCCGTCATGCCGGTGATCGGCGGGGTGTGGGCGCCCACGGTGGTGCCGACAAGCGGCAGCCCAAGCGCGGACCCCAGCGCCGCGCCGATGGTGCCGTGGGTCAGCCGAGAGGTGATAAGCGTCATAATTAATCGCTCCTTTCAGGGGTGGCCGCGCCCGGTGCGCGGCGGATGAAACGTGGCAATCCGGCGAGTAGTGCGAGCCTGCGCCCGGCGTGCCGGCCGCGGCAGCCGAGGGGTAATCTGCGTGCCGGCGGACGGGCACCGCCAGTACGGGGTTGGCCGCGGGTCATGGCCCGCTGGTCCTCGGCCCGGTCCGGGCCGCCGCGCTGGCAATTGCCCGCGGCACCCTGCTACCATCTGGGTGGGGCCTGACGTCATTATCCGCCCGGCGCGCGGCGGGGGCAAAGAATCTGCTCGATTGCCAAGACCCGGTCAAGTGTGGTAGGGTATTATGACGTTTTTTTCTGAAAATGAAATGAAAAATTTCAACAAGGAGGACCACCACCATGAGTGTTTTGACGGTGACCGGCTTATCGCAGCGCTTCTTGGATAAGCAGCTTTACCAAGATGCGAGTTTTCAAGTGAACCAGGCGGATCACCTCGGGGTGGTCGGCCAAAACGGCGTGGGCAAAAGCACGCTGATCAAGATCCTGACCGGCGGGCTCGAGCCGGACGAGGGTAAGGTGGTGTGGCAAAAGCACCTGCACATCGGCTACCTGGACCAGTATGTGAACCTTCACCCAGGCCAGACGGTCGGTGAATTCCTTCACACAGCCTTTGCGGAACTGTTCGCCAAGGAGGCCAAGATGAACCAGATCTACGCTGACTACGCACAGAACCCGGACGACGAGCTGCTGGCCAAGGCCGGCACCATCCAGGAGGAGCTCGAGGCCGCGGAGTTCTACGACATCGACACGAAGATCGACACGGTGGCCACCGGGCTGGGGCTCGACGCCATCGGCCTAGATCACCCGGTCGACGCGCTGTCCGGCGGCCAGCGCTCCAAGATCATTTTGGCCAAGCTGCTGCTGGAGAAGCCCGACATGCTGCTGCTGGACGAGCCGACCAACTACCTGGACGTCAGCCACATCGCCTGGCTGACCGACTGGCTGCAGAGCTTCGAGGGCGCGTTCATCGTGATCTCGCACGACTACGATTTTCTGGAAAACGTGACCAACGCGATCCTCGACATCGAGTTCGGCCAGATCACCAAGTACACCGGCAGCCTGCACCAGGCCATGCGTCAAAAGGAGGCCGACCACGAGACCTACATGAAGGCCTACGCCAAGCAGCAGGCGCAGATTCAAAAGCAGGAGGCGTTCATTCGCCGCTTCAAGGCCGGCACCCGCTCCACCGCGGCCCGCTCGCGCGAAAAGCAGCTGGCCCACCTCGAGCGCCTGACCCCGCCGGGCAACCGGGCGCACGCCCACCTGGCCTTCCCGTACCAGGAGGTGCAGCGCCAGGTGCTGGTGTACGTCAACGACTTGGTGGTCGGCTACGACCAGCCGCTGCTTGCGCCGATCAATTTTTCCATCGCCAAGGACGAGGTGATCGCCCTGCAGGGGTTCAACGGCATCGGCAAGTCGACGCTGCTCAAAACCATCCTGGGACAGCTGCCCGCGCTGGGCGGGGATGTCGCCATCGCCGACAACGTGGTCTTCGGCTACTTCGAGCAGGAGCTGGACTGGGCGATTCCCAAGCAGACCCCGCTGCAGTACCTGATGGGCAAGTACCCGGCCCTGAGCCAGCGCCCGCTGCGCCAAGTGCTGGCGCGCACCGCGCTGACCCGCGAGGAGATGGACAAGCCGCTTCAGATGCTGTCTGGTGGTGAACAGAGCAAGGTCAAGCTCGCCGACTTGATGCTGACGCCGAGCAACATCCTGATCATGGACGAGCCGACCAACCACCTGGACGACGACACCAAGCGCGCCCTGCAGGACGCGCTTAGGGCCTACCCGGGCGCCGTGGTGCTGGTCTCGCACGAAACCGGCTTCTACGACGACAGCTGGGTCGACACCCAGATCAACATCGAGAATTTGCAGCGCTAGCCAAAAAGCGGCGGCCCCCAACCTTGGGGGCCGCCGCTTCGTTCATGATAGAAAGTAATCGTCGCCGCCGAACGGTTCACCATGTGTCTCACCGCGGCCCTAGACCGCGCAGGTGAGCAGGGAGAACGTGTAGTCGGTGGTGGTGACCACCGGCAGGTTGGGGTCGGGAACCCCGATCACGGCCGCCGCGAGCTCCTGCGCCTGGCGCAGCGAGAAGGGTCGATCGAACGCCGGCAGCAGGTCGGTGATGGTGACCGTGTCCTCGAGCTGGTAGCTGAAGTCCTGGTGCACCACCCGCGCACCCTTGAGGATCAGCCCGCGCTGAATGTGCCACGCCCGCCTGGGGTCCGCCTGCGCCACGGTCAGCGGCGTCAGGTTCAGCGCCCGGGCCATCTGCGTGACCAGCCCCGTGGTCTGCGCCGTCTGGAGGTTGAACGCCAGCGCCCGCTTGGCCAGCGCCCGCAGGTGGGGCAGGTCCTGCGGCGTCAGCGTCGGCAGCTGGCTGATGAAAACCAGATCGGCCAGCTGCCGATGCGGCAGGTCGTGCCAGTCGCCGACGCGGAACGCGGCGTTTTTGACGGCGTGCGCGTCGAGCCACCCGCGCGCCTCTTCAAGCATCGCGGCCGACCAGTCGGTGAGCGTCACGTGGGCGGCGGCGCGGGCCAGCGGCAGCGCGTAGCGCCCGCTGCCCGCCGCCAGGTCGAGCACGGACAGCCGGCTCAGCGGCCACTGGGCGTTGAGCGCCGCGACCACGTCCCGCTCGACGGGCAGCCGCGATTCCCGCTGAACGCGGGCGTATTCCGGGGCGAAGTCGTCC
This sequence comes from Lacticaseibacillus kribbianus, assembly GCF_020180945.1. Lineage (GTDB taxonomy): Bacteria > Bacillota > Bacilli > Lactobacillales > Lactobacillaceae > Lacticaseibacillus > Lacticaseibacillus kribbianus. Next base: position 480 of record NZ_JAIPUL010000005.1, on the reverse strand, counting down.
CAAGCGCGTGGATCATCCATGGTGTCACTCCTCAATTTGCAGAAAGTTGGTCAAACCGGTTGACGCTGCAGGGCTCACTTGGTATGATATCAAAGTTGTCTTTTGGATGACACGGAAACGACTTGAGCAAGCAAAAAAAGTGTTTGACATCAACGTCGCGACCTGCTAAACTATAAAAGTTGTCGCAAGCAAGGCATAACGCCTCGCTAATAAGAAGTTAAAACTTCTTATTGACAACGATCGGCCAACGCGATATACTTAATGAGTTGTCGCTTGGACGACAAGGTAGTCCTTTGAAAACTGAACAAAGTTTCGTAAATGTGATAGGGCTTTTCTTAATTGAAAAGAATTAAACACTGCGAAGTCAATTCGCTAGTAACAACAAATCGAGCTATTCAAACAGCTCATATTACATGAGAGTTTGATCCTGGCTCAGGATGAACGCTGGCGGCGTGCCTAATACATGCAAGTCGAACGAGG
>NZ_JAIPUL010000004.1 GCF_020180945.1 Lacticaseibacillus kribbianus | reverse complement strand
TTTGAATAGCTCGATTTGTTGTTACTAGCGAATTGACTTCGCAATGTTTAATTCTTTTCAATTAAGAAAAGCCCTATCACATTTACGAAACTTTGTTCAGTTTTCAAAGGACTACCTTGTCCAAAAGACAACTTTATGAGTATATCAGGTGGACGTTGTGCTGTCAAACATTATTTTTTAAATCATTTGGCCTGCGAAGACCTGTGTAATAGGCTTTCACGGCCGCGTCGTTTGACAACGAGGAATATCATACCAAGTGAACCAAGGCGGGTCAACCCCGAAAGCCAAAAAAGTTCGGGATCCGGGAAACTTTTCGAGAAGGAACGGTCATCGTCGGGCTCTGCAAGCCAGCGGCCGCTCCTTACGCTGGCCGGTGGCCTAAGTGCGCCTTGCGCCGCCCTGGTTACAAAAAAGGCAGCCACGCGGGCTGCCCTTCTGACTTATTCTGCTGTGATGACGGTCTGGCCGGCCATGTACGGCACCAGCACGTCCGGGATCGTGACGCTGCCGTCTTCGTTCTGGTAGTTCTCGAGGATGGCGGCCACGGCGCGACCCACCGCCAGACCGGAGCCGTTCAGGGTGTGGACGAACTGTGGCTTGCCGTTGTCGTCGCGGTAGCGGATCTGGGCGCGGCGGGCCTGGAAGTCCGTGCAGTTGGAGCAGCTGGAGATCTCGCGGTAGCGATCCTGGGCCGGCAGCCAGACTTCAAGGTCGTTGGTCTTGGCGCTGGTGAAGCTGGCGTCGCCGGAGGCCAGGGTGATCACGTGGTACGGCAGGCCCAGCTTTTGCAGCAGGTCCTCGGCGTCGTGAATCAGGTTCTTCAGCTCGTTCCAGGAGTCCTCCGGCTTGCAGAACTTGACCATCTCGACCTTGTTGAACTGGTGCATCCGGATCAGCCCGCGGGTGTCGCGCCCGGCGCTGCCCGCCTCGGAGCGAAAGGCCGGAGACAGCGCGGTGAAGCTGATCGGCAGCTTTTCGGCGTCGATGATGTCACCGCGGTAGTAGTTGACCAGCGGCACCTCGGCGGTCGGGATCAGCGTCAGCGGCTCGCCGTCGTTGGTGATCGAGTACACGTCCTCGGTGAACTTCGGGAACTGGCCGGTGCCAAACATCGAGTCGTCGTTCACCAAGTACGGCGTGATCATCTCGGTGTAGCCTTCCTTGTAGTGCTCGTCCAGGAAAAAGTTGTAGACGGCGCGCTCGAGGCGCGCGCCCGCACCCTTGTAGTAGACGAAGCGGGCGCCGGACACCTTGGCGGCGCGCTCGAAGTCGAGGATGCCGAGGGCCTCGCCGAGCTCGTAGTGGGCCTTCGGGGTGAAGTCGAACTGGCGCGGCGTGCCCCACTTGTACTCCTCGCGCGCGTCGTTTTCGTCCATGGACATCGGCACGTCATCGGCCGGGAAGTTCGGCAGGCGCACCAGGATGTCGTCCTGCTCGGTTTGAACCGCGGCCAGCTCCTTGTCCAGCGCGCCGATTTCCTTGCCGACCTCGCGCATCGCGGCGATTTCGTCATCGGCCTTTTCCTTGTTGCGCTTCTTGGCCGCAATCTGGTCGGAGACCTGGTTGCGGCGGGCCTTCAGCTCCTCGGTCTTGACGATGATGCCGCGGCGCTTTTCATCGAGCGCGAGCACCTCATCGATCTTCTCCGGCTTGACGCCGCGCGCGCCGAGCTTTGTCTTGGCCCAGTCCGGGTCGTTGCGCAGTACCTTGATGTCTAACATCGCAATTCCTCCTATTCATCCGTGAAAAAAGCAAAAAAGCCCCTCGTCCTAATTGGGACGAAAGGCTTCTTTCCGCGGTACCACCCAAGTTTGGCCACCAGGCCACCCTCAAACGATAACGGTCGCTGCCGTGCAGCTCATCGCCGCCCACTGTCGCGCTGGAATGCGGGCCTGAGTGACTTGCACCAACCGTCACCTCTCTGCACTGCCCTTAAGCGCCTACTCACGTGTTTGCTATGTGCCCCTATCATACGTCACGCCAGGGGTTCTTGCAAGGCCGATTGCGCCGCCAGCCCGGAGGCATCGAGCACCCGAATCACGCCCGGGCGCACCTCCTCAATCAGGCCGGCCTTGGTGAAGGTCTTCAGGCGCCGGCTCAGGGTCTCGGGCGTGGTGCCGAGGTACTGCGCCAGGTCCTTTTTCTTCATCGGCAGGCGAAACTCCGGCTGCTTCTGTTCCAGCAGGTAGTCGGCCAGCCGCGCCTCCACCGGTGCCATCGCCGCGGTGGTCTTGGCCTCCAGCGTGTCGATGCGCCGCGTCAGCTCCTGCATGACGGCAAAGGACACGTCGGGCGCGTCGGCCAACAGGTGCTGGAACTCGCGCTTGTAGAGCACGCAGGCGGACACCGGCGCGGTGGCCGTGGCGCTTGCGGTGTGCTGCTCGGCGACAAACAGCCCGTGGTCGCCGTCAAAATCGCCCGGCTCAAGCAGCCGCACGATCTGCTCGCGCCCGTCGGCCAGACCGCGCGAGACCTTGACTTGGCCCTCGTGGATGATGTACAGCGCATCCGCGGGGCTGCCGGTCAAATAAAGCGAGGCGCCCTTCTCAAAGTGCGTGTGCTGCACCACCCCACCGATCCGCGTCAGCATCGCCTCAGGCAGGTGCTTGAAGATCGGCACGGTGGCCACGCACAGGTGCGGCGCGTGCTCAGTAGTCAACGGCGCCACCCAGGCTGAGCTTGTTGTCCCAGATCTGGCGGATCTCGGCGTACAGCTCGCCGAACCAGTCGTTGGACGAATTGGCGGCCCACTTGTAGGTCAGCACATCCCCGCGCTTGGCCGCCGCATCCGGCACGGTAGAGCTTTCGATCACGAGGTCGGCCTCTGCGATCTGCTCGGGCTCGAGGATCTCGACGATCGGCTGGCTGATCAAAAACGCCAGCAGGTCGATGTACCCGAGCACCGTCTGCTCGATCACCAGCGCCACCTTGACCTTCACCGGTGGGATGAACTGCGTCGCCAGGTGCAGCAGGTTGTGGTAGAACGAATCGACCAGGGTGTCGAGCACCGGGTTGAACTCGTCGAGCTTGCGGGTGAAGATCACGTGCTCCAGCGTCTGGCGCACCTTTTTTTGCAGCGCGACGTTGGCCGGAATCTGCTCCAGCTTGGCGTTGATCTCGTAGGCGATGGTCTGGGACACGTCGTCGCCGAACTCGAGCGTCGACACCGTATTGGCCAGCAGGTTGGCCTTGAGCATGTTCATCGCCTGGGCCGGCAGCCGGTTTTGCTCCACGAAAGACACCGGCAGCTTCGCTAGAAAGTCGGTGACAAGCGTGTAGATGCTCGGGTTGTAGCGCTTGAAGCGCTGCACCGTCAGCTCCAGCTGCGCCGGGTTGGTCGTGACGTAAAACGGCAGGAAGTTGAACAGGAAGTACACCGCCGCGCTTTCACCCAGCTGCTCGGAGAGGCTGATGCTCGGCCACGGGAAGGCGTCCTGCAGCTCCTCGAACACGTTGGCGGTCGGGTACTTCAGCGTCAAGGTCGCCTCGTCGTAGGCGATCGCGTTGCCGTCCTTGATGCGGTAGTACGAGATGGCGACGTAGTACATCGCGATCTCGCGGGTGACGATGTTCGGCGTCCCCACGTCGTACAGCTTCACCACCTGGTCGACGACCGAGCCGATGGTCTCCCGGTCCAGGTCTGAGAAGGGCCACCCCGCCCCGTCCGTGGCCAGCCAGTAGACCATGGTCAAAAACACGCGGATGCGGTTCTCCTCGCCCTGCAGCCGCAGGGTCTCATAGGAAAAGCGCACCCCGAACTTGCGCGAGAAGTCCCGCAGCGGCTTCAGGTGCCGCAGCATCGTGGCCTTGGAGGTCTCCTGGGCCGCCAGGAACTCGTCGAAGTTCTCGTACTGGTGGGTCAAAAGCGCCTGCAGGAACAGGTACGGGTGGCTTTGGTTGACGAAGTAGTAGCGCACCGAGCTCGAGGACAGGTTGAACAGCTTCTTGGTGCTGATGGACTTGCTGCCGGTCATGTCCGTCAAGGCGGCGACCAGCCCGTTGTAGGTGTTGTAAACACTCCCGTAGTTACGGCCGGTCAAAGACGCGATCTGCTTGAGATTCACGTCCTTGACCAGCGGCTTGTGTGAAAGCTCGGCAACGATCCGATCCGCGACTGGCGTCTGGGCGGTTCGGGAGTTGACGATCTTGCGGAACAAGCTCATTTTTTCCGTCTCTGACATCGACAGAAAGATATCTTCGCGTCCGCGCATTGTAATATTTCCCCCAAAAATCCTAAAGTATCCGACGTTCGAACGGCTCAATTATACCCTTGGCCGCGCCGGCGTTTCAATTAAGTTTTCCATATATTGATAACTTGTTTTGCGCAAACGGTGCCATAACGGCCCGAACAGCGGCATTTATATTCCCTCACCCAATTTTTCAATGAAAAGTCGATTAAAAATAACGGCCGCAAAGTTCATCTTTTTGATATACCGGAGTCAAACAGGGAGGGGCGTGGGTTATGCGATTCGAGGAGATTTTTCTAGAACGGGCCGATTTGCAAAAGTTCGCAATGTATCGCACCCTGGTCAGCCAGCACGGCGACCCCCTGACCATCACCGACCTCAGCAAGCGCCTCAGCCTGTCCTACCAGCAGAGCTACAACATCTTCCAGGAGCTTGCGCGCGACCTGGCCGCGACCACGTCGGCCAGCCGCCCCGAGGTCAAGCGTGCCCTGACCCGCGGGCGGGTGGTCCTGCCCGTGGACCGGTACCGCGCCCACCTGCTGGAGGAGGCGCTTGCCTTTCAGTTCATCGATTACGTCGCCCAAAGCAACCTGCCGAGCATCGACCAGTTCTGTGCGACGCACTTCATCAGCCACTCCACGCTGCTGCGCAAGACGGCGCCGGTGCGCAAGTTTCTCGCGCGCTTTCGCCTCAAGCTCTCGCTGACGCAGGCGCGCTTCACCGGCGACGAGAAGCAGGTGCGCCTGTTTCTCAACGCCTTTTACTGGCTGGGCTTTCACGGCACCAAGTGGCCCTTCGCCGCGATCGATGCGCGCGCGGTGGCGACGCAGTACGACCAGCTGCCGACCGCTTCGACGGATCCCATCACCCGCACCCAGGAGCAGGTGTTTTGGGCGGTGTGCCGCACCCGGCTGGCCCACGGCTTCACTGTGACCTGGGACGGCGCGCCTTTGCCACTGACTGCGCCCGACACGGTCTACACCCACGCGACCTTCCCGCGCCTGCCGACCCGTGCGCTGCGCGACGAGAGCCGATTCTTCCTGTTTGTCCAAGCCAAAAGCCTTCGCTTCACGCCGCTGACGCCGCAGGAAAGCGCGCTGATGACCACCCTGCAGGCACAAGACGCCCTGCCGTGGCAGGTGGCCGCCGCGCTGATGGCCTACCTGAGCAACTGCGACGACACCATCGCCGCGCCGATGTGGGAGGACCCGCAGCTGGTGATGAACCTGCTCAGGCTGTGCCTGGCGTGGACCGTCATGGGCGGCGATTACGTCAAGCCCGCCGACTTTTTCACCACCAGCCAGCTGAGCTACCAGCAGCCACACCTTCAAGCACTCCTGACCGCCTTCGTTAAGACCCTGCCCGACACGTTGGACATGGCCCCGTTCAAAACCGACGGGGCGGCCTTCGTCACCGTGCTGTGCGACCTGTTCGTGCCCTACCGCACCCGCAACGCTTGGACCGATCGCGTCCACGTCGCGCTGTGGATGCCCAACACCGACATCGCCACGGCTAACGTCCGGCGCTTTTTGGCCAACATCGGCGCCGCGGCCGTGCTGCACCAAGACGCCGACCTCAACCAGGCGGATCTGTTGATCGCAACCGCCGACGACTTCGCGGCCGGCGCCCTGCCCGACTTCGCCGGCCCGCGCATCACGTGGTACCTCGACGCGACCGAAGCCGACTACCACCGCCTGTACCGGCAGATCATCACGCTGTACTCGGCGAAGCTGCGCCGCAACGCCGAGTCGACCGCCGGCTAGGGGCGATCCAATCGCCGGTCCAGCGCCTCGGCGCGTTGCCGCCTGATCTAGATTACGCAATTGCCACACGACACACCAAGCCCCGCCTGTTTTGCACACTGCAAACCAGGCGGGGCTTGGTCAGTCTATCGCTGAATGTCCTTCACGCCTGCGGGTCCGGCCGCAGTCCGCGCAGCAGGAAGGTCACCTCGCGCGGCACGATGGCGGCCACGTCGACCGGCTGGCCCGTGATGAGCTGCGGCAGCAGGTCCCCCGCCATGGTGCCGACGACGTAGCGCACAATCTGCAGCGGCGGCCAATCGACCAGCTGCCCGGCCTGCTGGTAGTGCGCGATGGCCGGCAGCAGGCGCTGCACCACCGCCTGCTCGAACGTGGCTTTGACCTGCGCCACCAGCTGCGGGCGTTGCAGGGCCTCGGCCACCACGACCTTCACCACCTGGTAGTTGCGCACGGCAAAGGTCAGCCGGTCGGTCAGTACCGCCGTCAGGAAGGTCGCGACATCCGGCGGCAGTGCGGTCAGCGCCTGGTCGACGAACTCGCCGGCCACCCGGGGGATCACCTGCTGGAAAAACGGCGCCAGGATGGCCTGAAGGATGTCCTCCTTGGTCTTGAAGCGCTTGTATACCGTGCCCTCCGACACCCCGGCGGCCTTGGCAATGTCGCCGGTGCTGGTGCGCGAAAAGCCCTGGGCGGCGAAGAGCTCGAGGCTGGCGCGCAGCACCGCCTTTTGCTTGGCCGTCAGGTCCCCCGCTTCCAGCGACTGGTCGAACAGGGTGGTCACATCGTTCACGCTCATGCGCTCGCTTCCTTTGCTCCGGGTCGCGCCCGGTAAGTGAATACTCACTTATCATACGACGTGACGCGCCCAGACTCAACCCGCCGAACAACCTCGCGACCCGCTCCGCCGAAACCATGCACCCCGCGCGGGAAACGCTGCTGCGCGACGCGCCCCACCGCCTCAACGCCCGGCGGCCGCCCGGCACCAGGCGTGCACCCGTGCCTGAACGTCCGGGCCGAACAGCGCGCGCGGCGGCACGCTGAGGTCATCCCCCTCGGGTTGGTCGTAGGCGGCGGTTAGCACAGTTTTCGCCGCTTCCGGCAGCCCTTTGGCCGGGGTTGGCCGGGGTTTGGCCGCCTCCGTCAGCCCGGCGGTCAGCGCGCCCAGCGTCGGCAGGTCCACGACCTGGTCGTACTGGGCCAGCCGAGTGCCGGCGGCCAGGTCCCAGGCCTCAAGCCCAAGGCCTGCCGCGTTTTGCACCAGCCGGTAGCCGAGGCCAAGGCCACGGTAGCCGAGCTCACTGACGCTCATCGCCGGCAGGTCGACCAAAGTCGCGTAGGACCGGGGGATCACCTCGGTATAGCCGAACCCGTTGTGAATGTGTCCGGTCAAAAGCACCGTGTTCGGGTGCCGACCGAGCAGTCCCTTGAGCGGCGCGTCGAAGGTGCCAAAACCGCCGTACAGGTCGCTGCGCCAGTGGGTGTGGTTCAACGGCTGGTGCAAAAACACCAGCGGGGTAAGGCCGGTCGGCACCGCACCCAGCGTCTGATCCAGCCAAGTCAGCTGCGCATCGGACAGGGCCGCGGCGTCCTTGAGCCCGCGCTCGAGGTTCAGCACCACCACCAGCCACGGACCGACGACAATCCGGTCGTACCACCCGGTCATCGGGGAGTGCACCCTGGCCTGCAGCGCGGTGAAGGCCGGCACCGTCACCCGGTGGTAGTGGGCCGGGTCGGCATCCGGGGCCGTCTCCCAGCCCGCTGAGAAGGGCCCGCGCACGTCGTGGTTGCCAAGGTTTAGCAGAAACGTCAGCCCGTCGAACCCCGCCAGCACATCCCCCAGGCCCGCGAACTCCGCCGCCAGCCCCTGGTTGGTCAGATCCCCATCGATCATCACCGTCGCCTCACCATCCAGGCCTTGGATGGTGGTGAGGCACGCCGCAAGCGCCCGGGTGCGCTCGGGCGTGCCGTCGTAGTGCACGTCGCTCAACACGAATAGTGACGTCATCTCAACACTTCCTTTCAGTTGGTGCGGCCGCGCGGTTGGCCCGCAACCCGCGCCGGCGTTTTGGCCACGGCGTTGAAAGTGCAGGCCGGGCGCGCGGTTCGGCACGGTCGCTGGTCGCCGATTCGTGAACGCATGCGGTCTCCTGCCCGTCGGCCTCCGCCGGTAGTGTACCACGAACCGCACGCGGAGAAAGCCCTTTCCTAAACTTCTCGGCCCGCTCATCTTCACAAAATCTTCACAATTATTGGCCACAATGGAAGTTACGTTAAGTGAAAGAAGTGATAGAAGTGAAAGACGACGCGGACAATCCGCAGAATCCCTGGCGGCGCAACCTGTACGTGCTGTGGGGGTGCACCTTCATCGCCGGGGTCGCCTTCTCGGAGCTGATGCCGTTCATGTCGCTGTACGTCAGCCAGCTGGGGGACTTCACCAAGTCCGAGGTCTCCTTTTACTCCGGTCTGGTGTACGCGGCCACCTTCCTGGTCACCGCCATCGTGTCGCCGATCTGGGGCGCCTTAGCCGATCGCAAGGGGCGCAAAATCATGCTGATCCGCGCCAGCTTCGGGATGGCCACGGCGATGTTTCTGATGGGCCTGGCGACCAACATCTGGCAGCTGATCGCGCTGCGGGCGCTGCAGGGGCTGTTTTCCGGCTTCATCAGCAACGCCCAGGCGCTGATCGCCGCGCAGACCCCGCGCCAAAACGCGGGCAAGGCGCTCGGCACCCTGGTCACCGGCTCGACGTCGGGGATGCTGATGGGCCCGATCCTCGGCGGCGCGCTGGCGTCGGTGTTCTCCATCCGCAACACCTTTTTCATCACCGCGGGGCTGTTGTTCATCGCCGGGCTCCTGTCGGCCACGCTGGTCACCGAGCACTTCGTTCCCATCGAGCGGCCGAAGACCGAAGGCAAGGGCCTGCTGGGCGGGCTGCTCGGCCAGTTCGACAACCCCAAGCTGATCATCCTGCTGCTGTTTTCCACCCTGTTCGTGCAGCTGGGCAACACCTCGATCGCGCCGATCATCAGCCTGTACGTCAAGGAGCTGATGCACAACGGCGGGGCCGTGGCCTTCGTCGCCGGCATCATCGCCGCCTTGCCCGGCATCTCCAACATCCTGGCGGCGCCAAGGCTTGGCGCGTACGGCGACAAGCACGGCTCGGGCAAGATCCTGATGGCCGGCTACCTGTTCGCGGTGCTGGTCTACTTCCCGCAGGGCTTCGTCACCAGCGTCTGGACGCTCGGCGTCCTCCGGCTTTTGGTCGGGGTGTCCGACGGCGCGCTGTTTCCGACCATTCAGACCCTGTTGACCAAAAACTCCCCGGCAAGCGCGACCTCCGCGATTTTTTCCTGGAACCAGTCCTTCCAGGCGCTGGGCAACATGTTCGGGTCGCTGCTCGGCGGCACGCTGGCCGGCCTGTTCGACTACAACGTGGTGTTCATTTCCACGGCGTGCATGCTCCTGATCAACCTCATCATGCTGTGGGTGGCGGCGCCAAGCCTCCGCGCCACGCGCAAGTAACCCTCGGGCGAGCCCAACCGGCTCGCCTTTTGTGTCCCCGGGTGCCGCGCGGCGACGTGATGAAAGCCTTTACGCCGTCCACCGATTCGTGTTATAGTCTGGCCAAAAGCAAACCACAGGAGGTGCCATCATGGCTGATCGTCCCGTCATTCCCAACCTCACCTCGGCGCTGCGCGAAAGCATCGTCGAGTCCCCCGACGTCATCCGCCAGGCGTCGGGCATCCGCCTGTTCGGCAAGCGGATCAAGACCATCGTCTACTCAACCGACGTGGCGGTGATCGCCAACTGCGACGCCGACGCGATCCTCGCCGTCTACCCCTGGACGCCCAACACGCGCATCCTCGACGCCATCGGCCGCGTCGCCAACGTGCCGATCCTGGCCGGCGTCGGCGGCGGCCTGACCAAGGGCCTGCGCGCGGCCACGGTCGCGCGCTTTGCCGAGGAGAACGGCGCGCAGGGCGTGGTGCTCAACGCCCCGACCAGCCTGGAGACGCTGCGCAGCGTGCGCCACATCGTCGACATCCCCATTTTCTACACCGTCGTGAGCCAGACGCCGGACCTGCTGGAATACGTCAAGGCCGGCGTGTCCGCCCTGAACATCGCCGGCGGCGCCGACACCGCGGCGCTGGTCGCCTGGGCCCGCGCCACACTTGAGCCGACCCACCCGAATTTCCCAATCATCGCCTCGGGCGGCAAGACCGACGCGCAGATTCTCGCGACCATCGCGGCCGGCGCCAACGCGATCACCTACACCGCGTACGGCATGACCGAGAAGACCTTCCACGAGAAAATGGCCAAGTACCGCTCGGAACAGGGCGGCGAGTAACCCTCGCCCGCTAGCGCCCCGCCACACACGCAAAAAAACAGCGTCCAGAAATTTCTGGACGCTGTTTTTAGCTCTAGCAGGTTGTTACTTGATGGCGTCTGCGACGGCGGCGTTGACCGCCTCAGCCTCTGCGGCGATCAGGTCGACGCGACCGGCGATGGCCTTGGTGTCCATCTCGATCTCGCGGCCCAGGCCCGGCACGTTCTTCTTCGGCTCGAAGAAGGCCTTGAACTCGGCGAGGCGCTCAGGCGTGTAGAAGCGCCCGGCGGACACGGTGATGTAGGTCGTGAACTCCATGTCGCCCCCGACCGTCTTCTCCAGCCACGACCACTCGGTGCGCAGCCAGTCCCAGGCCGCCTGCTGGCCGACCGGGTTGGCGAGCACGCCGGCGTACCAGCCGCGCAGGTCCTGCGGCTTGATGGTGTCGGCGTCCTCGAAGGCGTCGATCAGCCGGCCGATCAAAACGGAATCCTGCGTGTCCGTCAGGGCGTAGGCGATGGCTTCCTTGTAGTTCGGGTCGGCGGACGTGCGGTAGTCGCGGAGAAGCTTGTCGAACAGCTCGACGCTTGCGTGCCAGCGAATCTCGCTGGCCAGGATGTACGGCCGCGTGTTGGCCGGCAGGTCCTTGGGCTCGGCCACCTTGGCGAAGGCTTCGTGCGCGCCCGCGACCGTGGCCGGGTCACCGGCGTACAGCGCGGCGCTGAGCACCTGCGGCCGCGCGAGCTGGTCGTTGTTGGCCTCACCGGCCACCGGCGCCCAGCCGAGGCGGGCAACGTGCGCCGCCGTCAGCTTGGTGAACAGCGCCTTGAGCGCCTTTTCCTCGGCCGAGTCCGGCGCGGTGAACTTCTTGAGCATGTTGGCGATGCCAAACACCGCGCTGAGCACGACGGCCGAGGTGCTACCGGCGAACTGGGTCAAAAGCGGCACAACCTTGGCGTAGGAGAGCTGACGGCCCTCCGCCAGCAGGCGCTGGTCCTGAAGCAGCTGCAGCTGGGAGATCGGGTCGAGGTCCTGGGCGGTGGCCAAAAGGTCGGCCAAAAGCGTGGCGTCGTACTTGACGATGAAGTGCGACTCGTTGCCGACGTTCAGCCGGAACGGCTTGCCGGCTTCATCGCGCAGCGCCTGGTAGTCGCCAAGCTCAAGCGTCGCCGTGGTCATCAGCTGCGGCGTCGCGTAGCTGCCGTTCAACGGAATCTGCCACAGGCGGCCGGTGTCCTCACCGTCGCCGATAAAGAACTGCTTTTGGCTCAGGGTCAGCTTGCCGTCAATCACGCTGGCGGTCACCACCGGGTAGCCGGACTGCTCGAGCCAGCCGTGCATGATGGCCCCGAGGTCGATGCCCGCGGCTTTGCCCAGCGCGGCCCAGAGGTCGGCGCCGGCGGCATTGCCGTACTGGTGGGCGTCGAAGTACGCCTTCAGGCCGGTGCGCAGGGCGTCATCGCCGATCAGGCCGCGGACCATGACCAGCATGCGGGCGCCCTTGGCGTAGACGATCGCGCCGTCGAACAGCGCGTCGATTTCGGCCGGGTCCTCCACCTGCATGTGCACGGACTGCACGCCAGGCGTCGCATCGCGGCGCAAGGCGGACGGCGCGTCGCCGGTCTGGAAGGTCTCCCAGATGTGCCAGTCGGGCTCAAGGGCGTCGATGGCGACGAACTCCATCATGTTGGCGAAGCTTTCGTTCAGCCACAGGTCGTCCCACCACTTCATGGTGACCAGGTCGCCGAACCACTGGTGGGCCAGCTCGTGGGCGATGACGGTGGCGATCAGCTGCTTTTGACGCAGCGTCGAGTTGCTCGGGTCAAGCGTGAGGTAGGCCTCGCGGTAGGTCACCAGGCCCCAGTTCTCCATCGCGCCGGCGGAAAAGTCCGGCAGGCCGAGCTGGTAGGAGTGCGGCAGCGGGTACGGGGTCTGGTAGAAGTCCTCGTAGAACTCGATGGAGCGCTTGGCGATGTCTAGGGCGAAGTCGAGCTCCTCCGGCTTGTGGGCCTTGGTGGTGAAAACGCCGATCTCGACGCCGGAGTTGGTCTTGGTCAGCTTCTTTTGCATGTCCCCGAAGGCAAAGGCCACGAGGTACGTGGACATCTTGCGGGTGGTGTCGAAGTAGTGGACGCCGCCTTCTTCCTTGATTTCTGGCATGTTGGCGATCACGGTTTCGCCCGGCTGCTCGTCGAACTTGATGGCCAGATCAAAGGTCGCCTTGGCCTCCGGCTCGTCGACGCCCGGGAAGGCCTGGCGCGCCGCCGTGGTCTCGAACTGGGTGCCGATCAGCTGCTTCTTGACACCGTCGATCTCGTAGTAGGACGGGTAGATGCCCATCATCGTGTCGGTCAAAGGTGCGGTGTAGTCCACCGTGAGCGTCACGTCGCCGGCGGCCGGCAGCGTGATGGTCAACGTCTGCGCCGCGTTGTCCGTGGTGAACGGCACGGCCGCGCCGTCCGCGGTCACGCCGCTGACGGTCAGGTCCTTTTGGTTGAGCCGAATCTCGGCCTCTGTGGCGTGGCCGCTGACCGTGGTCTTGCCGGCGATCAGCTTGGTCTGCCGGTCGACATCGAGGTATAGATCGTAGTGCGTTGGCTGGAACGTCTCATACAAATGCTTCGTCGCTGTCATAATATCCTCCATAAAATATAATGTGAATTCATTATAACGCAATCGCCCACGCCGTGTCGCGCTTTCGGCAACTAGGCGCCGGCACCCTCACCGGGCCGAGACAGCAATCAGTCACGATCGCGCGGCCCCAAAAATCAGAATCGCCTAGATACAAAGACGGACCCGCAGTACGGGTCCGTCAAAGTTTGTGTTAGGCCAGCGCGGCGGCCAGCGCCTCTGCCCGCGCGCCGACCGCCGTGTAGGTCAGCACGCGCAGGTCGTCGTTTTGGGGGTCCTTGTGGAAGTGGATCATCAGGTATTCCTCGGGCATGGCCGAACCCAGAAACTCCGGCCACTCAACGACGCTGACGCCGTCGCCCTCGAAGTACTCCTCGAGGCCGAGGTCGCCGGCCCCGCCGTCCTCCAGGCGGTAGATGTCCATGTGGTACAGCGGCAGGCGGCCATCCTGGTACTCGCGAATGATGGTGAAGGTCGGACTCTTGATGTAGTCCGCGATGCCAAGCCCGGCGGCCAGGCCCTTGGTGAAGCTGGTTTTGCCCGCGCCGAGGTCGCCGTCCAACAGCAGCACGTCGCCGGCCCTGAGTTGGTCGGCCAGCGCCTTCGCCTTCGCCTGCAGTTCCTGTTCGTTCAGTAATGCCATGATGTCCTCCTGAGTCTTGTGCTTCCGGCAACCACGCCGGCCGTTCGTCGGTCAGGTCTATTGTACCCGTTTTTGGCCCTGCAGTCGCGACCGAGCAACAAACAAACAGCCGCCGCACGCAACCCGAGCTCGGGAGGCGTGCGGCGGCTGTCGAAGACCGGGCTGCGGGCGTCGCGCCCCGGCCGCGGTGGTTATTCGGCCGCGTTCTGGGCGGCGGTGATGATGGCCAGCTTGTAGACGTCCTCTTCGTTGCAGCCGCGCGACAGGTCGGCGACCGGCGCGTTCAGGCCCTGCAGGATCGGGCCGATGGCCTCGAAGCCGCCGAAGCGCTGCGCGATCTTGTAGCCGATGTTGCCGGCCTGCAGGTCTGGGAAAATGAAGACGTTGGCGTTGCCGGCGACGTCGGAGTCCGGCGCCTTGAGCTTGGCGACGCTCGGCACGAAGGCGGCGTCGAACTGCAGCTCGCCGTCAAGCGCCAGGTCCGGGGCCAGCTCGTGGGCGATCTTGGTCGCTTCGACCACCTTGTCCACCTGCGGCGCCTTGGCGGAGCCCTTGGTGGAGAAGCTCAGCATCGCGACTTTCGGGTCGATGTCAAACAGCTTGGCCGTCCGCGCGGATTCAACGGCGATTTCCGCCAGCTCCTGGGCGTTCGGGTCGATGTTGATCGCGTTGTCGGCGAACAGGTAGCGCTCGTCGCGGCCGCGCTGCATGATGAACGCGCCGCTGATGCGGGAGGCATCCGGACGGGTCTTCACGATCTGCAGGGCCGGGCGCACGGTGTCGGCGGTGCTGTGAACCGCACCGGAAACCATGCCGTTGGCCTTGCCCATGTAGACCAGCATCGTGCCGAAGTAGTTGGCATCCTGGACCATCTTGTCGGCCTGCTCGGGCGTTGCCTTGCCCTTGCGGCGGTCGACGAAGGCCTGCGCCATCACGGCGTGGATCGGGTCGGTGGCCGGGTCGCGCAGCTCGACGCGGGAAAGGTCGAAGCCCTTGGCCGCGGCGACCTCTTGAATGGCGGCGAGGTTGCCCAGCACGATTGGCTTGATCAGGCCGTCGGCGGCCAGGCGAACGGCGGCGCCGATGATCCGCGGGTCGGTGCCTTCAGGGAAAACGATGGTCAGGTTCTTGCCGGAAATTTTTTGCTTCAAACTGTCAAATAAATCCAAGAGAGGTCCCTCCAAATGTCTTTGCAAATGTTAGCGCATCCACGCTTCGTGGTTAATCATACCAGTCCCGCAGTGCAACGGCAATGACTGCGCTTCCCAAATAGGACAGTTTTAGCAAAACTTGAAACACATCACGCGGTCGGGTCGGCCGGCAACCGCCAGTCGATCGGCGCCTGGCCCAGCCGCGCAAGCGCCGCGTTGGTCTTGGAGAACGGCTTGCTGCCGAAAAAGCCGCGGTAGGCCGACAGCGGACTCGGGTGAACCGAGGAAATGATCGCGTTCTTGCTGGTGTCGATCAGGGCGGACTTGGCCTTAGCTGCGCTGCCCCAGAGGATGAACACGACCCCGCCGCGGTCGGACAGCGCCGCAATCGCCGCGTCGGTCAGCTCCTCCCAGCCCTGGTGCTGGTGCGAGTAGGCCTGCCCCGCCCGCACGGTGAGCACCGCGTTGAGCAGCAGCACCCCCTGTTGGGCCCAGGCCTTCAGGTAGCCGTGGTTGACCGGCGCGATGCCTAGGTCGTCTTGCAGCTCCTTGTAGATGTTGACCAAAGACGGCGGCAGCGCCACGCCCGGCGCCACCGCGAAGCTCGCCCCGACGGCCTGGTTGGGGCCGTGGTACGGGTCCTGGCCCAGGATCACGACCTTGGTGTCGGCAAACGGGGTCCACTCGAAGGCCTGAAAGATGTGGTGCATCTCCGGGTAGATGGTTTGGCTTTGGTACTCCGCCTTCAGGAACTGGTGCAGGCGTGCGTAAGTCGCCCCCGCAAACACCGGGGCGAGCACCGTCTGCCAATCGTTGTGAATTAAAGTTTTCATCGCGCCCTCCAATCCCCTCTAGTGTACAAAAGCGCGCGGCGCTTGGCTACCTTCCACAGATGATTCGTGCTAAGCTTGAATTAAGGGCCATCCCCGGCCGGCCCCACCACGCGAATCAAAAGGAGGAACCCACGTGATCAAGATCATTGCCTCAGACATGGACGGCACCCTGCTCAACGACGAGATGCAGGTCAGTGACGCCAACGCCGCGGCGATTAAGCGCGCCCAGGCGCACGGCATCGAGTTCATGGTCGCCACCGGCCGCGCCTTGAGCGAGGCCAAGCCCTTGATGGCCGCCCACGACCTGCACCCGGCCTTCATCACGCTCAACGGCGCGCGCGTGTTCAACGCGGCCGGCGCGCTCAAGGTCGACGTGCCGCTCAGCCCGGCCAGCGTGCAGCGCATCACCACGCTTTTGGACGGCGAAAAGCTCTACTACGAGCTGGTCACGGCAACTGGCGTGGTGTCCAACAGCAAGGTCTCCCGCATCCAAAACGTCGCGGACCTGCTGGTGAACCTGAACCCGGACACCCCCTACAAGCTGGCGGTCGCCCTGGCCGCCGCGCGCCTGGAGCTGATGGCCATCACCTACGTGCCGGACTACGCGCCGATTCTGGCCGACCCGGCCGTCGAGATTCTCAAGATCATCGCCTTTGCCGGCGCGGGCCAGACCGTGCTGGCGGGGCCCAAGCAGGCGCTCGAGGCCCAGGGCGACCTGATCGTCACCGCCAGCGCCGAGACCAACATCGAGATCAACGCCCGGCAGGCGCAAAAGGGCCTGGCGCTGGCCGCCTACGCCAAGCAGCAGGGCGTGACGATGGCCGAGTGCATGGCGATCGGCGACAACCTCAACGACGCCTCCATGATCAGCATGGCCGGGTACGGCGTCGCCATGGGCAATGCGGTGCCGGCGATCAAGCAGCTGGCCTGGGCGACCACCAAGACCAACGGCGAGGACGGCGTCGCCGCGGCGATCGACCGCGCAATCGCCATCAACGCGGGAGGCGACCGGCAATGAAGTACTACATCGACGCGCAGGCCCTGCACGACGGCGGCATGACCGTGGTCAAGGACGAGCACACCCGCCCCGCCTTCATCCTGAACGGGCGCCACGGCCTGGCCAACGACGGCTTCAACCTGCACACCATCGACGGCACCCACGTCGGCAGCATCCGCCAGCGCACCATGGGCATGTTTCCCCGCTACGACCTGTACCTCAGCCAGCTGCGCGTCGGCTCGGTGAAGAAAATGTTCGGCGTCTGGCACGAGTTCGTGTTCGTCTCCGACCTCAACTGGCTGATCATCGGCAACATGCTGGCCAACAACTACCACATCTACCACGGCATGAAGGCCGTCACCACCATCGCCGCGGTCGGCGCCGGCACCGGCACCACCTTCGTGATTGACATCAAAAACCCGCGCGATGTGCCGGCCGGCATCCTGCTGGCCGCCATCCTGGACCGCTGGCGCCAGATCTACGAGGCCAACCCGCTGGTCCACCACGACCCCGCCCGCGTCAGCTACGGGGTGTGAGCCAAAAGACGCCGGGCTCCAAAGCATATGCTTTGGGGCCCGGCGTCTTTGCGTCTCACCAGTCTTCTTCGTCCGCTTCCGGCTCGTCGAGGCTGTAGTACAGCCCCCACTCCGGCAGCAGCACCTCGGCGCGCGTCGCGTCATCGAGCACTGCCCCGGCGGCTTCCGGCGCCGCCGTGTGCCACGGCACCACGACGCGCGGGTTCAGCGCCTGACACAGCGCCACGCGCTCGGGCGTGGCCCCTTGCGGCACCTCGAGGGCAAGCAGCGTCGGGCGCAGCGCGGCCACCGCCGAGCGGGTCGCGGCATCAAGCGGCGTCTCGCCGACGAACACGAAGCGGTGCGCCGCATCCGCGACCACCACGGCGTCCCCGGCGCCGAGCGCCGTGACGGTCAGCCCGCCGCAGGAGAGCGAATCGGGCAGCGCGCGCAGGGCGTGCGCCACCACCGAACTCGCCGCGTCCTCGAGCGCCGCGCCCGCAGCCGCGTACACCGGCACCGCTGCCGGCACCGCCTGCAGGCCGCCGGCGTGGGCGGCGTCCAGGCGCGTGAGGATCACGGCGGTAGCGACCTCAGCGCCTGCGCCGCCGAACAGCGCCTGCCCCGAATCCGGCACTTGCGCGCCCCCGTCTGCGCCGAGGTCGACCACCACGCGGCCGGTCGGGGTGACCAGCTCGCAGCAGTTGCCGCCGGTCGTCGTCAGCCCGCCCAGGAATCGAATCTGCGTCATTTTTGCCTCCGTGAGCCGGCTACAAAGCCTTGGTCATGTGGTTGTAGCGGTGCGAGCCGATCATCAGCTCGCCCTGCTTGGTGTAGCCGACCTTGCGGTACAGGTGCTCGGCCTTGGGGTTGAGCTGATCGACGTTCAACGACAGCGTGGTCACGCCGCGCCGCTTGAGCAGGGCGGCGACGTCGGTCAACAGCTTGGTGCCGATGCCGTGCCCCTGCGCGGCCGGCGCCACCGCCAGCGTGTCGACGTACCACTCGCCGGGGTAGCTCTCAAAATCCGGGAACAGTTCCTGGTCGGGACCGAGCCCGACCTGGGCCAGCAAAGGCTTGAACGCGTCGTCGATGTGCGCCTCCAGGTCGTGCCCGTAACCGACGAGGATGCCGTCGACTCGCCCGTTCGCCTCGTGGACGAAGGTCTGCGGGTACCCGTAGCGGTAATCCTTGAGCAAAAAGGCCTGCTCGAACACCTTGAACAGCGCGGCGTCCGGCAGCGCCTGAAGCTCGGGCACCTCCATCTCCTCGAACACGAGGTTGATCAAAGGCACCACTTGTTGTGCATCTTCTGGAACAGCTGGTCGAATCATTGTGACTCACGGCTTCTCTTTTCGGCGCGGCCCGCCGTGAATTCCCTCCTCAGTGCCGCGTCCATTCCTTCCAGCGTAACGCATCGGGCGCTGCATCTCCATAGTCTCCGGAGAATTTTGGCCAAAATGTGACACCTGTGCGGCTAAATCGCTTACACGAGCGGCAAATTGTCGCGGCGCGCGCTCAAAGCGTTAAGGTAGTAGAGTAGAAATTATTACGCTTAGTTGCGCCGGAGGTCAGTATGTTAGAGAAGAAATTTTACGACACGTTATTCGCCCACTCGTTCAGCATCCCGGTTCTTGTCACCTACTGGGACGGCGACACTCAGCGGTACGGAACGGGCGATGAGGCGCCCTTGAGCGTCACCTTCAAGAAGCCCGTCGCGCTGGCGGCGGTGATCAAGAACGCGAGCTTGGCACTTGGCGAGGCCTACATGCGCGGCGACCTCACCGTCACCGGCGGCACCCGCCCGCTGCAGCGCCTGCTGACGGCCGCCTACCAGAGCCAAGACAGCTTCATGAAGGCGCCCTGGCTGCGCCGCTTCATCCCCAAGCAGTCGCACTCGGAAAAAACCAGCAAGCAGGACATTGCCGCCCACTACGACCTGGGCAACGACTTTTACAAGCTGTGGCTCGACGACACGATGACCTACTCCTGTGCCTACTTCGACGACTGGCATGAGGACCTGACCCACGCCCAAAAGAACAAGGTCGAGCACATCCTGCGCAAGCTCAACCCCCAGCCCGACCGGACCTTCCTCGACATCGGCTGCGGCTGGGGCACCCTGATGCTGCGCGCGGCGACCGAGTACCACCTTAATGTCACCGGCATCACACTGAGCGAAGAGCAGTTCAAGTACGTCAACCAGCGCATCAAGGCGCTCGGGCTTGAGGACCGCGCCACTGTCCTGCTGTGCGACTACCGCGAGCTGGACCACGCGCCGTACGATTACGTCACCTCCGTCGGCATGTTCGAGCACGTCGGAAAGGAAAACCTCGGCCTGTACTTCCAGGACGTCGCCAAGCTGCTGAAGCCCAACGGCACCGCGCTGATCCACGGCATCACCCGCCAGCAGGGTGGCGCGACCAACGCCTGGCTGACCAAGTACATTTTTCCCGGCGGCTACGTGCCCGGCCTGAGCGAAAACATCGACCACATCACTGCCGCGGGGCTGGAGGTGGCCGACCTCGAGCCGCTGCGCCGCCACTACCAGCGCACGCTTGAGATCTGGGACCACAACTTCAACGCCAAGCGCAACCTGATCCAGTCGCACTTCGACTACCAGTTCGTGCGCATGTGGGACCTCTACCTGCAGGCCGCGGCCGCCTCGTTCGAGTCCGGCAACATCGACGTCATCCAGTACCTGCTGACCAAGGGCGCCTCGGGCCACGGCCTGCCGCTGACCCGCGAGTACATGTACGACTAGCCGCCAACCGCATCGCAGACAAAAACCGCGCCGGGCGGTCGCCTTCCCTGATGGGAAAGCGGCCGCTCGGCGCGGTTTTGTGATCAGTAGCGCTCCTTCATCGCGCGGGCGATGTCGCGCTTTTGGTCCTTTTGCTTCAGCGCCTCGCGCTTGTCGTAGAGCTTTTTACCCTGCGCCACGCCGATCAGCACCTTCGCGTAGCCGTGCTTGAGGTACATGCGCAGCGGGACGATGGTCAGCCCCTGCTGGTCCGTGGCCTCCACGAGCTTTTTGATCTCCTTTTTGTGGAGCAGCAGCTTGCGGTTGCGCATCGGGTCGGCGTTGAACTGGTTGCCCTGCGCGAACGGGCTGATGTTGACGTTCTCCAGCCACGCCTCGTTGTTGCGCACGCGGGCGAAGCCGTCCTTGAGGTTGACCTTGCCGGCCCGCACGGACTTGATCTCCGTGCCGGTCAGCGCGATGCCGGCCTCATAGGTGTCGAGAATGTTGTAGTCGTGGCGCGCCTTTTTGTTTTGCGCCAGCAAATTGTCGGGCTTTGGCTGCATTTTCTTGGCCAAGGTGACGTCACTCCTTTCTGACAGAGCGTGGAAAAGCGCGCCCTTAGCGGATCGGGTAGCCTAGCTACGGTGGTTGGGCCGCACTTTGGCCCGAGCGCCGTGGCGTAGCTATCCGCATCCGCGTTGCGCTTTGGAACGCGTTTAGAGCGTGAGCCCGAGCGCACTTAGCGGGACGGGTAGCCTAGCCATGGTGTACGGGGCGGTTCTTGCCCCGGACGCCATGGCGTAGCTAACCGCTCCCGCGTTGCTCGGGCGAACGCGTTTCGAGCGTGGAAAAGCGCGCACTTAGCGGATCAGGTAGCCTAGCTACGGTGGTTGGGCCGCACTTTGGCCCGGAGCCGGAGGCAGCGACCCGGCCGCCGCCGGGTGCTAGTGCTTGCCCCGGTTGCCGCCGCGGTTTTGGTTGTTGCGAATCTGGGCGCCGATGGTGTTGCCGAAGCCGTGGCTTTGGCCGCCGTTGCCGCGCCCGTTGCCCTGGCCGCCGCGGCCGCGGTTGCCGCCCTGGCCCGGCCGGTTGCGGTTTTGACCGTTGCCGCCCTGGCCGTTGCGCGGCCCGTTGCCGCCGCGACGATCCGGGCGACCCTGGCCGCCGTTGCCGCGGCCGCGACTGTTTTGGGCCGCCAGCGCCTGAATCTCGGCGTCGGCAACCGGGGACTCCTTGTCCGGGATCAGCGAGAAGTCGACCTGGCGCTGCTCGACGTCGACGTTGTCGAGCTTCACGCGCAGCGGCTGGCCGATGCGGAAGATGTGGTGCATCCGCGAGCCGACCAGCGCCATCTGGCTTTCGACGAAGTTGTAGTAGTCGTCGCCCATGCGCGTGATGTGGACCAGGCCCTCGACGGTGTTGGGCAGGGCCACGAACATGCCGAAGCTGGTGACGCCGCTGACCACGGCGTCGAAGGTCTCGCCGACCTTGTCGGCCATGAACTCGGCCTTTTTCAGGTCGTCCACGGCGCGCTCGGCGTCGATGCTGTGGCGCTCACGCACGGAGGTCTGCACGGCGATGCCCGGCAGCTTGTCGGTCCACTTGGCCTGCACGTCCTCACCGGCACCGCGCAGCGCGTAGTCGCGGATCAGGCGGTGGACAATCAGGTCCGGGTAGCGGCGAATCGGGCTGGTGAAGTGGGTGTAGTACTGGGCCGCGATGCCGAAGTGGCCGAGCGGGTCCTCGGAGTAGCGCGCCTGCTTGAGGCTGCGCAGCATCTTGACGTTGACCATCATCTCCTCCGGGGTGCCGGAGACTTCGGTGTTGACGTCCTGCAGCATCTTCGGGGTCACCGGCACGCCCTTTTTGATCGGGACGTGCAGGCCGAAGGTGGCGAGGAAGTCAACGAAGTCCTTGATGCGATCGGCATCCGGGGTCTCGTGGACGCGGTAAAGGAACGGCAGGTGGAGCTTGCTGTAGTGCTCAGCGACGGTTTCGTTGGCCTGCAGCATGAAGCTTTCGATCATGCGCTCGGAGATGCCGCGGTCCCGCAGCACGATGTCCGTCGGGTGACCGTTCTCATCGACGATGATCTTGGCCTCGTTCTCCTCGAAGTCGATGGCGCCGCGGTCGTGGCGCATCTTGTAGAGAACGTCGTGCATCTCGCTCATCAGGTTCAGCATCGGCACCAAGTCGCCGTACTCGGCGATGGCGGCCTCATCGCCCTTGAAAACGTCGTTGACCTTGTTGTAGGTCAGGCGGCCGTGGGAGCGGATCACGCTTTGGTAAATCTCGTGGCTCACCACGTGGCCCTCGTGGTCGATCTCCATGTCACAGGACATGGCGAGGCGGTCGACGTCCGGGTTCAGCGAGCAGATGCCGTTGGACAGGCGGAACGGCAGCATCGGGATCACGCGGTCGACCAGGTACGTCGAGGTGCCGCGGTCGTAGGTCTCCTGATCCAGCGGCGAGCCCTCGGTGACGTAGTAGGACACGTCGGCGATGTGCACGCCCAGGTGGTAGTTGCCGTTGGGCAGCTTCCAGGCGACCACGGCGTCGTCGAAGTCCTTGGAGTCGTCGCCGTCGATGGTGACCACCGGCTGGTCCGTGATGTCGCGGCGGCCGATGCGGTCGGCGTCGGTGACGTGGTCCGGAATCGCGTTGGCCTGGGCCATCGCATCCTCCGGGTACTCGACGTGGATGTCGTTGGCCATCACGAGGGACATGATGTCCACACCCGGGTCGTTCTTGTTGCCCAGGTTGGAGATGATGATGCCCAGCATGCTGGCCGGGCGGCTCTCATTTGGGTAGGCCGTGATCTCGACTTGGAGCATGTCGCCGAGCTGCGGCAGCTCCCCGGTGTTTTTGACCAGCACTGGGTAGCGGTGCAGCTTCTTCTCGTGGCTGGTCACCGTGCCGATGAAGCCGGTGCGCGCCGCCTCGCCGTCGGACAGCGGGGTGTACTCGCCGACCAGCCGCGTGATCTTGCGCTCGGTGACGGCGACGACCTCGCCTTCCGGGCCGCGGGTGTCGCCCGGGGCCGGCTGGCGCGTGATGCGGACCTCGACCGTGTCGCCGTCCAGCGCGAACTTGGTGCTCGGCGGGGCGATGAAGACGTCGTTGTCCTGGTCTTCGATGGCAACGAAGCCGAAGCCCTTCTCGTTGCCGTGGAAAATGCCCAGCAGGCTCTGCGGCTTGCCGCCTAGGTGGTACAGGGCTGAGGCTTCGTGGATCAGGTTGTCGTTTTGCAGCCCCTCAAGCGCCTGCACCAGCACCTTGAAGTCCCCGGCGTCCTCAAGCTTCAGCGCGCGGTTCAGCGACTGCACGGAAAAGCCGATCTCCGGGTTGCGCCGAAACAGCGCCAGTAATTCGTTTCTCATGTGGCCGACTGTGGTCATGAACAAGTCCCTCGTTTTCTAGAATGGTTGACTAAATCGAAAAAAAGACCTCCGGATTACAGGAGGCCTTCGTTAGTGGGATGACAGGTACACCAGGGCAAGCGATAGACCGAAGAACAGCGCGCCGAGAACGACGGTCACTTTCTCCATGAAGGCTTCGAACCCTCGCGACTTTTGCTTACCGAACAGGTCGGTTGCCCCACCGGATAACGCACTCAAGGCGTCTTGCTGCTTGCTGGGCTGCATCAAGGTCGCGATCACAATCAGGACCGAGTCGATGATGAGCAGCACCGTTAATAGATTGCTCAAGTGATTTCCTCCTCGCTGAAAAAACTCACTAGTAGTAGCCTATCACAAAGCCCGGCCCTTGGCTACCTCAAGCGCGAATTTGGTCAGCCCGTCGCGCCCTGCGCGCCCTTGGCGGCAATCTGCGCCCCGACCTCGGCCCGGCGGCTGCTGTCGGTCAGCACCACCAGCGTGTCGCCGGCGCGAATCACCGTGTCGCCGTGCGGCAGCACCGTGTCCGACCCCCGCCGGATGCTCATGAGCAGCGTGTGCTTGGGCCAGGCGAAGTCGCGCACCAAGACCCCTTCCAGGGCGCTGCCGGCGAACACCGGCACCTCGAGGCGGTCCATGTGGTGAATCCCGGCCAGCGCCTCGGGCTTGGTCATGCGCGCGAGCAGCGACTCGTAGATCGGCGCGCCGCCCAGCACGTCGACCACCACGTAGGCGACCAGCGACAGCACGGCCATCGCCATCAGGTTGGTCAGGTTCCCCACCATCTCCGTGATCAGGAGGATCGCGGTGAACGGCGCCTTGCCGATGCCGGCGAAGTAGCCAGCCATCGAGAAGATGATCAGGTTCATCACGTACACCCGCGGCAGCCAGCCGATCTGGGCCATGGCCAAGGCGTAGACCGCACCGATCACCGCCCCCAAGGACAGGATCGGAAGGAAAATGCCGCCCGGCAGGCCCGACCCGTAGCTGACCATCGAGAACACGAAGCGCAGCGCGAGCATCCCGCACAGCGCGGCCAGCGCCGGAATCTGGTCACCCATCGCGATGATCAACCCGTTGCCGCCGCCGAGCAGAGACGGCGCGTACAGGCCGATCGGAATCACCAGGACGAACGGCACGATGCCCTGAAAGGCGCGCGGAATGCGCGTCTTGGCGTAGATGGCCGGCATCGCCAGCAGCACGCGCTGGTACAGGTAGCCCATCAGACCGAGCACCGCGCCGAGCAGCAGCAGGTGCCAGTACAGTTCCACCGGCAGCGACTTGGTGTACACGAGGTGCAGCACCGGCACCTCGCCGAACACGTTCAGTGAGATGAAGTTGGCCCCGATTGCGCTGGCGAGGCTCGTGATCCACACCAGCGGGCTGAAGTTGTGGTAGACCTCCTCGAGCACGAACATCGTGCCGGCGATCGGCGCGTTGAACGCCGCAGCCAGCCCGCCGGCCGCACCGGCGGCAATCATGATGCGCCGGTCCGACCCCTTGCGGTGGAACCCGGCGGCCACGCCCTGGCCGACCGCGGCCCCGAGCTGAATCGACGGGCCCTCACGCCCCAAAAACAGCCCGGCGCCAAGCCCGAGCACCCCGGCGACGAACTTCTTCCACAGCACCGACCACCAGGAGAACTCAAGCTCCCCCTGCAGCTGGCCTTCGACCTGCGGAATCCCGGACCCCGAGATGTTGGGCTCGCTTTTGAGCAGCAGGCCGATGACGACGGCCAGCGCCACGCCGACCACCAGCATCAGCGCCACGACGCCGAGGCCGCCGTGGCGGTACAGCCCCTGCACCAGCGCGAGGCCCTTTTCAATGCTCAGGCGAAACAGGGAGACCACGCCCCCCGTGGCCACGCCCACCAACAGCCCCTGCAGCACGAAGCGCAGGCGTGTCGGATCCAAATACCGTTTTGCGGGGTTCAAGCCGCCACCTCCAGTCAAGTCTGCTTTCAGTATACACGGTTTGGCTTGGGGCGAAAACGGTCAGCCGAGCAAAAGCTGGACCGCGTGCCAAAGCAGCGTGGTCCCGTACACCATCACGATCAGCCCGGAGACCAGGTTGACCCACATCAAAAAGCGCTGCGGCAGGCGGTTTTTGAGCAGGCCAATCACCAGCGTCACCCCGAAGAACCAAAGCAGCGTCGACGACAGGATGCCCGCAAAGAACGGCGCGACCTCACCTGCCGCTAGCGTGCTGCGCATCGCGCCAAAGGAGACACTGGTGTCGATGATTGCCTGCGGGTTGGCGAAGGCGACCACCCAGGCGCCGGTGAAGGCCGAACTCAACGGCATCGCCTGGTCCGAACCGGCCAACGTCGCCCCCTTGGCGCCGCGGAAAATCCCCCAGCCCATCCAGACGACGATGCCGCCACCCAGCAGTAGGATCAACAGCTTCAGCCAGGCATAGCGCGTGATCAGCGCCCCGATGCCGAGAAATGCAATCGCGGTCAGCGTTGTGTCCGCAATCCAGACGAAGCCCGTGATCAGAAGCGCCCGCCGCAGCCGGTTGGTCATCACGTTGTTGAAGACGAACAGGTTCTGCATCCCAATCGAGCTGACCAGCGCGATGCTGATCAGCATGCCCCGCAAATAGACTGCCATGTGTAATCCCCCTAGAATCCCCGACCGGAAAAGGCCCGGTCCAGTCAGTGTTGGAATCTACGTTAGCCAAGTGCAGGACGGTTGTCAAAACAAATTGCTGGTGCGTCACCAGCCAGCCCGACACAGGTCGCAGAACAGCCCTAGTCCTGCCTGCTCAACAGCCGACGCCAGCCGGTCGGATGAACCCGAGCCCCCTTCTCTCCGATTTCATCGCACGGCCCACCTAACTCAAGACCATGCACGCCACAAGCACTGGCCTCACGTGCTTCAGTCATCAGAGTGGCGCCGATACCGCACCGCATTTCATCGACGAGGCCGAAATGCAAGTCTCGGTATCACAGCACCGCCATGTAGCGGGCGGAGGGCCGATGGGCGGGTCGGCAGTGAAAGGAGTGACCGCCCGCAAGACGCGCGGGCTTGGCGCGGCTTGCGCGTGGCCACTCCCGGCAAAAGTTGCGACAAGCAAGGGAGCCGCAGGCGACGCTTGGCGAAACTTTTAGGTCGGAGCCCGCTGCGGGCGGAGACCGGCCGCACAGCCGACCCGCCCATCGGCCCGGAGCCCGCGGCCTTCAAACTCGAGACACAGCCCGCCCCAACCGCTTTCCTTACGCTAGGCGGCGGCCTAAGCCCGCGCTTCTCCGCTCTGGGACGCAAAGACGCCACCAGGCAAGCCTGGTGGCGTCTTCGTAAAGCTTAGGACTAGTCGATGGCCTTAACGTTGTAGAAGGACTTGCGGCCCTTGTACAGTGCGGAAGCACCGAGTTCGTCTTCGATGCGCATAAGCTGGTTGTACTTCGCGATACGGTCGGTACGGCTCATGGAACCGGTCTTGATTTCGCCGGCGTTGGTTGCGACAACCAGGTCAGCGATGGTGGTGTCTTCGGTTTCACCGGAACGGTGGGAAACAACGGCGGTGTAGCCGGCTTCCTTGGCCATTTCGATGGCTTCGAAGGTTTCGGTCAGGGTCCCGATCTGGTTGAGCTTGATCAGGATGGAGTTCGCAACGCCCATGTCGATCCCCTTCTTCAGGTAATCGGTGTTGGTTACGAACAGGTCGTCGCCGACCAGCTGAACCTTGTCGCCCAGCTTGGCCGTGATCTTCTGCCAACCTTCCCAGTCGTTTTCGTCGATTGGGTCTTCGATCGAAACGATCGGGTACTTGTCAACGAAGCCAGCGATCAGGTCGATGAATTCGTCGGTGGTGTAGCTGGTGTCAGGATCGGACCACTTGAGGGTGTACTTCTGGGTCTCCGGATCGTAGAACTCGGAGGAAGCAACGTCGAAGGCGATGGCAACGTCTTCGCCCGGCTTGTAGCCGGCCTTTTGGATCGCTTCAACAAGGAATTCGAACGCTTCCTCGTTGTCCTTCAGGTTAGGCGCAAAGCCGCCTTCGTCGCCGACGGAGGTGATGTCGCCCTTTTCCTTCAGCAGCGCCTGCAGGGCGTGGAAGGTTTCGGCACCCATGCGGATGGCTTCGCGGATGGTCTTGCCGCCGACAGGCATGATCATGAATTCCTGGAAGTCAATCGTGTTGGTAGAGTGCGCGCCACCGTTGATGACGTTCATCATCGGGGTTGGCAGAACGTGCGCGTTCGGGCCGCCAAGGTACTGGTACAGTGGCAGGCCAACTTCGGAGGCAGCGGCGCGGGCTGCGGCCAGGGAAACGCCGAGGATGGCGTTGGCGCCGAGCTTGCCCTTGTTCGGGGTGCCGTCAAGGTCGATCATGGTCTGATCGATCAGGCGCTGCTCGGTCACGTCGAGGCCGATAACGGCCTTGGCGATGGCGTCGTTCACGTTGGCAACGGCCTTCAAAACGCCCTTGCCGCCGAAGCGGGACTTGTCGCCGTCACGCAGTTCAACGGCTTCGTGTTCACCGGTGGAAGCGCCTGATGGAACAAGCGCGCGGCCAAAGCCGCCGTCTTCGGTGTAAAGCTCAACTTCAACAGTAGGGTTGCCACGGGAGTCAAGGACTTCGCGTGCCAGAACGTCTGTAATAATAGACATGTGGGTTTTCTCCTTTATGATGTGAGTTTGACTAAATGGTAAGCGCCGGACCGGGCCCTGGTCCTAGTGCTTAGTCCTGGTAGTTGGCCAGAGCGATGAAGGATTCTGGGTCCATGGAGGCGCCGCCGACGAGCCCGCCGTCGATGTCTTCCTTGGCCATCAGTTCCTTGACGTTCGCAGGCTTGACGGAACCACCGTAGAGAATGCGGATGGCGTCGCCGGTTTCTGCGTCGTAAAGCTTCTTGATCGTCGCGCGGATGTGGGCAACCACTTCCTGCGCCTGATCAGCGGTCGCGGTCTTGCCGGTGCCGATCGCCCAGATCGGTTCGTAAGCCACAACGCTCTTCTTGACGTCGTCAGCGGACAGGCCAACCAGCGCACCGGCTACCTGGTAGGCAACCCAGTCGTTGGTCTGGCCGGCCTCACGCTGCTCGAGGCTTTCGCCACAGCAGATGATCGGCAGCATGCCGTTGGCAAGAATGGCCTTGGCCTTCTTGTTGATGTCTTCGTCGGTTTCGTGGAAGTAGCCGCGACGCTCGGAGTGGCCGATGACCACGTAGTCAACGCCCATTTCACTCAGTGCCTTCGGGCTGGTCTCGCCGGTGAACGCGCCTTCGTTTTCGAAGTAGCTGTTTTCAGCCGCGGTCTTCAGCGGGGTGCCCTCGGCGCCTGCAACCAGGGTGGTCAGGTCGATTGCCGGTGCGGCAATGACGGTTTCCACCTTGGAGGCTTCAGGGAGCTTGCCCTTAACGCCGTCCAAGAACGCCTGAGTTTCCTTAGGGTTCTTGTTCATCTTCCAGTTACCGGCCATGATAGGTGTACGCATGAATAAATCTCCTTTTTAGAGCTCGCCGCACGCATCCGGATGCGCGCGCCAAGTCCGATTACTTGTTGGTAATAGCAGCGATACCAGGCAATTCCTTGCCTTCAAGGTATTCAAGCGAAGCGCCACCACCAGTGGAGATGTGGGTGATCTTAGGAGCGATGCCCAGCTGCTTAGCAGCCGCGGTGGAATCGCCGCCGCCGATGATCGTCGTGGCGTCGGTCAATTCGCCCAGCGCCTTGCCGATTTCAAGCGTGCCTTCGGCGTAGTTCGGCATTTCGAACACACCCATTGGGCCGTTCCATACCACGGTCTTCGCGTCAGCCAAAACGGCCTTGAAGTCCGCAATCGCCTTAGGGCCGATATCAAGCGCCATGTAGCCGTCAGGAATGTTGCCCTCAACGACCTTGTGCGGGGCGTCGTTGGCGAATTCGGTGGCAACCACGTTGTCGACTGGCAGCACCAGCTTGTCGCCGGCCTCGGCCATGATCTGCTTGGCCAGGTCGATCTTGTCGGTTTCAACCAGGGACTTGCCGGTGGTCAGGCCCTTAGCTGCGTAGAAGGTGTAGGTCATGCCGCCGCCGACGATGATCTTGTCCGCCCTCTTGATCAGGTTGGAGATCACGCCGATCTTGTCGGAAACCTTCGCGCCGCCGAGGATGGCAACGAATGGGTGCCTCGGGTTTTCAACCGCGTCGCCCAAGAACTTGATTTCCTTTTCCATCAGGAAGCCAGCAGCCGCCTGAGGCATGTTGGAGGAAATGCCGACGTTGGAGGCGTGGGCGCGGTGCGCGGTACCGAAGGCGTCGTTGACGAACAGGTCGCCCAAGGATGCCCAGTACTTGCCAAGCTCAGGATCGTTCTTGCTTTCCTTCTTGCCGTCGAGGTCCTCGAAGCGCGTGTTCTCCATCACAAGAACGTCGCCGTCCTTGAGGTTGGCGATGGCGTCTTCCAGTTCCTTGCCGCGGGTTGCGGGAACGAAGGTGACCGGCTTCTTCAGAAGCTCGGACAGGCGCTCTGCGACGGGACGCAGGGACAGCTTAGCCTTGTCTTCTTCGGTCTTGATGCGGCCCAAGTGGGACAAAAGGATTGCCTTGCCGCCGTTGTCGATGACGTACTGGATGGTTGGCAGTGCGGCCACGATGCGGTTGTCATCGCCAATGACACCGTCCTTGATCGGCACGTTGAAGTCAACGCGGATCAGGACTTTTTTATCTTTGACGTCTAAGTCGGAGACGATCAATTTAGCCATTAGATAAAACCCTCCTATTGTAGGTTGTGCAGTGTGCGCGCCGTCGCGGTGCTTGGATCAAGGCGGCCCCTGATCCAAACACCGCGGCGAAGCGCGGTGCGGGGCGGTCACCCGCCCCTAGAAAAAGAGCGGAGGGAGTAACTCCCTCCGCCCTTTTTTGCGGTTGAAAGTAGTTACTCTAGACTACAGAGTAGCGAACTTCAGCAGGGTACGGATCATCTGGCAGGTGAAGCCGTATTCGTTGTCGTACCAAGCAACCGTCTTAACAAGTTGGTAGTCACCGGCGGTCGTAACTTCGGTCTGGGTAGGATCGAAGATGGAGCCGAAGGTGGTGCCGATGATGTCGGAGGAAACAACCTGGTCAGCGTTGTAGCCGAAGGATGGGTTGTTCTCCGTGTGCTTCTTGATGGCTTCGTTGATCTGGTCAGCCGTAACGTTCTTGGTCTTCAGGATGGAAACCAGTTCGGTCAGGGAGCCGTCAACAACGGAGACACGCTGAGCGTGACCCTGGAGCTTGCCGTTCAGTTCTGGGATAACGATGCCGATAGCCTTAGCAGCACCGGTGCTGTGAGGAATCGTGTTAACCGCAGCAGAGCGGGCAGCGCGCAGGTTACCACCGCGAACAGGGCCGTCAAGCAGCATCTGGGTGGAGGTGTAAGCGTGAACCGTGGTCATGGTACCAACTTCGATGCCGAATTCCTTGTTCAGGAAGTAAGCCATTGGTGCCAGGCAGTTGGTCGTGCAGGAGCCGGCAGAAACGATCTTGTCGTCGGAGGTCAGCGTGTCATCGTTAACGTTGTAAACGATGGTACGGATCTTGCCGGCAGGAGCGGAGATCAGAACACGCTCTGCACCGGCATCCAGGTGAGCCTGGGCCTTTTCAGCGGAGGTGTAGAAGCCCGTGCATTCGAGGACGTACTGAACGCCGTCGTTCTTAACCCACGGAATGTTCTGAGCTTGTGGTTCAGCATAAACGCGGTATTCCTTGCCGTTGACAACGATGCCGTTGTCGGTTGCACTAACTTCACCAGGGAAGGTGCCGTGAGTGGAATCGTACTTCAGCAGGTGTGCCAACATTGCTGGGCTGGTCAGGTCGTTGATCGCAACAACTTCGATGTCGTTGCTCTTTGCACCAAGTTCGAAAATCCGGCGGAAAGCCAGGCGACCAATGCGGCCAAAACCATTGATACCAATTTTAACAGTCATGCTAAAATTTCCTCCTTTAGGAAATAAGAGTTTTATTCTAACGGGTCTCCCCAGTTAAAATCGCAGTTGAGGCGCCGACGTCCGTGATCAGCCACGTGTGGGCCGGCGCATTCTTCATGTATGCGGCGATCGCCTTGGCCTTGCTTCGGCCACCGGCGACGGCGAACACATACGGGATGTGATCAAGATCCGGAATCTGAAGTCCGATCCGCGGTATCTTGTAGATGACTTGCCCCTCGGCATCGAAGAACGTGCCGAAAGTTTCTGAAACCGCGCGGTGGTTGACCAGCTCGCGGATGGTCGAAACCGGCATGGAGCGCCGTTTCGCCATGATCAAGGCATCACCTATACTATGAATCACTACCTGAGCGTTGTCAATCATTTGCAACACTTCTTGGACCGCCGGCTCGCGCAAAAGCGGCTGGTAGGTCTTGGCGCTGACGTTTTCTGGAATGTACAGCACCCGGTAGTTGGAGTCGGTGGCTTCCGCCATGGCGGCGGCCACCGAGTTGGCTTGGATCGAGACGGCCTCGCCCACCCCACCGCGGGCCGGCACGAAGGTCAGCTCCCGGCCGGCGGACAGCTTGTAGTTCAGCTGCGTGGCCACCCGGGCCATCGTGGTGCCGCCCATGACGGCGACCGTCGAGCGGCCGGCCGGCAGCACCACCTGCAGGGTCTGGTTCAGCAGCTTGCCCATCTCGTCCATCACGCGGCTGCTCTGATCGGCGTCGCCGTTGACAATCAGGCAGTGCGCGATGCCGAGCTTGTCGGCCAGGCGCTTCTCGTCGTCCTTGACGCCGAGAAGCTGGTTCATCAGCTGCTCGAGGCCCTGGAAGGTCTCGATGCCCTTGGAGGTCAGGACCATGCCGGACTTGGAGCTTTCGATCAGCCCCTGCTTGCGGAGAAATTCGGTCTCGGTGCGCAAGACGCGCTCGGAAACCTTCATCTGCTCGGCGAGGTTGCGCCGCCCGACCGGGGCCATCCAGCTGATGAATTGAAGGATCTGGTACCGCTTGGTAATGACGCCCATCATGTCCGGGGCGATAGATTCGATCCAGGCAAATTCTGAGTGCATGAACGCTTTCCTTCTCGGTGGGTCATTTTGTGTCCAACCGTGTCGTTTGCCGACCCGCTCGGGCAAAAAAAATTTGGGCGCCCCAGTGAACCTGATCTTCCCTAACCAACATCGCAATTATAACAATGATATTTTGCCCGTGCAAGTCCTTCCCGGGAGTTGTCACCCCATTCAGGAAAACTGAAAAGCATGTGGTTTCCCCGGCGAACGTCTTTCGGACTGTAACCGTTTTACCCGCGACACCGGCGTCTTGCGGCGTGAAAGCGTTCGGCTACCCGCTCATCGATTTTTCATCTCGGAAGTTGCACCGGCGGCTTCCCTTGCACCACCATATCGTGTACAATAATCTCGACACATCTGGAGGCGAACTATATGGTAAAACCGATTTTGTTGAACGAGCAGCTGTGCTTCTCGATCTACCGGGCGCAGAAGCAGTACAATCACTTCTACACGCAGGCCCTCTCCCGCTTCGGCCTGACCTACCCGCAGTACATCACCCTGCTGTCTCTTTACGAGCACGGGACCATGTCGGTCAAGGAAGTGGGCAAGACGCTCGAGCTTGACTCCGGCACCCTGACCCCCTTGATGAAGCGGCTGGAAAAGGGCGGGTGGATCACCCGCACCCGCGCGACCGACGACGAGCGCCGAGTCGACGTCAGCCTGACCCAAAAGGCCGAGGATGCCAGAGACGACATCTTCGCGCACGTCGGCGACTGCACCCAGCTGATGCAGCTGGACCAGGCCACCTACGACGCGATCAAGGCGCAGGTCGACCAGGTCGACGCGCACCTGGCCGCCATTCAAGACCAGGCCCTTAACTAAGCGTCAACGCAAATACCGCCCGCCTCGCAATGCGAGGCGGGCGGTATTTTGTTGGGCTTACTTCTGGTCGGCCTTGGTGGTCAGGATGGCGTCGATCAGGCCGTAATCCTTGGCCTGCTGCGCGGTCAGGTAGTGGTCGCGCTCGGTGTCGGCCTTGATCTCGTCGACGGACTTGCCGGTCGCGTCGGAGAGAATCTGGTTCAGGCTGACACGCGCCTTCAGGATCTGCTCGGCCGCAATCTCGATTTCGGTCTGCTGGCCCTGTGCACCGCCCAGCGGCTGGTGAATCAGGACCTCGGAGTGCGGCAGGGCAAAGCGCTTGCCCTTCTTGCCGCCGGCCAGCAGAACGGAGGCCATGGAGGCCGCCATCCCGATGGCGATGGTCTGCACGTCGGCGTGGATGAGGTTCATCGTGTCGAGGATCGCAAGCCCGGAGGTGATCACACCACCCGGGGAGTTGATGTAGAGGTAGATGTCTTTATCCGGATCTTGGGCGTCCAGGAAAAGCAGTTGGGCAATGATCGAGTTGGCCACCTGATCATTGATTTCCCCGGACAGCATGATGATCCGGTCTTTGAGTAGGCGTGAGTAAATGTCGTAGGCGCGTTCGCCGCGGCTGGTCTGTTCAACGACTGTAGGAACTAGCATGGGTATTCCTCCTAGGTTACGTGCGTATTAGCACTCATTTGAATACAGTGCTAAGCATACGTCAAAAGTCAAAAAAGGTCAAATAGTTTGCGCGCACTTTTTTGCGTGCCCCTAGCATAGCACACCTCTGCTGGGCCACGCATCCGGCCGGGCGGAGAATTTTGCCGCTGGTTGGGGGTAAACCGGCACCCTTTGCGTAATGTCTATCGTTGAGCCAAGTGATAACCACAAAGGAGTGAGTCCGTTGAAGAAACCCATTTACCGCAAGGCCTGGTTCTGGCTGGCGCTGGCCGGCCTACTGCTGGTCGGCCTGATTGCCATTGCCCCCGAGCTGTCAACCCGCCAGGCACCGGACACCGCGCTGAACGCGCCCGCAGACTCGGACGCCACCGACTCGGACGCGGAAGCGGCCGCGTCTGAATCCGCCGAGGCGGAGTCGCGTGAGGCCGCCTCAAGTCGCGAAGCAGCCGCATCGAGTGAAGCCGCCGCTTCCGAGAGCGCCGAAAAAGCGGCCGCCTCCTCCGATGCAGCGGCCGCCAGTGCCGCTGCCGCCAGCAAGTCCTCAAGCGCCGCGGTGCCGGTGGAGTACACGAACGCCCTGATCACCGCACAGCAATACTCGGACGACATGCACATGTCCAAGGCCGGCCTTTTCGATCAGCTGACTTCCGCATACGGCGAGCAGTTTTCCGTCGCTGCCGGGAACTACGCCATCGCGCACGTCAAGGCGAATTTCGCGCTGAACGCGCTGGCAACCGCCAAGGCCTATCAGACCGACATGAACATGTCCCCCGCCGCCATTCGCGATCAGCTGACCTCCAGCTACGGGGAGAAGTTCACCCAAGCGGAGGCAGACTACGCCATCGCCCACCTGAACGACTAGTTGGTCACCACCTACTCACCAAGGAGGACCCATCATGGAACCAAAAACCGTGGAGATCCGCTCGAACGGCCACACTTTCCTCACCGTCGACGACCGCGGGGTGACGATTCGTCGACAAGGCATGCTCAACGCCCTGAATCAGGGCTTCAAGGGCGCCAAGACGATTCCCTACGCGTCCATCACCGCGGTGCAGCTGAAGAAGCCCGGCATGACCGCCGGCTACATCCAATTCACCATCTTGGGCGGCCGCGAGTCCCCAGGCGGCGTCCTGGCCGCGACGAAGGACGAGAACACCGTTCTCTTCAGCGGCCGCGACCACTACGCCGAGATGCTGGCCATCAAGGCGCTGATTGAGGCCAAGATTCAAGACTACAGCAGGCCGCGGCCCAGTGTGCAGGCCGCACCCGATTCGAACCTCGACCAGATTGCTAAGCTCAAGGCCCTGCTGGACTCAGGCGCCATCACCCAAGAGGAATTCACGGCCAAGAAGCACCAGCTCCTGGACCTTTGATGACAAAAAAAACGCCCATCTCTGGGCGTTCAATTGGTCCCTGTTTGCCCCAAAAGCGGCATTTCTGCGCAGCCCGGGAGTCGAACCCGGATTTCGAGAACCGGAATCTCACGTGCGATCCATTACACTAACCGCGCAAGTACCTAATTATATTAAGGGAAGCGGGGCAAAAATGCAAGCCTAATCACGAATTCCCGCGGCGGGGGCCGACACCTTCGCCGCCATCAGCCAGTCGTGCTGCGGGTCGCCACCGACCACGAAGGCGTGCTCCCCCACCTTGCGGAAGCCGCGCTTGGTGTAGAACGCCTTGGCCGTCTCGTTGTGCTCCCACACCCCAAGTGCGATGGCGGACTTGTGCAGCGCCTGCGCCTGCTTGAGGGCGTGGGCGTACAGCAGGCTGCCCAGGCCCTGGTGCTTGTGCTCGGGCAGGATGTAGATGCGCTCGAGCTCCAGGGCGTTCGGGGTGTGAACGTCCGCGGTGACCGCGGCGTCGACGTTGAGCTTGAGGTAGCCGGCCGGCACGCCGTCCTGCATGGCGAACCAGAAGGTGGTGCCCGGGGTGCGCAGCTCGGCCAGCAGCTTCGCCGGCGCGTAGGCGGTGGCCAGAAACTCGGCCATGTCCGCCGGTGCCGTGTTGGCAGCAAAAGTGTCGGCGAAGGTGGTGCGAGACATCGCGACCAACGTCGGAATGTCTTGTTCGGTAACGGGTTGAATTGTGTTCATGAGTCCTCCTGTGGCGCCCGAAAGCGCGCCCTGTCCTTATCTCAGTAGTGCCGCTTGCCGCCGCCCTTGACCAGCTGCCAGTCACGGTCGACGTTGTCACACATCTGGTTCAACAGGCGCGTCAGGGTGGCGACCTCTTGTTCGCTCATCCCCGCCAGCGCCTGGTTCAGCGAGTACTGGTTCTCGCGGTGGATCGGCTCGTAGGCGCGCTGCCCGGCCGCGGTGACGTACAGCCGGTTGGCCTTGGCGTTGGCCGGGTCCGCGCGTTTGACCACCAGCCCCTGGGCGCAGAGCTTGGCGACGCTGCGCGCGACGGTGGCACGGTCGACCTTCAGCTGGTTGACCAGCTGCTCGGCGATGATGCCCGGCTGCTCGGCGATCCGCACCAGGTACAGGTACTGACCGCGCGTCAGGTCCTGCTCGCGAAATTCGATGTTTGAGATGCCGTCCAGGGCGCGGGCAACCACGCCGATGGCACGCAACGCATCCAGCATGTCCTCACCTCCATGCCCACCAGTATAGCACATGGTATTGCATTTGCAACACGAAGGCCAAAAAAAAGACGGCCACAAGTGGCCGTCACGGGTTAAAGCGTCGGGGTCTGCGTCCCCTCGGCAATCTGGTTGAGCTTGCGCAGCCGGTGGTTGATGCCGGACTTGGAAATCGCGCCGCTTGGGACCATCTCCCCCAGCTCCTTGAGCGACACCTCCGGATGGGCAAGCCGCAGCACCGAAATCTCGCGCAGCTTGTCCGGCAGCGTGTCCAGGATGCCGTGATCCTGCAGGTACTGAATGTTTTCAATCGCGCGCTGGGCGGCGTCGATGGTCTTGTTCAGGTTCGCGTTCTCGCAGTTGACCAGGCGGTTGACCGAGTTGCGCATGTCGCGGACGATGCGGACGTCCTCGAACTTCAGCATCGCGTTGGTCGCGCCGATCAGCTGCAGGAAGTCGGCGATTTTTTCCGCCTCCTTGAGGTAGACGATGTAGCCGCTGCGGCGCTCGACGGTGCGCGCGTTGAGGTCGAAGTCGTTCATCATCTTGAGGATCCCCTCGTTGTGGTCCTGGTACAGGGAGTAGATCTCCAGGTGGTAGCGGGACGTCTCGGGGTTGTTCACCGAGCCGCCGGCCAGGAAGGCGCCGCGCAGGTAGGAGCGCTCGCGCTGGTCCTCGTTGAGCACCTTGGCCGAGACGGCAGTCTGAATCGCCATGGTGTCGTTGTCGAGGATCTCGAGGTCCTCCAGGAGCGCGTTGACGCCGGTGGTCAGGCGCACCACGTACTGGTTGTTCTTCTTGAGCTTCATCTTGCGCCGCACGATCAGGTTCGCCTCGTGGTGGTAGACCTGGCGGATCAGGCTGTAGATGCGGCGGGCGATCGCCGGGTTTTCGGTCTGGATGTTCAGAACGAACTGGTGGTTTTGGATGCCGAGGCTGCCGTTCATGCGAATCAGCGCGGACAGCTCCGCCCGCGCGTGCTCGGGGTGCACCTCGAGGCCGGTCAGCTCTTTTTTGACGAGACTGGCAAAACTGGCCATCTCACCGCCTCCGTTTCTTCATTGTCCCCACCTGAAAGGCGAGGTTCATAATCTCCGACGCGACCTTGTCGCCGTCGTGGAACACGCCCTCGTCGCGCAGGCGCAGGAAGTCCGCCGAGATCACCCGGCAGCCCATGTCGCGCAGGGCCTGGTAGTCCGAGCGCACCGGACCGAGGATCTCGTCGTACTTCTGGTGGTTGAGGTAGTGCGCCGGCACCGGGGCGATGTTGACCAGCACCGTGTCGACGAAGTTCGCGCCGAGGTGGTGGTGCAGCACCTTGACGTGGTCGGCGTCGCTGAAGTGCTCGGTCTCGCCCTTTTGGGTCATGATGTTGACGATGTAGATCACCTCGGCCTGCGTCTTCAGCACCGCCTCCCCGAGGTTTTTGATCATCAGGTTGGGCAGGATGCTGGTGAACAGGCTCCCGGGCCCGAGCACCACGACGTCGGCCGCCATGATCGCGTCGATCACCTCCGGCACGGCCTGCGGGGCCTCCCCGGTGGCGGTGTCGGTGACGTACACGTGGGTGATGTTCTTCTCCGCGGCGGTGATCTCGGCCTCCCCGGCGAGGCTTGTGCCGTCGTCGAAGTCGGCGTGCAGCGTCAGCGGGCGGTCGGCTGCCGGGTAGATGTGGCCGTCCACCTTCATCATCGAGGACAGCTGCTGGACGGCATCGAAAATGCCGCTGCGCATCTCCGACAGGGCCGCGATGATCAGGTTGCCGATCGCGTGGCCGGCAAAGAACGCGTCGCCCGAGCAGAAGCGGTACTGGAAGATGTCCAAGTACAGCTGCGGCAGATCGGACAGGGCCACCAGGACGTTGCGGATGTCACCGGGCGGCACGACGTTGATGTAGTTTCGGATGATGCCGCTGGAGCCGCCGTCGTCGGCCACCGTCACGATGGCGGTGACGTCGGCGTTTTGCTCGTGCAGGCTCTTGACGATGACCGGTAGGCCGGTGCCGCCGCCGATGACGACGACCTTGGGCCGGCGCCCGCGGATCACGCGGATGGTGCGATCATTTTCTGTGGTCATGAGCGGTTCACCGTCGCTTTGCGCTTGTTGACGTCTCGATGCGTGATGTCGACCGGGTACGCGCTGGCGAAGGCCTTGCCGATGCGCTCGGCGAAGGCGACGCTGCGGTGCTGGCCGCCGGTGCAGCCGATGGCGATGGTGACGCTGGACTTGCCCTCCTTTTGGTACTGGGGCATCACGTCCTCAAGCAGCGCGTAGAACTCCTGGTAGAATTTTTCCGCCGCGGGCTGCTTCATCACGTAGTCGTACACCGGCTGGTCCTTGCCGGTCTGGCTGCGGAACTCCGGCACGTAATACGGGTTGGGCAAGAAGCGCACGTCCATCACGATGTCGGCATCGATCGGCAGCCCGTACTTGAAGCCGAAGCTCATCACCTCAACGTGGAAGGTCGGGTGTTCGGTGTTCTTGAAGGTCAAAAACAGCTTCTCGCGCAGCTGGCGCGGGCTGAGGTTGGTGGTGTCGATCACGACCTGGGCGCGGTTGCGCAGCTCGGTCAGCAGGTTGCGCTCCTTTCGGATGCCGTCCATCAGCCGGCCCTCCATGGCCAGCGGGTGACTGCGGCGCGTCTCCTTGTAGCGCGAGACCAGCTCAGCGTCCGTCGCGTCGAGAAACAGGATCTTGGTCGCGACTTTTTCGGCCTTGTCCAGCCCCGTCAGCATGTCGAGGATCTGGTCGTAAAAGGCGTGCGAGCGCAGGTCCACGACCAGCGCGACCTTGTCGATCTTGCCGCTTTCCTTCACCAGCTCCCAGAACTTGGGCAAAAGCGCCGGGGGCATGTTGTCGACGCAAAAGTAGCCGAGGTCCTCAAAGGACTGCATCGCCACGGTCTTGCCGGCCCCGGACATCCCGGTGATCACCACTAGGTTCAAGCTATCGCTCATCGCTATTCCTTCTTTCGTCAGGCACTCGCCTGAGACTTAATAAGTTAATTATAACATGCCGGGCGTGTCATTCCCAGCGGGAGTGCGCGGCCGCCGGTTCGAGCGCGGCGCGCCGCGCCCGCACGCACGCAAAAGGCGGTCGCCACGCCCTTCCCGAGCTCGGGAAGACACGCGACAACCGCCTTTCGTGGGGCGAGGCAGGCTCGCGCTCCGCGTTTTTGGCTACAGCTGGCGCCGGGCAATCGCCGTGATGATGGCGGTCAGGCCCAGCAGGACGAAGGCAATCGCCAGC
This sequence comes from Lacticaseibacillus kribbianus, assembly GCF_020180945.1. Lineage (GTDB taxonomy): Bacteria > Bacillota > Bacilli > Lactobacillales > Lactobacillaceae > Lacticaseibacillus > Lacticaseibacillus kribbianus. The sequence goes on along the minus strand of NZ_JAIPUL010000004.1, from coordinate 186,335 downwards.
AGCGACACCATGCCGACCGCGGCGACCACCGGCTGCATCAACAGCAGCACCCCGACCACCACGGTGAACAGGTCCAGCAACAGGTCGAGGATCACCCAGCCGATGCCGGCGCGGCGCAGGTGGCCGACGTTGAACAGGTTGGCGATCGCGTCGATCAAAAACCACGCCGCAAACAGGTAGGATAAAGTCATGGCCGCCGTCACCAGGTTGAACAGGAAGACGATCCCCAGGCCGAGGTCCAGGAGCCCAGCCAGAAGCGAGAGCCAGGACTTCTTGCCCGTGTACTCGCGCAGCTTGGAGAAGCCGGCCAGGGTGGCAATCCCGCGAATGATCGCAACGATTGCGAAAATGAAGGTCAAAGTCAGGATCGTGGCGCCCGGGTTGCGCAGCATCACGATGGCCGCGACGATCAGGGCGACCCCTGTGATGAACTCGCCCCAGTCGAAGCCGAAATGTGCTTGTCGATTGAACATTTTCTCACCGCTTTCTTGCCCCTATTGTACGGGCTTGCGCCAACTTGCACAAGCAAAAGCGGCCCCGCTTCCTGCCTCCGCTGCGCGCCGGCCGGGCGCGGCGCTGACGGCGCCTTCCCGTTGCCTCTTGCTTTTCCCCGCAGCCCACGCCAAAGGCGGTTGCCCCGCCCCCGAATGGGAGGCGGGACAACCGCCTTTTGTGGTGCGTGGCTACGCCTTGTCCGCCAGCGCCGCGGCGCGCGCCTTGTCGCGCGTCAGGATCGGCTGGAGGTAGATGCCGGTGTAGCTCTTGGGGTTGGCCGCGATGGTCTCCGGCGTGCCGGTGGCAATCACGGTGCCGCCGCCGTCCCCGCCTTCCGGGCCGAGGTCGATCAGCCAGTCGGCGGTCTTGATCACGTCGAGGTTGTGCTCGATCACGAGCACCGTGTTGCCCTCGTCGACCAGCCGCTGAAGCACCTCCAGCAGCCGGCGGATGTCGTCGGTGTGCAGGCCGGTGGTCGGCTCGTCGAGGATGTAGAAGTTGCGGCCGGTGGAGAGCTTCTGCAGCTCCGAGGCCAGCTTCATGCGCTGCGCCTCGCCGCCGGACAGGGTCGTCGCGCTTTGGCCCATGGTGACGTAGCCCAGGCCGACGTCGACAATGGTCTGAAGCTTGCGCGCGATCTTGGGGATCGGCGCGAAGAACTTCACCGCCTCGTCGACGGTCATGTTGAGGACCTCGGCGATGTTTTTGCCCTTGTAGGTCACCTCTAGGGTCTCGGAGTTGTAGCGGTTGCCGTGGCAGACCTCGCAAGGCACGTAGACGTCGGGCAGGAAGTTCATCTCGATCTTGATGATGCCGTCGCCCTTGCAGTTCTCGCAGCGGCCGCCCTTGACGTTGAAGGAGAAGCGGCCCTGGCTGTAGCCGCGCAGCTTGGCCTCCTGGGTCTGGGCGAACAGCGCGCGGATGTCGTTGAACACGCCGGTGTAGGTCGCCGGGTTGCTGCGCGGGGTGCGGCCGATTGGGCTTTGGTCGATGTCCACGAGCTTCTCGATGTTCTCAAAGCCCTCGATGCGGTCATAGGCGCCGGGCTTTTCCGAGTTGTGGTACAGCTTTTGCGCCAGCACCCGCTTGAGAATCGCGTTGACCAGGGTGGACTTGCCGGAGCCGGAGACGCCGGTCACCGCCACGAACTTGCCGAGGGGAAACTCCACGTCGATGTGCTTGAGGTTGTTGGCCGCGGCACCGAACAGCCGGATCGACTGGCCGTTGCCCGGCCGGCGCGTGGTCGGCACCGGGATGAACTTCTTGCCGGACAGGTACTGCCCGGTCAAAGACTTGGCCGAGCGCATCACCTGCTTGGGGGTGCCGGCGGCCATGATGCGCCCGCCGTTGTCGCCGGCGCCGGGGCCGACGTCGACCAGGTAGTCGGCCGCAAGCATCGTGTCCTCGTCGTGCTCGACCACGATCAGGGTGTTGCCCAGGTCGCGCATCTTCTTCAGCGAGCGGATCAGGCGGTCGTTGTCGCGCTGGTGCAGGCCGATCGACGGCTCGTCCAGGATGTACATCACGCCGGAGAGGTTCGATCCGATCTGGGTGGCCAGGCGGATGCGCTGGGCCTCCCCGCCGGACAGGGTGCCCGCGGCGCGGCTCAGGGTCAGGTAGTCCAGCCCGACGTTTTTGAGGAAGGTCAGGCGGTCGGCGACCTCCTTGACGATTGGCTGGGCGATCACCTTCTCGTTTTCGGTCAGGGTGATGCCCTGGTAGAACGGTAGCGCGTCCTTGATCGACATGTCGGAGGCCTCGGCGATGTCGCGGCCCTCGACCTTGACGGCCAGGGCCTGGCGGTTCAGCCGCTTGCCGTGGCAGACCGGGCAGACCAGGGCGGTCATGTACTGGCGCATCTGGTCGGAGCCGAACGCGTAGTTGTTGGAGCGGTAGCGGCGCTCGACGTTGTTCAGCACGCCCTCGAACGGCACGTCCTGGTCCTTGACGCCGCCGAAGTCGCTGTGGCTGTGAAAATGGAACACCTTCCCGTTGCTGCCGCGCAGGATCAGGTCCTGCTGGCGGGCGGTCAGCTTCTCAAACGGCTTGTCCATCGGCACCTTGAAGGCCTTGGCCGCCTGTTCCAGCATCGACGGGTAGTACACCGACGTCGCGCTGGACCACGGGGCGATCGCGCCCTCGGCCAGCGTCTTGCTGCGGTCCGGCACCACGAGGTCGACGTCGACCGTCAGCTTCTGGCCCAGGCCGTCGCACTCCGGGCAGGCCCCGAACGGCGCGTTGAAGGAGAACAGGCGCGGCTCAAGCACCCCGATGGTGAACCCGCACAAGGGACAGGCGAAGTGCTCGGAGAACACCAGCGGGTCGGACCCGATCACGTCGACGGTGGCGTACCCCTCGGCGAGGCGCAGCGCGGCCTCGAAGGAGTCGAACAGGCGCGAGCGCACCTCCGGCTTGGTCACGATGCGGTCGATCACGATGTCGATGTCGTGGAACTTGTTCTTGTCCAGCTCGAGGTCGGCGGTCGCGTCCATCACCTCACCGTCGACGCGCATGCGCACGTAGCCCTCGCGCACGATTTTCTCCAGCACCTTCTTGTGGCCGCCCTTCTTGTGGCGGACGATCGGGCTCAGGATCTGGATGCGGGTCTTGTCCGGGAGCTTTTGGACCCGGTCGACCATCTGCTCGACGCTTTGCGACACGATCGGGGTGCCGTCGTTGGGGCAGATGGGGTGGCCGATGCGGGCCCACAGCAGGCGCAGGTAGTCGTTGATCTCGGTGACCGTGCCGACCGTACTGCGCGGGTTCTTGCTGGTGGTCTTCTGGTCGATGGAGATGGCGGGGCTCAGCCCATCGATCGAGTCGACGTCCGGCTTGTCCATCTGGCCCAGAAACTGGCGGGCGTACGCGGACAGGCTCTCCACGTAGCGGCGCTGGCCCTCCGCGTACAGCGTGTCGAACGCCAGGCTGGACTTGCCCGAGCCGGACAGGCCGGTCATCACGACCAGCTTGTTGCGCGGAATCGTCACGTCGATGTTCTTCAGGTTGTGCGCGCGGGCGCCGTGAATCACAATTTTATCGTTTGCCATGAGTTCACTCTGCTTCCAATTCTAGAATCGTGTCGCGCAGGGTCGCCGCCTGCTCGAAGTCGAGCTTCTTGGCGGCCGCCTGCATCTGGCTGCGCAGGTTGGCGACCAGCTGTTTCTTCTCCGCCTTGGTCATGTCGTGCAGGTCGACCTCCGCGAAGCTCTTGTCCTTGTCCGTCTCATCCTTGGAGCTGGTGTCCAGGCTGTGGATCGAGTCGCGGATCGGCTTGATGATGGTCTTCGGCGTGATGTGGTGGGCCTCGTTGAAGGCCTCCTGAATCTCGCGGCGCCGCCTGGTCTCCTTGATCGCCGCGTCCATGGAGTCGGTGATCTTGTCGGCGTACATGATCACCTTGCCGTGCGCGTTGCGGCTGGCGCGGCCGATGGTCTGGATCAGCGAGCGCTCGGCGCGCAGGAAGCCTTCCTTGTCGGCGTCGAGGATCGCAATCAGGGACACCTCGGGCACGTCGATCCCCTCGCGCAGCAGGTTGATGCCGATCAGCACGTCGAACTTGCCCAGCCGCAGGTCACGGATAATCTCCGTGCGCTCCAGCGTCTTGATGTCCGAGTGCAGGTACTTGACCTTGATGCCCAGCTCCTTGAGGTAGTCCGTCAGGTCCTCGGCCATTTTCTTGGTCAAGGTCGTGATGAACACGCGCTCGTGCTTTTCGACGCGGATGTTGATCTCGGACACCAGGTCATCGATCTGGCCCATGATCGGCCGCACCTCGATGGTCGGGTCCAGCAGGCCGGTCGGGCGGATGATCTGCTCGGCAATCTGGGACTTCGGCACCCGGTCCATCTCGTAAGGGCCCGGGGTCGCCGAGACGTAGAGAATCTGGTTGACGTGCGCCTCGAACTCCGGCAGCTTCAGCGGCCGGTTGTCCAGGGCGCTGGGCAGGCGGAAGCCGTAGTCGATCAGCGTCTGCTTGCGCGCGCGGTCGCCGTTGTACATCCCCCGCACCTGCGACATGGTGACGTGGCTCTCGTCGACCATGATCATGAAGTCCTTGGGGAAAAAGTCCAACAGCGTGTACGGCGGCTCGCCGGCCTTGCGCCCTTCCATGTGGCGCGAGTAGTTCTCGATGCCGTTGGTGTAGCCCATCTCCCGCAGCATCTCGATGTCGTAGGTCGTGCGCTGGTCCAGCCGCTGGGCTTCCAGCAGCTTGCCGGCGTCGGTCAGCTCCTTGAGCCGGCCCTCCAGCTCCTTGGAGATGCTTTCGATCCCGTGCTCCAGCTGGTCGTCGGAGGTCATGAAGTGCGTGGCCGGGAAAATCGCCACGTGCTCGCGCTCGCCGACCACCTCGCCGGTCAGCGCGTCGACCTCGACGATGCGGTCGATCTCGTCGCCGAAGAACTCGACGCGAATCGCGTGGTCGTCGCGGCTGGCCGGGAAGATCTCGACCACGTCGCCGCGCACGCGGAAGCGCCCGCGCTGAAAGTCGATGTCGTTGCGGTCGAACTGGATGTCCACCAGCTGGCGCAACAGTGTGTTGCGGTCGATCTCCATCCCGGTGCGCAAAGACAGCACGTGGTCGCGGTACTCATCCGGGCTGCCCAGCCCAAAGATGGAGGACACCGATGCGACTACGATCACGTCGTTGCGCTCAAGCAGAGCCGAGGTCGCGCTGTGGCGCAGCTTGTCGATCTCGTCGTTGATCGCCGAATCCTTTTCGATGTAGGTGTCCGAGCTTGGCACGTAGGCCTCGGGCTGGTAGTAGTCGTAGTAGGACACGAAGTACTCGACCGCGTTGTGCGGGAAGAACTCCTTGAACTCGCCGTACAGCTGGCCGGCGAGCGTCTTGTTGTGCGACAAGATCAAAGTCGGCCGGTTGAGCTTGGCAATCACCTGCGCCATCGTGAAGGTTTTGCCCGTGCCGGTGGCCCCGAGCAGAATCTGCTCCTTCTCCCCGGCCTCAAAGCCGGCGGTCAGCTTCGCGATCGCCTCGGGCTGGTCCCCGGCCGGCCCGTAAGGCGAGACGAGGTCGAACTTGCGGTTAGCCATGCGTTCAATCATTGCGATTCCTCCCGTACCCAAGATTTCCATTGCCGCCTCACAGCGACAAAAAAGTCGGAACCGAAATTCCAACTTCTGACTGGTGCTTATTATAGCATAGCGAACATACTTTCGCGATAGCCGTTTGCGGCGGGCTGCCGACCGCCGCCGATCCCGGGCCTTGCCTCGACGCCGGCGCCTGCGCGCGGCCCGCGGCGCGCCTACTTCTTGGTCATGATGGCGCGGGTCAGCTTGGTCAGCATGTCGCGGTCGGCGAACTCCTCGTTGAGCATGTCGGGCAGGATGTCCTTGAGGAAGTACTGGACGGACGGCCGCTCCTCAAAGGACATGATCACCGCCAGGCTTTCGGTGTAGATGCTGACGAAGACGCGCTCCGGGTTGCCCTTTTCGATCTCGCCGAAGGACTCGTACAGCAGGTCCACCTTGTCGGCGATGCTCAGGATGACGCCCTCCAGCGTGTCGTCCTTGCCCTCGGACAGCCGTCGCCGGTACGCGGCCTGGAACTCGGCCGGAATCTCGTTTTGGATGAAGTTCTCCGTCATCGACTCCTCGACGTCGGCCAGCATCTCGCGCAAGGCCGGGGTCGCGTACTTGACCGGCGTCTTGATGTCGCCGATGAAGCGCTCGGTGTAGTCGTGGTTCAGGGCCTTCTCGTACAGCCGCAGCCAGTTGATGGTGTTGCCCGCGTTCTCCTCGATGTCGCCGAGCAGCTGCGCGATCTCGGCCACCTTGAAGCTGTGGGCCGCCACGCTGTGCTCCGCGTACTTGAAAAAGCCCGGCGCGCGCCGCAGCGTCTCTAAGTTGTTAAGTCCCTGAATGAACTGGTGCATCCCCATGTGTTGTCCGCCTCCTAGGTAAATTTTTACTATGCTATCACCAACCGGGCGCCATTGCAAGGGAGATTTGCTGACAAAATGTCTTGCATCGCGCGGCGGCCTTGGGTAAGCTCGACGTAATCACTGCAAAGGAAGTCCTCGTATGCCAGTTTTCACCCTCGCCACCGCGGCCGATCTGCCGGCCATCGTCGCCATCTACAACGCCGCCATCCCCGGCCGCCTCGCCACCGCCGACCTCGAGCCGGTGACCGTCGCGGCCAAGACCGCCTGGTTCGCCCAGTTCAGCCCCGACCACCGGCCGATCTGGCTGATTCAGGTCGACGGCGCCCTGGCCGGCTGGGTCAGCCTCGAGAATTTCTACGGCCGCCCCGCCTACGATCACACGGCCGAGATCAGCATCTACCTGGATCCGGCGTTTCAGCACCGCCACCTCGGCCAGGCGGCGCTCGATTTTGTCTTCACCCAGCTCAAGCGGCTGGACCTCGACACCATCGTCGCCTTCGTGTTTCACCACAACCGGGCCAGCCAGGGCCTGTTCGCCAGGAATGGCTTCGCCACCTGGGGGCACCTGCCGCAGGTCGCCCTGATGGACACCACCCGGCGTGACCTGGACATCCTGGGCCGGCACTTCGACGCCTAAAAAAAACACCACCCCGCGGGGTGGTGTTTTTGCGTGCCTAGGCTACTCCTGCCGGAACGCGGTCAAAGCGGCCTCGAAGTCGTCAAGCTTTTGCTCCGCGGCGGCCTTGTGCTCGGCCGAGGTGCCGACGTAGAACTTGACCTTCGGCTCGGTGCCGGACGGGCGAATCGCGATCCAGGTGCCGTCTGCCAGCACGTACTTCAAGACGTCTGACACCGGCATGTCGATGGCCGTCTGGCTGCCGTCCGCGCGGGTGATGCGCTGGGCCTTGTAGTCCTGGACCTCCGCGACGGCGACGCCGTCGAAGTCCTGCGGTTGGTGCTCGCGGAACTTGGTCATCAACGCGGCCATCTGCGCCGTGCCGTCCACGCCCTCGAAGTCGACGCCGACGGTCTTCTCCGCGAAGTAGCCGTACTTGGCGTAAAGGGCCTGGATGCCGTCCCACAGGGTCATGTTAAGGCTCTTGTAGTAGGCCGCGACCTCGGCGAGCAGCACGGTGGACTGAATCGCGTCCTTGTCGCGCACGAACGGCTTGATCAGGTAGCCGTAGCTCTCCTCGAAGCCGAACAGGAACTCGTGGCTGCCGGTTTCCTCGTACTGCTTGATCTGGTCGCCGATGAACTTGAAGCCGGTCTCGACGTTGATCATCTCGACCCCGTAGTCCTTGGCAATCGCGGTGGCCAGCTCGGTGGACACGATGGACTTCACCACCGCGCCGTTGGCCGGCAGCGTGCCCGCCGAGCGCCGCGCCTCGAGGATGTAGTGCAGCAGCAGGCTGGCGATCTGGTTGCCGGTCAAAAGCTGGTAGTGGTCGCCGGCCCACACCGCGGTGCCCAGGCGATCGGCGTCCGGGTCCGTGGCGATCAGCACGTCCGCGTGGCTCTTTTGGCCCAGCTCAATCGCCATGTCGAAGGCCTGCGCGAACTCGGGGTTCGGGAACGGCACGGTGGCGAACTCGGGATCGGCCACCGCCTGCTTGGCGACCAGCTGGAAGTTGGCGAAGCCGGCGTTGCGCAGCACCATCTGGGCCGGGATGCGCCCGGTGCCGTGCAGCGGCGTGTACACGAGGCTCATGTCCTTGCCCGTTTTTTCAATCAGGTCGTGGTTGATGGTGACCGTGGCGACCTGCGTGTAGTACGCCTCGTCGACGTCCTCACCGATCGGCGTCAGCAGGTTCTGGCGGCGCAGCTCGTGCACATCAAGCGCCTTGATGGCAAAAAGGTCCGCGGCCTCGCGCACGTAAGCGGTGATGCGGTCGGACTCGGCCGGTGGCATCTGGCCGCCGTCCGGGCCGTAGATCTTGTAGCCGTTGTACGCCTTCGGGTTGTGGCTGGCGGTGATCATGATGCCGGCGTAGGTCTTGAGGTAGCGCACCGCAAAGGACAGCTCCGGCGTCGGGCGCAGGCTGTCGAAGACGAAGCTCGGAATGCCGTGGGCGCCGAGCACCCCGGCGGCCTCCTGGGCGAACTCGGTGCTCATGTAGCGCGAGTCGTAGCTGATCGCCACGCCGGCCTGACGCGTCTTTGCATCCAGCGTGTCCATGAAGCGCGCCAGCCCCTCGGTCGCCTGCCGCACCGTATAGATGTTGATCCGCCCGATGCCGGCGCCGATGATGCCGCGCATGCCCGCGGTCCCGAAGGCCATTGGGGCGGAGAAGGCCGCCTCCTGCGTCTCCGGGTCGTTGGCCATCGCCAGCACCTCTTGCCGCATTGTCGGGTCGATGTCCGTCGCCTTTGCCCAGACGGCGTAGTTTTCCTTGTAACCCATAAGCTCAACTCCTATTCATTGTTGTGCCGGTGCAGCCACCGGTCGTCTCGCCTAGATTATCTCACATGAGAAAGACCAGTCAACTAATAAGCGCGAACTTGCGCGCGCTTTCGGGCCGAGTGCCCCCTCCAGCGCCAGGTAGACCAATCATGTCTAAGCACCGTACCAGGCCTTACCCAGACACCCTGATCGGCGCCAAAAAAACACCCGAATCACAAGACTCGGGTGCTTCCCACAGATGTTGACGTTTATTGAGCCGCCGGCACGGCGCCGTCCTGCAGCGTCGCGTCCTGCAGGCCCTGCAGGTAGTTGAAGGCACTCTGGCCGGCCTGGCCGCCCTCGCCGACCGCCGTGGTGATCTGGCGCAAGGTCTTTGCGCGCACGTCACCGATGGCGAAGATGCCGGGCACCTTGGTCGCCATCAGCTCGTCGGTCGGAATCCAGCCCGCGTCGTCGAGGACGCCGAGGTGCTTGAAGCTGTCGGTTAACGGCTTGATGCCGACGTAGATGAAGACCCCGGCCGCCGGGACGGTGGTTTCCTCACCGGTCACCTTGTCGCGGTAGCGAACGCCGGTCACCTTGTTGTCATCGCCGACGACCTCTTCGACCTGAGCGTTCCAGATGAAGCTCATCTTCTCGTTGGCAAAGGCGCGCTGCTGGATAATCTTCTGGGCGCGCAGCTGGTCGCGGCGGTGGATCACCGTGACCTTGGACGCCAGCCCCGTCAGGTAAAGGCCCTCCTCGACGGCGGAGTCACCGCCGCCGATCACCACGACTTCGCGGTTCTTGAAGAACGCGCCGTCGCAGACCGCGCAGTAGGACACACCGCGGCCGCCGTAGGACTCCTCGCCGGGGATGCCCAGCTTGCGGTGCTCGGCGCCGGTGGCGATGATCACGGCCAAGGCTCTATAGGTATCCTCGTCGGTGGTGACGGTCTTGACGCCGCCCTCATCCTGAACGTCGGTCACGTTGCCGTACGCGTACTCCGCGCCAAACTGGGTCGCCCCGTCGTACATCTTTTGACCGAGTTCCGGGCCGAGAATCGAGCTGAAGCCCGGGTAGTTCTCGACGGCCGCCGTGTTGTTCATCTGGCCGCCGTAGATGCCGCGGTCCAGCATCAGAACGGACAGGTTCGCCCGGGAGGCGTAAAGCGCGGCGGTCATGCCGCCGGGGCCCGCCCCGATCACGATCACATCATAAAGCTTAGACATGGGCAAAAACTCCTTTTGGTTGGTTTGCTTACGAAATGTAAGTATACGCGCTTTTAGTCCCGATGTAAAGCCGTGTCGAAATCGAACTCCGGCTTGCCGTCGCGCGCCATCAGATCGGTGATCACCGTGGCGATCGGCGCGTCCTGGTAGAGCACCCGGTAGATGGCCTCGGAGATCGGCATCTCGACGCCAAGCTCCGCCGCCAGCTCGTGCACAACCTTGGCGGTGGAGACGCCCTCGACCACCATGCCCATGTTCTCGAGCACATCCGCCAGCTTCTCGCCCTGGCCCAGCGCGTTGCCGGCGCGCCAGTTGCGGCTGTGGACGCTGGTGCAGGTGACAATCAGGTCGCCGACGCCGGACAGGCCGATGAAGGTCAAGGGGTTGGCGCCCATCTTGACGCCCAGCCGGGTGATCTCGGCCAGCCCGCGGGTCATCAGGGCCGCCTTGGTGTTGTCGCCGTAGCCCAGGCCGTGCAGCGCACCGGCGCCGATGGCGATGACGTTCTTCAGGGCCGCGCCGCACTCGACGCCGATCACGTCCTGGTTGGTGTACAGGCGGAAGTAATCGTTCATGAAAATCGTCTGGATCGCCGTTGCGGCCGCCAGGTCCTTGGACGCGGCGGTCAGCGTGGTGATGTCCTTGGTCGACACGTCCTCGGCGTGGCTCGGCCCGGAGATCACCACCAGCCCGGCGTAACTTGCGGCCGGCAGCACGGACTCGATGACCTGCGACACGCGCAGCTTGGAGCCGACCTCGAGACCCTTGGCGGCGTGCGCGATAATCGGGCGCTTGGCCGCGCCCTCCAGCAGCGGCCGCACCTGCGTGGCCACGCTGCGAATCGCGTTGGTCGGCACGACGAACAGGATCACGTCGGCGCCCTGGACGGCCGCCGCGAGGTCCGTGGTCGCCTGCAGGGCAGGATCCAGGTGGAACTCCGGCAGGTAGTGCTTGTTGGTGTGCTGCGCGTTGATTTCGGGGATTTGCTTGGGATTGTTGGTCCACAGCGCGACGTCATGCCCATTTTCCACTAACAGGTTTGCAAGGACGGTGCCCCAGGAACCGGCGCCGAGTACGGCCACTTTTTTACTCAAAAGATCACTCCTATTGATTGACTAAAGGTTGTTCAACTTGTTGCCGTCCAGGTACCACGGCAGGTCCTGTCGGCGCCGGTACCACCACATGAAGGCCGCGGCGGCGAACAGCACGATGGACAAAAGCTGCGACACGCGCAGCCCTGGCAGCATGTACAGGCTGTCGGTGCGCATCCCCTCCACGAAGAAGCGCCCGAAGCTGTACCACATCACGTAGCTCAGGAAGATCTCGCCCTGCTTGAACCAGCCCTTATGGTGCCGCACGCTCATGATCAGGATGAAGCCCGCGACGTTCCAGGCAGATTCGTACAGGAAGGTCGGCTGGCGGTACGCGCCGTCGATCAGCATCTGCTGGACGATGAAGTTCGGCAGGTGCAGCCCCTGCAGGAAGGACAGCGTCGTCTTGGCGCCGAACGCCTCCTGGTTCATGAAGTTGCCCCAGCGCCCGATCGCCTGCGCGATCATCACGGTCGGCGCGGCGATGTCGAGGATCAGCCAGGCCGGCAGCCATTTGGCGTGGCAGTAGATGAGAAAAACAATCACGCTGGCGATCAGCGCCCCGTAGATGGCGATCCCACCGTGCCAGATGGCGATGATCTCGCCGGGGTGCGCCGCGTAGTACGGCCACTCGAAGGCGACGTAGTACAGCCGCGCGCCAATCAGCGCGAAGGGCAGCGCCCACAGCACCAGGTTCAGGATGTGGTCCTCGGCGACGTTGCGCCGCTTGGCCTCCTGCATCGCCAGGTACGCGGCCAGCAGGACCCCGCAGGCGATGATCACGCCGTACCAGTGGACCTCGAGCCCACCCAGCCTAAGCGCGATCGGGTTCAGTGCTCCTAACATCGCTAGTCCTCCGAATTCGTCTTGATCAGGTTGTTCAGGTTCCGCTCGAAGGTCTTGGTCGCGTCAAAGCCCATGGACTTGGCGCGGAAGTTCATCGCGGCGACCTCGATGATCGAGGCCAGGTTGCGGCCGACCTTGACCGGAATCGTGATCTTCGGCACCGCAACGTCGAAGATCTGCTGGCTCTGCTCGCCGGAGCCCAGGCGGTCGAACTGCTTGTCCGGCGTCCAGTTCTCCAGGTGCACGATCAGGTCGACGGAGGCGTTGGTGCGCACGGCACCGGCGCCGAACAGGCTCATCACATCGATGATGCCGAGTCCGCGAATCTCCAGCAGGTGCGCCAAGATTGCCGGCGCCTCGCCGATGATGGTCTGCTCGTCTTTTTGGTAGACGTCGACGCGGTCGTCGGCGATCAGCCGGTGGCCGCGCTGAATCAGCTCAAGCGCGGTTTCGGACTTGCCGACTCCGGAATCGCCGGTGATCATCACGCCCAGGCCGTAGAGGTCAACCAAAACGCCGTGCATGCTGCGCCGCTCGGCCAGCTGGCTTTCGAGGTAATCCGTCAGCAGACTGGACAGGCGCGTGGTCGGCAGCTTGGAGCCGAGCACCGGGACGTGGGCGGCGGCCGCCGCCATCAGCATCTCGTCCAGCGGGTCGATGCCGCGCGACACCAGGAACGCCGGCGTGTCCTCGGCCGCCATCCGCTTGTAAATCACCAGCCGCTCCTCGGAGGTCATGTTGCGCGCAAAGGCGCTTTCCGTGCGGCCGAACAACTGCACGCGTTCGTGCGGGTAGTAATTGAAGTACCCGGTCAGCTCCAAGCCCGGCCGTGAAATATCGGATACCACGACCTTGCGCTCGTCGAGGTACGCCTCGCCGCTGTACACGGTGAGGTTCGTATCGGTCACCAGCTGGCGCACTGAAACACTTTCTACCATCGGGTCCACCTGTCTTTCGCCATAGTTTGTCTTCAATTTTATCATCACTTGGCCCAACTTAACAGGGCCGCGGCCAAAAGCGCGGCGCGACGCCGTTCACTGGCTGCCGCCGAGGTTGATCAGCACCATGTCGCGCTGGTTGGGCCCAAGAATCTCGTCCAATCGGGACTGCCACATCGCCGCGTCTTGGGGCAGCTCGATGGCGGCCATCAGCGCGATCGCGGCGCGGCACGTGGCGGTGCCGCCGGCCACGTCGCCCTGGCGGATCGCCAGCCAGCCGGCGAGGAAGCGCCGCACCAGCGCCGTGCCGCCGAAGTTCGGTTCCTTGCGAAGCAGCCCCAGCACCGCGGCCGCGGCGTCGAACTCCCGCCGCGCCAGAAACACCGTGAAGTCCCCCACCAACAGGTCAAAGGGCAGCGTTCGGTAGCGCGCGTTGGCCTTGAGGCGGCGGCTGAGCTTCACCCCAGTGGTCAAAAGGCGCAGGTTGTCCGCGGTCGGCATCATCACCATGAACAGCTGAAAGAGCTGCACCTCGTACACGCCCCAGCTGTCGACCTGCTGCAGGTAGCGGATCACCGGTCTGGCCGCATCGGGGTCTGCGGTGATGGTGGTCGCCGCGCTGGCCGCAACCATCCCCCGGTAGAACAGGTAGGCGAAGTGGTGGTTGCGCGTCGGGGCGGCGCGAAAGGTCGCCTCAGCCGCATCCCTGGCCCGGCGGATCTCGGCGAGGTTGGCCGTGCCGTACGTCCCCTGCGCCAAAAAAGGTTGAAGAAACGGCAGCTCCCGCTTGGCCAGCCACAGCTGCGCCGCATCCCCAGTCAGCGCCGGTGGCATGCCGGCGCGCGCGGCTTCGAACGCAAACTCGGCCTGCGCCACGTTGATGGCGGTCAACAGCTTGCCAAAGTTGGTCTGCGACACATCGGTTCGCCCCCGCTCGAAGCGCGAGACGAACGACGCGGTCAGCCCAGTCTCAAGTTCAATGTCCTGCAGCGTGATGCCGCGGCTTTGCCGCATCTGGCGGTACAGTGCACCGGTTGTCATGGCCTTACCCCACTTCATTTGTCATATATGACATTTTGCGCCAGCGGTCGGCGCCCGTCAACTATCATGAGGCCATCACATCAAGTTACCCACCCACGGAGGTCTCATCATGAACATCTACCTGCACAATCGCCCGTTTCGCGCCCTGGCCAACGCCAGCTTCCTGTCCAGCATCGGCTCGGTGCTGTTCAACTTTGTTTTTCTCGTCTACGCCCAGACCCTGCCGTTCAAAACGCTCGCGCTATCGCTGGTCACCGCGATCAACCTGGTGCCGCAGCTGTTGGCCGTGCCCAGCGGCTACCTCGCCGACCACCTCGCCCCGCGCCGCCGGCTGACGGCGATGATCGGGCTGCGCCTGGTGCAGGCCGCCGCCTACGTGGTCCTCGCCTTCGCCATTCAGGCGCCGGGCAGCCTCGGCCTGTTCGCGGTGCTGTTGGCCATCAACCTCGGCTCGGACCTCTTGGCTGACTTCACCGGCAGCCTGGTGCTGCACTACCAAAAGCACGTGCTGGCCAACCAGGACGAGTACCAGCAGGGTTTTGGCCTGCTCAGCGGCGTCGGCAACATCATCAGCCTGGTGTTCCAGGCGCTCGGGGCCAGCCTGATCGTCCTGCTGCACCACAACTACTTCCTGTTCGGCCTGATCAACGCGGCCAGCTTCGCCCTTGCCGCCCTGGTGCTGGTGCACGACCGCGCCGTCTTCAGGGCCGCCGACCGCGCGGCGCAGGCCGCGCAGGTTCAGGCGCCAACCGCCCCCGAGTCGATGGGCCAGGGCATCGGCCGCGCCCTGACCTTCATCACCCGAGACCGCTTCTTGTTCGGCATCATCGGCCTGGCGCTTGGCGTCAACGCGCTGGGCACCGGGCTTGACGGCCTGCTCACCGTGCTTTTGGCCAACACCCCGGCGCTTTGGTTTGGCAGCTTCGCCACCACCATCGCGGTGGTCGGCGTGGCCGCCAGCCTCAGCACCACCGTCGCCGCCCTGTTCATGCACGACGGCCTCAAGAACTGGTCGCTGCCGGCGCTCGCCGCCGTCACCATGATGGCGCTTGCCGCCGAATCGGCTAACCTGGTCTGGTGGCACAACGGCCCGGCGATGGTCGCGCTCCTGGTCATCGCCTGCTACCCGGTGGGCAAAATCAACCCGCGCCTGTCCGCCATCGTGCTGGCTCGCGTCGACGCCGCCCACCTGGCCACCGTCTCAAGCGCCCTGCAGACGCTGGTGATGCTCGGCGCCCCAGCCGGCACCGCCGTTTTCCTCGGCATCGCCAACGTGGTGTCCCCCACCGCCGCCTGGCTGGTCTACGGTGCCTGCGCCGTGGCGATGACCGGCGTGGCGCTGGCCATCGCCCGGCTTCAAAAGCGCGCGGGGCTGGCGACGGACTGAATGACCCAACGAAAAAGCGCGCACCACCGCTGAATGCGATGGTGCGCGCTTGTCTGTTGCCAACCCGTCACGGCTGGGGCTAGTCCCCGCTTGCGGCGGTGTCGTCGGCTGTGGTGGTGGACTTCGCGGTGGTCAGCACCACGTCCGGGTAGCGCTCCTCGAGCAGCGACACGGTGTAGCCGACGTCGCCGCCGACCGCCAGCGTGTCCTTGTAGGCCTGCAGGATGCCGTCGTCCGGCACGGCATTGACGGCATCCGCAGACAGCTGGGTGCCGAAGTACGTCAGGATCACGCTGCGCACCGAGGCCGCGCTCAGGTCGTTGCCGCTTTCGGTTGTGGCCTTGGCGTCGTCGCTGCTGCTGGACGCGCTGGCGTCCGTGGCCTTGTCACCGTCGTCCTTGGTGCCGGCCGCCTGATTCCAGCTGACCTTGGGCTGGTCGGCCGCGGTGGGATCCGGCGCGGTGCTTGACGTGCTGGCCTTGTCCGCACTGCTGGCTGTGTCCGCGCTGCTCGAGCTTGACGTCTCCGATTCGGCGGTGGCGGACGTGGCGCTTGCGGCGGCCGCGGCGAGCGTCTGGGTCAGCTCATCGTAGTGCGCCTTGAGCCGCTTGAGGTAGGTCTGGGTCCAGTCCAGCGGCGCAAGCGGGGCCAGAGTTGCCTTGGCCTGCGCGGTTTCGCCGGCGTCGGCCTGGGCTTGGGCCTCCTTGAGCAGCGCGGCGGCCCGCTTGTACTTCTTGGCCTCGCGCGTCAGCCGCTTGGCGAACGCCTTGAGCTTGCTGGCCAAAACCGCGGCGCCGTGCTTGCGCTTTTGCGCCTTCTGGACGGTCTTGAGCGCGCGCACCGGGCGACCGGCCCGCTGCTGCTTTTGCGCCGTCAGGTACGCCTTGGTCTGCGCCAGATCCGTCTTGGCCGCCTTGGTGGCCTTGGCCGCCACCGCGTCCTTGAAGTGCGTTGCGGCCTGCTCGAACTCGTCGGTCCGTACCGCCTTCACGCCCGCCTTCAGCGCCGTTTGGTACGCACTTGGCTTCGTCTCCGCCGCCTTCTTGCCGCCGAAGCACCCGGCGAGCGCGATAGTTGCCACCATCAGGGCAACGGCCAGTTTGACCCATTTGCTTTTCACGTCATCACTCCTGTTCTGTCTCTACATTCTACTACATCGCGCCGCAATTTGCGGCGGCGCAAGGCAATCTTAAGCAGCGGACAAACCAGGCCCGACCCAAGCGCCCCGATAAACTGCGCCACGCTGCGCTCTGGAATACAAAACGCCCCCGCACAGCTGCGCTGCACGGGGGCGGTGGGCAATTACTTGCCCAGCTTGGTCTTGTCGGTCACTTCAAGCTTGTCGTTGAAGGTGTAAACGACAGGTTCGCCGGTGGCCATCTCCAAGTTGATGATGTCTTCATCGGAGATGTTTTCGATGTACTTGGTCAGGGCGCGCAGGGAGTTACCGTGTGCGGCGATGATCACGTTCTTGCCGGCCAACAGATCCGGTGCGATGTGGTCTTCCCAGAACGGAATGACACGCTCAAGGGTGACCTTGAGGTTCTCGCCACCCGGCACGATGCGAGGGTCCAGGTTGGCGTAGCGACGGTCCTGAGCGGCGGAACCTTCGTCGTCGGCGCTCAGAAGCGGAGGCAGCACGTCGTAGGAACGACGCCAGATGTGAACCTGTTCGTCGCCCCACTTTTCAGCGGCTTCGGCCTTGTTTTGGCCCTGCAGCGCGCCGTAGTGACGCTCGTTCAGGCGCCAGGTCTTGGTTTCTGGAATCCAGAGCTGACCGGATTCTTCCAGTGCAAAGTGCAGCGTCTTGATCGCACGGGTCAAAACAGAGGTGTAAGCCTGATCGAATTCGAGGCCGGCTTCCTTGATCTTGCGACCAGCCGTCTTCGCTTCCTCAACACCCTTTTCGCTTAAGTTAACGTCGACCCAGCCGGTGAACTGGTTGGACAGGTTCCATTCACTTTGACCGTGACGGATAAGCACTAATTTTGCCATCTAGAGATTACCTCGCTTTTAATTTTTGTCATTCCTGACTGCGTAATTCCCTTATATCATACACTATTTCAGAAAGCGGCGCTACCCAATTGCGCTGGCCGAACCCCGCCGAGTTTGCTACACTTACGACAGTTGCGGGACCCACCCGCCAAAGGAGCAATCGCATGAAAAAGTTATGGCTCACCATCGCCGGTCTCTGGGCGGCAAGCATCGTCTACTTCTTGGTCTACGTCAACAGCGCCGCACTGCAGACCGCGGTCAACCAAAGCACCGGCCTCTCCTGGCTGCACGGGGTGATGGACATTCTGCTGCTGGGCGGCGGCTTCGCGCTGATCGCCCGCGGCGTGTACAAAATTTTCCACCGCTAGCCGCGAGTCGTCCCAGCGGCTTTTTCTTCGGATTCGCGTTATGATAGCGTTATCCTAGGAAAGAAGGCGTCACGATGAAACTTGATCGCACCAGCGCGCTCAACAACCAGCAGTGGACCGTCGCGCACCACTTCGACCACATTCGCCAGGGCCACCCGTTCGCCCGCCAGATCGCGGTGCAATACGAGCTGGCCCACACCGACTTTCGCGTCCTGCAGCTGATCTTGCAGCTGGAGGGCCAGCCGGCGCTTTACGCCGACTTCACCGCCGCCTACGAGAAGGTGCAGGCCTTCGAGTGGCCGTTCATCGCCGGCGGCCCCGAGGCGTTCTCCGCCCGCTTCGGCACCCGGCTGGCCGACTACCACCAGGCGGTCGCCGCCTTCGACACCGTGTGCGAGCAGGTCGCCGAGGGCTGACCCACCAGACACTAATGGCCCCACCGCAGCAATCGCCGCGGTGGGGCCATTTTGACGTCTATTTCTTGGCCGGGGGCTTGGGCGCCGCCTCTTCAGGGATGCGCTTGACGCCCAGGATGTCCAGGATGAAGGTGAAAATCGGGATGCCGACGATCAGCCCCCAGGTGCCGAACAGCCGCTCGCCGACCAGCAGCACCACGAAGGTGAAGAACACGGGCAGCTTGGTGCGCGTGGACATGAACTTCGGGTTGAGCACGTAGGCCTCGAGCATGTGGATCACCAGAATCATCACGATGATGGTGATGACCCCCTGCAGCCCGTCGACGGTGAAGGCGATGATGGCCAGCGGCACCACGGAGATGATGGCGCCGGCGACCGGGATCATCGACAGCAGGAAGACCATGATCGCGAGGCTGGGCACGTTGGGCATTTTCAGCGCAATCAGGGTGATGGTCGTGATCACGGTGTTGACGATGGCGATGAAGATCTGCGCCTCGATCACCACGCCGAACGTGTTGATGAACTTGTCGGCGAAGTACTTCAGGTCGGCGAAGTACCAGCCGAACGGCGACGTCACGAAGCGCGCGCCGAACGCCTTGAGCTCGTCGATCTCAACGGTGAAAAAGAAGCTGAGAATCAAAGACAAAAGCAGCGTGACGCCCATGGCGGTGATGCTGCCGGCGTACTCGAGGATCGTGTTGATGCCAGCCTGCAGCTGGGTCTTGAGGTTCATCGAGTTGATTGCGTTGAGCACCCACTGCATCGCCTGGTTGTTGGCGAACGCCTTGCTGTTATAGAAGGTCTGGACCTGGTTGTACAGGTGCACGGTCTGGTTGGCAATCACCGGCACGTAATGGATCAGGGCGTACATCATCCCCGCCAGCACGATCAGGTACAGCGGGGCGACCACCAGGACCGCGCGGACGTGCAGCCGGCGGCGCACCAGGTTGATCACCCGCGTCACCAGGAAGGCGAAGATGAAGGTGAGCAAAATGGTGCTCATGATGCTTCGGGCCAGCCACAGCACGACGATGATGCTGGCCATCACGGCCGCGCGGCGCAGCTTAGTGTTCGCAATGAATTTTTGGTAGGGTGTCATTGGTTTCTCCCGTCAACGTTTGCGGTCATTATACCACGGGCACCTCGGTGAACGGCAGCGTCGATTCGAACGGCACCACGGTATCCAGGGTCAAAAAGTTCGGCCCGCTCTTGCACGTCACCGCCACCACCTGCACCCCGGCGGCCTGGGCGACCTGAATCGCCGGCGCGAGTTCGGGGAAGCGGTCGCGGTAGATGGTCATGTCTTTGATGCCGTCCAACTGAATCACGAACACCAGGTAGGCCCGGTAACCGGCTTCTTGGGCCGCCGTCAGCGTGTGCACATGCTTGAGGCCGCGGGTGGTCGGCGCGTCGGGAAAGGCCGCGCGTGTGCCGTTCGCCAGGGTCACGCCCTTGGTCTCGGCGAACCAGTCCTGCCCCGCCGCGTCCGTGCCGGCGAAGTCGAGCCTAGAGTCGCGGTACGTGGTCTCCGGGTGCACGACGTAGGGCCCGGGGCAGCCGGGCAGGTGCAGCGTGCCGTCGCGCAGCGCCGCGTTCACCACCCGGTTGGGCGCCAGGCTGTCGATGTTGATCCAGCGGTTGTCGCGCTGCACGGCGATGATGTCGTACGGGGTCTTGCGCTCGGGGTTGGCCGCCTTGCGAATGCTGATCGCGTGGCCCGGCACCAGCAGCTCCTTGTTGCGCCCGGTGTTGCTCAGGTGGGCGGCCACCTCCTGCCCGTTCAGCGCCACGATCACCGTGAAGCGGCTGATCCGCTTGATCACCGTGCCGATTTCAACCTTGCCGTAATCCATGTAACTCCTCCACTTTCTGATCTCCTCAAACCTAGCCCTAGTCCTCGTCGGGCTGCGCATGGCAACACCGGTTCGTCCAGCTAAGACCAGCGCTCGGGGCCAAGTACGCCCCAGCCGCTAGCCTTACGCTAGCCGACCGGCGAAGTGCGCCTTGCTCCGCCTTGGTTTTCGTCGGGCTGCGCATGGCAACGCGGGCGCACATAACTTGGACCGGCACTCGAAGCAAAGAACGCTTCAAGTGCCACTCCCACGTTATGTGTCTCGCGAAGTGCGCCTTGCTCCGCCCTGGTCTCTTGCAGCAAAAAAGCGGCGCAAGCGCGCCGCCTTGATTAGCGCACGACGATGACGGAAGTCTCCGCCTCGCGCACGATGTCACCGGCGACGTGGCCGATGTGCACGTGGCCGCGCCGGTTGTGGGATCCCAGGATGATCAGGTCCGGCTTGAAGGCCGGGACAATCTCGTCGAGGATCACGCGGCCAGGCTTGCCCTCCCCAATCAGGGGCTGGACGTCTTGGGCGCCGAACGCCGTCGCTTTTTCCACGTAGGTGTTCAGGTGGGCGGCGATCTCCGAGCGGCGCTGGCTGAGCAGGTCCGGGGACAGCGACTGATAGATATTCAGGTCGCCGGTCTCGAGGATCGACACAATGCCCAGCGGGATGCTGTAGATTTTCGCCAGGGTGCAGGCGTAGTTGAACGCCTTGCGCGATGAGTCGTCGTCGTCGTCGTCCACCGCCAAAAGCAGGCGGTTGTAGTGCATCGATTCAACTTCGAAGTCTTCTTCTGTGGCCATGCTATCGCTCCTTTGCTCTTGGTAACAGGATACTACGCGCCGCCCTTATTTTCAGCAAAATACTGGCGGAAGCGCCCGTAATAATTGTGGAACATGTAGGTCATCAACAACCACCGCCGCGCCGTCATGTCCGCGTCGTAAAACACGGTGCTGCCGACCTGCCCCGCGGCAATCAGGCGCAGGGCCTCGCCCTTGGCCGGGTTGTCGGTGGCGTAGGTGGCCAGGACCTTCTTCGGCGCCCCGAGCCACACCTTGCGCGCGGCCGCCTCGGGGTTGGCGAACACCGGCGCCTGCCCCGCCAGGTCGCGGGTGATGAACTCGGCGACCGGCCACTGCGCCAGGTTGTAGCCGTTGAGCGTGACGTAATACGCGGAACGGCCCGGCCGCAGGTTGAGGTCCAGAATCTTGAACTGGCGGTCGCGCACGTCGTACTTCAGGTCGATGTTGGCAAACCCCTCGTAGCCGATGGCCTCGAGGAAGGCGGCGAACTGGGCGTAAAGCGCGTCGTCGTGCGCTGGCAGGATTGCCACGTAGCTGCCGATCACGTTGGGCGTCGGGTCCTCCAACAGCGGATGGCCGAGGCACATCATTTTCACCCGGTGCTCGCCGTCGACGTAGGCGTTCAGCACGCGCGTCTGCGAGTCGTCGCC
Source organism: Lacticaseibacillus kribbianus (assembly GCF_020180945.1). GTDB lineage: Bacteria > Bacillota > Bacilli > Lactobacillales > Lactobacillaceae > Lacticaseibacillus > Lacticaseibacillus kribbianus. Next base: position 164,949 of record NZ_JAIPUL010000004.1, on the reverse strand, counting down.
GGGGATGAAGTCCTGCAGGATCAGGTTGCCGACGTAGCCGTTGGCGTAGGCCTTTTGAATCGTCGCGTTGAGCTCGACCTGCGAGTGGATCAGGTAGGCCTTCTTGAGCCCCTCGAAGGACAGCGTGTGCCACGTCAGGCTGTCGGCCGGCTTGAGCATGACGGGAAAATCATAGGGCGAGCTCACGGCCACGCCGCTAGCCGCCATCGCCTTGGTGATGATCTTGGTGGCCGGAAACGCGATGCCGTGAGCCTCGCACAGCGCATAGAAGCGCTCCTTGTCGGCCAGCTGGGCCAGAAGCGCCGCGTCGATGCTGGGACACAGAAATTGCTCGCGCAGCTGGTCGCGGTGCGTGGCGACGAGGCTCGCGTAGGCGTCCCCGCACGGCAGCAGGATGGTCGGCACCGGGCAGGCGATCGCCGCCATCGTGGCGGTGAACACCTCATCCTGGTACAGATCCGGCACCAGGTGGACGTCCACAATCTTGGAGTAGCGCGTCGGCGCGAACTGCTCGCGGGCATACACCTGCGACACCACCCCGTAGCGCTCGTGGAACGAGCGCGCCACGCCGTAAACATTATCATCGCTGCCGAGCAGCACCACCGCAAAAGCCGAGCCTTCCGCCAACCGCGTCGCCCTCCCCTAATTGTACTCTGGCTCAAGTATACCATGCCCGCGGGCTTTTACCTAAAAACGGCCGCGGCTGGCGGCCGTCAGTCCTGCTTGGCGGCCTGCCCCGCAAGCGCCGGCCAGCGGTGCGTCGCCTCGAACTGCCCGGCCAGATCCTGCGCCGTGGTCGTGATCGCCGCCGGATACTTCAGGTGGACCAGCAGGGCGATCGCGTTGTGCGTCGTCGCCGGGCCCTGGTGCAGCCGGTAGTCGAAGTGCACCCCGCCGCCGTCGACCACCTCCTGGAAGTGCCAGTTCAAAACCCCGGTCCCGAGGATGGCGGTCAGCTCACTGTCGTGCGTCGCCACCATGGTAAGGGCGCTGGTCGCCTCCAGCCAGCGGATGATGCTGGCGGACGCGGCGATGCGCTCGACCGTGTTGGTGCCCTTCAGGATCTCGTCGACGAAGCCGTACACGCGCTGGCCCTTGGCCACCCGCGCGAGCAGCCGCTGGATGGCCTTGATCTCGGCGATGAAGTACGAGTCGCCGGCGCTCAGGTCGTCTTGGATCGCCATCGCCGTGATCACGTGGCCCGGCGCCAGCGTGAAGTCCGTCGCCGTCGCCGTGTTGATGGTCTGAGCCAAAAGGCAGTTGATCGCCACGCTTTTGACGTAGGTCGACTTGCCCGAGGCATTGCTGCCGGTGATCAGCGCCGTGCGGTCCCAGGCCAGGTCGTTGGCGACCGCCTTGGCCAAAAGCGGGTGGACCAGGCCGTGCGCGACCACCCCGCCGGCTTCAAAGCGCGGCGTGCAGCACACCGGCGCGGCCACCCGGAAGTTGGCGATGGCGATGGCCACCTCCAGGTCCCCCAGAAGCGTCCAGAGCGTCTGCGCGGCGTCGCGGTCGCGGTGCAGCCGCTCCAGCACGAAGTTGTAGGAGATGAACGGCAGCATGAACGCGATGCTCAGGTAATCGGCAATCACCTCACCCGCGGTGCCGGTCTTGATGCGAAACACGAAGGCCGTCCGCGTGATCGGCGCAAGCGGCGCGAGTGCGGCACGCAGGGCGGCCTGGCGCGGCGTCGCGATTTTGACCACCCGCTGCGCCATCGCCACCGTCTGAACCAGGTAGCGCATCGCGTTGAGCTCGACGGTCAGCCGCTCGCGCCGCAGCTGGTAGTACACCAGGTTGAAGATCAGGCTGGCGACCACCAGCGTCACGCCGATCATGGGCAGCACGAAGGCCAGCGCCACGCCGACCAGCGGCAGGCAGCCGAGCACCACGTAACGCCAGGTCTGGTGCAGCTCGTGCTTGGCGCCCTCCAGCAGGTAGGCCTGGGTCTGGTTGTGGTCGCTTTTGCCCAGCCGCGCGAACGCGGTGCGGCAGCGCAACCGCGCCACCGCGTCGTCAGTGAAAAAGGCGATCAGGTCCTCGAGGTCTTTCGCCTGGCCGAAGTCGTAGGCGCGAAGCCGCGCGTACAGCGCCTCGGCGCCGACGCTGGACTCCGTCAGGTTAAGCTGCTTGAAGACCGCCTGCATGTTCAGGTCCTGCCACGTCAGGTCGTCGACCACGCTGTCCGTCGGGTGCAGCTGCCGCGCGTACTTGAACGCCTCCTCGAGGCTGGCCGGGCTGTCCCGGCGCTGCACCTCAGGTAGGCGCCCCCAGCTGCCGAGCAGCCGGTCGCGCAGCGCGAGCCGCTCCCGCACGCCACTTGCAATCATCACCAGCACCAACACGCCCGCAAAGGCCACGAGCCACCAGCCGCTGTTTGCTTCCATATTGTCCACCTCGTCGTTTCGTTAACCCCAGAATACGGCTGTCGCCGGGATTTGCAAGGAGATTCGACCTCCCCCAGCTTCATTGCGCCGGGACCTGGAATTTCTTCCGCCCAAACGGCAACGTGACCGCTCGGCTTGCGCCTTCAAAAGTCTCACATAATAAACTTAATCAACTATAAATATATTTCTATAAACACATGAAGCGCATGATATACTCTAGGCAGTGGCCGCAAAAGAACACATTTTTGTGGCACGCCATCATCGTTTTTGGGGGAGAAAATCATGGCAAACGTTGCAACTGCATTGATGCTCGTTGGGTTTATTCTATTCATTATAGGAGTCGTTCAAGTCTTTAGGCGCCACTGGAAACACAATGGGAGCAAGCGAACCAAGTGGGTCTGGATCGCCGGCCTCATCATCATGTTTACCGGCGGCGGCTTGATGAGCACCACACCTGAATTCAAGGCAGAAGAGGCGCGGGAAGCCCTTCAGGCCAAAAAGGCGGCCGAAGATAAAAAAGCTGCCAATGACTCAAGGAAGGCTGTCGCGGCCAAGAAGGCCAAGGCCAAAAAGGCAGCCGAAGCCTCAAAGAAGGCCGTCGCGGCCAAGAAAGCCAAGGCCAAAAAGGCAGCCAAAGCCTCAAAGAAGGCCGTCGCGGCCAAGAAGGCCAAGGCCAAAAAGGCAGCCAAAGCCTCAAAGAAAGCCCTCGCGGCCAAGAAGGCCAGGGCCAAAAAGGCAGCCGAAGCCTCAAAGAAAGCCGTTGCGGCAAGGGAGTCAGCCAAAGCTAAAAAGGCGGCCGAAACCTCAAAGAAGGCCGTCGCCGCTAAGAAGGCAGCCGAAAGCTCCAGCGTCAAGGCAGCAGCGGCGCGAGCGTCCAGTACCAAAGTAGCCGCCGCCAAGCGCGCGGCAGCGGCCAGTGCCGCGAGCCGCAAGAAGGCAATTGCCGCCTCAAGCTCCCGGGCTGCTTCAAGTTCCAGGGCAGCGGTCGTCAACACCGATCCGCACGCAAACCCCAACGCGACGGTGTACTACACGGCGACGGGAACGAAATACCACTACTCGGATGGATGCCGCGGGTTGAGCCGCGCCGGCACCATCATGCATACCACCCAGGCCAACGCAAAGGCAAAGGGACTGACCCTCTGCGGTTGGGAATAAAATCCCGGGCCGAGATTGCCAAAAAGCGCCACCCACTCCGGCAACACTGCCGGCAGTGGGTGGCGCTTTGGCGTCCCATCAGCTATTTTCTGAACATCTTGAACTCGAGGAACAGGTCATTGTACAGCCCCACGGTTTTCGGCGCCAGGTCCTTGTAGACCTCGGAGCGGCGAATCACGTCCTGATCCGGGTAGAACTGCTTGTCGTTTTGGACCTTCTTCGGCAGGCGGCGCAGCGCCGCGTCGTTGGGCGTCGAGTAGCCGACGTAATCCGCGTTTTGGGCCGCGTTCTTCGGGTCGTTCATGAAGTTCAGGAAGGCGTAGACGGCCTTCAAGTGCTTGGCGGTCTTCGGGATCACGAAGTTATCGAACCAGAGGTTGGAGCCCTCGGTCGGCACCACGTAATGCAGGTGCGAGTTGTCCCACATCATGTCGGCGGCCTCACCGGACCAGTCGACGGCCAGCGGCGCCTCGCCCTCGGCCATGTACATCTTGATCTCGTCGGCAACCACCGCCTTGACGTTCGGCGACAGCGCGTCGAGCTTGGTCTTGGCCAGCTGCAGCGTCGTCGGGTTGGTGGTGTTCATCGACTTGCCCATCGAGACGAGGGAGAAGCCGAGGATGTCGCGCGCGGAGTCGATCAGCATGATGTCGCCGCGCCACTTCTTGTTCCAAAGGTCCTCCCAGTGCTCGACCTCGGAGCGCTTGACGTACTGGTCGTTGTAGATGATGCCGAGCGTCCCCCAGAAGTACGGCAGCGAGTACTTGTTGCCTGGGTCAAAGGAGCGGTTCATGTACAGACTGCCGAAGTTCTTCAGGCCGGTCAGCTTGCTTTTGTCCAGCGGAATCAGCATCTTGGCCTTGATCATCTTCTCGACCATGTACTCGGACGGCACGGTCAGATCGTAGGACGTGCCGCCCTGCTGGATCTTGGTGTACATCGCCTCGTTGGAGTCAAAGGTCTCCTGGTTGACGTGGTAGCCGGTCTGCTTCTCGAACTTCTTGATCAGGGCCGGGTCGATGTAATCGCCCCAGTTGGCGAAGTTCAGCGTGTTCTCACCGGTGGCGCCTTGCGTCTTCTTCAGGTTGGCCGACCACAGGGCCAGCCCGGCGACAACGGCGAGGATCGCCACGATCATGCTCATGAGTTTTTTCACAGCGTCTCGCCTCCCTTGTGCTTAGCCTTGCGCGTCTGGGCGCCCTGCTGGATGAAGTAGTAGCCGATCACCAAAAGCAGCGCGAAGATGAACATCACGCCGGACAGCGCGTTGATCTCCAGGCTGATGCCCTGGCGCGCGCGGGCGTAAATCTCGACGGCCAGCGTCTGGAAGCCGTTGCCGGTGACGAAGAACGTGACGGCGAAGTCATCCAGCGAGTAGGTGAAGGCCATGAAGAACCCGGACAGGATGCCCGGCGTGATGAACGGCATGATGATGTGCGTCAGCACCTGCGTCGTTGTGGAGCCAAGATCGCGCGCCGCGTCGAGCATCGACTGGCGCATTTCCTTGAGCTTGGGCAGCACCATCAGCACCACGATGGGAATCGAGAACGCGATGTGGCTCATTAAGACGGACAGGAAGCCCAACGGAATCTTCAGCGCAGTGAAAAAGATCAGGAAGCTCGCGCCGATGATGACGTCGGGCGACACCATCAGGATGTTGTTCATGCTCAGCACGGTGTTTTTGATCACCGGCCGGCTGGTGCGGTGGATCGCCAGCGCCCCCATCGTGCCGATGATCGTGGCGATCAGGCTGGACAGCAGCGCGAGCAGCAGCGTGTCGACCACGATCTGGATCATCCGCGTGTCGGCGAACAGGTCGAGGTAGTGCTGCCAGGTGAAGCCGTGGAAGTTACTCATGGAGTCGCCGGCGGAAAAGGAGTAGCCGACGAGGTAGAAAATCGGCACGTACAGCAGGATGAAGACGAAGATCAGGTAGAGGTTGGACCACTTCCATTTTTTCATCAGGCCCGGCCTCCCTTCCGCTTGCGTTCCCCGGTCAGGAACATGATCAGGAACATCGCGATGATCAGCACGACGCCGATGGTCGAGCCCATTCCCCAGTTCATGGTGACCAGGAAGTGCTCCTCAATCGCCGTGCCCAGCGTGATCACGCGGTTCCCGCCGATCAGGCGCGTCAGCATGAACAGGCTGAGGCTCGGGATGAACACTGCCTGGACGCCGGCCTTCACGCCGTTCATGGTCAGGGGCAGGATCACCCGCGTGAAGGTCTGCCAGCCCTTGGCCCCGAGGTCACGGGACGCGTTCACGTAGCCCTGGTCGAGCTCCTCGATGCCGTTGAAAATCGGCAGGATCATGAACGGAATCTCGATGTAGCTTGCGACCAGGATGAACGAGAAGTCGGTGAACAAAAACTGCTTGGGCGCGATGCCGAACATGCCGAGAAACCCGTTGACCCCGCCATCCTGGGAGAAGATGCCGATGAAGGCGTAGGCCTTGAGCAGCAGGTTGATCCAAGTGGGCAGGATGATCAAGAGCAGCCACAGCTGCTTGTGCTTGGCGTAGTGCAGCAGGTACGCGGTCGGATAAGAAATCAGAAGCGTCACCGCCGTGATGATGAACGCGTACACCACCGAGTTGATGGTCATCAGGATGTAGGTCCCGGACTGAAAGTACGTCGCGTAGTTGCCCAGCGTGAAGTGCCCGCTGATGTCAAAGAAGCTTTGGTAGATGATGAGCAGGACCGGCGCCACGACGAACAGGGCCAGCCACAACCCGTACGGCACGTAAAAGGCCGCGTTGGTGGTACTTTTCTTCAACTGACTCCCCCCTATTCACCTTCGTAGCTTTCAAGCCGCGCGTCGAAGTCCTCCTCGGATTCGTTCAGACGCATGACGTGGATGTCCTCGGGGTCGAAGGTCAGCCCCACCGTCTCGCCGTCCTTGGCCGGGTTGGTGGAGTGCACCAGCCACTCGTTTTGCGCCCCGTCGTAGGCCACGATTTCGTAGTAGTCGCCGCGGAACAGCTGGGTGTCAACCGTGACGGTGACCTTGCCCTTGTCCACCGCGGTCAAGTCGAGGTCTTCGGGCCGAAGCACGACCTCAACCTGCTCGTGCGGCCGCATCCCCGCGTCGGCGCACTCGAACTGCTTGCCGTTGAACTCCACCAGGTAGTCCTCAATCATGTAGCCGGACACGATGTTGCTTTCGCCGATGAAGTCGGCGACGAAGTGGTTGATCGGCTCGTCGTAGATGTCCACCGGGGTGCCGCTTTGCTGCACCTCACCGTCGTTCATGACGAAGATCTCGTCGGACAGCGCCAGCGCCTCCTCCTGGTCGTGGGTGACGAACAGGAAGGTGATGCCCAGGCGCTGCTGCAGCTCGCGCAGCTCGTACTGCATGTCCTTTCGCAGCTTGGCGTCAAGCGCCGACAGTGGCTCATCGAGCAGCAGCACGGAGGGCTCGAGCACGATGGCGCGGGCGATGGCGATGCGCTGCTGCTGCCCGCCGGACAGCTCCGAGATCTCGCGGTCGGCCAGGTCGTCCAGCCGCACCATGTGCAGCGCGTCCTTCACGCGGGTCTTGATCTCGGCCTTGGGCAGCTTTTGGATGCGCAGGCCGTACGCGACGTTTTCGAACACGTTCATGTGCGGGAACAGCGCGTAGTCCTGGAACACGGTGTTGACGCGGCGCTCGTTGGCCGGAATATCGTTGACGCGCTTGCCCTCGAACAGGACGTCGCCGGACGTCACGTCCAAAAAGCCGTTGATGGCGCGCAGAATGGTGGTCTTGCCGCTGCCGGAAGGCCCCAGCAGCGTGTAGAACTTCCCGCGCTCGATTTCGATGTTCACGTCCTTGAGCACGACGGTGTCGCCGTAAGTCTTGTTGACGTGCTTGAGTTCAATGATGGTGTTGTTGCTCAATCTCCCCACTCCTCTAACTGGATTTACAGGTACGACGCCGTGGCGACCAGCAGGATTTCGCTGGCGGTCTTGGCGGCGTTGACGATGCGGTGTTGCTTGGTCGCGTGAAAGTAGATGGTCTCGCCGCGCTTGGCGGTGTAGCGCCTGGTGCCCAACTCCAGCGTGACGCGCCCCTTGGTCACGTACACGAAGGTCTCGGCCGGCGACGGCTCGAAGGTCTTGAAGGTGCCACCCGGTTCGAAGCTGATGCGCACCGGCTCCATCTCGTTCTCGTTGCTCTCCGGCACCAGCCAGCGCAGGTTGAACCCGCGCTCGTCATCCTCGTACTCGACTTGGTCCTCTACGGTGTACACCAGCTGGTCCTCGTGATTCTCGGTGAAAAACTCGGCCGGTGTCTGCCCCAGCACGTTCAGGATGTCGAAGAATGTCTCCATCGAAGGCGAGCCCTGATCGTGCTCAAGCTGCGAGATGTACCCCTTCGTCAGGTCGGTACGCTCCCCCAGCTCCTCTTGTGTCAGGTTCTTTTGGATTCGCAGGTCGCGGATCCTCTGACCGATGTCCATGCGACACCTCCTTGTTTGGTAAAACTAAACTTTGAGTTTAATATTCTAGCCCATTATACCGACTGACCTCCAAAAAGCAACGCCGATTCGCAAAAAAAATGATGACAATTTAATGACAAGACAGCGGGGCGCACCTCGATCGCCGGTTTGACCCCACCTGCCGCGGCTGCGTTCGCCAATCCCAACCTGCGCGGCCGGGCGCAAAACAACCTCGACACGCGCAAAAAAGACGCCGGCTCCCACAGGAACCGACGTCCGGTCGTACCTATTCCGATGATTGTGTCAACAGCTCGGCCATCCGCGGTGTCCGCCGATCACTGGTACGACGCAGCCTACCGCGCCGCGCCGATGATGCGCACCTCGGGCTCGAGGTGCAGCCCGAACTGCTCGAAGATGTTGGCCTGAACGTAGTGGATCATGTTCAGGTAGTCCGTGGCCGTGGCGTGGTCGATGTTGACGATGAAGCCGGCGTGCTTCTTGGAAATCTGCGCCCCGCCGATGATGTGCCCCTGCAGGCCCGCCTGCTGGATCATCGGGCCGACGTAGTGGTCGGGCGGCCGCTTGAACACGGAGCCGCAAGACGGGTACTCCAGCGGCTGCTTGGCGGCGCGGCGCGCGTTCAGCTCGTCCATCGTCGTGCGAATGGCCACCGGGTCACCCTTTTTGAGGGCGAAGGTCGCACCGAGCACGATGTCGCCGTTCTCCTGCACCAGGCTGTGGCGGTAGCTGAAGGCCATGTCCGCGTTGGTGCGCGTGGCGATTTCGCCGGCTTGCGTCAGCACCGTGACCGCCTGCAGGACGTCTGCGACCTCGCCGCCGTACGCCCCGGCGTTCATGAACACGGCGCCGCCGATGGAACCGGGAATCCCGCAGGCGAACTCGAAGCCGGTCAGCCCGGCGCGGTAGGCCACCTCGGTGGTGTCGATCAGCCGGGCGCCGGCCTGCGCGGTGACGGCCTCGCCACTCACCGTCACCTCAGCCATCGCGGTCAAAATGATGGTGAGACCGCGGATGCCGCCGTCCTGCACGATCAGGTTCGACGCGTTGCCGATGACGGTCAGCGGCAGCGCCTGTGCGTTAGCCATCGCCACCAGCTGCTGGACCTGGGCCACGCTGGTCGGAAACGCCAGCAGGTCGGCCGGCCCGCCCGTTTTGGTGAAGGTGTAGCGGCTCAGCGGCTCGTTTTTCAGAATGCGGATGTCAGCGTCCAACTCATCAAGTCCTCTCTTGGTCATGCTCAGGCCGCCGTCAGCTTGCACAGCGGCGCGAGCGCCTGCGCCCCGAAGCGGTCGGCCTGCGCCAGCAGAATGCGCGCGCACGCGTAACTGTCGGCCAGCGCGTTGTGGTGATTGGTCAGCGGAATGCTCAAGGCAGCGCTGACCGTGTCCAGCTTGCGATCCGGCAGGTTCGGCATCAGGCGGCGTGAGGTCTGCGCGGTGTCGATCACCTGGTAGCGCGGCACGGCCAGGCCGTAGCGCTCGAGGCTGCGGCGCATCACCGACACGTCGAAGGGCGCGTTGTGCGCCACCACCAGCTGATTGGGGGTGAAAAACTGCTGAATGTGCGGCCACACCGCGGCAAAATTCGGCTGGCCCACCACCGCGCTCGGGCGGATGTGGTGAATCTGCACGTTCATCGGCTCGAAGTCGGCCTCGGGGTCGATCAGCGTGTAGAAGCTGTCGGTGATCCGGCTGTTGCGCACCACCACCAGCGCCAGCGAGCAGGCGCTGGCACGCTGGCGGTTCGCCGTCTCAAAATCCATCGCGATAAAATCCATGGGTCCTCCTATAACAGGTCTTCGGTCACAAGCTCGACCGGGCAGTGGTCGCTGCCCAGAATCTCCGTGTGGATGCTGGCGTCCTTGACGAACGGCACGAACTGCGAGCTGGCGACGAAGTAGTCGATGCGCCACCCCGCGTTGCGGCTGCGGGCGTTGAAGCGGTAGCTCCACCAGGAGAACGCATCGGTGGCGTCCGGGTAGAGGTGGCGGAAGGTGTCGGTGAAGCCGGCGTCCAGCTGCGCGGTGAAGTCCGTGCGCTCCTCGTCCGTGAACCCGGCGTTGTGGTGGTTCGAGCTCGGGTTTTTCAGGTCGATCTCGTGGTGCGCGACGTTCAGGTCGCCGCAGTACACCAGCGGCTTTTTGGCCGCCAGGGCCTGGGTGTAGGCCAAAAACGCCTTGTCCCAGGCCTGGCGGAAGTCCAGCCGCTTCAGCTCGCTGCCGGAGTTTGGAGTGTACACCGTGATTAAATAGAAGTTCGGGTACTCCAGCGTGATCACGCGGCCCTCGGTGTCGAACTCGGGCTCGCCGATGCCGTAAGTGACGGCCAGCGGCTCGTGCTTGGTGAAGATGGCCGTGCCCGAGTACCCCTTGCGCTCGGCGTAGTTGAAGTACTGGTGGTAGCCGGGCAGATCCAGCTCGACCTGGCCTTCCTGCATCTTGGTCTCCTGCAGGCAGAACCAATCGGCATCAAGCGCCGCGAAGGTCGCCTCAAAGTCCTTTTTCAGCACCGCGCGCAGGCCGTTGACGTTCCACGAAATGAATTTCATTGTGTTCCCTCCATCGATTCCCTATCACGCCCATTGTACCTGCATTCCCGGTTGCGGGCAATTGCCCCTGGCAGCACGCGTTCGGTCGCCCTGCCTCACCTTGGATTCGGCGGGCGGTGCGGTCCGCCAAGTGCGCCTGACTCCGCCCTGGGTATCGTCGGGTTCCGAAGCGCAACGGCCACTCGTCCAGCTAAACCCACTGCTCGGGCCAAAGTGCGGCCCAAGCAGTGGGCTTACGGTGGCCGGTGGCCTAAGTGCGCGCTTCTACACCCTGGATCGTCGGGCTGCGTCAGGCAACGCGGCCTCGCACAGCGTAAGGACGGTCACTGGGCCAAAGTTCGGCCCAATGCCCATCCTTACGCTGTGCGGTCCGCTAAGTACGCCCGACTTCGCCCTGGACACAAAAATAGACGCTAGCGTGTGACTGCACGCTAGCGTCCTAGGTCAGGTGGTTCTCAGCCTGTGGCTGACAATTGGTTGTAACTTTGACGATGGTTCACCTCATACTGTTCCTGGTATTCACTTGTACGCTTAGACTGCGGTATTGCATGGTGCGGCCTAATTACTTGGCGTTGTTTGGTGTTATGCTAACTTCCCGTGTGCACCTTTAACTCGCAGTGGTCACGCTTGGTTCGTTGAGTCTTGTTATTAGACTCACACCTCCAGTTGCTTGTTGTGGTTCACTCAGTAGATCCGTGTTTCTTTGTATCCGAGCTCGTTGCGTCATCCTGTGTTGAACGACTCTGTGGAACTGTGGATGCCGGCAAAACTTGGTTGACTGGCTGAGTTTTCCTTCCCTGACCTTGACTAAAGTATAGCATGCACCTCGAATATTTGCAAGCGCTTTCCGTTATTTTTTCTAGTTGACCTGCGCCACCATGGAGAGATTGGTACACGCCGCCAACCGCATGCAAAAAGACGCGCCAGACCGGCGCGTCTCCTTATGCTGATCAGTAACCGAACACGCGCGCCGCGCTTGCGGCGCCGTACCCGTACACGCCCAGGCGCCGGTGAACGGCGTCGATCGACACCACGTAGCCGGCGTACTCGCTCGGGGTGTTGATCGTGCGGTTCCACTTGCGGTTGTAGCGCGTGGTCAGGCCGTGGTTGCGCCCCATCAAGGCCGCGGTGTTCAGCAGGCAGTAGTGAATGCCGTTGACCGCAAAATCCTCCTCGGTGTGCCAGTGCCCCGACAGGCTCGCGATGATGGTGCCTTGCGTGCCGGTGAAGTCGAACTGCGCCTGTCCGCCGAAGTCGGGGTGGCTGCCGAAGGTGACCTGGCCGGCCAGCTTATCGTTGAACGCCCGCAGCACCTCGTGGACCTGCCGGCCGTTGAAGCGCAGGCCCGGCTTGCCGCTTCGGGTCATCACCGGCGCGTGGCTCATGATCAAGACGTCGCGCGAGCCCGCGGATTGCAGCGCATCGATCAGCTCCTGAACCTGCGCGGCGGTCACCGCCAGGGTCTTTTTCATGTCGTAGTTCTTGCGGCCGCCGACCCAGCGCACCGGCACGTCCGAGGTGTTCAGCGTGATCACGCGGATGTTGGCCCAGTCGAACACGGACAGGCCGTGGCGCGTGACCAGCGGCGCGCCGACCTGCGCCTTCATCTTGCGGAACACGTACTCGTTGAACACCCAGGGATGGAGGCTGCCGGCGAAGCGCCGGTTGCGCTCGGCGTACTTGTCGTTGTCGTCGTGGTTGCCCTTGGTGATGACGTACGGCAGCGGCGACGCCTCGTAGTCGCTCACGATATTGCGCAGGCGCCACTGGGTCAAAAAGGACGGCTCGGAGCCGTCGACCAGATCGCCCAGGTGGACGCGCCAGTCGATCGGCAGCTCCCCGGCCAGCCAGTGCTGCTCCAGCACGTGCCAGTAACCGTTGGGCCCGTAGAAGCTGCGGGACAGCTTGGTGCGGTCGTGGGTGTCGGTCACCACCGCCAGGTTCAGGCTGGCGCCGGTGATGCGCGGCCGCACCCAGTCGGCGAACTGGGTCAGGTCCTGCTTGGCGAAACGGCGGATGGTGATGTTCTCGTGGTGTCGCATGTGCTCACTCCTTCGTGGCTTTTGCCACCATCATACACGACTGGCGGCCAAATGTATCGGCAGGAAGTCTGATTTCGGCGTCGCAACCGGGCTCGCAACCGGGCGCGTGCGGCTCGGCCCGCACTTGGCGCGCTAGTCCTTGATCACGGCCTGCACCAGCGGCACCTTGGCCGGCGCGGCGTCACCGATGCTGTAGGCGTCGGCCACGGCTTCAGCCACCGCGGCGACGTCTTTTTGGTCGGCGTGGATGGTGGCCAGCGTGTCGCCGACCGACACCGGCGTGCCGACCTTCTTGTGCAGCACCAGACCGACGGCGAGGTCGAGCTTGGAGTCGAGCGTCTGGCGCCCGCCGCCGAGCTGCATCACCGCGGTGCCCAGCGCGTTGGCGTCGATGGCGGTCACGACGCCGGCGGTCGAAGCCACAACCGGCACGCGGTACTTGGCCTGCGGCAGCCGCCGCGGGTCGTCGACCACGGCCGCGTCGCCGCCCTGGGCTTGGATCAGCTGCTTGAACGCCCGCAGCGCGCGGCCGTCCTTGAGCGCGTCCTCGCACATTCCCGTGGCGACCTCGAGGCTCTCCGCCCGCTTGCCCAGCACCAGCATGTGGGCGGCCAGGGTCACGGTCAGCGTCCGCACGTCCTTGGGCCCGCGGTTTTTCAGCACCGCAATCGCCTCGGCGACCTCCAGGCTGTTGCCGATAGTGACACCCAGAGGCTGGCTCATGTCGGTCAAAAGCGCGACGGCGTCAACCCCGGCCTGGTGGCTGATGGCCACCAGCGCGTGCGCGAGCTTGGTCGCGTCCGCTGTCGTTTTCATGAAGGCCCCGTTGCCCACCTTGACGTCGAACACCAGCGCATCGGTGCCGCTGGCCAGCTTCTTGCTCATGATGGAGCTTGCAATCAGCGGAATCGACTCGACCGTGCCGGTGACGTCGCGCAGCGCGTACAGGCGCCGGTCGGCCGGCGCGAGGTCCTTGGAGCTGGCCACGATGGCCTGGCGAATCGCTGCGACCTGGGCCTTGAATTCAGACTCGGTCTCGGCAACGTTGAAGCCCGGGATGCTTTCGAGCTTGTCCAGCGTGCCGCCGGTGTGGCCGAGCCCGCGCCCGGAGATCATCGGCACCGGCACGCCGAGGCAGGCCACCAGGGGCGCCAGCGGCAGCGAAATCTTGTCCCCCACCCCGCCGGTCGAGTGCTTGTCCACCTTGACGCCCGGGATCTCGCTGAGGTCCAGCCGGTCGCCCGAGTGCAGCATCGCCATGGCCAGGGCCGCCTGCTCGGGGTCGGTCATGCCGCGAAAGTACGTCGCCATCAAAAACGCGCTCATCTGGTAGTCCGGCACCTCACCGTCCAGGTACGCCTGGATCATCCAGGTGAGCTCCGCCTCGGTCAGCTCGCCGCCGCTGCGTTTTTTCGTAATCAGGTCAACCATTCGCATGCTGTCCCACTCCCTTAACGTGTTAAGATACTTATAGTATAGCGTATTCAGACCCGAGTTTCAGGAGGAAGCCATGGACAAAACAATCCTGCACCAGCTTGGTAAGGTCGAGCTGCACTGCCACCTCGACGGTTCCCTGTCGCTACCCGTCATCCGCAGGCTTGCGGGCTGGGCGAACGTGCCGCTGCCGGCGACCGACGCCGCGCTGCGCAACCTGGTCACCGCGCCGCCGAGCGCCCGCGACCTGATGGACTACCTGAAGACGTTCGACGTGATTCGCCCGCTGTTGCAGACCGAAGCCGCGCTGCGGCTGGCCGCGCACGACGTGGTCGCCCAGGCCGCCGCGGAGAACGTGCGCTACATCGAGGTGCGCTTCGCCCCCGAGCTGTCGATGGACGAAGGTCTGACCGCCACCGAGACGATTGAGGCCGTCACCGCGGGGCTGGCGGATGCCTGCGCCGAGTTCGACATCCAGGCCACGGCGCTGGTCTGCGGCATGCGCCAGAGCCCGGCCGCCATCACCCAGGAGGTGTTCGCGGCCACCGCGCCGCTGCTCGGCCGCGGCGTTGGCGGTGCGGACTTTGCCGGCAACGAGGCGGACTTCCCGCCCGCGGTGGTGGAAGACTCGATTCGCTTCGCCCAGGAACACCGCATCCCGCTGACCTTCCACGCCGGGGAGTGCCACTGCGCCGCCAACATCGCCTACGCGCTGGATCTGGGCATCCGCCGCATCGGCCACGCCACGGCGCTGGCGGGCGACGACGAATTGGCCTTACGCTTCGCCCAAAGCGGCGCGGTCGCCGAGATGTGCCTGACGTCGAACCTGCAGACGCGCGCCGCCACCAGCCTGCGCGAGTTCCCCTACCGCACGCTGCGCAAGGCCAACGCCAAGATCACCATCAACACCGACAACCGCACCGTCTCCGACACCACGCTGACGCGCGAGTACGACCTGTTCGGCCAGCTGTTCGGCGTCACCTACCGCGACCTGCTGGCGTTCAACCAAAATGCGGCGGCCGCAGCGTTCGCCCCTGAGGCCGACCGCGTCGCGCTGAGCGAGCGCCTGGCCCGCGAGTACGCGCCCTATCTCTGACCACCGACCGCAACCAAACGCAAAGAACCCCGAGGCCAACCTTGGCCTCGGGGTTCTTGCGTCTATCAGTCATTTCGTCAGCAAACACTCTACCCAGCATTCACTCAGAACATGCGTGCAATTATTCGAACAGCGGGTCAGCCGCTGTGTAGGGCGGAGGCACGAACAGGCCACTGCCGGAGGCGGAGGGCCGGGCGAGCCAGCGTGAAATTGCAGTTAGCCGGCGGGTTGGGCCGGCTTACTGCAAGGGCGGGTCCTGAGACCGCATTTTGGGCTCAGGGGAGCCCCACGCGTTCCGCCGCCCGGCCCGGAGCCGGAGGTAGCGGCCTGCTCGTGCCGGAGCCCGGCCCCTACCCCTGCTTCGCCGCGCCGCGGTGACGACGGGCGATGGCGGGCAAAATCAGGCCGAGCGCCAGCAGGATCACCGGCGTCACGATGTTCAAAGACAGCTGGAACCACCAGCTGCTCGGGTCCTTGGCGTAGGCGACCTTGGGCACCATGCCCAGGATGCAGGCGAAGGCCGTGAACAGCAGGCACCACGCGCCGATCGCCATGCCCAGCACCTTGCTTTTGACGAAGCGGTAGGCGGACGGGAACTTGGCCAGCTGCTGGTTCAGCAGGATGTAGGCCAGGAACACCCAGAGGTAGCGCATCGGCATCACCACCGCGTTCAGGTTCAGCATCCAGTTGTAGAGCACGTTCATGTTCTTGATGCCAAGCGTCGGCACCATGATTAACAGCCCGACCAGAATCCCGGTCATCATGTAGCCACGCGTCGGCGTGCCGCGGCCGTCGAGCTTGGCCAGCCCGGCCGGCACGAACTCCGGATCCGCGTCACCCAGCAGGATGCGCAGCGGTGCGTCGATGGAAAAGGCCAAAGCGGAGATCTGCGCCATCGCCTGGGCGAGCGCGTACAGCACGACGAACACGTTGCCGACGTGGTAGTAGCCGCCAAGCTTGGCGAAGGCCATGTACGCGCCGTTGGCCATCAGGTCCTTGGGCAGGTGATTTGCGTCGAACAACAGCGCCATGGCGAAGGAGCCGAGCAGCGCGCAGACGGCGACCATCAGGGCCAGGACCAGCATGCCGCGCGGGAACTCCTTGGCCGCGTTTTTGGTGCGGTTGACGTACGGCGAGATCTTCTCCGCGCCGCCGACGGCAAAGACCAGCATCGAAATCGAGGCGAAGTAGCCGAGGTCGAAGTTCGGCAGGTAGGTCTTCAGCCGGTCCAGGCGCGCCGTGGCAACCGGCGCGTGGGCCATGAACGGCGCCGACACCGCCAGCAGGATGAACAGCAAAGACATCACGAACATCGCGGTGCCGGCCACCGAGCCGATGCGGTTCAGCGTGGTCAACCCACGCGACGCCAGCCACAGGAACACTAGGAAAATCACCAGCGCGATCAACGACACGATGCGCGAGTCGACCTCGTTGACGAACTTGCCGTTGCCCTGAAACAGCCAGCTCAACGACACCAGGATGCCGCTGGGCTTTTGGGCCAGGTATGGCACGTGCACCACCCAGTAGGTCCAGGCGGCGTAGTAGGCCAGCCGCTTGGTGCTGGTGTTGCGGATCCAGCTGGCCACCCCGCCGGCCTCGTCCTTGAAGGCCGACCCGAGCTGGCCCACGATCAGCGCGTAAGGCACGAAGTACAGGGCCATGATCAAAACCCAGCTGGTGATCACCGACGGGCCCTGAAGCGCGTAGTTGTTAACCACGTTCCCCAGGCCCCACACCGCGACGAAGGCGATCAAGGCGACGTTGTACCAGCGCAGTTGCTTGTTATCTTCAGACATTTTACCCCCAACTTTCCCTCTATATTCCGGTCTCCAAATGGTAGACGCCTCAAGGGTACCAGCCCGGGCCCGACGTCTCGGTGAAGCGCCGGCTATTTTTCGGTAAGAGTTCTGTGTGTCGCGACACACAAAAGGCAGCGGCCGATGGCCACTGCCTGAGAGTTCGATTATCATTCGGTGGCCGGGCCGGCCAGAAAGCCGTGCTCCAGCACATCGAGGATGTCCAGCGTGTCGTCCACCAGCCACTCCAGGTCCGCCACGGTAGCGTCCGGGTGCTGGCGCATGAACGCCTTGGCCTTGTTCGAGATCAGGTCGCTCATCATCACCACCAGGTTCTGCACCGTGGCGACCTTGACCCCCTCCCGCAGCCTCATCCGGGCGAACACCGGCCCGGTCAGCTGCGGGATGGCGCCTTGGATCTCGTCTTGCCAAAGCGCCATCAGCTGCGGCCGCAGTTCCTCGGGCAGCTGGCTGCCGTCGGAGTAGGCGGCCAAGCTGAGGGTGAACTCGTCGGGGTACTCGACTTGCAGCTTCAGCTTGTAGCGCATCGCCCGCCGCACCATGGTTCGAAGGTCCGGGGACTCCTGCCACACGGTCCAGTCGGCGATGCCGTTTATCCGCTGCAGCGTCCAGCGCACCGCCGCCACGTACAGGTTGGCCTTGCTCTGGAAGTAGTGGAAAACCAGCCCCTTGGAGACCCCCGCCTCCTTGGCGATCACGTCGGTCTTGGCGTCGCGAAAGCCCGCCTGCGCGAACTCGTGCATCGCCGCGGTCAGGATGCGCGCTTCCTTGGCCGCGTCTCTTGCCGCACCCACGGCGCCCTCAGTTGGCCAGCAGGTCGCGCCGCTTGTAGCCGACGTAACCTGCGACCATCAAGGCGAGGCCAAGCACGTTCATCCAGGCGAAGGTGCCCCAGTCGATGGCCGACGCCGGCACGTGGTTGACCCAGCCGTACGGGGTGATCTTGGTCGCCCACTCCGGCAGCCCGATCATGTTCCCGAGGTAAAGGGACATCACGCCGTAGATCGGAATCGCCCAAGTCCAGGCCTGAAGCCGCGGCAGCACCGCAACCACCAGCGCCACGACGCCGAGCGTCACCAGCAGGGCCGGCCAGTAGCCGACGAACGCGCGCAGGTAGCGGGCAATCGAGATCGGCGTCGTGGTCAGGCTGGCCGAGCCGGCGACCGCCATGCCGAGGATGCCCAGCACAAGCGCCGCGGACCCCGCCAGCACCGCGTGAACCAGGAAGCTCACGTACAGGCGCAGGCGCGACACGGGCTTGGCGTGCACCAGCTCGAGGTAGCCGCCGCGCTCGTCGCCGTTGAGCTTCAGCAGCGTGATCACCGCCGGAATCGTCGCGACCACGGCGAAAATGATGCTCAGCTTGTTGGCAAAGGTCAACACCATGGTGCGCCCGGCCGCGTGCAGCGCGCCGCTGCCCATCAGCTGCCCGATTGCCGGGTTGGTCTTGACCAGGTCGCCGATGGTGCCGAAGATCGAGCCGTAGCTGGCGCCGAGCAGGAACAAGGACACCAGCCAGATGATGGTGCTGGTGCGCTCAAGCCGCGCCAGCAGGGTCAGCGGCCCGGCCAGGAAGCGCGAGGCGCGGGCGCGCCCGGCCCGCGGCTGAATCAGCCCGGCGCCGGTGTCGCGCGCGGCGGAAAGCGCCACCGCAACGACCAGCACCACCGCACTCAGGCCGAGCATCAAAAGCAGCGGCCACCAGGTGTTCTTGGTGTACAGGTCGAGTTTTTCAATCCAGCCAAAAATCGTCCACCACGTGAGGTCCGGGTCCTGGACGTCGGTGCCCATGCGCACCACGTACAGGCCGCCGAGCAGGACGTAGCTGAGGATCGTCGCGCTGCGCCCGGAGCTTGCGACCTGGGCGATCAACAGCGAGAAGCAGCCGAACATGAAGCCGAAGACCGCCAGTCCCAGCCCGAACAGCCAGTTGCCTTCCGCTGAGCCCCCGGTCATGTTGGCGGCCTGCAGCCCCAGCGCCTCCAGGACGCCGGCGACGAGGTTGATCGCCGCCAGCTCCAGAATCGCCGCGGCCAGCGGGCTTTGGCGCCCGACCGCGTGGGCCAGGACGAACTCGGTGCGCCCGGCGTCCTCCTCGACGCGGGTGGCGTGCACGGCGAAGTACACGTTCATCATCGCCGAAAACAGCCCCATGAAGACCATCATCATCGCGCCGTAGATCACGGCCACGGTGTAGGGCGGCTTGGGCGTGAAGGGCCCGAACATGCTGACCATCGCCGGCGTGCTCAGGGTCTCGGAGATCGAGGCCATCGCCTTTTGGGTCGAGTACAGGCCGTCGAACTTGGCGGCTGCGGCGGTCATCAGCCCACCCAGGCCGAGCAGCCAAAACACAATTTTTAGCCAGTCGCGGCGCAGGTTCAGCGCCAGCACGAGGCCCACGGACTTGAACTTATTGGCCATCGTGCTCACCGCCTTGGTTGTAGTAGCGCAGGAACAGGTCCTCGAGTGTCGGCGGCGTGCTCTGCAGCGCCACGATGCCAAGCCCGGTCAGCGTGGTCATCACGGCCCCGAGGTTCTCGGAGTCGACGGCAAACGTTGCGGTGTGGTCGCCTTCCGCCTTGAACTGGTGCACGTCCGGACGCTTGCCGATGATAGCGAGCGGCGCGGTCGTGGTGACGCGCACGGTGCTGCGCGACAGCTGGCGCATCGCGTCCAGGGTGCCGGTTTCGATGATGCGGCCCTCGCGGATGATCGCGATGCGGTCGCACATGCGCTCGACCTCGCTCAGGATGTGCGAGGACAGCAGCACGCTTTTGCCCGCCTGCTTCAGCGCCAGCACCTGGGTCTGGAAGACCTCCTCCATCAGCGGGTCAAGGCCGGAGGTCGGCTCGTCGAACACGTAAAGCGCCGCGTCGCTCGAGAAGGCGGCGATCAGCGCGACCTTCTGGCGGTTCCCCTTGGAGTACGTCCGGCACTTCTTGGTCGCGTCGAGCTCGAACAGCTTGATCAACTCGTCGGTGCGGGCGCTGTGTTGCTCCCCGTTCAGCTTCAGGAACAGGTCGATCACCTCGCCGCCGGTCAGGTTCGGCCACAGGTAGACGTCCCCAGGCACGTACGCGAGGCGCTTGTGAATCGCCACGGCGTCCTTCCAGACGTCCTGGCCAAAAATGGTCGCGGACCCGCCGCTGGCCTTCAGGATGCCTAGGAGCGTGCGGATGGTGGTCGACTTCCCCGCGCCGTTGGGGCCAATGAAGCCGAACACCTCGCCCGCGTTGACGGTCAGGCTGATGTCCTTGAGGGCCTCGAACTTCCCGAACCGCTTTTGCAAATGATTGATTGCCACTACTTCGGTCATGATTTCTTCCTCCCGTGAGGTCTTGCCTCTTCTGGATTGCTATCGAGGTGAGTATAGTCGGTCGTTGACTGGCGAGTCAACGATTATTGAGTCAATGGTGACCCGCTGCAACCCCGCGCGGGCGTAGGGACAAAAAAAGCGTTGACCGTTGAGTCAACGCAATTGGGACGTCTTCGTTAGAAGTAATCGAACAGCTGCGTCTGCCGCTGCAGGAAGGCGTCGTCGAGGCTGGCGACGGTGAACGGGTCGCCGTCGATCAGACCGAAGTTGTACGCATCCCGCAGTGACCGCACGCCGAAGCAGACCTTGACCAGCTCCTGGATGGTCAGCGTGATCGCCGGCACGCCGCTGGTGTCCCTCGTGAAGCTGGCCTGCCCGTCATTGATGGCCAGGCGCCAGCGCCCGTCGTTTTCCGGGATGTTGTCGTCCTTGATGCCGAACACCACCGGCGCCAGGTCGGAGACCTGGTACGGGTAGCGGGTCATGAAGTCCTCAACGTCGACGATGCGCGCCATCATGTACGGCCGCACCTGCGAGGTCAGAACACTTGGGTCCGGCAGCAGGTCGTGCAGGGACTCGGGATCGCCGGTGGTGTAGCGAAAGCGCGCGAAGGCCGTGCGGTGCGCGGCGCAGAACTGGGTCAGCGCCAGCAGGCTTTCCAGGTCGTCGTAAAACAGCTCGTGCACCCAAAACAGGTCCCCCACCCGCTCGTAGATCACGTAGCCGGTCGGGTGGTCGCCGAGCATCGCCACGGCGGCCTCGCGGTTCGGGTAATGGTCGGCCATGTTCAGCCACCACCAGTCGGCGCGGCGCAGCCCGCCGCGCGTGGTCTCCTTGCTGCGGCCGTACACCGCCGCCATCGCGTCGATCGCGGCGCGAAACGGCACCCGCACCACGGTCACGGCTCCGGAGTGGCGCGGCACCTTAGGCAGGTCCGCGGCGGCCATCTCGTGGGTGACCTGGTCGAACGCCCCCTCGTAGCCGAAGCGCCGGTAGAACGTGGCGGAAAACGGCGCGAGGTAGGACAGCGTCTCCCCGTTGGCCCGCATGTCGGCGAAGGCCTGGGCCATGATGGTGCGGATGCCGCCCTGACCGCTGGCCTCCGGGTAGCTGGCCACGTAGCCGACCCCGCTCATCTTGTAGGTCACCCCGGCCAGGTCGACCACAAAATGGGTCCCCAAAAGCCCGGAGCTAAGCGGGTTGCCGGTGCCCCAGGCATCGCTGTGGGCGTACAGGCTGGCGAAGGCGCGGTCGCGCGTCTCGCTTTGCGGCTTGTGGAAGGCGTAGCGGGCCAGCGCGTAAAAGCTGGACTCATCCTCTTCGGTCAAGCGCCGAACATCGGTCACTAGTATCACGTTCCTCTCATGAATCTGGTTACCAC
Organism: Lacticaseibacillus kribbianus; assembly: GCF_020180945.1. Lineage (GTDB taxonomy): Bacteria > Bacillota > Bacilli > Lactobacillales > Lactobacillaceae > Lacticaseibacillus > Lacticaseibacillus kribbianus. Next base: position 143,328 of record NZ_JAIPUL010000004.1, on the reverse strand, counting down.
CCGCCGCAATCGTGGGCGGGCGGCGCGGGCCGGGCGTTTTCGCGCGGCCGCTGCTTCTTTCAGTATAGCGTAGCCCGCGGCTTTGCGCACCTTTACCTCTCTTTAAGAAAGCCTTCACACAATCCCCACACATCCGGCGCGATTCGCGCACACCCGGCGGGTACACTGACCTTATTGAATCGGCGGATCACCGCCAGCGAAGGGACACGACCACGATGAAACTGCAAACCAACGTCTACACCGTTCAGCTCGATCACATCAGCTACCCGACCATCACCGGCCACCTCGAGAACGGGGCGCCCCTGGTGATCGAGACCAACCAAAAACAGCGCGACGACCCCCAGTTCTGGGCGGTCATCAGCGCCATTTTGCAAGCTAAGTTATGGGTGCCGGTGTCGACAAGGCTGCACCAGCTGTTCGACACTGACTGGCTCGTGCCGGCCGCGGACTAGGCGGCTAGGCCTGCCACTGGGCGAAGCGCGCCGCGGCCACCACCAGGGTGACCACCGCGTCCTTGGCCAAGGCGTCGGTCACGGTCTGCTTGTGCCCGGAGGTTGCAACCGCGCCGATCACCTCGAAGCCGTACTTGATCAGGTTCAGGTCCTTTTTGGCCGAGTAGTCCGGCTCGAAGACCGGTTCGTGGTTGTACGTGAAGTTCAGCTCGTCGCGCACGATGGAGCCGTCGACGTGGTTGACCATGATGCGATCCTGCAGCGCAGCCAGCGGCTGGTCGTCCGCCAGCAGGTTCAGCTTGTGGTCGGACTCCTCGCGGTAGTACGTCCCCTGCGGCATGTCCAGGTAGGTCGCGGCCGGGTGTGCCAGGACCTCCAGGTAATCGACCGCGTCAAAAACGCGGGTGAGCGGCATCTTGGCCTGCTTCGTTAGTAGCGCTTCGGTGTTGCTTTCAAGCCAGTCGGCCAGCTCGCTGACGCCAAATTGATCCATGTGTGTGGCCCTCCATTGTCGTAATTGCCCCTATTGTAGCATTTTCAAGGCCCAGCGTGAAGGACGCCGCGGCCCAGTGTCTATGTTTTGGTAAACAATCACGGCCAAAAAACAGGCTCGGCGTCTTGGGTGTATAATTGATGTAGACGAATAATGGCACCACGCACCAAAGGAGGCGTCACAATGCCCGATATCAAACACGGCTACCCCCTGGTCGACGCCCAAGGTCGGCCCCTGAAGCTTCAGCCCAAGGTCACGTACACGCTGCGCGTCAAGAACGGCTACATCCTCGGCCTGCGCCAGGATCAGCACCAGACCAAGCTGCCGAACCTGCTGGCGGACTTCCCCCACACGGATCCGCGGCACCGCTAGGCAGAATTGCTAAAACACAAACGAGATCAACCAGATTGCGATGACCAGATTCAACCTGCAACAACGCGTCAATGCAAACAGCCCGCATTCCATCAGTGGAATGCGGGCTGTTTGTGCGCTCACGGTGCGGCGGACTCGCCCGGGGCCTTGGGCGCCAGAAGCGCCATGGCCACCACCGTGCCGATGATGATCAGGCCGCCGACCAGCTCCCACGGGCTCAGCCGGGTGCCGAGGAACGCGACGGCGATCACCGTCGCGGCCAGCGGCTCGAAGGCGTCCAGCAAGCTGGCCGCGGTCGGTGTGATGTACTGCAGGCTCGCCAGGTAGACCAGGTAGGCGACGATGGTGCCGCCGATCACCACGAAGGCGTAGCAGCCCCACCCAAGTGCGTTGAGGTGCGGCACGTCGCGCCAGGCCGGCGCCCACGCGGTCATGATCAGGCCGCCGAGCAGCTGTGCCCAGCCGGTGACCACCACCGGCGAGTGGCGCTGCAGCAGTTCGCCGGGCAAAAGCGTGTAGGTCGCGGCCGCCACCGCGGCCAACAGCCCCCAAAACAGCGCCTGCGGGGTGATGGCCAGGCTGGTCAGCCGGCCCTTGGTCACGATCAAAAGCGTGCCGAGCATCGCAAAGCCGATGATCACCACGTCGCTGCGCCGCGGCAGCATCAGCGTGCGCACCGCCAGCACCACCAGCACCACGATCGGCGAGAGGTACTGCAGGATGGTGGCGGTCGGCGCGTTGGCCACCGCGACGGCCTTGAAGTACACGAACTGCATCGCGATCATCCCAAACAGGATGAACACGATCATCTGCACGGTGTCCTTGACCGTGCGCCAAGGCGTCGTCAGGGCCTTGGGCGCCTTGAGCGCGGCGTAGCCCAGCGTGACGACGCCGGCGATCAGCATTTTGGAGCTGATCAGCCAGGCGACGTCGACGCCCTGGGCGAACAGCACGGAACTGGCGGGGCCGGACACGCCCCAAAGCGAGGACCCGAGGATCGCAAGCAGGATCCCGGTCAGGTGTTTAGACTGCATAATTCTCCTTATTCTAGGCGGACCCAGCCCGCCAGGTGGTCGTCGATCACCCCGGCGCCCTGCAGGAAGCTGTAGGCGCTGGTCGGGCCGATCATCTTGATGCCTTGTTTCTTCATGTCCTTGGCCACAGCAAGCGACAGCGCGTCTTGCGTCGGAATGTCGGCGGCGGTCTTCGGCCGGTGGATCACCTGCACGCCCTGGGTGAAGCCCCAGACGTAGCGGTCAAAGCTGCCGTACCTGCCGGCAAGCGCCAGCACGACGCCGGCGTTGTTCACAATGGCCTCGAGCTTGCGCCGGTTGCGGATCAGCCCGGCGTCTTGCATCAGAGGCTCAAGGTCCGCCTGGGTCATCCGCGACACCTGCCGCGGGTCAAAATCATGGAACGCGGCGTTGAAGGCCGCGCGCTTTTTGAGCACCAGCTCCCAGTTCAGGCCGATCTGCAGGCCCTCAAGCGACAAAATTTCGAACAGGTCGCGGTCGTTGTGCTTGGGCACGCCCCACTCATCGTCGTGGTAGGCCTTCAACAGCGGGGAGCGGTCCCCCCACCAAGTCGGTTCTGTCATGTGATCACCTCCAACCTAGATTACGCCGACCGCCCGCTTTTGGCCAAGCACGGCCGGGCCGGCCGCAAAAAGAGGGGCCGGCCATAAGTCGGCCGGCCGGATTACACCCGAAAGCGACATCGCAGTCGCGGGCCATAAGTAAACGCCCACGCGCACAAGGCGGTCACCGCGCGTTTCCTAAGTTCGGGAAACACACGGTGACCGCCTTGTACTCTGGGCTAAGTGCGACTTATGGCCCAGCCTCTTGGCACAAGTCAGGCTTCGGTCTTGACAATCAGCACGTCGCAAGGCGCCGTGCGGTTGACGTACTCGGTCACCGAGCCGACCAGGACGCGCTCGACCGCATTGAGGCCGGTGGCCCCGATGATGATCAGGTCGGTCTTGTGGTCGTGCGGGAAGTCCGTGGCAACGACGGTCTTGGGGTTGCCGAAGCGCACGTGAATCGCGACGTCCTCAAGCCCCGCCTTCTTGGCGCGGTCCGCCAGGTTCTCCAGGTACTTCTCCGCATCCTGCGTCAGCTGGTAAATCGCGTCGCCGGAAATCATGCCGCCGTAGCCGCCGATGAACTGCTTGGTGTCCAGCACGTTCAGAATGTCGAGGTGCGCGTGGTTGGCCACCGCGACCTTGACCGCCTTCTTGAAGGCGAGCTCGGACTCGTCGGACCCATCGATGGGCACCAGCAGGTTGTTATATTCTTGATCCATACGATCACTCCTTAAGGTTGCCGAGGCACGCGCACGCCGCGCCTGCCTAATTCAAGCGTACAACCGCGCCGTGCGAAACACAAGTTATACCAATACTCATACTCGCTGATTAATCGGTAAATAACAGCTGGAATTCGTGCTTGGTCGTGTCGAGGTTGACCGCGACGTGGCGGTTCAAGTCGGCCACGATTTTGCGGGCGAAGTTCATCTTGGACTCGAAATCCGTCAGAACCGCCGTCTCGGTCAGACTGGCGAAGTCGAAGTTCTCGCCGATGAAGGCGGCATCCGTGACGTAGAGCAGGTTGTTCTCGTCGTGGCGACTGCCCGGACGCAGCACCGCGTCGATGTAGTGGTACAAAAGCGTGGTGGGAAAGTTCAGCGGCTTCTCCAAATCGGTGCGAACGGTGAAGCCCGGCACGTCATCGGCCAGCTGCTCGTTCACCTGAACCTGAGTCAATCCTTGATAGAGTTTCATTCTAGTCACTTCCTTCGTCTGAGTGGCGGTTACCCGCCTATCACTTCTATTATACGCCGCGCGCCTGGCGTTGCCTAACGCGAAGACGGAAATACGCGCACCCTTGGGCGGGCAGCCTATGCGAGGTACAGCCGCTGCAGGTCTTGGCGCTGGGCCGGCGTCACGTGCAGCGTGTTGGTCAGGTAGTTGTCGAGGCCGCCGAAGTCCTCGTTGAAGGTGGCGATGGCCGCGTCGAGGTAGGCCTCATCGACGCTAGCCAGGGCCTTGGTCGAGGCCAGCAGTGCCGACGTGCCGCCCTTGGCGGACACCGCCGCCAGCATCTCGCGCGTTTTGCCCGCCAGAAAGCGGTTGGAGGCCAGGTAGTCCGCGCGCACCGTGGCGGCCGGCACCCCCAGCGCCGTCAGCGCCAGCACCGCGCCCATGCCGGTGCGGTCCTTGCCGGCGGTGCAGTGAAACAGGAGCGCCTGCCCGGCCTGGTCGTTGGCCAGCATCAGGTCGAAAAAGTCGCGGTAGGCCTTCTGCGCGCTTTGGTGGCGCGGCATCTCGCGGTACAGCCGCACCATGTTCTTGAAGCCACCCTGTGGATCCGTGGCAAAGCGGCTGCGGCGCAGCTGGTCGGCCGCCTTAGACGCCTGGGTCTCGTCGGTGGGCAACACCGGCAGGAAGGCGTAGGTCACACCCGCCGGCACCGGGTCGGGGGCGGCGGTGCGCTCCTCCGGGGACCGGAAGTCGACGTCAATCCGCAGCCCGTAAGCGACCAGGGCGTCCAGGTCGCTAGGCGTCAGCCAGTCGAGCCTGGCGCTTCGAATCAGCTTGTGCGCGCGGAGCACGCGGTTGTCTTCGGTGCGGTAGCCGCCCAGGTCGCGGAAGTTCGGGCCGTGCGCGAGGTTCAGTTCGGTTGCTGTCATGTGTCCCTCCTTGGGTGCGGCTCGACGGTATCAAAAAAGTGCCGACAGCGCCGGCACTGGCTTGGACCTATTCCTCAGAATCAGTCCCACCGATAATCAGGCCCGCCGTGAACGCTGCCACGAGGTCCTTTTTGCTTGTTGCCAAGATGGCATCGTTATAGGTAAGCACGGTCTTGGCGCTCAGCAAATCCTCGACGCGGATAACGTCGTGATCGGTCAAGTCAACGGTCTTGGCCTGCTGTTCGGCGTACTTATCCGGGTACGCCAAGGCGAGAATGTTAACAGGATCAGTGTGGTAGTATTCCGCAAGCTTGCGGATACTACGCTCACTTGGAACAGTTTGATCATTCTCCCACTTAGTGAAGCTTGCCGGGGAAGTGTGGGTTGCCTTTGCGACTTCAACGATCGATTCGCCACGGCCCTTGCGGATCTGGCGTAAGGAGCTACCAACGGTTTCTGTCATTCTTTTCACCACGATTCAATTATAGTCATTCACAAACCGGAATCCGGTTCATCTACTAATTTAGCGGTATCAGAGTGAAAATGCAATCAAATAATCGGTTTTTATTAAGCTTCTTATTCAGTGTTCACAAAAAAATCACAATCGTTCGCCTCACGTCGACCAACAGGCACGAAAACAGTGATTGGTCCAGCCGGATTGTAGCGCCTGGACGCCCCTCACCCTGCGCATTCGGGTAGCGGTATAGCCCGCCCCGCTGCGCTCACGCGCCCGCGGTCGGCAGCCGCCACGCCGCACCGGTCGGCACCAGGTACCACACCGTGGTCTCGCGCACAAACCCGGCCTTGGCATAGGCGCGACACGCCGCCGGGTTGTCGGCCTCGACGGACAGCCGCACCGGGCCCGAAACGCTGAGCCGCGCCAACAGCGCGCGCACGAACCGGGTGCCCAGGCCCGCCCCGCGCCGGTCCGCCGCGATGAACACGCCGAAGAGGTACGGGTAGCCGGCCCCGGTGTCGACCGCCGCGTAACCCAGGGGCGTCGCACCGTCCAGCAGCAGGTAGGCGCGACTGTTGGCTCCGGCCAGCGTCTGCGTCAGGTACAGGTCGGCGCTCGCCTCATCCTCTGGGAACGCTGCCGCATAAAGCGGTAGCACTGCCAACACATCATCCGCGGTCATGCGCCGCACCGATAGGCCCCCGGTCATCGGCGCGCCGCTGCCCGCCGGCGCGCACAGCTGGTACTCGGCCGCGTCGCCATTGGGCGCAAGGCCGGCCGCCGCCAGAAAGCCCGGATTGCGGTCCAAGAAGGCCTGCTCGCACAAAAACTCGTAATCCTCGTAGCCGTAACCGGCAAGCACCGCCCCGGCCGCCTGCCACAGCGCCGTGGCCACCCCGCGCCGCCGCCAGGCCGGGTGCATGTACAGGGCGACGTCGACGCAGCCGCCCGGCGCCTCATCCGCGTACAGCGTCGCGTAGCCGATCAGCTCGCCTGCGGCCCACGCCATGAAAAAGGCCGGCATGGTGCGGTCGACGTTGAACTGGTTATCCAGGTACGGTGCCCGCGCGAGGTGGTCGTGCGCCTGCACGACTTCAGTCAGCGTCTGGGCCGCCTTGATCTGATCCGCGGTCAGCACCGCGGTTTGCGTAATTGTGAACATCTCAGCCTCCCGTGTTATCGCCAGTCTACCACACTTGGCGCCGGCGCGCGGCTCCGCTATAATGAACACGAAAGGTCGTGACGCATTGGATACGAACTACCCGAAAATGCGGGAGGCGAAGGCCCCCCTGCCAACCAGCACCGGCGTCCGCCAGCCGCTGTGGCAGGCCCTGAGCCAAAAGGCGCCGAAGCTCGCCGGCGCGCGCGTGCTGGCGATTCACGCCGGCGACGGCTGGTTTTGCCGCTACGCGGTGAACCAGGGCGCCATCGCGGTGCTCGGCGTCGACCACGACGCCGAAGCGATCAGCGCCGCCCGGGCCGAGGCCGCCTCGGATCGCCTGCGCTACCGGATCATGCCGGACGACCGCCTGGACCTTCTGACCGGCCCCTACGACGTCATCGTCGGCACCTTCGACCTGCAAAAAGACGACCTGCACCTGATGACCCAGCAGCTGTCCGCGCTGCTGCGGCCGGGCGGCCACCTGATTGCCGCCGTCGCGACCCGCCCGGACAACGGGGCGACCGACATGGCGATCAAGGACCTGTTCAGCACCCGCCTGACCATTGAGCAGCTCTACCAGGTCAGCTCCGCGCGCCTGACGCCAAGCGCCGGCGTCCACCTGATTCTGACCAGCCGCGTCAAGGGCTGAACCAGACAAAGCCGGCACCTCTTACCAACCGAAGAGGTGCCGGCTTTGCTGTCCCCAAGCGGCCGCTAATCGCCCAGCGCCTTGGCGAAGGCCGCGCGGCGCTCACCGGCCGGGTCGTAAACCGCAAACTCGATGTCGACAAACGCGCCGTTGAACTCCGGGCGACGCAGCGCCTGCGCGAACAGCCGGGCGACCTGCGCCAGCGGGTTGGCGAACACGCCGGTGCCAAACGCCCCGAGGATCAGGTGATCGGCGCCCGCCGCCTTGAAGGCCCGCAGCGTCTGCAGGATTTTGAACGCCAGGTCCGGCTCGGTGTCCGCCTCGGTCAGCCGCGGGTACTGCGCGCGGTTGGGCGCCGCGATGGTGACGACGTCGACGAAGTGGTCGGCCAGCGCCTCCCCGGCCGGGCCGAACGCCTGGCGGCAGTGGGCCGTGTAGATCAACGCCGAGCTGAACAGGCCGCGATTGGCGTCCCGCCGGTTAGGGGCGTAGTAGGTGCTGGCGAATTCGCGCAGCGCCGGCAGCAGGTAGGTGCACTTGGCGATGCTTTCCTCCTGGGCGCGGGCGCCGTACTCCACGCCGCCGCCCGGGGTGGTCGGGCTGGCGAAGTTCATCACCCCGATGTGGCCCGAGGCCGTGGCCATCGCCGCCACCACGTCGTTTCCAGTCACGCGCCAGGTCGCAGGCTCGGTGCCTATGGCCGGCGTCTGCGGCAACGCGGCGCTCACCAGCCGGCTGACCGGGCGCTCGGGGTCCGTCTCGTAGCGCGCAAGCGTGCGGCGCAGCATCTCGATTTGATCCATCATCCCATCTCCTTTACCATCATTATACCCGGCGTCGTACCGCAAAGGCGCGCCGAGTGCTATACTTGATGCAAATACACTTTTGAAATGAGGAATTGCTGTTATGGCTAGTGGCCAAGTCGCCTCTAATCTACTGGTGATGGTGATCACCTTCCTGTTCGCCGCCTTCTTCGTCGCCAGCGAGTTCGCGCTGGTGCAAAGCCGCCCGAGCGCCCTGGAGGAAATGCTCCAAAATGGCATCGGCAACCGGGCGAAGGTCAAGCGCGCCCTGCGCATGGTGCACAACCTGAACGAGTACCTCTCCACCACCCAGGTCGGCGTGTCCGTCGCCGGCATCATCCTGGGCTGGATCGGGGAGGCCACCGTCGAGTTCCTGCTGGTCGACCTGCTCAAGATCACCCACGTCCAGCTGCCGGGCGGCGGCCTGCACGTGTTCGGGGCCGTGGCCGGGGTCTTGATCCTGACCTACCTTGAGGTCGTGCTGACCGAGATCGTGCCCAAAAACATTGCGATCGACTACCCGATCAAGGCGATGATGTTCGTCGTCACGCCGCTGCACTACTTCCACATCCTGTTTTTCCCCTTCGTCTGGCTGCTGAACCACAGCGCCACCGGTCTGGTGCGCCTGATGGGCATGAAGCCGGCCGACGAGGGTAACGAGGCCTTCACCCAGGCCGAGATCCTGAACCTGAGCAAGGCCGCCGTCACCACCGGTGAGATGGACCAAAACGACGTCACCTATATGCAGCGCGCCTTTGACCTGAACGACAAGACCGCGCACGACATCATGGTCGATCGTACCAGCCTCGAAGTCGTCGACATCACCGCCACCGTCAAGGAGGTGCTGCGCGACTACCTGACCGAGGGCTACTCCCGCTTCCCGGTGGTCGCGGACGGCGACAAGGACAAGGTGCTGGGCTACGTCTACATCTACGACCTGGTTAAGCAGGCGCAGGTCGACTCGAGCATCCGCGTGTCCAAGCTGCTGCGCGCGATCGTCACCGTGCCCGAGGTCACCCCGATCCACAGCATTTTGCAGCAGATGATTCAAAAGCAGACCCCGATCGTGGTGGTCGTCGACGAGTACGGCGGCACCTCCGGCATCGTCACCGACAAGGACATCTACGAGGAGCTGTTCGGAACCGTCAAGGACGAGATCGACGACGTGTCCGACGAGTACATCATCAAGACCGCGCAGCCGGACGTCTTCCGGGTGTCCGGCAAGACCACGCTGTACGACTTTGAGCGCTACTTCCGCACCAACCTCAAGGCCTTCCAGGAATCCGACATCGTCACCATCGCCGGGTTCCTGATGGAGGACTACCCGGACCTGAAGCTCCACGACTCGGTCCAGATCGACCGCTACACCTTCACCGTCACCGAGTTCGCCCGTGGCTTCGCCAACTGGTTCGAGGTCACGGTCTGTCCGGAGGTTGTCGCAAGCGACCCGGACGAGGACGAGAATCAAGACTGATGAACGCCAAAAAATCGCAGCCCGCGGGCTGCGATTTTTTTGTCTGTTCGGGGCGGGTGTGGGCACCGACCGGTACCGGGCGGCGTTGCGCCGCTTACGGTGTGGGATGGGTGGCGCGTCCCACCTGACTGGTCCCCGCAGGCCTCACAGCCAGCCGCACTGGCTGAGCTGCAGGATGGCGAGCGCAACGGTGGCCCCGCCGACCAGGGCGATCAGCCGCCACTCCCCGACCAGCATGATGCCAGTCGCCTCAAGGCCGGCCCGCCGGCGCCAGACCAGCGCCACGCGGTCGCAGATTAGGGCCAGCACCGCCACCACCGCGGGCTCGAGAAGCAGGCCCCAGCGCGGTCCAAAGCTGTCCGGACCGTGCGCGCCGAAGTGCATCACAATCGTGGCCGGCGCAAGCGCCGCCAGCACCACGGTCACCGCCAGGGACGCCGCCGCGCTCCCCCACAGCCAGACTCTTAATTGTCGCATGCTCATTCCTCCATTAACGTTGCCACCCAGACGATGACCCCGACGAGCGCCAGGGTCCCGAGCAGAAACGCCCACGCCGCCGGCCGCGCCATGTTCAGCGTCAGGCCGACCCCCAGCCGTTTTTCCACGAACACCGCCGAGTCCTCCGGCGCGTAGTAGAACAGCCCGAGCACCCAGTGCGCGTTGTCGTCGCGCACCGGGCCCTGCACCGGCGCCTGGACCCGGCGCAGCCAGACCCAGATCAGCCCCGCCAGCATCGCCGCTGCCAGTGCGGCGTACCCGATCAGAAGCGGCGTCGCCCACGCCGGCCGGGCCACGCTCGCCCAGCCGTACGCCTGCGTCAACAGCCCGATGCCAAGGGAAAAGCCCAACAGCGCGTTGCGCGCCTGCGCCGCCGCCACGGTGCCGTGCGGCCCCTGGCGGACGCTGGCGCCGGCAAAGCGGGCGCCGAGGTAGCTCGCCCCGCAGGCCACCGCGACGGCGAGGTTGGCCGCCGCGGCGACCGCCGAGTGGCTCCAAAGCCATGGTGCAACGACCAGCGGCACCAGGGCCAACACCCCCCACCAGGGCAGCACGCGGACGCGCGCCAGCGTGGCCAGGTCCACGGTCAGTCGCTGGGCCTCGGGCGCGCGGTCGGCGGCACGCAGCGCCTGCGCCTGGCGGAACCCGCGCACCAAAAGCGCAAAGGCCGCAACTAGGTACGCCACGCAGCCGCCAAGCAGCGCCCAGGTCAGGGCAAGCGGCGTCCCCAGCAGCCCGCACACCGCCGCGGCCACGCCCCAGACGACCACCGCAAGCCCCGTCGCCCCGACCGCGAACTGACCGCGGATGGCCCGCGCCGCCGGGTCCTGCCGCAGGTCGCGGGTGCCGAACGCCACGCCGAACAGGGTGTTGGGCCGCGAGAGCCAGGGCGCCGACACCACGCTGGCCCACAGAATCACGGCCATCACGAGAAAGACCCACCACGCCTCACGCATCATGATTCCTCCTTGCCGTACAGTGCATCGATCAGCGCCGTCAGCTGACCGCGCCCGACCTGGCGCACCCGCGCCTCCTGGATCAGGGCGGTGAGCTGCGGCAGGGTCGCCTGGCGGTACTGGGCGTCGGCGCCGGGCATCGTGGCGGCGACCACCGCGCCCAGCCCGCGGCGCATCTCGACGAAGCCCTCGTCACCGAGCTGACGGTAGGCCTTGTTGACGGTGTGCAGGTTGATGCCAAGCGCCCCGCTCAGCGCGCGAATTGAGGGCAGCGCCTCGCCCGGTGCCAGCCGGCCGTCGGCTATCGCCGCAATCACCGCGTTGCGAATCTGGGTGTAGATGGGAATCGTACTGTCAAAATCCACGGTCAGTTCCATTGCGTGAACCTCCATCACTGTTATACGAACGGTATAACACCAGATGGTGGCAATTGCAATCCCCCGCGGCGCGGCGTACAATGGGCCAAATTCGAAGCTGGAGGTCCTGACATGCAGCGTTCCGTCCTGATTTTTCCCACCCTGACCACCATCGACGCGGTGACGGCGGTGCGACGCCGCCACGACCCGCTGGCCGCCAACATCCGCCCGCACGTCTCGCTGGTGTTTCCCTTCGAGTCACCGGCGCCTGACGCCGCCATCGTGGCCGCCGTCGCCCGCGCCGCCGCGGCCACGCCGGCCTTCGCGGTCGCCTTCGACCGGATCGGCGGCGACTGGGCCAACGGCTACTTCTGGCTGGCCGCGGGTACCGGGGCGGGGACGCTGACCCAGCTGCACGACCGGCTCTACCGGGACCCGGTCTTCGCCGCCTTCCTGCGCGCGGACATCCCCTACCAACCGCACATCACCCTCGGTCGGGTCACCCCTGCCCACGCCGAGGCGACCGCGGCGGGGCTTGACGCGGCCGGCCTGGTTGCGACCACGCGGGTGACCGCGATTGCGATCGAGCACATCCTGCCCGACGGCGACTCCGACGCCTTCGCCAGCCTGCCGCTTGCGCGCGCGGTATTTCCCGGGCAATGATTCGGCTGCGTGCGGCCTTTCAGAAAACCATTCCGACGTTGGAATTTTCATCGCGCAAACCCTTAGGCATGAAAGCGTTCGGGCCTCAGCCATGTGACATCGCGTCATTTAATGCGTGCATTTTTTGTAAGCAACGACTACAATAGTTATTTGTAGACCAATTCCGCGGCGCAATGCCACAACTCCGGTCGCTTCTGGCGGCCAATTTTTATGCTCACTTGCGCCGGATTTTTTCACCGATTACCGCATGAAAGGACTGATTACTTCAACATGTCACAATCTCAACCCACCGACGTCAACGGCAAGCCTTACAACCGCGGCCTGATGGTGGCGACGCTGCTCATCGGGACGTTCACCACCTTCCTGACCCAGACCATTCTGACCACCGCCTTCCCGACTTTGATGCACGATTTTCACATCAACGCCAGCGCCGTGCAGTGGCTGACCACCGGCTTCATGCTGGTGATGGGGATCATGATTCCCGTGTCTGCCTGGCTGCTCAGCAAGTTCAACGTCAAGCACCTCTACCTCACCGCCATCGGCATCTTCTTTCTCGGCACGCTGATCTCGCGCTTCGCCCCGAGCTTCCCCGTGCTTTTGGCCGGGCGCCTGACCCAGGCGGTCGGCGTCGGGATGTCCGCACCAACCTTCCAGACCGTCATGTACTCGATCTTCCCGCCCGAAAAACGCGGGAGCGCGATGGGGCTGGCCGGGATCGTCATCGGCCTTGCACCGGCGGTCGGCCCGACCCTGTCCGGCTGGGTGCTGCTGAACCACTCCTGGCGCGCCCTGTTCTCCGTCATCCTGCCGATCGCCGGGCTGGTCTGGCTGCTCGCCTGCTACTCGATGCGCAAGGTGCTGCCGACCACCAACCCCAAGATCGACGCGCTCAGCGTCGTCGAGTCGACGCTTGGCTTCGGGTCGCTCTTGTACGGCTTTTCGACCGTCGGGGACCGCGGCTGGTTCGACCCGATCGTGCTGGCCACCCTTGCCCTGGGCATCCTGTTCGTCGCCCTGTTCGTGCACCGGCAGCTGCACCTGGAAAAACCTTTGCTTGAGCTGCGCGTCTTCACCAGCCGCGAGTTCACGCTGAGCGTGATTCTCACCGCCGTCGCCTTCATGTCGATGGTCGGCGTCGAGATGGTGCTGCCGATGTACATCCAGACCATCCGCGGCGAGTCCGCCTTCCACTCCGGCCTGATCCTACTGCCGGGAGCGATTATGATGGGCATCATGAGCCCGATCACCGGGAACATTTTTGACCGCATCGGCGCCAAGCGCCTGGCCCAGACCGGGCTGTTCTTGCTGCTGGTCGGCACGTTCCCGCTGATCACGCTGACCGCCGACACCCCGATCCTGTTCGTCACCGTGATCTACACGGTGCGGATGTTCGGTATCACGATGGTCACGATGCCCGTCACCACGGCCGGCATGAACGCCCTGCCCGCCAACCTGATCAACCACGGCACCGCGGTGAACAACACGATTCGCCAGGTCGCCGCGTCGATTGGGACCGCGATCCTGGTCTCGGTGCTTTCGACCGTCACCAGCAGCAACGCCCCGGCCGCGGCTCTGCGCCTGACCGCCCCGCTGCGCTACCTGACGCAGACCGCCGACGCGACGGTGGCCGGCTACCGTGCGGCCTTCGTGGTCTCGCTGATTTTCGCCGTGCTCGGGTTCGCCCTGAGCTTCCGCCTCAAAAACGACGCGCTGGATGGAGGTGACCGCGCATGATTCTCGTCATTATGGCCATGTCCGCCATCGCCTACTTCTTCGTCGCCGTGCTCGCCAAGCCGAGTCCGCGGCGCCGCGTCGGCATGCTCGTGCTCGGCGCGCTCCTGATCCTCTCCGCCGCGGGCATTGCGGCCAACGACAGCGTGCGTTTCGGCCTGCACGAGGTCACCGTCGTGAAGAAGGCGCCGTTGGTCGGCACCAAGAGCGCCGAGGCCCTGGAGACCAAGACGCTCAACGGGGCGCCGGTGGTGCGCTACCGCACCAACCCGCTGCAGCACAAGGTGTTGACCGCCGCCAGCGGCATGACCGCCACGGTCGCCGTCAAGCGCGGCGCCAAGGCCGCGGTCACCACCACCGACCGCGTCCTGCGCTACCGCAACACCTGGTACGCCTTTCTGTTCGCCTGGAGCGGCCAGAACAACTACCGCCTGCACCGCACGGTCACCTTCACCGTGCCGAGCGACTGGCAGATCAACTGATTCGAACCGTCTCGCCGCCTTCGCAGATTCTGCGAGGGCGTTTTTTTGCTCTGCGGGACGGCGCGCGGCGGTTCCGTTCCGCGATGAAAAGTTTTTGAATTAAGTACTACTCTCTAGAAAGTAGTTGTGCTATATTAAGGCCATCAGGTCGTGGGACCTGCAACAACCGGTCTCGGCCGGGGGAGGTGCAGTGTGGAACTATCCAAGGACATGGTGCGCGGCTACCTCAGCGCGATCGTCTTGAATGTCCTGGTGCAGGGCGAAAGCTACGGCTACCAGGTCACCAAGGACGTGCGCGCCCTGAGCGGCGGCGCCTACACGATTAACGAGGCGACGCTTTACACCGTTTTCAAGCGGTTGGAAAAAGCCGGCGCGATTGCCAGCCACTGGGGCGATGAAAGCCAGGGCGGCCGCCGCAAGTATTACGCCATCACGGCGGCGGGACTGGAGCAGCTGGCAACGGAACGGGCGAACTGGCAGCTGGCGCGCGCCACGCTGGACGCCCTGATCAATGGAGGACTCATCGATGACCACGAAGCGTGAACGAATTGACGACCTGCTCGAGCGGGTCTTTGGACAATACGAGGTGGCGGCCGAAAGCCGCGAGCTGCGCGAGGAAATCGCCAGCAACCTGAGCGATGCGACCGCCGACCTGATGGCGAGCGGCACCGACGAGGCGGCGGCAGTGGCCCAGGCCTACGCGGACTTTGGGTCGATTGAGGACCTGCTGGCGGAGCTCGGCGTCCGTAAGCTGACCCGGCCGGACGACGCGGCCGACGTGGTGATCACCGCCATCCCCGAGCTCCCCGATGTTCCTGAGATTCCAGCTATCCCGGACATTCCGGAAATCCCGGTTATTCCGGATATCCCCGACGCCCCCGCGGCCCCGCAAGCCCCCAAGGCCCCGGACGTCGACATCGAGGCGATCCGGCAGGCGGCGCACGCGGCCGCCGTTCGCGCCAGTCAGGCGGCCAAGCTCGCGCAAGGGCCGGAAATCGCCGCCATTAAACAGGCCGCCAAGGACGCCGCCGCCCGGGCCAAGGAACAGGCTCAAGCGGGTGCACGCGAGGCCAGGCGGGATGCGGACCGCATCAAGGCCCAGGCCAAGGCCGCGGCGCGTGAGGCCAAGAACACGACGTGGCACGACGGCAACGCACCCGCCCGCACCAACACGATTCGTGTGCCGCTGGGCGACATCGCCACCGTCGCGCTCCACTACACCGATGATCCAATCATCGTTCGCCCCACCGACGGCTACGAGCTGGTCATCACCGAGGAATTCAGCAAGGACGACCCGACCCTCGACGGCCGCGGCAGCCTTCAGGACGGCGTCTGGACCCTGCGCCACGGCAAGCGGCCGCGCCACCTTTTTCGCATGATGATCAACGGCCAGCGCCTCGGCTTCTGGTCGCAGATCACCGTTGCCGTGCCGACCGCCTTCACCGGCACCCTGCAGGTGGCCAGCGCCGCCGGCATCGAGGTCGCGGGCCTGCAGGGGGCGAGCCTCGCGCTGAACACCGCCGCAGGTGACGTCAGCGCCTCGGACCTGAACGTGCCGACGCTTGAGATCGTCACCAGCGACGGCGACGTCGCCCTGACTCAGGTCAAAACGGGCAGAATCACCGCGCGGTCGGCGGCCGGCGACCTGGCCCTGCACAGCGTGATGGCGCAGCAGCTGCACCTGACCACGGCCGACGGCGACGTCACCGCAAGCACGGTCACCGTGGCCGGCACCGCGGCCTTCACCACCGCCGCCGGTGACCTGTCGCTGCAGACGCTTCGCGCCGACCTGCTGCGCCTTCACAGCGGCGACGGCGACGTCACGGTTCAAGACGCCGCCATCGCACAGCGCGCCAGCGTGCAAAGCGGCGCGGGCGACCTGAGCCTGAACGCGCTGACCACCGCCGACCTGAGCGCCAAAACGGCGGACGGCGACGTCCACTTGACCGGCGTCGTGGCTCCAGTCCTCACGGCGCAGAGCAACGCGGGCGACATCCACGCCACCGGGGTGACCGGCGGCACCTTCACCACCGCCGATGGCGACCTGACGCTCGGTGTCGGCGCCCTCACGCAGGACCTTACCGCGACCACCAACGCCGGCGACGTCACCGTTCGCCTGCCGCAAGCGGCCAGCTTCACCTTCGAACTGGCCACGGGCGACGGGCACATCCACCAGCCGCTCGGCGCGACCAACACGCGCCACAAGCACCACCACAAGGATGGCCAGGTCGGCGCGCAGCCGACTGCGGCCCTGACCGTGCGCAGCGGCGACGGCGACATCACGATTCTCAACGCGTGACGCACGGCGCGGCGGACGATCACCCCGCCCCCAAATCCAGAGACGACAAAAGGCTACCGCATCCCCCAAGCATTGGGGTAATGCGGTAGCCTTTTTTGCGTTCGATTGTCAGCGGGCGAAGCGCGGCGCCTGCTTGCGCAGCACCAAGTCCTTGACCAGCAGGCCGAGGGCGACGAGGCTCAGCGCCAGCACCAGCCACCACTTGTAGTTGTGCGGGTTGGGGCTGAGATCCATGGCAAGCAGCCCCAGCAGGACGAACACGTCGCGGGCGAACAGCTCCTTGCGCGCGTTGGGCTTGGTGAACAGCCAGTAGCTGGCACCGATCAGCACCAGGACGGCCAGTAGCAAAATGAGTTTACTGATCATGACGATTCCCTCCGAGCAGCCGCCGAACGCGGCCTAGTAGTCTCAGTGTACCACTATCGCCGT
This sequence comes from Lacticaseibacillus kribbianus, assembly GCF_020180945.1. Taxonomy (GTDB): domain Bacteria; phylum Bacillota; class Bacilli; order Lactobacillales; family Lactobacillaceae; genus Lacticaseibacillus; species Lacticaseibacillus kribbianus. The sequence goes on along the minus strand of NZ_JAIPUL010000004.1, from coordinate 126,368 downwards.
TCGGGTTCGACGGCATTTTTCCCCGGGCGAATTTTTCACGCCGTGACGGCCGCTTGGGGCTGCTTCTCCCAGGTGAAGGTGCGGTGCGCCAGGCGCAGCACGCCGTCGCACTGCGCCGCCACCGCCGCCTCGTGGGTGACGATGATCACGCACTTGCCGGCGTCGTGGGCAATCTGGTTGAACAGCGCAATCACGTCCGTCGTGTTGTCCTCGTCGAGGTTGCCGGTCGGCTCGTCGGCCACGACCAGCGGGGCGTCGCAGACCATGGTGCGGGCGATGGCGACGCGCTGCTGCTGGCCGCCGGAGAGCTTCTGGACGTTTTTGGTCATCTGCTCGTCGGTCAGGCCGAGCTTCGTCAGCATCCCGCGGGCATAGGTCTTGTCGCCGCGGTGCTTGGCCTTGGTGATCGCCATGGCGGTCATCAGGTTCTCAAGCGCCGACATGTAGGTGAACAGGTTGTAGGCCTGAAAAACGATGGCGACCTTGCTTTGCCGGTAGTTGGTCAGCCCGTGCTTCTTGATGTCCTGGCCGTCGATCAGGATGCGCCCGGCCTTGGGCGTGTCGAGCCCCGCCAGAAGCGACACCATAGTCGTTTTGCCCGAGCCCGACTGGCCGACGATGGCGTAGCTGTGGCCGGCCTCAAACGCGAGGTTGACGTCCTTGAACAGGTACTGGTCCTTTTCGGTGTACCAGTACGTGAGGTTTTCGGTTGTAAGCATAGTGTCCTCCTATCCGATCAGAATGCGCTTGGGGTTCAGGCGCAGGATGCCACCGGCGCCGGCCAGAATCGCAATCAGGATGATGGCGAGCCCGAGGCCAAACAGGATGGCCACGCTCTTGAAGGTGACCTGCGTGGCGAGCTTCGCCTGCTTGGTCTGGGCCTTCTGGCTGGCCTGACCTGGCATGCCGCTCGGCGCACCGGTCCGGCTTGCGCCCTGCGTGCCGCCGGGGCCACCCTGGCCGCCCGGCATCCCACCGGGCTGGTTGGTGCTCGAGGTCGTGGTGGTCTGGGCGCTTGAGACGACCTGGGCCGCCAGCTTGTCGCCGACGAACTGGCCGCCGGCGCTGGCGATGCCGACGCCGACCAGCAGGATCACGAACAGCTCGACGAAGAACTGGGCGATCACCTTGGCACGTTTTTCACCCAGGCTGAGCAGGATGCCGATCTCGAATCGCCGCTCGCGGATCATCAGCACCACAATCAGCGCCAGGATGATGGTCCCGGCGATGGCGACCAGCCAGACGATCTTGTCGGCGAAGCTGGTCACCGAGCTCATCGAGGCTTTGACCATCTGGTAGGACTGGTCGTCGGCGGTCAGGCTGAACTTGCTGGAGATCAGCTTGTTCGCGGCCTTCTTGACCCCGGCCACCTTGCTCGGCGTGGAGACGGTGAAGACCACGGAGTCCGCCGTGTCCTTGTACTTGGTGCCCTTGAGCGTGTTGGCGAAGGTGTAGCTGGCGAAAATGGTGTTGGACGGGTCGCCGCCGCCCATCATTCCGCCGCCCATGGTGGTGCTGGCCGTGGACTTGGCCTTGTAGATGCCGACCACCTTGAGCTTGTAGGTCTTGGTCTTGGCGGTGTTCTTGACGGTGATGGTGTCGCCGACTTTGAGGTCGTTTTCCGTCGCCAGCTCGCTTTCGATCACCACGTTGTTGGTGCCTTCGTCGCTGGCCGTCAGCCCCCGCCCCTTCTTGATGACGTAGGTCTTGTCGCTGAAGTTGGCGTTGGCGGCGGTGCTTGAGACCCCGCTGATGGTGATGTCGCCTGAGCTTTCACCGCCACGGTTGCCCATCGGCCCGGTCATCTGGCCGGTGCTGGTCGAGATGGCGTCGAAGCTCTTGGCATTGGCCGACGTCGAAACGGCCACGCTGTAGCTCTCAACGCCGGCGAGCTTGGCAATCTTCTCCGCCGTGCTCAGCTTGACCGGGGACATGCTCAGGCTCGGCTTCTCGCTGGGCTGGCTCGGCTGGCCGTCGCTTGACGCCGCGTTTTCGCGCATCTTCTTGAACGCCGCCTCACGGTTGGCGCTCAGGGTCAGCGTCGCGCCGATGCTGTCCTTGGCGTTTTCGGTCGCCTGGTTTGCGGCGCTTTTGATCAGCAGGCCGGCCATCACGAATAACATAATGGCACTTGTCACAAGGATCAGCAGTGCGGTCCGGCCCTTCTTCGCGATCAGGTTCAGCCACGCGCGTTTGGCAAAATTCATTGTGTCGCCTCCAATACGAAGGCGACCGCGGCCGCCTTCAAGTCTCGTCATCGAATGACTATCTTCAAGTTACCGAGCAACCATGGTGAAACTGTGAACAAAATGCGGCCAAAGTCGGTTGCGGAAGGGAAGAAATTGAGAGGGCGGAGCCGAGCGCCCTTAGCGGGACGGGTAGCCTAGCACCATCGTTGGGGCGGGCTGTGCCCCAGCGTTGGTGCGTAGCTAGCCGCTCCCGCGTTGCTCGGCGGAGCCCGTTTAGAGGGCGGAGCCGAGCGCCCTTAGCGGGACGGGTAGCCTAGCGCTGGCGTTGAGGCGGGCTTGGCCTCGACGCTAGTGCGTAGCTAGCCGCTCCCGCGTTGCTCGGTGGAGCCCGTTTAGAGGGTGGCACGCAAATACGACCACGCAAAAACGCAGCGCCACCCTGCAACTAGCTTGCAGAATGGTGCTGCGTCTTCGTTCGTAAATCCGGTTCTAATCCAGCGGTTCGTCGTACAGCAACGGCTTGCCGTCGGCGTCGACCAGTACGGTCAGGCCACCGCCGGAGCCGACGTTCATCGCCAAGTACTGCACCCGCGTGTCACGGTCGACCAGGACCTCCACCACGTGCGCCCACCCGACCGTCTGCTTTTCTATCACAACAAAGCGCGCATCCTCACTCGCCATCATGCTCTCCTTTTGGCCGCAGCCAGTCCAGTGCCACCCCGTTGCTGGTCCAAGTCGCCTTGAGCTCGGGCAACAGGCCCGACACGCCAACCACCGCCATGTTGGCGGCGAACGCCTGCACCGCCGCCTGCGTCGTTGCGGTCGGTGCGATCAGCCACGCCACCACGCGGCGATTAAAATGGTAATCGATGACAGCGTACTCCAGCTGATCGGCCAGCGCAATGTGCGGATCGGCCGCCATCAGGGCCGGCAGCTGGGCGCGGTCGGCCTCGGCAACCCGGAACATCAGGTTCATCATTGCCCCGATGCCCAGCTGACGGTACAGGTAGCCGGCGTCCGGGGGCAGCGCCGCGCCGAGGTGGGCGGCCAGTGCCACGCACTGCCCGGCCGAAAACCAGTTGCTCGCCATCGACACCAGCCACAGCTCGCTCGCGCGGTAGGTCGGCGTGTCACTCAGCCGGGTGAAGAGCTGCGCAAGGTCGGCCTGCGTCGGCTGAAGCGAGTCGTCTGCGGCGATGGCGGTGTCCGCGGTGCCGACCAGGGCCGACAGCTGGGCGCGCCACAGCGGCCAGGGCAGCTGTTCCTTGTAGTCGCGGGCAAAGTCCGCCACGATTTGGCGAATCTCAGCATCCGGCGCCCCTTTTTCCCGGGCGGCGACCAGGGCTCCGGCCGCGGTGACCAGTGGCTGGTGGCGCGGGTACCACATGCTGAAGTTGGTGCTGAGCAGCGCCAGCTTGCCCAGCAGGGTGAACACGCGGGACAGCCCGAGCTGCGTCTGCCCGCGCTCGAAGCGGCGCGTGGTCGAGGCCGCCCAGCCCACGCTGACCGCCTGCGCGGTCAGGTGCAGCTGGCGACGCCGCAGCGCGGCCCAGGCCCCGGCGGCAGTCGGCCGCACGTCAAGCACCGGGGTGGCGCTCAGCGCTGAGTTGTGGTGCGGTGTGGCCCGGGCCACCCGGTGCCACACGCGGCGCAGGTAGGCGGCCATCGCATCAGACTGAATGGCCGTCAGCGCGGCCAGCTGCGCCTCAAGGGCAGATCTGCCCGTCCCCTGCCGCCAGTCGGCGAGCAGCAACCCGAAGCGCCAGCGCGGCAGCGGCCCGAACAGCACCCGGGCAAAGCGCGGCTCCCGAACGGCGGCCGCAACCGCCGGCCGCATCTCGGCGATCAGCGCGACATCCCCGGTGGCCAGGCCGGCGAAAAACAGCGCGGCCCGCGTCAGGTGGAAGGTGGTCGTGCCGGTCTGCGGCACCGCCTGCGCCCGCCGCCACAGCAGGCCGATCAGCTCCGGACTGGCCGGGCCGATCAACGCGCTGGCCAGCGTGTACTCGAACTGGTGCCAGGTGCGCGGCGCCGTCATCAGATCGGCAATCTGCTGCTCCTGGGCGGCCGTCAGGGCAAAGCCCGGGTCCTCCCAGCGCGCCGCCGCGTCGCAGTAGGCCGCAATCAGGCCGACGGACGCGTCGTCTTCACCGGCGTGCGCGGCCAGGTAGGCGGCCTTGGCCTTGGCAATCGCCGCGGCGTCGCCGGTGAAAATCAGCGGCATCAGCGCCGGCACCTGCCCCGGATCCTGTGCCATCAGCGCGGCTAGGTCCGCGCTTTCAATCCCCAGCCGCCGCATCAGGGTGAACGCCGCGTCCACGCCGAGGTCGGTTTCGCCGCGCTCAAATCGCGACAGCGCCGCCGCCGAGCGGTCGCCGGCCGCCTCAGCCAAGGTCAGCCCCTGACCGATTCGAGCGGCTTTGAAGAACTGACCCAGCTGTCTTGTTTCAATCCCCATCCGCTCACCTCCTCGTGTTTGGCCTATTATCGCGCGGCCCGCGCCGGCTGGCAACCGCCAAAGCCAAAAAACGCCGCCGCGGGCAACCGCAGCGGCGTTTCGAATCAGGCAGCCAAATCCTTTTTGATCACGATGCTCTCGTACAGCCACACGGTCAGCCCGTAGTAGACGGCGTAGAGCACCAGGAAGATGCCGAAGGGGAGCAGCAGCCCCTGGTACGGGTGCTGGAGCAGGCCGTTGAACATCTGGAGGCCGAACAGTACGTGAACCATCCCAAGCCCCGCCGGGAAGGCGAACAGCGCGCCGATCTCCTGGCGCACGGACTTGCGCAAAAGGCCCTGCCGCACGCCGATCTTTTGCAGCATCAGGTAGCGGGCGGCGTCGAAGCTCGCGCCGCTCAGGATCTTGAACATCAAGGTCGACGCGAGCATCGCCAGGAAGGCCAGGCCGAGGAAGAAGCCCATGAACGCCAGCCCGCCGAACATGCTGTTGATCAGCGCGTAGGTGACGAACTTCTGGCCGGACTGATCCGCGCTTTCGATCTTGTAGCGCTTGTTTTGCGCCGTCAAAAGCGCGTCGATGCGGTCGTAGTTGGCACCGATGTCCTTCAGCTGGTAGGCCACCGCCGTGCGGGTCGAACCGGAAAGCTTGGCGAAGGCCGCCTCCGACACCACCTTGAAGGATTCCTCGCCCGGCAGCTTGAAGGCCTGCAGCTGGCTGTAACCCTCGTCCTGGTACTTGGCGAAGTTCTGGCCGGTCACGGCTTGTTCCACCACCTTGCCCGGGCCGCGGTACAGCACCAGGTCAAGCCGCTTGGCGTCAAGCTCGGCCGCGTTCAGGTACACCGTTTTGCCGACCACGCGCTCCCGGTACGTGACCTTCTTGGCCACACCCGTCAGCTTGGCGGCCGACTGCTTGGCTGAAGCGTTCGGGGCCATCAGCACTAGGTCGTACTTACCCTGCTGCTTGGCCATCTCGGGAATCGCGTCCTTGAAGCCCAGGCCGACGGTGATCGCGCCGAGCGCCAGGGCGAACAGCATTGCGACGACCGCGAGAATCTTGGTGTAATCGCGGAGGCGGAAGCTCAGCTGCCCCAGCGTGAAGGTGTGCAGGCCGCGGGCGGCGAAGCGGCGGTTGCGCCGCAACAGCCCGATGGCCCAGACCAACAGCGCGTTAAACAGGAAGTAGGTCCCCAAGACGATGGTGACCAGGGCAATCCCGATGGCCGGCACGCCGAAGTTCATCAGCTTGCCCATGATCCAGTAGCCGATTGCCAAAAGCACCACGGCGAGCACCGCCTGAAGCGCCAGCACCCAGCGCTTTTGCTGGATGCGGTTGGGCAAGGTCGTCGCGTGCAGCAGGTTCAACACCGGCGTCTTCAGCAGGCGCGCGGCGTTGACGAAAGCCGCGATCACGAACATCGCCAGGAAAAAGGCGAAGGTGGCGATGACCGCCGGCAGCCAGAGGACGGCGAAGTGCGTCGCCGGCGCGTGCAGCATCCCCAGGAAAATCGAGCCGGCCACGGCGGTCAGCCCCGTGCCGACCACCACGCCGACCGCGGCGGCGCCCAGGCCGACCGCAACGGTTTCAAGGAAGATCAGCTGCGCGATTTTGCCCGACTTGGCGCCGAGCATCATGAACATCGCGTAGTCGCGCTGGCGCATGCTCATCAGGAAGGTGTTGGCGTAGACGATGTAGACGGTGGTGATGATCACTAGGAGCACCGTGCCGAAGCCGAAGATCACCGGTGTGGCGCTGATCGGGGAGTTGCTGGCCAAAAAGGCCTTGTTGGTCGCCATGGTCATGAACATGTAGAACACGGCGCTTGCGATCACCAGCCCGGAGAACAGGACCGCGTAATCGCGGAAGCGGGCGCGAATGCCGCCCAGTGCAAGTTTGCGTAACATAGGCCCCTCCTACTTCTGGAACGTGCCGAGCGTGTTCAGGATTTCCTGGTAAAAGGCCTCCTGAGACTTGCCGGCGTGGCGCAGCTCGGTGCCGACCTGGCCGTCCTTGATGAACAGGATGCGGCTGGCGTAGCTGGCGGAGAACGGGTCGTGGGTCACCAAGAGAATCGAGACCCCCTGCTCCTGGTTCAGGTGCTGCATCGTGTCCAGCAGGTCGCGGGCGGACTGGGAGTCAAGCGCCCCGGTCGGCTCGTCGCCAAACAGGATTGCGGGCTCCTGCATCAGCGCGCGGGCGGCGGCGACGCGTTGCTTTTGGCCGCCGGACAGCTCCGTCGGGTAGTGGTCGAGGACACCGGCGATGCCAAGCGTGGCGGCGACCTTGTCGACGGCCGCCTGCTGCGCCTTGGCGCCGGCGTTTTGCAGCGCCATCGGCAGCGCGATGTTCTCGCGGGCGGTCAGGTTCTCCAGCAGGTTGAAGTCCTGGAAGATGAAGCCGACCTGCTTGGCGCGAAAATCGCTCAGGCGGTTGCCGCGCAGCTTGGTCACATCCTGGCCGTTGATCGCGACGTGGCCGGAGGTTGGCCGGTCCAGCGTCGAGAGGATGTTGAGCAGCGTGGTCTTCCCCGAGCCGCTGGCGCCCATGATGCCGACGAACTCGCCGGGCTGCACGTCGAACGTCACCCCTTTCAGCGCCTGGTACTGCTTCTCGTTGGCCTTGCCGTAAGTCTTGGTCACGTTGTCCACCGCAACCACTGGTTGAGTCTGCATGTTTGTTGCCTCCATTTTTTGTCTGTGCTTATATGTTACCCCAGACCGGGGCCGCGTGCGCGAACAACGGGCTTACACCTTTGTCACGCCGCAATTCAGCCCCTGGTCCGATGTATTTTCATGTTTTGGCCAAAAGTTTCTGCAAACAGCTTTCGTTTTCACGAATTTTCTTATAGAATAATCACCGTTACACTTGGAGGCGCGCCATGTTCCGAAACAAGGCCCCGGGCGGTGCGGCGTCGGCTGTCACTCACCGCTCATAGGGGGATACATTGAAAACAGACACAGAACAACCGCGCTACATTCCGTGGTTCATCATCGGCTTGATGGACTTCGTCACCGTAATCGGCTTTGATGACATTATTTATAACTTCCGCAACCAGGGGCTAGTCGCCCTGTTCACCTGGGTGCTGATGACCTTCTTCTACGTCATTCCGTACAACCTGATCGTCGCCCACCTCGGGTCGACCTTCGCCGAGGAGGGCGGCGGCATCACCTCCTGGATGCGCCAGACCAACGGCGACACCGTCGGCTACTTCGCCGGCTGGTTCTACTGGATTACCGAGCTGCCCTACGTCGTCGACGTCGCCAACTCCGTCATCATCAGTGCCGGCTGGCTGCTGTTCGGCAACGGCCACATCCAAAGCCACGTCGGCAACGCCTGGTTCGGCATCCTGTCGGCCGTCGTGTTCGTCGCCTTCATCTGGCTGGAGCACCTGTTCAAGAACAAGTCGCTGGAGGTGATGTCCACCATCGGCGGCATCGCGATGTTCGGTATGACGGTGCTGTTCGTCATCATGACCTTCGTCGGCCTGAGCCAGGGCCGGCCGATCGCGACGCACCCGTTCAACTGGCACGCGTTCATGCCCAAGAACTTTTTCTCCCTGTCCTTCCTGTCGACGTTCGGCCTGTTCGTCTTCGCGATGAACGGCGCCGAGCTCGCCGCGCCTTACACCAAGAACATGAAAAACCCCGCCAAGGACTTCCCCAAGGCGTTGAAAATGATTGCGATCATGACCATGTTCCTGACGCTGTTCGGCACCTTCTCGTTGGGCGTCTACTTCAACGCCAACGACCTGCCGCACGACCTGAAGATGAACGGGAACTATTACGCCTTCCAGCTGATCGGCCACCAGTTCGGCGTCGGCAACCTGCTGCTCTACATCTTCACCGCCACGCAGCTGATGTACGACCTGGCGCAGCTGGCGATTCTTTTGGACGCCTCGACGCGCATCTTCCTATCTGATACCAACAAGAAGTTCCTGCCGAAACAGCTGACCAAGATGAACGCCGATGGCCTGCCGATCAACGGGTACTGGCTGACCACCGCCATCTGCGGCACCATCATGGCGCTGGGCGGGCTGCTGCCGCGCATCAACGACATTTTCAACTGGCTCCTAGACCTCAACGGCATCGTCAGCCCGTTTGCCACCTGCTTTTTGTTCTGGGCCTTCATGGGCGCACGGCGGCACTCCGAGCGCTTCCCCAAGCCCGATTACACCTACATCAAGTCGGATAAGCTGGGCTTTGTCGTCGGCCTCTGGATGTTTCTGGTCACCTTCGCGCTGGCGGTGCTCGGGTTCTTCCCGACCGATGCCAACGCCCGCACCTTCACGCTGATGCTGATTCTGAACATCGCCGTGCCGGTCGGCATGATCATCCTGGGCTTCACGATGCCCTGGCTGGCCAAGCGCCAGCAGAACCACGGCGTCGCCTTCGGCCAGACGGCGTGGTGGGTGATCACCGCGGCGCTTGCCGTCGGCGTGATCGCCGCCGTCGGCTACGGCGTCTTCGTCCGCCTGCTACCGCACCAAGGCGCCCTGGCCCAGTGGGGACTGACCGTGGTGCTGATTGCCGCCGGCCTGGCCCTGGTCGCCGGCGTCACCAAGCACGGGCGCGAAGGGCTCCAGGCTTAGCCGCCTAGAACCTTGGGCTTGCCTGCCGCAATCAAAAGTTTTATGATATTGCAGACAGAAATAAAGTTCCCCGCCAGACGAGTGGTGGCCGCAGCGATGCGACCACCACTTTTTTTACCGGAAGAAACAGGAGGAAACACGATGAACCTTGACCAACTGATTGCAAAGGCCCCGGTGGTGGCCGACCTGGCCGCCGCGCGCGAGACGCTGTGGGTCAACCCCGACTACGGCAAGCCCACCACGCTCGACCTGACGGCGGCCGACCTGTTCGACGCGGAGGCGCGGCTGCACCGCTTCGCCCCGTACCTCGCCGCGGCCTTCCCCGAAACCGCCGCAACCGGCGGCATCCTGGAGTCACCGCTGCGGCGCATCGCGGCGATGCAAGACCACGTCACGCAGCGCGAGGGCTACCAGCTGCCCGGCGCCCTGTACCTCAAGGCGGACAACGAGCTGCCGATCTCCGGCTCCATCAAGTCGCGCGGCGGCATCTACGAGGTGCTCAAGATTGCCGAGCACGTCGCGATGACTCAAGGCGACCTGGTCTACGGCGACGACTACGCGCGCCTGACCGCCCCGGCCTTCCGCGCGCTGTTCGGCCGCTACGGCATCGCCGTGGGCTCGACCGGCAACCTCGGCCTGTCCATCGGCATCGTCGCCGCCAAGCTCGGCTTCAAGACCACGGTGCACATGTCCCAGGACGCCAAGCAGTGGAAAAAGGACCGGCTGCGCCAGGCCGGCGTCACCGTCGTCGAGTACCCGGGCAGCTTCACCAAGGCGATCACCGCCGGCCGCGAGCTGGCCGCCAAGGACCCGACCACCTTCTTCATCGACGACGAAGGCTCCCGAGACCTGTTTTTGGGCTACGGCGTCGCCGCCATCCGGCTGCAAAAGCAGCTGCGCGACCAGCACATCGCGGTCGACGCGGACCACCCGCTGTTCGTCTACCTGCCGGCCGGCGTCGGCGGCTCGCCGGGCGGCACCACGTTTGGCCTCAAGACGATTCTCGGGCCGCACGTCCACGCCGTTTTCGCCGAGCCGACCCACGTGCCCTCGGTGGTGCTGGGCATGGCGACCGGGCTGAACGACGGTATCGCCGTGGAGGACATCGGCCTGGACGGGCTGACCGAGGCCGACGGGCTGGCGGTCGGCCGGCCGTCGCGCCTGGCCGGGCGCGTGCTCGACACGCTGCTGTGGGGCATCGCAACCTTCGCGGACGACCGGATCATGGCCTACACCGCCGAGATGATGGCCACCGAAAACCAGTTCTTGGAGCCCTCCGCCACCGCCGGCTTCGCGGCGCTTAGGGCGGCCCAGCCGGCGCTTGGCCGCCAGTTCCCGCTGGCGCACGCGACGCACATCGTCTGGGCCACCGGCGGGATGCTGGTGCCGGCTTCGGAGCACGCGCGCAACCGCGCGATCGGTGAGGCCATCCTGAATCGCTAGCACTGGACCCGGGGCGCTCCCGGGTTTTTTTTGCGCCGGCGCCCGGGCCGCTGGGGGCAAAGGCTCCGCCCTTGCCGAGCGCAGCGTGCAACTTGCAAACTTTTTTCTGTAAATAGCTTTCGCCATCCTGCAAACTCGGGTAGAATGGCAAAGGACTTTTTTCACAGGAGGATTGAGCGATGGCGCGAAACAAGGCGCCTGCCGATGCGGCCGCTGACTGACACCACAGCAAGCATTGGAGGCAACCATGCAACCAGATACGAAGCAAAAGCAGTACATCCCTTGGGTCGTCGTCGGCCTGATGGATTTCGTCACCGTGATCGGTTTCGACGATATTATTTATAACTTCCAGAACCAGGGGCTCGTCGCCGTGACGTCCTGGGTCCTGATGACCTTCTTCTATGTCATTCCCTACAACCTGATCGTCGCACACATGGGCTCGACCTTCTCCGAGCAAGGCGGCGGCATCACAAGCTGGATGCGCCAGGTCAACGGCGACACCGTCGGTTACTACGCCGCGTGGTTCTACTGGATCACCGGCCTGCCGTACGTCGTCGACGTCGCCAACTCCGTGGTCATCAGCTTCGGCTGGATCACCAACGGCAACGGCGACATTCAAAGCCACATGGGCAACGCGTGGTTCGGCGTTTTCACCGCCGTGGTCTTCGTCTTGTTCATCTGGATCCAGCACTTCTTCAAGAACAAGTCGCTTGAGTGGATGTCCACCATCGGCGGCGGCGCGATGTTCATCATGACCGTGCTGTTCGTCGTGATGACCTTCGCGGGCCTGGCGCACGGCAACCCGATCGCCACCCACCCGTTCAAGTTCAGCGCGTTCATGCCCAAGCACTTCTTCTCGTTGTCCTTCCTGTCGACGTTCGGCCTGTTCGTCTTTGCGATGAACGGCTCGGAGCTTGCGGCGCCTTACACCGCCGACATGAAAAACCCGGCGAAGGATTTCCCGAAGGCGCTGAAGATGATCGCCATCATGACGATGTTCCTCACGCTGCTCGGCACCTTCTCCTTGGGCGTGTACTTTAACGCCCACCACCTGCCGAACGACCTGAAGATGAACGGCTCCTACTACGCCTTCCAGGCCATCGGGCAGCAGTTCGGCATGGGCAACGCCCTGATGTACCTGTTCGCCGTCGTCCAGGGCATCTACATGCTCGCGCAGCTGGCCGTCATCCTGGACGCGTCGACTCGCGTCTTCCTGTCCGACGTGGCCAAGCGCTTCATGCCGCGCCAGCTGACCAAGAAGAACTCCGACGGCCTGCCGATCAACGGCTACTGGCTGACCACCATCCTCTGCGCCGTGATCATGGCGCTGGGTGGCATGCTGCCGAAGATCAACGACATTTTCAACTGGCTGCTGAACCTCAACGGCATCGTGTCGCCTTTGTCCACCATGTTCCTGTTCTGGGCGTACATGATGGTCCGCAAGAACCCGGGCCGCTTCCCCAAGCCTGAGTACACCTACATCAAAAACGACAAGCTCGGCCTGGCCGTCGGCACCTGGATGCTGGTGGTCACCTTCCTGCTGGCGGTTCTCGGCTTCTTCCCGACCGACGCCGATGAGAACACCTTCGCGCTGATGCTGACGCTGAACATTCTGGTGCCGATCGGCATGGTCGCCCTGGGCTTCTCAATGCCTTGGATCGCCAAGCGCCAGCAGCACGGCAACGCGTTCGGCCCCGGCACCTGGTGGGCGCTGGCCATCCTGATGGTGATCGGACTGGTCGGCCTGGTCAGCTACGGGATGTACACCAACCTGCTGGTGCACCTGAGCGTCGGCCTGCGCGGCGTCTTCATCATCATCGTCGACGCCATCCTGGTGTGGCTGATCGCCTACTTCACCAAGGACGGCCGCAACGGCGTGGTCAGCTCGGACTTCTAGCCAAAAAAACCTGCGCGGCACGGGCCGCACAGGTCATCTCATCAAACAGGCGCGTGGGCCATCGCTCGCGCGCCTTTTGCGTGGTCGCGCCGTTTCGACTGCCTCAGGTCCGCGAGCGTGGGCGGTGACTCGGGATCCCGAGCTGGATCAGCGCTTGCGCGCGTCGTACGCGCGCTTGGACTTGAAGCCCGCGGCGAACACCTCACGCATCTTCTGCAGGTGGGCCTCCCCGGTGGCGGGGCTGGCGACGCCGAACAGATAGCGCGCCCACTCGCGCTGGTAACCCGGCGTCAGCGCGGCGAAGAAGGCCTGGTCGGCCGGCCAGGCGGCGAGCGCCGCCGCGACCTTGGGAATGTCGGCCTCGTAATCGGCCAGTGGTTTGCTTGGCATGGTGATCCTCCTCAAAAAAGTGGCTGCACACGGCGATTGGCGCGGTCAGTGCGCGGCCGGTATGGTAGACTAACTTTATCACATTTTCTTTGGAGGCACTCATGCAATACTGTACCCAATGCGGCCAGCCCCTCGACCGCGGCGCGAAGTTCTGCCGTCACTGCGGCGCGCCGGTGCCGCAGGACACCCCGGCGCCGCAGCCGACACCGCAACCACAGCCGGCACCACAGCCGCAGGCCACTGCCCAGCAGCCGACCCCGACCGCACAGCCACAGGCCACCGCGGCACCGCAGCCGGAAGCGCCACTCACCGAGCAGCAGCGCTACGAGCAAAAGGAGGCCCGCCGCATCCTGCTGATTCGGCGCATCGGGCTGACCATTCTGGTGGTGCTCGGCCTGTCGATGGCATGGTTCGGCCACACCGGCATCGGCCTGTTCGACGGCGAGTACGAGGCCGCCTGCCCCAGCCTCGACGTCGGCGAAAGCGGCGGCTCCCCGGTGCGCTACACCTACGAGTCGCAGGGCGAGCGCTACCAGGGCGACATCTCCTACCACATCAACCGCAGCGCGCTGGTCAAGGCGATCACCAAGCAGGCCGGTGCCGCGCCGCGCCAGATCACGGGCGTCGAGCTGCGCGACCACCTGAACGACAAGGTCGTCAAGCTCGCCAACTACGAGGACGGCACCCGCACTGTCGCCATCGCCCCGACCATGGGCCCAGCCAACACGGTCGCGCTGGTGTTCAGCTACAAGTACACCAACTCACGCATCCAGACCACCGCGTGGACGATGATCATCATCGGCGTGCTGTTCGCCGGCTTCGGCATCCTGTTCCTGGTGCGCAAGCCAAAGATCAAGGCCTGACGACTAAAAATACGTCGTGCCACCCCCACAACCGGGAGCGGCACGACGTTTTTTAGCGCGCAGTTACTTCACGACCGTCCAGTCGTCCAGCGTGCGCCCGGCCGCATCCTTGAACTGCAGCCACGAGTTGGTGGTGCCAAAGTACAGGAACAGCCCGACCTCGTTGGTGCTCTTGAGGATGATGTCCGCTGTGGTCACAAAGTCCGGGCCGATCGCCGTCTGGTGCTCGCCGCGCAGCTGGGCGGCAAAGCGTGCGGAAAAACCCAGGCTGCCGTCGGCGTTCATCTCGGGTTCGGGCTTCATGCGCGAACCGGCAAGCAGGCGCATCTCGTTGCGCCGCTGCCAGTACACGGTGGCCTGGGTGCCGGCGAAGGTCGTCGTGAACGCGACGTCGGCGACCGCCTTGGACCAGCGGTGTGCGGCCTTGGCCGGGCGCTTCTTGGCCGGCGCAAGCGTGACCCCGAGCACGGTGAGCGCGGGCAGCAGTGCCGAAAGCAGCGCGGCGGCCGGGCGCTTCATGTTGCCGGGTACCGGCTGGGCGGTGTACGCCAGCTTGGGGCCACCCACCGCCGCTGCGATGGCCGCGGCCAGGTAGCGCGGCTCGAGCTCGGCGGGTTCAATCGTCAGCGTGCGCGTCGCCGCCTCAACTAACTGGTCAACGCCGACCACCTGCGCGCCGGTCAGGTAGAGGCTGACCGCGCCGGGCAGTGGCGGCTGGGCGCCGGCCTGCACCCGTACGGTGGCGCCGGGAGCGGTCAGGGTTAGAATCTCATCGTGCCAGGTTGTCATCTCAGTCATCCCTTCTTCCGCGCTCACTCGCTGAGCGGGCGGCCTTCCTTGCGCCAGGTCGCGTTGCGGATCAGGCGGTAGGCGGTGGCGGCCAGCGGCACGCCGAGCAGCATCCCGAGCACCCCACCGATGCCGGAGCCGACGGTCACCGCGGCCAGCACCAGGATGCCCGGTAGGCCGATCGAGCCGCCGACCACGCGCGGGTAGATCAGGTTGCCCTCAAGCTGCTGCAGGCAGACCAGGTAGACCAGAAACAGCACCGCCTTGAGCGGGCTGACCACGACGATCAGCACGAAGCCGATCGCCCCGCCGATGTACGCGCCGAGCATCGGAATCAGCGCCGTCATGCCGATGAACGCGCCGATCGAGCCCGCGTTGGGGAAGCGAAACAGCAGCATCCCCAGGGTGCACAGCGTGCCGAGGATGAAGGCCTCGGTCACCTGCCCGACGATGAAGCGCGAGAACATCAGGTCCGCCTCGTGCAGCACGTAGCGCAGCTTGGCCATGAACTTGGCCGGCAAAAATGCGTCGCCGACGCGGTTCAGCCGGCTGCCGATGCCCTCCTTGCCCGCGACCAGGTAGATGGCGAAGGTGAAGGCCAGAATGAAATTGACCACGCCGCCGGCCACCGAGCTCACCAAAGACAGCGAGCCGGAGAACAGGCCGGACACGCCGGCGGACAGGTAGCGCGTGGCTTTTTGCTGGAGGCTCGACCAGTCGATGTCCGCACTCGCCAGCTTCTTGGTCAGCGCGGTCGCCTGGTCGGACTTGGTCAGCCAGTCGTTGAGCTTGGTCAAGGTCTGCGGCAGGCTAGTGAAAAAGCCGTCGACCGCCGCGACGAACTGCGGCACGACTAAGCGCAAGACCCCGGCCAGGATCACCACGGTCAGCACGATGGCGGAGACGATGGCGACCGGCCGCCGCAGCCGCCGGCCCAGCCCCTGGGCGTGGGGCCAGAGCACGCGCTCCAGCCGCACCACAATCAGGTTCATGCAGTAGGCCAAAGCGGCGCCGATCACCAGGGGCGTCGCGGTGGCGAGAAGTGCCTTGAGGCCGGCCCACAGCTGGGCCGAATACAGGATGATGAGCAGGAACACCGCCGCCCCCACGGTGAGTTGGACGAGCTGCTTGCGGGTAACTTTCATAGGAGACTCCTTTGGTTGTTTTGGGGTATTATACCAGACTCAGACCAGCTTGTTTTGGTACCACTTGTCGCCGGCGAAGCGGCGGATGAAGATCACGCCGCGCACGCCCCACTCCAGGCCCATGATGGCGCAGACGCCGGGCACGCCGAAGCCCATGCGCACCGCGAAGACGTAGACGCCGACCACGCGAAAGGCCCACATGGAGGCCAGAGAGACGATGGTGGTGAACTTGCCGTCCCCCGCCGCCCGCAGCGCGTTAGGCAAAACGAAGCTGACGGTCCAAAACAGCAGGTGCATGCCGACGAAGATGCAGTAAGACAGGAAGATCACCGGCAGGATCGCGGCGCTCGGCGAGAACAGCCGGATGCCGGGCTTGAACAGCGCGAGCAGCAGCGCGTCCCCCACCACGAACGCCAGCATCCCCAGGCCGACGAAGGACTTGGTGATTTTGCGCGCGTCTTTCAGGTTGCGCCGGCCGACGCACTGGCCGACGATCGGCACCAGCGCCGTGCCCAGGGCGCTTGGGATGATCTCGGACATCTGGGTCCAGGAGCTGGTGATCGCGTTGGTGACGATGGCCTGGGTGCCCAGCATCACGATCATCATCTGGATCAGGATCTTGCCGCCGTTGAAGAAGACGCCCTCGGCCGCAAAGGGCACGCAGACCGTCAGCACCTTGCGCAGCATCCGCCAGTCCACGCGCCGCATCACCCGCCAGGTCAAGGCGAACAGGTCGCGGTGCGACGCCAGCATCCACACGGCCAGGCCCGCCGCCAGCCAGCGCGACAGGTTCAGCGCGATGATCATGCCGACCACGCCCATGTGCAGCCAGGTGATGGTGACCAGGTTGAACAGCAGGTACATCACGTTCATCGCCAAAGACAGCTGCAGCGAGTTCTTGGTGCGGCCGATGCCGCGCAGGCTGCCGTTGGTGCCCTCGACCATCGCCTCGAACGGGTAGCTGCAAAGCACGCCGAGCATGTACAGCCGGGCGTTTCTCATCACCGCCGGGCTCGCCGCGCCGAACAGCGCGCTTAGGATGCCGTTGTGCAGCAGCCCGAACACCAGCGCCAGCACGATGCCGGTCGCCACCGCGCCGTAAACGGTGCCGTTGACCACGTGGCCGAGGTCCTTGACGCGATTGGCGCCGAAGTACTGGGCAATCATCACCGTGCCGCCGAGGCCGACCGACACGAAAATCGAGATCAGAAACACGTTGACCTAGCCGACCATGTTGACGGCGCTGATGGCCGCCGCGCCGGAGCTTGCGATCATGGCGGTGTTCAGGAAGTTGAACGACACCAGAAAGAACTGGTCGACCACGACCGGCCCGAGCAGCCCGAACACCTCCCGGTAGCCGAACGTCTCGCCCGAAAAAAAACGCTGAAGCAGTTGCCTGAATTTACTCACGATGTCCTCCGTTGAAAGCCCTTGCGACTTAGTCCATCGTACCCGAAACGACAAAAATTACAATCCCCGCCGCCCCGCTTTCGTTTGGCCTGTCGCCTCAAGTGTGTTACACTAGCTTACGAAAGAGAAAGGAGTCGATTCGCGATGCGTTTGAAGACAGTGGCCACCCAGACAATTGGATAATTTGCGCCTAGCGCGCCACTGCAGCGAGTCGAATCTACGGGACCAGTCCGGTCAATAGAGGAAGCTTCTGGGCTTCCTTTTTTTGTGCCCAAAAAGCCGCAGAGGCGCCACCACCAAAGGAGAACTGTATGACTGAAACACAACAACCACAAGAAAAAGTAATCACCACCGGCATCTCGCGCGGCCAGGAGAACTTCGACTACACGATGCAGGAGCTCGCCGAGCTCGCCCGCGCCAACAACTACGAAGTCGTCGGCGAGTCGCGCCAGAACCTCGACCGCTCCACCGCGGGCTTTTACTTCGGCACCGGCAAGGTCGAGGAGATCGCCGAGCTCGCCCGCGCGCTCGACGCGACCACCATCCTGGTCAACGACGAGCTGTCCCCGTCGCAGCTGCGCAACATCGAGAAGGTCACCAAGCTGCACGTGATCGACCGCACCCAGCTGATCCTCGAGATCTTCGCCAACCGCGCCCAGAGCAAGACCGCCAAGACCCAAGTCGAGATCGCCCAGCTGCAGTACGCCCTGCCGCGCCTGCACCCGAGCGCCAACAAGCTGGACCAGCAGGGCGGCGGTGGCCTGGCCAACCGCGGCGCCGGGGAATCCAAGCTCGAGATGGACAAGCGAGTGCTGAACAAGCGCATCGCCCGCCTGCGCCAGGAGCTCAAGGACGCCGACATCGGCGAGGAGGTTCGGCGCCAGAAGCGGCTTGAAAACGAGCTGCCGGTGGTCGCTTTGGTCGGCTACACCAACGCCGGCAAGTCCACCACGATGAACGGCCTGCTCGACCTGTTTTCCGACCACCCGGAAACCAAGCAGGTCTTCGAAAAGGACATGCTGTTCGCGACGCTCGACACCTCGGTGCGCCAGATCACCCTGCCGGATCACCGCAAGTTCCTGTTGTCCGACACGGTCGGCTTCGTCTCGAAGCTCCCGCACAAGCTGGTCGACTCCTTCAAGGCGACCCTGGCCGAGGCGGCCAACGCCGACCTGTTGATCCAAGTGGTCGACTACTCCGACCCGCACTACCCGGACATGATGGCCGTCACCGAGAAGACACTGCAAAGCATCGGCATCGAAAACATCCCGATGATCTACGCCTTCAACAAGGCCGACCTGCGCGAAGACACCGTGTACCCGGAGGTCAACGGCAACCAGTTCGTCTACTCCGCCCGTGATGCCAAGTCGCTCAACAAGCTGGTCGAGCTGATCGAGGGCAAGGTGTTCGCCGACAACGAGACCAACACCTACCTGATTCCCTTCGCCAAGGGCAGCCTGGTCGACTTCATCAACCGCGAAACCGGCGTGATCGCGACCGACTACACCGCAGACGGCACCAAGATCAAGACGGTGGTCAACCCGATTCAGGCCGGCCAGCTGCGGCCGTACCTGCTTGAGGACGCCCAGTGATCACCTACCAGACAACACGACCGGCCGCGGCGACCGATGCGGCCGTGCTCGACTTGTACGCAAGCGTCGGCTGGACCGCCTACCTGGCGGATTCGGCCAACACCCTGGCCGCCCTGACGAACTCAACCACGCTGTGGGCGACCGCAGGCGACACCCTGTGCGGCCTAGTGCGCGCCGTCACCGACCACCGCACGATTCTCTACGTGCAGGACCTGCTGGTGGCGCCGGCGTGGCAGCGCCAGGGCATCGGCTCGACGCTCCTGGCTAGGCTTCGGGCCGCAGAGCCGCGGCCGGGCCAGGTGGTGCTGCTCGCCGATGACACTCCGGTCACGCGCCAGTTCTACCTGGCCGCCGACTTCACGGCGGCGGACCAGGCCGCGGAGCTCGCGTTCGTGAAGGACGCGCGCCACTGAACGCAGAACGCCTCGCACATGCGAGGCGTTTTTTTGATGGCTGAATTCCAGCAAAAAAGCCCCCGGCCAGGCGGCCAGGGGCAGTGCACGGCGTCACGCGTGGTTCAGCCGGCGGTTGATCAGCCGCGCGCCGAGGGACAGCGCGTAGTTGACCACGAAGTACAGCACGGCCAGCGCGACGAACATCGGAATGGTGTAGTTGACGTCTTGGCCGTAGATGATCTGCGCGTGGTAGGTCAGCTCCGGCAGCAGGATGATGGTTGCCAGACTGGTGTCTTTGACCAGCGAGATGAACTGCGAGACGATCGGCGGAATCATCGCCTTGAAGGCCTGGGGCAGGATGATGTGAACCATCGCCTGCACGTAGGACAGCCCGTTGCTGCGGGCGGCCTCCATCTGGCCGACCGGCACCGCGTTGATCCCCGATCGCACGATCTCAGCCAGCATCGCGGACTCGAAGATTGTCATCGCGACGATGGACGCCGGGATCACCCCGAGGCGAATGCCGATGTTCGGCAGCGCGAAGTAGGTGAAAAACAGGATCAACAGCAGCGGCAGGTTGCGGATCAGGTCGATCACGAACCCGACGGCGGCCGAGAAGATGCGCACGTTGATGTAGCGGGCGATGCCCAGAAGCGTCCCAATCAGGAAGCTGAACAGGATCGACGTGACGGAGACCTCGACGGTGACCCACAGCCCCTCCAGGAGGTAGTGCAGGTTGACTTGCGAATAAGCATCGATGAAGCTTTGCATGGCACTTCCTCCTTTCCTAGGCGGTGACCCATTTCTTTTCCAAGTGACGCATCAGGTAGGACAGCGGCATCGTCAAGATCAGGTACAGCAGTCCGACCACCAGGTAGGTGTCGAAGGTGTTGAACGTCGCGTTGGCGATGATTTTGCCCTGGTACATCAGGTCGAAGCCAGCGACGAAGGCCAGAATCGACGAGTTCTTGACCAGGTTGATGAACTGGTTGCCCAGCGGCGGGATCACGATCTTGATCGCCTGGGGGAAAACAATCTGGGACATCGCCTGCGTGTAGGTCAGCCCCACGGACCGCGCGCCCTCCATCTGCCCAACGGCGACCGACTGGATGCCGGCGCGCACCGTCTCGGCGATGAAGGCGCTGGTGTAGATGGTCAGCCCGATGGTCCCGGCGGTGAAGCCGTCGACCGGCAGCAGGTACTTGGGCACGATGACGTAAAAGCCCATCGTGATGATCAAAAGCGGAATGTTGCGGATCACCTCGACGTAGAGCTTGCCGATCACCCGCAGCCACTTGTGCGGCGAGATCTCCATCAAAGCGAACACCGTGCCGATGATCAGGGAGAACACCAGCGCAATCAGGCTGGACAGCAGCGTGTAGCCGAGTCCGGACATCAGGGTGCCGTAGTTGTTGGTCAGAATGCTCAGCATTACGCCACCTCCTTGATGTCAAAGCCCGGAATGTCCGAGAACCACTTGTTGATCAGCTTCTCGTAGGTCCCGTCGGCGCGCAGCTCCTGCAGCGCCTTGTTCAGGGCCTTGCGCAGGTTGGTCTGGCCCTTGTTCAGCGCGATGCCGTACGGCTCCTTGGTGAAGGTGCCGCCGACCACCACGTAGTCCGGGTCCTGCTGCGACATCCCGTACAGGATGCCGTTGTCGGTGCTCAGCGCGTCGCCCTGGCCCGACTTCAGCGCGGTGAAGGCCTGCGCGTAGTCGGCCAGCTGCAGCACCGTCGTCGCCGGGGCAGCCTTTTTGACGTTGTCCACCGAGTTGGAGCCCTGAACGCCGATCACCTTGGTGCCGGCGGTCAGGTCCTTGATCGACTTGATTTTGCTGCCCTTTTTGACCAGCAGCGACTGGCCGGCCTTGAAGTACGAGTCCGTGAAGTCCAGCACCTTCTGCCGCTCCGGGGTGATGGTCATCGTCGCAATCACCGCGTCGAGGTTGCCGCCTTTGAGCATCGGCACCCGGGTATCCGAGGTGACCTGCACCAGCGTCGCCTTGGCCGACTTGCCCAGCACCTGCTTGGTCAAGGCGTTGGCCATGTCGACCTCGAAGCCCTGGATCTTGCCGGTCTTGGTGTTCATCAGCCCGAACAGGCGGGTGTCGGCCTTCACGCCCCAGACGATGGTGTTGGTCTTCTTGGCGTGGGCCAGCGCATCCTGGTCGGCGACACTTCGACCGCAGCCGGCGGCCACGCCGGCCACCACGCAGAGCACGGCGACCGTGAGCCATAATTTTAGCTTATGCATCGGCGTCCCTCCTAGTGGTTGAAAATTTTGCTGATGAACTCCTGGGCGCGCGGGTCCTTCGGGTGGTCGAAGAAGCCGGCGACGTCCGTGGCGTCTTCGAGGATCTGGCCCTCCGCCATGAAAATGATGCGATCGCCCACGCGCTTGGCAAAGCCCATTTCGTGGGTCACCACGACCATGGTCATGCCCTGCTTGGCGATTTTTTGCATGACGTCCAGCACATCCCCGATCATCTCGGGGTCAAGCGCGGATGTCGGCTCGTCGAACAGAATGGCGCGCGGCTTCATCGCCAGGCTGCGGGCGATCGCCACGCGCTGCTTCTGGCCGCCGGACAGGGCCGCCGGGTACTTCTTGGCCTGGTCCTTGAGCCCGACCATGTCGAGCAGGTCCAGCGCCTCCTTCTCGACGGTGGCGCGGTCGCGCTTCAGGACCAGCCGCGGGCCGAGGGTAATGTTATCGATAACGGTTTTGTTCGCGTAAAGGTTGAAGTGCTGGAACACCATGCCGACGTTCTTGCGAATCTTGTCCATGTTGGTGTTCTTCTCGGCGAGGTCAAAATCATTGACAATCAGTTTGCCCTCAGTGATTCGCTCCAGCCCATTGATAGTCCGCAACAGCGTGCTCTTGCCCGATCCCGACGGTCCGATCAGCGTGACCACTTCACCGCGGTCGATGGTCAGATTGATGTCCTTGAGTGCGTGAAACTTCCCGTAGTACTTCTCGACGTCGTGAAACTCGATCATTGACATCGAATCGCCTCCTTATCTGCCTGTGAATGTGAACGGTCGACGCGTCGCCGGCAGGAAACGTTAACCAGTTTCCGGCTGCCGCCGACGGGATTTTACCTAGACCACTACCATCATACCTTAGCGAAATTCGCGATGGCAAGTAATCCGCCTCACCCGACGGCACAAAAAAGCCGCGCGTCAGCCGATAAAATCATTAAAATAATCTTACCGGTTTTTTCGCGCGGCCGCAAATTTAGTTTTCGTTGGTGTCGCCGGGCTTGGCTTCCGGGCGAACGGTATAGGCAATCTGGGCGGTAATGGTATAAGGCGTGTCCTTTCGAATCAGGCCGTGGCGGCCCGGTTGCATCACCTCGCCGCCGGTCAGGAACACATGCGCCAGGGCCAGCTGGTAGTCCTTGATGGCGGCACTGGTCGGCATCAGCCCCACCCGGGTGATGGTGCCGAGCGTCACCGGCGCCAGCGCGTTGAGCCCGCCCTGGATCACCAGCTGCTTGCCGCTTTGGACTAGGGCGAAGTACGGCAGCTCGAACGGCCCGCCGATCGCCGCCACCGGCCGGTGCGTGCGGGTCACCACCCGTTCGATCGCGTGCGCGTCCAGCCCCTGGTAGTTCTCGGTCAGGGCACCGGTCGTCCGCAGCTGCTGCACCAGGGCGTCGAGCTTGGGTTGGTCGACCACCACCGCCACCGGCAGCAGCCGCTCCTCCTGGAACAGCCCGTTGGACGCCCCGAGCGTGGTCGACTGCGTCAGCGCGGCCTCCGCCGCCTTGGCCGCCTGCGGGTTGCCGCCGAGCAGCTTTTCCACCCGCGGCGAGACGTCCCACTTCACCTGCTTGTCGGTGAAGTAATAGAAGAAATTCAGCACGATGAAGTACAGAAGCACCAGGAAGGCCAGCAGGAACAGCACCCCGCCGGCGCGGTAGTTCACGTAGCGCAGGTGCCGAAGCGCCTGGTACAGCAGGTAAAAATTGGCGCCGAACGCGACGATGGTGAAGGCCTTCCCCTTCGCCTTGTCCTGAATGTTGAAGTAACTCAGCGCGCGGTTGACCAGATCAAGAACAGTGAGCATGGGAATCCTTTCCTTTCAGAGGGCGAAGCCAGTGCGGGCCTAGCCGGTCAGCTAGCGTAAGACTGGGCGGTGAGGCGCATCTTGCCTCGGCGCCCGGCCTCAGCTAGCTGCACCGGCGTTGCACTGGCGTAGCCCGTTTCGCTCAGAAGGCGAAGCGGCGCGCTCTTAGGCGAGCGGCCAGCGTAAGGCTGGTGCTTGGGCCGGGCTTTGGCCCGAGTGCCGGCCTTAGCTGGACGACTCACCGGTGCGCCGCGCAGCCCGTTTCAGTCAGAGGGCGAAGCGGCGCGCTCTTAGGCGAGCGACCAGCGTAAGGCTGGTGCTTGGGCCGGGCTTTGGCCCGAGTGCCGGCCTTAGCTGGACGACTCGCCGGTGCGCCGCGCAGCCCGTTTCAACCAGAGGGCGAAGCCAGTGCGGGCCTAGCCGGTCAGCTAGCGTAAGGTTGGGTGGTGAGGCGCTTTTTGCCTCAGCAGGGTGCTCAGCACGTGCCCTACTTCGTCGACCCCGAGCTGGCGCTGCCGGAGCTTGCGCTGTCCGCGGTGGCGCCACTGTCCGTCGCATCCCCGGTGGTGTTCCCAGTGCCGTCCCCGGTCGTGGTGTCACCGTCGGTCGTTCCGGTGGTTCCGGTGGTCCCGGTCGTTCCGGTGTCCCCGGTGCCGGTCTGCGCATCCCCTGTGCCCGTCGTGGTGCCGGTGCCGGTTTGCGTGTCGCCCGTGTTCGGCTCGGTGGTCGTCTTCTTGCTGCTCGAGCTGCTGCTGGTGCTGCTGGACGCGTCCGTAGAGTCGCCCGTCGTCTTCGCGCTGTCGTCGGCCTTGGCAGGCGCGGCCGGGGTGCTCTCGCTTGCGCTGCTGGACGTGCTCGAGACGCTGCCGTTTTTGGCCTTGAGCTTCGAGGCCAGCGAGCTCTGCGCCGCGGGCGACTTCGGCGTGCTGGTCGGGTTGACCGCATTATTAATCAGGCTGTAGCCGCTGATCAGGATGATGATGGAAACAATGGCCGCTGGGGATAGCAGCGGCGGCGTGCGATAGGCCATGGGAGACTCCTTTCGAGATGGTGCGCATTGCCCCATCCGTTTGCCTTATATTGTAGCCTAGTTGTGTGGACAAAACGGGACGAATCGGCGAAGTTTATGAAAGTTAAACAATGCGCAACGCAAAAACGCCCACCCCATTGATAGGGCGGGCGCGGCAGTGCGGTGGTTACTTGGTGGTTGCGGTCAGAACCTCGGCGTCTTCTGCCACCGGATCCTTGACGGCGTAATACTTCAGCAGGCCAACGGTTGGCATGTTGGTGATGATGACAATCATCGGGGTCTGCTTGCCGGCAGCCTTGATGGCGTCAAGGTCGACGTCGGCAACCACGTCGCCGTGCTTGACCGTCTGGCCTTCCTTGACCTTGACATCGAACGGCGCACCCTTGAGTTCAACGGTGTCCAGCCCCATGTGCAGCAGGACTTCCAGGCCGCCCGCGGTCTTGAAGCCGATGGCGTGCTTGGTTGGGAAAACGGTCTCGATGGTGCCGTCAACCGGCGAAACAATCTTGCCGTCCGTCGGGTCGATGGCGAAGCCGTCGCCCAGCATCTTCTGGGCGAAGGTTGGGTCGCTCAGCTGGTTGAGCTCCAGGTAGCGGCCGTTGGCCACACTGTGGAAATCAACCTCAACGCCTGGTTCGGAGGAAGCAGCGGCGGCCGGTGCGGCAGCGGCCGCAGGTGCGACCGTGGCTACCGGGGCGTTGCTGTTTTTGAGTTCAGCCAGGGCGTCAGCGACGAACTGAACCTCGGTGCCGACGATGATCTGCAGGTTGCTCTTGTCCAGGACGTTGATGCCCGGGACGCCGGTGGCCTTGATGGCCGCCTGGTCGATCTTGCTGGTGTCGGCCAGCTTCAGGCGCAGGCGCGTCGTGCAGTTGTCGACCACGTTCAGGTTATCGGCGCCGCCGAGTGCGGCGTAGATCTGCTTGGCCTGAACGGTGTACTTGTCATCGCTGGCGTCGGTCGCAACCTTAGGCGCGTCCTCCGTTGCGGTGACGGCCTCACGACCTGGGGTCATGAGGTTGAACTTCTTGATGGCGAAGTCGAAGCCGAAGTAGTAGATCACGGCGAGCACAAGCCCCTGAAGGACCAGCATGTAAGGCATGTTGGCGATCGGGTTCTTGAAGCTCAGCACGAAGTCAACCAGCCCGGCGGCAAAGGCGAAGCCGGCTGTCCAGTGCATGATAGCGGCAAAGGCCAAAGAGAGGCCGGTGAAGATCGCGTGGATGACGTACAGCGGCCATGCGACGAACATGAAGGAGAATTCAAGGGGTTCGGTCACACCGGTGAAGAAGCTGGCGAAGGCGCCGGCAAGGATCAGGGAACCGATTTCCTTTTTGCGCTCAGGACGGGCGTTCTTGTAGATGGCGAACGCACCGGCTGGAAGCCCGAACATCATGACTGGGAAGAAGCCGGCCTGGAACATCCCGGTGACACCCTTGACACCCTTAGAGGCCAGGAAGTTCCCGATGTCGTTGATGCCGGCAACGTCGAACCAGAACACGGAGTTCAGCGCCTGGTGCAGACCCGTTGGGATCAGCAGGCGGTTGAAGAACCCGTAAAACCCGGCGCCGATTGCCCCGAGGTTGACGATGGACTTACCAAAGGCAACCAGCGCGGTGTAAACCGGTGGCCAAACGAAGAACAGAACGGCGGTGACCCCCATCATGACGAAGGCCGCCATGATCGGCACGGCGCGCTTGCCGCTGAAGAACGACAGCGCCATCGGCAGCTTCACCTTGTGGAAGCGGTTGAACAGTGCCGCTGCAATCAGCCCGGCCATGATCCCGATGAAGACGTTGGTGATCTGACCAAAGGCCGGATCAACGGCCTCGACCTTCACGCCGGTCAAAGTGGCGATCACGTCTGGCTTGAGCACGTTGACCGGCACCTCGAAGGCCACCAGCCCGGCGAAGGCGGCGGCGCCGTCCTTGCCTTCAGACATCCCAAGCGCGACCCCAACGGCGAACAGGATCGGCAGCTGGCCGAGAACGGCCAACCCGCCTTGCAACAGGAACGTGGCGATCACATTGGGTCCGAATGAGAGCCAGTAGTTCGCAATCCCGACCAAGAGCGCCGCGGCTGGCAGTACGGCGACTGGCAGCTGGAGCGAACGCCCAAGGTTTTGCATATATGATTTCATATAAGCCCCTCCAAAAATTTCCTAGCCCATGCGGCTAGCGACATAATTTAATTCAGTCTGAAGTATGCCAAGGATGAAAGCGCTGTGCGACCCCCTCACAAGTGGTATACACCAATATTGTTTCGTGTG
Organism: Lacticaseibacillus kribbianus; assembly: GCF_020180945.1. Classification (GTDB taxonomy): domain Bacteria; phylum Bacillota; class Bacilli; order Lactobacillales; family Lactobacillaceae; genus Lacticaseibacillus; species Lacticaseibacillus kribbianus. The sequence continues at coordinate 99,839 of NZ_JAIPUL010000004.1, read as the reverse complement.
GGGTACATGTTCCTTTCATGGAAGCCTTGCTGCCGCCGGCTCCTGGCCTTTTTGGAATCAGTTCAGCCGCGCCGAAATTCGCAGAATAAAAAATATTGGTTGGTTGAACATTTGATTCGTATTTTAGCGACATAAATTCGTCCCAGAACGAATCAATTCGCCCCTAAAACCGGCACAACGCCCGTCGTGCCGGGATTGGAAGCAAAAAAGTGTAAAAAAAATTCCCGGTGCTCCGACCGGGAAGGCAATCACTTCGCCGCCAGCTTGGCGCAGTCCGCGCAAAGCCCGTACAGCTCGAAGTTGTGGCTTTCAATCTTGGCGCCCTTCAGCTGCGTCTCGAAGTACCCCAGGGGGCACATCTGAATCTCCTGGACCCGGTGGCAGCGCTGGCAGATGAAGTGGTGGTGGTGCGGGTGCTGGAAGTCGCACTGCAGCTTCACGGTGGCCTGTTCGCCCTGCACGTCGGTCTCAAGGATTCCGAGCTGCTCGAACTCCTTGACGTTGCGGTAGATGGTGTCGTGCGATAGCCCCGGGTACTGGCCGCGCATGTGCTTGTCCACCTGGGTCACGGTGACGTAGCTGTCGGCGTGGGCCGCCAGGTAATCCACCAGGTCGCGGCGCTGCTTGGTCATGCGCATCCCGCTGGCCTTAATTCTCTCGATTGCGATCAGACTTGCCGACATCGTTGCCCTCCTTAATCGGAACCGTTCCGATTACTAGCATTGTAGCACGCGCGCCGGCCGCCTTCAACCGCTGGCGCGGCCGCGCACCAGTTTGCGCGGTGCGCGCAGCGCGGCTGTGCCTGCACGCCACACGCCCAACTCGGCGTCCTGTATTCGTCGCTTCATATAGAAGAAACACGTGCCAGGAAGACAGCTCGTGTCTACTCGGTGAGCCCCGCGGCGCTTGCCGCCAGCTGCTTCATGAAGCGGTCAATCTGGACGCAGGCGGCCTGCCAGTCGTCGTTGACGATCACGTGGGCATACGGCGCCAGCGCCTTTGGCAGGCGCAGATCGCGGCTGTACTCCGGGCTTTGCAGCCGGGCCGCGATCATCTTCGGGTCGTCGCCGCGCGCAAGCAGGCGGGCTTTGAGCACCGCGGGATCCTCGATGGTCAGGTACAGCACTGCAATCCTGGCCCCCAGCGTTTTGGCGTAGGTGATCGCCCCGGCCGTGTCCAGCACGATGCTGGCGAAGTTGGCGCGGCGCCAGGCCTCGTCCAGCGACTCAAAGGAGCTGCCGTACTGGTAGCCCGCGTACGTGACGTGCTCGATGTAGTGGTTTTTGGCGAAGCTCTCCGGGGTCTCGAAGTGGTAATCCACCCCATCGACCTCGCCGACGCGCATGGGGCGCGTCGTGTGTGTCATCACCCGGCGAATGTTGTAGGTGGCCTGCAGGTAGCGGCTCACCGTGGTCTTGCCCGTGCCGGTGGCGCCGGTGATGACGATCAGTTTCTGTTGCACAATCCCATCCTCGAATCTTTAGCGTTGTGTCGATTGTAGCATGCGACGGGGAAAATAAAAACGCCTGCCAGGCAGGCGTTCACTTGTGAGTGTGTGAGTTGATGCTACAGGCGACGCGCGAAGCTTGGCGTGAAGCCGGTGATCGGTGCGACCAGAACTGGTTCGCCCGGACGCGGCGCGTGGACGTACTGGCCGCCGCCGATGTAAAGGGCGACGTGGTAGACGGAACCACGGGAGCCGAAGAACAGGAGGTCGCCGGGCTGCAGGGCGCTGAGGGAGACCTCAGAGCCGTAGCCGGACTGCGCCTGCGCGTTGTGCGGCAGGGAGATGCCAACCTGGGCGGCGGCCCACATCGTGAGCCCGGAGCAGTCGAAGCCGGCAGGAGACGCCCCACCGTACACGTACGGGTGACCGGTCATACCCAGCGCGGCGGAAACCATGCTGCCGTAGCTGCCGGTGCTGTGGGAGCCGGTGACGTTGGCGGCCGGCGCGGCCGGTGTTGCGGCCTTTTTGACCGTAGTGGTGACGGTGGCCTTCGCGACCGTCGACGTTGTGCGGGCGGTGGTGGCCGCCTTGGCTGCGGCCGCGCGAAGCACGGCGGCCTGGGCCTGGGCGGTGTTCAGCTTGGTCTGAAGCGCGGCGATTTCGTCCTTGTTGTCCGCCAGCTTCTTGTCAAGCGCGGCGGATTGCTTCTTAGCCGTGGCCTGAAGCTTGATCAGGTCCTGCTTGTCGGTCACCAGCTGGTTTTCGGTGGCGATCAGCTCGGTCTTCTTGGCGACCTGGTCGGCCTTGAGCGCGGCAACCTTGGCCTTGGCTTCCTTGACCGCGTCCAGCGCGTCCTTGTTGGCCTGGTTGAGCTTGTTGACGGTCATGCCGCGGGACACGAGGTCGGACAGGTCGTGGGCGTTGAGCAGGAAGTCCAGGTAGATGTTACCGGTGGCGGAGTCGCCGACCTTCTTCTGCAGGGAAATCAGCTGCTTCTTCAGGACGGCCTTGCGACTTGCAACCTCTTGGGTCTGCTTGTCAATCTTGGTGTCGTAGCCGGCGATCACCTTGGCAGTGGCGGCAACGCTGGCCTTGGCCTTGTCGATGGCGATGGTCTTGTCTGAAACCTGGTTGTCAATCTTGGCGACGTTGGCCTCGGCCTTTTGCAGGTCGGCCAGAAGCTTGGCGCCTTCGCCCTTCTTGCTGGTCAGGGCGGACTTGGCATCGGAGACGCTGTCGGCTTGGACCGTGGCACCGGTGCTGAAACTGCCGGCGACGATCAGGCCGGCCAGGGCGATCAGGGTTAATGACTTCGATAACTTCATGTGTTCACACACTCCTCTTACTCACTGTTATGCAGTATAGCAAGTGAACATTACAGGGTTGTTACAACGGAGTTAACAAACCGAGTCGAATGCGTGCCAGCGGGGTTTCACCCTGTCACGACGCGGGGTGCCCGCCGCCACCGGCCGTCTCATGAACACGCTTTCCCGTCACAATAAATGATTTGGTTTTGAATAATGTGACCGTGGTTTCTGCAAGCACGGTGTGACCACACAAAAAAGGCGTCCGCCGCACACCCCCCGAGTTCGGGAAAATGCGCGGCGAACGCCTCGACCAGATCAGCTGCCCTGAACCGGCACCACCTCGACGTGGAGCTGGTAGGTCTCGGTCTCATCCATCACCGCGATGACGAAATGATCGTCCGCGAACCACGACACTGACAGCTGCGGCCCGGTCGCATCGGCCAAAGCCCCGAGGTCCGCCGGCGACTGAGCCAGCACCGTGAAGATCTCGTCGGTCAGCGCGTGCAGGTCCGGCAAGGGGCTTGCGGCCAGCTCGCCGGTCAGCAGGTGCAGTGCCTTTTGCGTCGCCGCCTCGAAGCTCAAAAGCGGCTCCTGGTCCAGCCCCGCGTAAAACACCGCCAGGGACTGATTCTGATAACTGGCTCCGATCACACTGTATGGCATCACGCCACCCCCCACAGTCGTTTCGTTCAGTATAACATCGCGGGAATAACGCTGCCAGCCAATAACGGCCGCTGTCACCGGTTGTGACAAGTGCCCCGCGCGGCGGCGGGTCGCTGGGTGCGAGAACCTACTGGATGTGCACCAGGAAGTACTTCTTCTTGCCGCGGCGAACGATCACGTACTGGCCGTCGAAGTGGGCGCTCGGGTCGACCACGAAGTCGACGTCGCGCTGCTTTTCGCCGTTGATCGAGATTGCGCCGTTTTGGACGTCCTCTCTGGCCTGGCGGCGGCTGGCCTCAATCTTGGTGGTGTCGACCAGCCAGGTCACGATGTTCTCCGGGGTGCGCGGCGCCGTGGCGCTCGGGAACTGCTTGAAGCCCTGCTTGATCTCGGCGGCGGTCAGGTCCTGCACGTCACCGGAGAACAGCGCGGCGGAGATCGCCTCGGCCTCTTTGACCGCCTGCTGGCCGTGCACGAAGGCCGTGACCTCCTGGGCCAGGCGGCGCTGGGCCTCGCGGCGTTCGGGGTGGGTCTTGGTCGCCTCGACCAGCTGCGCGATCTCATCGCGGCTCAGGAAGGTGAAGAACTTCAAGAAGCGCTCGACGTCCGCGTCGTCCTGGTTGAACCAGAACTGGTAGAACTCGTACGGGCTGGTTTTCTCCGGGTCCAGCCAGACGGCGCCGCCGGCGGACTTGCCGAATTTGGTGCCGTCGGCCTTGAGCATCAGCGGGTTGGTCAGGCCGTACGCCTTGGCGTCCGAGCCCTCGACCTTGTGGATCAGGTCGATGCCGGCGGTGATGTTGCCCCACTGGTCGGCACCGCCGAGCTGCACCTGCACGTCCTCGTGCTGCAGCAGGTGCAGGAAGTCGACGGCCTGCAGGATCTGGTAGGTGAACTCGGTGAAGGAGATGCCGTTTTCAAGCCGGGACGCGACGACCTCCTTGGCCAGCATCTGGTTGACGGGGAAAATCTTCCCGTAGTCGCGCAGGAAGTCCAGCATGGACATCTTGGACAGCCAGCTGTAGTTGTCGACGATGCGGAAGTTCTCGGTGCCAAACATCCGCTCCATCTGCGCCGTCAGCGCCTTTTTGTTGTGCTCGATGGTCTCCATGGTCTGAAGCACCCGCTCGGAGTTGCGCCCGGACGGATCGCCGATCGAGCCCGTGCCGCCGCCGATCAGGATCACCGGCTTGTGCCCCATCAGCTGGAAGCGCTTGAGAATCATGAACGGAATCAGGTGCCCGACGTGCAGCGAGTCGCCGGTCGGGTCGGTGCCGGCGTAGATGCCGACGTGCTTGTCTTCGGTCAGCTTGCGCAGACCTTCCTCATCGGTCATCTGGTTGAGCGCGCCGCGCCAGGCGAGCTCGTCGAGAATGTTTTCGGTCATGTTGTTTCCTCCCTAGTTGTGCCAAAAAAGTGCCGGTGGGCAAAAAAATCGCCCCTAATCAACGAATTGATCAGGGACGATTATCACCGCGGTACCACCCAAATTATGACTGTGTCATCACTTTGAATGGGTAACGGCATCGCCCGAATCGCCAGGACTGCAAGAGGTGTAATTCAGGACCAGGCGCGGGCCGGCTCGCATCAATCGCCGACTTTCTGAAACCGCGCAGGGCCCCTACTGGAACTCTTTTGGCTATTAGCTCCAGTCTATCACGCCGGCTCACAAATGCAAGCGCTGATACCACCGCACGCTGAGCGGGAAGGAGGCGGCGCACAGCACCGCGGCCGCAAGCGTGGTCAGGCCCATCGCTAAGGCGCCCGCCAGTTGCACCACCATCAGGAGGACGATGCCCAGCACGAAGATCAGCCCGATCGGCACGAACAGCCCGGCCACCGGCCAACGGTCGCCCAGGCGAATCACCGCCGGCAGCCCCAGCCCGAGCAGCAGCAGCCAGAAGGTCACCAGCAGCCAGACCACCAGCCACACCGACTTGCCCGGCAGCACGGGTTCGGCGAAGCGCAGCTGCCCCAGCCCAATCAGGGCGGCCTGCATCAGCACGCACACGCCGCCGGCCAGCAGCCCGAAGGCGTAAAGCCCGGCCACCACGGTGCGGCGAGCCAGCGGGAACAGCGCGAGCAGCGCCTTGAGGCCGTGCTGGCCGTTGACGATCAAGGGCATGAAGGCGATGATCGCCGTCCCACCGAAGATGCCGCCGCTCATCGCCGCGAACATCGGCTGAATGGTCAGTGCCACCACGAGCATCGCCCCCCACAGCAGCCACCCGGTCCAGCCCATGCCCATGCTCATCCAGCTAATTTTCAACACTGTTTTCATTCGCTTGTCCTCCGCGTTCCAGCGCCACCATCAGCGCGTCCAGCCCGACCGGCGCGCACGTGACGCCCTCAAGCGCCTCCGCCGCATCGACCGGCAGCACCGCCGTCCACCCCACGGCGGTCTCGCTCAGCCCAAGCGCCGCCTCGCGCACTTCAGGCGTCAGACTGGCCGAGCCGCCCGCCACCTGGCGGTACGCGGCGAGAAATTCATCGCGCTCGCCGGCGAAGCGCAGCTGCCCGTGATTCAGGTAGGCCAGGTAGTCGACGATGTCTTCGATGTCCGCCGTGATGTGCGTCGAGATCAGCACACTCGCGTCGCCGCCTGCGATGAAGTCCTGCAGCTCACTCATCAGGTCGGCGCGCGTCGCGGCGTCAAGCCCCGCGGTCGGCTCGTCGAGCAAAAGCAGCTTGGCGCCGTGGCTCATCGCCGCGGCCAGCTGCAGCTTGACCTTGGTGCCGCGCGACATGCGCTGAAAGCGCGTCTTCAGCGGCACCGCCAGCCGGTCCAGCCGGCGCATGAAGCCGGGCAGGTCGAAGCCCGGGTAACCGGCGGCGTAGGCCCGGCCGATCTCGGGCGCAAGCCACGTCTCGCCGAACAGTGTCTGGTCCAGCACCACGCCGATGGCCGCGCGGGCGCTCGGGTCCGCCACCGGCCGCCCCAGCACCGCAATCCTGCCGGCGCTTGCCGGCACCAGGCCCAGGAGCGCCTTGAGCAGCGTCGTTTTGCCCGCACCGTTGGCCCCGACCAGCCCCATGATGTAGCCGGCCGGCAGCCGCAGGTCGAAAGGCCTCAGCGCAAAGTCGCGCCGCACCACCTCAAGTCCTTGCACCGCAATCAGATCAGTCATGGTCGTCCCCCGCTTTCAGTAAGTCGTCAAGCATCTCGTGCAAGGTCGCCGCCGGCACCCGCGCCAGCGCCGCATCGTCGATGGCCGCCTGCAGGTGCGCCTCGACGCGCGCGAGCCCCTGCTCGTGAATCAACGCCGGGTCCTGGGCGCGCACGAAGGCCCCCTTGCCCGGCACCGTATCGATGAAGCCGGCCGCCTCAAGCTCCCGGTAGGCGCGGGTCGTGGTGATCACGCTGATGTGCAGGTCCCGCGCCAGCGCCCGGATCGACGGCAGCTGCGTGCCCGCCGCCACCGCGCCGGTCAGGATGGCCGCCTTGATCTGGTCTTCGATCTGCTCGTAAATGGGCGAGCCGGCCTGATTGGAAATCGTAATGTCCATGCTTGCCTCCTACTCTGCGCGTGACGTGCGCAACAGCCCGATGGCCCGCGACAGCGCCGCCCGCAGCCCGCGCTGGTCGTACACCAGAACGGACACGCGGTAAAGCGCCATGGTCCCCCAGAAAAGCAGGACCAAAAACGCCAGGTTGACGCCGCCCGCAACCAGCGCCTGGGTCAGGCCCACCTGCCCGGCGGCGACGCGCACCGGCATCACCATCGGCGCGGTGAACGGCACGTAGCTCAGGACCGCCATCGCCGTGGTCTGGCCGTTGGGCACCATGATGCTGGCCATGTAGCCGACCATCGCGAGCATCATCACCGGCATCAGCGCCATGCCGGCCTGCTCGACCGACGACACCAAGGCGCCGGTGGCCGCCGCCAGCAGGCTGTACTGAAGCACCCCGAGCAGGAACCCGGCGAGCAAAGCGGCGATGGTCAAAGTCGACTGGCTGCCGTTCAGGTACGGTGCGAGCTGCCGCCACCACTCGGGGTGCAGTGCAAAGGCCGCACCACCGGCCACGGCGTAGACCGCCAGCTGCGTCAAAAGCAGCGCGGCGATGCCCAGAATTTTGCCCACGAACTGCTGGCCGGCGGTGATGGCCGAGAGGATCGACTCCTCGATGCGCGAGCTCTTCTCCGTGGCAATCTCCTGGGCGATGATGCTGCCGTAGGTCATCAAAAACAGGTAGAGCAAAAAGCCCATCCCGATCGCCAAGACGTTGCTGCCGCCCTCGGTGTCGCCAGCGTCGGTCTCAAGCGCCGCCCCCTTGGCCTTGGCCGTCTTGACCGTCAGCTGCGGGGTGGCCAGGAGCGTGGCGACCTGCTTGGCCGACAGTCCCAGCTTCGCGGCGGCCTGACCGGTCGCCAGCTGGCGCAGCTGTGCGGCCACCAGCGTCTGGTCGACCGACTCGCCGCCCTTGCGCTGCACCAACGTCGCCCGGCCGCCGTGAAGCGTCAGGACGCCGTCGTAGTCTCCGCGCGCCGTCGCCTGCTCGGCCGCGGCGGCCGACGCCACGGCCACGTAGCGCTGATCCTTGGTCGTCGCCTGAACGAAGGCCTGCCGCGCCTCGGCCGGGCCGACCACGGCGACTTTGGCCGGCTTGCTTGAGCCGACCAGAAAGTACGCGATGCCCGCCACCGCAAGCGCCGCCACCAGCGGCGCGAGCACCAGGCTCAGCCAGCCCGCGCTCTTGACGTTCTTGAGGTAGGTCTGCTTCAGTACCACCCATGCGCTAGACATGATCGCCACCCGCTTTCTGCTTGAAAATCGCCTCGAGGCTCGGCGCCTCCTGCGCAAAGCGCGGGATGTAGCCGTCCTGGGTCGCCGCCTCAAAAATCGCCTTGCCCGCCGCCTCTTCGGCCAGCGTGACGGCGAACCCACCGCCGTCCGGCACCACCTTTAAGACGCCCGGGAACGCCGCGAGCTGTTGCTGCGTCAGCGGCGACTCGATGGTCAGGTGGGTGCGGCCGAACTGGGCTTCAATCTCCGCCTGCGTGCCGGTCAGCACCTGCGCGCCGTTGCGGAGCATCAGCACCTTGTCCGACAGCGCGGTCACGTTGTGCATGTCGTGGCTGGAGAAGATGATCGCGCACCCCGTGGCCTGCAGCGCGCGCACCCCCTGGATCAAAAGGTCGGCGTTGACCGGGTCGAGCCCGGAGAACGGCTCGTCGAGAATCAGCAGGCGCGGCCGGTGGATGATCGCCGCGATCAGCTGCACCTTCTGCTGGTTGCCCTTGGACAGCGTCTGCAGCTTGTCGGTCAGCTTCCCCTTGACCGCAAAGGCGGCCATCAGCCGGCGCAGCTCGGCCATCGCGGCGGCGCGCCGCATCCCGTGCAGCGCGGCGAAAAACAGCACCTGCTCCTGCACCGTCTGCTTGGGGTACAGGCCGCGCTCCTCGGGCAGGTAGCCCAGCGCCGTGCGTGGCAGCTCCCCGATTGGGCGGCCCGCCCAGGTGATGGTGCCGGCGGTCGGGCGTAGAAAACCCAGGATCATGCGAAACGTGGTGGTTTTGCCCGCGCCGTTTTGGCCGATCAGCCCCAGGATCTCGCCCGGGGCGACGGTGAAGCCGAGGTGCGAGACGGCCGTGGCCTGGCCGAAGCGCTTGGTGACGTCTGTGAGTTCGAGCATGGTGTCCCTCCGTCCTTACTGTATATGTTTGACATACACAGTATAGGCAGCAGTGGGCGGTTCTGCAAGCCCTTTCGCCGGCGTCACGATATGTTAGGTGCGGCTAATTTTACAAATTCGCCGCATCGCGTGCCCGCGTAGTGTCGCCGACCTTTTTTCGTGCCGCCTTAACGGCCGACTCGCTTGCAGCGGCCGGAAGTGCGCGTTACAATTGATTTTGAATTTAGAACGATTCCATTGTGGAGGCCGAATATGAACTTAGCTGAGAAGATCAATGTCATGCGCGCCAGTGTGATGGGCGCCAACGACGGCATCCTGTCCGTCGCGGGGATCGTCATCGGGGTGGCGGGCGCCAACACCTCGACGCACGCGATTCTGCTCGCGGGGCTGTCGGGGATGCTGGCCGGCACCGTGTCGATGGCCATGGGCGAGTACGTCTCGGTCAACGCGCAGCGCGACGCCGAGAAGAACGCCCTGATCAAGGAGAGCCGCGCGCTTGACACCGACTACGCGGGCGAGGTCGCCTTCATCCAGCAGAAGTACGAGGCCACCGGCATCTCGGCGGACCTGGCCGCCCAGGCGACCCGCGAGATGCTGGCGACCGACCGCATCAACGTCGCGACGCGCGAGCGCTACGGCTTTGACCCCCACGAGAAAACCAGCGCCGTGGCGGCCGCGATGGCGTCCATGATCGCCTTCCCCACCGGCTCGCTTCTGCCCATGGCCGCGATCTCCTGGCTGCCGGCGAGCGGCCGCATCCTCGGCACGATTCTCGCCGTAATCGTCGCGCTGTCGATGACCGGCTACACGGCCGCGGCGCTGGGCAACGCCAACCGCTACCGGGCGATGCTGCGCAACGTGGTCGCCGGCATCCTGACCATGGCCGTCACCTACTTCGTCGGCTCGCTGTTCGCTTAGGAGGCGCATGATGAAAACTTTGACTGTGAAACCCAAGGTGAAGGCCAAGCAGACGATGGCCGAGCGCGCCAACACCCTGCGCGCCGGGGTGCTGGGCGCCAACGACGGCATCCTGACCGTCGTCGGCGTGCTGTTTTCCGTCGCCGCCGCCACCACCAACCACTTCACCATTTTCATCGCCGGGCTCGCCGACCTGCTGGCCTGCGCCTTTTCCATGGCGTCGGGCGAGTACGCCAGCGTCAGCTCGCAAAAAGACACCGAGGAGGCCGTCGTGAAGGCGGAGGCCGCCCTGCTGAAACGGATTACGCCGGCGAGGTCCAGGCCGTGGTCGATCACTACGTTGCCCGCGGCGTGACCCCGGCCACCGCCGCCAAGATCGCGGCGCAGCTGATGCAAGACGACGCGCTGGGCACCGTGATCGCCGTCAAGTACAGCCTGCAGTCCGGCCACTACATGAACCCCTGGGACGCCGCGTTCTCGTCGCTGGTCGCCGCGGCCTCCGGCGGCATCTTCCCGCTGGTCGCGATGACCTTCCTGCCGGTCGCCTGGCAGTGGCCCGGCACCATCCTGGCCGTGATCGCCAGCGTCGCCTTGACCGGCTTTTTGTCCGCCAAGCTCGGCGACGGTCTGGTCAAGACCGCGATGATTCGCAACGTCGTCATCGGCATCATCACCATGATCATCCACTACGGCATCGGTCAGATCATGTGAACCACAACTTATTTTTACGAAAAACGCGTTGCCCACCACCGACGAATCGATGGCGGGCAACGCGTTTTTTTTGGTCAAGTTCACGCTTTTGGGCAGGAGCTAGGCCCCCATCGTCGGCATCAGCGTCTCGCGCAGGCCGGCGGTCTTGTACAGCTGGGTGTCCTTGGTGATGAAGACGGCCTCGGCCCCGTTATCCTCGATCTCGTCGTAGCCCTGCGGCAGCCCGGCGTAAAAGCCGATGGAGGACAGCACGTCGGCCTTTTCCGCGGTGTCGGCCACCACGGTGATCGACGCCATGCTGGACTCAACCGGCGCGCCGGTGGTCGGGTCGATCAGGTGATGGTAGACGTGGCCGTTTTGGTCGAAGTGGCGGAAGTAGATGCCGGTCGTCACCACGGCGCACGGCGCGGTGGTCAGCGTCGCGATGGCCGGGCGGTTGGGCTCGCGCGGGTCGGTGATCGGCACCTGCCACAGCGGCACGCCGGCGTCGCTGTTGCCGACCAAGCGGCAGTTGCCGGCCAGGTCGATGCGCCCGCCGGTCACGCCCTCCTGCTCCCACAGGCGCGCGAGCTCGTCGATGATGAAGCCCTTGGCGATGCCGCCGAGGTCAATCGCCATGCCGGCCTTTTGGAGGAAAACGGTCTGGGCCTCGGGGTCCAGGTACACGAGCTCCGGGTCCGTCAGGGCGAGGACCTCGGCCTGCTCCGCCGCGCTCGGCACCCGCGCGTCGTCAAAGCCGATGCGCCACAGCGCGACGGCCGGGCCGATCAGCGCGTTGTAGCCCATCTTGCGCTTGCTCCAGGCCACCGCGCGGGCGATCAGGTTGAACACCGCCCGCACCGGCACGTGCACCGGCGCTTGGCCCGCGGCCTGATTGATCTGGCCGATGATGGAGTCGGCCTTGTAGAACGACAGCAGCTTGGCGTACGCGTCGACCAGGGCCGAGCTCTTGGTCAACGTGTCGGCGGACCCGCCGCCGAAGATGGTCAGGGTGTTGTCCGCGCCCAGGGCGTGGAAGTCAATTGAATTGGTCATAATGAACTGCTCCTTTTCGCGAGCGACGGGAAAAACTGCGTCGCGTTCGGATTTTGGTGGCGCTTTCGCCCACTTCCAGTGTAATCGTTAACAACCGCCGCCGCAAAGAAAAAATAATTCGCAAAATAGTCACATTAATTTTTAAAAAAGAGTAAACTAACGGTTGAGAATACGCCGTCAAGGAGGACCCACTGTGACTACCACCTACACGCAAGCACAAACGGAAGCATTGAAGGAGTTCAAATCGGATGTGAACCACCTCAACGCGCTGGCCAACGCCAGCCGCCAGAAGCTGATCATGATCTTGAGCACCGTGACGCCGGAGCACGGCATCAAGGTCAACGACCTGGCGGATGCGATTGGCCTGTCGCAACCAGCCACGTCGCATCACCTCAAGACCCTGCACGAGATCGGCATGGTCGACTCGCGTCAGGTTGGTAACATCGTCTACTACTACCTGACGCTCGACGACACCATCACCCGCCTGGAGCGGATCACCGCCGCGCTGCGCCACCAGCGCGAGGTCGCCCTGACCGCCTTCCACTAGACCCATGATCAAAATCGCCGCTTGGCTCATGCCAGGCGGCGATTTTGTGTCTAGGGCGAAGGCCCGGCCGCGCCCCTGCTGGAGGCTTCGGGCCGAGGCGAGCCAGCGTGAGATTGCTGTTAACCGGCGGTTTGTGCCGGTTTACTGCACCGGCGGGTCGCAAGACCGCACTTTGGGCTTGCGGGAGCCGCACGCGTTCCGCCGCCTCGGCTCGAAGGCGGAAGCAGTGGCGCCGCCGGGCCGGAATCCGGCCCCGAGCCGTCTAACTGACAGGTTACACCGGATGCTCCGGCAGCACGCGCCAGATTTCGCGGCCGTAGCGCTGGACGGTCAGGTCGGCGGAGAACTTGCCCGAGGCGGCGATGTTGGCCAAGGCCAGGCGCGCCCATTCCTCAGGGTGCGCCCACAGCGCGTCTAGGCGGCGGTTGGCAGCCAGGTAGTCGGCGAAGTCGGCCAGCACGAAGTAGGTATCGTTGTAATCCAGCAGCTCGGCGCGAATCTCCTTGCCCTCGGACTCGATGTTGGGAATCGAGCCGTCGGTCAGCATGTCCACGATGCGGTGCAGCACCGGGTCCTGCTCGTAGCGCTCGCGGGCGCTGTACTCCGGTCGCATCGCCGTGGCCTCCTGCTCGGTCAGGCCGAACACCACCATCGCGTCCTTGCCGGCGGCGTCGCGGATCTCGATGTTGGCGCCGTCGAGCGTTGCCAGCGTCAGGGCGCCGGTGGCCATCAGCTTCATGTTGGAGGTGCCGGAGGCCTCGGTCCCGGCCAACGAGATCTGCTCGGAGACGTCGGCGGCCGGGATGATCGCCTCGGCCAGGCTGACGCCGTAGTTGGGCAAAAAGGCGACGGCCAGCTGGTCCTGGCAGTCCGGATCCTCGTTCACCAAAGCCGCGACCGCGTTGATCAGGCGGATCACCGCCTTGGCGTAGCGGTAGCTCGGGGCGGCCTTGGCGCCGAAAATGTGGACGCGCGGTGGCCGCTTCTCCCCGTTTTTGATCGCGAGGTAGTGCTCGAGGATACCGAACACGTGCAGCAGCTGGCGCTTGTAGGCGTGCAGGCGCTTGACCTGCACGTCAAACATCGCGTCGGGCGAGACGGTCAGGTTCAGCGTGTCCTTGATGATGCCGGCCAGGCGGACCTTGTTGACCCGCTTGGCCGCCGTCAGCCGGCGCAGGAAGTCGGGGTCTTGGCTGTACTTGTTCAGCGCCAGCAGGGCCTGCGGCGAGCGGCGCCAGGTCGCGCCGATCGTGTCGTCGAGCAGCGTGGCCAGCGGCACGTCTCCCAGCTGCACCCAGCGGCGCGGCGTGATGCCGTTGGTCTTGTTGCTGAAGCGCGACGGGAAAATCTGGTAGAGATCGGCTAGCACGCTGGTCTTGAGCAGCTCGGAGTGGATCTTGGCGACGCCGTTGACCGCGTGGCTGCCGATGACGGCCAGGTTGGCCATGTGCAGCTGCCCGTTTTGAATGGGCGCGGCGCGGTCCACCGTCACGGAGCCGTAGCGCGCCGTGTAGCGCGCGCGGAAGCGGCGGTCGACCTCCACGGCCAGCTGCGCGAGGCGCGGCAGCAGGTCCTGGAACAGTCCGAGCGGCCAGGTCTCAAGCGCCTCGGCCATCAGGGTGTGGTTGGTGTAGCTCATCGTCGCCACGGTGATCTGCCAGGCCTGCTCCCAGGCCAGCCTCTCCTCGTCGAGCAACAGCCGCATCAGCTCGAGCACCGCCATGGCCGGGTGGGTGTCGTTGATGTGCACCGCCACGAAGTCGGGCAGAAGCCGGATGTCGCCGTGGGTGCGCTTGAAGTGCGTGATGATGCTCTGAAGCCCCGCCGAGACGAAAAAGTACTCCTGGCGCAGCCGCAGCTCACGGCCGCTGGTGTCCGAGTCGTCGGGGTACAGGAACTCGGTGATCGCGTTGGCCCTCGCTGTTTCCGCCAGGCTGTGCGCGCGCTCCGGGGTCGGCTCGGCCGACCACAGCCGCATGGTGTTCACCGTGCCGGTGTGGTAGCCGATCATCGCCGTGTCGTAGGGCACCGCCAGCACGTCGTCGGTGTCGTGGTACACCACGGCCAGCCGGCCTTGATCGGGCACCAGCTCGGCCTGCCCACCGAACTTGACGATCACGGCGCGGTTCTCCTTGCGCGTCTCCCACGGGTAGCCGTCGCGCAGCCAGTCGTCCGGGACCTCGACCTGGTAGCCGTCGACGAAGCGCTGCTCGAACAGGCCGTAGCGGTAGCGGATGCCGTTGCCGTTGCCGGCCATGCCGGTGCTGGCCATCGCGTCCAGGAACGCGGAGGCCAGCCGACCCAGCCCACCGTTGCCAAGCCCCGGGTCGCGCTCGGCGGCGTACACCGGGCCCGATTCGATGCCAAGCTTCGCCAGCCCGGCGTCCACGACGTCCTTGATGCCGAGGTTCAGGAGGTTCGAGGCCAAAAGCCGCCCGGGCATGAACTCAATTGAAAAGTAATAGACCTGCTTTTGCTGCGTCGCATCCGCGTGGGCCTTGGACTTGGCCCAGTTCTGGGCCGCGTAGCCCTTCACGACCAGGGCCAGCGCCTGGTACTGCTGAAGCGCAGACAGGTTCTCGAGGTCGTCTGCGAACCAGCGCAGCGCCTCCGTTCGGTAATCCTTAATGAATTGGGCAGTGGTGATGACCATCCAATTTCCTCCTTCTGGGCCGCGCCTGGCGCAGTCCGGTTGTGCAACAGACCCGACTGCACAAAAGGCGGGGGCGCCCCCGCCTTTTGGCTGTCACGCGTGCAGGCGCTGGTAGCCGTCGAGGTAGCGCTTGGCGGCGTTGGTCCAGGCGAAGTCCTGGGCCATGGCGTGCTGCTGCAGCGCCTGGTACACCTGCGGCTCGTTTTGGGCGATCAGCGCCGCGCGCATCAGCGTGTCGGCGAGCACCTGCGGGGTGAAGTCCCAGAACGTGAAGCCGGTCCCCGCTCCGGTGGTCGCGTCGTACGGCTGCACCGAGTCGCGCAGGCCGCCGGTTTCGTGCACGATCGGCAGGGTCCCGTAGCGCATCGCCATCATCTGCGCCAGGCCGCTGGGCTCAAAGGCGCTCGGCATGACGAAGAAATCCGCGCCGCCGTAAATCTGCTGCGCCAGCCCCTCGTCAAAGCGCGTGATCGCGGCGACCTTGCCGGCGAAGCGCTCGTGCAAGTGGGCAAAACCCGCCTCCAAATCGGCGTCGCCGGTGCCGAGCATCACAACCTGGATGTCGGCGCCGGGCAGGATGCGCTCAAGCGCGGACACCAGCATCCCCATGCCCTTTTGCTGCGTCAGGCGCGAGACGATGCCAAACACCGGCACGGCGCGCTTGGGCAGGCCGACCGCCTGCTGCAGCGCCGCCTTGTCCTGCGCCTTACCGCTCAGGTCGCGCGCGTCAAACGGCGCGGCCAGGTGCGTATCGGTCTCCGGGTCGTACAGCGTGGTGTCGATGCCGTTGAGGATGCCGACCAGCTTGTGGGCCTGGCGCCGAAGCGTCCCGTCCAGGTGCTCACCGAACTCCGGCGTCTGGATCTCCTGGGCGTAGCTTGGGCTGACGGTGGACACGAGGTCAGCGAAGTTGATGCCGCCCTTCATGAAGTTGACCTGGCCGTCCTGGGCAAAACCGTCGTCGTTGAAGAACTGGCGGCCGATGCCAAACACGGTGTCCAGCACGCTTTCCGGGAACCACCCCTGGAACTGCAGGTTGTGGATGGTCAACTGGGTGCGGATCTGCTGGTACGGCGTGATCCAGGCGTACTTGTCGTGCAACAGCACCGGAATGAAGGCGGTGTGCCAGTCGTTGACGTGCAGGACGTCCGGGATGAAGTCGATCACCTGCATCATCTCGATGATCGCCATCTGGAAGAACCCGAAGCGGCCGCCGTCGTCCCAGTAGCCGTACAGACCGTCGCGCCCGAAGAACTCCTCGTTGTCAATCAGGTAGTAGGTCACCGCCCCCAGGGTCAGGGTGCGGACGCCGACGTACTTCTCGTGGCCGCCGAAGTTCAGCGAGAACTGCGTCAGCGGGCGCAGGGCCTTGAGGTAGCGGGCGGGAAAAAGCTTGGGGTAGTACGGCAGCACGACGCGGATGTCGACGCCGAGCTTCGAAAGCGCCTGGGGCAGCGCGTAGGCGACGTCGCCCAGCCCCCCGGTTTTGTAGAACGGCGCCCCTTCCGCCGCGGCGAATAAGACTTTAGGCATGGGCGAGTTCCTCCACTTCACTGGCGCGAAACACGGTGCGGTTCTTCTCGATCACAATCGGGTGGTCCGGCGTGCCGGCGATGGTCAGGTTCGGCCCGATCACGACACCCTTGTCGAGGATCGCATAGCTGACCTTGGAGCCCGTCGAGATCTTGCTGCCCTGCATCAGGATGCTGTTTTCAACCGTCGCGCCCTGGTGCACCACGACGTTGCGGAAGACCACGGAGTCGGACACGACCCCCTCCACGTAGGCGCCGGTGCCCAGCACCCCGTTTTCCACCACGGAGTCCTTGGCAAAGAAGCTCGGCACCTCGTTTTTGCTCTTGGTCAGGATCGGGATGCTCGAGAACAAAAGCGACTGGTAGTTGGCCTCCGTCAGCATGTCCATGTTGGCGTCGAAGTAGCGCTGAATCGAGTTGATGCGCGCCAGGTAGCCGGTGTACTCGAAGGCGTTGGCGTTGCCGGCCAGCACCGCCTCGCGCAAAAGCTGCGGCAGGCGGCGGAACTCGGTGGTCTGGGCCGCGGCGTCCAGCAGGTCGATCAGGTCGATGGTCGGCAGCAGGTAGATGTCCATGAAGCTCGGCACCGTGCTGACCTCATCCCCGTCGTGGCGCTCCGAGGCCTGGATCACCGAGGTGGCGATGCCCTGCTCCGACAAGGTCAGCGTCCAGTCGTTGGGTGTCACCGTCGCCTTGGGCACGTTCTTGTACACCGCGGTGATCTCCGCGTCGCCGGCCTTGTGGTAGGCCAGAATCGCGTTGAGGTCGATGTTGGCGATGTTGGCCGCCCCCATCACCACCGTGTACTGGGAGCCGGAACGGCGCAGGAACTGGGTGTAGTTCTCGTAGTAGCGCCGGCGCAGCGCCACGTCCGTGTAGTCGCGCGTCGCGACGTACGGGAACAGGAACACCCCGCCCTGGATCAGGTCCAGGTTCCACGCCGCGCCGCTTCTGATGTGGTCCTGCACGGAGCGCTCGGACTCGGGCATGAACAGCCCGACGCTGTGGATGTCGGCGTTGGTGATCGCCGACAAGGGAAAATCAATCAGGCGGTAGCGCCCGGCGAACGGCAGCGTGCCGATCGGGCGGTGCGCGGTCAGCGGCAGCAGCGTGTGCACGTCCTCGTTCAGGTCGATGACGGCGGCCATTTCTCCTTGTCTCATGCTTTCTCCTTCCTTCCTACCACTTCGCCGTACCCCACCACGGCGATGTCGTCCTTGGTGCCGATGATCTCCCCGTTGTCGCCGACCAGCGCGTTCTCACCGATGATGGCGTGGTCGATCACCACGTTTTTGCCGATCACGACGTTAGGCATCACCATCGAGTCCTTGACCACGGAGCCCTCGCCGACCTTCACGTTCTGGCTCAGGATGCTGTGGTCGATCGTGCCCGCGACGTAGGAGCCGTCGGTGATCATCGCCCGGGTGACCTTCGCCGTTTTGGTCAGAAACATCGGCGGCAGCGCCTCGGTCTGCGAGTAGATGCGCCAGTTGCGGTTGGCGATGTTCAGCGCGTTGTTCGGCGCGAGGAACTCCATGTTGGCCTCCCACAGCGACTGGATCGTGCCGACATCCTTCCAGTAGCCGTGGAACGCGTAGGCGTAAGTCGGCTCGTTGTGCGCCAGGTAGGCCGGAATCACGTCCTTACCGAAGTCCTCCATCTTGCCGTCGGTCGCGTAGCTTTCCGTCAGGTACTTCTTGAGCGGCGCCCAGTCGAAGATGTAGATGCCCATCGAGGCGAGGTTGGACTTGGGCTCTTCCGGCTTCTCCTCAAAGGCGATGATGCGGTTGGTGTCGTCGGTGTTCATGATGCCAAAGCGGCTGGCCTCCTTCATCGCCACCGGCATCACGGCGACGGTCAGCGTCGCCTTCTTGGCCTTGTGGGCGCGAAGCATGCGCTCGTAGTCCATCTTGTAGATGTGGTCGCCCGACAGCACCAGCACGTACTGCGGGTTGTAGGAGTCGATGTAGGCCATGTTCTGGTAAATCGCGTGGGCCGTGCCCTCGAAGAACTTCTCGCCCTCGCTTGACGCGTACGGCTGAAGGATCGTGACACCGGCGCCGCGCTCGTTGAGCCCCCAGGCCGCGCCGTTTTGCACGTGGCGGTTCAGCTCGAGGGGCTGGTACTGGGTGATGACGCCGACGGTGTTGACGCCGGAATTGCTGAGGTTGCTCAGGGTGAAATCGATGATGCGGTAGCGCCCACCGAACGGCACCGAAGGCTTGGCGGTGGTTTTGGTCAACTTTCCCAACCGGGTTCCCTGTCCCCCGGCCAAGATCATCCCTAACATCTCTGTAACCATGTTGGTCCCTCCATTTCGAATAGAGCGTGAGCCGAGGCGGGCTTAGCGGGACGTTCAGCGTAGGCTTGGGCATTGGGCCCGTACTTGGCCCAGTGTCCAAGCCTAGCTGAGCGCGCCCGCGTCGCCTCGGGGAACGCGTTTAGAGCGTGGAAAAGCGCGGGCTTAGCGGGTCGGCTGGCCTAGCTAAGGCGCTTGGGCCGCACTTTGGCCCGAGTGACTTAGCGTAGCCAGCCGCACCCGCGTTGCGCTTTGGAGCGCGTTTAGAGCGTGAGCCGAGGCGGGCTTAGCGGGACGTTCAGCGTAGGCTTGGGCATTGGGCCCGTACTTGGCCCAGTGTCCAAGCCTAGCTGAGCGCGCCCGCGTCGCCTCGGGAAACGCGTTTAGAGCGTGGAAAAGCGCGGGCTTAGCGGGTCGGTTGGCCTAGCTAAGGCGCTTGGGCCGCACTTTGGCCCGAGTGACTTAGCGTAGCCAGCCGCACCCGCGTTGCGCTTTGGAGCGCGTTTAGAGCGTGAGCCGAGGCGCGCTTGCGGAACGGCTAGATTTGGCGTTCAAAGCCGGGCTCCGGCGCGAACGGGCCATTGCTTCCGGCTACAGGCCGAGGCGGCGGAACGCGTGGGGCTCCCTGGAGCCCGTTCCGGTCTCCAGACCCGCCCTTGCTGTAAGTCGGCAAGACCAGCCGACTAACAGCAATTTCACGCTGGCTCGCCTCGGCCCTCCGCCTCCAGCAGTGGCGCGTTCGTGCCTCCGCCCTATCCCGTGGTACATTGACCACGACTGCATACTTCAAATATGAGCGTCAAAGGTATCAATAATTCATTTCCATCAGAACAGATACTTGAGGAACATACCCGATTCCAATGGCCGTTCGTGCCGGCGACTCTCGAGACCTGCGCTAGAGCTTACCAATGCACGGCTAATGCCATGACCTCGTCAGCTAGCTCACGCCGGATTCATGCGCGTCGCGGGCACCGCTCACGGCGCGGGCTTCGGCGCGATCAGCAGCGCGCCCATCGCCGGGAGCACCACGTCGACCGTGGCCGGCTGACCGTTGGCCGGTTTGTCGCGGCTGTGCAGGGTGCGCTGCAGGCGGACCCAGGTGCCGCCGAAGTGCTGGCTTTCGGTGTTCAAAAGCACCGTGTAGATGCCGGCGCGCGGCACCGGCACCGCGAAGTGCTGGCGCTCCTCCGGCAGCAGGTTCATCACCACGATCACGTCGTCTTCGGGGCGCGCCCCGTGGCGGATGAAGCTCAGCACATCCTGGCGGTCGCCGATGGTGACGGTGATGCCGGCATCCGTCTTGTCGTCGAGCCAAAGCGCCGGCGTCTTGGCGTACAGCTTATTCAGCGTGCGGGTGAACACCTGCATCGCGGCGTTGAGCGGGTCGGCGAGGTCGCGCCACTCAAGTTCGCTCCAGTCGCGCCACTCGAGGAACTGGCCCCATTCGCTGCCCATGAACAGGAGCTTTTTGCCCGGGTGCGTCATCAGCCACACGAACATCACGCGCAGGTTGGCGAACTGGTTGTAGCGGTCGCCCGGCATCTTGTGCATCAAAGACTTCTTGCCGTGGACCACCTCGTCGTGGGAGAACGGCAGGATGAAGCGCTCATCGTGCATGTAGACGAAGGAAAACGTCAGCAGGTTGATGTGGTCGCGGCGCGCGTAGGGATCCATCGCGAAGTAGCGCAGCGTGTCGTTCATCCACCCCATGTTCCACTTGGCCGAAAAGCCGAGGCCGCCGTCCTCAAGCGGTGCGGTCACCTTGGGGTACGCGGAGCTCTCCTCGGCGATCATCCAGGCCTCGGGCGAAGCTTTGGCGACCACGCCGTTGAGCCGCTCGAGAAACGCCCGCCCCTCGAGGTTCTCGCGCCCGCCGTCGCGGTTGCGGTCCTGCTCCTTGCCGGCGTCGTAGTCCATGTACAGCATGTTGGACACCGCGTCGACCCGCAGGCCGTCGAGGTGGCAGTGCTGAAGCCAAAACAGCGCACTTGAGATCAGGAAGCTTTGCACCTGCGTTTTACCCAGGTCGAAGTTCCAGGTGCCCCAGCGCACGTTGTCGGCGCGGTGCGGGTCCTGGTACTCGAAGGTCGGCGTGCCGTCGAAGGTCGCCAGCGCGTCGGCGTTGCGGATAAAATGCCCCGGCACCCAGTCCATGATCACGCCGAGCCCCGCGCGGTGCGCCGCGTCGACGAAAGCCAAAAAGTCGGCGGGCGTGCCGAAGCGGCTGGTCGGCGCGAAGTAGCCCATCAGCTGGTAGCCCCAGGACGCGTCAAGCGGGTGCTCCATCAGGGGCATCAGCTCGAGGTGCGTGTAGCCCATCCGGCGGACATAGGGGATGACCTCGCGAATCGCCTCGCGGTAGGTCAGGTACCCGCCGTCCTCATGGCGCTTGAACGACCCCAGGTGCAGCTCGTAGATGTTCACCGGTTTGGCGCGGCTGGCGTGCCGGCGCGCGGCCGCCTGCCAGGCCTGGTCCTGCCAGTCAAAGGCGGGCAGGTCGGTCAGGATGGCCGCGGTGCCCGGCTTCTTCTCGAAGGCGAAGCCGAACGGGTCGATCTTGTTGGTCACCGTCCCGTCGGCGCCAGTGACCTGCACCTTGTACAGCTGCCCGGCCGCCGCCTCAAGCGTCCCCTCCCAGCAGCCGGTGGCCGCAAGCGGCGCCAGCGCCCGCGGCGCCCAGTCGGAAAAATCGCCCACAATCGCTACGCCCGCGGCGTTGGGGGCCCACACGAGAAAATGCCAGCGGCCCGGCGACTGCTCGTGCGCGCCGAAGCGCCGGTAGCTTTGAAAATCCTCCCCGCGGTCAAATAGGTATGCCCAGTCGATTAACGATTCCGCCAATGTCCTCACCCCTCATAATTGTTACCGCTTACATTGCGATTATACCACCGCTCGCGCGAAATTAAATCTTTTAACTGGTGTAATCGATAACTTGATGACAGCGTGTCTGAAAGTGGCACCGGTCTAGTCACCATGTGTCTAGGTGGCGGCGCACACCACCTTTTCAGTGTGCGGGCCTCACGGCAAAAACGCCAGCAATCAGCTCGTGACTTGTCACATTCGCCCCCGCGGCGCAGTCCTGACGCTCGGCGCGCAAAAAAGCGCCCCCGCGTTTGCGGTGGCGCTGCAGGTCTATTCGGTTGGTGGCTCAGGTCAGGCTGCCGCCGTGCACCTCGGTGGCCTCGGTGACCAGGATGAAGGCCGCGGGGTCCAGGGCGTGGATGCGGTCGATCAGGCGCTGGTAGTCGCCCTGCTCGACCACTACCATCAGCATCTCGCGCGGCTCACCAGAGTGGCCGCCGATCACCTGGTGGATGGTCAGGCCGTGGTCGCTGACGGCCAGGGCCGATTCAATCGCCGGCAGCGCGACGTTACTCATCACGTACACGGCCTTCTTGCGGTCGAAGCCGGTTTCGACGTAGTTCATCACCACGCTTGTCAGCCCGACGGCGAAGGTCGCCAGCACGAAGGCCTCAAAGCCCGACACCGGGATGTTGAACAGGCAGACCACCATGTCGACCAGAAACAGGCCGACCGCCGGCTTCATCTTGAAGTATTTCTGAAAGATCATCGGCGGCACCGTGGTCCCGCCGCTGGAGGCATCGAGCCGGTAGTTGATCGCCACGCCGATGGCGAAGATCACCGAGCCCATGATCACGGCCAGCAGTCGGTCTTTCACCACCATCAGCTGCGGGGTGAGCGCCAACAGCGCCGGCAGCGCGAGGCTGCCGAACAGGATGCGGCGGGTGGTGGCGCGGTCCAGCAGGAACCAGGCGAGGACCAGCATCACCAGGTTGACGGCCAGGGTGGTGAGGCCGACGCTGACGCCGAAGCCCTCCTGCACCAGGATGGCAATCCCGGTCGCGCCGCCGGGGGCGACGCCGTGCGGGGCGTAGAACAGGTTGATGGCCACGGCGATCAGCTCGAGGGCGACGAGCATCAGCAGACCGCGCAGCCACGGTCGGGTGAGATGTTTTGACATTGGGCACCCCTTTTCCTTAACATTATAGTTAGATTATACCATAGCTTTTCGCGCGAACTGTACCAGCCGTGCCCGTCGCTTCCCGTGATTCTGCATCAAAAGTGTTGCAACCGATTTCATTGTGTGATACATTTTAGACGTGCTAATTGACCACAACATAAAAGGAGCGAATCCACATGACCACCACCACTACTGTTCCCGCAAGCGTTGCAATGCTACGTGTCATCGAGTCCTGGGGCGTCGACCACGTCTACGGGTACCCCGGCGGCTCGTTCAACTCAACGATGGCGGCGCTTGACGCCGAGCGCGACCGCCTGAAGTACATCCAGATCCGCCACGAGCAGGTCGGCGCCCTGGCCGCCAGCGCCGATGCCAAGCTGACCGGCAAGGTTGCCGTCGCCTTTGGTTCCGCCGGCCCCGGCGCGACCAACCTGCTGACCGGGCTGTACGACGCGCGCGAGGACCACGCCCCGGTGCTGGCCCTGATCGGTCAGGTGCCGAGCACCAACATGAACTACAACTACTTCCAGGAATTCGCCGAAAACCCGATTTTCGAGGACGTCGCGGTGTACAACCGGCTGGTCATGACACCGGAAAGCCTGCCGTACGTGGTGGACAAGGCGATCCGCGAGGCCTACAAGCACCAGGGCGTGGCGGTGGTGGTGATCCCCAACGACTTCGGCTACAAGCCAATTCCAGACACCCCGTACTCCAGCGTGTCGCCGACCGACCGCAAGAAGCGGCCGCTCCCGGCCGCCACGGACGAGGAGGTCGACCACGTCCTTGAGCTGATCAAGGCCGCCAAGCGGCCGGTGATCCACGTCGGGCGCGGCATCGGCGCGGGCGGCGAGAAGCTGGTCGAGCTGTCCCGCAAGCTGCAGATTCCGCTGGTGTTGACCGGGCTGGCCAAGGGGCTGGTGCCGGACGACTACGAGGGCAACCTCGGCTACGCCAACCGCGCGGCGATGAAGGCGGCCGACGAAATTTTCGCCGTGTCCGACCTCGTGATCGCACTGGGCGCCGACTTTCCGTTCGCCAACCTGGTGTACCGCACCCACGAGTTCAAGTTCGTCCAGATTGACATCGACGAGGCGCAGTTCGGCCGCCACCACTTCCTCGACTACGGCGTGTGGTCCGACGCCACCACCTTCGTCGAAAAGGCGCTTGACCGAAGCGCTGAAGTCGCCCCGAGCCCGTACTTCAAGGCCGCGGTGGCCGCCAACCACAACTGGCGCGCCTACCTCAAGACCCTGAGCGAGCGCCCGAGCGACCCGCTGGAGTTCGAGGCGATCTACCGCGAGATCAACAAGGTCAAGGACCCGGACGCGGTGTTTGCCATCGACGTCGGCGACAACATCATCAACGCCTTCCGCTTTCTGGACCTCACCCCGCAGAACAAGTGGACCATCTCCGCTTTGTTCGCCACCATGGGCTACGGCCTGCCCGGCGCGATTGCCGGCAAGCTGAGCTTCCCGGAGCGCCAGGTCTTCAGCATCTCCGGCGACGGCGCGTTTTCGATGGTGATGCAGGACCTGATCACGCAGAAAAAGTACCAGCTGCCGATCATCAACATCGTCACCAGCAACGCCAGCCTGAACTTCATCAAGTCCGAGCAAGACGACATCGACATGCGCACTCACTCCGGAATTTTCATCGAGGACCAGGACTTCGCGGCGATCGCCCGCGCCATGGGCGTCAAGAGCGTCACCGTGACCAAGAGCTCGGAGCTTGAGGCCGCGTTCAAGGCGGCGCTTGAGGCCACCGCGGCCGGCCAGCCGTTCCTGATCGACGCGAAGATCACCGACAAGCGCGGCCTGCCGGTGGAGGAGCTCGAGCTGACCATTGCGGACGGCAAGCTGACCGAAACCGTCAGCGCCAACTACAACGCCAACCACGCGCTGAGCCGCCCGAAGGACCTCGCCGCCTTCTTCGCCGAGTACGACGGCCAGGCGCTGCGGCCGCTGGCTGACTTCTTCGCGGAGTACAACGTGGAACTGTAACGCAAGACACTAACAAGGCGCGGTACCGGCATCAGCTGCCGGTACCGCGCCTTATTTGCGTTATGCCTCACGCCGTGTCCTGTGCCTAAGCCGCGGCGCGCCCGGCCGCCTGCTTGTAGGTCAGGGCCATGGTCCACAGCCGCCCCAGGACGGCGAGGAACGTCGCCACCATCAGCGGCAGCGCGACCACGGCCAGCCCGATCAGCATTAACCCCGGCGCGTCCGCCGCATCCGCGACCTGGTAAATCTGCGGCAGCGTCAGCGCAAGCCCCGCCGAGATGCCGCCGACCGCCCACTTCAGCCGCGCCAGCCCGCGCACCGCCGCGACGCTGAACGCCTGGGCGGCGGCCACGCTGTCGAGCAGCCGCCAGGCCAGCACCGCGGCGGTTTCGAACGCCAAGACCGCGGCCCAGAGCCCCAACGTGAAGGCCCAGGCGAACAGCGGCGCATGGAATTCGGCAATCAACGGCTGCGGATAGCGCGTCAAAAGCCCGAAGGCCAACAGCGCGACCACCGCCGCGGCCGCCACCAGCATCACGCGCAGTACCAATGTTCTGAACCTCATCCCCATCGCTCCCTCGTATCCGACCGAAGCCGGTGTTGCCTTCATTATAGCCGGGCGGCGAACCCGCGTTGCTTAAGCTTCGGTTAAGCCCCAGGTGACAACTCTGTTAGGCCGCTGTCACCGCGTTTGCGCCGGCCCGGTGCTAGAATTAAAGGTGAAGGGACGGTGGTAGACCAATGAAGTGGAAATTCATTCTGATCGGTGTGCTGCTGAGCTTCGGCCTGTTCGGTCAGGCCCGCCCAATCGAGGCGGTGCCCGAGCACCGCGCGCCGGCGACGCTGTACCTGCACGGCCACCGCGGCGGCCCGCGCTCGATGGACTACCTCATGCACGAGGCCGAGGTCGAGGACCAGGCGCACAGCGTTATCACCGCCACCGTTTCACCCCGCGGACGCGTCAGCCTGAGCGGGCGCTGGCCGCGCGCCACCCGCCGCCCGCTGGTCAAGATCGTGTTCCAGGACAACCGCACGCTGCGCTACGACCGCATCACCAACTGGCTGCACAACGTCCTGGTTGCGCTGCAGCGCAAGTACGGGATGCAGAAGTTCAACATCGTCGCCCACTCGCTGGGTAACGCCGCGGTCCTGTTCTACGAGCTGCGCTACGGCCAGGACCGCCGCCTGCCCCAGCTGCAAAAGTACGCGGCGATCGCCGGCAACTTCGACGGCATCCCCGGCCAGCACCGCGGTCAGCACCCCAACCACCTGCTGCCGGACGGGCGGCCGCACTGGATCGCCCCGCCGTACCAGGACGCGATCAACCTGCGGCACGTTTTTCCTAAAGATCAGGTCGACATCCTGAACCTTTACGGCAACCTGAACGACGGCTCCCACTCCGACGGCAAGATTCTCAACGCCAGCTCGCGCTCGCTGGGCTACCTGCTGGGCAGGCAGGCCCGCTCCTACCGCGAGCAGGAATTCATCGGCTGGGACGCACAGCACAGCATGCTGCGCCTCAACCACCGCGTCGCCAAGACCGTCAACCGCTTCCTGTGGCACTAGACGCGCAACAACAAAGAAGCACCCGCAAAATGCGGGTGCTTCTTTTGGCGTTGCGGTTACAAAGCCTTCAGGGTGTCCTTGGCAAGCGTCAGGGCGTCTTGGATGCCCGCCGGCTTCTTGCCGCCGGCCTGGGCCATGTCCGGACGACCGCCGCCGCCGCCACCGATGGCCGGGGCGATGGTCTTGATCAGGTTACCGGCCTTGACGCCGGCCTTGATCGCCTCAGGGCTGGCACCGACCAGCAGGCTGACCTTGCCGTCGTTGGCGGTGGCCAGGACCAGCACGTCCGATGCCGCCTTGTCGCGCCAGGTGTCGCCGAGCTGGCGCAGCTCGTTCATGCCGGCGACCTTGACCGCCTTGGCGATCAGGGTGAACTTGCCGACGGTTTCGGCCGTGTCGAACAGGTTGGCCGAGGCCTGGGCCGCAAGCTTGGCCTGCAGTCCGGCGACGACCTTCTGGCTGGCCTTCAGGTCGGCCTGAAGGGCCTCAACCTTGTGCGGCACCGCCGTCACCTGGTCGAGCTTCAGGTCCGCTGCCGTTGAAGCGAGCAGGTCCTGCTGCTTGGTCAGGAAGTCGTAGGCCTCCTTGGAGGTCACGGCCTCGATGCGCCGGGTGCCGGCGCCGATCCCGGTTTCGCCGGTGATCTTGAACAGGCCGAGCGCCGCGGTGTTGACCGGGTGCGTGCCGCCGTCGAACTCGCGGTTGTAATCGCCGATGGTGACGACGCGGACCACGTCCCCGTACTTGTCGCCGAACATCGCGATGGCCCCCTGCTTCTTGGCCTCCTCGATCGGCATCTCCTCCCAGGTGATCGGGAGCTGACGCCAGATCTGCTCGTTGACGCGCAGCTCAACCTGGCGCAGCTGCTCCGGCGTCACCTGACCGAAGTTGGTGAAGTCAAAACGCAGGTAGTCGGGCTCGACCAACGACCCGGCCTGGTGCGTGTGCTCGCCGAGCACCTCGCGCAGCGCCTGATCCAGCAGGTGGGTGGCGGTGTGGTTCATCGACACCTTCTTGCGGCGCTCGACGTCGACCTTCAGGGTGTACGTCGCGCCGACCTCCAGCGTGTTTTCAACCGTCACGGTGTGCAGGTTCTGGCCGTTCGGGGCGTGCTGCACGTCGACGACCTTGGCGACGACCGCGCCGTTTTCGTCCACGATGACACCGTGGTCGGCCACCTGGCCGCCCATCTCGGCGTAAAACGGCGTCTGGTCGAACAGCAGCCGCGCGGTGCCGGCCTCAATGCGCTTGACCTCGGTGTCGTCGACGATGATGTCGGACAGCGTCGCCTGGTCCTCAAGGTCGGTCCAGCCGGTGAACTTGCTCGGCAGCTTGATGGCCATCAGCACCTTGTCCTGGCTGCCCATCGACTGGGCATCGCCGCGGGCCGCCCGGGCGCGGGCACGTTGGGCCTCCATGTCCGCCTTGAAGCCTGCCATGTCGACGTCAAAGCCCTCGTCCGTCGCGATCTCGGCGGTCATCTCGACCGGGAAGCCGAACGTGTCGAACAGCTTGAAGGCCGTCGCGCCTGGAATCTGCGTCTTGCCCGCAGCGCGCAGGTCGGCGATGGTCGCATCCAGAAGCGCGATCCCGGCGTCCAGCGTTTCGCGGAAGCGGTCCTCCTCGGAGTGAATCACCTTTTGGATGAAGGCCTGGTTCTTCAGGATCTCCGGGTAGTAGCTGTTCATGATCTCCCCGACCACCGGCACCAGCTCGAACAAAAAGGCGTGGTCGATGCCCAACTTCTTGCCGTTGACGATGGCGCGGCGAATCAGGCGGCGCAGCACGTAGCCGCGGCCCTCGTTGGACGGCAGCGCGCCGTCCCCGATCGCGAAGGTGACCGTGCGGGCGTGGTCGGCGATGATCTTGAACGACACGTCGTCCTTGGCGTCGGCGCCGTAAGTCCGCCCCGCGCTCATCTTCTCGGTCGCCTTGATGATCGGCATGAACAGATCGGTTTCGAAGTTGGTCTTGGTGTTTTGAATCACGGAGACCAGGCGCTCCAGGCCCATGCCGGTATCGATGTTCTTGTGCGGCTGCTCGACGAAGCGGCCGTCCGGCAGGTGGTTGAACTCGGAGAAGACGATGTTCCAGATCTCCAGGTAGCGCTCGTTTTCGCCGCCCGGGTAGTTCTCCGGGTCGTCTTCGGCCACGTTGTTGAAGGCCTGGCCGCGGTCGTAGAAGATCTCGGAGTCCGGGCCGGACGGGCCTTCACCGATGTCCCAGAAGTTGTCCTCGACCTCGAAGATCTTGCTTTCCGGCAGGCCGACGACCTCGTGCCAGATGCGCTTGGCCTCGAGGTCCTTCGGGTACACGGTGACGTACAGCTTGGCCGGGTCAAGCGCCAGCCACTTCGGAGAGGTCAAAAACTCCCAGGCCCACGGAATCACCTCGGGCTTGAAGTAATCGCCGACGGAGAAGTTGCCGAGCATCTCAAAAAAGGTCAGGTGCCGCGCCGTTTTGCCGACGTTTTCGATGTCGTTGGTGCGAATCGACTTCTGCGCGTTGGTGATGCGCGGGTTAGTCGGCACCACGCTGCCGTCGAAGTACTTCTTCAGCGTCGCGACGCCGGAGTTGATCCACAGCAGGGTGGGATCGTCGACCGGAATCAGGCTGGCGCTTGGCTCAACGTCGTGCCCCTTCTCCTTGAAAAAATCCAGGAACATCTGCCGAATCTCGGCACTGCTCAGTTGTTTCATGTGTCCTCCTCCGGTAAATAAAAAGACACCGCTGCAATCCAAGGACGCTTGCGCGCGGTACCACCTTGTTTGCAACGATGTTCATCGTTTACCACTTAATTACGTTGTGAAATTGTCTATCAGGGAGCACGAGACAAGCGGGCCACGGGGCTCTCAGCGCTGCCCCATTTTCTGGATGGGAAGCCGCTCACATCGCATATCCTAACGCGTTAATTCTACGTTGTGTCGGCGGGCGTGTCAATAGACCTCAGGCGCCCGGGTTAAGTCAACGCTCACCCGCCGTGCAGCGGTGGCGCCCCGAAGCGGGACCGGTTCGTGCCGGACACCCGCCGCCAGGCCCTCACAGCGCGATGCGCACGATTTTGCGGTACATCGTCTTGGCGAAGGGCCCGGGCGTGGCGCGGTAGAACGGCGACAGCGCCAGGCGGCCCTGCCCCGTCGGTTGGCCGGCCAGCGCGCGGCTTTTGGCCCAGCCCTCCGCGATCAGCTCGCTGCCCGGCCGGCGCAACGGCACGGTCAGCCCGAAGCGATTGGGCACGAAGTTCAGCTCACCCGGCAGCTGGTTGCCCCAGGCGAAAAGCTGCGGGAAGCCGCCGCCCATCAGGTACTCGTACTCGCGCTCGTTGGCCAGGGCGAAGCCAAACCCGCCGAGCCGGTGCTGCAGCTGCGGCAGGTCCCAGTCGTGCTTGAGCGCGACCTGGTAGGCCGTGGCGCTCGCCTGGCGCAGCCTGAGCTGATCCGTCTCGATCACCGGCGGCAGGCTGCCGTCCGGCCCTGGCGTGAGCAGCGACTGGACCGAGCCGGCGAGCTTGGTGTAGGCCAAAAGGTTGCCGCGAAACTTGCCGGTGATGAAGTCCAGCTGCCCGATCACCTCAAGGGCGCTTTCGATCGGCGTGCGGGCGACCAGCATCGGCGGCAGGTCGAAGCGGCCGGCCGGGCTCAGGTGGTTCTCCGCGGCCGCCTGGTTGAGCCCAAGCGCCCGCCCCACCGCCTGCATCGGCTCGGGCAAGGGCCAGGTGACGCCGAGCGGCACCCCGGCCGCCCCCGGCACGAAGCGCAGCCACTCGCCGGCAATCAGGAAGTCGAAGGTGTGCAGCGTCTGGCCGAAGGTGGCGACCGTCACCGGCTCGATCGCGTCGACCGCCAGAAGCGGGCTCAAAAAGTAGCGCCCGAGCTGCGCGGCCGCGAACTGCCGCGCCTTGTCGTCCAGTGCGTTCCACTCCGGGAACAGTAGTGCAAGCTCTGCCATGTGGTCCTCCCATCCGCGGGCCCCCGCCCGCTACCCAAACAAAAACGACGCGGCTTCTCGCCGCGCCGTCACAGCTAGTTCTTCTTGTTCTTCTTGCGCGTGGCGCGCAGCTCCTCGCGCTTCTTGATCTTGTTGTTGCGCCGGCGCTCCTCGGCCACGGCCTTTTGAATCTTCTTCTTGTAGCCCGGCATCTTCTTTTTGGCTTCCTTCTTGGCCAGGCCGCGGATTGCGAGGCTGCGTTCCTCGGTCTTCGGCTTGCGCGCGGCGCGCCGGTTGCGATCGTAGGAATCGACCAAAGCGCCGTTCTTGAAGCTCTTCGGCGTGAAGTGGATGCCCATGTGCTCGAGCTCGGCGACCTGCGCCTCTTGGCCCGGTGCGTACAGCGTGATGGCGGTGCCGGGCAGGCCCTTGCGCCCGGTGCGCCCGACGCGGTGGATGAAGAACTCCAAGTCGTTCGGGATCTCGGCGTTGATCACCAGGGACACGCCGTCGATGTCGATGCCGCGCGCCGCCAGGTCGGTGGCCACGACGAACTGGAACTTGAGGTCCGCGACCTCCTTCATGATGCGCTTGCGCTCGCGGGGCTTGATGCCGCCGTGGATCTTGGCGACCTTCAGGCCCTGGTTGACCAGGTAGCGGTGGATCGCGTCGGCCGCGGCCTGGGTGTTGGCGAACACCAGCGCGAGGAACGGCTCGCCCATGGTCAAAAGCTTGTAGATCAGCTCGTTTTTGTCCTGGCCCTTGGTCGACACCAGCAGGTTCTCGACGGTGTCGGCGATCACGGTCTTGGGCTTGATCTCGATGACCGTCGGGTTTTGCATGTACTTCTTCAAGAACGGCTGGAGCTTGGCCGGAATGGTCGCGGAGAACACCAGCATCTGCAGGTCCGCGCCGAACACGCCGGCGATCTGGTCGACGCTGGCCAAAAAGCCCATGTCAAGCGTCATGTCGGCCTCGTCGACCACGAAGGCGTGGGCGGTGCGGGCGACCAGCGCGTCGTCTTTGATCAGGTCGAGCAGGCGCCCCGGCGTGCCGATGGCGACGTGGGGCTGCTGGTTTTTCAGCTTGTCGATCTGGCGGGTCTTGTCGGTGCCGCCGACGTAGTTTTGGACGCGCAGCTCCGGGTTGGCGGCGGCCAGCGCCGTGGCGACGGTGTACAGCTGGGTCGCAAGCTCGCGCGACGGGGCGGTGATTACGACCTGCACGGCGTCCTTGGTCGTGTCGATGCCGTTGAGCAAAGGCAGCAGGAACGCGTGGGTCTTGCCGCTGCCGGTCTGGCTTTGGCCGATCACGCTTTGGCCCTTCAAGACGGCAGGAATCACCTGCTCTTGAATCGGCGTCGGCGCCTTGATCTGCGCGGCGTCAAGCCCCGCCATCAGGAAGGGTTTGAGGTTGAACTGGGTAAAATCAGGCATTAAGGGTCTCCTTATAGGTGGTGACAAGTGCGGACAGCGCGGTCTGAATCTGAGCGGCCTCCTCGAGGTCTTGGGCCTTGGCGCCGGAGGCCAGCGGGTGGCCGCCGCCGTTGTGTGCGCGGGCCAGGTCGTTGATCACCGGCCCCTTGGAGCGCAGGTTGACGCGGTACGGGGCGTCGTCCTGCTCGACGAACATCGCCCAGGCGACGACCGAGTCCAGGCGACCCGGGGTGCCCACGGCGGCGTGCACCTGGTCGGCGGTCAGGCCGAGCGCCTGCACGGTGGCGAGCGGAATCACCACCCACGCGGCGCCGTCCGGCGTGACGGTCAGGTGGTTGAAGACGTAGCCCTGCAGCTTCGCCTGCGCCAGGGTGATCTGGTTCATGCGGTTGTTCAGGGCGGTCGGGTCGAAGTCCTGCTTGATCAGGGCCGCGGCGACCTCCAGGGTGTGGGGTGTGGTGTTGTTGAACAGGAAGCGCCCAGTGTCGCCGACGATGCCGGCGTACAAAAGCCGCGCCGCCGCCGCGTCGAGCACCAGGTGGTCGCTTGCCTGGATCAGGTCGAAGAGCAGCTCGGAGGTCGAGCTGGCCTCAGGCACCACCCACTGCAGGTCGCCGTACGCGTCGTCGTTGGGGTGGTGGTCGATCTTGATCAGCTTGGCGCCTTCACCGAAGCGCGGGTCGGAGACGCGCGGCTGGTTGGCCGTGTCGCACACGATGACCAGAGCACCCGCGTAATCGGCGTCTTCGACTTCATCCATGGTGCTCAGCCAGGCCAGGTTGCCCACCGGCCCGCCGGCCAGCAGCACCTTTTTGGCCGGGTAGCCGGCGCGAATCGCCGCGGCCAGGCCGCCCTGGCTGCCCAGCGCGTCCGGATCCGGGTTGACGTGGCGGTGGATGATGATGGTGTCGGCCGCGTCGATTGCCTGCAAAATGTCGTCTTGGATCATCGTGAATTCCTTTCCAGCAGCTGGCAGGTGACGATGGCCTTGGCCACCGGCAGCCCGTCCGTCTGCAGTTCAATGTCGAAGGACCCCTCGTGCTGGGTCATCTCAAGCGTTCGCAGCGTGATCTGCACGGTGGACTCCAGCTGAATCGGCCGGAACGTGTGCAGGGACAGCTGCTCGATCAGCACGTTGCGCCGCCCGTTCTCGTTGAGAAAATGGGTGACCACCGCGTTGATCGCCTCGTTCATCACCCCGAAGGACAGGGTGCCGAGCTTGTTGGTCATCATCGGCGTGGTGTGCAGCTCAAAGCGCGCGCCGACCGCCGGCTGCACCTTGGCAACCACCAGCTGCGCGGCCACGGAATCGGCGATGGTGGTGCCCACCGAGTCGGAGCCGAGGTCCGCAAGACTCGCGAACACGCTGGCGCGGGTGACGATGCCCAAAAGCTGCCAGTCATCGTCGACCACCGGCAGCACGTTCAGCCCGTTGCCCTGCATGGTGTGCCCGACCGTGGTGACGCTCAGGTACGGCCGCACGGTCTGCGGGTTTTTGACCATCACGCGCTCAAGCGGCGTCGTCGCCTTCTTGCCGGCGACCAGCTTCGGGGTAACCATCCCCACCAGCCGCCCGGAGTTGGTGACCACCGGCAGCACGAAGTCCGCGCGGGACGCGCGCAGGCGGGTGAAGTCGGCGACCGTGTCGAGCGCCGTGGCGGTGCAGGTCTCCTCAAGCGGCGTGTAGATGGCGGCGACGGTCAGGATGTCCTGCTTGATCGCCTGGTCGGACAGCGCGCGGTTGAGCATCGTGGCGACGGTGAAGGTGTCGTAGCTGGTCTGAAGCACCGGCAAAGACAGCGCGTTGGCCTGCGCGATCACCGCGTCTGAGGTCATGAAGCCCCCGGTGATCAGAACTGCCGCGCCGTTGTGCAGGGCCGCCTGCTGGGCGTCCTCGCGGTTACCCAGGATCACCAGCGAGTTCTTGGTGATGTAGCGGGTCATCTCGCTGGGCGTCATGGCGCCGATCACGAACTTATCCAGCTTCTTGTCCAAGCCCGCGGAGCCACCGAGCACCTTGGCGTCGATCAGCGTGAGCAGCGCCCGGAACGTCAGGGAGTCGATGTTGTTCACCGGCTTTTGCTCAATGCGAATCGTGCCGACCCGCTCGATGGTGGACACCAGCCCGGTGTTTTCGGCCTCCTTGATGGCCCGGTAGGCCGTGCCCTCGCTGACCTTCTGGTGCTTGGCGATGGTGCGCACCGAAATCTTGGTGCCGACGCCCAGGCTTGCGATGTAATTCAGGATCTGTTCATGTTTAGTCGCCATTGTCTCCGCTCCATCTATACAGTCTTTTCTTGAGTATACCACAGATGACGGCCATTTCACTGCCTGTATTGCTACAGTTTTAAATCAATGTTCTCATATTGTTGGGGATCAAGCGCGGTCAGCGTGATGCCCAGCAGGCGCACCCGCTCCGGCCGGTGGTCTAGCCCCTGCCACAGCTGCTTGGCCGCGGCCAGAATCGCCTCCGCCCCGCTGAAGTAGGCGTCCTGCGTCATGCGCTTGGTCAGGGTGTTGAAGTCCGCGTCGCGCACCTTGAGCACCACCGTTTTGCCGTGCTTCTGGTGCTTGGCCAACGATTGCGCGACCATCTGCGCCAGGCGGTCCAGTTCGCGCTGAACTGCGTCTTCACTGGCCAAAAAGGGTTGGTAGGTGCGCTCCTTGCCGATCGACTTGGCGTCTCGGACCACCACCGGGCGGTTGTCCACCCCGCGCGCGTGCTGGTACAGAAGCAGGCCCATTTTGCCAAAGCGCGTGATCAGCTGCTCCTGGCTGAAGGTGCGCAGCGTGCGGCCGTCGACGATGCCCATCGCCTCAAGCACCGGCGCCGTCTTGGCCCCGACGCCGCGGAAGGCCGCGATCGGCAGCCGGTCCAGGAACGCCTGCGCCTGCTCGGGCAGGATGATGGTGCGCCCCTGCGGCTTGTTGTACTCGGAGGCCTCCTTGGCCAAAAACTTGTTGTACGAGAGCCCAATTGAGCTGGTCAACCCGGTTTCGCGGCGAATCTGGTCTTGTAGCCACAGCCCCAGCGCGATGGTGGTGCGAAACTGGTGGTTGGCGGTCACGTCGAGGTACGCCTCGTCCAAGGCGACCGGCTCGACCAGGTCGGTGACTTGGTGGAAAAGGCCGTGAATCTGGTCGGACACGGCGCGGTAGGTCGTGAAGTCCGGGTCCTTGAACGTCAGCAGGCGCTTGGGGACTAGCCGCAGCGCCTGGTTGGCCGGCATCGCCGAGTGCACGCCGAACTGGCGCGCGACGTAATTGGCGGTGGTCACCACGCCCTTGCCGCCGGTTTGGCGCGGGTCGTGGGCGATCACCAGCGCGCGGCTTTTGAGGCTCGGGTTGTCGCGCTCCTCGATGGACGCATAAAAGGCATCCATGTCGACGTGGATGATCTTGCGCGACGTGTCGTTTCTCATCGGCAGTTCAAGCATGGTGCCCTCCTTTCGCTGGGGCGACGACGGCGGCGGGCGCACCCGTCCAGCTAGGCTACCCGTCCCGCTAAGTCCGCGGTTCTCCGCTCTGGTCTCGTCGAGCTGCAAACCGCAACGCGGGCGCGGCTAGCTACGCGCGGTCACCGGGGCCAAGACCGCCCCAATGCACCCGCTAGGCTACCCGTCCCGCTAAACCCGCGGTTCTCCGCTCGGGTTATCGTCGATCTCCGCAACGCACCGCCGGTTCGTCTAGCTAAGCCTGGCACTCGGGCCAAAGTGCGGCCCAAGTACCAGGCTTACGCTACCCGACCGGCTAAGTCCGCGTTGCGCCGTTCTGGTCATCCTCGAGCTCCGTGCGGCAACGCCCACTCGTCCAGCTCAGGCCAGTACTCGGGCCAAAGTGCGGCCCAAGCACTGGCCTAACGCTAGCCGGTGGGCTAAACCCGCCGCACGCCGCTCTGGGACAAAAAGCGAGGCCCCGCGCAACTGCGCGGCGTCTCGCTTTCGGTGACTCAGTCTGCCATCTGGATGCGGGTCGGCTGCCAGAACCAGTCGTGGCCGTCCCTTTGCAGCAGGTCAAACGCGGCCTTGGGCCCCATCGTGCCGGCGGCGTAGGTCGGCATCTGGTCGTCCTTGGCCCAGGCGGCCAGGATCACGTCGATGTAGCGCCAGGTCGCGGCCAGCTCCACCCAGTGGTTGAAGTTGGTCTGATCGCCGTGCAGGGCGTCGCCGATCAGGCGCTCGTAGGCCTCGGGCGCGGCCTGGGCCGCCTTTTTGTCGTGGCGGAAGTCCAGGTTCTGCGGCACCAGGGCGTTGGTCGCGCCCAGCTGCTTGCCGTTGAGCTCAAGCGTGATGCCCTGCGTCGGCTCGATGTAGATGGTCAGGTGCGCGGCCGGCTGAGCGCCGAACATCCCCGCCGCGCCAGGCTTGAAGGTCACCGTGACCTGCGTGGACTTGCGGGTCAGGCGCTTGCCGGTGCGCACGTAGATCGGCACGCCGGCGAGGTCTGGCAGGTCGGTCAGGATGCGCCCGGCGACGAAGGTGTCCGTCAGCGAGTCGGCAGCGACGCCCGGCTCCTCACGGTAGCCCGGCACGTCGGACCCGGCGATGGTCGCCTGGGTGTACTGGGCGCGCACGAAGTTGGCCGCGGCCTCTTCTTCGGTGTAGCGGTGCAGCGCGGCGAAGGCCTCGGCCTTGACCTTGTGCACGGCCGCCGCCGACAGCTCGGTCGGCTCCTCCATGGTCAGGCAGGCCACCAGCTGCATCACGTGGTTTTGCACCATGTCGCGCAGGGCGCCGGCGGTTTCGTAGTACCCCGCCCGCTCCTCGACGCCCACGGCCTCGGCCAGCGTGATCTGGATGTCTTGGATGAAGTCCTTGTTCCACAGCGCCTTGATGATCGGGTTGCCGAAGCGCAGCCCCATGATGGCCTGGGCCATTTCCTTGCCCAGGTAGTGGTCGATGCGGAAGATCTGCGCCTCCTTGAAGGTCGCCGTGATTGAATCGTTCAGTTCCTTGGCGCTTGCGTAATCGTGGCCGAACGGCTTTTCGATCACCAGGCGGTTGAACCCGTCAGTCGTCAGCAGCGCCTCGGACTTCAGGTGGCTGGCGATGGTGGCGAAAAACGCCGGCGCCATCGCCATGTAGTACAACCGGTTGCCCGCCGCCTGGTACTTGGCGTCAAGCGTCGCGGCCAGCTCCTTGAGCGTGATGTAGTGCTCGGCGTCGGTGACGTCGTGGGACTGGTAGTAAAAATGTTCCGAGAAGGCGACGGCCTGGTCGTGGTCGTTGTCGCCGGCCACCGCCGCCACCACGATGTCGCGGTAGTGCGCGTTGCTCCACGGCCGCCGCGCGGTGCCGATCACCGCAAAGTGGGCGGCCAGGATGCCCCGCTTGTACAAGCCGAACATCGCGGGGTAAAGTTTTCGCTGCGCGAGGTCCCCTGACCCCCCGAACAAAATGATCACTGCAGATGTTTCTTCAGACATAATTAGCTCCTACTCCTGTACTTCGACAAAAATGTGCGAGGCCCGCCTAAGGTCGACGGAAAGGTCCGCGTCCTTTTCACGCGAGTGCAGCGTAATGGTGCGCGCGTCCTTGGCGACGATGCGGAAGTGGTCCTCGATGTGCAGCCCGAGGGCGAAGATGTAATCGATCAACGCCGCCTCGTCGACCACGCGCTCGATGTGGCCGTGCGCGCCGACGTCAAGGCTGGCCAGGGCCACGCGGCTCTGGTCGAGGTAGTGGCCGTCCTCGTCGGGAATCACGCCGCCGTGCGGGCAGTACTGCGGCTTGCCCAGCATTTTGGCCAGCCGGTCGGCCATGTCCGGGGTCGTCGCGTGCTCGAGCTTTTCGGCCTCCTGGTGGATCGCGTCGACGGGGTAGCCGAGCGACGACACCAGAAAGACCTCCCACAGCCGGTGGTTGCGTACCAGCATCGCGGCCTTCTGCTGGCCGCTGGCCGTGAGCTTGATGCCCTGGTAAGGCGTGTGGGTGACGTAGTGCTGCTCGACCAGCTTGGTGATCATTTCGCTCACCGAAGCCGCGCTGACGGTCAGCCCCGCCACAATCTGCTTGTTGGAAATCAGGGCCGTGTCACCGCCCAGCTCAAAAATCATTTTCAAATAATCTTCTTTATTCGGTGTCATTGTTCTCCTCACCTCTCAACTCAGTCGACGCTCTGCCTTTATTATGCCCGACTTGAACAAAAATTACACCCTTAATCAAGCCGCACTGACGCCGCGGCCCGCAGCCGGTGCCACTGCCGCCAAAAAATCGCGTAGGCCGCCTCATCGTCCGGCGCCGGCCGCTTCTCAGCACTCGCGGCGTAAAATGCGGCCACCTCATCTGCGAAGTTGCAGACCGCCCGGGCGTAGGTCGTCCAGGGCAGCGTCACCGCCGGCCCGTCCGCTGGGGTCAGCAGGACGCGCTCGCCCGCCAGCGTGACGCCCCAGTCAACGCCCTCGGGGCAGCCGATGATCAGCACGTCCTGATCGTCGGCCGTGGGGTACATGCTAAAGCCGCAGCACGGCAGGAGCTGCAGCTCGGCCACGACCGGATCGTGCCCGTCCTGCAGCGAGCGCAACAGCTCAAGCGCCGCGGCGCTCACCGTTGCCTCCTGCGTGGTTCGCGCGTCGCCGATGGTGACCTCAACCGTGCCGTGCGCGCACAGGTCCTTGGTGGGGTCCTCCTGATAAAGCCAAAACGGATTGGTGAGGTGCAGGTCGAACATGGTGGGACTCCTTTCGCGGACGGGCCAAGTGACGCCAGTCAAAATCAACACCGGTGACTCCCGCCTGGTCCTCATCGGCATCCACCGGCGCACGCTGAGCGGCCCGCAAAACCCGCGCGGTTCCGCCCTCTCTCAAACGGGCTCCTCAAGGCAACGCCGGTGCGTCCAGCTCAGCCTAGCGCCTGGGCCCAAGCCCGGCCCAAACGCTAGGCTCACGCTGGCCGACCGGCTAAGTACGCCTTGCGCCTCCCTCTCTTCCAAACGGGCTACGCCGCGCACCGTGGGCGCGCCTAGCTTGCACCGGCGTTTGAAGCCAAGTGCGCTCCAAGCGCCGGTGCCACGCTATGCGGCCCGCGACACCCGCGCGGCTCCGCCCTCTCTCAAAAAGGGCCCCGCTCGATGAGCAAGGCCCTTGTGGTTAGTCTTCGGTGTCGTCTTCGTCCTCGTCGGCCAGGAAGGTGTTCAGGACCTCCTCGACCATCGCCCATTCGTCGTCGTCCTCGATTGGGAAGAGGTCGCCCTGGCTGGCGTCGCCGTTCTCGTCCGGCGTGAAGGAGAAGGCCTGAATCTCAAGCTCCTCGTCCTCGCTTGCGCCTTGCGGGTACAGCAGGACGTAGCTTTTGCCGTAGTCCTCGGAGTCGAAGGTGAAGAGGACCTGGTACAGTTCCTCGTTGCCCTTCTCGTCGATCAGGGTGATCAGTTGCTCGTCTTCGCCCGGGTGCAGGTGCTCGTTGTTCTCTTCTGCCATGTTATCCTCCGTCAGGACCGGCTTCTGCGGTCCAGGTAGTTTTGCAAAATCATCTGCGCCGCAAGCTTGTCGATGACCTGCTTTTGGCGTTTGCGTGACGCGTCCGCTTCCTCAATCAGCATCCGCGAGGCCTCAACCGTGGTCAGGCGCTCGTCGGTGAAGGCGACGGGCAGCTTGAAGCGGTCCTCAAGCATCGCCCCGTAGGCCTTGGACTTCTCCGCGCGCGGCCCCAGGGTGTTGTTCATGTTTTTGGGCAGGCCGACGACGAACTCGGTGACCTCGTACTCCGCCACGATCTCGGCGACGCGATCGAGGCCGAAGTTCTGCTTGTCCTCGTTGATTCGAATGATCTCAAGCCCCTGCGCGGTCCAGCCGAACGGGTCGCTCAAGGCGACGCCGACGGTTCTGGAGCCCACATCCAAGCCCATTAAGCGCATCTAGTCCTTCTCCTTGCCCAGCGCGTTACGAACAAGCTCCTCGATGATGACATCGCGCTCGTACTTGCGAATCTGCGCACGCGCATCCTTGTACCGCGGAATGTACGCCGGGTCGCCGGAGATCAGGTACCCCACAATCTGGTTGATCGGGTTGTACCCTTTTTCCTCGAGTGACTGATAGACGGTCTCTAACGTCTCACGGACGTTCTTCGGGTTGTTGTCCGGAAAATCAAAGTGGACGGTTTGATCCAATGTGCTCATTCCTAACACCTCTATTCTGTCCAGTTCACCTTCTATTTTACTTGAAATGGGCCCAAAGTACAACGGCCGGCCGGCAACAGTTGGCGCCTTGCCTAGCGCGCAGCCGGCCACTGGACCAGCGCCGCACCGGCCGCGGTGAGGGCCGGCAGCTGCGCCGCAACACCGAAACCGCGCGCGTCGTAGGCCGCAAGCTCGGCCAGACTGTCAGCGGTGAAGAGCACCTGCCCGAAGCGCGCGCCGCGGAAAACGGCACAGGCGCAAAGGGCCGCGCACTCCATCTCGACGACCTCACAGCCCGCGGCCAGCGCCCGGGCGATTTTGCCTGGCGTCTCGCGGTAGTACGCGTCGTTGGTCCAGGTCGCAACGGCCTTGGCCCCGGAGGCAAGCGCCCGCAGCAGGTGGGCGGAAAGCGCGGCGTCCGTCGCGACGCTTGCGGCCGGCGGCAGGTAGTGGTAGGACGTGCCCTCGTCGCGCAGGGCCGCGGTCACGACCATCAGCTGGTTCTCCGGCGTGTCAACCAGCACGCCACAGGAGCCGACCGCCACCACCGTACGGGCGCCGTAGCCGATCAGAAAGTCCAGCAGCTGCACGGCCGCCGGCGCCCCGAGCGGCGCCTGGCACAGGCCAATCTCTTCGTCTTCAATCGTCAGCGCGTAGACGCGGTAGTGCTTGGCGATGGTCTCGTACTCGGCGACCTGCCGGTGCGGGTGGGCGCCCAGGAAGGCGGCGAAGTTGGCGTCGTTGACGAAGGCCAAAAGCGTCCGCGGCGGCACGGCGAAGCCCTCGCCGCGGTTGGGCGCGATGACGGCCTCGACGGCGGCGTCGTAGTCGGTGATGGGCAGTGACATGTGGATAACCACCTTTCTCGGTGCGAATTGTGCTTAAGTCTACCACTTTTCGCCGCGTTGTCCACCACTAAGGCCCAGTTATCCCCCAAACCCGCGCTTGTCCCCAGCAATTATCCACTTGTCCCCGGCTTGCGGGCGAAAGCCACGCAAAAACGGCGGGTTACCCACAGGTGGATAACCCGCCGCCGTGCGCGCGTTGTGACCGGCTGTGGACAACTCACGGTGTGGCTCAGGCGTCGGCCAGCCGCGTCGCCGCCAGCGCGTGCAGCCGGTCGAGCCACACCGCGTTTTGCGGAAAGTCCGTGAAGCTCAGCGCGCCCCCGGCGGTCGCCGCGACCAGCGCCAGCACCGCTGAGCGGCCGATCTTGGCTTCCAGCTGCTGCAGCAGCGCCAGGTCGGCCAGGCCCATCATCTGCACCTCGTTTCGGATGCTCGACACCGGCCCGTTTTGGCTCGGGTACACCAGAAACGGGTCGCCGCCCGGGAAGAACCCGTCGGCGTCGGTGACGGCGTACGGGTCGATCGGGTGGGTGCTCAAAGCGGCGCTGTAGAAGTTGTAGCCCCAGTGCAGGAAGCCCTGGATGCCGGTGACGTAAAGCAGCACGCCCATCACCCGGTTGCGGAAGCTCGGCAGCGCAAAGAAGCGGTTGGGTACGCGGTCGCCCTGCGCGCAGCAGTAGTACGTCCACATCTTCTGCACCCCGGCGGCCAGAAACGGCGCAAGCGCGTCGTCGGCCACCACCGGCAGCTGCACCAACCCCGCCTGGTACAGGCCGAGGTCGGACACCGCGTCCATCACCGTGCAGCCGGTGAACAGGTCGGCCACGCCGGCGCGCGCCGCGGCGTACTGGGCGCGTGCGTCCTGCCCGGGCTCGTCGGAGACGTGGTAGAACAAATGCGCGTTGTCGTAGCCGTACTCGGCGAACACTGCCCGGGCCGCCGGCAGCAGCTGGTGCCAAAACGCGACGTAATCCGGATCCGTCGCCGGGGTTGCCCAGCCGAACCGCCAGCGCCCGTCAACCTGAACGTTAGCCGCGCTTTTGGCGCCCCACTGCGAAAACAGCGGCGGCAGCTCAAGGTTTGCGACCCCGAGCTCGCGGCACAGCGCACACCACCGGCGCAGGGCGGCGAAGTCGAAGGTGAAGCGGCCGGGCGCAGGCTCCGCCACGGCCACCAGCTGCACGTTCAGCCGCCTTGTGCCCTCGGCCGTGTCCAAAGGCGGCGTGATCAGCGGGGTCAAAAGCGTGTTGACCCCGCAGCGTGCGACCGCAAAGGCGACGAACTCGCGGATGCGCGCCCACAGCGCCGGCTCGTACGGCGTCAGGTGGTAGTAGTGGGCCAGCGCGTCGACGTGGAACCACTCGGTGTGCCAAAGCACGGGCGCCTTGGCCTGGGCCGCCACCACCGTCAGGTCCACGCACAGCGCCTGCGGCTCGGCGTCTTCGGTGCGCACCGCGATGCGCCACCGGTGCTGCCCCGCGGGCAGGTAGGTGGTGTCGAGCCGCAGCCAGGCGGCGCGCCACTGGCCGCGGTATGCCCGCAGCTGGCCCGCCACCAGCGGGTCGGGAAACAGCCCCGGCGCCGTGCGCAGGTAACCGTCGTCGACGTTGGGCCACTGGGTCAGCGTGGTCGGCACCAGGCCGACCTGCCGGATGTCGGCCGCCGGCAGCGAGGCCAGCGTGACCGCCGCGAAGGTGCCATCAAGCGCCGTGGCGGTGTACGCCACCTGAACCGCCGCCGGCTCCCCCTGCAGCACCGTCAGCCCCCCGGTCAGCGGCGCCGGGGCCGCATCGGCGAACACCTTGGTCATGCTGGAAACCAGCCGGCACTCAATGCGATTGCTCATTTTCCGCCTCCTTTTACTGCCGCGTCCGGGCGCGTGTGACACCCAATGCGTGGCGTCATTCGTCCGCACCCCGCGTCATGATGGCGATGTGCGCAAGCGTCGCGGCGGCGCGCGCCCGGGTGATGGTTACCCGCACCGCCTGGGTGGTGCAGGAATGCCCCAGCACCAGCCGCTTGGCGCCGACCGTCTCGCCTTCACCCCACGCTTGCCAGCCGTCAGGCGTCTGCACCTCAACCGCGAAGGCCTCGATGCGCTGACCCTGTGTCAGGTCCTCCTGCAGCGCGACGGTGTCGAACGCAACCGGCTTGGGCCAAGTCAGCGTCACCGTCGGCCGGTCGTCTTCGGCCGCGGCCTGCCAGGCGCGCGGGACAGTTGGTTGCGCCGCCGCGGCCAGCTCGGCCGCCGCTGCCGCCGCGGTCGGCGCCGCCGAATCAGCGGCGCCCGTGATGCCCCGCCACGGCCCGGTAGCGCTGGACACGCG
Organism: Lacticaseibacillus kribbianus; assembly: GCF_020180945.1. Taxonomy (GTDB): domain Bacteria; phylum Bacillota; class Bacilli; order Lactobacillales; family Lactobacillaceae; genus Lacticaseibacillus; species Lacticaseibacillus kribbianus. Next base: position 56,891 of record NZ_JAIPUL010000004.1, on the reverse strand, counting down.
CACGGTCGCCGAACCGGCCACATCGCTTTGCGTCATGGCGGCCAGCCGCTTGCCCAGCGCCGCCAGATTGGCGACGTCCGTCGGGCACAGCTGCCCGTCCGCTTGCGGCGGCACGTTCAACAGGAAGCTGGCGTTACCGCCAACCGCCGCCGCGTACAGGCGAAACAGCTCGGCGGCCGTGCGCACCTGGGCGTTTTCCGCCGGGTGGTGGAACCAGCCCGGGCGAATGGAGGTGTCCACCTCCGCCGGGTACCAGGCCAAGGGCCCGTCGTAGTCCGCCAAAACGGCGCGGCTACCGAGGTCAGGCAGGCTGGAGTTGAAGCGCCGCGAGAAGCCGGCGTCTTCTTGCTGCTGCGAGGCCGCGGCGGTTTTCTCCGCGTCCTGCAGGCCCGCCGGCACCACGCTCCACTCCGCTAGACGGGCCGCGCCGGCCTCGTTGCCGATCCAGCGCACGTCCGGCCCGCACACGGCGATGACCGCCCTTGGCTGCAGGCGCCGGATCAGGGCGTAGTAGCGCGCCCAGTCGTAGGCCTGGCGCCGGCCGTTCGGGCCCTCGCCGTTCGCCCCGTCGAACCAGACCTCGAACACCGGCCCGTAGTTCGTCAGAAGCTCCGTGAGCTGCGCGCAGTAAAAATCGTCGTAGGCCGCGCCACTGCCGTAGCTCGCCTCGTGCCGGTCCCAGGGCGACAGGTACACGCCGAACTTCAGCCCGTGGCGGCGGCAGGCCGCGGCGAACTCGGCCACCACGTCGCCGTGGCCGCCGCGCCAGGGCGAGCTGGCTACGGTGTGCGCAGTCTGGGCGCTCGGCCACAGGCAAAACCCATCGTGGTGCTTGCAGGTCAGAATCGCCCCGCGCATCCCCGCGGCCTGAAGCGCCGCGGCCCAGGCGTCGCAATCCAGCCGCTCGGGGTTGAACCACGCCGGATCCTCGGTGCCGTCGCCCCACTCGCGGTCGGTCATTGTGTTCATACCGAAGTGCACGAAGCCGTAAAACTCAAGCTGCTGCCAGGCCAGCTGTCGAGGGCTTGGCCGCACGGCGACTAGCTGCTCCGGCGTCATCGCGCCGCCTCCGTCGTCAGGTCAAGCGCCAGCTGCCAGGAGAAGCTGGCGTCCGTGAACTGCTCCCACTCCGGCAGGCGCGGACCACAACTGGCCGAGCCAATGCCGTTTTGTGCGTAATCCAGGCTCAAAATCGCGGCGTCGCTTGCCGGAAGCGCCCAGTCGTGGGCCGCCGCCGTCAGCTGGGCGGCGGTGTACGGAATCAGGGAAAAGCTGGCCGGTGCCCCGAAGGCCACGTGCAGCCGGTGGCCGCCGGTCGTCACCGCAAGCTCGCGGGTGGCGTAGTGGCTGCCGTGCTCCTGTGGCTTGACGTAAGGCTCGTAGCTCGCCTGGGCCGTCGTCGTGAACCAGTTGAGACTGGCCGCCTCGTGCTTGTCGCGGTAGCTCTCCATCGGCCCCATGCCGAGGTACTCGGCTTTGGCCGCCCGATCGAGCGAAAGCTGCAGCCCGAAGCGCGGCCAGGCCGGCATGCCAGGCGTGCGGGTGACCTGCACCGAAGCGCGCAGCTGGCCGCTGGTCGCCACCGTCCAGGTCACGGTCAGGGCCGCGAGCTGCTGGACCTTGGGCGCCGTCAGCGTCAGCGCGATGGTGATGGCCACGGCGCCCGCCTTTTCGCTCACCGTGCAGGTGCCCCGGTGCGGCACCACGCGGTCGTAGCCGGCGGCCCGCCAGTCCGCAGCGAGGTCGCGGTCATTGTCGATCGGCGCGCGCCACAGCTGCCAGGCCATCGGTGCGCGCAGCCAGTCGTGGCCGCCCTGAGTGAGCTGACGCCAGGTGCCGGCAAAAGCGTCCAGGACGTAGGTGAAGCCGGCGCCGGTGACGGTCACAGTTCTCGGCGTCTGGGTGACGGTCAGCGCCTCACCTTTGTCGGCCAGAGCCGGCAGCGCGCAGGTCGGCGCCTGCAGCAGCTGTTGCTGAATGCCGACGCCGTCAAGCGGCGCCTTGGTCCCCGCTTCGCCGAGCGTCCACTCGACGGACAGCAGCGCATCCGTCCGCGGCAGCGAAACGGCGAACGTGGCCGTCTTGTGCGGCGCCAGCCCGGTGAGTGCCAGCGCCTGCCACGGCCCGGGCTGCCCGGCCACGCTGACGCGCCAAAAGCCCGTGTAGGCCCCGCCGGCGGTGAAGTCCAGTCGGTTGTGCAGCACCAGCTGCCCGTCCTGCACCGCCTCAAGCGCAATCGGCAGGTGGGTGGCCTGGTACTCCAACAGGCCGGTGTGCGGCCGGCGATCCGGGTAGACCAGCCCGTCCATGCAGAAGTTGCCGGCGTCCGGGAACTCGCCGAAATCGCCGCCGTAGCCGAGGTGATGGGTGCCCGGAATCACCATCGCGTGGTCGCACCACTCCCAGACGAACGCCCCGATGAAGTTGTCGAAGCGCTGCATGAGCTCGTCGTACACGGCAAGACCCCCGGGGCCGTTGCCCATCGCGTGCGCGTACTCGCACAGCATCAGCGGCAGCTTCGGGTAGCGGTCGCAAAACGCCTGGCAGCCGGCCGGGCTCTCGTACATCCGGCTGTACACGTCGACCAAGTCCATCGTTGACTCGGGGTCGGCCGCCTCCTTGGCCGACAGCCCCTCGTAGTGCACCAGCCGCGTCGGGTCGGCCGCATGGGTCCAGCGGCAGGCCGCCGCGAGATCGGCCCCGAAGCCGGATTCGTTGCCCATCGACCAGCAGAAGAGGCAGGCGAACAGCCGGTCGGCCGTCACCATGCGCTGGATGCGGTCCAAGACGAGCTTAGCGTAGGTTGGGTCCTCGACCAGCTGATCCATGTCACTGGCCGCGCCGTACAGGTCACCGGCACCGTGGCACTCCACATCGGCCTCGGACACGACGTAAAAGCCCATGCGGTCGCACAGGGCGTAGAACTCCGGGGCCTTCGGGTAGTGCGACGTGCGAATCGCGTTGAAGTGGTGCTTTTTCATCAGCACCAGGTCGCGGCGCTGCATCTCAAGCGTCACCGCCGCCCCCACCCGCGGGTCGGAGTCGTGGTAGTTCGTGCCGTAAAGCTTGACCGCCTGGCCGTTGAGCCTCAGCACCCCGGCCTCCAGCGTCCACTGGCGGAAACCGACGTCAAACGGCAGTGCCTCGTCCCCGGCCGTCACCACCAGCCGGTAGAGGTACGGATGCTCGGCGTTCCAAAAGGCGCAGTCGGCCACCGTGATCGCGGTGCCGACCGTCCAGTCCCCGGCCGCCAGCTGCTGACCGGCCGCGTCGACCAGCGCGTAACGCGCCGCCGGTCCCGCGTAGGCGTCAACCGTCAGTGTCCCGGTGCCGCGCGCGACGTCCACCGTGGTGTGCCAGTCAAGCGTCGTGGCGTGTGCCTGCGGCCGCGCCAGCAGGTAGACGCTGCGAATCAGGCCGCTGGTGCGAAACTTGTCTTGATCCTCGAAGTAGGTGCCGACCGACCACTTGGCCACCAGCACCGCCAGATCGTTTTCGCCCGGGTGCACGAAGGCCGTCACGTCGAACTCGCTGTTGGCGTGCGGCACGGAATCGTAGCCGACGTAGCGGCCGTTGACCCAGACGTACATGGCCGAGTCCTTGCCCTCGAAGTTCAGGTACCAGCTGTCATCGCCGTCAGCCACCGTGAAGCTGCGGCGGTAGTAGCCGGCCGGGTTGGCATCCGGCACGAACGGCGGCTGGAAGGGAATCGGGTAGGAGACGTTGGTGTACTGGTGGTGGTCGTAGCCGTGGTTTTGCCACGTCGCAGGCACCGGCAGCACCGCGTCAGTGGTCAGATCGCCATCGGCCCAAAACTGCTCGTCCAGTGCCGACAGGTCGGGGAGGTAGCGAAAATCCCAGTCACCGTCCAAAAGCGTGAAGCAAGGCGACTCGGTGCGCCGCTTCGCCTTCAGCGCCGTCGCCTCGGTCGGGTAGGGAATGTAGTAGCTGCGCGCCGGCTCGGTGTTTTCGCGCAGCGCCTGAGGATCTTCCAGCAAGTCACGTTTCGTCATGTTTAGTCCACCTTTCACTCATTCGTGCCTATTGTACAGCGCTTTCTCCGGCATTCATATCGCAAAACGGGCCCACAAACATGGAAAAATGTCACCTCGTCGCGCGCAAAAAAGACGCGCCACCACAGCGCGTCATCATGCTTGCGACTCTCCGGCAGGGCCGATTAGAGGGCAGAACTAACGGCCGCCCACCTTCTCCCCTCGTCACCGGGAAGGTCCCGCTCAATCCTTTTTCGCCCCGTTCGCCCGCCGAAACGCGCGCGGCGACATCAGGTAGACGCGCTTGAACTGCGTCGAGAAGTACAGCGGATCGGGGTACCCGCAGGCCGCGGCCACCGCCTGCACCGAAAGCGTGGTGGTTCTCAACAGGTGGCTGGCCTGCGCCAGCCGCAGCCGCAGCAGGTACTGCTGTGGCGTTACGTGCATCGCCGCCTTGAACTCGCGCGTCAGGTAACCGCGAGACACCCCGGCCCGCGCCGCCAGCCCGGCCACCGTCACCGGCAGCTGATAGTGCGTGTGCAGATAGGCCAGGGTGTCCGTCACAAGGCGCTGCGTCGGCGCCTTGTCGGCCGACCGAACCGGCAGCGCGAGCGCCTCCGCCAGCACATCGAGAAACCCCATCAGCGCGGCCAGTCGCTGCAGCTCGCGCCCACCGACCGGCCGGCAGACCTCCGTCACCGCCGCAAGCGCGACCCCGCAGGCCGCGGCCGCATCAGCCGGCAGCGCCGCCAAAAGCGCCGGCGTCACCGCGGCAAAGTGGGCGTCCACCAGCGTGCCGGACGCGGCCACCCAGGCGTAGGTCCAGGGATCCCCCGCCGCCGGCCAGTAATCCACCACCTGGCCGCGGCGGAAGCCGAACAGCTCCCCCGGCTTATAGTCGCGGCGCACCCCGTCGATCACCGCGGTGCCGCGCCCGCTCACCACATAGTGGAACACATAATCCTGCGCCGCCTGATACGTGTAGTGATCCAGCACGCTGCAGGGCTGGTAGCCGCACTCGGTCAGATTCAGCTCGCGGTGCGTCGCCTGCGCCTGGTACCAGAAGTAATCCATCGTCTCGCCTCCTCGCCTAATTAAACCGCGTTTGCGTCCAAAGCGCCACGCTTACGCTACCCGAACGGCTAAGTACGCGCTGCTCCGCCCTGGATACAAAAACGCCTCCGCTTTTGCGGAGGCGCGGTGCAACCGTGGGTCACTCGGATCGCTAGGGGGAGCTTAACCGGTGGCCGCGGTGCAAGATTTGACGCGTCTGACTCGCGGTGGGGGCCGCAAGTCCTGGCGGTACCGTGCGGGTGATGCCCCGCCCGACGCGTCTGTTCAATAACTAGCCCTTGACCCCGCCGACGGTCATGCCCTTGACGAAGTACTTCTGGAAGAATGGGTACGTCAGGGCGATTGGCAAGGTGGCGACCACGACGACGGCGAAGCGCATGCCTTCAGACGGGATCTCCGTGCCGGCCGCCATGGTCGACCCGCCCTGGGCCGCCTGCTGCGTCAACATCGTGATGTTGTTTTGGATCTTAACCAGCAGGTACTGCAGCGGCGTCACATCCGGACTGTCCGTGTACAGCATCGCGTTGAACCAGTCGTTCCAGTAGCCCAAAGCGGAGAACAGCGAGATGGTCGCAATCCCGGGCACCGCCAGCGGCACCACGATGCTGCGGAAAATCTTCAGCTCAGACGCCCCGTCGATGCGGGCGGACTCGATGATCGATTCCGGAATGTTAGTCAGGAAGAAAGTCCGCATGATCAACACGTTGAACACCCCGAAGGATGCCGGCAGAATCAGGGCCCAGATGCTGTCCTTCAGGTGCAGCATCTGCGTGACAACCAAGTAGTTCGGCACCATGCCCGGGGTGAAGAGCATGGAGATCAGGGCGAAGACAGTGAAGAACTTCTTGTAGTCGAAGTCACGCCGCGAAATCGCGTAGGCGTAAGTCGACGTGAAGGTCGAACTCATGATGGTCCCGACCACCGTCACGATGACGGAAATCAGGAAGGACTTGCCGACCTGGCCACCCATACCGGTCAGGTACGTGTAAGACGCCAACGTCCAGTGCTTCGGCCAAAACTGGTAGCCGTACAGGGTGATGTCCGACTCCTTGGTCAACGACAGGATGATGATGAAGACGAACGGCACCACGCAGGTGAAGGCGAAGATGCCCAGAAAAATGTTGAAGAACAGGTTGGTGCCGGCGCTGAACTTGCGGATGTCCACGGCGCTGACGACTTTTTTCTTTTTTGCCATGCGCGCGCCTCCTAAAACAGTGCCGAATCCGGCTGCAGCTTACGAACAATCGCGTTGGAGCCCAGGATCATGACCGAGCCGACCACGGACTGGATCAGACCGGTCGCGGTGCTCATGCCGATGTCGCTGGTCGTGGTCAACGCGCGGTAGACGTAGGTATCGAACGTCTGCGTCACGTTGATCAAAGTGCCCGAAGCGCGCGGCAGCAGGTAGAACAGCCCGAAGTCGGACCGGAAGATGCCGCCGATGTTGATGATCAGCATCAACGTCGCAATCGGCAGGATGTGCGGCAGCGTGACGTTTTTAATCTGCTGCCACTTGTTGGCGCCGTCCATCATCGCCGCGTCGTAGTACGACGGGTCGATGCCGGAAGCGGTCGCGAAGTACAGGATACTGTTGTAGCCGATCCCCTTCCAAACGCCCATGAAGACGATCAGGAACGGCCAGACGTACGGCGTGTTGTAGAAGTCGATGGCCGTGCCGCCCGCCCCGGTGATGATGTGGTTGATGATCCCCTTATCCGCGCTCAAGAAGGCGTAGAGGAAGTAGGCCAGAATCGCCCAAGACAGGAAGTACGGGAACAGCATCGAGGTCTGGTAGACCCGAAGCAGCCGCATGTTGCGCATCTGGCTCATCACAATGCCGAAGAAAATGGCAAAGAAGAAGTTCAGAAGCAGGAACGTCAGGTTGTACCCGACGGTATTGCGAAGTACCAGCCAGAAGTCGGCGGACTTGAAGAAGAAGATGAAGTTCTGGAACCCGACCCACGGGCTGTGGAACAGGCTGTACAGGAAGCCTCCATCCGAGTACTGGAAATTCTGGAACGCCACGACATTGGCCAACACGGGAATGTAAAAGAAGATGATCAGGAAGATGGTCCCTGGTGCGACCAGCAGGAAAAACGTGCTGTTCTTTTTCATCTTGGCGATGAAGCCCTTGTTATTACCCCCGACGACCGCGGACTGTTTCGTCTGCATCGTCATCCCTCCTTGCGTATGTATGCTTCAATTGTAAGCCCTTTACCGCGGTGACACAGTCGTCAAATTTAGGGTGTTAGTTGTCAAATTAATGTTGCAACGATAAGCCAAATCGAGACCGACCAACCCGAAAGCTGCCGTCAGCCCTTGCCCCGCAAGGCTTCTCGTCGCTCATCAACCACCGCGAATTTGTCCCCCACCCACTCAGTCGTTCCCGATTAGTGGATTGGCGCCTGCCGACTGTGCGTCCCGCTTAGCCCGCGGTTCTTCGCCCTGGTTTCGTCGGGCTGCCAACCGCATCGCGGGAGCGGCTAGCGACGCCGGGCCATCGCGGCCAAGCCCGCCCCGTTGCTCCGGCTAGGCTACCCGTCCCGCTAGCCCGCGGTTCTTCGCCCTGGACGCAAAAAGGCCCGGCTGCAGCGTTTGCAGTCGGGCCTAGGGTTTTAAAGTCTGATCAGTTGCGGTCGGCGTCGCCGAGCGTTGCGTTCACCACGCTGAGCACCAGGGCCAAGATGACCTGGGCGCCGAAGCCGGCGAAGGTGATGCCCGAGACGAACCATGTCATCAGGCTGAGCATGAAGCCATTGAGGATCAGGAGGAACAGGCCCAGCGTCAGGATGGTCAGCGGGAAGGACAGCACCTTCAGGATCGGCTTGACCAGCCCGTTCAGGACGCCGAGGACCACGGCCCCGGTCAGGGCGGCAGTCCAGCTGGCGACGAACAGCTGGGACGGAAACAGGTTCGCGTACACGATGAACACGATGGTGGTCAGAATGACCTTGCGCAGAAAGTGCATTAGAAATCACTCCAGTCGTCGTCGTGGTCCACGTGGTGCCGCGGCCGCTCCGGCTCCTCCTTGACGTTGTGCGCCTCTTTGCGCACGTTGGTCAGGTGGCTTTGCCAGTCCGTGTGGTCGCTGCGGTACGGGTGATCCCGCCGCCGTCTCGGCGTCGGCGCGCTTTGGCGCACCAGCCACCAGATGAACAGGCCGATGACCACCGGCCAGAACAGGACGTGGATCAGGGCGAAGCCGAGGGCGAACACCATCATGATGGCGATGCCGGCCACGAACAGGATGATGGGAATCATGAGAAAGGGCATATCGATCTCTCCTTTGCTGCACCGCCATCCCTGGCGGCCGTTTGTCGTATAAGAATAGCCGCGCCAGCACGACGCGGCCGAGACAGAGGCTTAATCGTTGTCCGTGTCCTTGAGCTGGACGTTCCCGCTGGTCGTGGTGACCTTCAGGCGGCCGCTGCCGGTGCCTGGACGGTCCAGGGTGACTGACTTCGCCTTGCCGGACACGTTGATGCCCGCCATGCGGCTCTTGACGCCGCCGAAGCGCGTGCGGGCCTCGCCGCTCACCGCGACGCTGGCCGGCAGCGCAAGCTTGACGTTGCCGTTGACGGAACTTGCCGTCAGCTGGTCAAAATCGGTGGTCAAAGTCGTGCGAATCGTGCCGTTGACCGTCTGCAGGCTCAGCGTTTTGGCAGCGCTGGACACCTTGATGTCGCCGTTGACGGTTTCGAGCATCAGGTCGTGCACCGTGCCGTCGGTGACCTTGATCGAGCCGTTGACCCCTTCGATCTCGAGCATCGTGGCGGTCAGCTGGTTGAACGTCAGCTCGCCGTTGGTGCTTTTGACGTAGAAGTCCTTACCGCTCAGGCCGTTGAGCAGCAGGCCGCCGTTGAGCAGCCGCACGGCCACGTGGTCGTAATCGCGCTTCGGCAGGTGGATCGTCAGGTCGGCCTGCACGCGGCGGTTCGGCACCTGGAACACCAGGTGGTCGTCGTTGGCCTCGATGTGGCTGCGGTCCAGGAACGCCTCAAGCGGGGTGTCCGCCTGCATCTTGCCGAAGAGCTTGATCTCGGCGTTCACCTGAATGCCGGCCTGCTCCCAGGTGTCGATGGTGATGTCGCCGTTGGCCACCTTGAGGTCCAAGATGCTGGCCTTGCTGTCCGGAAAATCGAAGGTGTGGCTGAAGCGCTCCGTGGCGATGCCCGGCACGCGCACCGTGACGTCCTTCCAGTCCACGTTGTCCAGCACGTTGTTCATCGTTTTCTTGACCAGCGAGCCGATCTGGAGCGTCGCGTCGTTGACGGTCTTGCCGATGTCGTTCAGCGCGTCCTTGGCCTGGTCCTGCCAGTCGTCCGGCAGCACCTTGTCGGTGAAGGTCTTCTTGGTCAGCTGGTGCTTTTCACGGTTGAGCTCGGCGATCTTGGTCTTGAGCGTCGCGACCTGCTCGGTGAGCTCCGCCTGCTTGGTCGTCAACGTCAGGTTCTCCTGCTTCAGGCGACCGCGCTCCTTGTACTTCTCCTCAGACAGGGTGTCGAGGTCCTCCATCGTGTCCAGCACGATGATCTGCTCGGCGTTGGCGGCGAGCTTGGCGTTCACGCTTTTGACCTGGGCCTGGGCGGCGTCGAGGTTGCCGGCCAGCTCGGCCAGCTGCGTGTTCAAGAGTGCGAGGGCCTCCTCGGTCGGGGTCTCCTTGGGCGTGTCTTGAGTTGAATCATCATCTGCGGTGGGTTGTTGCTCGTTTGTCTGGTCGGCTGCGGCGTCTTCGGGTGCGGAAGTGGGGGTCTTGGCCTTCGCCTTCGCGAGGTTTTCGAGGAGCACCAAGGCTTCTTCGCTGGTGATCACACCCTGCTTCACTAAATCTAAAATCCGTTCACGTTCATTCATGGTATTACCTCCACGTTTTGACTGCCTCTGTAGCTATAGTATGCCAGCCTCGTCAAGTTCGCGCATAGGTCCTAAGGTTGATTTTTGCCTCAGCCCCACCAAGGCCGTGAGTCCCCCACCCGCTCACCGCGACAAGTGGCGTCTACCTGCGGTACGCACGGCGGCGCAGTCGCAAGCCGCGCCCGCGCTCGGGCGAGCAAAAAAGCCCGCACTGCGGGCCTTTCAAGTCAGAGGACATCCTCTTTGGCGTTGGAGTTGAGCTCGACCACTTTACCGGTCTTGAGGTAGAGGATCCACTCGCAGATGTTGGTGACGTAATCGCCGATGCGCTCGAGGTAAGACGACACCAGCATGTAGTCCATCGAGCTGACGATGGTGTCGGCGTCCTTGGTCATCTCGTCGATGCACAGGTGGTAGATCTGCGTGGAGTAGCCGTTGATGCCGTGGTCCTCCTCGGCGATCTCGCGTGCGCGCACCTCATCCTCGCGCACGTAAGCGTCGAGGACCTCATCGACCATGCGCTTGACGGCGGCGGCCATGTCGGCGATCACCTTTTCGATCTCCGGCGTGCGCACCTCGCCCTTGACCCGAATGGTGGACTTGGCGATGGACACCGCGTGGTCGCCCATCCGCTCGAGGTCGGAGCTGGCCTTCATGATGGTCACGATCATGCGCAGGTCCGAGGTCACAGGCTGCTGCAGCGCGATCATCTCGAAGCTGCGCTTTTCCAGGTCAACCTCGCGCTTGTTGATGTGCTGGTCATCCTCGATCACCGTGTGGGCGAGCGCCTTGTCGTGATTCACGAACGCCTTGACGGACTTGAAAATGGCCTCGTTGACCATCATCCCCATCTCCGAAAAGCGCACGTGGAGTTCGTTGAGTTCATCTTCAAAAAGCCGTCGCATGTCTTGTCCTCCTAGGCTGTCGCCGCTAGCCGAAGCGGCCCGAAATGTAGTCTTCCGTCTCCTTTTGGGCGGGATTGAGGAAGATTCGCTTCGTCGCGTCGACCTCGACCAGCCGGCCCTGCAGGAAAAAGGCGGTGCGGTCCGAGATGCGCGACGCTTGGTGCATGTTGTGGGTCACCAGTATTATCGTATACCGCTCGCGCAGTTCCAAGAGCATATTTTCAATCTGGGTGCTCGAGATCGGATCCAGGGCGCTGGTCGGCTCGTCCATCAGAATCACGGACGGCTGCACCGCCAGCACCCGCGCGATGCAGACGCGCTGCTGCTGGCCGCCGGACAACGACAGCGCCGACTTGTGAAGCTTGTCTTTGACCTCGTCCCAGATTGCCGCCTGCTTCAGGCTGGTCTCGACCGCCGAATCCAGGGTCGCGCGGTCCTTCACGCCGGCCAGGCGCAGGCCGTAGCAGACGTTGTCGTAGATGGAAAAGGGAAACGGGTTGGGCTGCTGGAACACCATGCCGACCTGCTTGCGCAGCGCGACCACGTCCTGGCTCGGCGCGTAGATGTCCTGGCCGTCCAGGCGAATGTCGCCGGTGATGGTGACACCCGGAATCAGGTCGTTCATGCGGTTGAGCGTGCGCAGGTACGTCGACTTGCCGCAGCCGCTGGGGCCGATCAGGGCCGTGATTTCGTTGCGGTTGAAGTCAAGGTCGATGCCAAGCAGCGCCTCGAACTTGCCGTAAAACAGGTGCACGTCGCGGCTGGTAATCACGGGATTGCTCATCTGGGCCTCCTTAGCCGAAGTGCCCGGACACGTAATCATCCGTGGCGCGAATCTTCGGGCGGGTAAAGATCTTTCTGGTTTCGTCGAACTCGATGGCCTGCCCCGCGTAGAAAAAGGCGGTGTAGTCGCTGATGCGGGCGGCCTGCTGCATGTTGTGGGTGACGATCACGATGGTGTACTGGTCCTTGAGCGCCATCAGGGTGTCTTCGACCGTCGAGGTGGAGATCGGGTCAAGCGCCGAGGCCGGCTCGTCCATCAACAGCACGTCGGGCTTCATCGCGATCGCGCGGGCGATGCACAGGCGCTGCTGCTGGCCGCCGGACAACGACAGCCCGCTTTGGTGCAGGTTGTCCTTGACCTGGTCCCACAGGGCCGCCTGCTTCAGGCTGGTTTCGACCAGCTCGTCGAGCACCGCCTTGCGTTTTTCCCCGAAGCGGCGCGGGGCGAAGGTGATGTTGTCGTAGATGGACTTGGCGAACGGGTTGGGCCGCTGGAACACCATGCCGATGTGCTTGCGCATCTCGTACACGTCGACCGCGGCGCTGTTGATGTCGATGCCGCGGTACATGATCTCACCGGTCACCCGGGTGCCGTCGATGGTGTCGTTCATGCGGTTCAGCGAGCGCAGAAACGTCGACTTACCTGAGCCGGACGCGCCGATCAGCGCGGTGATCTTGAAGCGCTCGAAGGGCAACGACACGCCGTGAATCGCCTCGTGCTCGCCGTAGTAGACCTTCAGATCATTGGTTTCGATGGCGATCTCGTGGTGCTTGCGGTCCAGTTCCTTGATGTAGCGATCGTCCAGGGCGTAAGTTTGAGTTTGCATCGGGTCTCCTTTGGCGCGGCGTCAGGCCGCGGTCATCTTCTTGTACAGGCGGTTGCCCAAGAAGCGCGCCAGCACGTTGAACAGCAGCACGGCGATGATCAAAACCGCCGAGGCGCCGGCGGACACCGCCGCGGCGTCGGGCTGGATGCCCTCCGAGTTGATCTTCCAGATGTGCACCGCCAGCGTCTCGGCCGGGCGGAACGGGTTCAGCGGGCTTGCGATGTTCAGCGGGTTCCAGTTGGTGAAGTCCAGTGCCGGCGCGCTTTGGCCGGCGGTGTAGATCAGGGCCGCCGCCTCACCGAACACGCGCCCGGCGCCCAGGATCATCCCGGTCAGGATGCCGGGCAGCGCCTCGGGAATGATCACGTGGATCACCGTCTCCCAGCGCGACAGACCCAGGGCAAGCCCGGCCTCGCGCTGCGTGAAGCTGACCTGGCGCAGCGAGTCCTCGACGTTGCGGGTCAACAGCGGCAGGTTGAACATGGTCAGGGCAAGCGCCCCGGACAGGATGGAGAAGCCGAAGTGGAACTGGAGCACGAAGACCAGGAAGCCGAACAGGCCGACCACCACCGACGGCAGCGAGCTCAGGATCTCGATAGCGGTACGGATCACGTCGGTCACCCAGCTTTTCTTGGCGTACTCGGCCAGGTAGATGCCGGCGCCCAGCGCCAGCGGCACCGAGATCACCATCGAGAGCAGCAGCAGGTAAAACGAGTTGAACAGCTGGATGCCGATGCCGCCGCCGGCCTCGAACGACTTGGCGGGGCTGGTCAGAAAGTGCCAGGAGACGTGCGGCAGCCCCTGAAGCAGGATGTAGCCCAGCAAGCTGGCGAGGATCACGACGATCACGCCGGCGATGGTGTACAGCACGCCGGTGGCGAGCTTGTCGACTTTCTTGGGATCCATCACTTCATCTCCCCCTTCTTGCCGATCCAGCGGATCAGCAGGTTGAACGCCAAGGACATCAGGAGCAGCAGCAGCGCCAGCGACCACAGCGCGTTGTTCTCAAGCGAGCCCATCACGGTGTTGCCGATGCCGGAGGTCAAAACGGAGGTCAACGTGGCCGCCGGGCTGATCAGGTTGTGCGGCAGCAGTGCGGCGTTGCCGATCACCATCTGCACGGCCAGGGCCTCGCCGAACGCGCGGGCCATGCCGAAGACGATCCCGGTCAGGATGCCGGGCATCGCCGCGCGCACGACCACGCGGGAGATGGTCTGCCAGCGCGTGCCGCCGAGGGCCAGGCTGGCCTCACGGTAGTGGCGCGGCACGGCCTTCAGGGCGTCGACGGTCATCGACGTCACCGTCGGCAGGATCATGACGAACAGCACGAAGGTCCCGGCCAGGATGCCAAAACCCGTGCCGCCGAAGACGTGGCGGATGAACGGCACGACCACCGAGAGGCCGATGAACCCGTACACGACGCTTGGGATGCCGACCAGCAGCTCGATGACCGGCTGCAGGACCTTTTTACCCAGGGTTGGGGAAATCTCGGTCATGAAGATCGCCGCGCCCACCGCAAACGGCGTCGCCACGACGGCGGACAGCAGCGTCACACCGAAGGACCCGACGATCATCGGCAGCGCGCCGACCTGCGCGGCGCCGTGCGCGTCCTTGACCGCCGGCGCCCAGGTCGTCTTGCTCAGAAAGGACCAGAGGTTGACGCCGTCGGTGAAGAACGTGGCCAGGCCGCGCGAGGCGACGAAGGTGAAGATGGCGACCACCACCACCACAATCAGGGTGATGCAAAAGAGGCTGATCAGCTTCCCGCGGCGCTCGATCTTGGCCGCTCGCGAGCGGTGCAGCATTGCTTCTCTGATTGGATCCATGGCTTCCTCCTAGCGCTTGGTGACGTTCCCGTCCGCGTCGCGTTCCACTTGCATCTTCGTCATGGGAATGTAGCCCATCTTCGCCACGAGGCGATTTTGCGTCGCCGGCGACTCGACGTAGGCCAAAAAGCGCTTCGTCAGCCCCGTCGGCTTGCCGCGGGTGTACATGTGCTCGTAAGACCAGATCGGCCACGCGTTGGTCGCGACGTTGGTGTCGGTCGGCTTCACGCCGCTGAGGGCCAGCGCCTGCACGGTTTTGTCGACGTACGAGAACGCGACGTAGGACACCGCGCCCGGGGTGCTGGCGACGATCGAGCGCACCATCCCCGTGGAGTCCTGCTCCTGGGCCGCCTTGGGCTGGCGGTCCTGCAGCACCCACTTCTCGAAGGTCGCCCGGGTCCCCGACCCCTGCGCCCGGTTGACCACCACCACCGGCAGGTTCGGCCCGCCGACCTGCTTCCAGTTGGTGATCTCGCCGGTGAACAGGCGCCGCAGCTGGACCACGGTCAGGCTGGTGACGCCGACCTGCTTGTTGACGATCGGCGCGATGCCGACCACCGCCACGCGGTGATCGACCAGCTTGCTGGCGTCGATGCCCGCCTTCTCCTCGGCGAACAGGTCGGAATTGCCGATCTCGACGGCGCCCTGCTGGATCTGCGACAGCCCGGTGCCGCTGCCGCCGCCCTGCACGTTGATGAACACGCCGAGGTTGTCGGTCTGGAACTGCGAGGCCGCGGCCTCCACCAGGGGCTGCAGGGCGCTTGAGCCCACCGCGGTGATGGCTTCGCCGTTGTCTTTGGTGCCGCACGCGGCCAGCAAGGCGAGGCTTGCGGCAGCCAGGAAAGCGAGAATTTTCTTCACGTTGGACCCTCCGAATTCGTAACTCTCACCAGTTTAACAAGCCATTGTAAAAACTCCGCCGAGCGATTGTAAAATTCATGTAAAATCATTCGGGTTTCGTGTGACGCACGGGCTCCGGGACAAACTACAGCCTCGTGGCGAGCAGCCGCAACCTCACGATTCAGTGTCGGATTGCCATCAGCCTCGCATGAGGCGACCCCACGGCAATCGTTCGGATCAGTTCCCCGCTGTGTAGGACGAAGGCCCGAACCGACCGCCGCTGGAAGCTTCGGGCCGGGGCGAGCTAGCGTGAAATTGCTATTAACAGGCGCTTCTTGCCTGTTTAACAGCAAGGGCGGGTCCTGAGACCGCACTTTGGGCTCAGGAGAGCCCCACGCGGACCATTGCCCCGGCCCGAAGCAGGAAGCAGCGGTCAGTTCGGACCGGAGTCCGGCCCTCAGACCACGGTCAGCGGCAGCGTGACGGTGAAGGTCGAGCCGACGCCGACCTGGCTGTCCAGCTTCAGCTCGCCGCCCAGCTGCTGCACCATCTCGTGAACGATGGCCAGGCCCAGCCCCGTGCCGCCGTTGTGGCGGCTGCGGGCCTTATCGACGCGGTAGAAGCGCTCGAAGATGCGCGCCTGATCCGCGGCCTGGATGCCGATGCCGGTGTCCTTCACGGCCAGGTGCCAGGCGGTTTTGTCGGCCTTGGCCGTGATGGTGATGGTGCCGCCGTCGCGGTTGTAAAACACCGCGTTGTTCAGCAGGTTGCGCACCACCTGCGACAGCTTGGCCGGCACGGTCGGCACGGCAAGCCCCGGGGTGATGTCGGTGGTCACGGTCAGGTGCTTGGCGGCCAGCGGGTCCTGCAGCGGCTGCAGGGCGCGCTGGACCAGCCCGGCGACGTCGACGACCTCCGCCTGCTGCGCGCCGTCCGGCCGTGACAGCGTCAGGATGTCTTGAATCAGCTGGGTCAGGCGCAGGCTCTCGTCGTGGATGATAGTCAGGAACTGGTCGAGCGCCTCCGGGTCGTTTTTCGCGCCGTCAAGCAGCGTCTCGGTGAAGCCGCTGATGGCCGTGACCGGCGTCTTGAGCTCGTGCGAGACGTTGCCGACGAAGTCCAGCTGCATCTGCTCGACCTGGCGCAGGTAGGACACGTCGTAGAGGATCACCAGCACCTGCAGCCGCTCGGTGCCGGTCAGCGCGACCACGTTGGCGTCGACCGCCTTTTGGGTGGCCAAAAGCGTGACCTCCTGGTGGTGCGACTTGCGGCTGCGGTAGGTGTGCTCGATCAGCCGCGCGAGCGCGTAGGTCTTCACGTCGTCCAGGTAGTTGTGCTGGCGCGGCGAGATCTCGTGGCCGACGAACTGCTGCATCGCCGGGTTGGCCAAAAGCACGCTACGATCGGCGTCAATCAGCATCACGCCCTGCGGCAGGTGGTCGATCAGGCGGTCGAAGCTGGCCTGGCGCAGCGCGACCTTCTGCCGCAGGTGCGCGGCCGTCGCGTCGAGGCGCTCGATCTCGCGGGTCAGCACCGCAAAGGGCGAGCCGGGGCTGGCGATGATCGGCTCGATCGGGTGCTCCTTGCGAATGGCGGCGACGTTGTGCGCCATCTGCGCGACGTGCCCGTGCCAGTAGCGGTTGCGCCGGAGCAGCCAGCCGGCAAGCGCCGCGCACCCCGCCGCATACAGCAGCACAAAGGCGACGCCGAGCTGCGGGGCGACGCCGAACAACGTGGCCTTTTTCTGCCAGACCCCGACGAAGATGTTGTCGCGCCGGCCGACGTAAATCTGCTCCGGCCGGTTGCCGACCAGAAGCACCGTCGAGCGGTCGATGATCGTGCGCTGGCGGTCCACCAGGTCCTGCAGCAGGTCCTCGCGCTGGGTGGCGGGCTTGCCGGTCAGCCGCGTGATGGTCACGTGGTTGTCCTTCGCCAAGGACACCGCCAGGCTCTGCGTGCCGCCGAGGTCCGCGTAGGTGCGGTACACCGCCTGCAGGTGCGCGGTCTGCTGCGTGTACAGCACGTGGTCGGCCCCCATGAGTAGTAAGAAAAAGCCCGAGATTGCCGCAACGCAAACCCAGGCATAGCGCCGAATGACCTTAATCATGCGGCACCTCCATCTGATACCCGAAGCCGCGCACCGTCTTGATGTAGACCGGGTGCTTGGCGTCGTCTTCAATCTTGTCGCGCAGGTGGCTGACCTGAATGTCCACCATCCGCGTCTCGGCCGGGTAGTCGAAGCCCCAGACGCCGTTCAAAATCGCCTCGCGCGACAGGATGTTGCCCAGCCGCGTGGCGAAAAAGGCCAGCAGCTCGAACTCCTTGGGCGTCAAAGTCAGCGGCACATCCGCCTTGGTCGCCCGCATGTTGTCCGGGTCGATGGTCAGCTCGCCGATGGTGATGCGCGGCGTGCCGGTCGGGTTTTGCGCCGCCTGCACGCGCCGGTCAATGGCCTTGAGTCGGGCAATGATCTCGCGCGGCGAGAACGGCTTGGTGACGTAATCGTCGGCGCCGAGCTCCAGGCCGACGATTTTGTCCGTCTCATCGTCCTTGGCGGTCAGAATCATGATCGGCGTCGCGTTGTTGGCGTTGCGCAGCTTGCGCGTCACCTCGAAGCCGTCCAGCCCCGGCAGCATCAGGTCCAGGATGATGAAGTCGAAGCTCCCCTGCAGCGCCAGGCTCAGCGCCGTGTCCCCGTCCGCGGCGGTGGTCACCCCGTAGTGCTCTTTTTCGAGGTTGTACTTCAGCAGCGTCACGATGGCGGGTTCGTCATCGACCACTAAGATCTTCTTCATTGCGTCCTCCTAGTCTACGTCTGGCGTCTCGTTGGGATCGAAGGTGACCATCCCCAGCTCGTGCGGGGCGCCGGCGTAAATCGCGGTCTCCGCCAGCTTGATGCGCCCGTCCAGGCGCTGCACCTTCAGCCGGCAGTACGTCGGGTGGGCCTGAAGCGCCGCGTACAGCGCCGCCTGCGTGCTCACCGGCACCTGGTTGGCCAACAGCACAATGTCGCCGGCCTCAAGCCCCATCTTGGCCGCCGGCGTGTCGGGCAAAACGGCGACCAGGCGCACCCCGCTGCCGGTTTCCGACACGAAGGCCGCCCCGGCGCGGGCCGCAACGCGCGTGGCCACCGCAAGCGCCAGCCCGAGCACGGCCAGACCGCCCAGCACCCACAGCCCGAACGCGGGCCGCAGGTTGCCGACCACGCCGAGCACCAGGGCCAGCGCGCCCGCAATCAGGTAGGCGCGGCCGATCGGCTTCAGCGCAGTCTTCGGCAGCTGTTTGCGGGTCGTCAGCGCGAGGCCGAGCACCAGCGGCAGCCCAATCAAAGCGAAGTGCTGATCACTGATGCTCAGCTGCGGCCAGTACGGCAGCGCGGCCAACCACGCCCCCGGCACCGGCAGCACCAACGGCACCCAGTAGAACTGCCGCCGCGTGTACGTCGCCACCCGCGCCCCGCGCCGCGATGCCGCGACACTCGGCACGTCGATCGGCGGGTTCAGCCAGCGCACCAGCGCCCCGTTGCCCAGCCACAGCAGCCCGACCAGTCCGGCAAGCCGCCAGGCCCAGGCCACCCCGGGCGCCTCAAGCGGCGGCCAGTCGAGGTAGCGCGTGGCCAAAACCACGACCAGCCCGGCCAGCCCGAGCCCCCAGGCGCCAAAGCCCGCCCAAGACAGCAGCAGGGCCAGCACGCACAGTCCGGACAGCGCAAGCGTTGCGGCCGGCGGCAGCATCAGGCCGAGCAGCACGGCGACGCCACTGACGACGACGCCCAGTGCAACGCCGCCGATCAGCCCCGCCCACCAGTTGGTCCAGTGGCGATCGATGGCCGTCAGGAACACGGCACGCTCGTGGCGCACCCGCCACCACCGCCAAAATAGTGCCACGGCGAGTCCGACCAGCGTGACCGGCCCCACCATCGAAATCAGAATCCGCATGTGCCCGCACCTTTCCCTTCTCAGTTTAGTATAGCATGGAACGCTTGACTGCAAAAATCGGGTAAACGTCTTGTAAATCCTGATTTACATTCGGCCAAAGCGGCCGCCCTGGACTTCGCCCGCTACCAAACGGGCTACACAAGGCAGCGCCGGTTCGTCTAGCTAAGTCCGGTATTCGAGCCAAAGTACGGCCCAAGCGTCTGGGCTAGGCCATCCGACCCGCTAAGTTCGTCTTGCTCCGCCCTCTACCCCAAACGGGCTGCGCAAGGCAACGGCCACTCGTCCAGCTAAGGACAGCACTCGGGGCAAAGTGCGCCCCAAGTGCTGTCCTTACGCTAGCCGGTGGCCTAAGTTCGCCTTGCTCCGCCCTCTACCAAAAAGGGCCGCTCACGTGAGCGGTCCTTGGATTTATAGAATGTTAGATGCGCAGGAAGCGGCGCATGGAGACCACGGCGCCGAGCGCACCGATGACGATGCCGATCAGCGCGACGCTGAGGTCGAGCCAAAACAGGAACGGCAGCGTCGGGAACAGCGAGAAGCCGTTGCCGGCAACGGTGAAGTTGGCGTTGCGGTACACCAGCCCGTAGCCGAAATCGACCACAAGCATCGGCAGAATCGAGCCGAACAGCCCGGTCCAGGCGCCCTCGAGCAGGAACGGCCAGCGGATGTAGCTGTTGGTCGCCCCGACCAGGCGCATCACGCGGATCTCGTCTTCGCGCGACAGGATGGTGATGCGGATGGTGTTGCTGATCAGGAACACCGCGACGAACAGCAGAAGGATCGTGAAGCCGATGCCCCACCGCTGAATCGCGGAAACCGTGGCGAACAGCTTCTTGGCGGTGTTACCGCCGTAAGAGGCCTCGGAGACGTGCTTGAGCTTCTCGGCCTTTTTGGCCACGGTGATGGTCTGGGTCGGCTTCTTGGTGTCGACCAGGAAAATGTTGGTCAGCGGGTTCTGGTCGCCGGAGAACATCTTCCACTGGGTGCCGTACGTGCCGACGATGGTGTTGAGCTCCTGCTTGGAGGAGCGGAACGTGATCTTTTCGACCTGCGGCATCGCCTTGAGCTGCTTCTTCAAAGTCGCCTGCTGGGTCTTGGTCGTGCCCTTTTGGATGTAGACGCGCACGCGCACGTCGTTTTCAATCTGGCTGGACGCGCGGTTGACGTTGGCGATCAGGGTCAGGAAAATTCCGACCAGAAGCAGGGTGACGGTCACCGCGGAAATCGCGGCCACCGACATCCAGCCGTTGCGGCGCAGACTCTTGAGGGAGTCGATGACGTGACGCTTGAATACGTTAGGCTTCATTACCGTAGCTCCCTCCCTGTTCGTCGCGAATCAGTCGGCCGCCGGCGATTTCGAGCAGGCGGTGCGGGTGCCCGTTGACGATCTCGCGGTTGTGGGTGGCCATGATCACCGTGGTGCCGGCCTCGTTGACGCGCTCGAGAATCTCCATGATGCCCTCCGACGTGTCGGGGTCGAGGTTCCCGGTCGGCTCGTCGGCAATCACCACCTGCGGGTCGTTGACGATTGCGCGGGCAATCGCGACGCGCTGCTGCTCACCGCCGGACAGCTCGTTGGGGAAGCGGCGCAGCTTTTGCTCAAGCCCGACCAGCTTCAAAACGTGCAGCACACGCGGCTTGATGTCCGCGTCCGGGGTCTCGATGACCTGCATGGCGTAGGCGACGTTCTCGTACACCGTCAGCCGCGGCAGCAGCTTGAAGTCCTGGAACACGACGCCGAGCTTGCGCCGAAACATCGGCACGTCGCGGGCGCCCATCTTGGCGAAATCGTACTCGCCGACCGTGATGGTCCCGGAACTCGGGGTCAGCTCGTGGTACAGCATCTTGATGAAGGTCGACTTGCCGGCGCCACTAGAGCCGATCAGGTAGACGAACTCGCCGGCGTCGACCGTCAGGCTCAGGCCCTTGATCGCGATGACGCCGTTGTCGTACTGCTTCATCACATTTTTCAATTGAATCATGGATTTCGCTCCTTTTTGTAACTATGGCCAAAGTATAGCATGCCAATACGTCAAACCGATAACAGCCTTGTTACAGTTAATCACTGCGGGTTGGCGGTCGAAAGCTCCCACTGCAGGTAGGCGTAGATGAACGGATTGAGGTCCCCGTCCATCACGGCCTGCCCGTTGCCGGTTTCATAGTTGGAGCGGTGGTCCTTGACCATCGTGTAAGGGTGGAACACGTACGAGCGGATCTGCGAGCCAAAGGCGACCTCCATCTGGGTGCCCTTGATGGCCGCGGCCTCCTTGGCCTTGATCTCCTGCTCGCGCTGGTACAGCTTGGCCTTGAGCATCCCCATGGCCGTGTCCTTGTTTTGGAACTGGCTGCGCTGCGCCTGGCTGGACACCACGATCCCGGTCGGAATGTGGATCAGCCGCACGGCGCTTGAGGTCTTGTTGATGTGCTGACCGCCGGCCCCGCTTGAGCGGAAGACCTCCATCTTGATGTCTTCGGGCCGAATCTCGATGTCGATGCTGTTATCGAGCTCCGGCATCACGTCGACCGAGGCGAAGCTGGTGTGGCGCCGCCCGGCCGAGTCGAACGGCGAGATGCGAACCAGCCGGTGCACCCCTTTTTCGGAGCGCAGCATGCCGTACGCGTTCTCCCCGGAGATCAGCAGCGTGACCGACTTGATGCCGGCCTCGTCGCCGGCCAGGTAGTCGGCGACCTCCACCGAGTAGCCGTTTTGCTGCGCCCAGCGCTGGTACATGCGCAGCAGCATCGAGCCCCAGTCCTGCGACTCCGTGCCGCCGGCGCCGGGGTGAATTTCGAGGATCGCGTTGTTGGCGTCGTACGGGCCGCTGAGCAAAAGCGTCAGCTCGTAGCGCGTCATCCGCTCCTGAAGCGCGGTGAGGTCTTGCTCGACCTCCGCGTGCAGGTCGGCGTCTTGCTCCTCCTGCAACAGCTCGAAGGCGACGTCCAGATCGTCCAGCGCGTCTTGCAGCTCGATGAAGTTGTCGTGCTTGGTCTTCAGCGCGTTGTTGGCGTCGATGACCTCCTGGGCGCGCTGCCGGTTGTCCCAAAAGCCGGGTTCGGCCATGCGGCCCTCATTTTCGGCGATGCGTTCGTTCAGCGCATCGAGGTCAAAGCGACCCCCTAAACTGATTTATTTTGGTCCGTAACTGGGCCAGGGTGTTTCTGATTTCTGCCATTTCCATGGTGGTAAAACTTCCTTTCGTGAGTGCTGCTGCAGACAAGAACAGCCAGGTCGCCCTGGCTGTCTTGGCTACCGCCGGATGTTCTGGCGGATCTGGGCCTTCATGAACAGGCGGGTGACCCCATCGTCCATGTTGGCAATCATCTCTTCAAACATGCGGTAGGCCTCTTCCTGGTACTCGACCAGCGGGTTCATCTGGCCGTAACCGCGCAGGCCGACGCTTTGGCGCAGCTGATCCAGCACGTCGATGTGGTCGGTCCACAGGGAGTCGACCACGCGCAGGATGACAACCTTCTCGAACTCGAGCATCTGGTCCTTGTCGCCCAGCTGCTTGAGCTTCTCGTCGTAGTTGGCCTCGGCCAGCCCCATCAGCATGTCGATCAGCTCCTGCTGGGACTTGCCGTCGAGGTCCTTGCGGTCGAGGTCCTCCTCGGACACCATGTTGGAGGTCACGTAGTCGTAAATCGCGTCAAGCTCCCAGGTCTTTTGCTCGCCCTGGGTGTGCGCCTGCACGATGCGGGAGACGCAGCGGTTGATCATCGCCATCAGGACCGGACGCAGGGTGTCGGTCTCGTTGATGACCTGCTGGCGCTGCTTGTAGATGACCTCGCGCTGTTCGCGCATGACGTCGTCGTACTGCAGCGTGTTCTTACGCGTGTCGTAGTTGTTCCCTTCGACGCGCTTTTGGGCGGATTCCACGGAGCGGCTGATCATGCGGCTGCGGATCACCTGCTCGTCGTCTTCAACCTTGAAGCGGTCGAGCATCGCCTTGATGCGCTCGGAGCCGAAGCGCTTCATCAAGTCGTCTTCCAAAGACAGGTAGAACTGGGTCGCGCCCGGATCGCCCTGGCGCCCGGAACGGCCGCGCAGCTGGTTGTCGATGCGGCGGCTTTCGTGGCGCTCGGTGCCGATGACGGCCAGGCCACCGACTGCGGTGACGCCGGGGCCGAGCTTGATGTCGGTCCCACGCCCGGCCATGTTGGTCGCGATGGTGACGGCGCCGCGCTGGCCGGCGTTCATGACAATCTCGGCCTCGCGCGCGTGGTTCTTCGCGTTCAGGACGCTGTGCGGAATGTTCTCCTCGTCCAACAGCGCGGACAGGCGCTCGGAGGACTCGATGGCAACCGTGCCGACCAGGATTGGCTGGCCCTTGGCGTGGCGCTCCTTGATGTCCTCGGTGACGGCGCGGAACTTCGCGTCAAGCGTCGGGTACAAAATGTCCGGCGCGTCGACACGGATCACCGGCTTGTTGGTCGGAATCGAGATGACGTTCATGTTGTAGATTTCGCGGAACTCTTCCTCTTCCGTCTTGGCCGTCCCGGTCATCCCGGACAGCTTGTTGTACATGCGGAAGAAGTTCTGGTAGGTGATGGTCGCCATGGTGGCGTTCTCGTCTTGGATCTCGACGCCTTCCTTGGCCTCGATCGCCTGGTGCAGGCCGTCGGAGAAGCGCCGGCCCTCCATCGCACGCCCAGTGAACTGGTCGACGATCAGCACCTCGCCGTCGGACACCATGTAGTCGATGTCCTTGAGCATGATGTAGTTGGCACGCAGGGCCTGATCCATGTGGTGGGTCAGCGCGGTGTTTTCCGTGTCGTAAAGGTTCTTCAGACCGAAAATCTTCTCGGCCTTGCGGATCCCGTTTTCGGTCAGGGAGATGGTCTTGGTCGGCCAGTCGATCGTGTAGTCGTCCTCTTCCTTGAGGGTCTTCACGAAGCGGTCGGCGCGGATGTACAGGCCGTTGCTCTTCTCGGCCCCACCGGAAATGATCAAAGGCGTCCGGGCCTCATCGACCAGGATGGAGTCGACCTCGTCGACGATGGCGAAGTTCAGCGGGCGCTGAACCATCTGCTGCTTGTAAACCACCATGTTGTCGCGCAGGTAGTCGAACCCAAGCTCGCTGTTGGTCGAGTAGGTGATGTCCGAGTCGTAGGCCGCGCGCTTCTCGTCGGAACTCATGTCGTGGGTGTTCAGGCCCACGGTCAAGCCGAGCCAGCTGTACAGCTCGCCCATTTCGGTCGCGTCACGGCCGCTCAGGTACTCGTTGACCGTGACCACGTGAACGCCCTTGCCGCCAAGCGCGTTCAGGTACACCGGCATCGTGGCCGTCAGGGTTTTCCCTTCCCCGGTCTTCATCTCGGCGATGTTGCCTTCGTGCAGCGTGATGCCACCGATGATCTGAACGCGGAACGGAAACAGACCCAAGACGCGCTTGGCGCCTTCGCGGGCCACCGCGAACGCCTCCGGCAAAATGTCGTCGAGCGTCTCGCCGTTGGCCAGCCGCTCCTTGAACGCCGGCGTCTTGGCCTGGAGTTCCTCGTCGCTCAGCGCGGCGTACTCATCCTCGTATTTCTGAACCTTATCTGCGATTTTCCCAAGCCGAGCAACCTCGCGCTTGTCGCTTTCTACCCATGTCTTTAGAACGTTCGCCATGTAAAATATCCTCTCTGTCATGTTGATATGCGCATAATACCTGACAGTATCCTAGTCATTTTAGCATTGTTCATAATTCAATGAAAGGCCCTGCCCCAAAAGTCACGCGCCGCGGCGTTTGCTTTGGGCAAAGCCGGTGCCTGCCCGGCCGACAGAACGGTTGGGCTGCCCGACCGATTGGAACAGCCTGACACCGCGCCAGCTTCATCAATCATGTCATCCGGGACAACCGATCACCAGGATTACCGGAAATCGAGTTCAGCTCAAATGTAGACTCACACCCCGATTGATGAGGCGCAACGGCGCCTTTGCAGCCGAGCTTGACCTCCAGCAGTACAAGGGGCTGGGCCACTACCAGCTGCACGACTGATTCCAGATGCTGCAATGTAGGGCGGAGGCTCAACCGCGCTGCCGCTGGAGGCTTCGGGCCGGGGCGAGCCAGCGTGACATTGCACTTAGCCGGTGGTTCTTACCGGCTTAGTGCAAGGGCGGGTCCTGAGACCGGCACGGGCTCAGGGGAGCCCCACGCGTTCCGCCGCCCCGGCCCGGAGCCGGAAGCAGCAGTGCAGTCGGGCCGGAGCCCGGCTAAGCCCGTGCTTCTACGCCCTGGGTATCGTCGGGCTACGAAGCACAACGCCCACTCGTCCAGCTAGGTCAGGGGCTTGGGCCAAGGTGCGGCCCAACCCCCTGACCTACGCTAGACGGTGGGCTAAGCCCGTGCTTCTCCGCCCTGGGCATCAAAAAAGCAGGCCGCGTGGGCCTGCTCGGTGGTGCCTAGTCGTCGGTTTCAATCAGACCGTAACGGCCGTCGCGGCGCTTGTACACGATGCTCGTGCCGTTGGTGTCTGCGTCCTCGAAGATGAAGAAGTTGTGGCCAAGCATATCCATCTGCAAGATTGCCTCTTGGGAGTCCATCGGCTTCAGGGAGACGCGCTTGGTGCGCACCACCTGAAGGCTGTCGTCGGTCTCCGGCTGCTCTGCGGCCGCCGGGGCGTCGACTTGGATTGGGGCGAAGCCCTTCTCGCGGGACTTGCGGTTGATCTTGGTCTTGTACTTGCGGACCTGCCGCTCGAGCTTGTCCGTCACCAGATCAACGCTTGCGTAAAGGTCCGGGCTGGTTTCCTCAGCCCGCAGCGTCAGGTAGGACAGTGGAATCGTGACCTCAACCTTCGCCGTCTTGTCCGGGTACACTTTCAAGTTAACGTGCGCGATGGCTTCCACTGAGCTCTCGAAGAACTTGTTCAGCTTGCTGATGCGCTTTTCAACGTAATTCCGAATGGCATCGGTGACCTCGATGTTTTCGCCACGAACGTTGTATGTTAGCATAAAACTTCTCCCCTTTCATGCGCCTGAATGGGATTCAGGCGCGGGCGGCCGGGCGGTAAAGCCCTTTCACCCTTCTTCTCTATTATAACGAACCCGGGGGCCAGAAACAAACTATATTCTGTTAACGAATCAGGGAGAAACTGTGAATCTCGCCCGTGTACCCCGCCGCCCGCAGCGCCTGCTGGGCGTGGTAGAACGTGCGGCCCGTGGTGTAGAGGTCGTCGAGCAAAAGCACCCGGGCCGCCGGGCGGGCCGGCAGGGTTGCGACAAAGGACTGCGGCGTCGCCAGCCGCTCGCGGCGGGTCTTTTCGGCCTGGGGTTGGGCCGTGTCCGTTTTTTCCAGCCAGCGGCTCAGGGGCAGGTGCCCGAACAGGCCGACCACCGGATCGAAGCCGCGCCGCGCCAGGTGGCCGGGCTCGCTGACCAAAGGCACCAGGGCGACGCCGCGGCGCTTGAGGTCAAGCTCGGCCACAAAGGCGTCGTGCAGCTGGTAGTGGCCCAGCCCCTTGTACTGCTGGATGAACAGCCGCATCTCCTCGGAATAGGTAAAAAGCGCGCGGTGGTGCAAGCTCGGGTAGCGCGCCTGCCAGCGCCTGCAGTCCTGGCACAGCCGCGGCGAGTGGGCGCGTCCGCACCCCGGGCAGGCCGTCTTGGGGTCGATGCGCGCAAACCGGGCTTGGCAGCGCGGGCACAGGTTGGCCAGCCGCAGCGGCCGCAGCCCGATCAGCTCGGCCAGCGTGAAGTCGGTCGTCAGCGGGCGGTGGCACCACCGGCAGGTCATGGCTGCCCCCGCCGGTTCATCACCCGAATCTCGTGGAGCGCCTGCGCCATCGCCCAGGTGAAGTGGCCGGCCAGGTACCACACCGGGTCGTTCGGGCTGGCCGCTGCCCGCCCGGCGCGCCCGGCCATCTGCACCAGGGCACTGGCGGGAAACTGCGCGCGCTCCGCCGCCAGCACAATCACCGCGCAGCGCGGGATCGTCACCCCGCGCTCCAGAATGCTGGTGGTGACCAGAACGGCAAAGGTGTGGTCGCGAAACGCCTGCACCGTCGCCTCGCGCGCCGGGTCGCTGGCGTGCACGCCGCGGGCGGCAAACCCCTGGGCCCTGGCGGCGGCCGCAAGCGGCGCCACCCAGCGCGTGTCCGGCACGAACACCAGCGCGCGGCGGTCGGCGGCCCGAGCCTGGGCCAGGCAGCGCCACAGCGCCTGCGGAACCCGCCCGGGCAGCCCCGCGGTGGCGACGCGCAGGATGCGCGGCACGGGCAGCGAATGCTGGTGGAAGCGGCGCGGCAGAAAGCTTCGTGCGAGCTGCCCCCGCGCGGCCTGTCGGCGCAGGTTGGTCGGCGGCGTCGCACTGAGGTAGACGGTCGGCCCGTCTGTCGCCTGCCGGCACGCGTAGGCCAGGGCCGGCGTCTGTGAGAACGGGAAGGCGTCGACCTCGTCGATGATCATCAGGCCGAAGTGCCGGTAAAACCGCAGCATCTGGTGCGACGTCGCCACCACCAGCGCCGCGTTCTCACCCGGCCACGGCAGCCCGCCGTACAGCACCGTCATCGGCGTGCCGGCAAAGGCGGCCGAAAGCCTGGGTGCCAGCTCCCGCACCACGTCGATGCGCGGCGACACCACCGCCACCCGTTGGCCGGCGGCCAGCGCATCGGCGATTACGGGAAACAGCATCTCCGTCTTGCCCGCGCCGGTCACGGCCCACAGCAGGTGGTCGCGCCCGGCGGCCACCGATGTTTGCACGGCCGCGGCGGCCTGCGCCTGCGCCGGGGTCAGCGTTCCGGCCCACGTCAGCGGACCGGCCTGGGGCACCCCGGCCAGCGGCACCCGCCACAGCCTGGCGCCGGTTGTCACCCGGCCCATCCCCACGCAGGACAGGCAGTAGCGCGCACCGCTTGGCAGCGTGGCGAACGCCGTCTGCCCGCAGCGCACGCACGACAGCCTGCCCCGCGCGTTTTTCACCGCGGGTACCGGCGTCGGCTGTGCTACACTGAGAGCAGCCACCCGCGCCAGCTCGGATTCAAGCACTTGCAACATTGGCCTCACCTCACAAGGAGATTACGCATGTCGACCGAATATCGCACCATCGCCCGCCCCGGATCCAACGTCCTCGAGATCAAAAAGTCGCGCTTCATCACCCACCTCGGCCGCGCCACCACCGAGGCGGAGGCCCAGGCCTTCATCGCCGCGGTCAAAAAGGCCGAGTACAAGGCGACCCACAACGTGCCTGTGTACCTGCTCGGCGACCACGACGAGGTCCAGCGCGCGTCGGACGACGGCGAGCCCTCCGGAACCGCCGGGGTGCCGGGGCTTGAGGTGCTCAAGCAGATGGGCCTGCACGACGTGGTCGCCGTGACCACCCGGTACTTCGGCGGCATCAAGCTCGGCGCCGGCGGCCTGATCCGCGCCTACGCCAACAGCGTGCAGGACGCGGTGCAGGCGGTCGGCGTCGTCCGGCGCGTGATGATGCGGGAGCTGATCCTGCCGCTGCCGTACCACCTGCTGGGCCCCATCCAGCACTGGGCGGAGGTGAACGGTGTGACCATCACCGCCACCGACTACCAGGCGCAGGTCACCCTGACGCTTTTGGTTGAGGACACCGCCGTCGCCGCCACCACCGCCGCCTTGACCGACCAGACCCAGGGCCAGGCGACCCCGGTGCCGGGCGCGCTGGTGCCCACAGAGGTGCCGGTACGGGCGTGAGCGCACAGCAAAGGCCGCTGCAGCAGTGCTGCAGCGGCCTTTGTCGCGTCTCGGTGCGTTACTTGATGCCCTTGTTGGTCTTGGCATCTGCGGGCTTGGTGTCTTCAGGCTTGGCCGCCGTGTCCGTGGCCTGGAAGATGTCGGGTTCAGCCGGCTTCTTGCCGGACTTCTTGGCGACTTCCTCGATGCCCTCCTCGGCCTCTTCGTTGGCCTCGTCCATGTCGTAGGCCAGGCGCACCTTCTGGCGAATCTCCGCCTTCATGTCCGCGTGCTCGTCCAGGTAGGTCTTAGCGTTCTCGCGGCCCTGGCCGATGCGCTCGTCGCCGTAGCTGTACCAGGAGCCGGACTTGTCGACGATGTCTTTTTCCACCGCCATGTCGATGATCTCACCGGTCTGGGAAATCCCGTGGCCGTACATGATGTCGACTTCGGCCACCTTGAACGGCGGGGCGACCTTGTTCTTGACGACCTTGATCTTGGTGCGGTTCCCGATCACGTTGGTGCCGTCCTTGATCTGCTCGGCGCGGCGCACCTCAAGGCGCACCGTCGCGTAGAACTTCAGGGCGCGGCCGCCCGGCGTGGTCTCGGGGTTGCCGAACATGATGCCGACCTTCTCGCGAATCTGGTTGATGAACAGGGCGATGGTCTTGGTCTTGTTGATCGAGCCGGACAGCTTGCGCAGGGCCTGGCTCATCAGGCGCGCCTGCAGGCCGACGTGGGCATCGCCCATCTCGCCCTCGATTTCGGCGCGCGGCACCAGGGCCGCCACGGAGTCGACGACGACGATGTCGACGGCGCCGGAGGTCACCAGGGCATCGGCGATCTCAAGCCCCTGCTCGCCGGTGTCCGGCTGGGACAGCAGCAGCTCGTCGATGTTGACACCAAGGGCCGAGGCGTACTTGGGATCCATCGCGTTTTCCGCGTCGATGTAAGCCGCGGTGCCGCCGGCCTTTTGGACCTCGGCGACGGCGTGCAGCGCAATCGTGGTCTTACCCGAGCTTTCAGGCCCGTATATCTCGACGATGCGCCCGCGCGGGAAGCCGCCGACGCCCAGCGCGTTGTCGAGCGCCAACGAGCCACTTGAGATGGTGGAGATGCGGGTGTCGACCTTATCGCCCATCCGCATGATGGAGCCCTTACCGAAGTTCTTTTCGATCTTCTTCAACGCAGCGTCAAGCGCTGCCTGTCGTTCATCTTTAGCCAAAAGAGAACCCTCCAATCAGGTTGTGTCTTCCCCTATTCTACAAGAGCGTTCGGGGAAGTGCAAGGAAAAATCGAACGGGTGTTCTGATTATTTTGCCGCCTGCCGAAGCGCCTGCAGCGCGGTGAAAAGCCCGGTCTTGACCGCCCGCGCCCGCACCGCCTGCCGGCTGCCCGGAAAGTGGTAAATCGTCGCCGTCACGCTGTCGGCCGTCGCCAGCCCGATCCACACGGTGCCGGCCTCGACCCCCTCGTTGGGCCCCGGCCCGGCCACGCCGGTGAAGCTGACGCCGAGGTCGGCGCCCACCTTCTCGCGGGCCGCCTGGGCCATCGCCTTGGCCGTCTGCTCGCTGACCGCGCCGTCCGCATCGACCGTCGCCTCGTTCAGCCCGAGCAGCGTCGCCTTGGTGTGGTTCGAGTAGGTGACAAAGCCGCCCTTGAACCACTCGGAGACGCCGGGCACGCCGGCCAGCGTCGCCTGAAAGGCGCCGGCGGTCAGCGACTCCGCGGCGGTGATGGTGCAGCGCGCCTCGGCCAGCGCCTTGACCAGCTCGCCCTCCAGGCTGTTGTCGTCACCGTAGCCGTAGAAGTACTGGCCGACGCGGTTCAGCACGGTCTGTTCCATCGGGTCGATCAGCGCCTGCGCGGCCGCCGGCGTCTCGGCCTTGGCGGTGATGCGCAGCGTGACCTCGGCGTCCTTGATGTAGGTGGCCAGCGTCGGATTGGTCTGCGCGTCGATCAGGTCGGCGAGCTCGGTGGCCAGAAGCGACTCGCCGATGCCAAAGAAGCGCAGCACCCGGCTTTCAAGCACCGCATCCCCGTGCACCAGCCGGGCCAGGTACGGCACCAGCTGGGTTGCGACCATCGGCGTGAACTCCTTGGGCGGGCCGGGCAACAGCACGTAGCGCCGGTTGTCCTTGACACTGACGGCGCCGACGGCCAGGCCGACGGTGTTGGGCAACGGCAGCGCCCCCGCCGGCAGCATCGCCTGCACCCGGTTGTTGGGCGTCATCACCTTGTGCCACTGCTTGGCGTAGGCATCAAGCGTCGCCAGGCTCGGCGCGTCCACCGCGAGCTCAACGCCCAAGTGGGCCGCCAGCGTCTGCTTAGACAGATCGTCTTTGGTCGGGCCAAGGCCGCCGATCAGGATGATCAGGTCCGCGCGGCTTTCGGCCAGCGTGATGGCGGCGTCCAACCGCGGGCCGTTATCGCCGACCACCTGCTGGTTCAGGCTGTCGATGCCCAGGTCCGCGAGTTGTCGGGCCAGCACGGACGCGTTGCTGTTGACGATCTGGCCGAGCAAGATCTCGGTTCCCACTGCAATGATTTCTGCTTGCATTATGCCACCTCTAATAGATTATGCGTTCCGCCCCAGTTTACCACGCCGGCCGGCAAAAAGATTGGGGTCTGCCGCCCTACCTTGGCGTACAGCGGCCGAGCAGCGTACCCTGAAAGACAACCAAAGCCGCCTGCGCGACGGCCGCGCAACACAGGAGGGATCCCGATGCTAAAACCCGCAGGAATTCAAGACCTAGACCAACTCGTCACACTGGCCGCACAGCTGTGGCCAGATCACGACGTCGGCGCCCTTAAAGCGGAGCTCGCCGATATCATCGCGCAGGGCGAGTCGCAGTTCTTCTTGATTGGCGATTCGGGTGCGCCGGTCGGCTTCGCGCAGTGCCAGCTGCGCCACGATTACGTGGAGGGCACCAGCTCCAGTCCGGTCGGCTACCTGGAGGGAATCTTCGTCACGCCGGCCGCCCGCCGTCGCGGCTGCGCCAGGGCGCTGGTCGCCGGCTGCGAGGCCTGGGCCAAGGCCCAGGGGTGCACCGAGTTGGCCAGCGACTGTTCGCTCGACAACCGATCCAGCCTGCGGTTTCACCAGGCGCTGCACTTCACGGAGGCCAACCGCATCATCTGCTTCACCAAGGCGCTGTAGCCGCCCGGGCGAAACACCAGCCGGCCCGTTTGCGAGTCCCGTGCCCGGCCCAAGCGTCGTCCCCGCGCAACGAAACGGCCACCGCGCACTTCCCAAATCTGGGAGGTACGCGGTGGCCGTTTGGTTAGTTCGTCTAGAACGAATCCGCGAACACGCCGCGGTTCTTGTAGAAGTAGTCGATGCCCGAGTACAGGGTGAAGAACACGGCGGCGTAGAATAGCACCAGGCCGATCGGGAAGCCCGCGCCGAAGTCCTTCATCAAGAGGAAGATGATGGCGAACATCTGCGTGGCCGTCTTGATCTTGCCTGGCCAGGCCGCGGCCAGCACCTCGCCCTCCTTGGAGAGCAGCAGGCGCAGGCCGGTGACGGCCAGCTCCCGCCACAGGATGATGGCGGTGCCCCAGGCCGGAATCGTGCCGTTGGCGGTGAGGAAAATGAACGCGGTCATCACCAGCAGCTTGTCGGCCAGCGGATCGGCGAACTTGCCGAAGTTGGTCACCAGGTGGTTGCGCCGGGCGATCTGCCCGTCGGCGAAGTCGGTCAACGACGCGCCGATGAAAATCACCGTGGCGACCACCAAGCTCCAGCCGATTTTGGTGCCGCCCAGACTGAGCGCGCCGCTCGGCCAGTCGAACACCAGAATCAGCGTGAACACCGGAATCAGAAACATCCGAATCGCGGTCAACTTGTTGGGAAGGTTCACGTTACTCACCTGTGCTTTCGGAAGTGCTCGGGTCCGCCGTGAAGGTGATCGTGCGGACGATGCGGGTGCCGGTGGTTGTGTCGACGTCGGTGCCGTTGAGCTTGATGGTCGTCTGCGGCATGTTACCGGAGCGAATGCTGAAGGTCGTCGCGCCGTCCGGCAGGTCGACCTCCTGGCTGGTGCCGGCGGGAAGCGTCGCCTGCCAGGTGACCGCGTTGTTGACGGTCAGCGCCACCCAGGCGGCAGCGGTGCCGGCGCCGATGGTCAGCTTGTTGCCGCTGGCCGGCAGGTTCTTGATTGCGGCGGTCTGCTGCGCGGTGTCAGAGGCGGCCACGTCGATGGTCAGCTTCGTCGCTTCCTTTTTGCTCGAGGACTCGGCGGCCTTCTTCTTGGAGGCGGAAGCCGCCTTCTTCGAGGCGCTGGCGGCCTTCTTGCTGGATGCCGTGTCGGTCTTCTTGCTGCTGGAAATCGCCACGGAGGACGAGTCGGTCGGAATCACCTGCCGGTCGCCGGCCTGGGCGCGCCACGCCACGTAGTAGACCACGCCGATCAGGGCGACGGCCAGCACCAGGATGCCGATAGCGAAGCCGTGGCGGCGCAGCTTCTTGGCCGGGTTGTTGACCACGGCGCGCGTCTTTCTGGTGGTGTTTTCGACGGACTGCTCCGCGTACTCCTGCGGCTGGGTGTCCGGAATGTCCTGCTGGAACTGCGTCAGCAAGGCGTCGGCGTCCAGTCCCACGGTTTCGGCGTACTGCTTGATGAAGGCGCGCACGTAAAAGTCGCCGGGAAGGGCGTCGAAGCGGCCCTCCTCGATTGCAATCAAATAACGCTTCTGGATCTTGGTGATCTGTTGCAGATCATCAAGGGTGTACCCCTTTTCAATCCGGGCCGTCCGCAGTTTTTGCCCAATCTCATCCATGTGTTTTCTTCACCCGCTAGTCTTAGAATGTCTATTTTCAGTATAACATGAATCCCCATGCCGATGAATTAAGAAATTGTTGAGAAGGCCGCTACTGCAACCAGCCGCCGGTGACGTACAGGGTCTGGCCGGTCAGGTAGGCCGCCGCCGGATCCAGCAGGGTGCGGACGAAGTAGCACACATCCCCCGGTTGCGCGAAGCGCCCGGCGGGAATGTCGGCCTGCACCGCGGCCAGCGTCGCGGCGTCGAACTGGCGGTTCATCTTGGTCGCCACGGCGCCCGGCGCCACCACGTTGGCGGTGATGCCAAGGCTTGCAACCTCCTTGGCGTAGGCGTGCACGAAGGCGGACTGGCCGCCCTTGACCGCGCTGTACGCGACCTCCATCGCGCTGCCCGCGGCGCCGTACACCGAGCCGATGAACACGACGCGGCCCTGGCCGCTGCGGGCGAGCTTGTCCTGCAGCCCGGCGAGCATCGCCATCGGCGTCAGCAGGTGCACCCGAAACAGCGCGGACAGCTCCGTCGCCGTGGTGTCCTTGAACAGGTGGTAGTAGGTCTGCCCCGCCGCGAAGATCACGGCGTCCACGGCGAACAGCTGGCCGATAAAATCATCGAGGTGCGCCACATCGGTCAGGTCGTAGGGCACCGCGAGGAAGTCCTGCTTGGGGTAGGCCGCGCTCAGCGCGGCGCACGCCGCCTCAACCCGCGCGGCGTTTTGGTGGTAGTGCAGGTACAGCGACCAGCCGTCCGCCGCCAGCTGGTTGGCCAGTGCCGCGCCGATGTCGCCGCTTGCGCCGACGACCAGCGCCCAGCGCCTCACGCCTGGGCCTCCGGGTGCACGTGGCACACCGTCACCGCGGCCAGGTCAAAGAGCGCACCGGCCGCCTGGTACAGGTCGTCCAGGGTGACGTCGCGCATCACCTGGGCCATCTCAAAGGCGTTGACCGAAGCGAAGCTCTGCGCGCTCAGCTGGTTGGCCATGCTGTCCAGGGCGTTCATGCCCTGGTAGTACTTGCCAAGCCCCGCCTGCTTCAGCCGGGCGAAGCGCGCGGGGTCAAGCTCCTGGTCGGCCCCCTTGGCGATCACCGCGACCAGGGCGTCGGACAGCGCCTGGGGATCGGCGGTGTCGCAGGCGAAGGTCACGAAGTTGAAGGTCCGCGCCGCCTGGTAGTCGCAGTCGAACGAGTCGTCAATCAGGCCGCGGTCGTACCAGTCCTGGTACAGCGGGCTGGAGTCGCCGAACAGCATCTCGAGCAACAGCCGCACGGCGACCTGAAAGCGCGTGCCGGCCAGATCGTCGCCGACGGGGCGCTGCCCCTTGATGGCGACGGCCGCCTTGGGCCGGGCCACCGGCAGGCTCAAGGCGCGGTACGGCAGGATGTCCGCCACGCCGCAGTCCTCGGCCACGCCGCGCTGAATTGGGGTCGCCGGCGCGAACGTTTTGGCCGCCTGGTTGGCCGTAATCAGGTCCAGCGTCGCCTGCGGGTCCACGTTGCCGACCACGGTCAGCGTCATGTTGCTCGGCTGGTAGAAGGTGCGGTAGGCGCGGTGCAGCGCCGTTGGCGTAATCTGGGCAATCGAGCTCAGAGAGCCCGTCACGTCCTGGGCCACCGGGTGCGTCGGGTACAGGTTGCCGAGCAGCCCGTAGTACAGGCGCCAGCCCGGGGTGTCCTGGTACATCTGGATCTCCTGGCCGATGATGCCCTTCTCCTTGGCCACCGTCTGTTCGGTGAAGTAAGGATCCTGGACAAAATCCAGCAGCGTGGTCAGGTTGGTGGCCACCTGCTGGCTGGTCGAGAACAGGTAGGCCGTGCTGGTCGCGCCGGTGAAGGCGTTGCTGGACGCGCCGGTCGCCCCGAACAGGTCAAAGGCGTCGTGGTCGGCCTTTTCAAACAGCTTGTGCTCCAAAAAATGCGCGATGCCGGCGGGGTCTTCGACCATCTCGGACTCGCCGAGCGGCACGTAGCGCACGTCGATGCCGCCGTAGTTGACGGCAAACAGCGCGTAGGTCTCGTGGTAATCGGGCTTGGGCACGATCAAGACGCGCAGGCCGTTGGCCAGCGTGACGTCGTGGAGCACCTCGCCCACTTCCGGGTATGTCGTCGCCATCAGTTCCCCTCCTTGCTTGTCAGCAGGTACACGGCATGCAGGTCAAGGCCCGCGGCCACCCGCTGCACGTCTTCGCGGGTCACCGCCGCCACGCCCGAGGCGAAGGCGTCGTAGCCTTCCTGGTGGGTCGGGATCAGCGCGTGCAAGAGCGCCTGGCGCGCCAAAAAGCGCGGCGCGTCGTAGGCGATCAGCCGGCCGTTGGTCAGCCCGTCCTTGATGCGCTGCAGCAGGTCATCCGAAAACTCGCCGGCCACCACCCGCGCCAGCTGGGCGGCGATCAGCCCCTCCACCTCGGTCGCGTCGGCCGGGTCGATGCCGGTTTGCACCTGAACGAAGTGGCGGAACGGGTCGAGCACGGCGCTGGCGTAGTAGGCCTTGCTGGCCTTTTCCCGCACGTTGGTGAACAGCAAAGACAAAGGCGAGCCGCCGAACAGCTCGACGGCCACTACGGTTGCGTAGTAGTCGGCGCCGTACAGCGCGACCGGCGTGTGGTAGCCCAGGTCAAGCTTGGCCTGGTTGACGCTGACCGCGTCGGTTCCGCGCCGCAGCGCGGAAGGCGTCTGGTCAATCGCGTACGGGGCCTCGGCCGGGTTGCGCGGGGCGAGCCCGAGGCCGCTCGCCAGCGCGGTGACGGCCGCCGGGTTGACGTCACCCAGAACCACGATCTCAACTTGGTCCTGCGAAAGCATCGCCTGGTAGGTCGCCCACAGCCCGGCTTCGGTCACGGCCTCAAGCCCGGCCACGGTGCCGAAGCTCGGCGCCTTTTGGCTTGGCGCGTCGAAGTACAGCGCCTGCAGGGCCAGGCTGGCCTGGGTCTGCCGGTCCTCGTCCAGGGAGTTGAGGTAGTCGATCAGGTTGGCCCGCTCGCGCGTGAACACCGCGGCGTCAAAGCGCCCGGCCACGGTCAGCGGCCGCGTCAGCACCTCGCGCAGGAAGTCAAAGCCGGCCGCCAGAAGCGGCGCCTGCGCCAAACCGTCGGCGACGAGGTCCAGGGTGGCGGAGACGCGGTGCATCCCCCCCTCCTTGCCGACGCCGATGCCGAAGTTGGCGCCGAACAGCGTCTCCAGCTCGGCGGAAAGCGCCGCCTGCGTCGGGTAGGCGGCGCTGGCCGTCTCCAGCACGCTGGTCAAAAGCGTCCGCGCCGCGTACTGGTCGGCGTCGGCCGGGGCCAAAAAGTGCACCGCGATGCGGGTGGTCTTGAATTTGGTC
Organism: Lacticaseibacillus kribbianus; assembly: GCF_020180945.1. Lineage (GTDB taxonomy): Bacteria > Bacillota > Bacilli > Lactobacillales > Lactobacillaceae > Lacticaseibacillus > Lacticaseibacillus kribbianus. Next base: position 20,130 of record NZ_JAIPUL010000004.1, on the reverse strand, counting down.
GTGGGAATGACGTTCAGGTGAACGCCGGCAGTCAGTTCGATTCTCAAAAGCACTACTCCTTGTGCGCCGCAAAGCCGGCGCCATTGATTACCCTAAGTTGTTTCGCCGCGTGGCCGGGCACCGGCACGAACGAGCCGCGGCTGCGGGTGCCGGGGTACGCCCGTCCGGCACCTCAGCTGTTGGTCTGATCCGTGCTCTCCGGCTGCGCGAAGACCTTGCGCGGCTTGGCGCCGTCGGCCGGGCCGACCACCTGGTTTTGGGCCAGGTCGTCGATCAGGCGCGCGGCGCGGTTGTAGCCGATGCGGAAGCGCCGCTGCAAAAGCGAGGTCGAGGCGGTCTGCTGCGCGATGACGAAGGCCTTGGCCTCCGGGTACAGCTCGTCGTCCGACTCCGCGGAGCCGCCCGCGGCCACCGCCTCGGGCTGCATGTCCGCCTCGTAGGCCGGCGCGACCTGGTCCGTGATCGCCGCGACCACGGCCTCGACGTCCTCGGACGGAATGAACGCGCCCTGGATGCGGACCGGCTTGGCCGCGTCGATTGGGTCGTAAAGCATGTCGCCGCGGCCCAAAAGCGTCTCGGCGCCGTTGGCATCGAGGATGGTGCGCGAGTCCACGCCGCTGGACACCGCAAAGGCGATGCGCGACGGCACGTTGGCCTTGATCAGGCCGGTGATGACGTCGACGGACGGGCGCTGGGTGGCGATGATGATGTGAATCCCGGCCGCGCGCGCCATCTGGGCCAGGCGCACAATCGCCGTTTCGACCTCGGCGCCGGCGACCATCATCAGGTCGGACAGCTCGTCGACGATCACGACGATGTACGGCATCTTGGTCAGGCCGGCGTCGGGCTGGGCCTGCGCCTTCTGGTTGAACTCGGTCATGTTGCGGACCCCGGCGTCGCTGAACGCCTGGTAGCGCTTGTCCATCTCGGCGAGCACCTTGTTCAGGGCGGACGGGGCCTTTTTGGCCTCGGTCACCACCGGGGTCAAAAGGTGCGGCACGCCGTTGTACACGGACAGCTCGACGCGCTTGGGGTCGATCAGCATCAGCCGCACGTCGGCGGGCTTGGTGGTCATCAGGATGCTGGTGATGATCACGTTGATCATCACCGACTTCCCGGACCCGGTGGCCCCGGCGATCAAAAGGTGCGGCATCTTGGTCAGATCGAAGGTCACGACCTGGCCGGCGACGTCCTTGCCCAGCGGGATCACTAGCGGCTTGCCCGGGTGCGCCGGCGTTTTCTCCAGCACCTCGCGGTAGCCGACGGTGGCGATGCTCGAGTTGGGCACCTCCAGGCCGATCAACGGCTTGCCGGGAATCGGCGCCTCGATGCGGATGTCCTTGGCCGCCAGCGCGAGCGCCAGGTCATCGGCCAGGTTCACGATTTTGGACACCTTGACCCCGACGGCCGGCTGAATCTCGTACTGGGTGATGCTCGGGCCGAGCGTCGCCGCCTTGACGGTCACCTGCACGCCGAAGCTCTCAAGCGTCTGCTTGAGCTTGACGCGGTTCTCCTTGATCTTGGCCAGCTCGCCGCTTTGGTCCGCCGGCGGAATCGCCGACAGCAGGTCGATGCCCGGCAGCTGGTAGTCGTTGGCCGAGTCCTGCGCGAAGTCGTCGTCGGCAGGCTCCGGCGCGGGTGCCGGTTCGGGCGCCGGGGCCGGCTGCGGGGTCGGCGCGGGCGCCTTCTCCGCCACGTTGATCTGAAAATCGTCCGCGGCCAAAGGCTCCGGCAGGTCCTTGTCGTCCGGATCCGCGTGCGCGGCGGCAACGCTCGGCGTCTCACCCGTGTCCGCATCCGGCGTCGGCGCGGCCGGCTTGGCCTTGGGCTGCTTCTTCTCGCGCGGCGGCCGCGGCGCCGACACTTTGGCGTCAAGCCGGGCCCAGGCCGCGCCCACGCGCGCCCCAATCCAGCCGCACGCCGCAAAGAACTGCGCCGGCGTGATGCCCAGCAGCACCGCCGCCCCGACCAGGGCGACCAGCCAGAACAGCACGACGGCCCCGATAGCGCTGATCAGGGGCGCAATTAGGTTAAACACGGCCCCGCCGACCAGCCCGCCGCCGATCTGGGTTGCGGCCGTGCCCCGCGCAAAGTCGCTTTTGAGCAGCCGCCAGGTCACCATCAGGTAGTGGTTGTGCACGGCAAGCGTCGCCATCGTGCGCGCGGTCAGCAGGCCAAGCGCCGGCACCGCCACCAGGAGCGTCCCGCCCCAGTAGCGCGGCGCAACCTTGGGCAGCCGCGCCGCAAAGGCCATGAACACGCCCAGGCCGAGCAGCGCCAGGGCGAGCAGCTGGTAGGCGTCGCCGGCCACCAGGCGCAGGCAGTTGGCCAGCGCCGTGCCGATCAGGCCGAGGTGGAACCCGGCCAAAAGGGCGATCAGTGAGAACCCGACGCCGATCCAGTTGAGCGTGTGGTCCTGTTTTTTGCCGCGCGGGGTCGCCTTGGTGCGGCCGGTTGCCTTGCTGCGGGCGGCCGGGCGCCGCTTGCGGGTTCCCTGGGTTTTGCGAGTTGCCATGCTGTCTCCTCCGGTTACTGCTTGTTCTTCATTGCCGCCTTAAGCGCCAGGGCCAGCGGGCTTTCCGCCGCCTCATCCGGCTGGCTGTACTGCTTCAAAAGCTTGGCGTCCTCGCGCTTGCTGGTGCGCTTTTTGCCTCGCACCAGCTGCTCCGTGTTGCCGCAGTGCTGGCACTTGAAGTACTCGCCGCGCGCGCCCTGCAGCACCACCATCTTGTTGTGGCACTGGGCGCAGCGGTGGTTGGACACGCGCGCGTCGCGGGCGCGGCTGTACGAACACGTCGGGCTGCTGCAGACCAGGCGCACGCCGTTTTTCGTCGCCTTTTCCGCCAGCCGCGCGCCGCACTCGGGACAGCGCTTCTGCGTCAGGTTCGGGTTCTGGTACGCCGTGGTGCTGGTCAAAACCTCGCGCACCAGGCGGCCCGTCGCGTCCTCGATGCCTGCGATGAACGCCGAGCGGGTGCCTTCCCCCCGCTCGATGGCGGTGAGCTCGGCCTCCCACTTGGCGGTCAGGTCCGGCGTCACCAGCGCGGGGTTGACCAGCCGCAGCAGCTGCTGGCCCTTGGGCGTCACGGTCAGCCCGCGGCCGGCCTTGGCCATCAGCTGGCCGGATTGGAGCTTCTCGAGGATGTCCGCGCGCGTCGCCGGGGTGCCCAGGCCGTGCGCGTCCATTTTGCCCAGCAGCGCGGCCTCGGTCAGCCGCCCAGGCGCCGTGGTGCTCGCCTGTTTGACCTTAGGCTCACCGGTGATGACGTCCCCGACGGCCAGCGGCTTGCCGGTGGTGGCGGCGACGTCCTTGAAGCCGGGCGCAGTCACCGCGGTGGTCGTCAGCGTGAACTCTACGCCGGCCCCGGCCAGCGTGTAGGTGGTCACCGTTGCCTCGTAGTTGGGCTTGAACAATGCGATGAAGCGGTCGGCGATCAGGCGGTAAAGCTTGAGCTCCGTGGCGCTCAGGCGGGTCAGGTTCAGCGGCTCGTCGGTCGGAATCAGGCCGTAGTGGTCGCGCACCTTGGCGTCGTTGTAGACGCCAGGCGTCGCCGTCGCCTTGGCCGCAAGCGCCGCGGCCGCCTTACTGTAGCCGCCGATGGCCTGCAGCCGCCGGCGCATCGTCGGCGCCAGGTCGGTCGTCAGGTAGCGCGAGTCGGTGCGCGGGTACGTCACCAGCTTCTCCCGCTCGTACAGCTGCTGCAGCGCGTTGAGCGTCTGCTTGGGCGACAGGTCGTACAGGTCGTTGGCCGCCTGCTGCAGGGCGTTTAGGTCGTACGGCAAGGGCGGCGTCTCCACCACCTGGCGCGCGGTTTTGGCCGTCACCGTCAGCTTGGTCGCGGCAAGCTTTTCGGCCAGCCCCCGGGCGGCGGCCGAACTCAGCCGGCGGTCGAGCGTCGCCGTCCCCAGCGGCGTGGTGACGCTGAGCTTGTAGAAGTGCTCGGGCACGAAGGCCGCGATTGCGCGCTCCTGCTTGGCGACGAAGGCCAAGGTCGGCGTCTGCACGCGCCCGGCGGAAAGCGAATCCTGGTACTTGACCGTCAGCGCGCGCGTGACGTTGAGCCCGATCAGCCAGTCGGCCTCGGCGCGCGCCAGGGCCGCCTGGTAGAGGTTGTCGTAGTCTGTGGCCGGCCGCAGGTGCGCAAAGCCGTCCAGAATCGCCGCGTCGGTCTGAGACGAGATCCACAGGCGCTGCAGCGGCTTGTTGAACTGCAGGTAGTCAAAAATGTAGCGGGCGACCAGCTCCCCCTCGCGCCCGGCGTCCGTGGCGATCACGGCGCTTTCGACGTCGGCGCGCTTGGCCAGCCGCGACACCACGCCGAGCTGGCGGCGGGTTTCCGGCAGCGGCGTGATGCCGAGGTGCTTGGGCAGCATCGGCAGGGTGTCTGCCGTCCACTGCGCCCACTCCGGGTGGTACTGCTCCGGCATTTTGAGCGTCAGCAGGTGGCCCAACGACCAGGTCACCAAATAGCCGTTGCCCTCGAAGTAGCCCTCCCGCTTCTGGGTGGCCTTCAGGACCCGGGCGAGCTCCTTGCCCACGCTGGGCTTTTCCGCTAAAACGAGTTTCATGGCATCTCCTATTAACTACTTGAGCTTGTCGTGGGGGTACGTGTGCACGCGCTGCAGGCCGGCGAAGTCCTGCTGGCGCAGGGCCTCGTAGATCACCAGCGCCGCGCAGTTGGACAGGTTCAGGGCCCGCACATCCTCGGTCATCGGGATGCGCACGGCAAGGTCCTCGTGTGCGCGCATGAACGGCTCGGGCAGGCCGGTGGTCTCCTTGCCGAACATGAAGTAGTGATCCACGGTCGTGTCTGCCAGGTCGGCGTCCGAGTAAGTGCGCGACGCGAACTTCGAGACCAGGTACAGGTGGGTCAGGTCCGGCACGGTCGCCATGAAGTCGTCGAGTGAGTCGTGGTACTGGATCTTGACCGCGCTCCAGTAGTCCAGCCCGGCCCGGCGCAGGTGCTTGTCGTCGGTCTCAAAGCCCAGCGGCCGGATGAGGTGCAAAAAGCTCCCGGTGGCCGCGGCCGTGCGCGCGATGTTGCCGGTGTTGGCCGGGATCAGGGGTTCAAACAGTACAATGTGGTTCGCCATAGTTTCCTCCGCTGCGCCGAAGCGTTCCGGCGCCATTCTGAGGTCTAGTGTAGCACAGAAACGCAAGCGATTGGCGCGCGGTCCGACGGCGGAGTCCGGGCGTCGTCGGGCTTTGCAAGGCAACGCCGGTGCGTCTAGCTAAGGCCAGCACTCGGGCCAAAGTGCGGCCCAAGCGCCAGCCTTACGCTAGCCGACCGGCTAAGTACGCCTTGCAAAGCCCTGGGCACAAAAAAACGTATCGCCTCGGTGACATGCACGGCGAGGCAATACGTTAGTGAAGCTTTCCATCGCTAACTTTTATCAATTTCCCAAAAGCAAGCCCTGATAAAAGCCAGAAATAAAAATGCTTAAGAGTAATTTAACACCCGGGGTCAAATAATTCAACCCTCTTTCGCAGAATTGTTGACCTGTAACAATTCGACCGCCACGTGGATGCTGACGGGCGGGTGCTCGAGCATCGCCGCGCGCCGGTCCGCCGGGGCCTGCCACGTCAGCGGGGTCATCGCCATCAGGTCCGCGAACTGTGACTTGGTCAGCGGGAAGTCATACGCAATTTTCGTTACAGTTGTTTGCGGATAATGAACAGAAAACCGTGCCTTCACCTCCGCGTTGGAGTACGTCGCCTTGTCGGTGTCGTGGTAGAGGCCCTGGCGCAGCTCGCGGAGGTAGTCGCTGTCCGGAATCACCTTGAACAGGCGGCCGCCCTGCTGCAGCACCCGGTCGAACTCCGCGTAGGCGCCCGGCGAGAACAGGTCGACGATTGCGGAGAAGCTGCCGGGCAGAAACGGCAGCCGCGCCAGGTCGGCGACGCAAAACACCGCGGAGGTGCTCAGCCCGCCGGCGAGCTGAATCGCCGGCGCGGAGATGTCAAAGCCCACGCCGGTCGCACCCGAGGTCGCAAGCGCTGCGGTCGGGGTCCCCTCGCCGCAGCCGATGTCTAGGAAGCGGTCGGCCGCCGACAGCTGCGCGCGGATCGGCGCCAGGAACGGCTCGAACAGGCCGGCATCCAGCAGCCGCCGCCGCGCCGCCAGCATCGGCGCCAGGTACTCCGTGGCAACCGGCTTGTTCAGGAAGTTCACGGTGCCCTTCTTGGCCAGGTCGTAGCGGTGACCGTTCTCGCAGGTCAGCCCCAGGCCGTCGACCGCGAGCGCGGCCTGGCACACCGGGCAGGCGAACAGCGGCCCCATCGCCGCCATCGCCGCCGCCTTTTCACTGATTTTACGCACAGATTGCGCTCCTCTCTGTCACTTCCCGCGTTTTTACAGTAGACTAAAGAAAAAGCCCGCAGGAGGGTCTCATGCTTTCTATCTATAAATTCGATGATACCGTGGGAACAATGAAGTCTCAAGACAAAATCGAGGCCAATGTCTGGATCAACGTGGTCGACCCGACCCCGGAGGAGCTCGCCAAGCTGCAGAAAAAGGCCCGCGTCTCGGAGGACTTCCTGCTGTACGGCATGGATCCAGACGAAGGCGCGCGCTACGAGTACGACGAGGACTCCGACGCCCACCTGATCATCTACGACATGCCTGTCGCCGCGCTGGACCCCAAGGGCCGCGCGACCTACCAGACCGTGCCGCTGGCCATCATCCTCACCAGCACCGCCCTGATCACCATCGACGCCAAGCCGCAGACGCTTTTGGCGCTGTTCGCCGAGGGCAAGGTCGCCAACTTCAACCCGAAGCTGCGCAACAAGGCCGCCTTGATGATGCTGTACAAGGCCACCGTCGCCTACCTGGCCTACCTGAGAGACATCAACAAGGCGCGCGAGGCGCTTGAAAACAAGCTGCAGACCAACCTGAAGAACGAGGAGCTGTACGCGTTGATGGGCATCCAGCGCGGCTTGGTCTACTTCATGATGAGCCTCAAGACAGACCGCAACGTGCTGCTTCAGCTGCAGCGCACCAACCCGCTGCGCCTCAACGAGGAGGACCTCGACCTACTCGACGACATCCTGATTGAAAACCAGCAGGGCACCGAGATGGCGCAGATCTCCAACTCGATCATCAACGAAACCGCCGACACCTACTCGTCGATCATCTCCAACAACATGAACGGCGTGATGAAGTTTTTGACCGCCTACTCGATCATCCTGACCATCCCCACCCTGGTCTTCTCCTTCTACGGCATGAACGTCGAGCTGCCTTTGGCCAACATGCACGTCTCGTGGATCATCACCATCGTCATCTCGCTGGTGATCGCCATCCTGCTGGGCTTTCAGTTCTGGCACCGCAAGTACTTCTAAGCCGAACGACCCAGTGCGCCCTGCCGCCGCTCGGTCGTCAATCCCCGCCCATGGCCGCCTAGTCGATTCGGACTTGGCGGCTTTTTGCGCCGCCGGCCGCCGGAATCACGCCAGTTCCCGAACCTTAGGCGACGACCGGCGAAAAATAATTGACTTTTCCCGAATTTCACCGTATATTTCGGGGTGGTGTGAAAAACGCCGACCGAATCCGACCCAATGTTCGGTTTTTAGCGAAAGGACGATTTTCATGGAAATTTTTGACTACGAGGACATCCAGCTGATCCCCAACAAGTGCGTGGTCCGCTCCCGCAGCGAGGTGGACACCACGGTCACATTCGGCGGCCGTCAATTCAAGCTGCCGGTGGTGCCGGCCAACATGCAGACCATCATCGACGAACCGCTGGCCCAGTGGCTGGCGGCCAACGGCTACTTCTACGTGATGCACCGCTTCAACCCCGAGACCCGCACCGCCTTCATCCAGGACATGCACGCCAAGGGCCTGTTCGCCTCAATCTCCGTGGGCGTCAAGGACAGCGAGTTCGCGTTCATCCAGGAACTGGCCGACGCCGGCCTGACCCCGGAGTACATCACCATCGACATCGCCCACGGCCACGCGCAGATCGTGATCGACATGATCCAGCACATCAAGCGCCTGCTGCCGGACAGCTTCGTCATCGCCGGCAACGTCGGCACCCCCGAGGGCGTGCGCGAGCTTGAAAACGCCGGCGCGGACGCGACCAAGGTCGGCATCGGCCCCGGCAAGGTCTGCATCACGAAGCTCAAGACCGGTTTTGGTACCGGCGGCTGGCAGCTCGCCGCGCTGCGCTGGTGCGCCAAGGCCGCGCGCAAGCCGATCATCACCGACGGCGGCATCCGCAACAACGGCGACATCGCCAAGTCCCTGCGCTTCGGCGCCACCCTGTGCATGATTGGCTCGCTGTTCGCCGGCCACATCGAGACCCCGGGCAAGAAGGTCGAAAAGGACGGCAAGCTCTACGCCGAGTACTACGGCTCCGCCTCCGAGTACCAAAAGGGCGAGCACAAGAACGTCGAGGGCAAAAAGATGCTGCTGCCGGTCAAGGGCCACATCCAAGACACCCTGACCGAGATGCAGCAGGACCTGCAGTCCGCCGTCTCCTACGCCGGCGGCCGCGACCTCGCCGCCTTGACCAAGGTCGATTACGTCATCGTCAAGAACTCAATCTTCAACGGCGATCAGTACTAACCCCAATTTCAGACCAAAAACAGGCGGCGCAACCCCCAAGTGAAAGTTGCGCCGCCTTTGCGTTGCGGCCCGCGGACGCGGCATGAGTCGTGACAGCGGCGCGGGCCGTGGGTGCGGGGTGCGGGTGCGGCATCTGTGCGGTGCTGGCCACGGCCGCCGCCGCGCTGCGTGTCACCCCCGCGGCATGTCCCCCCGCGGCATGTCATCACCGCAGCAAGGCGGGCCCGCGCCGCGGCGCCCTACTCCACGTCCGCCTGGTAGGTCAGCTCGGTGCCCACAGCGAGGGCCGGGCGGGTTTTCGGGCTCAGGTACAGCGCGTTGGCCAAGCCGCCGCCGGCCGGCACCGGGCCGAAGAACAGCGTGACGTGGCCGATGCTTTGCAGGTTGGCGTTGGCCAGCTGGCCGACCGCGTCGATCGTGAAGGTGGCGGAGCCGACCCGCAGCCGGTCGCCCTTTTGAAGGTGCAGGCCGCGCTGCTCGGCCGGATTTTCGAACTGCTGGATTACCGCGACCTGGCGCAGGGCCGGGGTGGCGCTGGCGTCGAACAGGATCACCATCGGATCGGTGGCGCTCAGGGCGAGTGCGCCGACCGCCGTGATGGTTGCGTGAATGCTCATGGAATCGCCTGCTTTCTGGTTTTGACTTAATTGTAACACGACGGGTATCCGCTTTCCCTGCATGGTATACTGGACGGGTATATTCCAGTAGGAGGCTATCAACTTATGAAACAAACTGTGATTCTCGGCGGCTACACGAAGCGCGGCGGCGCCGGCATCTACCGCGCCGCCTTCGACAGCGCCACCGGCACCTTGGACACCCCGACCCCGCTGGTCTCGAGCATCGGCTCCCCGACCTACCTGGCCGTCTCCGCCGCCAACTTCGCCTACGCCGTGGACGCGGGCAAGGGCGTCGGCGGTGTGGCCACCATCGACCTGAACCAGACGCCGGCCAAGGTGATTGACGAAGTGCTGGTGCCTGGCTCAAGCCCCGCCCACATCTCGATTGATGAAAAACGCCAGCTGGTTTTTGCCAGCAACTACCACGAGGGCCGCGTCAACGTCTACAAGATTCAGCCCGACCACACGCTGGTTGAAACCGACGTGGCGCAGCACGACAACGCCCTGCACGGCCCCAAGCCCGAGCAGGCGGACGGCGCGCACGTCCACTTCGCCGACCTGACCCAAGACGGGCGCCTGGCCGTGGTCGACCTCGGCATCGATGAGGTCAGCACCTACCCCGTCTCCGCTGACGGCAAGCTCGGCACGCCGGCCATCCTTAAACTGGCGCCGGGCTACGGGCCGCGCCACCTCGCGTTCAACAGCGCGCACGACGTCGCTTACCTGCTCGGCGAGCTGTCCAGCCAGGTCAGCGTCCTCGCCTACGACCGGACCACCGGCGCCTACACGCTGGGCCAGACCCAATCGACCATCCCGGCCGACTGGCACGAGTTCAACGGCGCCGCCGCGATCCGCATCAGCGCCGACAACAAGTTCCTGTACGTGACCAACCGCGGCCACAACAGCCTGAACGTCTACGCCATCTCCGAAGACGGGCTGACCCTGACCCTGCTGCAGCAGCTCAGCACCGAGGGCGACTTCCCGCGCGACTTCGCGCTGGATCTGACCGAGTCCTACCTGCTGGCGGTCAACCAGAAGTCCGACAACGGCACCCTGTACCGCCGCGACCCGGCCACCGGCCTGTTGACCGAGGTGGCCAAGGACATCGTGACCCCGGAGGCCGTGAACGTGGTATTTTTGAAAGACTAACCAGGGCGCAGCATGGCGCACTTAGCGGGGCACATAACGTAGGGTCGGCGCTTGAAGCGTTCTTTGCTTCGAGAGCTGGCCCTAGTTATATGCGCCCGCGTTGCCTTGCGGAGCCCGACGACTAAGGCGCACTTCTGAAATCTAATCAACCCGAGCGTCCCTCTCACGAGGGACGCTTTTTTAAGTTAAATACAACATGGTGTAAAATAGTAATGCCATATACAATATTTTCTGGTATCCTTGAGAACATGCCCCATACCTCAGCACCTCGCGTGCGGAACGGAAGTGACTCATGTACCAGCTATGCACAGATTCGGGCTGCGACCTGCCGCAGTCAATGCTTGACGACCAGCACATCGCGACCATCCCTTTCCACTACAGCGTGAACGGCGAGCTGTTCACCGACCGACTCGATGAGACCCACGCCAACGACGGCGTCTACGCCCAGCTCCACGAAGCCGCGCAGGTCGCGACCACCCAGATCAACGTCGGCGAGTACCACGCCTTTTTCGCCCCGTTCGTGGCGGCCGGCGTGCCGGTGCTGTACCTCGGTTTCTCCGGCGGCCTGTCCGGGTCGCTCGACAGCGCCCGGCAGGCCCGCGCGCTGCTGTTGGAGGAGCATCCGGGCGCGACCATCACGATTGTCGACACCCTGGGCGCCAGCGGCGGTGAGGGTCTGCTGGTGCTGCGGGCCGCGGCGATGCAGGCCGCGGGCGAGCCAATCGAGGCCGTCGCCGCCTGGGTGACCGAGCACCGCCGGTTCATGCACCACTGGGTCACCGTGGACGACCTCGACCACCTCGTGCGCGGCGGCCGCCTGCCCAAGGCCGCCGCGGTGATCGGCGGGGCACTCGGCATCAAGCCGCTTTTGACCGTCGATGCCACGGGCCGCGTCAAGGTCGCCGGCAAGGCCCGCTCGCGCAAAACGGCGCTGGCCAAGCTGGCGGCCGCAGCCGTCGCCGCCTACGATGCCCAGCCTTCGCAGACGCTGATGCTAGCGACCGCCGGCGACTGGGCGGCGGCTGAGACCGTCGCCCTAGCGATTCGCGACGCCCGCCCGGCCATTCAGCTGCTGGTGCGCCCGGTCAGCCTGACCATCGCCTGTCACACCGGCTACGGGTGCCTCGCGGTGTTCGGCCTAACCGAGACGCCACGCGCCTGAGTCAAGGCCCGGCCACGCAAAAAGGCGGCGGCCCGCCCTGAAGTGCCCTACAATTGTTAGACAAGAAGTCTAACGATTGTGGGGCTTTTCTTATGACTAAATACAGTAGTGAATTTAAAATCAGGGTTGTCTCCAGGTATCTTAAGGGTGGCATAAGCTATAAAAATCTGTGCACAGAGTTTGGAATACCCCATGCCAGAATCGTCCAAACTTGGGTTAATCAGGCTAAGGCTCATGGCCTCGATTCTCTAAAAGTTAAGCATACAAACGTTGAATACTCCCAAACATTCAAGATTGCAGTGGTAGAGTATGTGCATACACATCAAATAAGTCGTGCGCAAACTGCGGCTCATTTCGGCATCTCACCCAGCCAGGTCAATTCTTGGTATCGCATCGTGAGAGATCAAGGGGTGGCTGGATTGCGCACTACTCAAAAAGGGAGACCAGCCATGGGTAAGCACAAGAAAATCAAACCAATCAAGAAACTTGAGCCGACGCAGGAAGAGAAGTACCAACAGGAGATTCTGGAACTCAAAAGCAAGCTTCACGAGGCAGAGCTGGATCGTGATATTTTAAAAGCACTCGCGACCCTGACGAAGAACTCACCGAAGCACTCTCAGCAAAAGTGAAGGCGGGCATCGTTACCTCGTTGAGGTCGCGCTATGGTTTTCAAGAGCTGCTTAGGCAACTCAAGTTGCCTCGAGCAACGTACTATGATCGCCTTAAGCGGGATAAGAAGGCCGACAAGTACGCTGAGATTAAGAAGTTCATCAAGCGGGTCTACTACGATTCTAGGGAGACGTACGGTTACCGGCGGATTCATGATGAAGCGTTGAAGCACGGGTTTCATTATGCCGAGGAGACGATTCGACGTCTGATGAGCGACATGGGCTTGAAAGTGACGATTTACTCCAAACACACGGCCAAGTACCACTCATACAAAGGCACGGTTGGTAATATCGTCCCCAATATCTTGAAGCAACATTTTGGCGCGAAACAGCCGCTCACCGTCCTTCACACCGATGTCACCCAGGTTCGGCTCTATAACGGCGAATGGGGTTACATCTCGTCGATTACCGATGAGGCTAGTCGCGAAGTCCTCGCCACCATTGTCAGTGCCTCACCAAATAAGGCGCTTATCCAAGCGACGCTTGACGAACTCAAACATCATCTCAAAGCAGGAGTACGACCGATTCTTCACTCTGATCAAGGCTGGCAGTATCAGATGCCAGACTATCAGCAGCGCCTGAAGGACATGAACATTGTTCAGAGCATGTCACGCAAGGGCAACTGCCATGATAATGCGCCAATTGAAAGCTTCTTCAACCTGATGAAGCGCGAGTGCCTGAATCGTTATCGGATTGATGACCTTGCCAGCCTGCGCCAGCTGGTGAACGGCTACGTTGATTGGTTCAACAATGCCAGAATCTCGAGAACCAAAAATGGCCTGACCCCAGTCGCGTACCGGGAACAGGCCATGATTGCTTGATTCAAAATTGAACTTGTCTAACTTTTCTATTGCACTTCACCCGGGTCGCCGCCTTGTCGCCTCACGCCACCGGATCCACCACCCGGTACTGCCGCGCAAACTGGCGCGGCGACACCACGCGGTGGTTGGTCGCGTCCAGCACATCACCCGGGTACCCCAGCACGTACATGCCGTAGCCCGCAAAGCCGCCGCCGAGCGTGCCCACCGCGCCGACTCTCAGGTTCGTCGCGGCATCCGGGTTCAGCCCGGCCATCAGGATCCGCACGTGTCCGTCCAGCCACACCAGGTAGTTCTCGGCGAACGCCCGGCGCACCCACGCCGGCTGCTCGCCTTCTTGGGCGATCGTCCATACCGCGGCCGGGCGCCCCTTGTACAGCACCTTCATCCCCATTCCTTCTTTGCCATTGCCCCGCCATTATGCGCCGCGCGAGTCCGGGTTGCAAGCACTTCACACGGGTGAGAACGGGGCTGTGCGGCGGCCGCGATCGGACCGCTCGCCGCGAATGTGCTTGCAATGCCCGCCGCGGCATGGTAGGCTACCTCCAGACAAACATTGCGGCGCGGCCGCTAATGTTCGCCAAAATAAGGAACGACAGAGAGCGTTCTTTTTGGAGGAAAATTGAATATGCAAACTTCAGCAGCGCGCACCACTGACCACCTATCGCACGAGCAGAAACTCGTGATGGCATCCACGGCATCCGGCTTTTCGTTAGAGAACATGGACATCATGTTCCTCTCGTTCGCCTTGACGCCGATCATCGCCGAACTCCACATCTCAAGCGGAGCCGCCGGCCTGATCGGCTCAATCACCAATGTCGGCATGTTGGTCGGTGGCGCGCTTTTTGGTCTGCTCGGCGACCGCATCGGCCGGGTCAAAACGTTCTCGCACACCATCCTGATCTTCGCCATCGCCACGGCGCTGATGGCCTTCGCCAACAACATCTGGCTGATCTACGGCCTGCGCTTCCTGGCCGGCATCGGCGCCGGCGGTGAGTACGGCGTCGGTATCGCGCTGATCGCCGAGAGCTTCCAGCACGACCGCATCGGCCGCATGACCTCCGTCGCCGCAATCGGCGGCCAGATCGGCGCCATCATCGCGGCGCTGGCGGCGTCGGTCATCCTGCCGCTGTGGGGCTGGCACGCGCTGTTTTTGCTCGGCGTCCTGCCCGTCGCCTTGACCTTCTTCGTGCGGGCGCACCTGCACGAGTCCGAGACCTTCCTTGAGGCCCGGGCCGAAGCGAAAGCGAAGCACCAGCGCGTCGCCTTCTCCGAGCTGTTCAAGACCCGCCACCTGGCCGCGCAGACGCTGGGGCTGATGGTGATGACCATCGTGCAAATTGCCGGCTACTTCGGCCTGATGAACTGGCTGCCGGTGATCGTCCAGAAGCAGCAGGGCCTCTCCGTCTCCGGCTCCGCGCTGTGGATGGTCGCGACCATCTGCGGGATGTGCATCGGCATGGCGGTGTTCGGCAACATCCTCGACCACCTCGGCCCGCGCTGGGCGTTCGGCCTGTTCCTGACCGCCAGCGCCCTGATCGTCTTTGCCATCACGCTGGCGCACTCGAGCGTCGTTTTGGTCATCATCGGCGCCGTCGTCGGCTTCTGCAGCAACGGGATGTTCGGCGGCTACGGCGCGGTGATCAGCCAGCTGTACCCGGCCCGCATCCGCTCGACGGCCAACAACGTGATCATGAACGTCGGCCGCGCGATCGGCGGCTTCTCCTCCGTGGTCATCGGCCTTTTGATGGACCACTACACGCTGACCATCACCATGGGCTTCCTCTCCGCCCTGTACGTGATCTCGCTGATCACCATGCTGAGCCTGCCGGGCCTGCGCGACCTGAGCCGCCGCGCCCGCGCCTGACCACGTCACGGCACCGAACTTCTCGGTGCCGTGTTTTTTTATTCTCTGCTAAAACGCGTCGAGCCGGCGATTGGAAAACTTTTTCCGTGTCGCGAGGCTTAATGTTTGACGGGTCGCCCCGTTAGTACCCCACCCATACCAAGCCGGACGTGTATCGCCACCCGGCTTTCAAGTGAAATCGCTTTCGTGTAACTTCCGCTACTATCGGGGAAGAAACCAGGGACAAAGACTGCCACCCCATGGCCGTGCCACCGACTCGCCAACCCGCACCGCGGGGCAGCCGCGACGAGCCGGAGACCGTGGGCTTGTTCCACCGTGCCATCGCAGGCGCCACCGCGATGGCCAGATCGGATTCACCATCACAGCAGCAAAGGGCCAAGGCCACCGCGAAGCACACGCGCGGTGGCTTCGGCGCGGTCTGCACCCCTCGGGTGGCACGGGCGGCGCTGCGTTGCCCGACGCCCCGGCACCTTCGGCCACCCGAACCAAAAAACTGCGCCTTCCGTTTCTCACGGGAGGCGCAGTTTTGCTTGCGGTCTAGTACGCGATGATCTTGGTGCCGTGGGCCTCCTGGACCCCGGCGGCCGCGGTCACCTGCGCAACGTTCTCGGCGGTGACGCCGCCGCCCGGCAGGATGGCGATGCGCCCGGCCGCCAGGCGCACCAGCTCGGCCAGGTGCGGCAGCGTTGACTCGATCGGCTGGTCCAGCGGGCCGCCGTGCGTCAGGATGCGCTCGACGCCGTGTTCCACCAGCCAGTCAATGGCCGCCGGCTGCTGGTCTTCAGGAATGGCGTCGAACGCCATGTGCATCACCACGGTGGCGCCACCGGCCGCGGCGATCAGGTTGGTCATCGCCTCCTCGTCCAGCCAGCCGGCCGGCGTCAGCGCGCCGAAGGTCACCGCGTCGACCCCCAGCTCCTGGGCGACGAACAGGTCGGTCTCCATGATTTTGAGCTCGGTGTCCGAGTAGACGAAGTTGCCGCCGCGCGGGCGGATCATCGCCACCACCGAGACGTCGTGGTCGTGGGCGTACTGCGTGGTCGCCGCCATCACGCCGCGCGACACCGTGGTGCCACCGGCCGGCAGGTTGTCGTTGAGCTCGATGCGCCGCGCCCCGGCCGCGATGGCCTTGGGCACGTTGGTGAAGTTTTCAACACAGACTTCTTTAATCATGATTTCCTCCAATTAGAAAAGCAGCAGCGCGAACACCACCACGCCCAGCGCGATGCGGTACCACCCGAACGGCTTGAAGTCGTGGGTCTTGACGAAGCGCAGCAGCCACTTGATTGAGACCACCGCCACCAGGAACGACACGACCATCCCGGTCAAAAGAATCGCCCACTGGTCGCCGGTGAAGCTGTTGCCGTTCATCAGGAACTTGCCGATCTTGAGGATCGACACGCCGACCATGGTCGGAATCGCCAGGTAAAAGGAGAACTCCGTGGCGGCAACGCGGCTGGCGCCGAGGATGATGGCCCCGAGAATCGTGGCGCCGGAGCGACTGGTGCCGGGCACAATCGACAGCGCCTGGAACAGCCCGATGAAAAGCGCCGTCTGGAAGCTGATGTCGGCCACCGTCGCGATGCGCGGCGCGCGGTCCCTGAACGCGTTTTCGATGATGATGAACAACACCCCGTAGACGATCAGCGTGGTCGCGACCACCGCCGGCGTGTGCAGGTGCTCGTCCATCCAGTCGTTGAGCGGCAGCCCGATGGCGACGGACGGGAGCACCGCCACCACGACCTTGGCCCACAAAAGCCAGATGCTGTTGCGCTCGGGCTTGGGCTTGCGCCAGTCCAGCGGGTTGAGCTTGTTGAAGTACAGCAGAATCACCGCGAGAATCGCGCCGAACTGAATCACGTACTCGAACATCGCCATGAAGTCCTTGCTCTGGTTGATCGTCACCACCTGGCTGACCAGGTCGATGTGGCCCGTCGAGCTGATCGGCAGGAACTCGGTGAGCCCCTCCACGATGCCGATGACGATGGCCTTCAGAATGTCTAGCATTGCGTCCTCCTCTAATCTCCAATGTGTCCAGTATACAGGCTGGACCGGCGCCCGCGCGCGCTTTTGGCAAAAACTTATGGGATTTTTCGGCCGGCCGCCCGGTATTTCCCGGGAACAATCGCGCATTTCGCGCCCGTCCCGTGGTATCACCGTTTCTAGCACCACCGATTTTACGGTGGCACAGTTTTGACCCTTTCCAAATTATTTTGGCTCATCGGGCACCTCTTTGGAGAATATCCCGTTGAGCTTTTTTGCGACTTCAAAGTTACTGTTTGGGTAGAGATGACCGTAAGTGCCGAGTGTCGTTTCGATATCCTCATGCCCCAGACGTTCTTTAATCTGGAGTGGATTTTCACCAAGGCTGATCAACAGCGACACATGCGAGTGGCGGAGGCCGTGCACGGTAATTCGCTGAACTTTGGCGAGTGTACTGTACGCGTCCACAATGTCTAAAAATTGTCCGTCAGAGCACGGAATCCCATCGCGTGAGAATACCCACTCGGAATTCACCATCGCCGCTTGTGCGACCTGCCACGCGCCTAAACACGCTACGGTATCATCATCAAGCGCCACGGTACGACGGCTAGCGGCAGTCTTTGGCGCAGGCGTTTCAAACCAGTTGCGGTTGTGATAGTCCATCGTCTTATTGACACTCACGGTTTTAGCTTCGAGATCAACGTCTGTCCACTTTAACGCCCGTGCTTCACCGCTACGCAAGCCTGACATGAACATGAACCACAACATCGTGTAATCAAATCGGCCCGTGTACGTGTCGGTATTTGTCTTAGTAAGCACCTTTTGAAAGTCGGCTTGCGTCCAGAACTGAATTTTTGCTTTCTTCTTCTTGATGAGGCCAACGATCCGCACAGGATTTTCAGTGATGATACCCAGTGCCTTAGCACGTTCAAGCACTTGGCCTAACATAATGTTGATGGTACGCGCATAGGATTGCTTACAGTCCTTGAGCAGGCTGACTTGCCAATGTTGCACATCAATCGGCCGAATTTGGTCAATGATGATGTCGTTGAACCTAGTCAGATAATCGGTGTTCATCAAAACCAGTCGTTGGCGGTAGGTGCGTGGCTTCACTTGGGTTTTGTACCAAGGCTTGAACACATCCTCCATAAACTCGCCAAACTTCGTCTTCTTGATGTCCTCATCATCGGCGACCCCAGCTGCCAACATTGCAACTCTTGCTTTTTTCGCCTCCGTTTTCGTTTTGAAGCCGCTGGCGCGTTTTTGAATTCGCTTGCCAGTCCGTTTGTCAGTTCCTAAGCTCACGCGGAAGCTAAAAGTGCCGTCCGCTTGTTTTGTAATTGGGTCTTTCGTAGTCAAGATAGTTCCTCCTTAACTGCGGAAAGGCCACTTGGTGCACCCTCAAGTTGGCTTAGTTTCAAGCCTAATACTGCGTCTACTGCTTCCACTGGAACACGGTCTACGCCTTTCTTACCGTACCATCCAAGGCCACGTTTGAGCAACAACTCTTTTGCCATTTTGATGATGCGGCTTGCTTGCGATTGACTGTATCCTAGGTTAATAAGATCAGCTCTAGTCATCGTCAGGAAGACTGGCTGTGCTGGTACGTTAATATTCAATCAAATCACTTCCTAAAGTTTAGCGGGAGTGAGATAATCAAACCAGATAGAACCCATATTTTATCTGTGAAGGGTGACTACTTGCTTTGGTCGGCGTAGTCGCTCTTTTTTGATTCCTCACTTGGGATAATCATTTCTTCGGTTGATGCGAGCATTGCTTGTAGAACACTCATCTCCTTTTGCGTGATAGTAGCGTTGGCAATCATCGTCATCAAAATGTCTTGGGCGGTAGCTGAATCGTAGGCGAGTAACATCTTCAAGGTCGGCGCAACTTGCTTCTCAATCCACTTGTAGGTGCGTTTGATAGAGAATGGCTCTGGTTGGGTTGTTAGCCGAAGCTTCTCACCGTATTTGCCGATAAAATTCGCCCAGAGGTCGTCCAGCGGCCAACTTGCTCTAGCCTTGCCGTTGGGCTTTAAAAAACGTATATAGCGATTGATGATACCAAATATCACCTTGGCAGGCTTACGCTCGTTTAACAACGCCTCAATCGCTTTTGTTGCCCGTTCATCAGCTAAGCGTAGCTCAAAGCGGTTTTTGATTGGTGTCTGATCTAGCGGCGTGCCATATTTGAAAAACTGTTCGGCGTCTTTCTGGTATAGGCACATGTAGAATTGGCTTTTTCTCGAACCAATATACAGCGTGCGGCCAATAACACCGTGTTCTTTATTAGCGTCTTTATGAATACGCCGGAAAATTGAGGTGAATTCGTCGCGATCACACTTATCAATGAAGTATTGCACCGGTAGCATGTCCACATAATCATTGATAGCAAGATCAATCCGGTTGTAATGACCACCGAGTTCATTGGCCTTTTCAAAGAAGTCATACCAGCTTCGATGTTGAGAAAGTAGCAGACACTCAAATTCGCGACAGCCTTCACCTTTCAGTTCCAGTAGCGTCCCGCGATCGTCATCTTCTGGTGAAGTGAAGATTTGCATCGCGCCGTGTTCAAACTTACCGGTATAGCCGTAGAAGCCCCAGTTGTCCGGCGCGAAGAATATTGGCTTAATCTGCAACAACTCGGTCATGATGGGGATAGCATCGTGGGTGGGGAAGCGAATGCGGACATAGTCGATCCACATGGTCAGTGCTTCGTCACCGGATAGCTCACGATAAGCACACATCAGCTGGCGTCGCATATTGTCGTTTAGCGGTTTTTTGCCGCCGAGTAGCTGATTCAGGTAACCACGGGTGATCCCGACCTTATCGGCCACTTGTTGTTGCGTCAACTTCTGCTCGGTCATCAAGTCCCAGAACTTACCTAGCCAATCAGTGACCACGATTCCCGCAGTCAAATCATTTTGCATTAGCGTCTCTCCTTTGTTTTCTGGTGTTTACAGCTTTTTTAGCCTGTTGACACTCTGTCTCTACGGGGAATGCCTTGCCTTCGGCATTTCTACCCTGTGTTTTGTTAATACGTTCCTATCTCTGCCCCCCTATTAGATACTGGGGGCTTGAGGCGGCCGGCTAACGCCGACCGCCGCCGCTCGCGCTAGCGGCTTTCGCGCTGCACGCCGCGCACGGCGGCGATGCGTTGCAAGACCCCTCCGGAAGGTATGTGAGAACTTTCGCTCTCAACATATACAGACTGTTTGTAGGACGTATTTTGAAACTGAAAGTTGAACTGTAACAGGATCTTAACATGAAGACTTCTCCCATTGCTTGAACATGATTACCCTG
>NZ_JAIPUL010000003.1 GCF_020180945.1 Lacticaseibacillus kribbianus | reverse complement strand
TGTTTGAATAGCTCGATTTGTTGTTACTAGCGAATTGACTTCGCAATGTTTAATTCTTTTCAATTAAGAAAAGCCCTATCACATTTACGAAACTTTGTTCAGTTTTCAAAGGACTACCTTGTCCATAAGACAACTTAGATATCTTAGCATTCTGACTGGCCAGTGTCAACAATGAATTGTTGTGCCGGCCGGTTGGCTAAGCTCGCGATTGCCTCAACGACGCTATTTATCATACCAACGAAACCGCGACCCGTCAACGTTTTTCGACAACTTTTCACGTTCCCGAACCGCGTTTTGACACCCGCGTCGGAACGTTTGGCTTTTCATGATTATTCATTGGAGTTGCATTCTTAATTTTCGTTTTTCTCGTCTCCCGCCAAAAGTGAGCAATCTTCCTTTGCATAGCTGTGCAGCCTGCAGATCCTGAAGGCGGCCCGAATGACGCCTCGCTTCGCCCTGGGCACAAAAAAAGTGAGCCGCTAAGCTCACTTTGGTGGAACGGATTACGGACGCAGGGTCGGGAAAAGCAGGACGTCGCGGATCGACGGTGCGTCGGTCAAAAGCATCACGAGGCGATCGATGCCGATGCCCAGGCCCCCGGTCGGCGGCATGCCGTACTCCAGGGCCTCGATGTAGTCCTCGTCGATGCCCTGGGCCTCGTCGTTGCCCGCGGTCTTTTCGGCCGCCTGGGCCTCAAAGCGCGCGCGCTGGTCGATCGGGTCGTTGAGCTCGGTGAAGGCGTTGGCGTACTCGTTGCCGTGCATGAACAGCTCGAAGCGGTCCACGAAGCGCGGATCGCGCTCGCTCTTTTTGGCCAGCGGGGAGATCTCAATCGGGTGGCCGTACAGGAAGGTCGGCTGGATCAAAGTCGGCTCAACGAACTCCTCGAAAAAGGCGTTGATGATGTGGCCGACGGTCCAGTAGGCCTCGTAGTGCACGTGGTTCTCGTCCGCCAGCTTGCGGGCGTCCTCAACGGACATCTCCTGCCAAAAGTCGATGCCGGTGCGGTCCTTGATCGCGTCGACCATGTGCACACGCGCAAACGGCTTGTCCAGGTCGATGTCTTGGCCCTGGTACGTGATCTGGCCGGTGCCCAGCACCTTGTTGGCGGCGAAGCGGAAGATGCCTTCCGTCTCGTCCATCACGTCGGTCAGGTCCCAGTAAGCCGCGTAGGTCTCAAGCATCGTGAACTCCGGGTTGTGCTTGGTGTCGATGCCTTCGTTGCGGAACACCCGCCCGATCTCGTAGACCCGCTCCATGCCGCCGACAATCAGCCGCTTGAGGTGCAGCTCCAGGGCGATGCGCAGATAGAGGTCGATGTTCAGCGCGTTGTGGTGCGTGATGAACGGCCGCGCGGAGGCGCCGCCGGCCTGGTTGTGCAGCACCGGAGTCTCGACTTCAAGGAAGGCGTGGGAATCCAGGTACTCGCGCACGGCGCTGACGATCTTGCTGCGGCGCACGAAGCGCTCGAAGCTGTCGTCGTTGGCGATCAGGTCTAGGTAACGCTGGCGGTAGATCTGCTCCACGTTGCTCAGGCCGTGGTACTTGTCCGGCAGCGGGCGCAGTGCCTTGGCCAGGTGGGTCAGGTGCGTGGCGCGCACGGTCAGCTCGCCCGCGTCCGTTTTCATCACGTCGCCCTCGATGCCCAGGAAGTCGCCGAGGTCGGCCTTCTTGAAGATCTGGTAGTTGTCCTCACCGACCATGTCCTTGCGCACGTAGATCTGGATGCGCCCGGAGCGGTCGCGCAGGTCGGCGAAGCCCACCTTGCCCTTGCCGCGCTTGGACATCATCCGCCCGGCGATGGTGACGGTCGGCGTGCTGTCGAGCAGCTGCTCCTTGTCCTCCTGGTCGTACTTGTCGTGCAGCCCTTGGGCGTTGTCGGTGCGGTCGAACCGCTTGCCGAACGGGTCGATGCCTGCCGCCTGAAGGTCCGCCATCTTCTGGCGGCGGGCCTTCATCTGGTCGTTCAATTCATTCTGCTGTTCTGCCATTTTGTCCTCCCCATTGTTCACGTCTATTCTGCCATAACCCCGGCCAAAAGTAACTAGCGGGTGATTGGCTGCTGCTCGGTCTTCTCGATGAAGGCGTCGAAAATGTCGTCGACCTCCTGCTCGGTGGTCGCGCTCATCGCGGCCGCCTTGGTGCGCGCCGCGCGCGGAATGCCCTTGAGGTAGTACGCGGACTGGGAGCGGAACTCCCGCACGGCCAGGTCCTCGCCCTTCAGGTCCACGAGGCGGTGCAGCTGCAGCTTGGCCGTCGCGATTTTTTCGCGCGGGCTCGGCTCCGGCACCAGCTCGCCGGTGCGCAGGTAGGTCTCCACGGACTTCAACAGCCACGGGTTGCCCAGCACGGCGCGGCCGATCATCACGGCGTCGGCGCCGACCTCATCCAGCATCCGCTTGGCGTCCTGCGGCGTGCGCACGTCGCCGTTGCCCATGAACGGAATGTGCAGCTGTGCGGCCACCTGCTTGAGGATGTCCCAGTCGGCGTGGCCCGAGTACAGCTGCTTGCGGGTGCGCCCGTGCATCGCCAGGGCAGAGGCCCCGGCGCGCTCGGCGGCCAGCGCGTTCTCGACGGCGAAAATGTGGTCCTCGTCCCAGCCGGTGCGCATCTTGACCGTCACCGGCTTGTGCACGGCGTCGACCACCGCGGCCACCATCTCGTAGACCTTGTTGGGGTCCAAAAGCCAGTGGGCGCCGGCGTCGGTCTTGGTCACCTTGGGCACCGGGCAGCCCATGTTGATGTCGATGATGTCCGCCTCGGTGTTTTGATCCACGAACTTCGCCGCGTTGACCAGGGTCTCCTTGGTGCCGCCGAAGATCTGAATGGAAATCGGGTGCTCGCGCGGGTCGACGAAGAGCATGCTCAGCGTTTTTTGATTGTGGTACATGATGCCGCGGTCGGAGATCATCTCGCAGACCACCAGGCCCGCGCCGAACTCCTTGGTGGTGACGCGAAACGCCGCGTTGCTGATGCCGGCCATCGGCGCCACCACCACGCGGTTGGGAATCGTCACGTCCCCGATCTGCCAGGACAGTGTGTCAGTCATGTGCTTCCGCCTTTCTGAGCAGGGTGTTGAGCTCCGCCTCCGTGTACGTGTACTTGCTGTTGCAGAACTTGCAGGTCACCGTCGCGCCGTGGTCCTTTTCGATCATCTCGCGCAGGTCACTCGGGGCCAGCGTCGCCATGATCTCGGCAAAATGGTCCTTGCTGCAGGTGCAGGCAAATGCCAGCGGCGAGTCGCCGACCACCTTCAGCGCGTCATCGCCCGTCGCCCGGGCCGCGATCTGCTCCGGGGTCAGGCCCTGGCGCAGCATCTCGGACACGAGGGGCAGCGTGCGGACGTGCTTTTCAACCGCGTCCAGCGCCTCATCCGTGGCGCCGGGCAGCGCCTGGATCATGAAGCCGCCGGCCACCTGCACCGTGTTGTCCGCGTTGACGAACACCGACAGTCCGACGGCCGCCGGGATCTGCTCGGACTTGGCCAAGTAGTAGGTGAAGTCCTCGCCGAGCTCGCCGGACACCAGCGGCACCTGGCCCGTGAACGGGTCGCCGACGCCGACGTACTTGGTGACCGCCAGGATGCCCTGGTGCCCCACAGCGCGCGCGACGTCGATCTTGCCGACCTGGTTGAGCGGCAGGTTGACGTGCGGGTGCTGCACGTAGCCGCGCACCGTGCCCTGAGCCGTGCCGTCCGCGACCAGCGCGCCGACCGGGCCATCGCCCTGGATGCGCACGGTCAGCAGGTCGTCCTCGTTCTTCAGCCCCGCCGCCGCCAGCAGGCTGGTGCCGACCAGGGTGCGGCCGAGCGCCGCCGTGGCCGCCGGGTAGGTGTCGTGGCGCCGCTGGGCCTCCTGCACGGTGGCTGTCGCGTCGACGGCGAAAACCCGAAAGAAGCCGTCGGCCGTGACCGCCGTTAAGATTTTATCTGCCATGTTCTCATTCTCCTTGTGTAAACGTCAATATGATAACAGATTGTGGCGCGTGGGCCAAATCGAATCACAGGGCGGAGCCGAGCGGGCTTAGCGGGACAGGTGGCCTAGCTCCGGTGCTTGAAGCGCACTTTGCTTCGAGTGCCGGGGCGTAGCCAGCTGCTCCCGCGTCGCTCGGCGGAGCCCGACTATCACAGGGCGGAGCGGGGCGCACTTAGGCCACCGGTCAGCGTATGTGCCCGGGCTCCGGCGCGGACGGGCCACGGCTTCCGGCTACGGGCCGGGGCGGCGGAACGCGTGGGGCTCCCGCAAGCCCAAAGACCGGTCTTGCGAACCGCCCTTTCTGTAAGCCGGCAAGACCGGCCGGCTAACAGAAATTTCACGCTGGCTCGCCCCGGCCCTTCGCCTCCAGCGTGGCCCGTCCGCGCCTCCGCCCTACGTAGTGGGTACAGATGACTGTTGCTCGTAGAACTGCTATTCTACACGGTGCGATGAGGGGCGTTATGCTTGAGCCGTGTCCGCATGTGTCGGCATACCCGAGACAGCGAACGACTGGCTCACAGGCGTAACCGTCAGCCACGCTTGCCACCCCTCATTGACAGGTTCAAATCTTTCCACTCTGTCGTCACTCATCCATCCGCGTGCGAAACACACTAGCTTGGGAATTCCGCGCACCACCTGCCAATGTCACGTTCCCCCGCTCCCCTCCAGACAGCAAAAGACCCCGCGGCTGCGGGGTCTCGTCGATCACAGGGTGTCGTGATCGTCGTTTTGGTCGGTGTCGTCCGAGCTTGGAGTGCCGTCGTCCGTCGACTGCGGGTCGTTGTCCGTCGGCTCCGTGTTCTCGGGTGCCAGGGTCTTGTCGGTGTCCGGCTGGTCGCCTTCCGCCGCCTGCTTTTGCGCGTCCTTTTGCTCCAAGGCCTTCTTGGCCTCCTCGAAGGTGGCCGCCTTTTCGCTCGGGAACTCGTCTTGGGCCTTCTCCGGCATCTTGCCGGTCTTGAAGATCTCCAGGATTTCCTTCTCGTTCAGGGTTTCGTACTTCAGCAGGGCCTCCGCGATCGCCTTGTGCTGCTCGCGGTGGCTCTCGATGATCTCGCGGGCCTGCTCGTGGGCATCGGCGATGATCTTGCGGATCTCATCATCGATGGCCGCGGCCGTCTCCTGCGAGTAGGCCGGCATCTGGCCGTAGCTGGCGCCGACGAACGGCTGGCCGTCGGATTCCAGGCTGACGGTGCCGAGGCGCTCCGTCATCCCGTACTGGGTGACCATGCCGCGGGCAAGCTGCGTCGCCTGCTCGAAGTCGTTGGACGCCCCGGTGGACTCGACGCCGAAGATGATCTCCTCGGCGGTGCGCCCACCCATCAGGCCGACGATCTGCTCGGTCATGTCCTTTTTGGTCAAAAGGAACTGGTCTTCCTTAGGCAGCGTGATGGCGTAACCGCCGGCGCGGCCGCGCGGAATGATGGTGACCTTGCGCACGACGCGGGAGTCGGACAGCACCAGGCCGATCAGGGCGTGGCCGGCCTCGTGGTACGCGACCATGTTGCGCTCCTTTTCGGAGATGACGCGGTCCTTCTTCGCCGGGCCGGCGACGACGCGGTCTTCGGCCTCGTCGATGTCGGAGGCGTCGATTTCCTTCTTGCTGCGCCGGGCCGCCACCAGGGCCGCCTCGTTCAGCAGGTTCTCAAGGTCCGCCCCGACAAAGCCTGGGGTGGTGCGGGCGATTTCCTTGAGGTCAACGTCGTCAGCCAGTGGCTTGTTCTTGGCGTGTACCTTCAGGATCGCCTCGCGACCCTTGACGTCCGGCCGGCCGACCAGGATCTTGCGGTCAAAACGGCCCGGGCGAAGCAGCGCGGGATCCAGCACGTCGGAACGGTTGGTCGCCGCCATGACGATCACGCCCTCGTTGCCGGTGAACCCGTCCATCTCAACCAGCAGCTGGTTGAGGGTCTGCTCGCGCTCGTCGTGGCCGCCGCCCATGCCGGCGCCACGCTGGCGACCGACGGCATCGATTTCATCGATGAAGATGATCGATGGGGCGTTCTTTTTGGCCTGCTCGAACAGGTCACGGACACGCGACGCGCCGACCCCGACGAACATCTCAACGAAGTCCGAACCGGAGATCGAGAAGAACGGCACGCCGGCCTCGCCGGCAACCGCCTTGGCGAGCAGCGTCTTACCGGTACCAGGAGGGCCCTCCAGCAGGACCCCGGCCGGGATGCGGGCACCCAGACCGGAGAACTTGTGCGGATCCTTCAGGAACTCGACGACCTCGACCAGCTCCTGCTTCTCTTCCTCGGCGCCTGCGACGTCGGAGAAGCGCACCTTGTTGGCCTTCTTGTCGGCCTGCTTGGCCTTGGACTTGCCGAAGTTCATCACCCGGCCGTTGCCGCCGCCGCCCTGGCCGGCGTTGTTCATCATCATGTAGAAGAAGACCATGAACAGCACCAGCGGGACAACGGTGATCAACAGGCTGAGCCAGACGCCGGACTGCGACTCGGTCAGCGTGTCGTTTTTGACGTCGTTGGCCTCCGCGGCCTTTTGCACCGCAGCCATCGTCGAGTCGTTGGTCGGCAGGTAGGCGGAAAAGCGCGTGGTGGTCGTGCTGGTCGCGCCCATCAGGCTCAGCCCGCCGGTTGCGCCCTTGACCTTCTGTGCGGTCCGGTACTCACCGGAGACCTTGTAGACGCCGCCGCTTGGCTGGACCTCGAAGGACTTGATCTTGTTGTCCTTCAGCTGTGAGATGAACTCACTGGACTGCAGCTCCTGGGTCTGACTGCCGCCGCTTCCCCGCAGGTAAAGCGCAAAGCTGGTCACCAGGATCACGAACAACACGACGTAAAACAGCGTGCTCCCGAATAACCCATTTTGTTTTTTATTCATGCATAACCTCCAGCAACATTTGGCGTAAAAATGATCCGTGGTGCATTAACGCAAGTTCAATGATACACCACCGAGGGGTGAAATAAAGGTCAATCGTGATTATAGACTTCCGGCTTGAGCACCCCGATGTAAGGCAGGTTGCGGTAGCGCTCCGCGTAGTCCAGACCGTAGCCGACCACGAACTCGTTGGGCACCGTGGTTCCCACGTAATCGGCGACCACGTCCTTGACCCGCCGCTCCGGCTTGTCCATCAGCGTGCAGATCTTCACGGAGCGCGCGTCGCGGGTCTCGAACATTTTGATCAGGTAGCTCAGCGTCCGCCCAGTGTCGACGATGTCCTCGACGATCAGCACGTCGCGCCCGGCGACGCTGGTGTCCAAGTCCTTGATGATCTTGACCTCGCCCGAGCTCTCCGTCGCGTCGCCGTAGCTGGACACGTCCATGAAGTCGATCTCGAGGTAGTCATCCACCGCGCGCACCAAGTCCGTCATGAACATGATGGCGCCCTTGAGGATGCAGACCACCAGCGGGCTTTTGCCGGCGTAATCGGCCGAGATCTGCGCGGCCAGCCGCTGCGTGATCGCGTCGATGTCGGCCTTGGAATACAGCACTTTCAGGATATCGTCATTCATGGTCATCCGTCCTTTGGGGTGTGGGTTGAAATGCCAGTACAGCTTGAATTATATCAGTTCGGGGAACCCGAAACAATTCAGCAACCGCTTTTCCCTGCACCCAGACAATGCCGGTCGAACCGGCCGCCACCAAGCACTGCGCGCGCGCCGGCCGCGGCACCTTGGCGTCGATGAACAGGCGGCGCAGCGGCTTGTGGTGGCCGCTCGGCAGCACCACCACGTCGCCGGGTTGGCGCCGGCGGATGGTCAGCGGCCCGGCCGGCACCAGCGCCCAGTCGGTGACGCCGGCCGGCCGCGTCGCAAAGCGGCCGATGCGGCCCCCGGGCACCGGGTACCAGCGCTCGGGCTCGGCCAGCACCACCCCGGCGTCGCGGCCGGGTGCGGGCGGCGTGTCGGCGGCCGCAGTGGTGGTCGCGCCGACGGTGGCCTTGTCGGCGACCGTGGCCGGACCAGGCGTTGCGGCGGTCAGCCGCCCGTAGCTTGCCCAGACCCGACCGCCGCGAAGGTCGAACGCGCGCGTCCCCTGCGCCGTCGCCAGCGCCTGCTGCAGGGCGGCCAGGGCCGACTGCGACGCGTGGCGGTGCCAGGCGTCGAGCTGCCGCGAGAGCAGCAGCCGCTGCACCGCGGCCGGTTCCCCGGAAAGCTGTCGCCAGTCCACGGCCTCCGCTGTGGTGGCCGCCGCCAGCATCTGCGCGGCCTGGCGCTCGGCCAGGGCGCTCAAGGCGCCCTGCTCAGCCGTCAGCCGCGTGACGTGGGCCAACAACCGCGAGTTTTCTTCCCGCAGCCGCGGCACCACGTCCTGGCGCAGCCGGTTGCGGGCAAAGCGCAAGTCGGCGTTGCTGGCGTCGGTTGCGTACGGCACGCCGTGGGCCTTGGCGTAGGCGACAAGCTCCGCCTTGGGCACGGCCAAAAGCGGGCGCAAAAGCGTCACCGCCCCGCGCCGGCCGACCGGCCGAATCCCGCTCAGCGCCTGCGCCGCGCCGCTTCGCAGCAGCCGAAACAGCACGGTTTCGAGCTGATCGTCGGCGTGGTGCGCCAGCACGATGACGTCAGCGCCGGCCTGCACCGCCGCCGCGGTCAAAAAGGCGTAGCGCGCCTTGCGCGCCGCAGCCTCCGAGGGCCGCGCCGCGTGCGGCGTCGTCCAGGCCCCACGGATGACGGGCAGGCCGAGCGCGGCCGCGTACTCCGCAACCAGTTGTTGCTCGGCCCGACTCTCCGGCCGCAGTCGGTGGTCGAACTGCGCCACCGTCAGCTCTAGGTCGTGCCCGTGAAGCGGCGCAAGAAGCGTCGCCAGCACCATCGAATCCACGCCACCGGACACCGCCAGCAGCGCGCGGCTTCCGGCCGGCAGCCCGAACGGCGCCATCAGACTTTTGCCGTCTCGCATCTCGCACCTCCTTGTGACAGGATGTCATCCACCATAGCATAGGCTCGCCCGGCAACCATCGGCCTAAAGTCCCATTCCGCCGCCGTGTCGCCGGCGCCGAGCTGACGTTCTCCGCCGTGCGGCCAGACAGGCAACCCATCACGCCTCATCAGGGTTCAAAGTTCTGCCAGTGAACCGCTCGCCCCTACTGTCCGAGGCACCACCTAGCTGACAGATTACTACTGTGTAGGGCGGAGGCGCGGGCCGGCCGCAGCTGCAGGCGTAGGGCCGGGGCGAGCCAGCGTGAAATTGCTGTAAGCCGGCGATCTTGGCCGGCTTACAGCAACGGCGGGTCCTGAGACCGGAACGGGCTCAGGAGAGCCGCACGCGTTCCGCCGCCCCGGCCCGGAGCCGGAAGCAGCGGTCGGCCCGCGCCGGATCCCGACCCGCTAAGCCCGCGCGCCTTCGCCCTCTATCCAAACGGGCTCCATGGCGCAACGCGGGTACGCCCAGCTATGCAGCGCACTCGGGCCAAAGTGCGGCCCAAGCGCGCTGCATACGCTAGGCGACCCGCTAAGTGCGCGCCATGTCGCCCTCTAAAAAAGGCGCCCCGCCGCCCCACAAACGCGGGGTGGCGAGTCGCCTTTGAAAGGTCTTGTCGATTAGCTGCGACGGCCGCCGCGGCCGCCGCGCTTGCCTTCGGTGTTGCGGCGAAGGCTGCTCAAGCGGTCCTCGCTTTCCTTGAGAAAGCCGGACATCATGCCGTCAAAATCGTCCTTCGGGGCCTGCGGCTTGCCGAAGCCGCCGCGGCCACCGTTGTCGCGGTGCGGCTTCGGTCCGCGACCGAAGTTGCTTGGACCGCCGTTGCCGCGCGGGGCGCCGCCTTGGCGTGGCGCACCGTGCGGTGCACCGTGGGGGGCACCGGTGTGCGGGCCGCCGTGGGCCGCGTGGGCACCGGCGGGCGCGTCGACCGCTTTTCGGATGGACAGGCCGATCTTGCCGTCCTTGATCGACATCACCTTGACCGTGACGGTGTCGCCCACCGTCAGGACGTCGTGAATGTCTTTGACGTAGGCATCGGAGACCTCGCTGATGTGCACCAGCCCCGTCTTGCCTTCTCCCAAGTCAACAAAGGCGCCGAAATTCGTAATCCCAGTGACCTTGCCAGAAACTTTTGCGCCGACTTCAACTGCCATATAAAAAGTTGTCCTCCTAGTGAATTGTGTCTCTTAGTATACCATGCAAAAGCCGACACGCAAGCAGTTCGCACCGGCCCACGCATCGGCTATTCACCCGGTAATGTGAAAATGGTCTCGCCCTTCTTGGACATCGCGTACTTCTGCCGCACCAGCTTTTCGAGGTAATCCTCGTTTTTCAGCTGGTCGATCTGGACGTTCAGCGACGCCTTTTGCTTCTTGACCTTGGCCAGGTCCGCCTTGGCGTGCGTGACCGCCGCGCTGCGGGTCTCGATGGCCTGGTGGGTGGAGAACAGCTGGTAGCAGCCGACCCCGCAGATGATCAAGAACGCGGCCAAAAGCACCACCAGCCGACGCCGGTGAACCTGCGTGTGCGTCGCGGTTTTGGGCCGCGACGGCTGTTTGAACTTGACGTGTCGGATCGACTGCATCGACTACCCCACCTTACCTGATAATTAAACTCAGTATAGCAAAGAATGCCGCGGTACGCACAGCCCGAACTAATTTTCTTTGAAGGTTTCGGCGACCACGGTGTACATGTCCGCGGCCAGCTCCTTCTTGGTGGTTTCGACCAGCGCCGAAACCTTGACCGTCAGCGTTTTGTTGCCGAACGCGATGACCAAAACGTCGCCGATGCTGACCTCGCTTGAGGACTTGGCCACCTTGTCGTTGATGGTGATGCGGCCCTTGTCCGCAATCTCCTTGGCCACGGTGCGGCGCTTGATGATGCGGGAGACCTTCAGGTATTTATCTAATCGCATGTTAGTTGTCCTTCCTATTCTTGAGATGAAGCCAGAACTTCAGGAAGCGCCGGCCAAGCGGAAAGGCCAGCACCTCGCGGATTGAGTAGAGCTGAAGCAGTGCGGCGAGCAGCACGTACAGGATGACGCCGACGGACACCGTCGCAAGCACCAAAGACAGCATGTCCGCGCGCGACTGGTACGGCAGCCGCACCGCCAGCGCGTGGACCGGCAGGCTCATGCCGGCGATCACGATCAACAGCCGCAGTTCGAACTGGTGCGGATCCGGCCGCCGAATCACGTCCGGCAGCTGCACGTACAGCAGCACCAGAATCACGGCCAGGCTGACCACCGTCGCAATCGCCGCGCCCTCCGTGCCGTACGCCGCCACCAGCGGCAGGTTCAAGAGCAGCTTGACGATGAAGCCGAGAAAAAGCGCGTAGGTGGTGACCCGAAACCGGTTGAGGCTTTGCAGGATCGCGTTGTACGCGTTGATCATGGCGACCAGCGCGATGGAAAGCGCGTAGATGCGCAGCGTCGTCGTCCCCTGCCGGTCGCCGAACAGCAGCCAGTTGATCAGCGGCATCAGCGCGATCAGCCCCGAGGTCGCCGCCAGCGACAGCGACAGGTTGAAGTGAATCAACTGCCGCGCCGTGGCCAGGAAGCTGGTCATGTGGCCTTTGGCGAAGTTGCGCGTCAGGCCGGGCAGAAGCGTTGCGGACAAAGACGTCGCGACCACCAGCCCCAGCTGCACCAGCGGTTGACCGCGGTCGTAGACGCCCTTGAGCGCCTTGGCCGCTTCGGCTTCGACCCCCGAGGCCGCCAAGCCCCGGGTGACGGTGAAGGAATCGACCAGCTGCAGCACAATCAGCATCGTGGCAAACAGCGCGATCGACCCGCCCTCGCGCAAGAACCGCCGCAACAGCGCCAGGTAGGTGGAGAAGCCGGCGAAGGCGAAGTGCTTGTGCCGAAAGACCTTGGCGTACGCCCACCACACCGTCAAAAGCGCGGCCAGGCCGCCGAAAAAGGCGCCGCTCATCGCCCAGGTGCCCATCCGGTACGGGTCCCAGTGCTGCTTGTAGGCGACCCAGGCGGCGACCAGGATCACGAGCACCCGAACAATCTGCTCGACGACCTGGGACACCGCCGTTTTGGTCATGTCAAAGGTCCCTTGGAAGTACCCGCGGGCCGTCGACAGCACCGGCATCGTCAAAAACATCAGGCCGACGCTGCGAATGATCGGCGCCAGCGCGACGTCGGCCATCAGCCGCGCGATCCAGGTCGCCCCAAGCTCCAGAATCGCGAACATCGCGATGCCAAGCCAGGTCATCAGGACCAGCGCCCGGTGTGTGATCTCCGCCTGCGTCGCGGGCTCGCGCGCCTCGGCGATCAGCTTGGAGATGAACACGGGGAAGCCGGACAAGGCGAAGGTCATGCCGATGCCGTACAGCGGGTACACCTGCTGGTAGACGTAAAAGCCGGTGTCGCCGACCAAGTTCTGGAACGGCACCCGGTACACGGCGCTGAGCACCTTGGCGATCAGCGCGGCGAGGCTCAGGATCCACGCCCCGCGCATCAGGGATTTCATCTGGTCATTTTGCATCTTGTCCTCACTCACTGCGTAATCTGCGCCCGGCCGCGGCTGCGGGGGCTTCGCGGTTGCTGCCGCGGGCTCCGGGATGCGGCCAGGCGACCTGTGCGGCCGGTCTCCGCCCGCTGGGCTCCGACCTAGATTGGAAGCCGGCGTCGCCTTTGGCTCCTTTGCCGTCTTCAAATCTGCCGCGATGAGGCGGGAAATGCCCGCCAGGCCCGCGGTCATTTTGCGCCTCATCGTTTCACGGGCCGACCCGCGAAGCCCCCTCCGCCGCTACTCTTGCAAAAGACGCACCGTCTTGGCAACAATCGCAGTGACGCCTCCTTGTTCATCCCGCCAGTGCGCTGAACAACGACTCAGCTAGCGACGCATCAGACAGATAAACACGACTAGATTCTCTAGGGTAGCAGACGTAGGGATGGGGCAAGGTGACCCGTGAAACGACGTGGCGCGTGGTGACCGCGGGTTTGGCGGGCACCACCCACCACGTCGCGACAGATTTGGCGACGGGGCAGCCGCAACGCGGCTCCGGCGCCAAATCTAGGGTCGAGACCATGGCTCGACCCGGGCCGCACAGGTCACCTTGCCCCATCCCGGAGTCCGCGGCCTTCAGGCACTACGCCCTAGTATACGTCACGCTGCAAGGGATGCGCAAAAGGCGGTGAGCTCGCGCAGCCAGTCCAGGTGCCCGGAAAGCAGGAACGTGACCACCAGCTGACCGTCGTCTTCGGCCACGCGGGCCTTGAACTTGACGGCGTCGAGCTTGGCGAAAAGCGCCGCACCGCCGAGGGTGGCGCTGGCCTGCGGGCTCAGGCGCACCGTCAGCTGGTTGCCCGCCTGCGTGATCTTCTGGATCTTGGCCGCGTCGGCGAAGCGCTTCAGGCGCGTGATCGCCAGCAGGTTGATCACCGGCTGCGGGTAGTCGCCGAAGCGGTCGATCAGGTCCGCGGCGACCTCGTCCTCCTGCTCCTCCGTGTTGCTTTCGCGCAGGCGCTTGTAGAGCTCGATCTTCTGGCGGGAATCGGTGACGTAATCCTCCGGCAGGTAGGCCTCAAGCGCAAGCTCCACCTGAGAGTCGAAGCGCGGCTTGGCCTTTTTGCCCATCTTGCGGGCGACCGCCTCGTTGAGCATCTGCGTGTAGAGGTCGTAGCCGACCGCGTCAATGAAGCCGTGCTGCTGGCTGCCCAGCAGGTTGCCGGCGCCGCGAATCGACAGGTCGCGCATCGCAATCTTGAACCCGGCGCCAAGCTCCGTGAAGTCCTTGATCGCCTGCAGCCGCTTTTCCGCCTCCTCGCTTAGGACGGAGTCGGGCTTGTACATGAAGTAGGCGTAGGCGACCCGGCTGGAGCGGCCGATGCGCCCGCGCAGCTGGTAGAGCTGGGACAGCCCGTAGTGGTCGGCGTCCTCGATGATCAGGGTGTTGACGTTGGGCATGTCGACGCCGGTTTCGATGATGGTCGTGGTGACCAGCACATCGTAGGCGCCGTGCAAAAAGTCGTAGATCACGTTCTCCAGCTGGGTCTCGGTCATCTGGCCGTGCGCGTAGGCGACCGTCGCGTTGGGCACCAGGGCCTCGACCTCCGCGACCGTGCGCTCGATGTCGTGCACGCGGTTGTGCAGGTAAAAGACCTGGCCGCCGCGCTCCAGCTCGCGCTCGATGGCGTCGCGCATGGCGCCGCGGTTTTGCTCCATCACGAAGGTCTGAATCGGGTAGCGGTTGGTCGGCGGCGTCTCGATGACGGACAGGTCGCGCACGCCGAGCATCGACATGTTCAGGGTGCGCGGAATCGGCGTCGCGGTCAGCGTCAGCACGTCAACGTTGTGGCGCAGCTCCTTGAGCTTTTCCTTGTGTTTGACGCCGAAGCGCTGCTCCTCGTCGACGATCAGGAGGCCGAGGTCCTTGTAGCGCACGTCTTTGGACAGCAGGCGGTGCGTGCCGACGACGATGTCGACGGTGCCGTCCTTGAGCCCGGCGAGCGTCTCCTTGATCTGCCCCGGGGTGCGGAAGCGCGACAGCATGCCGACCGTGACGGGAAAATCGGCGAAGCGCTCCGTCATCGTGTCGAAGTGCTGCTGGGCCAGAATCGTGGTCGGCACCAGCAGCGCGACCTGCTTGCCGTTTTCGATCGCCTTGAAGGCCGCCCGCAGCGCGACTTCGGTCTTGCCGAAGCCGACGTCGCCAACCAACAGGCGATCCATCGGCCGCGGCTTCTCCATGTCCTGCTTGATCTCCTTGACCGAGCGCAGCTGGTCGTCGGTCTCCGGGTACGGGAACTCGGCTTCGAACTGGCGCTGCAGGTCGTCGTCGGGCGCGAAGGCGAAGCCGGGCTCGGCCTCGCGCGCCGCGTACAGCTTGATCAGGCCATCGGCGATGTCCTCAATCTTGCCGGCGACCTTTTTCTTGGTCTTCTGCCACTCGGCGCCGCCCAGCTTGTTGATCTTCGGCGCCTTGCCGTCGGCGGCCACGTACTTTTGCACCAGGTTCAGCTGGTCGACGGGGATGAAGAGCTTGTCACTGTTCTGGTAGAGGATCGTGATGTAGTCGCGGTGGACGCCGTCGACCTCCAGCGTCTGCAGGCCGACGTACTGGCCGATCCCGTGGTTGACGTGGACGACGTAATCGCCGGGGGCCAGCTCAGTGTAGGAGCGCAGGCGCTCGGCGTTGGCCAGCGTCTGGTGTCGGGCCTTGCGGTGCGCCTTGGCGTTGAACAGCTCGTGGTCGGTGACGACCACCAGGCGCAGGCTCGGCAGCTCGAAGCCGTTTTGCAGGTTGCCGACGGTCAGCTGCAGGGTGTTTTCCAGCAGGTCGTCGGCCGGGCTGATCACCGTGTCGATCTCGAAGTCGCGCAGGGTCTGGTTCAGCTTGTCCAGCCGGGCCTGCTCCTGCACGAGAAAAACGACGGTCTGGTGCTGCTTGCGCCAGCGGTCCGCCTCGGTTTTGAGCAGCGGCATCTGGCTGAAGAACTGCTGCACGTTGCGGCTGGCGACGTTGGTCAGCGTCTGCAGGCGCAGGTTCCCCATGCCCTTTTGGAACAGGCTGAGGTACACGTGCGCGCGGTGGTCGGTGCGGTCGATCTCCTGCAGGGTCGTGGCCTCGGCGGTGGTCGCCAGGCGGCCGCCCTCCTGGAGGCTGGCCGCCCAGTCCGTGGTTTCCTGCAACAGCGTGACGTCGGTGTCGGCCAGCTTCGTGAAGTCGTCCCAGACTAGGGCTGCGTCGGGCTGGACGTAATCCAGCAGGGTGTGGTCCTCCGGGTACAGGTCCGGCATGTACAGCGCGAGGTCCTCCGGGCGCTCACCGAGCGCCAGCTGGTCGGCCACGGCAAGCACGCCGTCGGTCAGCGCCTGCTTGGCCACCTTGGTCTTGGCCTTCGCCTTGGCGGCCAGGCCGGCCGTGCGCAGCCGTTCCCCGGCGGCGACCAGGGTGTCGTGGTCGGCAATCAGGTCGGTGGCCGGGCTGATGCGCAGCCGGTCGATGTTTTCGATGCTGCGCTGGGTGCGCATGTCGAACGTGCGCAGCGAGTCGATCGCCGTGTCGAACAGCTCGAGGCGCACCGGGTTGTCCGCGTTGAGCGGGTAGATGTCGACGATGCCGCCGCGAATCGCGAACTGCCCCGGCGTCCCCACCAGGCTGTCGCGCCGGTAGCCCATCGCGACCAGCGTCTGGGCCAGCGCCTTGGGGTCGACCTCGGAGTCGAGGTCGAGGTCAAGCGTCGCGCCCTGCCAGACGGTCTTGGGCACCAGGCGCCGCTTCAGCCCGGCGAGGCTGGTCACGACCACGCCGGGCTTGCCGGTCGCCAAAAAGTCCAGCGTGTTGATGCGCTCGTTGAGCGTGTCCGGCGAGGAGACGGCGACCTCGGCGGCCATCACGTCCTCGACGGGAAAGGCCCAGACCGCGTCGGCCCCGAGCAGGCCGGTCAGGTCGGCGACCAGCTCGTCGGCGTGGTAGCGGTTGTTCTCGACGACCAACAGCTGGCGGCCGAGCGTCTTGGCCGCGGCAGCCAGAAACAGCGTTTTGGCCGACCCGTTCAGGCCGGTGACCAAGTGGCGGCCCTTATTCAGCTGTGGCCAAAGTGGCGCAAGCTCGGGCGCCTGCGCCATCATCGTGATCAGATCCATGTTTCCTCCAGGGCACGTCATTCGTGTCGTTCTTATCTATAGTAAAGCGGGTGAAGTGGTTACTACGCGGTTAATCGACCGGCGGTGTCTCAGTGCACTGGCGGACGCCCGTCGAAGACGAGGCCGCAACACCCCGGTCGCACAACGGCAAAGACAGCGGCGGCCGCTCGGGACGCCACTGTGTGCAGTCGTGATTGGATTCGGTTAGTTGTACTTGTTCATCAGCGCCGCAAAGTCGCTGCCGGCCAGCCAGTCGGCGACGGCGAGCTGGAGCTTGTCGATGCCCGTCAGGACGTCGACCTGCTGTTTTGCATCGAACGGCGTGAGCACCCAGTCGACGACCTTCTGGCGCGTCGGGTGCTGGATGCCGATCTTGGCGCGGTAGAAGTCCTGCGTGCCCAGCACGTTGATGATTGACTTGATGCCGTTGTGGCCCCCGGCCGACCCCCGCTGGCGCAGGCGCAGGCGCCCCATGGTCATGTCCATGTCGTCTTGGATGATCAAGATCTCGTCTTGGTCGAACTGGTAGAAGGCCTTGAGCTGCCCCACGGCGCGACCGGAGTCGTTCATGAAGGTCTGCGGCTTCACCAGCAGCACCTTTTGGCCGTTGACGAAGGCGCTGCCGGTCAGCGCGTTCATCTCCTGCTTGGCGATGGTCACGCCGTACTCGGCGGCCAGCCGATCGACGGCCATGAAGCCGACGTTGTGCTTCGTCTTGGCGTACTGCGAGCCCGGATTGCCCAGGCCTACAATCATTTTCACAATTATTGCCCCTTTTCACGCAAAAAAGCCGGGAAGTACCCCTTCCAGGTCCCACCTAGTATACCAGAACCGCGGCCGCGGCACGAGGGTCGCTGTGTGTTAATTTGCTCGATCAAAACGGGTACAGTTCTTCAGATGTTGTCTTAGTACATTTATTACAGTCAAAACCCGGCAGTGACGGCCTTGGAAGCGGTCTGCAAGTTTCTTCGGTTGTTATTGTAAACGATTGCAAGTACAGTCCTGATACAGTGAATAATTTCACAGGAATCCCCGCGGCTCGCGATTTGTCAAATGTAACGCTTTTCAAAAGGCCGCGACTTTTTTCTGCAAAATGCGTGCACCTCCGGCCAGATGTGTTATACTTCAAGATGAATTGCACAAAGGCAAATACGAAAGGATGATATCACCGTGGCAAACGCAAACAAAGATCACCAAAAAGTAATTCTTGTTGGTGACGGCGCCGTTGGTTCCAGTTACGCATACGCAATGGTTCTCCAGGGCATCGCCCAGGAAATCGGGATCGTTGACATTTTCAAGGACAAGACGAAGGGTGACGCGATTGACCTGAGCAACGCGCTTCCGTTCACTTCCCCGAAGACCATCTACTCCGCTGAGTACAGCGACGCGAAGGATGCTGATCTGGTTGTGATCACCGCCGGCGCACCGCAGAAGCCTGGCGAGACCCGTCTTGACCTGGTTAACAAGAACCTGAAGATCTTGAAGTCCATCGTTGACCCGATCGTTGAGTCCGGCTTCAACGGCATCTTCCTGGTTGCCGCTAACCCGGTTGACATCCTGACCTACGCGACCTGGAAGCTCTCCGGCTTCCCGAAGAACCGCGTTGTCGGCTCCGGTACTTCCCTGGACACCGCGCGCTTCCGTCAGTCCATCGCTGAGATGGTCGGCGTCGATGCCCGTTCCGTCCACGCCTACATCATGGGCGAACACGGCGACACCGAATTCCCTGTATGGTCCCACGCCAACATCGGCGGCATCAAGATTTCCGAATGGGTTAAGTCCCACCCAGAAATCGATGAGACCAAGCTGGTTGACATGTTCGAAAACGTGCGTGACGCCGCTTACGAGATCATCAAGCTGAAGGGTGCCACCTTCTACGGGATCGCTACTGCCCTGGCCCGCATCAGTAAGGCCATCCTGAACGACGAAAACGCCGTTCTCCCACTGTCCGTTTACATGGACGGCCAGTACGGTCAGCACGACATCTACATCGGCTCCCCGGCCGTGATCAACGCCAACGGGATCCAGAACATTCTGGAAATTCCTCTGACCGACCACGAACAGGAATCCATGGACAAGTCCGCGACCCAGCTGAAGAAGATCATCGACGACGCCTTCGCAAAGAACGACATCGAGACTCGTCAGTAATCCAATCAGCGCTAGCGAAAAAATCCCCCACTTGTGAGGGATTTTTTTGTTGCCCAGGGCGGAGCCGAGCGCACTTAGCGGGAGGGTAGCCTAGCGCTGGTGTTGAGGCGGGCTTGGCCTCGACGCCAGTGCGTAGCTAGCCGCGCCCGCGTCGCTCGGCGAAGCCCGACGACGCCCAGGGCGGAACAAGGCGCACTTAGCGGGCCGCATAGCGTAGCGCTGGCGTCTGGGGCGCACCTTGCCCCGGGCGTCGGTGCGAGCTATGCGCGCCCGCGCTGCCTTGCGGAGCCCGACGACGCCCAGGGCGGAGCAAGGCGTACTTAGGCCACCGTCCAGCGTAAGGCCGGCGCTTGAGGCGCTCTTTGCCTTGAGCGCTGGCCTTAGCTGGACGAGTGGCCGTTGCCTTGCGTAGCCCGACGATAACCAGGGCGGAGCCGAGCGCACTTAGCGGGACGGGTAGCCTAGCGCTGGAGTTGAGGCGGGCTTGGCCTCGACGCCAGTGCGTAGCTAGCCGCGCCCGCGTCGCTCGGCGCAGCCCGACGATAACCAGGGCGGAGCAAGGCGCACTTAGCGGGCCGCATAGCGTAGCGCTGGCGTCTGGGGCGCACCTTGCCCCGGGCGTCGGTGCGAGCTATGCGCGCCCGCGTTGCCTTGCGGAGCCCGACGATAACCAGAGCGAAGAAGCGCGGGCCTAGCGGATCGAATAGCCTAGCGCTTGCGATGAGGCGGGTTTGGCCTCAACGCTAGTGCGTAGCTATTCGCATCCGCGTTGCGCTTCGTAGCCCGACGCCCAGGGCGGAGCAAGGCGCACTTAGGCCACCGTCCAGCGTAAGGCCGGCGCTTGAAGCACGCCGGTTTTATTACCTAAATTCATTCCGCCTTATCGTTTCTCTCATATTTCTCCCATTGCCGCCCAGCACCGTGATGTCGGGGTTGTGCATCGGCCAAATTATGGTAAAATGGATTAAAATGAGAGAGATTTAATAATGTCTGCACCGATGGAGGGCATCATGTTAACCAAATCACTGGTACTGAAGAAGGAGCTCCTGACCACCGTCAAGGAATCCGTGACGCTGGCTGAGGCACTGCAGGTGCTCGAGGACTCCGGCTTCCGTTGCGTGCCGATTGTGGACGAAAGCGGCCAGATTTTCCGCGGCAACATCTACAAGATGCACCTTTACCGCCACAAGTCGCAGGGCGGCGACATGTCGCTGCCGGTGACCTACCTGCTGAAGAACGCGACCAAGACCATCCCGGTCAACGCCCCCTTCTTCAAGGTTTTCTTCAACATCAAGGACCTGCCCTACATCGCGGTGCTCGACGAGGACGCCAACTTCTACGGCATCCTGACCCACTCGCGGCTGCTCGCGATGCTGTCCGACTCCTGGAACATCGACGTCAGCTCCTACGTGATGACCGTGCTGTCGACCGGCAAGCGCGGCGACCTGGCCGCGATGTCCAAGATTCTGGCGCGCTACGTCTCGATCTCCGGCTGCCTGACGCTCGACGGCAAGCGCGGTGAGGTCGTGCGTCGCACCCTGTTCACCCTCCCCGCCGGCATCGACGAGGCGACCCTGAACCTGTGCGTCAAGAAGCTCGAGCGCAAGCACTTCAAGGTGGTCGAGATCGACGACCTGCAAAGCGGTCAGCCGCTGCGCCTGGAGTCCGAGCAGTAAGTTTCATTTTTAGGCAATACAAAAGCCGCCAGCTGGCGGCTTTTTTGCGTTGTCTCAATGATTCGTGTGGTTACGCGGCGACGCGCTGCGCGAAGTGAACGACCCGGTCGATGGCCAGCATCACCGGTACTGCGATCACGAGCATCACCAGCTCGGACGGCAGCAGCGTGGCGAACATCGGCAGCAGCTTGTCCAGACCCATGTGGCCGGTCCACACGATTTCCCAGGCGATGATGATCATCGTCAAGGACATGCTGGCGGTGACCAGCGCCAGGCGCTGCCACAGCTTCGTGAGCTTCGGCGTCAGCCAGTAGACAAGACCCAGGCCCAGCAGCGTCTGACCGCCGCCGAAGACCACGTCGACCCAGCCCATCGGCGAGAACAGGGCGTTGTACAGCACCACGCCAAGCGTGACGCCGACGATGTACTTGCGGTCGAAGGCGACCAGGTGGTTCAGGGACTCGGACAGGCGAAACTGGATGGGGCCGGCCGCCAGCCCGAAGATGCCGGACACGTACGACAGCACGACGTACAGGGCGATCACGAGGGCATTGACCGCCAGGGTGCGCGTTTTACGATTCATGATGAAGCCTCCTAGTTTTTTTACGTGGGCGGAATTTCGAACCACGACGGTTAAGTTTTGCATGAATTCGCGGTGCTGTCCAGAGATTTTCTGCAAATTCAGGCCGATTGGTGTACGCTAGAGGCAGTGGAAAAAGTCGCTGCAGATAGCAGGAAAGCAGGTATTATTGAATGACAGAAGCAATCGCGTACCGTCTCAAACAGATTATGACGGCGGAACACCTGAGCCTGACCCAGGCGGCGAAGCTGATCGGGATTTCCCCGTCGAGCATGCGTAAGGTGCTCAAGGACACCCCGATGAGCCGCCCGATCATGTTCAAGATCAACCGCTTCATCGAGGGGCACCCGGTCGAGCCAGCCGACAGGCACAGCTTCACCATCTTCGACTCCGAGGCCGCGGAGGCCAAGGCCGAACCGAGCCAGGCCGCAAGCACCCCGGCGGCACCGAAGCCGGCCGCTAAGACCCAGCCTAAGCAGGAAGCCAAGCCGGCCAAGCAGCAGAGCAACCAGGCCAGCAAGCAGGCGGCGCAGAGCACGGCCAAGACCGACAGCGAGACCGCCCCGGCAGCCAAGCGCAGCCGGCGTCAGACCGCGGCCAAAAAGGACCAGTCCGCCGAAAGCAACGCCACGCAGGCCCCTAAGTCACAAACCAAGTCGTCGGCCAACGCCGAGAAGCAGAACCAGAACGGCAACCAGGCTAAGGCCGCTAAACAGACCAAAAACGACAACCAGCCTAAGGCAGCGCAACAAGCCAAGAACGACAATCAGGCCAAGGCTGCTAAGCAGACCAAGGGCGACACCCAAGCTAAGGCCGCACAGCAGACCAAGAACGACAACCAGGCCAAGGCTGCTAAGCAGACTAAGAACGATAACCAGGCCAAGGCTGCTAAGCAGACAAAGAACGACAACCAGGCTAAGACCGCCCAACAGAACAAGAATGACAGCCAGGCTGAGGCTGCTAAGCAGAGCAAGGGTGACAATCAGCCCAAGGCCGCTAAGCAGACCAAGAGCGACAACCAGACCGAGACTGCCAATCAGACCAAAGCCAACACCCAGGCCAAGGCCGCTAAGCAGACCAAAAACGACAGCCAGGCCAAAGGCGGCCGCCGCAAGCAGAGCAAGCCGGCCGCAAATCCGGTGGGATCCCTCGAACCCGGCGCCCAGCAGGCCAACTTCGCTGCGACGCGTCAGGCCCAGCTGGCTGACCAGGGTGTAACCCCGGCCGCACCGGTCAAGGCCGAGACCCAAACCGCGCCGGCCAAGCAGGTTCAGGACGCGAAGCAGACTGCCAAGCCGCAAGCTGACAAGCCCGCGGCCAAGCAGCCAACTCAGCAGAACCAAAAGCAGCAGCAGGCCGCACCGCAGGTTCAACAGACGGCGGCCGCTCCGGCACAGCCCGCGCCAACCAAGCCGGCCCAGAGTCAGCCGCAAACCCAGCAACAGCAGGCCAAGCAGCCACAACCGCAGGCCCAGCAACAGCAGCCTAAGCAGCCGCAACCGCAGGCCCAACAGCAGCAGCCTAAGCAGCCGCAACCGCAGGCCCAGCAACAGCAGCCTAAGCAGCCGCAGCAGGCGCCGGCCCCGAAACCCGCACCGAAGCGGCCGA
The DNA here is from genome assembly GCF_020180945.1 of Lacticaseibacillus kribbianus. Taxonomy (GTDB): domain Bacteria; phylum Bacillota; class Bacilli; order Lactobacillales; family Lactobacillaceae; genus Lacticaseibacillus; species Lacticaseibacillus kribbianus. The sequence continues at coordinate 358,487 of NZ_JAIPUL010000003.1, read as the reverse complement.
GCAGCACCACGCTTCAGGTCTTCATGGACGAGTCCTTCGGCGGCGGCTCCGACTACCAGCGCAACATGTCCATCGGCGCCACGGTGATCGACCCGGCCGACGACCACGCGCTGGACAGCTTCATGAACACCCTTTACCCGTTCGGTTGGCAGCCGGGCGACGAGGTCAAGGCCCGCGGCAAGTCCAGCGCCCAGATTCAGGCGATGCTCAGCCAGGCCCTCGACCCCGCAGCCAAGGTCTACACCATCTACTCCCCACTGTCCGACGCGGGCAACTTCTCCATGAGCTTCGGCGTCATGTACCCTTACGTCGCCGCTCTGCTGCGGATCATCGAGGCCCAGCCGGTTCTGCCGCAAAAAGTGCGGGTCACCCTCGACCAGCGCAGCGAAATCGCCACGGAGCAGCTGGGGCTGGCCGCACGGATGCTGCACGCCTACCTCAAGTCCGAAACCGGCCGTGAGATGTCGTTCTTCTTCCGCACGGCGGACTCCAAGAACACCATCGGCGTTCAGTACAGCGATTTTGCTAGCCACGCCGCGATGTTTTTCACCAAGGCGCAGATGGAGGCGACCGGCATGGTGCGGCTCGCCGACATCGGCTCGGAGCTGGGCGACCAGCTGACGCTGTACGCCATGGTCGGGCTGCAGAAGTACCTGCTCGACGAGCGGCCGACCGCCGTGGTGCCGACCAGCAGCTTCAAGAGCCCGGTGCTGGGCCTTGCCTCGCGCCTGTTCAACCTCGCGTCCAAGGCCGCGACGATGACCCAGGTGCCGGACGATGCCTACGTGCAGGCCAAGCTGGTGATCAACCAGCTGCTGACCATCGTGCCGTCGTCGATCAACGGCGCCATCAACAAGATGCCGTTCCAGAACTGGTACGACATGGCCGCGCGCGCAAGCTCCCTGCTCCACTACACGGATGAGACGCTGCCGCAGTTCGCCATCGACCAGGACGCCCTGAAGATTGCCGAGGACGCGCTGAACAACGTGGCCACCTTGCTTGCAGGTGGGCGTTAAACCGAAATGAAACCAAAGCGCGCGATGACCGAATGAGGGTCATCGCGCGCTTTGATTTTTGCAAGTTCCAAGCAGGCCGCTGAAAAATCCCAACAACAAAAAAACAGCCACTCCCGACCGGAAGTGGCTGTTTTTGGCTTACAGCGGACTGAGCCCGACGGAGACGGCCAGGGCCTGGTCGACCGCCGCCATGCGCGAAGGCGACAGCTCGGTCACCTTGTCCATCAGGCGCTGCTTGTCGATGGTGCGAATCTGCTCCAAGAGCACCACCGAGTCGCGCTCGATGCCGTCAACATCGCCGCGCAGGCCGACGTGTGTCTTCATCTTCGGCTTGGTGATGCGGGACGTGATCGCCGCGACGATGACCGTCGGTGAGAAGCGGTTGCCCACATCGTTTTGAATCACCAGCACCGGGCGCAAGCCGCCCTGCTCGGACCCCACTACCGGTGACAGATCGGCGAAGAACACATCCCCGCGCTTGACTGAATCGCCCATGACTCCTCCTCGTACCGCACACTAAGCCAGGTGCGCGTACGCCTCGCTTTCACACGCCGTGAACTCGTGGCAGATCTCCGTGTTCAGCGCCCCCATGTCTAGGTAGCCGCTGATCATCTCGGCCAGCGCCTCGTTGCCGCGGGCCAAAAAGGTCCGAAGCGCGACTTCGGCCACCGCCTCGGGCGCCACGTTATGGCTGGCACAGTAAGCCGTCAGCTGACCCGCCAGCTGCGCATCCAACTGCATATCGATTGCTTCTGCCATCGTTATATCCCCCTGCACTGTTTGGCTTAATCCTATCACAGGCAGGCAAAAGCGCAACGGCGAACAGATGTTCAGATGGATGTCGGCCACCGCACTCAAGCGACGCGCCAACCACCTCGCCCAACGCGCGCGAGCCGGGCCGACTCGCCACGCGCAACCCGGGCGCCCGGCGGCTAGATCCGGTCGACCGACTCGCGCGGCAGGCGCTCGCTGAGCGCGCAGGCAATCTCGTAGTGGATGGTGTGGCTGTAATCCGCCACGTCCTGCAGCGTGATCTCGGCCTCGCCGCTTTGCCCGACCAGCACCACAGGGGTCCCCGGCTTGTAGGCCTTTGGCAGGCGAATCATGAACTGGTCCATGCACACGCGGCCGACGATCTCGCAGAACTGGCCGTCAACCAGCACGTGAAAGCCCTGCAGGCGCCGCAGCCAGCCGTCGGCGTAGCCCATCGGCACGGTGCCGATCCACTCGTCCTGCTGGGCGCGGTAGGTCGCGCCGTAAGACACCGCCTCGCCGGCCGGCAGCCGCTTGACGAACGTCAGCGCGGAGACCAGCGACAGTGCCGGCTCCAGCGCGTACGGCACGTCCGGAATGTCGTGGCCGGACGGGTTCAGGCCGTACATCGCGACGCCGAAGCGAATCGCGTTGCAGGTGCACGCGGCGTGCCACAGGCTGGTGGCGGAGTTGGCCACGTGGACGTAGCGCGGGCGCGTCGGCAGCGCGGCCAGCATCGCCTTGAAGCGCGCGACCTGGGTTTGAAAATAGGTGGTGTCCGCCGCGTCGGCCGTGGCGAAGTGGGTGAACAGGCCCTCGATGTCGAACGCCTTGTGCGCCGCGCCAAAGGCCGCCGCGTTTTGCAGGTCCGCGACCTCGCGGAAGCCGATGCGGCCCATCCCCGAATCCACGGCCAGGTGGACCCGCAGCGGCGCGGTCTCGGCCGCCTCAAGCACCGGCAGCGCGGCCTCAAGCCACTCCAGGCTCCCGACCGGCAGCGCGATGTTTTGCGCCGCGGCTAAGCCAGCGCAGCGCGGATCCACGATGCCCAGCACCAGGATCGGCTGGGTGAAGCCGGCAGCGCGCAGCGCCAGCGCCTCGTCGAGCACCGCGACGCAAAAACCCGTGGCGCCGCTGGCCGCGGCAATCCGGGCGACCCGCAACAGGCCGTGGCCGTACCCGTCGGCCTTGACCACCGCCAGCAGGTCGGTGCCGGCCGGCAGCCGGTCCAGGGCGTGCTGAATGTTGTGCTGAATCGCCGCCTCCGAGACCAGAACCCGACTCTCGCGGTGCGTTGCCGTTACCATGCTCATGCTTTTGCCTCCAAAATCACTTCGGTCATGACCAGGTCCTGCGTGTGGCTGATGGACACGTGCGCCGGGCCGTCATAGGGCTGCTTGGTGATGACGGGCTGCCCCGCGTCCCCGCTCAGCGTCTCGACGTCCTGCAGCCCGACGCGCCCCAGCCCGGTGCCGTACGCCTTGGCGTAGGCCTCCTTGACCGAGAAGCGCCCGGCCAGGTACTCGCTGGCGCGCCGGCCCGCCAGCGCTTGGTACTGCGCAAGCTCGGCTTCAGTCAGCACCTTTTTGGCAAAGTGCGGGTTCTTGGCCTGCGCCTGCTCGATGCGGGCGATGGCCGTCAGGTCGATTCCCAGTCCCTTGATCATAACTACCTCCGTTGTGTTGGGTTCCATTATAGTCGCCCCGGCGCCGCTGCGGGCCTGAAACTTGGTCACCTCAGCGTGCGCGCGGCTCAAGGCCGCGGCGTGCCGGCGATGGCAGCGGTCGCAGGTCGCGCCGCCAGGTTCGGTGGCCCCTTATCAGGCCACCGGTGGGCCGGGTCGGTCCGGCGCCACCACCGGCGCCCGGCCGCGGGCTAAAGCTTGGGTGCCAGCCGGTACGGGCAGTGCGCGGTCTGTGGCACCAGGTCCCAGGCCACCGGGTAACCGGCCCCGTGGGCGCAAAACACCGAGTCCGGGGTGTTCGGCAGGTCCGCCACCGGGTCGTAGCCGGCCGTCGCGATCACCGCGTCGGCGTTGTGGCACGGCCGGTAGCCGTCGACCACGCACTCCAAGACGCCCTGGCCGTGCGTGTAGGCGCGCACCGCGGCCGGGTAGTCCTGCATCCCCGCCACCGGCGCGGTGCCGGTCAGGATTGTCTGGGCGCCCTGCTGCTGCGGCGCGTCGAAGCTGCCGCCCATCTGCTGAACGTCACTCATCGCCCGGCCCAGCTGGGTCTCGGCGACCTGCAGGCGGAACCGGTACCAGGGCTCCAGCAGCTGGCAGTCGCCGCTGCGGCGGGCCATCATCAGCCCCTGGCGCACGGCGCGCCAGGTCGCCTCGCGGAAGTCGCCGCCGACCGTGTGCTTGATGCTGAAGCCCCCGCCGACCAGCGTGACGGTGACGTCGGTCAGCGGCGCGCCGATCAGCACGCCCAGCTGCGTTTTGGCCCGCAGGTTGGCCTCGACCTGGTGCTGCCAGTTGCGCGGCAGCACCTCAAGCGCGCAGTCGGAGGCAAAGGTGATGCCGGTCCCCCGCGGCGCCGGCGCCATCAGCAGGTGCACCTCCGAGTAGTGGCGCAGCGGCTCGAAGTGGCCGACGCCCTCGACCGGTGCGGTCAGCGTCTCGCGGTACAGGATGCTGCCCTCCCCGAACGTCACGGTCAGCCCGAAGCGCTGGGCCAACAGCTGCGTCAGCACCTCCAGCTGCACCTGCCCCATCACCTGCACGCGGATCTCCTGCAGCCGACTGGACCAGGTCACCGCCAGGAGTGGATCCTCCTCTTCAAGCTGGCGCAGCGCCGCCAGCACGGCGGGCAGCTCGTCTTGCCCCGGCCGCACCGCGTAGGTCAAAACGGGCTGGATCAACGGCGTCGGGGCCGGAGTCGCCGCGCCCCACGCCTGGCCGGGCGCCGTGTCGGCAAGCCCGGGAATCGCGCACACCGTGCCCGCGGCCACCCGCGGCACCGCCTCATAGCGCTGACCGTTGTAGACGCGCAGCTGGTTGATTTTCTGCTCGCCGATCGGGGTCTTGGGCAAAAGCTCACCGCCCGTCAGCCGCACCCAGGTCAGCCGCTCGCCCTTGTCGTCGCGCGAGATCTTGAACACGCGGGCCCCGAACTCGGCCTCAAGCGCCGGCTGGCGGCCGAAGCGGCTCAGCCCGGACAAAAGCTCCGGCACCCCGTCGAGGCGCAGCGCCGCGCCGAAGTAGCAGGGAAAAACGCGCCGGCGCGCGATCAGGTCCTGCACGGTCGCATCGGCAAGCGTGCCGGTGTCCAAGTAGTCCTCAAGCACCGCGTCGTCGCACACCGCGATGGCCTCTTGGGTCGCCGCGGCGTCGGGCGCCGTGAAGTCGGTGATCGCCGCATCCAGCTCGCGCTGAAGCATCGCGAGCACCTGGGCCGAGTCGGCCTGCGCGACGTCCATCTTGTTGACAAAAACGACCGTCGGCACCCCGTAGTGCGCCAGCAGCTGCCACAGCGTGCGCGTGTAGCCCTGAATGCCGTCGGTCGCCGACACCACCAGAATCGCGTAGTCCAAGACGCTCAGCACCTGCTCGGTCTGGCTGGCGAAGTCGACGTGCCCCGGCGTGTCCAGCAGCGTCAGCGCGAGGTCGCCGTAGGTCAGCCGCGCCTGGTGGGAGAAAATCGTGATGCCGCGCTTTTTCTCCAGGGCGTCCGAATCCAAAAAGGCGTCCCCGTTGTCGACGCGTCCCAGCTTGCGCACGGTGCCCGTGCGGTAAAGCAGCGCCTCGGACAGCGTGGTCTTGCCCGCGTCGACGTGGGCGACGATGCCTGCGACCAATTCCTTCATGTGTGGTGACCTCCCGTCGGTGTTGCCTCTATTCTACACGTCTCTTGCAAGCGACAAAAGGCCGCCGCACCGAGTCCGAAGACTTGGCGCGGCGGCCGGTGATTAACTGGCCCCGCACGGCGGCAGGTGGCAGTCAATCCCATTCAAAGTGGCCGGGCTCACGCGGGTCACCCGCAATCGCTGACTCGCCTGCCGAGGGTGCCGTCATCGCCCACACTCGGCATCACCAGCAGTGGCAGTCGGCGCTGCGGCAGACCAGCTGGCTGCAGACGATCAACAGGTCCGCCGCCGGTTGGTGGATCAGCATCGCGGCGCGGCCCTCGTCCTGCAGCAGCCAGCCCGTGGCGCCGGCGCTTGCGGCGGCCGTCACCAGTGCGCTCACCGCCGCCGCGTCGGCCGGTTCCGCCGTCTGCGAGCTGCCGGCGACGGCGCGCCCGCTGGTGGTGGCGCCGAACACCTGCGTCCGCGCGGTGCCTGGCGTGCCGACGCCCGCCGCCGCAGGGACGGTGGCCTCGGCTTCACGGGCCACGGCCACGGGGTGCGCCGCACCCAGCGTGTCATCCGCGGTGAAGGTCGCCTGCGTCGCCGTCACGGTCGGCATGCCGATACGAATCGCGTCCCAGTAGGTCTCAAGCTGTGCGGCCGCCAGCGGTCGCACCAGGTTGATCGGCCCGCCCAGCTGGGCCAGCCGGTGCTGCGCCGCTTTTTCCTCTAATGAACTCATGTGCTCGCCTCCTGCCCCCAGTATAGCGCGTTTTGCAAGCGGTTGCGCGGCCGGTGCGGCGATTGACGGCGGGCTTACGGCGGCTATACTGGAGTCAAACGCACGAAAAGGAGGCCGCGCATGCCAATTGCCACTCGCACCCTGCACCTCATGGGCACCGTCATCACGCTTTGGGTCCAGGCCGAAGAAGCCGACACCCTGCTGGACCAAGCCGAAGCCACGCTGATTGAAGACGAGCACCGCTTCTCCGCCAACGCCGACGATTCCGACCTCGCCGCCGTCAACCGGGCCGCCGGCGTCCAGCCCGTCGCCGTCGCGCCCGACCTGTTTGCGCTGATTCGCATCGGCCGCGAGCAGAGCCTGGTGCCCCACTCGGCGCTTGACATCGCCATCGGGCCGCTGGTTCAGACTTGGCGCATCGGCTTCGCCAACGCCCGCCACCCCGATGCCGCGGAGATTGCGGCCAAGTTGCCGCTGGTGGACCCGGCGGCCATCGAGCTGGACGAGGCCGCCCGCACCGTTTTCCTCCCGGTCCCTGGCATGAAGCTGGACCTCGGCGCACTGGCCAAGGGCTTTTTCGCCGACCAGATCACCGCGATGTGGCAAACTGCCGGGGCAACCGCCGGCTTCATCGACCTGGGCGGCAACGTCAAGACGTTCGGTCAAGCGCCCGACCACGAAGACGGCGCCTGGCGCGTCGGCATCCAAAATCCGTTCCTGCCCCGCGGCAACCAGGCGCTGACCCTGCGCATCCAGGACCGGTCGCTGGTCACCTCCGGCATCTACGAGCGCAGCCTGACCTGGCACGGCCGGCGCTTCCACCACGTGCTCGACCGCCACACCGGCTACCCGATCGCCACCGACCTGGCCAGCATCACCATCGTCTCGGCGCAGTCCTTGGACGGCGAGCTGTGGACCACCCACCTCTTCGCCACCCCGGCGGCCGCGATCATCGCCCGCCTCAACCAGGTGCCGGACCTCGACGCCGTGGTCATCACGCAGGCCGGCGACATGGCAATGACTGATGGATTGAAGGGGCTGGTCGTCTGAGGCCAGGGCCGGACCTGACAGGACGAACCGGCGTTGACTTGCGGGCTCAGCGCTGACTAAGACTGAGCAATGCGGACTTAGCCACCTCACTGCGTCTGAGAATAAAAAAAAGAACACGCTGCCCACCGAATTGACTCCGGTGGGCAGCGTGTTTTGCATCTCGAGCAGTGATCCCCCGCGAACGCTGCGCTCAACTGCGCCGGAGCCCGGCCCATCAGCTTTTGGCTTCGGGGCACGTGCGCGCGATGTCCGCGGCGACCTGGGAGGCAAAGGCGGCGACGAAGTCCGCGCCGACCGCCGTCAGCGGGTGGGCGCGATAGGCGATGAAGTAGTCCAAAGACAGAAGGGAAAGCGGCAGCGGGCAGACGTTGAAGCGGCCGTCGAGCGCGCCGGTCGCCACGCTTTCCGGCAGGAAGGTCACGCCCAGGCCCGTTTTGGCCAGGGCGACGCTGGTGAAAATGTTGTCGGATTCCAGCACCACCTGCGGGCGAATCTTGTACTTGGCGATCAGGTAGTCGACCTGGCGGCGAATCGCGGAGCCGTGGCGGGTCAGGATCAGCCGCTCGGACAGCAGTGCGCGAATCGGCACCGCGCCCGGCGCAAGGCGTCCAGCGCCCTTTTGGTAGAGCTTGGAGGTCTCGGGGATGATGGCCACGTAGCCGTGGCGCCCCTGCACGTTGACGGCCAGGCTGGCCGGCAGGGTCTCCGGGTTCTGGCCGATGAAAAAGTCCAGCTCGTGGTTGAGCAGCCGCTTCTCGTTGACGGCCGGCACGGCTTCAAACAGCTCGACGTCGACCTTGGGGTGCGCGGCCAAGAAGGCGGGCAGCATCAGCGGCAGCAGGTACGTGCCAAGGCTGGCCAGCACCCCGACGCGCAGGATGGTGCGGTCGGGCTCAGCGTACTGGGTCATTTTCTTCTGGAAGCGGGTCTGCTCCCCCTCCAGCGTGCTGAGGTACTGGTAGTACAGGCGCCCGGGCTCGGTCAGCGCCAGCGGCGTCGCCTTGCGATCGATGATTGTGACCCCCAGCTCGCGCTCCACCTTCTTGATGCTCTGCGTCAGGTAGGGCTGCGAGATGTACAGGCTCTTGGCCGCCTTCGTGAAGTTGCCGTGCTTCAGCAGCATGTCCAAGTACTGCAGCATGTCCAGCGATTCTAGTTGCGCCATGAAACCACCTCCCGAGGGTCATTATAACAAAACAGCTACCGCCCGATAGTAAAATAAATATTTCACAATCTAACGTGGCTTTCCTACACTGAAGATAACGTGTAACCGCTGCCGCCGCCTGTCGCCGCATCTGGTCCAGGTGCTCTGACGCCCGAAAAGCTTGCTGGCGACCACCACCCGTCCGCCGCGCCCCGCAACCGGTTCGCCCGGTCGGCGCGCGGCGGGGCCGGCGACGGCAGCATGCTCACTCATGAACACCGAAAGGAAGATTGCCATGAACCTCATCGGAATTGTGGGCACCAACGCCCCGACCTCCACCAACCGCCAGCTGCTCCAGTACATGCAGCGCCACTTCAAGAATCAGGCCACCATCACCATCCAGGAGATTGCGGACTTCCCCGCCTTCGACGAGCCGGAGGACCACCGGGCCCCGGTCGGCATCGCCGAACTGAGCGCCGCGATCGCCGCGGCCGACGGTGTGATCATCGCCACCCCGGAGTACGACCACAGCATCCCCGCCGCGCTCAAGAGCCTGCTTGAGTGGCTGTCCTACACCGACCGGCCACTGATCGACAAGCCCGTCTTGGTCGTCGGCGCCTCATACGGGGCGCTTGGCACCTCCCGCGCCCAGGGGCACCTGCGCCAGATTCTCGACGCCCCGGAGCTCAAGGCTCGCCTGATGCCGGGCGCAGAGTTCCTGCTCGCCCACTCGCAGCAGGCCTTCACGGCGGACGGCGACCTCGCCAAACCCGAAGACGCCGCCGCGCTGGACGAGTACGTCGCCCAGTTCCTCGAATTCGTCGAGATAACCAAACAGCTATTGAAGGGCCGCAGCGTCCAGACGCAGCAGCACAAACAGTTCGCTTGGGATAAGTAACACAAAGGAGGATCCGTCATGCAATTCATCGCCATCGCCGGCACCAATGCCGCGCATTCTTACAACCGCCAGCTGCTCACCTTCATGCAGGGGCACTTCAAGTCCCAGGCCGAGATCACGCTGCTGCCGCTGACCGGCGTGCCTTTGTTCAACGAGGCGCAAGTCGCCACCCCACCGGCCGCCGTGGTCGCGGCCAACCAGGCCATCGCCGCGGCCGACGGCGTGATCATCGCGACGCCGGAGCACAACCACTCCATTCCGGCCGCGCTCAAGAGCCTGATCGAGTGGCTGTCCTGCGACTTCAAGCCGTTCAAGGGCAAGCCCGTGATGATCGTCGGCGCCTCGGTTCAGCCGCAGGGCTCCTCGCGCGCCCAGCTGCACCTGCGCCAGATCCTCGACGCCCCGGGCGTCGACGCGACCGTGATGCCGGGCTCCGAGTTCCTGCTCGGCAGCGCCCAGAACGCCTTCACCGAAGACGGCGCACTCAAGGACCCGCGGACCGTCGACTTCTTGGACAGCTGCTTCTCGCGCTTCCTGCGCTTCACCAAGGTGGCCAACCAGCTCAACGAGCCGGAGGACGTCACCTTCACGCCGGGCGACTTCGAGGTCGAGGCTGTGGGCCACAACGGCGCGCTGCCGATGACCGTCACCCTGTCCAAGGATCGCATCGAAGACATCCAGATCGACAGCTCCGGTGAAACGGCCGGCATCGCCAGCGTCGTTTTCGCCCGCATCCCCAAGCAGATCATCGAGGGCCAGACGCTCAACGTCGACATCCTGTCCGGCGCGTCCGTCACCTCGCGCGGCGTGATCGACGGCGTGGCCAAGGCCGTGCGGCTGGCCGGCGCCGATCCCGAGGTGCTACGCAACCGGCCCAAGGCGCCGAGCGCCCTGGACCATGAGGACCGCGAGCTGACCGTGGACGTCGCCATCGTCGGGGCCGGGGGCGCCGGGCTGACCGCCGCCGCCAAGGTGCTGCAGGCCGGCAAGTCCGCCCTCGTGCTCGAGAAGTTCCCGGCCGCCGGCGGCAACACCGTCCGCGCCGGCGGGCCGATGAACGCGCCGGACCCGGCATGGCAGAACAGCTTCCCGGCCAACCCGGGGGAAAACCACACCCTGGCCCAGCTCGCCGCCACCGATCCCGCGACCATCGACGCGGAGTACCGCGACGACTTCATCGCCCTGCAGGCCCAGCTGAAGGACTACCTCGCCGGCAAGGCCGATTACCTGTTCGACTCCAAGCTGCTGTACCGCATCCAGACCTACCTCGGCGGCAAGCGCACGGACCTGAACGGCACCACCATCTACGGCCAGTACGACCTGGTCAAGATCCTGACCGACCACGCGCTGGACTCCGTTAAGTGGCTGGAAGACGTCGGCGTCAGCTTCGACAAGACCGAGGTCACCATGCCGGTCGGCGCGCTGTGGCGCCGCGGCCACAAGCCGGAGGGCTCCGTCGGCTTCGCCTACATCTCCGCGCTGTCTAAGTTCGTCAAGGCCAACGGCGGCACCATCATGACCGACACCCCGGTCGAGTCCCTCCTGATCGAGGACGGGCGCGTGACCGGCGTCGTGGCCAAGGGCGCCAACGGCCAGACCATCACCGTCCACGCCGGCGCCGTGATCCTGGCCTCCGGCGGGTTCGGGGCCAACACCAAGATGCTGCAGCAGTACAACACCTACTGGACCAAGATTGAAGACGACATCAAGACCTCCAACTCGCCGGCGATCACCGGCGACGGCATCCGCCTGGGCGAAAGCGCCGGCGCGGCCCTGGTCGGCATGGGCTTCACCCAGATGATGCCGGTCTCCGACCCGAACACCGGGGCGCTGTTCTCCGGCCTGCAGGTGCCGCCGGCCAACTTCATCATGGTCAACCAAAAAGGCAAGCGCTTCGTCAACGAGTACGGCAGCCGCGACCAGCTGACCCAGGCCGCCATCGACAACGGCGGGCTGTTCTACCTGATCGCCGACGACGAGATCAAAAAGACCGCGTACAACACGACGCAGGAGAGCCTCGACAAGCAGGTCGAAGCCGGGACGCTTTTCCGTGCCGACACGCTCGAGGACCTCGCCCGTCAGCTGAACATGGACCCGGCCACGTTGACGACCACCATCGCCAACTACAACCGCTACGTCGACGCGGGCGAGGACCCCGAGTTCGGCAAGAGCGTGTTCGACCTCAAGGTGGTCAAGGCGCCGTTCTACGCGACACCGCGCAAGCCCGCGATGCACCACACCATGGGCGGCCTGAAGATCGACACCCACACCCACGTGCTGGCTGAGGACGGCCACGCGATCGCCGGGCTGTACGCGGCCGGCGAGGTTGCCGGCGGCATCCACGCCGGCAACCGGCTGGGCGGCAACTCGCTCTCCGACATTTTCACCTTCGGCCGCATCGCCGGCGTCACCGCCGTCTCCGAGCTCAAGAAGTAACAGATTCACCGGCGGGTTCGCCCGCCTTGCCATCATTCACACGGCGTTGCCCGCGCACCGGGCCCGCGCCGCAATCCGTGCGGCCTCGGCCGCGCCTCACAGGAGGAAAAAATATGTCCAATCACCGCATTAACCGCTGGCAGGTGCTCATCGCCTCCACCGCCGTGCTGCTGTGCACCGGCGCCATCTACGCCTTTTCCGTGTTCGCCGGGCCGCTGTCGGCCAGCAAGGGCTGGAGCATGAGCGAGATCATGCTGGCCTTCACCATCAACTCCGCCATCAGCCCCATTCCCATGATCCTCGGCGGCTTTCTCACCGACCGCGGTTGGGCCAAGTGGTCCATCGCCGTCGGTGGCCTGATGTTCGGCCTCGGCTTCTTCCTGACCGGCCTGGCGACCAGCCCGACCGTGCTGTACCTGACCTACGGCGTGCTCGCCGGCCTCGGCCAGGGGCTCGCCTACTCCGGCTGCCTGAGCAACACCATCAAGCTTTTTCCGGATAAAAAGGGTCTGGCCAGCGGCATCATCACCGCGGGCATGGGCGGCGCCGCCATCATCGCCGCGCCGATCGCCAACGCCTTCATCCAGAGCCACGACGCCCTGTTCGCCTTCCGCGTGCTCGGCATCGTCTACCTGGTCGTGATTGTCATCGCCAGCTTCTTCATCCAGACCGCCCCGGCCGACTACCTGCCGGAGGGCTACACGCCGGCCAAGCGCACAGGCTCCGGCCCGGCCAACCGCGACTGGCGCGCGATGCTCGGCACCCCGTTCTTCTACCTGATCTTCCTGATGATGTTCACCGGTGCCTTCTCCGGGCTGATGATCGCCTCCAACGCCTCCGTCATCGGCCAGCAGATGTTCAAGCTGACCGCCGGCGTCGCCGCCTTCTACGTCAGCCTTTACTCCCTGAGCAACTGCGCGGGCCGCGTGGTCTGGGGCACCGTGTCCGATAAGCTCGGGCGCAACCGCACCCTGACCATTATCCTGAGCGTCATCATCATCGCCTTCCTGATCCTGGTCGGCGTGCGCTCCGCCTTCGGCTTCGCGCTGGGCGTCATCATCCTCGGCCTGTGCTTCGGCGGGGTGATGGGCATTTTCCCGGCCATGGTCATGGAAAACTACGGCCCGGTCAACCAGGGCGTCAACTACGGCATCATCTTCTGCGGTTACTCGATCGCCGCGTTCTTCGGGCCCAAGGTGGCCGTCAGCCTCGCCAACGGCGGCGACTACACCAAGGCCTTCATCGTCGCAATCGTGATCGCCGCGTGCGGCCTGATCCTCAACGGTGTCTACGTGGCGCTGAAGAAGCGCCAGGCGGCATAGGCCGGGTTCCGGCGCGATCGCGCCTCGGTGTCTCGGCATGATGAATCCACGCCACACGTCCTTTGCACCGTAAAATTTTGTTGCGATACCAAAACAGCGGCCCGAGGCCTACACTCACTTGCGAGTGCGGGGCTCGGGCCGCTGTTTGTCCTCGTTTCGGGTGCAGCACGGTTTTGGCCTACCCCCGCACCCACGTCATCTTGTGTTCCACCAACCCCGGCAGGTCGGCCGCCGGCTGGGTGGCGGTGATGGCGAAGCCCTCGCGGCGGTAGAAGCGCACGGCGCCGGTGTTTTGGGCGAAGGCACTCAGGGTCAGGCGCGGGTAAGCGGCCTGAAGCGCGGCCATCAGCGCGTGGCCGACGCCGCGGTTGCGCGCCGTGGCCGCGACGAACAGACCGGCCAGGTAGCCGACCTGCACGCCGGCAAAGCCGACGATGGTGCCGTCAACGCTCGCCGCGTACAGCGTCGCCTGGGGGAGCGCGACGCGCACGGCCGCTGCGTTATCACGCCAGTAATTGGCGGGCACGAAGGCGTGCGCGTCCAGGTTGGCCGCCAGCCAGATGGCCATCAGCACGTCCAGCTGCTCGGCGCTCGGGTTATCGAGTCGCTCAATCATGTTCAAGCCTCCTATTGAGACCAAGTCGTAGCGTGTCGCGCTGAGGTTTCTTTAGCCATCGCCAAAACAAGGATGCCACCATCGGCATCCAAGCGCCAACTACTGAATCTTGTACTGTGCGCAGATGATGTCGCCGTGGCCCTCGAATGGATAGGCAATTGCCGTCCGTCCTTCAAGCGTGTCGCCAAGCCCGCTGTACAGATCGACCAACCCGTCGGCGCGTGGCACCATCCCCGTCGTGAACGCGCAGTCCACGAGCTTTGGCTTCTTGGCCGGCCCGGCTGGGAAGGCGTGGCGGGTGCCAATCAGGTGATAGTCGGCGTATTCCCGGGTCTTTGGATTCAGCACGAACGACATGTTCATGTACACCGCCGTCTTGGCAACCGGATCCGTGAAGGACACGTGACCCAGGACGCCAATCTGACCATCCTCAAGCAGGAACGCCTGATTGCAGCCGCCCCACTCGTTGTCACTGAACAACCCTGGCAGGTAGTCCGCCTCCTCGATCACCTTGCCCGACAGATCCGCCAGCGAGTCGATGATCGTGAAGCCGACCATCGATTCGCTGCCGTACTTGGCCAAAACATCCTCGCTGCGCGGGCGAGAGAAGACCCCAACCCGGCCATCCGCGAGCGCTACCAGGCGAATATCCTTCATGTAATCCGGTCCTGAGGTGAAGTAGAACAGGTCGTCCAGCTTCTTGCCGCGGTACAGGTCCGTGAAGTAGGTGTCCAGCCTGCTCTGATCGAGCTTCACGTGCGTGCCGCCCATAACAATCTCGTCGCCGATGATGCTGATGTACGGATCCTCCATGGTGTAGATCATCGAATCCGGCACCAGGGTCCACTCGTCAACCGCCGTGCGCTTGAAGAGTCGAATCCAAGACCGCATCCACTCGCCGCGGCGCTCGACGCGCCCGAACAGGTAGGCATCTCCCTGGTACAGGAACGGCTGCGAACAGTTGTACACATCGAACCCGTCAACCCCCTTGAAGCTCAGGATTGCGGCGTCAACCAAGGTAAAATTCTGTTCAAACTTGTTTTTCTCTTCAACTAGGTTCATTGGTCTCTCCTTGACAATACACCACGCCACACGCACGGGGAAGCAGTGCGCGTCGTGCGGATTAATCTGTGCGGCTGCGTGGTTCACAGAAGCCGTAGCGTCAGACGATAAGCCGTGGGGCAGGGAGCGTCCAGCTGCTCGGTGCTCGGGTGAGCGAGTCGCTCAATCCAGCTCGAACCCCCGGTGTTTCCTCAGCCAGTCGCGAATCACCGCCGCGGCCTGCGCGGCAGGCGTCTGTTCGGTGTCGATCCATAGGTCAACCGGAGTGGCGGCGGTGGCATTGGCCCATCGCGCCAGCACGGCGGGTTCGGGCAGCGTGTGCCAGGTCGCCAGGCGGCGTGCGGCGATGACGGCCGGCGGCGCGGTGACGCCGACCACCGTCAGCGGCAGGCCGGTCAGCGTGCGGTGCATGGCCGCGCCGATGCCCAGCGGCCGGCTGTAGTCGTCGTGAATGCCGAGGTCCGCCACCACGTTCAGGCCCGCGCGGCTGTAGCCGGCCATGGCGGCAAAAAGCCCGGCGTAGAGGCGCTGAATCGTCGGCTCCAGGTCCGGCCGCTCGCCGCCCGGGCGCAGGCCGATGCCGGGCTGCAGGGCGGCCGGCAGCGCCTGCATCTGCAGGTCGACGCCGAGGGCCAACCAAGTACCGGGAAACGTGTCCTGAATCGCACGGGCGATGCTGGACTTGCCGGCCCGCGGCTGGCCGTTCAGCACCACAATCTGTCCTGGTGTCATCGCGTCGCCTCCGCTTCTGTCGTCAGCGCGGCCCACAGCGCGCGGTCCTTGGCCTTGCCCGCGCGCCAGTCGTCGTGGACCGAGGCGGCGTACACGGCCGCCAGCTGCGCCCCAGTCAGCAGCCACAGCGTCGCGCCGCCCGCGGTCACCCGGGTGAAGGTGCGATAGTCGACGCCGGCGTAAGCGGGCAGCGTCTCCACGTCGCCGAACGCCACGAGCGTTTTTCCCATGCGAAAGGCGTGCTCGTGCGGGTCCACCAGGTGGTAGCCTGCGCCGACCATCACCGCCGTCACGCGGCGCCAGGCGTGCAGGTCGGCGCTCCGCAGCTGCCAGTCGAGGTCGTGCGGCGCAAAGTCTCGCCCAAGCACGCGCTCTGCGGCCAGGCTGCCCAGCAGGTAGGGCGTGATGCCCACGCGGTTGAGTCGGGCGGCCAAGCGCAGCGCCTCCGGCCACAACGCGCTCATGCCTTGAAGTTGTACACCGGCTTGATGATGTCGGTGACCTCGACGGAATCTTGGATGTAGGCGCCATCGCGCGCACTGTCCTCCAGATTGGTGAAGACTTGTGCGGTGGCGCAAGTGCCGGTTAGGCCGATCATGGTGGACGCCCCTTTCTCTGCAGGCGGGCCAGGTTGCGGCCTCAGAACATGTTCACGAACCACTCGCACCAGTCGCCCTGGCCCTCGGCGTCGGCCGGGGCCTGTTCGAGCGCGCGGCGCATGCGCCAGAACTTGTCGTCGGCCGCGGTTTCGGAGTCGGCCCAGGCAGTGTGGAACAGCGTGCCGTAGAGGCTGCACGTGATGGCGTAGCCCCCATCGATGCGCTCAAGCGTCAGGCGGCCGACCGCGGACAACTCGTCTCTCAGAATCACGCCGTCCTCGCTGCCCGTCTTGCCAATGGTTGTGCCCGCCTCGGCCTGCCTCCAAAACATTCCAATCCCCCTTGGGCCCCTGCCCACACCTCACCCACGACTGCCATCACGCCCATTTTACCCCAGTCCGCGCCGGTTGTCGTTAGCGCTTTCTCATGCTCGGGTGGGAGGCGACGACCTGGCCGGCGCGGTATAATCGGACTATTGGAGGCAAAACGATGAAATCATTGCGAGACATAAGCGCCCTGATGCGCGAATTCGCCAGCCGCTGGGGCAGCTACCTGCTGCTGGTCGAGCTGGTGGCCGCCGCCACCGCCGGCGTCGCGGTGCCCCTGATGCGCTGGGCCACCGCCGGCATCCTGCGCGCAAGCGGCATCCCCTACCTCGGCGTCGACAACCTGGTCGCAGTCGCCCTGCACCACCCCGGCGCAGCCGCGCTGCTGCTCGGGCTGCTGCTGGTGCTCCTGGTGCTGGTTTACCTGCAGTTCGCCGTGCTGCTCGGCGGCATCGCCAGCATTCAGCAGCGCGAGGGCCGCGGCGTGCGCGCCATCGTCCGCGAGGGTCTGGCCGACCTGCGCCACCTGCGCCCCTCGAGCTTCGGCTTCTTCGTCGTCTACCTGCTGTTGATCGTGCCGTTCGCCGGCGTCGTCCTGCAGTCGGCCCTGCTCAACAAGGTGCAGATTCCGACCTTCGTCCTCGAGTGGCTCGCGACCAAGCCCCTTTTCGCCGTGCTGGTCGCCGTGTTCTACGCCGCGGCTGCGTACCTTGGGGTGCGGTGGATCCGCGTTTTGCCCAACACCATCCTGCGCGACCAGCCGCTGTCCGTCGCGGCGCGCCAGTCCTGGCGGCAGACTAAGGGCAAAATGTGGCGCTACGGCTGGCAGCTGACGCTGTTGACCGTGCTGACGACGCTGGTCGGCTGGGCGTGGTCCGGCGGCCTGATTGCGCTGCAGACGGTGCTTGACCGCACGCCGATTGCCTTTCCCGCGGCGGTGGTGCTCCTGACGCTGATGCTAGCCGGCCAGACCCTGCTCGGCGGCGCGGCGAGCGTGCTGTACCTGCTGTTTCTCGTCGCGCCGGACGGGCTGGTGCCCGCGACGCGCGCGATTCCGAACCGCCACCACTGGCTGCGCCGCGCGTTCGTGCTCGGCTCCGGCGGCGCGGTGATTGTGATCATGGCGGCGTTTGGCGCCTTTTACATGACCGGTGCTCTGGTCGAGCACCCGCTGACCATCTCGCACCGCGGCGTCGACGCCGGCAACGGGGTGCAAAACACCATCCCGGCGCTGCGCAAAACCGCGGCGCTGCACCCGGACTTCGTCGAGATGGACCTGCACGAGACCAAGGACGGCCAGTTCGTGGTGCTGCACGACGAGAACCTCAAGGCGCTGGCCGGCGTCGCCCGCACCCCGCACCAGCTGACCCTGGCCCAGCTTCAGGCCGTCACCGTGCGGGAGAACGGGCACCGGGCCAAGCTGGCCAGCTTCGACGACTACCTGGCCGCGGCCGAAAAGCTGGACCAGAAGCTGATTGTCGAGCTCAAGCCCACGCCCGGCGACAGCCCGCAGATGCTGGACCATTTTATCCGCCGCTACGCCAAGCGCCTGGAACAGGACGGTTCGCGCGTCCACTCGCTGAGCTACCGGCTGATGGCGCGGCTGCACCTGCGCGTGCCGAAGCTGTACGCCGGCTTCATCATGCCCTTCAGCCTGGTCGCGCCGCAGACCGACCTGTCCGGCTACACCGTCGAGGAGACGACGCTCGACGCCGAGCTCGTCGACACGGTCCACGCGCGGCACCAGGAGGTGTGGGCGTGGACGGTCAACGACGAGGGCGACATGGCGCAGATGCTGTTTTCGGACGTCGACGGCATCATCACCGACAACCTGAGCGACCTCAAGCGGGTGATCGCCGAGCAAAGCGACCACCCGAGCTACGCCCAGCGCCTGCGCCTGTTCGCCACCGCCCTGGACGACCTCGGCGAGCCGGTGATCGGCAACTGAATGCGCACAACGAAACAGCGGTCCACCTCATCACGGGTGGGCCGCTGCTTCGTCTCGTCATCGATTGCGGGCTGCTGCCTACACCCACCATTCCGGCGTCAGCTGCGCCAGCGTGACCACGCGGCCGCTTTGGCAGTCCATCATCACCTGCACGTCCTTGGCCGCGCCCGGCATCAGCTGCGCCATCAGCTCGCGGCAGGCCCCGCACGGCGCCATCGCCTGACCGTCCGCGCCGATCGCCAGCACCCGGGTGATCCGATTCTCGCCGTGGGTCAGCGCGTTGAAAATGGCGTTGCGTTCGGCACACACGCCCAGGGTGCAGGCGGTGTCGACGCACACGCCGACGTAGATTGCGCCGCTTGGCACCGCGATGGCGGCCGCCACGCCGCCCGCCTCGATGTAATCCGACACGTTGCGCGGGGCCAGCACCGCCTTGGCCGCCGAATACAGCCGCTGCCACTGTTCATCCATGTTAATCTTTCCCCTCACGGTACCGTTTTCTTTGTCTGTCCCATCCAGTATAGCCGGCGGGCCGCGGCGCCGCAAACCATGACCAAAAGTTAAATATAATTGTCATTTTGCTGTTTATGTCTTACAATACCGGTGAGGTGAGCCACATGACGAACACGAAGATGAAGGCGGCCCGGGTGGCCCACGGGCTGACCCAGGCCGAGCTGGCCGACCTGATCGGTGTCACGCGCCAGACCATCGGCGCGATTGAAAAGGGGGACTACAACCCCACCATCCAGCTGTGCCGCAGCATCTGCCGCGCGCTGGACCAGACGCTCAACGACCTGTTCTGGGAGGATTGACCGCACGGCGGTCGCAAAGGAGGAGATTGCATGTTCGATGAACGTCAACTGAATGCGCGCCGGCGCGGGTACACCGCCAGCTTCTGGGGCCTGATCGCCCTGCTGGGACTGAACCTCGTGGCAAGCGCCTGGCTCGGGCACCCGCTGTTTGCCAGCCAGTACGTCGGGACGCTGACCCTGGTGTTCGCAGTGATGACGCCTTTGAGCTGCTACTTCATTCTGGCCAGCGCCTACCTGAAGCCCGGCCAGGGGGACGGAAGCCTGCTGGCGACGGCCGCGCTGGGGCTGGTCTGGCTGGCGCTCGGCGCCGTGATGCTCTGGAGCGCACTGACGCTGCCCGGCTACGGTCAGCCGCTGCTGCGCGCCGGGCGGCTGACCGAGGGCTTCGTCACAACCGTCGTGCTGCCGCTGGTGTTCACGGCGCTCGGCGCCACCTCCGGCTACCAGTGGTGGCGCAACCGGCACGCCGAGGCGGACTGAACGTGCACGGCCCCAACCACAACCACAGCCTTGCCACGGTCCTGCCCGGTGCCATCCCGGGCGGGGCCTTTTTCGTTTGCGCCGCGGCGGTTTTGTTACCGTTTTCACCCGCCGCGTGGTACAGTTAGGAAGACCGTCAACCGGGTTAACGGCATCGGCCTTTGGGTTGTCCCGCCGCGGCCCGGTTCGTTATCATATTAATGTAAGCGATGTCACAAACTTTTTAATCTAGGGGGAACAAACATGACGACAAAAGGCGACTACATCCTCGCCATCGACGAAGGCACCACCTCGACGCGCGCCTTGATCATCGACCACGACGGCAACAAGGTGGCCGACGCGCAGCGCGAGTTCACGCAGTACTTCCCGCAGCCCGGCTGGGTCGAGCACGACGCCAACGAGATCTGGAACGCCGTGCTGTCCACCATCGCCACGGCGTTCATCGACTCGGGCATCCAGCCCAAGCAGGTCGCCGGCGTCGGCATCACCAACCAGCGCGAGACCACGGTGATCTGGGACAAGCAGACCGGCCTGCCGATCTACCACGCGGTGGTGTGGCAGTCGCGCCAGACCAACGAGATCGCCAACCAGCTCAAGGCCGGCGGCTACGGCGCCATGATCCACGACAAGACCGGGCTTTTGATCGACGCCTACTTCTCCGCAACCAAGATTCGCTGGATCCTCGACCACGTCGAAGGCGCCCAGGAGCGCGCGGAAAAAGGCGAGCTGCTGTTCGGCACCATCGACACCTGGATCTCCTGGAAGCTGTCCGGCGGCGCCTTCCACGTCACCGACTACACCAACGCCAGCCGCACGATGCTGTTCAACATCCACACGCTCGAGTGGGACGACGAGATCCTGAAGCTCTTGAACATCCCCAAGGCGATTCTGCCGGAGGTCCGCAGCAACTCCGAGGTCTACGGTCAGACAGCCGACTACCACTTCTACGGCTCCGGCGTGCCGATCGCGGGCATGGCCGGTGACCAGCAGGCGGCGCTGTTCGGCCAGCTGGCGCTTGAGCCCGGCATGGTCAAAAACACCTACGGCACCGGCGCGTTCATCGTGATGAATACCGGCCTTGAGCCGACCACCTCCGCCAACAACCTGCTGACGACCATCGGCTACGGCATCAACGGCGAGGTGCATTACGCGCTTGAGGGGTCCATTTTCGTCGCGGGCTCGGCCATCCAGTGGCTGCGCGACGCGATGAAGCTCGTCGCCACCGCGCCCGAGTCCGAGGAGGCGGCCCTGGCCTCCAAGTCGCAAGACGAGGTCTACGTCGTGCCGGCCTTCACCGGCCTCGGCGCGCCGTACTGGGACGCCGACGCCCGCGGCGCCGTGTTCGGCATCACCCGCGGCACCACGCGCGAGGACTTCATCAAGGCGACGCTGCAAAGCCTCGCCTACCAGAGCCGCGACGTCATCGACACCATGTACAAGGACACCGGCATCGCCATCCCCGCCCTGCGCGTGGACGGCGGCGCGGCCAACAACGACTACCTGATGCAGTTCCAGGCCGACATCCTGAACACGCCGATCGAGCGCGCGGCCAACCTCGAGACCACCGCGATGGGCGCCGCGTTCCTGGCGGGCCTGGCCGTGGGCTTTTGGAAGAACACGGACGAGTTGCACCGCATCGCCAAGATCGGCAAGCGCTTCGAGCCGGCCATGACCGACGCCCGCCGTGCCGACCTCTACGCCGGCTGGCAGTCCGCCGTCCAGGCCACCATGGCGTTCAAGCACTAACCGGCGCTGCTGCATGGCCCGGCTTCGGCCCGGCCGCGGTGGTGCTTCCGGTTCCGGTCCAAGGCGGCGGAACGCGTGGGGCTCCCGCAAGCCCAAAGTTCGGTCTTGCGACCCGCCCTTGCTGTAAGCCAGCAAAACCGGCTGGCTAACAGCAATCTCACGCTGGCTCGCCTTGGACCTCCACCTCCAGCACCACCACGGCCGAGCCTTCGCCTACATGCGTGTTCAAAACCGCCGACTCACGCCGACCTAAGTAAACACCTTCTGCTTCATGACACTGCCGGTTTGTCCGTGTGTTCGAGTGGAGAATGTCTCCAGTCCCGGGCACCCCGCAGCGTCTGAACAATCATCATCTTTGAACCGCACGCATTCAACACCCCGCCGCCGGCCACCGGGTCGGCGGTCCCGTCACGAAGGAGGCTCAGTTGATGGCATTTTCCGCACGTACCCGGCCCGCCGCGATTCAGCGCATGCAGGCCGAACCGCTCGACCTGTTGATCATCGGCGGTGGCATCACCGGCGCCGGCGTCGCCCTGCAGGCGGCCGCCAGCAATCTCAGGGTCGGCCTGCTTGAGATGCAGGACTTCGGCGCCGGCACCTCGTCGCGCTCCACCAAGCTGGTGCACGGCGGGCTGCGCTACCTCAAGACCTTCGACGTCCGGGTGGTGGCCGACACGGTGCAGGAGCGCGCCGTGATCCAGGGCATCGCCCCCCACATCCCCCGTCCCGCCCCGATGCTGTTGCCCCTCTACGACGAGCCCGGTGCGACCTTCGACCCCTTTGCCGCCAAGGTCGCCATGGACCTGTACGACCGGCTGGCCGGCATCACCGGGCCGCCGTATGCCAACACGACGCTCACCGCGGCGGCCGTCCGCGACCGGGTGCCCGGCCTTGCGACCGCCAACCTGACCGGCGCCGGCGTCTACCTCGATTACGTCAACAACGACGCGCGGCTGGTGATTGAAAACGTCAAGGCCGCCGTGGCCCACGGCGCGACCGCGGTCAGCCACGCCGAGGTGCTCGAAATCCTGCACGACGACGCCGGGCGCGCCAACGGCGTGCGCGTCCACGACCACGTGCAGGGCGGCGAGTTCACCGTCCGTGCCAGGCTGATCCTCAACGCCACCGGGCCCTGGTCCGACTACCTGCGCGAGGCCGACGCGGCGCTTGACCACACCAAGACGCTGCGGCCGACCAAGGGCGTGCACCTGGTGGTCGACGACAGCGTGCTGCACGTGCCCCAGCCGATCTATTTTGACTCCGGGCTCGCCGATGGCCGTATGATCTTCGTCGTGCCGCGCGCGGGCAAAACGTACTTCGGCACCACCGACACCGACTACCGCGGCGACTACCGCCAGCCGCGCGTCGAGCAGCCAGACGTCGACTACCTGCTGCGGGTGATCAACACCCGCTTCCCGCAGGCCAGCGTCCGCCTGGCCGACCTCGAGGCGTCCTGGGCCGGGCTGCGACCGCTGATTGCCGGCGGCGATGACTACAACGGCGGCGCCGTGCACCACCTGTCCGACGCCGCCGTGGCCAAGCTGATTGCCGCGGTCACGGCGTACCAGGCGGGCAAAATGGACCGCGCCCACCTGGAGCGGGCGCTCGCCGCACTCGAGCCGGCAGAGGCCGCGGCCGCGCCGTCGACCGTTTCGCGCGGCTCGGCCCTGACCACCGAGGCGGACGGCCTCCTGACGCTGGCCGGCGGCAAGCTGACCGACTACCGCAAGATGGCCGCCGGCGCCATGGCGCTGATCCGGCGGACCCTGGCCGCGGACTTTGACATCCGCGCACAAGACGTTGACTCGACGCGCCTGCGCGTGTCCGGCGGGGACTTCGCCGCCGACGCGGTCGAGGACGCGATGACGGACTTCACCGCGCTGGGCGTGGCCGCTGGGCTGCCGGAGGCCGACGCGCACCAGCTGGCCGAGCGCTTCGGCGGCAACACCGCGGCCGTCCTGACCCACGCGGCGGCCGGCGCGGCGCCGGGGCTGTCGCTGGCCGAAACCGCCAGCCTGCGCTACTGCGTGGAGGAGGAGGCCACCATGACCCCCGTCGACTACCTGCTGCGGCGCACCTCGGCCCTGCTGTTCGCCGCCGACACCATCCACGTCCTCGCCGATCCTGTCGTGGCCGAGATGGCCCGCCTTTTGGGCTGGGGCCCGGAGGAAACCCGCGCCCAGCGCCAGCGGCTGCAGACCGCGTACGACGAAAGCAGCCTGCGCGCGCTCAAGCGGGCCGCGCATCAGAACTGAACTGAATACACTGGCCCCCGACCGGCTAAGCCCGCGCTCGGTCGCCCTCTACAAAGGAGAAAAAATCAAATGACCTCTACCATCATGACCCAGGCCCTGGGTGAGTTCATCGGCACCCTGGTGCTGGTGCTCCTCGGCGACGGCGTTGTCGCCGGCGTCAGCCTCAACAAGTCCAAGGCGCAAGGCGCCGGCTGGATCGCCATCACCCTCGGCTGGGGTCTGGCCGTGACGCTCGGCGTCTACTGCGCCGGCTTCCTCGGCCCGGCGCACCTCAACCCGGCCGTCACCCTCGCGTTCGCCGCAATCGGCAAGTTCAGCTGGAGCGGCGTGCTGCCGTTCATCATCGCGCAGATGCTCGGCGCGTTCGTCGGCGCCGCCCTTGTGTGGCTGCAGTACCTGCCGCACTGGCAGGCGACCAAGGACGAGGCCGCGATCCTCGGCACTTTTGCCACCGGCCCGGCCATCCGCCAGCCGTGGGCGAACCTGTTCAGCGAGGCCCTGGGCACCGCGATGCTGGTGTTCGGCCTGCTGGCGTTCACCAAGGGCCAGTGGACCGACGGCCTCAACCCGATCGGCGTCGGCATCCTGATCACCGGCATCGGCCTGAGCCTCGGCGGCACCACCGGTTACGCGATCAACCCGGCGCGTGACCTCGGTCCGCGCCTGGCCCACGCCGTCCTGCCGATCGCCAACAAGGGCGACTCCGACTGGAACTACGCCTGGATTCCGGTGGTCGGCCCGATCATCGGCGGCGTGATCGCCGCGCTGCTGTTCGTGCTGATCTGATGCATGCAAAAATGGTTCCCCATGCCTCATCGCAGAGGCCTGGGGAACCATTTTTTTGTTAGCGTTCGGCCATCTTCTGGTACGCCAGGTACAGCGCGGTGAAGCGGTTGTCGTGCTTGGCCGTCCAAGGCTTGGGCTGGCCGTCGAAGTGGAGAATCGCCGTGTTGGCCATCACCCAGTGGATGTCGTGCTCGCCCTTGCTGCGCAGGAAGTACTTGGCGTAGCTGCGCGCGTCGTAGTTCCACCGTTCGTCGGGCACCTCGAGGGTGTACTTGCCATACAGGTGGTTGAGGATGTCCTGGTCGGGCAGCATCAAAAAATCGCCCTGCGTCTCGATCACGTGCCGGATGTCGGCCCAGCGAATGCGGGCCCTGGCCTGGTCGAGGTCGATCAGCAGGACGCCCGAGTTGAAGTAGGCGTGGTCGGTGTTCAGCCGCAGGTTATTGAACGGCGTGGTGACATCGACCAGCCCGGTGTGCGTGGCCGCCGCCAGCATCCGCCCCTGCAAGTCCAGTTCCCACAGCGGCCACAGCGGGTTGAGAATTAGGATGTCCGGATCGAGGTACAGCACCCGGTGCAGGTCCGCGGGCAGAATATCGCCGGCCAGCAGGCGAAAGTACATCTCCTTGGGGTAGCGGGCCTGCGTCGGCGCCGCCTCCCACTGCGCCCCGTCGACGGCGACGGGCCGAAACTGCCAGCCAAAGGCCGCGGTCAGCGCGGCCACCTCCTCGAGCTTCGCGGCCGGAATCGCCGAGTGAACCAACCACACCGTGACGTCGGCGGCCGGCTCGTTGGCGTGAAGCGAGGTCAGGGCGACCTTCAGCGGCGCCAGGTAGCCGGCGTCCAGCGTGAATAACAGATCCAAATGCTTGTCCCCCCTCAACCGAGGTGACGATCCATGTCGCCACCAAAACCTACGCCAACATCTCCCGCACCGCCGCCCGCACGTCCTGCCACAGGTCCTGCGGCTCCCCGTCGACCTGCGCCACATGAATCGCCAGGTCCGCCAGCCGGCGCCGCTGCGCCGCAGTCGGGTGGAACACGACCCCGTTTTGGGCCAGACAGTCCAGCAGGGCCAGGTAGCCGGTGCGCTTGTTGCAGTCGTTGAAAATGTGCTTCTTGATCAGCTTCACGAAGTAAAACACCGCCAGGTCCGGTACTGTGGCGTACAGCCTGCGGCCGAAAACCTCCTGCTGCGCCGAGCGCACGATGTAATCCAGTGCCCCGGCATCGCGAATCGTCGCCTCCTGGCCGTAACGTTTTTGCACGCAGACGTTGAGCGCCACAATCTCTTCTTCACTTAAATAAGTCATCAGCGGTCCGCCAAGTAATCCATGGCGTCTTGGTTCTCGGCAATCAGCCGGTCGATGCGGGCCACGGTGGCCAGCGCCTCATCGCGTTGGCGAACCGGCACAATCACGGCCTGCCCGTCGCGCTCGCCGATGGTCACGTGGTCGCCTTTGTGGATCCCGAGCGCCGTCGCAATCGCCGGCGGAATCGTGACGTACAGGCTGGTGTTGCTCTGGCCGATCTTCCGGTCCTCACGGTTCGTCAGCTTAGTTGGGTCAATCATGTTATCACCTCGTATCCTTAGTATATACAAGCAATACCAAGGCCGCAAGTAAGGCTCCCTCGCGCCGCCTTCACTCCTGGTTGACCGCGAACGTCCGGTAGGCGAGCCGGTAGCGGTGCGTTGGCCGCGCGTTCACCAGGCCGTGGGCGGCCGCGAGGTACTGCGGCAACAGCGCGACGCCGCGGCCGCTGGCCACCGTCGCGATGATGCTGTCCCAGTCGTCCAGCGTCACCACCCGCGAAAGCTCACCCCTGCAGTCGCGCAGCGTCCGCGCGCGAAACGGGCACAGCCGATCGGCGTTGACCAGGATCGGCAGGTGCGCCCAGTCCCCGCCCGGGGTCGCCAGGAAGGCCGCCGGCAGGTGTGCCAGGGCGGTCTGCTCAAAACCGCTCGGCCGCACGTCGGCGTAGGTCACAATCGCGTCGACCGCGGCCGGCGTCAGCGCCCGCATCTGCGTCGAGGACAGGAGCCGGATGTCGCTTCGGGCGATGTCGTAGCGGTGGTCTTGGACCACCAGCAGGTTGTACAGGAGCTTGGACATCGCCAGCCGGGGCTTGCGGTCCGGCTCGCTCAGCGCCGTGCGCACCGCGGCCGTCGCCGCCTGCACGTTTTGCACGTACGCAAAGAAGCGCTCCCCGGCCGGCGTCGGCACAATGCCTTGGTAGCTGCGCGTGAACAGGCTGGCCCCGAACTCCCGCTCAATCGCCTGAAGCCGCGCCGTGATGTTCGACTGCGCAAACCCCATGGCCTGCGCCGTCAGGTTGATCGACCGCAGCTCGTACAGCTGCCTGAACACCTCGAAGTCCTGTAATTGCATGGCGTCCTCCCTATCACTAATTACGATAACCATAGCACAATCTGGTAATAGGCGCCACGGTCGCGCGGGGGTAAGCTGACCCTATCAACAAGGAGGAATCATCATGCCATACTTACGTGTTCGTCTCGCCACCGCTTCTCATACCCCAGCCACCACCGCGCGGGTCGCCCAGGCGCTGACCCAGCTGGCCGTCACCAAGCTGGGCAAAAACGCCGCGGCCGCCGCCGTCGACATCCAGTACCGCGACCCAACAAGCTGGTTCATCGGGGGTCAGCCGCTGGCTGCCGGCCACCAGAGCAGCTTTTTCGTCGAGGTCAAGGTCACGGCGGGCACCAACACCCGCGACGACAAAGCCGCCTTCGTGCAGGCCGTGTTCGCCGCGATGCAGCGGCTGCTCGGCCCCGTCGCCGCCACTAGCTACGTTGTCGTCACCGACGTCCCCGGTTCGGACTGGGGCTACGGCGGCAAGACCCAAAGCTTCCGCTACGAAGCCGCGCAGTAGTGCCGCAGCCCGATCAAAAGGCGGCATGCGGTGGGTGACACCGCATGCCGCCTTTTACTGACTCAGTCCGCCTTGCGCCGGGCCGCCCACTCCGAGCGCAGGATCCCGTACTTGACGGAGTCGTAGTAGCGCCCCTGCCAGTAGCGGACCTGGCGGATGCGACCCTCGCACTGCATCCCCACCGCGGCGCCCAGCCGCATCATCCGCTCGTTGCCCGACCAGGTGGTGAAGCCGAGGTGCGGCAGCGGGGTGGTCGCAAACAGGTGGTCCAGCCACAGTGTCAGCGCCGTGCGGCCGATGTGCTGGCCCCACCGGTCGGCCTGAAAAACCGCAAGCCCGACCTCGAGCCACTGGTTCAGCGGCTTGTCGTCGTAGTACGCGGTCACCGAGCCGACCAGCGCGCCGTCAAGCAGGATCACGCGGCGCAGCGGGTTTTGCACCCAGCGCTGCTGCGCCGTCGCCGCGAACTCGGCCTGGGTCGGCATCGGGTCGTTGAAGTACGGGCCGTTCCACATGGCCCATTCGGCGGCGGGGTCGCTGTACGCGAGCTGCCAAAAGGCCGGCACCTCGGCTTGCGTTAAGGGGCGAATCGTGACGGTCATAAGGGCTCCTTTCGCGCCGGCGCTTGCCGGCGGCCTAGCTGATGGTCCCAGTGTACCAAGGCGCCGCGCCACCCGCAACGGCGCCCGGGGAAATTGGCGAAACCGCTTGCCCTGGACCCGCTCTAATGTTGTACACTGACCCCGTACCCAGCCATTCGTCGCAAGTCACGGGAGGACAATCACAATCATGGAATACACTACACTAGGCACCACCGACATTCGCATCTCCAAGCTGTGCGTCGGCGCGATGAGCTTCGGTCAAGCCGGCACGATGCACGACTGGACGCTGGACGCGGCGCAAAGCCAGGCCGTCATCGCGCACGCCCTGGACCTCGGCATCAACTTTTTCGACACCGCCAACGTCTACTCCGCCGGCACCAGCGAGCAGTACCTCGGCGCGGCCATCAGGCAGCTGGTGCCGCGCGACCAAGTGGTTTTGGCCTCGAAGGTCTACTTCAACCCCGGCCGGCTGTCCCGCGCGGCGATCAACCGCGAGATCGACGGCACCCTGAAGCGTCTGGGCACCGACTACCTGGACCTCTACATCATCCACCGCTTCGACTACGAGACGCCGATTGAGGAGACCATGGAGGCCTTGAACGACCTGGTGGTGGCCGGCAAGGTGCGCGCGCTCGGGGCCTCGGCCATGTACGGCTACCAGTTCTACAACATGCAGCTGGCCGCGCGGGACCACGGCTGGGCACCGTTCGTCGCGATGGAAAACCACTACAACCTGCTGTACCGCGAGGACGAGCGCGAGCTGATCCCGCTGTGTCAGCAGCTCGGCGTCTCCCTGATGCCTTACAGCCCGCTGGCTTCCGGCCGCCTCGCCCGGCCGCACTGGGACGCGAACACTAAGCGCAGCCAAACGGATCGCGTCGCCGCCGGCAAGTACGATCACACCAAGGAGGCCGACTTGCGCATCGCGCAGCGCGTCCACGAGCTGGCCACCAAGTACGACGCGACGATGGCGCAGGTCAGCCTCGCCTGGCAGTGGGCCAAGGGCGTGGCCGCGCCGATCGTCGGCGCCACCAAGGCCAAGTACCTCACCGACGCGGCCGGCGCCTTCGCCGTGCAGCTGACCCCAGACGACATCACCTACCTCGAGGAAGCCTACCTGCCGCACAAGGTCGTCGGCGCGATCGACCACAACCCGGCGGACGGTGTCGTGCTGCTGGACGCGGACAAGAAGGCGTAACCGCGCCGCCCACCGCAAAAAGGGGCTGGACTTCACTCGGCCAGCCCCCTTTTGACATGTGACGCTCACAGTTCCGCGCTCTAGAACGCCTCACCGTCTGCGATCTTGGCCAGCACGCTGCGCGACGGGATGAAGAACAGCTCGCCGCTGACCGGCGTCGAGAAGTCCAGCAGGCGGTCGGACTTTTCGAACATCCCCTGAAGCATCCGCTTGGTCACCGTCCAGTGGCGCGCGTAGCCGATGAAGTAGGTCCCGTGCAGGCCCTCCGCAGGGTTGCTGAACGGTACGTTCATCCGCACGATCTTGTGCTCGACGTCGCCCTCGTTGTCCTGGGACACGACGTTGTGGGCGTTGTGCGCCTTCTCGTCGTCCTCCAGCTCAACGTCCGTGAACTTCTTGCGGCCGATGGCGGCCTCCTGCTGCTCCGTTTTGAGCTTGTTCCAAGCGTCCATGTCGTGGTGGTACTGCTGGGCAAAGGCGTAGGAGCCGTTGATGAAGCGTTCGTCCTCGTCGCCGATCACGGCGTAATCCGGCGTGTCCAGCGCCGTCGGGTTCTCGGTGCCGTCGACGAAGCCGATGATCGCGCGGCCCTCGAAGTAGCGGAAGCCGTGGGTCTCGTCGAGCACGGTCACCTGGTCCTTGATGCGGTCCATCACCTGGCTCATCAGCTCGAACGGCACCGCCGAGTTCTTCGCCCGGATGTGGAAAAACAGGTCCGCGGGCGTGGCCGGTGCGGTGTACTTGGGCCCCACCACCGGCGCGAATTCCTCGAGCTCCGCCGGCCGCGGCCCGGCCGGAAACAGGTAGTCCCAGGCTCGGCGCGACAGCCCGAAGGCGACGGCCAGGCCGGCCTCCGGGTAGCGGACGTTCAGCGACGACTCGAAAGCGGGCAGGCGCTCCGCGAGGTCTTGGATCATCGCCAAGTCGGCGTCGTGGTCCTTTCGGTTGAGGTCCATGGTGGCAAAAATGATGTTGTCCCCGGCGTCCTTGTAGACGTCCTGGACATCTCTCAGGTCAATTGGCATTCGACACTCCTCCTTATTGATACCGATTCCATTATAGCGAACCGCGGACACTTTATCAAAGGACTTGGCCGATTGAATCACAAACGATTAATTATGCAGCGGGCGGCGCCCAACTGACGCAACTGGACCGCAATGTGTCACTTGCGAGACACCGCCCCACCGGTCTGTCCACTTTGGCACATTCCGGTGTGGATTAATTCTACCCATCCGCCTCCGACTTTTCTATGATGAAGCCATACTCAAATGGAGGCGCATCATGACTGACACAATCAAGATTCACGTTTTACACACCGGACTGGTGAAGGTGGACAAGGCGCTGCCCTTCCACGGGCTGTACCGCAACCCGCTGGCCTTCACCGGCCTGGTGCGCTCGGAGGCCAACCAGGTGACGCTGCCGGTTTCAAGCTACCTGATTGAGCACCCCAAGGGCCTGGTGCTGATCGACACCGGCTGGAACAAGCTGGTTCGCACCAGCAACTGGCGGGAACTCGGTCCGCAGGTTCAGATCAACACCGCCTACCTGCCGGCCGGGTGGGCCATCGACGAACGGCTCGCGGCCCTCGGCTACCGCCCGCAAGACCTGGACTATGTCTTGCTGAGCCACCTGCACTGCGACCACGTCAGCGGCCTGAAGCACGTCGCCGCCGCCAAGCACATCTTGGTATCAGAACCCGAATGGCGGGTCGCCAATCGCCTGCCCCTAGTGTACTTGCCTCACGAGTGGCGCGGCGTCAACGTCCAAACCTACCGCTACGCCCAGGCCCGCGTTGGCCCTACTGGAGAGGCCTACGACGTGTTCGGCGACGACCGGGTGCTGCAGGTTCACACTGCGGGCCACGCGACCGGCATGTCTGCGACCCTGGCTCGCGGTGGCGATGGCCGCTATGTTCTCCTTGCCGCCGACGTCGGTTACGCCAACCGCTCTTGGGAGGAGATGCTGACGCCCGGTATCTGCACGAACCGCAAGGCCGCAATCACCAGCCTGGGCTGGGTGCGGGAGATGGCCCATGACCCCAACTGCATCGAGGCACTGGCCAACCACAACACCACCACCGACCCGCACGTCATCACGCTGACGTACTGAGGACCATTTTGACCAATCGGTTCATGAACCGCGAGATGGCCGCCGGCTCACCGTGGCGCAGCGACCAGCTGATGGCCGTGAGGGCGGTGGTGGCGTACAGCTCCAGCGCGAAATCCTTGGGGATGCTGAGCGCGACCTGGGGTAACAGTGCTTCGGCATGCCGGGCTAGGCTGGTCAGGTAGCGGGCCCTGAGGTCGCCGTCGCGCTCGTGAATCGCCAGCAGGCGGGTGATTGCGTCGGCGTCGCCCTCCAGCTGGCGGTACAGCGTCAGCAGCGGCTCGTCATCGGCAACCCCGGCCACCCGGGAATCCAGCAGCCGGTCGAACGTGTCGGCCCGCTCCGTGACCATCTCGGCCAAAAGCGCGTACTTATCGGCGTAGTGATGGTAAAACGTGCTGCGCCCCACCAGTGCCGCGGCGCAGATGTCGTTGACCGTCACCGCCGCGAACGGTTGGTCGCCCAAGCAGGCAATGAACCCGGCCTGAATGTCGCGCCGGCTCTTGAACTTGCGTAAATCTGTCATGCTCGCGCCTCCATCTTGATTCGCCGCACATCGCGCGGCCGCTGCACCGGTTAGCCCTGGCTTTCAGTCATCGCCTCGGCTCACGCCCGTCATCGCCTCTCGACCGCGCTTACTCCAGCCGCAGCTCGTAGTACCGCGAGTCGCGGTCCGGAAAGGCGTAAGATACCCCGAACTGGTCGCGGTCGATGCGCGTGAAGCCCTGGCGCTCGTAGAAGCTGTGCGAGCGGTGCTCGTTTTCCGGCGTGTCCAGGACCAGCCGCTTGAGGCCGCGGGCCTTCGCCGCCGTCAGCAACGTGTCGTACAGCGCCAGCCCCAGGCGGTGCGGCCGGCCCCGAAAATCGGGATAGGTGAAGAACTTCTTCAAAACCGCGGTGTCGTCGTCGAGCGGCAAAAGCCCGATGCAGCCGACCAACCGGCCGTCGTCGGTCAGGGCGCCCCAGAACTCACCGCCGGGGCGGCGGTAGTAGGCGTTGAGCTGGAAGATATCGTCTTGCTCGGCCATCTTGATGGCCAGGTTAGCCTCAATGTTTTGGCAGTAGTTGACGAGATCCACCAGTTCGGCGGTGTGGTGCGGGGTTTGCGTCAGTGGTGCAATGATCATTTTGAGCCTCCAAGTCGATGTGCAAAGTCAGACGTGCACGTGAGCGAAATCGCAAGTCATTCAACAACACCGCAGGCTACCCACCAAGATGCTTGACTAGGATGAGGCACGGGTTCCACTCATCCCACAAGCTCGGAAACACCTCCAGCCGCGTGAAACCCACGGCCTCGTAGAACCGGATCGTGTCGTCGTACTGGCTGTAATGCCCCTCGTCGACCGTCTTAACCTGAAGGAACCGGTAGCGGCTCTCAGCGAACCGCGTGAGTGCGCCCACCAGTTGAGAGCCAACGCCCAGGTGCTGAAATGGCTTCAAAACGCCCATGCAACTGATCTCAGCGACATCCGGGCTGGTCTCGTTCAGATCGATGAAGCCGATGGCCGCGCCCTGCGCCTTCGCCACCCAAAGCGGCAGTTCTGCCGATTCATCAACATACGACTGAGTCGATTCCGGCAGGCCAAACCACTCGGGCAGCTCGGCCAAAATCCCCTGAACAATCTGCGGATGCGCTTGCGGCTCGTCGACTCGTTCAATTGTCACATCTAAGTTCACCACGTCACCCTCACAATCTCTATGCGTGCCTCAGCCGCGGCGGTCGCTGACCGCGCCGCATCACCATTGTCACCCACTCTTTAGACAACCATCATAGCACTGCAATGTTCAATTCAGCCTGTCATGATACAATATTCGGGCAGAAAGTTGAAAACGGTTGGTAAATCCAATTCCTTGTGAGGTGGTGCCTATGCACAATCACCAAACTATACAGGAAAGGAGGTGCCTTCTTGTCCGTTGCTGATGCTCTGATGCTGATGCTCACGTTTGGCGGGTTTATTCTAACACTCGTCGAGCTCGTCATCACCGTTATCCAAGCAATTGTCGGCAATCAAAAAGACCGCTAGTAAACTTCGTGGCTGAGGTTTAGCGGTCTCGCTTGCTATCAACTAATGCCAACCGTCTTTAACGGTCTGCAGGGTCGGCATGTTGACGCATGTCGGCCTCTTTCTATGCTCTCATTGTATCATGTGTGTTCCCAAAAAGGAACGGATAGTGTCGCGTCAGCATCACCCTAATCCGGCACAACTCGCCGTTAAAAAACCAGCGGCGGGACGCATCCACCCACGAACACACTCGGTCGGTATTGTTGGACCAACAATTCGCCGTCTGGGAGACCAGCGGATAGAATGAACTCGACGACTCAAACACTGGTAATGCACGGCCAGCCGCATCGTCCCACCGTTGTTCGTCAGTCCTTCGTCTCCGCGGCATGCTGATTCCCCCAGCGGCAGATGCCATCCAGCACCGGAATCAGCGACTCCCCGCGGGGCGAGAGCGAATACTCCACCCTGGGCGGCACCTGCGGGAATTCCTGGCGACGAATCAATGCGGCGGCCTCGAGCTCGCGCAAGGTATTGGTGAGCGTCTTGAACGAGATCGGCGTCAGCAGGCGCTTGAGGGCGTTGTAGCGAATGGGGCCGTGGTTCAGCGCCAGCGCGTAGAGCACCTGCATCTTGTACTTGCCGCCGATCAGCCGCAGCGTGTAGGCAAAGCCCGTATCCTCCAGCCGGTTCTCGGTGATGTAATCAATATCCGCCATGACACACTCCTTCAGGTGAGTACCACACCTTAATTACCGTACTTGTTTGCGCGTTAAGCATACCATATGCTGGATGCAGTGCCAGAAAGGAGTGCCAAGAAAATGAAAACAATCGTCTACGCTCACCCCTACGACAAGAGCTTCAACCATGCCATTTTAACCCGTCTGACGGAAGACTTCGCCGCAACCGACCAGCCCTACCGCGTGATCGACCTCTACCGCGACGGGTTCGACCCGCGCTACTCTGCAGAGGAGCTGCGCCTGTACAGCCGCGGCGAGACCCCTTACACCTTGGTCAAAACCTACCAGCAGCTGATCGCAGCCTCCGACGAGCTGATTGTCATCACCCCGATCTGGTGGCACAACATTCCCGCTGAGCTCAAGGGCTTCTTCGACAAGGTGATGCTGAGGAATTTCGCGTATGCAAAATCTCCCGTCTGGCGCGGCCTGCTGACGAACATCACCAAGGCGGCGGTCATCACGACGGCGACCATCACGAAGGACTACCTTCGTCACGAGTCGGGCGACCCCATCCAGGGCAACCTGATCAACCGGGTCTTTGCCGACCTCGGCATCGCGCCGGCGAAGACGAACTGGATTCATTTCGGCGAGGTGAACCTGACGACGGATGCGGTGCGCCGGCAGTTCCTAGCTGACTTGCCTGAGCTTTACCGCACGGGCCAGCCGGACTGAGCGGCCGCGTTCTGAATAATCGGTGACAACAAAACACGGGACGTGCCGATCACTGGCACGTCCCGTGTTTCTTGCACCGCCTCACTTATGGTACGGACTCCCAATGTTGATCATGAACGCCCGGTAGATCTGCTCGGTCAGCACCAGCCGCATCAGCTGGTGGGGCATCGTCAGCTTGCCGAAGCTCAGCGTGTTGTTGGCGCGCTGCATCACCTCCGGCGACAGGCCGAGCGAGCCGCCGATGACGAACGTGATGTCCGAGTGGCCGTAAGTCGTGAGGTCCGCGATTTCCTTGGCGAAGGCCTCGGAGCTGCGCTGCTTTCCCTCGATGGCCAGTGCGATCACCCACTCCTTGTCCTGGATCTTGCCCAGGATGCGCTCGCCTTCGACCTGCTTGACCTGCGCCATCTCGGCCGAAGACAGCGACTCCGGCGCCTTTTCGTCCGGCACCTCGACCAGCCTGAACTTGGCGAACTTGCTCAGGCGCTTGGCGTACTCGGCGATGCCGTCCTTGAAGTACTTCTCCTTGAGCTTGCCGACCGCCACGATTTTGATGTTCAACAGACCACTCCCTTTGTCCTGATTATAGCAAAAAAGGACCCGCCGCTTTTCACAAAAAGCAGTGGGTCCCCACTGTCTGGTTAGGCCTGATAGCGGGAAACGCCGTTCAGGTAGGTTTCGGCCAGGCTCATGTCCTTGTTCAGAACCAGGAAGTCGGCGTCGCGGCCCGGCAGGATGCTGCCGCACTTGTCGTCGATCTTCGAGGACTTGGCCGGGACGTAGGAGCCCATCATGATGGCCTCTTCCGGCGTGTTGTTGTTCCAGTCCACGACGTTCTTGATCGCGTCGTTGAGCTTCAGGATGGAGCCGGCGAGGTTGCCGCCGTTCTTGAGGCGGGCGGTGCCGTCCTTGACGATGACCGGGAATTCGCCGAGCATGTAGTCGCCTTCAGGCATCAGGCCGGCGGACATGCAGTCGGTGATCAGGGCGATGTGCTCCGGGGTCTTCTCGCGGATCAGGGAGGCCGCAACTTCTGGGCGGACGTGGTGACCGTCGCAGATCAGCTCGTCGTCGACGATGTTCAAAAACATTGCGGCGCCGACCATGCCGGGTTCGCGGTGGGTCAGGCCGGACATGCCGTTGAAGGTGTGGCAGAACACGGTGGCCCCGGCCTCGATGCAGGCCTTGGCCTGTTCGAAGGTCGCGCTACTGTGGCCCAGGGCAACGGCCTTGCCGTCCTGGCTCATGTGCTTGGTGAACTCAACGGCGCCGTCGCGTTCCGGTGCCAGGGCCATTTTCTGCAGCAGGCCCTTGGCGCTCTTTTGCCACTCGTCGTACTCTTCGATCGATGGGTCGCGGAAGTACTTCGGGTTCTGGGCGCCCTTGTGCTCCTCGGTGAAGAACGGGCCTTCGAAGTAAATGCCCTGGATCTTCGCGCCGGTTTCCTCACCGGCGTGCTCGCCGATGGTCTTGCAGACGGCGTTGAGCTGGTCGAACGGGCCGGTCAGCGTGGTCGGCAGCCAGCTGGTGACACCGGTCTTCAGCAGGCCCTCGGACATCTCGTTGATGCCTTCCCAGTCGTTGTCCATGACGTCGTGGCCAAGCGAGCCGTGAATGTGCGTGTCAACCAGGCCTGGGGCGATCCACTGGTTGCCGTAATCCTTGATCTCCCCCTCCGGCTTCTGCCCGTAAGACGGAATGAAGTCGCCGAACTTGCCCTCATCGGTAACCTCAAGCCAGCCGTCGTTTTCGGTGGTGTTCTTCAGGAAAAACTTCGCAGCATGAATGTAGTAGCTCATCACATGATCTCCTTATCATCGTTGTTATCCGTTGCCAACACCAGTGTAGCACAACCCCGGTTATTGGTCTAGGCCAACGACTCGTGGCGGGCGATTATTCCGCTGGGTGGTGGCCGGGCTCCGGCGGGAACGGGCCACGGCTTCCGGCTCCGGGCCGGGGCGGGTCGACCTGTGCGGCCGGCTTCCGCCCAAAAACCGGGCTCCAGCCTAAAATTCCCGCCGAGCCGTTGCCTACGGCCCCGCGCTCCGGCGCGAATTTTGCCGGGATGAGGAGTGCGGCTGCCCGCCAAGCCCGCGGTCACCCGGAATCCTCATCCTTTCACGGGCCGACCCGCCCCGGCCCTACGCCTGCCGCAGTGGCGCGTTCGCACCTCCGCCCTACACAGTTGGTCAGAGGTCACCCAGTAGTCGGGTTGGGCAACCCAAGCCGCAGCGTTATTCCGTCCGTTGAGTTTGGTCACTTTGTGCGGCTACTATGGCACGCCGTCGGTGCCAAACGACTCAATCCGCCAAATGCTCGCTTCTCCATCCTAGATTCAAACGGGCTCCGCTCCGCAATGCCGGCTCGTTCGGCAAGGGCTGGCTAAGTGCGACGCACTCCGCCCTGGGTTGCAAAAAGCCCCCGCAGCTGGCGACTGCGGGGGTAAGCGGCCTGGGCTGGCCGCGTACGATTGAAGAAAAGTGGTTGGGATAGGGGCGGCGGGCCGCCCCTATGTCTAAGAGACTACACGGCGAATGTGACGATTTTTTGGCGAAACCGTGACGCTTGTCGTGTGGTATGCTGGAGGCACACACGGAGGGAACGCTATGTACAAAATGATTGTGAGTGACCTGGACGAAAGCCTGCTGCAAGACGACGGGGCGGTGTCCGCCCAAGACATCGAGACCATCGCGCGGCTGCGGGAGGCCGGCGTCAAGTTCGTGCCCAACACCGGCCGCGGCTTCGCGTCGGTGCAGCCGCTGGTGACGACGCTGGGGCTGGCTGGGCTTGCCGGCCAATACGTCATCTCCTACAACGGCGGCGCAACGGTCGAAAACGCCGGCAACCGCATCCTGATCCAGCACGCGCTGGACCACGAAGTCGCCGACCGGATTTTCCGCCTGGCGATGACGAGCGGCGACTTCTGCGCGCACGTCTACACGATGCACCACGTCTACGTGGTCAACGCCAACGCCGACGAGCGCGGCTACCTGGCCAACCGCGGCGTCGCGTATGAAGAGCTCGCCATCGCCGACCTCAGTGGCTTCGCGGACCGCGCAATCGCCAAGGTGATTTTTGAAAACCGCGACCTGCCCCTGCGCGCCGCGCTGAAGGACCGGGTGGCGGCCGAAGTGGCGGCACCTCTGACGGTCACCTACTCCTCCAACCGCTACGTGGAGTTCAACCCCGCGGGCATCGACAAGGGCGAGGCGGCGCTGGCGCTGGGCGATCAGATTGGCGTCGCGCGAGACGAGATCATCGCGCTGGGCGACAACTCCAACGACCTGAGTATGCTGACGAAGGTCGGCCTGGGCGTCGCGGTGCAAAACGCGATTCCGGCGGTGAAGGCGGCGGCCGGGCTGGTGCTCGACGCAACCAACAACGACTCGCCGATCACCGAGATCGCGCGCCGTCTGTTCCCGGACCTCGCCTGACGTAACCAAAAGTTTAGCATCCTTAACTTTTCTTGATGAAATCCTCACACTTTGGTCGCAACTGGCTGGTAATCTATTAGACATAGAGATGACAACCTCTCTCCTCCAAAGCAAACCAAGGCGCACCCCCCGCGCCGCCAAGAAGCCCCTGCTCGCGTGAGCAGGGGCTTCTTGTTGTCTAGTTACGCAGCGTCTTCAGCCACGCCACCAGCTGAGCGGCGATCCAGCGCTGCTGGGCCGTGTTGCTGACGTGCGCGGTTTTGTCGCCGGCCTGCTTGCCGTACGCGCCGAAGCCCGCGTGGTTGCCGCCCGCAAGCTGCCGGTAGATTGCGTCCGCCGGCAGGTCGGCCTTGGCCTTCTTGTAGGCGGCCCAGTCCAGCACGCCGTCGCGGCTGCCGGTCAAGGACAGCACCGGCACCGAACTCAGCGCACCCTTGGCGTCCGGGTAGCTGGCCAGGAAAAACACGCCGGCCAGGCCGTCTTTGTGCGCCCTGGCGTAGCGGCTGGCCATCACGCCGCCCAGCGAGTGACCGCCGATCACGTAGCGCTGCTTGGGCCGCACCACGCGGTCCGCCCGGTTGGCGCCGAGCACGGCCAAGTCGTAGGGAAAGCTGACGATGGCCACGCGGTAGCCCGCCGCGGCGACCTGCTTGGCCCAGATGCTGTACGCCCCCGGATCCACGAACGCGCCGGGGTACACCACCACCGTCAGCTCGGCCTGCTTGGGGCCGAAGTAAAGCGTGCCATTGGTCGTCGTCGCGGCCTTTTGCGCGACTCGGGCCGCCGGCGCCGGCGCGTGGGCCTGGCGTGTCAGGGCGACGTGGCCGATCGCCGCCACGGCGGCCAGCGCAATCGCGAAGCTGAGCAGCCAGCGCTGCCATTTTTTCATCGTATCACCTCTTAGGTAGCATACCACGCGTGAACGGCTTACAATAGAAGCATCATTCAGAAAAGAGTTGAGCGAATTGACCAAGCGCATCAAAGGTTCCTGCACCACCATTCTTGTCGGCAAAAAGGCCAGCCTGGACGGGTCGACCATCATCGCACGCAACGAGGACGGCAACGCCCCGCTGCACCCGCAGAAGTTCGTCCTGGTGACGCCGGACAAGCAGCCGCGCCACTACCAGAGCGTGCTGAGCACCTTCGCCATCGACCTGCCGGACAACCCGCTGGCCTACACGTCCACCCCGGAGGCCGTTGACGGCCACGGCCTGTGGGCGGCCGCCGGCATCAACAGTGAAAACGTCGCGATGACCTCCACGGAAACCATCACCACCAACAGCCGGATTCTCGGCATCGACCCGCTGGTGGACGACGGCCTCGGCGAGGAGGACATGCCGACCATCACGCTGCCGTACATCCACAGCGCCCGCGAAGGCGTGGAACGCCTCGGTGCCCTTTTGACCGAGTACGGCACCTACGAGACCAACGGCATCTGCTTCGCCGATAAGGATGAGGTCTGGTACTTCGAAAGCATCGCCGGCCACCACTGGGCCGCCGTGCGCATCCCCGACGACGCCTACGTGGTCGCCCCGAACCGCTTCAACATCACCGACTTCGACTTCGACTCCGCAGACACCCTGTGCTCCAGCGACCTGAAGGAGCTGGTCGATGACAACCAGCTGAACCCGGATCCGGAAGGCTACAACCTCCGCCACATTTTCGGCTCGGCCTCCTTCAAGGACACCCGCTACAACAACCCGCGCGCCTGGTACGGCCAGAAGTACTTCAACCCCGAATTCGACACCACCCCGATCGACCAGGACCTGCCGTTCATCTGCCGGACCCCGCACAAGATCTCGATTGAGGACGTCAAGCTCGTGCTCTCCTCGCACTACCAGAACACCCCGTACGACGTGTACGGCGGCCAGGGCACGGCCGAGGAGAAAAAGCGGTTCCGCCCGATCGGCATCAACCGCAACCAGGAGCTGCACATCCTGCAGATCCGCAACAACGTCCCGGCGGCGCTGGCGGGCATCCACTGGCTGGCGTTCGGGCCGAACACCTTCAACGCGGTGATTCCGTTCTACGCCAACGTCAACGACACGCCGGCGACCTACCGCGACACCACGGCCGAGTTCGACCCGACCAAGATGTACTGGCTGTCCAACCTGATGGCGACGTTCGGCGACACCGACTTCACGCTGTTCGAGGACCAGGAGAACGTCTTCGAGGAGAACACCGTCGCCCAGTGCCGCTACCTGCAGCGCCAGACCGACGCCGCGGCCGCAGACCAGGCCGACCTGAAGGCCTACCTGACCGAGGCCAACGCCAAGATGGCCGACCTCTCCTTCAAGAACAGCAACAAGCTGCTGGGCCAGATGGTCGAGCTCGCCGCACCGCGGATGGCCCTGCAGTTCACGCTGCACGACTAGACCCAGAGCGGAGCAAGGCGCACTTAGCGGGACACATAACGTAGGGTCGGCGCTTGAAGCGTTCTTTGCTTCGAGTGCCGGCCCTAGTTATGTGCTCCCGCGTTGCCTTGCGTAGCCC
The DNA here is from genome assembly GCF_020180945.1 of Lacticaseibacillus kribbianus. Taxonomy (GTDB): domain Bacteria; phylum Bacillota; class Bacilli; order Lactobacillales; family Lactobacillaceae; genus Lacticaseibacillus; species Lacticaseibacillus kribbianus. The sequence continues at coordinate 317,835 of NZ_JAIPUL010000003.1, read as the reverse complement.
GACGAACCAGGGCGAAACCCTTTTTTCGCCGTCAAACCGCGTCAGATTAGGATTCCCTTTCAAAAGGTTGACACCTAGAATCCAACCCGGCATACTATAAACACGAGATCAAGTCCGGAGGGCCCCAGGAGTAGGTGCTGGACTAGCAAAACCGTGATCGTCAGCGCCTTCGTTGCGCTGATTGACGCGGTTTTTGTTTACCCCTTTTTGGAGGTGTGCTGATGAACTCAAAGCCTTTCACAACCCATGCACAGCAGATTCAAATTCTGCAATCACGTGGCCTGAAGGTCGACTCCAACGCGGTACATGCATTAGAAGAAATCGGCTATTATGCCGTCATTAACGGGTATAAATGGAGTTTTCTGCAGCGGGATTCGAGTGGTGAGGTGATTCATCCAGAACATTACGCCACAGGATCTTCGTTCAACGAAATACTTGCTCTGTATAATTTCGATGCGGATTTACGTGCGACACTATACCGCTCACTGCTTAAGTACGAGTCTGTTCTCGGTGCCGAAATTTCGTACAAATTCTCTGAAGCCTATCCAGAGGCCAATGCCTACCTTGCAATAGATAAGTACAACCGTGACCCACATCAGACCGGGATGGTTGTTGGCACAATCAGCTCGCTTTCACGGGAGCTTCAGGCACAGTGGCGCCAGCACGACGAGGAGAATGCGGTCAAGCACTATGTGAATAAGCACGGTCATGTTCCACTCTGGGTCCTTGTCAATTTTATGACTTTCGGTGAACTGAACTACTTTTATGCCAATCTGACGGAAAGTCTGCAACTAAAAATTGCTAAAGACTTCACCCAGCAGCGGACTACCGCGTATCATCTAGAACAGTATTCAACGACACCTATCGAAGCACTCCTTGCCATCAACAAAATCGTCAACACATTCCGCAACGCCGTCGCACACGGAGAAATCACGTTTTCGCGCCACCTGAACAAGAGCACCAAGATGTATCCCATCAAGCAGGCCCTGCAGCGAAAGGACGTGATTCTGCACAGTCAGGCCGGCGTCTTTGAACTAATCTTCAGTCTGAAGCTGGTGCTACCCCGTCCAGACTATGAACGCTTGGTGGTCGAGGTCACCAAGCTGATTACCACCTACCGTGACCAATTCAAGTCGGTGTCGTTCAACGCCATTCTGCAGGACATGAATTTCCCCCAGAATTTCGCGCAAGCACTCGCTGTCTAAGTGTGTCAGTCGAGTGCTCGAATTATCCGCGCCGCTGGACGCGGTTTTTGTTTTGCCCTCGCTCACGCAAAAACGCGCCTGCCATCGGCAGACGCGCCTTATCCTCACTCACTCGGCCGCTACTTGCGCCCGCGCAGGTAGCGCACAATGGTCAGCGCCAGGCCGGCGACCGCGATGACCGCGGCCACCGCGTAGGTGATCGGCGAGCCCAGCGGGTCGCGCAGCACCCGCAAAAGCGTCGCCGTCGAGACGACGACCAGCAGCAGGTCCAGAATCAGCGAGCCGAGGCCCGGGCGGTTATTGGTTGGATTCGTATTCATTCGTTATCTCCTTTTCCGGCCACCAGATGGCGACCAACAGTGCGCAGGCCACCGCCATGCGCAGCGGCCAGCTGGTGGTCAGCGCAAGGGCCGCCAGCAGCGCCAGGGCCAGCACCGTGCCCGTAATCTTTCTAACCATCCGTCACCCCTCCTTCATCATCGGCAGCGCCAGGAACACGGTGACGACGATCACGAACAGCACGCGCGTGGTCAAAAGCACCGGCGCGAACAGCACCACGAGCACCGCCGCCGCGATCAGGACCACCTGCACCGCGCGCCGATGGGTGCCGCCCAAAAGCCGCTGCCAGAAGCCGCCGGTCACGTGCAGGTCGACGCCGCGCAGCAGCACGCAGTCGGCCAGCACCAGCAGCGCCAGCAGCGCCCAGGCCAGCCCGGGCAAAAGCCACGGCGTCGCCGCTGCACCGCCCAACTGGTGGTCGAAGCTCCCGCTGGCCAGCGCCCGCGTGAGCGCGGCCGCCGTGCTGTCGCTCGGCGCAATGGCTTGCACCACCGGATCGAAGCCGAGGAAAAACACCGCGAGCAGCGCCAGCACCGCGACACCGAACGCGTACGGGTTGACGTAGTAGTGCAGCGCGTTGATGAACACGCCGATCAAGGCGGCGCTCATCAAAAGCGCGAAGATGAACAGGCTGTTGGCCAGCCACACAGTCGCCGTTTCGGCGCCCGGGTAGCCCAGCTCGTGCAGGAAGGTCTCGGGCGTCCCGAGCAGCCGCGCGTAGCCCCACATGACGGCCGTCATCAGGGCGGCGAGCACCGTCCAGGTCGCCATGACGCTGGCGGCAACGCTGCGGCGCGCCGCCCCCATCACCGCGGCCAGGCGCAGCCAGCGCGGCGTCTTGACCACGCTGACCGCCAGGAACAGCACGACGCTCGGCACGATCAGCGGAGTGCCGACCGTGTCGGGCCCGTCGCTTGGCAGAATCAGGGTGAACAGCGCCCAAAACGCCGCCGTGAAGCCGGCCATCGCCAGCAGGAAAACGCCGAGAATCGCCAGTGTCTCTTTGAGCTCAACGTTCAGTAAGCCGCGTCGTTTCATCACTTCGCCCCCGTTTCCACCTGCGCCACGCCGCGCCAGGCCAGCCAGCCGACCAGCGCGTCAAGCGCGAGCAGCCACAGCGTCGCCAGCCACGGCCGCGCGGAAACGCCACCGGCCGGCAGCCCAATGGCCAGACGCGGGGCGGTCAACACCGCCGCGTGAATCGTCGTGTCGCCCAGAATCATCGCCGTGCCGATCAAGAGCCCGGCGACGGTGAAGGCCACCACACTGACCCAGGTGGTCACCCGCTTGCCGCGGCCGCGCATCGCCAGGCCGCCGAGCACCCCGAGCAGCGCGAACAGGCCCATGGCCAACACGGCCAGCACCGCCGCCCAGATTGGCCCGCCGAAGACGCCGGTCACGTACGGCGTCACCAGGCTGACCGGATTGGCGCCGATCAGCCGCACCACCGCCTGCATCGCAAGCAGCGCGGCGGCCCCCAGCGCGACCAGCGGCAGCAAAAGCGCAGCACCGACCCGCCGCATGGTGCGCCGGGTCACCCCGTTTTGGAAGGCCTGGTCGACGCCGACGTCGATCAGCATCATGCCGCCGAACGCCACGTCGATCGCAATCAGGAGGTCGCCGAGGCTGAAGTCGTGCTGGTGCAACAGCAGCGGCAGCCCCACGATCACGATCGCCGTGGTCACGACCATCACCACCATGCTGACCAGCACCGTGCCGGCCAGGCTGCGAAACAGCGCCTTACTTTTCATGGCGCTCACCCCGCGTCAGCTCGATGAACAGGCGCTGCAGGTCCATGCCGGCGAGCGTCACGCCGGCCGGCAGCGGCCGCTCCAGCGGCGCGTCCAGCGTGTAGGCCGTCAGCATCCCGCCCAGCGCCTGCTTGCGCATCACCGGCGTGTCGCGCAGGTAATCCGTTACCAGGCCGGCGGGACCGGACACGATGCGGCCCTTGGCCAGCACCGTTGCGACGTCCTCGGCCAGCACGATCTCGCCGCCGGCCAGCACGTTGACGTTTTCCACCAGATCCGCGACCTCCTCGATCAGGTGCGTCGCGATGACGAAGGTCCGCGGCCGCTCTGCGTAGGTCGCGAGCAGCTCCTGGTAAAAAAGCTCCCGCGCCGGCGCGTCGAGGCCGAGCACCGGCTCGTCGAGCAGTACGAAGTCACACGGCACGCACAGCGCGATGATCAGCCGGGCGATGGTCTGGTAGCCCGTGGAGAGCTGGCCGATCTTGGCCGTGTCGTGAAGCTCGAAGGCGTCCAGCAGGTGCGTGGCCAGGGCGTCGTCGAAGCCGCCGTACATCCGGCGGGTCAGTGCAAACAGCCAGGACAGCCTGCGGTCGGCCGGGTACAGCTGGGCGGACGACATCAGAAAGATGCGGTTTTGCGCCGCTTCGTTCTCGACCACCGACTTGCCGTCCAGGGTCACCGCGCCGCTGGTGGCGAAGGTGCGGTTGTTGACGATGCGCATCAGCGTGCTCTTGCCGGCGCCGTTGCGGCCCAGCAGCGCGTAGATCTTGCCCGCCTCCCAGGTCGCGTTGACGCCGCGCAGCACCTGCTTGTTCCCGTAGCGCTTGGTCACGTTCTTGAACTTGATCTCACTCATGGCTGTACTCCCTTTCGATGGCGGCGGTCAGCTGCGCCGCCGTGATGCCCAGCGCCTGCGCCTGGCGCACGACCTGCGGCACCTGCGCGGCGAAAAATTCGGCCTGCTGTGCCGCAGCCAGCCGGTCTCGGGCGCCGTGGACGACGAACATCCCGACGCCGCGCCTTTTCTCGATCACGCCGGCGTCGACTAGCTCGTTCATCCCGCGCAGCACCGTCGCCGGGTTGATCGCGTAGGTCCGCGCCACCTCGGTCGTCGATGGAATCTGACTGCCCTCGGGGAACGCGCCGGACAGGATGCCCGCCGTGAACTGCTGCGCAATCTGATGGAACAGCGGCACCACCGAGCTCGCATCAAAATGCATCTGGACCCCTCCCTCGTTCGTTGGTTAGTTGGTCAAGTAACTAACTCCATCGGTAGGATAGCACCTACTTCATTCAGAGTCAATGTCACTTTCACCCGAAAAAAAAACACCCTCACGGCGTTTTTTCTGGTATCTGTAGCTTAACCTAATTATTCTTCTCAATAATTACCGCATTTCCGTTTGCAGTCACGCCGAAAACGTACGGGAGATACACGGTGCCCCTTGAGAGTTTGCGGTCTGCGGGTCAAGAGTTAGATAGTCGAAATCAACTCCAATGATTGCATTGCACCCTAACGCATACGCCTGCTCCTTAAGTTCGGCCAACGCCCGGCGACGAATGACGGACAAATTCTGCATCAGTGCATCACCCGTATTCGTTGCCGATCTGAAGATACCGTCAGTTCCGCGGGGGATTTGAACTGCATCATCACCTGAGATGTATCCAGAGTATTTAACAACCGTGTAACCATCAAAATTAAAACCCGAGGTAATGAGCATTTCCGCAAGGGCACGCTGCTTACGAATTGCCTCCTGTTGTGCCGCTCTCTCAGCGGCTATTTTGGCTGCCTCCCTCTCTGCCAACTCAACCTTTTGATTTTCTACGTATTGCTCGAACGACACAAGAATGCTTTGTGCATCTTCGTCTCTAACCTGGAGACCTCCGAATGTCGTAAAGTTGGTCTGAAATTGTTTAGTTGTCTTCAAAAAACCCGACAACTGGTCAACTGGAATATTATTAGTATTTGCCAGTTCTTTTACTTTCATAGAAGCTCCTCCTATTGCAGATAGCTGAGTGCCAACATATTATTGGGATCGATGTCCAAAATCAAATTCGCGTACATTGCCGCATTATTCGGATCGCGCTTAATTTTTTCAAACAAAACCTGCACGTCAGACCCGAGAGAAATAGTGCTCTCCTTGGGTTTACTTTGTGCGACATCTGGGATATAGACAGTGTCACAGTACTTACATACTAGCTGTCCATCAATACGTTCGAAGTCATTGGCACCACAGTTCTTACAGCTATATTTTTCCATATCGAATCTCTTCCCCGCTCATTACAAGCCCAAAATCTCGCGTTTCTTCTGGGTAAATTCATCCTCAGTAAGAATTCCAGCGTCGAGCAAGGCCTTCAATTTTTTTAACAAATTCACCTGTTCATCAATGCTTGGTTGTGCTCCTGCTACTTTACTACCGCTAAGGCCTTCCGTTAGATTGACTCCCAAGAGCATGCCGGCCCCACTGTCCCCTAATCCCTTTTCTTCAATACCTCGTGCAATCTTTTGCTGGGCGGCCATGTCACCTGCCTGACGCGAAAGCCCGTTAAATGCACTCACGCTCATTCGATCCGATGCAAAGCGATTTACCAGCGCACGTGACGCCTCCGAAAGTTGAATGTTTTCAATGCCAACTGAGCTGATTTCAAGTCCAAATCTCTCAATCCAGCTACCCGGATTTTCTTGAAGTTGCTTAATGCTTTGGCTGAGAGCCAAGGTCTGAGATGGTAACTGGGATACCCGAAATTGCCCAGAAAGGGAGTTTAGTACAGCACTAAATGTTTGAAGAAATTCCGGCAGGAGTTGTGCGCGCGCAGCCCGATCTGACAAAGAATATCGGTCAGCGTTAGCTGGCACAAAACGACGGATGAATTTGACCGGATCAACAACGCGTACAGAATAGGTCCCATAGGCCAAGACTTCGAGATCTACATCATAGTATCCGTCATGGTATACTTGGGGGCCCTTAGTTCCGAATTTCAGCCCACGAATTTCTCGTAGATTGACGTAAGCAACATGCTTCAATTCATCAGGTTGTCCGCCAAATTCAAAACGATTCTTTACTTGTTTGAAAATCGAGTCGAGTCTTCCGGTATCGAGAATGGTCTCTTGCCCGTCCTCGTAGATGTAGCCCCCGGCCTCATCAACGATGTCCTCGATTCCACCATCAGAAAAAATGAACATCGCAGTATTTTCGGGAACATAAACTTTTGATCCGGAAGTAATAACACCAACCGAACCTGATGTGTTACTTCCACGGTCATTATTAGTTTGAACGAAAATTCCCGGAGCAACAACAACCTGCTCATCAAATTTACCGGCTGTAATTATTTCTCGCCACTGATCCGCCAAGGTGCCAGAAATTGCACCTGTGAAGGCTGTAACCAATCCCACATAAATCCCTCCCACGCATCGGAATAATTAACCATGTTTTGTTTCTGATTATACCACGGAACATCTGAATACGTTTTGTCTCCCTAAATATTACGCCAAAAGGCAATCGTTGCCCGCGATTGCCCTGATTGTTGAATTATTCTCATTAGTGCATATAGCTAGATGAAAACATATTATGCATTCTGTGTGTCCCTCACCCACACACTCATCTCCCCGACTTCGCGGTTGGCCCACGCGAAGTACGGGATGAAGGACAGCGGCTGGGGCTGCGGGCCCGCCGCCACCGCGGCGGCCGAGCCGGGCAGGCGCAAGCCCGGTGCGGTCACGCGCACCAGCGGCAGCGCGAAGGTCGCGGCGTCGCCGGTCGCGGTCAGCGCGGCGTCTTTGGGCAGCGCCAGCCACGGCAGCTGGGCGCCGTTGTCGGCCTGCTCCAGGCAGTAGACGATCGGGCCGCGGGCGACGGCGACCAGGCCGATGTCCGCGCGCACCGCCGGGTCGGCGTGGACGCGCCGCGGTTGCAGCGGCAGGGTCAGCACCACGACCGCCCCGTCGTGCACCGGCACCTCCGCGTAACCGGCGCGCGCGGCCGGGGGCACCGCCCGGCCGTCAACGGTCAGCGACCAGCCCGCGGCCCAGGCCGGAATGCGCAGCGCCAGGGTGAAGGCCACCCCGGCCGGCGCGGTCACGGTGAACGTCTGGCCTTCGCGCCACGGGTAGCCGCCGGTCTGGGTGACCGCCGCGCCGTTGTCGAGGCGCGCGGTGCCGCCGACGTACTGGTTGACCTCCAGCCGGGCGCCGCGCGCGAGGTACACGTAGCGGTCGAGGCTGGCCACCAGCCGCGCGAGGTTCGGCGGGCAGCAGGCGCAGTTCAGCCAGGCCGGCCGCGTCGGCAGCACGTGCCGCTTGGCCGGATCCAGCCTGCAGGCGGTTGGGTCGACCTCCAGCGGGTTGACGTAGAAGAAGTGCGCGCCGTCAAGCGCGACGCCGGCCAGCACGCCGTTGAACAGCTCGCGCTCGATCACGTCGGCGTACTCGGCCTCCGGCGCCGCCTGAAGCATGGCCTGAAGGAAAAACACCATCGCGCAGCTGGCGCAGGTCTCCGCGTAGGCCGTGTCATTGGGCAGGTCGTCCGGGAAGGTGAACGCCTCGCCGTTGACCGTCTGACCGACGCCGCCGGTGACGTACATCTGGTGGTCAATGATGCGCTCGGCCAGGCGGCGGCAGGCCGCCATCAGCGCGTCATCGGCGCCCAGCCGCCCGGCCTGCGCCGCGCCGGCCAGCAGGTACAGCATCCGCACCGCGTGGCCCTCGGGCTCCGGCATCTGGGTCAGCGGCACATCGGCCTGGAAGTAGCCGAGGTCCTGCCAGTCGCCGCTCCAGTACGGCTCGTTTTTGACCGCCGTGGTCTTAGCCTGCGCCTTGAAAAAGTTCGGCTCGGTGCCGCGCTGGTTGAGCATGTACAGGGCGAGGTCCAGGTGGCGCCGGTCGCCGGTCACCTGGTACAGCCGGGTCAGCGCCAGCTCGACCTCGGGGTGGCCGGGGTAGCCGTGCAGCTTGCCGGGCTCGGGGCCAAAATGCGCGGCCAGGTAATCGGCCATTTTCACCGCAATCGCCAGGGCGGGCTTGCTGCCGGTCGCCTCGTAGTACGCGCAGCCGGCCTCGATGTAGTGGCCCATGCAGTAGAGCTCGTGGGAGCGCGCGACGTGTTTGAGCTTGCGGTCCGGCGCCTCCAGCTGAAAGTAGGTATCGAGGTAGCCGTCGTCCTCCTGCGCCGCGGCGATCAGCGCGACGACCTCATCGCACTGGCCGGCAAGCGCCGCATCCGGGTGGCTTTGCAGCGAATACGCCGCGGCCTCCATCCACTTGTAGACGTCGGAGTCCTGGAACCACATGCCGGCAAAGCCGCCCTTTTCCAGGCCGGCCGCGCGGCGCAGGTTGCGGATCGCGTGGCTGTTGTCCTGGGCGTCGTAGCTGTTGCCGCCGGGGTTGGCCACCGCCTCCAGGTCGTTGAGCACCCGCCACTGGTAGGGAATCATCCGGGTTCGCACCAGGTCGCGGTAGTAATTCCAGAAGTCGTCGTCGATTGTCACCTGAGTCAGTTTCATGTCGCACCTCCATTACCGCCAGTATAAGCGTTTACTTTGGCCGCCAACACTGCTAGAATCTGATAATTGGTGGCGGATTCCGACCTTGGGAGGTGCAATATGGCGCAGCTGAAAATGACCCTGAACACACCGGCGACCTACCTGCAAAGCGGCGAGTTCACCGCGGCACTGGGCTGGCGGCACCACCGCGCGACCCACGGTGCCGACACCGAGCTGCTGCTGGGCGTGACCGGCGAGGTGCACTTATCCGTGGCCGGCCAGACGTTCCACCTCGGTCCCGGCGACGCCTTGACCGTGTTCCCGCACGAGACCATCGTCGGCGCCCAGCCGACGCTGACGCCGAGCCGCTTCCTGTGGCTGCACGTGGTGGCGCCGGCAACCGCGGTGGCGGGCACGGGCGGGACGGCGCTCGCAGTTGGACTAGGTCCGGGCGGGACGGCTGGGGCCGATATCGGTACGGCGCCGGCCGCGACCCCGACTGGACCCGGCGCGCCCGCGGTCGCCCTGCTGCCGCGCTTCGCCCACCTTGGGCAGTTCCCGCAGCCCGGCGTCGCCTGGCGCCAGCTGCTGGACGTCGCCCACGATCCGGCCAGCGGTCAGCTGCTCTGCGATTACCAGGCGACGCTGGTGGTGCTGCGGCTCGCCGCGGCGGCGGAGGCGGCTGATCGGCGGCCCGACGGCACCCGGCTGGTCAACCCCGTGCGGGCGTGGCTGCGCATCAACCTGGCGGCGCGGCCCAGCGTCGCGACCGTCGCGGCGCAGTTCGAGCGCAACCCGGACTACCTCAACCGCCTGTTCAAGCAGGCCACCGGCCAGACCATCGGCCAGTACGGCACCGGACTGCGGCTGGACTACGCGAAGCTTTTGCTGCTGTCGACGGACGACCCGGTGGCAACGGTCGCCGCGCGCGCCTTTTTCCCCGATGAAAAATACTTCGCGCGCGTCTTCCACCGGGCGGTCGGCCTGCCGCCGTCGCGCTACCGGGCCGCCTTCACGCACACGTTCATGAACAACGATCAGGTCGACCCCGGCGTGAACCTGCAGGCGCAGGTCCGCGCGCTCGAAACCACTAAGGAGCATTGACAATGAAAATTCAACCGGTTACCCAAGAATTCCTGGCCCCAAGCGTCGCGCTGGTTACCGCCGCCTTCGCCACGGCGCCGCACACCGACGGCAACGAGGGCCCGCTGGTCGCGGCGCTGCGCCGGTCCGCGACCTACCGCCCCGAGTACGACGCCGTGGCACTTGCCGACGACGGCACCCTGATCGGCCACACCATGCTGTCAGAGGCGAGCGTCGGCGACGCCAAGCTGTTCGTGCTCGCGCCGCTGGCGGTGGCGCCGGCGTTCCAGCACCAAGGCGTCGGCAGCGCGCTGATCGCCTTTCTGGAGGCGACCGCCGGCGAGGACCTGCGCCGCGCCATCTCGATTCTCGGCGATCCCGCCTACTACGGCCGCTTCGGCTACGGGCCGGCCGCCAAGTTCGGCATCACCGCGCCCTTCGCCGTCGCGGATGAAAATTTCATGATCCGTGAGCTGATTCCCGGCGGGCTGAGCGGCGTGCACGGCACGCTGCGGTACGACCCGGCGTTCGGGCTCTAGCCGCCGGGTTCCGGCCCGCACGCCAGACCACGCGGTCGAACCGCGCCGCTCCGCCGCTCCGGCCGCGATTTGCGCCGTCTACTTCGCACCAATCGCCCGCCGCGGCCGCCCGCTCCCAGCAGTTTGGGGGCCGGGCGGCCGCGTTTTTCACGCCTGCGCCGCCGCGGCGGCCTTTTTGATTTTCATGAAAAGGTGTAAAATAGGCCCTAACAAGCTTGGAGGGACACCATGGACCACTCAGAAGAACCCAAGGCCCGGCCGCGCGTCACGCTGTCGCCGAACCACCACATGACCATCAACTGGCACAGCTTCGACCGGCAAAGTGACGGACCGGTGACCGGCGCCAGCCTCACCGAGCGCGCCACCATCGTCGGCCGCGTCGGCATCATCATGCTGTCGTGCGGCACCGGGGCCTGGCGCGTGCGCGAGGCGATGAACACCATCGCGCGCGACCTCGGGCTGACCTGCTCGGCCGACGTCGGGCTGATCACCATCGAGTTCACCTGCTTCGACCACGGCCGCCACTACACGCAGGCGCTGGCGCTGCCGACCAGCGGCGTCAACACCGACAAGCTGACCGTGCTCGAGCGCTACGTCGCCCGCTTTGCGACCGACTGCGTGGGCCTGTCCGTCGGCGAGATCCACGCGCAGCTGGACAAGATCCAGCACAAGCCGGGCAACTTCTCGGCGCTGACCGCCGGCCTTGCGTCGGCTTTGGCCTGCGCCGCCTTCACCTTCCTGCTCGGTGGCGGGCCGATCGAGATGATCTGCGCGTTCCTCGGCGCCGGCGTCGGCAACTACTCAAGGCGGCTGATGGGTGCGCGACACATCACCGTCACCGCCAGCACCGCCGTCTCGGTCGCCCTGGCCTGCCTCTCCTACCTGCTGATGTTCAAGGTGCTGGAGCTCGGCTTCCACGTGTCGCAGGCCCACGAGGCCGGCTACATCGGTGCGATGCTGTTCGTGATCCCCGGTTTTCCCTTCATCACCTCGGGGCTGGACATGGCCAAGCTCGACATGCGAAGCGGGCTTGAGCGCGGCACCTTCGCGATCATGGTGATCGTGGTCGCCACCGTCACCGGCTGGCTGGTCGCGCTGCTCGTGCATTTTGAGCCGCAAAACTTCATCCCGCTGCACCTCAGCTTCTGGGTGCTGCTCACCTGCCGGCTGGCGGCCAGCTTCTGCGGGGTCTACGGCTTCTCCATCATGTTCAACTCGCCGCGCAAACTCGCCGCGTCCGCCGGCGTGCTCGGCGCCGTCGCCAACACGCTGCGGCTGACCCTGGTCGACTTCGCGATGCCGGCCGCCGCCGCGGCCTTCATCGGCGCTTTGGTCGCAGGACTGCTCGCCAGCGCCGTCAACCGCAACACCGGCTACCCGCGCATCTCCCTGACCGTGCCCGCGATCGTGATTATGGTGCCGGGGCTTTACATGTACCGCGCGATGTTCAACCTCGGCCTCAACGACTTCGGCGTCGGCGGCGGCTGGATGATCAAGGCCGTCCTGATCGTCGTCGCCCTGCCGCTGGGTCTGGCCGCGGCGCGCATCGTCACCGACTCGGAGTGGCGGCACGTGGACTGAGTGTCATAGGACAAAAAATTCCCGCCTGCAGGCTGGCTGCAGACGGGAATTATTTTGTCCTGATTGATGGCTAGCGGCCGCGGCGCGCCAGCATGCGCACGCCCCACTACACTAGCGCCGCAAAGGCCAGCGCCACCAAAAAGTCGCCGACGAACCCCAGCAGGTTGAACTGCCAGGTCGCGCCCTTCTGCCCGAGTTTGAAGATCCCGGCGAACCGGGCCGCCGCATCGAGGCGGCTGGGCGTGTCGCCCTCGAGCCACCCCAGCGGCCAGCCGTAGAAGTAAAGGTACAGCGATTCCGTGCTGCCATCCGCGATGGCCTGACTCGCGGGGGCCAAAAGCCCCAGTCCGGTCAGCCCGAACGCGACAGCGATTAAGTACCGCCAAGCATGCTTGCCCATTCGCAATGTCCTCCATTGACTCCGCGTCTGCCGTTGGCTTCAGTGTAGTTGAAAGCGTTTCCCAAGGCAAGATGATTCGCGCATGGGGGCGTCGGGTTCCGATGTGCGCCTCAGATGCGGCTAGCCTAGCTAAGACTGGACACTGGGCCAAAGTGCGGCCCAATGCCCAGCCTTACGCTACCCGACCGGCTAAGTGCGCCCCGCTCCGCCCTGGGTTTTCTACCATCCCCCCGAGAACCCACCGCCGCCGCTTGAGCCGCCGCCGAAACCGCCGCCGAAGTCGCTGCCCGAGCCCGCGCTTGCGCTGTCGTGCGCGTAGTTGACGCCGACCCACAGCGGCAGGTCGCCGGTGTGGGTGTCGCGGCCGTACTGGTAGTCGAGGATGGCCTGAAAGGTCTTGCGCTGCTTCTTGACCGTCAGCTTGTCCGCGTCCTTGGCGCGCACGTGCTTGACGAACTCGGCCCACACCGCCTGCTGGTCCAGGAGGGTCACCTTGCCGTCCGCCGCCCAGTCCTCAAAAGCCGGCTGGTACAGCGAAAACGGGACGCTTTTGGCCGCCAGCTGCTCATCGCAGGCGGCGACCAGCGCGGCGAAGTCCGGGAACGCGTTGAGCGCCGCGGCCTTTTGCTTGGGGCGAACCGCACCGAACACGTACAGCGGGTACGGGCTGCCCGTGACCAGGCGCAGGCTGAGCTCGCCGAAGTTGGCGCGCACGTAATCGGCGAAGCGCGCCTGCTGCAGCGCGAGGTCAATCGGACCGCTCATCGGCGCGCGCAGCTGGGCGACGAAGCGGTCGCGCTCGGCTTTCGGCAGGCCGGCGAAAAGCGAAAGCGTGGCATCGGGCGTCTCGAACGCCGCCTGCAGCCGCGCGTTGCGGCGGCGTTTGCGCACCACCAGCCAGGCGGTGCTGCCGGCGGCCACAAGCGCCGTGAGCTCCGCCACCACAATCAGGATGCCGCGCATCCGGGCGGCCGCCGCGCGCTTGGCCTTGATGTCCGTCGGGGTCATGATGGCGCTGCGGTTTTGCTTCAGGGTCTTGGCGATGTTTGCGACGATCTGCTGCATCGCCGCGTCGTAGTCGCCGCCGCGCAGCTTGGTTTTGACCGCCGCGGTGACGATTTTGGCCGAGGCCCCGTCCGGCACGGCCGACTCCAGCCCGTAGCCGACCTCCAGCCCGAACTTGCGGTCCTTCACGGCCATCACGAAGTACAGGCCGTTGTCCCAGTCCTTGTGGCCGACGCCCAGCTGTTGAAAGCGGCTGGCGCGAAAGTCGTCGATGTCGTCGTCGCCGGGAATCTTGTCGTAGGTCTCGACCGCCAGCTGCGGCGACCCCGGAAGCTTGGCGAAGGTCTGCTCGTTGAGCTCGGCCACCTGCTTCAGGGTGGCTTGGCTCAGCACCCCGGCGTGGTCGTTGACCCACGCGTTGTGGCTGGCGGCGCGCACCGGTTGGGCGAGGCCGAACAGCGCCAGGGCGGCCACAAGCGCGAGCAGCCAGTAGCGGATTCTTCTCATCAGGGCTCCTTTCGCGCGACGTGCGCCTCGATGCGCCGCTCCGGCCGCACCCACAGCAGCAGTAGCGCCGTGTCGACGATGACGGTCAAAGGCGGCCAGGCCAGCGCCAGGAAAATGGCGCAGACCGCGCCGATCACCGACACCAGCGGCTTGTAGTAGCCGCGCCCCACCAGCTCCGAAAACGCCGCGTTGTGCTGATCGGCGTGGTTCAGGCAGCGAATCAGCAGGTAGAAGGCGAAGTTGGTCGCCGCCACCACGACGCCGTAGGTCATCTCCGGGGCCGCGGCACCGACGTGGTGCTCGCCGACCCAGGCGGTGACGAACGGGAACAGGCTGATGGTGAACAGGAACAGCACGTTGGCCCACAGCACCCGCCCCGAGATTTTTCGCACGATCACGAACAGGTGGTGGTGGTTGTTCCAGTACACCGCGAGGGTGAAAAAGGACACGAGGTAAATCAACAGCGAGTAGCGCAGCCCCCACAGGGCGGCGAAGGTGCCACCCGCCGGCGGCCGCAGCTCCAGCACCATGATGGTGATGATGATGGCGATCACGCCATCGGTGAAGGCCTCCAAGCGACTCTTGGGCATAAAGACTCCTTTCGGCCGGCCCCCACCGGTCCAATCAGGTTACAGGGCAGTGATGCGGGCCGCCGAGCGTCGGCGCCTCCGCCGGCAACAGGGCGCCGTGCGCGCCTGGTTACGGCCAGCGCCGGGTACAGCCAGCGCCGGGTCGCAGGCCGGCGAAAACGTCAGTGGCATCGCCGACCACCATGTGCGCGCCGTACGGCAGCTCGATCGGCTCGCGGTTGACCGCCGCAAGCGTCGCGCCCGGGCGCGCGAAGCGGATCAGCCCGGCGAACGGGTACACCTGAAAGCTCGTGCCGACCACGACGATCAGGTCGGCGGCCTCAACGGCGCGGATCGCCGCGGCGCTGACGGCGGGGTCGATTGGCTCGCCGTACAGCACGATGTTCGGGCGCAGCCTCCCGCCGTCCGCCGCGTGCACGTCGGACTTCAGGTAGTCCTGGTACGGCACGTGGGCGTCGCACTTGCTGCAGACGATGTCGTACAGGTTGCCGTGAAACTCAACCACGTGCTCGGCACCGGCTTGCTGGTGCAGGCCGTCCACGTTTTGGGTGACGATCGCGCCCTTCTCGTTGGTGATCGCCGCCATCGCCTCGTGAATCGCGTTGGGCCGGGCGTCCGGGTAGAACATGTTGGCGACCACCCAGTCGTGGAAGGCCTGGTGGTGGTCGCGCAGGTTGTCGGCCGACAGCGCGTACTCCGGGCGCGCCATGGCCGAGTACAGCCCGCCCTTGCTGCGGTAATCCGGAATGCCCGAGGCGGTCGACACCCCGGCCCCGGTCATGAACGTGACGAACTTCGCTTGCGCGATGGTCTGCTTCAGGTCAAACATTGACGGTTCCTCCTTCACTCGATTTTACGGCCGCGGCGTGTGACAGTCCTCGTCCACGTGGTCACCTGGATGACATCACAACGATCGGACCAAAGCGTGTTGCCAGTCCCGCGACCAAGTCTTCCCAGAATCTGCGGAGGGTGGAGGCGCGAACAGGCCGCTGCTGGAGGCGCAGGGCATGGACGAGCCAGTGTGAAATTGCACCCGCGCTTTCTCGGGGCGCGGTCGGCGGGGTTATGCCGGCTTAGTGCAAGGGCGGGGCTTGAGACCGGAACGGGCTCAAGGGAGCCCCACGCGTTCCGCCGCCCATGCCCGAAGCCGGAAGCATCGGCCCGTTCGCACCGGAGCCCGGGTTGTCGGCCATCGCCTAGCGAATCGTGTAGTCCAGCTGGTACTGGTCCAGCACCTCTTTGAGCGGCCGGCGGTACAGGGCCTGGAAGGCCTCGGGGCTGTCGGATTGCAGCGGCAGCACGAAGGCGTTTTGCCCGTCGCCCTTGCCCTGGGCCACGTAGGCGCGGTGCTTGGTCGTGCGGTCGCGCATCACGCTGTGGCGAATCTCGTAGGTCTGGTTGACCGCCAGGCGCAGCTGGCGCTCGGACAGCACCGGCGGCAGGGTCGCGAACTCGTCGTTCAGCGTCGCCTGGAAGCCGTGCTGCGTCAGCACGTTGTCGAACTGGCGCCACAGCTTCACGACCGCGCGGCGGAAGGCGAACGGCGTGTCCAGCGGCTTCTCCTGCAGGATCATGTAGAGCTGCTCGGCGGCCTCGGCCTCCTCCGGCGCGGCGGTGGTCCACTCGCCGAACGTGCCGATCATCACATCGGCATCCAGCGCCGTCAGGGTGCGAAAAACGCTCAGGCCGTCCGCGGCCATGCCCAGCGTCTGGACGTA
Organism: Lacticaseibacillus kribbianus; assembly: GCF_020180945.1. GTDB lineage: Bacteria > Bacillota > Bacilli > Lactobacillales > Lactobacillaceae > Lacticaseibacillus > Lacticaseibacillus kribbianus. Next base: position 301,642 of record NZ_JAIPUL010000003.1, on the reverse strand, counting down.
GCCGTCAGTCAGCTGCTTTTCAACCGTGGCGTCCCACAGGCCCAGCTTCTGCTGCCAAGCCTTGATCTGGCCGTGCAGCGCCGCGTCGTACAGCGCGGTGGCGACGGCGAAGAACTGCTGGTCGACGTCCGGGTTGCCGGACGCGATGTGAAACTGCAGCGGCGGGTAGCCGGCGGCGGTGAAGCGCATGTGCAACAGCTCGTGGCTCAGCGTGTAGGCGACGTTGGTCGTGTCCGACACCGTGATCTGCAGGTGGTCATTGGCCAAAAGCTCCTGGTGCGACTGGGCGTGGGTCAAAACGCCGCTGGCCGGGCCGTCGATCACGACCTCGATCGGCATCGTGTAGCGTTTTTGCACCTCATCGAACAGCGGCTGAAGTTTCTCTGGAATCATTGAACGGTTACCTCCTCAAGTGGGACATTGGTCGGGCGGTGCTTGGCGTAGGTCACAAGGCTTGTGACCCCGTAGCCGGCAAGCGCGGCCTGGGCCTTCGTGAAATCAACGCGGTACTTGTCCGGCACGTGCGCGTCGGACCCAAGCGTGATGCGGGTGCCGCCGAGCGCCAGGTACCAGGGGAACACGAGGTCGTACAGCGCCTGGTTGCCCCAGCGGCCGGTCGACTTGGTGTTGTACTCAAGCGCCATGCCGCGCGCGACGACCAGCTTCAGGATCTCTTTCACCTGCGGCCCCACCCACGCCTCGAACTGCGCCGGCGTCACGTCTAGCGTACGCAGCCCGTAGTCAAAATGGGCCAGCACATCCCCGAAGTCCGCCTGGCGCAGGCCGTCGAGCATCGAGCGGTAGTAGGCCTTGGCGTGCTTTTCTGGGTCCACGGTCTGAAAGTACGGATCCAGGTAGTCGTGCGCGCCGTCGTGGTGAAAGGACAGAAGCGTCAGGTCGTAATCCCCCGCGGCCAGGTAGGCGCGGATGGCGGCGAGCTTGGGCTGATAGTACCCCGCCTCGATGCCGCGCAGCAGCCGGTTGGGGTAGCGTGCACTCAGCGCGCGCAGCTTGGCGCTGTACGCCGCAAAGTCCGGCGTGTCGTCTCGCCCGCCGTCATCGGGGTTGGCCATCTCCAGGTGCTCGGTGGTGATCAGAGGCCCCGCGGTCTGGGCCAGGTAGGCCTCGAACTGCGCGGTGGAATCGAAGGAAAAATAGGTGTGCACGTGCTGGTCGTAGTAGGTCATGGGCGGGCTCCCTTCCGGTTGGTCTGGGTTAATTCTACCATGAAAGCGCGCGCGGGAGGAGACGAGGCGAGGATGGGATTGGGCTTGCAGCGAAAGGATTGTTACGGGAATCTGCGATATTTTTATTCGATATTTATATTTAGGACAGTGCTTTTCAGCTAATTTAAGGCGTGTTACAATCACTGAACAGTGATAACTCAGGCGGTGGCGCAACCCACCTCGGAGGTGATGCCCATGGTGAAAAACCGGCGGCGCTCCCCTCCAGGAAGGAGAACGCCGCCAGAATGTCGACCCATGATGTTCTGGACCTACTCTTTGTCGGCGGCACGTTCCAACTCGCGCTGCTGACATTTATCCTGCTGCTGATTAACCGGCGGTAGGGTAAACAAAAAGGGCCCGCCTAGGCCAATGCACGGCTAGCGGGTCTCGATCTGATAGACCGTGCCACCGCCGCAACTATCGCTGCAGCGCCTTGGCGCGGAGGAGCCGGTGTTTCCAGCGCCGGCTCCTTTTCTGTGCCTTGAGTATAACATGCCGGCCAGCATCCCGCCAAGGCGTGCGGAACCCGGTCAACTTCCAGCATAATGCTCTGAACCTTTTGCTTGCCGGCGATGCGACACCCGAAGTGTATCACGGCAAACGACCCTACACCACCGCGCACACCAGAACAGGCCCGTTAATATCATTATCCCAATAGCCGCACCACCGTCTCCACAACGCCCATCGCGCCTCGAGCCCCATCTACCGCGCCGGATTATTTATTTACCCCCTGCCCAGTGTGGTAAGCTGGAATCAAAAGCCTAAGGAGGTTTCGCCCATGCAATTGATTGTTCCCACCGATGACGGCTACCTCGCCGACCGCTTCGGCAAGTACGCCAGCGGCGAAGACGTTCACGCCGATCACCCCAAGCGCAGTTTTCCCTTCAAAATTACTGAAGCGCCGGCCGGCACCTTAACCTTCGCGCTGGCGTTCATCGACTACGACGCCGTGCCGGTGTCCGGCTTCGTCTGGCTCCACTGGCTGGCCGCCAACATCCCGGCCGAGTTCACCACCATCCCCGACGACGCCAGCCGCTCCGGCGCCGTGCCGATGGTGCAGGGCCGAAACTCCAACGCCGGCGGCATGGTGCGCGCCCAGGACGTCCAGGTCGCCCAGGGCTACGTCGGCCCGCAGCCGCCCGACAAGGACCACGCCTACACGCTGATGGTCTTCGCGCTGGACACTGAACTCGACCTGGCGCCGGGCTTTTGGCTCAACGCCATGCGCCGCGCGATGGCCGGCCACGTGCTGGCCCAGGCCGAAGTAGATCTCTGGTCGCGCGCGTAAGGCACCGGTAACCCCATCCCCATAGAATCGACAAAACCCGGCAACCCTCACTGTGCTCTCGTACGCAGTGGCGGTTGCCGGGTTTTTGGATTTGATGTGCTGTCGGGCGACCGCGCGAACGGGCCACTGCCGGAGGCGTAAGACCGGGGCGTGCCAGCGTGAGATTGCAGTTAACCGGCGGTTTGTGCCGGTTTACTGCAAGGGCGGGTCCTGAGACCGGGCTTTGGGCTCAGGAGAGCCCCACGCGGACCGCCACCCCGGTCCGGAGCCGGAGGCAGTGGCCCGTTCGCGCCGGAGCCCCTAGAACTCCTGCTTCAGCCAGTGCTCGAGCAACTGCGGCCACACGGCGACGGCCGACTGCAGCTCGGTGCGCGCCGGACTCAGCGTCTGCTCGGTGGCCAGGCTCAGGCCGTGGCCGCCCTCGGCGAAGGCGTGCAGCTCCACCGGCACGTGCGCCTTGCGCAGCGCCAGCGCGAACAGCAGCGTGTTCTCCAGCGGGACCAGGGTGTCGGCGTCGGTGTGCCAGATGAAGGTCTTCGGGACGCTCGGCGTCACCTGCAGCTCCAGGCTGGTTTCCTGCATCAGCGCCGGGTCGCCGTACTGGTCGCCCAGCAGGTTCTTGAAGGAGTCCTGGTGGCCGTATTCCCCGTTGGTGATCACCGGGTAGGCCAAAAACAGGCCGTTGGGGCGAATCGTCGCCGGGTCGTAGCCGTACTTCAGGGCCAGCAGCCGATCCCACTGGGTCGCCAGGTTGGCGGCGAGGTGGCCGCCGGCGGAGAAGCCCGCGACGATGATGCGGTCGGGGTCGACGCCCCAGTCGGCCGCGTTGGCCCGGACCGTTTTCACTGCCTCTGCCAGCTCCAGCAGCTGGGTCGGGTAGCGGTCCGCGCTGCGGTCGGTGGTGCTGTAATCCAGCACGAAGGCCTGGTTGTCCTGGGCCGACAGCTGAAGCGCGATCGGCTCGGCCTCGCGCGGCGAGACGAAGGCGTACCCGCCGCCCGGGCAGATGATGATGGCCGGCCGGGTGGTGGTGACGATGTCCGGCGTCGTGTCGCGCAGGTAGGCGGTCAGCGTCGCCTGCGTGTGGTACCGGTCGAGCTTGGTGGTGATGATTCTCATAGCCATGACTTCCCTTCAAGAATGGGTGCGAAGCGCGTGATCGCGTTGTCGGCGACCGTCAGCCGCCAGCAGTGGCGCGCGTCGTACAAGTAGACAACCGCGAACGCCTGCCGTGCAGGGTCCGCTTGCAAAAAGCGCCGCAGCCGCGCAATGTCTTCGGCCTCCGGCAGCATGAACAAAAACAGGTCCTGCTCGGTGAACCGGTCGTACCCCGGCAGCAGCCGCCGCTTGCGCTCGTATGCGGCGACTAGGTCGTTGCCCGATGCCGCCTGCGCGTTGGGGAAAACGGCGTCGCGGGGGCCGCCGGTGCTGCGCACCAGCCGCATCGCCCGGTGCGGCCCGTACCGCCGCGCCGCGTGGCGGTCCCGCGCCAAAAGCGCGGACACCGACTGCTCGACGGCGCGCGTGACCTCGCAGCCGACCCGGCCGCCCGGCGTCTGGATGTCCGGCCGGTCGGCGTTGAACGCCCCGGCGAACTTGACCGGCTCAATCTGCTGCAGCACGGCCAGGGCGCGCAGCTCCTCTGGGTGAACGCGGTTGCTCATGGGAATCCCTCCTGTTCAAGGTGGCGGGTGGCGCGGGCAATGCGGCCGGGCCGCGATGCGGTGACGGCGGCCGGCGCGTTAGGTAACCGCGCAACTGGCGCAACCGGAGCCGCGCCCTACGCCGTGGCCGGGTCCACGATCCGCTGCAGCGTGAAGTTCCCGGCGTCGTAGGCGAACTGGACGATGCCGCAGTTGGGCAGCCGCTCCTCGAGCGCCGCGCCGTCTGCGTGCTGGGCCAGGAAGTTGCGGATCGCGCCGGCGTGCGACACCATCAGCACCGACTCGCCGGTGGTCTCGACCATCAGCGCGGTGACCGTGTCGTTCACGCGTTTTTTCACTGCGGTCTCGGCCTCGCCGCCGTACGGCACGAAGAAGTCGTTGTAGGGAATCGCCGGGTTCAGGATCTCGGGCTGGCCCTCGAAGCGGCCGAAGCCCCACTCGCGCAGCCCCTTGACCCGCCGGTATGGCAGGTCGCAGACGAGCTCCAGGGTGTCGGCGGCGCGCTCGGTGGTCGAGCAAAAGGCCGCGTCAAAGCCGATGCCGGCGCGTGCGAACCATGCCGCGGCGGCCTGGCCTTGGGCGATGCCCCGCGCCGTGAGCGGCGAGTCGCACCACCCCTGAATCCGGTTCTCCACGTTGAACAGCGTCTCGCCGTGCCGCATCAAGTACAGTGTTGTCACACAATCGCCCCCATCTGTCTCGATTATAGTGGAAAAACGCTTGCAGCGCATGGATTTTTCCGCGCAAAAGGGCGCCAGCGCGTGCGCCGACGTCCTCGTTATTCGCGGTGGTACTGGTGTCTGGGGTCTAGCCGGTGGATGACGAAGTACCCGGCCGCGTCGTAGTAACCGAACAGCCGAAACGGCGAGCGGTCCCGTCCGTAGTGAACCATGGTCACACGCGCACCGTCAATCGTCTCGGACGCGCCGACGCCACGTGGCCCCTTGGTGCGGAGGAACCGCGCATCAACCTGGGTGATTGTCAGCGCCTTGCCCACCGTTTCCGCTACGAAGCGACTGAACTCTTGGATTTCCTGGGTCTTCAGATTCTTGAACTGGTAGTGCCGCTCCAGTTGATGATCAATTGTCAGGATGAACTGCCGCGTGGTGCGCGAGTCGCGCGCCAGCTTGTCACCGCGCACGTCGCCCACGTGATGAGTCCGGTTCGTCAAAAGCTCGGGCTGAGGCGTTGCCTCGCCCGACCGTTGTTGCTTCGTGAGCCGTCGCATCGCTAGTCACCAGCATAGATGGACAGGTAGAACGCCTGCATCGTCGCGTCCGAGATGGGCGCAGTGCTCGGCGCCCACTGATCCAGCTCGCCGCGCGCCTCAAGCCACGGGCGCTCCTGCTTCGCCAGCGCCTCGAGCTCATTGGCCGACTTGTCGCCGTATGTCAGCCAGACCGATGCTAGCAGATCTTGCACGCTCGCGTCCTCAAGCGTCGGGGCCGTCCCCTGCGCGATCTCCGTCCACCCGTATGCCCGGTACTTCTCGTGCAGCTCGGGGGAGACCGGTCCGTTCGGCCAGGCCTCGAAGTGCGTGTCCCCCAGCAGCGGGTGCTGAAGCAGCGCATCGCCCCACGCCTGCGTGTAATAGACCAGCTTCTGAAGCTTGCGCGGCGGCATCGGCGCCTGCGCCAGGAACCAGTCCGCCACCGTCTGATACGAGAGCCTTGTCTTCTGCAGCATGGCTTCCCCTCCTTGCCTAGGTCGAGTCGTGACCACCATTGTAGCACGGCCGCCGGTTTCCCGTGAAGCTTCGGGCAGTCGATCGGGCGGAAGCCCTGATGGCGCAACGATTCAGGTCTCCCGAGTGCCACCAATTCAAAAAGGCGGCCCAGCCGCCTGCCCCGGTCTGAAGTGCAATAGAAAAGTTAGACAAGTTCAATTTTGAATCAAGCAATCATGGCCTGTTCCCGGTACGCGACTGGGGTCAGGCCATTTTTGGTTCTCGAGATTCTGGCATTGTTGAACCAATCAACGTAGCCGTTCACCAGCTGGCGCAGGCTGGCAAGGTCATCAATCCGATAACGATTCAGGCACTCGCGCTTCATCAGGTTGAAGAAGCTTTCAATTGGCGCATTATCATGGCAGTTGCCCTTGCGTGACATGCTCTGAACAATGTTCATGTCCTTCAGGCGCTGCTGATAGTCTGGCATCTGATACTGCCAGCCTTGATCAGAGTGAAGAATCGGTCGTACTCCTGCTTTGAGATGATGTTTGAGTTCGTCAAGCGTCGCTTGGATAAGCGCCTTATTTGGTGAGGCACTGACAATGGTGGCGAGGACTTCGCGACTAGCCTCATCGGTAATCGACGAGATGTAACCCCATTCGCCGTTATAGAGCCGAACCTGGGTGACATCGGTGTGAAGGACGGTGAGCGGCTGTTTCGCGCCAAAATGTTGCTTCAAGATATTGGGGACGATATTACCAACCGTGCCTTTGTATGAGTGGTACTTGGCCGTGTGTTTGGAGTAAATCGTCACTTTCAAGCCCATGTCGCTCATCAGACGTCGAATCGTCTCCTCGGCATAATGAAACCCGTGCTTCAACGCTTCATCATGAATCCGCCGGTAACCGTACGTCTCCCTAGAATCGTAGTAGACCCGCTTGATGAACTTCTTAATCTCAGCGTACTTGTCGGCCTTCTTATCCCGCTTAAGGCGATCATAGTACGTTGCTCGAGGCAACTTGAGTTGCCTAAGCAGCTCTTGAAAACCATAGCGCGACCTCAACGAGGTAACGATGCCCGCCTTCACTTTTGCTGAGAGTGCTTCGGTGAGTTCTTCGTCAGGGTCGCGAGTGCTTTTAAAATATCACGATCCAGCTCTGCCTCGTGAAGCTTGCTTTTGAGTTCCAGAATCTCCTGTTGGTACTTCTCTTCCTGCGTCGGCTCAAGTTTCTTGATTGGTTTGATTTTCTTGTGCTTACCCATGGCTGGTCTCCCTTTTTGAGTAGTGCGCAATCCAGCCACCCCTTGATCTCTCACGATGCGATACCAAGAATTGACCTGGCTGGGTGAGATGCCGAAATGAGCCGCAGTTTGCGCACGACTTATTTGATGTGTATGCACATACTCTACCACTGCAATCTTGAATGTTTGGGAGTATTCAACGTTTGTATGCTTAACTTTTAGAGAATCGAGGCCATGAGCCTTAGCCTGATTAACCCAAGTTTGGACGATTCTGGCATGGGGTATTCCAAACTCTGTGCACAGATTTTTATAGCTTATGCCACCCTTAAGATACCTGGAGACAACCCTGATTTTAAATTCACTACTGTATTTAGTCATAAGAAAAGCCCCACAATCGTTAGACTTCTTGTCTAACAATTGTAGGGCACTTCAGTCTCCTGGACCGGCCGCAGCCACCTGGGCGCGCCTTTTCGTTATTTCACAATCCGCCAGACGCCGTCCTCAAGCGTCACCGTCTGGCCCTTCTTAGGGTAGAAGCGCATCTTCTGCTGACGAATCTTCTTGACCCCGCAGGCCACGCGCCACTTGCCCTGGTCCTCGCGCAGCCGGTACATGCGGCCCGGCAGGTCGTCGATGCGCGCCGTTCCGTCGGCTTCGGTGGTCACCCGCAGCACTTGGCGGTTGCGGTACAGCGGCTTGCCGTTGGGCTTGCACAGCCGGTACGTGACGCCGGCCACCGGGTTGCCGGCCGCGTCGACCACGGTGAACCAGAGGTCGAACAGGTGGCGGCGCAGCAGCAGCCCGTGCAGGTAGCGGCCGAGCAGCCCCAGCGTCAAAAGCAGCGCCAGCGCGCAGCCGATCAGGATCGCCAGCTGCTGCCAGGTCTCGGCGCTCTGCGCGGCCTTGACCTCCTTGGCGATTTTGGCCGTGTACGGCACGCGATAGCCGGTCAGAAGCAGCCGGTGCGAGTTGATCATGTACGGCGTGCAGGTGAGCAGCGTCGCGAGGTCGCGGCCCGGCTCAATCTGCAGCACGTCGGTGTCCTCCGGCAGCACGACCTGGATGCGGAACACCTTGTAGGCCAGGTGGTGCTTGCCGACGGTGAAGACGAACAGGTTGCCCTTCTTCACCCGGTTGAGGTCGGAGAAAAGCCTGCGGTCGACGAGGCCGCGGTGCCCCGCCACGACCGTGTGGGTGCTCGGCCCGCCGGTCGGCATCGAGGTGCCCGGCACCACCGCCGCCCCGACGGCCAGCGTGTCGTCGGTCAGCGTCTTGAACAGCGGCACCGTCAGCGCAATCTTCGGCACCGTCACCGTGCCCAGCTGGTCCTTTTGCAGGTTGACCTTGTCCTTCTTGTCCATGCCCGAGAACGGGTCGGCGTCCGCGTGCAGGCCGGCCTTTTTCAGCGCCGCGTTGGCCTTGGCCATTTTCGCCCGCTGGGCCTCGACGTTGGCGGCGTTCATCTTCTCGACCTTCGCCACGCGCCGCGCGTCCAGCAGGCTGTTGAGGGATTCGACGTAAAACGGGTAGAGGGCGACCACGACACCGATCATCAACAGGATGACGGCGATGGCCTGGGTGATCAGGTGGCCGCGGGCCCGGGGGTGCTTCTTCGCCATAAGACACTGTCCTTTCGCTCGGCCCTTACAGCAAGCGCCAAGCCTTGCGACTTGGCGCCTGTTAAAAGGTCGATCTGTTAATTAAGCATTAGACTTCTTCGTGGTGCTTGCCGCGACGCAGGAAGAAGACGCCAGCCGCCATGATGGCCAGGCCGGCCACGATGACGATGTAGATACCCATGCCACCGGTGTGTGGGAGGATACCATTAGGTGAGTTCTTAACATCTGTGCCAAGTTGAATGGTCTTCAGCAGCACATCGCCGTCATTTGATACGACCGCGAACGGAATGGCTTCCGCCAGTTTGGTGTAACCGGCTGGAGCCTGATACTCGACAAGGTTGTAAGTGGCCGTCTGAGTGTCGCCTGCCTTGTCAGTGTATTGCTGGCCCAGAACATAGTCGCCACTCTCGGGGTTCACAACATCCGCGGAATAGGCCAAGCCAGAAATTTGAATCAAGCCATCTTTATCCGTCGTAAATTTAGCGGCTGCACCTTCGTCGGTAGTCCACTCTTTGCTAATCTCCAAGGTATCTTTGTCTTGAGTCGCATACTGAGTCTCATCGCCTGCATCAGTTTTTACGACACGCGAAACCACAAAGATTGCTCCTGCCAGTTTTGCTTTGGTATTGGCATCGATCTTGGTGAACTGAATCTTGCCCACCTTAGGATTGTGCGTACTCGTAGTAGTAATGTCTGGCGTGACAGTTACCGTGTTTTTAATTGCTTGGTTGATCTCCGCACCTTTGGTGATAACTGCATCATATGTTACGGTAACGGTTGCACCGTCAGGAATAGCATGATCCGTGGTTGATGCGCCTGGTTGCAAATCTAGAACAAAGCCGTTCAGATCCTTTGAAGCTGTATCAGAAGCATCGTCCTGCGACGCCAGATACTTTGGTGAAATGCGGAAGTTTCCGGCCGGAACATCAACTTGAACTTGCTTTGCATCTGTATACGTTACTTTAATTGAGCCGAGGTCGATGTTAAGACCCTTGTCTGCTGTATCAGTAAGCGTATATTCCTTCAGTGTGTGAAAATCAGCCGGCAAAGCGTTGTGGATTGTGTAAGTTACTTTATCCCCAATTTGCGTGCCGACGGTACCGCCTGTGCCGACAGCACTATCCTTGATTGCAGCTCCATTCACGGCCGTCATGTCCTTATCCAAAGTCTTGTAGACCGTGTTCTTTGGGTAAAGATGAATATCACTGTTCAACGTGTCTTTTCCATCTTCTTGCGTATAAATTGGCATCGTGACAATCAGTGGTGAGGCCTTAACAACCGTGGTATCAGCGTCAGGTCCCTGGGGAGCGGGGGTAGTGGTTTCAATAAATGCGTATGTTGCGTATGACCCATCAGGATTTTTCAGAGGAAGATTCTCGAAAGTCGTCAATCCGCCATTAGCTGTAGTGTGATCAACATCAGTCTCAACCTGAGGGTTATCTTTAGAAACTTCAGCGCTAGGTGCCCCGTTTTTCCAGTCCGTTTCGGCTTGCTGTTGTGCAGCTTCCTGTTGTTTTGTGGAAGTCGTATTCGAGGCATCCTTGGCAACCTGTGCAAGAACACCCTGGTAATAGTTACTGATGTTATATGCAACAAACGTCGCACCATCCTGCGGTGTAGCACCCTGAAGATCCGTAATCAACGAACCGGTATTGGTAATATCTGGTGTTTTGTCGCCTTCCGTATATTTCAGCTTGTGCAACGTAACATTGACCGCGCCGTCCGTTGGTTCACCTGCCGCGCTTACGGTCTGAACCCCTACGGCAGCTTGGAACGCCAGCGGCAGGATCAGCAGCGCGCTGGCAAGGAGATGCTTGAGTTGTCCTTTTTTCATTGCTTTTCCCTCTTATTCGTCTTGGTATGGAACCAAAAGTATAGTGCAATGCCGATGATGACAATCCCCAAAATTGCCATGGCGGAGCGGGCCTCCCCGGTCTGGGGGAGCCAGCCGCCGGTGATCGGCAGGTGTGGCCAAATGCTTGAGTGTGGGTTGTTCGGCGTGGTCGTGCCCGGAGTCGACGGCGTCGGCGTTGGCGGCGTCGTGTCCTTGCCAGGTGGACCGGCCGGGCGCTGCGGGTTGTAGACCCGCAGGCCGACCCTGGCCGCCTCACCCGCCTGGATGTGTCCATCCAGCAGGTTCCGCAGCCGGTGGCCGTTGACCCAGATGTCCGTGGTGGTGACGCGCACCACCACGTTCTTGGCCTTGGCCGAGATCATGAAGCCCTGGGGGGACTGGACTTCACGGAAAACGTAGGTGCCGGCGGGGAGCCGGACGCGGTCGAGAAGCACCGCGCCCGAGGCATCCGAGCGGACCTTTTTCACCCTTGCGTCCGTCAACGGCTGGGTGCTGGTCACCCAACCACCGGCGGTGCTCAGGTACTGACGGGCGCCGCGGTGGGTGCGCGTCAGGGCGAAGCGGGCGCCGGCAAGCGGCGTCTTGGTGCCATCGACCAGCGTCGCGTACTTGTAAAAGTACACGGCGGCAGCCTCCGTCACCGGCTTGGGGTACGCCTCGATCACGCCGTCTGTCGGTGTGACCTCGACGATTACCGCCAGCGTCCGGGCGTACCCGGCAAAGTCAAGCGTCGCCGGCGTGTCCTGCAAAAGCAGGTAGTCGCGGTTGGCGCTTGGCACCACCAGGCTCTCGGTGCCGGACGCGGCAACCTCCAGATGGTGGTTGGCCACGAACTGGCGCAGCCGTCTGGCGTCTGCCCCCTGCAGGCGCAGCCGAAGCTCGGCGAGCGTCTCGCCGGCGGCCTCGCGCTTAGCCACGTACGACGTGATGTCGTAGGCGGTGAAGCGCGGGTGCCCGCGAGACGCGACCGCACTCGGCGGGTGGACGGTCACAGTGGTGCTTGCGGCGACCGGGTGTCCCCGCAGGCCGAGGCCCACGGCGACGCCGATCAGCAGGGTGATGGCGAGTCTAAGCATTCTTCTCATCGGCGCTCACCCGCCTTTCGCTGGGTGCGTGCCAGCAAGAACATACCGGCTGACGCCACGAAGGTCATCGTCGCGAGAATCAGGGGCACCAGCGGCCCCGTCCCGCCCGTCTTGGGCAGGATGCCCTTCTTGGGGTCCTTGACCGTGATGGTGATGACGTGATCGCCAGTGACGTGCCAGGTGACCTGGTGACTAGAGGCGGAAGCATCCTTCTCGTCGTCGAGTTGCCCCCCCTGCCAGTAAATGGCGGGTGGGTCGTCGGTCGTCTGCGTGACGATGGAGATGTCGCCATTCAGCGGCACATAGCCATCTGGGGCCTGAGTTTCCGTTAGCTTGTATTTCGCGCCCATCGCCAGCTCAGCGGCATCACTGCCGTCAGTCGCGGTGGGCGTCAGAACACTTGTGGCCGAGTCCCCCGGTGATGGACTGAGTGTGAACTTTGATCCATCTATCTGCTTGTTGGTGTTCGCGTCGAGCTTCACGACCTTGACGTGCCAAGGTCTAGCGTCGGGATCGTCCTTAAAGGTCAAGGCGTACCCATCGTCACCCAGCGTGAGTTTGACTGGCAGATCTGCAAGCTCGTCTTCTGAGAGTGGCTCGCCCTTGTTGTTCACAAGCTTACCATCCAAAAGGTAGATTGGCTCTGTGTACGGCTTATAACCCTCTGGCGCCTTAGTCTCTGTCAACGTGAAAAGCGTCCCCGACTGAAGCGTCAGGCTGGTGGTCGGACTGCCCTTAATGACCTCGGCAACCAGCTCGCCTTCCGCGTTGCTGGTGAGTCCAATCGAATCGTCACTAGCCCGCTGCCAAGAGAATTCAGCTCCCGAAAGTGGCTTTCCTGTGTCACTCCCGATCTTGGTGATGGTCAGCGGCTGCATCGCATCTTCCTGAATGAAATGTACGAGATTGGACTTAACCGAATCTGCGAAATAACCGCTGACACCGCTAATGTCGCTTGCTTCTGGCTTATCCAAGGGCCGCCACGTTGTCCCACCCTTGGCAAGCTGGTCCTCTGCGTCGATAACGTCCTTGGCAAGTAGCGTAATCTGCTCCCACTCAAAGTCCGAACCATCCGCAAGGTTGTTGTCCTTGCTGACGAGTCTTAAGCCATAATAATGGGCATCAAGTCTGTACCCCTTTGGCGCCTTTGTTTCCTTCAACAAATATGTGCCCGGGCTAACCTGTGTCATAGGTGTGAGGCTTGCTTCCGTGGCGTCGCTGGTTTTAATAGAAGTATCCGAATGTTTAGCAACATCGGTCAGCGTATACTCAGCTCCGGCCAGCGGGGTTGTACCACCCACAGTCACCTTCTTGATGTCAAAACCAAACTTGGTATTGGTCACCGAGACTTCCTGATTCCCACTCTCGTCTACCGCGCCACGGGCGTACACGGGTGTATAACCTTCCGGTGGTGAATCCTCGGTGAAGTAATACGTAATCGGTGAACCGTTGTCATCCCGAGTGGGCAGATCTTTAAACCAACCATTCCAGTCGTTCGCCTCGGACAGCGTCAGCGAATTATCCGCCATTTTGCTGTCATGTGTTGTGCCGTCGGGGTCGGTAATTCGCTGATAGAGCTGAACGGTAACTGAGTCAGCACCTGCCTTGCTATTCGTTAAATCGAGCCATTTCTTGGTTACATGGATATTAGTTGTCTTTGCCTCTGTTTTCGGAACTGGGGTGTTATAGACAACACGATTGTTAGACCGATCATCATTGGAGCCAGTCCACGGCCGGTAAGACAGATCTCAGCGCCACACCTCGCCACTATCAATGTTGACACTATCTGCAATAACTGAGCCAAAAATGTGCCCCCAGTTTACAATTCAAGTGCAACACCCTGACGACTAGACCAAAAAGGCCATGAAGACCTATTCTTGTTAGTACTAGCTAAACAAGAAAGCAGGAATCTTCATGACCCACTCTCAGACTAACACCCACAAGCATTACCAACAACTCAGTTTTAGCGACCGTGCTACAATTCAGGCCCTTCGGGCTGCTGGTGACACCGCGACCGTGATTGCACAGAAGCTTCATCGCAGTAAAGCGACAATCTCACGAGAAATCACGCGTGGATCTGTAACTCAGCTCGACTCGAAGCGTCACTCGCATCAAGTCTATCTTGCGGAAACTGCCCAAGCCATGCACGACCGTAAACGCGATAGAACCGGTCACTACGCCTTTCTTAAGACCGGCCGTGCGTTCTTCAAGGCTCTCGCCAGGGAGCTTACTCGTAAGCCGCGCGTACACAGCGTTGATAGCTTCGTACACTTCTATCGCGACCAGGGCAAGGCTTGCCCTTCAACGACAACTGTGTATCGCTACATCGACGCCGGGCTGCTTGAGCTAGACAACATGACACTTCCCAAGAAGCTCCGACGCCGCATCAAAGGCTATAAGAACGCCCACAAGCGCAAGAATAAGAAGACATACGGCGACTCAATCGAGTTGCGTCCTGCGGCCGTGAATGACCGCACAGGCGTGGGACATTGGGAAGGCGACTTGGTCAAAGGTATTCGCTTAGCTGATGAGCCAGCATTAATGACGCTCACAGAACGGTACAGCCGGACTGAGATCATCGTCAAGATTCCTGACTATCATGCGGGCACCTGCCTTAAAGCCTTGCAAGACACGATTGACGACTACGGGGCCAAGGAATTTGAGAGTATCACTTTTGACAATGGTTCCGAGTTTGCCAAGTTATCAGAGATTGTTGGAACCCAGATTTACTTCGCACATCCGTACTCGCCTTGGGAGCGTGGCACAAACGAGAACGCCAATGGACTGCTTAGGGAATTCTTCCCGAAAGGGAAGTCTCTCAGAGCCGTTACCCTGGTTGAAATTCAAGCAGTCCAATCCGCACTGAACCATCGTCCCAGACGTATTCTGAACTATCTTCGCCCATGCGATTACTACCGATGCATGGCGTAACAGCCTAGACCACTATCAAGAATTCGTTATCATCGTTGCACTTGACTTGAAAATTGAGGAGCCAAAAATGTGCGCACCTTTAACAAACAGCTCTGAGGTGGGGGCTAGAATCGTTCCGTAGAAGTAATCGTTGTTGAGCGTGATCTTTGCACCATGCTCTGCGCTGGTACCTTTATAGTTCCAAAGAATCTTGTTATAATTCGCCGCACGAACGTCCGCATTGGACAGGTCAATATGCGGAACGATTGTGATATTTTTCAACGCCTCAGTGGTGTTTGCGGGAGAATTCTCGGGGGAAATGAAGTAGGTGTCCGGCGCGTCGAAATCGCAGACTGCAGGTGCGTTCGAAAAGTTAATATTAATCTCAATCGGGGCCGCATTCTTTGAGAGGTCCATGTTGACAAAGTAGAGCTTTGCGCCCTTCATAATCTCGTTATAATCAATATCGAACTCTCGCGCGATCGGAGTGTTGCTCGTGCGGAACGTTGTGACATCTGTGTTAACATCTTGAGGCATAATGTAGCCATCAGGTGCCGCAACCTCCTTAAATTGATAATTACCCGAAACGTTCACCGCAACATTTATCTGCCCGTTCGCATCTGTCGTTAGGAGGTAGAGACCCGCGTACCGGCCATCTTTAGCCACTGTCAGGGCCGTCGAAGGTCCCGTCGTTGTAATCTCTTGGTGCTGGGAGTCATAGAGCTTAACTTTTTGGGTAATCAATTTATGGTTCGCATCATAAGTGGGATTACCATCATCATCCGTTACCGGTACCTCGACGCCAGGTTTGAGATCCGCCCATGAACTAATTTCGGGCGTTTCCGTTCCAGTATACTGTGCTGGATAGACTGGATATTGAATGGTGAATTTGGCGCCGGCCAACGGATCTGTGGTGTTCAGAGCATATTTGGTTAATTTGAGCGCATAGGCATTCTCATAGGTGTCGTTATACTTATCTGTACCCCCGCCGTTATTGGCATCAAAAACAGTTAGATTCTGTGGAGCATCAGTATTAGCATTGTCCGTTGACGTTCCAGTCTCTGTATCAGTCGTACCAGGTTTAGGATAAATTGGATCTAGATGCGTCTGATTAGTGTCAACCGCGACCGCCTCAGATATCCCCTTGAGATTTGCCATGTCGGCGGCGATATTGATGTAAGTCGTATTGGAATTTTCTTGGAAGAGTTGTCCATTATCAAGCTGAAGCTGTCCGCCGTTAACCGTGAACGGCTTGCCGTTGTTAATCTCGTGAATTCCTTGAATTCCAGAGCCGAGAACCATTTTCGGATTCAACGATTCGTCGTCATCGACCTTCGGAATCAGGCTAGCCCCGTTATTCTGATAATAGTAAACGTCGTGTGCGACCCCATTCGCGTCTTTCACGAGATCTCGTATCAGTTCAGGAGGTGTCTTGCCCCCATTACCGCTAGTGGATACGACCGTGCCAGCTGCTATGTTGCCGTTGACATTGGTCTCACGTGTGAGTTTGTTAGTGAAAATGGTGAAGTGCTGGGCAACGTTGAGGTAATCATTCGCCGTCTCCGGAAACTCCTGAGCATATGTTTGGGATTGCTCTAGTACAGTACCCTGCGCACCATCCTCACGAACGATGGCTGTGTTGCTTGACGTAACCGGATCGGCATTGGCCCCGGCGAACGCATTAGCCAGCACAAAATAGGCGACCCAAAAGACGCCCATTAGGCTCACTGCTGCGCCTAATAGACGACCGAGTCGCCTGAGTTGTGCCAGTTGCTGCTTCATCGCCAATAACCCCCCAGTCATTGTTGATGCAAGGTGTTCCCCGGTTGATTGCCCGCCGGATCAAAACCTATACGTTGCCCCGAAAATTAATGTCGCGTCACGATACACGCAAGAATGTCGGCCCAGAGGTGAACCTCTGAGTTATAGTTAGTAAACCAATTAACTATGCCAGTCCATCCTACAAAATATTAGCCCAATTGTACATCTTTTTCGGAATATTAATACTGATATTTTTGGGTGATTTGTTACATCCAGCGTTCGTACACCAAGGCGCAACACGTGTCCGCTTTTCGCAGGCAATCGCGTGAGGTCCCGTCCATAGGCGGTTGTGCCTACCGATCATCGCCGATATCTAATGTGATTTATCAAAATATAAAGCGCTATATTCGCGAAACGAGTCAAGACTTAATCGAAGTTCGCTCATCTATACCAATTTGTCAAAAGCCGCAATCGCCCCTGTGACGCGGCTTCCACCCCGAATCACGCGCCGCGCGCGGCGAACCCGACGCCTGTCGTCGCCGGCCCGCGGCTTGCCCGCCTGATACACGAAAACCGGCCCTGCCTGTTGGCAAAACCGGTCGCGGTGTTAACTATTGAATTACAGGCGACGCGCGAAGCTTGGCATGAAGCCGGCGCTGATCGTCGCGATCTTGACCACATCGCCTTCCTGAGGCGCGTGGATGTACTGGCCGCCGCCGATGTAGATGGCGACGTGGTAGGCGCTGTTGCGGCCACCCCAGAAGAGGAGGTCACCGGCGGACAGGCTGCTCAGGGAAACTTCGGAGCCGTAGTGGGCCTGCTGGGAAGCCTGGTGCGGCAGGGAGATGCCGACCTGGGCGGCGGACCACATCACAAGCCCGGAGCAGTCGAAGCCGACGGACGGGTTGGCGGCGGCCCAGACGTAAGGCTTGCCCTGCTGGGACTTGGCGGCGGCGATCATGCTGGAGAAGCTGCCGGCGCTGATGCTGGAGCCGGCGTTGCTGGAGCTGCTGCCGTTGGAGCTGCTGCCGTTAGAACTGTTGGAGTTGCTGTTCGAGTTGCTGTTGCTGGTGTGGTGCGTGGTGCTGGAGCTGGTGCTCGAGGCAGCCGGTGCGGCCGGCGTCGTGGTCTTCTTGACGGTGGCGGCGGCGCTGGTGGCCTTGGCGATGGCGTCAGCCTGGGCGGCCTGAGCGGCTGCGGTGGCCTTAGCCTGCTCGGCGGCGGCCTTCAGTGCGGCGGCCTGGGCGGTGGCGGTGGTCAGCTTCTTTTCGAGGACGGCGATTTCATCCTTGTTGTCGGCGAGCTTCTTGGCCAGGGCTGCGGAGTCCTTTTTGGCCTGCTTCTGCAGCTCGGTCAGTTCCTGCTTGTCGGCAACCAGCTTGTCCTTGGTTGCGACGAGGTCGGCCTTTTTGCTCTCCTGCGAAGCCTTGAGCGTCTTCACCTTGGCCTTGGCCTCGTTGACGGCGTCCAGCGCATCCTTGCTGGCGGAGTTCAGCTTGTTGACGGTGACGCCGCGGGACACGAGATCGGACAGGTCGCGCGCGTTCAGGACGAAGTCGACGTAGACGTTACCGGTGATGGAGTTGCCGGCCTTCTTTTGAAGGGAGACCAGCTGCTTTTTCAAAACGGCCTTGCGACTCTTGATCTCTTGGTTCTCCTTGGCGATCTTAGCCGCGTAGCTCTGGATGGTGTCTTCAGTGGTGCTGATATTCTTCTTGGTGTCGATAATGGCCAGCGTCTTGTCGGAGACCTTGTTATCGATCTTGGCGACCTTCTCTTGGGCCGTCTGCAGTTCCTTAAGCAAGGTCGTGGCTTCGCTCTTCTTGCTGCTCAGCGCGGACTTCGCCGAGGTGACATCGTCGGCGGAAACGGTGTTGCCGGTGCTGAAGGTGCCTGCTGCCAGGATGGTCATGATGGCAGCCACTGTGATTGATTTTGCGAATTTCATAAAATACACTCCCTTACTTCACTGGTTAAGAATATAGCAGACCAAAGTTACAGCGCTGTTACATCCAAGTTAACGATTCGCCGCCGTTGTCATGAAGCGTGTTAACTGTAACACGAAACTTTCGCGGTTAACGGCCGCAAAACCGCGCCACAACGGGGTTTGTCGCCTCCTCGGCAGGTTCACAAAGTCTGTCCAAAATGTCACAAACTTTTCGCGGATTTTTCCGACTGTCGTCGTCAAAACCGCATAGTATCGCGGGTTAACGGCTTCCGCGGGTGCTTGCGGCCCGTCCTCCCCGCCGCGCGGCCGACCCAACCGGTGCGAGTGGACCACTCCGAGGCAGCCCGCCTGGCGACGGGTCCTGTGGTGTCCTGAACGACCCGGTGGCGGGTTCGCTGACTTGCTCGGCGCCAGTTTGCGAAGGCGCGGCGGCTTGCCCCGGCGAAGCGGTCGGCGACTGGCCGAGGTGCTTGCCCGGCAACATGTCCGGCAGCTATTCACGTGCCGGGCGACATGTCCGACGACCCGGTCCCGTCCACGGCCGCCGGCGCGCAAAAAGCCCCGTGCGTTCGCCGCACGGGGCCTCACCAGCCAAACATTTCTATATAGTAGGAACTCACCGCACGCCGTTGACGAACAGCGCGGTCAGGGCCGCCGGGTCGTCGCCCGGGCGCGGGTCGATCAGCGCGTCCACCAGGATCATCAGGAAGCGGCGAATCGTCGCCTCGTCGCCGGTCGCGGCGACCGAGCCATCGGCACGGCCCAACGCGATGATGGCGGCCCAGACGTCGTCGTTCCACTTCTCCAGCTGCGCGGCGTGGGTCGGCGACTGCTGAAGGCGCAAGAAGAGCTGCTGGAACCCCTTGCCCGGGATTCCGGCGCGAAACTTCCGCGCGCACGCGGCGAAGCGCGTGATGCGCTCCGCCAAGCTCAGCCCGGCCGCCGTCGCCTCCGCGGTCGCTTGGCGGTAGAACCGCGCGAACGCCCGCATCCCCGCCAGGTCGATCAGCTCGTCCTTGCGAAACGTGTTGCGCATGGTCGCGTAGTCCACGCGCGCCAGCACGCAGATCTCGTTCACATTGAAGTTGCCCAGCCCCTTGTGCTGCATCAACTCATCCGTCGCCGCGATCAGCCGCTCCTGTGCGGCATCGCGCGCCGCTGCCGTCGTTGCCATTGCATCCCCTCCCCGTCTTGACTCCATGTTACCACACGGCATCGCGACTGAGGGCAAATGGTGTCTAGGCACCACCCAAAAATTCGGCTTCCGGCATACGCCGCCAGCCGTGACGCGACCGTGCCGCGCCTACGTCTCGCCTTGTCCCTCGCGCCAAGGCGCTTGTCGTTACTGCTTGGGCTGGAAGTTCTTCAGGTTGGCGAAGGCGATGCCGCCACCCACGATGACCACGATGCCGCCCGCCCAGCCGAGGAACGGGATGAGGGCCACGCCGCCGCCGACAATCAGCAGGACCGGTGCCGCTGGCTTGACGAGGTTCGTGCCCTTGTAGTAGATCAGAGTCAGGATGCCCAGTGCCAATGCGCCAAGCCGCAGCAGCAGGAGCAGGCCGGCCGTGCCGCTGGTGTTGCCGGAGCCGCCGGTCACGTCGCTGAGGGCCGCGCCGGTGATCAGGAACGGCCCGATCAGCAGCAGAATCCCGGCAATCAGGCCGAAGATCCCGTCGGCCATAATCAGATTCTTGTTCTTCATAATTTCTCTCCTCCGAGAATGTTATAGAATAAGCGCTCACCCGTTTTTTTAAGATACAGGCTTGCGCTAATAATACCACGAATGGCGTCATCTAAAAAGAATTCAGTCCATTATTGAAAGCACATTTTTTGTTATTCATTGTGTTGGATAATTCAATATTCGTGCTCATCTTCCAAGCGCCGTCAGCGCCGCCTCCACCGCCGTCTCCAGGTGCTGCAGCAGGTCGGAATCCCACATCACGTACGCGCCGACCAGCACGTAGCAGGCCTTGGTCGGCGCCTGGCTGCGCCTGCCGATCTCGTCGGCCCACGCCGGGTGCCGCGCCACCGTGCTTGCGGCCAGCACCACGGCGACGGTCAGCCCGGCGATCAGGCCGAACGCCGCCAGCGCCTCCCAGCCACCGGTTCCGGTGAGAATCGGCAGGTACAGCGCGAGCTGGCAGCGCGTCGTCACGGTCAGCACCGTCACCCACACCGTCACCGCGGCGGCCGGCGGCGACTGCGCGGGATCCGTCGGCGCCTTGGCGCTCAGCGCGAAGGCCAAAGGCACCAGCCCGACCCCGCCGGTCACCCAGTCGGGCACGATCAGCTGAAGGCCCAGCCCGAGCGCGTAGCTCAGCCCCATCAGCACGCCATCCGCGGCGAGGTAACCCGCGACGACCTGAAGCGGGGTGTATTTTTGCAGCAGGTACAGGAGTAGAAATAGGTACTCCAGGTTCACGCTGACGAAGGCCAGCATCAAAAGCACTAAGCGCATCGTTCTCCCCCCTCTCGTCTATGTACCGGGGGCGCACCCCCGGATGGCCTAGGCCTGGTAGATCTGCTCGACGGTTGTCGCGACGTACCACGCCTCGAGCGGCCGCGCGTACAGCACGACGCCCTTGGAGACGAACATGTTGGTGTTGGCAATCGTGGTCATCAGCGCCTCGGCCGTCTCGGCGCTTGGCTTGGCCGAGATGTTGCTCAAGGACAGCGTGCGACGCGCCCCATCGCTGGTGGCAAAAATCAAGCGCAGTTGAACGGAATCATTCATTAGGTTCACCTCCTTTCGAAGAGGGCGGAGCACGGCGGGCTTAGCGGGTCGGGCTGCCTAGCGCGAGCGCTAGAAGCGCACTTGGCTTCGAGTGCTCGTGCGTAGCAGGCCGCGCCCGCGTTGCCGTGCGGAGCCCGTTTAGAGGGCGGAGCGGCGCGAACTTAGCGGGTCGGGTAGCCTAGCCTAACCGCTTGGGCCGCACTTGGGCCCGAGCGGTTGGGCGTAGCTAGCCGCGCCCGCGGTGCGCCGGGGAGCCCGTTTAGAGGGCGGAGCACGGCGGGCTTAGTGGGTCGGGCTGCCTAGCGCGAGTGCTTGAAGCGCACTTGGCTTCGAGTGCTCGTGCGTAGCAGACCGCACCCGCGTCGGCTTGGGGAGCCCGTTTAGAGGGCGGAGCACGGCGAACTTAGCGGGTCGGGCTGCCTAGCGCGAGCGCTAGAAGCGCACTTGGCTTCGAGTGCTCGTGCGTAGCAGACCGCGCCCGCGTTGCCGTGCGGAGCCCGTTTAGAGGGCGGAGCGGCGCGAACTTAGGCAATCGGCCAGCGTAGATCTGGTGCTTGAGCCGCACTTGGGCCCGAGTGCCAGCCCTAGCTAGACGAATTGCCGTTGCGCCGGGGAGCCCGTTTAGAGGGCGACCCAAGCCGGGCTTAGCGGGTCGGGCTACCCGTGTCGTCGTTCCCCGCCACTACGCGTTGGTCTGCGGCTGGTCGTCGGCGACCTCGTAGACCTTGGTCAGCTGAATGTGGGACAGGTGGCGACCGGGCGTCAGGCCGGTCAGTGCCGCGCCGACGGCATTGATTTCATCGTCCTTGGCATCGAGCGCTAAGGCGCTGAAGGACCGCGTGATCACGTCGGTTGCATCGTCGTCGCTGGCGTAGCTGTACACCAGGCGAAGTGATTCGAGTACTTGCATCGCGTTCACCTCCCCGTCGGCCAGAATTGAGCCTTGTTCGCTCGTGCCGACACCCCTTAAACAAGTTGGACGGGAAAAAGCGCTAGGGGGGGCTAGCAATTTTTGCCGCAAAACTTGTTTAGGCCACAAAGGAGGATGATCAACATGACATTGAACGGCATCGACATTTCCAGCAACAACCAGGTGAACGGGCGCTACCTCGACGCCGGCAGCGCGCCCGCCAGCTTCGTCATCGTCAAGGCCACCGAGGGCGTCGGCTACCAGAATCCCGCCATGGTCGCTAACCTCGCGCAGGCGCGCGCCGCCAAGCGTCTGATTGGGCTGTACCATTACCTGCGCAACAACGACCCGGTGCGCGAGGCCGACTACTTCGTCGGCGTCGTGCGACCCTACCTCGGCCAGGCGCTCTTGGCCCTGGACATCGAGGACGCGCCGCTGCTCAGCCAGGCCGGACCGGACCACGGACTGATTTTTCTCCAGCGCGTCGTCGCGCTCACCGGCGTGCGGCCCCTGGTCTACACCAACCGTTCGGAGGAGCAGGCGCGCAACTGGGCCAAGGTGGCCGCCGCGGGCTTTGGCCTGTGGCTGGCGCAGTACAACAACTACAACGTGGTCAACGGCTACGCCCCGCGACCGCTGCCCGCGCCGCCGCGCTGGTGGCCCAAGGCGACGCTGTTCCAGTACACCGCAAGTGGCCGCCTGCCCGGCTGGTCCGGGGCGCTGGACTTCGACGTGTTCAACGGCAACGCGGCGGACTGGGCTAATTTGGCCAAACCCGCGGCGCCGCTCGCGGCCGTCCAGCCGGCCGCGCCGCAACCCAGCGCGAGCGCAACCCCGCAGGCCGCGCAGGCGAACCGGGCCGCCGTGCTCGCGCTGCAGACCTACCTGAACCAGCACTTCGGCAGCTCACTGGCCCCCGACGGTCAGTTCGGCCCGCTGACCCACCAGGCGCTGGTGCGCGCCGTGCAGAGAACGCTCAACGCCAAGTACGGCGCGGACCTGGTCGTGGATGGCGTGTTCGGACCGCGGTCGGCGGCGGCCTTTCCCCCGCTGAGCCGCGGCAGCGCCGGCGACCTCGTCCACCTGGTGCAGGCCGCGCTGGCGTGTTTCGGCCTTGACCCCAAGGGGCTGGACGGCGTGTTCGGCGGCAACACCCAGGCCGCCGTCGTCGCGTTCCAAAAGGCCCGGCACCTGACGGCGGACGGCGTCGTGGGGCGCCTGACCGCCACTGCGCTGTTCGCCTGAGGGCGCGGCTCCGGCGCTCGCGGTGCGCACGGCACCGGCTTGTCGGCTCGGATCTCGGCGCACAGTTCGCACCCGCCACGCCCGCACACAAAAGCAGCTCCCGACGCCACGACGTCGGGAGCTGCTTTTGGCTTACCGCCGATGAAGCGGCCGGCGGGTGTAGGCGCGGGTGCCTTCCGTGAACGCCGCCGCGCACAGCGCGTGCAGGCGCTTTGCCGCCCGCGCCCGGGCGGCAAAGGTGGCGGGGCTCATCGGGGTGGCGGCCAGGGCCAGCGTGTGCGGCCCATCCGCCAGCCGCACGCGGCAGGTGAAACCGGCCGGGCCCAGGCACCGCACGTCCTGCACCCGGTTCATCCCCAGCCACAGGGCCCCGAGCGGGCTGCGGGTCAGGCACATCAGGTAGTTGCGCCCGAACGTCACCGTCCAAGGCAGCGCGGCGCTGCCGCACTCCGCTTCGGCTTGGCGCCCGTAACTGGCCACGTTCAGCCAGCAGCCGGCCAGCCCGGCGCGAGCACGGTCGATCAGGGCGGCCGGCGTTCGGGCGCTGCGGTACCAGTGCCCCGCGACCAAAAGCACGCTGCGCACCCCCTGCGGATCGTGGTGCACCTCCAGCAGCACCGCCACGTCCTCCATAATCTCGCCGTCGTCCCAGTCCATCGTCGCCAGTGCCGGCGGAGCGACCGGCACCCCATCCAGCCTCAACTCAACCAAAGGATAACGCTTGGTAATTCCCATTATTTGCCTCCTCAACCTTTAATACTCGCATTTTAGCAAGCGGTTGCAAAAATGGCGAATTATATGCTCACACCGAAGATTTTTTGATCGGCGTTGCACCACGCCCAACCCGGCCGGACCGCGGTTCGTTCGTCTCCTCGGTTCAGCCCATCGCACAAGCCCCGTCACACCGGCGTTCGGTGGGCCAAAGGTCGGGTTGGGGCCGTGCGTCGTCGGCGTTACCCTGACGTCATCATCGATGAATACCCGCGCCGGGGCTGCAGCGCCGGCGCACAAGAAGGCATTGTGATGACAGGAGACATCGACACCCTTTTGCGCCGCTACGATCCGGTGATCCGACGGGCGGCCCAGCGCTTCGGGCCCCTCGACCGCTACTACGGTGAGGCGCTGGAGATTGCGTGGCGCTTCATTGCCGCCAACCACGCGCGCTTCACCGATGCGCAGGCCGCGGACTTCGGCCACCTGCTGGCGTGGCGGCTGCGCTACAGCCTGCTGACGCGGGTCAGACAGGACGCCGGCAGGAAGGCGCGGGAGCGCGCGGCCTGGTCCGCACTCGCCCTGGACGCGCGCCAGACCCCCGACCGGTCGGCGGTCGTGGCGGTGCGGGCCACCATCGCCGCGGTGTGGCCGCGGCTGACCCCGCTCCAGCGCCGCGTGTTCGCGCTGGCGTATCAGCGGGCGAGCAACGCGACGATCGCGCGCGAGCTCCACCTTTCGCACCAGCGGATCTCGCAGGTGCGCGCCGAGATTCGCAAGAAATTCACCGCGTTTTTGGCCGAAAAATGATAGCGGTTGCGCCATCTTAGTGATAAACTGATTAAAAAATGATTAGGCCGCCCCGGCGGCCCGCGGGAGGAACCATGCACGGATTACTCGCCCTAGAGCTCAAGAAGCAGCCCTGGCTGCTGCACCTGGCCGCCCTGATCGGCCTGGTGCTGATGTTCGCGGTGCCGCTGGGCCACACCCTCGGCATCCTGCCCACCACCTACCACTACATGCGCGGCATGCGCATCCC
The DNA here is from genome assembly GCF_020180945.1 of Lacticaseibacillus kribbianus. GTDB lineage: Bacteria > Bacillota > Bacilli > Lactobacillales > Lactobacillaceae > Lacticaseibacillus > Lacticaseibacillus kribbianus. The sequence goes on along the minus strand of NZ_JAIPUL010000003.1, from coordinate 276,733 downwards.
CAACTACGCCACCACCTCCGAGAAGGCGATGGTCGACGCCCTGCCGCGCCGGCTCGAGGACCAGGTCACAAGCCTCCGTCAGTTCAACCACAACGACACCGCAACGCTCGCGATCAAGGTGCTGGGCACCATGAAAAAGCCGCTGGCCGAACACGACTTCGTGGCTGTCAACCGCCTGGCGCTTAACGCCATCAACAAGCACCCGGAGCTTGCGGAGATGAACGACCTCGGCACCTTCATCTACAACGATTACACCACCCCGCAGCTTCAGCTGGAGACGATGCAGAAGGTGCTGGGCTACTACGTTAAGCATGACATCAACGCGCTGCCGGCCGTCGCCGAGCAGACCACCGCGATGGCCAAGGTGCACGGGCTGTTTTCTAGGTACGGCTCCCACGTCTACAAGTGGACCGTCGTGCAGGGCCAAAAGCACTACTTCTACAAGCTCAACGCCGGCACGACGCTCACCTGGATTTTTCTCTGCTACGTCGCACTGGTCATGGCCGCGGTGTTCGGCTTCGACACCCGGCACCAGACGGAAAACCTGATGCGCATGACCCCGCGCGGTGACCTGCGCATGGCCGCGACCCGCGCCGGGCTGACGCTCGCCGCCATCGCCGTCGTGCTGGCCGCGGTGTTCGGCCTCGCCCTGGCCGTCAACGCCGTGGTGCCCGGCACGGTGCTTGGCAGCATCTGGCAGCCGGCGATCCACTCGGCTGTCACCGGCGTCACCCTGACGCCGATGTGGCAGGACATCGTCTGGCAGCTCGGCGTTTGGTGGGCGTGGGCCGCGTTCCTCTCCGGCGTCGCCTTCCTGGTCACCCAGTTCACCGGCAACCTCCTGATGACCCTGACCATCACCGCCGCCACCTTCTTCATCGCCCCGCTGCACGCGCTCGACGTCCTGCCGGTCGCAGTGCAAAAGCTTCTGCCGGCGTTTTACACCAACCCGCCGGCGCTGCTCGCCCACGCCGACCCGTTCGGCGCCGCGACCCCGGCGACGGCCTTCATCATCCTCGCCGCCTGGACCGCCGCCGCGTGGCTGCTCGCCGGCGCCGTTCAGCGCGTCCGCTACCGCAAGCTGGTGCTGGGGCACTAGCCGGGCTCCGGCCCGGGCGGGGTAGCACCTCCAGCTCCAGCCTGGACAATGGTCCGCGTGGGGCTCTCCTGAGCCCAAAGTACGGTCTCAGGACCCGCCCTTGCACTAAGCCGGCCAAAACCGCCGGCTAAGTGCAATGTCACGCTGGCTCGCCCAGGCTTCCGCTTCCGGCGCTGCCCCACCCAGGCCTACGCCCTACTGTTGAGGTCGAATCACCGATTGAGGTGTCTGGCAGACGCTGTAATCGCGAGCATCAGGTCAGCCAAAAAACATCCCACATTCTAAAACAAACGAAAATGCGTTGTCTCACCGCCAAGCAAAACGGTGAGACAACGCATTTTTACTGTCATTCGGGTTGCCGCACCAGGTGCAGCTCGGTCAGCTCGCCCATCGCGGTGCGGTCGGCCACGGCGAAGCGGCGGCGGTAATCACCTGCCGGAAACAGCGGCTTGCCGCCGCCCAAGAGCACCGGCACGATCTGCACCCAGAGCTCGTCGATCAGGTCCGCCGCGAGCAGGTCGGCGACCACGCGGCCGCCGCCGACAATCCAGATGCCGCGCCCGGGCGCTTCGCGCAGCCGCCGCACCGCGTCCGCGGTCGTCTCGGCGACGAATGCCGTGCCCGGCACCGCGGCGGCCGGCCGGTGGGTCAGCACCACCTTGGCGCAATCCGGGTACAGCGCCTGGCCGGGCATCGCGGCCAGCAGCCAGTCGTAGGTGGCCCGCCCCATCACCAGCGTGTCGATGCGCGCGGCGAAGTCACGGTACGTGTCCACCCCGCCGACGTCGGCGTCGAGCAGCCACTGCAGGTCATCGTCGGCCGTGGCGAGGTAGCCATCGAGGCTCATCGCGCCGTAGAAGTAAACAGGTCTCATCCGCATCCCTCCGTTGTCTTCGCCATTGTACCGAACCGGGGCGAGCGCCGCAATCACCGACGCAGCCCGCGACCGCGACCATGTGGCAACCGGCCTCAGCCGCGGCGAGACCCAGCCCGCAGATCGGTCGGCGGACACCCGGACACCCGGACACCCGGACACCCGGACACCCGGACACCGCCAGTGTACTCGAACTTGGACCACGGTGGCCCTCTTCCTCCACGGTAGGGCCGCGGCGCGGGTCGGCTGCGGCTGGAGGCGGAGGGCCAAGGCGAGCCAGCGTGACATTGCTGCCGCGCTTTCTCGGGGCGCGGGCAGCGGTTTTGGCTGGCTTACTGCAAGGGCGGGTCCTGAGACCGCACTTCGGGCTCAGGAGAGCCCCACGCGGACCATTGCCTTGGCCCGGAGCCGGAAGCCCCAGCCGGCCCGCGCCGGCGCCGGGCTGCCTACCCCGCCAGCCCGGCGTAGATTTGGTCGAGGTTCCACTTCATCATCGTGTAGTAGGTGTCGCCGGTGGTGCCGGCGGCGGCCAGGGAGTCGGTGAAGAGCTTCGCGTAGATGGTGCGGCCGCTTTCCTTGGCCACTTTTTGCATGGCCTTGGGCGACACCGAGCTTTCGACGAAGACGTGCTTGCCGGAGCTGGCCGCGAGCTTGCCGAGCACCGCCTGCAGCTGCGCCGGCGTGCCCTGCGACTCCGTGTTGATCTCCCAGATGTAGGTCGGCGTCACGCCGTACGCGGCGCCGAAGTACTTGAACGCGCCCTCCGACGTCACCAGCACCCGCCGGTTCTCCGGCAGCCGCGCGAACTTCGCGACCGCGGCCTCATGCAGCGCCATCAGCTTGTCGGCGTACGCGTCGGCGTTTTGCTGGTAGGCCGCGGCGTTGGCCGGGTCGGCGTCGCTCAGCCGGCGCTGGATCGTGCGGACGTACTGGACGCCGTTTTCGAGGTCGAGCCACGCGTGCGGGTCGACCTCGGCCTTGTTGGTGGTCAGGTGCTTGGGGGTGACGCCCTCGGACGCGGCGAAAACGGTCTTGCCGAACGCCTGCCCGGTGGTGGTCACGAGCTTCTTGAACCAGCCGGAGCCGCCGGTTTCGAGGTTCAGGCCGTTGTGAAACAGCAGGTCGGCCTCGGCGTCGGCGGCCACGTCGCTGGGGCGCGGCTCGTACTCGTGCGGGTCGACGCCGCGGCGGACGATGCTGTAAACGGCCACGTGCGATCCGCCGACCTCCTGGACCAGGTCGGCCAGAATCGAGTTGGTCGCCACGACCTGCAGCTTGTCCGTGCCGGTCGCCGGCTGGCTGGCCGCGCGGGTGGTGACGAAGTGGTGCACGCCCCAAAGCATCGCGGAGACGCCGAGCAGCGTGATCAGGAGTTTTTTCATGCCGGCACCCGTACCTTCCGCCGCAGCAGGCCCTGCTTGGGGCTGACCGCGAACGACACCCCGAACAGCGCGGCTGCGACCAGCACGATGGCCGGGCCGGACGCCCAGTTGAAGGTGAAACTCAGGTAGAGGCCGACGGTGGCGGAGACCACGCCGACCAGGGCGGCGAGCACCAGCATCACGTGCAGGCGCTCGGTCCACAGGAACGCGGTGGCCGCCGGGGTGATCAGCATCGCGACCACCAGGATGATGCCGACGGTCTGAAGCGACGACACGGTCACCAGCGTCAGCACCAGCATCAGCGCGTAATGAACCACCTGCACCGGCAGGCCGTACGTGCGCGCGAAGGTCGCGTCGAAGCTGGTGATGAACAGCTCCTTGTAGAAGAAGACGACGAACACGATCACCAGCGCCAGCACGATGGCCGTGGTCATGATGTCGGAATCCGACACGGCCAGGATGTTCCCGAACAGGATGTGGTGCAGGTTCGTCGCGCTTTCGGCCATCGAGATCAGGATGAAGCCCAGCGCGTAGAAGGCGGAGAAAACGATTCCGATGGAGGTGTCCGTCTTGATCTTGCTGCGGGACGCGACGAAGCCGATCAGCATCGCCGCCAGGATGCCGAACACCGACGCGCCGAGCAGCACGTTGATGCCCAGCATGTAGGCGACCGCCACCCCAGGCAGCACCGCGTGGGAGATCGCGTCGCCCATCAGAGACATCCCGCGCAGGATGATGAAGCTGCCGACGATGCCGGACATCACGCCGACCATGACGGCGGTGATCAGGGCGCTTTGGAGAAAATCGTACTTGCCAAGCGCCGCGATGAAGTCTGTGATCGTGCTCATGCGCTCACCTCCGGTTCAAAGAGAACCGAGGCCAGGTCCGGCGAGAAGGCCTTGGCGATGTTGGCCGCGGTGTAGACCTCGCGGGTCGGCCCCGCCGCGACGATGCCGCGGTTGACGATCACGAGCTCGTCGAAGTAGTCGAACACCTTGTTGAGGTCGTGGTGCACGACGATGATGGTCTTGCCCGCGTCGCGCCATTCCTTGAGGATCGCCATGATGGCGGCCTCGCTTTGCAGGTCGATGCCGACGAACGGCTCGTCCAAGATGATCAGGTCGGCGTCTTGCACGATGGCGCGCGCGACGAACACCCGCTGCAGCTGGCCGCCCGAGAGCTGGCCGATCTGGCGGTGCGTGAAGGTGGTCAGGTCAACCTGGTGCAGGGCGTTCAGGCTTGCCGCCTTTTCCCTCTTGCCCGGGCTCTTGAACAGGCCGAGGCTGGCGTAGGTGCCGGTGAGTACCACGTCGAGCACCGAGGCCGGGAAGGTGAGGTCCAGGTCCTTGCGCTGTTCGACGTACGCGATGTTTTTGCGGATGGCCTTAATCGGGCGGTCGTCGAACGTGACCGACCCGGCGGCCTTGATCAGGCCGAGGGCGGCCTTGATCATGGTGGATTTGCCCGCACCGTTGGGGCCGATGATCCCAGTAATGGTGCCTGCGTGAAAGTCCACGGCAACATCAGAGAAGACTGGTGTGTCATCGTAAGCAACGGTGAGGGCCGTGAGCTTGAGCATGCGGCACCTCCATTATTTTTAGGGACGTCTAAACTATCTACACCAATTCTACCGAAACCCCGGCTAGAAGGCAAGCCGCCGCGCTTTTTCGGGACGCAAAAGCGGTCGCACCGGCGTTTTGGCGTCGGCGCGACCGCAAAAAAAGAGGCTGGGTCATAAGTCGCACTTAGCCCAGAGTACAAGGCGGCCACCGCGTGTTTCCCGAACTTAGGAAACACGCGGTGGCCGCCGTGGCGCGTGGGCGAAGACTCTCGGCCCGCGACTGCGATGTAACTTTCGTGCGCAATCCGGGCTGGCCGATTGATGGCCAGCCCTCGTCACCTGACACGATGCCAAACCGGCGGCCGTTCTTCGCGTCACCTAATCGTGCGGTGCTTAAAAATTGCCGGCCACGCCCTCAGCCGGTAAGATTACCTCGGGGCCACCGTCATCCCAACAGTTCGGGCAACGCCTTGACCCCGGCGATGATCCGGTCGGCCCCGCGCTGGTCGAGCGCGTAGCCGTCGGGCCGCACCGCCCAGGTCTCGATGCCCGCACCGGTGGCCGCGGCGATGCCGACCTGGCTGTCCTCGATGGCCAGGCAGGCCGAGGCCGGCAGCGCTAACGCCTCAAGCGCCGTGCGGTAGATCAAGGGATCCGGCTTGTTGGCGGCGAGGTCCGAACCGCTGATCACGCGGTCGAAGTGCAGGTCACACTCGGCCACGAAGCGCAAGAGGTCCGGCATCGCACCGGCCGACACCAGCGCGGTGCGGTAGCCGTGCGCGGGCAGCCACGCCAGGGTCTCCGCCACCCCCGGCTTCAGGATGCTTGAGAAGGGAACCGGGTGCGCCGCGACGTCGGCCTCGAACTGACGCCGCTGCGCCGTTCGCAGCGCCGCGTCGGTCGGAAAGGCCTGCAGCCAAAAGGCGTCGTCCGTCACCCCCGCCGTCTCCGCCAAAGAGAAGCGCGCGGGGTGCACCCCCGCCGCGTCGAACTGCGCCTTGCGCCACTTGTAGTACAGGGGCTCGCTGTCAATCAGCACCCCGTCCAGATCGAATAATACCGCGCGCTTTTTCATCTTTTCCTCCTCCGCGCCTGCGTGCCGCCCCCACTCGGGCGGCCGCGGCGCCCACTGCATGGTTTCCATTGTAAGCGTTCCCCCACCGCTGTCAACCGCACAGAAAAGGAGCCTGCCCATGCCGCACCCTCAACACCTCGAGGCCGCGTTCGACCGCCTCACCATTCTCACCGTCACCGGCCCAACCCGCACCGGCGCGCCGCTGACCCTGCCCTTCGTCTACGCCAGCGCCGACCCCAATCCGCTGCTCGTGGCCTTTGACGCCACGTTCGCCCGGGCCGACGTGCGGTGCGGCGACCTGGCCAGCGTCGGCGGCCAGGTCGCCACGCGCTACGCCGCGCGCCCGGGCGAGGGGGCCGCGCTGTGTGCCGCCTTTGCTTCCGCCCAGGACGCGCGCACCCCGCAGGCCAGACGCCGCCTCGAGACGATGCAGGCGGCGCTTCAGCCGGTGGCGGTCATGCCAAGCCCGCTTTACGTCACCCGCCTGGCCAGTGCCGCTGTCTCGCGCCGCGCTTTGACCTTCACCGACTACGAACTCGGCTTCCCGCTGGCCCTGGTGCGCCTGGCCCGGGAATGGCTGGCGAGCCCGCCGCTGCGGCGGGCGCGGCCCTAGGCAAGCAGGGGGTGCGCCGAGACTCGGCGCACCCCCTGCTAATTCGTCATGTTGTCGGCGTTACTCCCGCACAATCAGCACCGAGATGTCGGCGTACTTGGCCATGTAGGCCGCCTGGCTGCCGAAGTGGCGCGCCAGGCCCTTCTTGGCCTCGGCGCCGATGATCAACAGGTCGGGCTGCACCTGCGGGATGATCGTCTTGATGATGGTCTCCCCCGCGTCGCCCTCGCCGATCACCGCGTAGACCTTGGCGATGCCGGCCTTTTGCGCTAGACCCACGTAGTCGTTAAGGTGGGCCTCAAGCTCGGCGCGCTCGCCGTGGACGTAATCCTTGCTCAGCGCCTGGTAGATGTTCATCTCGCCGGACTCCAGGATGCCGGTGATGACGAGCTCCGCGCCGTCGGCCTTGGCGCGGTGGATGGCGTAGCGAAAAGCCGCCAGCGCATCCGCCGAGTCGTCGACCCCGACCAAAATTTTCTGATAATCCTTTGCCATTGTGATTCCTCCTCCGTGTCGTGAGTGCACCTATGTTAATTATCGCGGGTTGCGGTCGTCGCGTGCAACTTCGCGGCCGCCTCGTGTTCGGCCAGCCGCTGGTTGCCGCGGCGCAGGTCGGCGATGCACCAGACCAGAAGCGCCAGGATCGCCGCGATCGCCACGTAGGCCGCGATGTGCGCCGACAAGACCGCATCCGCGCTGGCGTCCGCACCGAGGAAGTCGGCGAAGGACTTCGGCAGGTTCAGCATGTTCAGGAAGGTCAGGCCGATCACGGAGATCCAGCCGCAGATTTTGACCCACCCCGAGTTCTTGAAGCGCGCGCCCATCTCGGCCTCGCTGTCCGTCAGCATCAACAGCGGCAGCATCGAGAACGGCAGCGCGAAGGCCAGGAAGACCTGCGAGTTGTTCATCAGGGTGTTGAGCGCCTCGTGCTGGTCGACCTTGTTCAGGTTGGCGGTCATCGCCACGCAGATCAGGACCGGGACGACGGAGATCAGCCGGGTGACCAGGCGCCGCGCCCACAGCGGCATCCGCATGTGGACGAAGCCCTCCATGATCACCTGCCCGGTCAGGGTGCCGGTGATGGTGGAGTTTTGCCCCGACGCCAGCAAGGCGACGGCGAACAGGACAGACAGGATGCCGGACTTGGCGACGGCGATCAGCACGCCGTTGCTCAGCGTTGAGGTGTCCGACAGCGCCTCATAGAGGCCGAAGAAGGACGGATCCTTGACCGCGCCGGACTTGAAAACGGCAACGCCCATGATCAGCAAAAGCGCGTTGACCACAAAGGCGAAGCTCAGCTGAATGTTGGAGTCCCACTGCGAAAAACGCACCGCCGTGGCGACCTCCTCCTCGTCGTCGTGGTTGAGCTTGCGCGTCTGCGAAATCGCGGAGTGCAGGTACAGGTTGTGCGGCATGACGGTCGCGCCGATGATGCCAAGCGCCCCGCTCAAAGGCGTCATGCCGGCGACGGTCGGGCTGGTCGCGACGGACTTGGCGCTCGGCACCAGCCCGAGGATCACCTGGCCCCACTGCGGGTCAGACAGCGCGACCTGGTAGGCGAACACCAGCAGGATCACGAGGATCAGGCAGACCACGATCGCCTCGATCTTGCGGAAGCCGATTTTGGTCAACAGCAGGAGCACCAGCACGTCGAGCACGGTCAGAAACACCGCGATGACCAGCGGAATCTTGAACAGCAGGTACAGCGCAATCGCCGCGCCGATGACCTCGGCGATGTCGGTGGCCATGATGGCGAACTCGGTCATGATCCAGAGGATGACGCCGAGGACCTTGCTGGTGCGAGCGCGGATCGCCTGCGCGAGGTCCATGCGCGTGACAATGCCCAGCTTCGCCGCCATGTTCTGCAGGAGCATCGCGATCAGGCTCGAGATTAGAATGATGCTCATCAGCAGGTAGCCGAAGTTCTGCCCGCCGGTGATGCTGGTCGACCAGTTGCCGGGGTCCATGTACCCCACGGCGACCAGGGCGCCGGGCCCCGAGTAGGCGAACAGGGTGCGCCAGAACCCTTTCCCCCGCGGCACCTCCACCGTGCCGTTGATCTCCTCGAGTGACGGTCCGTTCGCGTACTCGATCAGCTTGTGCTTGCGTGGTTCTTCTGCCATGTTGCCCTTCCTTTCTGCCGGACTGCCCCGCCCGACTGCCGCTTGGATGCGGCGTGATGGATTGCCAAATTATTCCAAGGCCAGTATACGGCGGTTGTTGCGCGAGTTAAAGGATTTTTTAAGGGGCGGCTAACTTTGCGAAACCGGAGGCGCAATCAAAAAGCATAAAAACACGATTATCGTGTGACCCTCGCGCAGACGCGTTCCGGATTGAATGCGTCGTCTCCGCCCCTTTGGACCGATTTCTCGCCGTTAGAGCCCGATCATTGGGGTCGAGAAGCCCGATCGACCCGAAAAAAAACGTTTGCCGGCCAAATTTCCGACACCCGACAGTCTGCTCATCGGTTGTTATCTGCTCCGAAACCACTCAATAAAAATCTCGAATAAAGTTCGCCTTGCTTAACTAAATTTAATTTTGGCTATTTTTTCGTGGGGACTTCCTGTGTCCGTGGTGGTGAATGCCTTAGAACGGGCATCACAAAGGTTTTGCCTCGACTAACTTTTCGTCGCACAAAAGGCCCCTCGGAGGGCTGGCGTTGTCGCCAGCCCTGCGAGGGACCTCGTCATGAATAGATTGTTGCACCGCGGGCCTTTACGCCTCCAGCACCTTCTCCAGGAAGCTCTGCAGCCGCGGGCACTGCGGGTGGTTGAAGATCTGGTCCGGGGTGCCCTGCTCCATGATGCGGCCGTCGCCGAAGAAGACGACGCGGTCGGCGACCTCCTTGGCAAAGCCCATCTCGTGGGTCACGATCACCATGGTCATCCCCTGCTTGGCCAGGCGCCGCATGACGCCCAGCACGTCGCCGACCATCTCGGGGTCAAGCGCCGAGGTCGGCTCGTCGAACAGCATGATGTCCGGTTTCATCGCCAGCGCCCGCGCGATGGCGACGCGCTGCTTTTGGCCGCCCGACAGCTTGGCCGGGCGCGCGTTCGCCTTGTCGACCAGGCCGACCACGTCCAGCAGGCGCAGGCCCTCCTTTTCGGCCGCCGCCTTGTCCATCAGCCCGAGCTCGATCGGCGCCAGCGTGATGTTGCCCAGCACGGTGAGGTTGGGGAAAAGGTTGAAGTGCTGGAACACCATGCCGATTTTCTCCCGCACTTGGTCGATGTTCACGTGCGGCTTGGCGATGTCCAGGCCGTCGATCAGAATCTCGCCGGAGCTGGTGGTTTCCAGGCCGTTCATCATGCGCAGCACCGTGCTCTTGCCTGCACCCGAGGCGCCGATCAGCACGACGACCTCGTTGTCCTTCACGGCCAGATCGACGCCCTTGATCACCTCGTTGTGGCCGTAGCGCTTGTGGACGTCCTTCATTTCGATTCGCGTTGTGGTCATTAGCGCACCTTCTTTTGGATGTAGTTGGACAGCCAGGTCAGCCCGGTGATCAGAATAAGGTAGATCAGGGCGACGATGGTCCAGATCTTGAAGCCCTCCATGTTGCGGGCGATGATGATTTTACCCGTCTGGGTCAGCTCGAGCAGCCCCAGTACCGACAGGATCGACGTGTCCTTGAGCGTGATGATGAACTGGTTGACGAAGCTTGGAATCATGATGCGCAGCCCCTGCGGCAGGATCACGCGCCGCATCGCCTTACCCCACGGCAGGCCGAGGCTTCGGGCCGCCTCCATCTGGCCGCGGTCGACCGCGGCGATGCCGCCCTTGACGAACGCCGCCGTGTAGGCCCCCTCGTTGAGCGTCAGGGTGATGATGCCGGCGATGAAGGCCGGAATCTTGAAGCCGATCAGCCCCGGCACCCCGGTGTAGATGAACAGCGCGAGCACGATCATCGGCAGGCCGCGGAAAATGTAGATGAACGTCGTGGCCGCACCCTGTGCGAAGCGGTTCGGAATCACGCCGAGCAGCCCGATCAGGATGCCGACGACGGTGGCAAAGAGGATGCCGACCACGGTCAGCTCGAGCGTCTGCGCGAGCCCGGCCAGAAGCGTCTGGCGGTTGGCCTTGAGGAGACCCCAGAAGCTGCGGTCCGTCTCCTGCGTCTCTTTGGTCTTGGCCGTCTGCGAGGCCTGCGAGCCGTCGCCGACGTACTTGGCGACGATTTTGGCGTACTCGCCGGACGCGCGCAGCTTCTTCAGGCCGGCGTTGATCTTGGCCAAAAGCTGCGGCTTGCCCTTTTGCACGGCGATGCCGTAGTCGTTGGCCGCGTACGGCGTCTTGTTGACGACGCGCAGCTTGACGCCGGTGGCGATGCCGTACTGCATGACCGGAAAGTCCTCGAAGCAGGCCTGCGAGTTGCCGGACGTGACGTCCTGGTAGACGTTGTTGGAGTCGTCGAAGGTCACCACGTGAAAGCCGTACTGCTTGGCGTGGGCGGCGGCGTAATCGGCCGATTCGGTGCCGGTCTTGACCGCCACGCGCTTGCCGCGCAGGTCCGCAATCTTCGAAATCTTCGCGCCGGTCGCGACGGCCATCGCGATGCCCGACTGGTAGTACGGGTCGGACATGAGAAACTTCTGCTGGCGCTCGGGGGTGATGCTCATCCCCGCCATGACGCCGTCGACCTGCTTGGCCTCAAGCGCCTGCACGGCCGCGTTGAAGCCCAGGATTTTCCACTGGACCTTGAACCCCTCGGCCTTGCCGATCGCGTTCAGCAGGTCGATGTCGATGCCGACGTACTGGTTATTCTTGTCCGCGAACTCGAAGGGCGCGAACGTCACGTCCGTCCCGATGGTGTAGGTCTGTTCGGCTGCCTGCACCTGCTGTTCTCGGGGCATCCCCCATGTCATAATCGATAGCAACAGCGCCAGTACCGGCACCCAAAACTTGCGTCTCATCCCTACACCACTTCCCTTTGCTTAATTTTGTGTTTGCTTGTTGTGCTGCCAGCGGGCTGCTGCGTGCGCATGTGCGCTTGGCTGCCGCCGGCTCCGGGGCGATGGGCGGGCCGGCTGTGCGGCCGGTCTCCGCCCGAGGCGGGCTCCGACCTAAAAGTTGCGCCAAGCGTCGCCTGCGGCTCCCTTGCTTGTCGCAACTTTTGCCGGGATTGGCCACGCGCAAGCCGCGCCTAGACCGCGCGTCTTGCGGGCGGCCAATCCTTTCACTGCCGGCCCGCCCATCGCCCCTACGCCCGCTACATAGTGGCCAAAACGACGACTAGCGCGAGCGAAGTGCGTCCCGCATCGTAACCAGAAGCCACATATCCGTTACGGGCGAGTGAATAATCCAAGATAACTGCTCACCCACGATGTAGGGCGGAGGTTCGGCCGGCGTGACGCTGGAGGCGGAGGGCCAAGGCGAGCCAGCGTGAAATTGCAGTTAGTCGGCGTTCTTTGCCGGCTTACTGCAAGGGCGGGTCCTGAGACCGTACTTTGGGCTCAGGAGAGCCCCACGCGTTCCGCCGCCTTGGCCCGGAGCCGGAAGCGACACGCCAGCCGAACCGGAGCCCGGCCGCCGCTTCGCCCTCTGACAGCACATCTACGAGCATACCCATTCCGAACATTCGGGTCGAGGCATAATGTTAGGTAAGCTTACAGACGGCGAAATTAATTGGTGGTCTCATTTTTGGCGAGTCACGATCAGCGCCTTGAGGGGGCGGATGGGAGCGGTCACGGGCCGCGGGGCGCGGGTTGGCGAATTTTTCGGCAATCGCCATCGGGGCGTCACCGGAATCAAATTCAACTTTAAGGTTGACAGGAATCGATCGGGTGCAGTAACCTTGAGCCAAGTTCACGAGGAGGGATAACCATGACGCGCAGCTTGATGAGCATCTGCATGGACACGTGTTGCTGTTATGACAGTCATAACAGCTTCTTTCACGTGCCCATAGCGCATGCCCACAGGCGACCACTCGCGGTCTGACCTTTTTGTGAGCCCAACTCTGGCGGTGTGACGAGAAGCAATTCTTGTCGCACCGCCTTTTTGTATCCAATCGGTGCTCGCGTGACTGCAGACGCGCGGGTGCCTACCCGCGGCGCACCGGCCCGGCCGACCGGCGCGCCGCCACTTGAGGAGAAATCATGATGAAAAAAACATTGCTCGACACCACCCTGATCGCCGCCTTAACGCTTCTGCTGAGCGCTTGCGGCGGCAAGTCCGCGGCGCACGACGACACGCTGAACCTGGTGCAGGGTTCCGACCCCACCACCGTCGACGTCAACGACGTGAGAAACGCCAACGAGTTCGACGTGCTGAACGCGACGCAGGAAGGCCTTTTTCGCATCACGTCCAAGAACGGCCACGACGGCCTGCAGCTGGCGCAGGCGAAGTCCTACACCGTCTCCAAGGACGGCCTGACCTACACGTTCAAGCTGCGCGACGCCAAGTGGAGCGACGGCAAGGCGGTCACCGCCCAGCAGTTCGTCGACTCCATCATCCGCGAGCTGACGCCGAAGAACGCGTTCGCCTACGCCTCGATGGCCTACGACATCGAAGGCGCGGAGGCCTTCAACACCGGCAAGGGCACGGCCGCTGGCGTCGGCGCCAAGGCGCTTGACGCCCACACGCTTCAGCTCACCCTGGCCAACAAGACGCCGTACTTTTTGAAAAAACTCGCAAGCGTCGTCTTCTACCCGGTGCGCCTCGACCTGATCAACAAGGCCGGCGGCACCAAGGCGTGGAAAACGGACTGGCAGGACCAGGCGTCCAACGGCGCGTACACCATCACGTCCTGGAAGAAGAACGGCAAGATGGTGCTGACCAAGAATCCGAAGTTCTGGAACGCCAAGAAGGTCAGCTTCAAGACCGTGACCATCACCACCACCGCCAAGGACGCGACCGTCCTGTCACTGTTGCAGTCCGGGCAGCTGGACTTCGTGAAGGCCAGCGGCGCCCAGGCCGCCGACTTCGACAAGCTGTCGTCGAGCGCCAAGGTGGTTAAGTCCACCCAGGCCAGCGGCAACACCAGTTTCTTGGCCTTCAACCAGCACAACGGCGGCCTGTCCAAGCTGATGACCAACGCCAAAATTCGCCAGGCGTTGTCTCTGGCGATCAACCGCGAGGCCTACAACAAGGCCGTCGCCAACGGTCAGAGCAAGGCCGTCTACAGCTTCGTGCCGGCGTCGATCTCCGTGGGCACGAGCAACTACCACGACTACGCCGGTGACCTCCTGAAACCGGCGCTGGAAAAGTACAACACCGACGCCAAGCTCCGCGCGCTTTTTGCGGCCGGCCTCAAGGAGCTCGGCCAGTCGACCGACCTGGCGAAGGTCAAGCTGACCTACCTGACCATGGCGGGCGACGAGGACACCTCGAGCTTTCTGGCGCAGACCTACAAGAAGGCGCTGGGCATCACCGTCAAGGCCGTGGTCGCGCCGGACTCCGCGTCCTTCATCGCCGCGCGCAACGGCAACAAGTACGACCTGTTGACCAACGGCTGGAACGGCGACTACGACGACCCATCGACCTTCCTGAACCTGTGGGTGTCGACCGGCGGCTTCCAGCAGTTCTTCGGCGGCTACGACGACCCGGCCTACGACAAGCTCTACGCGACGCTGGCGCCGGTGTCCGACACCCAGTCGCGCCTGGCCATCTACAAGCGGCTCGAGACGCTGCTGTTGACCAAGGACTACGGCGTCGCCCCGCTGATCTCCGCGCAGAACCGCTACTACATCGCCAAGGACATCAAGGGCATCCAAACCCCGACGTTCGGGCCGGATCTGGACTACGTGTACGCATCTCGGAAGTAGCGTAAGGCACTGAGCTAAAAGGGCCGCGGCCTCTATGCCCCGACACAGCGCAGAGTCACCACAAGGAGACATTATGTTCAAAATCATTCTGCGGCGGCTCGTCGAGCTCGCCGTCTCACTGTTTCTCATCGCCAGCGCCACCTTTTTCCTGCTCGCGGCGGTGCCCGGCGACGCGCTGTCGGCCCAGACCGACCGGCTGCCGGCCGCCACGCGCCGGCAGGTGTACGCCAACACCGGGCTGGACAAGCCGGTGCTCGAGCGCTACGGCCTGACCATGGTCAAGATGCTGCACGGCGACTTCGGCACGTCCATCGTCGACCCCAGCGAGACCATAAGCCGCGTGTTGGCCGAGAAGCTGCCGCCGAGCGCCCGGCTCGGCCTGCAGGAAATGCTGATTGGCATCCCCCTTGGGCTTTTGCTCGGTGTCCTGGCCGCGGTGTTCAAAAACACCTGGATCGACCGGCTGATTACGGTGGCCGTGCTGCTTTTGATGTCCGTGCCCAGCCTGATCATCGCGCTGCTGTTGCAGAGCTACTTCGGTGGCCGGCTCGGGTGGTTCCCGATCATCGGCTGGCCGGAGGGTGATCAGCTCTGGTGGGGCGGCTGGTCCTTCACCGTTTTGCCCACCATCGCCGGCGGACTCGGTTACATCGCGGCCTACGCTCGGCTGCTGAAAAACTCGATGCTCGACGTGCTGTCGGCCGACTACGTGCTGACCGCGCGGGCCAAGGGGCTGTCGGAGCCGGCCATCGTTCTACACCACGTGATCCGCAACGCGGCGATTCCGATCATCACCAGCCTGCCGGTCACGGTCGCGTTCGGCATCACCGGCTCGGTGTTCGTCGAGAGCATCTTCGTCATCCCCGGCGTCGGCCAGTACTTCGTGCAGGCGCTGACCAACCGCGACGTCCCGATCGTGATGGGCGAAACGGTGCTGCTCGCGGCGCTGTACATCGTCACGCTGTTCGTCACCGACCTGCTGTACATGGCGGTGGATCCGCGGATTAAACTGTATCAGGACTAGAGGGTGGAGCCGAGCGCACTTAGCGGGACGGGTAGCCTAGCACCAGTGCTTGGGGCCCGCACTTGGCCCCGAGTGCTGGTGCGTAGCTAGCCGCTCCCGCGTTGCTCGGCGGAACCCGTTTAGAGGGTGACGCGTGGCGCTTAGCCGGTCGGCTAGCGTAAGGTTGGGCGTTGGGCCGGTCCTTGGCCCAGTGTCCGGCCTTAGCTAGATGCACCGGCGATGCCACGCGGAACCCGTTTAGAGGGTGACGCGTGGCGCTTAGCCGGTCGACTAGCGTAAGGTTGGGCGTTGGGCCGGTCCTTGGCCCAGCGTCCGGCCTTAGCTAGACGCACCGGCGATGCCACGCGGAACCCGTTTCCACCACAGTTCGCTTTGCACCACAATTAATGGAGGTCACCATGGATAATTCCGCCTTTCGCTTCGTCTCGCACCGCCCCGATGAGGCCGCGCCGGTCGCGCAGCCGCCCAAAAGCATCGGGTTCTGGCGGGCCGCGGGGCGCAAGCTGCTCAAGGACCGCCTGGCCATGGTCTGGCTGGTCATCCTGCTTTTGCTGGTGCTCGCCGCCCTGATCGGCCCGCTGGTCTCGGGCGCCAGCCCCTACACGATTCACGTCAACCTGCGAAACGCCGCGCCGAGCGCTCAGCACTGGTTTGGCACCGACCACCTGGGCCGCGACCTGTTCGTGCGCACCTGCCTGGGCGTGCGGGTGTCCTTGGCCGTCGGGCTGGTCGCCACCTTTTTGGCCATCGGCTTCGGCACCGTCTACGGCATGGTGATGAGCTTCTTCGGCGGCTGGGTCGACGAGCTCCTGATGCGCATTATCGAGATTTTCAACTCGCTGCCCGGACTGCTCGTCACCATGATCATCATGATCGTGCTGGGCAACGGCGTCGGCACGATGCTGTTCGCGCTGGCGATCACCAGCTGGTCGGGCGCGGCGCGTCAGGCCCGCGGGCTGGTGCTGCAGCTGCGCCAGGCCGATTACGTCACCGCCGCGGTGATGCTGGACACGCCGCTGTACAAAATCATGGCGCGCCACCTGGTGCCGAACATGATGAGCATTCTGATTCTGGACATCGGCCAAAGCATCCCCGGCAACATTTTCGCCGAGGCCGGGCTGAGCTTCCTGGGTCTGGGCATCCAGGCGCCGAACACGAGCCTCGGCCTGCTGATCTCGGACGGGCAAAACCAGATGCTGCAGTCGCCCAGCCAGCTGTACATTCCGGTGGCCATCCTGGTCCTGATTGTCCTGGCGTTCAACATCCTCGGCGACGGGCTGCGCGACGCGCTCGACCCGAAGTTCAGGGGGTAACATGCGATGAGACAAAACATCACAAACCAGGCCGCGGTTGTTTCCGGTCCGCTTGCCCGTCGCCGCACCGGTATCGGCCTGGCCTTCGCCGGCGTGCTCGCCCTGCTGGCCTGGAACCTGACCCGCCAGCCACCGGTAGCGGCGCTGCTGTGGACCGGCCACACCCTGAGCTGGGCCGTGGCCGGCCTGGCCATGCTGGCGCTGGCCGCGCGCCTTTGGGTGTCGCCGCTGCACGCGGGCCGGCTCGGCCGGACCGTGCAGGCGAAGGCGCCGCGGCCGAGTCGGCTGCTGGCGATCGGCGCCCTGGCCGTCGCGGTTGGCACAGTGCTGGACACGCTGCTGTGAACGGGTAGCGTCGGTCACGAGATCACATCTGAAAAACCTCTCCCGTCCGGACTTTGGCGCGCAGGTCATCAGTTGGTGGCATTCACCACGATGTAGGGCGGAGGCGCGGACGGGCCACCGCTGCAGGCGTAGGGCCGGGGCGAGCCAGCGTGAAATTGCTGTTAGCCAGCGCTTTTTGCTGGCTTACAGCAACGGCGGGTCTGGAGACCGCACTTCGGGCTCCAGGGAGCCGCACGCGTTCCGCCGCCCCGGCCCGGAGCCGGAGGCAGTGCTCCGTCCGCGCCGGAGCCCGGATTTTCAGATTAGGCCTAACCCACCGCCGACCACACAGCTGTAAACGGGTTCCGCCGAGCAACGCGGGAGCGGCTAGCTACGCACCAGCACTCGGGGCCAAGTGCGCCCCAAGCACTGGCGCTAGGCTACCCGTCCCGCTAAGTGCGCTCGGCGTCACCCTCTGAATTGGAGGACACCATGTCAGACATCATCGAGATTCGCAACTTGCACGTGCAGTTTCAGGAGGACGCCGGGGTGCTCCACGCCGTCAACGGCGTGGACCTGACCGTCCACCAGGGCGAGACGCTGGCCATCGTCGGCGAGTCCGGCTCCGGCAAGTCCGTCACCACCCACGCGCTGCTCGGACTGCTGGGCAAGGACGCCAACGTGTCGGCCGACGCCATGCGACTGGCCGGCGTCGACCTGACCCACGCGACGCCACGGGAGTTCGCCGCGGTGCGCGGCAGCCTAGCCGCGCTGATTTTTCAAGACCCCCTGAGCGCGCTGAACCCGACCATGCGCATCGGCCGCCAGATCGGTGAGGCGCTCACCGCGCGCCACCGCGTCGGCCGCGCCGCGCTGCGCGAGGCGGTTCTCGCCGCCATCGCCGACGTCGAGCTGCCCGACCCCGCCATGATCGCCAGCAAGTACCCGCACGAGCTGTCGGGCGGCCAGCGCCAGCGCGTGATGATCGCCCAGGCGCTGATCGCCGACCCGCGCGTTTTGATTGCCGACGAGCCGACCACGGCGCTCGACGTCACCCTGCAGGCGCAGGTGCTGGCGCTGATTCAGGCGCAAAAGGCGCGGCGCGACCTCAGCGTCGTGTTCATCACCCACGACCTGGGCGTGGTGGCCAACATCGCCGACCGCGTCGCCATCATGTACGCCGGCCAGGTGGTCGAGGTCGGCACCGCCACCGAGATTTTCTACCACCCGCAGCACCCCTACACCTGGGGGCTGCTCGACGCCGTCCCCGACGACACGACGGACCAGGCTGAGCTGTTCACGCTGCCCGGCACCCCGCCGGACATGCACCAGCTCGCGGTCGGCGACCCGTTCGCGCCGCGCAACCCGCAGGCGCTCGCCATCGATTTCCAGCAGGCGCCGCCGGTGTTTGCCGTCACGCCGACCCACCGCGTGCGCTCGTGGCTGCTCGACCCGCGCACCCCGGCCTACCAGCCGCCGGCAAGCATCCGCCGCCGCTGGGCCCGCTACGCCGCACTGATGAAGGAGGCCCGCCATGCCTGAGCCGTTAGTTGAAGTTGAAGACCTCAGTGTCATTTTCAGGAAAAATCACCGGGCGCTGACCGCCGTCGACCGGGTGAGCTTCGCGATTGACGCCGGCACCACCGTCGGCCTGGTCGGCGAGTCGGGATCCGGCAAGTCCACCACCGGCCGCGCCGTCGCCGGCATCGGCCCGATCACGGCCGGCACCGTGCGCTACCGCGGCCAGGTGCTGGGCGCCCGTGGCTTCGACCGCCGCGCCTTTCGCCGCCAGGTGCAGCTGATTTTCCAGGACCCGTTCTCAAGCCTCGACCCGCGCCAGAAGGTCGGCGACGCCATCGGCGAAGGCATCGAGAACTTCCACCTGGCGGCCAGCGCCGCCGAACGCCGCGCGCAGGTGCAGGCGCTGCTCGCCCAGGTCGGGCTGCCGGCGGACGCCGCCAACCGTTTTCCCCACGAGTTCTCCGGCGGCCAGCGCCAGCGCATCGGCATCGCCCGGGCGCTGGCGGTGCAGCCCGAGTTTCTGGTGCTCGACGAGCCGATCTCGGCCCTGGACGTCTCGATTCAGGCGCAGATTGTGAACCTGCTGCGGCAGATTCAGTGCGAGCGCCACCTGACCTACCTGTTCATCGCCCACGACCTGTCGATGGTGCGCTACCTCTGCGACCGCGTGCTGGTGATGTCCGCCGGCCGCATCGTCGAGGCCGGCGCAACCAATGCCGTCTACCAAGACCCGCGCCACCCATACACCCGGTCGCTGCTGTCGGCGGTGCCGCACGCCGATCCGATCTACGAGCACCAGAAGGTCCTGATCCCGGACCCGCACACCGCCCCGGCCCCGGACGCCAGGCTGGTGCAAGTGGCGGAGGAACATTGGGTGCTACGATAACCAAGGCGGAGCAAGGCGCACTTAGCCGGGCGGCTAGCGTAAGGCCGGCGCTTGGGGCGCACTTGGCCCCGAGTGCTGGCCTTAGCTAGACGACCCGGCGTTGCCTTGCGGAGCCCGACGATACCAGGGCGGAGCGGCGCGCACTTAGCGGGACGGGTAGCCTAGCGCCAGTGTTGGGGCGGGTTATGCCCCGGCGCTGGTGCGTAGCTAGCCGCTCCCGCGTTGCGCCACGGAGCCCGACGACCAGGGCGGAGCGCCTAGCGAGTGAAATTTCGTTCAACACAAAGCGCGCCCCCTTCCCGAAATCGGGAAAGGGGCGCGTTGGTCTGTGCTGTGCGCTTACTTGCGGCTGACGATGTTGCCGACCGTGGACTTGCTGATGTTGAGCAGCCGCGCGATGTGGCGGTAGGACATCCCCTGCTCGCGCAGCGTGATCACCTGCTTTTGGACCGCAATCGGCAGGCCGCGGTGTGTCACCGCCTCGCCGTCGGCCGGAAGCGGCGTGAAGGTCACGGCCACCGCCTGACCCTCGGACTGGTGCGCGACGCGGCGCGCCTCCAGCTCGCTGTACGTCAGCCAGGTGCGGCGGATGTCCGGGGTCCACGCGGCGAGCAGCAGCAGGCTGTCGTCCTCCAGGAATTCCCCTTGTGTGTTAACAACCGTGTAGCGCGTCGCGTTCGCCATGGTGTGCCTCCTTTGCGCGTCTTGTTACTTCTATTGTAACGCACTTGAGAGCGGTTTTGGGCTAGGGGAAAAAGCCTGAATGAGACGACGCGCACCAAAGTCTCACCCCGCTCACCTAGGCGATTCCGCCCGGCTTCTGATACACGGTGGCCTACAGACGCGGCGATCGGCGCGGCGCCAAGCTAATCGCGCTCGGCCGTTGTCTCGTCCTGGGCCGCCGTTGCGTCACCGGCCTTCGAATCCGGATCGCCGGCCGCGGTCGCGCGTGGCTCACTGGCGGCCGCCCGACCGCCGCGCTTTTTCCCGTACCACTTGTCCGCCTCCACCGTGCTGACCTGCGTCGTGTCCGCCCAGACGTCGTAGAAGTAGCGGTTGTCGCGGGTCACGACCTCCCAGAGGAAGTTGGCGACCAGAAACAGCGCCGGAATCGCGAGCAGGCCCAGCAGGATGAAGTTGGTCTCGGTGCGGTGGAACTTGGTGAAGATCTGGTCAAAAACGGCCTGGAACGCGCGCATCGTGTAGAAGGCGACACCGTACAGCAGGAACTCGCGCCACCAGATGCGCCAGATGCTGGCCGGGCTGCCGTCGAGGCGCACGATGCGGATGCGCACCGCGCGCTTGCCCGGCGTCTGGCCGTTCATCAGAAGCGGCATCAGCCCGAATGTCAGCACCAGCCCGGCGACGTTGCCGAACAGCGTGAGGTCGGAATTGACGCCGAGCAGCTGCAGCAGCAGGTGCGCCAGGGCGCCGAGGATGCTGGCCACCAGCAGGTTGTCGATCAACAGCGCGACCAGCCGGCGCGTCCAGGTCACGTGCCGCCCTTTTTCAAGCGCGGCTTGGTCCATCTCGTCGCGCGACGGGAAGACGCGCATCAACGTCGGCGCCAGCAGCCCGCCGAGCGTCCCGCCTAGGGTGTTCAAGATCAGGTCGTCGACCTCGAACAGCCGGTAAGGCCGCGGGTAGTAGCCGTACAGCCCGGACAGCTGAGTCAGCTCAAAGAACAGGCTGAGCGCGAAGCTTGCGATCACCACCTGCCACACCGGGCGCTTGAAGTAGTAGCGCAGGTACACGCCGAACGGCAGCGTCAGCGCGACGTTGAACAGCGGCATGAAAAACGTCG
Source organism: Lacticaseibacillus kribbianus (assembly GCF_020180945.1). Lineage (GTDB taxonomy): Bacteria > Bacillota > Bacilli > Lactobacillales > Lactobacillaceae > Lacticaseibacillus > Lacticaseibacillus kribbianus. The sequence continues at coordinate 255,494 of NZ_JAIPUL010000003.1, read as the reverse complement.
ACTCGCGCACCGTCGCCAGCCAGGTGGCCGGCTGGTTCCAGACGAACGGCGTCGCGGCCAGGAATTCCTGCAGCTCGTGGAACGGCATCAGGCTGTAGCGCGGCGTGGTCAGCGCGGCGACGCTTGCGCGGTCCGGCAGCGGCAGGATCACCAGGAAGTAGGCCGCCAGCAGGTAGAAGATGAAGGTGTACACCACCACCGCCCGCCAGAACACCAGGCTGCCGTAGCGGCGGTACTGGCCGATCAGAAACGGCAGGGCGATGAGCAGTGCGATGATGGGAAAGGTCACGGCCGCCATTTTCAGCGGAAAAACATAGGCACTCAAAGGAATCCCTCACTTTATCTAGTCTTCTTCCATTATAGAAAACTCGCGGCCAAGTTAACAGCCGCGAATCTTTGGGGTACACTGAACTTACTTCACACTATGAACATCACGAGAGGTTAATCGCATGCCGCAATCCCATCGTACGCACTACTTCGACGCCCTGCGCGCCCTCGGCTGCCTGCTGGTCGTTCTGACCCACGTCACCGCCCAGTTTCTCGTCGGCCCGCCCGACCGCAGCTTCTGGGTGGTCACCGCCGTCTTGAACAACGCGACCCGCGCCGCCGTGCCCCTATTCATCATGATCTCCGGCGCCCTGTTCCTCGACCCGGCGCGTCCGGCCTCGTTCGGCCGCATTTTGCGCAAAAACGTGGCGCGCCTGCTGGCCGTGCTGGTGGTGTGGAACGTCATCTACGCCGCGGCCGAGTGGGTGCGCTCGCACGACTGGTCCGCCGTTATCCACACCCTGGTGCTCGGGCCCTTCCACCTCTGGTTCCTGTACGTGCTGATCGGCTGCTACCTGATGGTGCCGCTGCTGCGGCCGATCACGGCCAAGCCGGCCCTGATGGCCTGGGCGCTGACGCTCGGCACCGCGTTCACCGTGCTGCCGGCCACACTGCGGCCGTTCCTGCGCCCGGACAGCCCGGTGCTCGCCCTTTTGACCCAGTTCCACGTGCCGACGCTCGGCAGCTACGTGTTCTACTTCGTGTTGGGTTACGCGCTGCACAAGCTCACGCTCACCCGCGCACAGACCTGGCTGATTGCCGCGGCCGGCGACGGCGGGACGCTGGCGATGATCTGGCTGACGCAGCTGGCCTCCGACGCCGCCGGCCACCTCGACCAGGCCTTCCAGGCCAACCTCGGGCTGTGGATCCTGCTGCAGGCCGCCGGCTGGTTCGTCCTGGCCAAGGCCTACGCCGACCGGCCGTCCCGGGCAACGTCCTGGCTCTCCGCAGTTTCCCTGCCGGTCTACCTGGTCCACCCGCTGGCCCTGGGCGTGCTGATGCGCCTGGGTCTCGTGACGCCGCACCTGGCCAAGCTGCTGGTGGTGTACCTGCTGGTGCTCGGCGGCTCGCTGGTGTTCGGCGCCTGCTACAACTGGGCCAAGGCTGCGCTGAGCGCCCGGCGCAGTGCGCGCACCGCCTGATTTTCTTCACAAGACACGAACGGCGCCCCGAAAATTTCGGGGCGCCGTTTTTTTGTCTGTTCTGGTTCGTCGAGCTCCCCGCGGCAACGCGGGTGTGGCTAGGCTACCCATCCCGCTAAGTGCGCGGCCTTCCGCTCTGGTTTCGTCGAGCTCCCCGCGGCAACGCGGGTGCGAATAGCTACGCCCTGACGCTGAGGCATAACCCGCCTCAACGCCAGGGCTAGGCTATTCGACCCGCTAAACCCGCCGCGCTCCGCTCTGGTTTCGTCGAGCTCCGAAGCGCAACGCGAGAGCACATAGCTACGCCGCAGCACTCGGGGCCAAGTACGCCCCGAGTGCTGCGGCTAGGCTACCCGTCTCGCTAAGTGCGCGCTTCTCCGCTCTGGTTTTTACACGCTCCGCTTTCTGAAGCTCAGGTAGGCGATCACGGTGAACAGCGCCGTGTAGGCCAGCGAACCGATCACCATCACCGGCGTCGAGAGCTGCGTCACCTTGCTGACGGACTCACTGCTGAGCTGGCTGCCGACCATCAGGAAGGTGAACGGGCTCCACTTCACGAACTCCCACTTGGCAATCAGGGCGATCAGGATGCCGGAGGCGATGTACATCAGGAAGTAGCCGACGATGCCGGTGGCGACGGCCGCGGCGTTGCTCTTGAGCAGCGTCGACAGCAGCAGCACGACGGACAGCAGCAGCAGGCTGACCAGGAAGAAGCCGATCACGCTGATGCTGTAAGTCTCCCAGTTGGCGTGCTTGCCAACCACCTTGAGCCAGTCGTACTTGCCGGTGGTCACGGACAGCACCACGGTGACGGCGGTGGCGATGACCTGCAGGAACACCAGGTACAGCACCATCGTGATCACCTTGCTGACGAAGACCTGGCTGCGGTAGTACTTGCGGTACAGCAGCTGCTTCATCGTGCCGAACTGGAACTCCTGCGCGACGATGCTGGCGGTCGCGGCGACGGCGAGAAAAATCACCAGGCCACCGCCCATGAAGTCGGAGGTCACCAGGTCACCGAGCGTGAAGAGGTCCGGGTTCGCCATCCGAATAATCGCAAAGGCAATCTGAAGGCCGACCATGATGCCGATAGCAATCCAGGTGCCGGTTTTATGAAAAAGCTTGTAGAATTCCTGCTTGATTAACGTCCCCATGGCTAAGCCTCCTTCTTGTCTTTTTGGACCATGTCGAGGAAGGACGCCTCGAGGTCGCGCGTCTTCTGGTCGACGGCGGTGATCGCCACGCCGTGCTGAACCAGGGCGTAAAGCGCCTGGTTCAGGGTGCCAACCTCTTCGTTGTCCTTGATTACAAGGTTCATGCCGTTTTGCGTAAAGGCGACGTTGGCCGTGGCCAGCGCGGCCTTGGCCTGGTCGAGGTTGCCGGTGGTGATTTCGTAGGTCACGCCGCCGTCGTGGGCGAGCTCGGCCATGCCGGTTTCGCGCACGATGTGGCCGTGGTTGAGGATCAAGACGTCGTCGGCGACCTTCTCGAGCTCGGACAGGATGTGGCTGGAGATCAGGAAGCTGGTGCCGTTGGCCGCCATTTTGCGGATGATGTCGCGCAAGTCCTTGACCGCCTGGGGATCCAGGCCGTTCATCGGCTCGTCCAGAATGACCAGCTTGGGCTGGTTGACCAGCGCCTGGGCGATGCCGAGCTTCTGCTTCATGCCCAGCGAGTAGAGCTTCGCCTTGCGGTTGATGTAGGTGCCCATGCCCAGCGCATCGACAATTTCCTTAATGTTGGCGGCCTTGTTGTGCTTGTCGGCGAACAGCTCGAGGTGCTGCTGGCCGGTCAAAAACGGGTAGATGCCCGGGTACTCGATCAAAGCGCCGACCTTGCGCAGCGCCTGGTGGCTGGTGATGGAGACCTTTTGTCCGGTGATCTCGACGCCGCCGCCGTTGACCGGAATCAGCCCTAGGATGGCCTTCATGATCGTGCTTTTGCCCGCGCCGTTGGGGCCGACCAGCCCCGCGACGTGCCCCTCCTCGACGAAAAAGTCGACGCCGTGCAGAACCTGCTTGCTGCCGAACGACTTGTCGAGGTGGTCGACTGTCAAAACTGTGCTCATATTACTCCTCCTCCGCTGCGCCGGCTCCGCCTTGCGGCCCCGGCACGCCTTTGGGGCGTTCGCCCCACATTGTGAATAGCATAACACGTACACGCCCTATCGCATCCGTCTCGGGATGGAGATGCGCGGTTCAATCTCGCCTAGTATACGGCGACGCCGGGCCGGGCGCGCTAACAGTTCTGTCACCTGACCCGGCAGCGGACACGAAAACGCCCGCCGCAGCAAGCAGCTGCCGCGGCGGGCGTCCCCCCATCAATCGCTTGGCGCGTCACCGGCCGCCCCAGAGCATGAACGGCACCATCACGATCAGTACCAGCACCAAGACGACAGCGCCGAACACCGCCATGATCAGCGCGGTCTGCCAGAAGTTGCGCCACTTGCTGCGCTTGGCCCGCAGCGCCGCGATGTCGCCGCTTTTCTCGTAGGCGATGATCTCCTGGTAGGTGTGCACGTCCGCTTTGTGCTTGAGAACCTCCAGGTGCGTGGCCGGCACCATCGCCGCGGCCCACAGCAGCCCGGGAATCAGCCACCACCACGGGGACCCCATGAACGCGGTCGGACCCATCGCCACAATGGCCGCCGCCAAAAGCCCCAGCATCCACTTGACGTCTCGCGTCGAGCGCGCCGTGAAAATTTTCTGCTTCATTGCCGAAACATCTCCTTTGACTAAGTCGTCGAGGGAGGTGTGAAACAGCCCGCTCAGCAAAAGCAGGTTCTCGATGTCCGGGTAGTGCCGGTCGTTCTCCCAGTTCGAGATGGTCTGCCGCGACACGTACAGCCTCTCCGCCAGCTGATCCTGGGTCATGCCCAGATCTTGGCGGTGCGCCTGAATCTGCTTGCCGATCTGCATGTCTCGCCCTCCCTTGCCTCATCATCGCCGGAACAAAGTCAGTGTACCATCAAAGCCGTGACGGCGGCCGCCAAAAGCGTTGGACACGCGGTATTTCCCGGGAAATATCGACGCGGGCGCCGGGCCACTACCCGGCACCCGCGCCGGCCACGGTGTGCGCCGGAGACCACTGCCCGTCTGGCGGCTCGACGGGTGCCGGTCCCGCCACCCGGGCGCTTTTCCCCCGCCGCAGCGCGATGTCAACATTCTTGACCCTCAATCCGCTGGATGTGCGGGGGCTTGGCTAGTATGATCGAGGTGACGGGGTCATAGTGAGGGTATCGGAGGGAAGCACAATGGAGATTGGTGAACGCTTGAAGAAGGCCCGCGCGGCGGCCGCGCTGACGCAGGCCCAGGTGGCGGCGGAGGTGCACGTCACCCGCACCACGATTTCGAACTGGGAAACCGGGCGCAGCTACCCCGACATCGCGAGTCTGCTCACGCTCAGCAACCTCTACGGGCTTTCCTTGGATACACTCATTAAGGAGGACTCTCGAATGATGGATGATCTGAGCAAAAAGGAACAGGAGCGCCGGCGCGCCGCCTGGACCGAGCTGACGGCGGTGGCCGTCAGTGCGGGCATCACGCTGCTGTTTCTCGGCAAAAAGCTGGCGGTGCCCGGCGTGACCATGGGCACAACCACCCAGTACGGCCTGCTGGCGCTGTTGTGGCTGAACCTCGTGGTGATCGGGCTGACGGCACACCGGGTTCAGGACCTGAAGGAACCCAAGCGGCGGGCGCGCAAGGCGGAGCTTGTCGTCGGGCTGGTGCTGATCGCGGCCGCCGTGGTCGCCGCGCTGGATCCGCAACACCGCCTCGACCCGCTGCTGCTGGGGCTTCTGGCCGCCGGCGCCGCCGTCATGCTGTGGCACCGGTTCCGCAAGCACCAAGGCAGCCTGTGACACCGTTGGCTCACGCCGGGCAGCCGGTGCCGCACGCTTGTGGCCGGTAGGAATGCCGCGCTTGCGGCACCCGCGCAACCGACACGACCGGCTGGCGCAACGCTGAACGCAACGGGCGCGACGCGTGCGCGCTGCAAATCCGCCAACCAAAAGCGCCGCTTTGGCCCACCGGTCATCTCAACCGGGGCCGAAGCGGCTTTTTGGCGATCCTCGGCGGCGCCTGGTTAGTCGGCGCGCACCCCGTACTTGGCCTTTTGCCTGGCGACGTAAGCGCTGATGTTGGCGTCGTACGGCGGGTACGGGCAGTCCAGCCGCCGGGCGACCGTGGCCGACACCTCCCGGAACAGCGCCAAGCACTGCTCGAGGGCCGTCCACGCGTGGGCGTAGGAATCCGTGCGGTAGGTGGCCATCAGGCGCTGCCACCAGTCCGCCGAGATGTAGGCCTTGAGGAACTTCGCGTTTTTGCCCACGCTGAAGTCGAAGCCGCGCTCAAAGCCCACCGTCCAGCCGATCATCCGAATCAGCTCCTTGCGCACGATTTCGTTCAGGTGGTCGATGGCAAAGAGGATCTCGCCGCGGCACAGGCCCTTGACCACGTACGTCGTCGTGTTCCAGAACTCGTTGCAGCAGTCGTCGAACATGCGCGCGGTGGGGCACTGCAGGTGGTAGTCGCCGTCCGTCGGCACCGGCGGATTGCGCACCCGGCCGTCCTTGTCCAGCAGCAGCTCAACCAGCTTGTCCCAGGTAAAGTACGCGTCGATGTCAGCCACCGGCAGCAGCGTCAGGTCCATCTTGACGTCATCCGCAAACAGCATCAGATAGGAGTAGCCCGGTTCCTCGGCCGGAAACAGGGCCATGTCCTCGGGCTTTTGCATGATCAGCCGCTCGCCGAACACGGCCAGCCAGTCGTCGGCCGCGGTGAAGCTCGCCATGTCCGTGACGAAAAACGTGACGTCGTAATCCTGAAAGTCGTCCGGCAAAATGTTGACGTTGGTCCGGGAGCCCTCCAGCGTGACCGCGCGGATTCGCTCGTCCGCCTTGGCAAAGTTCAGAATCGTGTCGTAAACCTGTTTTTCCGTCCTCATGGGCCGCCTCCTTGTGGTGATCCGTTCACCATCACGCCCAGTATACGTTCAATCACGGCGCTGCGCCACGCCGGGCGCGCGAAAAGGCCCCGCCGTCGCCGGCGAGGCCTCTGTAACCATCTTTATTCGCGGGTCAGCATGCCCAGCTGCCGCAGCGCCGCCTGCACGGCGGGCTGCGTCGCGGGGCCGGCCGCGATCAGGCGACCACCCTGCATCACCAGCACCTGGTCGGCCGCGGCGAAGGTCGCGGCGTCGTACTGGTGCGTGATTAACAGCATCCCCTGCGGCATCGCCATCAGGTCGGCCTGAAGCGTCGCCGCGATCTGCGGGTCAAGCCCCGTGGTCAGCTCGTCGAAGACGAAAAACCGCGTCTTGCGCAGCAACAGCCGCGCAAGCGCCAGCCGCTGGCGCTCGCCGCCCGACAGGTTCGCGGAGGTGTCGGACACTGGCTCGTCAAGCGAGCGCGCGCGGCGCCACGCGGCCAGCCCGGCGGCGTCAAGCGCCGCTTCCACCTGCGCGTCGGTGTAGCCGGACGCAAACAGGGTGACGTTGTCGCGCAGCGTCGCGGCAAACACCGCCGGCTTTTGGTCCAGCACGCCGATCAGGCCGAAGACATCGGCCGGGTTCAGCGCGGTCGGCGTTGCGCCGGCCAAAGTTACCGTGCCCGCGGTCGCGGCGGTTTCACCCAGCAGCAGGCGCACCAGGCTGGTCTTGCCGCTGCCGCTGGCGCCGACCAGCAGCACCTTTTGGCCCGGCGCCACCGTGAGCGTGATGTCGTGCAGGATGTCGCCGGCGGTCGCCGCTTCGGCCGCCATCAGCGGCGTCGTCAGCTCAAGCGCTCGGCGCGGCTGCGTCGGCACCGGCTGCGCGAGCACTGCGGTCAGCCGCCCGGTCACCCGCCGCGCGCCGTAGAACTTGGCCAGCATCTCCGGCAACGCCGCCATCGGGGCGTTCAGGAACGCGGTCAGCTGGGAAAAGGCCACCAGCTGGCCCATCGTGATCTGGCCGCGGCGCACGAAGTAGGCGCCGACCAGCCAGGTGCCCAGGTACATCAGGTCGCCGAGAAAGTCGGTCAGCCCGGTGGTGATTTTCTGGATGCGCTCGTTGTGGCGCAGCGTGTCGTACTGATCCGCGTTGGCCACCTCGTGGCGCTTGGCGAACGGGCCCTGCGCCAGGGCGTGCTGCAGCGTGGTCAGGCCGGCCAGGGCGTCGGCCAAAAGCGCGGTGTAGCGCTCGACGCTGGCCACCGCCCGGTCGGAGGCGCGCTCCAGCGCCTTTTTGATCAGGAAGGGAAAAATCAGCGCCGGCAGGCTCAGCAGCACGACGCACAGCGTGATGACGGGGCTGATCCACAGCGTCCCCGCCGCGGCGAACACCAGCATCGCAAGCTGGGCCGGCGCCTGCAGCAGCACGCGAAAGTAGCTGTCGACCGCGCTGTCGACCTGCTTGGTCAGCTGCGCGATCACGACGCCCGAGGACTCCGCCGGGCGTCGGTTCAGCGCGTGGGCGAACAGGTCGCGGCGCAGGTCGCGGCCGGCCTGCGCCGGCAGCACCTGGTTGAGGTAGTCGCTGGCCGCGTAGGTGGCCGCCTGCAGCATCAGGTACCCCACGACGACCGGGACGGCCACCGTGAAGGTCATGTTGCTGCGGCCGGTCGCGATGTCCGTGATCAGCTGCATGGCAAACGCGTAGCCGACCAAAACGGCGGACGCGGCGATGTTCAAAGCCAGCGCCAGGGTCAGGCGCCAGGGGTGGTGCGATAAGTAGCGAAACATTGTGATTTACCTAGATAGTGCCATGGAAGATTGGCGAGTTCGGGCCTATCATCCTTTCGTCAGCTCAGCGACGCGGGCGAGCGTCTCCCATTGTCTTACTCCGCTGCCCGGAAACCTCTGATGGTGTGATTGACATATTGATCATCCTTTACAAAATTAATTAAAAAAGCGTGCGCAACACGCTCCGCCAGTGTACGCCACGGACGCCGGCCGGTCAACGCCGATTCACGCGGCGGGCGCCTTCCCGCGCACTGCGACCGGACGCCCCGAGCTGCGTGACGCAGCCACCGCGCGGCACGGGCCCGGCCGGACGCAAAAAGCGGTTGCGCCGCATGGACGCAACCGCTCGGATTAAAGCCGGCCCCGGGTATGGACGAACCCGCCCGGCGAGGCTTGCCCTGGGCCTCAGTCGTGGGCGTTGACCCACTGATCGAGAACCTGGATGAACTCGTCGTGCTGGTCGCGCAGGGCCAGGTGGCGGGAGTTGGCGAACAGGTGCCACTTGGCGCCCGGGATGTGGTCGTAGACGTCCTTGGCGATCAGCGGCGTGCACAGGTCGTCGGTGCCGTTGGTGACTAGGACCGGCACGTGAATCTTGTGGAGCTCCGAGCTGAGCTCGAAGTCGGAGATCGTGCCGTTTTCCGTGAACTCGTTCGGGCCCTCGGCGATGCGGCTGGCGCGCTGGCCGTTGGTCTCGCGGCGCAGGCACTCCGGATCCGATGCCGTCGGCGCGTCCCAGCAGTAGCGCTGCATGTAGCGCTCGTTGGCCGCCAGGTACTGGGCGCCGGTGAAGTCGCCGGTCGCCTCGGCGCGGGCGATCGCCTCCCGGTCCTCGTAGCTCAAATACGAGATCAGGCGGTGCTGCTCGCGCGTCCAGAGGCTGATGGAGGCCGGCGAGCCGTCGATCATCACCGACTTGACGCCGGTCTGGTCGTACTGGGTCAGATACAGCATCTCGAGCATCCCGCCCCAGGACTGGCCCAGCATGTGCAGTTCATCAAGGTGCAGGTACTTGCGCAGCGCAATCAGCTCCTCCGCCCAGGTCTCCTTGACGTACCATTTTTCGTCCTCGGGCAGGCTGGACTTGCCGCAGCCGACCTGGTCGTACATGATCAGCTGGCGGCCGGTCGCCGCGTAGTCGTCCATCAGCTCGAAGTAGTTGTGCGACGACCCCGGCCCGCCGTGGATCAAAAGCAGCGGCGCCTTGCCCGGCGTGCGCTCGCCGACAATGCGGTAGTAGGTTCGAAACTCGTGGAACGGCATGTAGCCTTCCTCAATCTTGATGTTAGACATTCGCTCACCTCGTCACAGATTACGCCCCGTTCGGCGTGCATGCCTCGATTGTACCACCAATGGGAAGGGCCGGGCGGCGGACCACGCACGACGACGGCCACCCGACCCGCTAAGACCACCGCGCGTCGCCCTGGTTCGTCGGGCTCTGCGCGGCAACGCGGGTGCGTCTAGCTACGCACTAGCGCCGAGGCCGAGACCGCCTCAACGCCAGTGCTAGGCTAGTCGACCCGCTAAGTGCGCCGCGCGTCGCCCTGGTTCGTCGGGCTCTGCGCGGCAACGCGGGTGCGTCTAGCTACGCACTAGCGCCGAGGCCAAGACCGCCTCAACGCCAGTGCTAGGCTAGTCGACCCGCTAAGTGCGCCGCGCGTCGCCCTGGACAACCAAAAAGCCGGTGTGGCCGCGGGCCACACCGGTTGTTCATTCGCTATTTCACCAGGTACTTGCGCCACAGCCTGCGCAGCGTCGGCGCGTACAGGCCGACCAGCCACAGCGCTAGCACGATCAGCGGCAGGAAGCGGATCAGCACGCTCAGCGCCTTGTGCCAGCCGACGTGGTCGTTCATGGCGAGCTCCGCGACGACCTTGCCGTGCAGCTGGTTCTGCTTGATCGGGCCGAACCAGCGCGAGTCGGCCGAGATCGGCCGGTTGTCGCCGAGGATGAAGTACTGGCCGTCGTGCAGCGAGACGGTTTTCATGAAGTGCGTGCTCTGAAACAGTACGCCCGCGCCGGGCACGCCGCCGTAGTCGTACGCGCGGTTGTCCATCGGGTAGAAGACGTACGGCTCCTTGAGCTGCTTGAGGTTGCGGTACACGTGGTAGCGCGTGACGCCGATCAGGTCGCCCGGCTTGCCGATCAGGCGCTTGACCAGCAGGCGGTGGGCGCTTTGGTCGAGGTTTTTGGCCTCGTTGGTCACAATCACGATGTCGCCGTACCTGTACCCGGCGCCGGTCAGCTTGACGGTGCGGTTGCGCGCGACCAGCAGCCACTGGCCGTCCGTCAGCGTCGGCGCCATCGACGAGCCCTCGGTGTGGTCAATCTGGAAGAAAAAATTGAATCCAAGCAGTAGCGCCACGGTAAGTGAGGTGACCCACAGCCAGATTTTGCGTGCTCTTGACATCGTCGGCCTCCTCCCTAGTTGTGGTCTAAGCTTAGCACACCCTGCCGGTCAGGGAAACTAAAGACGCCCTGTGGCCCAAAACGGCAAGGAAGGGCGCCGGCCCAAAAGGCCGACGCCCTCCACGTTAATGCGTCACGTCTGTTTCGCCCAGCACCGACGCGAGGTCGATCACCCCGATGCCGACGCCGATCGGTTTGCCCGCCAGCACTAGGTCGCGGACGCCGCGCTGCAGCGACGTGCGGGTCGCAAGCCCTTCAGCCGGCCCCTGGTCGTTGTCAAACAGCCACTTGCGGTAGCCGTTTTCAGTCGGGTCGCTCCCCGTCATCCGAAAGTCGCCGCGAAACTGCCGCAGCCGCGAATCGGGCTTGAGCACCTCGTCCAGCACCGGCGCCAGCAGCCACGAGCCGCAGTGAAGCGCCGTGACGGTCAGGCCGAAGTGTTGCGGCCAAAACTGCCGGGCCGCGCGGTACGATTCAAGCCGCGCCGGCGTGGTCAGGTCGGCATCCCCCGGAATGTGCAGGTTGATGTCATCCCCCACCCGCTCGTACTCGAAGCTGCCGAGCCGAAACTCGCGCAGCTGCAGCTGCCGGCGCGACCAGTCGCGCACCAGAAACCCCGACCGCCGGCTTTCCGCCGTGCTTTCGCGCACCGTGCGGCTGAAGTAGCCCATGGTGGCCAAAAACGTCGCATCGGGCAGCCCGAGCGCCTGGTAGCGCGCGTGCGCCTGAACGGCCAGGTGCAGTTGAAGGCCGAGCGTCGCCAGCCCGGTGGCGTCGGGGTTTGGCACCCGCGCCGCCTGCCAGGCGTGAAACGCCGCGTCGGTGTCCTGCAACAGCATCTCGGCGTAAAGGCGCGGCCAGTCGACGGCCGCAAGCGCTGCGGCCGGCGCTGTGGTGTCAGCCGCCGGCGCCGTTGCGGCATCCCCGGCGGTGTCCGTCGCGCCGTCGCGGTCGGCGCTGCCGGCGGCTGTGGCCCCGGCTGCGGTGATTGCGGCGGTCACCGTCGTGGTGCCGGCCGCGGTCACCGACGCGTCCTCCCCGGCGGTGCGGGCCGCCTCGGGCCAGGCAATCACCTGCGCGGCCAGCGCCCGGTCGGCCGCCTCAAGCACCGAAGTCGGCAGCCCGATGCCCGCCGCCAGGGCCGCGAGCGTCATCGCCGGCCGCCCCGCCGTGCCTTGGCCCGCCGGCTCCGGTTCGCGCGCGGTCAGTTTTGGTGTGCGACGGTCGTCAGTTGCGCCGCTCATCCGCGGTAGCTCCCGGTGGCCGCGTCGTAGGTCAGCGTCTGGGCCGCGCCGTCCGCGACCTCCACGGTGATGGTCTCGTACGGCTTGGCGTAACCCGCGTGCGTCAGGGTGACGGTCGCCGCGCCGTTTTTCACCTCAACCAGGTAGCGGTTGAAGGCGCCGTTCTCGTAGGCGAAGCTCTCGCCGTCGTCCTGGTAGTGCGTGTAGGTGCCGGCGTTGCCGAAGCACTTGAAGCCGAGAGTCGTCTCGCTTGCGACGTCCACGTACTGCGTCAGCGGCCGCCACGGCAGGATGCCGTTGGCCCGCACGAACAGCGGCAGCGCGTCAAGCGGCGCCGCAATCACGTGGGACCGGCCACCGGCGTAGGCCTGGCCGGTCCAAAAATCGCGCCACTCGCCGGCCGGCAGGTAGACCAGCCGCTCCGCGGTGTTCGGCGTCAGCACCGGCGCTGCCAGCAGGTCCTCCCCGACCAGGAACTCGTCGTTGATGGTCGCCGCGCGCTCGTCGTTCGGGTAGTGCATGGCTAGCGGCCGCATGATTGGCAACCCGGTGCGGGTGCCGGCCTCAAACAGGTCGTAGAGGTAGTCGATCAGGTGGTAGCGCAGCTCCAGGTACTTGCGGTAGGTGTCAAGCGTCTGCTTGCCGAACTGCCACGGCTCCTGCGCCCGCGTGCCGATGGCCGAGTGGTTGCGCAAAAGCGGGCTGAAAATCGCGGCCTCAATCCAGCGGGTGAGCAGCTCCGGCGTCGTGTCGGAGCCGAACCCGCCGATGTCGGTGCCCGCAAAGGCGAAGCCGGACAGCCCGAGGTTGCACAACAGCGGCACGGACCACTGCAGGTGGACCCAGAGGCTGTGGTTGTCGCCCGTCCACACGGTGGTGTACTTCTGCGAGCCGGCGTAAACCGCACGTGAAATCACGAACGGGCGCTTGCCGGTTTGTTCACGCAGGCCCTCGTAGGTCGCGCGGGACATGTTGTGGCCGTACACGTTGTGCATCCGCGCGTGCGTCGATGGCTGGTCGCCGTCGGAGAACACGATGTCGTCCGGAATCTCGCCCTTGAAGCTGGCCGGCTCGTTCATGTCGTTCCAGACCCCGGCCACGCCTTTTTCGGTCAGGAATTTCACGTTGTTGGCCCACCAGTCGCGGACCTTGGCGCGCCCGAAGTCCGGGTACACCGCGTCCCCCGGCCACACGGCGTTGACGTACACCGAGCCGTCGGTGTTGGTGGCAAAAAGCCCCTGCGCCACGCCCTCGTCGTACACGTGGTAGCCCGGGTCCTCCTTGACGCCGGGGTCGATGATGGTCACGACCTTGATGCCCTTTTTGGCCAGGTCGGCGAGCTGCGACGCAAAGCGCGGGAAATGGTCGTGGTCGACGGTGAACACGCGGTAGCCGTCCATGTAGTCGATGTCTAAGTGAATCACATCGCAAGGCAGGCGGTACTCGCGCATGTGGTCGGCGATGTAGTCGACCTGCGCCTCCGTGCCGTAGCTCCAGCGCGACTGCTGGTAGCCCAGCGTCCACTTCTGGGGCAGCGGTGTCCGACCGGTCAGGTAGGTGTACGCCTCAAGGACGCCGGGAATGCCGGCGCCGGCGATCAGGTAGTAGTCCACCACGCCGACCTTGCTGGTGTAGTAATAGTAGTCCGAAGACTCCTTGCCCAGGTCGAAGTGGCTGCGCTCGATGTTGTCGAAGAACAGGCCGTACGCGCGCCCGGCGTTTTGGCCGATCAAAAACGGCACGGTCTTGTACAGCCGCGTGCGGTTCTCCAGCTGCGGCGCCGGGTTGTCGGTGTTCCACATGTCGTACTCGTAGCCGCGCTTGTCCATGAAGCCGGCCTTGTCGCCCAGGCCGTACAGGTGCTCGTGGTCGTGCAGCACCTTGACCACCTCGTTGGCGCTGCCCACTTCGGCCTTGGCCAGGTCGTGGCCCTCGGCCACAGCCAGCGCGGCCTGCTGCTTGGAGAGGTCGCGCGCCAGGGCGTGGCGCGGGCCGCGGAAGTCCGCGACCAGCAGCGCGCCGGTGGCGTCGAACAGGTCGACGAAGCCCGCGTCATCCACGACCACCTTCAGCTCGGCGGTGGTGACCACCACCTCCTGGCTGCCGCGGTCCACCTGGTACGGCGCTTGCTGCACCTTGTCGCCAGCGATGGCGTAGGAGTGCCCGGCCTGCCACGGGCCGCGCTGGACGCGGACGATCTGCGGCGTGACCACCTGCAGGTTCAGCTGCCCGTCGGCGTAGGTGATGGTGACCAGCTGGTCTTTGTGTTCAACTGACTTAATCGATTGCATTGTGATTTCCTTCCTTCACGGGGGTTCGGTAACGCCCCTATGATACCGTTTTCGCCGCGTTGGCGAAAGGGTTGCGACTCGGTTGTTCGCGGTAACACGTTGCCTAGACAAAAAACGACCGGCGCGCCGCGGGGGCGGGCCGGTCGCAACGGTGGGGCACACGGGCGGCGATTGGTGACGCGGCCGCGCCGGGCCGCTGGGCGTACGGCCACCGCCCGCAGCGGCGACGGGCAACGACGGGGTGGCCCAGCGAGCGGCCGGCGCGACCTGCACCGCTCACCCGGCGACGCTGATCGCGTGGGTGCGGCGGTACTCGCCCGGGGTGACGCCGGTCAGCTTCTTGAACTTGCGCGTGAAGTTGGCGACGTCGTAGTAGCCGTTTTGTTCAATGATGGTCTTGATCGGCAGGGGCGTGGTGACCAGCGCCCGCTCGATCTGGATCAGGCGCCGCTCGGCCACGAAGCTGGTGAAGGTTTTGCCGGTGACCTCCTTCACGAAGCGGCTGGTGTAAGGCACCGAGTAGCCGAAGTGGTCGGCCACATCGACCAAAGACAGCGTCGGGCTGGCCGCGTGGGCCGTGATGTAGGCCCGCAGCCGCGCGGCCATGTCCGCCGGGGCGGGACGCGCCGGCGCGGCGTCCGGTGCCGTGATGCTGCGAATGGTCGCAAGCAAAAGCGCGTGCAGCTGGGGCAGCGATTCCACCGCCAACAGCTGGTGCACCAGCTCGGTCGACAGCTGCAGGTTGCGCTGGTAATCGGCCTTCAGAATGCGGGTGATCAGGTTCGACATCCCGAGGTCAAAGCGCGCGTGCGGATCGTAGCTCTGGCTGGCCAGCGCGAACAGGACCTCGAAGGCCTCGCGCGCGTGGTCGAAGTTGCGGTGCAGCAGGCTGTTATCCAGCTTGAGTTCAGTGATGAAGTCGAACATCTCCGGTTGATGGGCCACCTGGGCCATAGCGTTGGCATGCGTAAGCTTTTCCCCCAATCTTAGGCAACGTCAGCGACAACAACTTCAGGCAGTGCTACCCCTCCCCGTTTTCCGCGGCGACCTGGATCACCGCCTCGACGTAGCGGCAGGCGTGAAGTGAAAACCACACCACCGGCGTCAGGTAAAGCGGCACGATGGCAAACAGCGACAGCGCCGGGAACAGCACGAGCAGCGCGGTGGCGGCCACCGTCCCGAGCAGGATGGCCAGCGTGTCGACCGGCTTGGCCACGGAGATCACGAACGCCTGGCGGAAGTACTGCCAAAACCCGAGCTGGTAGCGCCCGAACACGGTCAGCACGTACAGCAGGTAGATTAGCCCGGCGACCAGCAGCACAATCAGCCCGTAATGCAGCGGCGCGGAGCGGATGAACGCGCGGTTCACGGCCAGATCGACCAGAAGCGCCAAAAGCACCCCGCCGCTGAGGTAGCCGATGCCGTTCATCGCGGCGAACGACTGGCGCCAAAACGCCGCAAACTCGCGGTTCAGGTTCGAAAGGTGGGCCTCTTCGCCGCTGAAGCGCTCGGCGTCTGGCGCCTCAAGCCGCCTCAGCAACAGCTTCACGCAGCTGGCCAAAGCCGGGAAAAATCCCAGCACGATGCCACCGCGCAGCGTGTACCACAGCCACAGCAGCTGCAGCTTGATGCCAAACAGCAAAAGCCGCCCCAGCTGAAGCGTTCCCTTCACAAATCCCCGTGGTTCCGTCGCCATCATCGTGATTCCCCCTTTGTCAATGAGCGTGCAGCGCAGCGGGCTTAGCGGATTGACTAGCCTAGCATCGCTGCATCAAAGCCCCCATCGTCTGAATAACCGAATGTTCGAACGCAGCCAACAGCGGCTAGCCCTCTAATAAGGAGGGCGGAGGCCCGGAGCCGGAAGCACCACGTCGTCCGGGCCGGAGCCCGGCACGTCAACCGCTAGCAAGCGCTTCCATCTATCTGGTGCGTTCACACCCCGGAAAGCTTGGTCACCGTGACCAGGTCCGCGTACAGGCCGCGACCTACCGTGCGGTCGTTCGGCGTCCCGAGCGTCAACCGCGGCTCGTCCAGCTCCGGCAGTGTCGCTACCGCCCCCGTTGCCCACTGCGCCATGCGCCACACCGCCGTGTCGCAGCGGGCGATCAGGCCGCCGTGTCGCAGCGGGCGATCAGGCCGCCGTAGCGGATGTCCAGGACCTCCCAGCCGAACGGCGCGTTGAGCTCGAACCAGACCGTGCGGTGCTTGTCGCGCAGGTTATTCAAAGATTTAACTAACTCTTGCGATAAGTTTACTATACCAATCTGGTCGCCGGGTTGTCCACTAAAATAGCTGGAGTTTATTTTCTCCATAAACGAGAGCTTAGCCACCAGCGTGTCGGCGAGCGCACGGTAGAAGTCGAACACCGCCTGGTCGTCGGCCTGCGGCACCACCGCGGCCAGCGCGCGGGCCAGCTTGCGGTAGTGGCCGCGCAGGTCGTGCGGCGCCAGGTTGGCCGCAAACAGCGGGTGCATCACGTCCTCATCCAGCACTATCTTGCTCGGGTTGGTCGCGTCCGGGTTGCCTAAAACCAGGTCCGGCAGCTGGTCGAAGCGGTCCAGCAGCCAGTAGTCCGCCGCGATTTTGCCTTGGTGGCACCAGAACTGCTCGGCCAGCTCGGCCTGGCTCGGCGCGGTCCGCCGGTAGCACTGCGCCGCGAAGTACTCGAGTCCGAGCGCCCCGGCGGTGAACTGCGTCTCGCCGCCGTCGTCGCCCCACATCGTCGCGTAGACCGTGTCCAGGCCGACGTTTTTGGCCGCGTCCATGCCGGCCTTCATCGTGGTCATCGTCTTGCCGTAGTTGGGCGCGATGCCGTTCCACGTCCACACGCCGGTTGCGAAGCTGACGGGCTGGCCGAGCGTCTGGTGGACGCGGAACACGTCCTCGTAGTTCTGGCGCGAGTCGTTGTAGTAATCCCAGTACATCAGGCCGACGCCGGGGATCTGCGCCTTGACCGCATCAGGGAAAACGGTCTCGGGATCGCCGTAGCCAAAGCCCGCGGCGTTGAACCACATGTCGCTCCACATGATCGGCTCAAGCCCAAGGGCCGCGGTGATCGCCGTCACCCGCTGCACGTGGTCGAGCATGATCTGCGTGCGGTCGACCAGGCCATTGCGGTCGAGGTAGCGGCCGCGCCCGAGCTCGTGGGCCTCGTCCATGCCGATGTGGATCTTGCGGGTGGCAAACGGCGCGGCGGCCGCCTTGATGATGTTTTCGAGGAAGGCGTAGGTTTTTTCCTCGCCGACCAGCAAAATGCCGTCGGTGTCGCGGATCGGGTTCATGAACCCCCAGCGCATCGGGTTCTTCAGGTGGCCCAGCGTCTGGATGCAGGGGATCAGCTCGACGCCAAGCGCCTGCGCGTACGCGTCGGCGGCGCGCAGCTCGGCTTCGCTCAGCCGCCCGCGCTGGTAGCCCCAAAACGGGTACTCGGGCACTGCGTACACGTCTTCCATGTAAAGCAGCGCCGAGTTCAGCCCGAGCCGCGCGGACAGCCGGATCAGCCGGCGCAGGCCGGCGACGCTCAGCGCGGCGTTGCGGGACATGTCGATCATGATGCCGGTGGTCGCAAACTGCGGGTGCTCGGTTAAGTTCAGGTCCCGCCCGGCGCGCACCGCAGCGGCCAGGCACGTCAGCCCGCGGAAAAAGGCCGCGGGGAACGGGTAGCCGATGTGCGCGGTGGCCCCGGTGCGGGTGACCACTAGGACGTCGGCGTGCGTCACGGACACTTCGACCGCCTCCGTCAGCTCGCCGAGCTGGCAGTCTTCGATCAGCGCGGTGACGCCCTGCTTCAGTTCTTCGGGTAATGCCGTAAACGTTATTGTCATGGCGTGCTCCTTTGTGTGCGAACCGGCCGCGTGGCAGCGGCTGGTTCATCCCGTGTTCTAATCGGTGACAAAAAGGTGCGGCGGCCCGCGCCACCGCACCCGTCTTAGCGAACCTTCACAGCGTTAACCAACACGCTGCGCTTGATGTACCAGTGCCCGTCCTGCCGCACGAACTCGACCGTGAACTCAAGCGACTGCTTTTCCGCCGGGCTGCGGGTGTGCTGCAGCTGCGAAACCTTGGCCACCACGCCGGTCGCCGTCACCTTCTGCACCTTGAACGACTGCAGGGTGACTGTCGTGCCGCGGCGCATCCCGGCGGCAAGCGATCGCTTGGTCTCGGCGCGCTTGGCCGGCGGCACCGTCTTCAGGTAGCCGGCCACCGAGCCTTGGTTGATCGCCGCAATGTTTGCCTCGTACGTGGCGCGCGCACCCTGCTTGGCGCCGGTCGCCGCCTGGGCGGAGACGTTCTCGGACACGACACGCCGGTCCACCAGGAAGAACGCGGCCGCCGCGGCCAGCATCAGCACGCCCACCGCGGTGAGCACCAGTTTCAACAGTCGTCTCATGGTGACCCTCCTTATCTCACGCTGCGCAGCACCGTCGCGGCGGCCTGCACCAGCTCCCCGGACAGGTCCAGGGACTGCTCCCAAAACATCAGCCCGCGCAGCCCGTGGTTGAGGACGTAGCGCGCCTTGGCCGCCATCGAGCGGGCGTCATCATAGGAAGAAAAACGCTTTCCGTCCAGGTAGTAAGGGGCCTGCGCCTCCGCATCCCAGAAAGCGTTTTCCGGATGGGCCTCGAGGATGCGCCGCAGCTCGTTGTAGTCGGTGGTGTGCGTCCCCTCGGTTGCGGTCGGCTGCCCCACCGGCGCGGCCATCGCCGGGTGGAACCAGTCCCGGCTGTAAAAGGCAGAGCCGATCACGATTTTGCCGGCCGGCACGCCGCGCGCCAGCAGGTTGTTGACCGCCTGCTGCGCGCTCAGGTTGCCGTTTGCCGCCGTGTAGCCGAACAGGTTGGTGTGGTGCGAGGCCAGCTTGGTCCAGCTGCCGCGCATGTCGTAGGTCATCACGTTGAGGTAGTCGAGGTACTGGACGTAGGCGTGCTCGCCGTCCGGGCTCATCGTGTCCAAGAGCGTCTCGGCCGCTCCGATTGCCGCCGTCAGCCGGTAGTAGCGCCAGTCTTCCTCGCCGGCCGCATCGAGTGCTCGGCGCAGCACCTTCACGAACGCCAGGAAGTTGGCCGCGTCCTCGGGCCGGGCCTTGATGCCGCCGGCGGTCTGGCCCGGGTACTCCCAGTCCAGATCCACGCCGTCGAAGCTGTAGCGGCGCATGTAGGCCACCACGTTGGCCGCAAAGGTCGTGCGGTTGGCCTCAGTCGCCACCGCGTCGGAGAAGCCGTCCGCGGACCAGCCGCCGATGCTGATGCAGGTCTTAAGCCCCGGGTACGCGGGCTTGGCTGCGTTGATCAGGTGGATTTTCTTCAGCTCGCGCGTCAGGTTCAGGCCGTCGACCTTGGCGAAGGCGTAGTTGATGCACGCCAGATCCGCCAGCCGAATGTCCTCGATGCGCCAGGGTTTGCCATCGTCCAGGTATGCCATCAGTTCGCTCATCTCGTCACTCCGTTCTCTTCCTTTGTCGTCTCGCAATCGCTTACATACTCCACTATACCGGCTTGCGTCACGCGTCAACAAGGCGACCGCACGAATCACATAGTCGCAACATCCAAATATTGAAAGCGGTTAACCGAGCATCTTATGCTGGAAAAGGAAAGGGGGACGCAACATGACAGAACCGACAACCCGCGCGGACATCGAGGCGGCCAAAACCACCGGATGGACGGCGCGGGACTTTGCACCATTTCCCGAGTATTCAACCCTGACCCGGCGCTGGGATTGGTTCCAAAACCAGAAGATCGGGCTGCTGCTTCACTGGGGCCTGTACAGCAAGGCCGGCATCGTCGAGTCCTGGCAGCTGTCGGACAAGGACGCCTGGGCGCGGGGCAAGCACCCGTTTCGTCCGAACATGCGCCAGCTCAAGCGCGACTACTGGGGGCTGGCCCAGGGCTTCGACCCACCGCGCTACGATCCAGCGGCGTGGGCCAAGCTGTTCAAGCAGGCCGGCATCCGCTACACGATTTTGACCACCAAGCACCACGACGGGTTCAACCTGTTCGACACGCAGTTCTCAGACTTCAAGGTCAAGCGCGACCTGGTCGGGCCGTTCGTTGCGGCGATGCAAGACGCCGGGATCACCCCGGGCCTCTACTACTCCAAGGCCGACTGGCACCACCCCGATTACTGGCGGCCGGACGGGCAGCCCAAGGACCGCCGCGCCGACTACGAGCCGGGCGACGATCCCGAGCGCTGGGGGCGCTTCGTCGACTTCACCCACAAGCAGCTGTTGGAGCTGACCACCAACTACGGGCCGCTCGGCATGCTGTGGCTGGACGCCGGGTGGGTCAACGGGACGCGCGAGCCGCTCGGGTTCGACGAGCTGAT
Organism: Lacticaseibacillus kribbianus; assembly: GCF_020180945.1. Taxonomy (GTDB): domain Bacteria; phylum Bacillota; class Bacilli; order Lactobacillales; family Lactobacillaceae; genus Lacticaseibacillus; species Lacticaseibacillus kribbianus. Next base: position 235,041 of record NZ_JAIPUL010000003.1, on the reverse strand, counting down.
GCCGGAGATTCGCGCGGTGCAGCCCGACATGCTGGTGGTCGATCGCACGATGGGCGGGCGCTACGAGCAGTACGTCACCCCCGAGCGCCGCATCCCGGCGCTCGAGGCGCGCCCGGCCATTCCGTGGGAGAGCAACATCCCGCTGAGCCACGACTGGGGCGACGTGCCCCACGCCGACTACAAGGACATCCGCACCGTGGTCGAAAACGTCCTGCAGGTGGTCACCCTGGGCGGCAACATCGTCTTGGGCGTCGGCCCCAGGGCGGACGGCACGCTGCCGCGCCAGGCCGTCGCGCTGCTGGAAAAACTCGGCGCGTGGCTGCAACTCAACGGCGCGGGCATCTACAACACTCGTGCCGCAAGCGCCGACCTGATCCGCCGCGCCGCCGCCCAGCGCCTGTTCATCACCGAAGACGCCGGGCACTACTACCTTTTCCCCAAGGCCAAGGTGCCAAGCGCAGTACTTGACCTCACGAGCCTGGGCCTGGCCGACCAGGTCGCCGATTCCGCGCTGCTCGGCACCGGCGAGCCGCTGGTGCGCCAAGGCCACCAAGTGCTTCTGCCGGGCGGCCTGCGCCAGCGCCTGCTGCCGGGCATCCGGCTGACCAAGCGCGCCTGACCCAATCCCCGTCCCACTTTCGCCACGGCACCGCGCGATCGCGTTGGCGCCCCACTAGATAAGCACCGACGCGGGCAGGATGCCGCTTGCCTGCTAGTAAACGGGCTCCGCAAGCCAACGCGGGTGCGGCTGGCTACGCCAAGTCACTCGGGCCAAAGTACGGCCCAAGCGCCTTGGCTAGGCCACCCGACCCGCTAAGACCGGCTTGCTCCGCCCTCTCTCAAAGGAGTTGATTTTAATGGCCGCCATGCAACCCGCTACTGCTATTGCTGTTCCAAGGGCCAAACCCAAGCTAGTGCGTCGCTTTTTCTCACTCAAGCGGCTTCAGGATAACTGGCAGCTGTACGTGCTGATCCTGCCCGCGTTCCTGAGCCTTCTGATCTTCTCGTACGTGCCGATGTACGGGGTCCTCATTGCATTCAAGGATTACATGCCATCCCTGGGCATCTGGAGCTCGCCGTGGGTCGGGATGAAGTACTTCAATCAGTTCTTCAATTCCTACTACTTCTGGGACCTGATGCGCAACACCGTCGGCATCCAGATCTACGGACTGGTCGTCGGCTTCCCGCTGCCGATCATCCTCGCCCTGGCGCTCAACGAGCTGAAGGGCGGCACGTGGAAGAAGTTCAGCCAGACCATCACCTACGCGCCGAACTTCATCTCCGTCGTGGTCATGGGCGGCATGCTGGTCGCCTTCCTCGACCCGTCGACCGGGATCATCAACCACGCGCTGGGACTGTTCGGCATGAAGCCGATCGCCTTCATGAGCGACCCGCGCTGGTTCAAAACGGTCTACGTGCTGTCCGGCGTCTGGCAGGGCACCGGCTGGGGGTCCGTGATCTACCTGGCGGCCCTGGCCGGCGTTGACCCGACGCTCCACGAAGCGGCGATCGTCGACGGCGCCACCCGCCTGCAGCGCGTCTGGCACATCAACCTGCCGTCGATCGTGCCGACCATGGTCATCCTGTTGATCATGAACGTCGGGAGCCTTTTCTCCATGGGTTACGAGAAGGTGCTGCTGCTGCAAAACCCGCTGAACATGTCGAGCTCCAACGTGATTGCGACCTTCGTGTACCAGCAGGGGCTGATCAACGGTGCCTACAGCTACGCGGCGGCGGTCGGGCTGTTCAACTCGCTGATCAACGCGATTCTTCTGATCATCGTCAACAACATCGCCCGCAAAGTCTCGCAGACGAGCCTGTGGTAAAGGAGGGGTAACATGAACACAACATTGATCAAAGACACCAAGGCCGATCGCATCTTCAAGTACTTCCTTTACGCTTTCGTCCTGCTCGCGGTGCTGATCGTGATCTACCCGCTGATCTACATCATCAGCGCGTCGGTGTCCGACCCCACCGCGGTGAACTCGGGGGCAATGTGGCTGTGGCCCAAAGGTTTCTCCCTGGACGGCTACGAGGTGATCTTGAAGTACAAGGACATCTGGCGCGGTTACGGCATGACCATTTTCTACACGTTCGCCGGCACCGGCATCAGCCTGTTCATGACCCTGCCCTGCGCCTACGCGATCTCGCGCCCGGACTTCTCGGGTAAAAAATGGTTCACGACCTTCATGCAGGTGACGATGTTCCTGAACGGCGGCCTGATCCCGGGGTACTTGCTGATCAAGACCCTGGGCATGGTCAACACCGTCTGGGCGCTTTTGATCCCGGGCGCCGTGTCCGTCTACAACATCGTCGTGACCCGCGCGTTCTTCCAGTCCAATGTGCCGTGGGAGATGCAGGAGGCCGCCAAGATCGACGGCGCCTCGGACTTCCAGATTTTCTTCCGCATCGTGCTGCCGCTTTCGGCGCCGATCATCGCGGTGATGGCGCTGTTCTATGGCGTCGGCATCTGGAACAGCTACTTCGGCGCGTTGGTTTACCTTCAAAACAAGGCGCTTTACCCGCTGCAGATGGTCCTGCGCCAGATCCTGGTGCTGCAGGACATGCAGCAGGGCGCCGCGACCGGCGCCGCGATCACCGCCACCGCCGCGGAGGCGATGGAGCGCAAGGCTGAGCTGGCCGCCATCATCAAGTACGGCGTGATGATCGTCTCCTCTCTGCCGGTCATCCTGATCTACCCGTTCCTGCAGCGCTTCTTCGTCAAAGGGGTGCTGATTGGCTCGCTGAAAGGTTAAGCGCCGTTTAGGGCGGCGCAAGTGGTTAGATTAAGAAGGGAGCATTACTATGAAACTGTCCAAAGCGATTCGAGTCGCGGGAATCTCCGCGATGTCACTGCTGGCCCTGGCCGCGTGCGGCGGCAAGTCGAGCTCCGGCGACGGCGGGACCAAGAGCAAGATCAAGGTCGAGACCAAGGGTTTTCCCATCGTCAAGTCCAAGCTGACGATGACCCTGATGGCCCCGAACGTGGCGGGGAACGCCGAGTACAAGGACATGCCGACGCTTCAGGAGTACGCGAAGAAAACCGGCATCACCCTCAAGTACAACACCCCGTCGGCCTCCGACTACGGCACCAAGCTGAACCTGGCCTTCGCCTCCCAGGACCTGCCGGACATCATCTACGGCTCCGGGACCGGCAGCTTCACCACCGCCAACGAAATCACGTACGGCAAGCAGGGCCTGATCGTGCCGCTTGAGAAGCTTTTGCCGAAGTACGCCCCGAACTTCTACAAGCTGATGAAGGAAGACCCGAACATCGAAAAGTCGATCACCACTCCGGACGGTCACATCTACTCGCTGCCGATGCTGCAGCGTGGCGACACCTCCAACTGGTACCTTGGCCCGATGTGGTACAACGGCGAGTGGCTGAAGAAGCTCGGGGTGACCGAGCTGCCGAAGACCACCGACGAGTTCTACGCGCTGCTCAAGCGCTTCAAGACCGAAGATCCGAACGGCAACGGCAAGGCGGACGAAATTCCGTACTCCGACACCAAGGACTTCTGGAGCCGCACCTGGCTGATGTCCGCGTTCGGCATGCTGTCCAACGGCATCCAAAACAACGGCGACAAGGTGGTCTACAACCCGATCACCAAGAACTACAAGGAGTACCTCACCTTCTTCAACAAGCTCTACAAGGAAGGGCTGCTCGACAAGAACACCTTCACCCAGTCCGACGACACCCGAAAGGCCAAGGCCGACAAGGGCCAGATCGGCTTCACCCAGGGCTACGGCCCGTCCTTCAACGGCCAGACCGATGCGGCTGAAAAGGCGACCAACCCGATGTGGCAGCCTCTGACCAGCTCCGTGTCCAAGACCGCCGTGATCCCGGGCAACCCCCGCATCAACCGCGGCTGCTTCGTGATCACCAAGGCCAACCCGTCGCCTGAAGCCTCCCTGCGCTGGATCGACTACATGTACAGCGTGGAAGGCCAAAACTTCATGGACAAGGGTCCAGAAGGCGTGATGTGGCACTACGAAACCACCGCCGACGGCAACAAGGCCCGCGTTTTCAACAAGGGCATCGACTACTCCAACTCCGAGGAGTTCCGCTCCAAGATCACCCCGAACTACGGCATCACGTCCCCTGGCCTGAGCGGCGAGCTCTCCGACGACCCGTACCAAAACACGGTGCTGGAGAAGAAGACCGACGACCCGACCGGCGACGTGTACAGCAAGTTCGCCGTGTCTGAAACCAAGAAGAAAATCGACCCGTACGTGCGCGTGCCGTACCCGCTGGTGTACCTGACCAACGCGGAACAAGATGAGGTCTCCCCGATTGCCAACGACCTGATCACCTTCGTGCAGCAATCCGAGGCGAAGTTCATCACCGGCGTGACCCCGCTCTCCGACTTCGACAAGTTCGTCAAGACGATCAAGAGCATGAACGTCGACAAGTACGTGTCCGTCTACCAGGCGGCGTACGACCGCTGGAACGCCTCCAACTAAAACCGGCTTGCCACTCCCCCTGGCAACGCCCGGCGGCCCCACCACCCGAACAGCGACGGGCGGCGGGGCCGCCTTTGGTGTGTGAAGCGGCGCTGGAGGATCGGGCATCCAATCGTGACAAAGCGTGTCCCCCACATCTTCCCAATGCGCGCCGCCATCGTCACCCGTCACACGCCACGCTCGCACGCAAAAGGCCACGGCCTGCACCGAAAACTTGGTGCAGGACGTGGCCTTGTCTGTGATCACGCCGGCCGCTCCGGGTCCGGCGCCAGCACCGCGCTGCCGATCTTGAGCGCCAGCTTGTTGACGGCGCGATGGTAGCTGTTCAGGAAGTTCTTCACGTCTGAGGTCTTGGCGAAGTAGCTCGGCACCCCGCGCTTGTCGGCGTAAGCCTTGGCGTCCCACATGTGCTGGTGTGAGCTTTCCTGCGTGTAGATCACCACAAAGTCGGCGTGGCGGATCCGCGCCTGCAGCGCCGCCGTGCTGTCGCGGTTGCCCAAAAGGTGCAGCTCGCCGCCGCGCGCCATCACCATCGCGCGGAACTTCGGCGCCACGTTGGAGTCGTCGCCGGCCACCAGCAGGACCGTTTTCTCCCGCAGCACCTGCTTGGGCCGTGGGTGCCGCGGGGCTGGGGCGTCCGCGACCCGCGGCTTCGGCTTGGCGCTTGCGGCCGCGGCCTGGGCGCGCTTGTGAAAGTACAGGGCCTGGCGCTTGGCCTCCGCGTCGTAGGCCGAGTACTTCCAAGCCACGCCGCCCGTCGTCTCCTTGCCGACGTAGTAGCTCCAGTCGACGTAATCGCCCTTCGCCAGGCGGAAGCGGGCGATGTCCTCCTCGCGCACCGTCGCGATCACCGGCAGCTCGTAGGCCGGGTCGGAAAACTCCACCACGTGGCTGCGCAAGTCGGCGCGGTACTGAAGGGGTAAAAACTCGGCGGTGCGCACCGGCGTCGCAAGCGGCGCCGACTTCAGCCAGGTGAAGTCGTAGCGGGTCGGCGCACCGTCCGCGGCGTACTCGCTCGGCACGGCCCGCACCCAGTCACCGTTCTCCGGCTGCGGCACCATCCGCCGGTAGCAGCCCTCCGGCACCCGCACCGCCTGGTCGAGGTAGCCGCCGGTCAGGCTGCGTCGGAAGCGCCCGATGTACTGCGCGCGCTCGTCGCGCCAGCCGGCCACCAGCGGGTCCGGCAGCGTCAGCAACGGTTCCGCGTCCGCAGGGGCCGGAATCTCGTCGGCGCAGGCCGCCGGCGCAGGGGCCGCCGCCACGGTGATGGCAGTCCGTTCGCCGGGTGCCGGCGCGGTTGCAGATTCCAAGGCCGGCGCAGGCTCATCGGTGGTCGGCGCCGCTGCCGGCGGCAACCAGTTCACGGCCTGAAGTGACTCGAGCAGGTCGAACAGGCGCGTCAGCTCACGGCGCGCATCGGCCGCAGTTGCGACCGTAACGTTGGCGGCGTGGCGCTGAATCTGCTCGATTAAGGCGGCGGTCAGGGCGTCTTTGTCCATGGGCATCCTCCTTCGGCGTTGCGAAACCGTTAACATTAATTACTTATATTATGGCATAAATGGTGTCCATAAGAAATAATTCATGTGACCGAAGAAGCGGAAAATTTTGGCGCCGCGCCGCCCTGGTCGTCGTCAGGCTCTGCGTCGCAACGCGGCTGCGGCTAGCGACGCACTACCGCCGGGGCCAAGACCGCCCCAACGCTAGCGCTAGGCTACCCGACCCGCTAAGTGCGCGCCGCGCCGCCTTAGTCGTCGTCGGGCTCTGCGTCGCAACGCGGCTGCGGCTAGCGACGCACTACCGCCGGGGCCAAGTCCGCCCCAACGCTAGCGCTAGGCTACCCGACCCGCTAAGTGCGCGCCGCGCCGCCCTGGACACAAAAGGCGCGCCCCTTTCGGGAACGCGCCTCATGGCTAGTCCTGCTTCAGCTCGCTCAGGTCGTTGGCCTTGCTGAAGTCGATGTAGATGGCCTTCGGGTTGTCCTTAACGATCAGGATGTAGCCGTGGCCGAGAAAGTCGCTCTTGTCGCCGTCATAGGTGATCGGGAACTCCTGCGCTGGGGCCAGGTTGCCCTGGATCAGCAGCGCGTACAGTTCGTCATCGGTGAAGTCGTCGGAAAACGCGACCGCGACCGGCGCGGTCACCAGCTGATCCGCCTTGTTCATCAGCTGAATGACGTCGAAGAGCTGATCGGTCACCGCCTTGGGGAACACCTTGGCCACCGTCGGGCTGACGTGGGTCTTTTTGCTTGCGTCGTACATAGGAACCTCCATGAATTGTGATGTGACTAGTTTACCACACCGTCAGGCCTGAAGCGCGGCCGTGAGCGCGGCGAAGCGCGCGCGCTGCGGGCCGTACACGGCGACCGCTTCGGGATTCGGCGTGAAGCGGTGCGCCGCCGCGTTCGGCAGCGTCGTCTCCGGGGCCAGCCGGCCGAGCGCCTGGGCGGCCAGGACGGCGGCGCCGAGCGCCGAGCTCTCGACGCTTGCCGGCACCACCACCGCGTGGTTGGTGATGTCCGCGAGCATCTGGCACCACAGCGGGCTCTTGGCGAAGCCACCGGCGGCCGCAAGCGATGCCGGCGGGCCGGCCAGCGGCGCGAGCAGGTCCAGCACCGCGGCGAGGTTGAAAATCACACCCTCCATGCCGGCGCGGACCAGGTCGGCCGTCGTGTGGGTCGTCTTCAGGCCCACGAAGCTGCCGGTCGCGGCGGCGTCCCACAGCGGCGCCCGCTCCCCGGCCAGGTACGGCAGGAAAAGCAGGCCGCCGGGCACCGGCTGTGCGGTCGCGGCTAGCACGGTCAGCGCCGGCAGGTCGAGCGCGGGCGCCAGCGTCCGGTTCAGCCACTGCAGCACGTTGCCGCCGTTGTTGACGGGGCCGCCGACCACCCACTGGTGCGGGGCGAGGTAGTAGGTGAACAGCCGGCCCAGGGGATCGCGCACCAGGTGGTCGGCCACCACGCGCACCGCGCCCGAGGTGCCGATGGTCACAGCCACCTGCCCGGGGCCGATGGCGCCGAGGCCGAGGTTGCTCAGCGGGCCGTCCGACGACCCGGAAATGAGCGGCGTCGCCGGGTCAAGCCCGAGCGACGTGGCGACGGTCGCCAAAAGCGGCGCCACCTGCGCCGTGGGCTCGCACAGCGCCGGGAGCTGGGCGCGGGTGACCCCGGCCAGCGCCAGCAGGTCGTCCGCCCAGTCGCCGGTGGCCGGGTCGTACAGCCCGGTGGCGTTGGCCAGCGACCGGTCGACCACGTACGCGCCGCACAGCGCGTGCAGCACGAAGGCCTTGATGCCCACCACGCGGACGGCGCGGGCCATCAGGTCGGGCCGCGCCTTCTGCAGCCAGCGCAGCTTGAACAGCGGGCTCATCGGGTGCAGCGGCACCCCGGTCTGACGCAGCCGCGCGACCAAGGCCGGATCCTTGGCGGCGTCTTGCGCGACCTGCTGCGCCCGGTTGTCCGCCCAGGTCATCATCGGCGCCAGCGGCTGCCCGTCCGCATCCAGCAGGATCAGGCTGTGCATCGCCGCGGAAAAGCCGACGGCGGCGATGTTGGTCGCCCCCACCTGCGCGGCCACCTGGCGCAGCCCGTTTTGCACCGCCGCCAGGATCAGCCGCGGATCCTGCGTCGCCGCCCCGGGTTCCGTCCGGTCGAGCGGGTAGCCGCCGCCGGCCTGCGCGACCACCGCGCCGGTCTTGTCGAAGGCGACGACCTTGGTGCTGGTGGTGCCGATGTCCACGCCCACAATCACATCCATGTTGTTGCTCGCTTCCTTTCGCGCGTTGCCGCGCCTCACTGCCGCCTCACCGCCGCGTGCCGGCGATGGTGCGGCGAATCGCGTCCAGCACCTGCGCGGAGTCCGCGTCCGTGGCGCTGGCCGCCAGCACGAACAGCGTGTCCATCAACGACAGCTGCGCGATCAGCGCGTGCATCGCCTCGGCGCGGTACTCCGTCTCCTCCGCCACCGCGACCAGCAGGCAGTCGGCCAGGGTCGCTAGCGGTGAGCGCGCATTGCCGGTGATCACGATCAGGGGCGTCCCGTTGCCCTGCAGCACCTGCGCGAGGCGCAGGGCGTCTTGGTCCTTGCCCGTGTGGGAAATCACAATCGCCGCGTCTTGTGCGGTCATGCGCGTGGCCGCCATCAGCTGCATGTGGTAGTCCGTGGTGTAGGCGACGTTGACCGGCGTGCGCAGGAACTTGTGGTAGCCGTCGAGCGCCACCAGGTTGGAGGCGCCCAGGCCGAACAGCCCGAGCGTCTTGGCACCGACGATCAGCGCCACCGCGCGGGTCAGCGTCTTCTCGTCCAGCCGGTCCACCGTCGCCGCCAGCGCCGTCTGGTTCAGCGCAAACAGCTTGTGGGCGACAGCCAGCGGCGCGTCACCGTCGTCGATTTCGGCAAACAGCGGCGGGTGCGCCGGCGCCTGGGCCAGGGCGACCCTAAGCGCCTGAAAGTTGGCGTAGCCCAGGGCCTTGGCGAAGCGCGACAGCGTGGCGGTGCTGACGCCGGATGCCTGGGCCAGGGCCGTCAGCGACTGCGTGCTGGCCGCGGCCGCGTGGTGGCTCAGGTAGTCGCCGAGCGCCTGCTCCTTGTGACTGAGGTGCGGGCGGTTGGCCTGCAGTAACGCGTTGAAGTCTGGCATGTTCACCCCTCCGATCGCCTTTCAGTATACCAGAAGCCGGCTAAGAAAAATATTTACATCGCAGCTGATTGATTTTTGTAAAAAAATTTCATACACTTAGGGCAACAACCAAGGAGGTAGTTCTCACATGAAAATCGGCATGATCGGCTTGGGCAAGATGGGCCTCAACCTGATTCAGAACCTGCAGGACCACGGCATTGAGGTCGCCGCCAATGACCTCAGCGACTCGGCGCTCGAGGCCGCGGGCGCAACCGGCGCGACGGTCTGCACGGACCTTGAGGCGCTGCGCCAGGCGCTTCCAACCCCGCGCATCGTCTGGGTGATGGTGCCGGCGGGCAAGCCGACGGACGCGACCATCACGGTGCTGTCCGAGCTGCTGGATCCAGACGACATCGTGATCGACGGCGGCAACTCCTTTTACCAGGACTCGTTGCGCCACGCCGCCCTGCTCAAGGAGAACGGCATCCACTTCTTCGACGCCGGCACCTCCGGCGGCATGGCCGGCGCCCGCCACGACGGCAACTTCATGATCGGCGGGGACCCGGACGTCTTCCCGCGCATCGAGCCGATTTTTGCCGCCATCGCGCAGCCGGACGGCTACCTGTACACCGGCCCCGCGGGTTCCGGCCACTACCTCAAGATGGTCCACAACGGCATCGAGTACGGCATGATGCAGGCCATCGGCGAGGGCTTCGACGTGCTTGAGAACGGGCCGTTCGACTACGACAACGCCGCCGTCGCCAAAATGTGGAACCACGGCAGCGTGATCCGCGGCTGGCTGATGGAGCTCGCCGAGTCCGCGTTCCAAAAGGACGGGGACCTCGCCAACATCAAGGGCGTGATGCACTCCAGCGGCGAGGGCGCCTGGACGGTCGCCGAGGCCCAGCGCCTGCACGTGCCGACGCCGGCCATCTCAAGTGCCCTGATGATGCGCTATCGCTCCGAGCAAGACGACACCATGACCGGCAAAGTCGTCGCCGCCCTGCGCAACGAGTTCGGCGGCCACGCCGTCGACCAGAAGTAGCCACGCGCCGCGACGGCAAGTCACGAGACCCACGCGCGGCCTGGCCCGCAAGTGCAGAATAGATTCGTTCGCGATTCGGACTGGCCGATTGATGGCCAGTCCGAATTTTTGTGGGCCGGACCACGCAAAAAAGCCGCCGCAACCCTGAGGTGCGGCGGCCGCGCCGAAGCCACCGCACTCACACTGTGCGGTGGCTTTGGCCTGATCTGGCTAGGTTTCCGGCTTCGTCTTACCGTGGTGGTCGTGGATCTCCCACCGGTCCCGGCAACCGCGCTGCTGGCTCGCTTAGGAGTGGCGGTTGCCGGCAAACAGCCGACGGGGTGGAGCTGGTCTCCCTGGTGTCCCCTCACTTAGTACCGGGGTTGCAACTAAAGCGTTTGCGCTCAAAAGCCGTGTGGCACAACACTGCGGCTTGGCAAGGGCAGCTTGACGGCGCGGTGCTAACCGCAACCTCAGGCCTGCGCGGTGGAGGATGCGCAGCCACGGCCGTGGCTGCCTCCCCGTGCTAAGATAATCATCTGAGTGCATTTTAACACTAGACCGATTATCCGTCAACCGTTTCAAATCGCCGAAATTAAGCGTTATTCCTGGTTATCTTGACATATACCAATCTAATGAAGGTGGTAAGTTTGTGCACCGGCGGTCGACCGCGCCAGCACGCCAATCGTTGCGCAGTCGCGGGCCCATCCCGCGCCTAGGTCATACCCGTAACCGCTTGGGCGGCGGGCTGCTAGAACGCCGCGAGGTCCGGGTCGAGCGCCAGGCCGGCCACGCCGTGCAGCGCGTCGATCTGCTCCATGTCGTGGAAGCTCAGCTCGAAGTCGAACAGCTGCGCGTTTTCGGCGATGCGGTCCGCGTGAACGGACTTCGGCAGCGGCAGGAAGTCGTGCTGCAAGGACCAACGCAGGACGACCTGCGCCACCGTCTTGTGGTAGCGCGCCGCGATCTTGGCCAGCGCCGGCACGTCGAAAATCTTGCCGGTGCCAAGCGGGCTGTAAGCCTCGCTCAGGATGCCGTGGGCCTTGTTGTAGGCGACGACCTCCGGCTGCAGGTCGGACGGGTTCAGGAAAATCTGGTTGACGGCCGGGATCACCGTCGCCGTTTTGGCCAGCGCGTCGAGGTGCTTGGCGCGGAAGTTGGACACTCCGATGGCCCGCGCCTTGCCGGCCTTCAGAATCTCCTCCATCGCGCGCCAGGTCTCGGCGTTGGTTGCCTCCCAGCTGTCGCGGAACGCCACCGGGTTCGGCCAGTGGATCAGGTACAGGTCGACGTAATCCAGACCGAGCTTCGTCAAGGAGGCGTCGATCGCCTTGTGCGTCGCATCGTAGCCGTGGTCGCCGTTCCACAGCTTGGTGGTGACGAACAGGTCGGACCGGGCCACGCCGGACTCGCGGATGCCGGCGCCGACGCTTTCCTCGTTGCCGTACGCGGCGGCGGTGTCGATGTGGCGGTAGCCGGCCTTGATGGCGGCCGCAACGCTTTCGCGCGCGACGTCACCGTCCGGGGTCTGCCAGGTGCCGAAGCCCACGATCGGAATCTCGACGCCGTTGTTCAGCGTGTAAGTGTCTGTCAGTTTCGTTAAATGTGCCATTTTGTTCGCTCCTTATCAGAAAACTTATCGACTTACCATTATTTAGTGTAACAGAGTTGGCCCGCGTCTGCCAAAAATCCGTTGACGTGCGTTCACAAAAGAATTAATATACGGATAATCAAGCGACAAGGAAAAGATAAGTAACCCCTCAAGCTGTGCAGAGAGCCGACGTTGGTGAAAGCCGGTCAGTGGCCGGGGTGAAAATGGTCTTGGAGTCGCGTCCACGTGAGCTAGGCAAGCGCGGACCGGGTACGCCCGTTACCGCGCCATCGTATCGCGCTTTGCGCCGTACGAGATGAGGGCCAGGCGGCGACGCCCGGTCGAACCCGGGTGGTACCGCGCCAACGCGTCCCGCAGCATATTCAGATATGCTGCGGGACTTTTTTTGCACCAAGGCGCAGCGCGGCGCACTTAGCCGGTCGGCTAGCGTAAGGCTGGCGCTTGGGCCGCACTTTGGCCCGAGAGCCGGCCTCAGCTAGACGAACCGGCGTTGCCGCGCGGAGCCCGACGACCAGGGCGCAGCGCGGCGCACTTAGCCGGTCGGCTAGCGTAAGGCTGGCGCTTGGGCCGCACCTTGGCCCGAGAGCCGGCCTCAGCTAGACGAACCGGCGTTGCCGCGCGGAGCCCGACGACCACCCGCGTCGCCCGCCCCACAGTCCTCATCACCCATCACACCCAACCGGAGGCAAACACATGACCAATCTCGACACACAATTGATTCAGGGCACCAACCGCACCGAGGACGCCAGCACCGGCGCCATCGTGCCGCCGCTTTACTTCTCCACCGCCTTTCGCCACCCCGGCCTCGGCGAGTCCACCGGCTACGACTACTCGCGCGTGACCACGCCGACCCGCGCCCTGCTCGAGCAGCAGCTGGCCGCCATCGAGCACGGCACGCAGGCCTTCGCCGTCAGCTCCGGCATGGCCACCATCGACCTGGTGTTCAGCACCTTCACTCGCAGCGGCGACGCAATCATCGCAAGCGACGACCTGTACGGCGGCACCTTCCGCTACTTCGACACCCGCCGCGACAACTACAACATCCCCTACACCACCTGGAACGGGCAGGACGTGAACGACCTGGTCGCGCAGCTGACGCCGGCCACCAAGCTGATCTGGCTGGAGTCGCCGTCCAACCCGACGATGAAGGTGCTCGACATCGCGGCCGTGGCCCAGGCCGTGCACGCGGTACGGCCGGACGTGCTGATTGCCGTCGACAACACCTTTTTGACCCCCGTCTACCAGCAGCCGCTGACGCTGGGCGCCGACCTCGTGGTGCACTCCGCGACCAAGTACCTCGGCGGGCACAACGACCTGCTGGCCGGCGCCGTCGTCGTCGCGGACCCGGCGCTCGGGGCCAAGCTCGCCGCGCAGCTGACCACCACCGGCCAGACGCTCGCGCCGTTCGACTCGTGGCTGTTGCTGCGGTCGCTCAAGACGCTCGGCGTGCGGATGCGCGCGCACACGGCCAACGCGCAGTTTTTGGCGCAAAAGCTCGCGGCGCTGCCCGGCGTTGCCAAGCTGCTGTACGCCGGCGTCGGCGGCATGATCAGCTTCTACCTCGCCGACGGCTACTCGGTCGACGCCTTCCTGCGCGGCCTTCACGTCTGTTCGTTCGCCGAAAGCCTCGGCTCCGTCGAGACTTTGGTCACCGTGCCGGCGGTGCAGACCCACCACGACATGCCGGAAAAGCAGCGCCTGGCGCTGGGCATCACCCCGCAGCTGATCCGCGTCTCCGTCGGGCTGGAGGATCAAGGCGACCTCTTGGCCGACCTGACGCAGGCCATCGCCGGCGCCAAGGCCTAGCCCCGCGGCGCCACTCACCGCAAGCGCCCCGCACCAGGTCACGACCCCGACCGGCCACCAGACGCCCGCACGCCCTCTCGGCACCGGCGCACCCGGCCCCGAGCGACCGCGTTGACCGCACCGTTCACACCCGCAACCATTCACACAGGAGGCACATCATGCACGATTGGACCAAAATCATCAAGGCCACGACGGTCAAGGACCCCGCAAGCGGCGCGGTCAACACGCCGATTCACCTCAGCTCCACCTTTTATCAGGAGGACTTCGACCACTTCGGCGAGTTCGACTACTCGCGCTCCGGCAACCCCACGCGCCAGGTCGGCGAGGCCGCCGTCGCGACGCTCGAGGGCGGCCGCCACGGCTTCCTTTTCAGCACCGGCATGGCCGCGATCTCAAGCGTGCTGGAAATCTTCAGCCAGGGCGACCACCTGCTGGTCTCGAAGTTCGTTTACGGCGGCACCTTCCGCATCCTGACGGAGGTGCTCAACCGCTTCGGCATCACCCACACCTTCGTCGACCCGACCGACCTGGCCACAGTCGAGGCCGCGATTCGGCCCAACACCCGCGCGATTTACATCGAGACGCCGTCCAACCCGGTGCTGGCGGTCACCGACATCCAGGCCGTCGCCGCCCTGGCCCACCGCCACCAGCTGTTGACCATCGCCGACAACACCTTCATGTCGCCGGTGCTGCAAAAACCGCTGGCGCTGGGCGCCGACATCGTGGTGCACTCGGCCACGAAGTTCCTCTCCGGCCACTCCGACATTTTGGCCGGCGCGGCGATCACCAATGACGACGACCTGGCCGCGCGCATCTACTTCATCCAAAACGCGTTCGGCGCGACGCTCGGCGTCACCGACACCTTCCTCTTGCTGCGCGGCATCAAGACGCTGGGCGTGCGCATGGCCGCCTCGAGCAAGGCGGCACTCAGGCTGGCCACCTGGCTTCAGGCGCAGCCGCAGGTCACGCGGGTCTGCTACCCGGGGCTTGAAACAGACCCCGGCCACGCGATTCAGGCGCGCCAGGCGGTCAACGGCGGCGCGGTGCTGAGCTTCGACGTCGGCAGCGAGCAAAACGCCCGCATCCTGGCCGAGAGCCTGACCATCCCCGAGTTCTCCGTCAGCCTGGGCGGCGCCGAGTCGATCCTCTCCTACCCGCCGAAAATGAGCCACGCGGAGATGAGCCCGGCGAAGCAGCTGGCCTGCGGCATCACCCCGGGGCTGCTGCGCTTTTCCGTCGGGCTGGAGGACCCGGGCGACCTGCAGGACGACCTGGCGCAGGGGCTGGCGAAGCTGAAGTAGGCGCAGCGAACCGACGGCGGCGTCACGGCCGCGGGCTGGCGTCGCGAGTCGGCGACGGTGGCACAGCCGCGCACTGACCGCTTTCGCGTCCCTGACGCCGCGCACCGGTTCGACCGCCGCAGCCCGTCCGCGCCCGTCCGCAACATTTCCAACCGGGACCCCCACCGCGGCGGCCCCGGTTTTTGCATTCTGAGTTTTCATCAGATTGCGCTCAGTTTCCCTGCGTGGCGGGGCTGCCGCGGCCAGGCTACGCTAGGGAGGACGCCGCGCTTTACACCACGGCGGCGGCGTGCCACACTGTTGGCAGTGAACGGCACACGGGAGGGACACAATGACGACGACAATTTTACTGGTGGAGGACGAGGCCGGGCTGGCCGATTCGCTGACCACCGAGTTCGAGCTTGAGGGCATGACCGTGATCTGGGCCAAGGACGGGCTGGAGGCGCTGGACCGCTGGGCGCAAAACGCGGCGCGGCTCGACTTGATCATCCTAGACTGGATGCTGCCGCGGCTGGATGGCTTCGGCGTGCTGCGGCGCATCCGCAAGACCAGCCAGATTCCGATCATCATGCTGACGGCGCGGGACTACATCGGCGACAAGGTGGCCGGGCTGACCGGCGGCGCCGACGACTACATCACCAAGCCCTTCGAGATGGAGGAGCTGCTCGCCCGCATCGAGCTCGCGCTGCGGCACGGGCGGCCCGCGGCCGACGTCACCACCACGTACACCGCCGGCGACCTGACCGTCGCCACCGCCACCAAGCGCGTGACCCGCGGCGACACCATCATCCCCCTGACCCAGCGCGAGTACGAGCTCCTGGTCGCCCTGGCCGCCAACCTGGATCAGCCCTGCTCGCGCGAGGAGCTGCTCGACACGGTGTGGGGCGTGGACTTTGAGGGCCAGCCCAACATTTTGGACGTCTACGTGCGCAACCTGCGGAACAAAATCGACCACGCGCAGGCCGGCCCTAAGCTGATCCACACCGTGCGCGGCGTCGGGTACATGCTGTCGGCCAAGGTCGAGGCCCAATGAGGCGCCGGCTGCGCAGCCAGTCCAGCGCCGCCATCATGCTGCGCAGCCTGACCAAGCTGATCGCGGTGGTGACGGTCGCGCTAGGGCTGGCGATCATCCTGGCGGTCGGCCAACAGCTCTTGGCCCAGGTGCGCACCACCACCGCCCACATCAGCGAGAGCCTGCGCCAGGCCGACATCGACGGCAACGACGACTGGGAGACCTGGCGGCGCAACAGCACCCTGGACACCAGCCAGAGCTATGTCTATGTCCACAACATGCGCAAGGACGCCAAGGTCACCCAGTACCTGTCGCCCAACGCCGACGATGTGCTGGAAGTCGAACCGATCAAGGTGCCGCTGATCGCCCACCTGTACTACCGGCCCAAAATCGGCTTCTTGTACCACCGCATGGTCCACGCCAAGGGCATCTACTACACGCTGTGGCAGAACATGGCGCCGCAGCTGTCGGTGCTGATGCTGGTGGTGCAGGTGACCGTCGTGCTGCTGGTGTTGACGCTGGTGCTCACGCCGTTTTACATCCGGCGGCTGACCAAGCGGCTGACCGACCCGCTGACGGCGCTGTCGCAGACCACGCAGGCGATTGCCAAGGCGCAGGAGCCCGGCGACCTGCAGCTGCCGGTGCCCAAGCGGCCGACCGAGGTGACGGAGCTGGCCGGCAACTTCAACGCGCTCTTGCACCAGCTTGCCGAGCGCCAGGCTCAGCAGAAACTCTTCGTGATGAACGCCGCGCACGAGCTGCGCACGCCGATTGCGACGATTCGCAGCCACGCGCAGCTGATCGAGCGGCACGGCGTCGCGCACCCGGAGATCGTGGCCAAGTCGGTCGGCTACATCACCGAAGAATCCCGGCAGATGGAGCAGCTGATCGCCGAGCTGCTGCAGCTGTCGCGCGCCGACCGGCTGGCGCTTGACCTTGCGGACCTCGACCTCAGCGAAGCGGTCGCCGCCACCGTGCAGAAGCTGACCGGCACCATCGCCCAGCCGATTGCAACCGAAATCACCCCGGGCCTCCACGTCCAGGGCAACGCGCAGGCGCTCGACCAAATCCTGGTCAACCTGCTGACCAACGCGGCCAAGTACTCGCCCCAAGACGCCCCGATCACGGTCACGCTGCGGCTGGACGCGGCCGGCGCGCCGGTGGTGGCGGTGAAAGACCGCGGCGTCGGCATCAGCGCGGCGGACAAGGCGCACGTCTTCGAGCGCTTCTACCGCAGCGCCGACGTGCGCGGCACCGTTGCCGGCACGGGGCTTGGGCTGGCGATCGCCGCCCAGCTGGCCAAGCTGACCCACGCGACGCTGGCCGTCGCCGACAACCAGCCGCGCGGCACCATTTTCTTCCTGACGCTGCCCAAGGCATGATCCGAACCGCCGCAAAAAAAATTTGCGGCGGTTTTTTGCGCTTTCTGAAAAATATTAAGGCGCCGTGCCCGCCCCGGCGCGCCGACCCGCGCCCCACCTGAGAAAACTTCAGTCGGGCCTCAGATGCCGTGCGTGGTGCCGCCGCCCGCCCGCGCCTATGCTGGACTCATCTGATAAGGGGGCCTCATCATGACAGAACTTCATCACCCTGCGGCAGCACGCGGCCGGCGCCCGGCAGCCGGCCAACCGGCGCCGCTGCTGGCCGCCGCGGCGCTTTGCCTCTTCACCCTGCTGGCGCTTGGCGTCACCGCGCACGCCGGCTGGCTGCACGTCCTGGACGCGACCGCCGCCCGCACCGCGGCGCGCGCGGTGACGCCGCTGAACACGGCGCTGTTCACGGTCGTCGCGGCGCTCGGCAGCCCCGCCACCTGCCTGATCGTCGCCGCCGCCATCGGCTGGTGGCTGTGGCGCCGCCGCGATGCGGCCGTCGCGCTGTGGTTCACCGGCGTCCAGGTCGCCGGGCTGGCCTGCGCCGAGCTGGTCAAGGGCGTGACCGCCCGCACCCGGCCGCCGCACCAGCTGGTGGCCGACACCGGCTTCAGTTTTCCCAGCGGCCACACCTTCGCCACGACGCTTCTGGTGATCCTGATCCTGGTCATCGCCCTGCCGCAGCTTTGCGACCCGGAGGCCCAGCTGCTCGCCGTGATCGGCGGGCTGGTCTGGATCGGGCTGGTCGCGGCATCCCGCGTCTACCTGCGCGACCACTTCGCCTCCGACGTCCTGGCCGGCGCGGCGCTGGCCGCAAGCTTCGGCGCCGCGGCGACGGCCGTCGCCGCCACGCTGCAGTGTCGGCTGCAGCACCTGATGGAAAGGAAGTCTCGCGCATGAGCACACAAAAATTAACCATCGTCATCCCGGCCTACAACGAGGAGGCCGTGCTGCCGTCGACCATCCAGCGCCTCTTGGCCATCGAGGACACCGTCGCCGCCCAGAACCCGGCGACCGGCCGGCTCGACCTCTTGATCGTCGACGACGGCTCGACCGACCGCACCTGGGCCATCGTTTCGGCCGCGCACCACCAGAACTCGCGGGTGCGCGGGCTGCGGTTTTCCCGCAATTTCGGGCACCAGGCCGCACTGATCGCCGGCATGCAGGCCGCGGTCGCGACCGCCGACGCGATCGTCACCATCGACGCGGACCTGCAGGACGACCCGGACAAGATTCCGGAGATGGTCGAGCGCTACGCGGACGGCGCCGACATTGTGTACGGCGTGCGCAACAACCGCGACTCCGACAGCTGGTTCAAGCGCACCACCGCCGAGGGCTACTACAAGGTGCTGCGGACGCTCGGCGTCGATTTGGTGCCCGACCACGCCGATTTTCGCCTGATGTCGCGCCGCGCCGTCACCACCTTTTTGGCCTACCCCGAGCGCAACATTTTCATCCGCGGGCTGATCCCCAAGCTCGGCTACCCCACCGCGCAGGTCACCTACAAGCGCACACCGCGGCTGGCCGGCGAGTCCAAGTACCCGCTGCGCAAAATGCTCGCGTTCGCCTGGGACGGCATCACCAGCCTGACCATCGCGCCGGTGCGGCTGATTCTGCTGCTCGGCACCCTGTCTTGCCTGCTGGCCATCGGCATGGTGGCCTACGCCGTCGTGATGAAGCTGCTCGGCCTGACCGTCCACGGCTGGTCGTCTCTGATGGTGTCGCTGTGGTTCGTCGGCGGCGTTCAGATGATCAGCTTGGGCATCATCGGCGAGTACATCGGCAAGCTGATGACCGAGGTCAAGGGCCGGCCGCGGTACACGGTTCAGACCGTGCTGGACTAGCCGATGGTCAAAATTCGCCCCGCGTTTCTGCCGCTTGTGCTGGTCCTGTGCCTGGCCCTGGCCGCCGCCAGCACCTTTGTCAGGCCGCTCGGTCCGGCGAGCCTGATACTGGCCGTGCTGGTGGTCGCCGCCGCACGGCTGCTCGCCCCCTGGGTGGCCGGATGGTCGCCCCGGCGGCTGGCGTGGGTGGTGGCGCTGGTGTTCGCCGCGATGCTGGTCGGCCAGCTGGCGGTGCTCGCCGCGATGCCAGACACCGTCTACCACGACCCGTTTCGGGTGCTGGCCCAGGCCGACCGGATGGCCGCCGGGCTGCCCGGTTTCGCCTCCACCTACTTCTGGCGCTACGCCAACAACGTGCCGCTGGCGTTCCTGTTGGCCCAGTGGCTGCGGCTGACCGCGGCGCTCGGGCTCGGTGCCGGCGCGGCGGTGCACCTGCTAAGCCTGCTGACGCTCGACGGCTTCATCGCGCTGAGCCTACTGACCGCGTGGCAGCTCGGCCGCCGCCCGACCGTCGTTGTCGGCACCCTCGCCTTCCTCGCGCTGACGCCCTTCGCCTACACCTACTACCTGCAGGTCGCCTACTCCGACCTGCCGACCCTGCTGGTGCTGCTGGTGATCCTGCGCCAGTTCTGGCGCTGGCCAAACCTGGCGGGCCGCGGCCGCCGGTACGCCGGAGCGCTGCTGCTTCTCGCCGTGCTGCTCGGCGCGCTGCTCAAGCCCAACCTGATCGTGCTGCTGCCGGCGCTGGCGATTCTCGCCGGGCTGCTGTGGCGGCGGCAGCGCGGGCCGGCCGCGGGCCGCGCCCGTGCCGAAAATGCGGGCCGCTCCGGCAGTACGGCTGCGTGCCGAGTCGGCAGCGAAGCCGGGCGCGCCGAAACCGCGCGCCCCTTCGGCAGTACGGCTGAGGGTAACTTCGGCAGCGGAACCACGCACCATTTTCGCACGGGAGGCGGAGGCCGGCGCGGTCGCCTGCCGGGCCACCACCTCGGCCTGCCGATGCTGCTGGTGTGCCTGGGCTTCGCCCTGACGCCGCCGCTCACCACCGCGATCCAGCGGGCCAGCGGCTACACCGCAAACGACGCGTACGCCATGCCGGTGACCAACTGGCTGGCGATGGGCGTCAACGCCGCGCACCGGGGCACCTACGCCGGCCCGGACGTCGCTGCCGCCATCGCGCTGCCGACCAAGGCGGCGCGCAGCCGCCACGCCGGCGCCCTGATTCTCGCGCGGGTGCGGCGCCTCGGCCCCGCCGGCCTGCTTCGGCTGTGGCTGGTGAAGCTCGGCGTGCTGCTGAACCCGACCAGCATCCAGGACTGGTACAACGGCGGCTTCCGGGCGGCGCCGGCCTGGTACCTGCACCACGCCGGCTTTTTTCGCGCGGCCACTGGACTGAGCTACACCGCCGCCACCCTGGCGCTGTGGCTGACGCTTGGCCTGCGGCTGCTCACCTGGCGGCCCGATCTCGCGCGCCGCACCGACGTGGTCGCGGCGCTGGCCGTGATCACCGCGCTGGGCTACCTCGGCTTCCACGTCCTGCTGTGGGAGGTCGAGGGCCGCTACGGCCAGGTGCTGGTGCCGCTGGCGCTGGTCGCGTGGGCGGCGCTGCCGGCGCCTGTGCGGCGACGTACGGCCGACGAGATGCCGGTGAAAACCCGTCGCGGCAGCGCAAGCGGCGGCCAGCGCGGCACCGACGCCGTCACTGAGCCCGGTGGCGCGACCTGCAGCCCCGCGCCGACCACCGCGCCACGGCGCCAAGCCCACCGCACGCGGCCGCGCTGGCTGCCCGGCGCGCTCGCCGGTGTCGCCGCCCTGGTCGGCCTCGCGCTGCTGGCCGCCGGCGCCGGCCGCGCTAAAACCGCACCGGTGGTCCTGGCCGCCCAGCGCAGCCAGCAGTCCGAGCAGTACGGCGCCAAGGCCACGCAGCTGATTCCCGGCACCGTCGCCACCCAGGACGTGACCCTGAACGCCCCCGCCGACTACTTTTCCGTCCAGGGGCACCCGGGCACCGGCCTCACCGTCGCGCTGACCCGCCTGGCCAGCGTCCGAAGCTGGCCGCTGCACCGCGAGGGCGCCGTGTTCCGCCTGCGCCGACGGTTGGCCGCCGGGCGCTACCGCATCACCGTGACCAACGCCAGCGGCCGCACCCAACCGCTCGACGTCGTCCGCACCCAGCGCCTGCGCCTCGCCGCGGCACCGCTGATCACCAACGGCTTCGCTGAACCCACGGCCAGCCTGGTGTACACCTGTCTTGCAAGGAGGACAACGAATGGATAAGCATGTGACCCTTTCACCCGCCCGGTTCGGCGCCGTCCTGCGCTATCTGGTGGTCGGCGGCCTGACCACCGGCCTCAACGTCGCGCTGTTTTTCACCCTCACGCACCTCGGCGTCGCCTGGTTCTGGGCCAACCTCGCCGCGTGGTGGCTGAGCGTCGCCTTCGCCTTCGTCGCCAACAAGACGGTGGTGTTCAACTCTGCGACCACCGAACCGGCCGCCGTCCTGCGCGAGGCGCTGGGCTTCTTCGCCCTGCGCGGCGCGTCGCTCGGCGTCGACACCGCAATCCTCTTCGTCGGCCTGACGCTGCTGCGCGCCGCGCCGATGCCGGTGAAGCTGGTCGACCAGGTCGTCGTGATCGTCCTCAACTACGCCTTCAGCAAGCGGCTCTTTCGCCGCTGATCCGACCACGCAAAAACGACGCACCGCCCCAACCGCATGCTTGCGATTGGGGCGGTGCGTCGTTTTCGGCGCCTTCGTGACGCGCTCAGTGCGGGAGCGGGTCGATGCTCAGCTTCAGTGTCATCCCCAGCCCCTGCGCGTAACGCTCCAGCGTGCGCAGCGTCGGCAGCGAGTCGAGCCGCTCCAGCTTGGCCAGCTGGGGCTGTTTCATTCCCAGTCGCGCCGCGAAATCCTTTTGCGAGATACCGGCGCGAATGCGCATCGCCTGGAGCTGCGACAGGGTGTCGATTGCGAGCTGGTCGGCGGGCGCAATGCCGGTCATCTTCTCGCGGTAGTCTTGCCAGGTTGTCATCGGTTCACCCCTTGTTGGTATTGCCAGTCGGTCAAGTTATCCAAGGCCTTACGAATCAGCCGGCGATCCGTTCGCGCCTGGCGCTTCGTGTAGTGCGTGAGCAAGACGTAGCGGTCCATCATCCACGTCGCAAAGAAAATGCGTTCGGGTACCGGTCGCAGCTCGAACAGCGGTCTTGTGTAGCCGCGAATGTATTTAACGTGCGGTTCATGCAGCCTCGGCCCCAGCAGCGCCAGTAGATCCAAGTGATGCCGTATTTTCCCTAAGAGCGCACGATCGGATACCTGATTGCTCGCCTCAAGCTGGGCAATAAAAGCCAGAATCTCGCTGAAGCCGTCTGAATCAGCATAAAAATCAATCTGATACATCTGCTTCCTCCAGTCACGCACCGCCCGGGAGGTTAAATATAGCAAGAAAGTTAATTCCCGTCAAGCGAGGCGTCTGCCAAATTACCCAAGCGTCAACATTAGTAGATTACGTCAGTCTGGTCATTCTGCGCACCCAAAAAGCGGATTGATTGCCGCAGTTTTGCAGCAATCAATCCGCCTACTTTATTCGCCAACTCAGTCAAGTGAGCAGCAAGCCGTCCCGATTATTTCTTTCCGCGTCTGTGCCTTACAGCGCCGCGATGCTCTGGTCGACCACCACGACGTCGGACGGCCACGGCGTGTCGACGCCGCGCACCTTCTGGTAGGTGTCGGCGCCCTTGCCGCCGACCACCAGCACCGCGCCGTCGGTGTTGGCCGCAAGCGCCATTTCGATCGCGGTGCGGCGGTCCAGCACCTTGTGCACCGTCACGCGGTCGTGGTCGATGCCGGCATCGATCTGCTCGACGATGGCCGCCGGGTCCTCGAAACCGGGATCATCGGTGGTCAGGTACACCGTCGCCACGCTCTCGTTGATTACCTGCGCGAAGTCGGCGCGGCGCGACACGCCCTTGTCGCCGGGCGCGCCGAGCACCAGGTTGATTGGCGCCTTGGGGTACTCCTTGTTGATGAAGTGGAACAGCGCGGCGAGGCTGCCGTAGTTGTGGGCAAAATCGATGAAGACCGTCCCGTGGTCCGGCACCTGCCGGAACTCCATGCGCCCGGGGATCATCACGTTGGCCACGCCCGGCACCGCGCTGGTCGCGTCGACGCCGGCCAGCCCGGCCGCGATCGCGGCGGCCGTCGCGTTGCTCTCGTTGAAGTCGCCGATCAGCCGCAGCCCGTACGTGTTGCCGAGGTTCAGGGCCGCCGCCTTGTCCGTCACCGGCACCAGCTTGTAGCGGCTCTCGCTCGTGTCGGCCTCGAGGTTCTCGAAGCGAAAATCGATGTCAAGCTTTGGGTCTTCCGGCTTGAACTCGGAGTCCGCGTACAGGAAAATGCTGTCCGGGTTGGTCGTCGTGGTCGCTGCGGCGTAGACCTCGGCGAAGTGCTCGGTCTCCGCGTTGATCACGACCTTGCGCGAGTTCACCAAGAGCTGCAGCTTATTGTGCAGGTAGGAGGCGAAGTTCGGGTGCTCGTTGGGGCCGATGTGGTCCGGCGTGATGTTCAGGAACACGCCGACGTCGTAGGTCAGGCCGAACACGCGGCTCTTCAGGTAGGCCTGGCTTGAGACCTCCATCACCATGTGGGTCATGCCGTTGTCGACCGCCTCGCGCATGTCGCGGAACAGGTCGATCGACTCCGGCGTGGTCAGGTGCGATTTTTGCCGCTGGTCGGGGTTCGGGCCCAGCACCCGCTCGATGGTCGAGGACAGCGCCACGCGCTTGGGGTGCGCCTGCTCGAGGATGCCGCGCGTGAAGTAGGCGCTGGTGGTCTTCCCCTTCGTGCCCGTGAAGGCGATCACGAACAGATCGTCCTGGGGAAAATCAAAGAACGCCGCCGCCAGAATCGCCATGGCCTTCTCGACGTTGACCACAATCAGCGCGTTCATGCCATTGCCTTCGACGTAAGGCTTCTCGGCCACGTAGGTCGTCGCGCCGTTGTCGCGCGCCATCGACAGGTAGATCGGCCGGAAGTGCGCGCCCTTGCAGAAGAACAAGGTCGGCCCCGACACCTTGCGCGAGTCGAGGTTGATCCCCGTCATCTCAACGCCGATCGAGTTTTGAACCGCGCTGCTTTTCAGCAGGTGGTGCTCCTTGAGTAACAAAATGCATGCGTTCAACGATAATGACATTGTGTCTCCCCGTTTCGTGCTAGTCTAGTTGCTCCATTATACCATGGAATCGGCGATCCGCGTGACGACCACCGGATACGTCCCGGCCGGCGCGGCCACCAGCACCCGGTCGCCGACGCGCCGGTGCAGGATGGCCTGCCCCAGCGGCGAGTCCACGGCGAGGTTCTCGGGTGCCATGCTGGCCTCGTGGCGCCCGACCAGCCGGTAGGTCACCACGTCCTCGGGCGCCGTGGCGGCCAGGGCCGCGGCGACGCGGGCGGCGGCGGCGGCGGTTTCGGTTGGCGTGGGCACGCCGTTGACGGCGCTGGCAGCCGTTGTCCCGGCATCGGGAGCGGCTGCGTCGGTTTGCTCGTCTGCGTCGGTGCCCGCGGCGGCGTCAGTGCCCGCATCCCCGCCGCCGGCCGCGCCGGCGCCGAGGTCGGCGTCCGGGTCCATGAAGGCGACCGTGACCACCTTGCCGATGGCGACCTCATCGCCGCTCGGGGTCTCGACCACCTGGGCGTGGCGGATCAGCCGGTCCAGGTAGCGCAGTCGGCTCTCCAGGTGGCGCAGGTCGCGCTTGGCCGCGCTGTAATCCGCGTTTTCGGACAGGTCGCCCAGCGCCCGGGCCGCCTGCAGCACCGCGATTCGGTGCGGCCGCTCCTTCTGAAGCGCCGCCACCTCCGCGTGAAGCTGCGCCAGGCCCGCCGCTGTGATGTCGTAGAATTCCATTTTGCCACCTCCATGGCCACTATAACGCACCGGGGCCGCACCTGACGAGTGCGGCCCCGAGCTTGTATACTTAAATTAACGTTAGGGGGCAACCGCACATGACCAAATCAAAGGAATTCACCATCCGCCTCGACCCGGAGACTCAGGCGCAGGTCGAGGATTACCTCGCGCGGACCGGTGTCTCGATGAGCGTCTTTGCCGCCGGCGCGATGCGCGCCGCAATCGACGACGCCGAGGCGTCCGACCAAAACCAGGCCCAGGCGCTGGCGGCGGCACAGCGCGAGGCCGCGTCCGCCCGAACGGCGCTTTCCGAGGCGACTAGGGCGCTGGCACGGGTGGAGCGGCGGTACGGACTGTGAGCCCGGCACCGGAGCCCATCAGCAAAAGCCGTTGCGTGTGACGAAGTTACTCCCGTTTTGCCCAGTCGTACGGTTGAACGGCAGCCTCAAGCGGTGCGTTTTCGCGCTGGGCATAGAGGTAATTGAAGTCCAACTCCAGTAACCACCGCGCACTAACCCCGGTCGCCGCCTCAATCTGACGCGCCACCGGTGGGGACATGAACGCCTTGCGATTAAGGATGAACGACAGCTGTTTCTGTGAAATCGCGGCATGCTGGGCAAAATCCGCCTGAGTCAGGTGATGAAACGCCATCAGCTCCTTCAAGGCATCGGCGGCCGAAGTGGTTGCGACAATGGGCATTGCAACCCCTTGGTCAAAATCGTATTCCGGCATGATATCCTCCTAGTGGTAATCTTCGACTGCAATCAGGAGCACCTTGGTCGTGACGGCATCATCGGTCGTTCTAACGCCGTAATCGTTGGCGCCGGCAAAAACCAGGCGCCAGTTTGCTGTCACATCAACGGCGCAAAGTCCCGCACGGTCGCCAATCAGGATGTGCAGACGCACCGGTGGGTAGCGTGAGATTTCGTGAAGGGTCTCCGCGGCTGTCAGCTCGTCCAAACGCATCGCGAGCCGTCTCGCCCGAACCCACCCAAACGCGCGAACACGCATACTCTGATCAAGTAACTGTCGCGCAAGTTTTCGACTGCTAAATCTAATTTCCATTATCAGTCACTCCATCTTACCACGAAGGAATATTCCCGTCTAGTAAACAGGAATTCAACGATTACAAGAGACTACCCAAACAAGGCAACTTCTGACTCAGCTCACGCAAAAAAGCGGCCGGCGCTTCCTTCCCCATCATGGAGAAGGAAGCGCCGGCCGCTGTGCCGGACTAGAACAGGTTGTGGAAGAACTCACCGATGCCGCGGAACAGGAGGACGAAGAAGTTGGCCTTCTCCGCCGCCTTGGCGGTGTGGACGCTGACGGCCACACCCGTGTCGCCGTTCAGATAGCCTAGGGTGTCGGCCTTGGCCGCAATGTTGGTCGTCGCGACCGTGGTGCCGTTGTTGACCGGTGCCTCGATCGTGTTTTTCGTCACGAGCTTCTTGGTCTTGTAGTTGTAGGCCAGGTCCTTAGTCGTGGTGCCGGTCGGGACCCAGATGGTGACGGTTTTGGCCGCGGCCAGCGGAACGGTCGCGAGCTTGCCCTTGTCGACCTTGACCGAGGCGTGGCCGCTGATTGGCTGGCCGGCGGTCGTGACCTTCATCTGCTTCCAGTTGCTCAGCGTGTAACGCATGAGCTTGGCGGTCTGGTCGAAGCGGCGCGTCTTGGCGGTGCCGTTGGCGTGCAGGACGACGGTGATGATGCGCATGCCGTTCTTCTCGACGGTGCCGGTGAAGCAGTCGCCCGCCTTGTCCGTCGTGCCGGTCTTGAGGCCGTCGACGGGCAGGTCCTTTTGCGCCGCGACCAGGCCCGGCAGCATCCAGTCGTAGTTGTCCATCCGGGTGGCGTCGCCGGTGCCGGCGCGGAACGTCGCGGTTTTCACCGTCGTGGTCTCAAGCACCTCGGGAAAATCGTCCAGCAGGTGCCGGGCGACGATGGCGACGTCCTTGGCGGTCATGCTGTTCTCGTCGTCGGCGGCGCTGCCCGGGTAGCGGTCGACGGTCAGCGCGCTGTTCGGCAGGCCGGTCGCGTTGACGATGTGCGCGTCCTTGATGCCCCACTTCTCAAGCTGGGCGGTCATCCGGTCGACGAACTTGCTCTGGCTGCCGGCCACCGCGTTGCCCAGAAGCATCATCGCGGCGTTGGCCGAGTAGATGAAGCTGGCGGAGTAGAGCTCCTTGACGGTGTAGGTCGCATCCACGCGCAGCGGGACGTTCGACAGCGCGGTGTCCTGCGAGATTTTGGTGATCGCCGCATCCGGCGCCACCTTGTCGTTCCAGCTCAGCTTGCCGGACTTGATCGCGTCGAGCACGAGGTAGAGCGACAGCATCTTGGTCATGGACGCAATCGGCAGCTGCTTGTCGGCGTTCTTGGCGTACATGATCTTGCCGGTCTTCGCCTCGACGGCCAGGGCCGCGGAGGCATCGATGCTGACGGCCGCGCTCGTGTCGGTCGCCGCCTGCACGCCTGCAACCGGCGCCACGCCGGCCCACACGCTAAGCGTTGCGACCACTACGATGAGGCCGCGCCAAAATTTCTTCATGTCATAATCTCCTAAACTTTCGATGGGTGCCAAACAATGTGCTGCTTCTGGTACTTAGAGCTGGATGTCGCAGGCTCCGGGTCGGGGGTGGGCCGAGCTGCGCGGCCGGTCTCCGCCCGAAATCGGGCTCCGACCTAAAATTCAAGCCCGCCGTCGCCTGCGGCTCCCTCAGCGGTCTTGAATTTTGCCGGGATTAGGTGGCGCGTGCCCGCACAACCCGCGGTCACGCGTCGCCTAATCCTTTCGCGGCCCGGCCCACCCCCGACCCTCCGCCTGCTGCATGGCGCACAACGATGACGACAGGGTTCCGGCGGCATCATCGGATACGAGTGGCAGAACCTAAGTAGCTGGTTGTGTTCATGTGATTCGAGTATCACTCGCAATCAGCGTACAGAGGCAGTCAATCTCGTATGTAGCAGACGTAGGCGCCCGGGCAGGCGGGCAGTGAAAGGTGTGGCCGCCCGGAAGACTCGCGCACTTGGCGAGGCTTTCGCGTGGCCACACCCGGCAAAATCTAAGACCGCCACAGGCGCGCAGCGACGGCGGGCTTAGATTTTAGGCTGGAGCCCAACGGGCGGAAGCCGGCCGCACAGCCCGCCTGCCCGGGCGCCGGAGTCTGCGGCCATCACCACGATTACTTTCCACTCTCTCTTTTAAGCGTCACCCCGACTTTGAGCGGCAGGTGGATGACGAAGCTTGTCAGGGCCGCCGTCGAGTCGGCGTAGATGTAGCCGCCGTGAAGGGCGATGATGCTCTGGGCGATGGCGAGGCCGAGGCCCGTGCCGCCGGTTTCCTGCGAGCGGGACTCCTCGACGCGGTAGAAGCGGTCGAAGAGCTGGTTCAGCGCATCGTTGGGGATCGGCTGGCCGTCGTTGGAGACCTTGATCACGACCTCGGAGCCGACCTTCTGGGCGTTCAAGAAAATGTGCTGGCCGCCCTTGCCGTACTTCAGCGCGTTGACGATCAGGTTGTTGAAGACGCGGCCGAGCTTCTCCGTGTCCGCCTCCATCATCAGCGGGTCGGGGTCGCCCGTGACCTCGAACGTCATCCCCTTTTTGCCCGCCTCAAGCTCAAAGCTTGCGGCCAGCTGCTCGAGCATCGCCAGCATGTTGAACTGGACGGTGTTCAGGGGCGTCGTGGTCTGGCGGACCTTCGTGTACTCGAAGAGGTCCTCGACCAGGACCTTCATCTGCTTGGCCTTGAGGTACGCGGTGTGCGTGTACTTCAACAGCTCCTCCTCGCTTCGGTACTGGTTGTCCTCGATCAGGCCGAGGTAGCCGATGATCGAGGTCAACGGCGTGCGGATGTCGTGTGAGACGTTGGTGATCAGCTCGTCTTTGCTCTGCTCGATCTTGCGCTCCTCGGCCATCGAGTTGACGGTCGAATCGACCAGCGCGTTGATGCTGTTGATCACCTTTTGCAGGTCGGTGTTGACGGCCAGGCGCACGCGGTGGTCGAGGTGGCCGTCGGCGATGTAGTGCAGCTCGCGGATGACGTGGCGCATCTGCATCTGGCGGTAGCGGCGGATCAGGCGCCAGTAGATGACGGCGAGGTCGATCAGCGCCATCACGATGCCGAACACGTTGCGCCAGCTCCAGAGGTGCGCGCGGTTGGCGCCGAAGGTCAGCACCTGCTTGACGCTCCAGATGGAGTCCTGCAGGTTCTGGTTGCTGGCGATCATCTGCTTGAGCAGCACGAAAATCGCGAAGTTCAGCATCAGCAACAGCACCAGCGTGACCAGGCCCTCGAACCACAGCTCGGACTTCTCCTTGCCGGTCAGCCGAACCTTCTCGCCCATTACGCTTCGACCTTGTAGCCGACGCCCCAGACGGTTTCGATCACCTTTTCGCCGCCGGTCGCCTCCTCGATCTTATCGCGCAGGTGCGAGACGTGGACCATGACCGTCTTGGCGGACACGATCGACTCCTGCTGCCAGACGCGCTCGAAGATCTCGTCGGCGGAAAAAACGCGGTTGGGGTGGCTCGCCAGCAGGTACAGGATGCCGAACTCAAGCGCCGTCAGCTGAATCTGCTTGCCGGTCAGCGTGGTGACCTCGTGGCTGTCCTTTTTGATGGTCAAGGGCCCGACCTCGAGCTCGTCGGGCTCCGGGTTGGTCACGTTGTTTTGGCTGCGGCGCAGCAGGCTTTTGACCCGCGCCATCACCTCCAGCGGGTTGAACGGCTTGGTCACGTAATCGTCCGCGCCGGTGATCAGCCCCTGGATCTTGTCCATGTCGCCGGTCTTGGCCGACACGATGATGATCGGAATCTGCGAGTCCTTGCGCACCTGCCGCACCACGTCGATGCCCGACATGTTGGGCATCATGATGTCGAGGATCATCAGCGCGATGTCGGGATTGGTCGCCAGGCGCGTGATCGCCTCCTTGCCGCTGTAGGCCAGGATCGGCTCGTAGCCTTCGTTCTTCACGTAAATGCTGAGTAGTTCCACGATTTCTTTGTCGTCATCGACAATCAGGATTTTCATTGAATTTCGCTCCCTTTGCCCGGGTAATCAACGTCGCTTACATTGTACCAAACCTTGCGCCGCGGCGCTTGGTCGCCTGCCAACGACTGGAAAAACTTAAGGTGTCAAAGCGCCTGGGCTTGCAATGAACGCAACTCAACGGCGAGCCGTCGTCCCTGAACCCCACCCGAGGCAACAAAAAAGCGCGAGCCCGCTAGTTGACGGTGGTTCGCGCCACTCTCATTCCAGTCCGCACCACACCAACCTCTCACACCCCTCACCTAGGCAAAACTCGCCGGTCCTTGGTACAATGCACGGGCAGACAAAGTGATGCGAGCGGTGGTCCCATTTTCTGAAAGCGGGTGATGCCAATGGCGATAAGGCCACGGCACGTCAGACTTAGAAGGAAAGGAGGACCTTGCAAACTCGTGATATGGGTGATTACCCAGATCATCGCTTTCCTGGCGGAGGTCGAGCTGTTGTGCGTCGTGGTGACACGCGTTCTCAACCGCCTGACCAAGGCGGTCGTCGCGGCCACCGCGCTGAGGAAGTCGCTCGGAGAATTCCGAAAATGAGCAAGCTAAAAGCCGCCCACATAACTTTCGGCAAAGTTCCGGCGGCTTCTTAGCTTCCAATAACTTGGGCCACCGCTCGTACGCGGTCGTCTGCAAGGCGGCACTCTGGCAGGGGTGCCGTTTTTGCTGGCTTCAGTATACCATGGGCGAGCCGCCGGCGTAAACCGGCGCCCCCGCAGCGCTGGCAAAGGTGCCGCTGCGACACGAGGCGGCCACGCCACGACAAAGGTGCCGCTGCGACACGAGGCGGGCCGCGCCACTCAAAAGGCGCCTCGCCGGTCGCGAGACGCCTAGTCAAAGTCTATTCCACCGAGTAGTTCGGGGCTTCCTTGGTGATCTGAACGTCGTGCGGGTGGCTTTCGCGCAGGCCCGCGCCGGAAATCTGGATGAACTGGGCGTTGTCCTGCAGCGCCTGGATGTTCGGGGCGCCGACGTAGCCCATGCCGGAGCGCAGGCCGCCATCCAGCTGGTAGATGACATCGGCCAGCGACCCCTTGTAGGCGACGCGGCCCTCGATGCCTTCCGGAACCAGCTTCTTGGCCTCGTTCACGCCGCTTTGGAAGTAGCGGTCGGACGAGCCGTGGGCCTGCTCCATCGCGCCCAGGCTGCCCATGCCGCGGTAGGTCTTGAAGCGGCGGCCCTGGTAGATCTCGAAGCGGCCCGGCGCCTCGTCGGTGCCGGCCAGCATGCTGCCGAGCATGACGGCGGTGCCGCCGGCGGCCAGCGCCTTGACGATGTCGCCGGAGTACTTGATCCCGCCATCGGCGATGATTGCCTTGCCGCGGCGGCGCGCCTCGGTCGCGGCGTCGTAAACCGCGGTCAGCTGCGGCACGCCGACACCGGCGACGATGCGGGTGGTGCAGATGGAGCCGGGGCCGATGCCGACCTTGACCACGTCGACGCCGGCGTCGTAGAGGGCGGCCGCGCCTTCCGCGGTGGCCACGTTCCCGGCAATCAGCGTCGCGTGCGGGAAGTGGGCGCGGATCTCGGCGATTTTGCGCAAAACGCCGGCGGAGTGGCCGTGCGCCGTGTCGATGACGATGGCATCGGCACCGGCGTCAAGTAGCGCCTGGGCGCGCTCGAAGGTGTCGGAGGTGACCCCGACCGCGGCGGCGACCAGCAGGCGACCGTGCGCATCCTTGGCGGCCTGCGGGAACTCGACGACCTTTTCGATGTCCTTGATCGTGATCAGGCCGGACAGGCGGTAGTCGGCGTCCACCAAAGGCAGCTTCTCGATCTTGTGCTTTTGGAGGATCGCCTCGGCCTCCTCGAGGCTGGTGCCGGTCGGCGCGGTGACCAGGTTGTCCTTGGTCATCACGCTGCCGATGGCGATGCTGTGGTCGGCGACGTAGCGCAAGTCGCGGTTGGTGATGATGCCGGTCAGCTTGCGAGAGTCCTTGGAATCCACAATCGGCACGCCGCTGATGCGGTACTTTTGCATCAGCTTGTGGGCCTCAGACACCGGGTCGTTGGCGGTCAGGAAGAACGGGTTGAGGATGACGCCGTTCTCGGAGCGCTTCACGGTCAGGACCTCGTCGGCCTGCTGCTCGATGCTCATGTTCTTGTGAATGACACCGAGGCCTCCCTGGCGCGCCATCGCGATCGCCATGTCGGACGTGGTGACCGTGTCCATCCCGGCGGACAGGATGGGAATGTTCAGCTTCAGGTTCGGCGCGAGCTGGACGCCCAGCTCGACTTCCTGAGGCAGAACGTGACTTTCGGCAGGGATCAACAGAACATCATCAAAGGTAAACCCGCGGCGCGCAAACTTCGTCTCCCAATTGCTCAAGTAGATAGCCCTCTTTCAATTTTGTTGTCGTTTACAATATCATGTTCAGGCCGACCGGTCAACGGCCTTTGGCAAAAAGCCGCCAAACGCCGGCGCGGCGGCGTTTCTAAATGAGAGAACGCTCATTAACTGTTTTCATTCCCGAACCATCCCCGCCAAAACCGCCGATTGAAAAATTAATGTTCGGGGAAATTGGCAGTAAGGACATCGAAATCGTCATCCGGTTCGGATTCTGTGACACTTCTCGACGGTGCGGCGGGCCGAGCCATAAGCGGGACCCAAGCACCCGGGGCCGGCCCCGGCCACAGGTGCCTCGCCATCACCGGCGACAGGTACCCCCAACGCTCCCCGAACGCATACCGGCACCGACATCCTCGATTCCGTCCCCGCTTCGCCACCGTCGCCTCGCCTCCCTTCCCAGCCGCCTTGGTGCACCACCGCAGCGCGCGGCCGCCACCGCAACCCCCAACCACGCCAAGCCCAAGATACGCCAAGGGCCCGGCACACGGCCGGGCCCGGGAACGTTATTGACCGAGGAAGCCTCGGAGGTTGTACTTGCGCTTCAGGAACCAGTGGCCACCGAAGCCCAGGAGCGCGACGACGGCGTAACCCGGCCACGGCATCTGCTGGGTCAGTGGCGACTTGATCAGAGACAGCGCAGAGGACAGGAAGGACGCAATCAGCACCAGCGCCATCCCGGCCAGGAGCAGCTGCCAGGTCTTGCCGCGCTGCTCCTTGGGCTTGCGGGTCCAGTCGTTGTAAAAGGCGAACATGAACCCGGCCGCCGTGCCCATCACCAGAAGCGACGGCAGGCCGTTGCCGGTCGCCTTGATGTTTGGCTTCCACAGCACCATCACGCCGTAGACCGCCCCGAAAATGGCGGCGAACAGCAGGCTCAGGTCCAGGCCGCTCAGCCAGACGTTGGCGCGCGGCTTGGCCTTCGGCGCGTGGATCAGGCTCTCGGCCTTTTCCGTCACCGGCCCGAAGACCTGGTTGGCCGGCTTGCCGGCGCGCTGGGCCGTAATCATCTCGGGCAAAAGCTTGGCCAGCGTGCGGCGCTGCTTCTCCTCGGACCACTGGTGCTCCGTCAGGATGCGGCGCAGCTTGAAGACGTAATCGTTGTTCTTGTTGGTCAACTGGCTCAAAAGCGCGTCGACGTCCACGGTTTGCTCAACCGGTTGTTCTTTTTCTGCCAAAATGGTTCCCCCTAAACGTTGAAGCGGAATTCGATGATGTCCCCGTCCTGAACCACGTACTCCTTGCCTTCGGAGCGCAGCCGGCCGGCCTCACGCACCGCCGCCTGCGACCCGTACTTGTCGAGGTCCGAGAAGCTGATGGTCTCGGCGCGGATGAAGCCGCGCTCGAAGTCGGAGTGGATGATGCCGGCAACCTGCGGCGCCTTCATCCCCTGCTTGAAGGTCCAGGCGCGCGTCTCCTTGCCGCCGGCGGTGAAAAACGTCGCCAGCCCCAGCAGGTGGTACGACGCACGTATTAGCTTGTCCAGGCCGGACTCGCTGACGCCCTCCGCCTCCAGGAAGTCGGCCTTGTCGGCGTCGTCCAGCTCGGCGATCTCCTCCTCCGTGCGGGCGGACACCGCGATGGCCTCCGCACCCTCGGACTTGGCGTGCTCCTCGATGATGCGCACGTACTCGCAGGCCTCCGGGTCCGCCATGTCGTCCTCGGCGATGTTGGCGACGTACAGCACCGGCTTGGTGGTCAAAAGGAACAGCCCCTTGACGATTTTTTGCTCGTCGTCGGTGAAGTCGATGCTGCGCACCGCGCCGCCTTCCTCGAGCACTGGCTTGATCTTCTTCAGCACCTCGAACTCGGCCACGGCTTCCTTGTCCTTAGTCCGCGCGACCTTTTCCACCTTGGCGTAGCGCTTGGTGACGGAATCCAGGTCCGCCAGCGCGAGCTCCAGGTTGATGGTCTCGATGTCGTCGAGCGGGTCGACCGTGCCGGTGACGCTCGTGATCTCCGAGTCGTCGAAGGCGCGCACCACGTGGATGATCGCGTCGACCTGGCGGATGTTTTCGAGGAACTTGTTGCCCAACCCCTCACCCTTGGACGCGCCCTTCACGATGCCGGCGATGTCGGTGAACTCGAAGGTCGTGTGGATGATTTTCTTGGCGGGAATCAGCTCGTCGATGCGAGCCAGACGGTCGTCCGGCACCTCAACCATCCCGACGTTGGGGTCGATGGTGGCGAACGGGTAGTTGGCCATCTCGGCCCCCGCCTTCGTGATCGCGTTGAACAACGTGGACTTGCCGACGTTCGGCAAGCCGACGATACCTGCAGTTAAAGCCATGATTGTGTCCCTTTCTTGGTTACTGATTGTCGTCTGCTTGGACGAGCACTTTCTTCATCTTCCGGTCAAAATCGCGCCGCGACATCATCACAATGTGGCCGCAGCCGGTGCACTTGATCTTGATGTCCATGCCGAGGCGAATGATCTCCCAATCATTGACCCCGCAGGCATGCGGCTTCTTCATCTGCACCCGATCGTGTAGGTTATACATCATTGAAGCCTCCTATATTTGCTGGGGCGGCCGCCGCGGGCTCCGGGGACCGGGCGGGCCGGCTGTGCGGCCGGTCTCCGCCCGCCGGGCTCCGACCTAACCGGGAAGCCCGCCGTCGCCTGCGGCTCCCTTAGCGGTCTTCCCGGTTGCCGGGATTGGCCACGCGCAAGCCGCGCCAAGTGCGCGCGTCTTGCGGGCGGCCAATCCTTTCACTGCCGGCCCGCCCGGCCCCCTACGCCCGCTGCATCCCGCTCACAACTCACAGACGGGTGACCCGACACGCGGTGCCGGACCATATTCCCATCTCCTCATTGTGCACCAAGACGGCCGTGATTCGCAATAGCCACCGGGCGTCTACCGGGTCAATCGAAGCGGCGGACAGGCCCGCCGGCATTCCGCTCAACGCAGGGCGGAGAGTGCATGCGGTTCAGCGAGGACGCACAGGATTAACGTACTCCCCCGCCAGCACCACAACGACCCGTCCTCACGCGTCGCCACCCGGCTAGTCCGCCCACTGTGTAGGGCTTCGGTTCGGCCGGGCCACTTCTGGAGGCTCCGGGCCGGGGCGAGCCAGCGTGAAATTGCACTTAGCCGGCGGTCTTGGCCGGCTTAGTGCAAGGGCGGGTCCTGAGACCGCACTTCGGGCTCAGGAGAGCCCCACGCGTTCCGCCGCCCCGGCCCGGAGCCGGAGGCAGTCGCCCCGCCGAACCGAAGCCCGGCGCCCGGAGCCGGAAGCCCCACGCGGGCCGCGCCGGAGCCCGGCGCCCGGCAGCCTTAGTCCAGGTTCACGTCCAGCAGGGCCAGGAGGCGGTTGAGGTCCTGGGGGTCCTGGAAGTCGATCTCGATCTTGCCGTGGCCCTTGGTGGTCTGGGCGATGCTGACCTTAGTGCCGAACCGGTCGCCGAGCTGGTTCTCGCTGGCGCGCAGGTACGGCGACTTCTGGGCGGCCTTGGGTTTCGGCTTCGGGTCGCCGGCGTTCATCTGCGTGATCAGGTGCTCGAGCTGGCGGACGGTCAGGTTGTCGGCCACGACCTTCTTGGCCAGCGGCACCAGGCGCTTCTTGTCCTTCAGGCTGAGCAGCGTGCGGGCCTGGCCCATCGAGAGCTTCTCCTCGTTCAGAAGCTTTTTGACCGGCTCCGGCAGCGTCAGCAGGCGCAGGTAGTTGGCGATGTACGGGCGGCTCTTGCCCAGCCGCTTGGACACCTCGACCTGCGTCAGGTCGAGACGGCGGATCAGCGTGTCGTAGGCCTGGGCCTCCTCGAGTGGCGTGAGGTCCTCGCGCTGCAGGTTCTCGAGCACCGCGATCTCCATCATCGCCGGGTCATCGAAGGTGCGGATGATCGCCGGAATCGTCGTCTTGCCCGCAAGCTTCGACGCGCGGAAGCGCCGCTCGCCGGTGATGATCTCGTAGCCGCCGACGCTTTGGCGCACGATGATCGGCTGAAAAACGCCGGTCTGCCGAATCGACTCGGCCAGGTCGTTCAGCGCCCCTTCCGCGAACGTCTTGCGCGGCTGGTACGGGTTGGGCCGGATGTCCTCCAGCGGCAGCTCGGTGACCGCGGCCACCGACTCGTCGGGGCTTTCGAAGTCCTTGAAAATGGCCTCGATGCCGCGGCCCAATCCCTTGTTGTTTTTATTCGCCATGGGCCTTCAACACCTCCTGTGCTAATGCGTTGTACACTTCCGCGCCCTTGGACCGCGGGTCGTAATCCACGATCGGCATGCCGTAGCTCGGCGCCTCGGCCAGCCGGGTGATGCGCGGAATGATGGTCTCGTAGACCTTGTCGGAGAAGTACTTCTTGACCTCGGCGATGACCTGGGCGCCCAGGTTCGTGCGCCGGTCGTACATGGTCAAAAGCACGCCCTCGATGCTCAGCGATGGGTTGAAGTGCTTTTGCACCAGGCGCACCGTGTTGAGCAGCTGGCTCAAGCCTTCAAGCGCGTAGTACTCGCTTTGGACCGGGATCAGGATCGAGTTGGCCGCGGTGAACGCGTTGATCGAAAGCTGCCCCAGAGACGGCGGGCAGTCGATCAGGATGTAGTCGTACTCGTCCTTCACCGCGTCGAGCCCCAGCTTCAGGCGCATCTCGCGGGCCATCTGGTTGGTCAGCTCGATCTCCGCACCCGCCAGCTGGATGGTGGCCGGCACGATGGCCAGCCGCTCGTGTTTGGTCTTGATGATGGCCTCTTGAATCGGGTCCTCGTTGACCAGCACGTCGTAGATGTCCTTGGTCACTTCGGCCTTGGACACGCCGAGGCCGGACGTCGCGTTGCCCTGCGCATCGGCATCGACGATCAGGACGTTCTTGCCGGCGTTGGCCAGGCAGGCGCCCAGGTTGATGGTCGTTGTCGTTTTCCCCACGCCGCCCTTTTGATTGGCGACCGCGATCACATTAACCAACTGCGTTACCTCTTTTCCTTCGGGAGTTCCACGATGAAGCGGTAGCCGTCCGCCGTCTCTTCCTCGGTGACCTTGGCCTTGACGCCGCTTTGCTTGATCATCGCCACCGACTTCTTCAGCGTGTTGACCGCCATGCGTGTGTCCTTGGACTTGATCATCTTGCGCTTCTTGGGCGCCGGCTTCTCGGCCTTGTCGTCCGGCTCGGTCGCCGGCTCCGGCATCACCTCAGGCTCGGGCGTCACCAGCGGCTCGGGGTTCAGGAGCGCCTCGACGGCGGCGTGCGTCTCCGCGACCGTCAGCCCGTTGGCCAAAATGTCGTGGAGGAGCAGCTGCTGCTGGTAATCGTCGCAGCGCAACAGCTCGCGGCCGTGGCGCTCGGACAGCTCGCCGTTCAGGATGGCGGTCTGCACCGGCTCCGACAGCTTCAAGAGCCGCAGCTTGTTGGCGA
Source organism: Lacticaseibacillus kribbianus (assembly GCF_020180945.1). Classification (GTDB taxonomy): domain Bacteria; phylum Bacillota; class Bacilli; order Lactobacillales; family Lactobacillaceae; genus Lacticaseibacillus; species Lacticaseibacillus kribbianus. The sequence goes on along the minus strand of NZ_JAIPUL010000003.1, from coordinate 197,354 downwards.
CGAACGACTGGCTTTTGCCCATCTGCGCCGCCAGGCCTTGCTGCGTCAGGTCGTTGAGCTTCATCAGCTCGACGTAGGCCTGCGCCTCCTCGATCGGCGACAGCCCCTCGCGCTGGAGGTTTTCGACCAGCGCCATCGACGCGGACTCCGCGTCGGTCATTTTCTGCACAATCGCCGGTGCCTTCTCGAAGGCCAACGACTGCATCGCGCGGAACCGCCGCTCGCCGGCGATGATCTCGTAGTGCCCGGGCGCGTACTCCCGCACCACGATCGGCTGCAGGAGCCCGTGATCCTTGATTGTCGCCGCAAGCTCGGCGATGGCATCCGCCGAGAACACCTTGCGCGGCTGGAAGCGGTTGGGCACAATGGCGCTCAGCGGAATGTCCTGAACCACCGTGGCCGCCGGTGCGGCCGGTTTCTTCTTATTAAAAAACAATGCCACAATCATGACCTACTTTCGTGAGAGAGAGTGTAGTGCCGCGCACTTAGCGGGACGGATAGCCTAGCTAAGGCGCTTGGGCCGCTCTTTGGCCCGAGTGACTTAGCGTAGCTAGCCGCTCCCGCGTTGTCCGTTGGAGTCCGTTTCGTAACGTGTCACACACTTCGCGGAGCCGGGTACACAATTCAGTTCGCCCGGTTCACCGTTTGCGCCGCCTTGCTTCTATATAAATAACGGCTTACTGCCGCGGCTGGCCCAGCGGCTGCTTGCTCGGGGTGCCCGGCTTGCGCGGGAAGCGCGGCGGGGTCGGGCGTACCTTGTCGATCACCACCAGCGTCCGCGGGTCGCCGGTTTCCGGCAGCGTCAGCTCGTACGTCGACGCGACCTTGCCGCCGAGCTGGCCGATGGCGACCTTGGCCGCCGCCAGTTCGTCGTCCCCGCGGCTGCCCTTCATCGCGACGAACTGGCCGCCGACCTTGACCAGCGGCAGGCACAGCTCGGCCAGGACGTTCAGCGGTGCGACCGCGCGGGCCGTGACCAGGTCGAAGGCCTCGCGCTGTGGCGACTTTTTCCCGGCGAAGGTCTCGGCCCGGTCGTGAAAAAGGTGCACGCGGGTCAGCTCGAGCCGCCCGGTCAGGCGCTCCAGGAAGGCGATGCGCTTCTGCAGCGAATCGACGATCGTCACGTCCAGCGCCGGGTACAGGATCTTGACCGGCAGCGACGGGAAGCCGGCGCCGGCGCCGACGTCGCACAGGGTCAGGCCCGGCGTCGCCACCTGGGGCGCGGCCTGGGTCAACAGCAGCGAGTCCCAGAAGTGCTTGAGGTAGACCTCGCCCTTGTCGGTGATCGCCGTCAGGTTCAGCTTCTCGTTCTCTTCGACCAGGTAGTCGTAGTACGCCGCGAACTGGCGCAGCTGCGCGGGCTCGTGCGGCAGCTCGGCCGCCGTCAGCAGCTTGGCGAATTGTGTCTCATCCATCTCTGTGGCTCCCTTCGAGGGTGGCTGCGGCGGGCGCAGTGGCGCGGTCGCGACCGTGCGAACGCCCAGGCATCGCGCCTTTGGCCCCGCTCATTGTGAAACATGGTGCGGTTTCACGTCACTGTCTAGTTTAACGTAAAAATGGCTGGGTCACAACCGCGGCGGGGGTGAAAGCGGGCCGCTGTTTCATGTGAAACAACGCCGTATTTTCACTGTGCAGGCGTGGTGGCGAAGTCTTCCTCGCCGTTAGTTGGCGCGGTATACTACTTGCGTAAACTGCCACACTCAGGATGGAGGGATTGTGCTATGGACCCAACTGTGATTGACTTCTGGAATATGATTGCCACGTTCGCCGCGGCCGGCGGCGCCGTGTACTTCGCATACAAGGCCAACAAGATTGCGCAGCAGCAGACGACCATCGCCGACCAGCAAAAGGATATCGAGCTGCGCCAGTTCAACGCGGAGAGCAAACCCGCGCTGAAGTTCGTCGTCACCGCACGCTTGGGCGAAGGCGGCGACCTGGCCGGGTACGACTTCAGGGTCATCAACCACGGCAAAGCGCCGGCGGTACTCAATATCCCCCAGTTCACCGACTTCAAGCTTCCAATTTGCCAGAAGCGCACCCTCTTGCAGATCAAACACGGGAGAATTCGAGAAGACCTCAAGAAAGCCCTGGCGGTTGGGACAGACGATTATCACGCAGCATCAACCCGAACCGCAAGCTCCAACACCAGTATCGGGTCCTTCGAGGGGCCATGGGTGAACTCCGTAATCGTCATGCCCCAGGAGATGAAGACCTTCTTCCATGGCAGCAAGAAACTGAGCGACATTGTCAAGAATCATTCCAGCGATTACCGTCTTCTCAACGATCTCGCGTTCTATGTCCACGAGAGCTTAGACAACCAGACTTACATCTTGACCATCTGTGAGAAGAAGGAGGAAGGCCTCGCGATGTCGGTGGATAGCTTAGACGACGTCATCTCGGAGGATAATCATGCCTAACGACCCACGTCCCTACACCAACCGTGGCGAGTACCGGACCTACCGCTGTCTGCACAAGCTGCAGGCCGCACACCCAGAGGATAACATCCGCATCTACAGCGACCTCTACCTCGACAATGCGCCCAACCGCCCGAACCGGCAAGTCGATCACCTCATGATTAGCCACCGCGGTATTTTCATGCTGGAGACCAAGTACTGGCGCGGCACAATCTACCACGAGGTCAGCAAGCGGCAGCTTCAGACCGAGCTGGGCGCGTTCTGGCCGCTCATCGGTAACAGTATTTCGGAGAAAGCGAAGCGGCTCGCCGATGACGATGTGTTCACCCTGGTTACCACCCCGGAGAATCCCGTCTGCGTTCACGCCGAATTCGAAGATCCGACCTATCAGGTCCGGACCGCCGGCTGGGCGCTGCGCGATCTCTTGCGCCCCGAAAACGAGGTCCTACCTTTCGTACGCAACTGGGTCCTCTATAATTACCCACACGACGCTGACAACCGAGTGATTGACCTGAACCACCGCCTGGATGGCAGAGGCGAGGAGCTGGACGGCTTCACCAATCTGGAGAAGTTCACCGCCTTTTACGAGCAGATGAGACCCGACCTCATTGTCGACGCGCGCCTAGAAGAGATCGATACCCTAGTCCATACCGAGATTCTGCTGGACTGAGGCACGCTGGTTCTGCAGTAAGTCGCTTGAGCTCGCAAAAACCTTGTGTCCAGACTCTCAGATTCGAACGCCTTAACGCAAAGAAGCCTACCTTTTCACATTCAAAGGTAGGCTTCTTTCAGTCTAAAATGCTGCTTAAGCGCGTTGCTTCTTCAGGGAAGTGCCGGCCAGGCCGAACAGTGCGCCGAGCACTGCGACAACCCCCATTGCGGAGGCGGCAACGTTCACGTCGTCACCGGTCTGTGGCAGTGTCTTGGTTGCTGCGGCAGCCTTGGTAGCAGCAGCCGTCTTGGTGGCCTTAGCGGCGGTCGTCGTTACGGCAGCCTTGGTGGCAGGGGTCGCAACGGTCGCGGTCGTCTTCGCGCCGCTCTTGTCCGTTGCATCAGTGTCCTTGGTGGTCGGTTCCGTCTCGCCGACAATTCGTGCGGCGCCATCCGTGTAACCCTTGGAGAAGGCATCCTTGTAGGCGTCGGACTTGCCGGTCAGATCAGGCGTCTTCGCGCCGGTCTTGCCCGTCTCGAAGCCGTCTTGGTAACCCTGCTCGGCATCCTGCTTGCGCTTGAGGTCATCAGCCGAAGTCTGCTTCAGGCCGGCAATTAGTTCGGATGCACGGTAGGCCGGAAGACCCTTCTTCGCCGCCTCGTTGACGGCATCCTTGAGCTGATCCAGCTGGTAGGCCGGGAGACCCTTCTTCGCAGCCTCGTCGATGGCGGCCTTCAGCTCGGCAAGCTGGGCCTTGAACTCGTTAAGGGTCTTGCCTTTCTCCGCAGCCTTGTCAAAGGCATCCTTCAGCTCCGCCAGCTTCTTGGCTGTCTCTGCCTTTTTCGCTGCTTCGGCTTCACGCGCGGCAATGGCTTCCTTGCCCTTCTCCGCGGCCTTGTCAAAGGCATCCTTCAGCTCCGCCAGCTTCTTGGCTGTTTCTTCCTTCTTCGCTGCTTCGGCTTCGCGCGCGGCAATGGCTTCCTTGCCCTTCTCGGCAGCCTTGTCAAAGGCATCCTTCAGCTCTGCCAGTTTCTTTGCCGTCTCTGCCTTCTTCGCTGCTTCGGCTTCACGCGCGGCAATGGCTTCCTTGCCCTTCTCCGCGGCCTTGTCAAAGGCATCCTTCAGCTCTGCCAGTTTCTTTGCCGTCTCTACCTTTTTCGCTGCTTCGGCTTCACGCGCGGCAATGATTTCATTGCCCTTCACTGCGGCCTTATCAACCGCGTCCTTCAGCTCCGCCAGCTTCTTTGCTGTCTCTGCCTTTTTCGCTGCTTCGGCTTCACGCGCGGCAATGATTTCATTGCCCTTCACTGCGGCCTTATCAACCGCGTCCTTCAGCTCCGCCAGCTTCTTTGTTGTTTCTGCCTTTTTCGCTGCTTCGGCTGCCTTGGCTTCTTCCTCGGCTTCACGCGCGGCAATGGCTTCCTTGCCCTTCTCCGCGGCCTTATCAAAGGCATCCTTCAGCTCCGCTAGTTTCTTGGCAGTTTCTTCCTTTTTCGCTGCTTCGGCTGCCTTGGCTTCTTCCTCGGCTTCACGCGCCGCAATGATTTCGTTGCCCTTTTCAGCGGCCTTGTCAACAGCTTCCTTGAGCTTTGCTAGTTTGTCTGCCGTAGATTCCGATTCATCGGTTGGACTTGTTTCATCTGTCGGATCTGTCGTCTCACCTGCATCGTCGTCCAACCCATCAGGGAACGCCTGATCAATTACAGTCTGGAGTTCAGGAAGCAGGTCAAGCAGGTTATCTAACGCGAATTGAGCCGCGTCTTTGTTGCCGCTCTTGATTGCGCTTGTGTAAAAGTCAAGAACATCATCCTTGACCTTGTTCCAGTCCTTAGGCGTTGCGCGCGCGTACTCAACGGCAGCAACGTCACCAGAATCAATGTAACCGGCCAACTGACCTGGCGCCTCATACTTCTTTGTATCGTTCACTTAAGTCGACACTTGGTCTTGGTCCGTAGCCGCCCCGACCGTGTTCTGCGCGGTCAGGCCAGCGGTGAACAACGTCGCGGCAGCGACGCCGGCAACCACCCAGCCCTTGCGTGACTTGTACAACTTCTTGTCTCCTCGACGATCCTTCATTTCAAGTATCCCCCTAGATTTGCGTGATTGTGCCGATGCGTATATGAACGCCGAGTCGAGAAACTGCCTCCACCCGTGGCTATAGCCAATATAATATCACACGAAAAATGAAAGCTCCATAACTATATTCTCAGCGTGTGCTAATTCAATTCACACGTTCAGGGAATTTGATTCAGAAATCAGGATTCAAAAAGGTTTTTAACACCACCGCGGATCTGGCCGACCATCGGTAGATGACGATGAGACAAAAAAAGGGGTCTACACTTTCTGGTGTTGGAGAATTCCAACGCCGAGAGTGTAGACCTTTTTTCAATAACAGCGCAAAATAAAAGGGCACCATCTAGCACCCGTTCTTCGCTCCAAGCGACCAAACCTAAAACAAAGCGAGGTATTAGTGATGTCCAACCTTGATTCTACGCTCTCTGTCCTGGGATTGCCATACGAGAACATTCATGTAACCGCAGTTTACGACGGCTACCGAGGCCGGGGCAAGCGGCGCCTTCAGTACCACGTCATTGCGTGTGATCTCACTTACCACCGCGATACTTGTCCTCACTGTGGTGAAGACGCGTTGCGACCTAACGGTCATAAGGCGACACACATCCGCATTCAATCACTCAGTCAACTTCCAACGCTTCTTGAGCTTTCCAAACAGCGCTGGCTCTGCTCGGCCTGCCATCGTACCTGTTCCGCAGAGACACCGCTTGTGGCCTACAATGACACGATTGCCCACTCAATCAAGCAAACAGTCCTACAGCTTGCCAGGCAGTCCCTCCCCGAAGCAGTGATTGCCAAAAATACGGGTATCTCTGCAGCGACAGTTCGACGAGAACTCAAGTCCCATCTCCACCATCGCAGTCGCCCGGAGTTGCCGACCAACCTATGTTTTGACGAGTTTCGATCAACTCAGAATATGATGTCCTTCATCTGTATTGATGGCGATACCCATCGATTGGTGAAGCTTCTTGGCGACCGTCTGAATAAGACTATCAAGGACTTCTTTCTTGCCAACTACTCCACGGCAGAACGCGCCGCCGTTCAGACCATCACAATGGACATGAACGCCTCCTACCAAGCTTTTATCCACCAAGTTTTCCCCAATGCCCAGCTCATCATCGATCGCTTCCATATCGTTCAGTTGCTCGGTCACGCGGTGGACACTGTGCGCGTCGCAACGCTTAAGCAGCTCGACGACAAAACGAGCCGAGTCTACCGTATTCTTAAACATCAGTGGCGGCTCTTCCACAAGGCCGCACCGGACGCGATACACACCAAATACATGCGTGGGCTGAACGAGCATATCACGGAACAGGGCGCCCTAGATGTGGCGTTCACCGCCAACCCTCGGTTGGCCACAGTATGCGAAACCTACCAAGCGCTTCACGATGCCTTGATGGGCCACAATCCGCGGCGGTTGTGGCAGTTACTTGAACACTACGAGTCAACCGGAACCGAAATGGACACCGCAATCCGCACGCTCAAATCGAACCAGGCTGGAATTCTGGCGGCAGCGGACAGTTGGCGTTCCAACGGTCCACTTGAAGGGATTAATCGCAAGATCAAAGCGCTCAAGCGATCGTGCTATGGATTCAGAGACCAAGCTCACTTCTTCGAGCGGATCTACCAGATTATCGCATAAATAACAAAAGAGCCCCTCCAAAGAGGAACTCCCAGAAAATATCAAATTATTCTTCAACACCAGTTGACGCAGAGCCAAAAAAAGCCTACCTTCACAGGTAGACTTCCTTGTTGGAACTGGTTGGCTTAGGCGCGCTTCTTCAGGGAAGTGCCGGCCAGGCCGAACAGTGCGCCGACAACGGCGACAACACCCAGAGCGGAGGCGGTGACGTTCACGTCGTCGCCGGTCTGTGGGAGTGCCTTGGTTGCTGCGGCAGCCTTGGTGGTCTTAGCGGCAGTCGTCGTTACGACAGCCTTGGTTGCAGGGGTCGCAACGGTAGCGGTCGTCTTGGCGCCCTTGTTGCCGTTGTTAGCCTTGTTACCCTTATTGCCGTTGTTGTCCTTATTGCCCTTGTTGGCGTCCTTTTGCGTCTGCAGATCTTGCGCTGCTTTCGCCTCGAGAATTGCCTTGCGGGCTGCTTCACCCTGGGCCTTACCATCGGCGAAGCCTGCCTTGTAGGCGTCGGACTTGCCGGTCAGATCTGGATCTTTCGCGCCAGTGACACCAGTCTGGTAACCGGACTTCCGGCCCGCGGCCGTGTCCGCAGCCGCGTTGATGGCGTTCTTCAGCGTCTGCAGGTTTTGTGCTGCCTTCGCATCAAGAACCGCCTTGCGGGCTGCTTCACCCTGGGTCTTACCATCGTCGAAGCCTGCCTTGTAGGCATCAGACTTGCCAGTCAGATCTGGATCTTCGGCGCCAGTGACACCAGTCTGGTAACCAGACTTCCGACCCGCTGCCGTGTCCGCGGCCGAATTGATGGCGTTCTTCAGCGTCTGCAGGTTTTGTGCTGCCTTCGCGTCAAGAACTGCCGTGCGGGCTGCTTCACCCTGGGTCTTACCATCGGCGAAGCCATCCTTGTAGGCATCGGACTTGCCAGTCAGATCTGGATCCTCTGCGCCAGTGGCACCGGTCTGGTAACCGGACTTCCGACCTGCTGCCTTGTCCGCTGCATCATTGATGGCGTTCTTCAGCGTCTGCAGGTTTTGTGCTGCCTTTGCGTCAAGAACCGCGTTGCGGGCTGCTTCACCCTGGGTCTTGCCATCAGCGAAGCCATCCTTGTAGGCGTCGGACTTGCCGGTCAGATCNTACCGCATTACGGGCTGCTTCACCCTGGGTCTTGCCATCAGCGAAGCCATCCTTGTAGGCGTCGGACTTGCCGGTCAGATCTGGATCTGCTGCGCCAGTGGCACCAGTCTGGTAGCCGGACTTCCGACCAGCTGCCTTCTCCGCTGCCTCATTGATGGCGTTCTTCAGCGTCTGCAGGTTTTGTGCTGCCTTCGCGTCAAGAACTGCCTTGCGGCCCGCTTCACCCTGGGTCTTACCATCGGTGAAGCCAGCCTTGTAGGCGTCAGACTTGCCGGTCAAATCTGGATCTTCAGCGCCAGTGACACCAGTCTGGTAACCCGCCGTCTTGCCGTCTACAATATCTTGACCATCTTCTGCTGCCTTGTCGAGTGCATCCTGTAATTTCTGCAGGTTTTGTGCTGTCTTCGCGTCAAGTACAGCCTTGCGGCCCGCTTCACCCTGGGTCTTACCATCGGCGAACCCTTCCTTGTAGGCATCAGACTTGCCAGTCAAATCTGGATCTTCGGCGCCAGTGACACCAGTCTGGTAGCCTGCCTTCCGACCAGCTGCCTTCTCCGCTGCCTCATCGACAGCATTCTTCAGCGTCTGTTTGTTTTGCGCTGCCTTCGCATCAAGAACAGCCTTTCGACCCGCTTCACCCTGGGTCTTACCATCGGCGAAGCCAGCCTTGTAGGCGTCAGACTTGCCGGTCAGATCTGGATCTTCTGCGCCAGTGACACCCGTCTGGTAGCCTGCTTTGGTGCCGGCAGCCTTGTCTGCAGCGTCCTTAGCCTTTTAATCAGCTTCAGCCTGGTCCTTAGCTGCTTGGTCTTTAGCGTCCTGGATAGCCTTATCGGCTGTCTGAAGATCGCTGCCAATCTGCTCTAACAATACGGCCTGCAGAGTAGGGAAGGAGTTGCCTTCCTGCCAGCGATCGGTAAGTGCCAGTGCAATCGCGCCATGATTGACATTGTAAATGTCCTTCACAAACGAATTGTTGTTCTGGAAGTGGTAGGCTTCAGCAGCGGCATTAATATCCGTAATGCCAAGGTAGCGTTCGGCGTATTCAGTCATTAAGGCCTGATTGCCGTCCTCAATGCCATCCTTCAGAGTTTCAAGGTCGGCCTTGGTGCTTTCAGGGTTGGCCAACTGATCACTCGAAACACTAGCTTGGACTTCGTTAACTGGACCGCTGAAAGTCTGCGGTGCAACAACGCCGCCACCGATCAGAGCTGCAGTTACGACACCGGCTACCAGCCAGCCTTTGTTGGACTTGTATAACCGTTTGAATCCTTGACGATTCTTCATTGAAAAGTTCCTCCCTAAAAATCCTTCGTCAAAAGCTTACACATTGCGGCCTTCAGGCCACGTTCACTCACTCCCCTGAACGCATGTAGCCCTCTTTCCGAATATCAACTACTTACACCGCTGCAGAGCAATCCGCGCGGACTAGGCGCTGAGCGGCATACGTCTGCCACCACAACGTCTTTCTGCCGACATTGTCTTCCTCAGATAAAGAATGTCTGTGTAACAAAGTTTTCTTTTTCCCCGGCGTTTTCCCGACTGCCAAAGCACTCGGCATGTCAGCCTTAGGACAGAAGTACCGAACCGCGCGCCAGACGTATGTAGCCGTGACAAGCGATGATAGGAATGCCGTGCTCCAGGGTCTTAGGCCCCCGAAGTTGCAGCGTAACTCACGTACTTCACCTCGCTGAAGATGAACACGCCAGTCAAGCCGGCATTCCTACTTCACGTCAATCCTGGTACCACACACATCGATGAAAATGATTGCTGCCGATCTCTCTTGCTGAAGCGGCCAAGGCAAGGCGCGAGTTGCTCCCAGAACCTTGCCGAGGGGAATAGATGTGGTCAAAGGCACTCACGCGCATCCGAAATCCATTCTCGAGGTTGCCGCCATTGTCCCCGCGGGCATTCGCTAGTGGGTGGCGACAAAACAGACTTCTTCTTACGAATCACGTACGGTGCCGACGCAGATCCGTACTCAACGCGCTGGCCTCATGCTTCAGCACGAGCGGCAGAGGATGATTATTCAACAGTTCGACCGGACGGCCCTTGGGCTCTGCCGAGGCGTTAGTCCTCAAGCGGTAGTGGTTCAAAGTCGAATGACGATGCCCCGGCTCAGAAAGCAATCTGGCCGCGAGCGTCTGACAGACAGTTATTGTTGCACTTATTACATCCGATTCTGGCGCATGCCTCCTCTTTCGTCGACATTCGGGAGAACAAAAAAAGCGATCATTCGCTGTTGAATGACGCTTCGAGGCTGAGGCAGATGTTGCACATGGATACGCAAACAAACGTGTGGCCATGCACAGCCGAGTTGCTTACATCCCAAAAGTCATTCCCCCGAAGACTTTGTTACAGCAACATAAAGTTAACACAGTATTCGAATTCTTACAATATCGGGACTTCATCAAAATATTTGTTCTAAATAGAATAATTCGTTTGGAAAATCAAGGTAGGCCGATGCCGATGGAGGCCCCGAAATGGCTGGTTACAGCCATTATTTGTCTGAGTACAGTTGTTAGACCAATGCTATCGAGCCGGTTTATTTGCATATATGCAACAGGAAAGCTTAACGGCCCCAGCAATTGCGTTCACAAATTTAGCGTCATAATTTTGACTATTTGTTTCCTATTTATGATAGGAATGCGGCGGTTTCTGAAAAAATTTTCGCTCAATTTTTCCTCATGATCCTAATATTTTGAGCTTATATCACGCCTGAGTCAGATTACATCGGCGTGGCCTTCCACCTTCGCATCACACCCATCGACTGATTCGCGGCCGCCTGGTGTATCCACTCCCCCAGGCCTTCCGAAACGATTGAATCGGCCCATGAATCTGACTTACTCATCATTTGTCGCATCCCGTCTAAACCACCCGGGCCACTGAGACTACAGGTGCCAATGTAAATCTCCTGAAACCAAAAAAGCCTGCCAGCAGGCAGACTTCCTTGGTGGAACAATTGTGGCTTAGGCGCGCTTCTTCAGAGAAGTACCAGCCAGGCCGAACAGTGCGCCGAGCACTGCGACAACACCCATTGCGGAGGCGGCAACGTTCACGTCGTCACCGGTCTGTGGGAGTGCCTTGGTTGCTGCGGCAGCCTTGGTGGTCTTAGCGACAGTCGTCGTTACGGCAGCCTTTGTTGCAGGGGTCGCAACGGTAGCAATCGTCTTGGCCTCAGCTGCCTTCCGGGCGTTGGACTTATCTGCCGCTGCCTTAACTGCTGGGATCAGCTCGTCAATAGCTGCCTTAGCATCTGCCGCTGCCTGCTTACGAGCGTTGGACTTATCTGCCGCTGCCTTAACTGCTGGAGTCAGCTTTTCAATAGCGGCCTTAGCATCTGCCGCTGCCTGCTTGCGGGCGTTGGACTTATCTGCCGCTGCCTTAACTGCTGGAGTCAGCTTTTCAATAGCTGCTTTAGCATCTGCCGCTGCCTGCTTGCGGGCGTTGGACTTATCTGCCGCTGCCTTAACTGCTGGAGTCAGCTTTTCAATAGCTGCTTTAGCATCTGCCGCTGCCTGCTTGCGAGCGTTGGACTTATCTGCCGCAGCCTGAACTGCTGGAGTCAGCTTTTCAATAGCTGCCTTAGCATCTGCCGCTGCCTGCTTGCGAGCGTTGGACTTATCTGCCGCAGCCTGAACTGCTGGAGTCAGCTTTTCAATAGCTGCCTTAGCATCTGCCGCTGCCTTAGCACGAGCTTTCTCCTTATCGGCAGCTGCCTTTGCTTCCTTGTAGGCATCATTGTAAGCGTCAGTGTAGTCCTTTGACTTATCGCTCAGATCTGCCGATTCTTTACCTGCCGCTCCGTCTTCCTTGCCTGCGTTTGTCCCCGCTTCAATGTCTGCATTACGCTTATCAGTTGCGTTCTTGTAGCCTTCATTGTAGGCATTCCGGTTACGCTCTGGCAGGCCAGAAACGTCTGCAGGTTCCTTGCCCTGCATTGCATCATCATAGCCAGCGTCATAACTTTCATCAACTGCCTCAAAAGCGGCGTCTAGTTGATCGAACAGTTTTGAATAAGCCTGGTCTTTTAGTCCGCCCTGCTGCACCTTGTTGATGATGAGGTAGGACAGCAAAGCAAGATTGCTCTTACTAAGGTCGCCTTTGACATGACCAGGAACAACCTTATGCGTGTTCCCATATTCTTCAGCTGCCGCTCTAGGATCTGTAAGTCCCAAATAGTGCTCGATGAAGTAGAGTCCCGCACTTGCGTCATCGTTCTGAAGGGCCTCTTCCAGCGTATCAATATCTACGAACTGATACTCCGGCACACTGGAAGTAGCAGCCTGAACCACGTTGACCTGCCCGCCAAAGGTCTGAGGTGCGACGAATGCGCCGCCAGCCAATGCGGCAGCGACTACGCCAGCAACCATCCAGCCCTTGTTGGACTTATATAATCGTTTTAAACCACGACGATCTTTCATTAAAAAGTTCCCCCTAAATTCTGTCGTCGAAAACTCACGTGCACGTGCACGATTCTGTGCGACCGCACGCCGTTCTCTCGTCAAACATGAGATGGAGCATCGTGCTGAGGCTGGAGCCTCCCGCACGGATTGGGTGTCAACCGTCGCCGGCTAAAACACCCAGTGGTACCTTTTCCAACTGGAAACAGTGTTTCCGTGGAGCGTTGTCCTCTCTCGGGACTGCGCCGACGCATTGCGGGCAGCCGCGAAGCAAAAGGCTGTGGCGATGACTGAAGAACCAGGTCGCCAGTTTTGAGATGGGCGCGCTGCTACTAATATAGAAGCTTGCGTCCACCTTGAGGAACTGAACGTCCTCGGGCTCTGGCCCTGGGGCTCGCGTGCTTGCCTCGCTGAAAGCAAGCCGCGTGCCGCGGACAGTCCACCCGAAGCAGCGTTCCAATACCTTGGGGTAATAACTGAAGCTGCCATGGCCGGCCAATTGTTGGACAATCGGCCTAACCAAGGGGATTAGTACACGTTGATTGACAGCTTCTGCGCATCCGAGTGCCGCTCTCGAGGTTGTGGTCCCGTGCCGCGAGATCATGCTCTCGGCAGTGGGCCAACAAAGCGGCGCCCTTCTTACAGACTTCGCGCACGGTGCGGGGGCGAGTCCATAGTCAGCGCTTGCCATCGTGCTTCGGCACGATCGGCGGAGGATGATGGTTCACAGTGTTCGACGCGAAAGTTCCTTGAACGTCTGCCGTGGCATCGGTTCTCAAGCGGAAGCGATTCGACGTCGCATGGGCAGTGCCCGAGCCGTCAACCGGCCTAGTTCGTGGGCACCTGAAAGACGATGCGCTGAAACAATTATTATGATTATGATTTCCGATTCCGCGTACGCCTCCCTCTCAGCCTCGGGGTAACAAAAAAGCGACATTCGCTTCCGAATGACGCTTCTCGAGAATGCTTAGAAAGGTGTACACGTACACTCAAGTAGACGTGCGGCATTGCACAGGCCAGTCACTAACATCCCCAAAAAAGTCCTCAATTTTCAAGTCAAGTGCAACGATGATAACGAATTCTTGATAGTGGTCTAGGCTGTTACGCCATGCATCGGTAGTAATCGCATGGGCGAAGATAGTTCAGAATACGTCTGGGACGATGGTTCAGTGCGGATTGGACTGCTTGAATTTCAACCAGGGTAACTGCTCTGAGAGACTTCCCTTTCGGGAAGAATTCCCTAAGCAGTCCATTGGCGTTCTCGTTTGTGCCACGCTCCCAAGGCGAGTACGGATGTGCGAAGTAAATCTGGGTTCCAACAATCTCTGATAACTTGGCAAACTCGGAACCATTGTCAAAAGTGATACTCTCAAATTCCTTGGCCCCGTAGTCGTCGATCGTGTCCTGCAAGGCTTTAAGGCAGGTGCCCGCATGATAGTCAGGAATCTTGACGATGATCTCAGTCCGGCTGTACCGTTCTGTGAGCGTCATTAATGCTGGCTCATCAGCTAAGCGAATACCTTTGACCAAGTCGCCTTCCCAATGTCCCACGCCTGTGCGGTCATTCACGGCCGCAGGACGCAACTCGATTGAGTCGCCGTATATCTTCTTATTCTTGCGCTTGTGGGCGTTCTTATAGCCTTTGATGCGGCGTCGGAGCTTCTTGGGAAGTGTCATGTTGTCTAACTCAAGCAGCCCGGCGTCGATGTAGCGATACACAGTTGTCGTTGAAGGGCAAGCCTTGCCCTGGTCGCGATAGAAGTGTACGAAGCTATCAACGCTGTGTACGCGCGGCTTACGAGTAAGCTCCCTGGCGAGAGCCTTGAAGAACGCACGGCCGGTCTTAAGAAAGGCGTAGTGACCGGTTCTATCGCGTTTACGGTCGTGCATGGCTTGGGCAGTTTCCGCAAGATAGACTTGATGCGAGTGACGCTTCGAGTCGAGCTGAGTTACAGATCCACGCGTGATTTCTCGTGAGATTGTCGCTTTACTGCGATGAAGCTTCTGTGCAATCACGGTCGCGGTGTCACTAGCAGCCCGAAGGGCCTGAATTGTAGCACGGTCGCTAAAACTGAGTTGTTGGTAATGCTTGTGGGTGTTAGTCTGAGAGTGGGTCATGAAGATTCCTGCTTTCTTGTTTAGCTAGTACTAACAAGAATAGGTCTTCATGGCCTTTTTGGTCTAGTCGTCAGGGTGTTGCACTTGAATTGTAAACTGGGGATCCCCAAAAAAGTCGTTCCCCCGAAGACTTTCTTACAGCAAGTTAAAGTTAACACACGATTAGAATTGGTACAATGCCGATATTTAATCAAAATAATTGTTAAAAGTAAGGAGCTCCAGTTTGAAAACCGAGGCACAAGTTTGTCTTTTTTGACGTGAATAAGCCTCGGATCATCCGACGATTACCATCGGCTAATTGTTGCAGCTTCGGCGCAAAAGCAGTGTAGTTGCATATATGCAACGTTGGCAAGCCATGCGGAGAGGGGAACGATTTCTTGCTGGGCATATTTTTAAACGAAAATTATTTCGAATATTATGATTCTGTTGTGCAAAAATCCCACGCAGCGTAGACGTTTTTCCTCGGATGTTCATCGTCATTTTTTGCCTATCCGTGTCCCTCGCCTTATCCTCCATCCGCACGCCACGCCTTTCAGCAGTGGTCACTTGCGGTCCAGATTACCTCTCGCCAACCAGGATTAAGCGTTAATGCGTCCTCACACTATTCTATGAATCATTCAAAAGGAGACTCCTGCTAACCAGGAGTCTCCTCAGTGTGCAGCTATGACTGCTCCCCTTTGGTTCGAAGCGTGAACCGCTTGTCCCGCAACCGCCCGATGTAGGCCGTGTACCGCACGACCGCACCGTCACCGGTCGCCTGGACCTTGTAGCGGTTGCCCGGCAGCTCGGCGCGGATCAGGCCGTCGTCGCCTGGGGTGAAGGCGCGGGTGCGGCGGCCGCGGCTGACTGTCGCCGAGGCGAAGCCGGCCGGGAGCAGCAGCTCGTAGCGGGTGCGGCCGATTGCCAGGCCGCGCAGCATCGCCGCCAGCAGGCCCAGCAGTGCCAGCGCCGCCAGGGCCCAGACGTAGAGCTTCGCCTTGTTCCACCAGGTCGCGCGCTCGGCCGCCGCCGCGTCCGCCTTGGTGTACGGCACCCGCCGGCCCGTGATCAGCAGGCGCTGCGAGTTGATCATGTACGGGGTGCAGGTCATCAGCGTCACGAGGTCTTCGCCCGGCGCGATCCGCAGCTTGGACACGTCGGTCGGCTCGATCACCTCACGTTTGAACACCTGATACGCCAGCGTTTTGTTCCCGATTTTGATGTAAAACTTGTCGCCCTTGCCGAGTTCGGGCAGGCGGGTGAAAAGCTCGGCGTTGGGCACGCCGCGATGGCCGGAGATTACCGCGTGGGTGCCGGGGCCGCCGGTCGGGTAGCTGGTGCCATCCAGCAGGCAGGCGCCGAACTGCAGAAGCCAGTCGGTGGTGTGGTCGAACACGGGCAGGCTCGCGCCGATTTTGGGGATCGTCAGCTGGGCGATGGTGTCGCCGGCCAACTTCTTTTGGTTGCGCTTGGCGTCGGTGTTGGCCGTGCCCTGGTCGTTGACCGCCGCGTTGAAGCTGCTGACGCCGGGCGCGGTGTTGGCCGCGGCCAGCTCGCGGTTTTTCGCCTGGTAGCGCCGGTACTCCTTCTTCAGTGCGGCCTGATTCTTGTTGGTCTCGCGCACCTGGTAGGAATCGATCACCTGCTGGTTCTTGTGGGAGACGTAGGCGTCGCTGACGAAGGGATACGCCAGCACGCCGATGCCCGCGACCACCAGCACCATGATGATCAGGTCGATGATGCCCAGCGGCTTCTTTTGCTTTTTGGCCATAATTACCTCGCATATAAAAAATAGAGACGTCCAGGACGCCTCTATTCTATCAGTCCGCGCGGGCGCTTAGAAGCTGGCGCGGCGCTTGTTGTAAGCGACGATGCCGAAGGTCAGAAGCGCAGCACCCAGGACAACGAACGCCACGATGCCGGCGCCACCGGTGTGTGGGAGGATGCCTTCTGGGGTGTTCTTGACGGTCTTAGTGTTATCGTCTTCCGGAACCACAGTCTCAGCAGCGTCTGCGGCTGGCTGTTCGTAACCCTTTGGCGCCTCAATTTCAACGGCAGTGTACTTGCCGTCCTTAGCAATACCATGGATGTCCGCGCCCTGCTTGCTTTCAAGGTACGAAGTGAAGCCGACAATCCCCTCACTATCAGAAACAAATGTGGTCTGTTGGTCCTTAGTCCAAACAACATCGGACGGGTCGGCACTCCATTCAGTTACTTCTGCAACCGGCTGACCATCTTTGTAGAACGTGGCAAACAGTCCATCAGCATTCTTGATTGCAAACTTCGCACCAGCCAACGGCTTCTCAGTCGTGCCATCAATCTTGGTGAACTGAATATCAAGCGTGTCTTCAGAGGTATTCTTTGGGAACACATAGAGGTTCTGGTATGTGTCGTCTGCCTGCTTGTCGCCTTGAGGAAGGCTGATTGCAAGCTTAGGCTGAAGCGTGTACCCCTTGTTGGTTGTGCCCTCGATTTCTTCGAACACGTAGACAGACGTCTTGTCCTTGGTGAAGACATCAAAGTCGTGAGTTGCCTGACCATTAGCGTCCGTGGTCATTTTAACCGGGGTCAGACCATCAGTTGCAAAATCATCAGCTTTGATATTGCCCTCATCATCCTTGAAGGCTGAAGGATCAGCCCAATACTGATCGGTCACGTTGTATACATTGAACGTAACATCGGAGAGACGCTTGTTGGCATCAGGATCATCCGGTCCCTTGAAGATGTCTTCGGAAGTGTTGTCAGGATGAGTATCCCCCTTTGTGTAGGCATACTTAGTGAGCGTAATATTTTGCGTTGGCGTCGTTGCGGTATCGCCTTCCGCAGCGCTCACGATATTCGCGTTCAGTGCCAGCGGTAGGGCCAGCAGTGCGGCACCGACAACGGTCATCGCCTTTTTCAGAAATGATTTTGTCATTGTAATTTCTCCCCTATTTTCCCTATGCTTTTTTGGTTTTTACTCTGACCGCGGCGACAAGCCCGATCAGGATGAGACCCAGAATTGAGAGCCAGGCGGCCCATTCGCCGCCGGTCTGTGGTAAGTGCCCGCCTGTCAGTGGTAGGCGGGGCGGTAAGCCCGGCTTGCCCGGTTGCCCCGGGGTGGTCGGTTCGCCCGGCTTGTGCGGTGGCGTGACCGGCGTCTTCACGTTGATCACGTTGTACGGGTCGGCCAGGCCACGGGTGTACTCGCCGGCGACCACGGCGAACGGAATCGCCTTGGCGTTGCGCGTGTATCCGCGCGGCGCCTTCACCTCGATGAGCGTGTAGGCGCCGGCCTTCAAGCCGGTGATGGCGAAGCGGCCGTCCTTGGCCGAAACCAGGGTGTGCAGGCCTGCGCGGTGGTAGGCCTTGACGACATCCCCGGCGACGCGGCGCCAGGTCCAGCCCGTTTTCTCCTGCACCAGGTACTCGCCGGCCGTGTTGCGTACCACGAAGACCGCGCCTTGGAGCTTGGTGCCGTGGTGCTCGGCGTCGACCTTGACGAACCGCTTGCCGCCCGTGATCACCACGGCGGTGTCGGTGACAGGCTCGAAGTCGCCGGGGTACAAAACGGTGCGGTTGACCAGCGGCGCGTCCGGCACGGTGCCGGGCCGGATGCGCATCTGGTAGGTGACCGTGATCGTCTTGTTGGCCAGCGGCGTCAGCTTGGCGACGTCGAAGGTGAGCGCGAAGCTGTGGCTGTCCGCCTTGGTGACGGTGTACAGGTCGTCGGCAGCCTTGCCGTCGACGGTCACCGTCAGCCCGCCGATCCGCTCGAGGCGGGTGTCGGCGGTGTCGGTCAGCTTGAAGCTGGTCAGGGCGCCGATGTTGGCCGGCACCTTGACCGCGATGCGGTACGGAATCGGGTCGCCGTAACCGAAGTTGGTGCGATTGTTCTCAATCGTTTTATCAATCTCGGCGTACCCGTGCGTCATCTGGTTCTTCGGGAACAGGTCGATGCGCGACTGGACCCCGCCTTCCAGGTTGCCGGGCATCACCACCACGAGGTTCTGGCTCGCGGTGATGCCGTCCGGCGCGGCGGTTTCCTTGAACAGGTAGACGGCGTAGCGCCCACCCTCGCGCAGCGGCAGCTGGTCAAAAGCGGCCTGTCCCTGCCCCGCCGTGACGACGCTGGAAAGCTCGGCGCCGGCCGCGACCTGGAAGTCGGCGGCGGCAACCTGGTCCTGCGCGTCCTCGACGCTGGCGCCTTGGTCCACCAGCCGCCAGAAGTCGCCGGTCACGTCGTAGGCCGTGAAGGTCACGCCGTTGAGCGGCTTGCTGGCCTGGCCGAAGTCCGGCTGGGCGTGCCCGTCGTTGAGCTGCGATTCGGGCAGTGAATCTTGGAACAAAAGCTTGTGGAGCACGACATCGACGCGCTTGGGGGCCGCCGCTTCAACGGGCTGCGCGGCCGCGCCGATGCCGATCAGGATGAGCACGCCGAGGGCCGCGCCAATCAATCGCTTGATGAACTTACTCATGATCGCGCACCTCCCGTCGCTTCAGCCAAGTCAGGGTGCCCAGCGCGAAGGCTGCGCCGAGCAGGGTGACCGCCAACGCCAGGGTGAAGTGGTCGGACCCGCTGCCGCCGGTGTGCGGCAGGATCGTGGTCGGGGTGTTGGTGATCTTGACGACCCCATCACCGAGGTTCTCCTCTTCACCGTCCTTCAGTACCACGTCGACGGTTTGGCCTTCCTTCTCGTCCTCCTGGGCATCCACTGGCGTCACGGTGACACGCTTGCCATCTTCTGCCACGACCACGGTGTAGGCCTTGTGATCAACCGTGTATCCTGCAGGGGCCTTGGTCTCCTTCAAGGTGTACGACTGGCCCGCTTCCAGTCCGGTCAGCGCGAAGTTCCAGGTGTCATCGCCGGCTTTCCCGGTCGTGATTGGATCACCAATCTGCTTTCCGTCCTTGTCGAACAGCGTGAATTCCGCGCCTTCGAGCTGGTCGCCCAACCACTTCGACACCTTGTTCAGGTGAATGGTGATCGGCTTCAGCGTGTCGGTGAACGCCGCCGCTACCGAGAGCGTCAGCTTACCGCCATCTTGAAAATCGATGGTTTTCTGCTGTGAGCCATCCGTCGGTAGCTTGTAACCAATGGGGGCCTTGGTTTCAACTACGACGTACTTTTGGCTCCAGTCAAGGTCGGCAAAGCCGACTTTGCCTTCACTATCCGTTAAGACTGGCTCACCGACTTGCTCGCCCCGGTCGTTAGGCTTGGTGGAATCGTACCTGTAGAGCGTGAATTCCGCACCTTTCAGGGCCGCTCCTTGCAATCCCTTCTTAGTGACCGTAATGTTGGCGGGCGCCTTCAGGTCGTTAATCTTGGTCGCCACGGTGATGGGCTTGCCCTTGAGCTCACCATCCAGCCCGGTGACAACAAGCTTGCCGGTGCCATCGTCGGCGACCGTTACTGCAATATCATCAATTGCCTGATAGCCTGCCGGCGCCGTTTCCTCGTGAATCCAGTAGGTTGCCCCTACCACCAAATCTTGTTGGTAAGCATCAAAGGCAACTAGGCCGGCTGAATTGGACGTGATGTCCTTGGTGATCTTCGCGTCACGCTTCCCGTCTTTATCTGTGTACAGTGCAAAGACGGCGCCTTCTAGGGCTTGGCTGTCATTTGCGAGCGTGTTATCAACCTTCGTAAAGGCGAAATGGGGGTTGTCCTTATCGTCGGTGATATCGAATTGAAGCGTCGCCTTTTCGTCACCGACTAAGCTGGCCGAAACATTGGGTGCCACATTCGGATTGCTCTCCTTAAGCTGATTCCCGTTGACAAAAATCTTGCCGGCCGCATTGACCCTGATTGTAATGGGCGCGCCGATCGGCTTATAGCCATTCGGGGCCTGGGACTCGGTCAAGGTGTAGCTATGCCCGTGCTCGAGACTAATTCCCTCAACACTTGCCGCATTGGCCATGTTGATTTCATTAACCTCACCCGTCTTATCATCCTTAAGCTTAAAGATGGCGCCAGGCAGTCCCTTGCCAAAAGGATCCAACTTGTTTAAGTTCATCTCCACCGGCGTCAACAGATTGTTGTAGAAGTTGTGAACCTCACCGCCGTCACGAAGGTGAAGGTTTTTGGCCCGCACGTAGCCATTGATGTTGCCGCCCTTGCCAACCATGACCGAGGCCAGGGGCGCAATCACGCTGCCGTATATCTGTGCCTGTGTCGTATAAGGCTTAAAGAAATCCAGATTATACGAATCCTCTCCCGTACTAGAGATCGGATTGTTATCGTCGATGACGCCATTCGGCCCCTTCTTCAGGTCAGGAACCGTTTGAGAGGCGTCTTCGCTGGCTGGCTTCTGCGGCCCGAAGTTGATGACCTGGGTCATATTGGGAAGATAGTACGTAATCTTCTTGGCCGCTTCGTTGATAAAAGGATCTTTCGGCGGAAGTTGTGCGCCATTGTGCATGTTGGCGCCGAAGAAAATCGCCTTTGTCACCGACGGATCGGAGCAAGTGTAGACAATCTGAGTGATTGTTTCGTCCTTAATCAAGTCGTCCATCCCGGCGACCGGCGGCACCATTGCAACTCGCTCACCGTTGTACGTTTCGATTGGGACATCAATCACGAGAACTTTGGCGGGTTCCTCGTCGTCTGACTCCAGAGAAATCTGAGATTCCTGAACTGTTGCATAAATGGGGCCCCCGACCACAACACTGCCGTCCTTGTACGGCAGTGGATTAGCAACCAATTCGGCCAAAGTATCCTCCGTTGCACGTTCGCTCCTCATCAGCTTGTCGAACGTTGTTGCCATCTCGTCGTCCGTCATTGTCAGAACATTGGGGGTCGCATTCCCGTTCATCATCCGAAGAATATTGGCGCTGAGCAGGCTGTCCAGATTGCTGTCCTTGGGCACGATGTAACCGGGAACATCCGAGCCCGGGCCAGGGCCTTGGCCAAAGGCAAACGAGGTGCCCTCGTGTCCGACTAATGTGCCATTGAGTAAAACACCAATCCGTTGTCGATCATCAATTCCCAACCCTGCTAGGCCTTCGCTAAGGCCATAATTACCGGCCACTTGAACCGAGGCGCCCTTAGCGCCAATCAGATCGCCGTAAATGGCCTCGTTAGACTCAGTGTCCGGACCATTCATCGTCTGATTACCGCTCAGAATAATGCCGTATAGCCCCGGCACGGACTCGTCGCCTGGGTACCGCATGACGCCCTGAGTGAACTTCCCCACGGTGAGGTCATTAACCGCAGACACTAGGTTGAGCGGCATCGCGCCGATTGTAATCACTAGCAGGGCCAGACTCGCCAGAAGCTTCTTCAATTTCATGTGCATTCCTCCTTCTCGTCAGAATTGGGTACAACAAAAAAGCGTGCATTCGCTGTCGAATGACGCTTTCGAGGATGATCAAGTAGGTGTGTAGGATCACACAGCTATTGCGTAGGCCAGTCACTTGCATCCCCAAAAAGTCGTTCCCCCGAAGACTTTTTTATAGCAATGTTAATGTAACACAGCCGTTATATTCGTACAACGCCGACATCTCATCAAAAAAATTAGTAAAAGTAACGAGGGACACATTCAAAATTGCGGCACAACTTTGCTGTTATCCCCCACCATACTTGTTCACCTAAATTAGTACCATTTCAACTAGTTAGTCGTAAAAACGTTGATTTGCTGGCACACGATCAGAATTGTAGCGGGACATCATCAAAAAATATAAGGAACGTATTTGTCGGAACAAATTTTATAATTGAATTTTTTCTTCCGGTTTCAGACAATTTCAGTCCGTTTTTCAATCAGCTATCGATCAAATACATCCGCTAATCGGCGAAATATTCGGTTCGAAAATTAAATTAAAAATTATGTGTCGGCTTCACACGCGTGGCAGCGGCCGCACACGCCACTCATTTGTAACCAATAAATAGCAAAAAGTGTTATAACTGCCTCATCGCAGTCTAAGCCTGACCACAGCCCGCCTTTAGCATCAACCAACCGCCACCCGATTGTCCTCGTCTTCAGTCGGCGCATCTTCTATAATAACGGCATCAGCGGTTTCTCATTCCGCCCGCGCTTGCGACCCCCGACTCAACCCGGCCACCGCACCGAGGTCGCACGCCACTCTGGCAGCCAATCACCTCACCCACATTAGGAGGTTCCCATGTCACTTCAGATCTTCGGTCACCGCGGCTACCCCGCACGCTTCCCTGAAAACAGTCTCGCCGGCTTCCGGTACGCCGTCGCGCACGGCATCGACGGTGTGGAGACCGACGTCCACCGCACCGCCGATGGAGAGCTGGTCATCATGCACGACGAGTGGATCGACCGCACCACCGACGGGCACGGCGCCATCAAGGACTACTCGCTCGCGCAGCTGCGCACGTTCCACCTGGCCAACGGCGAGCCGATTCCGACGTTCCAGGAATTCCTCGCGGCCGTCGCCGACGCCGACGCACTTTTGGACATCGAGTTCAAAACCACGCGGTACCGCTACGAGGGCATCGAGGCGCAGATCCAGGGGCTGGTCGAACGGTACGGCGTCGCAGATCGCACCGTCTACTGCTCGTTCAACCCGGACAGTCTGGTCACCATCCACGACCTCGCCCCGCAAATGCAGCGGTGCCTTCTCACCGAGGGCGCGGCGCTGCCGGCGTGGGGCCGAATGGCGGCGCTCACCGACGTGCTGCACCCCGACCGCTACTTCGCGGATCTCGCCGTGCCGCAGCGCCTCTGGACGATTGACGACCCGTGGCAGATGCGCCGAATCAATCGCCTGCCGCACGTGACCGGGCTGATCACCAACAACTTCGAGGAGGCCCAGGACGTGTTGCGGCTGGAGCAGAGCTGAGCCGCACATTTTTCCGTGCGACGTCGGGGCCGTGCCGTGCTGAACGCCTCCGCCGTCCGGCATCCCCGCGGCGCCCCGATTCACATGCGACACCGCCCACCTTCCCGCGCGGCGCGGTGGCTTTCGTGGTAACATGGTGGCAAGCACCGAACGCAGACAAATCCAGACAGATTGGAAGCACACCATGCCTAAATACGAAGTTCACAATCAGCTCAAAAACGTCCTGCACTCTGACATCTCCAACCAGGAGAAGGCCAAGTACCTCGCCCACTACTACTGGAAGGCCGCCGTCGCCGTCCTCGTGGCGCTCGGGCTGGTCGGCTCGTTCATCTACACCCAGGTGACGGCCAAGAGTCAGGCCTTCAACGTCAGCATTTTCGCCAATATCGCCAACGACAAGGCCCAGCCCGGCATCGAAAAGCAGCTGGACAAATGGATCACCTACGACAAGCGTAAGCAGACGCTGGCGGTCTCCTGGGACACGGTGTCTGCAAGCGCCGCCGCGATGCAGCGGCTGGTCGACGGCATCGCGGCAAGCGAGATTGACCTGGCCGTGGTGGAGCCTAAGATCTACCGCAACTACCAGAAGCAGGGCAGCGTCGACGTGCTGCCGCTGACGGCGGCGCAGGTCGAGAAGTACAAGTCCAAGCTGCTTTTCAACAGCAAGGGCAAGGCCACCGGCGTCGTCGCCGGCCAGCTGCCGCTGTTCAAGAAGTACGGTCTGGACAAGCAGGTGCTGTTCGTCTCGATGACGTCCAAGCACAAGGCCGAGACGAAAAAGGTGCTGCTCAAGCTGCTTGAGCAGTGAGCCCCGCTAACTGAATCGAACGATCCGCGGCCCGGTGGCCTCGGTCGGCGCGCGCCGGCCGCAGGCGCCGGGCCGCGTTGCCGCGTGGCGTGCATCAGGCAGCCGTCGAAACTAGGCGGCCTGAGCTGGGCGGCCGCCCGCCGCGCATCCCCACCTGCATCTCTGCGCTGCCCCCCTCCCGTTCCCAAGCCCGCCCGCATCCCCGCCGGCTGATTTTTCGCCGGTTCTGTGGTAGAATCAGGCATACTCAGCGCACGGAAAGGAAGACCCACATGGCAGACACGATTCGCATCGCGTACCTCTACGAAGACCTGATGAACACTTACGGCGACAGCGGCGACGTCAAAATCCTGCGCTACTGGCTCAACCGTGAGGGCCACCCGGTTGAGGTCGACAACATCAGCCTGGACGCGCCGTTCGACGCGTCGCAGTACGACTTCGTGTTCTTCGGCGGCGGCCAGGACTACGAGCAGACGGTCGTGGCCAAGGACCTGCCGCGCCTGAAGGAGACGTTGACCGACTACATCGAGGCCGGCAAGCCGATGCTCGCCATCTGCGGCGGCTACCAGCTTTTGGGCAGCTACTACATGACCTCCGGCGGCACCAAGATCCCGGGGCTGGACATCCTGCCACTCCACACCGTTTTCAAGGCCGACGCCCGCATGATCGGCGACACCGAGTTCGAGACCGAGTTCGGCACCGTCCGCGCCTTCGAGAACCACAGCGGCCGCACGTACTTCGACGACCCCGACAAGCTGCAGCCGCTGGGCAAAATGGTCCAGGGCTACGGCAACAACCCGGACGACGGCGTCGAGGGCATGCGCTACAAGAACACCTTCGGCAGCTACTCCCACGGCCCGCTGCTGCGCAACGAGAACATCGCTCGGGCGATCGCCAAGCTGATCCTCGAGCAGCGCGCAACGGTCACCGCGTGAACCTTGCGCCGGAGCCGCGAACGATTCACCACACGAACCACCCGGCTCGGTTCGGCCGTGAACCAGACATTTGGGAACCAGCGTGAACCACAAAACAGGGCTGCCGCCCGTCACCGCGTTTGCGATGATGGGCGGCAGCCCTGTTTTGTCTTGTCGTATCCCTAGGTCAGTCGCTTACAGGTGCGCCAGAATCGTGTACCGCGTGGCCGGCTCCGCGCCCGGGTTCGGCTCCTGGGCCGCGCCCTCGTAGAACACGGCGAACTTGCCGTCGTCGTCCTTGCCGACCACCAGCCCCAAGTCCTTCACCGACTTGGCCTTGAAAATCTCCGCGCTGCGCCGCGCCGCCGCAAAATCGTGATCCTGCGCCACCGCATCGCCTGGGTTAAAGTAAATGATCTCATCCATACTGCTCGCTCCCTTTCTGCATCGTCTCAGATTCCGGCCGCACCACCGCGGGTGTCGGCGCCGCAGTCACGGCACACCGACCGGCCGCTTACTTGGCCGCCTGGACTTCCTTGATTTTGGCCACGACGGACTTGGTGAACTGGGCGAATGCCGGCATGTCGCCTTCCGTCGCGTTTTGCTCAATCTTGACCGTCGTCGCGCCGCGGACGGCCCCGCTGGCGCGCAGGGCGGCCGTGAACAGGTCCGGCGCGGTGTTGTAGTTGGCGCCGTAGAACGGGTCGCCGGTGCCGACGACGCCGAACACCAGCGGGCCCTGGCTGAAGTCAACGGTCTCAAGGTCCGCGAAGAAGTCCTCGGACTCCTCCGGGATGGTGCCGCCGGACCACGTGTAGGTCGACAGGATCACGGCGTCGTAATCGTTCAGCGTCGCCGCGTCGGTCTGCTGCATGGTGCCGACGGTCGTCTCCGCGCCGACGTGCTTAAAGAACTGGTCCAGAATCCGCGCCATTCCCTTGGCGTTGCCTGTGATTGATGCGTACAAAATCAACACTTTCATCGCGTTCACCTCTCCCCTCATTATACAGGCCCCGCGCGGGTTGTAAAAGCTTTCACGCGCCGGTTGCGGGATTGCGCGGGCCTGATACAAAAAAGAATCGCAAGTTGCGATTCTTTTTCGGTCGGATTTGTTAGTCGGGCTCCGCCCTGTGCATAGTCGGGTTCCGCTGGGCAACGCCGGCTCGTCTAGCTAAGGCAGGCACTCGGGCCAAAGTGCGGCCCAAGCGCCAGCCTTACGCTAGCCAACCGGCTAAGTGCGCCCAGCTCCGCCCTGTGTTTAGTCGGGCTCCGCCCTGTGTTTAGTCTGCGTAATTAAAATGTGTGAGCGGTGCCTGGTGGACGTCCGCGATGGTCTTGGTGCCGGCCAGCTGCATGGTGATCTCAAGCTCGTGGTTCAGCGCCTCGAACACGCTCTGGACGCCCTTCGCGCCGCCGAGCGCCAGGCCGTAGACGGCGGGACGGCCGATGGCGACCAGGTCGGCCCCTGCGGCCAGCGCCTTGAAGACGTGGCTGCCGCGGCGAACGCCGGAGTCGAAGATGATCGGCACGCGGTGGTTGACCGCCTTGGCGATCGCCGGCAGAACGTCGAACGCGGCCGGGCCACCGTTGAGCTGGCGGCCGCCGTGGTTGGAGACGTAGATGCCGGCCGCACCGGCGCCGATGGCCAGCAGGGCGTCCTCCGGCGACTCGATGCCCTTGACGATCACCGGCAGGTCGGTGTGTGCCGCGATGCGGCGCACGTCATCCGGGCCGATTTTCTGGGCGGCGGCGGCGTAAATCTCACCGATGCCCTGACCCTTGCCGGCGCCTTCGGAGAACTTCTGGAGGTTGGCCATCGGAATCGGGAACTGGAAGTCGTTGACGATGTCGGCCTCGCGATAGCCGTCGACGGTGGCGTCAACGGTCAGGATGATGGCCTTCACGCCGGCCTTTTTCGCCTCGTCCAACAGCGCGTAGTTGAACGTCCAATCCTTGCTCATGTACAGCTGGAAGAACTGCGGCGCGCCGTTGCCGGCCGCGGCGGTGGCGGCGATGGAGGTGGAGCTGTACGTGCTCTGGCTCATCAGGCCGCCGACCGCGGCGACGCCCTGCGCCGTGTCGACCTCACCCTTGGCGTGGGCGAGGCCCTGGGCGGCGACCGGCGCCATCATGATCGGCGTCTTAAGGTCGAGGCCAAAAACCGTGGTGGCCGTCGACGGCTGCTCGATGTTGGACAGGGCCTTGGGCACAATCTGGGCATGGGTGAACGCTTTGGTGTTCTCGCGCAGCGTCCAGTCGTCCTCGGATCCGCCGACGATGTAGCCGAAGCCACCCTTAGGGATAATCTTTTGCGCCTCCTGCTCGAGTGCCGGCAGGTTCACAATCTTCAGCGCGCGTTCGTTATCGCTTTGTTCATAGCCATTCACAATTGTCATAATGAATCCCTCCCAAGTTGTTAACGAGATTCATCATAACACTTACTTTTTATAAGTTAAAGGGTTTTGGCTTATTTTTTGTAAGAAGTTCTGGCGGCAGCAAAAAAGGCGCCGCAGCGCGCGCCTTTCGTCGTCCTATTTGCCTGTCGGCTTGTGTTCCATGTAATCGCGGAGACTCGCCACGATCGACGGTTCCGGTGCCTCGCGCATCGCCTTAATGTTGTGGATGTGCTCGACGGACACGTGACTGTTCAGCGCCATTTCAGTATCGGTCAGGTTGTTCTTACGCTGGAACGCGATGATCTCCTGAGAGAACGCACTTACTTGATCTTTTTCACTCACGGTTTTTGAACCTCCTCGATTTGTATCCCCTTTAGTATACCGAACTTTGGGGAAAAAGAGCAGTTTATTTGCACAGGGCGGAGCGGGGCGTTCTTAGCAAACCGGCCAGCGTAGGGCTGGGCATTGACCCGGGCTTTGGGTCAGTGTCCGGTCCTAGCTGGCCGCGTTTGCGTTGCCCCGCGGAGCCCGACTATGCACAGGGCGGAGCAAGGCGCACTTAGGCCACCGGCCAGCGTAAGGCCCGCGCTTGAGGCGCACTTTGCCTCGAGTGCGGGCCTTAGCTGGACGAGTGGCCGTTGCCTTGCGGAGCCCGACTATCACAGGGCGGAGCGGGGGCGCACTTAGCCGGTCGGCTAGCGTAAGGCTGGCGCTTGGGCCGCACTTTGGCCCAAGTGACGGCCTTAGCTAGACGAACCGGCGTCGCCCCGCGGAGCCCGACTATCACAGGGCGGAGCCGAGCGGGCTTAGCGGGACGCATAGCGTAGCGCTGGTACTTGGGGCGCACTTGGCCCCAAGTACCGGTGCAAGCTAGGCGCTCCCGCGTCGCTCGGCGGAGCCCGACTATGCACAGGGCAAGCCGCCCACTACCCCCAGACCAATTTTTCGCCCACTAAACTTGCGTAAGCGAACATTTGTTTGTATAATGGAACTAGAGCAAGATAAGGGAGGGATCAGCCATGGATCATTTCGCCTACCTCAACGACCTGGCCGCCGCGCAGCACACCAAGCTGCGGGTGCGGCGCTTCGAGAACAAGAACGTGATTATCCGGCGCAACCTCGCCAACAACAACGGGCTGACCACCGCCGTGTGGGACGCCTGGCTGCGCCGCGAGCTGCGCGCATTCGGCGGCTTCGAGCCGGTGATCGAGATCGACAATCTGGGCGAGCATCAGGACATCCGCTTCTTCTCCGAGCGGCAGCTGGCGGATGCTGTCCACTACATTCTAGGCGTCGACCACGCGGTGCTGGTCGGCTGACAACAAAGCGGGCCGGCCATAAGCCAGCATCAACGCGCACAAGGCGGTCCCCGCGTGTTTCCTCAGTTCGAGAAACACGCGGGGACCGCCTTGTACTCTGGGCCAAGTGCGACTTATGGCCCAGCCGCTTCGTTATCTTCCACTGGTCCTCACACACCAAGAAGTTGTCGATGGGAGCCAGTTCTAACCAACTCAAGTACGCCCTCTTCACGATCAAGCCGATAGATTAACAACCAGTCATCATTATACCGCCTCGCAACATGGAGCTCTCGGTGGCCGCGCCAACTGCTGTCGGATGAAAGTAGGTGGTCGGCGTAACGCTGCATCAAGAGTTCCTGCTGATCGCCCTCAGCAAGGATACTAACGACATCCTTCAAATAGGCCATCTGATAATGCTTACGAGTCAGTCGCTTGAGGTCACGTCTGAACGACGGCAGCGGGATCGTCTTATACATTCAGATCATCCCACATTTCATCGGGCGTATCGTACGCCTTGTAGTCTTGATGATGCGCCGATTCCCGTAACGCCTGAATTGTTTCTGCCGGCAGACTTGTTGGCTCAAATGGCAAGCGGTGCTCTTTCACCATCGCGGTGATGAACATTTTGACTGCAGTCGTCAAATCAAGGCCCATATCTTGCGCAACGTCTTGACCCGCCGTCTTTAACGCTGGATCAATGCGAATGCTAAGCCGAGTATCCTTTGCCTTTTCCGTCATTCTTTTCACCTCTTTATCAACCATATGGTAACACATTGGGTTACCTATGTACACCATATAAGCTCCAAATGGGTATCGGTGTGTGAGTATCCTTGTATTGCTAGAATTTTTTCGCAAAAAAGGCATGCGCCGCACGACAACGTCAAGTGTGCCGGTGCGCGTCAGAAAATCCAGCGCATTCTGCCGTGCATCTGAGCCCTTTCTGGCGTGTGTCAGCCGACACATCAAATTCAAGCAAAAAGGCACGCCGCCCGCAGCGTCGTGCCCTCATCACACTTGGTCTATTCGTCTTCGCCCAGCGGCAGGACCTTGATCACGGTCTCGTTTGGCACACGAATCAGGTCGAAGCGCTGCGCCTGGTGGCCGACGTGCATGCCCAGCCCGTTCAGGAAGGTCGGCTTGTAGGTCGCGCGCATGGTGGCGACCCAGGCCTTCTCGGACGTGCGGTCGAGCGTCGCCAGCTCCGCGGTGTCCCACGGGTAGGCGGAGGCCTTCAGCGTCAGCGCGTTGGTGCCGCTGGCGATGTCGGCGTTGCGACTGGTGATCTCGGTCTTGGCGCCCTCCGTCCAGTAGGTGTAGTAGCGCACGGCGTCCTTACCGGTGCCCGTTTTGACCGTCACGTAGTAGGAGCGCGTCGCGTCGGGCTGGATCACCAGCTTGCCGTACGTGTACGCGATTTTGACGCTCGCCGCGTCGGTGTAGTCGGTTGGCCGCAGCCAGGTCACCCAGGCCATGCCGTAGGTCGCAGCAATCAGCACGACGACCTCGATCAGGTCAATCAGAAGCGTCACGCCGGCGCGGTTCTTGCGGTGCAGCACCAGCATGCGCAGGTGGCGCCGGCGAATGTTCATCACGATGGCAATCAGGTAGCAGATCACAAGCGCCCAGGCCGCGACCCCGATCAGGTTCCACATATTAGTCCTCCTATTGCGCTCGGTCCGCCTGCTCAACGGCGGCTTGTCCCAGCAGGTTCAGGTAGTTCCAAGGCTTATTGTAGTGCGGGTTGAAAAGCATGTCCACGTAAGCCAGGTCATCGATGGTGTTCTTGTTTTGGATCATCACCGACAGCAGGTTGGCCGACTGCACGATGTCGTACTTGCTGTACAGCTGCGCGCCGAGGATCCGGCGGTTGTCGGTGTTGTACACCAGCCGCATGGTGATCGGCGCGGTGCTCGGCATGAACTCGGGGCGGTAGTTCTCCTTGAGCGTCACCGCGGCGGCGGGCAGCTTGGCCCGCAGCGCGTGGTCCAGCGTCAGGCCGGTGCAGGCCAGCGTGTGGTTGTAGACGCGCATCGCGCTGGTCGACTGGGTGCCCATGTACTTGACGCGGTTGCCCAGCACGTTGATGCCGGCGAGCTTGCCCTGGCGCACCGCGTTGGTCGCAAGCGGCGCGTAGGCGTCACGTCCCGTGGGGTTGAAGTGCACCGCGACCGCGTCCCCGGCGGCGTAGATGTCGGGATCCGAGGTCTGCATGTAATCGTTGACGTGAATCGAGCCGTCCGGGTTGGTGGCGATCTGGCCCTCGACCAGCTCGGTCATCGGCTGGAAGCCGACGCACACAACGGCAAAATCCGCCGTGTGTTCCGTTTTGTCCGTGCGGATGTAGGCGTGCGACTCGTCGGAGTCGAACTGCAGCGCGACCTCGTTGAGGTGCGTGTCCACGCCGTGCTGGTTGAGCTCGGCCTCGATCAGCTTGCCGATCGGCTCGTCGACGTAATGGCTCAACAGCCGGTGCACGCCGTTGATGAACAGCACGTGGTGGCCGGTGCGGCTGTACGCCTCGGCCAGCTCGACGCCGATGTAGCCGCCGCCGACGATGGCGATGGTCTCGGCCTCCTTAGCCGTCTCCTTGATGGCCCGCGCGTCGTCCGCGTTCTTGCACAGCAGGATGCGCGGCAGGCTGACGCCCTGAATCGGCGGCACCACCGGGTACGAGCCGGTGGTCACGATCAGCTTGTCGTAGTCCTGGGTGAAGGTCTCGCCGGTCACCATGTTCTGGACCTCGAAGCGGTGAAAATGCGCGTCGAGCGCGGTGACGTCGTGCTGCAGGTGAACGTGGACGTTGGGCCCCAGCTGCGCCAGGCCTTCCGGGGAATCGTAGAACATCGACTCAAGCTTGGGCACCATGCCCTCGAGGTACAGCGCGATGCCGCAGGACAGGAAACTGATGTCCGCGCGGCGCTCGAAGATATCGACTTGGGCATCCGGCTGTGCCGCCAGAATCTGGTGCACGGCCGCGGTGCCGGCATGCGTGCATCCGACGACTGCAATTTTCATCAGACCGATTCCTCCATTAACGTGATAGTGGGCCGTATACATTATGACACAACGGCCGCCAAATCAGAAGCGGCCGTTTTTCCCACAAACGCACGCCGGCGTTATGGTATGATGAGTGGGAGAAAAATCGTCAGGTAGGAGATGAAGGCGTGTTCCCGTATGATAAGTTGCGGACCCTGAACGGCCTCGAGTCGGCCGTTTACACCTATATCAACCAGCACCAAGCCGTCGTGGAGAAGATGACCATTCGCGAGCTGGCGGAAAAAGCCCACGTCAGCACCACCACGATTCTGCGCTTCGCCAACAAGATGGGCTTCGAGGGCTACTCCGAGCTGCGCTACGCCCTCAAGCAGCACCGCGCCCGGCTCGCCGCCGCCAACCCGCAGACCGGCTACGACATCTCCATTCCCGTCGCCGAGTTCTTCGAAAGCGTCAACTCGCCGGACTTCACGCAGCTGATCGACCAGGCGCTCGGCCACATCCAGCCCGCGCCGATGGTCCTTTTGTGCGGCGTCGGCCAGGGCCAGGCGCTCGCCGAGTACGGCGCGCGCTACTGGTCCAACGTCGGCAAGTTCGCCCTGGCGATCACCGACACGGACTACCCCTTCCCGGTGCAAAACCCCGTGCTCCAAGACACGGTGATGGTCGCCCTGTCGGTGTCCGGTGAGACCCAGCAGGTGATCGAGCTGGCCTCCCGCGCCCAGCAAAACGGCGTGTTCGTCATCGCGCTGACCAACCGCGCGGACTCGACGCTCGCCCACATGTCCGACCTGGTGCTGGCCTACTACATGCCAGAGATTCACCACGGCGAGCTGAACCTCACCACCCAGGTCCCGATCATCTACCTGCTCGAGCTGCTGGCCCACAAGCTGGCGGACGCGCAGGCCGCAGACCAACTCTAACCAGACTTTGCCCCTCCGGATTGTGCCGGAGGGGTTTTTTGTCGTGCGGGCCGCGGGCTCCGGGCCGGCGGGTGGTCAGGCTGTGCGGCCGGTTTCCGCCCGAAACGGGCTGCGAAGCGCAACGCGGGAGCGGCTAGCTACGCCCAAGCGCCGAGGCAGGGCCCGCCTCAACGCTTGGGCTAGGCTACCCGTCCCACTAAGCCCGCGCTTCTCCGCCCTCTGTTCGGGCTCCAACCTAAAATTCGAGCCAGCCGTCGCCTGCGGCTCCCCTGGTCGTCTCGAATTTTGCCGGGATTAGGCGGTGAGTGCCCGCAAGACCGCGGTCACTCATCACCTAATCCTTTCACGGCCTGACCACCCGCCGGCCCTCCGCCCACTACATCTTGGCCACCCACTCATCGTAGGTTTGGCGCTGATCACCCGCGTGCAGCATCAGCCCAGAATCCTGAGACTGCCCGCTCAGCGCCAAGGATTGGAATATATTGCCCGGGAAATATTGGCGGTGCCAAGCGGTCAACGCGCGTCGCGACGCAAATGATTAACCCCTCTGCCTAATTGCTGGTCACGGCCGGGGGCAATCGGTTACGCTTAATGAGTGGCAGGAAAGCCACGATCCTGGCCAGGATCATCAACTGTGCACCACTCCCAGGGGTTCGCCCCAGCTGCGTGTTGCTTTCTGCACGCATAAGTAAGGAGGAACACTATATGGAAGCTCTGATGAATTGGCTTGAAAAATACGTCGTGCCCGTCGCGGCGAAGATTGGCTCCATCCGCTGGCTGGTTGCGCTGCGCGACGCCTTCATCGCCACCATGCCGATCACCATGGCCGGTTCCCTGGCCACCCTTTTTAACGCCATTTTAGGCACATATCCCGCGCAGTGGGGTTGGAACGGCTTCGTCGATGCCGTGCAGCCGTTCATCGCGGTGAATTCCACCATCGGCACCGCGTCCTTGACCATCTTCGGCGTCTTCTTCGCCGCGATGTGGGGCTACCACCTGTCCGTCCAGTACGACGTTGACGGCGTGGCCGGCGCCCTGGTGTCCCTGGCCGCCTTCTTCATGGGCATCAACGGCACCGCCAGCGTGGTGCTCGGCAACAACCTGTCCAAGGCCGCCAGCAAGATCCTGACCGACGCCGGTGTGGCGGTCGGCGACAAGGCGCTGACCATCAACTCCGCCTTTTCCACCTCGAACCTCGGCTCCACCAGCCTGTTCACCGCGATGCTGTTCGGCGCGCTGGCGACGGTGGTGTACATCTGGCTGATGAAAAAAGACATCACCATCAAGATGCCAGATAGCGTGCCGCCGGCCGTGGCCAAGGCGTTCACCTCCCTGATCCCGGGGATCGCGGCGCTGTACGTCGTGTCCATCGTCAACCACATTTTCACCAGCGTCACCGGCCACGTGTTCGGCGACTGGCTGTCCGCCACCATCCAGGCGCCGCTGCTGCACGCGGGCCAGGGCGCGGGCATGGTGATCCTCGTGACGCTTCTGGTTCAGGTCTTCTGGTTCTTCGGGATCCACGGGCCGAACGTGCTGGCACCGGTGCTGGAATCCATCTGGGGCACGTCCCAGATCCAGAACATCCAGGCGCTGGCCAACCACCAGGAGCTGCCGTTCCAGTGGGTGCGTGGCTCCTTCGACGCCTACGTGTGGTTCGGCGGCTCCGGCGGGACCATCGTGCTTCTGATTGCCCTCCTGATTTTCTCCAAGCGGGCGGATGAAAAAGCGGTGGCCAAACTGGCGCTTGCGCCAGGCCTGTTCAACATCAACGAACCCGTGATGTTCGGGCTGCCGATCGTGCTGAACGCAATCTACTTCATCCCGTTCCTCGTCGCGCCAGTGGTCAACGTGACCATCGCCTACTTCGTGACCGCGGCTGGCTGGGTGAACCCGGTGCAGATTGCCGTTCCTTGGATCACCCCACCAGTCCTCAACGCCTTGATGGCGACGAACTTCGACTGGCGGGCCGCCGTGTTGGCCGTCGTCAACATGGCCATCGCCTTCGCGATCTGGGTGCCATTCGTCATGGCCTCCAGCCGCGTGCAGGAGGCAACACCGGATCAGGCATAGCCTGGAAGCGTCGGGGAGACCCGGCGCTTTTTTTGATGCCAGGGCGAAGCGGCGCGCATTTAGCGGGACACATAGCGTAGCTCGGCAACTCGAAGCAAAGTGCGCTTCAAGTTGCCGAGCGTAGCTAGCCGCTCACGCGTTGCGCCGCGGAGCCCGACGACCAGGGCGAAGCGGCGCGCATTTAGCGGGACGCATAGCGTAGCGCTGGCACTTGGGCCCGCATTTAGGCCCAAGCGCCGGCGCAAGCTGTGCGCTCCCGCGTTGCCTTGCGGAGCCCGACGCTTCAATTCCGATTCACCACCCGCAGGTCCGACCGAAGAAACATCCGCTTCGCCGGTCGGGCCTGTTTTTGCGGCGACCCCCGAGCGGCCGCCGCCTTGTCAAGGGCTTCGGCGCCAGTAATTTGTTTCAGCGCATCCGACGACCGGAACGCGTAAACCTGGTGTACCAATCGCTGAAATATTTCACGGCATGAATACGGTTTCGCGTCGTGGCGGCGGCAATCGGGCGGTTTGGAATCGGAAACATTTGCGGGGAAACCGCTGCCGCTTTCGGAACTTGTTCCTGATGATACCATTTGTTTTATGAATGACTTTTTGTTTTTTTGTACGCTTAAATCCTATACTTTTTAGGTGCAACCGGTTACACTTGGCATTGTGGCCGTGCGGGTCACATCGATTTCGGCCGAAATCGGGAACTGCTACTGGTCCTATCCGGGGGGGTTGGCCCAGTCAGGCGCACAGATCAGACGTGATCACCGCGACTGCATGCAGCTCATCGAATCATTGTTTGTGCCCACTAGTACATACATGTCCCCACCAATGCGTGACATGTCATGAATTCGACGGTGGGCACGCAAGGGTTTGCTCAAATCTTAGGGAGGTTAGATATATGCAAGCAATTATGAATTGGCTTGAAAAGTACGTCGTGCCTGTTGCGGCGAAAATCGGCTCAATTCGGTGGCTGGTTGCGCTGCGTGATGCCTTTATTGCAACGCTGCCTATCACCATGGCTGGTTCTCTGTCCACATTGCTGAACGCGCTTCTTCAAACCTACCCAACTCAATGGGGTTGGGACGGCTTCGTTAAGGCGGTTCAGCCGATTATCACGATCGACAACACGGTGGGTACCGCATCTCTGACGATCTTCGCGATCTTCTTTGCGGCTATGTGGGGTTACAACCTGTCCACCCAGTACGATGTCGATGGTGTTGCCGGGACCTTGATTTCTCTGGCTGCCTTCTTCATGGGCATCAACGGCACCACCTCGGTTGCGATTGCTAACGGCAAACTTACTGCTGGCGCAATCAAGACCCTGACCGGCGCCGGTGTTACCGCCAGTGCAAATTCCATCACCGTTGGTGGTGCGTTCTCCACTGGTAACCTTGGTTCTGCAAGTCTGTTTACTGCCATGATTTTCGGTGCTTTGGCGCTGGTTGTTTACATTTTCCTGATGAAGAAGGATATCTCCATCAAGATGCCAGACACCGTTCCACCTGCAGTTTCTAAGGCCTTCACTTCCCTGATCCCAGGGATCGCGGCCCTCTACCTCGTTTCCATCGTCAACTTCTTCTTCACCTCCGTTACCGGCAAAGTGTTCGGGGACTGGCTGTCCGCCACGATCCAGGCACCTCTGCTGCACGCTGGTCAGAGCGGCTGGATGGTCTTCCTGGTTGCGCTGCTGGTTCAAGTATTCTGGTTCTTCGGGATTCACGGCCCTAACGTCCTTGGCCCTGTTCTGGAATCCATCTGGGGCACTTCCCAGATCCAGAACATCCAGGCCTTGGCTAACCACCAGGCCCTTCCGTTCCAGTGGGTTCGTGGTTCCTTCGATGCCTACGTATGGTTCGGCGGTTCAGGTGGTACCATCGTTCTGCTGATCGCCATCCTGATCTTCTCCAAGCGTGCTGATGAGCGCACCGTCGCAAAGCTTGCCTTTGCCCCTGGTCTGTTCAACATCAACGAGCCTGTTATGTTCGGTCTGCCAATCGTTTTGAACGCCGTTTACTTCATTCCGTTCATCGTGGCACCTGTTGTCAACACCGTCATCGCTTACCTCGTAACCGTCGCTGGCTGGGTAAACCCAGTTCAGATCGCGGTTCCGTGGATCACGCCTCCGATCTTGAACGCCTTCATGGCGACCAACTTCGACTTCCGTGCTGCCCTGCTGGCGCTGTTCAACATGGTAATCGCATTCTTCATCTGGATGCCATTCGTTCTGGCTTCCAGCAAGGTTCAGGAAGAATCCACCGAAGCTTAAGCTTAGTCTAAAAGCAAGCGGCACAACGCGTTGGCGTTGTGCCGT
The DNA here is from genome assembly GCF_020180945.1 of Lacticaseibacillus kribbianus. Lineage (GTDB taxonomy): Bacteria > Bacillota > Bacilli > Lactobacillales > Lactobacillaceae > Lacticaseibacillus > Lacticaseibacillus kribbianus. Next base: position 160,450 of record NZ_JAIPUL010000003.1, on the reverse strand, counting down.
TTGTTCGTTCCCGGGGCAACTCTGAGTGAGCAGGCAGCGCTCAAGGTGCTAGGCATCCCGATCCGCTAAGTGCTGCTTCTCCGCCCTCTATCTAAACGGGCTGCGAAGCGCAACGCGGGCGCGGCTAGCTACGCCAGGGCGCTTGGGCCTAAGTTCGGGCCCAACCGCCCTAGCTAGGCTACCCGACCCGCTAAGTGCGCGCTTCTCCGCCCTCTGGTTGCGCTTACCCCACGCAAAGGCTTATCATAGAGTTGTACCCACCAATAATCAAAGGAGCCAAATCTCATGATCTTTATTAACGCACCTATTTCCGCCGACAAGATGATCGAAACCCTCAACGCTTACAACGAAAACGGCGTCACGTTCAAGTTCGTCAAGAAGTCCGGCATGAAGCTGCTGTTCGAAACCAACATGGAAGACCTCGAGGCTGCGGCCAAGCTGGCCAAGTCGACGATCAAGGCGCAACGCTGGGCGTCTGTCCTCTACTTCCAAGTTGGCGTCGAGAAGTAAGTGAAAAAACAGAGCTACGGCTCCGCCGGGTTGCTGTTCCTGGCCATCGGGTTTTACCTGATCATGTACTCGCCAGCGGGCCCTGGGGTCAGCAATCCCCGTCCCGTCCCCTTGACATTCGGCGTTGGCTTCGCGCTGCTCGGCTTCTGGCTGATCACGCGTCGCAGCAAGAAGAAGAAAGCCGAGTCCGACCAAGAGGACAAGCAGACACACTAATATCTAAAAAATCGGCCTCGTCGCAGTTGCGGCGGGGCCGATTTTTGCAGCTTGAACGGGCTACTTACTCCTGGTCGTCCGGCTGGTACTCCAGCAGATCGCCGGGCTGGCAGTCCAGCGCCTTGCAGAGGGCCTCAAGCGTCGAGAAGCGCATCGCCTTGGCCTTGTCGTTCTTGAGGATGCTGAGGTTGGCCTCGGTGATGCCGACGCGCGCCGCCAGCTCGTTCAGGCGAATTTTACGGTCGGCCATCAGCCGATCCAGACGCGACACAATCATACCAACCCCTCCGTTTCCTGGCGCAGCTGCAGGCCGTACGCAAGCACGTAACCCATCAAAAGCAGCACACCGCTCCCAATCAACGGCGTTGCAAGCACGAGGGCCTGGCCCACGCCAACCCGCGTCGCCGCAAACTGCTGGTACAGCGCCACGCCCAGCTGCGGCAACAGCTGCAGGGCGATCATCAGCAGGCACAGGTAGCCGCTGGTGATCAGCAGTCTGGCGTTGCCGCGAGTGAACACGCGGTCGTCAGCGATGTTGTGAAACAGCACACCCAAAAGCCCCATGACCACCATCGCCGGCAGCTGCTGGACCGTCAGCACGCTTTGGAGCAGCACTTTTAGCCCAGGCGTCACCGCGCCGGTGATGTGCAGCGATTCCGCCACGCGCGGGCCCATCAGGCCGTCGGCAGACGCCGCGTAATTGACGTAAGGCTGGGCCAGCGTGCTATTCGCGACCACCCGCCCGCCGTGCACCACGGTGTCGATCGGCACACGGCCCAGCCACACCAGCACCAGCGAGAAGAGGCTGTTCAGCACGCCGACGCCCATTGCCGCGAGGAGCACACACGCGCCAGCGCGCACGACACGGCCTGAAATTCGTTTCGTCATCTCTTTCCTCCTCACACCAGACCGTCGGCGTCCTGCTGCAGCTGCAGGCCGTAAGTGAACACCCCGCCGACGATGAACCACACCAGCACCTCAAACAGCGCCGGCAGGAAGTGAACCGTGCCGAACCAGAAGAACTTGGTCTGGCTGAACCTCTCGAACAGCGCCTGCGTGACCGGCGACACCACCATCCCGACAACCGCTGCGGCCAGACTCAAGCAGCCGCAGGCGATGAAAATGCGGGCGTTGCCTCGCACGAACACGCGGTTCTGGGCAATGTTTCTGAACAGCCGACTCATCAGGTAGACGATGCCGGCGTAGGGCAGCGTCTCCAGAATCAGAAGTGCGCTGATGGCCACGCGTACCGCAGGCGTCACCGGCCCCCCGGTGATGTTCAGGTAATGCTGCCCAATCGTCGCCACCAGACCCGATTTCGCCGCGCCTTCGACGTAGGGCCGCGCCAGCGTGCTGTCGTGGATGACCCGACCGAGGTGTTCGACATTGGCGAGCGTTACCCACCCGAGCACCACCCACACCATACTGATCACCAGGCCCACAAGCACCACAAGTGCCGCCACCTGCAGGAACCGGGCCACGCCGTGCATCACGCGCCTTGAAATTGTCATCTCACGCCTCCCTTTCTCCCATACCCATCTCTCAACACCATGAGTGTACGCCGACCGTTACCGAGCGTCAACGAAAATATATTGTTTTTCGATATATTTTTGGTCAGGGTCGAGAACCCGTGCCACGCAAAAAGCCGTCGCGGGGGCGGCGGCTCAGGGCTCACGCATTGCCTAGGATGGTTTGGATGCACATCCAGATCAGGTAGATGGTCACCGGCACGATCAGGACGGTCATGCAGCCGATCATCGCCCGCGCCTGGAGGCTGGTGTTGCTGGCGATGTGCTCGAAGCGGTTGTTGCGGGTCACGTGCTCGGTCACTTCGATGTCCTGCATCCCCGGGATGGTCAGGAGGTTGCGCTTGAACTGCTCACCGTTGAGCTTCGTCAGGCTCTCGGTGAACACGTTGCCGTCGCTGGTCTGAAAATCCAGCACGTACCACATGCGGTTCTCGCGCTGCCAGGTCTTCTGGGCGTTGACCAGCCCACCATCGGCCGCGCCGGTCGCCTGGGCGATGCTGTCGACCAGGCCGCGCCGGCGGGGCTTGGCCGCAGTGGCCTGGGTTGGTGCTGCCGCTGATGACTGGGCGTCCGGGGTCGGGGCAGCCGAGGCGTCGGCGGACTGGGTGGCCGCACCCGCGCCCGCGCCTGGCTCGATTTTCTCGGATTCAGGCCCCTGTTCCGGCTCGCGCTTCGCCGCCTCGGCATCCGCTGCGGCGGCTTGGCCCGCCGCTTTCGCGGGCCCCACCCCGGACTTTTTGCCCGCGGCCCCCGGCATCTTGAGCTGCGTGTTCACCGGCTTTTGGGTCAGGTAGTTCATCGACCGCTCCGCCAGCTGGAGCTTTTTGATGTGGTCGTAGGGGTAGGAGAAGTAGGCGGTGTCCGAGTCCAGGAACTCGATGACGGTGAAGAACAGGATGCGCGTGGTGGTGAACACCATCAGGCGGTTGCCGCGCAGGCTGTCTTGCGCCTTGAGGTACTGCTTGGTGTCGTCGGTCTTGGGCGCGTACATCCCCATGACGCCGTCGGTCGCCATCGCGGAGTTCTCCTCGTTGGTCATCGGCATCATGTTGATGATTTGCTCGCCCGGTTCAAGCATCTTGGTGACCTTGGCGAGCACCTGCTGCATCGTGATGTACAAGGACGCCTTGCGCGCGTTGTAGCGCTGCTGCAGGTAGTCGGTCAGGCCGACCGGGCGGGTTTTGATCCCGTTCATGCCGTTGACGACCTCGACGAACGGGTTACTCAGAATAGGCATTCAGGCCACCTCCTTGGCGCAACTTCTTGCGCCCGCGCGACAGGTGCTGGTAGACGGCGCTGCGCCGCATGTGCAGCGCCTTGGCGATCTGCGCCGGCGTCTGGTCCTGGTTGAAAAAGCGCTCGAACACCGCCCGCTCGACGTCGGACAGGTTGGCGAACAGCGCGTCGGTGTCCAACTGGGCCTCCGGTTCCGGGGCCGCGGGCTCCGCCAGGTACACCTGGTCGATGTCCAGGAACTGGAAGCTGGCCGCCAGCCCCCGCTGGTAGTCCCGCGCCTGGTTCTGGGCGATGGCCGCAAGCCAGCTCTTGAAGCTGCCCTTGGCCGGGTCGAACTGGCCGATCTTGGTCCACACCTTGTAGTACGTGCGGTTCTCGATGTCGTTGGTGTAGCTGCGCTCGTAAGCGCTCGGCAGGTTGCGCCACACCACCTGGCGGACGAACGTGCCGTAAGTCTCAATCAGGGCCATCATCGCCTGGTCGTCGTGCAGCCGCAGCGCGGCCACTAATGTCTCGTCCTCCATCTCCTCACCCCTTTCATGCTCCTCACCCTATAATACGGTCTCGGGACGCCAAATCTGACAGTCGGGCCGATAATATTTTTAATTTCACGCCGAAAAGGGCCGCGACCAGGAGTCGCGACCCGCAAGTTCCGGAAATGAGACGCAAAAACGCCGCCCAGTTATAACTTTGCAGAGTTTTATAGCGGCGTAATGCTTGCAATATGACGGGTGCTACCGCTCGGCGCAGAACCGCCGGTTACCCAAAATTTCGTGGCAATTCTTACTGCCGCAAGGGTTCGTGCGCGCCGCCTAGTCAAAACAGCGCCCTGCCTGTTACACTGTCAACCAGCAGACAAAGTGATATGAGCGGTGGTACCCAATCGAAAGAGGGTGATGCCAATGGTGGAATGACCGTTGGTTGTCGGAATCTGGTAGAAAGGAGTACAGCGCGACCTCATGACCTCGTTACTACAAGGGGCCATCGTGATCATCGGCGAGCTTGCCGGCTTGCTCTACGTGGCGACACGTTGTTGCAAGACGGCAACCGGCTTCCTCAAAGAAGCCCGCAAGCTGAGGCACGAATTCCGAAAGTTCCGGAGATGAGCAAGCAAAAACGCCGCCCGATTAACTTTGCACAGTTGGAAGGCGGCGTAATGCTTGCAATATGACGGGTGCTACCGCTCTTAACGCGGCAGTCTGCGCGGGACGGCGCTCTTACCCGGGGCGTCGTCTTTTGCTGTATCCAGTATAACACGGACAAATTCTAGGCGTAAAGCAGGCATCAGCCGACCCGCTAAGTGCGCGCTTCTCCACTCTCTAATCGAAACGAGTTCCACGCGGCAACGCGGGTGCGAATAGCTACGCACTAGCGCCGAGGCATAGCCCGCCTCAACGCTAGCGCTAGGCTATTCGACCCACTAAGACCGCCGCGTTCCACTCTCTAAACGGGCTACGCAAGGCAACGCCGGTTCGTCTAGCTAGAACTGGGGCTCGAAGCAAAGTGCGCTTCAAGCCCCAGTCCTACGCTAGCCGACCCGCTAAGTGCGCGCTTCTCCGCCCTCTAGTACCTAAGCACCGCGCACACGGGTTCTTCCATCATTTCCTCCGGCAGCACGCGCACCTCGCCGCCGCGCGCCAGGGCGTAGTCGGCCAGGTCGTTGAGCAGGTTGTTGTGCTGAGCCCGCGGGGACTCGCGGTCGAGGGTGAAGTCCGGGTTCAGCCGCGCGTTGATGCGCGCGCCCTGGCGAATCACCAGAGTCGCCACGGCACCGGTGTTGACCGCGGCGACGATGGCGGACAGGTCGTCCTTGAAGCGGGCGCTGCCGCGGGCGTAGTCGATCTCCGCCAGTACTTTTTGCTGGCGGCGCAGGCGGTGCTCCGCGCGCAGCGGATCGCAGGCCGCGTCGAGCTCCTGCAGGCTCATGTCGCCGGCGTTGAGCTCCAGCTGCATCGAGCCGCTCAGGTGCGGATTTTTGCTGATCTGGCGGAACACGGCGAGGTTTTGGGTCAAGCCGGCCGGGATCAGCCGACGGGAAAATGGCTTGGAGTAATGGTCGGCGATGTAGCTGTCGACGGCCTGGTAGTAGCGGCGGCGGTCGACCTCCGCCACGGCGGCCTTCTCGTTGTGGCCGTGGTAGCCGACGTGGCCGCTGCCGCGCGACACGCTGTTGATGCCGCCGCCGCGCAGCTCGGTGCCAAGCGCCTCTTCGAGTGTCACCGGCGCGTTGTCCGGCAGCTCGATTTCGGTCAGGTGGCCGCCGGCGTTGCGGTACAGCGAGATGCGGTCGGTGGACAGCACCAGCAGGTCGAACTCGAACTGGCGGCGCACGTCAAGAATCAGCGGCAGCACCTGCGGCAGCGCGGTCACCATCGCCGTCTCCTGAACCGGGAAGGCCAAAGTCCGGGTGTAGCGGGCCTCGGCGTCGACGATCACGCACAGGCCCTCCCCGTCCAGGCGGGCCAGCTGCGCCGGGTCGGCGAGGTCCCCGCCGAGCTGATCGGCGTAGGCGGCCCAGTCGGCGTCCGGCCAGGTCTCGGCCATCACCTGCTTGGCATGGTCGGTCAGGTGGCGCATTTTCAGCCGCAGCTTGTCTCCGTCGTGGGTGGTCAGCGGCAGGTACAGCGTCACGAACGGGCCGTCCGCGGCGGCCAGGAATTGTTGCAGGGTCTGTTCGGTCTGAGTTGGCATATAAGTCTCTCCCTTCGAGCCTCGGTAACAGGTCACAATCCCAGAATATCATCTTGCTAATATCTAGCGCAATGAATCGGCCCGGTGCGGCCCCGGACGACACGAAAAAGCGGCGACCACGCTGCCCGCAGTTGCCGCCTCCTTCAATGCCGTCGCCGTGCCCAGCGCTACTGGTTCGCCGGGGTCAGCTCGTACAGCGCGTAGGTCCACGCGCCGTCCTTGCGCTGTCGCGCCACCACGCTCCAGGCCCGGCGCTTGTTCGGAAAACTCATCTCGCCGTCCTTGCTCTTGTAGATCACGGTCTTCGCCTTGGTCGGCGCGCTCACCACCTCGAAGCCCGCGTCGGTTCGAGACTGCACCACGCGCTGGCCGCCCAGCACCAGCAGGCCCCCCAGCAGCACCCCTGCCAGGAGCATCAGCCACCCATACCGCTTCTTCATCATTATTCCTCCATGTTGATGCAATCGTTTACAGGAACATTGTACCCCCCCTCACAGAATTCACAACCGCCGGACGCCGACCTAAGTGTGACAAGCTTCGCCCTAGCCATCGTCCGGCTGCGCCCTGGGTACAAAACAGCCGAGCACGCCTTGTTCTGGCGTGCCCGGCCGTTTCGTGTCCGGAGCAGATGTGCACTACTTGATGTCGGTCCAGGTCCAGTCGAGGACTTCCTGGATGTCTTCGCCGTGCTCGCGAATGTAATCGTGGTGGTACTGCAGGGTGTCGTCCATCTTCTGGATGAAGGCACCGGCCTTTTCCGCGTAACCCGGGACGTGCGCGATGATGTCCTTGGCCAGGTGGAAGCGGTCGAGCTCGTTGAGCACCCGCATGTCGAACGGCGTGGTGATCGCGCCTTCCTCGCGGTAACCGTGAACGAAGACGTTGCGGTTGTGGCGATCGAAGAAGATGTCGCGGATCAGGTCCTCGAAGCCGTGGAACTGGAAGAACACCGGCTTGTCGGTGGTGAAGTAGCGGTCGAATTCCTCATCGGTCAAACCGCGTGGGTCGCGCTCAGGCGAGCGCAGCTTCAGAAGGTCAACCACGTTGATGAAGCGGAACTTCAGGTCTGGGAAGTTGGCGTGCAGCAGGTCGATGGCGGCCAGGCTTTCCATGTTCGGCTCGGTGCCGGCCGCGGCGATGATCACGTCGGGTTCGACGCCGTCGTCGTTAGAGGCCCAGTCGATACGCTTGAGGCCGTTGTTGGCCAGGACCTGCGCCTCTTCGATGGAGTAGAACTGCGGCCGCGGCTGCTTGGAGGTGATCAGCAGGTTGATCGTGTTCTGGCTTTCGAAGACCTTAGGCGATACGGCCAAAAGGGAGTTGGCATCGGCCGGCAGGTACTCGCGGATGAATTCGCCCTTTTTCTCCGCCAGGTGGGTCAAAATGCCCGGATCCTGGTGGGTGTAGCCGTTGTGATCCTGCTGGAAGGACGTGGAGGTGGAAACCACGTTCAGGGATGGGTACGGCTTGTGCCACGGCTGCTCAGAGGCTTCACGCATCCACTTGAAGTGCTGGGTGAGCATGGAGTCCACGACGCGCAGGAACGCCTCGTAGGAGGTGAAAAGCCCGTGGCGACCGGTCAGCGTGTAGCCTTCGTTGAAGCCTTCCGCCTGGTGCTCGGACAGCTGCGAGTCGATGATGCGGCCGCTCGGGGCCATCTTCTCGTCGCAACCCTTCTGGTCGATTGGTTCTAACCACTGGCGGTCGGTGGCCTCGAACAGGCCGTACAGGCGGTTGCTCATGGTTTCGTCAGGCCCGAAGACGCGGAAGTTGTCCGGGTTCAGCTTGATCAGGTCGCGCAGGTAGTCGGACCAGATGATCATGTCCTGCTTCACGTTTTGGCCGCGCTTGGTGTTGTCCAGCGCGTAGTCCTTGAAGTCCGGCAGCACCAGCGGCTTGGTGTTGTAGCCCATGTTGGTGATCGGGTTGGCCGCCATGCGGTGCGTGCCCTTAGGCGTGAGGGCCTTCAGCTCAGGCTTCAAAACGCCGTTGTCGTCGAAGAGCTCCTCCGGCTTGTAGGACTTCAACCAGCCCTCCAGGGAGTCGGCGTGGGTCATGTCGTCGCGCTTGACCGGAATCGGAATCTGGTGGGCACGGAAGGAGCCTTCGATCGGCTCGCCGTCCCAGGTCTTCGGGCCGGTCCAGCCCTTTGGCGTGCGGACGATCAGCACCGGCCAGTGCGGCATCGTGGTGTCGCCGGTTTCGCGTGCGTGCTTTTGGATCGCCTTGATCTTCTCGATCACGGTGTCCATGGTCTCGGCCATGATCGGGTTGAGCTTGTCGGCGTCGTCGCCTTCGACGAAGTACGGATCCCAGCCCATGCCCTCGAAGTACTTGCGCAGGTCGGCGTCGGACTTGCGGGACAGGATCGTCGGGTTGGAAATCTTGAAGCCGTTCATGTGGACGATCGGCAGCACCGCGCCGTCGGTGATCGGGTTGATGAAGGTGTTGGAGAACCAGCTGGTCGCCAGCGGGCCGGTTTCGGTTTCGCCGTCGCCGGTGACCGCCGCCACGATCACGTCAGGGTTGTCGAGGATCGCGCCGGTGGCGTGGCTCAGGGCGTACCCCAGCTCGCCGCCTTCGTGGATGGAGCCCGGAATCTGGGCGTTGGCGTGGCTCGCCGCGCCGCCCGGGAAGGAGAAGCGCTTGAAGAGGATCTTCATGCCCTTTTCGTCCTGGGTGATGTTCGGGTAGGTCTCCGTGTAGGTGCCGTCCAGGTACGCGTTGGAGATCATGACCTGGCCGCCGTGACCGGGGCCTTCAATGTAAAACATGTTCAGGTTGTACTTGTTGATGACCCGGTTGAGGTGCGTGTAGATGTAGTTTTGGCCCGCAATCGTGCCCCAGTGGCCGATCGGGTAGAACTTCACATCGTCGGACTCCAGTGGCCGCTTCAAAAGCGGGTTGTCGGCAAGGTAGAGCTGGCCGACGGACACGTAATTGACCGCGCGCCAGTAGGCCGTCATCTTGTCGAAGTAGTCCTTGGAAGAATAATCAACAGCTGTCGTCATGAACGACACCATCCTTTTCTAAGTTGTTGACCCCAGTATACCACGAAAAACGGAAAAATCACTTAGTTTCGCTTAAAATTGCTTAAAAAGCAGAGAGGGCGGTAAAACGCGGACTCCGGCCCTGGCGGGTGCCGTTTCCGGCTCCGGGTCGAGGCTGCGGAACGCGTGGGGCTCCCGCAAGCCCAAAGCCCGGTCTTGCGACCCGCCCTTGCTGTAAGTTGGCAAAAACCGCCAACTAACAGCAATTTCACGCTGGCTCGCCTCGGCCCTACGCCTCCAACGTCACCCTCCAGAGCCTCCGTCCTACATTGTGATCCGCCGCTTCTGCATGTGGGACTGGTCGATTCAACCATGGCGTCAAGCGCGATGGCACCCCACTTCACCGGTCCGACGTCTAGAAGTGCTCCTCTATGCTGCGGGTCGCGGTTGGAAGCGGGTCGCATCGCCGCCCTGCCTCCATTTTACCCGCTCGCCGCTCCTCGCGCCTCTTTGCGGCTCGCGCCCATTGAATTGCGCAACCATTCACAATAACGAATCGAAACGTGGTATAATGAAAGCGGAATCAAGCGGCCACGCTGCTCGGCCGCCCGACATCGCGCTTCTGAAGGAGTGAGTCTTATGTCATTAAACACATTCGATTGGATCGTCCTCGGGGTGGCGGCCTTCGCCTTCGCGGCACTGCTGGCGGTGCACGCCGTCGTCGCCGCGTTCGTCACCGCGCTGCTCATGATTGGCGTCGTTGTGCTCGACACGCACCCGGACCTGCACTTCCGGCTGTAAACTCGAGTGAATCTACCAAGAAAAAAACACGCAAGCGTTCAACGCTGAACGCTTACGTGTTTTTTATATGCCGAACAAATCTTGATGTGAGCCTGATCGTACCAACCGAAGCGTATTCGTTTCGATATCAATCTGATAGAGAAGTAACCAGTCACCGCGACGACCGCCAACAACATGAAGGTCCCGATGTCCCTCCCAGCTACCCTCAAGAGGATGATCAAAATATCGTCGGCGTAATTCTTCCTCGTGGCCACCGGTCTGAATCATTGAAATTACCGTATCCAGTTGTTTGATGTCGTAGTGTTTCCTCGTCAACCTTTTGTAATCCCGAACAAACCTTGGCATCGGCTGGAGCCTAAGCATCGATAGCCTTCTTCATCTCATCAACCGTCGCATAGGTTGGATAATTCTCTGCATGATCGAGTTCCTTCAACGCTTGAATGGTCTCAATCGGCAGACTTGTTGGTGTGAAGGGCAGCCGGTGATCTTTCACCATCTGGGTCAGCGTCATCTTAATGACGGTGGTAAGATCAATTCCCATATCATTCGCAATATCCGTTGCCTCCTGCTTGAGTTCGGCATCGAGCCTAATGTTAAGCCTTGCCTCTTGTCTTTTGGTTTGCATTCAACTCACCTCCACTCAGGATTATATCACGTTTCGGTGCAGTTTGAACATACGCTGCGCGTACAATGGGATCCAATATATCACTCAAGCAAACAGTCTGCCCCACGTACCCGTGATGCGAACCCACGAGGTTGCCCCGCGCACCCGGGGCTTTTTTTGTGCGTTTTTGGGCATAATCTACATTTTGTAGGTTGTGACCTTCGATGAATCCCTTTATATTTATACCTTGTAATTCATTGGGTGACACCACTAAGGAGGGGCAGACATGGGGACACATCGCAGGCTTGATCACGCGCAGGTGCTCGAAGCGGCGCAGCAGTTGGTGCGCGAGGAAGGGTTTCAGGCGCTGACCTTTCAGCACCTAGCCAAGCGGCTCGGCATTCGCTCGCAGTCGCTGTACAACTACTACGACAACGTGGACGCGATGATCGAGGACCTCGGCGCGACCTTCATGGCCGACCTTTACACGCAGCTGTTGGAGGCCGCGACCGGCCTGTCCGGGCGCTCGGCGCTTGCCGCCTACACCGCCACGGCCCACCAGTTCTTCGACCAAAACGGCGCGCTGGTGCAGCTTTTCTACTACGTGCACCGCTACCCGCAGGACAGCCCATTCGTCGCCGCGACGGCGAAGGTGCTGGACCTCTTGCGGCGGCTGATCACGCACACCAAGCTGCGCCACATGTCCCCGCAGGCCTTCGAGCAGGCGCTGATCGCAAGCGTCCTCGGGTTTTCCGTGCTCGAGATCATGGGCTTCATGCCCCACGGCCAAAACGGCAACTACGCCCAGCTGGTCAACCTCTACCTCAATGAAGTCATCGCATAAGGAGGCTACACGTATTGATAAAAGATGAATTCGGGTTCATCAAGCGCAACAAGCTGATTCTGCTGTCGGTGATGGTCATCATGATCATCCCGTTCCTGTACAGCATCTTCTTCCTGAAGTCGGTCTGGGACCCATACGGCGACACGCAGGACCTGCCCGTCGCCGTGGTCAACAACGACCGCGCCGTCACCTACAACGGCACGAAGATGAACGTCGGCGAGCAGACGGTCGCCAAGCTACGCAAGAACAAGCAGCTCGGCTGGCACTTCGTCACCGCCAAGCAGGCGCAGCAGGGGCTCAAGGATAACAAGTACTACACCGTCGTCACCATTCCTTCGAACTTCTCGAAGAACGCGGCGACCGTGCTGGACGAAAACCCCAAGAAGATGAAGTTGACCTACCAGACCAACGACTCGCTGAACTACCTGAGCTCGGTGATCTCCGGCATCGGCGTCGACACGCTGGACAAAGAGATTCGCGCCAACGTCACCAACGCTTACGCCAGCGCCGTTTTCGACCAGATCAAAACGGTCGGCAAGGGCATGCACAAGGCGGCCAAGGGCGCCACGCAGCTGTCCGACGGTCTCGCGACCCTGGACGACGGCGTCTCCCAGTACGTGGTCGGCGTCTCCAAGGTCAACGACGGCGTCCAGACCCTGAGCGTCAAGGTCAAGCCGCTGAGCAGCGGCGTCACCAAGCTTGACGACGGGGCCAACACCCTGAACGCTGGCCTGGACCAGTACGTGACCGGCGCCGACACCCTGGCGGCCGGGATCAACACCCTGGCCGGCAAGGTTGGCCCACTGGCGGCAGGCACCCAAAAGCTCGCGGACGGCGCCAACCAGCTCAAGGCCGGCACCACCGAGCTCAACTCGAAGGTCGGCCCACTGGCGAGCGGCACCAAGAAGCTCGCGGACGGCGCCAACCAGCTTTCCGATGGCACCAAGGAGCTCAAGTCCAAGGTCGGCCCGCTCGCAGCCGGCACCAAGAAGCTCGCGGACGGCGCCAACCAGCTTTCCGATGGCACCAAGGAGCTCAAGTCCAAGGTTGGCCCGCTCGCGGCTGGTACCCAGAAGCTCGCGGACGGCGCCAACGATCTATCCGACGGCACCAAAGAGCTCAAGTCCAAGGTCGGCCCGCTTGCAGACGGCACCCAGAAGCTTGCGGACGGCGCCAAGACCCTGAACACCGGCATCGGCGACTACACCGCCGGCGTCTCCCAGGTCGCCAAGGGCATCTCCGCCATGAAGGCGCAGACGGCAAGCCTCGCCGCCGCAAGCCTCAAGAAGCTCACGGACGGGAGCACGACGCTGAACGCCAGCACCGGTGAGTACGTCGCCGGCGTCACCACGCTGTCGGACAACCTGACCAAGCTCAACGCGGCGGCCCAGACGCTGCCGAGCAACATGAAGACGCTGCAGCAAAACATCGACAAGATGGCAGCCGGCGTCACCGCGATCAAGGCCCAGGTCACCGCCACCACGGCGCTGGCCAAGAGCAAGGCCACCAAGGTCGTGAACGACTACGCGACCGCCAAGGCCCAGCTTTCCGCGGCCGGCGTGGCCAAGGACTCGACCGCCGCGAAGTCGGTGGACAAGATGTACACGGACTTCATGGATTTCGCCTCCACCCAGGAGCAGGCGACCGGCACCGCGGCTGATTCCGCGGACGCCAAAACCCTGATGGGCGGCCTGACCCAGCTGGAAAACGGCGCCAAGACCCTGTCCGCTGCGCTTGACACCCAGCTGGCAACCGACGGCGACATCACCAAGCTCGCCTCAAGCCTCACCCAGCTGCAGGACGGCGCCAAACTTTTGGCCACCAAGGGCACGGCTTTGACCGACGGCTCCGACGAGCTCAACGACAGCATCCAGCAGCTCGCCGCGGGCCTGCCCGCCCTGCTGGACGGCATCGACCAGCTCGACCAGGGCGTGACCCAGGTCACCGCCAACAACCTGAAGCTCAAGCTCGGCGCGGCCACCCTGACCGGCGGCCTCAACCAGATGAACGGCCAGATTCCGGTCCTGACTACCGGCGTTGACAAGCTCAACGACGGCGCTAGCCAGGTCGCGGGCGGCCTCAACACCATGAACGGCCAGATCCCTGACCTGACCGCCGGCGTCACCAAGCTCAACGACGGTGCAGGCCAGCTCGCAGGCGGCCTCAACACCATGAACGGTCAGATCCCTGACCTGACTGCCGGCGTCACCAAGCTCAACAACGGTGCCGGCCAGCTCGCGGGCGGCCTCAACACCATGAACGGCCAGATTCCGACCCTCACCGCCGGCGTCTCCCAGCTCAACAACGGCGCAGGCCAGCTTGCGGGCGGCCTCAACACCATGAACGGCCAGATCCCGGCCCTGACGTCCGGCGTCTCCCAGCTCAACAACGGCGGTCAGCAGCTCGCGGCCAACGGTGGCAAGCTCACCAGCGGCGCCAAGCAGATTGCAGGCGGCCTCGACCAGATGAAGGGTCAGCTGCCGCAGCTGACCACCGGCGTTACGCAGCTGGCCGATGGCACCAAGCAGCTTGACGACAAGTCCAAGGACCTGACCGACGGCACCGGTAAGCTCGAAGGCGGCGCCAAAACCCTGTCGACCAGCCTTGGCGCCGGCGCCAAGCAGGTCAACGGCATCAAGTTGAGCGACAAGACGGCGAAGATGTTCGCCGCCCCGACCAAGCTGCACCACGGCTACTTCAGCAAGGTCGACAACTACGGCCACGCCCTGGCGCCTTACGTGCTGTCCCTGGCGCTTTACGTCGGTGCCCTGGTCTTCAACTTCGCCTACCCGATCCGCAAGGTTTCCAAGAAGGACGGCACGGCAACGCAGTGGTTCGCCTCCAAGATCGTGCTCGGCGGCCTGGTCGCCACCGGCATGGCGCTGGTCGAGGCCACGCTCATCATCGCGGCCGGGTTGACCGTCGACCACGTCGGCCTCTTCTACCTTTTCGCCGAACTCTTCGCCCTCGCGTCCATGTACCTGGTCATGTTCCTGTCCATGTGGCTGGACAACCCGGGCCGCTTCGTCGCGATGGTGCTCCTGATGCTGCAGCTGGGCGGTGCCGGCGGGACGTTCCCGCTCGAGATCACCAACCGCTTCTACAACATCATCCACCCGTTTCTGCCGATGAGCTACTCGATCATGGGCTTCCGTCAGGCCATCACCTCGGGCATCGCCTCGGGCACGGTCGCCCAGGCGGTCGTCGTCCTGATCGGCGTTATCCTCGGCTCCCTGGCCCTCCTGTGGCTGGTCATGCAGTACTTGCAGCGCAAGCACCTGATGGGTGTCTCGCAGCTGGACGACAACCAGAAGTTGCAGGAAGTGGAAAAGTAACCCAGAGCGGAAGACCGCGAATTTAGCGGAACGCATAGCGTAGAACAAGCCCTTGAAGCGCACTTGGCTTCAAGGGCTTGTTCTAGCTAGGCGATTCCGCGTTGCGGGCTGGAGCTCGACGAACCCACAGCGGAGGGCGGCGGGCTTAGCCCACCGTCCAGCGTAAGGCCAGTGCTTGGGGCGCTCTTTGCCCCGAGTGCTGGCCTTAGCTGGACGAGTGGGCGTTGCCGCACGGAGCTCGACGAATCCAGAGCGGAGCCGAGCGTTTAGCCGGTCGGCTAGCGTAGGGTTGGGCATTGGGCCCGAACTTGGCCCAGTGTCCGACCCGAGCTAGACGCACCGGCGATGCTCGGCGGAGCTCGACGATACCAGAGCGGAAGACCGCGCACTTAGCGGAACGCATAGCGTAGAACGAGCCCTTGAAGCGCACTTGGCTTCAAGGGCTTGTTCTAGCTAGGCGCTTCCGCGTTGCGGGCTGGAGCTCGACGAAACCAGAGCGGAGTGCGGCGAATTTAGGCAATCGTCTAGCGCAAGGCCAGTGCTTGGGGCGTTCCTTGCCCCGAGTGCTGGCCTTAGCTGGACGAGTTGCCGTTGCCGCACGGAGCTCGACAACCCAGAGCGGAGCCGAGCGTTTAGCCGGTCGGCTAGCGTAGGGTTGGGCATTGGGCCCGAACTTGGCCCAGTGTCCGACCCGAGCTAGACGCACCGGCGATGCTCGGCGGAGCTCGACGATACCAGAGCGGAAGACCGCGAATTTAGCGGAACGCATAGCGTAGGACAAGCCCTTGAAGCGTACTTGGCTTCAAGGGCTTGTTCTAGCTAGGCGCTTCCGCGTTGTGGTCTGGAGCTCGACGAACCAGAGCAGAGTGCGGCGGGCTTAGCGGGTCGGATTGCCTAGCGCCAGTGCTTGGGGCGGGCCTTGCCCCGAGTGCTGGTGCGTAGCAATCCGCTCCCGCGTTGCCGCACGGAGCTCGACGAGATCAGAGCGGAACTATTCGCCCTAATCAAAAAGTAGGACAAGCACGGCGCAAATAACGGCGTAGCCTGTCCTACTTTTTCATGTTCAAGACTAAAGCATTATTCCGACTCGCCGTCGTGCTCCCGGTGCCACGCCTGAATCTGTGCCAGCCGCTGCGCCACTTTGGCCTCGCTGCCCTGCGTAGTCGGGTGGTAGTAGCGGCGCCCGACCAGGTTGTCCGGCATCGTCTGCATCGTGGTCAGCTTGTCCTTGGTGTCGTGAGCGTATTCATAACCCTTGCCGTAGCCGACCTCTCCCATCAGGTCGGTGACGGCGTTGCGAATCTGGAGCGGCACCGGCTCCGCAAGCGTTTCCGTCGCATCCTTTTTCGCCGCCTCATAGGCCGTGTACAGGGCGTTGCTCTTCGGCGCCAGGCTCAGGTACACCACCGCGTGGGTCAGGTGGACCGAGCACTCCGGCATGCCGATGAACTGACAGGCCTGAAAAACGCTGGTGCAGATCTCAAGCGCACGGGAGTCGGCCATGCCGATGTCCTCGGAGGCGAACCGCACCAGCCGCCGCGCGATGTACAGCGGGTCCTCACCGGCCTCAAGCATCCGCGCCAGCCAGTAAACCGCCGCGTCGACGTCAGAGTTGCGCATCGACTTGTGCAAGGCCGAGATCAGGTTGTAATGCTCCTCGCCGTTCTTGTCGTACAGCAACGCCTTCTTGGACAGCAGCTGCCCGACCGCCTGCTTCGTGACGTGAATCACATCACCCGACTGGCCGCCGGCGTCGGTCACCGCCATCTCCAGCGTGTTCAGCGCAATCCGCGCATCCCCGTTGGCGAAGGTCGCAATCTGTTGCAGCAGCTCGTCTGCAATCTCCACTTTTTCCAGCCCGTAGCCGCGCGGGTCGCGCAGCGCACGCTGCAGCAGTCCGACCAGGTCGGCGGTGGCCAGCGGCTTCATCACGAACACCCGGGTGCGCGACAACAGCGCCGCGTTGACCTCGAACGACGGGTTCTCCGTCGTCGCCCCAATCAGCGTGATGGAGCCGCGCTCGACGTAGGGCAAAAAGGCGTCCTGCTGGGCCTTGTTGAAGCGGTGAATCTCGTCGACGAAGACGATGGTTTTCTGCCCCAGCAAGCGGTTGGCCTCGGCCTCCTCCATCACCTTCTTGATCTCCTTGATGCCGCTGGTGACGGCGGAGAAGTTGACGAACGCGGCCTTGGTCTGGCGCGCGATGATCTGCGCCAGCGTGGTTTTGCCCACGCCCGGCGGTCCCCAGAAGATCAGCGAGGGAATCTCGTCTTGCGTGATCAGCTTGGTCAAAACGGCGTCGGGCCCGACCAGCTGCGCCTGCCCGGCGAACTCGGCCAAAGTCTGCGGCCGCATGCGGCTGGCCAGCGGCTGAAGCGCCTGGCCGGCGGATTCGAATAAGTCCATGTGAGGTGCCTTCTTTCACAAATGCGTGGGAAATTGGAACAGTAAATACGGCGGCAGACGGTCCAATCGCATACGCTCACGCGAATAAACGGCAGCAATAAATGTCCTACCTTTCGCAGGTTGGTCCGTCGCGTGATACCGCTGTGTAGCGGCCGGAGGGCCCCGGGCGGGTTGGGCCGTGAAAGGATGAGCGTCTCAAAAGCCTCGCGGTCTTGGCGAGCTTTCGCGCCACTCATCCCGGCAGATTTAGAGACGGGGTAGCCGCAACGCGGCTCCGGCTCTAAATCTAGGTCGGAGCCCAACGGGCGGAGACCGGCCGCACAGCCCAACCCGCCCGGGGCCCGGAGGCCGCGGCCACAACCCGCCAAACTAGGCTTGCGCCACCCTTCAATAAACGGGTTCCGCAAGCCAACGCGGGTGTGAATAGCTACGCCGCTGCGCTCGGGCCTAAGTGCGGGCCCAAGCGCAGCGGCTAGGCTATTCAACCCGCTAAGCCCGGCTTGCTCCACCCTCTCCATTATACGTGATATACTTAGTGAAACCATTGAAAAGAGGTCCCGGCAATGCCTGCCTTTGAATCCAAGTTTCCCGGCGGCGAGTTCGCCGCGTTTTCCACCGCTAAGATGTCGTACTTCCTGCCTGTGCGCGAGGACATCGACCGCGCGACCATCGACGCCTTCTTCGGGGCCGATGCCAAGTTCGTCGCGCTGACGCCACTGCCGTCCGTCGAGCTGCACGTGCCCAACTCCGACGCGCAGATCGCGACACCCGGCAACCTGATTGCCAAGTTCGCCAACGGCAAGTACAAGGTGATGGACGAAACCTACTACCACAAGAACTTCAACGATCCGATCACCGACCTGCAGGACAACGGCATCTTCTAGGAGGCGCGACATGGCCCATTTTGAAAAATACCACCCGCTGCTGTCGGCGCACTACCAGCTCGACTGGCCGACGCTGTTTCGCCTCAAGGACGTCCACGCCCTGCGCGCCGACGCCACGCAGGCCGCGCTGTCCGGGCGCGCGCTCGATGCGACCATCGAGGACACCGCGCGCTACGTCAACCAGTCCATGCAGCTGGTGATGGGCGACCGGTCGCTTCTGTACGGCATCGGCGATCGCGCGACCGGCGCCTTTTGCGGCAGCATCTGCCTGTGGCAGTTCGACGCCGAAAAGACCGAAGCCCAGCTGCGCTTTGAGGTGCTGGAACGCACCCCGGCGGCGGTGATGGCGGAAGTGCTGCCGCGCGTGGCGGGCTTCGCCTTCTTCGAGCTCGGGCTGAAACGGCTGCGCGTGGTGCTGCCACCGGAAACCGCGGCGGCGCAAAGCGTGCTGCCACCGGAAACCGCGGCGGCTGAACCTGCGGCAACTAACGCGGCAGCCACCACCGCTGACCAGACGGCGACCGAACCCGAGGCGACCACGCCGGCCGACCTGCCCGCGGCCAACGCGGCGGCGCGGGCGCTTTTGGCCGCCAACCACTTTGTGGCGGTTGACGCCACCACGCTGGTGCTGACCCGCGACACCGTCGCCGACGACCCGGCGTTTCGGTTCTAGCATTAACTAAGCGTAAGAATGAGGGGGTGAACCTCTCATTTTTTTGTGCGGTCGTGTACAAAAGCGGCGCGCTAACGTAGACTAGTATCATATTGGCAGCGCTTCGCTGGCAATTGGGAGGATGAGAATGACGGAATCAACACCATACCACAAGCTGACCTGGCCGCTTTTCCTGCAGCTGATCCGGCTGCCGGTCAAGCTGGCCTCCGCGATGCCCTTCGCGCTCGGCGTCCTGTACGCGTGGCACGACCAGGGCGGCTTCAACGGGGTGAACACGCTGATCTACTTTGTGGGTCAGCTGAGCATTGCCTGCTTCGTCACCGGCTTCAACAATGTGCAGGACTACCACAAGTCCAAGGACGAGGACTACCGGCAAAACGGCAACATCATCGGCACCGCGCACCTGGACCCGCGCCGCATCATGGCGCTGATGCTGACGCTGTTGGGCGTCGCCGTTGTCGCCGGGCTGATTCTCGTGGTGCGCACGAACCTAGTGCTGCTGTTCATCGGCGCCACGGCGATTGCCATCGCGATCTTCTACACGTTCGGGCCGATGCCGATCTCGCGCCTGCCGATCGGCGAGGTGGTCTCCAGCATGACCGAGGGCTTCGGAACCTTTTTCATCGCCTACTTCGTCAACGTGCCGAACCGGCCGCTCGGGCTCGACCTGACTTGGCGGACCTTCAGCCTGCACGGCAACATCGAGGTGATTGCCCAGATGCTGCTGGTCGCCGCGCCGATCATCATCCTGGAGGCCAACATCATGTTCGCCAACAACATCGGCGACATCGAGGAGGACATCACCAACCACCGGGCAACGCTGGCGGTGTACCTCGGCCACGACCGGTCGCTGGCGATCTACCGCTGGGTGCCGGTCGCCGCCTACCTCGCCATCGTTGCGGCCGTGGCGCTCGGGCTGATGCCGTGGCCGACGCTTTTCGTGCTGCTGCTTTGGCCGCTGATTCACAAGAACATCCAACGCTTCATGGCCGTGCAAGTGCGCCGGCTCACATTCAAAACCGCCGTCAACAACCTGCTGTTCACCGTCGGCGCCGAGGTGCTGGTGCTGGCCGGCTGGTCGCTGTGGCAATCACTTTAGGGGGAGTTTTTAATATGAAGAAATCACTGCTGGGGCTCGGGACCCTGCTCGTCGCAACGCTTCTGGTCGCCTGCGCGCCCAAGGAAAGCAGCCTGAAGGAGTCCTCTTCAAGCGCGCCGAAGACCGCCAAGAAGGCGACGGCCAAAACGGTCGACCTGACCATCGGCACGATGTCCGCGCCGGAGTCGATTCCGCTGTACGTCGCGGCCGAGAAGGGCTACTTCAAGGACCAGAACCTGAACGTGACGCTGCAAAACTTCAAGTCGCCCAAGGAGCGCGACGCCGCGGTGTCCGCCGGGCAGCTCGACGGCACCGTGACCGACGTCGTGACCCTGGCCGCCTACGAGAACGGCAAGCTCGACTGGCGCATCGCCACGGGGCTCAACGGGTCCTTCGGCATCCTGACCAACCAGCCGGACATCAAGACCGTCGCCGACCTGCGCGGCAAGACGGTCGCGACGATGCCGCACCAGACCCCGACCTTCTATCTTGATCAGGAGCTTGCAAAGGTGGGCATGAGTGAAAAAGACGTCAAGCTCTCCGAGGTCGCCCAGATTCCGGCCCGCATCCAGCTGTGCCTGGACCGCAAGATCGACGCGATGATCGTGCCCGACCCGTTCATGGCGATCGCCAAGAGCAAGGGCGCCCGCGTGATCGCGCAAAGCGACCCGATCGACTACCAGACCACCATTCTGGCCATCGCGCCGAGCCTCGCCAAGAACGCCGGCGTGGCCAAGCGCGTGCTCGCCGCCTACAACCAGGCGGTCAAGACCCTGAATGACGGTACCGCCGCCGACTTCCAGGACATTTTGACCAAGGACATCGGCTACCCGGCCCCGCTGGCCAAGAACGTTAAGCTGGTGCACTACACGGACGCGCACGCCGTCCAGACGTCCGTGCTCAAGGACGCCTTCGCCTACGCCAAGGCCGAGGGCGTCACGGCAACAACGCTGGATCCGGCCAGCGTGTCGTTGCCATGAAGCTGACCGTCGCCGGGCTGACCGTCGTGCGCGGCGGCCGCCCGGTGCTCCAAGACCTGAGCTTCACCGTGCCCGACCGCGGGATCCTGGCGGTGCTGGGTCCCAGCGGCACGGGCAAGACGACCTTGATCGACGCGCTGACCCGCCAGCTGGCGGCCGACGGTGACTGCCGGCTCGACGGCGCGGCGATCGACCCGCACCGCCAGCACCTGGCCGTCGTGCCGCAGGACTACGGGCTTTTGCCCTGGTACACCGTCGGCCAAAACGTCGCGCTGCCCCTGACCATCGGCCAGCACCGCAAGCTCGACGCAACGCAAAAGGCGGCGGTGCAGGCCGTCATGGCGGCGCTTGGCATCGGCGAGCTCGCCGGGCGGTTTCCCAACAGCCTGAGCGGCGGGCAGAAGCAGCGCGTGGCGCTCGCCCGCGCCTTCGCGCAGGCGCCGGACCTCTTGATGCTGGACGAGGCGTTCTCCGCGCTCGATCCGGTGGTCAAGGCCCGGGCGTACCGCCTGTTCATCGCGCAGTGGCAGGCGCGGCCGGTGACCACGCTGTTGATCACGCACGACCTGGAGGAGGCGCTGGCGCTGGGCGACGCGCTGTTGATCCTGCACGACGGCGGCGGCGCGGTGCGGCCCAATCCGCTGGCCGGCGTCCCGCTGGGCGCGCGGCGAGAGTCGGCGCGCTACTACCAGGAAGTGGCGGCGCTGGGCCGGGAGGTGGCGACGACATGGCAAGAGTGAGCAAGACTCTGGGGGCGCTGGTCGGCCTGCACGTGCTGTGGCTGATCGCCGCGTGGCTGGTCGCCAAGCCGGTGCTGCCCAACCCTATCGTGGTCTACGCGGCGCTGCCCCAGCTGTGGTCGCACCAGATCGGCTGGCACCTCTACTTTTCCCTGTACCGCCTGGCCTGGAGCCTCGGCTGGGCCGCCGTCATCGGCGTGCCGCTGGGCATCCTGATCGTGCGGGCGCCGCGGTTCGGCGCGTGGCTGGATCCGGTGATCTACCTGACCTACCCGCTGCCCAAAATCGCGCTGCTGCCGGTGGTGATGCTCCTGGCGGGCCTGGGCGACGCGGCCAAAATCATCATGATCGCGCTGATCACCGTGTTTCAGATCATCATCTCGGTGCGCGACGCCGTGCGGCAGGTGCCCGAATCCCTGTACAAGCAGCTGCGCGTGGCCGGGGCGACGCGGTGGGCGCTGTTTCGCCACGCGACCTGGCCGGCGAGCCTCGCCGGGGTGCTGACCGCGCTGCGCATCGCGCTGGGCACGGCGATCGCCACCCTGTTTTTCACCGAGGTCTACGGCACCAACTACGGACTCGGCTACTTCATCATGGACGAGTGGAACCGGCTCGACTACCCGCTGATGTACGCGGGCATCGTGGTGCTGGCGGCGGTGGCCTTCGCGCTGTTTGCGGTGCTCAACGCCGTCGAGCGCCGGGTGCTGCGCTGGCAGCGGGCGCAGTGACGTGGGCAAACAAAAACTCAGCCTGACGAGGGCTGAGTTTTTTCGTGTCTGATTGTCCAAACCTTGAGACCTGTGCGTGAGTGAGCGAACGCGTGGCGTGCCGGAGCGTCTGCCGCGTGTCACGGCCTAGGCCGCGGCGAGACTTGCCTGCACCTTCGCGTACAGCAGCAGGCCGCCGAACGCCGCGCCGATCAGGGCGACGATCAAAAGCAGCGACTGGGCCAACCGGAAGTCCGCCAGCACGTTTTGCATCAGCGTCGTGTACTTGCTGAGCCCGCTGCCCAGGGCCGACTGGAGCCAGTCGGTGCCGCTTTGCGCGGCCTTGAGCAGCTGCCCGATCGTGTAGCTCGAGTTCGGCAGCGTCGTGTGACTCAGCTGGACCTTGATGCCGCCGAACAGCACCAGCCCGACCGCGCCGGCGCCCACGTTGGCCGCGGCCAGCCCGGTGGCGTCGACCCAGTGCGGCCGCACCCAGGCCAGCACGCCGACCACCGCCAGCGCGGCGGCGATAATCATCATCAAAACCCCGAGAGGCGCCAGGCCCGCGGTCATGCGGGTCAGATCGATGTCCGGTGTCGCGACGCCGGCGTCAAAGGCGATCGTGTTGATGATCGTGCTGACGCCGGTCGCCACCTTGTGCAGTGAGCTGCCGGCGACGAACCAGCCGAGCCCGAGCAGCACGGTCACCACCGCGCCGACCTCCGGGTGCCGAATGACCTGGAAAAACTGGGCGGCGTGCGCGGCCGGCTGGACGCTCGTTGCTGCAGGTGCGGGCCGCGTCGCGGCCGGAGTCGGCTGCGTCGGTTGTGCGGGCTGCGCCGCGGCCGGGGTCGGCTGCGTCGGTTGTGCGGGCTGTGCCGCGGCCGGGGTCGGCTGTGTCGGTTGTGCGGGCTGCGTCGCGGCCGGAGTCGGCTGCGCGGCTGCGGGCTGCGCCGCGGCCGGGGTCGGCTGCGTCGGTTGTGCGGGCTGCGCCGCGACCGGGGTCGGCTGCGCGGGTGCCGGCTGATCCGCCGGCGCAACGGCCACGCGGGCGCCGCAGTGCGAACAGAATTTGGCGTTCGGGGTCAGCGGGGCCCCGCAGTTGGCACAGAATTTAGGAACAGTCATGGTGGTTACCTCCGGGTGCGCCGCGACAGCGCGGCGTAAAGTTACCCGTATCATGCCGCAAATTGGCCGCAACGTCAATGCCCCCGCGGTTCGATCGGGCTCATCTCGGTATACCAACTGATTATTTTCCGGGTAAATCACGCCCCAATTCGGCCACTTGCGCGGTGTACCCGGGCCGCGCGAATTTTGGAAGGCCCGTCTGACGCGGTTGGCTATCGCGTGCCGTACGCCCTGGCATATCGCCACAAGCCAAGTTGTGGCCGCGGACCCTATCCTTTTTCGTGCAAGCGCGTATGATTCAGCATAGGTGCTGTGCACGCGGACACGGATTGGGCGCTCCCCCAAGCGTCTCCCCCAAACCGATTCCCGAGCGGCACCCGCTCTCCCCAAAATGCAAGGCTAGGCACCACCCCAAGCTCTCCCCTAAGAAAATCCGGTCATTCCGACAGCCGGTCCGCCGACCCCTCCCCGGGGCCGGCGTTTTTGTGTCGTCGGAGCTTTCGTAAGCGTTTACGGCGTATAATAGAGTGACACATCATTGGAGGGATGACATCATGACCATCTGTACCCTGAACTTCCAGCCCGCAAGCCTGGGCATGCAGACGCGCGTCAACGTCGTGCTGCCGGACAATCCGGCCACGGCCAGCGTGCTTTTGCTGTTGCACGGGCACTCGGACGATGAGAACTCGTGGCTGCAGCGCTCGCGGCTGGCCGCGTACGCCGACGACCACAACACCGTGGTGATTATGCCGCGCGTGGACCGCAGCTTCTACGCCGACCAGCCCAGCGGCATCCACTACTACGAGTTCGTCAGCCGCGAGCTTTTGGCCCGCTGCAAGGCCTGGTTCAACCTGGCGCTCGCCCCCGCCCGGACGTTCGTCGGCGGCCTGTCGATGGGCGGCTACGGTGCGCTCAAGATCGGGCTGAACAACCCCGATCAGTTCGCCGGCATCTACGCGATGTCCAGCGTCCCGGACCTCCTGACCCGCTGGGACCGCGAAGGCGATTCCACCATCGGGCCGCTGTTTGACGCCAACTTCGGCAGCCGCGACCGGCTGCAGGGCAGCGTGTCGGACGTGCCGTTCATCACCACCCACTGGCAGGACGCGCGCCGGCCGTTCATCCGCATGCTCTGCGGGACCGAGGACAGCTTGTACCCGGAGAACCAGGCCTACGCGGCGCTTGCGCAGCAGCACGGCTTCGACTGCCAGTTTGAAAGCGTTCCCGGCGACCACGAATGGGCGGTCTGGGATTACGGGGTGCAAGAAGCGCTTGCAGACATCGCCGCACGCGACCAAGCCTGATCCGGTTTGCTCCCGTCGGCCGGCGATCTGCGCCGCCAGCCAGCGCACGCCGCGTCCCCGCAACACCCGCTGCACACGAAAACGGCGCCTCGCCAACGCGAGACGCCGTTTTTGCTGTGCCGTCACCTGCCGAAGCTGGCGCGGTAGTCCGTGCTCAGCAGCTTGGCCTCCACCAGCCAGTGGCCGGAGACCTCGACGACCCGGCGCACGCGGACGTCCACCCGGTCGCCGGTGCCAAGCTTCATCGTCGCCTCGTTCTTGGGCAGGCTGACGGCCAGCTTGTCACCGACGGCAAAGCCGACCGTGTCGCCGCTTTGGGTGGGCGCGGTGACGGCGAAGCGGACGCGGCCGCGCGGGAGCTTGCGCTCAAGCGTCTGAACGAAGCGCGTCGCCTGCGCCGCGTTCAGCACCTCCGTGGCGGCCGGCGGCTTGATGAACAGCACGACCGTCAGCAGGCACATCAGCCCGCCGAGCACGCCCATCGCGGCCCCGCCCAGAAGCGCCATGGGGTGGTGAAAACGCAGCGCCGCAAGCACCAGCCCGCCGCCAATCAGCGCGCATCCCACCACCGCAAGCCATGTCATCGCCGTCGCCTCCCATCATTCAGACTGATTATCACCAGTCTGGCGAAGGTTGGCAGCGCATGCAAGCCTGCGGCGGCCGGCGTAACCATTTTTTAATCGAACAGCGAAGCAAGCGTCTTCGGCAGCTGATCCAGCGCCGTGATGGTGGCGGTCGGCCGCTGCAGCGGGCCGGTTGGCGTGTGGCCGTAGCGCGGCGACCAGTCGTACCAGATGCTGGCGATGCCAAACGCGTTGGCGCCCTGGACGTCGCGGGCCAGGTTGTTGCCGACCATCGCGGTGCGCGCCAGGTCCAAAGGCGTCAGGTGCATGGCGTCAACCGCGGCGGCAAACATCGCCGCGGCCGGCTTCTCCACGCCCACCGTTTCGGAGATCACGCGGGCCTCAAACAGCGGGGCCAGGCCGGTGACGGCCAGCAGGTTGGCGAAGGACTGCACGCGCCCGTCCGCGACCAGACCGAGGCGCCAGCCGGTGCGGTGCAGCGCCGTCAGCGTCGCAAGCGCGTGGGGCAGCGGCGTCGCGGACAGCACGGTGCCGCCGGCGTCAAAGACCTGGCTGCCCTCGTCGACCAGCGTGTCGCCGCAGTCGAGCAGCAGTACCCCGGGCCCCGTCATCTTGTGAACGCCAGGGTCACGACCTGGTACGGGGTGACCGTGATTGAGAGCGCGCCGGCAACGGCGTCAAGCGGCTGCGGGTCGCTTTCGTCAAGGCGCACTAAGGCGGCGGATTGGTAGGCGAAGTGCGGCGTGACGGTGATCACCGCGTTTTCCCCCGCGTACTCGTGGAAGCGCAGGATCACGGCGTCGCCGTCCTCGCTGTGCTTGATGGCGTCGACCACCACCGGCTGGGAAGCTTCGAAGGTGAAAAGCGGCGCGGCCGGGTTTTTCACTGCGCCCGGCACGACGGTCAGGCCGTGGTTCAGCGCCATGGCGAGCGGCTCGACCTGGCCCGCCACGAAGTCGCCGCGGTGGCCCAGCAGGCTGTAGGTGAAGTCGTGGGCGCCCTGGTCGGCCTCTGGATCCGGCTCGATGCCGGACTTCAGAAGCGACATGGACAGGCGCGCGCCCTTGACGCTGTAGCCGTACTTGGCGTCGTTGAGCAGCGCGATGCCGTAGTCGCGCTGGGAAAGATCCGCCCACTTGTGCGCGACCGTCTCGAACTTCGCGGTGTCCCACGAGGTGTTGTTACTGGTCGGGCGCGCGACGTTGCCGTACTGGACGTCAAAGGTCGCGTGGTCGGCCAGGATGCTGGTGTCAAAGGCGGTGCGCAGCAGGAACTGGTGCTCGTGCCAGTCGAGGTGGGTCACAAAATCGATGCGGCGCGAGCGACTGTACAGGATCAGCGTCTGGTCAACCGTGGAGTCGCGGAACGTGTAGTGGAAGTCGACCTGCTGCGACAGCGGCCCGGCCTCATGCACGGTGATCGCATCGGCGGCTAGGGTGATTGCCTTTTCCGGGTAGTCGGCGTCGATATTCCAGGCGTCGTACTGCAGCGGCCGGTCCTCGTAGACGGTCAGCACGTTGCCGAGCTTGCCGGCGGCCAAGAGCTCGCGGTCGTGGTCCTTGTCGTAGATCTCGGTCAGCTGGCCGGCGGCGTTCCAGGCCAGGCGGTAGTGGGCGGATTCGACCGTGTCGCCGAAGGTGGTGCCGGCCGTCCGGACCGGCGCGGCCTGCGGGGTGAAGGTCAGGCCGCTAACGCCAAACGCCGGGGCCTCTGCCGCCACCAGGTAGTGGTCGCCGTGCTTCTCGGCGGTCAGCACCTCACCGCGCGCGTCGGTGAACTGCCCGTCGCGGGCTTCCGGCACGGTCACGAGGTCCTGCAGGCGCCACGCGTTCAGGTTGCGCACGGTGTAGGCGTCCGGCGTCGGCGTCGTGGCCGCGTCGTCCAGGGCGGCGTTGAGCGCGGCGATGCGGGCGAACATCCCCGCGTACTCGGCCTTGTTGTCTTCGTATACCTCGCGGATCGAGCTGCCCGGCAAAATGTCGTGGAACTGGTTGGTCAACAGCGTCTCCCAGAGGTCCTGAATGGCCGCCGCCGGGTAGGCCACGCCGTCTCGGACGCCGGCCGCCACGTAGCGGGCCTCCAGGTCGCGCATCGCGAACTCGAGCTGGCGGTTTTGCTTTTTCACCCGCGCGTGGGAGGTGTAGGTGCCGCGGTGGAACTCGAGGTACAGCTCGCCGTTCCACTCGGCGATTGGCTGGTCGGAGTCCGCAATCGTCTGGTTCAGCCGCGCGAAGTAGTCGTCGACGCGGGTGTTTTCGACGGTTGGCAGGCCGGGCAGCTGGTTGATCATGGCGATGTCTTCGATCATCTCGCGCTGCGGGCCGCCGCCGCCGTCGCCGAAGCCGTACGCGAGCAGCAGGTCGTGGTTCAGGGCCTTGTCGGCGTACACGCTGTAGGAGCCGAGCACCGTGTGCGGCGTCACGAGGCCGTTGTAGGTGTAAAAATAGTAGCCGTCCGCGGTCTGCTTGTAGTCGTACTCCTGGCCGATGGTGGTGATGAAGTGCGTCAGCACCTCCGAGCCGTCGATGTCCTTCCACATGAAGGTGTCGTGCGGCATGCGGTTGGTCTCGTTCCAGGAGATCTTGGTGGTCATGAAGTTGGTGATGCCAAAGCCCCGCATGATCTGCGGCAGCGCCCAGGAGTAGCCGAACACGTCGGGCAGCCACAGCACGTGCTGCTTGGCGCCGAACTCCTTTTGGAAAAAGCGTGTGCCGTACAGGAACTGGCGGGTCAGCGCCTCGCCGGACGGCAGGTTGGTGTCCGGCTCCACCCAGGTCGCGCCCTCGGGTTCGAAGCGGCCCTCGGCGACGCGGCGCTTCATCTCGGCGTAAAGCGCCGGGTGGTCCTCCTTGACGAACTGCCATACCGCCGGCGTCGAGTGCATGAACAGGTAGTCCGGGTGCTCGTTCATCAGCGCCAGCGCGGTGGCGAAGGTGCGCGCCGTCTTCTCGCGCGTGTGGCGCAGGCGCCAGAGCCAGGCGACGTCGATGTGGGCGTGCCCGATCGCAGAGATTTTGAACTGCTTGTCCTGCCCTTCGTGCGCGGCCACGAACGCCTGGACGTCGGCCAGCCCAAGCGAAGCCGTGGCGGTGATCTCCTCAAGCGTCTGGTTGCCCCAGACGAAGCGGCGCAGCACGCGGTCCAGGAGCTTTTGGTACTCGTACAGCAGCGGCTCGTCGGGGCCAAGCTCGCGGCTGGTCTGGTCGATCACATCCAGCCAGCGCGCCAGGTCGCGGATCGGCGCGATCAGTTTGCCGGCGGTCGCCTCCTGCAGGATGTAGTGCTGGGTGCGCTGCAGGCCGCCGCCTTCGTGGCCGGTCCACATGCAGATGTCAACGCCCACGTTTTGGCCGGACACGGCCGCGTCGAGCACCACGTCCTTGTGGTTGCGGTCGAGGCCCTGCGCGACGCGGCCGTCCAGGTGGACCAGCCCCTCGAAGGCGCCGTTGTTGCCGTTGCGGTCCAGGTCCAGGTGCGCGACGTAGTGTTCGCCTTCCTCAAGCGCCGGCACGGCCAGCGTGAAGCGCAGCCAGTAGTAGTCGTCGCGCCCCGACCAGGTGTCGCCTTGCGCAATCGGGGTGAAAACGGCGCTCGCGGGCGGCAGTGCCCGGTGGTCCTCACGGTCGTCGTGCCAGATGCCCATGCCGGTGATTGGCAGGAAATTGGCGCGAACGTAACGGTTCAGGGTGCGGCGCTGCTGCGCGATTTTTTCCTTCGAGTACATAACTGATCCCCTTTCCAATGTCCGGGCGGTCGCCCGTTAACGTGGCTTACCATTTAATCATAGCGCATTGACCCCCCAGAGTGCAGCGGGGCGCTCTTAGCGGGGCGGGTAGCCTAGCGCTAGCGTTGAGGCGGGCTTTGCCTCGACGCTAGTGCGTAGCTAGCCGCACCCGCGTTGCCCCGCGGAACTCGACGACCAGAGTGCAGCGGGGCGCTCTTAGCGGGGCGGGTAGCCTAGCGCTAGCGTTGAGGCGGGCTTTGCCTCGACGCTAGTGCGTAGCTAGCCGCACCCGCGTTGCCCCGCGGAGCTCGACGACCAGCGTGCAGCGGGGCGCACTTAGGCGACCGGCTAGCGTAGGGCGGACGCTTGAAGCGCACTTTGCTTCGAGTGTCTGCCCTAGCTGGACGCGTCGCCGTTGCCCCGCGGAACTCGACGACCAGAGTGCAGCGGGGCGCACTTAGCGGGTCGGGTAGCCTAGCGCTAGCGTTGAGGCGGGCTTTGCCTCGACGCTAGTGCGTAGCTAGCCGCACCCGCGTTGCCCCGCGGAACTCGACGACCAGAGTGCAGCGGGGCGCTCTTAGGCGACCGGCTAGCGTAGGGCGGACGCTTGAAGCGCACTTTGCTTCGAGTGTCTGCCCTAGCTGGACGCGTCGCCGCTGCCCCGCGGAACTCGACGACCAGAGTGCAGCGGGGCGCTCTTAGCGGGGCGGCGACGCAAAGCGGCGCCTCCCGCCCACCGGGCAGAAAGCGCCGCATCCCCGTTCGTCCGTGCTACTGAAGCCTGCTGACCGCAAGCCGCGCCCCACCCAGGTCGGGGCTGGAAAGCACCGCGGCGGCCGGGCCAAAGGTGTGCGGGTAGTAGGTCAACGCGGCCGCCTGGCCCGCGCCGAAGTACACCTCGAGGCACGCGCGGTCGATCAGGACCTGAAGCGACAACGCGCCTGCGGTCGGCAGCACGCGCACCGTGCGGCGGTTGGCCGCCGGCTCGTCGGCACTCACAATCGGCACCCCGGCCGCCGTGCGGTCCAGCGTCAACAGGCCGACGGGATCGTAGGCCAGCACCACGGCCTCACCCGGGCCGAACGCAAGCGTCAGGCTGAAGGGCCGGTCGGCTTCGGCCGTCACCGCGACCCACGCCGGCTGGCCGGCGGGGCAGGCGACGCGCGCGGTGGCGGTGCCGGCGGGCAGCGTCCCGGTGCCTTCAAGCGGCGTGCGCGCGGTGGCCAGCGCCGGGGCAGGCGCCTGGCGCAGGTGCCCGGCCACCACGGAAAGCGTCCGCGGCACCGTCAGGCAGCTCGCCCAGCCGTGCCCCAGCTCGTGGGTCGGCATCGAGCGCCCGGGCAGCTGCGCCCAGCCGATCAGGAAGCGCCGGCCGCTTGCGTCCGGTGCGGTTTCCGGCGCGTAAAAATCAAACCCGCCGTCAAGCTCCGATTCCGTTTCCGCCACGAACCGGCCCGCATCCCAGTCCACGTGCCCGACCAGCGCCATCACCGCGTTGTGGCCCAGGTAGCGGTGAGGTTCTTGCACCGTGCCCAGCGTCGAGACCAGCAGTACGTCATGGCCATCCAGGGTGAAGAAGTCGGGGCACTCAAACAGCCGCCCCTGCCGCGCGTCGGCCTCAAAGAAGCGGGACCGGTACGTCCAGTGGATCAGGTCGGGCGACTCGTACAAAAGCACCACCCCGCGCCCGGCGGCCGTCGCGGAGGCGATCAGCACGCCGTAGTGGTCGCCGCGGCGAAACACCTTGGGGTCGCGGAAGTCTTGGGTGCTGACGCCGGCCGGCACCTGGGGCGTGTCGATGACGGGATTTTGCGCCACCTTGGTGAAAGTGACCCCGTCGTCGGAGTAGGCCAGACACTGCACCTGGCGCCCCGGCAGGTTGCCGGTGTACATGACGTAAAGGCGCTCGCCGACCACGATGGCGGTGCCGGAGAAGCAGCCGCCGACGTCGTAGGGCTGATCCGGCGCCAGGGCCAGCGGCAGGTCGCGCCAGTGGAGCAGGTCGTCACTGACCGCGTGCCCCCAGTACACCGTGCCCCACTGGGAATCGAACGGGTTGGCCTGGTAGAACAGGTGGTACTGCCCACGGAAAAACACGAAGCCGTTGGGATCGTTCAGCCACCCGACCGGGGCCGCGAAGTGCAGCGCCGGTCGGTACTGGGGGTTGGGCGCCGCGGCCGCGGCCACGAAGCGGTTGGCTTCGGTCAGCATCGCGCTCATGCGTTGGGCTCCGGGTACAGGACCGCTTCGGTCGTCACGCCGGTCGCCGCCAGCGTGATCATCCGGTAGCCGCGCGGCAGCACGCCGTAGCAGTTGTACCCCGACACGTTGCCGTACACCAGGTGAACGCCGAGGTAGACCCCGTCGAAGTTGTTGTCGTGGTCGTGCCCGCAGAAGACGTGGCTCAGGTTGCCGAGCGTGAGAAAGCGGGTGAAAAGCCCGGTGTTGAGCTCCGGGGCCGCGATCCGCGGGTGCATCTCCCACCACTTGCCGGCCACGATGTGCTCTGCCGCCTGCGCGTACTCCGGCACCGGAATGTGCATGAACGCGACGTCCTGCGTCGCGCCCGCGGCCTGGTAGGCCGCCTGCGTGCGCACGTACCAGTCGATGGTCTCAGGCTCCACCCAGTCGTAGCCCGACTGAGGCGCCGGCGCGACGTTGCCGGTGTCGAACACGTACGCCACCCGCGACACGCGCCCGGATTCGCCAATCTCGATGGCGTAGCTCTCCTTGCCGCGCGGCGACACGAAGGCGTGCGCCTTGGCCACGTGGTGCGTGAGGCCGGCGGTCAGCTCGCGCAGGTCGGCCCGATCCAGCGTTTCCTCGCTGTCGTGGTTGCCATACGTCGTGGCGACGGGGATGTCGAATTCGTTGAGCGCGGCGACCAGCGCCCGCAGCCCGGCGGCCGGGTTGACGACGCCGTCCGACCAGATCAGATCCCCGGAGAGGACGATCAGGTCCGGCGTTTCGGCCGCGATGGCGGCGCGCATGTTCGCGAGCGTGCGAAGGTCCGAGGCCTCAAACGGGGTCTGGCCCAGGTGCAGATCGGTCAGCTGCATCACGCGCAGCGCGTTATCAGTAAGCGTTAACATTTTATTCCTCCTAGTTCGTCAAAGAGACCCAATCCATTTTCCGGCTGCTTTGGTAGATGCCATCCAAAAGCGTCAGGCTGGCCAGCGCGTCGGTATCGGCCAGGCACCAATCCAGCGGGTCGGGGACTTCGCGCAGCCGGTGGGCGAACGCCGCAAACAGCCGCTGGTGCCCGTCGCCCCAGGCCGCCTTCTGATCGGCCGCGACCCTGGCCGTGCGCGATTCCAGCACGGCGCCGTCCAGCCAAAGCCCCGTGGCGGTCACCGCAAGCTCGCCCTTGGTGCACGCGAACGTCAGGCGCGGCGGCGTGTCGCGCGCGTAGTCGTTGGTGGCAAAAATCACCGCCGGTGCGCCGCTCGGCAGGATGGCCGTGGCCATCGCGGTGTCTTCCACCTCGATCGAACCGGCCAGCAGGCTGGTCATCACGCTGCCGCGCACCCGCACCGGGGCGCCTTCCAGCCAGCACAGCGCGTCCAGCGTGTGGATTGCCTGGTTGATCAGCACCCCGCCGCCTTCCGTCGCCCACTTGCCCTTCCACGCGGCGGCTTGGTAGTAGGCCGCGTCGCGGTGCCAGGTCAACGACGCCTTGGCGCCCTGGAGCGCCCCGAGCTCGCCGCTTTGCAGCATCTGCCGCGCCGCGACCAAAGACGGCGCGAAGCGGTTTTGAAAAATCACGGCGAAGCGCCCCGGATGCTGTGCCGCCTCCGCCAGCACCGTGCGCCCCTCCGCCGGCGTCATCGCCAGCGGCTTCTCGCACAGCACGGCCTTGCCCGCCCGCAGCGCGGCGATGCTGATCGGCGCGTGCAGGAAGTGCGGCGTCGCGACGGTGACGACGTCCACGTTGCCGGCCAGGAGCTCGCGGTAGTCCGAGTAAAACGCCCCCGCGCCCTGGGCCGCGGCGTGCGCGTGGGCGATCGCGCCGCAGCCGATAATGCCAAACCTCAGTGTCATCAGTAGCTCCCCTTCGTGTCCAGCACCTGGCCTGAGAACCCGGCCGCCGCGTCGTATTTGGACGTGGCGCGCCGCTGGTTCAAAGCGGTCAGAAACGCCGCGCCGTCGATCGGCAGGTCGACCCAGCGGTGCTCCCAAGACGACAGGTAGATTGCGTTGCTGATGGACAGGCCGCGCAGTCCCTCAGCCGCCGGCGACATCAGCGGCGCGCCGTCCAGAATGTGTGAAACGAAATTCTTCACAATTTTCTGGTGACCGGAGTCGCCGTCGAACACCGTGTCGACCGGCACCTCCCGACAGTCCGGCTGGCCGAAGCCGCCCTGGTAGGTGCGGTTGAAGTCGGCCTCGTCCTGCGCGTTGAGCCAAAGCCTGAGCCGCTGGTCCTCAATCACCAGCTTGCCGCGCGAGCCGACGATCTCGAAGCGGTTGGTGCCCGGCGTCTCGGTCGTCGTGGTGACGAACACGCCGGTCGCGCCGTTCTCGTACTCGACGTAGGCCGTCGCCTCGGTTTCGACCTCGACGTCGCGGCGCTTGCCGTTATACGTGAAGCCCATCACGCGGCTGGGCATCCCGCAGATCCACTGCCACAGGTCCAGCTGGTGCGGGTCCTGGTTGAGCAGCACCCCGCCGCCCTCGCCGGCCCACGTCGCGCGCCAGCCGCCCGAGTTGTAGTAGCTCTGCGAGCGGTACCAGTCCGTGATGATCCAGTTGGTGCGCCGCAGCTCGCCCAGCGTTCCGTCCTGCACCAGTGCCCGCGCCTTTTGGTAGGCCGGGTTCATCCGCTGGTTGTACATCAAGGCGTAGGTCAGCTCCGGGTGCTGCGCCGCCACGTCAAGCGTCCGCTGCACCGCCTGCGTGTACACGCCGGCCGGTTTTTCCGACAGCACGTGCTTGCCCGCCGCGAGCGCCTCTGCTGCGATCAGCGGGTGAAAATAGTGCGGCGTCGCGATGATCACGGCGTCGATGGCCGGATCGGCGATCAGCGCGGCCGCCGAGTCGTAGCAGGTCAAGGCGCCAAAGCGCGCGGTCGCCGCCGTCAGCCGCGCCGGGTCGATGTCGGCGATTGCGACCAGCTTCGCGTGCGGAATCTCGCCGGCCGTCAGGTAGCTGGCGTGCAGCGACCCAATGTTGCCGACGCCGATGATGCCGATGTTCAACGCTGTCATTAGTCCCACCTCTGATCAAGCGGCGCCAACAGTCCCCGCAGCGCGGCCGCCGCGAGGTTGAACAGCACCTCGCCGTCGCCGCGCGACGCCGCGGTGCCGTCAGTCGCCGCGGCGTCGGCGATGCTGTGCACCGCGCTTTTGGCCTCGAGTGCCCGGAACCCCGGGAACGGGCTGAGGTGCGGCTCGATGCTCAAAAAGCCCGCGTAGCCGCTTCGCTGCAGCGCCGCAAGCACCGCCGCGACGTGCCCGTCGCCCTCGCCCGCCGGCGTCACCGTGCCGTCCGCCGCGTGCGCGTCCTTGATGTGGACGTACGCGACGTAAGGCGACAGCAGGTCGAAGGCCTCCGGGTAGACGCTTGCGCCGCACTGCACGAAGTTGGCCGGGTCGAAGGCCAGCCGCAGCTGCGGGCTGTCCAGCGTCGTCACCAGGTCCAGGCAGCGCTCCGGCAGGTCGCCGTAGATCCCCTTTTCGTTCTCGTGCAGCATGGTCACCTCGGGGTAGGCCTTGGCCACCTCGAGCATCGCCCGCATGCGCTGCATCACCTGCGGGCGAAAGTCGGCCGCCTCCCCCGCCGGCACGTAGAAGCTGAAGCAGCGCAGGTAAGGCGCCTCGAAAATCCGCGCCAGCGCCAGCGTGTGCTCAAGCTTAGCCAGGTGCGGGGCGAAGGGCTCGATGATGCCGATCTTGCCGATCGGCGAGCCGATGCTGGACACCGCGATGCCGGCCGCGGCCAGCGTCTGCGCGTAGGTGCGCGCCTGCTCAAGCGTGAAGTCGCTCACCGACTGGCCGGCGATTCCCCGCAGCTCCAAGTGGTGAATGTCATTTTCCTGCAGCACCCGGATCTGGGTTCCAAGGTCCGGGCTGATCTCGTCCGCAAAGGCGGACAGCGTCATGGTCGTCATTTTTTTCCTCCAATTAAAGGTGCAAGCGCCGCCTCAAAGCGCGGCAGCCAAAGCGCGCGGTAGCCCAGGCGCGTCGGGTGCGCGTCGTCGGCCATCGCCTCGGGCAAAGCCGCCGTGGCGGCGTGAAGTGCCGCGTCGGCGTACAGGTCGAGGATCGCGAAGTGCCATTTGGCCTGCAGCGCGTAGAGCCGCGCGACCAGCGCCGCGTAGTCGCGGTCGCTCGGGTCGCGCAGGCAGGTGTAAACCAGCACCGGGCAGCCCCAGCGCGCAGCCACCGTCGCCAGCACGTGTTCGATGGCGCCGGTCGTCGTCTCAACGTCGTAGGCGGTCTTGGCCGCGCCAGCCGGGGCGGCCGTGGCAGGCCCGGGCGCGATGGCGCCGAGCGCCTTGTTCTGGCGGCTGTCGTTGGTGGACAGCTGCAGGACAAAGGCGTCAAGCGCCGGCACGGCGGCAAAATCGCTGGCCAGCCGCGAGACGTAGGTGTCCGGCGCCGTGCCGGCCAGGGTGGTGCCGCTGATGGCGGACTCGACCGGCACCACGCCGTCCTTTTGCGCTAGGAACTGGACGAACGAGTCGCCCAAAGACGCCGCGCCGATCGTGATCGACGAGCCCAAAAAACCGATGGTGGTCCCGAAAAGCGGTGAGGCCGGGTCCGGCGGCAAGGTCTTCGGCGCGTACCGGTCGGCGTTGCCGGGCAATAAGTCTGAAGTCATGTCTGCCTCCTCACACCAGCCGGTAGCTGGCGGTTAGCGTCGAACCACCGTGCAGCGGAATGCGGTAGCGCGTCGCCTCGGGTTCGTAGGTGCCGGGCCCGACGTACGAGCCGGCCACCGCGTCTTGCAGGATCAGCGTGCCGCTTGTTTCGGCCGGCACGTGGACGCGAATCTGCACCCGCCCGTCCTGGTTGGCCCACGCCACCGCGATGTTGCCGCGCACCGACTGGTAGCTGCCGCTGACGTGGCGCCGCTTGGACGCCTTGATCAACGGGGCGATCACCACGTCCTCAAACCCTGCGCTGGTCGGGGCCTGGTCGATGCCGAGCACGTAGCGGTAAATCCAGTTGCCGACCGCGCCGAACGCGTAGTGGTTGAAGGAGTTCATGCTGTCCGCCCACATGGTGCCGTCCAGACGCAGGCCGTCCCAGTGCTCCCAGATGGTGGTGGCGCCCTTGGTCACCGCGTAGAGCCAGGACGGGAACGTTTTTTGCATCAAAAGCCCGACGGCGGTGGCCGCGTAGCCGTTGGCCGTCAGCACCTCCAGCAGGTACGGCGTGCCGACGAAGCCCGTGTTGAGGTGCGTGTTGTTGTTCACCACCAGCTGGTTCAGCCGTGCGGCGATGGCGGCGCGCTGCGCCGGCGTCAGGCCCATCATTTTCAGCGCCAGCACCTGCGCGGTTTGCGTCGCGACGCTCAGGTCGTCGTCTTTCAGGTAGGTGGCGGCGAAAAAGTCGTCGCAGCCGGCGACCAGCGCCGCGTACGCCGCCGCGTCGGCGGTTTCGCCGAGAAGCAGCGCGGTGCGGCGCAGCAGTTCGGCCGTGTAGCGGTGGAAGCAGCAGGCGATGTAGTCGTGCGGCGTCGCCCCAAAGCAGCTGCCGTCGACGTCAAGCGCCAGCCAGTCGCCGTAGTGGAACCCGGGGTTGCCCGAATACGGGGTCTTTCCGGCCGCGCTGTTGAACGCGACCCACGCCTTCATGCTGGCGTACTGCTCGCGCAGGATGCGCAAGTCCCCGTAGAACTGGTACAACGTCCAGGGGCAGATCACCGCCGCGTCGCCCCAGGCCGCGCTGGACGAGGTCTCGGGCGCCAGGCGCGACACCACGTCGGGAATCACCGCCGGCACCCCGCCGTCTGGCAGCTGGTCGTGCGAGAGGTCCTGCAGCCACTTGCGGTAAAAGGCGTACCCGTCGTAGTTGTACAGGCCGGTGCTGATGAAGACCTGCGTGTCGCCGGTCCACCCCAGCCGCTCGTCGCGCTGCGGGCAGTCGGTCGGCACATCGACGAAGTTGCCGCGCTGGCCCCACAGGATGTTGGCGTATAGGCGGTTGAGCAGCGGGTCGTCGCAGGTGAAGGTCCCGGTGCGCGTCATCGGCGTGTGGATCACCTCGGCCACAAACGCGGCCGGATCGATCGCCAGCGGCCGGTCGGCAACCACCTCGACGTAGCGGAACCCCTGGAAGCTGAAGTGGGCGGCGTACGTGCCGGCGGCGGCCGTGGCGTTGTGGATGGTGACGGTCTGCGCGGCCGTGCGCAGGTTGCCGAAGTACGGGGTGCCTAAGGCGTCGAGGACCTCGGAATGGTGAAGCGTCAGGGTCACCGGCTGGCCGCCCAACAGGCGCGCCAGGTCCACGCGCACCCGCCCGACCAGGTTCTGGCCGAAGTCGAGCACCACGCGGCCGGCGGCGTCGGTGGTCGCAGACACCGGCGCCAGGCGCTGCGTCACCTGGCACGGCGCGTCCTGCTGCGGCGTCAGCACCGTTTTGGCCAGCTCAAGCACCGTCGCGGCCCGCCAGCCGGCGCGGTCACCGGTCTTGAGAAAGGCGGCCTGGGCGTGCGAAAGATCCACCTGCTCGCCGTCGTAAAGGTCGCTGGCGCGGATCGGGCCCGGCGCCGTCAGCCAGTCTTCGGCGGTGTCGAAGCGCGCGACGCTGCCGTCAACGTAGCGAATCACGCCGTGGGCGATGAAGGCCGTCCGGTCGCCGTACATCCGCTTGCGGTCCCAGGTCAGCCGGCCGCGGTACCAGCCGGGCGCCAGCCGCACGCTGAGCAGCTGGTGCGGGGCGGCGCCAAAAAGCGCGGTCAGGTCGTACGCCTGGTACTGAATCGTGTGGTCGTAGCTGGTCCACCCCGGCGTCAGCAAATCGGCCGACACCTTGGTCGCGCCGGCGTACAGCTCGTACAGCCCGCGGGCGCTGGCGTACAGCGTGACGCTGGCCACCGGCTTGGTCGCCGTCACCGCCGCGCTGAGCAGCACCTCGGCATCCCCGTCCGGCGCGCCGGTGACCCACTGCGCCGCGGAGAAGTCGGCGGCGGTGAAAAACGGCGCCCGGTCGCGGTACGTCTGCCCGTCGGTGGTCGTCAGCGTCACGGTCGCGGTCAGCCGCCGGTCGCTTGGCAGCGCCAGGCCGGTGAAGTCCGTCCAGGCGTTGGGCGAAGCGGCAGCCGGTCCGGCGGTGGTGGCCGCCGAATCCTGCGGCCACGCGGTGGTAAACAGCGCGTGGCCGAGTTCGTCTTCGATCGTCAGCGTCCCCGCCGCGACCGTCAGCGCCGCCCCGAGTTGATCCGGCTGCCAGCTGATGCGCTCGAGTTCGCGCACCACCGGTCGCGCCTGCCAGTTAATCTGAATGCCCAATGCCCAGTCGTTCATCCGATTGCCTCCCGATTGTTGTGGTCGTCACTTTCCTAGTTGCGCCCAACCCGCGTGCCGCAACACCCGGGCTGGGCGCAACCAGCCAGCATTGCTGGCCGGTCGCACGTCCATGTTTTTTTACCTTAGGCGGTGCCTTATGCCAACGCGAACGCCACCGTCACGATCTGGTAAGGCTTGACCGTCACGTTGAACCACTCGCCGGTGGCCTCAAGCGGCGCCTGCTCAACCTCGGCCAGGGTCACCAGGTGCGCGCCAAGGTGCGCGAACTGCGGCTTGAACGCCACGGTGCTGGTGGCGCCGCTGTAATCGTGCAGCCGCAAGATCACCCGCTTGCCGTCCTCGCTTTGCTTGATCGCGTCAACGGCCACCGGCAGCTGCGCTTCGGCAAAGGCGAACAGCGGCGCCTGGGTGCTGGCGCTTTGCCCCGCAACCTGTTGCAGCGGCACGTTCAGCTCGCTGGCCTGCTTTTCGACGTCGCCTTGGACAAAGTCCCCGCGGTGTGGCAGCAGGCTGTAGGTGAAGTGGTGCGCGCCTTGATCGGCGTCGGGGTCTGGCCACTGGCCGGACTTGATCAAAGACAGCGAAAGCGTCGCACCCTCGATGCTGTAGCCGTACTTCGACTCGTTGAGCAGCGCCACCCCGTAATCCGGCTGCGACAGGTCGCCCCACTTGTGGCCCACGGTCTCGAACTTCGCGCGGTCCCAAGAGGTGTTCTTGTGGGTCGCCCGCTTGACGTTCCCGTACTGGATGTCGAAGGTCGCCTCGTTGGCCAGGATGGTGGTGTCAAAGGCCACGCGCAGAAGCTCGTGGTGCTCGTGCCAATCGACATGCGTGTCAAAGTCCAGCCGCGGGTTGTCTGCGGCCAAGATCAGATTCTGCTTGATGGTCGAGGCCTTGTACCGGTAGGTGAAGGTGACCACGGTCCGCAAGGCAGACTGGGCGGTGACGGCAACCGAGGCGGCGGTCAGCGGGGTCGCCTTTGCCACGTAGTCCTCATCGATGTTCCAGTTGTCCCAATCAAGCGGCCGGTCTTCGTACACCGTCAAGACGTTGCCCAGGGCCGAACCCAGCACGCTGCGGGCGTTGACCTTGTCGAAAATCTCGGTCAGCTGGCCGGCGTCGTTCCAGGCCACGCGGTACTGCGGCGTCTCGACGCGGTTGCCGAGGGCTCCCGGCGCGGTCGGGGCGTCAACGCCCGGCACGAAGGTCACCGTCAGCTCGCCCAGGGCGGGCACAACCGGCGTCTGCACGATCAGGTTGTCCCCGTCGCGCAGGCTGTCCAGCACGTTGCCGGCGGCGTCTTCGTAGTGGCCGGCGGCCGGCTGGGCCACGGTGATCTGAGCCGAACGGGCCCAGGCCAAGTCGTTTTGAAGCGTCAGGGCCGCGGGCTGCGCCGCGCGCAGCACCTCATCGAGGCTTGCGTTGAGGGCCGCAATCTGCTTAAAGGCCGTCTGGTACTCCGCGGCGTTATCGGTGTAGACTTCCTGGATCGACGAGCCCGGCAGGATGTCGTGGAACTGGTTGCGCATCACGATCTGCCACAGCTCGCGCAGCGCCTTTTGCGGGTAGGCGACGCCTTTGAACACTTGGGCCTGGGTCGCGCGAATCTCAAGTGCCCGCAGCGCGAATTCGAGCTTGCGGTTCTCCTTTTTGACCCGCGCCTGGGAGGTGTAGGTGCCGCGGTGGTACTCGAAGTACAGCTCACCGTTCCATTCCGGAACCGGGTGGCCGCTGGCCGCGAAGTTCTCGCGCAGCTGCTTGAAGAAGTCGTCGACGCGCGTCGGGTGGACACTTGGCAGCCCCGGCAGCTCGTTCATGATGGTCTGGTTTTCGACCATCTCGCGCGTTGGGCCGCCGCCGCCATCGCCGTAGCCCATGGCCAGCAGCAAGTCGTCGTTTTGCCGCTTGTCCTGGTAGCGGTGGTAGCTGCCCATCACGCTGTGCGGCGTCAGCATCCCGTTGTAGCTGCCGAAAAAGCCGTCGCCGTGCTTGTAATCGTCGTCTTGATCGACCGTCGTGATGAAGTAGGTCAACACCTTGCTGCCGTCGATGCCCTGCCAGTCGAAGGTGTCGTGCGGCATGTGGTTGGTGTCGTTCCACGAGATCTTTGTGGTCATGAAGTTCTGCACGTCAAAGCCCAGCATGATCTGCGGCAAGGCGGCCGAGTAGCCGAAGACATCCGGCAGCCACAGCACCGTCTGCTTGGCGCCGAACTCCTTTTCAAAGAAGTCCTTGCCGTACAGGAACTGGCGCGTGATCGACTCCCCGGACGGAATGTTCATGTCCGGCTCAAGCCAGGTGGCGCCATCCGGCTCCCAGCGGTCCTCCGCCACGCGTGCTTTGATCTGCTTGTACAGTTCCGGGTAGTCCTGCTTCACAAAGTCGTAGACCTGAGGCGTCGAGTGCATGAAGACGTACTCCGGAAACTGCTTCATCAGGCTCAGCTCGGTGGAAAATGAGCGGGCCGTTTTCTCCCGCGTGTGCTGCAGGCGCCACAGCCAGGCCACGTCGATGTGGGTGTGGCCGATCGCCGCGATGTTGAACTGCTTGTCTTGCCCCTGGTGGTCCGCAATGAACTGGCGGATCAAAGCCAGCGCCTTCGTGGTCGCCTCAACAAAGCCCGCGTGGTCCAGGCCGGCGAAGTTGAACAGCTTGACGGCTTGCTCCATCACGTTCAGGTACGCGTAACGCAGCGGATCGTCTTCATCGAACTCGACCACCGTCTGCGCCATCACGTCGAGGTAGCGCCAGGTCTTGTAGCCGGTGCTGTCGAACACCCCGCCGCAAAGCGCGTGGTAGGTGTAAGTCGGCGCCTTGTACAGGGCACCGCCACCCCCCAGCCCGGTCCAAAAGCAGATGGCGATGGCCACGTCCTTGGCGGCGAAGCTGTCGTCCAGCATGATGTCGCGGTGGTTGCCGTCGACCGCCTGAATCGGCAGGCCATCGGCGAACACCAGGCCCTCCGGAATCGAGTTGCCATTGTCGTTGTTGCTCAGGATCTGCACGTTGAGCTGGTACTGCTGCCCGTCTTCAAGCGCCGGCACCGCCGCCGTGAACTGGACCCAGTAGTACTGATCGCGGCCAGAAAACTGCTGGCCCGGCGTGAACGGGGTCGCCTCGCCGGCGGTCGGCAGCGTCGTGTGCGTCGGTCGCGGATCGTGGGTGATGCTGAGCGCGTAGGTATCCGTCAGCTCGCTTTCCCAAAAGGCCTTGATCAGGCGCGTCTGTTGCTGAATCTTTCTCAAAGTAAACACGTTGTCACCTCGTATTTTTCTGTGCGCGTACGCCGCGCGATGATTCCGTCACGCAAGCGGCCGCCTCAAGTGCCATCACGGCGCTCAGCTGGTCGCTCAAGTTGACCGGTTGTTTTGGTGCCCGGCGCCAGTCGCGCGGCGCCAAGATGAAGCCATCGTCACCGACCGCGACGGCCAAAAGCTGCCTGCAGCTGGTCGCGACGAATGACGCGAGTTCGTGGTCCGGGCGCACCTTCAGCAGCAAGGCCAGGTAGCGGTAGAAAATCCCCTTGAACAGGCCTTCGTCGCCGCCGTCGCCGCCGTCTTGGATGGTGCCGCTCGCCCCCAGCCGCGCGATGGTCGTGCGCGCGCACTGGATGGCGTAATCCAGGTACTGCGGGTCGTGCGACACGGCGTGGAACTCAACCAGCGCGCCGATGTAGACGCCCTGGTTGTAGGAGAACTGCCAGGCGTCGTCCGGCCGGCCGTCGCCCAGCCGGTTGACGCCGTCCGTCACGAACTGCGTCGCGGGGTCCACCAGCACCTGTTGCATCCAGGCCAAGTCGCGCTGGGCCCAGGTCAGGTACGCCGAATCAAGCGTCAGCTGGTACAGGCGCAGCGCCAGGATCATCACCGGCGCGTTGGCCGGCGTGTTCTTGTAGCCCGGCATCGCGCGTCGCCACGCGAAGCCGCCCCCCATGGTGTCGTTCCACGCGGTGGCGAAGATGTCTTGGCACACGGCCGTCGCGTCCTCCAGGTACTCGCGCTTCCCGGTCGCCCGGTAAAGGCGCAAGGCGGCCAGGGCGTTCCACAGCTGGTCGTCGTAGAACTCGTGCAAAAGCGTCCCGTGGTTTTGCGCCTTGTTGTGCGCGTAGGTGGCCTCGGCCAACGCCCTGGCGGCAGGGGCGCCTGTGCGCAGGTAGGCGTCCAACTGCACGTCCACCAAGTGCGCAATCCACCAGTAGTTGAACGTCTGGTTTTGCGCCGCCGACGTCAGCGGATAGACGTTGTTGTAGGCCTGGGGCGCCGGCGCGCCGAAGTAATGGTCAATGCTGGCCTGCGCCAGTGTTGCAGCAGTCTCAAAGTCCATGGTCTTCCCCTCAGTAAGTGAATTGCCGGTCGCTGGCCCGGCCGAAGCCGAGCAGGTCGACGCGGCGGTTTTCGGTGTCCACCGACACCGTGGTGACGGCCAGCTCGCGCAGCGTGCCGACGTCCGAAGGCGCCGTGCAGACGTCGTTTTCCAGGTGGGCCACCTTGAAGGCGCCCAGGTCCACGATGGCCTCCTCGTGGGTGTGGCCGGCGATGAACCCGATCAAGGGCCGCGGGCCGGCCGCCCGAAAGTCGCAGGCCACCCGCACGCCGAGCCCGACACCGACGTCCGCGTCCGCCACGGTCCGGCTG
This sequence comes from Lacticaseibacillus kribbianus, assembly GCF_020180945.1. Taxonomy (GTDB): domain Bacteria; phylum Bacillota; class Bacilli; order Lactobacillales; family Lactobacillaceae; genus Lacticaseibacillus; species Lacticaseibacillus kribbianus. Next base: position 117,356 of record NZ_JAIPUL010000003.1, on the reverse strand, counting down.
AAGGCCGAACCAAGCGCGTACGCCGTCAGGATGTCGCGCACCACGTCATGGTTGAGCTGGTGGGCGCCTGTGTCCTCCCAGCCGTAGTACAGCGGGCAGTGCCCGACCACCAGCACGTGGTAGCCGGCGGGCACCCCGGCCAGCGTCTTGCACAGCCAGTCCAGCTGACGCTGGCGATAGACGTGCCAGAGCCAGCGGTTGTAGCGGCTGTGTCCAAGCGCATCCACCACCCCGTAGTCCACGTCCTCGGTGTCCAGCCCGATCAGGCGGATGCGCTTTTGCGGGTAGTCCTTGACCCAGTACAGGCTGCCGGCGTCGCGCTGCTCACCGAACCGGCAGCGCGTCGTGCGGTTGGCCGCTTGAATCGCCGCGGGAGGCATGACCAGCGCCGGCGTGGTGTAGCCGCGCCCGTACGCCTGCGGGCTGCCGTCGTCATGGTTGCCGATGATGGCGAACTTGTCCGCCGTGGTCGGCTGGTCGAAAAAGTGGGTCATCACCCGCGTGTACGCAGCGGTGGTCTGGGCCACGCCGGCCTCAAAGCCGTTGGTCTGGTCCCCGCCCGCAATCATCGCGTCGACGTGGTTGCCCAGCGGCGCGACCCAGTCGAGGTGGGCCAAGGCCCGCGGGCTTTGCGGGTACGCGCCCCACGCGGTCAGGTCGGGCGCCTCATCGAAGTGCATGTCGGTGATCACGCCGACGTTGAAGTTCGAGGGGTCCAGCCGCGCCTCGTAGTCGAGAAGCTCTGCCGCCACCTGTTGTGCCAAAGTCGCTTCAGTCAAACCGTGTCCTCCTGCGCCAAAAACGCCGCGCCAACCGGCCCGGCGTCTTCGGCAACCTTTTTTTACTTGGCGAATGCTAGCGTCACAACCTGGTAAGGCCGCAGCGCAACCTTGACCGTGCCGTCCGCTGCTGCAAGCGCGGTCGGCTGGGTCTCGTCCAGGCGCACCTGGCTGACCGCGCTGAAGGCAAAGCCCGGCGTCACCGCGACCACCGTGTTCTCCCCGGTGTACTCGTGGAAGCGCAGGATCACCTGATCGCCGTCTTCGCTGTGCTTGATCGCGTCGACCATCACCGGCTGCGCGGCGTCAAAGTCAAACAGCGACTTCGCGTTCTCGCGCGCGGCGCCGGCGGTGACCGTCAGGCCGTGGTTCAGCGCCATGGCGGTCTTTTCGACCTGGCCCTCAACGAAGTCACCGCGGTGCGGCAGCAGGCTGTAGGTGAAGTCGTGTGCGCCCTGGTCGGCCTCGGTATCTGGCTCGATACCGGACTTGATCAACGACAGGGAAAGCTGGCTGCCCTTGACGCGGTAGCCGTACTTGGCGTCGTTGAGCAGCGCCACACCGTAGTCGCGCTGGGCGAGGTCGGCCCACTTGTGGCCGACGGTCTCGAACTTCGCGGTGTCCCACGAGGTGTTGTCGGCCGTCGAGCGCGCCACGTTGCCGTACTGCACGTCGAACATCGCGTGATCGGACAGGATCGCGGTGTCAAAGGCGGTGCGCAGCAGGAACTGGTGCTCGTGCCAGTCGGCGTGGGTGGTGAAGTCGATGCGCCGTGAATCGGCGTACAAGATCACCGTTTGCTCAACCGTGGACTTTTGGAAGGTGTAGTGGAAGTCGATCCGCTGCGACAGCGCGCCGGCCGGGTGCACCGTGATGGCGTCGGCCTCAAGCACGATCGCCTTTTCCGGGTAGTCGGCGTCGATGTTCCAGTTGTCAAAGGAGGTCGGCCGATCCTCGTACACGGTCAGCACGTTGCCGCGGGCGTCGGCTGCCAGCACCTCGCGCGTGTTGTCGCGGTCGTAAATGCTGGTGAGCTGGCCGGCGGCGTTCCACTGCAGGCGGTAGTGACCGAAGTCGACGCTTGACGTCGCCACCGGCGTGTCCGCCTCGGGGGCCAGGTCGCCCGGCTTGAAGGTCAACCCGCTCTCGCCCAGGGCCTTCGTCGTGGCCGCCACCAGGTAGTGGTCGCCGTGGCGCTCGGCCTCAAGCACGTTGCCGGTGCTATCGGTGAACTGCCCGGCGCGCGGCTCGGCGACGGTCACCAGGTCGGACAACGGCCAGGCGTTCAGGTTGCGCACCGTGTAGGCGTCGGCCGTCTGGTCCAGCTGCTGGGCATCGAGGGCCCGGTTGAGGGCGGCGATTTCGTCGAAGCACTGCTGGTATTCGACCTTGTTGTCTTCGTAGACCTCGTGGATCGAGCTGCCCGGCAGGATGTCGTGGAACTGGTTGCAAAGGATCCGCTCCCAGAGCTTTTGGATCTGCTCCGTCGGGTAGGCGACGCCACTTTCCAGGCCGGCCTGCACGTAGCGGGCCTCCAGGTCGCGCATCGCGAACTCGAGCTCACGGTTTTGCTTTTTGACCCGCGCCTGGGAGGTGTAGGTGCCGCGGTGGAACTCGAGGTACAGCTCGCCGTTCCACTCCGCCGGCTTCTGGCCGCTTTCTTCGATGTTTGCGTGCAGCTGCTTGAAGTAGTCGTCCACGCGGGTCGGCTCGACGGTCGGCAGGGCCGGCAGCTGGTTGATCATCTTGATGTTTTCGATCATCTCGCGCTGCGGGCCGCCGCCGCCATCGCCCCAGCCGTAAGACAGCAGCAGGTCGTTGTTCATGACCTTGTCGGCGTAGACGTAGTAGGAGCCAAGCACGGTGTGCGGCGTGATCTTGCCGTTGTAGGTGTACTCGAAGTTCGTGGTGTTCTTGTACGGGACGCCAGGGTCCACGGTGGTGATGAAGTGGGTCAAGACCTCAGAGCCGTCCATCCCCTTCCAGGTGAAGGTGTCGTGCGGCATGCGGTTGGTCTCGTTCCAGGAGATCTTGGTGGTCATGAAGTTCTCGATGCCAAAGCCCCGCATGATCTGCGGCAGCGCCCACGAGTAACCGAACACGTCGGGCAGCCACAGCACGTTTTGCTTGGCGCCGAACTCCTTTTGGAAGAAGCGCGTGCCGTACAGGAACTGGCGGGTCAGCGCCTCGCCGGTCGGGATGTTGGCGTCGGGCTCAAGCCAGGTCGCGCCCTCGGGCTCAAAGCGGCCCTCCTTGACCCGTTCCTTGATCTGGGCGTACAGCTCCGGGTAGTCCTCCTTGACGAACTGCCAGACCTGCGGCGTCGAGTGCATGAAGATGTACTCCGGGTACTCGCGCATCAGCTCGAGCACGGTGGAAAAGGAGCGGGCGGTCTTCTCGCGCGTGTGGCGCAGGCGCCACAGCCAGGCCACGTCGATGTGGGTGTGGCCGATCGCCGAGATCTTGAACTGCTTTTTTTGGCCCTTGTGCGCCGCGATGAAGGCGGTGATGTCGTCAAGCCCCGCCTGGGACGCGGCCGTGATGTCGTCTAGGGTCATCGCGCCCCAGATGAAGCGGCGCAGGATCTTATCGATCAGCTTCTGGTAGTCGTAAAGCAGCGGCTCGTCGTCGGCAAGCTCCAGCGTCGTGTCGTAGAGCACCTCGAGCCAACGGTAGCAGTCGCGGATCGGCGCGATCAAAAGGCCGGCGGAGACGTCCTGCAGGATGTAGTGCTGAATCTTCTGCGGGCCGCCGCCTTCAAGGCCGGTCCACATCAGGATGGCGACCTTGATCGTCTGGTTGGCCCAGGCGGAATCGAGGTAGATGTCCTTGTGGTTGCCGTCGACGGCCTGGCGCGGGTGGCCGTTCAGGTGAACCAGGCCCTCAAAGCCCGAGTTGCCGCCGCCACCGCTGCGGCCGAGGTCCAGGTGGACGACGTAGTGCTGGCCTTCCGGCACGGCCGGAACGGTCAGGTCAAAGCGCAGCCAGTAGTACTGGTCGCGCCCTTCCCAGGTGCCGCCCAGGGCGATCGGGGCGAAGGTCGCCTCTTCCGGCGTCGGCAGCGGCTTGTGGTCGGCGCGTTCGTCGTGCCAGATCTCCAGATTGTCGAGCGGCTGGAAGTTGGCGTAGATGTAAGTGCTGAATGTGCGAAGCTGCTGTCTGATTTTGTCTTTCGTGTACATGTCAAACACCTTTCTGTGCAGAATGAACAGATTCTACAGCGTTGCGTTGATGATGACCGGGAAGTGATCGGAGGCGTAGCTGCCATCCGGGGTCGCCGTCGCGTCGATCTCGTAGTCGGTCACGGTGACGTTTTCCGTGACGAACCAGTAGTCGATGCGGCTGGTCAACAGGTCCGAGTGGGTGTAAAACGCCCCGTTGTCCTGGAACGTGCCGGTGTACGGCATCACCCGGTTTTGCGCAATCAGCTGCGCGTCCTTCAGGGTGCCGGTCATCAGCTGGTAGGCGCCGTCGTCGGGTTCGGAGTTGAAGTCCCCGGCCAAAACCAGTGGCTCACCGGCGTCCAGCTGAGGCCCGAAGTAGCGCAGGATCTGCATGACACCGAACTCGCGCGCCGCCTTGGACTGCTCGTCCAGGTGCGTCGCCACCGCCGTGAACACCTTGCCGGTCGCGCGGTCGCGCAGCCGGGCCCACTGGAACACCCGGATGCTCCCGGCGTTCGGGAACTTCGTCGGCCAGTCCGGGGTCTCGGCGATCCACTGGTGACCCTGGGCGATCAGCGCGTACTTGGTCGGCAGGTAGAACAGGCCGTTGAACTCACCGGCCGCGATGCCGTCCTCGCGTGCGACGCCGACGAACCGGTAGGCACTCAGCGCCTGCTTGAGCTGCAGCAACGGCTCCGCCAGCACCTCCTGCACCGCCAGAATGTCCGGCGCCTGGCGCAGGATGTTGCCGATGATGTGCTCGCGCCGCTGTGCCCAGCGCCACTTGCCGCCGCCGTCCTCCGGGTTATCGAACCGGATGTTGTATGTCATCAACTTCATTACAAACTCTCCTTGTCTCATCTCAATCGGATTGACTGTTGCTTGGCTCAGGCCTGAAACGGCGCCAGGGCCTTCAGGTACGGCATGAAGACACCACCGATGACGCTGCGGTTCTTGAAGGCCACCATGCGGCCGGTCTTGGTGTCGTACCAGTCGGAGAACGGCTCGCGCGTCTCCGTTTCGCCCAGGAAGCGCGCGACCGGCTTGATCATCGCGGCGAATTCCGCCGGGTCATCGGTCAGGGTGGCCGCCCACAGCAGCCAGTCGGTCTTCGTGTAGTCGGCGCGCAGGTCAAGCGGCGTGCCGAACCCGTTTTGCTCCTTCAGGTAACGGGTGACTTCGCGCTGCCGCACCGCAGCCGGGAACAGGTCCAGGCCGAGGATCTCGTCCCACACCATGTTGTACTTCAAAGACCAGGACTCAGGCTGGTCGAAGGCCAGGCGCGAGTCCGTCTCGGAGGCCGCGGTGTCCTGCCAGATGGCCGCCATCTCGTGCGCCTTGGCCAAAAGCGTCGCGCCCTCGGCCTCGAAGCCGAAGTGGCCGAACGCCTTGCCGAGCGCGCCCAGCGCGACGATCGCCTTCAAAGACAGGTTGACGTTGTGCGCGAGGTGGCCGGCAAAGTCGTCCGTGCACAGCTGGTTGGCCGGATCCTGGCCGTGGGTCAACAGGAACTGGGACCACTGCACCAGCCGGTCGTGGTGCTGCACCACGAAGTCGCTGTCGGTCAACAGGCTGGCCAGGCTGGCCATCAAGATCATATCCCCGCACTCCTCGACCGGCATCTGGTACTTTTCCGTGTAGAGGTCGGCGTTGGCCGGGTAGTCGGCGAAGACCGGAATCGTGTCGGTGCCGGCAATCCAGGTGCCGTCGTCCACGTCCGGGTGATTGTTCAGCCCGTACACCTGGCCGGTCGCGTAAGGGTAGCGGCCGACGTCGTGCGGGGCGAAGTCGTAGGTCCAGACGTCCGTTGCGGCGAAGCGCATAATCGGCCGGCACATCGCCAGCACCAGCTCCGGTGCGAAGGCCAGAAACAGCGGGATCGACGGGTAGCTGACGTCCACGGTGCCGATGCAGCCGTTGGAGTTGCACTCCTTGGACAGGAAAATCAGCTCGCCGTGCTCGTCTTGAATCAGCTTGTGGGCGGCGATGGACTGACGGTAGGCGGTCGCTGCAATCAGGCGGTAATCCTCACCGCCGACCGCGATCGCCTGTTGGTCGATCTGCTCATTCAGCCGGCCGCAATCCGCAACCAGCCCCGCCGCGTCTTGCACCCGCTGGTCGAGCAGGCTGAGCATCGACTTGTGCTGGTGCTTCCAGTACGCGCCCTGCACGGTGCCGAAGTAGTTAATCGCCTGCCCGTCGTCGTACGCGATCAAAAGCGTCTGGGACGTTGCGCCGTCAAGCGTCAGCGTCGCCTCAAGCCCCTGCTTGTTCCAGGTCGCAAACGGCGCAACCGAGACGCCCTGGTCCTTGGCCGCCGCCAGGTACAGGTAACCCCAGTCGATGTCGATCAGGTCGCCGGAGTGATCCAGCGGCGTCTGCCGCGCCTTGCCGAGGCTGACCGCCGTCGCGTGGTCAAGGTCGAAGGACTTGGCCACCACCCGGTTGTCGGTCAGCGTCTCGTAGGTCAGGCTGGCCGGAAACTGCAGGCTGAGCTTGGCCGCGTGTTCGGCCCCGTCCTTGGCCACCAAAGAAGCGGTCAGGTAGGTGATCGGCTCGGAGATGGTCTCCAGGTCGCTCAGGTCGAAGTGCTGGGAGAAGGTCAAAGTCAGCGCAATCGAAGCGGTTTCAAAAACGGCGATGGTTTGCGTCGGCTCGATGGTCAGCCCCGTCTGCGGCAGGGCCGGCAGGTCGCCGGTGCCGAGCACGCGGTAGGTGCTGCCGTCAAGCGTCAGCGTGCCGCGAATCGGCTGCGGCTTGTCCGTCCAGCTGCGCGTGTCGGCGTCGGTCAGGTGATCCGCCGGTGACCACACGGAAAAGTACGGGTCATGGACGATCAGGGGTACTGCGGGAATGCGATTGTATGTCATTTTTCATCCTCTATACTTGAATCTAAGCGCACCAAGGGAGGGGAGGCTTGTGCCACGGGGGCCTATCGACCCCCGCGGGGAAAGCCTTCCCTCCAGTGCGTTAGTGTGTCGTCATGCTGTAAGGCACGATGGTTTCGTCGAAGTTATCCGGGTTAGGCACCAGGCCCAGGGTGTAGTCGAGGTGCTTGGCCGCCATCAGCTCGCCTTGGGTGACGTACGGCTTGTGGTCGGCCTCACCGTCCAGCGCCACCGCGTCGAGGAACTGGTGCTGCGGGGTGTTTTGGGTGGTGGTCAGCTCAAGCACGTTGCCGTTGGCCAGGTGCACCCGCATCCGGTCGTACAGCGGCAGGCCGAACAGGTACTGGTCGGTGCCCGGGCAGAACGGGTAGAAGCCCATGCTGTTGAAAATGTAGCAGGAGGCCATCGAGCCGTTGTCCTCGTCGCCGGGGTAGCCCTGCCAGCCGGCGTTGAACAGGCGGGTCATCATCTGCTTGATCATCGGCTGCATGTAGTAGGACTTGCCGACGAACGCGTACAGGTACGGCAGGTGGAAGCTCGGCTGGTTGCCCATGTTGATCTGGCCGAAGTCGTTGTACTCCATCTCGGCGACCTCGTGGATGATGTGGCCGTAACCGTTGACGTCGTACTTCGGCTGGGAGTTGGCCAGCTCGACAATCTTCTTCAGAAACGGCAGCTTGCCGCCGTACAGGTCGATCATGCCCTGGATGTCTTCCGGCACCTGGAACGTCGACTGCCAGCTGGCGCCTTCCGTGAAGTCACCGCCCCAACTGATCGGGGAGAAGCCCGGCTTGAACTTGCCGTCGCGGTCCTTGGCGACCATGAAGCCGACTTCCGGGTCGAAGTTTTGCTGGTAGCTCAGCGCCTTTTTCCGGTACTCGGCGGCAAGCTCGTGCTTGCCCAAATGGTCGGCGACGACGGAGATCGCCCAGTCGCTGTACGCGTAGTCCAGCGAGTTGTTGACGGATTCCAGCACGTCGGCCGGAATGTAGCCGTACTGCTCGTACTCGGCCTGGAACTTGCGACCCAGGCGGTGGCCCGGATCCACAACCGTCGCCGAGTGCAGCATCCCCTCAAGGAACGTCTCCTCAAGCTCTGGGGTGACGCCCTTGACCGTCGCATCGGCGAGCACGGCGTCGATCAGGTTGCCCGGCATGCCGCCGCCATCGGCCGGCGACAGCCACTTCGGCATGAAGCCGCCCTCCTTGTAGCTGTTGACGAAGCCCTCAAGGATCTTCGGGTACTCGTCCCCCTCAATCAAGGAATACAGCGGGTAGACCGTGCGGGCGGTGTCCCAAAACCCGTTGTTCGTGTAGAGGTAGCCGGGACGCACGGTGTCGGCGTGCATGTCGTAGTGAATCGGCTGGCCGTTGGCATCCAGCTCGTACAGTTTCATCGGGTACAGGAAGGCCCGCCACATGTTGTGGTAGAAGGTGGCGACGCGTTCCTTGTCGTGATCCTGCACCTCAATCTTGTTCAGCTTGGCGTTCCAGGCCGCGGCGGCCGCCTCGTACAGTTCGGCCGCGGGGGCGGTCGGGACGTGCGCTTTCGCCAGGTCTTCGCTGATGAAGGAGGTCCCAAGCGTCAGGGTTACGGCGCTGGCTTCCTCGAAGCTGATCTCGAGAAACCCGGGATCGAGCTCGCGCACGGCGGCGATGGTCGCCGTGGTGTGGATCACGAAGCGCAACTTCAACGGCGTCGTGCGGTCGGCGTGCAGCTGCAGGGAGTAGCCCTCGATGACGTTGCCTTCCGCCTTGGTGACCTCCCCTTTGGTCGGGAAGCTGACGATCAGGCCGAGGTGCGCGGCGGCGGCGGTCAGGTGCATCGTCGCCCCGTACTCCGTCGGCGTCAGCGTGGTCACCAGGTGGTCGTTTTTCTGCACGATCTCGAGCTTGGCCGGGTTGAACGTCGAGAGGCTCGGCGCGTAAGGCACGTCCATCAGCCCCTTGGTGCGATCGGCGAACGGCAGCAGCCGCACGGAGGCGAAGTCGCCCTCCTTGCCGGCCCACATCGTCGGCTGGTGGGTCAGGCGAAAGCCGCGGTAGTGCGCGGCCTCCGGGTGGAACCACCAGTTGTCATCCGTGGTTTCGATGGCAAAGTAGTTCATGCCGAACGGGTACCCGGTGAACGGAAAACTGTTCCCACGCGACAGCTCGTAGGTGTTGCTGGTCGCGTGCCGGGTATCAATTGCTGAAACATCCATCGTTTACTTTTCCTCCATCCGTTGGAGCGTGAGAATCACACGCTCCCCGGTTCCTTCGTAGTTGATCTTAACTAACTGACTTTCCGGAAATAGGGTGTACTGCACGTCGAGCGGCTTGCCGCTGTCGCTTTGAGCCTTGACCGACGAGACGTCGCCGGAGACGCGCAGCATCAGGTAGGAGTTGGTCCCCTGGTTGGTGAGCAGCGCGAACGTCAGGCTGCGCTGGTTCTGGTTGGCCGACAGGATTCGCGCCGTGCTGCCGATGATGGCCACCGACTGGTCCTTTACCCGGTCAACGTCGTACAACAGCGCCGTATGGCCCGGCGCGGTGGTGACCGACGTCCGGTACTCGAAGTTGGGCGTCTGCAGGTCGACGAAGTGGCCGACGCGCGTCTTGCCCAGGTTGCTGGTCTCGTTCAAAACGGCGGTGACGACGTACGGCCCCCGCAAAAGCGTCAGGTCGTTGAGGTGCTCGAACAGGTCGCCCGAAGCCCGCACCGCGTGATCGATCGTCGCGACGTACCGCGCCTCGGCGGCGGTGTCCGTCGTTATCAAAGCCGGGTTGTGCGCGAGGCCGACCACGTGGCCGGACCCCACCGCCACCCTGCTGGTCGGCAGACGGTCAAGCCCGAGGCTCGCCAGCAGGTGATCAAGCGGGGTGGCCGTGGTGCGGCCGTTGTCGTTCCACCAGGCCGCGACCTTGTTGTACGGGTCGCGGTTGTCGCCGATGTAGATCAAGGTGCCGCCGCCGCGCACCCAGTTGGCGATCTCAACGTTGACCGCCGGGCTGGATGGCTTCATGAAATCATAGGAAAGCACAAGGTACTTGAGGTCCTTAAGGTAGTTGACCGCCTTGAGCACGTTGTCGATCTGGACGACGCGCAGCGGCAGCCCCCGCTTGATCAAAGGCAGGCTCATCCCGTAGAACATCGGGAAGGCATCCGACGCGTACGCCGCCATCTGGTCTTGCGACAGCTGCCCCAGCCCGCTGGTCGCGGCCTCCGGGTAGCTGCGCTGGTACAGCGCGGTGTCGCTCAGCGCAACGCCCAGGTGCAGGTCGCCGTTGTGCTCGTAGTGCGCGTCCGGCTGGTCCATGTTGCCCAGGGTCTGAAACATGTTGTTGAGCAGCGTCTTGTACGTCCCCGGAATCGGCTTGGACTCCTTGTCGACGTTCTTGCGGTCGCTGACGGGGTAGTGCCCGTTGAAGACCCGGTTGAGCCACGGGCAGACCTCGTAGTGCGACACGCCGGGGTGCAGCAGCGAGGCGGTGACGGTTTCGAGGTACGACGCCTGGTAGGACGACCACTCGTAGCGCGGGTTGTCCTCGATCGGGTCGGCCAAAAACCACATCCGCTTGCCGGTGCCCCGGATCAGCTCCTGCATCACCGAGTACTCGCAGTACGCCGTCTCCAGCGTCCGCTCCCGCGTCAGGCCGCGGTACGTGTTCGGGGTGCGCGAGGTGCCGGTCCAGACCTGGGCGATGAAGCCGTCCAGGCTGTTGATGTCGTTCAGCATCCCCTCGGGGCTCATGATTTTCCATTGCGTGTAGTTGACCAGGCTGTGGGTCGGCACGTAAAAGCGCACCACCTTGCCCTTTTGAATCGAGTAATCCTTGATCGAATCGCCGATCCGGGTCAACAGGCGCTTGTACAGGTAGGCCTTGAGCTGCGCGGCCTTGTAGTGCGTGTCCACGTCGCTGGCCGGATCGCGCCACGGCGTGCGGTAGTACAGTTCGAATTGCTGCTTGAAGGCCTCGGAGTAGCCCGAGTAATCCCAAAATTCCGGTTCCTCGAGGTGGATGGCCTCCACCCCGGCGTCGATCGCCACGCGCAGCCGCTCACTCAGGTAATCGGCGAACGCCACCGTCGGCACCATGTAGGGGGTGTCCTTGCCGTGGCCGACGATGGTGCCGTCGGCCTTGGTCTGGGCCTCGGCCCAGTGATCGCGCCCGTCCCACTTGCCGTACAAGTAGTCGGCGTAATCGCCCCAGGCACTCCCCGTCATCAGGTGCACGACATACCCGTGGCGCTTGTACTCGCGGATGCGGTCGGCCACCGTGTCGTCATTGCCGTAGACCATGACAAAGTCGGTCCCCACGTCAATGGCCGGATTCAGCGGGGCAATCTCTTGGTAGCCCGTCCGCTCCTCTTGGCGCTCACGAATAAAACTCATACCCTATACCTCTCTCATGTAAGGGACTTTCTCGGCCAGCTTGCCGAATTTTTTCAGCATCATTCCCATGATGACGTAGGCCGGCAGGCTGATGCCCAAAAAGAAGATCAGCAGGGGGTTAATCATGTACAGGAGCGCCGTGATGGCAAGCATCACCACCGTCAGCACCACCTGCAATGGGCAGATGAACAGGAAAAGGAATGGCTGCAGCCACACCTTGACCCCGTGAAGGTCAAAGTGGGCGTACACCGGGAAGAAGAAGATGCCGGTGAGCACGATCAGAAGCCGCGTGATCTTCAGCACAATCTGAAGCCCCACGTTGGTGCGTCCGACCCCGTTCAACAGCGCGGTGTCGAAGAACAGCACCACGATCATCAGGCCAAAGCCCAGCGTGATCGGCAGGCTGGCGCGGAAGTTGCCCCAGTACATCTGCTTGAACTCACGGTAGACCCCGCTTTGGTAATCGTTCTTCATCCGATCACGAATGCAATCGAAGACCGTCATCGTCGCCGGGACAATCCCCAACACGATTCCGCCCTCAAGCGTGAAGAGGAACCAGCAGAGGTTCACCTTCATCATGTAGTAGATATCGTTGACGACTCGCATTCCTTTTTCTGCAAACATGTCTATCACCCCTTAATAGCGCCGACCATGATCCCTTTTTCAAAGTATTTCGCAACAACTGGGTAAAACAGCAGGACTGGCAGCGTGGAAACCACGACGACACTGTACTTCAACGTCAGCTTCAGGAGCATCGTCTGCGCGTTCGCGCTGGCGATCAGCGCCTTGCTGGTGTCCCCGAACTGGTTTTGAACCAGGATTTCGCGCAGGATCAGCTGCAGTGGGAACTTGGAGCGGTCCTGCAGGTAGATCATCGCGTTGAAGTAATCGTTCCACCGGCCGACGCCGTAGAACATCGCCATAACCGCGATGATCGGCGTGGACAGCGGCAGGACCACCTTCCAGAGCAGCTGAAGGTCGTTGGCCCCGTCGACATAAGCGCTTTCAAGCAGCTCCGACGGAATGTTCGCCTGGAAGTACGTGCGCATCAGAATCATGTTGTAGACGCTGATCGCCCCTGGCAGGATCATGACCCAGATGGTGTTGACGAAGCCGATCTGCTGGTTAACCAAGTAGGTCGGGATCAAGCCACCCGAGAAGAACATCGTGATGGTGAAGAAGATGGTGAAGAATCCCTTGCCGACGAACTCCTTGCGCGACAGCGGGTAGGCACCCAGGGTCGTCACAATCAGGTTCACCATGGTGCCGAGGAAGGTGTAAATGACGGCGTTCTTGAAGCCGACCAGGATGTCCTTGTTCTGCAGGATTTCCTTGTAGCCGTCCAGCGAGAAGCCGCGCGGCCACAAAAGCAGCGGCGTGTCGAAAATCTTGGACGGGTCACTGACGGAGGCCATGACCACGAAGATGATTGGGTACAAGATGATCAGCGTGAAGATAGAGATGATCAAGATGTTGGTCACGTCAAAGACGCGATCGGCTTTACTCGGTTTGTAAATAGCGCGTGATGCCATATTGATCTCCCCCTTCTACCACAGACTCGTGTCGCCGACGTGCTGGGCGAACTTGTTAACGATGAACAAGAAAATGAAGTTGATGATGTTGTTGAACAGTCCGACCGCGGCCGAGAAACTGTACTCACCGTTGACCAACCCGATCTTGTACACGTAGGTCGACAGCACTTCGGAGGTCGACAGGTTGGAGGCGTTTTGCATCAGGTAGGTCTTATCGAACCCAACCGCCATGATCCCACCGGTGGCCAGGATGGCCGAGATCACGATGGTCGGCATAATTGCAGGAATCGTAATGTTCTTAATGCACTGGAAGCGGCTGGCCCCTTCGAGGTAGGCCGCCTCGTACTGGTCCTGCGGCACACCGGACATCGCGGCGGTGTAGATCAGGGTCCCCCAACCAACACCTTGCCAGATCCCGGACCAGACGTACAGGTGCGGGAAGGCGCCTGGCGAGCCCAGGAAGTCGATGGCCTTGCCCCCGAACATGGTCACAACGTTGTTGATGACCCCGTTTTGGGTGCCGAAGAAGAAGTTAACCATCCCGACGATGATCACGACGGAGATGAAGTTTGGAATGTAGGAGATGGTCTGGACAGTCGACTTGAACCACTTCACGCGGATTTCGTTGAACATCAGGGCCAAGATGATCGGCAGCGGAATCGAGATCAGCAGGCTGTAAATACTGATGCGCAGCGTGTTCCAGATGATGTTGCCGAAGAAGTAGGACTGGAAGAAGCGGGTGAAGTGCTTGAACCCGACCCACGGGCTGCCGAGGATCCCCATCGCCGGTGAGTAGTCCTTGAAGGCGATGATAACCCCGTACATTGGCCAGTAGTTCCAGATGATGGTGAAGATGATTGGAACCAGAATCATGAGGTACAGCGACTTGTGCTGCTTCAGGTAGCGCCGGTTCATCTGGCGCTGCTTGTCCTTTGCAATCTTGGTGGGACTTGGTACCGGCACCTTTGCTGTCGCATTTGTCATATAATTTCCCCCTTCAATGCGTGGCTTATCGCACCGAAGCCTCGATCAGTGTCTAGCGAGAAACGGCCTGGAGCCTACGCTTCAAGCCGCTTTTGCGCTAGACGCTCAAGCTAGCTGCCTCGGTACAAAGATAGCCCAAGGAGTTTCCTCAGGCCATCAATCGAAAAGAGGTTATTCCTTTTCGTAACGCTTGTATTGATCACGCTTGATCTTGAGCCAGGAGTCCAGGCCGATCTTCTTCAGCTGAGTCTGGAACTTGCTCCAGTCGCTATCGAGGTTCCACTTGCCCGTGACGAACTTCACACGTGCCTGGGAAACATAGTTGTTCAGGTCGGTTTCGATCGTGGACAGCTGTGCCGATTCATCCGCGGTGGCCATGAAGGAAGGCAGAACCTGCTTTGGCATGTGCGTGGATGGGTCAACTTCGAACTTTTCAGGTTCGCGGCCAAAGGCGATCCACTTTTCGGACTGCTTTGGTTCAAGGTATGGGAAGAACCCGGCGTAGATGTTGTCGACGTACTGGTAAGCGCCGAGCTGTGCACCCTTGGAGTAGTTCAGGATCTTGTCGACGTAAACCTTTTGGCCCTTATCGTTGAGCTTGTAGGTCACGCCTTCCTTACCGAAGGAGCCGAACTGGGAGCCTTCCTGGCTGTACCAGTAGTCAACCCACTTGAGCAGCTGCTTCGGGTTTTGGGCATCCTTGGTGACAACGAACGCGGAGTTACCCATCAGAGAAGACTGGGTGACCATGGTCCCCTTTTGGCCGTCAGGGCCGTCGAGGATCGCGATCGGCACGTAGTTCTTGGAGACGTCGGAGGCCCCGATGAAGTCTGGGTCAACCCAGGCGAACATGCCGACCTGGTCCTTGGTCGCATCGGCTACCCACTTATCGTAGTCGATCCCGGCAAAGGCCGTCTTGGCGATTTCGCCGCCCTTGTACAGGTCAGCCAGGTACTTCCAAGCTTCCTGCATCTTCTTGTCGGCGAAGATGTACTGCAGCTGGTCGTTATCGTCGATGTAGAAGTTGTTTTCCATCGCGGTACGGCCGGCCGTGTTCAGGCCGAACGCGGCCTTGATCATCAGCTCGAAGGCGCCGAACTGACCGGAGTCCATGTAGAAGCCCTTTTCGTCGGCCTTGCCGTTGCCGTTAGGATCCTTGGTGACGAAGGCGTGCAGCACGTCCTTGAGTTCGGTCGTGTTGGTTGGCTGCTTCAGGCCCAGCTTGTCCAGCCAGACCTTGTTGATGTAAAGCTTGAAGTGACGGCCACCACCGTAAGGGTCATCACTGGTGTAAGGCAGGGAGTAGATGTGGCCGTCAGGTGCGGTCATACCTTTCTTAAGACTCTCGTCCTTTTGCATCAGCTTCCACAGGTTTGGCGCGTACTTTGGAATCAGTTTTTCCAAAGGTTGGAACAGGCCCTGCTTACCGTACTTGACCAGTTCATCGTTGGACCAGCCGGTCTGGTAGAAGGCATCCGGCAGCGTCTTGCGGGAAAGGATCAGCTGCTTCTTTTGATCCCAGTCCTTGATCTGCTCCCACTTAACCTTGATGCCGGTCTTCTTCTGGTACTGCTTCCACATCCAAAGGTCTTTGTTCTTTGGGTGCACATCGCTGTGATCCGGTGCAATCAAGGTAATCGTGTTCTTGTCTCGCTTCGCCCCTGATGACTTCGAACCGCAGGCCGCCAGCGCGAATGCAGACGCGCTGACCATCAATGCCGTGCTGATAATCTTTGTTGACTTCTTCATTATGTACTCACCTCATACATAAATTTTTTTAACTACAACGGACATCCAAGCTGAGCGCCCGGCGCAACCCTAATTGCGCCGAGACCCCTAAAACAATAATCACACTTGGTACCAAACGGTGTCGCCAAATGTTATAACATTTAGTCCCCCTTTTGTAGTGGTATTCCTGGTTGGGCCCTGTAACCATTTTCAATTATCCACGGGGCAATAATGGTGTCAACGCTTCCATTTTCAATTCGCGTATGTTATAACAATTAGCGGACTAGGCGATCCGGCTGATTTTCACGGCGCGGGACTGTGACTGTTTTATCCGCGTGAAGTGTCACAAAAGCCGCTAATTCCGGGTTGCCTCTGTATTATTAACGGCCTTACGCCCCCGCGCCCCCGCGCCGCCGGGGACCGGATTTTCAAACCCGGCTTTGTTATGTTGATATACCAATTTGTATCAACTTTAGACCGCCGCAAAACGCCGCCACTGCGGGCTTTGCCCACCCGGCGCGTGGCGATCGTACGTGATTTTCACGAATTGGGTGAATTGCGCCACGCAACGAGGCCAGTTCGTTTTACTTACCAACCAAAATTGAAGGGATGGTTGTGCGTCACATGGTTAAATCTGGCAATACCCCGCTGTACACGCAGATCTACAAGGACATCAAGGCGAAGATCCGCTCCGGCGCCTACCCGGTCAACAGCCTGATTCCGCCCGAAAAGTCCCTGATCGAAGAGTACGGGGTCAGTCGCATCACCATCCAAAACGCCCTGAAGATGCTGGTCAACGAGGACCTGATCAAGCGCCGCCCCGGCGTCGGCACGGTGGTGTTGAGCGAGCCCGAGGAGGCCGACCAGCCGCATTTTCTCGGGCTGATCATGTCCGGCTTCCTGGAGAGCTTCGGCAACACCCTGCTCAACCACCTCTCGCTTGAGGCCTCCAAGCGCGGCTACTTCCTGATCGTCAAGTTCGCCAATGAGGACCAGACCCTCGAGAAAAAATACACGGACGAGCTGATCAACCTGCCCGTCGACGGCCTTTTGATCGACCCGGTTCAGCGCGCGTTTTACGACTCCAAGCTCGTGTCCTACATCCTGCGCGGCAAGCCGATCGTCGTCATCGACAAGGCGCTCAACGGCATCGACAGCCTGCTGGTCTCCACCGATCACTACGGCGGGGCCCTGCAGTGCGCCAACTACCTGATCAAGCGCGGCCACCGCAAGATCCGGATTTTCAGCTACAAGATCATCTCCAACTCAAGCCTGGACCGGCGCGTTCAGGCCTTCCGCCACGCCTACGCCGAGGCCGGCTGGCCGCTGGACGAGCACGCGCTTTTGGCGCGCATCAACTCCAACTACCGCACCAGCCCGGTGTCCACGCTGGTCGAGCGCGACGTGAACACGATCAAGGAGTCGCTTTTGAACGACCCGCCGACCTGCGTCGTCGTCCTG
The DNA here is from genome assembly GCF_020180945.1 of Lacticaseibacillus kribbianus. Classification (GTDB taxonomy): domain Bacteria; phylum Bacillota; class Bacilli; order Lactobacillales; family Lactobacillaceae; genus Lacticaseibacillus; species Lacticaseibacillus kribbianus. The sequence continues at coordinate 100,445 of NZ_JAIPUL010000003.1, read as the reverse complement.
GAAAGCTACCTCGCCTACCTCACGCGGCGGGCGCTGCGCGAACTCAAGTGGCGCGTGCCCCAGGACATCTCGTTTTTCGGCTTCGACTCCAACTCGTTCATCTATAGCTCCGACAACTACACCTACCTCGAGCAAAACGAGCCCCAGATCGCCGAAACCGCCATCGACCTGCTGCTGCGCTACGTCAACGAGCAGGCGATCACCCGCCGCCAGATCTTCATCCCCTCCTCGATTCGAGAGCACGGCACCGTCAAGAACCTCGTGAACCCGGAGGACCAGGAGCCGACCCGCTGGGTGCCGTGATCACCACACACGATTACAAAAGACAAAACGGCTGCCCCTCGCTTCCAATTTCTGGAAGCGGGGGGCAGCCGTTTGTGGCGGCGATTCCCAAAAAGCGGCCGCCGGGCGCCGCATCCGCGGTGGGCGGCGCCGGTGCAAGTCGGTCCGCGCCTACTTGACCGTAATCCGCACCACCACCGGCAGCCCGTCGTGCGCCGCCCCGGCGGCGGCCACGTGCAGCCCGGCCCCGTCGCGGTGCCAGGTTGTCTCACCGGTTGCGCCGAGCACCGTGACGGCGGCGATGCCGCCGCGGAAGTCCACGCCGTCGTAGTGGTGGTCCGCAGGCGCCTGCAGTGATGTGATGCACATCTCATGCCCCGGTGTCGGGTTCAGGGCGATGGCGTAGAGGTTGCCTTCGTTGACCGTGAAGCGGAAGTCCCGGTCAGTGTAGGCGATCGCCTGGTGGTCGGCGAAGCTGCCCCCGATTGCCGCCGTCGGGCCCTCCGCCGCCTTGCGCCAAGGCCGCGAGCCGTAGATCGCCTCGCCGTTGACCGCAAGCCAGGCGCCGACGGTCAAGAGCAGCTCGCGTTCCTCTGGGGCGATGGTGCCGTCGGCGTGCGGGCCGACGTTCAGCAGCAGGTTGCCGTTTTTTGAGACGACGTCCACCAGGTTGCAGAGGACCTCCGGCGCCTTTTTGTAGTCGTTGCCCGGGGTCCAGGACCACGAGTTGCGCGCGATGGCGGTGTCGGTCTGCCAGGCGTACGGCTGAACCTCCGCGAACTGGCCGCGCTCGACGTCGGGCAGCGCGGTGCCGAAGGCGAAGGCGTCGAACTTGTAGGCGATCACCGGCACGATGCCCCACTGCGCCGCGCGGTTGTAATAGTAGGCGGCAAACCGCTGCAGGTAGGGCTTCATCGCCAGCTGTTCGATCCACCAGTCGAAGTACATCTCGCGCGGCTGGTAGCGGTCCACGATTTCGCACGACCGCACCAGCCAGTCCGCCATGAATTCCTCCGAAGGCTGCGGCGTGGTGATGTCCAGCGCATCAGCCGGCTCCTGCTGCGCCGGCCAGTACAGGTCCCCGCGGCGCAGCGGGTCGTGGATGTCGCTTGCAAACTCGCGGCCGTGGCCGAGGAAGTGCCAGTGCTCGATGCGGTGCGAGGACGCGCCGTAGAACAGGCCGCGCTGGTTCAGCGCCAGCTTGAGCTCGCCGGCGATATCGCGGTGCGGGCCCATCTCGTAGGCGTTGTAGTGCGAGACGGCGCTTTGGTACAGCTGAAAGCCGTCGTGGTGCTCGGCTACCGGCACCACGTACCTGGCACCGGCCGCCAAAAACAGGTCGGCCCACGCCTGCGGGTCCCACTTGGCCGCGGTGAACTTGGGAATCAGGTCCTTGTAGCCAGTTTTTCGCTGGTCGCCGTAAGTCGCGCGGTGGTGCGCGTACTCCGGTGAATCCTTCATGTACATGTTGCGCGGGTACCACTCGCTGCCAAACTCCGGCACCGAAAAGACGCCCCAGTGGATGAAAATGCCGAACTTCGCGTCGCGGTACCATGCCGGCACCGAATAGTGCGCAAGCGATGACCAGGTCGCCTGGTACGGGCCCTGGGCGATCACCGCGTCGATGCGGGCCAATGCTTCATGTTCGCTCATGTTGTCTGCTCCTTTGCGTGTACACTGCACTCACGCTGTAGCGTACGCGCATTGCCGGCGGCTGTCCAGTGGTCAAAGGCGGGCGCGGGCCCCGGCGTTTCACGTGAAACAGGCCTTTTCCTGCGTGTTTTTCGCAATAGACAGCGCTACCATAACGCGCGATAATGACGCTGAACTTGTACCACTAATCACAAGTTGAGGAGCGTGATCCTGTGTTTCTAACCCGCAATGCCAAGCTACTGTTCACCGGCGATTCCGTGACCGACTGCGGCCGCGACCGCGCCGCGATGCCCGGCACCACCGAGTCGCTGGGCGACGGCTACCCGAATCTGATCAGCGCCGCGCTGACCGCCCTGTACCCCGAGCTGACCGTGATGGTGCAAAACACCGGGGTCTCGGGCGACACGACTAACCAGCTGTTGGCGCGCTTTGACGCCGACGTCGTCCAGCAGCACCCGGACGTCGCCGCCATCCTGATCGGCGTCAACGACGTGTGGCGCTTTTTCGACGCGCCGTTCTACCACCCCACCGATCTGGTGGACGCCGCGCAGTACCGTGCCAACTACCAGGCCATGATCGACGCCGCGCGCGGCACCATTCCCGAGCTGTTGATCCTCAGCCCCTTCATGTTCGAGCCAAACCACGCCGACCCGATGCGCCACCAGGTCGATGCGTACCGCGCGATTGCGCAGGCGCTGGCCGAAGCGAACGGGGCGACCTACCTTGACTTGCAGGCGCCGATCGACCGGTACCTGGCGAATCGGGCCAGCTACATCCTGTCTGCGGACCGCGTGCACCCCAACCTCAAGGGGCACATGCTCATCGCCACGCAAATCCTGAACGCGCTTGGCTTCGACTGGCGCCACCAGCAGCCGGAGGCCGATCATGCTTGAGCGGCTGCGCACGGTTGAGGTCCAGCTGGCCGATGGCAGCTGGCACGCCCTTGAGCGGCGCGGCGACGCCGGCTGGCGGTACGACACCGTCACCGTGACCGCCGCGCCGGCCGCCGGCACGCCCGAAGACGCGGGCCTGCGCGTCACCCTGACCGCTCAGGCGTTGCCCCTGCTGCGGCTGCGCCTGACGTGGCCGCACGCGATGCGGCCCGGTGCCCTGTTCATGGGCGACGCGGTCGAGCGCGCGTACGGCGAGCTGCGCTTCACGCCGCTGGACGAGGCGGCCGTCTACCCGTGGTACGTCGCGGAGCAGGCGGCGAGCGGCACGCGCTGCCTCGGCGTGGCGACGCAGCCCAACGCCCTGTGCAGCTGGACGATCGGCCCGGACCGCGCCGTGCTGTGGCTGGACCTGCGAAGCGGCACCCAGCCGCTGCAGCTCGGAAAACGCACGCTTGACTGCTGCACCGTGATGGCGCAGGCCGCAACACCCGGCGACCCGCTTGGCGTGCTCGCCGCGTTTTGCGCCCGGATGAACCAGGCCCACCTGCCGCGGCCGCTGGCGCCGGTGATCGGCACCAACGACTGGTACTACGCGTACGGCGCCAACACGCGCACGGGCGTCTTGCACAACGCGCAGGCCGTGGCCGAGCTGTGCCGGGGGCTTGAGGTGCGGCCCTGGTGCGTGATCGACGACGGCTGGCAGGTCGACGCCCGCAAGGATTACAACGGCGGGCCGTGGACCGGCGGCAACGCCAAGTTCGGCGACATGGCGGCCGTGGCCGCGGCCATCAAGGCGGCCGGCGCGCGGCCCGGGCTGTGGTTTCGGCCGCTGCTCACCACGACGCCCGCGCTGCGCGAACACGCCCTGCACGACTGGGGGGACGACTTCACCCTGGACATCAGCGATCCGGTCGTTGTGGCCGCCGTGCAGGCAGACGTGCGGCGCTTTTGCGCCTGGGGGTTCGAGCTGATCAAGTTCGACTTCTCCGCCTTCGACGTGTTCGAGCAGTGGGGGCCGGCCATGGGGCTGACCTACGCGGCCGGGCAAGTGCGGTTCAAGGACGTCACCCGCACCACCGCCGAGATCATCACGGCCTTTTACGCCGCGCTGCGCGAGGCCGCCGGGCCGGTTGTGCTCAACGGCTGCAACGTGGTCGGCCACCTCGCCGCCGGGTTCGTCGACCTGATGCGCACCGTCACCATGGGGGTCAACGCGCTGGCCATGCGGCTGCCGCAGCACCGCACGTTTTACCTCGCCGACGCGGACTGCGTCGGCCTCACGCCGGACATCCCCTGGGCCCAAAACCGCCAGTGGCTGCAGCTGCTCGCCAACAGCGGCACGCCGCTTCTGGTGTCTTGCGACTTCGCGCAGTTACCGCCTGAGCAAGCAACGGCGGTTGCTCAGGCCTTCGCCCAAAACGTGGCCCAAACCGCGCGCTACGCCCCGGTCGATCCACTTTCCGGCCGCTACCCGCAGGACTGGACCGACGGCACCCGCACCGACCACTACGACTGGACGTTCGACCCGCTCGAACCACTATAAGGAGGTTTCCCCATGTCCCTGCTATCCGAACTGACCCACGCCAAGGCGTCCCTGTCCCGCTCCATCTCCGCCGAAAACCCGACCGGCGAACCCGGCGGCGGCGGCCGCGCGACCACCGGCACCGGCGCCGCCGCGGCCCGCGAGCTCGGCGTCGGCTGGAAGGTCTCCCCTTCCGTCGAGCTTGCCCCGCACAGCACCACCACCCTGGCCGACATCGACGGCCAAGGCGCCATCAAGCACATCTGGATGACCTGCTTCCCGGATCACTGGCGCAGCCTGATCCTCGAGTTCACCTGGGACGACGCCGCGATCCCGGCCGTGCGAGTGCCGTACGGCGACTTTTTCTGCAACGGGTGGAACAAGCGCTGCAACGTCAACTCGCTGCCGGTGGCGGTCAACCCCGCCGGCGGCATGAACTGCTACTGGGAGATGCCGTTTTTGCGCCACGCGACCGTCAAAATCGTCAACCTGGGCGACGCGGCGCTGCCGCTTTACTACCAGATCGACTACGCGCTGGAGGCGGTCGCGACGCCTTGCCTGTACTTTCAGGCCTACTGGCACCGCAGCCACCCGCTGGCCCAAAAGGCGGTGCACCCGATCTTGCCGCAGATTGCGGGCACTGGGCACTTCGTCGGCACCTACCTCGCCTACCAAAGCAACAGCACCGGCTGGTGGGGCGAGGGCGAGATGAAGTTTTACCTCGATGCCGACCGCGAGTTCCCGACCATCTGCGGCACCGGCACCGAGGACTACTTCGGCGGCGCGTGGAACTTCGAGCAGCCGCAGGGCCAGTACGGCAGCTACTCGACCGCCTTCCTCGGCCTGCCGCAGGTGATCCAACCGGACGGCCTGTACCAAAGCCAGCAGCGCTTTGGCCTCTACCGCTGGCACGTGCTGGACCCGATTCGCTTCACCACCGGCCTGCGCGTCACGCTGCAGTCTTTGGGCTGGCGCAGCGGGGGCCGCTACCTGCCGCAGCAAGACGACATCGCCTCCACCGCGTTCTTTTACCTGGACCGGCCGGACTGCCCGGACCTGAAGCCGCGGCTTGACGCCGATTGGCTGGAGGTCAACTGAGCACCCGACGCAAAAAAATCGTCCACCCCAACAGGACCGACTGGCCTGTTGGGGTGGACGATTTTTTTGCCGCCGCAAGCGGTCACGCTGCGGGGCGGCCGCTCAAATGCTCAATCCCAGCCGCCTGCGTGAGGCGCGCGCCTTGGTTTTTGCCTTGGCCGTTTGCCGGGCTTGTGGCGAACCGATCACTCGGCCGTGTAACGCTTGTACTGATCGCGGCGAATCTTCAGCCACTGATCCAGGCCGATTTTCTTGAGCTGGGTGATGTAGGCCGACCAGTTCTTGTCCAGACTCCACTTGCCCGTGACGAACTTCACGCGGGCCTGCGAGACGTAGTTATCAAGGTCGGTCTGGATGATGGACAGCTTCGCGGATTCGTCCGGGGTCGCCTGCAGCGACGGCAGAATCTGCTTGGGCAGGTGGTTCAGCGGGTCATCGGTGAACTGCTCCGGCTGCCGTCCGTACGCAATCTGCTTGTTCGCGTCGGACTGCTCGAGGTACGGGAAGAAGCCGGCGTACACGTTGTCCACGTACTGATAGGCACCGAGCTGTGGGCCCTTGGGGTTCTTCAGGATCTTATCGACGTAGACCTTTTGGCCCTTGTCGTTCAGCTTGTAGGTCACGCCTTCCTTCCCGTAAAACGCGAACTCGGAGCCTTCCTTGCTGTAGAAGTAATCGACCCAGCGCAGGAGCTTCTTGGGATCCTTCGCGTCCTTGGTGATGACGAACGCGCTGGTCCCCATGATCGAGGACTGGGTGATCAGGGCGCCGTTCTTGCCGTCCGGTCCGTTGACCACGGAGATCGGCACGTAGTTGTTCTGCACGGTTGGCCCGATGTAGTCCGGTCCAACCCAGGCGTAGCAGCCGACGACGTCCTTGCCGGCATCCGCGACCCACTTATCGAAGTCCACGCCGGCAAAGGCGGTCTTGGCGATCAGGCCCTTTTGGTACAGGTCCGCGAGGTACTTCCAGGCCGCCTTCATCTTCGCGTCGGAGTACATGTACTGCAGCTGGTCGCTGTCGTCGATGTAAAACCCGTTTTCCATCGCCGTGCGGCCGGCGGTGTTCATCCCGTAGGCCGCCTTGACGATGAGCTCCAGGGAGCCGAACTTGCTCGAATCCATGTAAAAGCCCTGCTCGTCCGCCTTGCCGTTGCCGTTCGGGTCCTTGGTCACGAACTGCTGAAGCACGTTTTCGAGTTCGACGGTGTTCGTCGGCTTCTTCAGCCCCAGCTTGTCCAGCCACTTCTTGTTGACATAGAGCCGGTAAGCACGGCCACCCCCCAGCGGGTCGTCACTGGTGTACGGCAGCCCGTAGATGTGACCGTCCGTGGTCGTCAGCGCCTTTTTGATGCTCGGATCCTTTTGCATCAGCTTGTTCAAGTTGGGCGCGTACTTGGGAATCAGCTTCTCCAGCGGCTGAAACAGCCCCTGCTTCCCGTACTTCGCCAGCTCGTCGTTCGACCAGATCGTCTGGTAGAAGGCGTCGGGCAGCTGCTTGCGCGCCAGCACCAGCTGCTTTTTTTGGTCCCAGTCCTTGACCGCCTCCCACTTGACCTTAACGCCGGTCTTTTTTTGATACTCCTTCCACATCCACAGGTCCTCGTTCTTCGGATGGACATCCGTGTGGTCCTGGGTTAACAGCGCAATCGTGTTGCTGTCCTCTTTGGTCTCTGAGGACTTCGCCCCACAACCCACTGCCACAACCGCCGACACCGCGACGGCGCCAAGCAGCATACCGTACCGTTTTTTCACTAGGATTCACCTCATTAGCAAGTCCGACCGATTACCGCTTCGTAATCGGCGTGTTCCCCATCAACGCCCGCCTAAATCCGCTTGCTCTTGTCCTCTGCCATACCGTGCCGTCACATCACCCCCTCAAAGCGCCGGCCATCACTCGTCGGTCGTCACGCACAGCACCCCCTGGGCCGTCTGGCGCAGAAGCTGGTGTGCGGCCGCTCGACTTGACGCCGCGCCGGCAAAAATGTCGAATTCGAATTCGTAAAAGCCCGACAGATCGACCTTGAAGTTGGTCTCCCAAAAATTGTTCATGACCCAGGCGTACACCTGCTCGCGGTTGCGCGCCGCGGTCTTGGGGCCGCACAGCTCGATCGGTTTGGGATCGAGGTTGCCAAGCGTGATCAGTGGCGTGTCCTTCAGGCACACCCCGAGGACCCGGTCGTTTTGCTGGTAGAAGTAGCCCGTGTCCAGCAGGAAGAAGTCGGCGTTCGTGCCCGGCAGCTGGTCGATGGCCGGTCGGAAAAGCGCCCCGCTTTTTTCGGCGTACAGGTCGCTTTGGGCGAGCAGCGGCAGCGCGACGTACAGGTTCTCCGGCGCCCAGGTGTTGTCCTTTTGCAGCTGCACCACCGCCTGGATGTACGGCAGCTCCTTGTAGACCTTGAGCACCACCGTGTACATCTGCGTACCAGTTAGGGCGTAATCCAGCGCGACGCTTTGCGAGATGGGACCATCGGCCAGGTTGCGAATGTTCACCAGGCGCGAGAAGCTGCGCTGCACGCCCTTCCCCTTGCGATTGCGGCCCATTCGCCTGCGCGCGCTGCAGGGGTCGGATTTCACCGGCGTCTGCTCGTAGACGCCCGCAAACAGCGGGGCCGCAGCGTCTTGAAGCAGGAGATCCTCGCCCGTCGCGCGGTCGATCAACCGGCCGATGCCCGTGGTCTGACTCAGCTCGACGCGAAAATCTCGCGTCTCAAGCACCATTTCGTTGGGCTTGCCCGGGTAGTCGATGTCTTGAACCCCCTCGGCGCCCTGAACAAAATTGGTGTACGAATACCCGCCGCGATGCTGGTCCGCCGCCGCGATCCGCAGCCCGAAGCGCTTGACGGCCTTGGGCGCCAGGCTGACCACGATCTCGAACTCGTAGGCGCGAGCGGTGCGCTCAAGCTGAAAGTCGCAGCGCGCCCCGGTGTCCAGATCGTACACCTCAATGCGTGACAGCCACTGATCCGTTAACCGGTGGCCCTCAACGCTCTCCCACCCCGCCAGAAGCAGTCGCGCCGGTGCCGTGACCGGCGCGTCGCCGGGGTTCACCACCCGGTACGTCTTGCGCCGATTGGCCCGCGGGTAGGCCAGCCCGTAGTCGCGCACCGCAAGCTCGGTGACCAAGTCGTTGGTCGCCTGGCTTGCGCGCACCGCGTAGTCGGCCTTGCGGAAGTCGAGCTCGTTGACCAGCGTGTTCCAGGGCTGCGACACCGACGACGAGTACCCCCAGGTGTGCTCGGCGTAAAGCATGAGGGCGTGCTCCGCGCGGGCCATCAACGGCGAGTCGTCGGCGCGACCGCCGGCCAGCTGCCGCGCCAGGTGGTACTGGCGCTGGGCGGTGCGGTAAATCTTGGTCGCCGCCGGGGTTGATCCCACCCCGTCCGCCCACCAGTCGTTCCAATCGCCGCGGTACACGGGAATGGCCGCCAGATCCTCCTGGCGCAGAATGTCGAAAAAGCCGTTCAGGCCGATCATTTTGACCTGAATTTCGTCGCCGTACTGCCGATTCCAGTCCGCGATCGCCGTCACAATGTTGGCATTGGGGCCCGCATTGTCCGAGGCGAACCCCGAGATCATGACGGGTGCGAAGTCGTACGGGTAGCCGCGTTGCGCCAGCGCGTCGAAGTAGCGGGTGATGCGCGCGTGCGCGACGGTGAGCTGCGAGGTCTCGAAGTCCCCGACGTACTCATCGTGAATCTGGTAGCTCATCGAGGCGTCCGGCATGATGCCCAGCTCGTTGCCGAAGTGGTAGTGCTCGCCGTTCCAGACCAACAGCCGCTGGCCGTCGGGCGTCTCCCACCAGAACGGCAGCTGATTTTGGTACAGCGGGTACAGCCCGTGGTGCCCGTGGATGCAGGTGAACAGCTCGTCCACGCCGTTGTTCAGGAGCGCGGACGCGTAAGACCAGGCAAAGCCGTTGATGTCCGCGGTCATCGCGGCCCGCAGCGGGCGCTTGAGTTGGTCCGCGAAGCGCCGGCCCCGGGCCAGCGTGCGCGTCAAAACGGTCTGATCGACCAGCTCCGTCATGTTGAGGTAATTCAAAGACAGGTCGACGTGACCCGCCTCGACGGCCGCGGTGAACTGCGCCTTCTCGTCGGCCGTGGCCTCCTTCCAGAAGTTCTCAACCTGCCAGTAGTTCTCGCAGGTCCACACAAAGTCCTCCGCCTGCGCGGTCGCCTGCCGGTCGCGAATGATGGCCAGCGCCTGGCGGATGAAGTCCGCGTGGTAATGCGCGATGTCCTCCTGGCGCGCCGTGTACCCGATGTCCGTGTGCGAGTGATTAATTAGGTATAGCGTTTTCATAAGGATAGCCCCTCCGTTTCTCGCCTCATCACTCACAGTATACGAGCCGGCCAACGGTAATCACAGTATATTTTGAAACGCTTTCACGGCGCGGGTTTCGCGACTTTGTACCTCTTTTGTATCGGTTACGCCATGCAATGCGCCCACTTTTCACCCTCACATGACCTAGGCGACGGTGCGCCGCCCCGCGATTGGGGAAGTGACCGGGCAACCGTGACGCGTTGCCCTGCTGAGCGGCCGCCAAAAAGGCGCATCGGCCGAGCGCTCATCCCAGAAAATGAGCCAAACTCGTCGATGCGCCCAGTGGTGATTGCAACGTCCCGTCAAACGAGACCGCGCACCCAAGCCGCCGCCCCGCGGCGCCAGCCCCTGCGCGGTCCCGTCACGCCCCGGACCCGTGTGCCTGCCTCACTTGGTGCTTGCCATCCGCATCCCGCACAGCCCGTTGCACGTGCAGCGCCGCGCCGACGCCATCGCGCACTGGCACTTGCCGTCTTCCCCCGCGCACCCGCAGCCCGGCGCGCAGGTCATGCCGTGGTGGCAAAACGGGTTATCGTCCTTGCCGGTTGTGGCCTTCTCCGGTTCATTCGTCATCATAGTCCCTCCTCAGCAGCCGGCCAGGTCGGCCGTGCCGATCACGGCAAACTCCGCGTCAAGCTTGGCGACCAGGCGCGCGCGGTCGCCTTCGGTCAGCGTCGCGCGCTCGCTTTGCGAAGCGGCGGTCGAAAGCACTTGTGCGTAAAGCGGCGCCTTGGCCGTTGCGGCGCCATTCGCCTGGACGCGCTGGCCGCGGTTTCCAGGCCGCCGGTGGTATCGACATAGGCCTGGCCGCGGCTGATGGTGTAGCCGGCGGCGAAGTAGTCCTGCTGGTTGATCAAGTAGTAGTCAATCATCGTGATGCCTCCCTATCATGCTGGGCGGTTGCCCGCCACGTTCATCATACGATGCGTGGTGCCCGCGCGCCAACGGCATTCAGTCCTCTTTCGCCCCTGTTTCTGCCTTGCCGCGCAACCTGCGGCCCGCGCCGGCCGCAGGTAGTGGCGCCACTGGGGGCCGCCGGTGCGCCGACCGTCCGGCCAGCCGTCAGCGCGTCCGCGCGGGGCTCATGGTCTGGTGTGCGGCAGACAAAAAGGCCTCCCATCGCCGCAGTCCGCGACGGGAGGTCTCACTGTTGGTTCACATAACTTTGCGCAGTCGGTTCACATAACATTGACCAGGTGGCGGTGCGTCAGGGTGGCGGTCAGTCACTAAGCCGCCCCCGCGCGACCTAGTCGCCGTCGTGCGCCTCGCAGTAGGCGGTCATGCCCTGCGTCAGGTAGTCGACCAGCGCCGCCTTGTCGGCCGCCGGGTCGAAGCCACCCATGTGCTCCTGGGCGATCGCCTGAAGCTGTTCGCGCGTGCAGCCCTGCCAGAAGCGGACGTAATCCTCGATTGTCTCTAGTGCGGCCATGGCCGCCACCTCCTCATCTATCACTTACCGTGTCAGTATAGCAGGCAGCGCCCGGTTCGCCAAGGGAAAGCGCTTTTCCTACAGTTCCGCGCCGTTGGTCGCGATCACGTGCTGGTACCAGTAGAAGGAATCCTTCTTGAGGCGCTTCAGGGTGCCGTCGCCCGCGTCGTTCTTGTCCACGTAGATCAGGCCGTATCGCTTGTCCATCTGACCGCTGCCGGCGGACACCAGGTCGATGATGCCCCACGGGGTGTAGCCGATCAGGTCCACGCCGTCGAGGGTGACGGCCTTGATCAGTTCTTCGATGTGCGCGCGCAGGTAGGCGATGCGGTACGGGTCGTGGATCTCGCCGGCCGCGGTGACGGTGTCCAGCGCCCCCATGCCGTTTTCGACGATGAACAGCGGCTTGTGGTAGCGGTCGGTCAGCCAGTTCAGGGCGTAGCGCAGGCCGAGCGGGTCGATTGACCAGCCCCAGTCCGTCTTGTCGAGGTAGGGATTTTCGACGTTGGTGTCGTCCCCGCGCGCCATGAACGTGTCCGGCTCGTCGGGCGCGGCCTTGCGCACCCCGGAGGCGTAATAGGAGAAGCCGACGTAATCCACCGTGCCGTTTTCAAGCGTGACCAGGTCCTCCGGGCGAATGTCGAGCTCAAGCCCCTGCTGCTTTTGGTAGCGGCGCAGCCAGGCCGGGTAGCGACCCAGGCTTTGGACGTCCGAGAACCAGAAGTTGGCCTGCATCGCCCGCAGCGCCTTGAAGGCATCCTTGGGCGCGGAAGTCGCCGCGTAGGCCAGGCCGTAGGAGACCATGCAGCCGATCTGGTTGGTCGGGTCGATCGCGTGGCCGATCTGCACCGCCTTGGCGGAGGCGACCAGCTCGTTGTGCCCGACCTGGTACAGCACCTGCTCCGGGTTCTCGCCGGGGGCAAGGCGCACGCCGGAGTCGGTCCAAAAACCGCCCTCGCCCAGGCCGTTTTGGTTGTTGATCTCGTTGAACGTCATCCAGTGGTGCACCTTGCCGGCGTAGCGCTGGAACACGATGGTCGCGTACCGCACGAAAAAGTCGATCACGCGCCGGTCGCGCCAGCCGCCGTACGCCTCCACGAGGTGATAGGGCATCTCGAAGTGCGACAGCGTGATCACCGGCTCGATGCCGTGCGCAATCAGATCATCGAAGAGCCGGTCGTAAAAGGCCAGGCCCGCCTCGTTGGGCTCGTCCTCGTCGCCCAGAGGGAAGATGCGCGACCAAGCGATCGAGGTGCGAAAGGCCTTCATCCCAAGCTCCGCAAACAGCGCGATGTCGTCATCGTAGCGGTGGTAAAAATCAATCGCGCTGTGGTTGGGGTAGTTTTTGCCGGGCAGCACGCCGGCCGTGATCTCGCGGGGCACGCCGTTGCCGCCGGCCGCCATCACGTCGGCGATCGAGACGCCCTTGCCGCCTTCCTGCCATCCCCCCTCAAGCTGATTGGCGGCAACCGCGCCGCCCCACAGGAAACCTTCTGGTAATTGTGTCATCTGATCCTCCTTTTGGCTAACGCCAGTCAAAAATCACGCTGCGCGACTCCGTGTGGTCCGCCAGTGCCGTGTAGGCCGCCTGGCAGTCGGCCGGCTTGTAGAAGACGGCCTGCCCGGCGACGCTCAGGACGCCCGCGTTCAGCCAGGCCGCGGCTTGGCGCACATTGTCGGCGTGGCCGTACCAGGCGTACTCGTCGGCGTGCGCCGGCAGGAACCACTCCCAGCCGGACTTCAGCGTGATGAAGCCGTAAAACACCGCCCGCAGCAGCTCGTGGGCGCCGGCGTCGCCGTACGCGCGCCACGGCACCCCGATCTGGTAGACCTCGCCGCGCTTGCGGACCAGCGGCAGGGCCGCCAAAAGCAGCGTGTCGACGCCGGTGCACTCCAACAGCAGGCCGAACGGTGCGGGGTTTGCGGCCGCAAGCGCCGAAACGGAGGCGAAGGTCGCAATGTCGGTGTGCGCCGCCACGAAGGCGCGCCGCGCGGGGTCGCGGTCGACTGCCACCACATTATAGCCCAGGTGAGTGAGAATCTGGCAGGCAAAATTGCCGACCATCCCAAGCCCCAGCACCAGCACCGACTCCAGCGGCTTGACGGTGGTATCGACGATCGAGGACATCGACACCGCCGCCATCCGGGCGAAGATCACGGTTTCGAGATTGCTGTCGGCGTCAAGCGAGATGCAGTCAGCGGCTTTCATCACGCCAAAGGCCGCGTGCGGGTAGTCCGCAAGCACCAGCCCACCGAGCGGCAGGGCCGGTGCCTGGGTCTCGACGACCTTGCCGATCACGGTGTAGCCGGGCCGCACCGGAAAATCCATGTCCCCCTCGGCGTTGTTGAACGGGCCGAGCTCCGAGCCCGTCGACACTAGGGAGATCAGGCTCTGGACGCGCACTTCGCCGGGATGCAGCGGCGCTTGCTCAACCGCGTGCAACCGCACCTGCCTTGTGCCGGTAATCTCAATCTCTTGATTCATCATGGTCGGCCTCCTGAATCAGTTCGAACACCTCGCCTGCCGGGCTTTGCAGGTAGCCGTACCACATGTAGACCATCCCGCCGGCGAAGGTTGGAATGTCCGAGAAGGCCGGCGCCACCACGACGCGCGCGCCCAGCGCCTGGGCCTTTTCGAACGTCTCGTGGATGTCTTGCGTCGTGAAGGCGACGTGGTCCCAGATGCCGTGCGGCGCGTGGTTGCTGTGGTCCTCGAAGATTTCGAAGGTCACACCCGGGCCGACGTTCAGGATCACCGCGTGGTCGCCGGTGCCGACCGTCCCCCACTCGTGAACGACGCGCGCATCGAACAGGCCGGTGAAAAACGCGACGGTGGCGGTGATGTCCTTGGTTTGCAAACAGATGTGGTTCAAGACTGCAGTTGGCATACTCGCTCCTTTCAGGCCGCACCTGGCGGCCGGCGGCGCTGTCGGCACCGCGGTGACTAGACAAAACAGTGGCTGCGCCCCGAGGGACCCAGCCACTGTCGCATTACGCAAGGCGAACGGAATAAGTTTGGACCATCAGGCAATCGAGGTAGGCGATTCCCGAGACCCCGAACAGGAGCCAAAGGAAGATCAGCTTGAAGCCGAAGATCGGCCACAGCAGGGTGACACCCAGGCTGACGAACATGACGATGGTGATCACCACGTTGCCCATCAAATACCGCACGGCTTCCCCGATGAGCGCGGGCCATGGTGCTTGGTCCTTGGCGGTCAGCTGAAGAAAGACCGCAAGCGATAGCAGGATGGCCACCGCCAGCCCCACCATCAGCACCACCGCGAAGACTAGGGCGCGGCTGAGGGTCAACAGCGCGTAGATGCCAAGCCCAAGCCCGGCAAACAGGGCGACCGTCGCTAGCTCGAAGGCCAGCCCGCGCCAGAAGCGCTGCGCGAACGCGCGGAAGAACTCACGCGCCACGCCGTTGTCGGTGTGCGCCACGACCTTGAACAGGGTGACCCACAGGGCGAGCAGCGCCGGGCCGGCGGTGACCACCGGCAGGCACAGGGCGAGGAACATCACGTTGAGGCCGATCAGCTTCCAAGCCAGGCCGAGCACGCGGTTCAGGGTGCCGTTAACATCGAAAACCTTCTGGAGCATGTCACATCATTCCTTCAAGCCGAGCTTCTTAATGTTTTGCTTCATCTTCTGGTTCATGATCTTCTGGATGGCGGCGTAATCGTACTGCTTCTTGGCCTTCTTGTAGGCGGCCATCGCGGCGTCGTAGGCCTTGTCGTTCTTGGCGCGGATCATCGAGACGATCGAGGTGTTCCAGGTGGTGTTGATGTTGCTGTAGTTCTTGGCCTCCTGGGTGCCCTGATCCGGCGCCACGTTTTCAACCAGGTAGTTGGACTTCACCTTGCCCTTGCCCCAGTCGATGAACTGCTGAACGGACTTGGCGTTGGAGTTGGCCGCGCCGTTGGCCAGCGTGCGGTCGTTGGCGAACAGGTAGAAGGAACCCAGGTTGTAGGTGTTGGTGTACTTGGTCGGGTTGGAATTTTGCAGCGCGGTGACCTCAGGCTTGATGGCAAGCTTGCCGTCCGAGTTGACGGTGTAGGTCTTGTTCTTGATCCCGAACTGCATCTGAATCATGCCCTGCTTGGAGGTCAGGTAGGTGAAAAGCTGCATGACCTTGGCAGGATCCTTGGCCTTCTTGGTGATGTAGCTGTTCATCCAGCCGGACACCCCGGAGTTGCGCAGCGTGATGGTGCGGCCCATCGTGCTCTGCGGGCCGTCGATGGCGACGTACTTTTTGCCCTTGTTGGCATCGATGAAGGACTGAAGCGCGGAGGCCTGAGAGGTCGTGCCGTCCATGAAGATGGTGGCGTACTTTCCGGCCTTCAGCTTGTCGGTGAAGCCGTTGGTGTCATCGGAGAAGGTGTCGTCGCTGAGGTAGCCGCGGCGGTAGGCGGTGTTAATCGTCTGGACCCACTTCAGGTAGTCGGGATCCAGGTTGCGGTCGTAGTAGGCGCCGCTCTTGGTCTTGACCGGCACGCCGAGGTAGTCCTGCAGCGAGTAGCTGATGGCCGAGGCCCCTTCGATGACGGAGTTGAACCCAAAGCCCAGCAGGTCCGGGAACTTCTCGTGGATCTTCTTCAGCGCGGCGAGGAATTCCTCGGGCGTCTTCATGCTTGGCTCACCGATCGCCTTGTACACATCGTTGCGCACGACGAACGCGGTGGTCGGGTTGACGTAGCCCTTGTCAAAGTCGTCTTGGGTGTTGGAGAAGTTCGGGTAGCCGTAAGACTTGCCGTCCTTGAGCTTGTACCAGTCCAGCGTCATCTTCTTGGCGGCGTGGGCCAGGAAGTACGGGTCGTACTTCTTGGACAGGTCGTTCAGGGACCAGGCCCAGCTGGCGGCCTTCTTGGCGGTCGAGGAGGTCATGTCGTCGATGGTGATGATGTCTGGCATGTCGCCGCTGGCGAAGTAGGTGTTCAGCTTGGTGTTGTCGCCGGTGACGAACTTGATCTTAACGTTCAGGTCCTTTTCGAGCTTCTTGGTGATCATGTCCTTGCCGAACGCGTCGGTGTTGACCCACCAGTCCGCGTTCAGGTACCAGGTCAGGTTGGTAACCTTCTTCTTCTTGTCCAGCTTCCACGCCGGGGTGTCCTTCTTCGGCGTGTAGCGGTCCGCGATGCTCTCCTTAGGCCCGGTACTGCCGGCGCTCCCCTTGGAACCGCAGGCGGTCAGCCCGCCGATGGCCAGCATCCCCGCGAGTGCAACGGCTAAATACTTTCCTTTTTTCATCATTTGTTCTCTTCCTTCTATTCTTTGACGGCACCAGACATCATGCCAGAGATAAAGTACTTCTGAAGAAATGGATAAATCACAAGAATTGGAACGGTGGTAATCACAATGGTGGCGATCTGAACCCCCTTCGTCGTCGACTGCAGGGCCACCGAGCCGGCGACCTTAGCCATGTCGTGCGTCTGCGATTGAACGATGATGTTGTACAGCTTCAGCTGCAGCGGGTAGAGGGCCTGGTTGGTGATGTACAGCTTCGCGGTCATGAAGTCGTTCCACTGCCCAACGCCGTTGAACAGCGCGATGGTGGCCAGCCCCGGCTTGATCAGTGGCATGTAGATCTGCCAGAAAATGCGCCAGTCGCCGCCGCCGTCGATCTTAGCCGATTCCTCCAGGGACTCCGGCACGCTGCGGAAGAAGTTCATGAGAATGATAACGTCGTAGTAGTTGAACAGGCCGGGCAGAATGTAGACCCAAAAGCTGTTTAGCAGACCGAGCGAGCGAATCAAGAGGTAGGTCGGAATCATGCCGCCGGAGAAGAACATGGTGACGATCCCCATGGCGGAGTAGATGCTGCGGCCGCGCAGCTTGGCCTTGCTCAGGGCGTAGGCGCACACGGCACAAAACATCGTGTGCGTGATGACCCCGACGATGGTTTTGGCCACCGAGATGAAGAAGGCGTGCCAGATGGTCGTGTCCTGGAACACCGCGCGGTAGTTCTCAAGCGACCACTCGGTGGGCCAGAAGTTGCTCTTGCCGGAGGCCAAAGCCTGCCCGGAGCTGAATGAGGAGACCAGCACGTTCCACAGCGGCACCACGATCAGCAGGGTGAAGACACTCAGCAGCAGGACGTTGAAGAAGTTGAAAATGCGCGCGTCCTTGTCTTGCTTACGAAACGAATGATTGTCCATGTCTGCCCCTCCTATAGAATTTGCCGGTCGTCGTTGAGCTTAACGGCCACCTTGTTGGTGAAGACCAAAAGCACTACGGAGATGACAGAGATGCCCAGCCCAACGGCCGTCGCGTACGAGAAGTTCCCCTGCGTCAGCCCGATGCGGTACACGTAAGAGTTGATGACTTCGGCCTTCGCCGTGTTTTGGGTGTTCATCAGGACCAGGGTTTGATCCAGGTTCGAGTTCAACAGCCCGGAGATGGTCAGAATCATGTTCAGCCCGATCATCTCGGAAATCCCGGGCAGGGTGATGGACCAGATCTGGCGCATGCGGCTCGCGCCGTCGATCTGCGCGGCCTCGTAGTAGGTCGGATCGATCTTGGACATCGTCGCGAGATACAGGATGGTGCCCCACCCGGCGTTTTGCCAGACGTCGGACAAGGTGGCGATCCACCAGTACTTGCTCGGCTCAATCAGCTGGTTTTGCGCGTGGTGGATCAGCCCGAGCATCTCCCCGACTTGGTTCAACAGGCCGGTCGTGGACAGCCAGGAGATCAGCATCCCGCCGAGCACGATCCAGGACAGAAAGTGCGGCATGTACGAGATGGTCTGCACGATGCGCTTGAACGGGCCGTCCTTGAGCTCGAAGATCATCACCGCGATGATGATCGGCAGGACGAAGCCGATCAGAAGCTTCAGGAAGCTGATTGCCAGCGTGTTGACCACCGACTGCCAAAACATCTGGTCGCCGATGATCTCCTTGAAGTTGTCCAGGCCCACCCAGGGGGCGCTTGCCATGGTGTCGGTCACCGTGTAGTTCTTGAAGGCGATGACCAGCCCCCAGATCGGGATCAGGTTGAAGATGATCATGAAGACGACCCCGGGGATGATCATCGACTGCAGCTGCCACTGACCCAGCAGCGAATCCGCCTTGAAGAGGCGTTTTTTGCGGTTCGGTACTTCTTGTGCCGGTTGCACAATCACTCACCTCTTTCTTGAGCCACCCAGGCGACCGCATTGCGCAAGAGCCGGTGGAACTGCGCGTTGCCCAGGGCAAAACTGGTGTGGCCGGGTACCGCGCTGAACACGCGGCCCTTGCCGTAGCTTGAGCACCAAGCCCCAAGCGAGGTCACCTCCGCGGAGGTGGTGAGCATCAGCGCGTCGACCTTGTCGGCCTGCACCGCGCAGAAGTAATGCTCGTCCACCGCCTCGATTGGCGCGACCCCGTCGAGGATCGGGTGGGTCACGTTGGGAATCGCCACGGTGCGCAGCGGAATCTGCTGCGCGGAGTGGCTGATGAAGCGACCCGAGTTGATCTTTTGGTAAAACGGACTGTCCTCCTGAATCAGCACCAGCCCGGCGTGGACGAACATCATGCCCATGCCGGCGGCCACGCGGTCGACGATGCGAGCCTGCTCCGCGTTGGTGATATCGGGATCCCCGTCGTTGCGCCCGGTGTTGAACTGAACGATCAGGTCCAGCGTGTCGAGCTTGTCGAGCGCCGTGCGCAGCGTGTCCGTGGTTGCGACCTCCCAGTCCGGCCCGAACAGGTCGGGCAGGATCGGGTCGATCAGCTGACGGGGATGGTAAAAGTCATCGCGCACCACCATTGCCTTTCTCATGTTTAACCCCCTTAGTGATAACGGTACCAATTTTGTATAAAGCGCTTTCTATCCGTGAACATAATATTATAAAGGCAATCGAGCGTCAATAGCCTTTTGACGTATTTCTTAAAAACGTTATCAAGACTGTGGCTGCTGGAATTTCGCCAGCCGTGTCAAGTCAGCCAGGGCCACGGCGACCTGATCGCCGCGCGTGGTCTGCTCCGTCTCGTACACCAGGGACCGGGTCTCCTCTTGCGCCGCGGCGGCGAGAATCGCGGGCCAGTCGTTGGCGTCATCGGGCCCGGCCAGCACGGTGTTCAGGCCGGCCTCGGCCCCGTACGGCTTGCAATGCACGTACCGCGCGCGTCGGCCGACCCGGTTAAGCCACGCCACCG
The DNA here is from genome assembly GCF_020180945.1 of Lacticaseibacillus kribbianus. Taxonomy (GTDB): domain Bacteria; phylum Bacillota; class Bacilli; order Lactobacillales; family Lactobacillaceae; genus Lacticaseibacillus; species Lacticaseibacillus kribbianus. The sequence continues at coordinate 81,108 of NZ_JAIPUL010000003.1, read as the reverse complement.
GGTCCGTGCCGGCCTCGATGGCGCCGCCGGTGTCGACCTCGATGGCGAAGTTGGGATCGGTTTCGGCCAGCAGGATCTCAAGCGAGGTGCGCCCGTCGGCCAGGCGCTCGCCGAAGTCGTAGGTGTGGGTGTGGTAACCCAGGTGCATGCCGACGCCCTCAACCGCCGCCTGAATCTCGCGGATGCGCGCCGCGTGGCGGGACCACACCGCCGGCGTGTTCTCGCTTTGGCGGTGGCCCACCTCCCACGGCCCGCCGAGCGCGGGAATGATCAGGTCGGCGTTGCCGCAGGCTTGGTGGTAGGCGATCGTCGCCGCCAGCACGTCCGGTTGCAACAGCCGCCACTCCACGTGCCAGCCGGTCAGCGTCAGCTGCTCGTGGGCGAGCAGGCGGCGCAGGTCGGCCGCCGGCATGAGCGGGTCGCCGTACATCTCGACTTGCCGCACCCCGGCCGCGCTCAGCCGGTGCAGCGTGTGCGCCGGGTCCTTTTGGTAGGTGTCCCACACCGAGTACATGCCCATGCTAATCGTCATCGCCAGGCTCCTTTCCAAGCGTCGCAAGCACGCTCAGCCACTTGCCGACCGCGCCGATCCAGACCTCCTTGTAGGTCGCGTTGTTGGCCTGGGGCCAGTACGGCACGTCCTCATTGTCCTTGGTCTCGATGCCGACGGGCAGCCCGCCGACGATTTCGCCGCTCAAAACGGAGTTCAAGGCGGCGAAGCGGTGGCCCTCCCCGTACATCAGGGACTGGCCGAACGGGTTCTCGCCGATCAACCACTGCAGCTGATCCTGCGCAAGCTGCGCCAGGCGCGGCCGGTGCAGCACCGGCGCCAGGGCGGCGGCCCCGATGGCGGCGGACAGCAGCACGGCGGTGTTGCCGCGGAAGGAGAACCACACCGGGAAGCGCTTGAGGTACAGCCCTGGCGCAATCTCGGTGCCCGCCTTCAGCTGGGCGGAAAACTCGTCCTTGGCCGCCGCGTCGATCAGCAGGTGCTGGTGGGCGAAGCTCGCCTCGTCCAGGTACTCCAAGTCGCCGTACACGCCGCTGGCCAGCATCGGGTACGGGGCGCAGGCGTCCGCGAGGTACGTGAGGTAATCCGCGTAGGCGTTGGCGCACCGGCGCCAGTAGGGCTGGCTATCGCTGTCGGGCACTAGGGTGATCACCGTCGCCAGCGCCTGGCCGTAAAGCTGTTCGCGGGACTGGTGGTTGAAGTGGGTGAACACGCGGTGCTGGTTGTTGCGGTAGAACATGCCCTTGAGCGTGCGCCCGTCGAACAGCGCGATGCCGTCCTGCTCCTGGGCGCTGAGCATCTGGTTGAGGAAGTCCGCCGCGCGCGCGGCGTACTTTGCCTCCCCGGTCAGCTTGTACAAAAGCGCGGAGAAGCGGGCCACCGCCGCGTCGTAGGTGCTGCGCGGGGTGTTGTAGGTGTGCTCCCAAAACACCGGCTCCGCCTTGAACGGGTGGTCGGCGTAGTCCAGCCGGCCGGCCTCGTACTCGGCCACGGCCACCTCGGTGAGCGCCGCCTTGTAGGCCGGATCGTCGTCCGGCAGGCTCAGTGCGACGTCGGCCAGCGCCCCGCCGATCAGGAAGCTTTCAAGCGAGTTGTTGTGCACGCGCGCCGCCACGTCGTCCATGGTGCCGATCTGGTTGTCGGTCCAGCGGTTCAGCCCGGCGGACGTCACGTGGTAGCCGTCTTCAAGCCGCATCCGCAGGACAAAGTCGACGCCCCAGCGGCCCTCCCGGCGCAGCCGGTAGGCCAGGTCGGGGTCCGTGTCCGCGATCACCTGGGCGTACTGGAACAAGGCCGCGGCGACCTCCGCCGTCTGCACGGTCTGCTGCGACAGATCGCCGGCGTCGTGCCAGCCGCCGCAAAAGGCGATGCGCCGGCCGCGAAACTCGGCCGTCACGTCCTGATGGCAGGTGCCATGGATGCCGGGCACCGGGTAGCCGCAGCGCTCGCTGTAGATGAAGTTCAACGCCTTTTGCGCCGAATCGCCCCACAGCGCAAGCGCCGTGCCCAGGCGAAACGGCCGGGTCTTGCGGTCGCCGGCCACCAGCGTGTAGGTGCCGGGCGTCGTGAACGCGTCGAAGTCGTAGGTCGTGAAGGTGCCGGTGGCGGCGGTGACCACCGCCCCTTGACCTTCGTACACCACTGCGCCAGCCGCGTCGACTAGGGTGAACGCCTTGGGCGCTGCGCCGCTTGCGATCACGCGCTTGCTCCCGTCTGCCAGGTAGCCGTCGTGCGAGTAGACCAGGTCGCTGGCCGCCCAGCCGCGGCTGGTCAGCGTCACCTCGGCCTTTTCAAGCCTGAGGTGTTGCACCGAGAAGCGCTGGGTGCCGGGCAGGTTGTACAGCGAGCCGTCCGCCTCGACGGTGAATGCGATCGCGGTCACGTTGTCGCGCGGCATCTGGTCGATGGTCAAGATCACGTGAGACGTGACACCGTTGATCAGGTGGATCGCGTGCACGCCTTCGCGGCCGTATGCGTCCGGCACCTTTTCGACGCCGTCGTTGGTCAGGCTCAGCGTGATGTTGGGCTTTAGAACGTGCGTGCAGTCCGCCGTGATGTCAAAACTCAGGCGGGTGTAGGCCGTCCAGTCCGAATCGGCCGGCCGCCCGCTCACCTTGGTGCTGCCAAAGCTCACGTAATCGCCGTCCGAGGGCGCGCCCGGGTCCCACGTGGCAAAGCGTGTCGGCGTGGTGATCGTCAGCGTGTCGGCGTCCTGCGTGAACGCCCCGCGGCCGCTTTTGTGCCAGTCCTGAATCGCGCACGCGTGACTGGCCAGCACCGGCTGCGCGGCAAGCGCCGCCTCAAGTGACTCCGTGGTGTCAAGCGTCAGCGGCTGTCCCTTGAGCAGGTCCGCCCGATCCCGTTCGTTCATCTCGTCAGGTCCTCTCCCTTCAGTCGTGAAAAGGCTAACACGGCGCACCCCTTCAGCGCAATCCTGGTCGAATCCAGGGTTGTGGTGGTGAACCCGTACTTCACGAAGCGTCCGACCTTGGCCTGAATCAGCGGCTGCAGCCGCTCAAGCATCCAGCCGTCCGCCATCACCCCGCCGCCGAAAACCACGGCCTGGGGGTTGGACGTGTACACCAGGTTCATCGTCAGGCACGCCAGGGCGTCCAGCGCCTGGTCGATCACGCACTTGGCCAGCGCGTCGCCTGCGCCGTAGCCGGCGACCAGGTCCTCGACGGCAATGCGGCCGTCCGCGTTCACCGCCAGGCGCGTGTCCGGATACTGCGGCAGCATGCGCTTGGCGATGTTGCTCATGCCAAGCCCAGAGGCGAGCGCCTCCACGCAGCCGTAGCGGCCGCACACGCAGCGCACCGGGGAATCGACGTCGACCACCATGTGGCCGATCTCGCCGGCGTCGTTGTGCTTGCCGACAATCAAGTGCCCGGCGCTCACAATGCCGGCGGCAATGCCCGTGCCGACGTTGATGTAGATCAGGTCGCGCGTGCGCTGGCCGATGCCGAGCTTCATCTCGGCGAGGGTGCCGCACACGACGTCGTTGGCGACGAAGCACGGCAGGCCGCACATGGTCGTGACCTCTTCCGTAATTGGAATCGGCACGGCCAGCTCCGGGCTAATCTCGCGCCAGACGCCGGCCTGGCTGTCGACGCGCCCGACCACCCCGATACCCACCGCGACAATGTTGCCAAGGTGTTCCTGGGTGTTCAGGTAATGCGTGATGGCGGACTTAATCATGTTCACCGCCACGCGTTGGGCACTCACGTCGGACTTGTAACGAACCCGGGAAAGCACCTCACCGTCCCGGGTCACCTCGCCCACCAGAATCTTCGTTCCGCCGAGATCGACGGCAAGCACCGTATCTGGTTTTGTCAAAATTGCACCACCTCTGATAACGTTTCTACTAAGCCTATTTGGTTCAACTTCACGGCTACAGTATATTTGTAAGCGCAACCCGCGTCAAGATTAAGCTTGAGAACGTTATCAACAACAGTTGCCTTTTGAGCCCATCTGCAATAAACTTAGCAGTGTCGGATGCCCCGTGTGCCTAGGAGAAAAGAGCTGCTGAGATGCCCAAGAATCTAACCATCAAAGAAATTGCCGCGCTGGCTGACGTGTCCGTGTCAACCGTGTCACGCGTCATCAACCACAAGCCCTCCGTGCGCCCGGACAAGGAGCGCCGGGTGCGCCAGGTGATCAAGGAGAACGGGTTTCAGCCCAGCATGGTCGCGCGCAGCATGGTCTCCAAGAAGACCAACACCCTGGCCGTGATCGTCCCGGACATCACCAGCCCCTACTTCACCGCGCTGATCGCCCAGATCGAGCTGAACAGCAAGGAGGCCGGCTACACGCTGCTTTTGTTCAACACCATGACGGCCGGCCGCACCCAATCGGCCGGCGCTGCCTCCGAAGAGGTCGGCGTGTTCACCCTGGTGCAGGAAAAAAAGGTCGACGGCGTGATCATCCTCGGCGGCGAGATCGACCGGGAGGTGCCGGATCCGCGGTACCTCGCCGGCCTCAACACCCTGTCCGAGCGAATCCCGACCGTGATCGTCGGCCACCCCGTCGCCGACTGCAAGGCGCTGTTCATCGAGCGCAACGAGAAGCTGGCCACGCAGGTCGTGACCGCGCACCTGCTGGCGACGGGCTACCGCCGCATCGGCTTCGTCGGCGGGGAGCCAGGCATCAAAATCACCACCATGCGCCTGAACGCCTTCGAGTCGGCCATGACGCTTTACGCCGACTACGATCCGGAGGCCGTTTTCCTGAGCGACTACTACATTCAAGACGGCTACGAAAGCATGCAGCGCCTGCTGCAAAGCGACCGGCCCGTTGAAGCGGTGGTCGCCATCAACGACCGCGTGGCGCTGGGCGCGATCCGCGCCGCCAAGGACGCGGGCAAGGACGTGCCGCAAGACATCGCCGTCGCCAGCTGCGAGCTGTTCCCGGACGGTGAGTGGGACATCCCCCGCCTGACCACCGTGGATTACCACAACGACATCCTGGGCCGCGCCGCCGTCTTGACCCTGATCAAGATGATCGACGGGGAGACCCCCGAGGCGCCGGTCATCGCAGATCCCCAGCTGGTGATCCGCGAGTCCTGCGGCAACCTGCTGAAGCGCCAGGCGCGCGCCGCCAAGAACGAGTAGCGGCCCCGCCGCTATTTTTGCGGCTAATTTTGATAACGTTGTCAAAAGAAAGGAACGTGTTGTCATGCCGACCATGCTGAGTTACATCCACCAAGAGCAGGTGCACCTGCCGGAAATGCTGCGGTCTTACCCCGCCCACTTCACGCCGCTCGCCGCGCGGCTGCCACAGACCGGGCACTGGCTGGTGCTCGCCACCGGCTCCAGCTACAACGCCGCCTTGAGCGCCAAGTACTACATTGAACGTCAGCTGGGGGTTCACTTCGACATCCGTGAGCCCTACCACTTTGCGCACTACGATCAGATTGCCCCCGACCTGACCGCCGTTGTCGCCGTCTCCCAAAGCGGCCAAAGCACCAGCACCCTGGAGGCGCTGGCGAAAGTCAAGCAGGCGCGGCCCAACCTGGTGAGCCTGGCGGTGACCAGCGCGCCGGACAAGGAGCTTGCGCAGGCCGCCGACCTGACGCTCGACATCCAGATCGGCCACGAGCAGGTCGGCTACGTCACCCTCGGCTTCACCGCCACCACCCTGAGCCTGATGCTGCTGGGCTTGCGTGCGGCCGCCTTGTGCGGTAGAGTGTCGGCGGACCAGGAGCGCGCAGAGCTTGCCGAACTGGCCGCCATCGCCGGCCAGTTCGACACCGTGATTGCGCGCACCCAAGCGTTTTTTGAGGCCCACCGCACGGACCTGACCACGGCGCCGCAGTACACAGCCATCGCGTACGGGCCGAGCATCGGCACGCTGGCCGAGATGGCGACCAAGTTCACTGAGGTGATCCGCCTGCCCAGCGAGGGCATCGAGCTTGAGGCCTACATGCACGGGCCGTACCTCAGCGTCAACGCCCAACACCGGCTTTTTTTCATCGCCACCCCCTGCGCGCCGGCGGTTCACGCCAAGGCCCAGGCCCTTTGCGACTACGAGCGGACCTACACGGACCACGTCTTCACGGTCTCGTTTCGGCAAGACACGCCGGCCGCCCCAAGCACGCTGCGCCTGCCGGCCGTTGAAGACGAGTTCAAGGTGCCGCTGATCGGTGCGACCGTTTTCCAGGTGCTGGCCTGGGAAATCACCACGGCCCGCGGCGTCAACCTTTCCGATCAGATTTTCACCGACTTCTCCGATAAGGTTCACAACAAGACCGTGCAGCAGCACTACGTCTAGGAGGCGCAATCATGCAAATTCTCATCAATCAGATCGGCTACCAAAAGGACCTGCCCAAGCGCGCCGTGGTCCAGTCCGCAAGCGTTCCGACCGCGACGCAGTTCACGCTGCTGGACGCGACGGGCACCGTCGTGTTCACCGGCACGGTGGCGCCGGTCGGGCCGGTGGCGCACTGGCACACCGGGCAGTACGCAACGCTTGACTTCTCGGCCTTTCGCGGCACCGGCCGCTTCGTGCTTCGCCTGACGGAGGGCGAACAGGTCGTCGACTCGCCGCGCTTCACCATCGATACCGGATCGATGGCGCTTCGCCTGACCTCGGCTTTGACCTACTGGTTCAAGGGCCAACGCGCCAGCGGCGAGTGGGCCGCAAGCGATGCCGCCGCCCGCTTCCAGGGGCCGCGCGAGGGGACCTGGGACGTGTCCGGCGGGTGGTTCGACGCCACCGGCGACGTCGGCGTTCACCTGACCCACCAGTCCCACACCGCCTACTACAACCCGCAACAGGCCGGCTTTTCCGCCTACGCCTTCTACCAGCTGGCCGAGCAGCTCGCAGACGGGCCCGAGGACTACGCCGTGGTCCTGCGCCGCATCCTCGATGAGGCCAACTACGGCAGCGACTCGCTGATGCGGCGGCTGGTGCCGACGCGCGCCTTCATCAAGTCGGTCGATCGCCCCGACGCCTTCGCCGTGGTCTCCGACTCCCGGGCGATGGCCTACGAGCTGCACCACAGCAGCGACCAGTTCGGTGAGGCCGAGACCCGAGACGCCGAAACCGTCACGGACCTGAACTACGAGACCTCGTTTCGCGCCGGGGGCGGCACGACCATCGCCGCCCTGGCGATTGCGGGCCGCCACTACTATCCGGGCGCCGCGTTCACCCAGGAGGCCAAGATCCAGGCGGCCAAGGACGCCTACCGCTACCTGAACGCGCACAACAACGAGCTGACCAACGACGGCAAGACCAACCTGGTCGACGCCTACTGCGCGCTTTTGGCCGCCACCGAGCTGTTCAAGACCACTGCGGAGTACGGCTACCTCCTGCAGGCCCGCGGCTGGGCCAAGCGCATCGCAGACGCCGGCACCAGCTTCGACGGCACCTGGTGGCTGGCGGTCGACCAGGACATGCCGTTCTTCCACCCCGCCGACGAGGGCCTGCCAGTGCTTGCACTGCTGCTGTACGCCGCCGTCGAAAAGGACGCGGCCGCGCAGGCGGCGGCCATCGCCACGGCGACGCGTGCGATGACCGCACTGTTGGCCGTCAGCCACGCGGTCAATAACCCCTTCGACTACCCGCGCCTGCTGGCCAAAAACGATCCCAAGGACCGGCTGCGCGCCCAGTTCTTCTTCCCGCACCACACCGCCGCCGCCCCGTGGTGGCAGGGCGAAAACGCCCGGCTCGCAAGCCTCGCCACCGCGGCCTTCAAGCTGGCTGAGGTGACCGAAGACGCGGATCTGGCCGCGGCGCTCACCGCGTTCGGCCAGGCGCAGCTCAACTGGATTGCCGGCTGTAACCCGTTCGATTCCTCGATGATCGAGGGCTTCGGCCGCAACCACATCCAGTACCATTTTGGCCAGCGCGAAGACTTCCTGAACGCCCCCGGCGGCATCGTCAACGGCATCACGAGCGGAATTACGGACGAAGGCGACATCGCCTTCGTGCGCGGGCCCGAAGAAGGCGTCGCCGACAACTGGCGCTGGGCCGAACAATGGATCCCGCACGTCTCCTGGGCGCTCCTGGCGCTCGGCCAACTCACTCACCTGCAGCAAAAGAGGTAAATCAAACAATGACCCAGACTTACATCGGTTTTGACTTCGGCGGCACCACCATCAAGCACGGCGTCGTAGACGTTGACGGCCACATCCTGACCAAGGCCGCCATCCCCACCCCCAAGGACCAGGCCAGCATCCTCACCGCCGTTTCGACCATCGTCGCCCAGTACCGCAAGGACTACCCAGAGGCTTGCGCCATCGGCATCTCCATGCCCGGCATCGTCCGCAAAGACGGCTACCTGATCACCGCCGGCGCCATCCAGTGCCTGTACCAGACCGACTTCGGCCACCTAGTGGAACAGGCGTGCGGCCTGCCCACCACCGTGGAAAACGACGCGAACGCGGCAGCTATCGCCGAGCAGTGGCTGGGCGCCGCGCGCGGCGTGCACGACTACCTCTGCGTGGTGCTCGGCACCGGCGTCGGCGGCGGCATCGTGATCAACGACCAGATCTACCGCGGCGGCCACGGCATGGCCGGCGAGTTCGGCTGGATGATCACCGAAAACTACGACCTGACCACGGACCTCGAACGCCACTCCCTGAACGCCACCAGCGCCGTGGTCGACGGCCTGTGCCGCCAGTACACGCGCGCCAAGCGCCAGCTGGACCCCGATTTTCCTCGCGTGTACGACGCGCGCCAGCTCTACGCCGCCGCGGCCGGCGGCGAGCTGTTGGCCCAAGGCATGCTGAACCAGTTTTACGCCGACATCGCGCTTGGCCTGATCGACCTGATCGCCGCCTTTGACCCCGAGCTGATCCTGGTCGGCGGCGGCATCAGCGCCAACGCCGACTTCCGCGCGGGCCTCGCCGCGGCCGTCTCAGACCTCAAGCGCCGCCACAAGAGCCTGGCGCGCATCCAGCCGGTGATCGACACCCCGGTCAAGCCGACCCAGCTGAAAAACGACGCCGGCCTGCTCGGCGCCGTGTACCAGACCTTCCACCGCAGCTAAGACCCGCACCGCGGTTGACCTCCCCCAAAAACTCCCCCAGGCCCCGACTGCCGGGCCACGCACGCAAATAAGCGACCACCTCACTGGTTCGAGGTGGTCGCTTATTTCGTGACGCAGTTGGCGGGCACCGTGCTAGTCGCTGCCGTACCGCTCGTACGCGCAGAAGTAGCCGTACCCCTGCTGGCGGGCCTGCGCCAGCGTCATCGCCGTGCCGCCGCCGCGCCGCGTCAGGCCGCTGCAGTTAGGGTTCAGGTGGTAACGCCCCGGAATGCGGGCACTGACGTAGACCGTGACCTGGTCACCGGTCTTGGGCACCGGCTTGTAGGCGTAGTGACCCCGCGTTGACGTCTGACCGGCGCGGCCGGTGCTCGAGGCGGCCGCGGCCGGCGTGGTGCGCTGGCTGCTGCTGGATGCCGCCGGCGTGGTGCGCTGGTTGCTGCTGGATGCCGCCGGGGCCGTGCGCGTGCTGCTGGCGGCTGCTGGAGCGGCGCGGCGGGACGCGCTGGGCGCGGCCGGCGTCGAGCTACTGGCGGCCGCTGGAGCGGCGCTTGACGCCGTGCCGGCACCGGCGTCTGCCGCGTCGGCAATCCCCGGATTGTTCGGATCGAGGGTCCACCCGCCGTCGTCATCGATCCAATCGTCGCTTTTAACGTCGGCGGGTGCAGCGCGCTTCGTCTCCTCGCGCTCACCCACAACGGCGTCGAGCCAGTCCTCGTCGGTGCTCTCGGCGGCCGCATCCGCGGCATCGTGCGCCGTTGCGCCCGTCGACTCGGACGACGCGCCGGATTGCTCCCCGGTGTCGCCGCCTCGAGTCGAAATGGCACCGAGCAGAAGCATCATACCGAGAAAAGCGACGGCCACCGGCGCCAAAATTGATTTTTTCAAAGCAAGTCCCCCACATCCAAAGTAGGTTAATTATAGCAAAAAAGCTTATCGGCGTCATCCGACAAGCTTTTTTTATCTTCCGCGCCACTTCCGCCACGCGACCACGCCGCCCCAGATGACGGCGCCAAGCAGCATTGCCTCGCCCAGCGGCACGGTGAAGAAGTACGGCTCGTGCAGCATGCCGTCCTTGGCCACGTACGTGAACTGCGCGCCCCAAAACGGCAGCGCGATAGCCACCACCGCCAGAATCAGCGGCCCGACGAATCGTCTCATGCCCTCACCTCCATGGCTTCAGTGTACCAGCTCACGGCAATCCGGCGGCTTCAGTTTTGGTTAAGTCGCGCCCAGATGCCGGCGTTGACCGTGGCCGCGAAGTCGGGCTCGACCAGGCAGTCGACGCCGTGCGGGGCCAGGGCCCGGCGCACGGGGGCGCCGAAGTACGCGAAGCTCTTGGCCACCTGGCCGCCGAGCACGACGGCTTGTGGTGCAAAATTCTTCACAAAAGGCCCGAGCGCCTGCGCCACCACCTCCCCGAAGGCGGTGAAGGCCGCGAGCGCGTCCGCGTTGCCGGCGGCGGCCAGGGCGGCCAGCTGCTCGCCGCTGTAGGCCACCCCGGTCGCCGTTTTGGCCAGCCGGGTCAGGCCGCGCGCCGACACGAAGTCATCGATGATGCCGCCGTGAAACGGGGTGTCGTAGAGCCAACCGTGCGGCGGGACGCCGGCGCCGGCGATGACCAGCCGGCGGTTGGCAACGAAGGCCGAGCCCGCGCCGGTGCCGATGGCCAGGCACAGAAACCGGGTGCGCCCCTGCGCCACGCCGACGCGCAGCTCGCCAAGCCCGAACGCCGCGATGTCGTGAATGTACGCAAAGCGCGTGCGCGCCAGCCACGGCGCGCGCCTGGCCCCGGCGTGCTGAATGGCCGGCGTCAGCGGCATCCCGTACAGTGCGTCGTACTTACCGAGCCCCCGCATCAGGCTGACGCCCCCGGCGTAGTCGAACGGCCCCGGGAAGGCCATGCCGACCCCGGTCAGCGGCCCCGGCCCCGATTCGGTGATGATGCTCACCAGGTTGTCCACGATGCAAGCGGCGCTGGACCCGGCCAAAGCCTCGTGGTGCGTGGTCGGCCCGAGCGCCCGCCCCGCCTCGTCCACCCGGGTGGCCTTGATGGTCGTTCCGCCCACGTCAAGCAGCAGGCTGTCTGTCATGTGCTCACCTCCACAATCTTACGTTCACTCCCGCACACACGCGACCAGCACGGCGCAGCTTTCGTCCAGCGGCGTCAGGCGAAAATCGCCGGCGGCCGCCGGAACGATGAAGGTCTCGCCGTAGTGCACGCGGTACGGGGCAAAGGCGTCGGCCGAAGACGAGACGATGGCGCCCGAGCCCTCGACCACGTTGCCCATGTGCACGCTGTCGTTTTCGGCGACCACCGCGCCGGCGCGGGTCTTGAGCCAGTAGCGGGTGGTCTGAATGAATTCCTGCTTGGCCAGGCCGGTGGTTTCTTTTTTCACGTTCAAGTCGTCTTGCTCAACTGTGACCTGGTTGATCAGGTTGGCGTTCACCGCGTCCTCGCGCCGGTCCCACGCGATGTTTTGCGCGCCGTCTGCGATGTGCACCGGCCGCGGCCGGCCGTCCAGGCCCAGGCGGCCCCAGTCCCACAGCTTGTAGGTGAAGAGGTACGGGGTCGCGGAGACCTCAAGCACCACGGTGTCTTGCCCCGAGCAGTGGACCGTGCCGGCGGGGATCAGGAAGTGGTCGTGCGGGTGAACCGGCCACTGGGCGACGTAGGCCTCGGCATCAAAGGCCGGCCCGCCGGCGTCGGCCGCGGCGAGCGCCGCCACCATCGCGGCGGGATCCGCGCCGTTTTTCAGACCGAGGTAGACCTTGGCCCCGGGTTTGGCCGCCATGATGTAGTAGCTTTCGTCCTGCGTGTAGGCCATGCCGTAGTGGTCTTTGATGTACTGGGTGCGCGGGTGGACCTGCAGCGACAGGTTCTGGCCGCCCATGGTGTCGAGAAAATCAAAGCGAATCGGAAACTCCGCCCCAAAGCGGCTGGCGACCCGCACGCCGAGCAGCCGCTCGGGATGGGCCATCACCAGGTCCAGCGCCGGCAGCTCCAGCGTGACGCCGCCAAAGTCCAGCAGCAGGCTGTTCTCCTCCGGCACCCCATCGAAGGCCCATGCGTAGTTTGGCACATCACCATCAAGGGCGAAGTGCTCGCGCATCCACTGGCCGCCCCAGACCCCGGGCGCGAAGTACGGCTTCAGGCGAAACGGCCGGCGCGCGAGCAGCGCCAGCCCGGCGCGCAGCCCGGCCCCGCTCACCAGCCGCGGCGCGCCTTCGATTGTGGTGTCGATCACCGCGTCGACGTGGGGCAAAAGCGTGGCCTTGAGCCGGTCGGCGAGGCGCCACTCGACAAAGTACCCCTGCTTGACCTTGCGCAGCTGGTCGCCGTCGCCGTTGGCCGTTTTCCAGTTCGCCCCGCCCGCCTGGTAACGCTGTTGAATCTCCCAGCGCGGCAGGTCGCAGTACACCAGCACATCGGCGTCGCACACAAGGCTGGCCCCGACGCCGTAGACCACGGTGACGGGCGCAGCACTGGCCGCGATGCGCGCCCGCAGCGCGGCGGTCTTTTCGGGGTCGAGCACCTGGTTCAGTGTCAGCGTGTTCATGATCCCAAATACACGATCATCCGTGAGAAAAGGCGCAATCAGCGCCTGGTAGGCCGCATCCGAGACGAAGCAGTCGTCCGCGGCCACGAGTTCCGCGCCCAGGCCGCCGAGCGCCCGCGCCAGCTCGGCCTGGTCGACGCCCGGGTAGCAGGCGATGGCCACCACCACGCGGCGCGGCGCAGCGGCTGGGGCGGTGGTTGGGGGCACGGTCGAGGCCGCGTCGGAAGCCGCATCGGAAGCCGAAGACTGCGCGGCTTCAATCAGCGCCTGCAGCCGCGTCACCACCGCCGGCCAGCCGGCGACCGCCGTGAAGCCCGGCACCTGCTGGGTCGGGAATTTATCGTAGGTCATGGTCTGCCCCTTTCTCGAAGCGATAGAAGGTCCACACGTCCTCGTTCAGCGCCTCCGCTTGCGTGAACGCCTGCGCAAGCGTCGTCTTTGCGAAGGGCTGCACACTGTAGTGGAACTGGTAGAAGCCGGCGAGGTCGGCCTTGAAGTTGGTCTCCCAGAAGTTGTTCATCAGCCAGCTGAACACCGGCGCGTTGTTGGGCGCGCCCTCACCCATCAGCTGAATCGGGTGCGCGGCCAGGTCGCCCATCGCGATCAGCGGCGCATCGAGGCTTGCGACCACCCAGTCGTCGTCACCCTCGAACACCACGCCGTTTTGCGTCGCGTAAAAATCGGTGCAGGAGCCGGGCAGCTGGTCGATGCGCGGCCGGATGATCGCGCCGGTTTTGTCCAGCGCCACGGTCTTTGCTCCAAACGGCAGCGCGACGTACACGTTCTCCGGGCGCCACTCGCTGAGCTTGTGGAAGCGCACGTCGACGTCGACCTTGGGGCTCAGCTTGTACGCCGTCAGGATCACGGTGCAGTCCTGCATCCCCGCGGCCAGCGTGTAGCCCAGCGCCACGCGGGTGTACAGCGGCCCGTTTTCGAGCACCTTCACGTCGCTCAGCTGGCCGACCGCGCGCTGCGTGCGAAAGGCCTTGCGGTTGCGCCCGAGGTTGCGGCGCACCGACCGGTAGTCGTCGCCGAGCTCAAGCGGCGTCACCTCGTAGACCGGCGTGAACGCGCCGTACCCGCCGGCGACGACGCGGTCTTGCCCCGTCGCCTTGTCCAGCCAGTGCGTGATGCCGCGGCCGGGCGCCCAGGCAATCTTGTAAAAATCGTTCTCGAGCCCGTTCACGGTGGCGGTGCCGCCGGCGGCAAGCTCGGCTGCACGGCGCCAGGCCAGGTCATCGACCCCGTCCAGCGCGACCGGCTGCCGCATTCCCGCGGAAAACGGTCGCGGTGCCGGCACCTCGCGCAGCGTGAAGTGCTTCTCAACACGAGCCGCGAGGTCCAGCCAGATGCACAGCTCGTGGCCGCGCGAGTAGCGGCTGATCTGAAACGGCACGGCCTCACCGCTGGCCTGGTCGATCACCGTGAAGTGTTCGTGGCCGTACCACACCTCCAGGTCCTGCTTCAGCATGGTCCGGATGGGAAAATCGTGCGGGTTGACCGCGCGGAAGGTGATTTCCTTGCTCAAAGACAGCGGCGTTTCGCCGTGCTTTTGCTGGATGCGCTCGCGAATCTTGCTCGCGGCTTCCGCGGCCTTCAGCGCGTACAGCCGCTTCCACTGGTCGAGGTTGTTGACCTGCGGGTGGAACGGGTCGCTGATCGAGCTGGAGTACCCCCAGGTGTGCTCGGCGTAAAACATCAGGTTGTCGCGGGCGTCGTCGTACCAGCTGGCCGGCGCCAGCTCGTGGTGCGGGTCGAGCTTCTCGGCCACCGCGTAATCGCGGGCGGCGCGGCGGTACTGGATCACGTCGGCGGGGGTGGAGCCCACGCCGTCCGCCCACCAGTCGGTCCAATCGCCGCGGTAGGTCGGAATCGCCACCGTGCTTGCGCGCACCTGATCAAAGAACTCGTCAAGGGTCACCATGCGCAGCCGAATGTCGCCGCCCAGCGCGTTGTAGCGGTCGATGAAGTCCAGAATCTTGAGGGTCGCCGGGCAGTTGTCGGTCATCAACCCGTTGAGGCTGACCGGGGCGAAGACGTAGGCGTAGCCCTGGTCCGTGAGGGTCTGCACATAATTTTGAATGCGGGCGCACGAGCGGTCGAACAGCGACAGCTTGCTGTCGTTCAGGCCGTCCTGCAGCGTGTACTCGAAGGCCGACACCTCGGAGATTCCCAGCTCGTTGCCCAGGTTGTAGTGATCCCCGTTCCACACCAAGACGCGCTGGCCGCTCGCCCCCTCCCACCAAAACGGCGCCTGCTTTTGCAGCGGGTGGTAGCCGTGGTGGGTGTGCAGGCAAGACATCAGGTTGGAGACCCCGGCGTCGGCCAGGCCCTCGACCATCCCCCAGGCGTAGCCGTTGATGTCCGACGTCAGCGCGCTTTTGGCCGGAATGCGCAGCGCCTCCCGCTGGCGGCGAGTTTTGGCCATCACCTCCGCAAACACGTTGGCCGGGACCAGCTCCGTCATGTTCAGGTAGCTGCCGGACAGGCCGATGTTGCCGGCCTGCACCGCGGCGACGAACGCCGCCTGCTCGGCCGGTGTCGCCTCCAGTAAAAACTGCTCGACCGGCCAGTAGGTCTCGCAGTTCCACTTGAAGCGCGGCTCTTGGGCGATCAGCTCCAGAACCTCCCGGATGAAGCCGATGTGGTGCGCACGCATTTTCTCCTGCGTGTCCGTGTAGCCGACATCGGTGTGCGAGTAATGCAACACGTTGATTGTGAACATGGAAACTCTCCTTTGTGTTTGAAATCGCAAATCGGTATGATGAACGTAACCATTGGAGGTGACGCTGATGAACAAGGCAGACAACGCCCCGCTGTATCAGCAGGTGGCGGCCGATTTTCGCCGTCAAATCGCAAGCGGTCGCTGGCCGGAGCAGGCCGCCCTGCCCACCGAGGAGGCGCTGGCGGCGCAGTATGCGGTCAGCCGCATCACGATTCGCAAGGCGATTGCGCAGCTGCTTTCGGAGCAGCTGTTGGTCAAGGTGCCTGGCCACGCTCCCCGGGTCGCCAACGCCCGGACGCAGCCGGCCCCGAACCAGACGCTGATTCGACCGCAACGACTGGCCATCGCCGAGGTGTTCGAGGACCACAAGCAGCAACAGGCCGACCTGACCCGGGTCCTGGCCGACCTGCGCTGCGCCGAAATGCTCGCGCTACCGCTGGGAACCGCGGTCACGCTCCTGACGCGGCGCGTGTTCGACAACGCGGGGCTGGTCGCGGTGTTTCAGACCTACTTCGTCGCGCCGGCCCTGGCCAGCGCCGACATCAGCCGCTTCATCCAGACGAAGAAGTCCTTTTACGCCTTCCTCGCGCGCCACGGCATCGAGCCGGTGGTGCAGCGCGAGGTAATCACCGCGACCACCGCCGGGCCGAGCGCCCCGGCCTTTGCCGCCGGCACCCCGCTTCTGCGGCGCGAACGCCTGGTGGCCGCAGCGCCGGCCTACCGCGAGTACAGCGACTGTTACTACGTCGCTGCCCGCTACCGGCTTGTGCTGGACTTCACCGACTGAGTGAATCAGCCCTCGTTCGTGACCAGGGTCACAACCCCGAGGTTTTGCGCGACCAGGGCCTGGTGCGCGTCTTCCAGCGACTCGGTGCGCGACTGCGTGAACAGGTCGAAGCTGAACTCGTAGAAGCCGGACAGGTCCACCTTGAAGTTGGTCTCCCAGAAGTTGTTCATCACCCAGGCGTACAGCGGCGCCTGGTTTTTCTTTGCCGTCTGCGGCCCGGCCAGCGTGATCGGGTGCGGGTCCAAGTCGCCGAGCGTGATCAGCGGCGTGTCCTTGAGGCACAGCCCCAGCGCGTGGCCGCTGGGCTGGCGGTACAACAGCCCCGAGTTGAGCAGGTAAAACTCGGTGTTGGTGCCGGGTAGCTGATCGATTGCGGGACGGAACAGCCGGTCGCCCTTTTCGGCGTACAGGTCGCCCTGCGCGGCCAGCGGCAGCGCCACGTACAGGTTCTCTGGCGCCCACTCGTTGTCCTTTTGGATGCGGACGGTCGCCGTGATCTGCGGCGCGTGCTTGTAGAAGGTCAGCTCCACTTCGTAGCGCTTGGTCCCGGCCAGCGCGTAGTCCAGCGCGATGGTCTGGAAAACGGCCCCGTCCGCGATGCTTCTGATATCCGTCAGGCGGGCAACGTCGCGCTGCACGCCCTTGCCCTTGCGGTTGCGGCCCATGCGGCGGCGCTCGGAACACGGGTCGGACTTGATCGGCGTGACCTCGTAGACGCCGGCAAACAGCGGCGCCGCCGACTCCCGCAGCAGGTTTTTGCCCGTCGCCTTGTCGATCAGGGTCTTCACGCCGCGCGTCGGGTCCAGCAGGCAGAGGAAGGCATCGGTGCTGACGGTCAGCTCGTTGGGCTTGCCCGGGTAGGCGATGTCCTGCACGCCCTCGGCGCCCTGGACGAAGTTGACGTAGCGGTAGTTGCTTGTCTCGTGATTCACATCACCCAACCGCAGCCCCAGCCGCCGGGTCTCGTGCGGCTCCAGCGCACCACCACCGCCACCTCGTAGCCGGAGGCGGCCTTTGTGACCTGGCGCGGGTAAAGGGCGCCCGTGTCCAGATCGTAGGCCTCGATGAACGGCAGGTCGGCCGAACTCAGGCGCTTGCCGCCCAGCGTCTCCCAGTACGCAAGCGCCAGGCGCACCGGCAGGGCGACGGCGCGGTCGTGCGGGTTGACCACCTTGTAGGTCTTGTGGCGCGCGGCCCGCGGCCAGACGCGGCCGAAGCGCGCCGCGGTCAGCTTGTTGAGGAACGTGTTGACGGTCATCCCCGCCGACACCGCGTAGTTGGCCTTGCGGTACTCCAGCTCGTTGACCATCGTCGCCCACGGCTCGGACACGGAGCTGTGGTAGCCCCAGGTGTGCTCGGCAAAAAGCATCAGCTGGCTTTCGGCGGCGCTCAGCGCGGCGGGCGCGTGCGGGTCGCAAAAGGCGGGCGCGCCGGGGCCAAGCGGCGCGGGTGCGGTCAGCCCCGGCGTGGTGCCGGCGGTTGCGGCCGGGTCCTGCGCGCTGCCCGCGGCCCCATCCGGCGCGCCGGCGCGGTCGTCGCCGACCTCACCCGAGGCCGCCGCGTCCGCTTCCTCGGCCGCGGTCAGCCTAAGCGCGAGCTGGTACTGGCGCTGCGCCGCGCGGTAGAGCTTGGTGGCGCCGGGCGTCGAGCCCACGCCGTCCGCCCACCAGTCGTTCCAGTCGCCGCGGTAGGTCGCAAGCTCCGCCACGCCCGTTTTGCGCAGCACCTCGAAAAAGCCGGTGACGCCGACCATCTGCACGCGAATTTCCTCCCCGTGCTGCGCGTTCCAGGCCGCGATGCGGTCGACCACGGCCGCGTTGGGACCGGCGTTGTCCGTTGACATCCCCGACACCATCGCCGGCGCGAAATCGTACGGGTAGCCGCTCGCCTCAAGCGCCGCGAAGTACTTGGTCAGCCGCGTGTGCGCGACCTGCTGCCAGTCGCTGTCCGGCGCCTGCGAGAACTGGTCTTGAATCGAGTAGCTGCCCGGCGCATCCGGCATCAGACCGAACTCGTTGCCGATCTGGTAGTGCTCGCCGCTCCACACCAGAAGCCGCCGGTTGTCCTGCGTCTCCCACCAAAAGGCCGTCTGATTCTTGTACAGCGGGTACAGCCCGTGGTGGCCGTGGATGCAGGTGAACAGGTTCTCGACGCCATTGTTCAGCAGTTGCTCAGCGTAGGTCCATGCAAAACCGTTCACATCCGCGGTCATCGCCGAGTCGAGCCGCCGCTTCAGCTGGTTGGCGAAGCGCCGCCCGCGCGCCAGGCTGTGGTTGAGCGCGTCCGTGTCGACCAGCTCGGTCATGTTGAGGTAGTTCAGCGACACGTCGATGTGCCCCGCCTCGACCGCCGCCAAAAACGCTGCCCGCTCCGCCATGGTTGCGTCCTGCCAGAAGTTTTGCACCTGCCAGAAGTTCTCACAGGTCCAGACGAACTCGTTCTCGCGCCCCTTTGCGGTCAGGTCGGCGACGATGGCCAGCACCTGGCGAATGTAGTCGGCGTGGTAGCCGGCGATGTCCTCCTGCCGCGCGGTGTAGCCAATGTCTGTGTGTGAATGATTGATTAAGTACAAGGTTTTCATGAGGCACCTCCGTAATCGGTTTCATTAGCCGTCCTCTTCAGTATAGCCGGTTGCGCCGCCCGCTGCAGGCTCTTATGCAGCGCCGGTGCGACGCGGTCGGCGGCGGATTGGCTCACCGCGCCAAAAAGAGGGCTGGCCATAAATCGGCCAGCCCGGATTGCGCACGAAAGTTACATCGCAGTCGCGGGCCGAGAGTCTTCGCCCACGCGCACAAGGCGGCCACCACGCGTTTCCTAAGTTCGGGAAACACGCGGTGGCCGCCTTGTACTCTGGGCTAAGTGCGACTTATGGCCCAGCCTCCAGTTCTCGTGCCGGCGCGGAACCGGCCGACCGGCGCCTAGTCCGCGACCGTCGGCAGCTCCGCGATGCGCAGCTTGGCCGCGCCGTACGGAATCAGCGTCAGCGGCTCCAAAGGCTCCGTGGTGGGCACCGGCGACAGCGGCGGCTCGGCCGCCGAGTTGCCGACCAACCCCCAGGTCAAAAGCCCCCGCCCGGTGACGGCCACGGTGACCGGCGGGTTGGCCGGATCAAACGGCTGGGCGGCGACCGCGTGCTCGGTCACGCCCAGCGACCGCGGGACGATGCCGTACTGCCAGCGGCTGTGCGGCCAAAGCTCCCAGTCCTTGAGCGTGTCGTGCTCGCCGTGCGGCACCCAGGTCGTCGCGATCGGCAGCGCGAACAGCAGCGCGCCGTAGCGCACCCCGGTCGCGTTTTGCGGCCGGTGAACGAAGGTGACGGTCGCGGCGAAGGCCAGCGTCAGCGTCGCCTCGCCCCATTCCCGCTCGAGCGTCGCGTACCCATCGGCGACGGTCAGGTCAAGCGGCGCGCCGTCCAGGGTCGCCGTGACCGCGTCCGCCCAGGCCGGAATGCGCAGGCTCAGGCGCTGGCGCGTGCCGTCGCCCTGAAGCTGCAGCGTCACGCGGTTTTTGAACGGGTAGTCGCCTTGCACGGTCACGCACAGGTGCGGGCTCACAACCTCACAAGGCGCGTAGGAGATCGCGGTCAGCCCCAGCCGGTCTGAGGTCAGCCACAGGTGCTGCACGAACTTCGGCCAGCCCTGGTGCATGTTGGCGGTGCAGCAGCCAAAATGCGGCTCCAGCCCAAACAGGTTCGCGTCCGGGCCGTTTTGCGTCCAGTTGCGGGCGGCCTGGGTGCACATCACCTGGTTGACCTGCTGATCGTACTGGTGTGAGCCCCAGTCCGGCGCGATCGCCGCCGGCAGTGCGTTGTAGGCCACCAGCTCCAGCCGGTCGCCGAACGCGGCGTCGCCCAGGGTCATCAGCAGGTTTTCAAGCGAAAACATCAGCTCGACCACGGCGCACAGCTCGGTGCCCTGGCTGGGGCTGGTGCCGGCCAGCCACTCGTCGCCGGTGAACATCCCGTTGAGCTGGCCGTGGAACTGGTCCAGCACGGTGAGCGCCTGGTGAAGTGCGTCACGGAACTTGACGGGATCGGTGATCACCGCGTCCTGCCCGAGGTACTTCAGCGCCATCGCGACGTTGACCACGTGGCTGCGGTGGTCCCACTCGTGCACGTAGCGCGTGAACGGGAAGTGGGTGAAGGTCTCGGCCCAATCCAGCGTCTGCGCCTGCAGCAGGTGAATCAGGTCTAGCAGCGCGGGGTCCTGGGTCCGCTGGTACAGCCACAGCACGCACAGCACGTTCTCGCCGCCGCGCGCCTGGCCCCAGCCCTCGAGCGGCCGCGCCGGCAGCGCCGTCAGCTGGTAGGCGAAGTAGCGCTGCAAAAACGGCACCACGCGCGGGTCTTCGGTCGCCTCGGCGTGCTGGATCAGCACCTTGAGCATCACCATGCGTGGCCACCAGTCGTCGTTGTCGGCCGGGCCGAAGCTGCCGTCCGGCTGCTGGCTGGCCAGCGCCCAGTCGACGAACGCGGTGGCGCGCGCCTTCAGCGCCTCATCGTCCAGCAGGTAGGCCAAGGGCAGCAGGCCGTCCAGGTAGTACGGCCCGCGCTCCCAGCTTTCGCCGGAACCGCCGAGCCAGCCGCTGTCCGGGCCGACGTCCGGCCAGTGGTCAAAAAGCTGTCCGGTCAGCCCGGCCGCCTGAATTTTCAGCTGTTCCTTCAGCCAGCCGCGCGGGTGAATCGCCCCGAGCGGCAGCTTCTGCATTGCCGGATGTAACCCTGTCTCTGTCATTGTCCTCTGCTCCTTTGAACGCGTGATGTGCTGTGTTAAGCTGGTTCCAGCATAGTCGTTAGCGGTTTCACAAGCGCTAGCCGATATCACCCTGATGCTGCCTAATCTCACCCTTGGAGGTCGCCATGATCAGCTTTCACTTTGCAGGGCCCGCCCTGCCTGTTTTCCACTTCGCCAGCCGCGACACCTACGCCCCGGGCCGTGCGCACCCCAGCCGGCGCGACCTCGGGGTGTTCGACCTGCTGGTGGTGACGCAGGGCGCGCTGCCGATGTCCGTCGGCGGCGTGGCCATCACGGCGGCGGCCGGCACCGCCCTGCTGCTGCCGCCGGTGGGGGCGCATGCGGGGCGGCCGGTGACGACCACCACCGCCTTTTACTGGCTGCACTTCCTGCCGGCCGCCGGGTGGCACACCGAAGCCGGCACTGGGCCGGCGCTTTTGCGCCTGCCGCAGGCGCAGCCGGTCGACCTGAGCGTCACCGCGCCGCTGTTGGACCGCCTGATTGCGCTGGCGATTCGCACGGATGCCGCGGCGCAGCTCGAGTCGCAGGTCACCTTCCACACGCTGCTGCTCGCCCTGGCGCGCGCCGCGACCCCCACGCAGACGGCGGCGCAGCGCGTCGCCGCGGCGGCCAGCCGCTACCTGGAGGCCAACTTTGCGCAGCCCATCACGTATCGCACGCTTGCGCAGGCGCTGAACTATGCGCCGGGCTACATCACCCGCTGCATGCTGGCGGTGCTGCACGAGACGCCGGACGCAGCGCTGACTCGCATCCGGCTGACGCACGCCAAGGCGCTTTTGGCCAGCACCGATCAGACCGTCGACGCGATCGCGCGCCAGGTCGGCTACCCCAGCGGCAACTACCTGGCGCGTCGCTTCGCGCAGGTGACCGGCAGCGCACCATCACGCTACCGGCAGCCGCGGGGGTGAGCCTTTGTCTTCGCGAGCGGTCATCCGCGCACAAATTCAATAACATCAATATTGTTTTCCCAGTTGTGATTTATCTTAACTAAATAAGACTGTTTGCCACGATTTTCTCACCGGCATCTTCTTGTGAAATAACGAACGAATCGATATACTTGGGGCGTAATGTGCAATTATTCACAGCAAGGAGGCACCATCATGAAGATTACCATTTTAGGCGCCGGCGGCATGGGAAGCCGCTTTGCGCTCATGCTCCACAAGGCCGAAAACGACGTCACGCTCGTCGACGGCTGGCAGCAAAACATCGACGCGATTCGCAAGGACGGGCTGCAGGCGGAGTTCAACGGCGAGCCCGTCACGGTTCACCTGCCAATCTACGCCCCGGCCGAGATCGACCAGCTGGGGGAAAAGGCGGAGCTGATCATCGCCTTCACCAAGTCCAACCAGCTCAAGGCGATGTTCGAGCAGGTGCGCCCGATCATCGGGCCCGACACCTACGTGCTGTGCCTGCTCAACGGCATCGGCCACGAGGACATCCTGCAGGAATTCGTCGCCGCCGATCACCTGATCCTCGGCATCACCATGTGGACCGCCGGCATGACCGGCCCGGGCCACGTCACCCTGCTCGGTGAGGGCGAGGTCGAGCTGCAGAACTTCGCGCCGGCCGGGCTGGCCTTCACCAAGGAAGTCGTTTCCGCCTTCGCCGCCGCGGGGCTCAACCCCAAGTACAGCGAAAACGTGAAGTACGCCATCTGGCGCAAGGCCTGCGTCAACGGCACGCTGAACAGCCTGTGCAGCATTTTGGACTGCAACATCGGCGAGCTCGGCGCAACCGCCGAGGCCGAGGCCCTGCTCAAGGCGATCATCGCCGAGTTCGCGCAGGTTGCGGCCCACGAAGGCGTCACGCTGGATGAGGCCGAGGTCTACACGCACATTGCGCAGACCTTCACGGCCGCCATCGCCGCGCACTACCCGTCCATGTACCAGGACCTGATCGTGAACCACCGCGCCACCGAGATCGACTTCATCAACGGCGCGGTCTGGCAGAAGGGCCAGCGCTACGGCATCGCGACGCCGTACTGCGCCCTTTTGACCCAGCTGATTCACGCCAAGGAACAGCTCGTCGGGGCCAAATAGGAGGCAAACCACTATGGCTGATGTGAAAAAAGCAACAATTTCCCCTAAGGAGTTCTTCAACAAGGTGCTGGCCGGGACTGCGACCGGCATCATCGTCGGGCTGATCCCCAACGCCGTTTTGGCCGCGATTCTCAAGCTGTTCGGCCAAAATGCCATCGCGCTGTCGTTGACCCACGTGGTCGTCGTGTTCCAGTGCGCGACCCCGCTTCTGATCGGCGCGCTGATTGCCCTGCAGTTCGGCCTTGGCCCGCTGGACATGGCGATTGTCGCCGGTGCCGCGTACGTCGGCGCCGGGGTCACGCAGTTCAACGGCGCGGCCATCAACCCGGCCACCAAGGCGGCCGGCATCTACGTCTCCTCAGGCACCGGGGACCTGATCAACACCATGATCACCGCGGCCTTGGCCGTCGGGCTGACCCTGTGGATCGGCGACAAGTTCGGCTCGGTCAAAATCGTGCTGTCCCCGATCGTGGTCGGCGCCGGCGCCGGCTGGATCGGCTTCCTGATCCTGCCTTACGTCGCCAAGATCACCACCTGGATCGGTAACCTGATCAACTCCTTCACCACCCTGCAGCCCGTCCTGATGTGCATCCTGATCACCTGCATGTTCGCGATGCTGATCATCACCCCGATCTCCACCGTGGCGATCGGCATGGCGATTCAGCTCAACGGCCTGTCTGCCGGTGCGGCGGCCATGGGCGTGGCGGTGACCACCGTGGTCCTGGTCATCCACTCCTGGCGCACGAATAAGTCCGGCGTCACCATCGCCGTCGGCCTGGGCGCGATGAAGCTGATGATTCCCAACCTGTTCCGCCACCCGATCATCCTGCTGCCGATTCTGACCACCGCGGTCATCTCGGCGGTGCCGGTTGCCCTGCTCAACGTGCTGGGCACCCCGGCCAGCGCCGGATTCGGCCTGGTCGGTCTGGTCGGTCCGCTGGCTTCGATGAACGCCGGCCTGAACGTGCTGATTGCACTGCTGGTCTGGTTCGTCATCCCGATTGCGGCCGGTCTGGCCTCGCGCCTCGTGTACGAGAAGATGCTTCACATCTACGACGAAAAAGAGGTCTTCGCCTACCTCGGCTAGCCTAGGCAGACGCAAATAAGCCCGCACCCCACAAAACTGGGGCGCGGGCTTTTCGTGTGCCTGCAGTGACTGATGTTTGATGGCCGCGCTGAAGCCACCGCGCTTGTTCGACGCGGTGGCTCTGGCGCTTTCCTGCTGTGATTGCGAATCCTGAGGTGAGCCATCGCACTGGGTCTTGCGATGACACGGTGGAACAAGCCCACGGTCTCGTCGGCTCCGCGGCTGCCTCGCAATGCGAGTTGGCGCCGACTGGGTGCGGCTGTGGGATGGAAGTCTTTGTCCCTGGTGTCTCCCTCAACTAATACCGGGAGTTACACTAAAGCGATCTCACTTGAAAGTCGTGTGGCGATACACTGCGACTTGGTAAGGGTGGGGTACTAGCGGTGCGAACCGCTGACCGTTCCCCGGGTGGTGACTACTGCAACAGCCTTGGCTTTGAGCTGCCGTCCCGCCCTAAGATAATCATCTGAGGGCATCATACCACCGGTTAAATTTCCCGTCAAGCGTTTTAACTCGGCGATACCAGTTTTGGGCTATGGTCAAAATTCCACCGATTTTTTGGCATTACAGGCAGTCTTTTGCGTAATTTAAACCATATACCATTTTTAGAAATATTCGCATTAAATAACGTCGGATCCCGGACAGATTACGTTACATTCTTCGCGTTTGCCGCTATACTAGCGGAAAAAGGAAAGCAGGTGGGCTCATGGCGCCACGTCTCTCCGTCACCATCATCGGCACTTTTACGGGTGCCTTGCTGGACAGCTCATTCAAAATGACGCGCTCCGCGCTCCTGGCCGTCTCAATCGACACCCTGACCCTTCCCGACGGCAGCCCGTTTCACTTCACCCCGGTCTACGGCTACTTCGCGTTTTCGCCCGGCGATGCGCCGCTCGGCTACCTTTGGCAGGTAGGCGATCGGCTGCAGGTGAGTGGTCAACTCAAGTTCCGCTACGAGTACCGCGGCCGCCAGCAGTACGCCGCGATTACACAGCTCGTGCACCGTGCGCAGGCCGCGATTGCGCTGGACATGCGGCGCTGGCTGAACATTCTGCCGCAAAGCGCGTCGCGCCGCTTTTTCATGCGCCTCCTTAACGCCTACGAGGCCGGCACGCTAACCCTGAGCCAACTGCAAACAGCTGCCGTTCAGCGGGCACCGCAACTGAGCGCTTCCCAACGCGAGCAGCTGATCCAGCTTCAGCGCCAGCAATCAGCCACCATGCAGGACCTTTATGCAGCTACGAAGCGCCTCGCCCCCGAGCACCCCCTGATTGACGGTCCACTGCAGCAACGAACGCTCCAGCTAAAACCCGGACCAACCCGCGGCGTCCGCATCAATCGCAACCGTCTGGCCAGTCCTGATTACCGCGCAGAACTGCTGACAGCCATCGCGCGGCAAACCACGGCGGCGCACCCGCTACCGATGGATGTGCCCCCTCCAGTCCCGCGCGAAGCCGCCACTCAGGTTGCGCCCAAGCCGGTCGTTGTGCGCACGCCCGCCCCGCCCCCCGTCCGCGCGCAGCTCCTCGCCACCCTCACCGCCGCCACCACGCTGTTGACCGTCGACGCCGCGGGCGCGGTGCACCCGCTGGACGCCCTGGCCGCGGCGGTGGAACAGGTCGAGCCGCCGGACGAGCCGCCCGCGGCACCGGCGACTAGGCACACCCGGAAAAAGGCCGCGGGCCAAGAGTCGGTGCTGGAATTCAACGGCGCCTGGCCGACCGCGCTGGCGTTCGACGCCGCGCTGATTCGGCTGCAGCCGTCGCTGGGGCAGCGCGCGACCTACACCGGCACGCTGCGGCTGGTGCGGGTCGTGGCACCGAACCGGCAGGCGGCGCTGCGCCGCGCGCAGGACCGCCTCGCCCACCGCCTGCAGCAGGCCATCGACCGCCACCTCGCCGCCACCGGCGCACCGCGGCTTGCAGCCTACCGCCAGCTGACCGCGCGGCTGATCGCCGGCCGCCTTAGCTTTGCCGCCTACTGCAGGCAGCTGGCGGCGCTGACTTCAACCCCGGATCCACAGCTGGCCGACCGGCAGCAGGCCGCGTGGACGGCCTTCACCGCGCGCCTGACCACGCTGACGGCACCGACGTGGGTGCTGGCCGACATCACGTCCAACACCGCACCGGAGGACGGCGTGATGATGCCGCTTCTGGCCGTCGACGCAACCCGGCTGCCGGACGCCGCCTACCGCCACGCCCTGTTCACCCGCTGGCGGGCCAACGCGGCCGCCGCGGTGCAGCAGGATTTTAATACCGGGTCATAAGGTTCTGGCCGGCCTGAATGAATAATCCAATATAAAAAGCAGCCGTAATTGCCGGCTGCCCAGTCCAATGTGTCTATGCCGTGACCGCCGGCAGCGCGGCCAGCGCCGCGGCGATCACCTGATCCATGTTGTAGTAGCGGTACGCCCCCAGCCGGCCGCCGAAGCGGACCTGCGGGTAGGTCGCGGCGGCGAACGCCTGGTAGCGCGCGAGCAGCGCGGCGGTCGCCGGCGTGTTGACCGGGTAGTAGGGCTCGGCGCCCGGGACCCAGTCCTGCGGGTACTCGTGCGTGATCACCGTGTGGCCCGGCAAGCTGTTTGCGGGGTCGAAGAACTTGTGCTCGATGATGCGCGTGAACGGCGTCTCGGCGTCCGTGTAGTTGATCACGGCGTTGCCCTGGAAGTTGTCGCGGTCCAGGACCTCGGTCTCAAAGCGCAGCGAGCGGTAGGCCAGGGCGCCGAAGCGGTAGTCGCAGAACTGGTCGATGGCCCCGGTGAACACCACGCGGTCGAACTCGGCCAGGTAGGCGTCGCGGCGCGCGAAAAAGTCGGTGTTCAGCGTCACGGTAATGTTCGGTGCCGCCAACATTTTGGCCACCATCGCGGTGTAGCCGCCGATTGGAATGCCTTGGTACGGGTCGTTGAAGTAATTGTTGTCGAAGGTGAAGCGCACCGGCAGCCGGCGGATGATGAACGCCGGCAGGTCGCGCGGGGCCTGGCCCCACTGCTTGGCCGTGTAGTCCTTCACGAGTTTCTCGTAGATGTCGGTGCCGACCAGGGAGATCGCCTGCTCCTCGAGGTTGGCCGGCGTTTTGCCGCCGAGCACGGCCCGCTGCGCCGCGATTTTGGCTTCGGCCTCCGCCGGCGTGGTCACGCCCCACATGCGGTTGAAGGTGTTCATGTTGAACGGCAGGTTGTACAGCTCGCCCTTGTAGTTGGCGATCACCTCGTTAGTAAAGCGGTTGAAGTCTGCGAACTGCTGCACATACTGCCAGACCGCGGCGTCCGCCGTGTGAAAAATGTGCGCGCCGAAGCGGTGCACCTGGATGCCGGCGACGTCCTCCGTGTAGACGTTGCCGGCGATGTGTGCGCGCTTGTCGATCACCGTCACCTGGTGGCCGGCCGCCGCGAGCTCGCGGGCGCTGACGGCGCCGTAAAGACCGGCGCCCACAATCAAAATTTTCATATCCAGACTCCTCGCTTCCGTGGTGGCGCCGCCGCGCCGCATCCTCACCATTATAAGGGTTTCACGTGAAACACGCCATATCCCCCGGGGCCTGTCGCCGGGCCGGCCAACGCGTTATACTGGGGGCAACTCAAAGAAAAGGAAGTCCTCACCATGTCAACTCAAGAGACGTTCAACCAGCTGATGACCGACGCGGAAATGATCGCGCTGGCCACGGAAACCACCGCGGGGCACACGCCGAGCGTGCGGTTCGTCTTCTTCGCGCACGACGCCGCCCAGCCGAACGTGCTGTTCTTCGGCACGGCACCGACCGCCGACAAGGTGGCCGAAATTGCGGCCAACCCGGTCGTGTCGTTCGAAACCAGCCCGGTCAACTTCCAGACCGTGCGCGTGACCGGGGCGAAGGTGACCGCCGCCACCGACCGCGACGCCTTTTTCACCGCCATGGACGCCAAGTACCCGAGCTTCGCCCGCTTCACACCGGAGGCCCGCGCGGCGATGCACGTGTACGCGGCCACCTTCACCACGGCGCTGGTGAACGACGACACGCTCACCTTCTAGCCGATTCTTAAAACACAAGCCACCCCGCAAACCCAGACACTCGGGTTCGTGGGGTGGCTTATTTTCGTCGTGCCAAAATTGTCGGCCGCGCGTCAGTTCACCGGATTGCGCCGGCCCTCACCGGTGCGCCCCACCGCAGAGCGCGGCGGCCTACGCGTCCTTGCGCCAGCGCTGTGAGGCGCCCACTGCGACGCTCAGCGCCACCAGCACCAGCCCGGCCAGCACCAGCACTGGCGCCTTCCGCTCGCCGGTCTGTGGCAGCTGCCGCGCGGTGTCGTGCGTAGCGGTCGGCCGCTCGGCAACCGGGTGCGCAACACCTGGCGTCGTCGGCTTGCTCGGGGTGCTCGAATCAGCGGGCGTCTCGGTCGCCGACTCGTCGCCGTCACTCGGCTTCTCCGGGTTGCCTTCGTTGCCGTCGCCGGGTTTCTCCGGGGTGCCGGCGTCACCGTCGCCCGGGTCCTCCGGGTTACCGGCGTCACCATCGCCCGGGTCCTCCGGGTTGCCGGCGTCACCGTCGCCCGGGTCCTCCGGGTTGCCGGCGTCTCCGTCACCCGGGTTCTCGGTGTTGCCGCCGTCCCCGTCACCCGGGTCCTCCGGGTTGCCCTCGTCCCCGTCACCCGGGTTCCCGGTGTCGCCGCCGTCCCCGTCGCCGGGCTCGGTCGAGCCGATGATGAAGCTTTGCCCCTGGCTGGTGCCGTGCACCACACCGCCGTCCGTGCGCTGAATGCCGATGCTGACCACGATTGGGTTGGGCCCGACCTCCCCGTGAACGACCAAGGTGTACGGCAGGCTGATCCGGGTGACGCCGTCGGCCCCGGTGACCAGCGTTCCCTCACCGGTTTCGATGACAACATTGGGGTTGTTGGACGTCAGCTGCAGGGCCGAAAGCGGCAGCGTGGCGCCGGCGCCGGAGTAGCTCAAAAGCGCCTCCCCGTGGTACAGGTGATCGGCCACGACGGTGTTGACGCCCGACTGCACCAGCCGTTCGCCCTCCAGCCACAGCTCGATGTTGTTGATGTCCAGGGCCGGCGCCACCTGTGCGGCCGCGCCGGTCGCCTCGGTGCCGTCTGTCGCGGCCGCCGTGGTGCCGGTTGCGGTCGCGGCCGCCGAAGCGATTGCTGACGTGCCCGCCACCGGCGCGGTCGTCGTGGCGGCGTGCGCGGTGCTGGCTCCCGCGGCGCCGAAGCTGCCGGACACCAGAACAGCGAGTGCTAACGTGTTGAAACGAACCATGAGTTCCCCCTTCTGATTGAATCGGTGAATCAATTGAATGCGTTTCCGAGTCAACCGTCGCCGTGTTACAAACAAACTTATGCGAGTTAATGTAGCCCAGCATAACACGGTCGGGTTCTCATTGAATTAATTTTTAATAGGCGTCGCGCGAAAATCCGGTGTGTCCCCTCTTAAACGCCATCAAAAAGGCCGCCCCTGCAGCAATCTGCAGGGGCGGCACCATTTATTTTTTCATGATCAGATCAGGTTGAACAGCAGCGCCCCGATTGTGCCGCCGACCACCGGCCCGACCACCGGGATCCAGGCGTAGCCCCAGTCGGAGTCGCCCTTGCCGGCGATCGGCAGCACCGCGTGGGCGATGCGCGGGCCGAGATCACGCGCCGGGTTGATCGCGTAGCCGGTGGTGCCGCCCAGCGAGAAGCCGATCGCCGTGATCAGCGCGCCGACGCCGATCGGGGCCAGGCCGGCCGTCCACTTGCCCTTGGTGAAGGCCAGCAGCATGAAGGTCAACACCGCCGTGCCGAGGGCCTCGGAGAAAAAGTTGGCCAGCGGGCTGCGGATCGCCGGCGCGGTTGCGAAGGTGCCGAGAATCGCGGCCTGGTCCTCGGTCTCGCGCCAGTGCGGCAGGTACTGCAGCCACACCAGGGCGGCGCCGAGGAACGCGCCGAGCATCTGCGCGGCGATGAACGGCGCCACGCTGGCCCACGGGAAGCGGCCGGCAAACGCGAACGCCAGGGTGACGGCCGGGTTCAGGTGGGCCGGGCCGAGGAACGCGGCGGAGTAGACGCCGAGCGTCACCGCCAGACCCCAGCCCAGCGCAATCGCGAGCCAGCCCGCGCCCTGGGCCTTGGACTTGTTTAGCGACACCCCGGCCACCACGCCGTCGCCCAGGAGGACCAGGATCAGCGTGCCGATGAATTCACCGAGTGCTTGGGTCATCACAGTCGTTGTCATGCGCCCACCTCCCCCTTCAGGGCCGAAAGCTGGCTTTCGGCAATCGTCTGCTCCAGCTCGGCGGTCCGTGCTACCTTGGTCGCGGCATCCCAGTCCAAAAGCCGCGCCATCTCGTCGATCACGGGCTGCTTCAGCCGGGCCAGCGTGTCCGCGTGGAACAGGATGGCGTTGGTGCGCCGCAGCAGGAAGTCGACCGGCGTCAGCGCCATCTCCTCGCTGACGGCGTAGCGCAGCTCGGCGCTTTCCTTCAGCGTCAGGCCCGCGGCCGCGCCGCCTGCGACGTAGGTCACCACGCGCCCGGTGTTGCTGCCGAAGCGGTTGGCGAGGTCTTCGGCCTCGGCCGCCGGAATGCCGGCGTCCTGCGCGACGCGGCCGTAGAACTTCAGCGTCTCTTCGACGTTCGTCGGGTCAAAATGCCCCCCGGAGACCTGCAGCTTTTTGGAGTCGACGCCCTTGGTGGCCTGCTGGAAGTCGTCCGCCAGAATGCGGCGAATCAGCGCCAGCGCCCCGGCCGCCATCTTGCGGTAGTCCGTGATTTTGCCGCCGGCCAGCGTGATCAGGCCGTCTTGCTCGGTCTCAAGCGACGAGCCGCGGGAGACCTGCGACGGCTTGAGGGTGTCCTCCGCGTGCGCCGTCTTGAGCTTGCTGATCGCCTGCTCGACCGCCGCACGGTCCGCCTGCTGGTCCTCGTAGCGGTCGACGGTGTCGATCAGGTTCTGGAAGCTTGCGTCCGAGACCTTGCCGGCGTTGGCGCCGCCGCCGTTGTAATCGGAGCTGCCGTTGGCCGCAATCAGCGGCCGCAGCCCGACCCAGCTGGCCTCGATGTCGCTAAGCGTAACGCCGGCATCCGGGTAGCGGTGGTTGATCGCCGCCAGCAGGTAGTCGGTGTCGTCTTGGGTGACCGTCGGGTGCTGGTAGTCGCCGGTGAAGTCGGTGTCGGTGGTGCCAAAGTACGTCTTGCCCTCGCGCGGCACGACGAAAATCATCCGCCCGTCGTTGGCCCCGGAGTCGAAGTACGTCGGCTGCGGCACGCTGAGCTTGGCTTCGTCGATCACCAGGTGCACGCCCTTGGTCGGCCGCAGCTGCGGCCGGTGGTCGAGCTTGGCGTCAACCGCGCGCAGCTTGTCCACCCACGGCCCGGTGGTGTTGATCACGATTTTGGCGCGAATCTCGAAGGTCTCGCCGGACAGCACGTCCTGGGCCTTGATGCCCACGGCGCGGCCGGTCTCGTCGTGCAGCACGCCGATTGCCTTGACGCGGCTGGCGGCCAGGGCGCCGAGCTCGGCGGCCTCCTTGACGTTTTCAATCACCAGGCGCGCGTCGTTGTTCACGAAGTCGAGGTACACGCCGCCGCCCAGCAGGTTCTCGGCGCGCAGGCCGGGCTCGCGCTGGAGCACCTCCTTTTTGTCAATCGTGTAGTTGGCGTACTGGGTGCCGTCGACGCCGGCCAGCCGATCGTACAGGTCCATCGCGATTTTGACCGAGAACATGTCGTAGGTCGCCTCGGGCTCCGCGTAAATCGGCATCAGCATCGGGAACGGCCGCGGGATGTGCGGCGCGATGCCCTGCACCACGGCGCGCTCCTTGACGGTGTCGCTGACCACGCCGACGTCGAACGTCTTGAGGTAGCGGATGCCGCCGTGCACCAGCTTCGTGGACCGCGAGGACGTGCCCTCCGCGAAGTCCTGCATCTCGATCAGGCCGGTCTTGATCCCGCTGGCCGCCGCCTGAATCGCCACCCCGGCGCCGGTGATGCCGCCGCCGATGATCAGAAGGTCCAGCGGGGTCTGCTTGAGCTGCTCAATGGTCTGCTTGCGTGTTGCTTGTGAAAATGCCATGGTGTCTCCTCCTCTTGTGAATCCTAATCCAACTGCTCGGTGACGGCCGCGGTCTCGGCTGCGGTTTCGCTGACCGCCGCGGTCGTGGTTTCAGTCGCCGGCGCCGGCGCGGTCGTGGCTGCGGCCGCCCCGGTCATCGGTTCGGTCGGCTTGAACGCGATGGTCGCCGCGATCGCCCGCTGCCAGCCGGCGTAGAGCTGCGCGCGGCGGCCTTCCGCCATCGCCGGCTCGAAGCGCTTGCCGACGCCGGTCAGCCGCTTGAGCTCGTCGGTGTCCTGCCAGAACCCGACGGCCAGCCCGGCCAGGAATGCGGCGCCCATCGCCGTCGTCTCCAGGTTGGCCGCGCGCTCGACCGATGTGCCCAGGATGTCCGCCTGGAACTGCATCAGGTAGTCGTTGCGCGCGGCGCCGCCATCGACGCGCAGCGCGGGAATGGCGATGTGCGTGTCCTTGACCATCGTCTCCACCACGTCGCGGCTCTGGTAGGCCAAAGACTGCAGGGTGGCCTTGATGAAGTCGTTGCGCGTGGTGCCGCGCGTCAGGCCGAACACCGCGCCGCGGGCGTCCGACTCCCAGTAGGGCGCGCCCAGGCCGGTGAACGCCGGCACGACGTATACCTCGTCGCCGCTCTTGGAGGCCTCCGCCGCGCGCTGCGAGTCCGGCGCCGACTGCACCAGCTCCATCGCGTCGCGCAGCCACTGGATCGCACTGCCGGCAACGAACACGGACCCCTCCAGGGCGTAGGTCACTTTCCCGTTGATGCCGTAGCCGATGGTCGTCAGCAGGTTGTGCGTCGACATGGTCGGCTGCTCGCCGGTGTTCATCACGATGAACGAGCCGGTGCCGTACGTGTTTTTGACCATGCCGGACTCAAGGGCCAGCTGGCCGAACAGCGCGCTTTGCTGGTCGCCCGCCATGCCCGCGATCGGCACGCTGCTGCCGTAAAAATGGTACGCCGCGGTCTGCCCGTAGACCTCGGAGTTGCCGCGCACCGCCGGCAGCATCGCCTTGGGAATGTTCAAAAGCGCGAGAATCTCGTCGTCCCACGCCAGCGTGTGGATGTTGAACAGCATCGTGCGGCTCGCGTTGGTGTAATCCGTCACGTGAATCGCGCCGCCGGACAGCTTCCAGGCGATCCAGGTGTCGATCGTGCCGAACAGCAGCTCGCCGGCCTCGGCGCGTTCCTGCGCGCCCGGCACCTGGTCCAGGATCCAGCGGATTTTGGTCGCCGAGAAGTAGGCGTCGATCAAAAGCCCGGTGTGGTCGTGGATCAGCTCGCCGTGCCCGGCCGCCTTCAGCGCGTCGGCGATGGGGCTGGTCTGGCGCGACTGCCAGACCACCGCGTTGTGAATCGGCAACCCGGTCTGCTTGTCCCACACCACCGTGGTTTCGCGCTGGTTGGTGATGCCGACGCTGGCGATCTGCCGCGGCTGGATCCCGCTGTTGATGAAGGCCGTCGCGATCGTGGACAGCACCGCGTTCCAGATCTCGTTGGCGTTGTGCTCCACCCACCCCGGCTGCGGAAAGTACTGCGGAAACTCGCGCTGCGCATCGGCGACGATGGCCCCGGCGTGGTCGATGATCAGCGCCCGCGTGCTGGTGGTCCCCTCGTCAATGGCGAGGATGTACTGTTGGTCTGCCATCTTTATTCCTCCTTGAGAATCATCTTGGTATGGCTTCGTGATAGCGGTTGCAATTCGCCGGGTAAACCGATTCGGCGCAACTCTCATAATTAAATTGTCTGCTGTTACATTTTGCACGTCCGATATCAGTTAAACCGGTTGACTGGTACGGGTTTTAGGTTTCGCACAACCAATTACACAACGATTAGAATAATGAGAACAAAAGCGCCGCACGCCGCCGGGCACGCCAAAAAGACCTGGCCTCACCGTCATGCGGTGAAACCAGGTCTTCTCTGGGTGGTACGGGTGAATCAGCTGCTGCGGGGACTGGTCGTACTGGTGGTACGAGTGCCGCTAGTCCCGCTTGCGCTTGAAGCCGAACAGGCCTGCGATGGCGGCGCCGGCCGCCATCACGATCCCCATCACCGCAACGTTGACGGCGACCTTCTCGCCGGTCTGCGGCAGTGCAGAACTCTTGCTGCCGGTCGAGCCGGCCGCGGTCTGCGTCGTCGTGCCGGTGGTTGCGCCGGCCGCGGTGCCGGTCTGCGCGACGCCGGTGCCGTCGGCGATGGTGGTTGCGGCGCTGCCGGTCGTGCCGGCGGTGGTCCCGGTTGTGGTGCCGGTGGTGCTGCCGGTTGTCGTGCCGTCGTCGGTCCCGGTCGTGGTGCCGATCGCGTCGCCGTTCGGGGTGCCCGTTGCGGTCCCGGTCGTGGTGCCGGTTTCGCTGCCGGTCTTGCTGCCAGTTTCGCTACCGCTGCCGGTTTCGGTGCCGCTGCCGGTTTCGTTACCGTCGCCGGTCTCGGTCCCGGTTTCGCTGCCGCTGCCGGTTTCGCTGCCGCTGCCGGTTTCGTTACCGTCGCCGGTTTCGGTGCCGCTGCCGGTTTCGTTACCGTCGCCGGTTTCGGTGCCGCTGCCGCTTTCGCTACCGTCGCCGGTTTCGGTGCCGGTTTCGCTGCCGCTGCCGGTTTCGGTCCCGGTGTTTGCGGCCTTCAGCTGGATCGTGGCCTTGACCGGCGTGCCGGTGTGGCCGAGGTCGTCTTCGGTGCGAACCAGGACGTCACCGGACCGGTCGATGGTGACCGGGGCGGTGTAATCCTGCCAGGTCTGGCCGCCGTCCGTGCTGTACTGCAGGTGCGTGGCCGCCTTTTGGGCCTCGGTCAGGTCCTGATCGTAGCCGGCCGTCAGGGTCGCCTTGGTGCCGTCGTCACTGTAGGTCACGTTCGCGGTGGCCTCCGCGGCGACGTCCTTGGCGATGTTGGTCACATCCCCTTCAACTGGGTCGGAGGTGTTGCCGTACTGGTCGGCGGTGCGGAACTGCAGCTTGGCGTTTTGCGTGGTGGTCAGGCTGCCGTTGAGCGTGGTCCAGGTCTTGCCGCCGTCCGTGCTGTACTGAACGGTGCGCTTCTCGTTGGTCGGCGCGCCGTCCAGGGCCGCACCGGCCGTGGCGGTGATTTTGACGCTGCCATCGGTCAGGGCCGTGGTGTCCTGGCTGATGGTCGGCTGGTTCAGCTTGGCGTCGTAGTAGTAAACCTTGAACGTCGTGGTGTTGCTGTTGTTCAGCTGGTCGTACAGGGTGACGTTCATCGAGTTGGCGCCGACCGTCAGCGGGTACTCGTAGGTGAAGGTCTTTTGCGTCGTGGTGTCGGTCGCGCCGGTGTTCAAAAGCGCGGAGCCCATCTGCTGGGCGTCGATCACGTCGTTGTTGATCTTCAGCACGTAGCTTGCGGCCATGTCGTAGGTCCCGGTCAGCTTGTAGGTCGCCTGGTTGGTGTAGATGTCACCCTTGGCCTTGTCCAACTTCACGTTCGGCGCGGTGGCGTCGATCAGGAAGTCGTAGGAGCCGCTGGTGATGATCTTTTGGGTGGTGTCGCCGGCGTAGTCGCCGGAGCCGTCGGTCACGTCGTTGGTGGCGATGGCCGGCACCTTGATCTCCTGGTTTTGGGTCAGGTCGATTTTGTCGAGGGTGACTGAGAACGCCCGGGTCTCCGGGTTGTACTCGGTGGTGTCGCCCTTGGCCTTGGCGTCGGCGATGATGTCCACGTCGTTGAGGTAGAAGTGGTCGACCGGCGCGTTCAGGCGGCCGGCGATCTTGATGGTGCCGGTGCCGTCATCTGCCTGCGAGGCGTAGTTGGCGCCCGACGCGAGCATCAGGATCACGGCCAGGCCGCCGAAGTTGGCGGAGGTGACGACGTTCGGCGTGTCGAACTTGGCGCCGTCGGTCGAGGTGATCAGCTTCTGCGGGTCGGTGGCAAAATCGGTGTCGCCGTACGAGGCAACCTGGGCGGTGACCATGCTGGAATTGCCGTCCTTGTCGGTGACCGTGATGTTCAGGCTGAAGGTGCCGTAGCTAGTCGGCAGGCTGGCGTCGAAGGTGCCATCAGCCGCCATGTCGGTGGTGATGTCGGTCTTCGTCGCCGCACCGGTCAAAGCCGAGCTCAGGCCGCTCAGGACGGAGTCGAAGGACAGGTCCGTGCCCAAGCCGACCGTGTAGGTGATTTTGGCCACGTTCTCCGGGTTGGAGATCTTACCGGTGACCTCGACCTTGTTGTCGCTGGTTTCGATCTCGTCGTTGTCGAGGGTCAAAACGGACTCAGGCGTGGTCTTGTTCGTGGTTTCGACGGTGCGGATGATGTCCGTGCCGGCGGCGTCGGTCGTGAAGACCCACTTGCCGTCCGTCGGCACCGCGACGGTCTGCGCGAAGCTGCCGTCGTCACCGAGCTTGATCGCCTTGCCGTTCAGGTACAGGGACTTGCCGGTGTACTCGCCGCGCAAGGCCAGGTTGTTGGCGCTGTAATCCTTGTCGTTGCCGCTGATCACCTCGCCGTTGTACAGGTCGTACAGCGACAGTCCGGTGTCCTTGGCGGTGTCGGCGTCTGCGGCAGCGCCCGCCTTGGTGACGGTCAGGTAGTTGTCCTGCTCGCCGTAGTTGTCGGCGTTGTCGTAGACGCCCAGCTGGATGTCGTTTTTGGTGTCGGTGTTGATCGCCGCCGCCTGGGCCGCGGTCAGGTCGATGGTGACGTCCTGCTCGAGGTCGTTGGTCGGGTCGTCCAGCGTGTAGTCGACGGTGTTGATCACGCCGTTGACCGCGACGGCCAGCTTGCCGGTCGTCGCCAGGCCGGACAGGTTGTCCTTCAGGCTGGCCTTGACGGTGTAGGAGCCGTCCTCATTTTGAATCAGGCCGTCCTGTTCGATCGTCGCGGTCGGCTTGGTCGTGTCGACCTTGATCGGCAGCACGGTGACGTGCTTGCCCTTCAAGGCGTTGTCGGCCGTCGACACGTCGCTGGTGGTGACCGCCGTGTCCGTTGTGTCGCCGGCGTCGGCCGTCAGCTCGGCGTCGGGGTTGGTGTTGCCGGAGCCCCAGTTGGAGGCGGAGATGACGTAGTAGTACTGGCCATCCTTGACGGTTTCGGTTTCGCCGTTAATCGTCGCCGAGCCGTCCCAGGCGTTGCCGTTCAGGCTGGACTGGTCGTACGTGGCCGCGGCGCCGAGCTGGGCGAACTGGCCGCCGGTGCTTTCCATCGCGAAGGACTTGAAGGCCGTCTCCTGGTAGAAAACGGTCCGCAAAAGCTTGGCGTTCGCGTCCTTGGTCGGGTCGCTGGTGTAGACCTGGCCGCGGATGTCTTTGGCGTTGCGGTACAGCGTCGCGTGCACCGTCGCCGTTTTGATCGAGGAGTCCGGCGACAGCGCGACGTTGTCCGCCACAATGTTGCCGTCGCTGTCCAGGCCAAACGCGGTGAACTGGTCCTCGTCGGTCGTGTCGCCGTTGGCGTAGTAGCCGATGTAGCTCTGCTGGAAGAGGTTGGTGTTGTCCGTCGCGGTGTCGGCGAACATGTTGGAGTCGTTGTTCCACGAGCCGTAGTAGCCCATGTAAGGCACGGACAGGTTCGTCACGCCGTCGGTATCGCCGACCGCGTCAAAGCCCAGGTACCCTTCGACGAAGGACTGCGTCGGCGTCAGCGGCAGCGTCATCTTAATGTTGACGGTGGCGGCGGAACCGGCCGGC
The DNA here is from genome assembly GCF_020180945.1 of Lacticaseibacillus kribbianus. Taxonomy (GTDB): domain Bacteria; phylum Bacillota; class Bacilli; order Lactobacillales; family Lactobacillaceae; genus Lacticaseibacillus; species Lacticaseibacillus kribbianus. The sequence continues at coordinate 43,497 of NZ_JAIPUL010000003.1, read as the reverse complement.
ACGGTGATGGTCTGCGTGGTGCCCTTGGTGTTCAGATCGCCGCCGTTGACGGAGGTGATGGCCAGGGTCGCGCCGAACAGCTGCTTGTCGTACATCTGCGCGGAATCGGTGTCGTTGTTGCCGTTGGTGTAGACACCACCGTAATCGTCAAAGGTGTAGGTCGCGTCCGCCTTGCCGTTGTTGGTCAGGGTGACGCCCAGCGTCTTAACGCTAGAGTTAATCTCGTGCAGCGCGAGGAAGCCCTGCATGGACGCGGCGTTGGCGCTGGTGGCGACGACCAGGGACTTGGTCGCACCCGCCACGTTGACCTCGCCGGCCCCGGCGAGGCGCGGCGAGATGATGGCCGCACTGCCGTCGGCGTTCGGGTGATCAGAATCAAGCTTTGGCGTCGCGGTGTTCATCAAAAGCGTCTTGACGTAGGCCGGGATCTGGTCGTCGGTCGTCTCGGCCGTTTGACCGCTATTCATCGCGTCGTTGATCAGATCGTTGATGGTTTTGCCTTCGGTGTCCGTCGTCGCGGCGGCCGCGGCGTCATCCCCGAACAGCCCCTCGTGCTTCAGGGCCTCGACCACCAGGGCGGAGGCGCCGGCGATGTAAGGCGTCGCCATCGAGGTCCCGCTCATGGACTGGTAGGAGTTGTTGTTGGCCAACGACCAGATGCCGCCGCCCGGCGCGGTGATGTCGGGCTTGAAGTCCAGCGTCGAGGAGGCGCCGATGGAGCTGAAGTAGGACATCTCGCCGCCGGTCGCCTGCGCCTTTTTGGCCAGGGAGGTCGAGAAGGTGTAGGTCGAGTCGCCGTCCGTGCCGCCGTCGAAGCCGGTGGCCTTCAGGAAGGCCAGGCCGTCGGAGTTGTGCAGCGCGATGGTCGGAATGCCCTCGCTGATGGAAAAGGCGCTGGCCGTGCCGTCGTCGGCCGGCTGGTTGTCGATGATGATGACGCCGGCCGCGCCGGCCATCAGGGCGTTTTTCTGCTTGACGGTGAAGTCCAGGTTGTTGCCGCGGGCGACCACGGCGATCTTACCCTTCACGCCGCTGTCGAAGTCGGTCGTCGCGCCGTAGCCCGGCAGGCCGTTCTCGCCGTTTTTGGCGAAGTACAGGGACTTGCCGGCGAACTCGGTGATCGGCGACTTGTTCAGGGAGAACTGCGCCCAGTCAGCGGAGAAAATGTTCTTGCCGGAGGCGTCGGCCACGGCGACTTGGCGGTTGACCGTGATCGTGTTGTCGGAGGACGCGACGGTGATGGCCGACGGGGTCAGGCCGGGGTTGCTCTGCTGGCCGTTATCGTTGGTGTTGTTCAGGGCCGAGTCCGACGAGGCGTTGCTCGAGTCGGAGGAGCCGGAGTTGCCGGACGCCACGGCGACCACGACGCCGGCCTGGGTGGCGGCGGTGACCGCCGCCTCCTCGGGCGCGGAGGTGTCGGTGTTGCCGTCCTTGCCGCCGAGGGACATGTTGATGACGTCGGCGCCGAGCGCGACGGAGTCCTCAATCGCCTTGATGATGACCTCGTCCCAGTCACCGCCGCCGTTGGAGTTGGAGAAAACCTTCATGTTAAAGAGCTGCGCTTGCGGCGCCACGCCGCGCACGTAGTCGATGTCTTCTTCCTCCGAGTCGTCGGCCGCGGTGCCGTCCGCCGCCGCGATCCCGGCGACGTGCATCCCGTGCATCGCGCCGGTGCCGTTGTCCTTGGAGATCTTGTTGGTGTTGTCGCCGTAGTCAAAGGAGTACGGCACCTTGTCGGACAGCCAGGTACCCTTGGTCCCGCTCGACGTGATCAGGTCGGCCATCTCGGCCTTGGTGTACTTCTCGTTGGCCGTGCCCTCCTCACTGAGCTTGAGGTCCTTGTGGCTGGCATCGATCCCGGTGTCGATGATCGCAATCGCGGTGCCCTCGCCTTCGTTGGGCAGCTCGGAGTCGGCGTTCCAGGCGGTGCCGACGTTGCCGGTTTCATTGGCGGCGGCGTCTTGCTTCTCGTACAGGCTTTGAACCGAGACGCTTTGGACCTTCGGCAGGGCCTTGATCTTTTGGATGTCCTTGAACGAGGCCTTGATCGCAAAGCCGTTGATCAGGTAGCCGTACTCTTGGCTGACCTTGTTGCCGGTGATCGCCTCGACCTTGTCCTGCGTGGTCTGTTGGGCGTCCAGCACCTTGTCCGTGGCGGACTTGATCTGCGCCGAGGTCGCGGCGTCGCCGTCCGCGCGGCCCGTGTCTTCAATCGCCGCGTCCTTTTTCAGCGTGACGATGATCTTGACGTCCTTGTTGGCGATCTGGCTGGCGGTGAGGTCACTGGTGTCCGTGCCGGTGGCGGCCAGCTGCTGCTTGATCGCCGCCTTGAACTTGTCGTTGTTCTTGCTGGTCTTGGTGGTGGACGCCTGACTCAGGGCCTTTTGCAGCGCCGCCTTGGAGGCCGAGTCGATCTTGCTTGACTTGCCACTGGTCGCGGCGATTACCTGTGCGAGCGGCAGCGTGTTGGCCCCGACCGAGGACAGGAGCATCACCGTCATCGCAAGGTGCGTCGCAATGTGTGTTTTCTTCATGGAAATTCCCCCGAACAAAATTAGTTTGGCAGCGCCCGTCGTCCCGCCGTTCGGCTTTTATTAGAAATCGGCTAGGTTTTGCTTAGAAGGAATTATATTTTTAGTTTTAAGATTTTGCAACAGCATTCACAAAAAAATCATAATTCTGAATTATGGCTACATTTACGCATATTTATGCGTATATGCAGCGCGGTTGGCGGGCCGTCCCGCATTTATTCTCATTCCAATCTGGGTGACGGTCGTTCTAATAATTTCCTAATTTAATTATTCATCATTGCCGTCATTCTCATAATCCACCACAAAAAAGACCCCGGGTCGCCTCCCGTGGCAGGGGCGACCCGGGGCGTGCCCGGTTCTCTCCAGCTTCTTCTCGAAGCCCGCCATCGGCGCCAGCTGCGCCCGGTAGTCCGCGGTCGCGACCGGCGAGGACGTCACCCTGCTGCACCCCGAGCACGACGGCTTCCTGCAGTTCTGACGCATTCGAAACGGCCCCGGTGCGGTGCGCCGGGGCCTGTTTGCGCTGCCGCGCCCGACTTGGCCACCGGGTGCGGCCCCGTCATGGTAAGCGCCGCCGGTTTCTGCTAAGCTAGGGCCGTACTGAAATGAGAGGAGGGGTTTATCATCACAACTCAAGCCATTATCTGCGGGGACTGCGGGCAGCCCGCCGACCGCAACGACCAGGTGCTGGTGTTCGCCGACCTGGCGCTGCACACCATGACCTGCCCGCACTGCGGGCACCTGATCGCACTGGAGGTGGCGCCGCCGGCCGAGGAACGCGTCTTGCGCCACAAGCTCGCGTACGCCAAGACGAGCGGCGACATGGTGCGCCTGACCGCCGTCATCAGCGACCGCCGGCGCGACGCGTTCCAGCGACGCGACGCCGCCCGGGAGCTGCGGGTCATTTTCGACCATCTGGGCGAAGACCCGCGGCTGGCCGACCTGACCCAGGCGCTGGTGGAGGGGACAACCACTGACAACCCGCTGGGCTACACCGGCGCGGCTGCCACCCGCTTCATGCACGCCTTCATGCGCGAGTACCCGGCGGACGCGGGGCTGAGCGACCAAGGCGAGACCACCGCCGCGGACTGGGTGCTGGACGAAGGCGCGCACGAGCCGCTGACGCTGCCGCGCCCGCTGCTTGAGGCCAAGCACCTGAGCGAGCCGCTGCTGCGGGAGATTCAGACCAACCACCAGCTGCGCGAGCTGATCGCCCACAGCGACGCCAAGACCGTGGCCGCCGCACTGTTCAGCGACCCCAGCGACGTCCCAGACGGCCCGACCGCAGAGGAAGTGGCGGACCTGTACGATCCGGAAGACCCGGACGATGCGGACGCCGCCTTGGCGGACGCCGTCGACGCGGAAGTGCCCGAACCCCTCAGCCCTGTGGACCAGGCGCGGCTCAAGGCGTACGCCGCGGCGCGCGCGGCCCGAGACGCCCACGCCACCGCCGCGGTCGGTCCGATCATGGAGACGGCGGCGCGGATCTACCGCAACTACACCGCCGGCCCCGACCGGCTGATCAACTTCGTGCGGATCGACGCGGCCATGCTGCCGGAATCGCCGACCCCGGACGAGGCCGCGGCCGTGGCCTTTTTCGAGACGCACCCGGACGTCGAGCTGGTGCTGCCCGGCACGGTCAACCGCCACTTTTTCGCCGAGGACTCGGCGCGGCTGCAGGAGCTGCTCGCCAGCCCGACCGTCCACGGCATCACGGTGGTGGGCAAGTCGCCCTTGGCCTACCGCCTGCTGATGAGCCAGGTGGCGCAGGACATGGCCACCGACGGGCTGCCGGCGCTCGCCGACGTCTGGCTGTTCAACCGGAAAGGCGACGGGCTGCCGCTTGCCGCCCCGGACCTGCGTGTGGTCAGATTTCAGCAGGACGACGAAGCCGAAGACGGCGGCCTCACCACCATCGAGCGGCTGAACCTGGTCAACCCCGACGAATCGACGCTGTTGGCGACGCGGGCGGTGGTCCACCTCAGCCCGCTTGAGCCCGAGCTGATCTTGACTTTGCTCGAGCACGACGCCGACAAGTACGCGCGCGCCCACAACGTGCGCTTCGAGCCGGCCGCGCTGCAGGCCATCGTCACCGGCTCCCGGACGCTTTTGGCCAAGTTCCCCGACCCGGAAAAATGCTTCGTGCTGCTGGACCAGGTGGCCGCCGCCCACGCGCTGGGGCCGGTGCGAAAGCAGACCATCACCGCGGCGATGGTGCAAGAGACCATGGCCGTGCGCTTCAACAGCTTCCCGCCGGCGGTGCTCGACCGCGGCGTCGTGCGCGGGCTTGAGGCCAAGCTCAACCAGCAGGTGATCGGACAGCCTGAGGCAACCGCGGCCGTCGCCCGGGCGATGGCCCGCGCGGCCACCGGGCTCAACGACCCGACCAAGCCGCTGGCCACCTTCCTGTTCGCCGGCCCCACCGGCGTCGGCAAGACGGAGCTGGCCAAGCAGCTGGCCCTGGACCTGTACGGCAGCACCACCGAGTACGTCCGCCTGGACATGTCCGAGTTCGCCGGCAAGGACGACGGCGTCTACAAGCTGATCGGCGGCGACTCGATCTGGAAAAACAGCGACAAGGGTGGCCGGCTGACCAACGCGCTTGAGGCCCACCCCAACGCGATCATCCTCTTCGACGAGTTCGAAAAGGCCAGCGAGGCCGTGCACAACCTGATGCTTCAGGTGCTCGACGAGGGCCGCCTGACCTCCGGCCTGCGCAAGACGTACGACCTGACGGCCAACATCCTGATTTTCACCAGCAACGCCGGCATGTCCTCCGACGGCGGCCCGGTCGGCTTCGGCCAAGGCAACGCCGGGCGCTACGTGTTCTCCAAGGAGAAGTTCGAGGAGACCTTCCCCAAGGAGCTTGTGAACCGCTTCTCCAGCATCGTCGCTTTCCAACCGCTGAGCAAAGCGGCCCTGCAGCCGATTCTGGCGCTCAAGCTCAAGCCGTACCTGCAGCGCCTCGCCAAGCGCGGCATCACGCTGACGCTCAGCGACGCCGCGCGGGCCCATCTGGTCGACCTGGGTTACGACCCGGACATGGGCGCGCGGCCGCTGGAGCGGGCCATCGCCGAGGCCCTGATCGGCCCGCTCGCCGACCGGCTGCTTGACAACGACGCGGCGCGGGAGTTCACCGCCGACGTCGCCGGCGATGGGGCCCTGGCCATCACGGCCGTCGCCCCCAAGGCCCCGGCCGGCCCACGGCTGGTGGTCGACGGTGCCTTCAACCCGCACACCGGCACCTACGGCTACGGCGCAATTCTCACGGTCGGCGCGACCGTTGAGACGCTGCACGAAGCCGGCCAGGACCAGGCCCGCCTGCCCCTGCGCGACTTCGGCGGCCAGATGCTGGGCGTCGTCGCCGGCATCCGCCGCGCCATCGCCCTGGGCGCCGACAGCCTGACCATCGCCTACGACTACGCCGGCATCGAAAAATGGGTCACCGGCGCCTGGCACGCCAGCCAGCCGCTCACCCGCGAGTACCAGGCGACGATGCAGGACCTGGCGCAGCAGATCGCTCTCCACTTCGTTTACAGTCCCGGCACCGCGGACGACACCAAGCGCCGCGCCAACGACCTGGCCAAGCAGGCCGCGGGGCTGGTGCAGGGCTGATCGCCGCACAGAATCACAAGTGACTGGCCGCACAGCGGCGCTCACCGGCGCACACGGCGGTCAGACCCTGATTCCCGACGTCGCACCGCAAAACCGGGCCCAGGCCCTCGCGCGAGCGGATCTGGGGCCCGGGCCGCCACAAGCAAAAAATGTCGCAAGCCCCACGATTCGGGAGCCTGCGACATTTTTTTCACAATCTAGGCGCGGCGGGTTACAGCACCGCCAGCACGATGAAGTTCAGGATGAAGCCGATGGAGACGATGGCCAGAATCGGGTGAATCTCCTTGGCCTTGCCGGTGATCAGCTTGACGATGCAGTAGAAGATGAAGCCGGCCGCGATGCCGTAGGAGATGTTGTAGACCAGGCCCATGACGATCGACGCCATGAAGGCCGGGACAGCCTCGGCGAGGTTGGTCCAGTCGATTTCCTTGAAACTGCCGAGCATCATCACACCGACCAGGATCAGGGCCGGGGCGACGGCCTGCGTCGGCACGACGGAGATCAACGGCGCGAAGACGGCGGAGACCAGGAAGGCCACCGCGGTGGTGACCGCGGTCAGGCCGGTGCGGCCACCGGCGCCGATGCCGGCGGCGGATTCCACGTAGGTCGTGGTGTTACTGGTGCCGAACACGGCGCCGATGCTGGTGGCGATGGAGTCGGCGAACAGGGCCTTGTCCATCTTGGAGGAGAAGCCGTGGCCGTCCTCCATCGCCTTTTCGTCCGCCGCGGAGAAGATGCCGGTGCGGCGGCCGGTGCCGATGAAGGTGCCCAGGGTGTCGAACGTGTCGGAGAAGCTAAAGGCGAAGATTGTCATCAGCGAGACGAAGATCTGCGACGGACTTGTGAACAAACTCCCCATCCCGGCGTGCGAGAACGCGGCGCCAAAGGTGGTGCCCAGCTGGGAGAAGGAGCTGCCCAGGCTGTTGGCGGAGTTGAAGGTCAGGTTGGTGACACCCATCGGGATGCCGATCAGGGTGACGGCGACGATGCCGATCAGGACGGCGCCCGGCACCTTTTTGACCACCAGGATGGTCATTAGGACCAGGCCGATCAGCGCCAGCTGGACGCCGGGGTCGGTGAAGTTGACCAGCGCCGGCACGATGCCGCCGCCGGTGACGACGCCGGTGACGCCGTCCTTGTAGTTGCTGGTCGCCGCGTTGTAGGCGGCGTTGTTGATGCTCAAGATGTTGCTGCTATCGGACGTGAACTGCAGGAAGCCCGCGTTCTTCAGGCCGATGTAGGCGATGAAGACGCCGATCCCGCCGCCGATGGCATGCTGCATGACCTCGGGAATCGCCATGATGATCATCTTGCGGACCTTGGTGACGGTGATCAGGATGTTGATCATCCCGCAGATGAAGACCAGTGCCAGCGCCTGTTTCCAGTTGTAGCCGAGCGCGAACACCACGGTGTAGGTGAAAAACGCGTTGAGGCCCATCCCCGGTGCCAGGGCGTAAGGGACGTTGGCGAAAAGCCCCATGACCAGCGTCCCGACGGCGCTGGCAATGATGGTGGCCAGGAAGACCGCCTGAGACGGCATCCCGGTCTGCGACAGGACCTGCGGGTTGACGAAGAGAATGTACGACATCGCGAAGAACGTCGTCAAACCCGCCATAATTTCGGTTGAGAACTTGGTATTATTCGCTTTAAGCTGAAAGAATTTTTCCATGATGCACCCTTTCGTTCGCCTTTGATAGCATCAGTGTAAGGGATTGTTCAGCGAATTTCAAGCGCAAATCCGGTTTATTTTAACTTTTTACTCCCGAACGTTCGGCTTTAACGCAAAAACCGGGCGACTTTCGCGGGAAAGTCGCCCGGTTGCGGGTTCGTGCTTGTGATGGTGCGCGTCTTCACAGCTCGCGCGGGTGCACCTCGGTCGCCGTGGCGCCGGTGGTCAGGAACTCGACCAGGTAGTTCAGGGAGAAGTCGACCATGTTCTGCACCGCCGTCTCGGTGTGGTAGGCGATGTGTGGCGTCAAAAGCACGTTCGGCATCGCACGAAGCGTGTCCCATTGTGGATCTTCGAACTTGCCGTGTTCGTGCAGCGCCAGCAGGTTGGCCGACTCGTTCTCGTAGGTGTCGATGCCCGCGCCGCCGAGGTGGCCGGACTTGAGTGCTTCAATCAGCGCCGCGGTGTCCACCAGGTTGCCGCGCGCCGTGTTGATCAACAGCGCGCCCGGCTGCATCAGCGCAAGGGCGGCGGCGTCGATCATGTGGTCGTTGGCCGCGATGCCCGGCACGTGCAGGTCGACCACCGTGCTTTGGGCCAACAGCTCCGGCAGGTCCACGTAGGCGCAGGCCAGGCTGCTGTCTTGGACCGGGTGCGGGTCGTAGGCCAAAACGCGCGCGCCGAACGCCGCAAACAGCCGGATTGCCTCGCGCCCGATGCGCCCGGCGCCGACCACGCCGACCGTCTGCTGCGCCAGCTCCCGGCCGATGAAGGTGGTCGCCTTGCGGTAGTCGCCCGCATCAAGCGCCGCCTGGCTCTCCCCCAGCCGCCGCAGCAGGGTCAACGTCGCGGTCACCGCAAACTCGGCGATCGCGTTGGGTGAGTACGCCGGCACGTTGGCCAGGCGGATGCCAAGAGCGCGGGCCGCCGCGAGGTCGATGTTGTCGGTGCCGACGTTTCGGATGGTGACGAAGCGAATGCCAAGCTTGGCGATGGTTTCAAACATCTCGCGCGTGATCGGCGTGGTCTGCAGCAGGTTGATGCCGTCGCAGCCCGCGGCCCACGCGAGGTTTGCGACCGTCGCGGGCTGCGTGTGGATCTCAAGGTCGTGGCCGGTGCGGGCCTGCCACTGCGTCATGTAGGGAAGCTCGTCGTCGTGGGCGCCGTACGTGATGATTTTCAAAAAACGCTCCTCCTGCCCGGTGCCTTGTGCACCGCTGTTTTTTCTTTAGTATACGCAATCACGAGCGGGACTGGCTACCACCCTCACCCGTTTTTAACGCGACCGAAACCCTAAAAGTTCAATGAAAGCGGTCTCTTTCGTGCCACGACGGGGTTTGGTGTGGTATGCTTAAGGTTCTAAAACAATCGGGAGGCATACACCATGAAAATTGCCGTACTGGCCGGTGGACGAAGCACTGAACGCAATGTTTCGATCTCCAGCGGCTACCGCATCACCAACGCCCTGCGCGCGCAGGGGCACCAGGCCACCTTCATCGATCTGTTCCTCGGCTACGACCTGCAGGGCAAAACCCCGGCGCAGGCCTACGACGACGCCAACACCAGCGCCGATCTCAAGATTTCGGACGCCATCCTGACCGACGCGGACATCAACGCGCTGCGCACGGACGGCTCCACCCAGCTTTTCGGCCCCAACGTCCTGGCGATCTGCCAGGAGGCCGACATCGTCTTCCTCGCGCTGCACGGCGGCGACGGCGAGAACGGCAAGGTCCAGGCCTACCTGGACCTGAACAACATCAAGTACACCGGCAGCGGCTCGACCGCTTCCGGCATCACCATGAACAAGGTCTACAGCAAGGAAATCATGCTGCAGCGCGGCATCAAAACCGCGGCCTACGTCGAGATCACCCGCGACGAGGGCGCAACCGGCCACACACTGCCGTTCGGCTACCCCGTCGTGGTCAAGCCGACGTCCGGCGGCTCCTCGGTCGGCACCCACATTGTGCACGATGCACAAGAGCTTGAGGATAGTCTCACAGACGTGTTCCGCTTTGATAACTCCGCGATCATCGAGGAGTTCATCACCGGCCGCGAGTTTTCCCTCGGCGTCGTGAACGGCCACGCCTTCCCCGCCATCGAGATCCTGGTCCACGACGGCTGGTACGACTTCGAGCACAAGTTCCAGGCCGGCCACACCGACTTCGTGACCCCGCCGGACAACCTCGACGACGCGGTGCACGACGAGATGAAGCGCGTCGCCGTGGAGACGATGAAGGTCCTCGGCCTGCAAAACTACGGGCGCGTCGACTTTTTGACCAACGACGACGGCGTCTGGGTGATTGAGGCCAACAACCTGCCGGGCATGACCCCGCTGTCCCTGCTGCCGCAGGAGGCCGAGGCCGAAAACGTGCCGTACGGCGAGCTGGTCGAAAGCATCGTCAACGGCAAGCTGAAGCTGTACGCGGACGGGATGACCAACTAGCAGAGGGTGGAAAAGCGCGGGCTTAGCGAATCGACTAGCGTAAGGTTGGCGCTTGGGCCGCCCTTTGGCCCGAGTGCCGGCCTTAGCTAGACGAATTCGCGTTGCGCTTTGGAACCCGTTTAGAGGGTGAAACCGCATGTGTAGCCAAAAATTGCGAAACATGCTAATATTGCCTTGAAGAGAACGGCACGGCAACGAGCCGCATTGGGAGTAGTGCCCCGATGTATGCCGGCGACGAGCGTCCAGAGATGGGACGCTCGTTTTTTTGTCGACAGATCAATCAAAACACCGCCCACAGGTAGTGCGACCCGTGAGCGGTGCCTTCTGGTCGGCGCATGGCTTAACGTCGAGGCTTTTGGCTGCGCCGTTTGGTGACGGCGCAGTGTTTACCACCCGATCGTTTAGTATGTCGACCAGGGTGCTGGCTTGCATGGCGCCACTCAGCCCAAAGACCAGTGATCAGTTGTGCCAGCAGTGTCGCCGCCGCGGGGGCGAGCACCAGTGTGAAGAGAACGGACAACGGAGAACTCACCGCCAGGAGATGCAATCTCACCCTGGGGCGCGCAGAGCTCCCAGCTTCGCCAGTGTATCATGAAGATGCTTCATCTGTCAGGGACATGACGCGCGCCTTGACTTTTCCCCGCTTTTGCGCTATATTACTCGCAAAGAAGACTGTATGTATCAAGAGTGTTGGTAGTGGCTATGCACTGTGACCAACCGGCAACGTACCGAAAGGCAACGTGCCCCACCATAGACGGATGCAGATCAACCACTTGGGAGGTCGTGCATACGTGTGCGGCCTTCTTTTAATACAAAAAGTGGAGGTTTTCCCATGCTTATTTTCAAAGATTCTCAATTAACCGAGGCGCAGACCGGTACGGACGCGGTGCAGGCCCTGATCGACGCGCTGCCAGCGCGCACCGAAGAGAACTTCATCGGCCTCAACGGCTACCGTCTCGCCTGGCAAAACGGCACGCCGGATCAGCGGGCGGCGCTCAACGCCATCGTGATTCCGCGGCTGACGGCGGCGGCCAAGTCCGTCGCCGCCGCCAAGCCATTGCCGCCATCCCTCAAGAATCGCTCCCACAACCACGCGCTCAACATCGCGCGCAACTGGCTGGCCGGCTTCGCGGAGGCGGCGGACCTGCCCCAGGCGGTGCGCGATGCGGCGACGGTCGCACGCTTTACGGCGTCGAAATGACCGTGATATACTAACAACGCAAAGGGCGACACGCTGCTAACCGTGTCGCCCCCGAGCAGACGACCGCTTGACAGCGGTGGTCCTCAGATGAACTGAGTCACACAACGCCGCCGAGTTAACGGGTCAAGTTAAAAACGGGCGGCGTTTTGCGTACTCACTTCCGTAATTTCCGGAACGCTCTTTTCAGTCTGGCGATTGCCTTGAGCAATCGGGTGGCCGCGGCGACACAACGCGTTGCCGCGTTGATTGCCTGGGTCAGCCAGCTGAAAAAGAACACAATGTTTACGGCCGCGGCCATAATCACAAGCTTGCAGGTCTCCTTTCTCCAGATTTTGATCACCGTGGTTTATTCCACCATCGGCATCACCCTCTTTCGACCGGGGATCACCGCACCTCTCACTTTGTCTGCTTGGTGCAGTGTACCAGACGGCCGCGCCTCCTGCCCTGTGTTGCCGGTGAAAGCTTGGTGTGACCTGAATGAGGCGCCCGCCGCGCGATTCCCGTTGACGCGACGGCCGGAACATGCGATACTGAACGACGGTGCCAAACCACGGTCGGGGTACGGAATCGGCGCTTCGGCGTTCTGAAGGTTCCCGCACCCGACCACTGCCACGAGCTTGCTCGTGGTATTTTTTTTGCCCTCATTCGTGGATCAGGCCGCCACTGCGGCACCGACGGTCACTCAGAAGGGCCCTTATCGGTGTCGCGCGGCGGGCCATCTCGACCGCTTTTGGCCCGCCCTCCAAAAAGTGACATGTTTTTTCAACCCGTCCTCCGCCTTACGCGCCCAAACCATCTCGAAATCTTAAAATAAACTTAACTATTTACAAGCGCCGTCACACCGGCGTTTGTAAGGCCTGTCGTCAATTGGTCCCCCTGGTTGTCCAAGGTTTATCTAATTTTAGACCTGTGTTATGGTTGACAACGCTGCTCAAGGAGAAAACGGAGGGACAACATGGCAAAAGAGTATGAAGTTCGCAGTCTTCTCAGTCGCACCATCAAGCCGGCCCTGCTGCTGGCGCCACCGCTGCCGCCGCACAATGGCCAGGAGGTGAACCAGGCAACCGTTGATCAGGTCATCCGCGAAGCCGCGCCGGACAGCGCGCCGGCGGACGTGGCGGCGGCGTGCATCCGCGCCCTGTACCTCGACCACGGCTACCCGTTCACCGAAGCGTCCATCGCCGCCGAAGTGCAGGAGGCCGCGCGCCACGGGCTTTCGTACGCGGATCACACCGCGTACCGCCTGCCGACGCAAGAGGCCATCAAGGACTTTAAGGCCCGCGGGTACGACGTCCATCACCTGGTGCTGGATGTCCTCGCCCTCCAGGCGCTTTTGGCCGGCCAAGTTCTCGGCGACTTCACCGATGGCGAGTATTCCCATCTCATCAGTCTCGATGCGAATGCCGCGGCGTGGGCCCAGGCCCACCTGCGCTAGTCAACAAGGGAGGCAATCATGTTATACTACCAGATCAAAGTTGGCGTCACGCCCGGCAGCGTGCCGGAAAACGACGGGGCAAGCGCGTATGACCTCGACTCCGCCTACCGCAAGTTCAACAAGCGCGCGGCCGGCGTCGAAGGCCGGCTGGCCAGGGAAAACGGCGCGCGGTGGGCGCTGGCCATTGTGAATCAAAGCACCACCACCAGCACCGTGGTCATGGTGTGCGAGGTCGGCACCGACTGGGCGCAACTCGTCCGCAGCTTCTACGCGGCGCTGGAGGTGCCGGTGATCAGCGTTCAGGCCAGCGAGGTCACCCAGGTTGAGCTCGAGCGCGCCCTGGATGAGTCCGACCGAATGGGCAGCTACCGCCTGCAGGACAGCGATCGGTGGGTGCGCTTCGGCTTCAGGGCGTCGCGGCAAGGCTGATCGACAAAATGTCTGCCTACGAGCCGCTGTCCGAGCACCTGATCCCGGCGTTGACCCGCCAGGAGGTGGCCCAGAAGGTCGCCGGCCTGAACCTCGCGTCACTCGAGGCGGAGGTCGGCCGCATCTACTCAACGCGCCACCTGCAAGGCGCCGGCCACCCGGTGGACTACCTGGTGGAGGCCGCAGACCTGACGGCGCTGGATCAGATCCTGACCCCGATGCTGGCGGCCAAGTACGCCATGGGCTGGCTGGCCTCCCGCCGCTACCTCGTGGTCGAAAACGCGCACCTGGGCCTGTCCTTTTCGGTGACGGCGTGGCGCCACCTCTTCGCGACGGCCAGCGGCGGCACCCTGGTGATCGAGCTGGTGAACCCCCTCACCGGGCCCTCTGAAGCCCTGACGCAGCTGGCCCAGCTCATCGCCGAGTACCGCGACCGGGTGCTGGTGATCTTCAAGGTGCCGATGGCAAGCCGGGCCACCCAGGCGGCGATTCGCCGCGCCATGCCCGCGCTTTTGTACGTCGCGATCGGCTTTCCGGCGCTCACGCGCGACGGCGCGACGGCCTACATCACCAAGCAGGCCGAACTCGACCGGCTGACCGTCGACGAGCGGCTGACGGCGGCCGTCGCCGCCCTCGCGTTTCCGACCGGGCACCAGGCGCTGGCGGCGGTTTACGCCAAATGGCGCGGCGACACGCTGCGCCAGCGCGATTTTCCCGCCTATTCCGTCGTCGGCGACACCCAGGCCGCCCGCGCCGCGGCGCCGACCGAAAGCGACGCCGCCGCCAAGCTCGCCGGCCTGATCGGGCTGTCGGAGGTGAAGGCCCTGGTCAACAAGGTCGTCAGCAACTTCAAGATGGCGCAGCTGCGCAAGGCGCGCAAGCTGCCCGTCCGCCAGGCCAGCATGCACATGGTCTTCACCGGCAACCCGGGGACGGCCAAGACCACGGTGGCCCGCCTCCTGGCCCAAATCCTGCGCGACCAGGGCGTGCTGCGGGTCGGGGATCTGATCGAGGTCGGCAGCGCCGACGTCGTGAGCCAGTTCGTCAGCGCCACCGCCCCGCAGGTCAAGGACCTCTTCCAGCGCGCCGCGGGCTCCGTGCTTTTCATCGACGAGGCCTACGCGACGGTCACCGAGCACGGCTACGGTCAGGAGGCCATCGACACGATCGTCCAGGAGATGGAAAACCACCGCGACGACGTGGTCGTCATTTTCGCCGGCTACCCGGCCGAGATGGCGACCTTCCTCGATGCCAACCCGGGGCTGCGCAGCCGCGTGGCGTACCAGATCCCCTTCCCCGATTACGCGATTGAGGAGCTCGTGGCGATCGCGCGCCTGCAGCTTGAATCTCTTGGGCTGCGCCTGAGCGACGACGCGCCGAAGCGGCTGGCCGCCGCGCTGACGGCGATCAAGACCCAAGACCCCAAAAACTTCGGCAACGGCCGCACCGTGCGCAACGTCCTGGAAAAGGCCGTCCTCAATCAGGGACTGCGCCTGGACGCGGCCGGGGGCGTCCCGACCAACGCGGCGCTGACCGAGCTGACCGGCGCGGACTTCGGCGACCCCGCTGCCCGCCGCGCGCAGCAGCCCTTTGAGCCGGCCCGCCGGATCGGCTTCAGCGCGATGCTGCAGGCTCAGTAAGGGGGCGCGCCATGACCACCATCATCGCGCTGAGCGACCTGCACGGCGAGCTTGCGACCCTAGAGCGGCTCGCCGCGCAGCCGGACCGCGTGGTGGTGCTGAAAGGCAACCACGAGCAGGGCCTGCTGGACTTCGTGGCCGACTCAAGCCGGCGCGACTGGCTGGACTACGGCGGCCTTGAGACGCTGCGCGAAGCGACCCGCGCCTGGTCGCCGGACCGCGGCCCGCTCAGCGCGCGCGCCGTGCTGATTGCGCACGAGGGGCCGCTTTTGGCCTGGCTCGCCGGGCTGCCGACGACCTTTGCGCGCGATCACCTGCTGGTCGTGCACGCCGGCCTGGACCTGGCGCTGGCGGACCCGGTGGCGGCCACCACCCGCCACGACCGGCTGTGGCTGGACGCCAGGTACTGGTACGCGCCGGGCGCTTGGGGCGTTTTCGGGCACAACCCGCTGCCCTACACCATCGTCTCCGGCCACACGCCGACCGCCCGCATCAGCGGCCGCTACCGGCACGACGAAGGCCCGGTCAAGCGGCCGACCGCGCGGAATCCGATCTTCGGCATCCGGTACCCGGCGGAGTACCCGCGGTACTTCATCGACGGCGGCGTCGGCAGCGGGCTGGCCGGCGTGCGGCTGGGGAACATCGCCGTTTTGGACAGCGCGTCGGGGCTTTTGATCGATGCCTACGAGGACTGACGCCGCTTTGGCCGGCGGGATTGCCACAGACTTGCGCGGCGTCAGGATCAAGCTAGGTCAAATGAGGGCAACTCGCCACGTCCCGCGCAGTCCGCAAGCTGCGCGGGATTTTTGGGCCAAAAAAGACCCTGCCGCGCGCCACCATGTGAGGTGGCGCGCAGCAGGGTCTGCTTGTGTCTAATTACAACTTGTCCCAGATGTTGGCCAGGATGTTGGTCTGCTCGCGGTCCGGGCCGACGGAGAACGTCAAAAGGTCCACGCCGATCAGTTCGGCGATGCGATCGACGTACGCGCGCGCGTTGGCCGGCAGGTCTTCCAGGGTCTTGGCGGCGGTGATGTCTTCCGTCCAGCCCGGCAGCGTCTCGTAAACCGGCTCACAGGCGGCCAGCTCCTTGAGAGACGCCGGGTAGCGGGTGATCAGCTCGCCATTGAGCTTGTAGCCCGTGCAGATCTTCACGTTAGCCAGCCCGGTCAGGACGTCCACCGAGTTCAGGCACAGGTCGGTGACGCCGGCGACGCGGCAGGCGTGGCGCACGACCACGGCGTCGAACCAGCCGATGCGGCGCGGGCGGCCGGTGACGGTGCCGTACTCGTGGCCGGCCTCGCGGATGAAGTGGCCGTCGTCATCGAACAGCTCCGTCGGGAACGGGCCGTCGCCGACGCGGGAGGTGTAGGCCTTGGCCACGCCGGCCACGCGGTCGATGCGGCTGGCGCCGACGCCGGTGCCGGTGGCGACGCCGCCGGCCGGGTTGGAGCTGGTGACGAACGGGTAGGTGCCCTGATCGACGTCGAGCATGGTGCCTTGAGCGCCCTCGAACAGCACGTTTTCACCCTTGTCCAGCGCCTCGTTCAACAGCACCGTGGTGTCGCAGACGTACTGGGCGAGCTGCTGGCCGTAGCCGTAGTACTCCTCGAAAATGTCCTCGAAGGCGATCGGTTCAACGCCGTAGATCTTCGTGAACAGCGCGTTCTTCTCGGCGAGGTTGGCGCGCAGCTTGGTCTCGAAGGTGTCTTTTTCCAGCAGGTCGGCAAAGCGGATACCGACGCGGGCGGCCTTGTCCATGTAGGCCGGGCCGATGCCGCGGTTGGTGGTGCCGATCTTGCCGTCTCCCTTGGCCGCCTCCTGCGCCTTGTCCAGCGCGATGTGGTACGGCAGGATCACGTGCGCGCGGTCGGAAATGCGCAGGTTCTCACCTGCGACCCCTTTTGCGCGCAACGTCGCAAGCTCCTCAACCAGCGACTTCGGGTTGACCACGACGCCGTTGCCGATCACCGACAGCTGGTTCGGGTAGAGAATGCCGGACGGGATCAGGCGCAGCTTGTACACCACCCCGTCGTTGTGGATGGTGTGGCCGGCGTTATCCCCGCCCTGGTAGCGGCTGATCACGTTGGCGCCCTGGCTCAGGAAGTCGGTGATTTTGCCCTTCCCCTCGTCGCCCCACTGTGTGCCTACGATAACTACTGTCCCCATGTTGATGTGCTCCTTAATTGCGATGTGCGCACGCTCCCGCGATTGCCACTAGCTATTCTAGCAACATTTGCGCGCCGCGGCAAGTTAAAAGCCGAATGATGAAATTAAAATTCGAACAATCGAATCAAAAATCCGAACGAATCGTCGATCGGCGACGCCGGGATTAAAAATACCCGAATAACGCCGCACCGCGCCGCCGTAACCACGCCCGCGTCCGGGCGTCCCGCGGCCGCCGCGCGCGGCCCGAACGTGCCGGCGCGTGTCCCGCTCATTTCCCGGGAAATAACTTTTTTTCGCCCGCAACCACCAGTTGCGGCGGTGCCGCGATTCGGGGCTACCCAACGCCCGCGCCGACTCGTATGATAAGGGGGAGAAAGGCGGTGGCGGGCATGGGTTTCGCAACGCAGGTACGGCATTACCGACAGGAGCGCGGCTGGTCGCAGGAGGCGCTGGCGCAGCGGCTGTTTCTGACGCGGCAGACCATTTCCAAGTGGGAGCAGGGCGACGCGACGCCGGACCTCGAGACGCTGGTCGCGCTCGCCGACCTGTTCGACGTCTCGCTGGACCGGCTGGTGCGCGGGGAAGGCGGCGCCGCGGCAGCCGAGCCCGCCCACCCCGCGGCCGTCGATGCACCCGGCGCTGCCGACCACCCCGCGGAGGCCGAGAACGCTGGGGACACCGGTCACGCCGCGGACGGCGACGCCGGCCAGCACCCTGCGCCCAACGCCCCCGTGCCGCCGCAGTCGGGCCGCACCGCCTACGACTGGCTGGAGGAGAACTCCTACCTCTTCATGATGATTCCCATGATCATCCTGATCTGGGTGTACGCGCTCTTTGGCTAATGCAGCACAACACAAAAACGGCGACCCCGCGGGGTCGCCGTTTTTGGGCGGCTGCTCACTGCCGCATCCGGGCCTCCTGCAGGTAGGCGTAGATGTGGCCGAACGCCAGCTCCTGCACCGTCTTGAAGGTGAACGGCACGTCCTCATCGGTGTCGTCGGCGTGCATCGTGAAGCCCGTCGCCGTCACGTTCTCCGGCACACCCATCAGCTGGTCGCCGGACTCCTTGCCGCGCACGCGCACCACCCGGTCGAAGGCTGCCGCGGACTGGATCAGGCCGGCGATCAGGTCGCCGCTGGCGTCGAACTCGCGGTCGGCGTTCAGGACCGGCTGTTTTTCCATGCCGCGGGCCGCGACCCAGTCGCTGTAAAAGGCGATGGTCTGCAGGTAGTCGCTTTGCGTGGTGACGTTCTGGAGGCCGGCGAGGCGCAGCACGACGTAGCCGCCGAACTGGCCGGCCATGTCCTTGAGGCGCAAGACGACCAGCTCCGCGTTGAGCGCGAGCACCCGGCCGACGTAGAACTGGTCGAAGCCGCCCTTGGGCCGCGCCGCCACCAGCCGGGACTCGGCCTGGGCCGCGGCCAAAACGTCTTTGAGCTGGCCGTCGTTTTGGACGATCTGGGTCGGCTGGTGAACCAGCTCGTCGCGCCGGTCGAGCAGCGCGGTTTCGAGGTGCAGCTCGAGGCCCTGGAACTCGATCACCAGGACGTCGGAAAAATCGACCTGCAGCGCGCGGACGTCGGTGTAGTTGAACTTGTTGAACACCGACAGCGTCAGGCGGTCGCGGTCGACGGCGGTGACGCGGCCCTCGAGGTACGCGTCGTCGTCGGCCAGCATCACCAGGATCATCTGGCCGCTGGCCTGCGCCTGGGTCGCCAGCTGCAGCATCAGGTCGCGCGTGGCGTCGAAGTGCATGCTCATCTGCGTCTCCGGCAGCGTCAGGAAGTGGTCCTGCGCCGCGACGCGCATGCGAAAGGTCATGTCCTCGAGGTCGGCGCCGGCGAACTCGACGGTCGAGATCGCCGCGAAGTTGATCAGGACGGCCCCGTCGGCCAGCCCGGCGTCGTTGTAGGTCGCAAGCAGCACGCTGTTTTTGCCCAGCGCCTGGATGTAGCCGGTGTAAAAATCCTCGGTGTCGCGTTGGTAAATGTTGATCAAGAGCCGCTCGTTCAAAGCGGCCATCAGGCTCATCAGGATGGCATCCACGATGCATCCTCCTTTTATACTGAAGTGTTAGTGCTGCTGCCCGGGGTTGTAGGCGATCGAGCTGAACTTGTTGTAGGACTTCACGAACAGCAGCTTGACCGTCCCGCGGGCGCCGGAGCGGTTCTTTTCGATGATGACCTCGACCTCACCGACGTTTTGGTCGTCGGCGCCGTGGTCGTTTTCCGCCTCGCCGTCGCCGTCCGCATCGCGGTAGTAGTCGTCGCGGTACAGGAAGGCGACGATGTCGGCGTCCTGCTCGATCGAGCCGGATTCACGGATGTCCGAGAGTACCGGGCGCTTGTCCTGGCGCTGCTCGACGCCACGCGACAGCTGCGACAGGGCGATGACCGGCACGTGGAGCTCCTTGGCGAGCTTTTTGAGCTGCCGGGAGATCGCGCTGACCTCCTGCTGGCGGCTTTCCTGGCCGGAGCCTTCGATCAGCTGCAGGTAGTCGATGACGACCAGGCCCAGCGGCTTGTCGCCGTGCGCCTGCTCCTTTTGCAGCTTCAGGCACTGCGAGCGGATCTGCGCCATGCGGACGCCGGGCGTGTCGTCGATGTAGATGCTGGCGTTGCTCAGGCTGCCCATCGCCATGATCAGCGCCTGCCACTCCTCCTCGTTGAGCTGGCCGGTGCGCAGGTGCTGCGCGTCGAGGCTGCCCTCGGCGCACAGCATGCGGTTGACCAGCGACTCGGCGCCCATTTCAAGGGAAAACATCGCGACGGTCTTGTCCGTCTTGGTGCCGACGTTCTGCGCGATGTTGAGCACGAACGCCGTTTTCCCGACCGCGGGGCGCGCGGCCAGGATGATCAGCTCGTCGTCGTGCAGCCCGGTGGTCATGCGGTCGAGCTCCTTGAAGCCGGTCGGCAGGCCCGTGATCTCCTGATCGTTTTGGTACAGCTTGTCGATCTCGGCCATTGTGCTGTTCAGCACGTCACGAATCGGCTTGAAGCCCGAGCGCGAGCCGCCGTCCGAGACGGCCATCATCGCGCTTTCGGCGTTTTCGACCACCGTCGGCACATCGTCTTGCTCGTCGTAGGCGGTCTGGATGATGTGCTCGGAGGCGTCGATCAGGCGGCGCAGCTGGGCCTTGTCCGCCACGATCTTAGCGTAGTAGACCACGTTGGCGGCGGTCGGCACGGCATCGGCGATGTCGAGCATGTACGCGTTGCCGCCCACGTCGGCCAGCTGGTTGACCGAGTCGAGGTAGTCCTCGACCGTCAGCACGTCGATCGCGTCGCCGCGGTCGGACAGCTCGGTCAGCGCGTGGAAAATCAGCTGGTTGGCGCGCTTGTAAAAATCGGCCTCGTTCACGAACTCCATGGCGGAGATCAGGGCGTCGGGCGACATCAGGATGCTCCCGAGCACCGCCTTTTCCGCGTCCAGGTTGGCCGGCGGCATCCGCCGAACTTGATTATCCATGGCTTCTCCTCCATCTTTGTGCATCAAATCGTCTCACCTAGTTTAGCGGACATGGCGCCTTGGCGCAACGAACCCGGCCCCCGCCGCCAGCGCAAAAATCGCGTGCTGGCGGCGCCGGCACACGATTCTAACGGGAAGATTAATTTTGGCGTTGCGACTGCGGCTTGCCCGTCTGCTCGACGTGGCCCGGCCGCGCACCGACTCTGCGGACCCGGCCGCGGTGGCTGGGCCGCGGTGGTCAATGACCCTACTTGGCCTCGGTGATGTGGACGCGGATGTTAGCCTCCACGCCCGGGTACAGCGCGACCTTCACGTTGCGGTAGCCGAGGGCCTTGATCGGCTCCGGCAGGTCCATCTTGCGCTTGTCGACCTTGATCTGGTACTGCTTTTCGAGCGCCTGGGCAATCTGCTTGCTCGGAATCGAGCCGAACAGACGCGAGTCCGCGCCGGCCTTGCTCTGGATCTGGACGACGGTCTTGTCGGCCTCGAGCTTCGCCTTCACGGCCTCGGCCTCGGCGCGCGCCGCCGCGTCCTTTTTCTCCTCAAGCTTCTGCTGGCCGCGCAGCGCGGACATCGCCTGCGCCGTGGCCGCCTTGGCCTTGCCGTTCTTGATCAGGAAGTTCTGGGCGTACCCGTCCGGCACTTCCTTGACCTGGCCGCGCTTGCCCTTGCCGCGCACATCTTCGGTAAAAATCACTTTCATTGTTAAGTCCTTCTTTCTTCTGAGGCGTCTTGCTGTTGATCAATCCGGCGAAAACTGCGCCGTCACTTAGGAGCTCAGTCCACACCAGTTCGGCCGACCAATACAACCAGTACCGCTGAATCCAAATCTGCGGTCCGAATCCCGAATTACGCCGCCAGCGATCGAACGCAGCCGCACACCACGATGTAGGGCGGAGGCGCGGGCCTGCTGGCGCTGAAGGCCGGGGCGAGCCAGCGTGACATTGCAGTTAGCAGGCGGTCTTTGCCTGCTTACTGCAAGGGCGGGTCCTGAGACCGTACTTTGGGCTCAGGAGAGCCCCACGCGTTCCGCCGCCCCGGCCCGGAGCCGGAAGCAGTGGCCCCGCCGCGCCGGAGCCCGGCCAAACGGGCTCCGCCGCGCAATGCGGGTGCGGCTAGCTACGCACTAGCGCCGAGGCAAAGCCCGCCTCAACGCTAGCGCTAGGCTACCCGACCCGCTAAGTGCGCGCCGCTCCGCCCTCTAATTGTTGACCGCTTCGTCCTCGATCGCCCGCGCCAGCATGGTGCGGACCTGGGCGACCGACTTGCCGCGGATCTGGGTGGCGGCGTTGCTCAGGTGGCCGCCGCCGCCGAGCTTTTCCATCAGGCGCTGGACGTTGACCGAGCCCAGGCTGCGCGCCGAGATGCCGACCATGTTGTCGGCGCGGCGCGTGATGACGAAGCTGGCGGTGATGCCGTTGAGCGTCAGCAACGTGTCGGCCGCCTGCGCCGCGATCACGGGGTCGTAGGCGCGGTCCGGTTCACCTGTACATAATGCCATACTTGGCGCAATCATTTCAATTGTATCAATGAGATGATTCTTCTGGATGTAGCTGTCGATATTTTCCTTCAGCAGGTTCTGGGTCAGCAGCCCGTCCGCGCCGTTGGAACGCAGGTACGACGCGGCGTCGAAGGTGCGGGTGCCGGTGCGCATGGCAAAATTCTTGGTGTCGACCGTGATGCCGGCGAGCATCGCGGTGGCCTCCAGCTTGTTCAGGCCCGGCACGCCGGTCGGCTGGTACTCGAACATCTCGGTCAAAAGCTCGCAGGTCGAGCTGGCGTACGGCTCGATGTACACGAGCATCGGGTTTTCCGGGAACTCCTCGCCGCGCCGGTGGTGGTCGATGATCACGGTGCGCGCCGCGAGCTTCTCGTAGAGATCCGGCGCCGCGGTGATCGAGGCCTTGCTGTGGTCGACCAGCACCAAAAGGCTCTTGTCGGTGGCCTGCGACAGCGCGGCCTCCGGCGTCACCACGGCGTTGGCGATCTCGGGGTCCTTGCCGACGGCGGTCATCAGCCGCTCGACGTCGGAGTGCAGGTTGGCCGGGTCGACCACGACGTAGCAGTCCTTGCCGTTCATCTGGGCGATGCGCCGGATGCCCAGCCCCGCCCCAATGGCGTCCATGTCCGGGCGCTTGTGGCCGACGACGAAGATTTTGTCCGTCTGCTTGAACAGCTCCTGAAGCGCTTGTGAAATCATGCGCGCCCGCACGCGGGTCCGCTTCTCCATCGGGTTGGTGCGCCCGCCGTAAAACCGGGCCTGCTCACCCTTTTCCCGCACGACGACCTGGTCGCCGCCGCGGCCCAGCGCCAGATCCAGGTTGGACTGGCTGACCGCGGCCAGGTGCGACAGGTTGTTTTCGCCGTACGCGATCCCGATCGACAGGGTCAGCGGGAAGTTCTGCTTGGACGTCTCCTCGCGAATCCGGTCCAGAATCTTGAACTTGTCCTCCTCGACCTCGCGCAGCGACTTGAGGTAGCCGATCATGATGAAGCGGTCGGACGCGACGCGCTTGACGAACATGCCGAAGTCGGCGGCCCAGTCGCTCATCGTGTTGGTGACGTAGCTGTTCAGGTTCGTGATCGCCTGATCATCCATGGTCTGGGTGATCTCGTCGTAGTTGTCGAGGAACACCTGCCCGATGGCGACGCGCCGGTCGGCGGCCTCCTGCTCGATCTTGGCGTAGGGCGTGATGTCCATCAGGTAGACCACGCCGATGCTTTTTTGAATCGTCATGTCGAACTGGTGGCCGCCCCAGGTGATGGTGGTCTTGGCGCTGGAGTCCTGGTTGGATGTGACCAGCTGTGCAAGCTCGGCGTCGATCGCCGACAGCGGCTGGCCGAGGAAGTCTTCGTCGCCGAAGTACTGCTGCAGGTAGGGGTTGGCCCACTCGATCTCCAGCTGCTCATTGTAGATCAAGATTCCGACCGGCATCTTGATCAGCGCCTCCTGCTCGCCGCGCTTGATGCGGTACGACAGGTTGGAGATGTACTGGTTGGTGTTGGCAGTGATGCGCGCCAGGGCGGCCAGGGTCGCCCCGATCAGCCCCAGCAGAAAAAGCAGGAGCGCCAGCGCCAGCCACAGCTGAATGAAGCTCGCCACGATCACGTCGATGACGGCCAGGACCGCCATGATGCCGATGATCCAGCGCAGCCGGCCGTCCTCCAGGAACGCCGGCAGCTTGAGCTTTGCCTTGAGATTTTTCACAATATCGCTCACTTTCACGGGTGGCGCGGGATAATTCCCGCATCATAAGTAATTCTTAAGCTTAATTTTACCATAGAAACGGATTCCGGGCATCGCGCGCCGCTGCAATCGATTTCACTTGTCATCGCCGGCCGGCCGTTGTACGCTGGTCTAGACAGCTAAAGGAGGATCCCTCGACATGAAAAAAGCACTGAGAACCGCGCTGGCGCTGCTGGCGTTCGTCGCCGTCGGCCTGGGCCTGACCGCCTGCAAGGACAAGGACGCCATCGGCAACACCGACTACCAGGTGACGATTCCCGTCACCGTCAAGGGCGCCGACAACAGCCTGACCTACTACCTGGGCGCGAACAAGCACTTCGTCAGCGTGATGAACAAGGTCGACCCGAACACCAAGACCGGCACCAACGGCAACCGCGCCTACATGAGCGGCACCTACACGGTCAAGGACGACAAGGTCACCCTCAAGGCCACCTGGGTCGGCACCGTCGAGCAGCCGATCGAAGGCGCCAAGCTGACCCAAAAGCAGGTCAAGGCGCTGATCAAGGACTCCTACTCCGGCAAGTACCCGTACGACTTCGCCGGCACCCGCCTGATCACCTCCGGCCACAAAGTCGTGCGCCTCGAGGAAACCGCGGACGGCAGCGAGTGGCAGAAGATGACCGTCAAGGCCACCGCCAAGCAAAAGGCGATGCCCAAGCAGTCGGCCAAGGCGATGTACAAGGCCGACCTGGCCAAGCTCAAGGCGTTGAAGGACTAGCGAACATCAAAGCGCGGCGCGACCCCACGACCGCCGCGCGCACCCAAGACACAGCTGCGCCACCGGTGACCACCGGTGGCGCAGTTTTTCACATTCGGATGTGCAGGCGTGCACGGACGTAGGTGCCAAGGCGTGGCGGCACTGGCATCGCCACCGATTGGCCATCACCCGGCTCACGATTGGTGCGATACCCCCACTGTGTAGGGCTCCAGCGCGGACGCGCCGCTGCTGGAGGCTTCGGGCCGGGGCGAGCCAGCGTGACATTGCAGTTAGCCGGCCGCCCTTGCCGGCTTACTGCAAGGGCGGGTCGCAAGACCGGGCTTTGGGCTTGCGGGAGCCCCACGCGTTCCGCCGCCCCGGCCCGGAGCCGGAAGCAGCGGCCCGTCCCCGCCGGAGCCCGGCGGCCGGCCGGCAGTCCTAGGCCGCGGCGGCGCGCCAGGTGGCGGCCTTGTGGACGAGGACGACAGAGGTCAGGACCAGGACGCCCATGAAGGCGGCCATGCCGCCGTTGCCGATCCAGGTGGAGAGCGTGACGCCGAGGCCCGCGCCCATCGAGGCGAGCGGCCCGACCGTGGTCCAGACGCCAGAGTACGCCCCGACCTTTTCCGGGTCCATCAGGTCCGCGCGCAGCGTCTGGCTCGGCGGCACCGAGATCATCTCGCCGATGGTCTGGACCACCGCGTTGATCACCAGCGGCCACAGGGAGTTGAGCAGGAACGACACGGCGGTCGCACCGCCCAGAAGCGCGGTGCCGATGGCAAAGCCGCGGCTGGTCGACCAGCGCTTGGTCGCGCGAGTCACGAACGCCATGCAGGCGACGATCAGCACGGTGTTGACCAGCGTCAGCACCGACAGCATCCGCTGCCCGTAGATGGCCACGCCGAACCCGGTGACCGTGTGGAAGTCGCGGTCTAGGTGCACCGGCAGGTAGGACATCGGCTGGTTGAAGATGATCTCAACCGCCAGCGATCCGGCGAAAAACACCATGAAGCGCCGGTCGGCCAGCACCTGCGTGTAGCTTTTCACCATGTCCCACAGGGCGCTGGTCGTGGCCCCGGTCGGCGTGAAGGTCTCGCTCATCGCAAAACGAACGACAAGCCACGTGAACACCGCCACAAGCGCCATCGCGAGCATCAGCTCGAACAGCCAGTCGCGGAAGAACCAGCCGCCGATCGCCGCGCCGAGCATCACCGAGATGTTCATGATCCAGTACAACAGCGCGTAGATGAAGCGCCGGTTCTCGCTGGTCGAGACGTCGATCATCATCGCCTGCGCCGCGGGGTCCTCGAGGTTGCCGCCGATGCGCGCGAGCAAAAAACCGGCGAAGGTCAGCCACGGGTTGGTGCCAAGCGGCGAGTTGGCGGCCGCCGCGATGCCCAGCCCGATCACCATCAGCCCGTCGCCCCACAGCATGATCGGCTTGCGCCCGTGCGCGTCGGACAGGTGGCCGCCGAACAGCCCGGCCAAAAGCCCCACCCCGGCGGCGACCATCAGCAGCAGGCCGGTGGTCGCGGCGCCGAAGTAGCGCGAGTAGTAGATCGCCATGTTCGGCATGATGGTGCTGCTGAGCAGCACACTCAAAAAGGCGGTCCCAATCCGCAGCCGAATGTTGCGGTCAAGATCCATAAAATCTTTCATCAGTTCGTGTCCTCCGTAGGCAAGGGTTTAACTATAGCACGCGCTCCGAAAGGCCGCCACCGCTTTTTGGCGTGGCGCTCACGACCGCACCAAAAAGGCGACGCACCGCGGTGCGTCGCCTTTCGCTTGGCTTCGATTGACCGGCTCTAGGCTTCGGAAACCGGAGCAGATCATTCAACAACAATCTTCATAAAATAAGTCGACTCGTGCACCGCGCCACCACCCGCCGAACCGAGCGGAGGCGCGGCTTGACCGCTGCTGGAGGCACCGGGCCGGGGCGAGCCAGCGTGACATTGCAGTTAGTCGGCGGTTTGTGCCGACTTACTGCAACGGCGGGTCCTGAGACCGCACTTCGGGCTCAGGGGAGCCGCACGCGTTCCGCCGCCCCGGCCCGGTGCCGGAAGCGGTGGTCAGGCCCCGCCGGCCCCTACTCCAGGTGCTCGCCCATCGTCTCGGTGCCAAGCGCCAGCACCGCGATCACACCGATCAGAATGGCGACCGTGAAGATGCCGAAGATCAGGCCGAAGCCGACCTTGGCCGCGACCAGGCTGCCAACCAGAAGCGGCCCGACGATGCCGCCGATGCGGCCGACGCCGGCCGCCATGCCGGAGCCGCTGGAGCGGATCACGCTCGGGTACTGCTCGGGCGAGTAGGCGTAAAGCGCGCCCCACGCGCCGAGGTTGAAGAACGACAGAAGCATGCCGCTGGCCATCAACGCCGGCAGACCGGTCGCCAGGCCAAAGCCCAGGGCCGCCAGCGCCGTACCGATCAGGAAGGTCGCGAGGACCTTTTTGCGGCCCCATTTTTCAATCAGCCAGGCCGCGACGAAGTAGCCGGGCAGCTGCGCCAGGGTCATCACCAGGACGTAGCCGAAGGAGTTGATCATCGAGTAGCCCTTGAGCACCATCACGCTGGGCAGCCACAGGAACATGCCGTAGTAGGAGAACACGACCATGAACCACACCACCCAGAGCATCAGGGTCGCCTTGGCGTACTTGCGCTGCCAAAGCGCGGTCAGCGCCTGGAAGAAGCCGGGTTTTTGGTGCGTCTGGGCCAAAAAGGCGGGCGATTCGTTCAGCCCCTCGCGGAAGTACAGGGCGTACAGCGCGCACAGGCCGGTCAGGACCATCGCCACGCGCCAGCCCCAGTGCGGAATCACGAAGTAGGACACGACCGCGGCCAAAAGCCAGCCGGCCGCCCAAAAGCTCTCCAGCAGCACCACGGAGCGCCCGCGGTGCTTCGTCTCGACGCTTTCGGATACGAGCGTCGACGCGACCGGCAGCTCGCCGCCCAGGCCCGCCCCGATGATCAGGCGCAGCACCATGAACATCGCGTACCCCGTCGCCAGGGCGCTGGCCGCCGAGCCCAGCGAGAACAGGAGCAGCGTCACGCTCAGGACGGTTTTGCGCCCGATCCGGTCGGCCAAAATGCCGAACAGAACGGCGCCAATCGCCATGCCGATCGAGCTGACCGAGCCGATCCAGCCCATCTGCACCGCGTTAAGGCCCCACTCGCCCTTGACCGCGGCGATGACGAACGACAGCATGCCGACGTCCATCGCGTCAAAGAGCCAGGCGACCCCGACTCCCGTTACCAGCCGGACGGGACTCGCCGTCTTGGCTTTCGCTAATGCCATAATGATTTCCTCCACAACCGGCGCCTGCGCGCCTGAGAATAAGTACGATATTGCCCGGGAAATAATCCCGGCGTGGTATCGCGACACACTTGTCTTGACACCTTGTAGCCTAGTATTCTGCTCGCTGCCGGCGGATTTGTCAACCGTGGGCCCCGATACCGCGCGCTGCGGCACCAAAAAGGCCCTCCGGATGATCGCGCATCCGAACGGCCTTCAACGGTTACAATCGTTGTCCTGCCGCGCCCCGGCGCTTCCCGAGCGCGCCTTGCACGTAGCCGCTTGGCAGCAGCGTGACGACGAGGTCCAACACCATCAGAATCTCTTGCACCGGCGTTGCCCAATCCGCAACGCTCAGGGCGATGACGGCGACGAGCCACCACCAAAACAGCCGCCCGGGCAGCCCAACATCGCGGTAGCGGCGCTCGTGGAGCGCCAGCACGGGCACGATGCAGGCCAGGGCCAGCAGCCCGAAGGCGACCACGACCACGCCGACCCCCACCCCGAGGAGCGTGTTAGCTGCGCCCCGCGGCGGCCCGCCGAGTACCATCAAAAGCGCGGGCAGCCCGGTGGTGAAGCCTACAAACGCCAGGAACATCAGCATCAGCCACAGCGTGGTCAGCCAGTAGTCCAGGCGGGTGCTGCGCCCGCTAAAGTCGCCCCAACGCCGGAAAAATTCGCGCGGTTGCCGCCAAAATGCCATCTGTACCCCTCCCTGTACCATTTTCCTCAGTGTACCCCCCCGGCAAGAAAGCGCAACCACAATAAAAGCCGCGCCATCGCTGGCGCGGTTTCAAGTCTTGTGTGGCTCAGCCGACCTCTTCGAACAGGAACCCCTTGGCGCGCAGGGCGTCCTTGATTGCGGTCAGCTGCTCCGGCGTGTCGTAGCCGATGGTGTGCAGGTGCACGCCGTCGGTCAGCTCCGACAAAAGGTGCCCCTCGCGCTGGCGCAGGTGGCCCATGAACAGGTTCACGTCGGTGCGGGTCTTGACCTGCAGCTGGCCGCGCATCTGGCCGTAGACCGGGTGCTCGACCAGCACGTCGATCATCGTGCCGCCGAGGTCGACCACCGTGTTCATCTCTTCGCGCGCCTGCTCCGGCGTGTGACGGCACACGATGACGGCCTCGTGGCGGCTTTTCTCCTCGTACTGGTAGCCCTGCGGCGTGGCGATGATGCCCTCGCCGCGGGCGCGCATCAGCGCGATGTCGCCGACCACGGTCTGGCGGCTGACGCCGAAGCGCTGCCCGAACTGGGTCGCGGTGATCGGCGCGTTGTTGTCGGCCAAGGCGGACCGAATCTGGGCCTGCCGTTCAGCACTTGTTAGCATCTGATTACCTCCCGATTATGCTTGGCGGTCGAATCCGCCGTTCACTGGTATATTACCGCAAAAATGGGCCGCGCAACAGACGCAAAAGGCGGCACCGGTTGGGTGTCGCCTTGTGGCCTAGTGTCGCGCCTGGTCCGGTGCGCGGCCGGGCTGCGGCCGCCGGCGCGGTCGCCGGTCCGCGATGCGAAGGTCTCGACCGGACCGCGGCGCCGGAAGCGGTCGCCGGTTACGCCAGCGACTTGTCGACGGACAGCTTGTGCAGGCCCATGCGAATGATCTTGTCAATTTCGGTCACAATCAGCGTGATGAAGCCGATCGCCACGGCGATGCCCCACTCGCGCAGGGTCATCGGCGCCGTCACGAACACTTTTTGCATGAACGGAATGTACGTCAGCGAGAACTGCAGCACCATCATCGCGCCGATGATCGCGAACGCCATCGGGTTCGAGAACAGCTGCTTGGAGAAAGCCAGCGCGTGGGTGCGGATGTTGAACAGGTAGAAGATCTTGCCCAGGATGATGATGTTGACCATCATCGTGCTGGCCGTCGCCGCGTCCACCAGGTGGTTGTTCAGCAGGTAGTCGTGCGCGAGCAGCCCGAGCCCCGAGATCATGATCGAGACGTAGATCAGCTGGAAGACGTCGTGCTTGTTCATCATCGCGACGCCGTTTTGGCGCGGCGGCCGGGTCATGATGCCCGCCTCGGCCGGCTCGAAGATGAAGGCCAGCTGAATCGTGATGGCCGACACCATGTTGATCCACAGCATCTGGCTGGCGTTCAGCGGCATGTCGTCCTGAGTCAAAATGGTGAAGGCAATCACGAGCCCCTCGGCGAAACTGGTCGGCAGAAGGAACAGGATGCTCTTCTTGATGTTGTCGTAGATGCGCCGGCCCTGCGCGATCGCGCGCTCCATCGTCGTGAACTTGTCGTCGGTCAGGATCATGTCGGCGGCGTCCTTGGCGACGTCGGTGCCGGACTTGCCCATCGCAACGCCGATGTCGGCCTTCTTCAGAGCCGGGGCGTCGTTGACGCCGTCGCCGACCATCGCGGTGACGTTGCCGGCCTCCTGCAGCGCGGTGATGATCGCGAGCTTGTCGCCGGGCGTGGTGCGGGCGAAGACGTCCGCGCCGACCATCGCCTGGCGCCGCTTGTCCTCATCCATCTCGGCCAGGGCGGTCCCGGTGACCACCACCGGCGAGTCGGCCAGGCCGAGCTTCTTGGCGATGGCCAACGCGGTGTCGGGGTGGTCGCCGGTGATCATCTTGACCTTGACGCCGGCGCGGCGCATGGTGCGAATCGACTGGATGACCTCCTCGCGCGGCGGGTCGATGATCGCCGCCAGGCCGAGGAACGTCATGCCGCTTTCGCAAAAGTCGGTGTCGATCTCGTCGACCGTGGCCGGCACGTCGCGGCTGGCGACCGCGATCACGCGCTGGCCGTTTTGGCTGTACTGGCGGGTCAAGTCGAGGTAGTGATCGACGTCGAAGTCGGCGTCGGCGGCCAGGGCCATCGGCAGCACCTTGTCGGGCGAGCCCTTCAGGTACACGCGGCGCGTGCCGTCCTCCAGCTCAACCAGCTTGGCCATGAAGCGGTAGTCCGAGTCGAACGGCAGCATGTCCAGCTCTTCACCAGTCGGATCGGCTGTGTTGCCCTTGTAATAGGCGGCCAAAAACGCGCCGTCGGTCGGCTCCCCGTTGATCTGGTAGTCGCCGTCGATCTCGGCCAGCGTGGTGTCGTTGGCCTGGAACCCGGCGGTCAAAAGCGCGGCGAGGTCGGCGTGGTCCTTGGGCTCGACCGGCTCGTCGGCCAGGCGGAAGTCGCCGGTTGGCGTGTAGCCGGTGCCGGTGACCTCATAGGTGTGCTGCGGGGTGACAATCTGGGTGATCGTCATCTCGTTTTTGGTCAGCGTCCCGGTCTTGTCGGTGGCGATGATGTCCACGGAGCCCAGCGTCTCAACCGCCGGCATCGTCTTGACGATGGTGTGCTCCTTGCGCATCAGCTGCTGCATCCCGCGGGCCAAAACGACGGCGGTGGTCGCCGGCAGCCCTTCCGGCATCGAGCCGACGATCATCGTGACGACGGCCAGGGCCAGCGTGCCCAGCGTGTAGTGGCCGGACCACCAGCCCAGCCCGAACAGCAGGACCGCCGTGATCAAGATCCCGTAGGACAGGCCGGAGCCCAGCCCATCGAGCTCCTTCATCAACGGCGTCTTGCCCTTGCGCACGTCGGCGACGGCCTGGGAAATTTTACCGATCTCCGTGTCCTTGCCGATCGCGACGACCAGCCCCATGCCGGAGCCGGAGGCGACGGCGGTCGAGGCGAAGGCCATGTTGGTCTGCTCGGCCAGCGTGGTGTCCGCCGGCAGCGCCTCAACCTGCTTGTCGACCGAGTTGCTCTCCCCGGTCAGGGCCGATTCCTGAATCGACAGGTTGTCGACGTCAAAAAGCCGAAGGTCGGCGGGCACATTGTCGCCGGCCTCCAGGAAGACCACGTCGCCCACGACCAGCTCGGCCGTGTCGACGTCGACGCGCTGCCCCTCGCGGTAAACCGTCGCAGTGTGGGCCAGCATCTGTTTGATTTTCTCCAGCGCGTTGGACGCGTTGGCTTCCTGATAGTACCCAATCACCGCATTGATAATGATAACCAGCGCAATAATAATCGTGTCCGTCGTGTGGCGCATCGCGGTCGTCAGGACCGCCGCACCGATCAGGATGTAAATAATCACATTATTGAACTGGCGGAGAAAGATGACCCACTTCGGGGTTGTGTGCGACTGCAGTGCGTTCGGCCCGTTCTCGGCCAGGCGCCGCTTGGCCTCCTGGCTACTCAAGCCAGCATCCAAGTCCTCAACGTGTAACTCCTCCTGCAGCGAGGCAACCTCAACGTGGGTCATCGGCCTCTGTTCAGCGGGATCGTCCATATACCATCATCCTTTGTCTGTTATTAAGCTGTCCGCGTATTGCCACGCGGTTCTCATTCCTTAATTTTACGGTACGGCTAATTTTTGTGCAAGAGGGTCAGGCACCTTATATTTAGGTGTCATAATTGGCGGCGGAAAACTTGACCGGCGCCGCGGCCACCCGCCACACTTAAGGAAGGTAACGTGCCTTGATGCCGTGGAGCGTTCGGTGGTCAACTTTGGTGTTGACAAATGTAAACGAAGCGTTAAACTGGGGTTGTGGTTTACGAACGTAGACGATAATAGCACCCTCGCAGATTGCAGGAGGAACTGACCATGACAGCGGAACACGATAAGACACAGCAAAACGCACAGCCGCACGGCGACGCAACCGGCCACGACATGCACGGCATGGCCGACATGGACCACGGCGACCACGCGGACCACGACATGCACGGCATGACCGACACGGGCCAAGGCAACCACGCGGACCACGACATGCACGGCATGACCGGCACAGACCACGGCAGCCACGCGGATCACGACATGGCCGGCATGACCGGTATGGACCACGGCGGTCACGCGGGCCACGACATGGGCCACATGGCGCACATGGGCAACTTCAAGCGGCGCTTTTGGGTGTCGCTGGTCGCCGCGCTGCCGGTCTTCGTGCTCGCGCCGTTCATGGGCCTGCACCTGCCCTTCCAAGTCACCTTCCCCGGTTCCGACTGGGTGGTGCTGGTCCTGGCCTCCTTCCTGTTCTTCTGGGGCGGGCAGTCGTTTTTCACCGGCGCGAAGGCGGAGCTTGCTGACCGGCGCCCGGCGATGATGACGCTGATCACCATGGGCATCGGCGTCGCGTACGTCTACAGCCTCTACGCGTTCATCAGCAACCACTTCACAAGCGCGCCGCATGTGATGGATTTCTTCTGGGAGCTCGCCAGCCTGATTGTGATCATGCTGCTCGGCCACTGGATCGAGATGGCCGCGACGATGCAGGCCGGCAGCGCCCTGTCGGCGATGGCCAAGCTCTTGCCGGGTGAGGCCCACGTGCTGCAGCCCGACGGCACGACGCAAGACCTCCCGCTCGCCCAGCTTGAGGCGGGCCAGGCCGTGGTGATCCGCGCCGGGGAAAAGGTGCCGGCGGACGGCACCGTCACCGCGGGTCAAAGCGCGGTCAACGAGGCGCTGGTGACCGGCGAGGCCAAGGCGGTGGCCAAAACCGTCGGCAGCCAGGTCATCGGCGGGGCGGTCAACGGCGACGGCACGCTGACGGTGACCGTCACCGGCACCGGGGAGACCGGCTTTCTCGCACAGGTCGGCCGACTGGTCAGCCAGGCCCAGGCGGAAAAATCGCGCGCCGAGACCCGGGCGGACCGCGTCGCCCGGTGGTTGTTCTACGCTGCACTAGCGGTCGGCCTTGTGGCATTTTTCGCTTGGCTGGCCGTCGCCGACCTGAACGTGGCGCTCAACCGCCTGGTGACGGTGCTGGTCATCGCCTGCCCGCACGCGCTGGGGCTGGCGATTCCGCTGGTGGTCGCGCGAAGCACCAGCCTGGCGGCGACGCACGGGCTGTTGATCCGCGACCGGCGCGCACTGGAGCAGGTGCGCCGGCTGGACGTGGTGCTGATGGACAAGACCGGCACGCTGACCGAGGGCACGTTTTCGGTCAACGCCGTGGCGGCCCTGACCCCGGACCTCACCAAGGACCAGGTGCTGACGCTTCTGGCCCAGCTGGAGGCCAGCTCCAGCCACCCGCTGGCCGGCGGCATTCTGGCCGCCGCCAAGGAAGCCGGGCTGACGGCGCCCGCCGCAACCGACGTGCAGACGATTCAGGGCGTCGGCCTCACCGGCACCGTCGCCGGCCAGGGCTACGCGGTCGTGACCGCAAGCTACCTGCGGGACAAACACCTACGTTTTGACGAAAAGCAGTTCCAGACTCTGGCCGCGGCCGGCAACTCGGTCAGCTACCTAATCTCGGGCGACCAAGTCCTCGGCCTGGTGGCGCAGGGCGACGCGCTCAAGCCGCAGGCGGCCGCGCTGATCGCCGCGCTGCACGCAGACGGGCTCGAGCCGGTGATGCTGACCGGCGACAACGCACCGGCCGCAGAGGCGGTGGCCAAGCAGCTCGGTGGCCTGACCGTGCACGCGGAGCTGCGGCCCGAGGACAAGGCCGAGCTGGTGCGCGAGTACCAGCGCCAAGGCCACCGCGTGATGATGGTCGGCGACGGCGTCAACGACGCGCCGAGCCTGGCCGCGGCCGACGTCGGCGTGGCCATCGGCGCCGGCACCGACGTCGCGATCGAGTCCGCCGACGTTATCCTGGTCCGCAGCAACCCGCAGGACATCCTGAGCCTGTTGAACCTGGCGAAGGCGACCAACCGCAAGATGACCGAAAACCTCTGGTGGGGGGCCGGCTACAACCTGGTCGCCATCCCCCTGGCGGCCGGCGTCCTCGCCGGCGTCGGCATCATCCTGAGCCCGGCGGTCGGCGCGCTGGTGATGTCTTTGTCCACGGTCGCCGTCGCGCTGAACGCGATGACGCTGCGGCTGAAGTAGCCGCGGCGCGGGCCCGGCCGGGTGGGGACGGTGCGTGAGGTGACCGCACGCTTGCGGTAAACTCGGGCGCGGCAGCCCGGGCACGCCGGCGACGGTAACCGGCCCGCTCCCGGTAGCCATCCCCGCCACCGCATTTGGTCATGAACCCGCCGCAGAATCTTGCGCCGGCGTGCACAGTTTCTTCACAGACCGCCTGTAGTATAGGAAACATAGAAATGAGCCAGCCACTTACTTCTAACCCTAACCACTTTTCTTCATAATCAGGTCCTCCCAGACCTATCCGTCCCCCAAACGGAATACTGATCAGTCCCCCTAAGCTGAATCAGTCGCCCGCGCTGCCCGAACAGCGCGGGTTTTTGTTTGCTCAAAAAACGCCAGCGATCCGGCCAGCCTTTGCAAAATCTTGACGACTTGACCACATTTTCTTCACAAACTCCGGGTAGTATAGGGAACATAGAAATGAGCCAGCCACTTACTTCTACAACCCCTAACCACTTTTCTTTGTCGCCGGCCCCACCCCTAATACGGGTCGGCACCACTTCTTCATATCCATACTCCCAATTGATTCGTCCCCTAAGCGAATCAACCCCAACTGACCCCGCCGCGTGCGGGGTTTTGTTTTGCCTCGAAGTTTGCTACATTGTAATTAAACTCACAAGGAGGCGGGCTTGTTGACAACCAAACACTGGCACCTTTCGGCCGCACAGGCGATCCTGATCAGCTTCGCGGCGATGATCGCCGTCGGCACCGCCCTGCTTGCGCTGCCAATCGCGTCGCAGGACGGCCAAAGCATCGGGCTGCTCGACGCGCTGTTCACCGCCA
The DNA here is from genome assembly GCF_020180945.1 of Lacticaseibacillus kribbianus. Classification (GTDB taxonomy): domain Bacteria; phylum Bacillota; class Bacilli; order Lactobacillales; family Lactobacillaceae; genus Lacticaseibacillus; species Lacticaseibacillus kribbianus. Next base: position 8,056 of record NZ_JAIPUL010000003.1, on the reverse strand, counting down.
CCTCCGCCAACTGCGTGACCGGGCTGATCGTGGTCAACACCATGCAGCACTGGACGCTGTTCGGCCAGCTGGTGATTCTGGCCCTGATCCAGCTGGGCGGCATCGGCTTCATCACCATCGTCACCGGGGCGCTGATCGTTTTTCGCCGGCGCATCGGGCTTAGGCAGCGGCTGACCATCCAGACCATGTTCAACCAGCAGACGCTCGGCGACATGGGGCGGCTGGTCAAGCGGGTGCTCAAGTACACCGCCGTCATCGAGGGCGCCGGCGCCATCCTGCTGACCGGCGGATTTCTGGCCGCCGACCGCGGCTACACCTTCTGGGAGGCCGCGTGGTACGGCGTGTTTCACGCGATCTCGGCGTTTTGCAACGCCGGGTTCGACATCGTCGGCACCAACTCGCTCGCCGAGTTCAACGGCGACTGGCTGCTCGAGCTGACCCTGATGGCGCTGATCACGCTCGGCGGCCTCGGCTTCCCCGTGCTGCACGAGCTGCGCCACTACCGGCGCCACCGCCGCCTGAGCGTCCACACCAAGCTGGTGCTCGCCGTCAGCGCCGGCCTGACCGCGGGCGGCACCGCCCTGTTCGCCCTGCTGGAGTGGCAGGGCGCCCTGCGCCCGTTCGGCTCTTCCGCACAAAAATGGCTGGCCGCAGCCTTCGAGTCCGTGACGCTTCGCACCGCGGGCTTTGAGACGTTCGGCCAGGCCGACCTCGGCGGCCTCAGCAAGCTGGTCGCCTCCGCCCTGATGTTCGTCGGCGGCTCGCCCTCGGGCACCGCGGGCGGCATCAAGACCATCACCCTGGCCGTGCTCGGCGCCGCCGTGGTGTCCGCGCTGCGCGGCCACGCGGAGCTGGTGATTTTTAACCGCCGTCTGCCGCTCGCCGCCCTGCAAAAGGCGCTGGCCGTCGCCTGCGCCCTAGGTGCGATCACCGCCGTCGCTGTGCTTGTGCTTCACTTCACCGAGGACCACAAGCCGGTCCTGGACCTGCTGTTCGAGGTCGCCTCGGCCACCGGCACCGTCGGCCTGACCACCGGCCTGACCCCGGGCCTGTCCGTCGCTGGCAAGCTGATCATCGCCCTGTGCATGTTCATCGGCCGCCTGTCGCCGCTGACCCTGGCCGTCGCCCTGAACACCCGCATGGACGCCCACCCGCACACCGTCGCGTACCCGGAGGAGAATGTCGGGATCGGATGACCCAGGGCGGAGCGGCGCGCACCTAGCGGGACGGGTAGCCTAGCTCGGCAGCTTGAAGCGCCCTTGGCTTCGAGCTGCCGAGCGTAGCTAGCCGATCCCGCGTTGCGCCGCGGAGCCCGACAACCAGGGCGGAGCAAGGCGGGCTTAGCCGGTCGGCTAGCGTAAGGCTGGCGCATGAAGCGCACTTTGCTTCGTGTGACGGCCTTAGCTAGACGAACCGGCGTTGCCTTGCGGAGCCCGACGACCAGGGCGGAGCAAGGCGCACTTAGCGGGTCGGCATCTAAATACGCTGCTGACTAGTACATGAAACGCAAATCTATTTGAACGAGACAGTCCCCCACTATGTAGGGCGCCGGTTCGAGCGCGCCGCTGCTGGAGACTCCGGGCCGGGGCGTGCCAGCGTGAAATTGCAGTTAGCTGGCGGTCTTCAGCCGGCTTACTGCAAGGGCGGGTCTTGAGACCGTACTTTGGGCTCAAGAGAGCCCCACGCGTTCCGCCGCCCCGGCCCGGAGCCGGAAGCATCGGCCCACCCGGATCCGCCCATCCCCTGCCAACCAAGGAGGTTCAACAATGTTTCACGTGAAACCACAACTCGCCAACGCCTTTGCTGTCTTTGGACTCGGGCGCTTCGGCACCAGCATCGTCGAGCACCTTGCGGCCGCCGGGGCCGAGGTGCTCGCCGCCGACCGCGACCTCGCGCGCGTCGAGGCCGTCGCCAACCTGGTCGACCCCGCCGTCGCCGGCGACGCGGCGGACCCCGAGTTTCTCGAGCGCATCGGCGTCGCCCACTTCGACGTCGTCGTTTTTGCCATGGGCGAGGAGTTCGAGGCCAGCATCCTGGCGACGATGACCGCCAAGGAGATGGGCTGCCCGCGCGTCGTGGTCAAGGCGCTCGACCAGCGCCAGGCCAAAATCCTCCGCCGCATCGGCGCCGACGAGGTCGTGCTGCCCGAAGTCGAGATGGGCGCCAAGGTCGCCAAGAGCCTGGTCAACCCGAACATCGTCGACGTGCTCGACCAGGTGGCCGGCATCGGCATCGCCGAGCGCCACCCCGACGCCGCGTGGGTGGGCAAAACCCTGGCGGAGGCAGACATCCGCCGCGCCGCTTCGGTCGAGGTGATCGCGCTGATCCGCGACGGCCAGCCCCAGGTGCCGGTCAACGCCGACACCATCCTGCGCGCCGAGGACATCCTCCTGACGCTGGAGTCGCCGAAGTGAGCCAATCCAGGGCGGAGCAAGGCGGGCTTAGCGGGACGCATAGCGTGGCGCTGACACTTGGGCCCGCACTTAGGCCCAAGTGTCGGTGCAAACTATGCGCTCCCGCGTTGCCTTGCGGAACCCGACGACCAGGGCGGAGCATGACGTGATTATCCGTTACCCAAATATAGAACATAAATAGCCGATAATTGGTTTATTAATCCCAATTATCGGCTATTTTTATATATAAAGTGGGGTCTAGAACCCAATTGCCCGCAGCCCGGCCATCGCCAGCACACCGACCACGACCACCGCGAGCAGGCTCTTGGTGAGAATGGCGGTGACCACCGCCGGCAGCGAGGCGACCGCGTTCTCCCAGTTGACGCTCGGCCACTGGCCCGGGTGCGCGACCAGCAGGCTTTCGACGAAAATGGCCGTCAGAATGGCCACCGGCACGAAGCTCAGAAACTGCAGCAGCCACTTGGGAAGCGCGACGGCCTTGACCAACAGGAACGGCACGACCTTCAGCAGCCACATCGCGCCTCCGCAGACTAAGATGGTGGAAACAACGTAGCTAGTTGCCATGATTTTCCCTCCACATGCCAAACAGGCAGCCGGCGACCGTCGCGATCAGGATCGCGGTGGTGCCGGGCACGACGCGCTCGGCGACCACCATCGCGACGGCGACGAACAAGACGACCTCCAGGTGGCGGACCAGCGGCTTGCTGCGGTCGGTGATCATCTGCAGGTACAGCAGGCCGATGAACATCGCGACGGCGGCGAAGTCCAGCCCGAGCGCCTGCGCGTCCGGCACCAGGCCGCCGAGCAGCGCCCCGACCACCGTCGCGGCCGCCCACACGAGGTAGGCGGTCAGGTTCGCGGCGTGGAACCACGCCGGCCGCAGCGTCCGGTGGGTGAGGTTCAGCTTGTTCATCGACAGGGCGAAGGTCTCGTCGGTCAAAAGCGTCCCGATCAGCACATTTTGCCAGGTCGGCTCGCGGCGCAGGTACGGCGCCACGGTCATGCTCATCAGGCTCATCCGCGCGTGGATCAAAACGGCGGACACCAGCATCGCGCCAATCGGGCTGGCGGTCGCCAGCATGGTCGCCAGCACGAACTGCACGGAGCCGCCGTAGACCACCAGAGACATCAGAAGCACCAGCCACACGCCGATGTGGTTGGTGCGCGCGACGATGCCGAACGCCAGCCCGACGCCGATGTAGCCAAAAACGGTGGGCAGGACGTCTTTCAGCCCCGCCTTGAAACTCAACTCTCCGGTCATCCGCTGCCTTCTTTCCGTGACCCAATTCACGAACCGATTAGTCCTTAGTGTACCGAACTGACGGCGGAATTCAACCGGGAATCGCGCCCCGTCGCGTTCTTCACAAACTCGACCGGGTTTTGGCCACATTTTGGGCGCATTCCCCGGCTAACTTGGAGTAAAACGCCAAGGAGGGCCCACCATGCCCGATGCCAACCGCCCCTACCTGCACGCGCTGGACGCGATGCGCGTGTTCTTCATCTGCGGGGTGCTGCTCAACCACACCACCACCGCCTTCATTCAGCAGCTCACAAGCCAAAGCGCCGCCCGCACCGCGCTGTTGGGCACGCACCTGACCATCCACTTCACGCGCATGGGCTTCATGTTCCTCACCGGGTTCGTCTTGACCTACCGCTACCGGGGCACGCGGCGCTGGGGCCGCTTCCTGGCGCGCCGCCTCACCGCCACCGGCATCCCCTACCTGGCTTGGAACCTGCTGTACCTGGCGCTGGCGGCGCTGGGCGCCGGCGGCCTGGCCTACCTCGCCCGCACCGCGCCCGACGCGCTGCTGCACGGCAACCAGTTTTACATGTACTACCTTATGATCACCTTCCAGTTCTACCTGGTGCTGCCGCTTGTGCTGCGGCTTTTGGCCCGCGTGACCCGGCACGGGTGGCTGCTGGCCGCAAGCTTTCTGGCCCAGCTGGCCGTGGTCACCTGGATCAAGTACGTCATGCCCGGCGTCGACCGCAGCCAGTGGCTGTGGTGGTGCCGCGCGTACGGCATCAACTTCCTCTCCTACCAGTTCTACCTGCTGCTGGGCTGCTGCGCCTGCTGGCACCGCGCGGCCTTCACCGCCTGGGTGCAGCGCCACCTGACCGCGCTGTCCGCCTGGGCCGTGGCCCTGGGCGTCGTGACGGTGCCTTACTACTTCCTGAACAAAAGCTTGCTCGGACTCGACTATACCCACGCGGTCTCGCCGCACCAGCCCTTCATGCTGGTGTACGACACGGTCGTGATCCTCGCCGTGTTCGGCTGGGCGACCCGCTACGCCGCCAGCCGTGACGCACTGCCGCGCCGCCTGACCGCGCTGATCCACCAAGCCAGCCTCGCGAGCTTTGGCATCTACCTCGACCAGACGCTGGTGCTGGCGCTGCTGCGCGGGGCGCTGAGCCTGGTCAGCTGGCCGAACTGGGCGCTGACGCTGGCGCTGCCGGTCGGCTACGCCTTCGTGGTGGCGGGCAGCCTCGCGCTGGCCTGGGCCGCGCTGCGGATCCGGCCGCTCGGGGTTCTGGTCGGCCGCCCCGCCTGGCAGGCCGCCGATTACCCGGAGCAGGTGGTGGCCCGCGTCGAGCGGTCGCGTGCGCCCGCGTGATGCCGTCACCGCAGACACACAAAAAGGACCGCCGGAGCGGTCCTTTTCGTGTTGTGATTCACTTGGCCTACTTGGCCCCGATCAGCTGCTCCTTGGCGTGGATCAGCTGGGTCAACAGCGCGTTGTGCGGCGTGGCGACGCCGTACTTCTCGCCCTTGCGCACCACGGCGCCGTTGATGAAGTCGATCTCCGTCAGGCGGTGGTTGACGACCAGGTCCTGGTGCATCGACGGGTAGTGCCCGGCGATGTTGGCCGTGAAGGTCGCCGCGACGTGCTGGTAGATCTCCTCCTGGTCGAGGTCGAGCCCCTCGTGCGTCGCCACCGCCGCGAACTCCGCGATGATCTCGCGCAAAAAGGTCTCGGCCTGCGCCGTCTTGCCCAGCTCGCCGATGTTGCAATCGAGCAGCGCGCACAGGCTGTTCAACGTGCCGTTGACGCACGCCTTGCGCCAGATCGAGTACTTCACGTTCTGCGAGTACTTCGGGTTCAAGCCCGCCTTTTCAAAGGCGGTCACGACGTCCAGCGCGAACGGCTCGCCGGCCGGCGCGAAGTTTTGCAGCTCGACTTCGCCGGAGCCGTTGAGCACTACGTGGCCCGGGCCGGTCATGCCGGCGGTCCACATCGTGATGCCCAGGATCAGGTGGTCCTTGGGCACGAAGCGCTCGAGCACGTCCTCGTGCCCGATGCCGTTGAGCAGGCAGAGCACGTACGTGTCCTTGTGAATGATCGGGCGAATCTGCTCGAACATCCCGCCCAGCTGGTTGGACTTGGTGAAGGCGACGATCAGGTCGGCGGACACGCCGCTTTGGTCGATCTCTTGCGGCGAGTAGATCGGCAGGTGCGCCACCACGTGCTCCCCGTTCAGCTCGGCCTGCAAGCCGTCTTTGCGGATCGCGTCGATGTTAGCCTGCCAGCCGTCGACCAGTGTGACATCAAAGCCGGCGCCGTGAAGCGCCAGGGCGAACCGGCTGCCCATGCCGCCGGCGCCCACTACTGTGATTTTCATCAGAGAATCCCCTCTTTCTGCCTCCATTCTACCACGCTGGTTTTCAAAAACGGTATGATAGGAGATGAACATCACAAAGGAGGACGCGCCATGACCTACGGCTACATTCAACGCATTCGCAACCTGGTCGGCCACACGCCGATCATCCTGAACTGCTGCGGCGGCATCCTGCTCAACGACCGCCACGAGGTGCTCCTGAACCTGCGCCAGGACACCGGCAACTGGAGCCTGCCCGGCGGCTACCTCGAGTACGGCGAGGGCTACGCCGAGGCGATGGTGCGAGAGTACCGCGAGGATTCCGGCATCGAAGTGCGCGTCGTGCGGGAGCTGCACCTGTTCGACAAGGGTGAGACCCGCTACCCCAACGGCGACGTCGCCCACACCATCGCGATGCTGTACCTGGTCGAGCAGACCGGCGGCGCGCCGTTGACCCAGGCGACCGACGAAACGGTGGCGGTCAAGTTCTGGCCCTTCGACGCCCTGCCGCCGCTGCTAAACCAGCAAAACGCCGACATGCTGGCGTACGCGGCAGCGCACTGCTGAGTAGACAGCCGACGCGGCCGAGCGACGGAACGCGACTGCTGTGGTCAAGAACCGAACGATGCAAACAAGGCGCCAGGCGCCGCAACCCCCAATGGGGGAAGCGGCGCCTGGCGCCTTGCTTCGTGTCCACTTGCCTAGTAGTTGCCCTTGATCACGAAGAAGCTGCCGCGGATGGTGCCGGCGAGCTTGGACTTCTGGCGGGCGAACTTGAACTTGTCGGCCAGGGCGGCCGGAACCGGCATACCGTCGCTCAGCTTGAAGCCGACGGCGCGCTTGCCGCCGTCCTCAAGCGTCCACAGCACGTTGAGGCACAGCCCGTCCTCATAGAAGACGTAGGTGTAGCGGATCCCGGCGCACTCCAGCCGCGCCACCTCGAGCGGCTTGGCGGCGATCACGATGTCGCGCTCGCTCAGGATGGCCGCCACGTAGGCCAGCCAGTCCGGGTGCGCCGCGCCGGGCTCGGTGGTGAAAACGGCCTTGTACTTGTTCCAGAAGTAGCGCGCCTCGTTGGCCCGCAGCCCGGCCAGCGCCGGCGCGACCGGCGACGACTCCAGGCCGGTTGTGGAAACGTTTTTATAATCGACTTCGTAACTCATTTTCTCTCCTCCGCCGGGCGGTTGGACCACGGCTGGCTGTGCAGCATCCAAGTCACGCCGAACTTGTCGGTGAACTGGCCCATCTTGCCGCCCCAGAACTGGGCTTCGTACGGCATCGTGACCGTCACCGCGGCGCGTTCCTGGAGCCGGGCCCACAGCGCGTCGGCCGCGGCGGCGCTTGCCGGGTCCTCCGCGTTGACGTCCAGCTGCAGGACGATCTGCTGCTGGGCGGGCGCCGCGGCGCCGTTGAAGGCGTCGGCGCACTCGACCTGCTGCCCCAGCACGCGGAAGCCGCCGTGCATGGTCAGGGCGGCGAGGTCCTGGCCGGCGGGAATGCCGAACTGCTCGGCCTGCGCTTCGGTCGGGCTCAGGCGGTAGACGTCGGTGGCGCCGAACACCTCCTGGTAGTACGCCAGCGCATCCTTTGCGCTGAGGTAGGCGATGTAGGGAATCAATCTGGCTTGCATCTGACTCACTCCAATCTGTTGGGTGGTCCCATCATGGGCGCCCGGCCGCCCGCTGTCAATCGCTTTCGGGTCAACGGCAGCCAAAAAAGCGCGCCCCCAGGCGGCAATGCCGTGGGGACGCGCTTTTCGTGTGGCGTGTGGCCGCACCGCCGCCCGTGCGGCACCAGTGCGGTGGCAGTGCCGCAGCAACGGACAGTGCGGCAGCGCCGAGCTAGTCCAGGTTATTTCCCGGGAAATAAACGTCTCAAACGAATGAAATTCAGAATCGCGGTGTAAACTGCCCTTTAGGACACTTTGCTAAATCAATATTATATAATGTGCTGATGGAATGTGCCACAAACGTGCCACCCCACGAAAAAAGAGAAGCGTGTTGGCTTCTTTTTTTTACTAGCAAAACGTTATACTGAGTTCGGGC
>NZ_JAIPUL010000002.1 GCF_020180945.1 Lacticaseibacillus kribbianus | reverse complement strand
TGAACTGTAACAGGATCTTAACATGAAGACTTCTCCCATTGCTTGAACATGATTACCCTGCGACCACTGCTGCATTCGCGTTGCCTCCATATTTTTGGACGACTATGCAACAATTTGATTTGTTGCTAGCTGATACCATAAATAATTTACTGGAGAAATTTGTCTTTTCTCGTAAGCACCCAATAACTGACCGCATATGAATCCCGCTCCGTGCATTGTACGCTTACCTCATCAAATCTAACTTGGTGAGGTATTTCTATGGAACAAAAACCCGAAATCGTACGCATTAAACTGGAAGACGACCAGCGCCGACCGCAGAGCGTGCCAACCAAGGCACTTCAGATCAAGCTCGACGCCAACAAAACCGTGGTCGTCTACAACCACATCCAAGGCTACATCCTGGATGCCTTGATGAAGGCGGTGTTTGCGAATGCTCATTGATCTCCGCCAGCTCAGTGGCATCTTCTTGATCTGTGGCAAGACAGACCTGCGTCGTGGCATCGATGGCCTCGCCGGCGTCATCAAGGAAGACTATCAGCTGAATCCATACAGCCGGGCTCTATTCCTGTTTTGTGGCAGTCGCAAAGACCGCTTTAAGGCTCTGTACTGGGCAGGCGATGGCTTCGTGCTCCTGTACAAGCGCATCGAGGATGGCCGCCTTCAGTGGCCGACGACGCAAAACGAGGTCAAGAAGCTCCACGCCAAGCAGCTTGAACGGCTTCTGACGGGCTGGGGGCTGGAGTCGACCATCAAACCCTACCAGCCTGGGAAAGGAGGCAAAGTGGATCAAAAAACGATTCAAAATAAGCAGTGATCTGTCCAAGAAACCATCTGGACAAGCACCGCCAACTGTCCACGAAAAAGTGCTAGGAAGCCCATCGTATCAGTGGTACACTCAGCCCATCTTGATTGAAACGAAGGCGACCCTTCATGGCAGAAACGACTGAAGAACTGCTTCGGCAGCTCCTGGATCAAAAACAAGCAGATCAATTCCAGGAGCTGAACAAGCAGTTACTAGCGCAGAATTGCGACCTCACAAAGCAGGTTCAAACCCTGACCGAGCAAGTCGCGTATCTGACTCGGAAACTCTTTCGTGCTCACTCTGAGAAGCTGACGGATCCAAACCAGCTCTCATTGTTGGAGGACGAAGGTGTTTTTACCGACCCAGAGCAGACTGGGAACCAAAGCGAAGAAACAGTCGTCCGGCTAGCGAAGCGAAAGCCCAAGAAAAAGCGCGAGGAAACCATCGATCCGGCGCTCCCGGTGCGAGAGACCATCATCTAACCCGGCCGCGATCACTGTGAACATGGCCACGCCTTAACCAAGGTGGGTAAGCATTTCGTCCGCGATGTCGTGCATTACAAGCCAGGCTATCTATTCGTTGAGCGGATCTACGAAACACGTTACAAGTGCACGGATTGTGAGCGTACCGATGGCGAGGATCACTTATATCAAGGCGCCGCACCGCAAGCTCTGTTTCCTCATAGCCTGGCGACACCGTCATTGGTGACCGAGGTGCTTCACCAGAAGTACACGCTCGGCACGCCGTTGTACCGCCAGCGCCTGGAGTGGCAAAGGGCGGGGCTTACGCTTAGCGAAACCACCATGACCAACTGGGTGATCAAAGCCGCCAACCTGGTCAGGCCGGTCTATGACTTAATCCACGCGCGACTGAAGGCGCATAAGTTCTTACAGGGTGACGAGACCCCGTTTCAGATCCTGCGCGAGCCAGGCAAAGCGCCCCGCAGCAAGTCCTACATCTGGGTTGCGCGCACCACTCGGCTGGCCGAGCACCCGATGATCTACTACGCCTACGGCAATAACCGCTCAGGTAAGTTCGCCCAGAATCTCTATCAAGGCTTCACCGGCGTCCTTCAATGTGACGGCTATTCCGGCTACAATCTCCTGGGCGACAGTGTGGTGCGAGTAGGCTGTTGGGCGCATGTGCGGCGTAAGTTCTTCGACGACGCGGTCAAGGTCAAGGGCAGCTTCACCACCACCAAGCCGCTAGCCCTGCTCGATGAGATGTTTGCGCTAGAGGCCAAGTGGGTTCTGCTTGACCCAGCAGAGCGACTGAAGCGGCGTCAGGCAGAACTGAAGCCGGTGATTGATGCGTTTTGGACCTGGTGTGATGCGGCAGAAGCGACCACTAAGTCGCGGCTTGGCAAAGCGCTAACCTACGCCAGGAACCAGCGCCAACTGCTCAACCGGGTACTGGATTATGGTGAAGTTGATTTGAGCAACAACGCGTCCGAACGGAACATGAAGTCGTTTGTCATCGGCCGTAAGAACTGGCTCTTCGCCACCAGCCCCAAGGGTGCCGAAGCCAACGCGATTTGGATGACACTGGTGGAAACTGCCAAGGCCAACGGGCTGGATCCGAGGCGCTACATCGAGCAGCTTCTGGAGGATCTATCGCAGTATCGCGCCGAGCCAACTGAGGAACAGTTGGCAGCTTATTTGCCGTGGCATCAGAATGAGATCGTGGCAAAGCGACCGCTTAAGCAACAGCGCACCCGCCACCGGGTTATTCGGTGACGAGTGCGCTGTTTTTGCGTGATACGGTCGGCTATTAGGTGCTTACCGGTCTGATATTGGGTGCTTACGTTATTGAGTGCTTACGTGCTTACAGTTATTGGGTGCTTACGAATGAAAGGGCATAAGAAAAGCACCTAGACCAGTTAAGGCCCAAGTGCTTCATAAAAAAGCTATCAACTCTACTTGACGAAGAGCCACAATCTCAAAAAACAAGTTTGTGGGGTTCCTTCGTACGGTCGATTATTAGGTGATTGCTAATTGTTAGCGGTTTACTGACGCTCTAAAAATTTGAGTCGAAGTTCTTTTACTTCACTGAACAATCGTTTGGCACCAGAGACCTGCATTCTCTACCTCTACTGGCGTTCTCGTCTGTAAAGATTGAAAAGACCGTAGGTGAACATACTGAGCAACAAAACTACCCCCATCAGTGTCGTTACTGAACTATTGGCATCTCCTGTAGCAGGCAGGTTTTGGTCGCCTTTGTGCTTATCGTTGTTACTTTGTGATGAACTCTTCTTAAAATTCTTAGCCGTAACTACAGACTGTTTGCCACTAACTTGTAGGTCGATAGTAAATGAAAGCTTACCCTCATTCAATTCATAACCAGCAGGGGCAGCAGTTTCAACAAAGTAGTAGTCGCCTGGCTTCAGGTCATCAACTTTAATCTGACCCTTGGCATCGGTGGTCAAGCCACTAGCAACCTTCGTCCCGTCCTTCTTGTACAGATTGAACACGGCGCCCGCCAAGGTTTTACCTGTATCACCGTCCGTCTTATTCAGAACAACGGAACCGGTCTTTTCGGCATTTGTGGCCGATACGGTCGCAACTTTGGTGGTTGTTTGCAATTCAACCGTGAAGCTCAGCTGGCTGTCATTCAATTCATAACCAGCAGGGGCGGCAGTTTCAACAAAGTAGTAGTCGCCTGGCTTCAGGTCATCAACTTTAATCTGACCCTTGGCATCGGTGGTCAAGCCACTAGCAACCTTCGTCCCGTCCTTCTTATGAAGATCAAACACAGCGCCCGCCAGGGCTTTACCTGTATCACCATCGGTCTTTGTTAGAAGAACGCTTCCCAATGCTTTCTCATCCGTTATTGAAACCTTTACTTGGATATTGTTTCCATCGATAGTAAAAGCATGCTGTGTTGCATCTAGCTTATATCCAGCAGGGGCCTTTGTCTCAACAACATAATACTCACCAGCATTAAGACCGGTGTAGCTTACAGTGCCATCTGCATCTGTCTTAAGATCTGAAGCAACCTTAGTCCCATCTTTCTTGTAAAGATCAAATACTGCTCCAGCCAAAGGATCTGATCCATCAGCATCAGACTTCTCAACCGTAACTTTTCCTTTTTGATTAGTTTCCGAAATAGAAACGTTATTATCATCGTTTGCATCACTATACTGAAGGTTAATTTCCTTACCATTGGCCAAAATGGTAGAGATTACATACCCATCTGGGGCCTTTGTTTCAACTAAAATATACTTCCCAGATTTGAGATTGTTCCAAGTAATACTGCCAGATGCATCTGTTGTGCCTTTGCGAAGCAACTGTCCCTTTTGTCCAGAAACATCAGACCAAAGTTCAAAAGAAGCTCCAGCAATTGACTTTTTGGTATCAGCATCACTCTTGGTGAGAACAAGATTGGTATTCTTACCAGTTGCCGACCCGCTATTGTTTACTACTGCCGTCGATCCACTGGTATTGTTATCAACATCTTTTTCACCCTTACCGGATATCGATGCTGTATTGGTCAACGTATCATTAATCTTTGACGAGTTAATCAATGAACGATAATGAATTGAGTAAGCCGAACTGATTTCGTTTGCAAAAGAAATCTTCAATGTCTGCTTACCCGTCGCATTATCAGTTTGTAGGTCCAGCGAGTAGTCCTTATCAAGTACTAATGGATTGCTCGTATCTTCAGTAAAGGTCCCATTAGAAGATACCTTTCCTGGATAGACTACAATTGAACTTTCATCGATGATCTGGTTGTCAGAAGGCTCATCGGTAACAACCGCATTACTGAAGGTTGACTGTGCCTTGTTCACCCATAAAGTCCATAAAGCATAAGCAGAGTTTGCTGGATCCTGTTTACCGCTTTTATCCAGAACATTGCCACTGTTCGGCACTGTCACCTTAGCCGTCAAATCACTAGACTTCCCGCTGTTTGTGTAGGTTGCTGTATTGTCATAGGACTTCTGATCAATCACCTTACCTGAAAGGCTAGTCTGGTAAGTTAATACATAAGCTTTAGCGCTATCCTCTGGTAATTTTGCACTAAGTTGTTTCTTATTATTGTCAAAGGAAATATTAGCAGAAGTAACTTGTGCACCTAAAACATATGAACCATCTACCTTAATAGAAGCTTCGTATAGCTTGGCACTATCTGCAACATAGTCTTGGTCACCAATGATTGGATCAGTGATGGAAGCGTTGCTAAGTTTACGTTGATTGTAGTTAACAACCACAGTCCAAGTAATTTGTTTTGAAACGGCATTGTAACTTCCGGACTTGCTACCATCATTTTTAAACTCAGTCTTAGGAGTAAAGTCGTCTTTCCCTTCATTAGTGTGTTTGCCACCATCTTTGTCTTTCCAAGTCGCCTTAGCAGTATTAGTCCATGTACCACTAGCTGGAAGGCTATTCGTTTCAAAGGTCGTTTTATAGCTCAACGTATACCAATTTTTATCATGGTCTTTGAGCACGCCTTCAAAAGTAACTTTAAACCCGTTACCATCGGGGTTAACAGTATAGTCTTCACCTTCCTTAAGAACCTTTTTAGTATCTTTGTCTGTTAGAACAAAAGAGCTATAGTCCACAGTCAGTCCATCCGGAACCGGATCAGTCATCGTCCAGTCACTCATATCCTGACGAGCCTTATTGATATCGAAATTCCACGTTACAGTCTTGGCGTTATAATCAACGGCTCCACGAGACTTAGTTAGGCCCTGCTGGTCGGCTTGCTTTTCCCCAGGATTCGAAGTTTTGCCATTGCTTTCTACAGAGTTACTAATTTTTTCTCCATCAGCGTCTATTGATTTTGTGACTTGCGATTGATATGAAATCTTGACTCCCATGTTGAGCCCATTGGGGAAGGTAATCGTCATTTCGGTTCTAGCTTCGTTGTAAGCTACCTGATATTGATCGGAACTGATAGCATTACCAGCCTCATCAACTATTGAAAGCTTGTTGTCAGTAGGGAATATTTGACCTTCAGATAACTTATCTACTAATTTGGTGTTGGCAGGCAGTGCCTTCTCACCATAATTGTAGTCAATATGCCAGTTATACTTCTGACTGCCATTGCTATCCGGACCATCATAGCTCTTACTTAAAAGTTTACCGTAGTTTGCATTGACAGTCGCACTTGCTGGATAGTCTTTACCGTTATTAGTTAAAGTAGCCTTGTTCGTAAAGGTTACTTTTCCACCATCATCAGGCAACTTGCTCGAGTCAATGTCGCTAGTGTATTCGATCTTGAAGGCCTGATAGGTATGCGCATATGCACCAATAAACGTAATTTTTCCATTTTCAACCTTGTAATCTGTACCTTCTTTAAGAGGATCGCCAGTTTTAGTCACATTCCCATTCAGATCAACTGTTAAGGGATATACACTAACCGATTTCAGCGTGGTTGGCACAGTGTTGGTAGTATCACTTGGCATTGGATCAGAAATCGTTGCATTCTCTAGCTCTTGACCATTGGTATTAATTGTAATGTTCCACGTAATCCCAGTCGGATTATTTCCAGATGTGTTAGCGCCATTTAGTTGACCAGTCTTTGCGATGTCGTTACCACCTGATGGCTGAACAACAATTGGTATCGTTACCGGCCCAGTAGTCGTGTCAATGACAATGTCTTCTTTGCCAGACGATGAATCACTGCTGATGGTAGAAGTATAACTAAATGTCCCTTCAATGTGGTTCACGTTTTCAACATCACTGTTAAAGGTGAACTTAACTGTGCCATCAGCAGCTATGCTATAAGTTCCATAGTCACCGAGGGTTCCCGTACCTGGTTTATAGGTAACTCCTTCAGGTAACTTAAATGAGAAATAGTCACCATCTTTTACTTGGTATCCGTCTTTCAGCTCATCCGGAATTGCCCACGTATATTGAAAATTAAGATTGGTATCTTTTCTCACTTGTGTGGGATCAACAGTATTACCTTTGCTATCTGTGAATTCAATATTTGCTCCGGTAATGATTGTTCCTTTGGAGTCATCTGGCAAATATTGTGAGATATCATTGCCCTCAGCACTCTCAGAAATTGTCTTTGCGGTTTGGCTCTTCGACGCAACACTAGATGCAGCCTTGCTGCTAACATTGGCTGAAGGTTTATCAGCTTTTGCTACTGAGGTAGTATCAGACAGTTTTGCAGTAACGTTTTGACCATCCGTTGAGAAATTGACAGATCCTTCTAAGGATGAAGTGTCTGTGAGGCCTAGTTGGATCGTTGCTGTTCCAGAAATATTGCCAGCCAAATATAGCTGTAAGTGGCTGTTTGAATAGGAGTATTGTCCAACAACCCTATGAGCATCATCAACAATGTTGGCATCGGCGGTCTCTTGTAGTTGCTGATCACCTGAGAAGGATACTGAAACTTGCTCTTGAACAATTTCATCCGTTGAATTGTTTAGCGAAAGTTTCAGTCCAATTGTTCGCAATCCAGGTGTTTCCTGAGTAGCCTCTAAAAGTTGAACAGTCTTGGGATCATTAGTACCGCTAGAGCTAGCCGTCACCGCCCCCACAACTTGTGCCGAGGATTGTAAGAACAGCAGAAACACTAAAACTAAAGCATATATTTGCTGCCAAATTTTCCTTGTATCCATGCTTTTTACCTCTTTACATGATTGAGTTTCTACCCCTCAATTTATACGTGATAATGTGAACACCCCACTTTCTTGAAATTCGAGTTTCCGCGTCTAACCGTATGTTAATTTATATTACTAACCTGATGTGGTTTTGATTACGGTTACACACCTTAAGTATACCAGACTTCCACCGTTTATTCCACTTGTATAACAATGCGTTCAAACGTAACCTAAAAACAGACGCTCCATGTGTTCGACTGAAAAACTGGTTGTTCAGTATAAGTCCAAAAGGCGCAACAGCACCCACGACTTAAACGGCATCGATTGAAAGCTGCAAACCAAACACGCTTACGGCCATCTAACAATTTAAGGACCTGCTTCAAAAAATCAAAACTATAGACATTCGCAAAGGATAAAGAACTGGAAGCTTGTTTGCCACGAAATTTAATTCACAAAGAGTAGCCATGTTACGGATAGCGTATACAAAAATGCCGCAAAGCATCCGAAAAGGTTTGGCTCCATCCTAATTTTGGAAAATGATGGGTGGCTTCATCCGTAGATCACCGTTAAGCACCTCTAAGAGGCTCTTGTCGATGTCGCGCTAAACCGGCATGGCAGTTCTGGATGTACCCTCTTATATCTGTGCACAAAGCTATCAACGCTGCGGATTCGAGGAGACACTCTGAGCACCACCATAAGCTCTGCGTAGAATTCTGAGCACCGCTCTAAGTGTGTGCCTGGGCAACACGAAGCACTGTTCTTCTCGTATACGGCAACACCGATTTCGGCAAAGTAACGCCGGTAGTGTCTGCCAGCACCACGGATCTGTTCGGTATTGCCACGTCTGAGTTCACGGCTAACCGTAAACTTGTTGCGATAAATCTACTCGGCGGTTCGAACGATGACAAAAGCAGCTTGATGGAGTGCTTAAAGCTTCCCCCCGTTCGTCTAAACTGAGTTATTGATGTTGTCCTGTCGTGCTAATCTGAGAGTGGGTCATGATGACTCCTTTCTTATATGCATAAGGTGCTTATAAGCAAGGTTATCATGGCCTTTTTGGCCTAGTCTATCAGCTTTTGCACTTCAAGTGTAAATGGCAATCGTAAAATGTAGGAAAGGGCGTGCGGACAAAATCCTGGACTTCGGGTATGATGTCATTATGTATTCAAAAGCAGACAAGAAACGGGCCATAGAGCTCTATTATCAGTATCACCATTCTTGGAGCGCGGTAGTTCGTGAATTGGGCTACCCTTCTTTGGGTGACGAATTTACAATGTAAGTGCAACAAATTAGCCAAATAGAAAAGACTCATAGCCTGAGTCCTTGTAAAATGGAATCACCACAAGACCAGATACAAGGAGAACTCGGCTATGAGTCTGTACACACATATTAACCTAAAAGAACGCGAAGCGATACTACTTGGTCTCAATAATGGTCTCACTCAGGCCGCAATTGCCAAGTCACTTGGCCGTTCTAAGAGTTCCGTGAGCCGTGAGATTTCCCGCAATGGCGGTTGGCGGCACTACTCCGTCTCGGATGCCCAGAATTGCTACCAAGCCGTTCGAGAGAAATCCCGTCGCCATCGCATTCTTGAGGATAATGGCATTCGTGACTTTGTCATCCATGGCATCGTCGAGCACCATTGGTCTCCCGAACAGATTGCCGGGCGCTTGCGGTACGAACACAGCGCGATGCCGATCAGTTACGCGACCATCTACCGCGGGATTTACCGTGATAATCTGGGTGCTCCACGCAAGAGCCACGGCGCCCGTGGACTGCCTCGCCAACTGCGCCATCGAGGTAAGACACATAAAGTTAAAGGGACAATCAATGAACGGCGTGGTCGCTTCAACGATGCCCCATCAATCCACGAGCGCCCCATTTCAGCCGAAAACCGTAGCCGGTTCGGCCATTGGGAAGGTGATACGGTTCGTGGGAAGACCGGGCAATCAGCCTTGGTCACGCTGGTGGACCGAAAGTCACGCTTCCTGCTCTCAATGCGCGTGTGGAAGGTTAATGCGGATAACGTCAAAGACGCAATGGTCCAGCTCCTAGGATGCCAACCCAACAAGCGCGTCCTCACCGTCACGCCAGACCGGGGCAGTGAATTCGCTCGATACCCCGAGCTGGCCGAAGCGCTATGCACTAAGGTATTCTTCCCGGATCCCCACGCGCCACATCAGCGAGGAACCAACGAGAATACAAACGGGCTGATTCGGGAGTATTTCCCTAAGAGTACCGACTTGGACCTCCAAACCGACGATGACATCGCAGCCTTCGTCGAACAACTGAATAACCGACCACGCAAGGTCTTAGGCTGGAAGACACCGTCCGAAGTCTACATGGGCAAAAAGTTGCACTTGATTTGACAAATCGTCGTGCCTTAAAA
Source organism: Lacticaseibacillus kribbianus (assembly GCF_020180945.1). Taxonomy (GTDB): domain Bacteria; phylum Bacillota; class Bacilli; order Lactobacillales; family Lactobacillaceae; genus Lacticaseibacillus; species Lacticaseibacillus kribbianus. Next base: position 413,607 of record NZ_JAIPUL010000002.1, on the reverse strand, counting down.
CGGTGGGTCAAAGATTACGAACAAGACGCCAAGGCAACGCTTGACGATACTCCTCGAAAACGAAAATCCAAGTACTCTGGTGCTCAGCGTCAGGCCGCAGTGGATCACTTCTTTGAGCACGGGCAGTTTATTACTAAGACAGTCAAGGCACTTGGATAGCCTTCGCGTCAACTACTTCGCGAATGGCTTCTCGAAGACCCACGTTGCGACGATACGTTGCGGAGCCGTACAGTTGTGACTAAGCCCGCCGCGACTGAAGAAGTCAAGGCCAAGGCTGTAGAGGCTCTTTATAAGCGAGAGGCTCCAGTCAGAGAAATCGCAGAGGACTTTGGGGTCAGCCGTGAAACGCTTTATGGTTGGAAACGAGAGGTGCTTGGAGAGACCTTTCCGGCAAAGCAGGCGCCCGGCTTATTAGAAGGAAGCGCCGAAGAAAAAGTTACCCCAGAAGTCTCAAGCCTTCAAGCTCGTATCAAAGAACTTGAGCTTCAAAATGATATCCTCCTCCAGGTGAACGCCCTTCTAAAAAAAGATCTGGGCATCAACCATCTCAATCTAACCAACCGAGAAAAGGTTCAGGTGATTGATGCCCTGCGTGACAAACACTCACTCAATACGTTACTCAAAGCACTTCAACTGTCGAAGAGTAGCTACTTCTATCCACGTGGAGCCATCGCTAAAGGCGACAAGTATGAGGCCATCCGCCCACGTTTAAAAGTTATTTTCAAACAAAATTACGAGAGCTACGGATACCGCCGGATCAAGATGGAATTAGATGATGAAGGCATCCATCTTTCGGAGAAAGTGATCCGTCGATTAATGGCTGAAGAGGGGCTGAAAGTCACCATTACGCGGTGTCGCAAATATAGCTCGTATGCAGGAGAAATCACGCCGGCAGTCCCTAATATCCTTGATCGAGACTTTCAAGCTGAGGCTCCCAACCAGAAGCTCGTTACGGATATTACGGAGTTTTCTATCCAAGCTGGGAAGGTATACTTGTCCCCGCTAATTGATTGCTTTGACGGCCAAATCACAAGTTGGACAATCGGCACCAGTCCTAACGCCGAACTGGTTAACACAATGCTTAGCGCTGCGGCAGAGACCCTTGCGCCTGACGAGAAGCCTGTTGTACATTCAGATCGAGGGGCTCATTACAGGTGGCCGGGGTGGATTGAGTTGATGGATGAATTTGGCTTCACACGTTCTATGTCGAAGAAAGCCAGCACCCCAGATAATGCTCGAGCAGAGAGCTTCTTTGGTCACCTAAAAACTGAATTCTTTTATAACAGAAGTTGGCTAGGAAAATCTATTGACGATTTCACCAAGGAACTCAACCAGTATATTGAGTGGTATAACACTAAACGAAGAAAAAAAGTTTTAGGAGGAAAGAGCCCGCAAGAATACCGTCAGAGCAAGGTTGCCTGAGGTTGAAAGTCCAGAAAAACGTCCGCACGCCCCAACCTACATTTTTAAATTGCCATTGACATCAAGTTAAAATCGGAGTTACAAGAAGCCCGAACTCAGTATAACGTTTTGCTAGTAAAAAAAAGAAGCCAACACGCTTCTCTTTTTTCGTGGGGTGGCACGTTTGTGGCACATTCCATCAGCACATTATATAATATTGATTTAGCAAAGCGTCCTAAAGGGCAGTTTACACCGCGATTCTGAATTTCATTCGTTTGAGACGTTTATTTCCCGGGAAATAGTCACCGGGCAGCGAAAAAAGGTGGCCGCGCTGCCGCGGTCACCCCTTCATTGCCCTATCGCCACCAGGCCAGCACCAAGGCGGCGCAGACGCCGCTCGCCAGCAGAACGGTAAGCGCCGCCACGCTGCCGACCTTGAGCCGCGTGCGCAGGCCCACGTCGTCTTGCGCGGCGTCCAGCGGGTGCCCGCGGCGCAGCGCCAGGTAGGCCAGAATGCCCACCCCGTTTTGCGTGCCGGCGCCCAGCGCCCCAATCAGTCTAGGGTGCGCGAGCCCGCGCGCCGCGGCGTCGAGGCGCAACAGCCGCGCCGTCAGCACCGCCAGCGTCACGGCCGCGATCACCACGGCCGCCACCAGAACCATCAACAACCAAAACATCATCAGATCACCTCATATCAGCCTGATCATCAGGACAAATGCGGTCCCGATGCAGCCGACCAGCGCCAGCAGCAGGGCCGCGGCCACCCACCAGACGGGGCTTGCAACCACCACGCCGATGGTCAAAAGCAGGTTCAGCGAAAGCGTTGCGGCCAGCTGCCGTCCCGTCTTCGCCACGTTCGTCGCGTCCATCCAGGATTTCACCATCCGTCGATCACCTCTCAACAATTCATCTAAGGAGAGGTGGTAGAACTCGGCCATGCGCATCACGCGCTCGATGTCGGGGTAGCTCCGCGAGTTCTCCCAGTTGGACACGGTCTGGCGGCTGACCGCCATGTACTCCGCCAACTGCTCTTGGGACATGCCGGCGTCGGTTCGCGCCTTGCGCAACTGCTCACCAATAATCATCTCTCATCCCTCCTCACGCCGAGCATAGGGCGCCGGATTGCCTCGGGCCAGCCAATATTTTTGACATCACCCAATTTCGCCGCTGTCGTGCATTTTGACGCAGCAAAAAGCCAGCGGGAACCGCACGTGCAGCCCCCACTGGCCGGTACTCTTATTTGCGCTTGTCCGTTCCCATCACGAAGGCCGCGACGCAGCCGAAGCCGGTGTGGCTGGCGATGGTCAGCCCGATCGGCCCGACCTGAATGTTGGCGGTCGGCGCCTGGGCCAGGATGCGGTCCTTGACGAAGTTGGCCGCGTCCCAGTCGCCGCTGGTGGCGATCAGAAGCGGCTGCGTTGGGTCGCTCGGCAAAGCCGCCAGCAGCCGGTCTGCGAGCGCCTGCAGCGATTTTTTGCGCGAGTGAATCTTGCCCACGACGCGCAGGTGGCCTTCCGGATCGACGTCCAACAGCGGCTTGATGTTCAGCAGCGTCCCGAGCGTCGCCGCGGTGCGCGACACGCGGCCGCCGTGGTACAGGTAGTCCAGCGAGTCCACGGTGAACCAGGACTGCACCCGCTGCGCGTTCTCCGTGAACCACGCCGCAAGCTCGTCCAGGGTCGCGCCGCTGTCGCGCAGGCGAATCGCCTCGAGCACCATGCGGCCCTCGCCGGCGCTGGCGTTGAGCGTGTCGACCACGGCGATCTGCGCGTCCGGGAACTCCTCAATCAAAAGGTCGCGGGCCTGCCGCGCACTGTTCAGCGACCCGCTGAGGCCGCTGGAGAAGCCGATGTAGGCGATCGGCGTGCCAGCTTCCACGTACGGGCGGAAAAAGGCGGCGTACTCGCCGACGTTGATCTGCGCGGTGGTCGGCATCACGCCGGCCTTGATCTGCGTGTAAAACTCCTCCAGGTCGTAGCTTGCGCCCATGTCGTCGGTCAGCTCACGGTCGCCCACGGTGAAGTGGAAGGACACGATGCCCACGTCCTTTTCCTTCAAGGTGGCCAACGGTAAGTCACAGGCCGAATCAGTCAATAATTGGTACATCTTCCCACTTCCTCATTCCTAGCTTGTCGCCTAAGGATACCATATCCGAAGGCAGTGCGGCAGTTAAGTGGAGCTTGGTGTGCAAGAGCGGGTGCCAAAAGTCCAGCGTCGCGCAGTGCAGCGCCTGGCGCCCGATCAGGGTCCGGTCGCCGCCGTACAGGTTGTCGCCGCACAGCGGGTGGCCGATGGCGGCGAAGTGGACGCGAATCTGGTGCGTGCGGCCGGTGTGCAGCGCCACCAGCACCGTCGCGGCGCGGTCGGTGCGGTCGAGAACCCGGTACTCGGTGACCGACGGCTTGCCGCCGACCACCACCCCGCGCTTCATGTAGAACTCCTGGGTGCGCCCGATCGGCAGCACCAGCCAGCCGTGCGGCGGCAGCGCGGCGGCCCCCTGCACGACGGCCAGGTAATGCTTGATCAGGTCCTTGGAGTGCAGCTGGCGGTCCAGCAGGCTGTGGACGAAGCCGTGCTTGGCGAACAGCATCAGCCCGCTGGTGTCGCGGTCCAGCCGCGTCACCACGTGGATGGTGGCGCTTTCCGCGCCGCTGGCCTGCAGGTACGCCTTGACGAAGTTCGCCATGCTGTCGTTGCCCTTGGCTGCATCCGGAATCGAGGCGACACCGGCCGGCTTGTTCACCACCAGCAGGTACGGGTCCTCGTAGACGATGTCAAGCGGCCCGGGCGTCGGCACCACCGTGTCGACCGGGACCTCGGGCGCCAGCTGGATGCGCACGACGTCGCCTGGCCGCAGCCGAAAATCGGTGGTGCGCTGGCGGTGGTTGACGAAGACGAAGCCGTTGCGGTACTTCATCCGCTTGAGCTGGATGCTAGACAGCCCCTGCGCCTTCAGGAAGGTGCCGAGGCGCACCCGCGCCGCGCCGGTGTAGGTCCACTTGAACCTCACGGCTGCTTTTTGGCGCCGATGAAGGCGTCCTCCACCCGGTCCCAGAAGTGCATGTGGCGGTAGCGGGCGAAGTGGATGCGCTCGTCGGCGATGCGGAAGCGGATCTCGGTGACCAGCTGCGGCGTGATGGTGAACTGGTCGATGGTCATCAGGTAGTCCTGGAACGGCTCGGGGCGAAGCACCACCCACTCGTCCGGCGCCAGGATCAAGGGCGCCGCGAGCGTCCGGAACACGCGGTTGTTGATCGACGCGATCTCGGTCACCTGCATCGCGTCCAGCCGCGGGTGGATCACCGCCCCGCCGTTACTCTTGGAGTACGCGGTCGAGCCGGTCGGCGTGGCGACGCACAGGCCGTCGCCGCGGAAGCTTTCAAAGAAGTTCTCCTTGATGTACACATCGGTGCGCATGGTGCCACCGGTGCGCTTTAAGGTCGCCTCGTTGAGCGCCAGGTAGTGCGACGTCGTGCCGTCCTCGTAGTCGGCCAGCACGTCGAGCAGCGGGTAGGACACGCTTTCGCCCGAGTCGTTTTTCAGCGCCTCGACCAGCTCCTCCAGCTCGTAATCGCGCCAGTCGGTGTAAAAGCCGAGGTGGCCGGTGTGGACGCCGATGAAGCGCACGGTTGAAAGCGCGTTGGCGTAGCGGTGGAAGGCGGACAAAAGCGTCCCGTCGCCGCCGATGGTGATCACGACGTCCGGGCGCACCGCATCCATGGTGAAGCCCGCCGCGGCGAGCAGCGTTTTTAGCTTGGTTTCGGCCTGGCGCGTCTGGGCGCCGGAGTTGGCCACGATCGCAATGCGCATCTAATCATCCTTCTTGTCTGACGCGTGGTACGGCGGCAGGCTCTGGCCCTTGCCGTAGGAGAACAGCTGCTGAGCTTCCTGGATTTCCTCGCGAATCTCGGACATCTCGGTGTCCAGCATGAACGACGCCTCCGCCGCCCGCTTCAGGCGCTCCTTCAGGGCCGTCGGGAACTCGCCCTGGTACTTGTAGTTCAGGCTGTGCTCAATGGTGGCCCAGAAGTTCATCGACATGGTGCGGATCTGAATCTCGGCGAGCAGCTTCTTTTCCCCGTGCACCATCTGGACCGGGTAGGCGATCACCATGTGGTAGCTGCGGTAGCCCGACGGCTTGACGTTGGTGACGTAATCGCGCTCCTCCACCACCTCCATGTCCTTGCGCTGGTGGATCAGGTCGACCACCTCGTAGATGTCCTCCACGAACTGGCACTGGATGCGCAGGCCGGCGATGTCTTGCATGTCCGACTCAAGCAGGGCGTCGGTGATGTAGCGCCGGGACTGCTTTTCGATGATGGAGTCCACCGGCTTCACGCGCCCGGTCACGATCTCGATCGGCGAGTGCGTGCTGGCCTGCAGGAACTGCATCCGCATGCCGCGGAACTTGAGCTTCAGCTCCTTGACGGCTTGTTGGTACGGCATTAAAAAAGTGTCCCAGTCTCGTTGCATGCGAAGGCCTCCCCTGATTTCTCCATCTATTCTACCATATATCCCCACCCACTGGGCTCAGGCTGTATACTGAAGTCGGAGGTGGAACGCATGAGCACACGGGAACAGGAACTCAAGGCGCCGCTGACAGCGGCCCAGGCGCAGGCAATCGAAGCGGCCTTCGCCTTTGACGCGCCGTTTAGCCAGACCAACAGCTACTACGACACCCAGACCGGGGCGCTTGCGGCGGCCGGGCTGGGGCTGCGGGTGCGCCGCTTTGCCGATTCGGCCGAGCAGACGCTCAAGGTGCCGACCGGGCCCAACCGACTATTGACCGAGATCACCGACCCGCTGCCGGCCGGTGCTGGGCTGACCCCGGGCGGCAGCGTCGCAGCCGCCTTAGCCGCCCGCGGAATCGCCTGGTCCGCGCTTGGCGTGATCGCGACGGCGACCACCACCCGCCGCCTCAGCCGGCAGGCGGCAGGCTTGCTCACGCTCGACCGAACGTGCTATCCTAATCAAACGCAGGACTTTGAGCTGGAGCTTGAGGTCCAAGATTTCGCCGCTGGCATGAAATTTTTTATGGAGCTGCGCCGGCGTTTTGGCCTGTCGGACGGGCCTGTGACGAACAAGGTGACCCGGGCAATTCGCAACAGCCCAAAGTTGTGAGCATAAAATTTGTTGTTTTGTAAAAATCTGGTAAAGTTAACGTAAATAAAGCCTTTACATTGGAGGAACCGTCATGCTCGAACTCTTCTTGTTCGTGAATCCGATCAACCGCCGCTGCCGCGAGGCCGAAGCCGCCGTTAACCGCCTGCTCACCGAGCTGCCCGCCAAGGTCGCGGTGCACTTCGTTCCCGTCGTGACGATTCAGGTGATCGACCAGTACATGCGCGAGACCGGCATGAACCACCGCAACCTCGCCCTGCGCAACCAGTTGTTCGACGTGGCCTACCAGCTGTCGCTCGACTACAAGGCCGCGCAGTTCCAGGGCAACAAGAAGGCGCGCACGTTTTTGATGGCCAGCCAGGAGATGCTCGACGTCGACCCCCACGCCTACTCGCCCGGCTTCGCGCAGGCGGCCGCCGCGCGGTGCGGCCTGAACCTCGCGACCCTGGCCGCCGACCGGGCCCACGAGGCGATGCACCAGTGCCTGGCCTCCGACCATGCCACGGCCCAGGAGATGGGGGTGTGGGCGACCCCGACCGCCGTGGTGTTCAACGCCGGCTCAATGCGCAGCAGCGGCCTGCGCCTCGATGCGCTGAGCTCCTACCAGGCGCTTCAGGCGACCTGCCGCCAGCTGCTGCTGGACCCGGCTTACGGCCACCCGCGCCGCGAACGCGTGCGCTGACCCAATCAGACGCGAAAACGCGGCCGGCGGGCATCCGATGTGGATGCCCGCCGGCCGCGTTCGTGTCTCGTGAGCCGACGCCGCGTGTCGCGCGGGGACGGCGTCGTCGCCCCGCCGGGGTCACCGCGCCCGCCGCGCGCCGCGGACGGGCACGGGCAGCTGCCGGGCGGCCAGCTTCGCCTCAAGCGTCGGGTACCACAAAGGCGCCGCCGCCAGCTGCCAGCCCGTCGCCGTCTCGCGCCACGCCCCGCTTGCGGTGAGCACCGCGTGCCAGCGTGCCGCAATCGCCGCCAGCAGCTGCCCATCCGCCACCAGCGGCGTGCGCAGCGCCGGCCAGCGCCGCCAAAACGCCGCCTCCGCCGCGCGGTCGATGGTGGCCTGCCCGTCGAAGGCCAGCAGCCACCAGGCGCGCAGCTGCCACTCCGGGTGCGGCAGCCCGATCAGGCCGCTGGGTCCTTCGTGCACCAGCCACGGCACGCCGCCGACGTTGCGGTGGGCCGCGGCACTTGCCGCCTGCAGCGCCATCACGGCGGCGTCGCGATGCCGCAGGGCCTGGCCGACGCGCCACGCGGTGCGGGCGGTGACCGGCGCCTGCGCCTTTTCACTGCGGTTCTCGCCGCCTGAGTGGTACCACGTGATGGCCGTGGTCGCACCGAGCCGCCAAAGCGCCAGCCGCCCCGCCCGCACGTCGAGAAACCACAGGTGCCAGCCGTGCTGCCTGGACCACGCCAGGAATTTTGCCTGCAACGCCTTGGGCTGGCGCGCGAAGTAGCGCCGGCCCATGATCCAGACCACCGGCACCCCGAGTCGGCGGTAGCCCGCCGTCCGCTCGGCCAGGCGCTCGAGGCCGATCGGGCTGCACTGGAACTCCAGGGCCAGCGCCGGCTCGCCCGGGCGCCGCCACACCACGTCCGCGCGCTAGCGGATCTGCGGGTAGTACTGCTCCAGCACCACCGCGAACCCGCGCCGGCGCCCGTACGCCATCAGCCACAGCTTGCCGGCCAGGTGCTCCGCGGACTCCGGCTCGCTGGCGTCGCACGGCGGCCCGAGGTGGTAAAAATGCGCCGGCATCACCGGCCCGTTGCGAATCCCGACCGGCGCCCGGCAGGCCGGGCAGCTGAAGTGCCCGGACAATCCGGCCGCCTGCTCGTGGCTGTGCAGCGTGACCGGGCGCGCCGCCTCGTCGAGGGCAATAAACATGGCCTCACCTCCCACAGGAGATTACGCCAAGGCCAAGCCGTTGCCCCGAACCGGTGCGACACGGGGCAGCCGGTCGGGCGGTGCGGCGCAGCGAGGGCGCGGTGTGCCCTGGGCACACAAAAGGCGGGGGCACTGTTGCGGCACCCCCGCCGATTGGCCGTCAGTTCTTGAAGCTGTGAATCGGGGCCGGAATGTGGCCGCCGCGGTTGATGAACACCGAGGCGTCGCCGGTGTTGACCGCCATGATCGGTGCGCGGCCGAACAGCCCGCCGAACTCGATCGACTCGCCGACGCCCTTGCCCGGCACCGGAATCACGCGCACCGCCGTGGTCTTGTTGTTGATCATGCCGATGGCCGCCTCGTCGGCGATCATGCCGCTGATGGTGCTGGCCGGTGTGTCGCCCGGCACCGCGACCATGTCCAGGCCGACGGAGCAGACGGCGGTCATCGCCTCGAGCTTTTCCAGCGTAATCTGGCCCTTTTCCGCCGCCGCGATCATGTTGGCGTCCTCGGACACCGGAATGAAGGCGCCGGACAGCCCGCCGACGCGCTCGGCGGCCATGATGCCGCCCTTTTTCACCGCGTCGTTCAGGAGCGCCAGGGCCGCGGTGGTGCCGGGGGTGCCGACGTGGCTGAGGCCGAGGGTCTCGAGGATCTCGGCCACCGAGTCGCCGGCGGCCGGCGTCGGGGCAAGCGACAGGTCGACGATGTTGAACGGCACGTTCAGGCGGCTGGCCGCCACCTTGCCGACGAACTGGCCCATGCGCGACACCTTGAAGGCGGTCTGCTTGATGGTCTCGCAGACCTCGCCGAAGCTCGCGTCGGGCTTGCCGGCGATCGCGCGCTGCACGACGCCTGGGCCGGAGACGCCGGTGTTGATTGCGACATCCCCCTCGGAGACGCCCCAGAAGGCGCCGGCCATGAACGGGTTGTCCTCCACCGCGTTGGCAAAAATCACCAGCTTCATCGCGTTCTTCGGGTCGATGGCGGCGACCGCCTTGACCACCTCCCCCGCCAGCTTAATCGCGTCCATGTTCAGCCCGGCGCGCGTGGAGCCGACATTGACGGAGGCGCAGACGCGGTCGGTGGTGGCAAGCGCCGCCGGAATCGCGTGCATCAGCGCCAGGTCCGCCTTGGTGCAGCCGTTTTGAACCGTCGCGGTGAAGCCGCCGATCAGGTCGACCTCAACCGCCTTGGCCGCGTTGTCCAGGGCCTGGGCCAAAAGCGCGAAGTCGGGCGCGGGGTCGGCGCCGGCCAGCATCGCCGCCGGGGTGACGGCGATGCGCTTGTTGACAATCGGAATGCCGTACTCGTTTTCAATCGCGCGGGCGACCGGCACTAGGTCGGCGGCCACGCGCACGATCTTGTCGTAGACGTTTTGCGCCGTGTCGGCCATGCTGCCGGTGACGCAGTCGAGCAGGGAGATGCCCATCGTGATGGTGCGGATGTCGAGGTTCTCCTCGCGAATCATCTGGATGGTTTCTTTGATCTGTTGGGTTTCCATGGCGCCTCCTAAAGCTTGTGCATCGCGTCGAAGATTTCCTGGCGGGCGATGCGCACCTCGACGTCGATGTCCTGGCCCAGCGCCTGCAGGTCGGCCTTGACCTGCGCGAAGTCGGCCGCATCCGGCAGTTTGGCAAGCAGCATCATGGTGAAGGCGCCCTGCATGATGGTCTGGGAGACGTCCAGAATGTTGATGTCCTGCTTGGCCAGGTGGCCCGTGACGGCGGCGACGATGCCCACCTTGTCCGTGCCGATAACGGTGATGATCACTTGCATAAGATCCCTGCTTTCGTCTTGTGTTTCGCCCATTTTACCATACCCGCGGCCAAAAATGGCTTGCATTCGCGACAGAAACCGGTTATTCTTGGCTCATCGAACCGAATCAATCGGCTCTGGAAAAGGAGGACCAAATCGCATGCAAGAAGCAATCACAACATCGGTAGTAATTCGCCGCTTGGCGGATGCGGAATTTGGTGTCGCCTTGAGCCCACAACCCGAGGGGACTGCCCTGCACTGACAGGGGTCTCTTCACCATTCCTTCATCCGGCAAGCGCGCAGACGCTTGCTTTTTTTGTGTCCAGGAGAACTAGGGCGGAGCAAGGCGCTCTTAGCGGGACGGCTAGCCTAGCCGTGGTGCTCGGGGCCCGCACTTGGTCCCAAGTGCCACGGCGTAGCTAGACGCGTCCGCGTTGCCTTGCGTAGCCCGACGAACCAGGGCGGAGCCGCGCGCACTTAGGCGATCGGCTAGCGTAAGGCTGGACAGTGAGCCGCACTTTGGCTCAGTGACCAGCCTTAGCTGGACGAATCGCCGTTGCGCGGCGGAGCCCGACGAACCAGGGCGGAGCAAGGCGCTTTTAGCGGGACGGCTAGGCTAGCCGTGGCGCTTGGGGCCCGCACTTGGCCCCGAGTGCCACGGCGTAGCTAGACGCGCCCGCGTTGCCTTGCGGAGCCCGACGACCAGAGCGACGCTCTCGCCCCTCCTGGACCCTCATGCAACCACCGCTGACCTGCGCGAATCGCAGCCGGTGCATTGCCTGTCACCCCAGATGGAGGAAATCAATTGACTCAACTTGCAACCCTTTTGTTTCAGTCCCAGGACCGCTACCGCGTCAGCGTCGACGGTCGGACCTACCCGGCGACCCTGCGCGGCCGCCTGCGCTACCAGCTTCAGCAGGACCGCACCGCGCTGGTGGTCGGCGACCGCGTGCAGGGCGAACTGACCGACGCGACCTTTCTGATCGACGCGCTGCAGCCCCGCACCACCTTTTTGGTCCGCGACTCGAACCGCTTCACCGATTCGCAGCAGGGCATCGCGGCCAACCTCACCCACGTCGTCATCGTGACGTCGGCCAACCACGACTTCAACCTCAACCGCCTGCGCCGCTTCCATGGCATCGCGGCCGCAAGCGGCGCCGAGCCGGTGGTGCTGATCAGCAAAACGGACCTGGTCGACGCGGCCACGCTGGCGACCATTGCCGCCCAAATCGAAGCCACGCTGCCGGGCACCCCGGTGTTGACCATCAACCAGGCGATGGATCCCCAAGTCGCCCTGGCGCCGCTTTTGACCCCGCACAGCGTGCTGGCCTTCGTCGGCTCCAGCGGCGTCGGCAAGTCCACCCTTTTGGCCAAGCTGCTGGGGTTGACCCTGGCCACGCGCACGATTCGCGAGGACGACAGCCACGGCCGCCACGCCACCACCGCTCGGCAGGCCTTCGTGCTGCCCAGCGGCACCGTGGTGATCGACACCCCGGGCATGCGCGCCATCGGCGTCGAATCCGCCGGCAGCGGGCTTGAGGCGCAGTTTGCGGCCGTCACGGCGCTGGCCGCCCAGTGCCGCTTCAGCGACTGCCGCCACCAGACGGAGCCGGGCTGCGCCGTGCAGGCGGCGCTGAAAGCCGGCACGCTTGACGAAGCGACCTTTGCGGCCTTCACCCAGTTTCAGGCCGCGATGACCAAAGCGCCGACCAAGGCCGACCGCACGCAGGCCAAGGCGATGAGCCGGATGGTCAAGCAGGCCAAGCGGCGCAAGTCCCTGGACCGCGGCCTCACCGGCAAGTCCCCGCGCGGCGGCAAGGGAGGCCGCCGATGAAAAACGTTTTGCTGTTGCTCCGCCAGCATCCCGGCCTCAGCCTGCGGGCGACCGCCTGGGTGCTGATCTCCGCCATTTTGAACACGCTGTACACCGTCACCTCGGGCAACACCCTGACCGCGCTGTCGCGACAAGACGCGCGCGGCTTCCTGGTGGCGCTGGGCCTGACGCTGCTGGTGCTGGCCGGGTTTGCCTGGCAGCGCTTTGCCACCACGGTCACCCAGGCGCAAGTCAACGAGCAGGTCGCAGGCGGCCTGCGCGCCGCCCTCGCCCGCCGGCTGGGTCGGACCACGCCGCAGCTTTTTCACCGCCACGGGGTGCCGACCTACCTGTCCTGGCTGACCAATGACGTCACCACGATTCAGGAGTACGGGCTGGAAAACTTCTGGATGGCCGCCTGGCAGGCGCTGGCGGTGGTGCTGGCGACCGTCACGCTGTGGCACTACCACTGGCTGCTCGCGCTTGCCGGCGTCGCGTTGACCTTCGTCATGCTGGTCGCGCCGCGGCCGCTGACGCAGGCGATGGCCCGCACGAATCTGGCGACCACCACGGCCAATGAGGCGCTGACCACCGCGATGAGCGACCGGCTGAGCGGCTTCGACCAGCTCGACATGCTGAACCAGACCGAGCAGCTGGCCGCCACGGCCGCCGCGCAGTCCAAACACCTGGCGGCGGCGCGGGTCGCCTACGCCAGGGCGGAGGGGCGGATGTTCGCCGTCACCAACGGCGTCAGCTTCCTGTGCCAGCTGGCCATTCTGGCGCTGACCGGCTGGCTGTTTCTGCGCCACCGCGTCCCGCTCGGCGTCTTCGTCACGGCCCAGCAGCTGGCCGGCACGATGTTTTCAAGCCTGACCGGGCTGGTCGCCAACGTCGCCGAGCTCGACACCACTGGCCCGATCCTCGCGAAGTTCCGCGCGGTGCCGCGCCCGCAGCTGCCCACCGCGCCGCTGGCCGGCCCGCTGCAGGACGCGCTGGTGCTGGACGGCATCGGCTACACCTACCCCGACGCAGACGCCCCGGTGCTTCAGGGCTTTGGCGCCCGCTTCGCGGCGGGCGGCCGCTACGCGATCGTCGGCCCCAGCGGTGCCGGTAAGTCCACCCTGCTGGCGATTCTGGCGGGGCAGAAAACGCCGGCCACCGGCCGCTACCGCTTTGACGGCCAGGACGTCGCCACCGTCGCCCCGGCGTCCCTGCACCAGCAGATCGCCGTCGTCTCGCAGCAGCCGGTCCTGTTCAACCTGACGCTGCGCGAGAACCTGACGCTCGGCCAGCCGGTGGCCGAATCCGCGCTGGCGCAGGCGCTGGCCGCCACCGGGCTTGACGCGGTGGTTGCGGCGCTTCCTACCGGGCTGGACACGGTGCTCGACCTGAACGGCGGCAACCTGTCCGGCGGCCAAAAGCAGCGGCTGGCGCTGACGCGTGCGCTGGTGTCCGGGCGGCCGATCCTGCTGCTGGACGAGGCGCTGGCCAACCTGGACCCGGCCAGCACCCGGGCTATCGAGTCGGCACTGCTGGCACTGCCCGACCGCACCCAGATCTGGGTCACCCACCACCTGACGCCGGCGGTGGCGGCGCAACTGGACGGCGTGATCCACCTCGAACCCGCCGCGGCCGCCGCGCCGCAGCCTGGAAGCCCAACGCCTGCGGCCGGCCCGGAATTGACCGGCACGCCCGCGCCAAACGCGGTATAATGTAATCGGCCATCCGGCCAAGATCACTACAACATTTTGTGGCAGCAGGCGATTTTATCCCCAGTATCCACAACATCTTGTGGATAAGTGAGGATGATTATGAAACGTCTCATCGCAAGTGTCATGGCCCTGGCGGCCATGACCGGCATCGCCTGGGGGCTGGTCGCGCTGGCCCCGCGCAAGGCGAGCACCCCCGGCGCCCTGACCGCAAGCGCCAGCCCCCGCCTGTGGGTCATGTCCGACACCCACTTCATCGCCCCCAGCCTGCACGACGGCAAGAAGGCCTTCACCGAGATCAAGCAAAGCGCGGCCGGCAAGGACTTGAACTACCAGCCGGTGGCGCTGCGGGCCTTCGTCCACGCGGCGCTCAAGTCCAAGCCCACGGCGGTGATCATCACCGGCGACGTCACCTTCAACGGCGAGCTGATTTCGGCCAAGTCGCTGGTGCGCAGGTTCGCACCGCTTTCAAAGGCCGGCATCCCCCTGCTGGTGATCCCGGGCAACCACGACATCTACGACGGCTGGGCGCGCAAGTACCAGGGCAAGGAGCAGCTGCGCACGCCGCAGATCGGCCCCGACGACTGGCGCGACGTTTTCAGCGAAAGCTACGCCCACGCCCGCGCCACCGATCCGGACTCGCTGAGCTACGTGGTCGCCCTGAACCACGACTACCAGCTGGTGATGCTCGACTCCAACATCTACCCGGTGCAGGCGTCGGCGACCAACCCGAACACCGGCGGCGAGCTCAGCGACAAGACCCTGAGCTGGCTTGACCGCCAGCTTCAAGCGGGGCAAAAGGCCGGGCGCACCAGCCTGGTGTTCATGCACCACAACCTGTACGTGCACAACCGCGTGGTGCACCACGGCTACGTGCTCAACAACACCGAAGCCCTCCAGAAGCTCTTGACCCGCTACCGGGTGCCGGTGCTGTTCTCCGGGCACATTCACGCCCAAGACATCGCCGCGGACCCCGCCGGCCACTGCGCCACCACCGAGATCGTCAGCGGCAGCTTCTCGGTGACGCCGGGCGGCTACGGCGTCGTCTCCCTGACGCCGACCAGCCTGGACTACCGGCGCCACGCCGTGAACCTGACGCCGGTGTTGACCAAGGCCGAGCGCAAAAACCCCGACCTGGTCCACTATCAGCGCTACCTGCGCGGCCTGTTTTCCGGCAACGGCGCGCGCCTGGCGGTCGAAAGCCTCTACCAGCGCAAGGACATCACCGACAAGCAGCTGGTCGCCGCCGCCGATTTTCTCGGCGAGCTGAACCGCCGCTTCTTCGCCGGCGAGGACAGCCCGGACAAGGCCGAGCTCGCCAAGCTCAGGCAGACTGCGGGCTACCGCATCGCCTACAAGGTGCCAAGCCTGCGCCGCTACATCGACACCATCCTTCAAGACCACAACCTCAACGACCTGCACTACCACACGACCATCGCAAGGTAAGTCACACACAAACAGGGCGCCCCTTCTTTCGAAGGGGCGCCCTGTTTGTGCGGACCTACTTGGCCGCCTGAGTCTTGAGGATCTCGCCGCCGTACGCGTCGATGGTGACGATGGTGACCTTCTTGTCGGCCGTGACCGTGACGTTCCAGACCGTGCTGCCGTCGTCTTTTTCCAGCCGCCACTCGTAGGCGTCGCCGCCGCCGATCTGGCTTTCCGCAAGCTCCGTCACCGCCGTCAGGCTCTGCAGGCCGGAGCGCGAGAAGCCGTCCGCGTCCTTGCTGGCGCCGCCGGCATCCTTGGCGTCAAGCGCCGTCTCCGTGGTCTTGGTCACCTTGCCGCTCTTGGCGTTGATGGTCAGGACGTACTGGTGGTCGTCGTCCACGCCCGTCACGTGGTAGGCGTAGCCGGCCTTGGCCTGCTTGAGCGCGATGCCGGTGACCACGGTGCCGGGCTGCTCGGTCAAAAACGTGGTCCAGGCCTTTTGCAGCGGCACCTTGACGTACTTGTGCAGCGTCTTCGTGCCGGTTTCCTGCACGATCGGCGCGCTGGTCGGCGTCTGGCTTTGCTTCGCACAGCCCGCAAGGCCCACGCCAATGATGGTCAAAATCAGCAGTCCCAGTTTTTTCATGTTCGGCCCCTCGATTCATGTCTGATAAGTCAAGTGTACCAGACTGCGCCGCGGTGTGGGCCGTTATTTTGACAATGTCACGCCTGATCGAACTGGCTGTTGTAAAGCGCCGCGTAGGCCCCGCCGCGCGCCAGCAGGTCCTTGTGTCGGCCGGACTCGACGACCCGCCCGCCTGAGATCACCAGAATCTGGTCGGCGTTTTGAATCGTGGATAGCCGGTGGGCGATCACGAAGCTGGTCTTGCCGCGCATCAGGGCGGTCATCGCTTCCTGCACGACGGCCTCGGTGTTGGAGTCGATGGCGGCCGTCGCCTCGTCCAGCACCAGCACCGGCGCCTGGGTGATGAAGGCGCGCGCGATGCTCAGAAGCTGCCGCTGGCCCTGGGAGATGCCGCTGGCGTTGGCGGTCAAAAGGGTGTCGTAGCCTTCCGGCAGCTGGGTGATGAAGCC
Organism: Lacticaseibacillus kribbianus; assembly: GCF_020180945.1. GTDB lineage: Bacteria > Bacillota > Bacilli > Lactobacillales > Lactobacillaceae > Lacticaseibacillus > Lacticaseibacillus kribbianus. The sequence continues at coordinate 397,400 of NZ_JAIPUL010000002.1, read as the reverse complement.
GTGGGCGTTGGCCTCGCGAGCGGCCAGCTCAACCTCCGCATCGGTTGCGTCCGGCCGGCCCAGGCGAATGTTTTCGCGGATGGTCTGCTGAAACATGAACGGCTCCTGCTGCACGACCGTCACCAGCCGCCGCAGGTCCCGGCGCCGAAGCGTCGTGACGTCGACCCCGTCGAGCAGCACCCGCCCGCTCTTCAGCGGGTAGAGGTTGGTCAGCAGGTTCATGATGGTGGTCTTGCCCGCGCCGGTCGGGCCGACCAGCGCGACCACCGTGCCCGGTTCCGCGGTCAGGTTGACGTCTTGAAGGATCGGCCGGGTGTCGTAGGCAAAATCGACGTGGTCAAACACCACGTGCCCAGTCGTCGCCGCAAGCGGCGCGGCGTCCGGCAGATCCTGCTCCGGCTGCTCGTCGATCAGCGCGAACACGCGCTGCGCCGAGGCCAAAGACAGCTGCAGCGTGTTGATCAGGTCCAGCACGTTGTTGATCGGCCCGGTGAAGTTGCGCAGGTAGATCAGGAAGGTGAAGATCACCCCGACCGTCACGGTGTGCGAGCCATTGAGGATCGAGACGGCGCCGACCGCCGTGATCAGCAGGTACGCGACGTTGTTGGTCATGTTGTTGAACGGCCCCATCGCGCTGGAGAAGGCCTGGGCGATGAAGGCCGCCCGTGTGTACGCCGCGTTGGTCTTCGCGAACGTGGCCTCCGTGCTCGGCCCGTGGTCGAACAGCTGCACGACGCGCTTGCCCGACACGCTTTCTTCAATCTGCGTGTTCAGGGCCCCGAGCGCCTGCTGCTGCGTGGTGAAGGCGGCCTGGGTGATGCGTGCGACCGCCTTGGAAAAGGTGTAGGTCATCACCGTGGCCAAAAGCGCAATCAGAGTCAGCACCGGCGAGAGGATCAGCATCGCCGCCCCCATCCCGAGCACCGCGATCACCCCGGTGAACAGCTGGACGAAGCTTTGCATCAGCGCCGTGTTGATGTTGTCGACGTCGTTGGTCAGGCGGCTCATGATGTCGCCGTTGTCGTGGCGGTCGAAGTAGCGCATCGGCAGCCGCTGCAGGTTGGCGAACACATCCTCGCGAATCGCGGCGGCGGTGCGCTGCGCGGCCTTAATCATCAAGGCACTCTGGAAGTAGGTGCAGACGCTTGACACCACGTACATCGCCGCCAGCAGCGCGCACACGGTCAACAGGGCCTGCAGCCGGCCGCGGGCGATGTAGCGGTCGACCACGATGCCGTTGACGCGGTTGCCGACGATGGTGCTCAGGGTGGTGAACACGGTCAGCAAAAAGACCACAACAAGGGATTTGCGGTAGTCGCCCAGGTACCCGGCGATCCGACGCAGGATGGCCCTGACGTCGTGCAGCTCAACTTTTTGGCGGTGCGGGTTGCGCGGCCCGCGGCGCATCATCATCTGCATCTCAGATTCCCCCCAACTGGGTTTGGACCAGCCGCCGGTAAAACGGCGAGCTTTCGATTAGTTCCTCGTGCGTGCCGCGCGCCGTGATGCGGCCGCCCTCCATCACCAGGATCTGGTCGGCGTGGCGGATGTTGCTGACGCGCTGAGAGATGATCACCGTGGTGCGGTGGCGCCGCGCGGCCACCAGGCGGTTTTGGATCCGTGCGTTGGTCACCTGGTCGACGGCGCTGGTCGCGTCGTCCATCACCAGCACCGGCGAATCCGGCACCACCGCGCGGGCGATGTTCAGCCGCTGCCTTTGGCCGCCGGAGAAGTTCTTGCCGCCCTGCTGCACCGTGTTGCCGAGGGCTTCGGGCAGCGGCGTCAGGAACTCGTCGGCGTTGGCCACCGTGGCCCCGGCCACCAGCGCGGCCGAATCGGCGGCCGGCGCGCCGTAAGCCAGGTTGTCGGCCACTGTGCCGGAGAACAGCAGCGCGTCTTGCATCGCCACGCGGACGCGCTGGTGCACCGCGGTCAGGCTGAGGTCGCGCACCTCCACGCCGCCGAGGGTGATGCGCCCGTCGTAGTCGTCGTAGACCCGCGTCAGCAGGTTGATCAGGCTGGTTTTGCCTCTGCCGGTGGTGCCGATGATGCCCAGCCACTGCCCGTCCGGCACCGTGAAGCTGATGTCTTCGAGAATCGGCTTGGCGGTCGAGTAGCCGAAGGTCACGTGCTCGAACGCGACGGCGGCGTCCGCCGGTGCCGGCGCATCCGCGGCAGCCGTTGGCGCCGGCACCGAAGCGTCCAGCACCGCCTGCACCCGCCCGGCCGAGGTGATCGCGCGCGAGAAGGCCGTGATGATGTTGACCGTGCCGATCATCGCGGTGGTGATCTGGATCATGTAGTTGACGAAGGCGATGATCTGGCCGCTGGAGATGCTGCCGGCGATGGCCAGCTTGCCGCCGTAGCCCAGCGCCACCACGACGCCGAGGTTCAGCACCAGCTGGATCACCGGCGCCAGCCACACCGTCGCCATCGCCGCGTCAAGCGAGCTGCCGGTCAGCGTGCGGTTGGCCGCCTTGAACTGGCCGAGCTGGTGAGGCTCCAGCACGTAGGCCTTGATGGTCTTGGCGCCCTGCAGGTTCTCCTGCATCACGCGGTTCATGCCGTCCACCTGCTCCTGCATCGCCAGGTACTTGGGCAGGCTGCGCCGCACCACCACCGCCATGAAAATCACCAAAAGCGGCAGCGCGACGAACAGGATCGGCGCAAGCGCCGGGCAGACCAGCACAGACATCACGATGCCGCCGATCATCAGCATCGGCGAGCGCACCATCCCCCGGGTGATCATCATCACGAGGTTTTGCATCTGCGTCACGTCGTTGGTGATGCGCGTGATCAGGGTGGCCGGCGCCAGGCCGCCCGGCAAGCGGTCCGCCAACGCGATGGCGAGCATCCGCTCGCGCAGCTTGGCCCCCATGTTCAAAGAGGCTTAGCTGCCGAGCACGCCGCACCCCGCGCCGCACATCAGCCCGAACACGGCAAACATCGCCATCAGCCCCGCCTGGTGCACGACGTAGCTCATGTCGCCGCGCGCAAGCCCGTGGTCGATGATGCCGGCCATCAAAGTCGGCTGCTGCAAGTCGCTGAACACCTCCCCGAGCATCACCAGGGGTGCTAGGAAAAAGCTGAACCGGGCGGCGCCGTGCGTGTGTCGCATCACGATTCCAAACATGCAATCCCTCCTCGCGTGACTCAAAAAAGCGTCACGAACCCTCAGCCTAGTAAGGACTAAGAATCCGTGACGCCTATGTGTAATCCGTTGCGATTAGTCTAACGCCGGAATCGCAATCTGGCAAGTCAAATGTCCGCGGTGTCGGCTGGGGCCGTATGGCTGACCACAAGGACATCGGGCTGCTGAGTGCACCTTGCTTCGCCCTGGGCACAAAAAAACACGCCGATCTCTCGACGTGTCACTCGTTATTGCTAATGCCGCAAACAGGAGTCGAACCTGCACATGGATAACCATACAGCGACCTGAACACTGCGCGTCTGCCAATTCCGCCATTGCGGCAACAACAGAAGTTAGTATATCAAGAAGTCGGGGGTTTGCCAACCCCTATTTGCCGCGGGATCAAAATTATTCGCGCTGGCGAACGTGTCCGAGCGATTGCCGCGCTCAGGTGCGTCCCGCAAAGCCCGCCTCGCTGCGTCCTGGCCATCGTCGGGCTGCGCTAGACAACGGCCACTCGTCCAGCTAAGGCGAGGACTCGGGGCAAAGACCGCCCCCAGTCCTCGCCTTACGCTAGCCGGTTGCCTAAGTTCGCCTAGCTCCGCCTTGGGCCATCGTCGGGCTGCGCTAGGCAACGGCGACGCGCTCAGCTAAGGGTGGCACTCGGGGCAAAGCCCGCCCCAAGCGCTACCCTTACGCTGCGCGGTTGCCTAAGTTCGCCTAGCTCCGCCCTGGGCACAAAAAAACACGCCGATCTCTCGACGTGTCACTCGTTATTGCTAATGCCGCAAACAGGAGTCGAACCTGCACATGGATAACCATACAGCGACCTGAACACTGCGCGTCTGCCAATTCCGCCATTGCGGCAACAACAGATATTATAATAGCAAAACCCCACGCGTTTGCCAAGGCCCTGCGCGATTTTTTTCCCGGCGGGCGGCCAGTGCGGTAAACTGAAGCAGAGGTGATTGAATGGAAACTCTGACTTCGGCCTGCGTCACGCAGGTCATCGCGCCGCGCCCGGCGGACAGCCACAAGGGCCAGTTCGGGCGCATCCTGATTATCGGCGGCAACGAGCATTTCGGCGGCGCCGCCATCATGGCCGCAAGCGCCGCCGTGCACGCCGGGGCCGGGCTGACCACCGTCGCCTGCGCGCCCTGCAACCACGCGGCGCTGCACGCGCGCCTGCCCGAGGCGATGGTGCTGCCGTACGACGGCGCCCGCCTGCGCCACACCGTGCCCGAGGCGGACGTCGTCGCCATCGGCCCGGGCCTTGGCACCAACGAAACCGCGCAGGAGATTCTCGCCGTCACCCTGGCCAACCTGACCGCGACGCAGGCGCTGATCCTGGACGGCTCCGCGCTGACGATGATTGCGCAAACCGGCCTGCGCGTCACCCACCGCAAGACCGTCTGGACGCCGCACCAGATGGAGTGGCAGCGCCTGTCCGGCCTTGCCATCGCCGATCAGACGCCGGCGGCCAACGCAAGCGCCGCCCGAACCCTCCCCGGCACCGTCGTGGTCAAAAGCCACCGCACCCAGATTCACGCCCCGGAGGCCAGCTTCGTCAACCCAATCGGCACCCCGGCGCAGGCGACCGGCGGCACGGGCGATACCCTGGTCGGCATCCTCGCCGCCTTCATCGGCCAGTTCGGCTACACCACCGCCGCGATCAACGCCGCGGTGTACACGCACAGCGCAATCGCCGAGGAGCTGGCTGCCACGCAGTACGTCGCCCTGCCAACCCGGGTGATTGCGGCGCTGCCGACCTACATGGCGCGCGCCGCGGCCAACCGGCTGTAACGGCCCAACCACCAGTGACGGCCACATACCACTTGTAACGCCACCGACCGCCACCGAATCGACGAATGCCACCAGTCGGGGCCGTGCGCGCCAAGCGGCAGCCGGCTGCCGGCTGCCCCGCGAGCCCAACAAACGGGCGCCGTCTTCGCAAGATTAGCGAAGACGGCGCCTGTTTTAGCGTCCAATCAGTTTTCCCTGCGCCCTACCGCTTGGGCAGTAGCGCCTTGAGCGCGGCCAGCTCGGCCGGCTCAAGCGAGCGGTACTGCCCGGCAGGCAGGTCGGCCGGCAGCGTCAGCGGGCCCATGGCCACGCGGTGCAGCGCAACCACCTCGTTACCGACGGCCAGAAACATCCGCTTGACTTGGTGGTACTTGCCCTCGCCGATGGTCAACTCGACCTGGCGCGCGTCGGTGCCCGGCACCACGGCCACGGTCGCCGGCTGGCTGGTGAAGTCCTTGAAGGCGATCCCGGCCTCAAGCGGCCCGCGCTGAACCAAAGTGAACGGCTGCGCCAGCGTTGCGCGGTAGGTCTTGGGCACGTGGCGGCCGGGCGCCAGCAGGTTGTGGCCGAGCGTGCCGTCGTTGGTCAAAAGCAAGAGCCCGGTGGTGTCCTTGTCCAGCCGCCCGACCGGGTACAGGCCGGGGCGCACGTCGCCCGGCGCGATCAGGTCCATCACGGTGCGGTCGTGGTCGTCGCGGTTGGCGGTCACCACGCCGGCCGGCTTGTTCAGCAGGTAGTAGACGGCGAAGTCCTGGTCCAGCACCACCCCGTCGAGGGCGACGGCGGCCCCTTTTGGCACGTCAAAGCCCGGGTCGCGTTGCAGCGCACCGGCGACGGTGACGCGCGCTGCCTTGATGATGCGGCGCACCTCCTTGCGGCTGCCGTACTGCAGGTTGCTCAAGTAGCGGTCTAGTCTCATGCGCTCACCCGATGTGCAGCTTCTGGCGAATGCTGCCGATGCGCCGACCGATGATCAGATCGGCCAGGCGCGTCTTGAGCACCGCGTAAGCGTAGATGGCGACGCCGACCGGCAGCGCGATGGCGAGCATCAGCATGCTCTGCATCCCGCTGGCCGGGTTCAGCACGAGCGACAGCGCCCACACCAGCGCGCGCACGACGACGGCCATCACAACGGAAAAGGTGGTGATGCCGATCAGCCGCCGCAACGTCTGGCGGGCCCGGAAGTGGTACAGCGTCTGCAGCTGCCACAGCATCAGCGCAATCGACGCCGCCATGCCCAGCATCGTGGCCAGCGTCGGGCCGTACACGTTGAACAACACGATTAACGGCCACTGGAAGATGAACTTGACGAGAACACCGACCACCATGATTTTCATCGCCAGGCGGTTGTGGAACAGCCCCTGCAAAACCGAGGCCAGCACCGTGAACAGGCCGAAGAACACGGCCAGAAACGACGACAGCTCCATCACCGAGATGCCGAGCTTGTCGTAGCCGAAGAACACGACGTAAAGCGGCTGCGACACTGCGGCCATCCCCAGGGCGCTTGGAATCATCACGATGAAGAACAGCTGCAGGATGTTGGTGATGTTGTCGGCAATCTCCTTGCCCACGCCGCGCGTTTTGGCCGCAGCCAGAAGCGGCAGCGCCGTTGAGGCCATCGCCACCGCCAGGGAGACGACGATCATGATCAGCTTGTTGGCGTTGCCGGCGAACAGCGCGTACAGCTCGCTCAGCGCGTGCTTGGAGACGATGTAGTGCGTCAGCATCATCGGGTCGAAGGTGTACTGGTCGATGATGTAGTAGAGGTTGGTCGCCGCGCCCATCACGATGAACGGGAACGCCTGCTGGGCGATTTCAAGCAAAATGCGCTTGGTCGAGATGTGCACGTTGCCGGCGCTCGACGCGGCGAGCTCGGCGAAGCGGCCGCGCTGGCGGAAGAAGTGCAGGACCAACAGCAGCAGGCCGAACACCGCGCCGACGAAGGCCGCAAAGGTCGACTGCGCCACGGCGTCCACGTAGTTGTGGTTGCCGATCACCATGATGGTGTAGGTCATGAGCAGCATATAGATGACGCGCGCGACCTGCTCGATGAACTGGCTCAAGGCGCTCGGCGCCATCTCGTTGTAGCCCTGGAAGAACCCGCGCATCACGGACAGCAGTGGGATCAAGAGCAGCGGCCACGCCAGGGTGCGAAAGACCTGGGTCAACGCGGCGTCTTTGAGCGCCAAAACCGGGGCCAGCACCCACAGGAGCCCGCAGGCCAGGACGCCCATGATCGACATCGCCACGGCGCCGTGGTAGAACAGGCGCATCCCCGTTTTGTACTCGTTCATCGCGTTGTAGCGCGCAATCTGCTTGGAGATGGCCCCCGGCACGCCGGCGGTCGACACGATCAGGAAGATGTTGTAAATCTGGTACCCCTTGGTGAACAGGGCGTTGGCCGTCAGGTAGGCGGCGCCCAGCCAGATGCGCCAGGGAATGATGTAGATGGCGCCCAGCACCCGAGACAAAATGCTGCCGGCGGTCATCCAAGCCGAGCCGCGCAGCATCAGCTCCTTGGCGCTGCGCTCCGGCTTGGCCGCCACGTTCTGCTTATCCATACACTTCTCCCATCAATAGACATATACACCCATTCTACCCACCGCACCCGCCGCTTTCAAACCGATTCGGTGGCCTTACGGTTTCTTTACGTTGTTGTCGCCTCCAAAAAGGGGCCCCGCCGCGGCGGGACCCCTTCGTTGGATTCAAAATTTACTGGCTGCGGTGCACGCGGCACTGCCCGGCAAGTCGTCCGCTAAGTGCGCCGCGCTCCGCTCTGGTCATCGTCGAGCTCCGCAAGGCAACGGCCACTCCTCCAGCTAAGACCAGCACTCGGGCCAAAGTCCGGCCCAAGCACCTTGGCTAGGCAACCCGTCCCGCTAAGTGTGCCGCGCTCCGCTCTGGGTCATCGTCGAGCTCCGCAAGGCAACGCGGGAGCGTCTAGCCCTAGGCCAGCACTCGGGCCAAAGTGCGGCCCAAGCACTGGCCTAGCGCTACCTGTCCCGCTAAGAACGCCTTGCTCCGCTCTGGGTTACTTCACCACGATGTTCACGATCTTGTTTGGAATCACGATTTCCTTGACGATGGTCTTGCCCGCGATGAACTTCTGGACGTTTTCCAGCGCCTTGGCCTCTGCCTTGACCGCTTCCGGGTCGGCGTCGACGGCGACTTCGAGGTTGCCGCGCAGCTTGCCGTTGACCTGGATCACCATAGTGACCGTCGTGTCCACCAGCTTGCTTTCGTCGACCGTCGGCCATGGGGCGTAGGTCAGCGTGTGCTCGTGGCCGAGGATCTGCCAGATCTCCTCCATCAGGTGCGGCGCGATCGGCGCGAGCAGCTTCACGAAGCCCTCGACGTACTCGTAAGGAAGCGCGTCGACCTTGTGGGCCTCGTTGATGAAGACCATCATCGCGGAGATGGCGGTGTTGAAGTGCAGCGCCGAGTAGTCCTCGGTGACCTTTTTGACCGTCTCGTTGTAGACCTTGTCGAGCTTGCCGTCGTTGATGGTGGTGATGTGGTCGCGCATCTTGCCGTCGTCGTCGACGAAGGTGCTGTAGACGCGGTCGAGGAACTTGCGCGCGCCGGCCAGGCCGGTGGTGCTCCAGGCGATGCCGGCGTCAAGCGGGCCCATAAACATCTCGTAGAGGCGCAGGGTGTCGGCGCCGTACTCGGCGACCACGTCGTCCGGGTTGACGACGTTGCCCTTGCTCTTGCTCATCTTCTCGTGGTTGTCGCCGAGGATCATCCCCTGGTTGAACAGGCGCTGGAACGGCTCCTTGTAAGGCGCCACGCCGATGTCGTAGAGGAAAAGGTTCCAAAAACGCGCGTACAGCAGGTGCAAAACGGCGTGCTCGGCGCCGCCGATGTACAGGTCGACTGGCGTCCACTGGCGCAGCTTCTCGTAATCGGCCAGAGCCTCCTTGTTGTGCGGGTCGACGAAGCGCAGGAAGTACCAGGACGAGCCCGCCCACTGCGGCATCGTGTTGGTCTCGCGCTTCCCCTTGCGGCCGTTTGCGTCGACCACGTTCACCCAGTCGTCCAGGTTGGCCAGCGGGGACTCGCCGGTGCCGCTCGGCTTGATGTCCGCCTCTTCGGGCAGCACCAGCGGCAGCTGGTCTTCGGGCACCAGCGTGGTCTCGCCGTCCTCCCAGTGGATGACGGGAATCGGCTCGCCCCAGTAGCGCTGGCGGGAGAAGACCCAGTCGCGCAGCTTGTAGTTGACGTGCTTTTCGCCGACGCCCTTCTCGCTGAGCCAGGCGATCGCCTTGTCAATCGCCTGGGCCTTGTCCAGGCCGTTCAGGAAGCCGGAGTTGATGTGCTGGCCGTCGCCGGTGTAGGCCGCCGTTGCGACGTCGCCGCCTTCGATGACCGGGGTGATCTTCAGGCCGAACTTCTTGGCGAAGGCGTAGTCGCGCTCGTCGTGGGCCGGCACCGCCATGATGGCGCCGGTGCCGTAGCTGGCCAGCACGTAATCGGAAATCCAGATCGGCAGGCGCTCGCCGTTGATCGGGTTGATCGCGTACGCGCCGGTCCACACGCCGGTCTTGTCCTTGTTCAGGTCCGTGCGCTCGAGGTCGGACTTGGAGGCAATCGCCTTCTTGTAGGCGGCGATTGCCTCACGCTGCTCAGGGGTGGTGATCTGGTCGACCAGCTCGTGCTCCGGGGCCATCACGCAGTAGCTGGCGCCGAACAGGGTGTCCGGGCGCGTGGTGAACACGTCGAAGGCCAGGTCGTTGTCCGCGACCTGGAAGGTCACCTGCGCGCCGACCGAGCGGCCGATCCAGTTGCGCTGCATCTGCTTGATCGGTTCAGGCCAGTCGAGGTCGTCCAGGCCGTCCAAAAGGCGATCGGCGTAGGCCGTGATCTTCAGGACCCACTGGCGCATCGGCTTGCGGATGACCGGGAAGCCGCCGCGCTCGGTCTTGCCGTCGATCACCTCTTCGTTGGCGACCACGGTGCCGAGGTCCGGGCTCCAGTTGACCGCGACCTCGGCCTCGTAGGCCAGGCCGCGCTTGTACATCTGCTCGAAGATCCACTGGGTCCACTTGTAGTAGCCCGGGTCCGTGGTTGCGATCTCGCGGTTCCAGTCGTAGGAAAAGCCGAGCGAGTTGATCTGGCGCTTGAAGTTTTCGATGTTTTGCTTCGTGAAGTCCTTCGGGTCATGGCCGGTGTTCAGGGCGTACTGCTCCGCCGGCAGGCCGAACGCGTCCCAGCCCATCGGGTGCAGCACGTTGTAGCCCTGCGCGCGCTTCATGCGGGCGATGATGTCCGTGGCCGTGTAGCCCTCGGGGTGGCCGACGTGCAGGCCCTGGCCGGACGGGTACGGGAACATGTCCAGCGCGTAGTAGTTCTTCTTGTTGGGATCGGTTGTCGTGTTGAAGGTGTTGTGCTCGTGCCAGCGCTTCTGCCACTTTTTCTCAATCGCCTTGTGATCGTACATCATTGTGCCTCCTAGGATTGTCAGTCGAACCAAACAAAAAGCCGCCCTAAGAAAATAGGACGGCTTGGCCGCGGTACCACCTAAGTTCTGCCCGAAGACAGCGCTTGACTGGATAACGGCCAGGGCCGGCGACCATTGGCTTGGCCGCACTCAAAAGGTCAGTTCATCCGGCCGCTTCGACAGGCTCACAGCATCCGCCTGCTCTCTGCGCCCGCCGCCGGGCTACTCGTCCTTCGTTCGTTCGATGTTGGCTTCATCATAGCAAATCGCCCTAACTAAAACAAGCCTTCGCCCGCCTGCTCTGGTACAATTTTGCTAACGGAGGTGTTATGATGTCCCATCGTTCCAATGTCCCCCTGGCGCTGGCGGCGCTCGGCCTCGCGATTTTCATCCCCCTTTTGTGGGGGGTCGCGCACCACGCGGCGTTCATCGGTGCCATCGACGACCCGATCATCGCGGCGGTCACCGCGACGCGGCCGACCTGGCTGACCGACATCCTGCTGACCATCACGGCACTCGGCGAGCCCGCGGCCGTCACGCTGCTCGGCGTGGTGCTCGCCGCGATCCTGGCCTACTACCGCAGGCGCCGCTACGCCGTCTTCGCGGCGCTTTCCATCGTCGGCATGAGCGGCTTCAACACCGTGGTCAAGCACGCGATTCGCCGCCTGCGCCCGTTCGTGCAGGACCCGACCATCACGCCGCTGACCCGCATCGGTGGCTACAGCTTCCCCAGCGGCCATGCCAGCGGCAGCCTGCTGCTTTGGGGCACCGTGATCCTGCTGAGCCTGACCTTGATCACCAACGCCCCGGTGCGCCGGTGGTTCGTCGGCATCGCGCTTGGCATGATCGTCTTGACCGGCTACTCGCGCATCTACGTGCAGGTCCACTACCCCACCGACGTGCTGGCCGGCTACGGCCTGGCGCTGTTCGGCCTGATGATGGTGTGGTGGCTGATGCAGCCGTGGCTGACCGCAACCACGCCGACCGGCTGGGTCAACCGCAAGCCCAAGTCCTAGCTAGGATTGCCAAGCCCAGCGCCGTCCCAGCCGGACCGGGGCGTACTCATCCCAAGGACGCAAAACGGCGCCGCGCGAGAATGCTCGCGCGGCGCCGTTTTAGTCTATGCGGTCAGGCCGCGGCCTTGGCCTTGTCGAAGGCGTTGATCACCATCGCCAGGCCGACGATGATGACGGAGAAGAAGTAGATGTTGTGCAGCCCGGAGTAGAGGATCTCACGCAGCGTCGGCAGCAGTGCCTTGGGCAGGTTCACCGCCGTCTGCGGGTTGATCAGCCGGTTGAGCATGCCCATGGTCGCCTTGGGGTGCGCGGCGACACCTTGGGCCATGCGGAGGTTGAGCACCACCCCGTACACGGACACCATCAGCGTCTGTCCGAGCGTCCGCGACAGCGTGTTGAAGCTGGTCGCCACGCCGACCTCGCTGGCCGCCACCGTCGCCTGCGCCCGCACCGTGGTGGTGGTGATCACCATGCCAAAGCCCAGGCCCAGGCCGCCGGCGACCACTAGGAAGAACCAGTACGGCGTTGCCTCGGGCACCAGCGCGAGGATCAGGCTGCCGGCCAACAGCAAGGTCATCGCCAAGGCCAGGATGCGCCGCGCGGACCAGCGTGTCAAAAGCCGCCCGGCGACGAAGGAGCCGATGATCCACATCAGGCTGGACGGTGTGATGGCAAAGCCCCCGAAGGACGCGTCCATGCCGAGGATGCCCTGCACCCACATCGGCATGTAGGCCTCGTAGCCGATGACGAACCCGGAGATCAGGGCCGCCACGGCGTTGGTGATCACGAAGTCGCGGTTGGTGAAAAGCGCCAGGTCGATGATCGGATCAACCGCGCGCCGCTCCTGCCGCACGAACAGCGCAAGCGTCAGGGCGGCGCCGGCCAGCGCGAGCAGCAGCCAGACCCAGCCGTTGGTCCCGGCCAGCCCTTGGAAGCCGAGCATGAGCAGCAACAGCGTCAGCACCAGCCACACCGTGCCCCAGTAGTCGACGGCTTGGCTGCGGCGCTGGTAGTCCTCCTTGAAGAACACGGCGACCAACAGCACGGTGATCAGCCCGATCGGCACGTTGATGAAAAAGATCCAGTGCCAGGACAGCCGGTCGACGATGAAGCCACCCAGAAGCGGCGCGAGCACCGCGGCGATGCCCCAGGCCGAGCCGTTGAAGCCGAGCACCTTGGCACGCTTTTCGTACGGGTAGATGTCGGCGATGATGGTGAAGGTCATCGGCATGATGGCCCCGGCGCCGACCCCCTGAATCGCGCGGAAAAAGATCAGAACCGGCATCGACTGCGCGAGCCCGGACAAGGCCGAACCGACGATGAAGATGGTCAGGCCGATCAAAAACACCGGCTTGCGGCCGATTTTGTCCGCGAACTTGCCGTAGATCGGCGTGGCCATCGCGTTGGTCAGCAGGTAGATGGAGATGATCCAGTTCATGAGGTTGACGCCGTGCAGGCTGCCCACGATGGTCGGCATCGCCGTGGAGACGATGGTGCCCTCGACCGCCGTCATGAACGTGGCGACGAAGATGGCAATCGTGACCAGCACGACGTTGGTGTGTTGCGACTTTTGCATAAGTATCCTTTCTTGACCGAAAAAAAGCGCCTCTACCAAGGGTAAAGGCCGCCTCTTAACTCATCGCTCTAAGTACTTGGCAAGCACCGCCACGCGGTCGAGGTGCTCCCAGGGAAGATCGACATCTGTACGTCCGAAGTGACCGTACGCCGCCGTCTGCTTGTAGATCGGCCGGCGCAGGTCAAGCATTTTGATGATGCCAGCGGGGCGCAGGTCGAACTGCTCCCGGATGGCTTGGGTAATCACTGAAGTGGGCACCTTGTTGGTCCCGAAGCAGTTGACCGACACGGACACAGGCTGGGCCACGCCGATCGCGTAGGCCAGCTGGACCTCCAGGCGGTCGGCCAGCCCCGCGGCGACCAGGTTCTTGGCGATGTAGCGCGCCGCGTACGAGGCGGAGCGGTCCACCTTGGTCGCGTCCTTGCCGGAAAACGCGCCGCCGCCGTGGCGGGCGAAGCCGCCGTAAGTGTCGACGATGATCTTGCGGCCGGTCAGCCCGGAGTCCGCGCGCGGCCCCCCGAGCACGAAGCGGCCGGTCGGGTTCACGTAGATCTTGGTGTTGGCGTCCAGGTACTCGGCCGGAATCACGGCGCGAATCACCTGCTGCTCGATGTCTTGGCGGATCTGCTCAAGCGTTGCGGTCGGATCGTGCTGCGTGGACAGCACCACCGTGTCGACGCGCAGCGGCTTGTTGTGCTCGTCGTACTCGACGGTGACCTGGGCCTTGGCGTCCGGGCGCAGGTAGGCGATGGTGCCCGCCTTGCGCAGCGCCGCGGTGCGGCGCATCAGCTGGTGCGCCAGGCTGATCGGCAGCGGCATGTACTCCGGCGTCTCGTTGATCGCATAGCCAAACATCATGCCCTGATCGCCGGCGCCGATGCGGTCCAGCGGGTCGCTGCCGTCCTTGCGCGCCTCAAGCGAGTCGTCGACGCCCATGGCGATGTCCGGCGACTGCTCGTCCAGGGCGACCAGCACGCCGACCGAGTCGGGATCAAAGCCCGACTCCTTGGTGTAGCCGGCGCCGCGAATGGTGTCGCGCACGACCTTTTGAATGTCCACGTAGGCGCTGGTGGACACCTCGCCGACCACCAGGACCAGGCCGGTGGTGACGGTTGTTTCAACGGCTGCCCGGGCGTTTGGATCCTCCGTGAGCAGCGCATCCAGGATCGCGTCGGAAATCTGGTCGGCGACCTTGTCCGGATGGCCCTCGGAGACGGACTCCGAGGTGAATAAGTGACGTTCTTGCATCTGTGCTTCCCCCTAATTAGTTGTTCGGTTACAAGGCATATCCGCAGTGCGGATCCCATCGGGAATTCTTTGCAACGAGATTAAGCATAACATATTTCGGCGCGCGACCGAAATTTGTTTTTGCCCTGAGCCGCCGCATTGGGTACCATAGGGAGGTAACGAAAGGAAAGCTTATGACACCCAAAAATATTGCACTGACCGCCCTCATGGCGGCGCAGGCCGTGGCCATGCCGCTGATGCTGGGCCGCAGCGCCCAGGCGCTTTCGGCAAGCGCCTGGGCGCTGATCCTCCTGGCCGTGGTGCTCGCCGCGGCGGTGGCCTCGACGCGCCCCTGGCCGCTGTTGGCAGCGCTGCCGCTGGCCGTGATCGGCGCCTGGGGCAGCCCAACGCTTTTGCCGCTGGCGCTGGCCCAGGTCGGCCTGGCCTGGCTCTTGACCACCCAGCAGCTCGGGGCTGCCCTCACCACCACCGGCTGGCTGACCGTCGCCGCGTTCCTGCAGCTTTTGATGTTCGCCCGCCTCGATCAGGTGCTGACCCAGGCGACCCTGCTGGCCGTTTTGGCCGTCACCCTGCCGGCCGTCGCCGCGCTGTGGGCGCGGCCCTGGCCGCTGTGGCTCCTGATCCTCGTCCAGGCGGTCCTGGCCGTCGCCACCGTGTGGTTGCAGGTCTTCACCCTGCCGACCGCCGCCGTGCTTCTGGTCGGCGGCATCCTGCTGGATCCGCGCCTGCGCAAGTCCCCGGCGTGGGCCTACAGCGCCTTTTCCCTGCTGCTCGCCCTGCTGAACGTCTACACCCAGTTTCATGGTTAAAAAAAACACCGCGGCGGCGGTGTTTTTTAGCGGTTCCAACGAGACTCGAACTCGTGATCTCCTGCGTGACAGGCAGGCGTCCTAACCAACTAGACCATGGAACCATAATTAAAAAAAATGGAGGATACAGGGCTCGAACCTGTGACCCTCTGCTTGTAAGGCAGACGCTCTCCCAACTGAGCTAATCCTCCATAAAAGTGACCCGTACGGGATTTGAACCCATGTTACCGCCGTGAAAGGGCGGTGTCTTAACCACTTGACCAACGGGCCGAAAAGCAACGGAGAGTAAGGGATTCGAACCCTTGATACGGGCAAACCCGTATACATGGTTTCCAACCATGCTCCTTCGGCCTCTCGGACAACTCTCCATGGAACTCCGGATGTCAGGCTCGAACTGACGACACCCTGATTAACAGTCAGGTGCTCTACCACTGAGCTAATCCGGAATAAAGCGCGGCAGCTTCCTACCCTCGCAGGCAGTCACCCACCAACTACTCTCGGCGTTGAGAAGCTTAACTTCTGTGTTCGGCATGGGAACAGGTGTATCCTTCTCGCTATCGCCACCGCACTTCTATTTAACTGAGAGCTTTGCACTCTCAAAACTGGACATCATTATTTTTTTGTCTTGAACGCGTATCTGTTACGCTTTTAGGTCAAGTCCTCGACCGATTAGTACTGGTCCGCTCCATGCATCGCTGCACTTCCACTCCCAGCCTATCTACCTGATCATCTCTCAGGGGTCTTACTTCCTTACGGAATGGGAAATCTTATCTCGAGGGGGGCTTCACACTTAGATGCTTTCAGCGTTTATCCCTTCCATTCATAGCTACCCAGCGATGCGCCTGGCGGCACAACTGGTACACCAGCGGAACGTCCATCCCGGTCCTCTCGTACTAAGGACAGCTCCTCTCAAATTTCCTGCGCCCGCGACGGATAGGGACCGAACTGTCTCACGACGTTCTGAACCCAGCTCGCGTACCGCTTTAATGGGCGAACAGCCCAACCCTTGGGACCGACTACAGCCCCAGGATGCGATGAGCCGACATCGAGGTGCCAAACCTCCCCGTCGATGTGGACTCTTGGGGGAGATAAGCCTGTTATCCCCAGGGTAGCTTTTATCCGTTGAGCGATGGCCCTTCCATACGGAACCACCGGATCACTAAGCCCGACTTTCGTCCCTGCTCGACTTGTCAGTCTCGCAGTCAAGCTCCCTTATACCTTTACACTCTGCGAATGATTTCCAACCATTCTGAGGGAACCTTTGGGCGCCTCCGTTACATTTTAGGAGGCGACCGCCCCAGTCAAACTGCCCACCTGACACTGTCTCCCGCCACGCTTAGTGGCGCGGGTTAGAGTGTTCATACAGCAAGGGTAGTATCCCACCAATGCCTCCTCCGAAACTAGCGTTCCGGTCTCTACGGCTCCTACCTATCCTGTACAAGCGGTACAAACACTCAATATCAAGCTACAGTAAAGCTCCATGGGGTCTTTCCGTCCTGTCGCGGGTAACCCGCATCTTCACGGGTACTATAATTTCACCGAGTCTCTCGTTGAGACAGTGCCCAAATCATTACACCTTTCGTGCGGGTCGGAACTTACCCGACAAGGAATTTCGCTACCTTAGGACCGTTATAGTTACGGCCGCCGTTTACTGGGGCTTCAATTCTGGGCTTCGCTTGCGCTAACTCATCCTCTTAACCTTCCAGCACCGGGCAGGTGTCAGCCCCTATACGTCATCTTACGATTTAGCAGAGACCTGTGTTTTTGATAAACAGTTGTTTGGGCCTATTCACTGCGGCTGACCTTGCGGTCAGCACCCCTTCTTCCGAAGTTACGGGGTCATTTTGCCGAGTTCCTTAACGAGAGTTCGCTCGCTCACCTGAGGCTACTCGCCTCGACTACCTGTGTCGGTTTGCGGTACGGGTAGATCATTTCTAACTAGACGCTTTTCTAGGCAGTGTGACATCGGACACTTCGCTACTTAAATTTCGCTCCCCATCACAGCTTATCCTTAAGGCAGTAAGCATTTCACTCACCACCAGACTAACTGCTTGGACACCCGTTTCCAGCTGGGTGCTTGTCTTAGCCTCCTGCGTCCCGCCATTGTTCAAACAAAATGATCTAGTACAGGAATCTCAACCTGTTTGCCATCGACTACGCCTCTCGGCCTCGCCTTAGGTCCCGACTAACCCTGGGAGGACGAGCCTTCCCCAGGAAACCTTAGTCATACGGTGGACAGGATTCTCACCTGTCTTTCGCTACTCATGCCGGCATTCTCACTTCCATACGCTCCAGCCGTCCTCACGATCGACCTTCAACGCCTATGGAACGCTCTCCTACCACACGACCTAACGGTCGCATCCACAGTTTCGGTACTATGCTTAGCCCCGGTATATTTTCGGCGCAGGGTCACTCGACTAGTGAGCTATTACGCACTCTTTAAATGGTGGCTGCTTCTGAGCCAACATCCTAGTTGTCTGTGCAACGCCACATCCTTTTCCACTTAGCATAGATTTAGGGACCTTAACTGGTGATCTGGGCTGTTCCCCTTTCGACAATGGACCTTATCGCTCACTGTCTGACTCCCAGAGTAAGATGATTGGTATTCGGAGTTTATCTGAATTCAGTAACCCTTGACGGGCCCCTAGTCCAAACAGTGCTCTACCTCCAATATCCATCCTCTGAGGCTAGCCCTAAAGCTATTTCGGAGAGAACCAGCTATCTCCAAGTTCGTTTGGAATTTCACCGCTACCCACAACTCATCCCAGCATTTTTCAACATACACGGGTTCGGTCCTCCAGTGTGTTTTACCACACCTTCAACCTGGTCATGGGTAGGTCACTTGGTTTCGGGTCTACACCAACATACTAACTCGCCCTATTCAGACTCGCTTTCGCTACGGCTCCGGCTTTTCACCTTAACCTCGCATGTTAGCGTAACTCGCCGGTTCATTCTACAAAAGGCACGCCGTCACCCATTAACGGGCTCCGACTAATTGTAGGCACACGGTTTCAGGAACTATTTCACTCCCCTCCCGGGGTGCTTTTCACCTTTCCCTCACGGTACTGGTTCACTATCGGTCACTAGGGAGTATTTAGCCTTGGGTGATGGTCCACCCGGATTCCGACGGAATTTCACGTGCTCCGCCGTACTCAGGATCCTGAACGGAGGCTAACAGATTTCAACTACGGGGCTTTCACCCTGTTTCGCGCAGCTTTCCAGCTGACTTCGTCTATCCGCTAACTTGGTAACTCCAATGTTCAGTCCTACAACCCCAAGAGGCAAGCCTCTTGGTTTGGGCTGTTCCCACTTCGCTCGCCGCTACTATGGGAATCGCGTTTGCTTTCTCTTCCTGTGGGTACTTAGATGTTTCAGTTCCCCACGTCTGCCTTCATTGTGCTATGTATTCACACAAAGATAATCACCTGACGGTGATTGGGTTCCCCCATTCGGAAATCCCCGGATCAAAGCTTACGTATAGCTCCCCGAGGCATATCGGTATTAGTTCCGTCCTTCATCGGCTCCTAGTGCCAAGGCATCCACCGTGCGCCCTTTGTAACTTGACCTTGATCTACAAAATAGATCGGTCAGCGATCGAATTTCTATTCGAAACTCTAACAAATACGCTTGTGTTCTCGGCATTTCTAAAAACAATGATATCCAGTTTTCAAAGAGCAAAGCTAGAGGGTGATCCCCTCAAAACTAAACAAAGTTTCATGTGATAGGTTTCCGTAATCTCAGGCCGAAGCCTTCGATATATTCCTTAGAAAGGAGGTGATCCAGCCGCAGGTTCTCCTACGGCTACCTTGTTACGACTTCACCCTAATCATCTGTCCCACCTTAGACGGCTAGCTCCCTTACGGGTTACCCCACCGGCTTCGGGTGTTACAAACTCTCATGGTGTGACGGGCGGTGTGTACAAGGCCCGGGAACGTATTCACCGCGGCATGCTGATCCGCGATTACTAGCGATTCCGACTTCGTGTAGGCGAGTTGCAGCCTACAGTCCGAACTGAGACCGGCTTTAAGAGATTAGCGTACCCTCGCGGGTTAGCGACTCGTTGTACCGGCCATTGTAGCACGTGTGTAGCCCAGGTCATAAGGGGCATGATGATTTGACGTCGTCCCCACCTTCCTCCGGTTTGTCACCGGCAGTCTTACTAGAGTGCCCAACTGAATGCTGGCAACTAGTCATAAGGGTTGCGCTCGTTGCGGGACTTAACCCAACATCTCACGACACGAGCTGACGACAACCATGCACCACCTGTCATTTTGCCCCCGAAGGGGAAACCTGATCTCTCAGGTGATCAAAAGATGTCAAGACCTGGTAAGGTTCTTCGCGTTGCTTCGAATTAAACCACATGCTCCACCGCTTGTGCGGGCCCCCGTCAATTCCTTTGAGTTTCAACCTTGCGGTCGTACTCCCCAGGCGGAATGCTTAATGCGTTAGCTGCGGCACTGAAGGGCGGAAACCCTCCAACACCTAGCATTCATCGTTTACGGCATGGACTACCAGGGTATCTAATCCTGTTCGCTACCCATGCTTTCGAGCCTCAGCGTCAGTTACAGACCAGACAGCCGCCTTCGCCACTGGTGTTCTTCCATATATCTACGCATTTCACCGCTACACATGGAGTTCCACTGTCCTCTTCTGCACTCAAGTTTCCCAGTTTCCGATGCACTTCCTCGGTTAAGCCGAGGGCTTTCACATCAGACTTAAGAAACCGCCTGCGCTCGCTTTACGCCCAATAAATCCGGATAACGCTTGCCACCTACGTATTACCGCGGCTGCTGGCACGTAGTTAGCCGTGGCTTTCTGGTTGGATACCGTCACTACGTGAACAGTTACTCTCACGTACGTTCTTCTCCAACAACAGAGTTTTACGATCCGAAAACCTTCTTCACTCACGCGGCGTTGCTCCATCAGACTTTCGTCCATTGTGGAAGATTCCCTACTGCTGCCTCCCGTAGGAGTTTGGGCCGTGTCTCAGTCCCAATGTGGCCGATCACCCTCTCAGGTCGGCTACGTATCACTGCCTTGGTAGGCCTTTACCTCACCAACTAGCTAATACGCCGCGGGTCCATCCCAAAGCGACAGTCCGAAGACCGCCTTTCAACCTCGGACCATGCGGTCCAAGGGTTTATGCGGTATTAGCATCTGTTTCCAAATGTTATCCCCCACTTAAGGGCAGGTTACCCACGTGTTACTCACCCGTCCGCCACTCGGTGTCAGTGAAATCTGTCCGAAGACTTCAATCACTAAAACCTCGTTCGACTTGCATGTATTAGGCACGCCGCCAGCGTTCATCCTGAGCCAGGATCAAACTCTCATGTAATATGAGCTGTTTGAATAGCTCGATTTGTTGTTACTAGCGAATTGACTTCGCAATGTTTAATTCTTTTCAATTAAGAAAAGCCCTATCACATTTACGAAACTTTGTTCAGTTTTCAAAGGACTACCTTGTCGTTAAGACAACTTTGATAGTATATCTTATCGCGACGATGTTGTCAACGGTGAATATTTATTCACATCCACCGCCTGGCGACCAAGTGGCCGCTTCGACAACAACAAGTATCTTACCAGCCAAACCGCCCTACCGTCAACCTAAAATTGGCCGTTTCAGCGCAAAAAAATAAACCCGAACGGGGTATATTTATTAGTTATACCCGTTCGGATTTATCTCGATTATTCGACCGCTTGCTTGCCGCCGTTCGTCATTGCGAGCTTGCGCTGGCAGTCCGGGCACAGCCCGTAGACCTCCAGGTGGTGGCCGCTGACCGCAAACCCGGTCTTGCCGGCCGCCACGTTCTCGACGTCGTTCATGCCGCTGTACACGAAGTCGACGATGCGGCCGCAGTTGGTGCACACGGCGTGATAGTGCGGGGCCAGGGCGAAGTCGTAGTGCGTCGCCACATCCCCGACGTTCATCTCCTCCACCAGCCCCTGGTCGATCAGGAGCTTGAGGTTATTGTAGATGGTCGCCACGCTCATGTGCGGGAAGGCCGGCGCGAGCGCGGCGTAAATCATCTCCGCCGTCGGGTGGGCGACGCTTTGGATCATGAAGCGAATGATCGCCACGCGCTGCGGCGTGATTCGAATGCCCGCCTTCTTCAGCCGAGCGATTGTCTGATCGTACACACTTTCCTGTTGGGTCACCACCGCGCAACGCCTACTTACTTTTTCTCATAGCTTAACGCTAAATCAAGTCGCGTGCAAAGGGGTCGCGCAAATTTTGCGCGTCCCCCCTGTCCTACTTGTCATCCTGCTTGCTGCTGGACGCCTTCTTGCTGTCCGCCTTCTTGGCGCTTGAGGACGATTCGGCGTCTTGGGTCTCCCCTTCCGTCGCAAGCTCGGGGGCGTCCGTGATGTACTTGTCCAGAAGCGACTCGCCCTTGTTTTGGCTCATCACGCTGGTGTTTTCACTCTGGGCTTCCTTCAGCTTCTTTTCGGCCTTCTTCTTGTTGTAGCTGTACTGGGACTTGTCGACCTTCGTGAAGCCGTTCGGCGTGTAGAATCGCAGCAGATCCGAGTTCAGCACCCGATCCGACAGGGACAGCGCGGTGGTCACGCGGTTGGTCGCCGTGTCGACGGCGTCCTTTTGCTCCGCCGTCAGCTTGCGGATCAGCTCCCCGGTCTGGGTCTCGTAGTAGCTGCTGCCGACCTTGGTGTAGGTCGGGGTGACGAAATCACCGTTGCGGAAGGCCACCGTCTGGTCGCGGTCCTTGCTCAAAAGGTCGCTGCCGAACTGAATGTAGTTGCTGGACTTCACCCCGAGCAGGTTCTCAAGCGTCGGCAGCACGTCGATCTCGCCGCCGTACGTGTGGTTCACGCCCCCCCGTAGGCCCGGCATGTGCAGCATCAGCGGCACGCGCTGGAACTGGGCGTTGTCGAAGTCGTTGAAGTCACTGCGACCCAGCAGCTTGGCAATCGCCTTCTTGTGGTTGCCGGAGATGCCGTAGTGGTCGCCGTAAAAGACCAGCAGGGAGTTTTTCTCCAGGCCCGAGGTCTTGAGCCAGGCCATGAACTCGCCGATCGACTGGTCGAGGTACTTGGCCGTCTGGACGTAGCCGTCGACGGTCTTGTCGCCGGTCTTGGTCTTCGCAATCGACTGGTTCTTCTTGTCCAGCTCGTACGGGTAGTGGTTGGTGACGGTGATCAGCTTGGCGTAAAACGGCTGCGGCAGCTGCTCGACGTACTGGGTCGAGTACTTCATGAAGATCTTATCCTTCAGCCCGTAGCCGACCTCAAAGCCCTTGCCGGATGGGTAGTAGGCCTTGGAGATGAAGTAGTCGTAGCCCCACGAGCGGTACGCGTTGTCGCGGTTCCAAAAGCTCGGAACATCCCCGTGGAACGCCGCGGTGGTGTAGCCCATCTGACCGAGGATCGCCGGCGCGGCCTGGAACGTGTTGGTCGTGCCGTCCGCGACCATCGCCGAACCCTCGGCGGTGCCGTACAGCGAGTTTTCAAGCATCATCTCCGCGTCGGCCGTCTTGCCCTGGCCGACCTGGTTGAAGAAGTTGTCGAAGCTCAGCGTGTCGCTTTCGTGGTAGAGCTTGTTCAAGTTCGGCGTCACTTCCGTCCCCTGCCACTTGAAGTCAATCAAGAACTGCTGGAAGCTCTCCAGGTGGATGATAAAGACGTTCTTGCCCTTGGCGACGCCGGTGTACTCGACGTTCGGGGTCGCCTGGTTGTTCTTCAGGAACTTCTTGACGGAATCGAGGTCCGAGGCCTTGGCGTTGGCCTTGGCCGCCGAGGTCTTGGCGGTTTTGACCCCGTCGACCACGGTGTAGGCGTTCAGCCCCAGGTACTTGACGATGTAGTTGTTGTCGAAGGTCCGGGTCAAAAGCCCCGAGCGATCGGAGTAGGCCATGCTGAGGTTGGCGCCGATCAGGCAGACCGCAAGCGCCGAGATGGCGACGGCCGTGCGCTTTTTCACCGGGGCCGTGCTCATGCGGATCACGCGGAAGAGCAACAGCAGGATCAAGACGATCACGTCGAGGAAGACGTACCAGTCGCTGGGATCCATGATGCCCAGGATCCCCTTGCTCAGGTTGTTGGACACGGCGCCCGAGCCCTTGATCAGGGCGAAGGTCAGAAAGTCCGAGAACTCGCGGTAGTACAGGATGTTGGCGAACAGCCAGACGGACGTCAGCGTGTCGACGATCAGCATGGTGATGTAGGACTTGTGCCCGCTCAAATACAGCGCGATGCCGAACAGCAGAATGGTGGTGGGAATCGGGTTGATGGCCAAAAGCAGCTGCTGCATGTCCCCCTTGACCCCGAGGTTGAACTTGGTGTTGTAGGCCCAGTAGGTCTTGAGCCAAAACAAGACGATGGCGAGCACGAAAAACCCGAACCGGGTGTTAAAATACGCGCGAATTCGCCTGCCGATTTGCTTCATGGTGTTCCTCCAGCTAATGAGTTACCGTTCACGAGATTGGTGCACACTGGTAAGTCTACACAAACGCCCGCCAAAACACAATTTTCATGCTCGATTTTCAAGGGGGCTTAACGACATCTTAACGGACCGCGGGCCGGGCTCACGGTGGCCAGACGCCTTCCGCAGGCGCGGGCGGGCCACCCTGCGGCGGCGCCGGGCGGCCGCGCTGACTCAGGCCCGCGCGCCGCCGCAACGACAAAGAGCGGCCGGGCATCTGCCCAACCGCTCTTTCACGCGCTGCTTAGTTTTCAGAATCGTCGAGCAGGTCAAAGATTTCAATGGCAACAAGGTCGATGTCATCGAAGTCGAATTTCTGGTGTTGATCCATCTCTTCAAGCGTGAATGTCTCGGTTTTGGCGTCGTAAGACACCAAGCCTTTTTCAACGCCGTCCTTTTCGAACCGGCGCGTTTGCACCTCGCCATCCGCTGCTTCCTGCATGGCTTCAAGGCGTTTAATGATCGCAACTAACTGTGAGCTCTTCATGAAACGGCCCCTTTCCTGTACTTCTGTGATAGCGTACCATAAAAACGCTTTTTGTGCCCGTAAAAATCCCCGATTGCCAAAGTTTTTTCACTTTTGGTCGCGGCCGCGCCGCACCATTTTGGCCGGCACACCCGACAGCGCCCCGGCCCCCAGCGCCATGCCCAGGTAGTAGGTCAAGAGGCGCCAGAGCAGCATCGCGAGCACCAGCTGCGACGCCGCCGGCACGTAGGTGGCAAACAGGGTCTTGAAGCTGTACTCCGCCCCGCCGGCGCCGCCGGGAATCGGGAACAGCGAGACGATCATCACGATCATCACGTGCAGCACCATCATCTCGATCAGGCTGACGTGGTCGACGCCAAAGCTCCGCAGCACGAAGTACGGCACGGAGTAGTACAGCAGCAGCTGAATCAGGGTCAGCCCCGCCGCGCGCAGCACCTTGGTCTTCTCGCGCTTGAGGTGCAGGCTTTCGGCGTAAAACGAGTCGATCTTCTCGGCCATCTTGGCCGCGACCGTCGCCTGGCGCACCGGGCCGGCGAACCGGCCGTACAGCCCGACCATGACGGCCACCAGCCGCTTGGTGAAGCGGTAGTGGTACATCACAAGCAGTAGCCCGCAGATCACGACCACGTGGATCACGAAGCCGAAGACGATGAACCAGGCCAGGGGCCCGAGGCGGCCGGCGACCTGGCGGAAGCCGATGGCGATGGTCAAGACGAAGTTGATCAGCACCATGAACTGGTAGACCACGAACTTCATCAGAAGCACAGAGCTCGCCCGGCCCCCCTCTACGCCGGCCTGCATCAGCGCGATCAGCTGCGCCGGCTGGCCGCCGGAGGCAAAGGGGGTGATGTTGTTGAAGAGCTGCTCGACCAAGGTGACGCGCGCCGCCGAGGTGAACGGCAGGCGCTCGCCGTCGTGGGCGACGAAGGTCTGCACGACCAGCGACTCGATGGCCCACGAGCCGAGCATCACCAGGGTGGCCACGAGCAGCCACCAGAGGTTGAGGTTCATCAGGGTCGCAGCGACCTGGTGGAAGTGGAGGTGGCGCATCTCGAACATGAAGATGCCCACGCCCAGCAGCACCATGACCGCCGCGGCCAGCTTGTTTTTTCTACTCATGACCGCCCTCAACCAGGGCGGCCTGGGTGCGGTAGAAGTGCTCCCACACCCGCGCCAGGCGCGCCTCCGAGTAGGTCGCCGCGGCGGCCTGGCTCTTCTTGACGTACGCCTGCTGCAGCTCGGGCGACGCCGCAAGGGCTGCCAGCTTGTCGTTCATCGCGTCGACATCCTTGGCCTTCAGCGCAAAGGGCGCGATGATCTCGTCGTACAGCTGCAGGTCGCGCACCATCACCGGCGTCTCGGTGGAAAAGGCCTCGAGCACCGCCATCGGGAACAGCTCCTCGTAGGACGGCAGCAGGAACACACTGGCCATGTTGTAGTAGTCGACCATGTCCTCGCGCGGCACGATGCCGGTGAAGGTCAGGTTGTCCGGCGCGTTGGCCACCGCGGCCTTGAGGTGGTCGTAGCCGTTGGTGATCATGCCAAACGAGAAGCCGCCGGCCCAGATGAAGCGCCACTGCGGGTTGCGCTTGGCCAGCGCGATGAAGTCGTCGACGCCCTTGCGATCCTGGACCTGGCCGGCCCCGAAGACCACGAAGGCGTCCTCCGGAATGCCGTACTGCCGGCGCAGCGCCGTTTTGGCTTCAGCCGTCGCCGGGTAGAAGGTCTCCCGGGAGACGAAGTTCGGAATGTAGGTCACCCGGTGCGGGTCGATGCCGTAAGCGGCCAGCCGCGGAATGAAGTTCGGGTTGACCACCACCAGCTGGTCCATGCGCTTGTAAAAGGCGACGACGTACTTGTCCAGCGTCACCCGCGCGATGCCGGGCAGGCGCAGGCTTGAGTCCAAGGTCTCGGGCAGGAAGTGGACGTAGCCGATCTTGCGCCCGCGCCGCTTGGAGAACGTGGAGGCGAAAAACGCCGGGTCGATGGTGTGGTAGTGGCTGATGACGCTTGACGAGTACTTGTTGATGCTGATGCGAAACTCCCCTGGAAAGTACTTGTCCAAAAGCGCGAGCAGCTCCGTGTACACGGCGCCGACGCCCTGGCCCGCGACTTTGTCCGCGGATGAGAACATGTGGATGTCGATCATGGTTACCCCTTTAAAGAAGGCCGCTCCGACTCAACGGCCGCCTTGTCGTCACTGGCGGAAAGCGTCTGCTGGTAGCGCGCAATCGCCGCATCGTAGAATGTCAGCACCCGGTCGCCGAACAGGTCGGCCGAAATCGCCTGCAGCTTGGCCGCGCGCGGCGCCGGGTCGCTGAAGGCCTGCGGGTGCGTCAGGTAGCCGCAGACCTGGTGAACCATCTCCGGCGTCGTGCTGAAGGTGGTGCCGATCGCCGGGTCGTCCAAAAGCGTCTGCGTGTACTCGCCGGCCCAGGCCACCACCTTGCGCCCGGCGGCCATCGCCTCGATGTAGGTCAGCCCCTGCGACTCCGAGTCGCTGGCCGACACGAACACGTCGCCGGCCCGGTAGTAGTCCGGCACCGCATCGTGGTCGACCTCGCCGGTGAAGCGCACGTGGTCGGCGATGCCAAGCGATTCCGCCTGCTGCGCGAGGTCCTCGCGCGCCGGCCCGTCGCCGACGACCAGAAGCACCGCGTTCGGCACCTGCTTGAGGATGTCGGGCATCGCCGCGACGATTTTGTCGATGCGCTTCTCGTAGGCCACCCGCGACAGCGACAGCAGCACCGGCACCTGGCTCAGCCCCAGGCGCTCGCGGACGCCGGTGTCCTTGGCCGACCGAAACTGCGTCAGGTCGACCCCGGTGGGAATGATGGCCATCGGGATCTTGATGCCGTATGCCTCAAGCGAGTCGTGCGCCCGTTCGGAAGGCGTCACCACCCCGGAGACGTGGTACAGGAAGGCGCGCATGAACTGCTTGACGTGGTAGGGTCGCAGCAGGTGGCCGTTCATCACGTAATGCAGGTAGTCCTCGTACATGGTGTGGTACGTGTGCACGACGGGAATCTTGAGCTCCCGCGCGACGAACTTGCCGATGTAGCCCATCGAAAACTCGGTCTGGGTGTGCACCAGGTCGAGCTTCAGCTCCTTGGCGACCTGGTAGGCGTGAAACAGTCCGCGCACCGCAATGCGCCGGTCCGTGAACGAGACGAACGGGACGCTGGTGAAGCGAAAAATGTTGGGCTCGACGGCGGATTCCGGCACGTGCGGGTCGGTGGTGGTGAAGATGTACACCACGTGCCCCTTCCGCTCGAGATCATCCTTCAGCGTCTTGATCGAGGTCGCCACGCCACTGACCTGCGGAAAATACGAATCCGTAAAAATGCCAATATTCATCAGACTTCCTCCAAACGCGCCACTTCAATTAGTTACAGTATATCGGCTAACCCGGGCCGATTCAATTTTTGGCTCATTACAGTCACGATTTTAACAGAATCATTAGCCCCGGGCCTCGACCCAGAGCCCGATATCTGCCTGCGACCGCGCGACTTCAAGGCCGAGGCTGGCGGGTCGCCCTCCCCCGGTTGTGCCAGGCCCCAGCGGGGCACGCAGCGCCTTGGGCATAAAAAAAAGCCCCATCACTGAGGCCATCACTGCCGGCAATCGGGGTCGAACCGATACTCTATTGCTAGAACTGGATTTTGAGTCCAGCGCGTCTGCCAATTCCGCCATGCCGGCGAGCTATTATCTTCTTCTCGCGGCGCATGCCTGAGAAAGGCGGTGATCGGATTTGAACCGACGCATATAGGTTTTGCAGACCTTTGCCTTACCACTTGGCTACACCGCCGTAACAATTGGGGTAGCTGGATTCGAACCAGCGCATGACGGAGTCAAAGTCCGTTGCCTTACCACTTGGCTATACCCCAATCAAGGGCGGTATGTGGGAATCGAACCCACGTATGCTGGATCCACAAACCAGTGTGTTAACCACTTCACCAATACCGCCATAATATAAAAAGCAGGGATAGTAGGAATTGAACCCACACTGACGGTTTTGGAGACCGTAGTTCTACCTTTAAACTATATCCCTATAAATGGAGGATCTAGGATTCGAACCTAGGAACCCGAAGGAACGGATTTACAGTCCGTCGCGTTTAGCCTCTTCGCTAATCCTCCGAAAAAAATGGCGCGGGACGGAATCGAACCGCCGACACATGGAGCTTCAATCCATTGCTCTACCAACTGAGCTACCGAGCCATTAACGGTTCCAACGAGACTCGAACTCGTGATCTCCTGCGTGACAGGCAGGCGTCCTAACCAACTAGACCATGGAACCAACAATTATTCAATTGTAATTGCGGGAGCTGGATTTGAACCAACGACCTTCGGGTTATGAGCCCGACGAGCTACCAGACTGCTCCATCCCGCGATAATGTATAAAAGGAGAATGAGGGATTCGAACCCTCGCGTGGGTTTCCCCACCTGACGGTTTTCAAGACCGTTCCCTTCAGCCAGACTTGGGTAATTCTCCATATGAGGCAATGACCCGTACGGGATTTGAACCCATGTTACCGCCGTGAAAGGGCGGTGTCTTAACCACTTGACCAACGGGCCGCTGAACGGAGAAGGAGGGATTTGAACCCTCGCGCCAGTTTCCCGACCTACACCCTTAGCAGGGGCGCCTCTTCAGCCACTTGAGTACTTCTCCATGATGATCTTGGTGCACTGGGCCTAAATGGACTTGAACCATCGACCTCACGCTTATCAGGCGTGCGCTCTAACCAGCTGAGCTATAGGCCCATAAATCTCGATCCAGCGGGTGACGAGAATCGAACTCGCGACAACAGCTTGGAAGGCTGTGGTTTTACCACTAAACTACACCCGCATAAGCGGATACTGGCGCGGGACAGAATCGAACTGCCGACACATGGAGCTTCAATCCATTGCTCTACCAACTGAGCTACCGAGCCGACACCGGTTCCAACGAGACTCGAACTCGTGATCTCCTGCGTGACAGGCAGGCGTCCTAACCAACTAGACCATGGAACCAATTGCGGGAGCTGGATTTGAACCAACGACCTTCGGGTTATGAGCCCGACGAGCTACCAGACTGCTCCATCCCGCGATAAAAGTATTAAACCTATGCGATCCACCGTGTTAGAACGGATGGACCTTGTAGGGCTCGAACCTACGACCGGACGGTTATGAGCCGTCTGCTCTAACCAACTGAGCTAAAGGTCCAGGCCAATCGCGGCGGGGGGGATCGAACCCTCGACCTCCCGGGTATGAACCGGACGCTCTAGCCAGCTGAGCTACACCGCGATAAATCTCAATTAAAAAGAACGAGCAAGTCGTTCCGATCGGGAAAACAGGATTCGAACCTGCGACCCCCTGGTCCCAAACCAGGTGCTCTACCAAGCTGAGCTATTTCCCGAACACTGCACCCAGTAGGAGTCGAACCTACAACCTTCTGATTCGTAGTCAGACACTCTATCCAGTTGCGCTATGGGTGCATATTACATTGTTCGCCTACGGGCGAAGCGGAAGACGAGATTCGAACTCGCGACCCCCACCATGGCAAGGTGATGTTCTACCACTGAACTACTTCCGCACGAAACTGTGATCCAATGCCTGAAGGGCACTGGAGGATACAGGGCTCGAACCTGTGACCCTCTGCTTGTAGGGCAGACGCTCTCCCAACTGAGCTAATCCTCCATAAATGAAGCGCGGCAGCTTCCTACCCTCGCAGGCAGTCACCCACCAACTACTCTCGGCGTTGAGAAGCTTAACTTCTGTGTTCGGCATGGGAACAGGTGTATCCTTCTCGCTATCGCCACCGCACTTCTATTTAACTGAGAGCTTTGCACTCTCAAAACTGGACATCATTATTTTTTTGTCTTGAACGCGTATCTGTTACGCTTTTAGGTCAAGTCCTCGACCGATTAGTACTGGTCCGCTCCATGCATCGCTGCACTTCCACTCCCAGCCTATCTACCTGATCATCTCTCAGGGGTCTTACTTCCTTACGGAATGGGAAATCTTATCTCGAGGGGGGCTTCACACTTAGATGCTTTCAGCGTTTATCCCTTCCATTCATAGCTACCCAGCGATGCGCCTGGCGGCACAACTGGTACACCAGCGGAACGTCCATCCCGGTCCTCTCGTACTAAGGACAGCTCCTCTCAAATTTCCTGCGCCCGCGACGGATAGGGACCGAACTGTCTCACGACGTTCTGAACCCAGCTCGCGTACCGCTTTAATGGGCGAACAGCCCAACCCTTGGGACCGACTACAGCCCCAGGATGCGATGAGCCGACATCGAGGTGCCAAACCTCCCCGTCGATGTGGACTCTTGGGGGAGATAAGCCTGTTATCCCCAGGGTAGCTTTTATCCGTTGAGCGATGGCCCTTCCATACGGAACCACCGGATCACTAAGCCCGACTTTCGTCCCTGCTCGACTTGTCAGTCTCGCAGTCAAGCTCCCTTATACCTTTACACTCTGCGAATGATTTCCAACCATTCTGAGGGAACCTTTGGGCGCCTCCGTTACATTTTAGGAGGCGACCGCCCCAGTCAAACTGCCCACCTGACACTGTCTCCCGCCACGCTTAGTGGCGCGGGTTAGAGTGTTCATACAGCAAGGGTAGTATCCCACCAATGCCTCCTCCGAAACTAGCGTTCCGGTCTCTACGGCTCCTACCTATCCTGTACAAGCGGTACAAACACTCAATATCAAGCTACAGTAAAGCTCCATGGGGTCTTTCCGTCCTGTCGCGGGTAACCCGCATCTTCACGGGTACTATAATTTCACCGAGTCTCTCGTTGAGACAGTGCCCAAATCATTACACCTTTCGTGCGGGTCGGAACTTACCCGACAAGGAATTTCGCTACCTTAGGACCGTTATAGTTACGGCCGCCGTTTACTGGGGCTTCAATTCTGGGCTTCGCTTGCGCTAACTCATCCTCTTAACCTTCCAGCACCGGGCAGGTGTCAGCCCCTATACGTCATCTTACGAT
The DNA here is from genome assembly GCF_020180945.1 of Lacticaseibacillus kribbianus. Taxonomy (GTDB): domain Bacteria; phylum Bacillota; class Bacilli; order Lactobacillales; family Lactobacillaceae; genus Lacticaseibacillus; species Lacticaseibacillus kribbianus. Next base: position 366,475 of record NZ_JAIPUL010000002.1, on the reverse strand, counting down.
TTAGCAGAGACCTGTGTTTTTGATAAACAGTTGTTTGGGCCTATTCACTGCGGCTGACCTTGCGGTCAGCACCCCTTCTTCCGAAGTTACGGGGTCATTTTGCCGAGTTCCTTAACGAGAGTTCGCTCGCTCACCTGAGGCTACTCGCCTCGACTACCTGTGTCGGTTTGCGGTACGGGTAGATCATTTCTAACTAGACGCTTTTCTAGGCAGTGTGACATCGGACACTTCGCTACTTAAATTTCGCTCCCCATCACAGCTTATCCTTAAGGCAGTAAGCATTTCACTCACCACCAGACTAACTGCTTGGACACCCGTTTCCAGCTGGGTGCTTGTCTTAGCCTCCTGCGTCCCGCCATTGTTCAAACAAAATGATCTAGTACAGGAATCTCAACCTGTTTGCCATCGACTACGCCTCTCGGCCTCGCCTTAGGTCCCGACTAACCCTGGGAGGACGAGCCTTCCCCAGGAAACCTTAGTCATACGGTGGACAGGATTCTCACCTGTCTTTCGCTACTCATGCCGGCATTCTCACTTCCATACGCTCCAGCCGTCCTCACGATCGACCTTCAACGCCTATGGAACGCTCTCCTACCACACGACCTAACGGTCGCATCCACAGTTTCGGTACTATGCTTAGCCCCGGTATATTTTCGGCGCAGGGTCACTCGACTAGTGAGCTATTACGCACTCTTTAAATGGTGGCTGCTTCTGAGCCAACATCCTAGTTGTCTGTGCAACGCCACATCCTTTTCCACTTAGCATAGATTTAGGGACCTTAACTGGTGATCTGGGCTGTTCCCCTTTCGACAATGGACCTTATCGCTCACTGTCTGACTCCCAGAGTAAGATGATTGGTATTCGGAGTTTATCTGAATTCAGTAACCCTTGACGGGCCCCTAGTCCAAACAGTGCTCTACCTCCAATATCCATCCTCTGAGGCTAGCCCTAAAGCTATTTCGGAGAGAACCAGCTATCTCCAAGTTCGTTTGGAATTTCACCGCTACCCACAACTCATCCCAGCATTTTTCAACATACACGGGTTCGGTCCTCCAGTGTGTTTTACCACACCTTCAACCTGGTCATGGGTAGGTCACTTGGTTTCGGGTCTACACCAACATACTAACTCGCCCTATTCAGACTCGCTTTCGCTACGGCTCCGGCTTTTCACCTTAACCTCGCATGTTAGCGTAACTCGCCGGTTCATTCTACAAAAGGCACGCCGTCACCCATTAACGGGCTCCGACTAATTGTAGGCACACGGTTTCAGGAACTATTTCACTCCCCTCCCGGGGTGCTTTTCACCTTTCCCTCACGGTACTGGTTCACTATCGGTCACTAGGGAGTATTTAGCCTTGGGTGATGGTCCACCCGGATTCCGACGGAATTTCACGTGCTCCGCCGTACTCAGGATCCTGAACGGAGGCTAACAGATTTCAACTACGGGGCTTTCACCCTGTTTCGCGCAGCTTTCCAGCTGACTTCGTCTATCCGCTAACTTGGTAACTCCAATGTTCAGTCCTACAACCCCAAGAGGCAAGCCTCTTGGTTTGGGCTGTTCCCACTTCGCTCGCCGCTACTATGGGAATCGCGTTTGCTTTCTCTTCCTGTGGGTACTTAGATGTTTCAGTTCCCCACGTCTGCCTTCATTGTGCTATGTATTCACACAAAGATAATCACCTGACGGTGATTGGGTTCCCCCATTCGGAAATCCCCGGATCAAAGCTTACGTATAGCTCCCCGAGGCATATCGGTATTAGTTCCGTCCTTCATCGGCTCCTAGTGCCAAGGCATCCACCGTGCGCCCTTTGTAACTTGACCTTGATCTACAAAATAGATCGGTCAGCGATCGAATTTCTATTCGAAACTCTAACAAATACGCTTGTGTTCTCGGCATTTCTAAAAACAATGATATCCAGTTTTCAAAGAGCAAAGCTAGAGGGTGATCCCCTCAAAACTAAACAAAGTTTCATGTGATAGGTTTCCGTAATCTCAGGCCGAAGCCTTCGATATATTCCTTAGAAAGGAGGTGATCCAGCCGCAGGTTCTCCTACGGCTACCTTGTTACGACTTCACCCTAATCATCTGTCCCACCTTAGACGGCTAGCTCCCTTACGGGTTACCCCACCGGCTTCGGGTGTTACAAACTCTCATGGTGTGACGGGCGGTGTGTACAAGGCCCGGGAACGTATTCACCGCGGCATGCTGATCCGCGATTACTAGCGATTCCGACTTCGTGTAGGCGAGTTGCAGCCTACAGTCCGAACTGAGACCGGCTTTAAGAGATTAGCGTACCCTCGCGGGTTAGCGACTCGTTGTACCGGCCATTGTAGCACGTGTGTAGCCCAGGTCATAAGGGGCATGATGATTTGACGTCGTCCCCACCTTCCTCCGGTTTGTCACCGGCAGTCTTACTAGAGTGCCCAACTGAATGCTGGCAACTAGTCATAAGGGTTGCGCTCGTTGCGGGACTTAACCCAACATCTCACGACACGAGCTGACGACAACCATGCACCACCTGTCATTTTGCCCCCGAAGGGGAAACCTGATCTCTCAGGTGATCAAAAGATGTCAAGACCTGGTAAGGTTCTTCGCGTTGCTTCGAATTAAACCACATGCTCCACCGCTTGTGCGGGCCCCCGTCAATTCCTTTGAGTTTCAACCTTGCGGTCGTACTCCCCAGGCGGAATGCTTAATGCGTTAGCTGCGGCACTGAAGGGCGGAAACCCTCCAACACCTAGCATTCATCGTTTACGGCATGGACTACCAGGGTATCTAATCCTGTTCGCTACCCATGCTTTCGAGCCTCAGCGTCAGTTACAGACCAGACAGCCGCCTTCGCCACTGGTGTTCTTCCATATATCTACGCATTTCACCGCTACACATGGAGTTCCACTGTCCTCTTCTGCACTCAAGTTTCCCAGTTTCCGATGCACTTCCTCGGTTAAGCCGAGGGCTTTCACATCAGACTTAAGAAACCGCCTGCGCTCGCTTTACGCCCAATAAATCCGGATAACGCTTGCCACCTACGTATTACCGCGGCTGCTGGCACGTAGTTAGCCGTGGCTTTCTGGTTGGATACCGTCACTACGTGAACAGTTACTCTCACGTACGTTCTTCTCCAACAACAGAGTTTTACGATCCGAAAACCTTCTTCACTCACGCGGCGTTGCTCCATCAGACTTTCGTCCATTGTGGAAGATTCCCTACTGCTGCCTCCCGTAGGAGTTTGGGCCGTGTCTCAGTCCCAATGTGGCCGATCACCCTCTCAGGTCGGCTACGTATCACTGCCTTGGTAGGCCTTTACCTCACCAACTAGCTAATACGCCGCGGGTCCATCCCAAAGCGACAGTCCGAAGACCGCCTTTCAACCTCGGACCATGCGGTCCAAGGGTTTATGCGGTATTAGCATCTGTTTCCAAATGTTATCCCCCACTTAAGGGCAGGTTACCCACGTGTTACTCACCCGTCCGCCACTCGGTGTCAGTGAAATCTGTCCGAAGACTTCAATCACTAAAACCTCGTTCGACTTGCATGTATTAGGCACGCCGCCAGCGTTCATCCTGAGCCAGGATCAAACTCTCATGTAATATGAGCTGTTTGAATAGCTCGATTTGTTGTTACTAGCGAATTGACTTCGCAATGTTTAATTCTTTTCAATTAAGAAAAGCCCTATCACATTTACGAAACTTTGTTCAGTTTTCAAAGGACTACCTTGTCGTTAAGACAACTTTGATAGTATATCTTATCGCGACGATGTTGTCAACGGTGAATATTTATTCAGATCCGCCGTCTGGCGACCAGCCGGCCGCTTCGACAACAACAATTATCTTACCAGCCAAACCGCCCTACCGTCAACAGGAAATGCCCGATTCCAGCGAAAAAAATCAAGAGCCGAATGCAATCCGAACGTCCGCCCGTCGATGCATATTCAATCGGGTAATTCGCGAACGAGCCACCGTTCGAACGTAATTTCATTCGGTCAGACACAGGACGTCCCCGCGCGCGGGTGGGCAAAGTGGTGACCCAAGACGCGCGGGCCCGCGCGCCGGGATAAAAAAAGAACGCGCTCACGGCGCGTCCTTCTCCAACTCCTTTAAGTACTCCGAGACCCATCCGTCGAGGCGGCTGGCGATCGGGGCAAACCCGGTGTGGTACTTCCGGTTCGTCCAATAGTGCTTGCGATGCCGATAAGTCGTCATCGCCGGCGCCGGCTGCAGCGCCCGCAGTGACAAGCTGATCTTGCCCGAGTACTCGTCGATGTCCAAGATGACCACCGCCAAGCTCTGGCCCACTTTGAATAGGTCCCCGAGTGCCTTGACGAAGCCGTGCTGGCACTCGGAAATGTGGATCAGCCCCTGGTGGTCCTCATCCAGCAGGACGAACACCCCATACGGCTGAATCCCCGTGACTTTGCCAGTAATGATATCTCCGATGCGATACTCCATGCTGACACTTCATTTCTGTTTTTCGATTTCCCTTAATAGTATACATGAAAAATCGCACGTGACCAGCTACTTTTCGATGGTGATGGACTCGATCACAACCGGGGTGTTCGGCTTGTCGGCGGTTGTCTTGACCTTACTGATGGCCTGAACCACGTCGAGGCCGGCCAAAACGTGGCCGAAAACGGTGTGGCGCATGTCCAGCCACGGGGTGCCGCCGTTCTTGTAGGCGTCAATCACCGGCTGCGGGTAGCCGGCGCCGGGCATCTGGCTCAGCATGTTCTGGTTGATGTGTTCATTGGAGACGATGAAGAACTGGCTGCCGTTGGTGTTTGGGCCGGCGTTGGCCATCGATAAGGCGCCCTGCAGGTTGAAGACGGTCGGGTTGAACTCGTCGGCAAAACTATCGCCCCAGAGGCTTTCGCCGCCGGCGCCGGTGCCGGTCGGGTCGCCGCCCTGAATCATGAAGTCCGGGATCACGCGGTGGAACGTGATGCCGTTGTAGTAGCCCTTTTCGGCCAGACCGATGAAGTTCTCAACGGTCTTCGGGGCCTGATCCGGGAAAAGCGCCAGGGTGATGGTGCCGAGGCTGGTCACCATCGTCGCCTTGGGGCCGTTGAAGTGTTCGAGATCAAGTTGTGGGTACATAGTTTCCTCCTTCGGGTGCGCGCGCTGCGTACCACAATTTCGTTTCGGGTGCGGCACACCGCACCGATGCTTCGTTCAGTTTATTCTACCGTAGCCGCCGCCCGATTACCATGCGGCGCCAAAATGTGATACCTTAAGTCTGTTACCGGAAATGGGGAGAGATAATGTCAGAACACACTTACGAGATCACTGTGATCGGCGGCGGCCCGGTGGGCATGTTCGCCGCGTTTTACGCCGGGCTGCGCTCCGCTGACGTGCTGCTGGTGGAAAGCCTCAGCGCGCTGGGCGGCCAAACCGGCAACCTGTACCCCGCCAAGATTCTCTACGACATCGGCGGGATGCCCGGCATCAGCGGCCAGGGCCTGGTCGATCACCTCAAGGAACAGGTCGCCCACTTCAAGCCGACCGTGCAGCTGTCCACGGCGGTCACCGCCATCACCCCGACTGAAGACGGCTTCACCCTCACCACCACCCGTGAGCCGATCCACACCAAGGCCGTCATCATCGCGACCGGCGGCGGCGCCTTCACGCCGCGACGGCTGGCGATCGACTACGACCCGGCACTGGACGGAAGCAGCGTGCTGTACTACGTGACCAACCTCGAGGACTTCCGCGACCTGGACGTCGCCATCGCCGGCGGCGGCGACTCGGCGATCGACTGGGCGCTGGCGCTTGAGCCGATTGCCCACAGCGTGCACCTGATCCACCGCCGCAACCAGTTCCGCGGGCTGGAGTCCAGCGTCGCCGACCTCAAGGCCAGCACGGTGGCGCTTCACACCCCCTACCTGATCGATGCGGTCAACCAAAACGACGCGCGCCTCGACATCGGCCTCAAGGAGGTGCGCGGCGACGCAACCGAACGGCTGGACGTCGACCGGCTGCTGGTCAACTACGGCTTCATGAGCGACAACAAGCAGCTGCGCAACTGGGGGCTTGAGCTCGACGGCAACGCCATCGCGGTCGACTCCCAGATGGCCACCAGCATCCCCGGCATTTTCGCCATCGGCGACGTCGCGTCCTACCCGGGCAAGCTCAAGCTGATCGCCTCGGGCTTCGGCGAGGCGCCGACCGCCGTGGCGGCGGCCCTGGCACGGCTGTACCCGGAGCGCAAGCAGGCGTTGCACAGCACACAGCTTTACCATTAGTTGAGCTGGCCCATCCCGGGCGTTGGACACGACCAGTCCACGCGAGGCCGGACCGTGGGCACCGCCGGCCGACCACCCGCGCGCTCGACCCACGCGCACCGACTGCCGAACCGCGCTCTGGCGCCCGGGCCGCGCGGATTGGCCGGCTCTTGGGCCGCACCCGATTCACGGCCACCCGCACCCGCCCTTTTTCGGCACGCCACAGCGACGCGCCTCACTGACACCATATAGGAGGCATTCCATGACCAACGAAACCAAGCTGTACGAGCACACCCTCGCGCTTTTGCAGGAGCGCGGCGTGACACCGGAGGCAATCGGCGAGCTCGTGATGTTCCTGCAGGCGAAGTTCATCCCGAACCTGACGCTTGAAACCGCGACGCAAAACGCGCTGATCGTCCTGAAGAAGCGCGAGGTGCAAAACGCGGTGATGACCGGCATCTACCTGGACAAGGCGGCCGAGGCCGGCAAGCTGGAGCAGCCGTTGCAAAACATCATCGCCGAGGACGAGGGCCTGTACGGCGTCGACGAGATTCTGGCCTTCGCCATCGTCAACGTGTACGGCTCAATCGGCTTCACCAACTACGGCTACATCGACCGGGTGAAGCCGGGCATCCTGGCCAAGCTCAACGCGCACGAGCCGGGCATCATCCACACCTTCCTGGACGACATCGTCGGGGCCATCGCGGCGGCGGCCGCCAGCCGGCTGGCCCACGCCCACCCCGAGCTTGAGGACGACAATTATTAAGCTTTGACCAAGCCCCGGCCCGCGCCGGGGCTTGGCTAGTATAATAGGCCCTAAACTAATCCCGCCGGCCGACAGGTCTCGGCGCCCCACAAGGAGCAACCATGACGCAACTGATTGACTTCATCCTCCACATCGACACGCACCTCGTCACCATCGTGAACAGCTTCGGCAACTGGACCTACCTGATCCTGTTTGCGATGGTGTTCATCGAAACCGGCGTGGTGATTTTCCCCTTCCTGCCAGGGGACTCGCTGCTCTTTGCCGCCTGCGCGCTGGCCGCCAACGCCGACTACCACCTGAACGTGTGGCTTTTGTTCGCGGTGTTCCTGGCCGCGGCGGTGCTCGGCGACACGGCCAACTATGAGATCGGCCGCCACCTGGGGCTGGCCGCGTCCAACACCGGCTGGTTCACGAAGCTGATCAACCGCGAGAAGCTGCAGTCGGCCGAGGCCTTTTTCAACAAGCACGGGGGCAAAACCATCGCGATCGCGCGCTTCATGCCGCTGGTGCGCACCTTCGCGCCGTTCGTCGCCGGCGGGTCGAACATGCACTACCCGAAGTTCATCCACTACAACCTGCTCGGCGGCTTCCTCTGGGTGACGATGTGCTGCGTGGCCGGCTTCTTCTTCGGCAACCAGCCGTTCGTCAAGGCCCACTTCTCCGTCGTCGTGCTCGGCATCGTCGCCATCTCGCTGATTCCCGTCGCCATCACGGCGCTGCGGGCCCGCAAGTCCGGTGCCAAGGCCTGATCACGCAAAAGGGGTCCCATTCCACGGAATGGGACCCCTTTTTGGCGCTCACAGCTTCGCGTCGCGGCGGCCGGTGACGATTCCCCACGCCATCAGCGCCTCGAACGCCAGAAGCGCCAGGGCGAAGCAGGCCAGGAAAAAGTCCTCCGGCAGCACCAGGATGATCGGGTCGGTCGCCGGGTCGAACAGCCAGTCGTTGTTGCGGAACATGATCTTGTGGAAGGCGACGAATACGGCGTCGAAGTTGATCGACATCAGCGCGCCGAGCACGATCGGCGCCACGGCGCCGATCTGAAACGGCCGCACCAGCACGAAGCGGGTCTTGGCCGCGCGCAGCTTGGTCAGAAAACGAACGGCGATCGGGCCGGTGACCACGCAGATGACGATGTCCAGCAAAAACAGGCGCTTGACGTCTGAGAAGTGGCGCGCGCCGTGCATGCTGACCGGAAAGTCGCTCATGTGCAGGTGGGTGAGCCACGGGAAGTGCAGGTAGGCCATCAGCTGCACGTAGTTGTGGTACAGCTTGCCCATGCCCATCCCCGCCACGTCCTGCAGGTGATCGAGGTGAACGAACAGCGGGAACAGCGCGAACGACAGCAGAATCGTCAGCCAGATCGCCGCGCTGATCAGAAACAGCCAGAGGGCCAGGAAGCGCCAGCGCATGCTACACCTCCCAGTCCGCGAGGCTTGCCACCTCGTGCGTCGGCTGAATCGCCTCGGCCGCGACCTGCTCGCGCGTGGAGATGCCGGTGTACACCAGCAGTTGGTCGATGCCGGCGTTGATGCCCGCGGCGATGTCGGTGTGGTAGTTGTCGCCGACCATCACCACGTCCTTTTTGGCCAGGCCCATGCGCGCCAGCCCCTGCTCCATGATGATGGCCTCGGGCTTGCCGATGTAAAAGGCGCGCCGCTGGGTGCTGCGTTCGACCAGCGCGATGACGGAGCCGGCGCCGGGCACGTGGCCGCGCTCGTTGGGCAGGTTGGTGTCGGCGTTGGTGCCGATGAACATGGCGCCGCGCTGAATCGCAAGCGTCGCCAGCTCGAACTTGTGGTAGGTGACGTCGTAGTCGAGCCCGACCACGACGTAATCGGGGTCGAACTCGTTGAAGCGCAGCCCGGTGTCCAAGAGCGCCTGCTTGAGCCCGAGCTCACCGATCACGTACACCGACTTGCCGGAGACGTCGCCGTGGTTTTGTTCCAGAATCCAGGCCGCGGTGGCGAGGCTCGGCGTGTACACCTGCTCGGGCAGCGCGTGGATGTCGTGGTTCTCGGCGAGGTTTTTGCACACCGCCTCCGGGGACTTCGTCGTGTTGTTGGTCAGAAAAAGAAACGGCAGGTGCTTGGCCTGCAGGCGCTCGATGAAGGCCTTGGCCTCCGGGATGCGTTCCCTGCCGCGGTACACCGTGCCGTCCAGATCGATCATGTAGCCTTTGTATGTCAAAATTCTCGTCTTCCTATTTCTCGTTAGTCTCGCGCGTGTGAATCGTGAAGTGGCGCTTGCGCGGTTGGTTCGGCGCCACGGTTTCGGCCTTGCCGCCGGTCACCTGGGCCTGCTTGCTGCGGGTCTCGGTGTACGGCTTGCGCGCCGCGTCCCGCCGGTTGCCGCCGCGGCGACCGCCGGTGCGGGAACCAGCCGCCTTGGCGTCATCCCGCCGGCCGTTGGTCGGGCGGCCTTCCTGGCGCTTGGGCGCGGGACCGCTCGCTGCCCCGCGCGCGGTAGCTGGCTGCGGGTCGTCTCTGCGGGCGTCCGTGCGGCGCCGTGGACCGCGGCTGCGCGGCCGCTTTTTGGCCGGCTTGTCCGGGGCGTCCAGGCGCGACAGCACGAAGTAGGCGCAGCCGAAATTGCAGTACTCCAGCAGGTAGTCCTGCAGGTTGTGAATCAGCTGGTCCTTGTTGGCGCGGCGGTTGTCGTCGTTGTAAAAGCCGCGCAGCCGCAGCTGGTCGTAGCCCCAGTCGCCGACGATGTAGTCGTACTTGTCGAGGATGTCGGTGTAGCGAGCGGCGAACTTCTCGCGGTCAAACGCAGACGTGTGGTCCAGCGCAATCGCGTAGCGCCGCCCGTCGATGGTCACCATGTCCGGTGCGACCTGAACCACGCGCATCGCCTGTTCCTCGTCCGGATTCACTGCCTCTTGTTCCGTCATGGTCTCCCCCGCTTTCGATGACCGCCGTGCGGTCGATATTGGTTAAGTATAGCACGAAACCCAGACGCTGTGTGGCGGGTGCAGGCTGCGGGAACTGATAGGCCCGGGCTACGGCACGGACGGGCCACAGCTTCCGGTTCCGCCCCGGGCGGCGGAACGCGTGGGGCTCTCCTGAGCCCAGAGTGCGGTCTCAGGATCCGCCCTTGCAGTAAGCCGGCACAAACCGCCGACTAACTGCAATGTCACGCTGGCTCGCCCGGGCCTCCACCTGCAGCCGTAGCCCGTCCGCGCCTCCGCCCTACAAAGTAGTTCTGAAATTTTCCCGTGGTCTTGGTGACACACGGTCGCCGGTACCGCTTTTCGGTTCTTATTCGTACCGGCCGGTGGCCGAGTACGGCCCAAGCGCTGACCTTACGCTGGCCGGTGGCCTAGGCCCGCCCGGCTCCGCCCTGAATCGTCGTCGGGCTGCGCCGAGCAACGCCGGTTCGTCCAGCTAAGGCCGGCACTCGGGCCAAAGTGCGGCCCAAGTACCAGCCTTACGCTAGCCGACCGGCTAAGCCCGCTCGGCTCCGCCCTGGTGCAAAAAAAGACCGGCCTCAGCCGATCTTTTTTCCTTCTTGTCTAAGAAGCGTGGGTTACATCATGCCGCCCATGCCCGGTGCGCCGGCACCTGGCTGTGGAGCGTCCGTCTTCGGTTCTGGCTTGTCGGCCACAACGGCCTCGGTGGTCAGGATCAAAGCGGAAACGGAAGCGGCGTTTTGCAGCGCGGAGCGGGTCACCTTGGTCGGGTCGATGATGCCGGCCGCGGCCATGTCTTCCCAGACGTCCGTTGCGGCGTTGTAGCCAAAGCCCGTGGCTTCGTGCTTCATGCGCTCAACGATGACGGAGCCTTCCAGGCCCGCGTTTTCAGCAATCTGGCGAACAGGTTCCTCAAGGGCGCGCAGCACGATGTTGATCCCGGTCTGGACGTCGCCTTCCTCGGTGAGGGCGGCAACGGCCTTTTGCGCGTTGACGAGGGCAACACCGCCGCCGGCCACGTAGCCTTCCTCGACGGCCGCACGGGTCGCGTTCAGGGCGTCTTCGATGCGGTACTTGCGCTCCTTGAGCTCGGTTTCGGTTGCAGCACCGACCTTGATCACGGCAACACCGCCGGCCAGCTTGGCCAAGCGCTCCTGCAGCTTCTCCTTGTCGAAGTCAGAGGTCGTGTCCTCGATCTGCTTCTTGATGGTGGCCACACGCTCGGCGATGGCGTCCTTGTCGCCTGCGCCTTCGACGATCGTCGTGTTGTCCTTGGTGATGGTGACCTTGCCGGCCTGGCCGAGCTGTTCGAGCTTGGCGTCCTTGAGGTCGAGGCCGAGGTCGCCGGTGATGACGGTGGCGCCGGTCAGGATCGCGATGTCTTCAAGCTGCGCCTTGCGCCGGTCGCCGAAGCCTGGAGCCTTGACGGCAACGACGTTGAAGGTGCCGCGGATCTTGTTCAAAACAAGGGTCGGCAGCGCTTCGCCGTCCACGTCGTCGGCGATGATCAGGAGGGCCTTACCCTGCTGCACGATTTCCTGCAGCAGTGGCAAAATGTCCTGGATGTTGGAGATCTTCTTGTCGGTGATCAGGATGTACGGGTTGTCGAGGTCCGCTTCCATCTTGTCGTTGTCGGTCACCATGTACTGAGACAGGTAGCCGCGGTCGAACTGCATCCCCTCAACGACGGAGAGCTCGGTCTGGATCCCCTTGCTTTCCTCGATGGTGATGACGCCGTCGTGGCCGACCTTTTCCATCGCGTCGGCGATCAGGTCGCCGACTTCAGGGTCAGCGGACGAAACGCTGGCCACCTGCGCGATTTCCTTCTTGCCGGAAACGGTGTGGGAAATCTTGTGCAGTTCGTCAACGGCCGCCTTGGTGGCCTTTTCGATCCCGCGACGGATGCCGACCGGATTGGCACCGGCGGTCACGTTCTTCATGCCTTCGCGGATGATGGACTGGGCCAGAACGGTCGCGGTCGTGGTGCCGTCACCGGCGATGTCGTTGGTCTTGGTTGCGACCTCGGCCACCAGCTTGGCGCCCATGTTCTCGTAGTGGTCCTCAAGCTCGATGTTCTTGGCGATGGTCACACCATCGTTGGTGATCTCAGGGGAGCCGTAAGACTTGTCCAAAACGACGTTGCGCCCCTTAGGCCCAAGGGTCGTCTTGACCGTGTTTGCTAACTTGTCGACGCCGGCCAGCATTGCGTGGCGCGCGTCCTCGCCGAACTTAATATCTTTTGCCATGTGTCTACTTCACCTCATATGATAGATTTGACTTGGTTACTCAGCGATTGCCATGAGGTCCTTTTCGTGCAGGACCAGGTACTTCTCGCCTTCGTACTTCACTTCGGAACCGGCGTACTTGTCGTAAACGACCACGTCGCCGACCTTGACGGTGAGCGGCAGAAGCTTGCCTTCCGGCGTGCGCGTGCCTTCACCTACCGCGACGATCTTGCCGGATTGGGGCTTTTCCTTCGCGTTGCTGGCGAGCACGATGCCCCCAACAGTCTCTTCTTGTTCCTCAACGACCAACACGACGACGCGGTCTCCTAATGGTTTTAACAAGGCAATCCCTCCATACATGATTGATTAGGCTTAGCACTCTTACGTCTCAAGTGCTAACTACATTCATAACTATAACGAGTTTGCCGCCTGAATGCAACCCCCAACTCTCTCTGTTATACTGACCGTGACAAGAATTCCCATGGAGGTGCCCGATGTCATTACAAAAACACGCGCTAGAACTTATCGGCTGCTACCTAGTCGCCCTGATCGGCGGCACGCTGTTGACCCGGCTGGGGGCGCTCGGCCTGTGGCTCAGCGCGGCGCTGGCCCTGGCCTGCCTGCTGGTCGCCTGGCGCTTCGACGCCAAGCTGGTCGTGCCCAACGCCATCGAGGCGCCCGGTGTCGCAAGCCCGACGTCGCGTGCCGTGTGGGGCGTCTCCGGCATTGCCATCGTGCTGGCCGCGCAGGTCGTCGGCAGCCTGCTTGAGCAGCTGCTGTTCGGCCTCGCTGGGGCCGGCGCTTTGAACCAGACCCTGACGGCAATTCACACCGCTCCCGGCTACCTGATCAGCCTGATCATCGCGATGCCGATTCTCGAGGAGCTCACCTTCCGCCGCGTCCTGTTCGGCAACCTCGCCGGTGTCACCGGCAAGTTCGGTGCGGCCCTGATCGCCGGCCTGCTGTTCGCCCTGGCCACCAACCCCAGCCACTGGCTGATGGGCACCTTGGCGGGGCTCGCCTACGCCTTCCTCTACCAGCGCACCGGCAGCATCCAGCCGGCGATCATCGCCCACATCGGCACCGTCGCCCTGACCCTGATGTACGCCGTGGGACACTAACCAGGGCGGAGCAAGGCGCACTTAGGCCACCGGATAGCGTAAGCCCAGCGCTTGGGGCGCACTTTGCCCCGAGTGCTGGGCTTAGCTAGACGAGTGGCCGTTGCCTTGAGGAGCCCGACGATACTAGGCGGAGCAAGGCGCACTGAGCGGGACACATAGCGTAGCACCGGCACTTGGACCCGCACTTAGGTCCAAGTGCCGGTGCAAGCTATGTGCTCCCGCGTTGCCTTGCGGAGCCCAACGATGACCAGGGCGGAGCAAGGCGCACTTAGGCCACCGGCTAGCGTAAGCCCAGCGCTTGGGGCGCACTTTGCCCCGAGCGCTGGGCTTAGCTAGACGAGTGGCCGTTGCCTTGAGGAGCCCGACGATACCAGGGCGGAGCAAGGCGCACTTAGCGGGACACATGGCGTAGCGCGCACGAGCCACTGCTGCAGGCTTCGGTTCGTGCCGCAACCCAGCGCAACCGTCCCCGAGCTTAAGGATGCGTTAACAACACCGCTCCGGGCGCCCGGGCGGCACGCAACCCTGTACAATGGCACTGAGGAGTGATTCGAATGGATAGTCGCACCAACCGCCACCAGCGGCCGAGCCGGCCGTGGCTCAAACTGATTCTCTTGATTGTTTCCACTGCGCTGGTCGCCGCCGGCCTCTACGGGCTGCGGCTGTACAGCCAGGCCAAGTACGCCTTTGACAAGACCTACGCCAGCATCGACGGCTCGAGCAAGGCCAACCCCACGATTCAAAACAAGAAGCCCTTCGCCGCGCTTTTGATTGGCGTGGACTCCGGGGCGCTGGGGCGCACCGACAACGGCCGCTCCGACACCCTGATCGTGGCGGTGGTCAATCCGCAGAAGAAGCAGACGACGCTGGTCAGCGTGCCGCGCGACACGGCGGCCAAGATGATCGGCACCAAGTCCTTCAACATGCAAAAGATCAACGCCGCCTACTCGATCGGCGGCTCGAAAATGGCCGTCGACACCGTGTCGTCGCTGGTCAACGTGCCGATCAACTACTACCTGACCGTCAACATGGGGGCGCTGGAGAAAATCGTCGACGCGGTCGGCGGCATCGACGTCCAGGTGCCCTTCTCCTTCACCGACAAGGACACCGGCTCGCAGCACTTCGTCAAGGGTCCGATGCACCTGAACGGCGCGTGGGCGCTGGCCTACGCGCGGATGCGTCACGAGGATCCGGAGGGCGACTACGGCCGCCAGAAGCGCCAGCAGCAGGTCATTCGCGCCATCCTCAAAAAGGCGCTGTCGACCGACACGCTGACCCATTTTGACAGCCTGCTCAAGACCATCTCGGGCAACATGCGCACCAACCTGAGCTTCTCCGACCTGACCGCGCTGGTCGCCAACTACCGCGCCGCGGCCGGCAAGGTGACCACCGACCACGTGCAGGGCCACAACGCCTGGGTCTACCCGGGTCCGTCGTCCTACCAGGTGCCGGCAACCGCCGAGCTGCAGCGCGTCTCCGACAAGCTGCGCGCCGCACTGGGGCTGAAGTCCGAGACCATCGCCAACCAGAACGTGCGCGAGAACAACGCCAACAAGACCTTCGACTTCAACAACCCTAACGCCCAGGTGTACACCATCTACAACCCGGAGCTGGGACGTTGACATTGCCGTGCGCCCCCTGCGACAGGGAGCGCACGGCTTTTTTAGTGTGGCCGCCGACACGAAAAAGGCGCATCCCCGCAAAACTACGGGGATGCGCCCTGACTGACGCGACTTAGTCCTTGTCCGCGACCGCGTCGGCCACCGGCTTGGTACCGGCCTTGGTGCTGATGGTGCTGTTGATCACCTGCTCCAGGTCGATGCCGGTCATCTGGCGGATCATCGTCAGCTGCTTGGTCATGTTCTCGACCGACTGCCCGGTGACGTCGCCCTGACCGTAAAGGGTCACATGGTCAACGTTCTTGTAGGCGTCCGCGTTGGCGGCGAACAGCGCTGGCATGACATCCAGCACCATCTGCAGCTTCCCGGACTCGTTCATCTTGGCCAGCGCCGCGGCCTTTTTCTCCGTGGCCTCGGCCTCCGCCAGCCCGACGGCGCGGGTCTTGGCGGCCGTCGCGTTACCGGTCAGCTCCGTGGCCTTGGCCTCGGCCTGGCCCTGCACCTCGACCTGGTGGGCCGCGGCGTCGGCGGCCTGGCGGACCTGCTCAGCCTGGGCGGCCGCCTGCAGCTTGACCTGCTCGGCGGAAGCCTCGGCGGCTAAGCGCACCTGCTCGGCCTGCGCCTGCGCCTGGGCGATGCTGGCCGCCTTTTGCGCGGCGGCCTCCTGCTCGGCCTGGTAGCGGTTCGCGTCGGCCTGCTTGCGCACGGTCGCGTTCAGGGTCATTTCCTGCAGGTCCGCATCCTTTTGGGCCAGCTCGATGTCCTTTTCCTTCTGGACCTGCTTGGCCTTCATCTGCTCGGCGATGGACGCCTGGTCGGCCTGCGCCTTGGCGATCTGCTGCTCCTTTTCGAACTCTGCGACCTGCACGGCCTGGGCGCGCTTGGAGTCGGCGACCTGCGTCTGGCGCTTGATCTCCTCCTCCTGCGCGAGCTGGTCGGCCTCGGCCTGCTTGATGCGCCGCTCCTTGTCGGCCTCGGCCTCGGCGATCGCCGCGTTCTTTTTGACCTCGGCGATCTGCTTTTTGCCCAGGCTGTCGAGGTAGCCGTTGCTGTCGGTGATGTCCTTGATGGTGAAGGAGACGATCTGCAGGCCCATCTTGGCCAGGTCGGAGCTTGCAACCTCCTGCACCTTCTCGGCGAAGACTTCGCGGTTCTGGTAGGTGTCCTCGACGGTCAGCGTGCCCAGGATGGCGCGCAGGTGCCCCTCGAGGATCTCGGTGGCCTCGCCGTTGATCTGCGCGTCCTCCTTGCCCAGGAACTGCTCGGCGGCCGTCGCGATCTCCTCAAGCGAGGAGCCGATCTTCAAAATGACGGTGCCGTCGACCTTGATCGGCACGCCGGCCTTGGTGTAAACCTCGGGGGTCGCCACCTCGATCGTGCGGGTGTTCAGGGACAGCGCGTCCCAGCGCTGGACGATCGGCAGGATGAACGCCCCGCCGTTGGTGATCAGCTTCACCTTGTTGCCGTTGGTGTCTTGGTACGAGTGCTTGCCGCCGATCATGGCCCCGGAGATGATCAGCACCTCGTTGGGCAGTGCGGTCTTGCGGTGCGTGACCAGAAAAACAAAGAACAAAATGACCAAGACGGCGATGACGCCGATGGCAATCAGGCTAGAGTAATTTTCCATCATGACACTTCCTTTAGTAGAGTGTGAACGCGGCGGGCTTAGCGGTCGACCAGCGCAGGCTGGGCGATGGGTCGCACTTGGACCCAGCACCCTGACCAGCTGGACGTACCCGCGTCGCCGCGGTGAACACGTTTTGCGAGTGGCCGGCACAGCGACCAGTGACAGTTCCCTATTCCAACTCCTTATCCGGTGCGCCCTGCGCCGGCTGCACGTAGGCGACGCCTTCCTTGAGCTCGATAACCACGACGCGGGTGCCCTGCGCGATGCGGGTCCCGGCGTCGTACGCGCGGGCGGCGTAGGTCTGCCGCGCGCGCCCGTTGCCCGTGACCATCACCTCGCCGAGCCCGCCGACCGGGATGGTCAGGCTGGTGGTGCCGACCAGGTAGCGCTTGGCGCTTTCGGCGGTGCTGTTGTCCACACCGCAAAACAGCCGGCTGAGCGCGGCCAAGATCGGCAGCGCGACGAGGGAGAAAAGCGCCCAGACGAACGCGCCGCCGACGATGGCCACCAGAATGCCGACCAGCGCCAGCACCCACCAGGGTTGATTCAACAATGCCTCCATGGTCTCACCTCATCCCATGATGTAATACCAGATCAGCACCACCGCGATGATGATCATCACCACCGTGGCCCAAGGCGACCCCTTGGCCTGCGTCGGCTGCTGGGCGGGCCTGGGTTGTGGCGAAGTCTGGCGCGGCAACTCGGTTGGCATCCGCACCCGCTGGCTTTCCGCCTCGGGCTGGGACTTGCGCCGCTGGGCGTTGGCGTTGCGCTGCGGCTGGTTGCGGGCCGGCTGCCGCGGGGCCTGGGCCTGGCTGCCGGTCGGCCGCGACCGCTGGGCGCCGGCGTTGCGCGGGCGATTTGCGCCCTGGTCCGCGGCCGGACGCGCGGTGCCGCTTGGTCGTGCCGCTTGTGGCGCGTTGGCCCGCGGCGCCGAGAGCGCCTTGGGCTTGGCAGCCTCCTGGCGCTGACCCGGGGTCGGCGCGTGGCCGGCCACCGCCTTTGCCGCGGCGCCGCGTCCGAGCGCGATGCCCGGGCGACCGAGGCCCAGCCCCGGCCGCAGCACGTGCCGCTGCTTCAGGCTGATGCCGACGTGATGCTGCTTCAATAGCTGACTGCCGCGCTGCCCGTCTAGGCTCATGGCTGTCCCTCCCCGCTTGTAATCGAGGCCAATATACCAATTTGCGGGGTAAACGTCAATCACGCGGGCCATGCCTGCGCCAGGCGCGACGATCGGCCGCCGCCTCACGCCACCCGGCCGCTGGGCCCCGGGCGCAGAGTCCGCCACGCGAAACCGACCGGACGCAAAAAGGCCGCCGCGCAACCACCCCAGTGGGCGGTGCGCGGCGACCTTTTCGGAATCGGGCGCCGGCGAAACCGACAATTCGCCTAGTCTTCCTCGGTTTCCTGCAGCGTCGGGCCGTAGTGCTCCAGGAAGTAGATCAACGTCTGCAGCTCGGTGGCCAGGTCGACGTTTTGGACCCGGACGTAGCTTGGCACTGAGATGCGCAGCGGCGTGAAGTTCATGATGCCCTTGATGCCCGCCTTCACCAGGTCGTCGGTGATGCCCTGGGCCGCGTCGATCGGCACGGTCAGGATCACGATCTCGATCTGTTGCTGGCGCAGCTGGGAGACCAGCTCCGCCATCGGGTACACGGGCACGCCGGCCTGGATGGTGCCGGCGATGTCCGGGTTGACGTCGAAGGCCGCGCTGATCCGAATGCTGTTGGTCTGGCGGAAGTTGTAGTTCAAAAGGGCGTGGCCGAGGTTCCCGACGCCGACCAGCGCGACGTTGGTCAGGCGGTCCTGGTTCAGGATTTTCTTGAAGAACTTGATCAGGTCCATCACGTCGTAGCCGTAGCCGCGCTTGCCCAGCGCCCCGAAGTACGAGAAGTCGCGCCGGATCGTCGCCGAGTCCACCTTGACGGCCTCGGACAGCTCCGTGGAGGAAACCTTGGTGGTGCCGGAGTTCGCGAGGAAGTTCAGGTAGCGGTAGTAGAGCGGCAGGCGCTTCGCCGTGGCCTTGGGAATCATCGTTTCAGCCATTCATTTGCCTCCTAAGTTGGCCGCGCGCAGGCGGCGGCACAGTTTGCCGCGAAATTGTGAAAAATTCCGCATGCTTCTCAAAATATAGTAACCGCTTTTCAAGAAGACTGCAAGTTTCGGCGCTAGTCTTGCTCATTTAATTTCACAACCCGAACTTTCCTTCTATGGTAAACTGGACTTATTAACCTCCCGAAAGGAACGATAAGATGATCATCATGCAGGCCCAAGGCGTTGGCCGCACCTTCGACGGCAACGACCTATTCACGGGCATCACGCTTGAGGTCCAGACCAACTCGCGCATCGGCTTGGTCGGCCCCAACGGCATCGGCAAAACCACCCTGCTGCGCATACTCGCGGGCCTCGACCCCGCGGACGGCGGGCTGGTCACCACCGGCAAGAACATGTCGATCGGCTACCTGGCGCAGGACTCGGGGCTAGACTCCTCCCGCAACATCTTCGCCGAGATGCTCACGATTTTCGCCGCGCAGATCGCCATGGAAAAGCGCATGCACGAGCTGGAGGCGGCCATCGCCGACCCCGCGCTCGCCAAGGACGCCGACCAGTACGACGCAGTAATGAAGCAGTACGACCAGCTGCAGCACGACTTTGAGGCCCAAAACGGCTACGGCTACCGCGCCGAGATCCGCGGCGTTTTGACCGGCTTCAGCTTCCCGGAAGACACCTGGGAGATGCCGATCCACACGCTGTCCGGCGGCGAGCGCTCGCGGCTGGCGCTGGCCAAGCTTCTGCTTGAGCACCACGACCTCATCATCCTGGACGAGCCGACCAACCACCTGGACATCGACACGCTCAGCTGGCTTGAAGGCTACCTCAAGACTTACGCCGGCGCGATTCTCACCGTCAGCCACGACCAGTACTTCCTGGACCACGTGGTGTCTGAGATCTACGAGCTGACCCCGACGCGCGCCGTGCACTACACGACCAACTACTCCGGCTACCTCAGGCAAAAGGACCAAAACCGCGCCCTGGCGTGGAAAGCCTACGAGAAGCAGCAAGAGGAGATCGCCAAGCTCGAGGACTTCGTGGCCAAAAACATCGTGCGCGCCAGCTCCACCAAGCAGGCGCAGGCGCGGCGCAAGCAGCTCGAGAAGATGGAGCGCCTGCCGCGCCCGGACGGCCCGGAGAAAACCGTGCACTTCCACTTCACCCCTGAGAAGACCTCGGGCAACGAGGTGCTGCAGGTGATCGACGCGTCCGTCGGCTACCCGGACGGGCCCGTCATGGCCGGCCCGATCGATTTTCAGGTCAACAAGGGCGACCGCATCGCCATCATCGGCCACAACGGCGTCGGCAAGTCCACCCTGCTCAAGAGCGTGCTCGGCCAGATTCCGTTCAAGGCCGGCCGCGCGCGCTTCGGCACCAACGTCACCACCGGCTACTACGACCAGGATCAACACCAGCTGCACTGGGACAAGTCCGTGATCGCCGAGATCTGGGACGACCACCCGACCATGGCCGAAAAGGACATCCGCTCGGCCCTGGCCGCCTTCCTCTTCGACGCCAACGACATCGAAAAGCGCGTCGGCGACCTCTCCGGCGGCCAAAAGGCGCGGCTGGAGCTGACCAAGCTGTCCTTGAAGCACGACAACTTCCTCGTGCTCGACGAGCCGACCAACCACCTGGACATCAACTCCAAGCTGGTGCTCGAGCAGGCGCTCGCCGATTTTGGCGGCACCGTGCTGTTCGTCTCCCACGACCGCTACTTCATCAACGAGCTGGCGACCAGCATCGTCGACATCCAACCGGAAGGCGCCGACCGCTACCTCGGCAACTGGGACTACTACCAGGAGAAGCTGGCCGAGAAAAAGGCGCTGGCCGCAGAAAACGCAGACTCGGTCGCGGCCCCGACCGTCAGCGCCGCCAAGAGCGACTACCAGCAGAGCAAGGCCGACCAAAAGGCCCAGCGCAAGCTCGAGCGCGAGGTGGCGGCGCTTGAAGAGCAGCTCGGGACGCTGTCCGACCAGGCCGACGCGCTGCAGCAGCAGATGACCGCGCCTGAGGTCCTGACCGACTACGTCAAGATGCAGGCGCTTCAAGAGCAGCTCGACGCCGTCAACGCCAAGGTGGCCGAGACCGAGGACGCCTGGGAGGACGCCAGCCTGAAGCTGGAGGACCTGCAGGGCGACTAGCGGCGACCGCCGGGTTCCGGCCCGGATTGGCGCCGTCTTTCGGCCTCACACGCGTTCGACCACACCAAAGCAGCGGCCCCGCCGCGCATCCCTGAATGGATGCGCGGCAGGGCCGCTCTTTGTCATGTCGTGAGGCTACTTGCGTTGGCGCACCGGACCCGGCTTGGGCAGCACAACGCCCTGCCCGTCGCGCAGGCCCGGGAGCGGGTCGCGTGGGTCGCGGAATTGCGGTGCGGTTGGCTCCGGATGGTGCGGCGCGGCGGTAGTCAGCGGGGCTTTCGCCGCCACGTCTTCAGTTGCGGCCACCGGCTGCGCGGCGCGCGAGAAGTTCAGGCCCGGCGTGGCGGTCAGCGACTCGTCGGCCAGGTGCCCATGGGCCAGCTCGATGTGGGCGGCCGCGCCGATCATCGCCGCGTTGTCGCCGGTCAGGCGCACCGGCGGCACAATCAGCGTGACGTCCGGGTGCTTAGCGGCCAGGGCCTGAGCCAGCGCGGTGCGCAGGCCCTGGTTGGCCGCGACGCCGCCGGCCAGCACCAGCTGGCCAACCGGGTGCAAGTCGAGCGCCGCCATGGTTTTGGCCACCAGCACGTCGACCACCGCGGCCTGGAAGCTGGCCGCGAGGTCCTCGCGGCTCAGGGTCTCACCGATCTGGTCGGCGTGGTGCACGGTGTTGATGAACGCCGACTTCAGGCCGCTGAAGCTGAAGTCCAGGTCGTCTGAGTCGACCATCGCGCGGGGAAAATGGAACGTGTCCTGCCCCAGGTGCGCGAGCCGGTCGACCTCCTTGCCGGCCGGGTAGGGAATGCCCAGCACGCGGCCGATCTTGTCGTAGGCCTCGCCCGCCGCGTCGTCGCGGGTGTCGCCGATGATGGCGAACTCGCCGGGGTGATTGACGGTGACCAGCTCGGTGTGGCCGCCGGAGACCACCAGCGCCAAAAGCGGGTAAACCAGCGGCTGCACGAAGCGGGCGGCGTAGATGTGGCCGGCCATGTGGTTGACCGGAATCAGCGGCAGGTGGTGCGCGAACGCGACCGTTTTGGCCGCCGTCACGCCGATCATCAGGCTGCCGACCAGGCCGGGTCCGTAAGTCACGGCCACGGCGGTCAGATCGGCGTAGGTCACCTTCGCCTCCTTGAGCGCCAGGTCGATGACCTCAGTGATCTGCTCGACGTGGTGGCGCGAGGCGACCTCGGGCACGACGCCGCCGAAGCGCTTGTGCGAGTTGATCTGCGTGGCGATGATGTTGCTGCGGATGGTGGTGCCGTCCTCGATCACCGCAACGGAGGTCTCGTCGCAGCTGCTTTCGAAGGCTAGAATCAGTTCACTCAAAAGTCCTCGTCCTTTCAATCCAGCGGCCGCCACATGTCCATGGCGTCCTTGTGCGTGCCCGCGTAGTACCCTTGCTTGATGGCGCCGTCGTAAAAGCCCAACTTGTGGTAAAGCGCCTGGGCGGCCGCGTTGTCGGTCGCCACCTCAAGCGTCAGCTGGCGCGCGCCGAAGTCGTAGGCCTTGGCGATCATCACCCGCATCAGCGCCTCGCCGATGCCCAGCCGCCGCACAGACGGGCCGACGGCGAGGTTGGTGATGTGCGCCTCCGTGCCGATGAAGCTGCAGCCGATGAAGGCGTCGATGCCGTAGTCGCCGGCCAAAACCAAATACAGCCCGTGCTGCACCTTGCGCAGCTCGGAGAGAAACGCCATGCGGTCCCAGGGCGTGTCGCCCGAGTAAACCGCGCGCTCGATGCCCATCGCCGCGTCGATGTCCGCGTTGGTCATCCGGCGCAGCGTGTAGGTGGTGTCGTTGAAGGTCAGCGTCTGCTCCGCAAACCGCAGGGCGGCCGGTGGCTCGTGGTCGAACCAGGACTTAAACTTTCTCAACATAAGGGGCGTGTCCTCTATCGTCGTGGGTCTTCAGCCAGGTGGTCTCCGCCTCCGTCAGGCGCAGGTAGCGCGGCACGAAGGTGATGGCGGACACCGGCGCAAGCGGTGCGCCGAGTCCGGCCAGCCGCGACGCCCGCGGCAGCGCGGTCACCGCGTCGGTGAAGTGCGCGAGGTGGCCCAGGGCGGCGACGATCGGCTCGCGGAACTTGGCCGCGTCCGCGCCGGTGAACACCGCCGGCTGGTTCAGGACGGTGAGCTCCGCCAGCAGCTGCGCGAGCGGCAGGTGCCGGTCCGCAATCACGTTTTGAAGCGCCCCGTCGGCCCACTGGTACCCGCCGGCGAACACGTTTTGCCGGCGCGCGTCCATCAGCGGCACGATCACCGCCGGAGTCGCCGTGACGCCGGCGGCCAGCGCCGCCAGGCTGGACACACCGACCAGCTCGAGGTCCAGCGTGTAGGCCAGCGTCTTGGCCGTGGTAACCGCGATGCGCAGGCCGGTGTAGGAGCCCGGGCCATCCGCGACCACGACGCGGTCGAGGTCCGAGGCGGAAAGCCCCGACACGTCCAGCAGGCGGTGGATGGTCGGCAGCAGCTGCTCGCTGTGCGTTTTCTTGCGGTTGATGGTCATCTCGGAAAGCACGGTGTCCCCGTCCACGACGGCCACGCTCATGGCCTGGTTGGACGTGTCGAGCGCTAAGATTTTCATGTTCGGGTCTGCTCCTATCGGGTGTCTCGCGTGCGGCCGCCAGGGCTGCAGCGCGTTATTATGCCCCTTAGTGTACCACAAAAGGGACCGCCACCGGCGATCCCCAGACGTTGTGTTCAGTTGAGGTGCGGCTTGATGCGCTCGACGGCGCGCAGGGTCGCGTACGACAGGAAGGCCTGAATCGGCCACATCGCGAGGTTCTTGACCGTGCGGATGCCGATGATGCCCTGCCAGGGCGTCCCGAGCATGTCGATCCACAGGGTGTTCATGAAGATGTTGACGACCACGATCACCAGCCCGACCGCGGTGACGACGCGCCACACGGTGACCTTCTTGTTGTAGAAGAAGACGCCGTAGATGATGGCGGCCAAAACGGCGCTGAGCGTGAACGGTGGGAAGTTCGCGCCGGGGTTGAAGACGATTGTGGAGAGCTGGTCCGTGAAGGCGGCGGTCAGCCCCGACAGCCACGGGCCCAGGTAGTAGGCCATGAGAATCGTGGCGAAGAAGGCCGGGCTGAACTTCAGGAAGCTCGTGCCGAACGACAGGCGACCCAGCACGATCTGCATCGCCATGAACATCGCCATGTAGACGAGGTTGCGGGTGGTGAGCTTCGGGCCGGTCAGAGAGAGTGCTTGCATAATGATGATCCCCTTTGAGGAGACGCCAAAAGTGGCGAATGCGGACCCACCACCGCGGCTTGGGTGGCATCACCATGCCGGCGCGCAGCGCCAGCACTGGTGACCCTCCCCCGAGCCTTCGTCCGCCGTTCACATTCCGTTCCGGCGGCACTTAACGCGATGGATCCTACTCCATAGATTTTCGGTACGCCTTCAGTCTACGCCCTTTTCTGAAAATCCGCAACTTTAACCGCCTCTATCAGTTTTTCGTTCGCTAATTATAACAGTTTCGGGGATAGGTTTTGCACGAACTTTAGGGTCTGAACAGAATGGGGTTGCAAAGTGCCTCGCGCGTGTTACGCTAAGAAGCGGCGCGGGCGACCGCGACTCGAGGCCTGGAGGCGAATTGAATGAAACACATTTTGGCATTGCACACCGGCGGCACCATCGCCATGACCGCCGATTCGGCCGGCAACGTCGCACCCGGCGCCCACAACGCCCTTTTGGCGCAGGACGCGGTGCTCGACGGCATCGAGGTGACCTCGGAGGAGATCTTCAACCTGCCGTCGCCGCACGTCACGCCGGAACGGATGCTCGAGCTGAGCCGGCGCATCCGTACCGCCGAGGCCGCCGGCATCGACGGTGTCGTGGTCACGCACGGCACCGACACCCTAGAGGAGACGGCCTACTTCCTGGACCTCACGCTGGACGCGACGGTGCCGGTGGTGGTGACCGGCGCCATGCGCTCGGCCAACGAGGTCGGCTCCGACGGCCGCTACAACTACCTCAGCGCCATCCGCACCGCGGCCAGCGCCGGCGCGCGGCACAAGGGCTGCCTGGTGGTGATGAACGACGAGATCCACACCGCGCGGTTCGTGACCAAGACCCACACGACCAACGTGGCGACCTTCCGCACCCCGACGTTCGGCCCAATCGGCCTGGTGACCAAGACCGGCGCCGTGTTCTTCCAGGAGCTGATCAACCAGGCCGCCTGCCCCATCGACCACGTCGTCGATCGCGTTTTCCTGCTCAAGGCATACGCCGGCATGGACGCGACGCTGCTCGACGCGCTGCCGCAGGACACCGCGGGGCTGGTGATCGAGGCGCTGGGTGCCGGCAACCTGCCGCCGGCGACGCTGCCGGGCCTTGCGCGCCTGCTGGACCGCGGCGTGCCGGTGGTGCTGGTGTCGCGCTGCTTCAACGGCGTGGCCGAGGCGGTCTACGACTACGAAGGCGGCGGCGTCAACCTGGCCAAGGCCGGCGTGATTTTCTGCCAGGGCCTGAACGGCCAAAAGGCGCGCATCAAGCTGATCGTCGGCCTGAGCGGCGGCAAGACGGGGGCGGCACTGGCCGCGTACGTGAACAATGCCGTCAGCTGAGTGGACGCTGCGCGACGTGTACGACCGCTTGGCCGCGGCGCTTGGCCCCAGCGGCTGGTGGCCGGCCGACTCCAAGTACGAGATCCTGGTCGGCGCCGTCCTGGTCCAAAACACGAACTGGGCCAACGTCGACCGCAGCCTGACCAACCTGCGCGCGGCCACCGGCTTTGACCCCGTCCGCCTCGCCGCGCTGACCCAAGCGGAGCTGGTGCCGCTGATTCGGCCCAGCGGTTTCTACCAAAACAAGGGCCGCACCCTGGTCGGCCTTTTCGCGTGGCTGGCGCACTGGGACTTCGACCTCGCGCGCATCGGCAAGACCGCGCCGGCCACGCTGCGCGCCCAGCTGCTGGCGCTGCCCGGCATCGGGCCGGAGACGGCGGATGCCAGCCGGCTGTTCGTCTTCGATCAGCCGACCTTCGTGGCCGACGCCTACGCCCGCCGCCTGTTCACCTGGCTGGGCCGGCCTTATCCGACCTACCAGGCGCTTTACGCCACCACCGGTGAGGTCGCCGGCTGGTCGCTGCAAGACGCCCAGGAGTTCCACGGCCTGATTGACAACTTCGGCAAAACGGTCAAGACGCCGGCGGACTTCGCCGCCAGTCTCCTAGCCGCCGGGCACCTGGCGCCCTTGCCCTGAGCCGCACACCGAAAATCGCCTGCACCGCCGCAATTCTTGCGGCGGTGTTTTTGGTGTGGCCGCTGCCACTGCGCCGCCACGAGACTGCCATGACCTAAAACTTTGGTGGCAATCGCATGCACCCGCCTGAAGACGCCAGCGGCGACCGCCCGCGTGACCAGCGCGCCGGCACCAGTCGCCACAAGTGCGCCATATTCCGATTCTGATTGAAGACCGTGTTAGATGGTGCACAACCCAATTGACCCCGTGTCTTGACACTAGGTATACTGAGGCGGATGAGGCAGCTCATCAAACCCGCACCACAAGGAGGAAACTTATGACAGAGCTTCGCAGCAGCACGAACCGGAAGATTCGCCACCGCATTTGGGTGACCACCGCCCTCGCCGCCACGACCCTGCTCAGCTTCCAAGCGCTCAACGGCAAGACCGTCGGCGCCGCCAGCGTGATGGTCAGCCAGGCCGGCGTCACGGCAACCGCCCCGACGAACGGCACCAAGGTCAGCGGCGCCACCGACCAGCCAGGCGTTGAGCGCCCCGAGAACACCCCAGCCGGCCCTAACACCGACGCGGCCGCACAGGGTAGCGGCGATCAGACCGGTGCTGGTCGTCCAGACCTCAACCACGCCGGCCCTAACACCGATGCGTCCGCACAGGGTAGCGGCGATCAGACCGGTGCTGGTCGTCCAGACCTCAACCAGGCCGGTCCTAACACCGACGCGGCCGCTCAGGGTAGCGGCGATCAGACCGGTGCTGGTCGTCCAGACCTCAACCAGGCCGGTCCTAACACCGACGCGTCCGCTCAGGGCAGCACGGACCAGACCGGTGCCGGTCGTCCCGACTTCAACCACGCCGGACCCAACACCGATGCGGCCGCTCAGGGCAGCACCAACCAGACCGGCGCAGGCCGCCCAGACCTCAACCAGGCCGGTCCTAACACCGACGCGTCCGCTCAGGGCAGCGGCGATCAGACCGGTGCTGGTCGTCCCGACTTCAACCACGCCGGACCCAACACCGATGCGGCCGCTCAGGGCAGCACCAACCAGACCGGTGCCAGCCAGGCCGCAGTCGACGCCTACGCCTTGGGCCTGAAAATCGGCCAAGCCGGCGCCGCCTCCCTTCCAGACAGCGTGCTGGAGGGCCGCACCGCCCAGGAAAAGGACGCCCTGCGCCAGGGCTTCGCCGCCGGCCAGCTGGTCTGGGCCAACCACGTTGGGCCCAAGCCCGAGCTGATCGTTCCCGCCCCCGAAGTTGAGGAGAAGCCGACCCCAACCCCGCAGCCGAAGCCACAGCCTAAGCCGACACCGGAACCGGCGCCGCAGCCAAAACCGACACCAGAACCGGAACCAGAACCGGAGCCGGCGCCAGCCACCGGCGAGGTGATTCCGGCGACCACAACCATCCCGGCCGCGTCCATCACCAAGCCGACCCCGGCCAAGGCCAAGCCGGCCCCAAGTGTCAAGCCAACAGCCACCGGGGCCAAGCTTCCCGGCACCCCCACCGCCACCCGCAGCGGCCAAGCCAAGCTGCCGCAAACCGGTGCAACACAGAACCGCCTGATGAGCGGCGCCGGCCTTTTGGTTGCCCTGGCCGGACTGTTCGGGCTGATCGGTGACCGTCGCAAGCGCGTCTAGCCGAGCTACTCGCCGCAACGCTGGCCCCTGCGCCACACGCGTGCCGACATGGCCGGAAGCCTCCCCGCGCCCTCGGCACAAAAGCCAGCGCCCCCTTGCGCCAACCCAAAACAGCGCCTCACCCTCGCAAATCGCTGCGAAGCTGAGGCGCTGTTTGCCTGTTAAACAGCTTTAGCGGACGCCGAAGGCCAGGCGCAGGGTCGCCATCGGGTTGGTGCCGCTGATGGTGTAGTACGCGCTGGTCTCGCGCCAGCGGACCGTGTTCTGGCGCTTGGCGCCGTCGGTCACGTGCAGCACGATGGCGCCGTGGGTCGCCGGGCGCGGCAGCGGGTTGGCGGCCAGCACGCTGACCACGTTGCGGGCCAGCTCAGTGGCCGGCGTCGGATCGGCCTTAGGCGCCTGGACGGTGATGGAGAACAGTCCCTGGTGCCAGACCACGGTCGCGTGGCCGGCCTCGGTGTCGGTCACGCCGGTCAGGTTGTTGCCCAGTGCCACCTTGGTCTTGGTCGCGTCAACGCCGCGGTAGGCCAGCGTGCGTGCGGCGGTCTGGGCCGCCGCCGTGCTGGTCGGCGTCTGCTTCTTCAGCGCCAGCTCGGCCCGGGTGCCGGCGTGGGCGGCGTGGCGATCAAGGTAAAGCGTGTAGTTGGCGACGCTGCCCACGGCGCGGGAGTGCACCGTCACGCCGTCGCCGAACGGGTTGACCTTGGGCACCTTGACGCCCGGCAGCTGCGCCTCAAGCGCGGAGCGCAGCGCGGTCAGGTCGCTGGTGGACTGGCGCGTGGCCAGCTGCGCCTGCACGGTCTTGCCGACGTGCTTGGCCACTACCGTGTGCGTCTGGGCCTCGGCCTGCGGTTCGGCGCCGGCGCGGTACGCGAAGTAGGCGCCGCCGCCCGCCACCAGCAACGCCAGGGGAATTATCAACCATAGTCGTCGTTTCATGCTCAGCCCACCCTTCTCTCATTTCATTCTACGTCAAAAATCCGGGTAAGGGAACCCGCGATTGAATTCGGTTGCAAATTTTTATCGCCCGTCCCGCTTGCCCCGGCGTCCGGCTCCGCAAGTAATGAAACAAGACGATGAAATTTTCATTACGTGAAAACCATGAGAAAAGATTGGGCTAAAGGTGAGAAAAAGCGGCCGGCCCGCGTCACCCTAGAGGTGTGCGGACCGGCCGTCTGTCATGCCGTGGTCCAAGTCATGGTCGCCGTCGCGTTGGCCTCCCCCGCCACCTCGATCTGGTGGTGGGTGACGTCGCCGTCCACGGTGTAGGCGGAGTCGACCGTGCTGCCGTACGTCACCTCGCGGGCGAACTTGATGTCCACCGTGCGAAGCGCGTGCGTGGTCAGGAAATCGGCGCCCAGCGCGTCCTCCATCCACTCCATGTAGTGCGTGTTGTTGACGTGGCCGTTGCCATCGATGTCAAAGTACCGCACGGTGTAGGGCCGGTGGTTCGCCAGGTTCTCAAGCCGCGGCAGGCGCGGGTAGCGCCGAACCTTCGTGGTTTTGGGGGCCTCGACCTTGGCCGCGAACTCGGGGATGATCGGAATCAGCTTGCGCGTTGTCAGGTCCATCATCACCCACGCGCCGCTCATCGTCGCCAGTGTCTGGCCGGCCGCATCCTTGACCCAGTACTCGCGGTAGGTCATCAGCTTGTTGTAGCCCGAGGCCTCGGTGCCGATGATCAGGGGCTCCTCGACCTTCGGCATCCGGGTGATCTCGATGTGGTACTGCGTGATCACCCAGCCGGCGCCGTGCGTGGCCAGCGCCGCGATGCCGGCGTCGACCTGGTCGAGCTGGTGCTCGGACACCAACAGCATCACGTTGGTCAGCGTCGCCAGGCTCAGCCGGCCGGTGCGCGTGCCGAGGAAAAACGGCACGGTGACAGGTTCCTCGTAGATCATGGCTACCCCTCCAGCTCGTGGTACGCGTTGTAGACGTCCTGCTTCTTCAGCCCGTTGTCCTTGGCGACCGCCTTGATCGCGTCGTTGGGGCGCGCGCCGGCGTCGATTCGCGCCTGCACCTGCTCGGGCAGCGGCACCGTGCTCGGCGCCTTTTCTACCGCCGGGGCGGGGCCGACCATCACGACGAACTCGCCGCGGGCGTTGTCTTGGGCCCAGTCGGCCAGCTCCAGCAGGGTGCCGCGGGCGAACTCCTCGAACTTCTTGGTCAGCTCGCGCGCCAAAACCGCCGGGCGGTCGCCGAACACGGCCGCCATGCTGGTCAGCGTTTTGGCCAGGCGGTACGGCGACTCGTAGAAGATCACGGTCTGCGGCTGCGTGGCCAGTGCAGTCAGCGCGGCCTTTTGCTCGCTGGCCTTGCGCGGCAGGAAGCCGTAGAACATGAACGGCTGCGGCGGCAGGCCCGAGGCGATCAGCGCGGTGGTCGCGGCGTTGGCGCCGGGCAGCGGCACCACCGGAATCCCGGCCTCGATTGCCGCGGCCACCAGCTCCTTGCCGGGGTCGGAGATCGACGGCATGCCGGCGTCGGAGACCTGCGCGATGCTGTGCCCGGCCGCAAGCTTGGCCAAAAGCTCGGGAATGCGGGCCTGGGTGTTGTGCTCGTGGAAGCTGATCTGCTTGGTCGCGATTTCGAAGTGGTTCAGGAGCTTCTGGGTGTTGCGCGTGTCCTCGGCGGCGATCAGGTCGACCTGCTGCAGGACGTGGACGGCGCGGACCGTCATGTCCTCGAGGTTGCCGATCGGCGTCGGCACCAGGTACAGCGTGCCGACGTCGTGTGCCGCGAAGCTTTTCTGCTGCGTCACGCCCATCAGTGCTCACCGTAGATGATGTCGACGCAAAAGGCGCACGGCTCATCGTTGACGCGGCGCTGGCCGTACATGTACGGGCAGACGTGGAAGCCCTCCTCGTACAGGTTCTCCAGGTTCAGCTTGGACTTGGACAGCTCGACGGCGCCCGTTGACTTGTGGTCGCCGTTCTTCTGCAGCTCCTCCAAGTGCTCGCGCAGGTGGCGGTTCTCGATCTCAAGCTCCGCGTTCTTCTCCAGCACCCCGGCCATGTCCGCCTTCAGCGCGGACAGCTGGGCCAGGATGGCCGACGTCTCGTGTTCTAACTGCAAAAAGCCGTCATAGAGGTCTTTCTTCTCCATGGGCTCACCTCCACTACTTGTGACTCGATGTGACCTGTGACTTGCGGCCGCCAACCGCCAGCAAAACCTAACGGCCCGGGCGCCGGCACGGCCGGTCACTGCCTCCAGCTACGGGATTCGGCGGCCGGCCGTGCCTCCGCCCTGCAAAGTTGGCGGCCCGATCTGGCTCTGCTAACTTCGCGACTATCGCGACCATCATGACCGATCACCGGCGCGACTGCAGGCAACCGGCCGCTTCCATGGTTCCGGCGCGCCGCCTCACCCACGGCCCAGCGTCACCACCAGCGCCTCGGTGGCCGACTGGAAGGTGACGTTTTGGCGCAGGCGAATCTGGGCGGCCAGGACGGCGGCCAGGCCCGCGCTCAGGGTGCGCGCGCTTCGGCCCGCCAGGCGGGCGACGCGGGCGTCGTGGCCGAACGCCGGGGTCGTGTTGACCTCGTAGTGCAGGTTCAGCGCATCGGCGTAGGCCAGGGCCAACAGCGCGAGCGTCTGCTCCTGCTCCGGCGGGGTTTTGGCCAGCGGCACCAGGTCGGTCTGCACCTGCACGAAGGCCGCGGGGTCGCCCGCGGCGAGGCTTTCGACCAGCCCCAGCACCTTGTCGATGCGGGCGGCAAAGGATGGGTCCTCAGCCAGTGCCTGCCCGGCCGCCGGGGCGACCGTCAGGTGGGCGGCCACCTGCGCCAGCGCCTGGTTGACGCCGCCGGACACCAGCGTCGCGATCACCTGATCGCGCGCCGGGGCCGGAAAGTTGATGATCTGGGCGCGCGACAGGATGGTCGGCAGCAGCTGGTTTTTGGCCGCCGTGGTCAGGATAATCAGCATCCCCGGCACCGGCTCCTCGTAGAACTTCAGCAGGCTGTTGGCCGCGCCCGGGGTCAGGCGCTCGGCGTCCGTGATGACGAACACGCGCCGAGAGCCCTCCACGCCGCTTTTGCTCATCTCCTGCTTGAGCGTCCGCACGTCGTCGACCTTGATGCTCTTGGCGTCGCTTCTCAGCCACACGACGTCCGGGTGGTTCTCCGACAGGATGCGCGAGCACTCCGGGCACTTGCCGCAGGGCTGCCCGTCCTGCAGGTCCTGACAAAATAGGCGCATCGCCAACCACTGGGCGAACTGCGCCTTGCCTGTCCCCGAGGGCCCGCTGAAAATGTAGGCCTGGCTCAGCTGACCCGCTTCAATGACCCGGTCGAACTGGCGGGTGAGCCCCGGCTGCAGCGTCTCCACGTTCGGCATCAGAAGTGGTGGAACGCGTCAACCGGCAGCACGAACACGGTGGCGCCGCCGACCTGGACCTCGATCGGGTAGGCCATGGTCGAATCGGACGTCGCGTCCAGGTTGACCGGCGGGGTCATGAACTGCTCGCGGGTCTGCGCGGACTCCTTGATGATCTGGAGCACCTCGGGCACGCGGTCGTCGTCGATCCCGATGATGAACGTGGTGTTGCCCGACTTCAGGAAGCCGCCGGTGGTCGAAAGCTTGGTGGCCCGAACATTGGCATCGATGAACTCGCTCGACAGCAGGTTAGCGTCCTTATCTTGGACGATGGCTAGAATCAACTTCATGGGCTTACTTCCTTTCCAGACCGCTAAGCCAGCCAGCTCGCGGCCAAAACCGAGTGCAACGTGTTCAGACAATCCTCAACGACTTGGGCAAGCGGCTTGGTGGCGTCAATCGTGACGATGCGGCCGGGCTCCTGCGCCGCCAGCCGCAGGTACGCGCCGCGCACCCGCTCGTGAAAGGCGATGGACTCCCGGTCCAGCCGGTCGTACTGGCGGTCGCCGCGGTGCGCCTCGATGCGGGCCAGGCCCGTCGAGCTCGGCACGTCCAGGTACAGCGTGCGCACCGGTGCCAGGCCCTCCGTGGCGAACTGGTTCATCTCGAGCACCGCCGCCTCGCCGATCTGGCGCCCGGCGCCCTGGTAGGCCACTGAGCTGTCGACGAAGCGGTCGCAGATCACGATTTCGCCGGCCGCAAGCGCAGGGCGGATCACCTCGCGCAGGTGCTGGCGCCGCGACGCCGCGTACAGCAGGGCCTCGGTGCGCGCATCCATCTCGGTGTTGGCCGGATCCAGGATCAGCTCCCGAATCGCCTCGGAGATCTTGGCGCCGCCGGGCTCGCGCGTCAGGCGCACCGGTCGGCTCAAGTGCGCCTGAAGCTTGGGAATCAGCGCCTTCAAGACACTGGTTTTGCCCGCGCCATCGGGGCCCTCGAACGTGATGAATGTGCCTGCCAAAACATTGCCCTCTTTCTCGTCAATATCTTTAGTGTACTTGAATTAGGCGCCGATTGCACCCAGATAAGCGCCGGTCGCCGCACAAAAAGCGTGGCGACGCGCGGCGCGGCCGAGGTCCCCTTTTTTGGAAGAGGCACCCCGGCCGCGCCGTTGCGTCATCAGTTCTTGCCGCCCTGCCAGCTCTGGTTGTCCTCCTGGAGCTGCTGGGCCGCCATCTCGGCGACCAAGGCGCCGGAGACCTCGCGCACGCGGGCCTGGCGGTGCAGGAAGTCGAACAGCCCCTCCTGCAGGTTGACCTGCGCGCGTGTGGCCGCGTCGACCTCGCGGAAGGTGGCGACCAGCTTGCGCTGCGCCGTCATCCGGTCGCGGACGCGGTAGACCGTGGTCATCAGCTCGCGGTCCGCCTCCAGCTTAATGTCTGGACGTTTGTGGAAAAACATGGCCCTCGCCTGCTTTCTTAGAGTTCGGTGCGGCCCTCGACGGCCTTGAGCAGCGTCATCTCGTCGGCGTACTCGATGTCCGACCCGACGGCCAGCCCGTGCGCCAGCCGGGTGACCTTGATTTTGGCCGGCTTGATCAGCCGCGCTAGGTACTGCGCGGTCGCCTCGCCCTCCGGCGTCGCGTTGGTCGCGACGATCAGTTCCTTGACCTCCGGGTGGGCCTGCAGCCGCTTGATCAGGCTCTCGATGTTGAGATCCTCCGGGCCGCGGCCCTCGATTGGGCTGAGCACCCCGTGCAGCACGTGGTAGAGGCCGTGGTACTCGTTGGTGCGGTCGATGCTCATCACGTCCTTGGGCTGCTCGACCACCAGGATTGTGGTCTGGTCGCGGCTTTGGTCGCGGCAGATCTCGCAGGGCTCGGTGTCCGTGATGTTGCCGCAGACCGTGCAGTAGTGCAGGTCGTTCTTGGCGGCGGTCAGGCTCTTGGCGAATCCCTCGACGTCGTCTCGGTTCATGTCGATGGTGTAAAACGCCAGGCGCGTTGCGGTTTTGCTGCCGATTCCCGGCAGCTTCATGTAACTGTCGATCAGCTTGGCGATCGGTTCTGGGTACTGCATCTGGTTCCTCCTTACTGACGCGGCGGCTCTGGGGACGGGCTCCGGCGCGGACCGGCCGGAACTTCCGGCTCCGGGGCGGGCCGGCTCGCGCCTCCGCCAGGCATCTGTGTGATGCGGCATCAAGGGGCATGCGTAATCCGAGCCACGATGCCACCGCAGCGCCGCGATGGCCGGTTGGGCCCTCACACACGCGTGCCGGCGACGCCGGTCGACGGACTCGAATCATCTGGTGTCCTTGGCGTTCACTCGCCGGTCGCGCACGACCGCCCGAAGACGCGCTTGCGCTGGCGTCTGGCTACATCCCCAGGCCGCGGGTGTACTTGCCCATCTTGGCCTGGGTGGCGGTGTCGACCTGGGTCAGCGTCGCGTTGACCGCCTCGATGATCAGATCCTGGAGCATGTCCGGGTCGTCTGGGTCGATGGCCTCCGGCTTGATCTGGATGTCCTTGAGCTTCTTGTCGCCGGTGAAGGTGGTCGTGACCATGTCGCTGGCGGAGCTTGCGGTGAACTCGGTCTGGTTCAGCTCGTCTTGCGCCTCGGTCATTTCCTTTTGGAGCTTCTTCATCTGCTTCATCATGCCCTGCATATTGCCCATTCCACGCATAATATCATCCTCTTCTAGTCATTTTTGATTGCCACGTTGTCTGCGTCGCCGAACATGTCGGTGATCGTCTTCACCACCGGGTCGGCCGCCGGCTTGGCCGCCTTGGCCTTCGGCGCGCCCATCTCCTGCAAGTAGGCCTTGCGCACGCGCGGCCACTCGTCTTTTTGAACCAAAACCACCTTGAGCGGGTCGCCCATCAGGCGGTTCAAGGCGCTTTCCAGCTCGGTCATCAGGGCCGCGTCGTTCATCGCCCGCTCGACCAGAATGTCGTAGGCGAAGCTGACGATCACGCCGGTCGGGCTGGCCGCGACGGGCTCGGAGATGCGCATCATCGCCCGCTTGGTCACCGACAGCATGTTGAGCAGGTCCGGCCAGATGTCCTTGACCTTGAGCAGGTCGGCCTTGGTCGCCGCACCCAAAACTGGGTAAATCTGGGCCTTGTTGACCTGGACGTGCTTTTTGGGCGCCGGCTTCTGCCGCGGCGCCGCGGTCGCCGTCGCGCCGCTTGCCTGCAGCGTGGCCACGGTGTCTTGCAGGTGCTTGACCTGCGCCTCAAGCGCGGCGACGTCCGCGCTCGGGGCCGCGGGCTGCGGCGTAGCGGCCGTGGCTTGCGCCGGGGCCTCGCCCAGCCGCACGGTGGCGACCTCTAGGTACAGCGTCGGGTGGTTGGTCAGCCGAAGCTGGCCCTGCGTCTCGTTCAGCACATTAATCATGTGGTACAGCTTGGCCGGCGCGAGCGCCTGCGCCAGGTCCTTGAAGTGGCTGTCCTGAAGCGCGCTGGTCTCGCCGACCAGGCTTGGCGCCTGCTGGAACACCAGCAGGTCACGCAGGTAACCGATCAGGTCGTCGAGCAGCCGCCCGGCGTCCTTGCCCGAGGCCAGAAGCTGCTCGATGGCCTCGAGCGCCTGGGCGGACTCGCCCTTGGCCACGGCGGTCAGGTAGGCGCCAAGCTGCGTGACCGCCACGCCGCCGGTGACATCCAGCGCGTTTTCCACCGTCACGTGGTTCTGGCCGAACGACAGCACCTGATCGAGGATTGACAGGGCGTCGCGCATCCCGCCCTCCGCGGCCTTGGCGATGATGCCAAGCGCCGCCTGGTCGTAGGTGATGCCCTTGTCGTCCAGGATGTAGGCCATGCGGCCGACGATGTCGTCGGCCGTGATGCGGCGAAAATCGAACCGCTGAGTCCGGGAGATGATGGTCGCCGGAATCTTCTGCGGCTCCGTGGTGGCCAGGATGAACACCACGTGCGCCGGCGGCTCCTCCAGCGTTTTGAGCAACGCGTTGAACGCGCCGGTCGACAGCATGTGGACTTCGTCGATGATGTAGACCTTGACGCGGCCTAGTGTCGGCGCGTACTTGGCCTTGTCGCGGATGTCGCGGATCTCGTCGACGCCGTTGTTGGACGCCGCATCGATCTCGATCACGTCCGTCAGGCTGCCGTTGTTGATCGCCAGGCACATCTCGCAGGTGTTGTCGGGCTCGCCGTCCTGCAGGTGCTCGCAGTTGAGCGCCTTGGCCAGGATTTTGGCCACCGAGGTTTTCCCGGTGCCGCGCGGGCCGCAAAACAGGTAGGCGTGGCTGGTCTGCCCTGTCACCAAGGCGTTCTTGAGCGTGGTTGTGATGGCGGTCTGGCCGATCACATCCGCGAAGGTCTGGGGCCGCCAGACGCGGTATAAGGCTTGGTAACTCACCTGACTCATCCTTTCTGTACTCGTTCAAGTGTACCACACGGCCGCCCGATTCGGGGGCGCAAACACGCAGCGGGGGAAGTGAAAATGCGGGGGCTGACGTGAGGGAAAAGCGGCCGCCGAGCGCGGCCGGCGCTGCTTGGAAATTGGCGCCGGGCTTCGCTGGCCACCCGGCTAAGTGCGCCCCGCTCCGCTCTGGATTGACGTCGAGCTCCGCGGGGCAACGCCGGTTCGTCCAGCTAAGCCTGGCACTCGGGCCAAAGTACGGCCCAAGCACCAGGCTTACGCTGCCCGACCGGCGCACCCGCCTTGCTCCGCTCTGAATTGGCGTCGAGCTCCGCGGGGCAACGCGGGCTCGCCTAGCTACCACCGGCACTCGGGGCAAAGCACGCCCCAAGCGCCGGCGCTACGCTATGCGGCCCGCTAAGTGCGCCCCGCTCCGCTCTGGATTGACGTCGAGCTGCGAAGCGCAACGGCCACTCGTCCAGCTAAGGCGGGCCACTGGGCCAAAGTGCGGCCCAATGCCCCGCCTTACGCTGCCCGGTGGCCTAAGCCCGCGCTTCTCCGCTCTGGGGTCAAAAAAACCGGCCATCCATTCGGTGGCCGGGCTCATTGACTATAAAACTTAAGGCACATGACCGACGATTCTTAGTGCTGCTTCCTTCCGGACCTGACACAATTCGAAAGGCGGTCATTGCCTCAAGGCCTTTCGGCAAGAATAAGTATACCCGTTTCGGTTGCTTTTGACCAGCCCGGGTTCGATAATGGCCATAACTCGAAGGGAGTGGTTCCATGTCTTACAGCGTCACCCTACTCAAACACCAGACCCTGCGCACCCAGCACCTAGTCCTGCGCCCGTTCCAACTCGAAGACGCCAAGCGCCTGTACGAAATCGGCAGCCAGGAAAAGGTCGCCGAATTTTCAATCAACTACCCGACCCTGGACGCGGCGTACGCCGGGCTCGCCGACTACTGGATGGGCCAGCCGCTTGGCAAGTTCGCCGTCACGCTGAACAACGAGCTGATCGGCGCGGCCGAACTGCACGCCGACGAGAAAAACCGCAAGGCGGAGATCGGCTACCTGCTGGATCCGGCTTACTGGGGCCACGGCTACGCGACCGAGGCCGCCGCGGCCGTGATGGCCCTGTGCTTCGACCTGCTCGGCGTCCTGCGCGTCGAGGCGATGCACGACGCGACAAACCCGCGCTCCGGGCGCGTGATGCTGCGCCTGGGCATGCACGAGGAGGGCCGGCTTGAGGCCGAGCACCTCGAAAAAGGCGTGCCGATCACCACAGTGGTGATGGCCAAGCTGCGCCAGCAGGCGGCCGACCGCTGAGGCAGCACCTAGCGCCCGGGCGCACCGCCGGCCGCTCACACACGACGACTCGCCGTCTCCCCGCGGCCTACTCGCCGCGCTTCGCCTTCTTGGCCGCCTTGCGCTTAGCGCGAATCGCGCGGAAGAACTCCTGCAGCAGCGCTGCGGCCTCCGCCTCGCGGACGCCGGGCAC
Source organism: Lacticaseibacillus kribbianus (assembly GCF_020180945.1). Taxonomy (GTDB): domain Bacteria; phylum Bacillota; class Bacilli; order Lactobacillales; family Lactobacillaceae; genus Lacticaseibacillus; species Lacticaseibacillus kribbianus. The sequence goes on along the minus strand of NZ_JAIPUL010000002.1, from coordinate 328,747 downwards.
CACGGCCACCTGGTGGTTGAACCGCGGGTCCGCCAGCAGGTTCAAAAGCGTCCCGGCCACGCCGGCCTTGGGGTCCGCCGCGCCGTAGTAGCAGCGCCGCACCCGCGCGTTGATCATCGCGCCGGCGCACATCGGGCACGGCTCGAGGGTGACGAACAGGTCGCAGTCCTCAAGGCGCCAGGAGCCGAGGGTCGCGCAGGCCTCCTGAATCGCCAGCACCTCGGCGTGCAGCGTGCTGTCTTGGCTGTGCTCGCGCAGGTTGTGCCCGCGCCCGACCACGACCCCGTCGTGCACGATAACCGCGCCGATCGGCACCTCGCCGACCAAGCCGGCCCACCGCGCCTCCTCGAGGGCCAGGCCCATGTAGTGCTCAATTTCTGTCTGCTCCAAGCTGACCTCCCAGGTTTTTCCTGCCGAACCGCCGTGTCGCGCGGCGCGTTCTTTGTTACAATGAACGTGAAAGTTGGTGAGACAATGGCCGCAATTCTACCATTACTCAAGCGGGTGGTGCCCGTGATCACGGCGCCGCCCTTTCCGGAAAACGCGCTGGTCGTGACCGTCGACGCGCAGATCGTCGCCATCGACGCCGAGGCGCTGACGCCGCGCGAGGTCGCTTTGGTCAAGGCCCTGTTGCCCCAGGCGCAAAGCCAGCACCCATGGGCCCGCTTTTTGCGCGGCGAGGGGCTGGCGCCGAGCACGCACCCGGTGCGCATGCTTTATTTTAACGTGGATCTCAACAATAGCCAAGCGACGCCCGGCGCGTGGCTCGAGGCGCTGTGCAGCCTGTTTGCAAGCCCCGTCACCGGCTTTTTCGACACCGCGTCCAGCGGCGTGGTGGTCGAGCCGACGGAGAGCTTCACGGCCAGTGCCGACGACCTCGCCGGCATCCTCGACACCCTCGACTCGGACTTCGACACCAAAACGCGCCTGTTCATCGGCCACGCCTGGCCGGTGGACGACAGCCTGCCGGGCCTGGTCGCCGAGGAGCGGCGGCTGGCCGCCGGCACCACCCAGCGCCTGGCAACCACGCAGCAGTGCGCCCTGAGCTTTCTCACCCGCACCGCGCGCCGTCAAAGCCCGCTGCTGCAGGCGCTGGCCGGCGTCATCGCGCAGGACCCGGGGATGACCGACGTGATCACCGCGCTGTACCGCGAGCAGGGCAACCTGACCGCGGCGGCCAAGGCGCTGTTTTTGCACCGCAACACCCTACAGTACCGGCTGGAGAAGTTCGAGCACCAGACCGGCTTCAACCTCCGCCAGATGGACGACCTCGTGCTGTGCGCGCTGCTGATTCAGAGCTGACCAAACCCACCCAATAGATTACGCCAATCGCCGCTGCGGCCTCACCGCAGCGGCGATTTTTGATTGGCCCCCGAACGCAAGCAGGCGGCCCACTTGCCGCGGACCGCCCGCTTGCCGCGCGCCTTACGCCCGCGTTGCCTTGAGGATGTAGTAGCCGTGCTCTTTTTTGACCACCGCGGCATCGCCGAAGCGTTCCTTCATGGTCTTCAGGGCGGACGGCGCGCCCTGCTTCTTTTGGAGCACCACGAAGAGCTGGCCGCCAGGTACGAGGTGGTCGAAGGCGCCGTTCAGAATGGCGGTGACGACGGCCTTGCCCGCGCGCACCGGCGGGTTGGTGACGATGACGCCGAACTGGCCGTCGATCGCGTCGTACACCGAGGACTCGAGGATGGTGACGTTCTCGATGCCGTTGGCCTGCGCGTTGCGGGTCGCCAGGCCCAGTGCGCGCTCGTTGACGTCGCTCATGGTGACGTGGCGGTCTTTGAAGTGCGCGGCCAGGGCCAGGCCGATGGGGCCGTAGCCGCAGCCGACGTCGAGCACCGGTCCGGCGGCCAGGGCCGGGTCCGCCGCGACCACGTCGATCAGGACGCGGGAGCCGAAGTCGATGGTGTGCTTGGAGAAAACGCCGTTGTCGGCGGTGAAGGTCAGGTTGTGCCCGGCCAGCTCGAAGGAAAACTGGTGCTCATCATGCGCCAGGGTCGGGTCGTTGGTGTAATAGTGGTTCATGCGTACCTCACTTCTTGGGAGTCAACACCGTGCTGATCTGGCTGACCCAGTTCAGGTACCGGTGCCACAGGCCGTGCTTGACGGCCATGACCGGGGTGTTGACGAGCATCAGGATTTGCAGCAGCGTGAACAAAAGCGACTGCCGCTTGCGGTACGCGACGTACTTGGGCACCCAAGTGGTCACGTACTTCTCTTTATAAGAGCGTAACCCTTGGAAGCCGTAAAAGCGATACCCATATTCGTAAACCAGGTGCGCCATTTTCTCCTCGAGGAAGGCGAAGTCCGACGTCCCGACGTTGCTCAGGGGCGCCATGCCCATGTTGAAGCGGGTGTAGCCCTCGTCCTTGGCGCGCTGGAACAGGTTGACGAACAGCGCGTCCATGATGCCGCTCGGGGCGTCCTCGCTTGAGCGCATCAGGTCGATCGACATCACGCCCTCCCCCATCGGCATGACGCTGGCAAAGGAGACGATGCGCCCGTCTTTGTCCTCAATCACCGCCACCGGCGCCTGGTTGAGGTAACGCGGGTTGAAGTAGCCGAGGGAAAACCCGATCTCGGCCTTGCCGTCCAGCCAGCTGTCGGACACCTGGCGCAGCTGGACCATGGTGCCGGCGTCAAAGGGCGGCGTCAGCCACTTGAACTGAAAGCCTTGGCGCTCGAACTTGTGCATCAGCGCCCGCTCGCCCTTGCGCTTGGTGCCGGCCAGGGTGAAGTCGGTGACGTCGACGTAGCCCTCCTCGCCGAACTTCATGAAGTCAAAACCGTACTCGTGCAGCATCACCGTCAGCCGCTCGGACACCTCGTAAAAGACCAGGGACAGGTCCTGCGTGTCGGCCTCCTTGATGAAGTCCGCGATCGCCGGCGCCCAGTCGGCCGGGTCGCCGATCGGCTCGCCGAGGACCACCAGCTTGTCGCTTTTCTTGCGGAACAGGAACATCACGCGGTCGACCCCATCGATCTGGTAGAAGCGCATCAGCTTGTCGCCGGTGAACGCGAGGTGCGACACCGAGTTGCCGCCGACGCGGGCGATGAAGGCCGCGACCCGCGCGTCGTCGACCACGCCGCCCAGCGCCTTTTGCGGGTTGGCCAAAAAGGCGTAGATCAGGCTCAGCGTGATCGCCGCGACCAGCACGCCGGCCAGTGTGGTCACCCACATCCGCTCGGACGGGAAGAAGAACACCGTCGGCACCGGGTGGCGGTGGTGGATCTGCGGTACGTTGTAGAACAGCGCGACCGCGTAGAACAGCGCCGTCAGGGCGAAGATGCCGCCGTCGACGATCCGGTTGCCCCAGGGGAAGTCCATCCGCTCGCGCGTCAGCTCCCTTTTGGCCAGCACGGCCGCGACCAGGATGATCGCCAAGAAAACGATGAACTTCACGCTGGCCTCGCGGCGAAGCGACGCGATCAGCGCCAGCCCCAGGATCACCAGCGTCGGCCAGTACGCGCGGCGGACGCGGTTGGCGATGCCGCGCGCCAGGCCGAAGATGATGAAGGCCATCATGATGTTGGTCACGCGGCTGAGAAACAGGAAAGTCCACGGGTAAAGCCTAAGGTACACGGCGTTGCGCAGCGCGACGTCCGGCACCACCCCGCGCAGCAGCAGCATGATCGCCGAGAAGTACAGGAACACGACCAGGGTCACGTGGCCGATGCGCGTCAGCACCTGCACCGGCAGCCCCTCGAGCCGCGCGTTGAGCTCGCGGCCCGCGTCCTGGATGAACAGCGCCACCCCGATCACGAACGGCACGATGTAGTAGAACAGGCGGTAAAACAGCAGCCAGACCACGCCGATGTTGCTGTTGACGCCGACCTGCGCCAGCCCCATCAGCATGAAGACGTCGAAGGACCCAAGGCCCCCGGGCACCATCGAGATCACGCCCAGCACGTTGGCCACCAAAAACAGCGGCAGCACGTGCGACAGGTCAACCGGCGCGCCGATGAAGTGGCCGATCACCAGGAAGAAGCCGGCCGCTGCGCCCCACTCGCAAAACGAGCCGAGCGTCAGCCGCAGCTGGCGGCGAAGCGGCATGTCCTTGAACACGCCGTGGCCGTTCAGGTGCGTCACCAGCATCAGCACCGGGAAGTACAGCCCGCCGCCGATCAGCCACACCCAGTAGTCGGTGTACATCCGCCCGATGCCCAGGCCAAAGATCAGCGCGAGCGCAATCAGCGACCACAACGACAGCCCGGCCAAAAGGAACAGCGCGATCTTGGAGATGGCGAGGAGCACTTCCTTGTTGCTCGCGTGCTTGTGGTAGAAGTTGGCGCGGAGGCTGGCGCCGAGGAAACCGCCGAAGCCCGCGATGTTGGTGAACGAATTGACGATCCACCCGGACTTGGCCACGTACAAGGGCTTGTAGTCGCCCGGCAGCATCTGTGTGATCACGAAGTCGTAGTTCAGCATCGGCAGCACCGCAATCATGCCGAGCGCCGCCATGGCCAAAAGCGTCCAGGGGCTTTGCGTCGAAAGGCTCGCCCGCACCGCATCCCCGTTCAGCTCGCGCCCGATGCGCCCGAGCATGACGATGGCGAACACCAGCACAGACAGAACGAACAGGACCTTCAGCAGTGTGAGGTGCGTCTTCACCCAGTTGACGACCTTTTTCCCAATATTTTTCACAGTGTGCCCTCCATTCAGGCCCTTATTATATGGGAAATTGAGGCAGCTGTGCAGGCAGGTAACAAAACTGTTAGGCCGCGTCACCGCGGCAGCGCTTCCATTCGGCCGGTCGCCCTGTTAGACTGGCGGTGACCACAACCAACTGCGGAGGTGTACGATGCGACAATCCCTGCGAACCACCAGCGCGGCCGGCATCGCCGGCTGCGCCAGCCTGTACCTGGCGATTCTTTTCACCGGCCACTACGGCCCCGTGCCATACCTGGCGTGGTGGCTGGTCGGCGGCGGGCTGCTGCCGGCGTGCGCCCTCTGGTGGCTGGCCGCATCGGCGCGGCGCGGACGCTGGCACGGCGGCCTTGCGGTGCTGGCAGGCCTGGCCGCGCTTCTGGCCGGGCTGGCGGTGCTCGCCACCGCCACCTACGCGCTGATCGGCTACGGCATGAATCGACCGTTCTGACGGACGACAAAACGCACGACGGCCGCCGCGGGCCATTGCTCGCGGCGGCCGTCGTGCGTTGTTCTCCCTTACTTGCCGAACAGGGTCAGCAGCGTGGCCTCCGGCAGAAACGGGATGAAGCGGCGAATCTGGGCGGCGGCCTCCCCGCCGGCCGCGCCGAGGTGCTTGATGTGGGCGGCCAGGACTTCCGCGCGGACGAACGGCGCCATCGCGACCAGCCGCTCCGCACTCGGGTCCGCGGCCGCGATGGCGTCAAAGCGCGCCCCCGCCGCGTCGTAGCCCAGAAACGGCAGTGCCGCCTTGAACAGAGCATCGTCATCCGGCGCCTGATCCAGCAGCTTGGTCAGCGCCGACTCTGACACGAACGGCAGCAGCGGCCGGATGCCCGCCAGCGCGTCGGGGCTGGCAGCGAGCTGTGCGACCACCGCGTCGACCTTGGCCTGGCGCAGGAAAGGCGCGAGGCGGCCGATGTACGCGAGGTCCGCCGGCTGCCCGGCCGCAAGCCGCGCGTCGACCGCGGCGTTGAGCGTCGCGTCGTCCAGGAACGGCGCGAGCCGCACCACCGCGTCCGGGTAGTCCGGGGTGTCGGAGAAGCCCGCCAGCTGCTTGGCCAGCGTCTCGCTGCTCAAAAACGGCGCGAGCGACGCGAGGTGTTCGAGGTCGAGCTGCACGGCCGCGGCCTCCTGCTCCACCTTGGCCGGCGGCATCACCGGCGCCGCGGCGACCAGGGTGGCGGGTTCGAGCGGGGCGTCCGCCGCCACGATTTTGACCGTCGCCTCGGCCTTGGCCGAGCCCAGCAGCTCGGTCAGCGGCAGGTCGAGCACCGCCGCGAGCTGCGCGTACTTGTCGATGTCCGGCAGCGACTGGCTGCGCTCCCAGTTGGACACCGCCTGGTAGGACACGCCGAGCTGATCGGCCAGGGCGCTTTGGGTCAGGTTCTTGGCCTTGCGCGCCGCGGCAATCTGCTGGCCGATGCGCTGGGCGTCAAAAATGTAGGTTTCTGTCATGTTGTTTCCTCCTCGCCGCGTTGGCGGCTTGCCTTCGTTGATGCTGGCTTCAGCCTACCGCGTCCGGCGGCCGGTGGCTATCAAGCAGTGCTTGAGTCGCCATAAAATCAATAATGGCGCGCGATTGAGTTCGGCTCACCTAGCTTTAATATTGCGTAAGGTCTATAATTTTTGCTAAATACCAATGAGAGGAACGTGAGAAGATGCGCACAATCCGTGGTCTGGCCACCCAGGTCAGCTTCGACCTCAAGAAGAACTGGCGCTCGGCCACCAACGTCGTGATGCTGATCGTCTTTGCCGCCCTGCTTTTGATCACTTTTTTCACCGCGCAGGGCGGCTCCGACCTGTCGAACCGCCAGACCTACCAGGCCTACGCCAGCGCCGACTCGATCATCCAAAACCAGGCCTGGACCCTGCAGAAGAAGTCGGACAAGGTCAAGCTGACCGCCGCCGAGCAGCGGCGGCTGGACCGCAAGATGGCCCAGCACGAGTACTTCAAGACGATCCTGCTCGCGTACTCCGACGTCTTCTCGCCCATCATCCACGACCAGACGACCGTCAAGCTGGCGTCCCAAAAGGCGCTCTTGGCCTACGAGCGCTACACGCTCCAGGAGACCAAGGCCGGCCGGACCGACCTGGCGATCATCGCGGTGCCGGGCAAGCAGCCGGACGCGAGCCTGCTGGGCCGCAAGCTGGACGTCGCCTTCTACCAGTACCTGGTCGACCACAAGCTGGTCGAGATTCCGGTCACCCGAAAGAACGCGCCGGCCAACAACTACCTGAGCAACGTGTTCCTCTACCGGCTGTCACCGCTGCTGTTGCTTGCGGTGTTCGCCGTTCAGGCGGCGCTTTTGTTCACCGGAGAAAAGCGCAGCGGCACCATCAACTTCATGAACAACCTGCCAACCGGCAAGTTCGCCATCCTGGTGGCGCGGATGGCGTCGTTCGTCTGCCTGGCGCTGCCGCTGTTTTTGATCGCGTGCGTCCTGACTTACGGGCTAGTCGCCCACTACAACGGCGTCGGCAGCTGGCAGTACCCGATCGTCTTCTCGCCGGACGGGCGCAGCGTGGCGACGATGATGCCCGCGCAGTTCCTCCTATTGTACACCGGACTGATCCTCGCCGGCGCCGTTTTCCTCATGGCCGTGTCCGCGCTGACCAGCCTGTTCTCCGGGCGCCTCGGCGTCAACCTCGCCGTGCTCGGGGCCGTTTTGGCCACCGCGCTGCCGCAGGTCGCCGGGGCCTCGGTGTTGCACGGCGTCGCGCCGTTTCTGCCCGGCAGCTACCTGCAGGTCTCCCAGGTGGTGCTGCACCAGACCGCCGCGCCGATCCTGAGCGTCGGCCTCGGCGCGCTGGTGCTTTTGGTCTGGGCCGGCGCCTTGAGCGCCGTCGCCGCCGTCGTGCTGCACCGCCGCGGCCGGATTTAGGAAGGAGGACACACCATGCGCGCACTGATTCGCCTAGAACTGAAAAAGCAGCCGTGGGTGATCCACCTGGTCGCGCTTTTGGGGATGCTGCTGCTGTTCGCGGCGCCCCTCGGCCACTACCTCGGCGTTTTGCCCAACCAGTACTACATCATCGACGGGGTCAAGCACTACTTGAGCGTCCGCAAGACCAGGGCCAACCAGCAGGCGGCCGCGGTCGCGACCGTCAAGCGCGAGCTTAAGGAGAACCTCAAAAACCAGCGGGACTACCCCGACCACGACCGCCCCGCGGCCATCAAGATGCTGCGTGCCGTGCAGTCGCCGCTGGCCCGCGGCGACTACCGCACGGTCAATCGCGTGACGCTTGCCGCCATCACCAAGGACCCGACCATCGTCTACAACGACTACGCCAAGGACTTCCTCCAAAGCGGCGGGGAGAACCAGGTCAACAAGTGGGAGCGCGTCGCCTACCCCCTGAAGGATCTGGTGCGCCGCAACCAAAACCGGCTACTGGCGATTGACCAGACCACCACGGCGACGGCCATCGTGTACAACGTCTGGGCCGACGCGGGCAGCCACACCAGCGAAACCGTCAGCGCCGACGACGCCAGCCAGGTGACGACCGGGGCCGCCACCGACCTCGGAACGCCCCTGATGTGGGCCTTTCTCGCCTACGTCACCGTCGCCTTGGCCCTGGTCTTCAACTTCGACGCGCGCAACCACACCGAGCCGTTCATGCGCATGACCCCGGCCGCCGACCTGCGCCTGGCCGTCACCCGCGGGCTTTTGACGCTGGTCGTGATCTTCGGCGTGATGCTGGCCCTGATCGGCCTGGCACTGGTCATGAACGCCGCCGTGCCCGGCCAGACCTTCGGCAGCCTCGGCCTGCCGCTTGCCGACACCTTCCAGTCGCACACCACCATCGTGCCGATCTGGCTGTACCTGGCGCGCGCGCTGGCTTTGATGATGGCCTGGGCGGCGCTGATCGCCGGAATTGTTTTCACCATCAGCCAGGTCTCCGGCAACGCACTGGTGGCGATGATGTTCTCGGCCGCCCTGATCCTCCTGATGCCGCTGCACGTGCTGGACGGCCTCGACGTGGCCGTTCGCCAGCTCTTCCCCGCCTACTACACCAACCCGGCGGCGCTGCTCAACCACCTCGACTACTTCGCCGGCAAGACGCTGGCCCAGGTGCTCGCGCTGTTCGCCCGCTGGACGCTCGCCGCGTGGCTGATCGGCGCAATCGCCCAGTGGCTGCGCGCGCACGTACGCGCGCCGTGGGCGGCGTGAGACTGGCCAAGGATTGCTGCACTACCGCCTGAATCAAAACGATTGAACGCAAAAATGCCGCCGCGCGGCTCCCAATCGGGAATCGTGCGGCGGCATTTTCAACGAACCGTGAACTGAATTACTTCAGGGTTACGGTTGCGCCAACGGCTTCAAGCTGTTCCTTGAGCTTCTTGGCTTCGTCTTCGGTAACGTCTTCCTTGACGTTGGCCGGAGCGCCGTCAACAAGGCCCTTCGCGTCCTTCAGGCCAAGGCCGGTGATGGCACGAACTTCCTTGATAACCTTAACCTTTTCCTGGCCAACTTCGGTCAGTTCAACGTTGAAGGAGTCCTTAGCTTCTTCAGCTGCACCAGCAGCTGCGCCGGCAGCTGCTACTGGAGCTGCTGCGGATACGCCAAATTCTTCTTCGATTGCCTTAACGAGGTCGTTCAGTTCAAGAATGGAAGCTTCTTTGAGCTGGTCGACGATTGCTTGTGTGTCTAAAGCCATGTTTGTTTCCTCCAATTTATATTGTATTTGAAAGTTAGGTTGAACTCAGGCTGCTTTAGGCAGCTGGTTCCTCGCTCTTGCTGTCGGCAATGGCCTTGACAGCGTAAGCAACGTTGCGAACTGGTGCCTGCAGAACGGACAGCAGCATGGACAGCATGCCGTCGCGGTCTGGCAGCTTGGAAAGGGCAAGCACTTCTTCAAGACTTGCGACCTTGCCTTCGATGATGCCACCCTTAATTTCAAGGGCGTCGATCTTGTCGGCGTACTTGGCCATGATGCGCGCAGGTGCGACAACATCGTCGTTAGAAAAGGCGATGGCGGTCGGGCCCGTGAACACTTCGTCCAGCGCTTCGTAACCGTTCAGATCGGCAGCACGGCGGAGGTACGTGTTCTTGATAACTTCCATCTTGACGCCGGCGTCACGGAGCTCCTTACGAAGTTCGGTCACTTGTGCGACGGTCAAGCCACGGTAGTTCACAACAACGGCGCTCTTGGCAGCCTTGAACTGGTCAGAAATGCCTTTAACGATCTCAGCCTTCTGTGCGATAATAGCTTCACTCATTTGGTTCACCTCCTGTTAGTTTGTTGAAGTTTTTCGCATAAAAAAACTCCATGTCCACCAAGACATAGAGGTATCTAAACGTTCGGATACCACCTCGGCAGGATGATTAAGGCTTGCGCCCCCTGAGTCTTAGGTAGAGTGAAATAATCACGAAAAGAAGCATACCATTCCCGGCCGCGGCCGTCAAGCACTCCCGCCACTTTCCGGAAATAAAGCGTCTGCGCTAGCGCAGCTCCAGCCGCAGCAGCTGCCGCGCCCGGGTCTTGAGCGCCTTGCTGCGGTTCAGCTCGTCGATGCGGTTGGCGGAGAGCTCCAGACTCGCCAACAGGTGGCGCAGCCCCAGCGTGTCCCCCGCCGGCTTGGCCTTGAGGTACGCGGTCATCCCCGCGGCGATCTCACCGTGCGTCGCCGCCAGCGCCTTGTCCAGCTGTGCCAGCTCCTCATCCAGTCGTGCCAGTTCCTGTTTTGCCGTCATTTTTACATCCTCCTCACGCGCCCCCACGCGGGTTTGCGCCCATTATGCCACATTGACTGCCGGCTGGCCAGTGGTACACTACATCACAGACAAGACACAAGGAGGACAACCCATGACCATCACCATTCGCCCCTACCGCCCGGCGGACGCCGCCGCGTGGCTGGCGGTCCGCGCCCAGGCGTACAGCCGCTCGCAGTTCAACGACCAGATCGAACTCGAACGCGAGCAGTACCCCGAGGACGACTTCGGCTACGCAAGCGTGATCGAGCTGGTCGCTGAAAATGACGGCCGACTCGTCGGCCTGATCGACGCCGGCGTGTTCAACACCGAGCGCAGCCAGGGCGACCTGTACGTCCAAAACCAGGGCACCGGCAGCTACATCGAGGTGGTCGCCGTCGCCCCGACCGCGCAGGGCCATGGCGTCGGCCGCGCGCTTTTGACCGCCTGCCTGACCCAGCTGCGCGCAGCGGGCGCCGACTTCGTGGAGATTTTCACCCGCGGCGACGAACCGGCCAACCGCCTCTACCAAAGCGTGGGCGCCACCGAGATCGCGCACAACTGGCGCGTGCTGGGCAGCCTGAAGGACGCCGAAACACCGCGCTACCGCTGGCGCCTCAACCGCGATAGCCAGGAGTTGGAGCTCACGGCCGCCGACGGCCAGCGCGTACTGTACCGCGCCGAGCAGCCGCAGTGGTTCGCCGTGTTCACCGAATCCGCGCTCGCCGACTTCGACATCGAGGAACGGTACCGCGAGCGCACGTACTTCCTGAAGCTGAACTGATGACCAAAAAGGCAGCCCACGGCCACCATCGTACTGATGCGATGGTGGCCGTGGGCTGCCTTTTGCGTTGGTACGAGTCTGTGGTGACCTCAAGCCTCTGTCCCCCGCTGGGCGGTTGGCTGAGTTCGCGCTTCCTCGCCCTGGTCATCGTCGAGCTACGCAAGGCAACGCCGGTTCGTCTAGCTAAGCCCCGCGCTCTGGCCAAAGTACGGCCAAAGCGCCGGTCTTACGCTAGCCGACCGGCTAAGTGCGCCTTGCTTCGCCCTGGTACAAAAAAAGCAGCCTCCCGCGGGAGACTGCAATTGGTTCTATTAGAAGCTCAGGGCATCGGTCTTGACGCCAGGACCAAAGGTGGTCGTAACGGTCAAGCTCTTGATGTACTGGCCCTTGGCGGAAGCCGGGCGAGCCTTCAGGATCACGTCGTTCAGGGTCTTGAAGTTCTCAACCAGCTTTTCGTCGTCGAAGGACACCTTGCCGATTGGTGCGTGAACGATACCCGCCTTGTCGGCACGGTAAGCCACTTGACCAGCCTTGATGTCGTTGATCGCCTTAGCGACGTCCATCGTCACGGTGCCGGTCTTCGGGTTAGGCATCAAGCCCTTAGGACCGAGGACACGGCCGAGACGGCCGACCTTGGCCATCATCGGTGGCGTTGCGACCGCAACGTCGAAGTCGAGCCAGCCGTCCTGGATCTTTTGAACCAGGTCGTCGCCGCCGACAACGTCGGCGCCGGCTTCTTCAGCGGCCTTGGCCTGAGGGCCTTCAGCGAAAACGATCACGCGGCTGGTCTTACCAGTCCCGTTAGGCAGCACAACGGCGCCACGGATCTGCTGGTCAGCCTGCTTAACGTCGATGTTCAGGTTGTAAGCAACTTCGACGGTTGCGTCGAACTTCGCGAAGTCGATCTTCTTAACCAGTGCTACCGCTTCAGCGGGCGTGTAGGTCTTGGTGGCATCAACTTGCTTTGCTGCTTCGATATACTTCTTTGCTTTCTTAGCCATTCTGGAATTTTCCTCCTTGCAAATGTGGTCAGCGGGCCGAAGCCCTTCCACTTGATTCATTCAGCTTTCGCTGATGATCCGGATTATAAGCCCTCGACGGTGAAGCCCATCGAACGAGCGGTCCCTTCAACCATGCGCATAGCAGCTTCAACGTCTGCAGCGTTAAGGTCTTGCATCTTCGTCTCAGCGATCTGACGAACTTGGTCCAACGTTACCGTTGCAACCTTCTTCGTGTTCGGTTCGCCTGAGCCGTGTTCAACACCAGCGGCCTTCTTCAGAAGGACAGCAGCCGGTGGGGTCTTGGTAACGAAGTCGAAGGAACGATCTTCGTACACGGTGATCACAACAGGGATGATCATGCCGGCCTGGTCTGCAGTCCGTGCATTGAAGTCCTTGGTGAAGCCCATGATGTTGATCCCGGCCTGCCCTAAAGCAGGACCTACCGGAGGAGCTGGAGTTGCCTTCCCCGCAGGGATCTGGAGTTTAACGATGTTTGCTACTTTTTTAGCCACGAAACATAACCTCCTTAAGTCCGTGATGTGGTGATGATGGCCAAGACAATTTTGGCCTCCCACGCGTATGCCTAAACATACCTGAATAAATTACCATGAATGACGGGTAAAAGCAAGCACAGGCGGCAAGCCAATCGCCCGGCACAGATGTGACCAAGCTCGAACTGCCGCGCTGCAGTCTGGCAAAGCCATGCGGAGATAAACGCAGCGCATCCGACGTTGGACAGCCTGCTCAAGTCTACCTTGCCACGGCCACTGCGCCGCCAGCAGGATGCGGGCATAACCGAGTACGCCGTCAGCGGGAACGCCGTTTCGCCGCCAGCTCCACCTCAGTAGGGCGGAGGCGCGGCCGGCGTGGCACTGGAGGCGTAGGGCCGGGGCGAGCCAGCGTGAAATTGCTGTTAGCAGGCGGTCTTTGCCTGCTTACAGCAAGGGCGGGTCTTGAGACCGCACTTTGGGCTCAAGAGAGCCCCACGCGGACCATTGCCCCGGCCCGAAGCCGGAAGTGCCACGCCGGCCGGGCCGGAGCCCGCGCTTCTCCGCCCTGGTTCGTCGAGCTCCAGGCCGCAACGCGGGAGTGGCTTGCTACGCCGTGGCGCTTGGGACCAAATGCGCGTCCCAAGCGCCACGGCTAAGCTACCCCATCCCGCTAAGTGCGCGGCCTTCCGCTCTGGTCATCGTCGGGCTCCGAAGCGCAACGCGGAAGCGGCTAGCTACGCCAAGGGGCTCGGGCCAAAGTGCGGCCCAAGCCCCTTGGCTAGGCTACCCGTTCCGCTAAGACCGCGCTTCTCCGCCCTGGTCTTAGTGCTTGTCCACCTGGTCGAAGTCCAGCTCGGCCTCGACTTCGCGTTCGAACATCACCATGGCGACCTTCAGCTTGCTCTTCTCCTTGTCGACCGCGGTGACCTTGCCGTCGGTGCCGGCGAAGGCGCCGTCGACGATGGTGACCGGCTCGCCAACTTCGAAGTCCAGGTTGGTCTGGCGCGTGCTCATGCCCAGGCTGTGGAGGATGGTCGCGACTTCTTCGGGCAGCAGCGGGGAAGGCTTGGAGCCGGCACCGTGGGAACCGACGAAGCCGGTGACCCCAGGGGTGTTCCGCACGACGAACCAGGACTCATCGGTCATGACCATCTCGACTAAGACGTAGCCCGGGAAGGTCTTCTCCATCTTGGTCTTCGCCTTGCCGTTCTTGACCTCTTGCTCCTCTTCCTCGGGCACGATCACCCGGAAGATGTAATCGTCCATGCCCATCGAGGTGGCACGGGACTCGAGGTTCGCCTTGACCTTGTTTTCGTAGCCCGAGTAAGTGTGCAGCACGTACCAGAGCTTTTCTGCTGATTCGACCATCATAATTCTCCTTTTTTTGAGTAAATAAAAAACCCGCCCCGAAAACGGGACGCGGTTGTTTGTCTGGTTCCAGTATAGCAGTATCGCCGCCGAATACCAACTAGAAAATGAAGGCGTTCAAAAGCAGCAGGATAATCCAGTCTGCCAGGGCGAAGTACACCGCGAACAGCAAGGAGGTGATGATCACCGTGGTCGTGTCGCGGCGAGTCTCCTTGGCGTTCGGCCAGGTGACCAGCGTCATTTCGTGGAACACACTCTTGATGAACTTCATAGCTTACTCCCTCCTCACTTGGTCTCGCGGTGCTCGGTGACCCGCTTGCAGTACTTACAAAATTTATTCAGCGTCAAGCGCTCAGTCCGGCGCGGGTTTTCGGGAACGAAGTAGTTCCGGCGGCCGCACACGGAGCAGGCAAGCGCCACTTTTTTAACAGACATCTCGCGCCTCCAGTCAATCATCTTAGCCTACCAAACTTTGACCCAGCGCGCAAGTACACCCAGCACAATCAGGACCAGGACCTCGGCGCCGAACGTCGTCAGCATCGTGTGAATCGCGGTGATGAAGGTGGCCTGCTTGCTCGGGTGCGTCAGGAAGCGGTGCGTGTTGCGGTGCGCCAGCGGCCACAGCGCCCAGACCAGGATGGTCGGCCAGGGCAAAACGCGCGCGGCCACGCCGACGCCGATGGCGGCAAAGGCCGCGGCCGGCAGCCACGGGTACACGGCAAGCGCCCGGGCGCGCCCGAGGTAGTACGGCAGCGTGAAGCGCTGGTTGCGGATGTCCTGGTCGAGGTCGCAGATGTTGTCGGCGAACATCGTCGCCGCGTCCAGCAGCACGATCGGCAGGGCAACCAGCAAAAGCCGCAGCAGCTGCGCGGCATCGAGCGCAAGCGCAAACGTCCGCGAAGTCATCACCAGCGTGACCGGCCGCGGCGTCACGTTGACGAACACGGCGATCAGGATAGTGCCGAAGCCCTCGCACAGCCCCGCCAGCACCTCGCCGCTGGGCAGGCGCGACAGCGGCACCGGCCCGAAGGTGTAAAACACCGCCACGAAGATGCCGGCACCACCAATCAGCAATAGCGCCAGGTCGGTCCGCCACACCAGCACGACCCCGGCCAGGCAGGCGATTGCCAGAAACGTCAGCATCAGCGCCATGATGCGCCGCGGGTTCAGGTGCTCGCGGCCCAGGATGTTCTGGGTCGCGCGGTAGTGGTCGTCTTGGGCCTTATAGAAGTCCTGCACGTTGTTGAAGCCGGTGACGAACAGCGCGATGCTCATCTGGCCGACGAAGTACACGGCCGTGTTGAGCCAGTCCAGCTGCCCGTACGCCAGCCACGCGTAGCTGACGCCGAACAGGAACGGCAGCAGGCTTGCGGCCTTGGCCGGCAGCCGGATCAGCTCGAGAAAAAGCGGCCAGGTCAGCTTGCGGTATGTGGTTGTCACCCCGTCACCCCACCTTCACGAGCAGGCTCAGCGCCAGGCCGATCGCCAGGCCGCCGTTTTCGATCACCAGGTTGGCGATCGCCAGCGGGAAGGTCTTGCGCTTGTCCGGCTTGGCGGCGAAGCGCTTGGCGTTTTTCGCGGCAATCGGCACCGTCAGCACCGCGACCAGCGCCGGCCAGGACACGGCGCCGAACAGCACCGCGGCCACCAGCGCGAAGTAGCCGGCGTAGGTCAGCCCGCGCCACAGCGCCTTGGCCCGGTCCTCCCCGAGGTACATCGGCAGCGTCGTGCGGTGGTTGGCGCGGTCCTCCCGGAGGTCCGCCAGGTTGTTGGCCAGCATGATGTTGGCGATGGTGGCCATCGGCGTCACGCAGATCAACGCCAGCGCGATCAGCGCGATGTAGTCGCCCTCAAGCGTCAGGTTCGGCCAGGCCAGCGCAAGGTGCAGCAGGCGCGCCGAGTCCACGTTGACGAAGACGGCGATGAACGGAATGCCCAGCCCCATCGTCACGCCGGAGAACACCTCGCCCAACGGCAGCTGCGCGAGCGGCAGCGGCCCGAAGGTGTAGAAAATCCCGACGGCAAAGCACGCCGCCCCGATCAACAGCAGCAGCCAGTCCGTCCGCCACGCCAAGATCAGCCCCAGCACCACGGCGGCGCCGAGCATCCCCAGAATCAGGTGCAGCACCCGCCGCGGGTCCAGCTTGGCGCGCCCGATCACGTTGACCGTCGCGGCGTACTGCGCGTCCTTGGCCTTTTTGTAGTGCACCAGGTTGTCGATCGCCGTGGTGGTCATGTCAAACAGCAGCATCGCGGCGAAAAACAGCGCGGTGTTCACCGGGCTGAATTCGCCGAAGTAGGCGTACGCAAACAGCGTCCCCACGAGAAACGGCAGCACCGAGGCGAGCTTGGTGCGCAGCTCCACTAATTCCAAGAATACCGAAAGTGACATCCTTCCCCCGTCTTTCTTCTATACTAATGCGCCCATATGCGGCCCGCGACCCGGCAGCGGTCTGGGTGTCGCCGAGACGCGTGTCCCGGACGCCCCCGCGGCCAGCGCCTACTTCAGCGTCGCCATCGTGTAGCCCGAGTCCTTCAGGAGCTTGAACTTGCCCTTCAGGCCGCTTGAGATGTAGACCTTCTTGTCCTTGGTGATGAAGATCGCCTCGGCGTCCTTTTGCTTTTCGATGAACGCCAGGCCATCCTTCAGCCCCTTGTCGAAGGTGGCGGTGGACAGCGCGTCGCCGTTCACGCTTTTTTTCGTGATGATCGAAACGCCCATCAGGTTGTTGTCGAACGGGTAGCCGGTCTTCGGGTTCATCAGGTGCATGTAGAGCTTGCCGTCGACCTTCAGGTAGCGCTCGTAGATGCCGCTGGTGACGATGGTCTTGTTGCTGGCCGGCATCGTGCCGATCGACGTGCCGCGGGTCTTCTTCGGGTCCTGAATGCCGATCGTCCAGTCCTTGCCCGGTGCCTTGGGGCTGTGCCCCAGCACGTAGATGTTGCCGCCGAGGTCGAGGATCGCGGTGGTGACGCCGTTGTCCTTCATGGTCTGCGTCGCCAGATCCGTGATGTAGCCCTTGGCGATGCCGCCGAGGTCGATCTGCATCCCCTTTTTCTTCAAAAAAACGGTCCGCTTGGCGGCGTTGAGCTCGACGTCCTGGTAGTGCACGAGCGGCAGCGCGGCGTCGATCTCGGACTGCGCCGGCTTGCGCGCGTCGTTGAAGCCGATGTGCCACATCGACGTGATCGGGCCGATGGCGAGGTCAAAGGAACCGTCGGATTTTTCCGACCAGTTCTTGGCGTATTCGACCAGGTTGAACACGTCCGCGTCCACCTTCACCGCCTTCTCGCCGGCCGCCGCGTTGATCGCGTCGACCTGCGAGCCCTTCTGGTTGACGGTGATGGCGTCGGCCAGCTCCTCAATGCGGGCGAAGGCCTTGTCCAGCACGCGCTCCTTGCCCTGATCGTAGATGCGCAGCGTGACCACGGTCCCCATCAGGAACTTGGTGTCCTCGTACGGGGTGGTCAAAAGCTCGGCGGTGGCCGCCTTGCTGCTGGAGCTTGCGGTGTCGGCGTCGCCCGCCGGCTTGCACCCGGCAAGCGGGGCGGCCAAAGCCAGTGCGGCAACCGCCGCAAAAAGCCATTTCTTCATATAAAAATCTCCTTTGAGAGGGTGGAAAAGCGCGGGCTTAGCGGATCGAATAGCCTAGCACAAGCGTTGGGGCGGGTTGTGCCCCGGCGCTGGTGCGTAGCTAGACGCGCCCGCGTTGCGCTTTGGAACCCGTTTAGCAGGTGGAAAAGCGCGGGCTTAGCGGGATCGCCAGCCCTTGCACCCGTGGTGCGCGCCGAGTCCCCTTCGCGCAATGCTTTCAGTATAGCGGCTCGGGCGGATTAAAAAAAGAGCCGAGAGCGAGTCTCGACTCCTGTACTGCTAACCGGCACGACTTATTCAGCGAAAACGATGTTGTCGATTTCGATCTTGTTCGTGTTGCCGGCCTGGGCCGCGTTGATCAGCTGCTGTGCGTACAGCACGAAGCTGTTGGATGAGCTCGTGGCACCGGAAACGGCGTCAACTTCGGCCGGGTTTTGAACCTTGACCAGCTCTTCGTTCAACTTCTTCATGTACTCAGCAGGGCCGACGCCGTTGACCTTCTTCATGCTCTTCTCGTAAGCCGCATCCTTGGTCTTGGACTTGCCGTCCTTGTCGATGTTGTCGTACTTGCTTTCGGTGATCTTACCGCCGGCAACGGTGATGGAGAAGGTGGCGCGGTAGTTGTGGGAGTAGTTCTTTTCTTCCAGGGTGTAGGTGCCGTCCTTCATCTTGTCGCCGTTGTGGATCTGGATGGTGTCGGTGTTGCCGGCCTGGGCAGCCTGAACCAGCTGAGCGGCGTAGTTCTTGAAGCTCTGGCTGGATTCCGTCGCGCCGGAAACCACGTCGATGGCGCCGACGTTGCTACCGTTCTTCTTGAAGGAGTCGTTCAGCTCTGGGATGTATTCCTTCGGGCCGGTACCGCTCTTGGCCTTCATGCTGGACTCGTAGTCCTTGTCGTCTTGCTTGGACTTGCCGTCCTTGTCGACGTAATCGTAGGTGGTGTCGGAGACCTTGCCGTCGGTGACGGTCATGGACATCTCAACCTTGTAGCCGTGGCTGTAAGCCAGTTCTTCCAGCTTGTAAGTGCCGTCCTTCAGGGCGCCACCGGCGGTCTGCTTAGCTTCGGTCGTTTCTTCCTTCTTCTCGGAGGACGAGGACTTCTTCTCGACCTTGGAGCTGGAGGACTTGCTGCTGCTAGAATCCTTCGAATCGTTGGCGTTGCCGCACGCCGCAAGCGTCAAAGCCGCCACTGCGACCAGAGAGACGCTGGTTAAAGCCTTTGCCAGTTTCATATCCAAAAACCCCTTTAGCTATCTATTTGGAAAACTTTGTGTTACATTTCACACAAAACAAGTGTAATCAGAACTTGTGCAAAAATCAACAAGAACCGGGCCTTTATCAGCGCTTTCTCATTTTTTTGGCGGCGCTTACTGTTTCGACCCCAGGCCCGGCGCGGCGGCATTGCGTGCGGATTCAAGAAATCGCCCAGAGAATTCGTGAAGAGATGGACAAGTGCTGTGCTCTAACGGTATAATCGGTGTTGCAATCAGCCAGCCTACTGGCATTATTCACACTAAGGAGTGTTACCATGGCGCAAAAAAACATCGTTATCGTCGGCGCCGGTTTCGCGGGCGTCTACGCAACGAAACGGTTAGCCAAACATTTCAAACGCAATAAGGATGTCTCCATCACCCTGATCGACAAGCACTCGTACTTTACCTATATGACTGAGCTCCACGAAGTCGCCGCCGACCGCGTCGACCCTGAGGCCATTCAGTACGACCTGCAGCGGCTGTTCTTCCGCCAGAAGAACGTGAAGCTGGTTACGGACACTGTGACCACGATCGATCGCGAGAAGAAGCAGGTCAAGACCAAGCACGGGGCATACCCTTACGACTACGTGATGCTGGGCATCGGCGCGGAACCGAATGATTTTGGCACCCCGGGCGTCAAGGAACACGGCTTCACGCTGGGCTCTTGGGAACAGGCGCTGGCCCTCAAGGAACACATCGAAGACGTTGTGCGCCGCGGGGCCGTCGAGCACGATCCCGAGAAGCGCCGCGCGCTGTTGTCCCTGGTGGTGGTCGGCTCCGGCTTCACCGGCACCGAGACCATCGGCGAGCTGCGCGACTGGCGCGATGCGCTGGCCAAAAAGAACAAGCTGAACCCGGAAGAGCTCACCTTCACCTTAATGGAAATGGCGCCGACCATCATGAACATGCTGGATCGCTCGGATGCCGATAAGGCGGAGCGCTACCTGGCCAAGCGCGGCGTCAAGGTGATGAAGAGCACCGGCGTCGTCGGCGTTCACGAGGACCACGTGGACCTCAAGGACGGCTCGACCTACCCGACCAGCACCCTGATCTGGACCGCCGGCGTCAAGGCGACGGACCAGGCCGCGCAGTTCGGCCTGACCCAGGCTCGCGGCGGCCGCATCGTGGTCGACGAGACCATGGCGTCCAAGGACGACGCAGACATCTACGTCGTCGGCGACGTGTCCTTCTTCGATGGTCACTCCGACCGCGGCGAACCCCAGATCGTTCAGGGCGCCGAGGCCAGTGCGGGAACCGCGCTGAAGAACATCGAGGCCAAGATTGAGGGCAAGCCGGCCACGATTCCTTACAAGGCATCCTACTCCGGCTTCATGGTCAGCCTGGGCTCCCAGTACGGCGTGGCCAACATCATGGGCTGGCTGCACCTGTCTGGCTTCTTCGCGATGTTGATGAAGCACCTGGTCAACATGCTGTACTTCCTGCAGAACTTCTCGGGCTACTACTTCTTCCAGTACCTGATGCACGAGTTCTTCCGCACCCGCACCGATCGGAACATCATGCACGGCCACATCTCCCGTCAGGGCAATGTGCTGTGGGCCGTTCCCGCCCGCCTTTTCCTCGGCGCAATGTGGCTGGTCGACTGTGCCGGCAAGGTGTCCGGCAAGGGCTCTTGGTTCCTCGACAAGCTGCGCCTGCCGTTCGACTGGCTGCAGCCGGCCGCCACTAGCGGCGCGAGTGCCGCCGGTGCTGATGCGACAAGCGCCGCCAGCGGCGCGGCCGACACCGCCACCGCGGCCACCAAGGCTGTGTTCTCCCTGTCCTACGAGTACGGCAACGACCCGATGATGGTCTTCGACAAGATGCCGAAGTGGATGTACAACATCACCAAGGCCATGATTCCGAACCAGGACGTCGCCTTCTTCATGCAAAAGACCATGACGATCGTCGAAATCCTGATCGGCCTGGCCCTGCTCGCCGGCCTCTTCACCTGGGCCGCCGGCGGGATGTCCGCGATGTTCACGGTCATCTTCTGCCTCAGCGGGATGTTCTACTGGGTCAACATCTGGATGATTCCGATGTCCATCGCCGTGATGAACGGCTCCGGCCGCGCGTTCGGCCTCGACAAGTGGGTCGTGCCTTACCTGCAAAAGACCTTCGGCAAGTGGTGGTACAAGACACCAAAAGCGTTGTACGGCACCGACGTGGTCAAATAGCGTCGTTGTCCGACTTTGGGTTCTGGGGTAAACTGGCCCCAGAACCTTTTTGTTTGGCGGCCGACCCGCCAGGCCAGACACCGATTGGGGGGAAAAGCGTTGCGCAAGTATCTGCATATGATCAAGCCGTTCGATGTGATCATCGTCGTGGCGCTGATGCTCCTCTCCTTTCTGCCTTACGTGCTGTTCGCGCGGCACGAGGCGAGCCTGTCTGCGCAGCGCGGTGATTCGGCGCGGGTGCTGACGGCCGTGGTCTCGCACGACGGCCAGGAGGTGTACCGCATCAGGCTGACCGGGCACACCGGCACCAGCAAGTTCCGGTACACGGACGGCACCCACTACAACGAGATCGTGACCACCGGCGCCAAGATCGCGATCACCGAGGCGAACTGCTCCGATCAGGTCTGTGTGCGCAAGGGCGCAATCGCCAAGCCCGGCGAGACCATTGTGTGCCTGCCGCACAAGCTGTTGATCGAGATCAAGTCCAACACCGGTGAGCAGACGGGAGGCATGGTGACCCAATGACCAAAGTCTACCGGCCCGACCGCACGCGGCAGATGATCTTCATCGCGCTGCTGTGCGCCCAGGGCGTCGTCATCGGCCTGCTGGAGCGCATGATCCCGTTCCCCTTCGCCTTCGCCCCCGGCGCCAAGCTCGGGCTGGCGAACCTGATCACCATCGTCTCGTTGTTCACCATGTCCGTCTCCGACAGCTTCCTGCTTTTGATCCTGCGCCTGCTGTTGACCACGCTGCTCGGCGGGACGCTGTCGACCTTCATGTACAGCGGGGCCGGCGCCCTGCTCTCCTGGGTGGGGATGCTTGCCATCAGCCTGCTGGGCGACAAGCGCGTCTCGATGATCGGCATCAGCGCCGCGGGCGGCATCCTGCACAACGTCGGGCAGCTGGTCGTCGCCAGCTGGATCGCCCAGAGCTGGACCGTCATGCTCTACCTGCCGATTCTGTCGGTCATGGGCATCCTGGCCGGCATCGCCGTCGGCATCGCCGCCAACTTTTTATTCGAACACATCGACACACTGCGCCGCCTGCGCTTCGACAAGACGCGGCACAGACAGAGGAGATCACAATGAAGATCCATCCCATGTGGGCAGACTACCCCACGCTCGCGCCCGAACTGACGGCCACGCTCGACCTGATCGAGGGCCAGATCAAACCGCAGAACCAGCCGGTGGCAGAGGCCCTGTTGAGCATGATCAACGCCGGTGGCAAGCTGCTGCGGCCGGCCTACTGCCTGCTTTTTTCCCAGTTCAAGCAAGTCGACCGCAAGAAAATGATCGCGCTGGCCGCCGCCGTCGAGTCGCTGCACACTGCCACTCTGGTGCACGACGACATCATCGATAAGTCGGCGACCCGCCGCGGCCTGCCGACCATCGCCGCCCAGTTCGGCCCCGACGTCGCGGTGTACGCCGGCGACTACCTCTTCGTGGTCTGCTTCAAGCTGATCGCCCACTGGGCCTCCGACCTGCGCTCCGTGCAGCAGGACGGCGCGTCCATGGAGCGACTGCTCAACGGCGAGCTTTCACAGATGGCGCGGCGCTACAACCAGGGCATCACCATCGACGACTACCTCAGCCAGGTCTCGGGCAAAACCGGCCAGCTGTTCGCCCTCGCCGCCTTCATCGGCGCCTACGAAAGCGACAACTCGCTGATGTTCGCCAAGACCTGCGAGAAGATCGGCATGAACATCGGCATCGCCTTCCAGCTGCTCGACGACATCCTCGACTACACCTCAGACGTCCAGACCATGGGCAAGCCGGTGCACGAGGACATCCGCCAGGGCGTCTACTCCGCCCCGCTGATTCTCGCCAAGCAACAGGCGCCGGCCGCCTTCGCCCCGTACCTCGACAAGCGCGAAGCGGCGACCGACGCCGACCTCGCCGCGGTGGTTGACCTGGTCGACCGCTACGACGGCGTCGGCGCGGCCCGCACCCTGGCCGCCGACTACACCGCCCGCGCTTTGGCCGGCCTGGCCAAGCTGCCGGACCAGCCGGCCCGCGCGACGCTGATCAAGCTGACCGAGCAGCTGCTGACCCGCAAGAGCTAGCGAGAGGGCAAAGCCGGGCGGGCTTAGCGGCTCGCACCCGCGTTACCCGGCGAAGCCCGTTTGCGGCACCTGGCTCCGGCCCGGCCACACCACTACTTCCGGTTCCGGGCCGGAGCGGCGGAACGCGTGGGGCTCTCCTGAGCCCGTTCCGGGCTCAAGACCCGCCCTTGCTGTAAGCCGGCAGGTTCGGCCGGCCAACAGCAATTTCACGCTGGCTCGCTCCGGCACTCCACCTCCAGCAGTGGTGCGTCCGAGCCTCCGCTCTACCGAGTGGCTAATCTCATCAAATAACGGCATTCGGTGCTAAAGACGGTCAATCACGCTTTAAGACGCGTCCTAGTGCTAGCAGTTGCAGCTCACTTGACCTCGAATGCTTGACTGTTCCTAGCACGCCGGATAACCAGTCCAATCCTTCACCGCATCGCACGACCAGGCCCCCAGCCGTTTTGGCTGGGGGCCTGATTGTCGTCTGCGTCACCTAGCCTTCGTGCTGGTCCGCCAGGTAGCGCTCTAGCTTGCGGTGCGCCCGCTCCAGCGCGCGGGCCACGTGATGGTCGGTCGCGTCCGGGCGGCCGGCCAGGTTGGCCTGCAGCGCGTGGCGCTCGCTTGGAGACAGGCTGTCCCAGAACCGGTCGCTTTCTAGCCAAACTAGGAAGTCGGTCTCGACCTCCTGGGCACTCAGGTGGTACGGCGAGACGTCCTCGCGAACCTCAAAGACGTTGATCGCCTGCTCCTCCGCCCGCCGCTTCAGCGCCAGGTGGAGGCGCAACAGCGAGTTGTAGTGCGACTGCAGCACCAGCCGGAAGTACGGGCCGAACTGCGAGCCCTGGCCGCCGTCGAACTTCTGCAGGGCCTTGAGCATCGCGATGCGCGCCTCCTGCAGCCAGTCATCGCGGTCGAAGTCGCGCAGGTAAAAGCGGCTGATCTGCCGCAGCACCATCGGACGGTACTGGTTAAAAAGGGTTTCAAAGGCCTCGGAGTCGGTCTGGGCCCGGTCGATGCGGGCCAGCTCGGCTTCGTTCATCGTCGTTCACCTCCCCATTCGGGTGCGGGTCGGACAACGTGTGCGCACGCCGATCACCTCCCACGCGGTGATTTCCTCTGATGACTGCTAGAACCCGGGCGCTGACCAGCGGCCGACTGTAAGGCCAGCCGCCAGCACGGCGCCGCCGAACGTTTTCGCTGCGGCCTGCCGGTGAACGGGCCGGGGCAAGCAGCGTGTGGTCAGGATAGCAGGCGCCGCGCTTCCTGCCTAGGGAACGTCTGTTGCCCTCAAAAATGTGAAACCGCTAACACTGTTAGTGGTGGAAGCGCTGCCGCAAAAACCCGGCCCACCAGCGCTTCTTTTTTGCTTGTAATCAGTCCTTAGCCTGAATTTGTTCACATTTTAATCAAAAATTAGGAGTAGAATTGGGTATCATGCGTATTGGAGATGAGAGATATGGACAACGCGACTGAACTTGCCGCAAGTGAACCCAGGCCGCACAGCTTCGGCTGGCACCGCCTCCTTCCCTGGCTGATTCCAGTGCTTCTGATCGGCTTTTGGCAAGTCGCCGTTAACGCAGGCTGGCTCAACAGCAACCTGCTTCCCTCGCCGTGGTCCGTGGTTCAGGACGGCATCAACCTGACCAAGTCCGGCGAGTTACCCCGTAACATCAGCATTTCACTTTTCCGCGCCACCACCGGGTTCGCCATCGGCGGCAGCCTCGGCTTCGTGCTGGGGCTGGCCAACGGGCTGTCCCGCGTGATGCGCGGCCTCTTTGACACCACGATTCAGATGCTTCGCAACATCCCGCACTTATCCCTGATTCCCCTGGTGATCATCCTGCTGGGCATCGGTGAAACCGCCAAGATCTCCCTGGTGTCCGTCGGCGTGATGTTCCCGATCTACATCAACACCTACCACGGCATCACCAGCGTCGACCCCGAGCTGCTCGAGATGGGCAAGGCTTACGGCCTCTCCCGCCGGGCGCTGTTGACCAAAATCATTTTTCCGGGTGCCCTGCCGACCATCCTGGTCGGCGTCCGCTACGCCCTCGGGGTGATGTGGACAACGCTGATCGTCGCGGAAACCATCTCCTCGAACTCCGGCATCGGCTACATGGCGACCAACGCCCAGGAATTCATGAACATGGACACGGTGCTCCTGTGCATCGTGATCTACGCGCTTTTGGGCAAGCTGTCCGACGTGATTGCCAAGGCGCTTGAGAGCCTGTGCCTCGAATGGCAGAAGAAAGGACGCACGCAATGACTTCACCCCTTGTGACCCTCACCGGTATCGGCAAGCAGTACGGCGAAACGGCCGCCTTGCACGATGTCTCCTTTGACCTTCAGCCCGGCGAATTCGTCGCCCTAGTCGGCATGAGCGGCGGCGGCAAGAGCACCATCCTGCGCCTGATCGCGCAGCTCGAGCAGCCGACCGCCGGCACCATCACCTACGCCGACCCCAACCTCGTGACGCGCGTGATGTTTCAAAACGACCGGCTTCTGCCGTGGATGACCGTGCTCGAAAACATCTCGTTTGCCAGCCACGACAAGGTCCAGCAGGAGAAGGCCAAGTCCGCGCTGGCCAGCGTCGACCTCGCAGAGTACGCCGACGCCTACCCAAGCCAGCTCTCCGGCGGCCAAAAGCAGCGCCTGGCCCTGGCCCGCGCGCTGATGGCCGACCCGCAGCTTTTGCTGTTGGACGAGCCGCTCGGTGCACTGGACGCGCTGACCCGCCGCAACATGCAGCAGTTCATCACCAAGATCTGCGATGAGTCCCACCTCACCACCCTTTTGATCACCCACGACGTCGACGAGGCGGCCCGCATGGCCGACCGCGTAATCGTCGTGAAGTCCGGCACGAACGTCTACTCCGCGGCCGGCGCGAAGGGCAAGGACGCCGAAACCGTCGCCAAGGTGGCGGACGAGGTGCTCAAGGTGATCTTGGCACCAGAGGGCGACGGCGCGCGGGCATAAGGCCCGGGCTCCGGCCCGGACGGACCACTGCTTTCGGCTCCGGACCGGGGCGGCGGAACGCGTGGGGCTCCCGCAAGCCCAAAGTGCGGTCTTGCGACCCGCCCTTGCTGTAAGCCGGGAAAACCACCCGGCTAACAGCAATCTCACGCTGGCTCGCCCCGGCCCTCCGCCTGCAGCAGTGGTCGGTCCGCGCCTCCGCCCTACCTAGTGGCCGATCAGTCACACCGCGATGGGTTGCCACGCCGCTGGCGCTTTGCGCGCTGGCCACCTTGTTCCAGATAGGCAACGCAGTCAGCGGCATTGGAAATACGTCTCGTTGGCCTCGCCATTGTCAGCGTCGCCTTGCACACCATCCCCGCCGTCGGATCCACGATGTAGCGGCCGGAGGGCTCCGGGGCGAGGCGGGCCGTGAAAGGATTAGCCGCTCGGATGAGCCGCGGGTTTGGCGGGGCATTCGCGCGGCGAATCTCGGCAAAAGGTGAGACAACCAACGAGCCGCAGGCGAGGGTTGGCTCAACTTTTAGGTCGGAGCCCGCGGGCGGAGACCGGCCGCACAGCCCGCCTCGCCCCGGAGCCCGGAGGCCGCGGCCCCCGCGCAAGCGCCCCGCGGCCCCAAGCCACCACCCCACCAATCCACAGAAGCGCGCACCGCGCGTACATATCGCATCACACCCGTCACACCAGTTTTGGAGGTCCTCATTATCGTAACCGCACCGACAACCGCCCTGCCTAAGAAGAAGAAACGCAAGTACCTCCACGAAGTCGACCTGATGCGGGTCTTCTTCATCTTCGGGGTGCTGCTTAACCACACCACCACCGCCTTCGCCGGCGCGATGGCCGACTCGCAGGGGACGCCGTTCATCACCCTGCACTCGCTGCACCTGTTCATCCACTTCACGCGGATGGGCTTCATGTTCATGACCGGCCTGGTGCTGACCCTGAACTACTACAACCGCAACGACTGGCCGACCTTTTTCAAGAAGCGCTTCGCCGGGTCCGGCTGGCCGTACCTGCTGTGGAACTTCGGCCTGCTGGTCCTGTCCTGCGCGCTGGGGCTGAAGGGCTTCGCGTGGGCCGACTTCGGGTCGACCTACTGGAGCGCCATCCTGCACGGCGACCAGTTCTACCTGTACTACATCCTGGTCACCCTGCAGCTGTACCTGGCCTTCCCGTTCATGGTGCTGCTGTTCAAGAAGCTGCACAAGCACCACCTGGCGATCCTCGTCACCAGCTTCGCACTGCAGATGCTGTTGATGTTTGGCATCAAGTACGGCCTGCCGCACGTCGACCGCAGCAACTGGCTGTGGTGGTTCCGCGCTTACGGTGTGAACGTCTTCACGTACCAGTTCTACTTCATCTTCGGGACCTACGTGTCGCTTCACTACCAGCAGTTCTACGACTTCGTCAAAAAGCACCTGCGCGCCATCGTCGCCGCGACCCTGGTGCTGGGCGTCGGCACGGTGCCCTACTACTTCTGGAACCTCAACTCGCTTGACTTCACCCACACCGCGGCCGTGTCGCCGCACCAGCCGTACATGCTGGTCTACGACGCGCTGATGATCGTCACCGTGTTCGCGATCGGCAAGGGCTACGCCGCCTGGCGCAAGCGCGGCATGCCGCACCTGCTTGAGGCCTTCATCAGCAACGGCGCGAAGGTGTCGTTCGGTATCTACCTCGACCAGACCATCGGCCTGATCATCCTCGAAAAGCTTTTGACCTACGTCCACGTCTCGGACTGGGCGCTGTTCGCCCTGATTCCGGTCGGCTACGCGCTGGCGCTCGGCATCTCCTTTGGCATCGCGTGGTTCTGCTACAAGATCCCGCCGTTCGGGCTCTTGATCGGCCGGCCGCAGTGGCACATTTTGAAGAAAAATCGAAAGGGAGCAAAACTCGCATGACCGCGCTTAATGATTACCTGCGCAACCAGCTGGCGGCGGACCCGGACCGCCAGCTGGTCAAGGACCTGACGCAAGACCGGTGGTTCACCGCCCGTGAGCTGCAGGCAGACGCCGACCGCTTGGCCGCCGCCTGGGTCGACCACCTGATCGGCTGCCACGACCGGCTGCTGGTGTGCCTGGAGAACACGGCGGCGTACTGGCCGCTCAACCAGGCGGCTTGGTCGCTGGGCATGGCGATGCACCCGTTGTCGCCCAGCACCCCAATCACGGAGCTTTTGGCCGACCACGCCGCGCACCACTACCACACCATGATTGTCACCCCAGAGCTGGCCGCCCAGCTGCCGGCCACCTTCGCCCAGACCACGGTTGACCTGGCCACCGGCACGCTGCACCTGGCCTTTGACCCGCAGCTTCTGGCCGGCCGCACACAGGCCGACCAAAGCGCCCCGGACCAAGACGACATCGCGCTGATCATGCACACCAGCGGCACCACCGGCAAGCCCAAGCGCGTCGGGCTGTCGCAGCGCATCATCTTCAACGCCGCGCGGCACAACGCCGCCAGCAACCGCATGAGTCAAGACACCGTCGCCATGATCTCCATGCCGCTTTTTCACATCAACGGGCAGGTGATGGCGATGCTCGCGGCGCGCGTCGCCGATTGCAAGCTGGTGATCGCCAAGAAGTTCTCGGCCAGCCAGTTCTGGAGCCAGGTCGCCGACAACGGCGTCACCTGGACCACGGTGGTGCCGACCATGATCATGATCCTGATGCTCAACGAGAAGGCCAACGCGGCCTATGAGGCGCGCCAGGCCGAGATTCACCTCGATTACGTCCGTTGCTCCAGCTTCTCTTTGCCGGAGGACAAGCTTCGGGGCTTTGAGGACCGCTACCACACCCACGTGATGGAGGGCTACGGCATGACCGAGTCGGCCAGCCAGTGCACCATCAACCCGTACGGCGCGGCCAAGATCGGCTCGGCGGGCAAGCCCGTCGGCACGACGCTGGCGATTCGCCTGGCCGACGGCACCGTGACCACGGAACCCGGCCAACTCGGCGAAATCGTGGTCAAGGGCGACCACATCATCAGCGATTACCTCGAGCCGCACCCCGACTCGTTCGTCGACGGCTGGTTTTTGACCGGCGATCTCGGCGAGCTCGATGAGGACGGCTACCTGTTCGTCCGCGGGCGCACCAAGGACATCATCTCCCGCGGCGGGGAAAAGGTCGCGCCGGCCGCCGTCGAAAACGTGCTGGACGTGCTGCCGTTCATCGCCCAGCTGGCCGTGATCGGCGTGCCGGACGAGCTGTACGGCGAGGCCGTCTGCGCCGTCGTCGTCAGCCGCACCCCGGGCGTCGACGAGGACGCGCAGCGCGCGGAGCTTTTGGCTTACGGCCGCAGCCACCTCGCCAAGTTCGAGGCCCCGACCCAAGTTGTTTTCGTCTCTGACTTCCCGCGCAACGCGACGGGCAAGGTCCTTCGGCCGCAGCTGCGCGACCAGATCCTAGGAGTCCACGCATGAGTCATAAAACCAAAGTCGTTACCCTGCTGATTGCACTGGTCGCCTGGCTGGGCGTCGCCGCTTACGGCTACACCCAGACCGACGCCGCCAAGACCAACCTGACCCGCGTCGTCATCGGCTACCAAAAGGCCGACCCGGTCGACATCGCCCGCCAGCACGGCGAGCTGGCCAAGAAGATGAAGGCCAAGGGCTACAAGGTCGTGTTCAAGGAGTTCCAAAACGGCGTGGCGCTTTTGACCGCGCTGAAGGCCGGCAACATCAACTACGCGCGCCTGGGCGACACCCCGCCGGTGGTCAACCAGGCCGCCGGGCTCGACCTCGTCTACGTCGCCGCCGGTGGCTCCAAGGTCAAGGGCACCGCGGTGCTGGTCAAGAAGAACTCGAACATCAAGTCGATGGCCGACCTGCGCGGCAAGCGCATCGCCTACGCCAAGGGCACCACGGCGCAGTTCATGATGGTGCAGGCGCTGGGCACGGCCAACCTGACCGTCAACGACGCCACCCTGGTCGACATGGACCAAAGCGCGGCCTCCGTGGCCTTCGCCAAGGGCAACGTCGACGCCTGGGTCACCTGGCCGCCGTACACGGAAACCGCCGAGGTCGAGCAGGGCGCAAAGATCCTGCTCGACGCCACCGGCCTGGCCAAGGACCGCGACTTCTTCGTCTCCACGCGCAAGTACGCCAAGAAGAACACGGACGTCTCCGCCCTGTTGGTCAGCTACCTGTCCAGCGACATGGACTGGGCCAACGCCAACCACGACAAGCTGATCACCATGCTGGCCAAGACCCTGCACCTGTCCAAAACCATCGTCAAGCGCATGATCGACCGGCGCCACTTCTCGATGGGCAAGGTCACCCCAAGCATCCTCGCCGAGCAGCAAAAGATTGCCGACGTGTTCTACGAGCAGGGGCTGATCGAAAAGAAGATCAAGGTCTCAGACGCCATGCTCAAGTAACCGCACCGCCAAGGCGGCCGGTCGCAGCTCCCCCACTCGGGAGTCGCGGCCGGCCGCCTTTTTGGGTCCAATTGGGCGGTGCGGGGCGGGTCCGGCCGCCGTTGAGAAGCCGACGCGATGACCTGCGCCCCGCGTGACAGGGCCGCCGGGTCGCGACGGGGTCGGTTCCGGGCCCCGTCTGACGGGGCCAGCAACGCGTGTCTCCGGACTTCTTGCGGCCCTCAACACCAAAAAGGCCACCGCGACGCCGCGGTGGCCTGATCAGGCATTTGGGGTTACACGGTGGCCATCAGCTGTTCGACCAGCTTGGGCCGCAGCACCTTGCCCGTGATGTTGCGCGGGAATTCGCGCACGAAGCGCACCTCCGTCGGTGACTCGAACTTCGCCAGGTGGGTCTTGGCGTAGGCGAAGATGGCGGCGCGCTGGGCGTCCTCGTCGACGCCCGGGGTGGTGCTGACGACGACGGCGCAGACCGCCTCGCCGTACAGGTCGTCGGGCAGGCCGACGACGGCGAGCTGCTCGATGAAGTCCAGCTCGTTCAGCACGTTTTCCACCGCGGCCGGCGCGACCTTCTCCCCGCCGCGCGAGATGATCTCCTTCTTGCGGCCCTTCACGTAGAGGTAGCCGTCGGCATCGAAGTAGCCGAGGTCGCCGGTCAAAAACCAGCCGTCGGCAAACGAGTCGGGGTTGGGGTCCATGTAGCGGGTGATCACGTGGTTGCCGCGGATGGTGATCTCCCCCATCACGCCGGGAGCCGCCGTGCGCTTGCCGTCGGGCCCGACGATGCGGACCTCCGTGCCGTACGGCTTGCCCGCCGAGCCGATTTTCGGCGCGTCGAAGGGGTTGATGGTGCATTGGCTGGCGGCCTCGGTCATGCCGTAGCCCTCCAGGATCAGCGTGTCGAAGCGGTCCTGGAACTCGCGCAGCCGCTCCTCGGGCAGCGCAAAGGAGCTGGAGCGCACGTAGCGCAGGTGGATGCGGTTTTTCAGCCGGGCGTACGCCGCGTTGGCGTTGTCGTTCAGCAGCAAGAACGAGACGATGGTCGGCACCACCGAGACCCAGGTGACGCCGTTGTCGGCGACCTGATCCCAGAAGCGCGAGGCGGAAAAGCGCGGCGTCACGACGATGCGGGCGTTGGCGATGCGGCTGGACAGCGTCGACATCACCTGCGCGTTGATGTGAAACATCGGCATGGTGATCATCGCGACGTCTTGGTCGGTCATCTCGTTGCTCGCCGCGTCGTACCGCGCGGCGTTCAGCAGCATCGCGTGGGTCAGGCCGACGCGCTTGGGCTTGCCGGTGGTGCCCGAGGTGTTCAGGATCAGCCCGAGGTCCGAGTCCTGCACCGGCTTGAGCTGGCCTGGCGCCCGGTCGGGGTCGGCGATCACGACCAGCTCGGGGAAGGTGTTCAGCGCAAGCGGCTGCTGCGTGAAGCGGTCATCCCCCCACGCCGCGGCGAGCGCCGGCGTCACCAGCATCGCCGGGTAGCGGTGCGCGGCCCAGTCGGCGGCCAGCTCGGCGATCGGCGTGCTCGGTGAGATCGGGTGGACGATGATGCCGCGGTGCCAGGCGGCCTGGTTGATGACGGGGAACACGGCGGCGTTTTCCAGGCACACCAGCACCTGCGCCCCGTGACCAAGGTCAAGTCCAGCGAAAATGTCTTCAAGCGTCGCGACGTCTTCGGCCAGGTCGCGGCCGGTGAACCAGCGGCCCATCCCCTCGTCCTTGATGATGCGCCGGTCGGGGTTGTCGGCCAGCTGGCGGTCCAGTACTGCGGTCAGTTCAGTCATATCTCTACAGATCCTTTCAAAAACGCCGGCGCAGCGCGTCGACGAAGTAACATCACCGGCCGGGGAGCGGCGCGGCGTCTCAACGTAAGGCTGTCAGGCCAGTGCCGTGCGGCGTGTCGCCTGAGTGCCTCAGCCCGCCGCAATCACCTTGAGCGCGGCGAACTCGTACAGCGCCTGCTCGCTCATCTCGCGGCCAAAGCCCGAGTTGCGCACCCCGCCGAAGGGCAGCTCCGGCTGGGCGACGGCCTGCTGGTTCAAAAACACCTGCCCCGTGCTCAGCCGGGCCGCCACCGCGGCCGCGTGGGCGGGCGCGCCGAACACGGTGCCGGCCAGGCCGTACTGCGAGCGGTTGGCTAGGGCGACCGCCGCGTCGTCGTCTGCGACGACGTGCAGCTGCCCGACCGGCCCGAAGAGCTCGGAGTCAAAAATCGGGTTTTCCGGCGTGATGTCGGTCAGAAGCACCGGCGAAAAGAAGTTGGCGGTGCCGGGCACCGTGCCCCCCGCGACCAGCGCGCGGGCGCCGTGGCTCAGCGCCGCGTCGACCTGCGTCTGCAGCCGGGTGCAGGCGGCCTTGGACGCGAGTGGCGCAAGCGTCGTCTCGAAGTCGTCGGGATCGCCCAGCACCTGGTTTTCGAACTGTTCCACCACCGCGGCGGTGAAGGCGGCGGCCACGCCCTGGGTGACGATGAAGCGCTTGGCGGAGACGCAGACCTGCCCGGCGTTGCGCAGCCGGGAGCCGACCGCGGCGGCCGCGGCGGCCGCCACATCGGCGTCATCCAGCACCACGAAGGCGTCGTTGCCGCCGAGCTCCAGCGTCACCTTGGTCAGGGCCGCGCCGGCCTCCGCGGCGACCTGCCGCCCGGCGCGCACGGAGCCGGTCAGGGCCACGCCCTGCACGCGCGGATCGGCGATCACGGCCGCGGCCTGCTCGTTGGTCAAAAACAGGTTCTGAAACGCGCCCGCGGGGATCCCGGCCGACCTCGCCAGCTCGATCATTTTGACCGCGCACTGGGCCACGCCCGGCGCGTGCTTCAGGATCACCGGGTTGCCGACCATGAAGTTCGGCGCGAAGACCCGCATCACCTGCGTGTAGGGGAAATTCCAGGGCTCGATCGCCATCACCACGCCGCTTGGCTCGTAGCTGATGGTCGCCTGGCGCACGCCCTGGTACTGGCGCAGCCGCGGCTGAAGGTACGCCGCGCCGTAGTTGGCGTAGTAGTTGATCACCCCGATGGCGCCTTGCACCTCGCCCAAGGCCTCGCGGTGCAGCTTGCCCATGTTGGCCGTGGCCAGGGCGGCGAGCTCCTCCGCGTGGGCGGCAAAGGCCTGCGCGAGGGCCGCCAGCTGCTTGGCCCGAAGCGGCCGCGCGTCGGTTGCGCCGATTGCCGCGTCCGCCTGCTGCAGCGCGGCCTCGATCTGCTCGTCGGAGGCGACCGGGTACGTCGCCAGCACCTCCTGCGTGTAAGGGTTAATCACTGTGTATGCCATCTCTATGCTTCTTTCTATGTTGATCAATCGCGGCCGAGGCCCGCAAACATCAGCGCCTTGTACGCCTCGACGCCGGGCTGGTCGAACGGGTCGACGCCCTGCAGCGTCGCGGACAGGAATACCGCGACCTCAAAAAAGTAAAACAGCGCGCCGAACGCCGCCGCATCCAGCCGCGGGACCGTGAGCTTGGTCACCGGAACCCCGATGTTGCGGTGCGCGGCGATCACCGCATTTTCCGCCGTGCGGTTGATCGCCGTCAGGTCGCGCCCGTCCAGGTAGGCGAAGCCGTCCGCCACGCCGCTGGGTTGAATCGCTAGGCTGCCGCTCGGCTTGGCCACCACCAGGAAGGTCTCCAGCAGGTCTTTTTGCCCCTGCTGGATGTACTGGCCGACCGAGTGGAGGTCCTCCGAGTAGGTCAAGGCGACCGGGTAGAGCCCAGAGTCCGCCTTGCCCTCGCTTTCGGCGAACAGCTGCGTCCACCAGCGGCCAAAGAAGTCCAGCTGCGGCTCAAAATGGCCCAGCACCTCGAGCTTGCCGCCGTGGGCAAGCCAGAACTGGCGCAGGCTGGCGTAGGCGTACGCCGGGTTGGTCGGGCCGGGGTTGGCGAGCAGCGCCGTCCGCTCGGCCATCGCCCCTGCGACCAGCTCGGCCACGTCGAGCCCGGCGACCGCCATCGGGAACAGGCCGACGTCCGACAGCGCCGAGAAGCGGCCGCCGATGTCCGTCGGAAAGGTCAAAAACGGGTAGCCCTCGGCCGTGGCCAGCGCCTCAAGCGGGCTGCCCGGCGTGCCGGTGACGATCAGGTGGCTGGCGTAATCGGCGCCGTACTTGGCGACCAAAAACGGCTTGAACACGCGAAAGCCGATGCCCGGCTCCAGGGTCTGGAAGTTTTTGGCGATCACATCGATGGTCACCTCGCGGCCCTGAAGCGACGCGAGCAGGCGCTGGTAGTATGCCGCCGACAGGTTGGTGCCGGCGTAGACCACCTCACAACTCGTGTCGGTGGCCAGCGCCGTGATGGCCGCGCGGGCCGCCTGGTTGGAGCCGCCGACGCCGACC
This sequence comes from Lacticaseibacillus kribbianus, assembly GCF_020180945.1. Lineage (GTDB taxonomy): Bacteria > Bacillota > Bacilli > Lactobacillales > Lactobacillaceae > Lacticaseibacillus > Lacticaseibacillus kribbianus. Next base: position 294,003 of record NZ_JAIPUL010000002.1, on the reverse strand, counting down.
ACCACCAGCACGTCGGCCGTCGCCCGCACTTGCGCGGCCAGCGTCGTCAGCTTGGCCAGCTGTGTCGGGGTCGCCCACCGGTCGGCCGTCAGCCATCCGAGGTTGTCGCGGTGTGCCCCCGTCCCGGGCCGGGCCGCCTGCAGGGTGTGCAGGGCGTCCAGGTGCGCGCGCCGGTACGCGGCGAGTTCGTCCGCCGGAAAGTCGGCGGTGACCTCAGTCTCGATTGTTATCATCACAATTCCTCCTGTTGGGTGGTGGGAACGGCCGAAGCCGGAAGCAGTGGCCCGTGCGTGCCGGAGCCCGCTCAACTGCCTACGCCTGGACTGCGGCCTCCTGGTACACCTGCGCCCACACGTGCTGCTTGATGGCCAGGAACTCCGGCGACAGGCGGACGGCCTGGGTGCGCGGCTCCGGCAGCGCGACCGGCACGATCTCCTTGATGGTGCCGGGGTTGGCGCCCATGATCACGATGCGCTGGCCGAGGAAGATCGCCTCGTCGACGTCGTGGGTGATGAAAAAGCAGGTCTTTTTCTCCGCCGCCCAAAACGCGCGGAGGCTGTCTTGAAGCTGCGCGCGGGTCTGGGCGTCCAGGGCGCCGAACGGCTCGTCCATCAAAAGCACGGCCGGGTCGGCGGCGTAGGCCCGGGCGATGGCGACGCGCTGGCGCATCCCCCCGGACAGGTCCTTGGGGTAGCTGTCCGCAAAGGCGGTCAACCCGACGACGTCCAGGTAGTGGTCGACCACCGGCCGAATCGCCGCCGCGTCCTTGCCCTGCATCTTCAGGCCGAAGCCGATGTTTTGGCGCACGGTGAGCCAGGGAAAAAGTGCGTACTGCTGGAACACGACGCCGCGGTCCGTGCCGGTGCCGGTCACCGGCCGGCCGTCGCACTGCACCGCCCCGGCGGTCGGCTGATCCAGCCCGGCGATGATGTTCAGCAGCGTCGACTTGCCGCAGCCGCTGGGGCCGATGACGGTGACGAACTCGTTGGCGCCGATTTCCAGGTTGATGTCGGCGAGCACCTTCAGCTCGCCGTCACCCCGCGGGAACGTTTTGGCCAGATGGGTAATGCTCAGCTTGCTCAGTTCTCCTGCCATGTCGTCAGTCTCCTTTCAAGCGCGCGGATGCCCTGGTCCAGGGCCACGCCGATGATGCCGACGATGATGATGTACAGCATCATCGGCGCGGTGTCGAAGTTCTGGCTCAAGGACTGGATGCGCATCCCCAGCCCCGCCACGGCGCCGGTGGACTCCGCGGCGATCAGCGTGGTCAGCGCCGTGGTTGCGCCCAGCCGCACCGCCGTGATGATGTAGGGAATCACGGCCGGCACCAGCACGTGCACGAACAGGTCGCGGTCGCGCGCCCCGAGCACCCGGGCCGCCTTGATCAAAAGCGGGTCGACGTTGATCACACCCTGGTAGATCGTGACGGTCATCACCAGGAAGGTCGCGAGCATGATCACGATGATCTGCGCCTTGGTGCCGATGCCCGCAGACATCACGACCAGCGGCACGTAGGCCAGAGGCGGAATGCTGCGGATGAACTGGATCCACGGCCCGATCAGGTTCTCGATCGGCCGGTACCACGCCATCAGAATCGCCATCGGCAGGGCCAGCGCGAAGCCGAGCACGAAGCCGCCGAGCACGGACAGAAGGCTTGAGCCGATGTCCTGCAGCAGCACGCCCTTGTTGTACATGTCGCCGATGGCCGTGATCACCTTGACCAGGCTGGGGAACGTGTCCGCCGTCGTCGGGTTGACCGACAGCAGGCTCCAGGCCCCGATGGCCAAAAGTAGCGAGGCCACCCACCACACGGCGCGCGGCAGGGCGCGGCGCGGGGTTCGCGCGGCCGGCTTTGCGGTCGCCGCAGGGGCGAGCTTTTGGGCGGTCGCGTCTGCCGCGGTCTGTGGCGCGCGGGCGGCGGTCACGGTGCGGCCGAGAAGCCCGCGCCGCGGGCGGTTGTTTGCGATGGTTGCGGAGTGATTAGGCGTCATTGCGATCTTCCTTTCTGAGTGCCGTGACGGTGATGCGGGCGGCAAGTGCCGCCACCTGTGCCAGGTCGACGCTGCCGGTGGCGTCCTGCGCGGCGTTGGCGGTGCCGCAGGCCAAAGCCCAGGCCAGCGCCGCGCGGTCGTCCAGCCCGCGAGTCAAAGCGACCGCGATGCCGGCGGTGGTGGCGTCGCCGGACCCCACCGCGTTGACGGCGGCGACCCGCGGCACCGTGGCGCGGTACAGGCGCTCGCCGTGGCGGGCGATGGCGCCGTCCGCCCCCAGGGACACCAGCACCCACGGCACGGCCGCGAGCACCGGCGCCTGAAGCTGGGCGGCAAGCGCCGCTGGGGTCACCGCCGGCCCCGCCTCCAGCACCTCCGTCTGCGCCGTGCCGTGCAACAGCGCGAGGCACTGCCGCGTGTCGGCCGCGATGGGCGTGAAGGCGCTGGGCACCCCGTCCGCCTGCATCAGCCGGCGCAGCTGCGCGCCGCGCGGCCCGCCGGCCAGGCCGAGCGCCTGGGTCGGCACCCCGAGCTGGGTGAGCACCCGCGCCGAGTTGATGCCGTTGCCGCCGGCGGACACAATGCCGTTGGCGACGCGGTTGACGTTGTCGAGCTGCAGGGCCGCCAGCCGGTAGTGCACGTCGACGGCGGGGTTGAGGGTCACGGTGAGAAGCATTGTCAGTCCATCCTTTCAATCAGGCGGCCGCGGCTGAAGGTCGCAACCAACTTTTGGTCTGGGGTCAGGCGGTTCAAGTCGGCGTCGCGGCCGGGTTCAAGCACGCCCTTTTGGCTCAGCCCGAACTCCTGGGCCTGGTTGACGCTGGCCATCTGCACGGCCTGCGCCACCCCGGCGCCGGTGAAGCGCTGAATGTTCACGAACGCGGTGATGAACGGCAGCACCGAGCCGGCGATTGTGCCGTCGGCCAGCCGCGCCTCGACGCCTTGCACCGTGACGGTCTGGCCGCCCAGCTCGCTGACGCCGTCGCCGAGGCCCTTGGCGCGCATCGCGTCGGTGACCAGCTCCAGGCGCGCGGCGCCCTTCACCCGGTAGGCCAGCTTGACCATGTCCGGGGCGTTGTGGAAGCCGTCGGCGATGATCTCGGCGGTGATGCCGTCCTCCAACAGCGCGTGACCCATCACGCCGGGCTCGCGGTGAACCGCGAGGCGCTGCGCGTTGTACAGGTGGGTGACGTGCCGGGCGGGGCAGGTCACAAGCCTTGCGCGCGTGGCGTCGCTGTGCCCGATGGCCAGCGCGATGCCGTGCGCTTGGCAGTACGCCTCGAAGTCGGCGGGGTCGCCGACCTCCGGCGCGTAGGTGATCAGGCGGATCATCCCCCGCGCCAGGCTTTGCCAGCGGGCGACGGCGGCGGCCGTGGCGGGCTGGATGAAGGCGGCCGGCTGGGCCCCCTTGTAGGCCGGCGCGATGAACGGCCCCTCCAGGTGGATGCCCGCAATCAGCGGGGTCCGCTCGGCGGCCGCCGCGATGCCGGCCACCGCGCGGTCGATGGCTTCAGGCGCCTGGGTCATGGTGGTGGGAAAAATGGTCGTGACCCCTTCCGCCGCGGCGATGCGCGTGGCCATGGCGGCAATTGCCGTTGGATCGCCGTCCATCGCGTCCACGCCGTAGCCGCCGTGAACATGCACGTCGATGAAGCCGGGCACGATCAGGTCGCCGCCGACGTCCTGCACCGCGTCGCCCGGCTGCTGGACAAAGGCCGTCATCGGCCCCACCGCCTGCACCGTGTCGGTGAAGCGGATGAAGCCGTCCGGCCACTCGGCGCAACCGGTCACCAGGTGCGCGTGGGTGAACACCCGCGCCGTCATGCCGGTGCCTCGAAAGCGGCCACGGCCGTTGGCACCACCAGCTCGGCGTTGGGGTGGCGCTGCAGCAGCGTCACCGGAAAAGCCGCCGAGGGCTTTTGCCCGACCGCCTGGCGCACGACGCCGCGGTGCCAGTCGCGAAAGCACCCGAGGACGATGCGCCGGGCGGACAGAAGCTCCGCCATGCCGATGGTCACGGCCTGCGTCGGCACCAGCTCCAGCGCCCCGTGGGTGTCGCCGATCGCGCTGGCGATGCGCGTGGCCGCCGTCAGCGTCACCACGCGGGTCGGCAGGGCGGCGAATTCGTCAACGCTGAGCGCCGGCTGCGGCTCGTTGAAGGCGATGTGGCCGCTCAGGCCGATGCCGCCGATCACCAGGTCCACCTTGCCGAGCTGGGCGAGCAACCGGTCGATGGCGGCCGGATCCTGGGGATCCGGGAACACGCGCTGGTCGGTCGGCGGCGCCAGCGCCGGGTCCAGGCGGTCGTACAGGTTGGCCTGAACGAAGCGGTGGAAGCTCCAGTCGGAGGCCGGATCAATCCACCGGCCGTCGGTGACGTACTCGTCCATGTTCACAAACCAGGTGCGGCGCAGGTCGAGGTGCTTTGCATTGACCGCCTGGACGAACGCCGGGTACTGCCCCATCGGCCCGACCGGGATGATGATCACGCTGATTGCACCGGCGGCGTTGTTGGCCGCAATCACCGCCACCATTTCGTCGGCCAAGCGGTCGTACACGTCCTGGGCGGCGGGCACCACCGTCAGCGGCAGCCGCGCGTGCTGCGTCAGTTCGGAAACACTGTAGCGATAGTAGTCCTGCATGTGGGCCTCCTAAGCCGCGGCTTTTTCAATCACGTCGGTCAGCAGGTAGTCGGCGGCTGTTTCCAGGTCGCCGGTGTCCTTGAGCGTGCCGACGTTGATGAAGTTGGTCTGCTGGGCGTTGTAGAGCTTGGCCAGGGCGCCGCTTGACGCCATCTGGCTCAGCTGCTTGGACGAGTAGAGCGTCTCCATGCCCTTCATCTGCGCGAGCGCCTGCTTGGTCGTGATCGCCAGCTGCTTGGCGATGTACGGCGCGACCTTGCTCAGGCTGGCCTTGCGCGCGTCGTTGGCCGCCATCAGCGCCTTGGTGATCTTGACCACCTGCGCCGGGTGGGCCTTCTCGTACTTGGCGGTCACGACCCAGGAGCTGATGAACGGCATCGTGCTGGCAAAATCGCTGTCGGACGCCAGGGTCACGGCGTCATCGCCGAGCTTGTCCTTGATGGTGGTGGTGCTCGGCGACCAGGTCGCGGCCGCGTCGACCTTGCCCGCCGCCATCGCGCCGGCGATGTTGTTGGCCGACATGTTGACCACGGTGACGTCGGACTTGCTCATGCCGGCCTTCTTCAGCGCCGCCTCAAAAATCATCTCGGACGTGGTGCCGGCGACCACCGCGACCTTTTTGCCCTTCAGGTCCGCCATGCTGGAGACGCCCTTGGCCTTGTTGCCGATCAGCTCGTCAGCGGTGCTGACGCCGTCGGTCAGGATGACCTGGGCGGCGCCCTGCGCCAGGGCGGTGTGGGCGCCGGAGCCGATGTTGCCGACGTCGATGCTGCCGGCCTTCATCGCCGCGAGGATCGACGGGCCGTCGGCGAAGGCGACCAGCTTGACCTTGAAGCCCTGCTTCTTGAAGTAGCCGGCCTGATCGGCGATGGCGGCGAGGCCGACCGAGTTGGCGTTTTCCATGTAGCCGATCTTGATGGTGGTGAGGCTTGCGGTGCCGCTCGTCGACTTGCCGCACGCGGTGACGATCAGCATCATCGCCGCGATGAGGGGAAGCAGTAACCAGCGCCAGCCGTGGAATTTTGTCATGTCTTTGTCCTCCGAACATTTGATTACCGTTAGTGTAGTCTGTGAATATCCACAAACTGCGCACGGAATTCGGTAAAACTGTTGGGATGTTGTGAACAAATTGTGAACACGTGCTCGCGGTCCCGCCTGGCCCCGGCGTGGCGGTCCCCGCAGTCCCGAACGATTGCCCCCTGCCACCGCGCGTGTGAAGAAAGTGTGACCAATTGCCGAAAAAAACGGCCGCACAAGGCGCCTGGCGCCAAAAAAACGCACCGAGCGAGGCTCGGTGCGCCGATGGGTCTTATTCGCGTTTCTGCCGGCCCAGCGCGTCAGCGCTTGGGCTTTGGTTTCGGTTTTTGCTCCAGCTTGCGCCGCGCCTGGTCCAGCTTCAGGAGCTGGTCGGTGCGCCACGGCACGTTGCGCGGGTTCTCCCGCATGATGAACGGATCCGTGGACTTGGTGAACTCGTTGTGCGAGCGCTTGACCTCGCGCAGGAAGTCGCGCGAGGAGATGCGCAAGGCGCCGCGCGAGAACACGGTCCACTGCTCGGCCTGGTCGGAGGTGACCACGGTCAGCTGCACCAAGGGCGTGTTCAGGTCGTTGGCGAGTTTTTCGATGTAGGAGTCGGCGGTCAGGTCCTGCTGGGTGAACACCACCTGCAGGTCCCACTTGTCGTAGCGCTCCCCGATTCCCGGCACGTACATCGCGTCGAAAACCACGATCATATTGGCGTTCTCGTGGCTGCGGTACTCGGCCAGCTGATCGAGCAGGCGGTCCCGTGCGGCGTCGAAGTGACCGTCGGCCTTGAGCTTGGACAGCTCGGGCCAGTTGCCGATCACGTTGTAGCCATCCACGATCAAAATGTGCTTGCGCATGTCAGGCCTTCGTGCGGGCGGTGAACGCCTGATACATCAGGATGCCGGCCGCGACGCTAGCGTTCAGGCTCTGGACGTGGCCGACCATCGGAATGGTCAACGTCGCGTCCATCAGCTTGGCGACGCCCGGCGAGATGCCCTTGCCCTCGTTGCCGATCACCAGGGCGACTGCGCCCTGCGCGTCCCACTCGCGGAAGTCCTGGCCGTCCATCGCGGTGCCAAAGACCCACATGCCGCGGTCCTTGAGCGTCTTGATGGTCGCGGCGAGGTTGGTCACCTTGGCCACCGGCACGTGCTCAATGGCGCCCGTCGAAATCTTGGCCACCGTGCTGGTCAGGCCGACTGCGCGGTGCTTGGGAATGATGATGCCGTCCACCCCAACCGCGTCGGCGGTGCGCATGATGGAGCCCAGGTTGTGCGGGTCCTCGAGGTTGTCGAGCACCAGGAAAAACGGCGCGTGCCCGGCGTTTTGGGCGTGCTCGAACAGCTCGTCCAACGTCGCGTAAGCGTACGGCGTCATCGCGACCAGGACACCCTGGTGGTTGCCGCCGTCGGACAGCAGGTCGAGCTTGGCCTTTGGAACGCTTGAGACCAGGATCTTGGCCTTGGTCGCCTTTTGAACGATGGTGTGGATCTGATCGGCGTTCAGGCCGCTTTGGACGAACAGCTTGTTGATGGTCTTGTTGCTGCCGACCTTGAGCGCCTCCTCGACCGCGTGGCGACCGAAGACGAACTCGTCTTCGTGCGCCTCATCGCGCGGCCGGTCGCGGTACTTCTCCGGCACCGGCGCGGCCGCGCGCGGCTTGCGCTCGGCACGCGGGCCGCTGTTGCCGGGCCGCCGCCCTGCGCGGTTAGTGCTCGGGCGGCCGCCCTGGCCGCGCCCCGCGCGGGAATCTGAATGCTCACTAGGCTTTGCCATGACCGGTTCCTCCGTTCTCCACGTAATCAATGCACCACTGCGCCAGCTCGTCGACGCGCGCCAGCTGGCCGTCGAGCTTCAGGTAGCCGAACAGCGCCTCAAAGCCCGTCGACGTGCGGTAGGTCACCACGTCCGTGTTCTTGGCGTGGGTGTACGACTTCGCGTTGCGCCCGCGCTTGAACATCTCCCACTCGTCATCGGACAGCAGGCTTTGGGCCTCCATGCCGGCGATCAGGGCCGCCTGGGCCTTGGCCGAGACGAAGGACTTCGCCGTTTTCTGCAGCATGTTCGGCCGCACGATGCCGCGGTTCAAGAGGTGCTCGCGGACGTACACCTCGTACACCGCGTCGCCGAGGTAGGCCAGCGTCACCCCGTTCAGTTGTTTTGCGTCAGTCAAATTTTTCTCCATCTTGTGCCTTGCGGGGTGTCTTCCAGGACAATCCCGGCTTCCGTCAGTTGGTCGCGGATCGCGTCGCTGGTGGCAAAATCCCGTGCCGCCCGCGCCGCGTTGCGCTTGGCGATCAGGTCCTCGACGTCCGCGTCCAGCAGCTGCGCCTTGAACTCGACGCCAAAAATCGCCAGCCACGCCGCCTGCGTCTCAAGCAACAGGCTCAGGCTGTCCGCCTGCACCGTCTCGGCGGCCGCGTAGCTGTTCATCAGCTTGGTCAGCTCGTACAAAGCGGCCAGGCCGTTTTGCACGTTGAAGTCGTCGTCCATCGCCGCGGTGAAGGCCTCACGCAGCGTCGCGACCTGGGCCGTGATCGCCGCGTCCGCACCGGCCAACGCGTTCGCCTGGCGGTAGGCCACGGCGTCTTTGGCGATGCGCAGCTTCTCCAGGTTGCGCGCGGCCTCGTCCAGGCCGGCCTGCGAGTAGCGGATCGGCTTGCGGTACTGAGTGGACGCCATCAAAAAGCGCAGCACCTGCGGGTCGACGGTCTTGACGATGTCGTGCACCGTCACGAAGTTGCCCAGCGACTTGCTCATCTTCTCGTCCTTGTCGCCGACGGTCACGAAGCCGTTGTGCATCCAGTAGTGGACGAACGGGTTGCCCGTCGCGGCCTCGCTTTGTGCGATCTCGTTTTCGTGGTGCGGGAACTCGAGGTCCTGGCCGCCGCCGTGGATGTCGATGGTGTCGCCCAGCATCGTGGTCGACATCACCGAGCACTCGATGTGCCAGCCCGGGCGACCGGCACCCCACGGCGAGTCCCAGCTGATCTCGCCCGGCTTTGCCCCTTTCCACAGGGCAAAATCGATCGGGTCCTCCTTGCGGGCCGTCTCGGCGTCGGCCGTGTGCTGGCTGGCGCCCTGCTCGAGCTCGTCGAGGTTCTTGTTGGCCAGCTCGCCGTAGTGGGCGAACTTGCGCGCACGGAAGTAGACGTCGCCGGCCACCGCGTACGCGTAGCCGTTGTCGATCAGCCGCTTCACAAAGGCGATGATCTCCGGGATCATCTCGCTTGCGCGCGGGTGTGCCGTGGCCGGCTCGATGTTCACCGCCGCGGTGTCGGCCATGAACGCGTCGATGTAGCGCTGCGCCAGGTCAAGCGGCGCGACGCCTTCCTCGTTGGCGCGGTTGATGATCTTGTCGTCCACGTCGGTGAAGTTGGACACGTAATCGACCTGGTAGCCGACGTACTCGATGTAGCGGCGAATGGTGTCGAACGCGATGGCGCTTCGGGCGTTGCCGATGTGGATGTAGTTGTACACGGTCGGACCGCAGACGTACATGGTGACCTTCCCCGGCGTGATCGGGTGGAACACCTCTTTCTTGCGCGTGAGGGTGTTATAAATTTCTAGCATAAGCGTTATCCTTTCGCAAGTGTCTCCCTACCAGTGTACTCGAAAAGCGCCCCGGGTGAAAGCGGGCGGCCGCAATGTTTCCGGCTTGCCGCGGTACGGGGCCGAGGTCTGCGGGACCGCGGCTGGTCGGACTGCGCGGCCGGCCTCCGCCCCAAAACCGGGCCACCGCTTCTTTCGCGGCCCGACCAGCCCCGGTCCCTCCGGCCGCTACATCGCGCAACGGTGACACAAAATTGGTAGGTCGCACGGCAGAAAAAATCGCCGACAGCTCGGTGGTCAACCGACAAGAAGCGCAACCACCGCGATTCTCAGAATTAACGGCAGTTTCAATTTTTGAGCGACCAAAGACGGTGTCGCTTCAATGTTTGTCGGTCCCCCCCACTCCGTAGCAAACCGGCCGCGGGTGGAGGTCCGGCAGGCGGCGGAGGCCGTGAAAGGAGCAGCCACCCGGAAGACTCGCGCACTTGGCGAGGCTTTCGCGTGGCTGCTCCCGGCAAAAGATGAGACAACCAAAGGAGCCGCAGGCGACGGTTGGCTCATCTTTTAGGTTGGAGCCCGAATAGAGGGCGGAGCAAGGCGCACTTAGCCGGTCGGTCAGCGTAGGGCCAGCGCTTGAAGCGCCTTTTGCTTCGAGTGCTGGCCCTAGCTGAGCGCACCGGCGTTGCCTTGCGGAGCCCGTCTCGGGCGGAAACCGGCCGCACAGCCGCAGCCGCCTGCCGGACCGGAACCCGCGGCCGGTTTGCGACTCGGACACGCGCTATGCGACCCGCTAAGCCCGCGCGCCTTCGCCCTGGTCTTCTGCTAACGCTTCAAGGAACACCTCGCCGTACTTGGCGAACTTCGCCTGGCCGATGCCCTTGACCGCCAGCATCTCGACTTCGCTTTGCGGCTTGGCCGCGCAGAGGTCACGCAGGGTCTGGTCGGAGAAAATGACGTAGGGCGGGACGCCGCCCTTTTCCGCGAGCTCGCGGCGCAGGTCGCGCAGCTTCTGGAACAGCGCGTCGTCGACCGGCCGGGTGCGGGTGGCGCGAACCGCCTGCTTGCGCGCGACGGTCTGCTGGCCGCGCAGGACCGCGGCGCCGGCCTCGGTCACGTGCAGCGTCGGGTACTGGCCGCCGATTGCGGCCAGGTAGCCGCCGGCGGTCAGAAAGTCGATGAAGCCGCTGATGTCCTTTTTCCGCTGACTGCTCATCAGGCCGTACGTCGAGAGCTGGTCGAGGTGCAGGTCCAAGACGCGCTGGGTCTTGGCGCCGGCCAGGACGTCTGCGATCAGTGCCTTGCCGAAGCGCTCGTGCATGCGGTAGACGCAGGACAGCACCTTCTGCGCGTCGACGGTGACGTCGAAGCTCTCGCGGTCGTCCAGGCAGTTGGAGCAGCGGCCGCAGGGTTCCGACGCCTGGCCGAAGTAGCGCAGGATGAACTGCTGGAGGCAGTCGCCGGTGTTCGCGTACTGGTTCATCACCTGAAGCTTCTGGTACTCGCTGGCGCGGTACGCGTCGTCGCCCTCGCTTTGGTCGATGAAAAAGCGGCGGATCTGCAGGTCGGCCGGAGCGAACAGCAGGATGGCCTCGGAGTCCAGCCCGTCACGGCCGGCACGCCCCGCCTCCTGGTAGTAGGACTCGAGGTCGCCGGGCACCTGCGCGTGGATGACAAAGCGCACGTTGCTCTTGTCAATGCCCATGCCAAAGGCGTTGGTCGCGACCATCACCGGCTTGCGGTCGTAGAGAAAATCCTCCTGGGCCGCCGAGCGCTCGGCCTCGGGCATCCCCGCGTGGTACTTGGCCACCTGGATGCCGTTTTTGGCCAGCAGGTCGTGCAGGCGCTCGACCTCCTTGCGCGTGGCGCAGTAGACGATGCCGGCGGAATCCGGGTTCAGGCGCAGGTAGTCCAGCAGGTAGGCGTCCTTGGCCTGGTCCTTGATCACCTTGAAGCTGAGGTTGGGCCGCGCGAAGCCGGTGTTGATGCGCCCGGCCGCGGGAATCGCCAGCCGCGCGCTGATGTCCGTTGCGACGCGGGTGGTGGCCGTGGCGGTCAGCGCGATGACGGTCGGGTGCGACGGCAGGCTGGCGGCGACGTCGGCGATGGCCAGGTAGCTGGGGCGAAAATCGTGCCCCCACTGCGAGATGCAGTGCGCCTCGTCGACGGCCAACAGGTCGATGCGAAGCTGGCCGAGCTCGGCCTGAAAGTCGGGCATCTCCAGCCGCTCCGGCGCGACGTACAGCAACTTGACCGCACCCTGCGCCGCCATGTCGAGCCGGTGGTCGGCCTCGCCGCGGGCGATGGTGCTGTTGATGAAGGTGGCGGGAATGCCGTTCTCGTTCAGCGCGTCGACCTGGTCCTTCATCAGGGCGATTAAGGGCGACACCACGACCGTCAGCCCGTCCAGCATCAGGGCCGGAATCTGGTAGCACAGCGACTTCCCGCCGCCGGTCGGCATGATGACCAGCGTGTTGTCGCCGGCCAAAACGCGGCTGATCGCCTGGTCCTGCCCCGGCCGAAACTCGTCGTAGCCGAATTTTTCCTTCAATAAAGCGTGCTGCGTGTCCATCTCGCGTCTCCCCCGTTTCGTATCCATCCATTCTACGCGTTCGGCCGGTCTAAGTAAATTACGCCAAAACCCCGTGCCGCCGCGGCCAACCCAAAATTCGGTGCAGGAATGCCGCCACCGCGCGGGTTTGCGGCCGCCGCTCCGGGGAAAAATGACGGGAAGGCGCGGCCTTGGTATACTGGGTCTGTCGCTACGCCCTGCCGCGTGATACCGCGCCGGAAAGGGTGACATCACTTGTCGGATTTCGATGTCGCGGTTACCGCACCGCTGATCGTGGGTGTGCTCATTGCACTTTTTGAGCACTGGCTGCAGCACCACGACTAGCGCTTGTAGCGACGCGCTCAGCCACCCGGCTCCACACCGGCCACTGCGGTCCCACAACCCGCGGTGGTTTTTGAGTGCAACAAAAAACCGCTATCCCCACAACAGGTAGCGGCTCGGGCATCTCTTGTCGAATTTCGATTCGCCACGAGTATACCATGCCCCGCGCCGGCGTGTAAAGTCACGGTGACCCCCGGCCACTTTTCCACGGCCGCAAAATCGATAGTGGCGGCGTTTGCCGGCCATTTCCGGCGCAAAAGTGCCGAGAAATTCCGCATCTGTTACACTGTGAAAGTCGCTACGCCCGGCACCGCGTGATGCTGCGTCGGAAAGGGGGTATCGAGGTTGTCTGTTTTTGATACCGCAGTCACTGCACCCCTCATCGTGGGTGTACTCGTCGCAGTGTTTGAGCACTGGCTGAACCACCACGATGATCACTCGTCGCGACACGAGTTCGGCTGAACCGGCCTTTGCAGTCCACAATCTGCAAAGGTTTTTTCGTACAAAAAGACCGCTATCCCACAATCAATAGCGGCCTCGGTATCGAGCGTATCATCATTTGACTCGAAGCCAGGATAACACGCCGCCATCAATAGCTGTCAAGCGGTTGGACACTCGTGCCAAGCACGCTGGCCCGCCCGAACGCCAAAACCGCCGCCTTCCCAGCGGAAAGGCGGCGGTTCACGGATTACTTGGTCATCTCGGCGATGGTCTTGTCGATGTTGGCCAGGACCTTGTCGCGGCCCATCAGCTCGATGGTCTCGGCGAGTTGCGGCCCGTGCATGTGACGGGTGGTGGCGATGCGGATCGGCATGTAGAGCTTGCGGCCCTTCACGCCACTTTCAAGCCGCACCTCGTTAACCAGCTGGTTGACGAAGTACGCGGCGAAGGTGTCCAGGTGGTGCAGCTTGTCGGCCACGGCCTTAATCACCGGCAGCGCGTTGTCGTCGGCCAGCTCCTTGAGCTCGTCTTCGGTCAGGCTCTCGCGGTCGTCGAAGAAGATGCTCGACATCTCGGTGATCTGAGCCGTGTAGCTCATCTGCGGGATGTACAGGCTGGTCATCTGGCGGGCCCACTCGATGGTCTGCGGCGCCGGGTCCTTTTGAATGCGGCCGTCGTCGATCAGGTTGGCCAAAGCCAGCGCGGAGAGCTCGGACGGATCCGTCTTCTTCACGTACTGGTTGTTGACCCACTCGAGCTTCTTTTGGTCGAAGCGCGCCGGCGACTTGCTCAGGCGGTGCTCGTCGAAGAGCTTGATGAATTCCTTCTTGGTGAAAATCTCGTCTTCACCCTTCGGCGACCAGCCGAGCAGCGTGATGAAGTTGAACATCGCGTTCGGCAGGTAGCCGAGCTCGCGGTACTGCTCGATGAACTGCAGCACGTTCTCGTCGCGCTTGGACAGCTTTTTGCCCGTCGCGCCGTTGATGATCAGCGTCATGTGGCCGAAGACCGGGGCCTCCCAGCCAAAGGCGTCGTAAACCGCCATCTGCTTGGGGGTGTTGGCGATGTGGTCGTCGCCGCGCAGCACGTGGGTGATCTCCATCAGGTGGTCGTCGATGACCACGGCGAAGTTGTACGTCGGCATGCCGTCGCGCTTGAGGATGACGAAGTCGCCGCCGATGGTGTTGCCGTCGATGGAGATGTCACCCTTGACGATGTCTTGCCACTCGTAGGTCTTGTCGGCCGGAATGTGGAAGCGAATGACCGGGGTCAAGCCCTTGGCCTTGGCCTCTTCAATCTTGGCCTGCTTCTCTTCTTCGGTCAGCCCCTCGTACTCGTAGACGTAGTGCGGCATCTCGTGGTTGGCCTGCTGGGCCTCGCGGTCGGCCTGCAGCTCCTCTTCGGTCTTGTAGGACTCGTAGGCCTTGCCTTCCTTAACCAGCTGGTCGATGTACTTGAGGTAGATGTCCTTGCGCTCGGACTGGCGGTAAGGGCCGAAGTCGCCGCCCTTGTCGGGACCTTCATCCCAATCGATGCCCAGCCAGTGCAGGTTTTCGATCTGACTCTTTTCACCATCCGCGATGTTGCGCTTGGTGTCGGTGTCTTCGATGCGCAGCACCATGGTCCCGTTGTTGTGACGCGCGAACAGGTAGTTGAACAGCGCAGTGCGCGCGTTGCCGATGTGTAAGTGCCCGGTTGGACTTGGTGCATACCGCACCCGAATTGGTCGATCTGTCAATGCATGACGCCTCCATTTGTTTTAACAATGCATTGCTAGTGTACCACAATCCCCCATGGAAGGGGGCGAAAATGCCAGAGTTGCGGCGCGCAGGCGCGCCTAGTCCTCACCCCGGCGTGCGGCCGCGGGAACGACCCGGTTCGAGGCGGCCGATTGCCGCGTCACCCTTCCGTCGCGGCCCGCCGCCGGGCCAGCCGGCGCACGAACGGGTAGTAGATGATGACCCCGATCAGGATCTCCACCAGCTGCAGCGCCGCGCCCTGCCAGGCGCCGGTGGCCAGCCAGCCGGACACCAGCGGCGGTGTGGTCCACGGCAACATCACGCCGTTGGGCCGCGGCACCCAGCCATTGGAAAAGGCCAGACCGGACACGACGACGTTGACCAGGGGCGCCAGCACGAACGGCACCGCCAGCAGCGGCGTCATCACGATCGGCAGCCCGAACAACAGCGGCTCGTTGATGCCAAAGATCCCGGGCGCAAGCGCCAGCCGGCCGGTGCGGCGCAGCCCGGCGTGGGGCACCGCCAACAGCACCAGCGCAAGCGACAGCGTGGAGCCGCCGCCCCCGTACGTGGTGAAGAAGTCGATGAACGACTGGGTGTAGATGTGCGGCAGCGCCGCGCCGGTCGCAAAGGCCTGCAGGTTGTCGAGGTTCAGCCCCAGCCCCAGCGGCGACCACACGGCGTTGACCACCGCCGGGCCGTTGATGCCCAGGCTCCACAGCAGGCTGGACATCCCGCTGTACACCAGCTGCGCCGGCATCGTGTCGGCGATGGCCAAAAGCGGCGCCTGAAGCCAGGTGTACACCAGCCGGGCCAGCGCCGGCAGCCAGGCGTCGGCGGCCAGCCGCACCAGGCCAAACCCCGCCACCAGCACCGTGCCGGGCACCAGCTCGGCCAAGGACCGCGCGACGGCCGGCGGCACCCCGGCCGGCAGCCGGCGCGGCCACGGGTGCCGCGTGAGCCAGGCGACCAGCTCGCTGGCGGCGAACCCGACCAGGATGCCGAAGAACAGGCCGGACGCGCCCAGCCCCTGCACCCGCGCGGCGGCATCCCACTGCGGCACCTGGCGCGGCACGGTCAAAAGGGCCAGGGCCAGCGCCCCGGCAATCGCCCCGACCGCCGGCCGCAGCCCGCGGTTTTGCCCGTGGCTCGCGCCAATCGCCGCGGCCGTCGCCAGCCCCATCACCGCCAGCGCGCCGTGCGTCGCCACGGCGGCCCAGTCGTGCCAGCCCGCCCCGAGCAGCCCCTGCCAAAAAGCCCCCCACCCTGGCAGCGGGAAGTTCACGACCAGCACCACCAGCGACAGGGCCGCGACCCAGGGCACGACCAGCGCCAGCCCATCGCGCAAGCTGCGCAGGACCAGGCACTCGGCGAGCCCGCCGAGCGGGGCCAGCCGCTTCTCAAGTTTGTCCATCATCCGCTTCTCCCCCGTGCTGCCTCAGTTTTGGTGCGGCACCGGCGCCTTGATGCGCGCCTCGTAGGCGTCAAGCCACGCCTGCGTGATCGGCGCAATCGTCGTGGTGCCGTCCGGACCCGGGTTGGCGATCAGGACGCGCGCCGGGTTTCCTTCCGTGGCGACGCTGAACGTGAACTCGACGTTGGTCGCCACGCCCCACTCGCCCTGGTTGTTCATCGCAATCAGCGAGAACTCGCCGGCCTTGCCGTAGCGCGCCCGCAGCTTCTCAATGAACGGGTACACCGCGCCGTCGCAGGCCTGCTGCGGGGTCTGGCCCTCGCCCATGCGCCGGACGATCTCGTAGGACAGGCAGCCCTTCATGATGTCCTCGCCCAAGCCCGTGGCCGCCACGCCGCCGATGGTGGAGTCCACGTAGTACCCCGAACCCGACAGCGGCGAGTCGCCCACCCGGCCGGCCTTTTTCATGAAAAGGCCGGAGGTGGAGGTGGCCGCGGCCATTCCACCCTGACGGTTCAGCGCAATGGCGCCGACCGTGTCGTGGCCGTCGTAGGGGTTCAGGTCGTGGTCGGTCATCTCGGCCAGCCGGTTGAGCCACACCTGCTTGGCGCGTGGCGTCAGCATGTTGGTCATCTCAAAGCCGTGCAGCTGCGCGAACTTGGTCGCCCCGTCGCCGACGCGGAAGCTGTTGTAGTGCTCGGCACTCAGCGCCCGGGCCACGGACACCGCGTGCATCACGTTGTGGATGCCCGCAACCGCGCCCTGGGCCAGCGTGTCGCCGTCCATGAAGGCCGCGTCCATCTCGACGACGCCCTCCTCGTTGGGCAGCCCGCCGAAGCCGACGCTCTTGTAGTACGGGTAGGCCTCCACCAGGTTGATCAGCGCCTCCACCGCGTCGCCGGCGCTTGCGCCCTGCGCCAGCAAGTCGCTTGCCTTGACCACGCCCTCGTGCGCCATCCGCCACGTTGCAATCGTTCCCCAAGTCATGTGCGTCATCCTTTCTGTTTACCTCTTCCCTCTATTATGCACCGTCGCCGCGCCGCGCGCCAAGCCGCAACCGGGCGCCGCGCAAAAAGGACACCCCGTGAGCCAACCGCCGGTGCGGCGAATCGCTCACAGGGTGTCCCATTCGGCGCCGGAACCCCGACGACAGAAGCTTGCCGTGTGCCCTTTGCGCTGACCGAGCGAAAGCGGCACGGCGTGAACCGGTCGTGCGCCGCGCAGGCAGGTCGGCCCCTGAACCAGTCAACAGACTCGGCGCGTGAACCAGTCAGCGAATTCAGTGCGTAGACCAAGCGACCGGATTAGTGCGTGAACCAGTCGGTCGCGGCACGGGCGGCCTGGTATGCGGGCAGCGGCGCCCGCTACCCGCACACTGCGGCCAGGGCCCGGGCGTAGATGCGCACGCAGGCCACGAGGTCGGACACGGCCAGCCACTCGTCCTCCTTGTGCGCGATACCTTTTTGCCCCGGGAAGGACGGGCCGAACGCCACGAGGTTGGGCACCGCGCGGGCTTATGTGGCGCCGGTCGTGGTGACCGGCGTCGCGTCCAGCCCGGTCACGGCCGCGTAGGCGTCGGACAGCGCCCTGATGCGCGGGTCGTGCGGGTCGTGGCGGGTGCCGGGCAAGGCGCGGGTCACGGTGACCTGGCTGCCCGCCGGCACCGCGGCGGTCAAGCCCGCGGTCACCTGGGCCTCGCTGACGCTGACCGGGTAGCGCACCGCCAGTTCAAGCACAAGCCCGGCGGCCGTTTTCGCCAGGCGGTACGGCGTCTGGATCAGACTGCCGCTTGCGGCGTCTTCAAAGACGATGCCGAGCCCCTCGCCGTGGTGCTTGCCGTGCAGGCTGCCCAGCCAGCTCAGGTAGGCGGCCAGCTGCCCGCCGGCCAGCGGCGCCGCAAGCGCCGCAAGCTTGGTCAGCGCGTTGTCGCCCAGCGTCGGCGCGTTGCTCGGGGCGCGCGTGCCGGTGACCTTAAGCGACTGCCCGGCCACTTTGGCCTGCATCCGCGCCGGCACGTGGCCGCGGTCCTCGTCACCGGCGAGCGCGGTCAGGGCGGCCAGGCTGCCGTCGGTGATTGGCGTGGCGATGCGGTAGTTGACGATGCCGCGCTCGCCGTACACCACCGGGAACTTGCAGTCCGGCGTCCAGCCGAACGACGGGGCCCCGGCCGCCGCCAGGTAGCGCGGCATGTCGCGGCTGCCGGTTTCCTCGTCCGATCCCAGCACGATGCGCAGCGGGCGACGCGGTGTGAAGCCGGCGTCCCGCAAAAGCCGCGCCGCAAACACGCAGGCCCAGGCCGGCCCCTTGTTGTCCAGCACGCCGCGGCCGTAGTAGTGGTCGCCGCGTCGGGTCAGCGAGAACGGATCGCTGTGCCAGTCCGGCCCCGCCGCCACGACGTCCAGGTGGCCGAACACGCCGATGTACGGCTCGGCCGCGTCGGCGGGCCCCCACGTCACCTCCGCCGCCGCGGCCGCGACCACGCGGGCGGAAAACACCGCAGCCGTCGCAAGCGCGCAGGCCACGTCGAGCACCCGCCGTGGCTCACGCCCGAACGGTGCCCCGGGCACGGGCTCCCCCGCGACGCTCGGCACGGCAATCAACGCCGCCAGCTCCCGCTCAAAGATTGGTAGCTGGTGGCCAATCGCCTCATCCAATGCGGTCATGTCCATCCTGACCTCGCCTCCCTTTGCCTCTATTCTAGCGGCCGCGAGGGTCCCTGCGCAATGAATTGTCAGCAGACACCCGGATTAGATTAACCCCTTTGTATCAACCTTCATTGCGGGTATCACATTATTTGGAAATAGAATTCTCGACTTTCGATAATAAAAATAAAGCACTTACACGTCTTGATAAAAGCGGTTTTAGAAGTATAATTGAGTCGTTCAACCGGTAGAACACATTATCTGCAGCGTGTCTCAGGATTTTCAAGCAAACATCAAGGGGGGGATACTGCGATGAAAAAAAGAGCCCTGTTTCTCATATTAATTGCCATGAGCACTGGTGCAATGGCATTAAGTCTTCATACCCAGACCGTTCGTGCAAGCAGTGACACCATATCAACAGACATAAACCAACCCGCCACTCAATACGCAGTAACACCAGAGGAAACTGTCGATCACAGTTCTCTGAAAGAGTTGGGCTTCAATCATTTTGAAATCACCGAAGATGGAAAAACTTACGACCAGGAGTTTTACCCGGCCTATGACACGGTTTCAGTGAATGGCACGTACTATCAGCTTGGACAGTACTACGACGTTTTAGCAAAGAGCGACGGAACCCTCACAGATTCGCTTAAACACCTCACGCCGATGATCAATCAGAATCAGCAGGTCACAAATCTGACATTAAGTCGGCGAACGGCCCTGCCAACCACAGGCTATAGCAGCCTCATCTACATCAAAACTCACAAAAAATACGATATGAAGATGATTCTTTCCTCCGCGGCGGAAGGCGCGGTTGGTGTCTTCCTTGGTGGTGGGGTCGGCGTCGCGAAAGTATTAATCAAAAACGCCCTGAAAGCAGCCGTTGCAGGTGGCTTGATCGAGAGTGTCAAGCAGTCCTTCACGACGACCGCCTACTATAAGCAGTACCAGGCCTACCACAAGACCGTCTACGGTGCGGTGAAGGAGCAGCGTAAGCCCTTCGTGAAAGTGTACGGGAAAACCGTCTACGGATCTGCTTACACCTATTACTTCTGGTCAGTGCGTCCTCAGAGTTAGCGAATAATCAACTAGGGAGGGATAAGCATGACGAAGAAGAAGGCACGCAAAATCATGGCATTTGTCGTCTGGCTAGGTGGCTTTATCAGCCTCAGCCCGCCAATCTACCTCAGGGTGATGTACAAGACCGGGATTACCGAAGGCAAATACGCCTTGGGCTCCTTTGTTATCGTCACCGCTTGCATGCTGATCGGTCGGCTGCTGATTGACCACAGTCACCTGCCTGAAGATGACAACCTGTGACTAGGTCGCAGTCCACCACCGCATCCGCGCCGAAATGAAGCGCTTTCTCCACCCGTTTTTGTGATATAATGAACGTATCAACGAAAAGAGGGTGGCAGAATGACAGAACGCAAAGTGATCCTGTATTTATCTGAAAGCTTAGACGGCTTCATCGCCGAGGAGGACGGCTCCACCAGCTTCCTGAGCAAGCTGAACTCCAGCGCGGCCGACCAAGCCTACCAAGACTTCTACCAGACGATCGACACCGTTCTGATGGGGCGCAAAACCTACCAGCGCGCGCTTCGCCTGGCCGGGGTCTACCCGTACCAAGACAAGGAAAGTTACGTCTTCTCCACCACGCTGCACGACACCGACGATCCGACCTCTGTGGTTGCGGGCAACATCCCGCAGTTCGTGCGGCAGCTCAAGGCCAAGAAGGGCAAGGACATCTGGCTGGTCGGCGGGGCCGACATCTTCACCGACCTGCTGAAGGAGAAGCTGATCGATGAATTGATCATCACCATCGCGCCGGTGCTTTTGGGCTCCGGCATCAGCCTGGTCTCCACGAACCTGGCGGACGTTCCGCTGCGCCTGACCAACGCCGTGCAGCACGACCAGTTCGTGACCCTGACGTACAAGTTAGACTAGAGGGCAGAGCCGCGCGAACTTAGCCGGGCGGCTAGCGTAAGGCCGAGGATTGGGGCGCACTTTGCCCCGATTCTCGGCCTTAGCTGGCTGTCCCGGCGCTGCGCGGCGGCGCAACAAGTCAACCAAAAAAAGAATCGCCCCGGTACCGCATCTGCGGTACCGGGGCGATTCTGGTTTACTGGTTTAGTTGAACAGCCCGCCGACCCAGTCGACGATGGCCTTGAAGAACGAGACGATGGAGTCCCAGACCTTCTGGAGGAAGTTGCGGTTCTCCTCGGTGTTCAGGCTGGAGAGCTTGGAGAACAGGCTCTTGGCGCTGTCTTGGATGCTGGTCGCGAGCTTTTGGGCCTGGGCCTTGAAGTCGCTGGACTTCAGGGCGCCGGAGTCCTGAATCTTCACCAGCAGGTTGATGATCTGGGTGCGCTGGTTGTTGTTGATGATGGTGGTCAGGTTGTTCTGCTTGAGCTGCGAGTCCACGATGTTGCCGATCTGGTTTTGGGACAGGGTCTGCTCGCCGCTGTTGCTTTGGGTCGCCATGGTCTTCTTCATGCCGGCGACGGCGTTGTTGAGCTGCTTGTCGGAGTAGCCCGACTTGTCCTTGTTCTCGGCGGTGATGCCGGACAGCGTGTTGACCTCGCTTTGGGCCGCGTCGATCTGGCTGGCAGACAGGCTCTGGCCGTTTTGCGCGAAGGCCGCGTACACACCGGCCAGGGCGCCGGAGCCGTCGATCTTGACGGCGCTTGTGATGTACAGGTTCGCGTTGGTCACGCCAGCGGTCAAGGCGGCGTTGCGGTACTGGTCGGCGGTGATCGTCGTGATGTTGTTGACGTTGTTGTACGGCACGATTTTCACGTTGATGCCGCCGTCGCTGGTCTTTTGGACCAGCGCACTGGACCAGACGCCGCTTGCGCTGGTGAAGCTTGCGCCGGACGGGTTCAGGTACTTGACCAGGGTGTCGCCGGTCACGGTCAGCTCACCGACCGTGTCGAGGCCGGCGGCGCCCTTCAAGGTGCTGAGCGTCCCGTTCTTCTGGTCGGTTGTCAGGCTGGTGCCGAGGGTGGCCACCGGCTCAAAGGTCTCGGCCGCGCGGACCGGCTTGGCAACTGCCACCGCCGCGGTGGCGAGGGCGGCTGCCGCCGTCAGGGTCATAAGCCATTTTTTCATGCTGAACGCTCCATTCGTAGGTGTTTAGCCCAGTGTAGCAGACCGCGCGCCGTCCGGCCGCCGTTACAGCCTGACTTAACCAAAACTTCTCGATTCTAGCCCTGCTCGTGGGCGTTGAGGTAGGCGTACAAGGCGCCTTCGCGCAGCCCGTTTTGGGAAAAGGTCAGGCGGTCGGAGTCCAGGTAGCGGATCATGGTGATCACCGGGATCAGGCCGCCGACGATGATGTCGGCGCGCTCCTTGGCCAGGCCCGGAATCGCCTTGCGCCCCTCGAGGTCCTTGGTCAAGACGTCCTCGAAAATGGTGTTGGCGGCGGTGGTCGCCATGCGGTAGCCGTGGATGTCCTCGAAGTTCACCGCCTGCTCCTTGCGCCGCTGGATCTTGGCCAGGGTGCGGTTGGAGCCGCCCAGCGCGACGATCGGCAGGTTCAGGGCCTTTCGCAGCCACCAGATCGAGTTGAGCACGCGGTTGAACTCGGAGATCAACGCGAACAGCTCGGCGGCCGAGATCAGGTTGTGGTTCAGGTAGCGCTCCGTCAGGTTCACGGAGCCGACCGGCAGCGAGATGCGGTGCTGCAGCTTGCGGTTTTGGACCAGAATCAGCTCCGTGGAGGCGCCGCCGGTGTCCATGATCAGCGCGTTTTGGATCGGCAGCGTGTTGATCACGCCGAGGTAGTCCAGCTCCGCCTCGCGGGTGCCGGGGATCACCGTGATGGTCAGGCCGCACGCCTGCTTGACCTGGCGCAGAAAGTCCTTTTGGTTCACCGCCTGGCGCGTCGCCGCGGTGGCAAAGGCCTCAAGCGTCAGGTCGGAATACGCCGCGGCGGCCGCGACGAACTTCTTGAGGGCGACCAGCGTGCGGGCAATCGCCGCCGGCTGCAGCGTCTTGGTCGACCCCATGTCCTCGGAGAGGCGCACCATCTCCTTAAGCTTCAGGACCTGGCGCGGGGCGCCGTCCGCGTCCAGGGCCCAGACGCTCAGCCGCGCCGAGTTGGACCCCAGGTCGATCACACCGTAATGGCTCATTCGTCTTCCTCCTCAGATTCCGGCGCCTGCATCGGGGTGAAGCGCCGCGTGTTTTGCACGTCGCCCTCCGCGACCACAGCGTCTTCCTGCTTGGCGTCGCGCACGGTCTTGGCCGCCGCTTCCGCCATGAAGGTCGCCTGGGCGTTCTGCTTGGTCTGGCCGCGCAGGTCGATGCGCTCCCACGAGTCGTCCGGCATCAGCACGCGGGTCTTGACGTTGTCGCCCCACAGCGTGTCGAAAATGCCGCAGACGCGCGCGTGGATGTCCGGCTGCAGGATCGGGAACAGCAGCTCGACGCGCCGCGACAGGTTGCGCTTCATCAGGTCGGCGGAGCTCAGGTAGAGGTGCTCCTCGCCGCCCGCGTAGAAGTAGTAGATGCGCGAGTGCTCGAGGTAGCGCCCGACGATCGAGTGGACCTCGATGTTCTCAGACACCCCGGGAATGCCGACTTTGAGGTTGGTGATGCCGCGCACGATCAGCTCGATCTTGACCCCGGCGGCCGCGGCGCGGTACAGGGCCGCGATCATGCCGGCGTCCGACAGCGAGTTCATCTTCATGCGGATCAGCGCGCGGCGGCCGGCCTTGGCGTTTTGGATCTCCTCTTCGATGCGCTCGTAGAGGAAGTCGCGGATGCCCAGCGGCGCGATCACCAGCTTGTTGAAGTAGGCGGGCTCGGAGAAGCCCGACAGCATGTTGAAAATGTTCGAGGCGTCGGCGCCCATCTCGGCGTTGGCCGTGAACAGGCCGAGGTCGGTGTAGACGTTGGCCGTCACGTCGTTGTAGTTGCCGGTCGCCATGTGCATGTAGCGGCGGATGCCGGTTTCCTCGCGGCGCACCACCAGCGCCAGCTTGCTGTGGGTCTTGAGGCCGACCAGCCCGTAGATCACGTGGCAGCCGGCGCGCTCGAGCTCCTGGGCCCAGTGCACGTTGTTCTCCTCATCGAAGCGCGCCTTGAGCTCGACCAGGACGGTGACCTGCTTGCCGTTTTCCGCCGCCTGCTTGAGGTAGCGGATGATCGGCGACTTGGACGACACGCGGTAGAGCGTCATCTTGACCGCCAGCACCTGCGCGTCCGTCGCCGCCTGGTGGATGAACTCGACCACCGGCGTGAAGGCGTCGTACGGGTGCTGGACCAAGATGTCGTGCTGGGCGATCGCCTCGAAAATGTTGCCCTCGATCAGCCGCGAGTCCACGTAGGGCGTGAACGGCGCGTACAGCAGGTCGGCGTGGCCGTGGACGCCCTTGACCAGCTTGCTCATCACGTTCAGGTCGATCGGGCCCTTGATCTCGTAGACGTCGGCGGCGTTGCGGACGTCCAGGCCCTTTTCCAGGTGCTTGCGCAGGTACTTGCTCATCCCCGCGTCGATTTCCAGACGCATCACCTTGCCGCGCTGGCGCTTCTTGAGCTGCGACTGGATCTCCTTCATCAGGTCCGACGCGTCCTCCTCGGCGACGTCGAGGTCCATGTCGCGGGTGACGCGAAAGACCGCGGTTTCCTGCACGGTCGCGCCGACGAACAGCTCGCCGACGTACGCCTGCACCACGTTTTCAAGCAAAATGAAGTCGTTGGGCGCGTCCGGCAGGCGCAGCACCCGTGGGAAGACGTCCGGGACCTGCACGGTGGCAAAGCCGCGCGCCTTGTCGGCCTCGGCGTCCGGGCGCTGCAGGCGAATCGCCAGGTTCAGCGAGTTGTTGGCCAGGAAGGGAAACGGCCGCGTCGGGTCCACGCCCATCGGGGTCAGCACCGGGTAGAGCTCCTGGTGGAAGTACTCGGAGACGAACTCGTGCTGCTTGGCGCTGAGGTCGGAGAAGTCCTTGAGCCGGATGTCCAGCTCCGCAAGCTTTGGCACCAGCGAGCGCGACCAGGTGGTGTACTGCTTTTCCACCATCGCGTGGGCGGCCTTGGCGATGTGCTGCAGCTGCGTCGCCGGGGTCATCCCCGCGGCGTCCGGCGTGTTGTAGGCGACGGCGACCATCTTGCGCAGCGAGGCGACGCGGACGTTGAAGAACTCGTCCAGATTGCTTTGGGTGATGCCGAGGAAGCGGACGCGCTCGAGCAGCGGGTTGTTGTGGTCGCGCGCCTCCTCGAGCACCCGGTCGTTGAAGGCCAGCCAGGACAGTTCCCGGTTGGTGTAGTACTTAGGGTCGGTGTAATTGTCTTGTTTTGCCATCAGACACGCGTCCTTCCTTTGAGTTCAATCGGCAGCCCGAACACCGCGGCGAAAAACTGGCCCTTGCGCCGCAGCGTCCACTTCTCAAGCGCCACGTCGTCCTTGGCCGTCGCGGACAGCAGCACGCGCGTTGGCTGCACCGAGACACGGATCTTCTCGATTTTCTGCTGGCGCGAGGCGTCCAAAGAATCCGCCACCCGCAACAGCGCCGAGAGCTTGGCGATCACCAGCCGGCGCCTGGAGTTGAGCTCGCGCAGGTCCGACAGGTCGGTCTGCGGCGTGTCGCTGGAGTGGTAGCGGGCGATGGTCGCGACCATCCGCTGCTCGGCGGCGGTCAGCCCCATCAGCTCGGAGGCCTGAATGATGTAATCGGAGTGCTCGTAGTGCTTGTGGGTGTCGACGTAGCTGCCGATGTCGTTGACCGTCGCGGCGATCTCAAGCAGCAGCCGCTCGCGCCGCCCCAGCCCGTGCAGCCGGCGCAGGCGGTCGAACAGCTGCAGCGCAAAGGTCACGGTCGCGTCGCGGTGCTTGGCGTCGACCTGGTAGCGGTCCGCGAGGTTTTGGGCCGAGATCAGGATCTCCTTGGTCGGGTCGATGGTCACCGCCGGGCTGTTCACGGCCACGGCGGTGTTGATCTCCAGCCCGTCGATCAGCTTGAGGTTGGAGATCCAAAGCCGAGACGACTTGAGCACCTGCACCAGCCGGTAGACCAAAAGCACCGTCGGCAGCACCTGCGCCGTCTGCGTCGGCGTCAGGTCGTACTGGTCGCTCAAGTACTGGTCGGAGGCATGCGTGACCTCGTGGTAGATCAAGGCCAGCCCGTCTGAGTCCGTCTCCACCGTCATGTCGCCGGTGGGAATCAGGGTCTCGAACAACGACAGCGAGCTGCCCATCAGCACCAGGTTCGGGTAGTGGATGTCCTTGGGCAACAGGCGCATGAAGTCGACCAGGCGAGAATCGATGTAGTCGCGCATCACCGCCACGTAATTGGGCACGCTGCGCTGCAGGTCGCTCATCACCTCGAACACGCGCAGCGGTCCGATCGACAGGTTGCGCGAGAAGCCGAACTCGCCGTGGTTGAAGGCGGTCAGCTCAACCGAGCCGCTGGAGATGTCGATGAGCAGGGTCCCCTGCTCCGTCACCGCCTCGAAGTTCGGGAACTTCGCGAGCACCGCCTGGGTGCGGTAGAAGGACTCCTGCGACAGCGTCAACGGCTGCAGCTGCCAGCCGGTGCGGCTCAGGATCTGGTCGCGCACGAACTGCGCGTTGTGCGCCTCGTAGAAGCTGTGTGAGCCCACCACGGAAAGCTTGGTGATGCCGTAGTCGGCAAACACCCGCGCGATGGCCGCCAGCGCCGCCACCAGGGCGTCGACCGTGTCCGGTTCGATCTGGTGCGTCGCGAAGATGTCCTCCCCGATCGCCACCGGGTACTGCCCGCGCTCGATGGTGGCCATCGTGCGAAGGTTGGTGATGCTAAAAAGTACGCTTTGGGCGCCAATCACCACAAAGCCCTGCTCAGTCGCTGCCATAATGCCCCTCCTGTCTGTTACCCCCATTTTACCACGTGTTTCACCAGCCGGCCCGATCAGGCGAATTGCGCCTGGTACAGGGCAGCGTACGCCCCACCGCGGGCCAAAAGCGCGGCGTGGGTGCCGACCTCCACCACCGCGCCGGCGTCTAGCACCACGATCTGATCGGCGTTGTGCACCGTGGAGAGGCGATGGGCGATCACCAGCGCCGTGCGGTCCGCCAAAAGGTGGGCCAGGGCCTGCTGGATGGCCTTTTCCGATTCGTTGTCCAGGTTGGCCGTCGCCTCGTCCAGGATGATGATCGGGGCGTCCTTCAAAAGGGCGCGGGCGATCGCCAGCCGCTGTTTTTGCCCGCCCGACAGGCGCACCCCGCGCTCGCCGACCGGCGTGTCGAGCTGCGCCGAAAGCGTGCGGATATACGCGGCCAGATCCGCGAGCTCAAGCACCCGCCAGACGTCTTCATCGGTCGCGCCGGGGCGCCCGTACACGATGTTGTCGCGCACGGTCCCGTCCAGGATGGCAATGTCTTGGCTGACCACGGCGATGTGCTGGCGCAAGTCGCGCAGGCGAATCGCGCGCTGGTCGGTGGCGTCGAAGCGGATGCTGCCGCCGTTCAGGTCGTACAGGCGCGTCAGGACCCGCGTAATGGTGGTTTTGCCCGCCCCGGAGCGCCCGACCAGCGCCGTGGTCTTGCCGGCGGGGATGTCGAAGCTCACCCCGCGCAGGATCTGGGCGTGGCCGTATTTGAAGCTGGCCTGGTCGAGGTGGATCCCCTCTTGCAGCTTGGGGAACGCCCCGGCGCCGGGCTGATCGACGACGCTTGGGGCGAGTGCCGACACCGCCCTGATGCGCCCGTAAGACACCAGCGCCTGTTGCAGCTGGTTGAGCAGGCGCGCCAGGGTGCGAATCGGATTTTGGACCATGCCGACGTACGACAGGTAGGCGACCAGCTGGCCGACAGAAAGCGTGCCTTGGATGATGAAGTGGGCGCCCAAGAACAGCACGATCGCCGTGCCGAGGTAGTTGACCGTGTCGACAAGCGGGTTGAACAGCGCCTGGTTGCGCCCGGCGTCGACCATGTTGTCCCGGTTGGTCGCGGCGATTGCGTTGAAGCGCGCGGTCTCCCAAGGCTCCGCGGTGTAGCTTTTGATCAGATCGATCTGGGTCAGCGTCTGCTGCATGCGGTTGGACATCTGTGCCTGACTCGCCCGGGCGCGGCGGAACGCGCGGTGGATGCGGCGGCGAAACACCCGCTGGATCGCGTAGATCAGGGGAAACGTCAGGGAAACGGCCAGGGCCATCTGCCAGTTGATCCAAAACAGCAGCGCCAGCACCCCGCAGAAGGTGAACACCGAGCCCACCACGTTGAGCATGTTCGCGGAGATCAGGCTCTGCAGGTTATTGACGTCGGACGTCAGGCGCGTCATCAGATCCCCGGTTTTGCTGGCCTCGAAAAAAGCGGTGTCCTGGCGCAAAATCCGCGCGTACAAGTCGTTGCGCAGCCCGGTGATGGCGTCTTGGCTCATCACGCTCATGTAGTAGGTCGACAGGAAGTTCAGCACCGCAAGCACCGCCGCCGTCGCCAGCAGCGCGGCAATCGCGGCGATTAACAGCGTGTCGCTTCGCTGCGGGATCACCGTGTCGATGATGTACTGGGTGATCTGAGGCACGACGAACCCCAGCACCGTGGTCAGGCTCAGGGCCGCCACGTTCAAGACCAAGAGCCCCTTTTGCTTCAAGACCGTGCCGAACACGAAGCGAAACATCTCCATAATGGTCGGTTCTGGCATGTCGGTCGCCCCCTTTCTGACGCTCACTGTATCACAACCGCCCCCGCAAGTGTGAGTGAAAAAAACCGCCTGGCCGACCCCACGCAACCCGGGTGCCGGCGGGCTTGCACCCGCTTTCACGATGTGCTACACTAGCCGCGAGGTGATAACTTATGAAAATGATCGACCTGGGCCAAAGCGGCCTGAAGGCATCCGCCATCGCCCTTGGCGTGATGCGCATCACCGGCCTCGACTTGGCCGGCGCCACCAACCTGCTGGAAGCGGCGCACGATGCCGGCGTCAACTTTTTTGACAACGCCGACATCTACGACGGCGGCAAGGCCGAGACCCTGTTCGGCCAGGCGCTGAAGAACGCCAACTTCAGCCGCGAGGACATCATCGTCCAAAGCAAGGCCGGCATCGTGTCCGGAAAGCGTTACGACTGGTCCCACGACCACATCATCGAGGCGGTCGACGGCAGCCTGAAGCGCCTGGGCGTCGACTACCTCGACGTGCTGCTGCTGCACCGGCCAGACGCCCTGTTCGAACCCGAAGAGGTTGCGTCCGCCTTCGACGAGCTGCACAACAGCGGCAAGGTCCGCAGTTTCGGCGTGTCCAACTGCAACCCGACGCAGATCGAGCTGCTGAAGTCGGCCGTCAGCCAGCCTCTGGTGGCCAACCAGCTCCAGTTCTCCCTGATGCACACCGGCATGATCGACTCGGGCATCCACGTCAACATGACCGACGACCGCTCCGTCGACCACGACGGCGGCATCCTCGAGTACAGCCGCCTGCACCACATGACGATTCAGGCCTGGAGCCCTTACCAGTACGGGTTCTTCGAGGGCGTCTTCATCGACTCCCCGAAGTTCCCGAAGCTCAACGCCAAGCTGCAGGAGCTCGCCGACGCCTACCACACCAACAAGAACGCGATTGCCTCCGCCTGGCTGATCCGGGTCCCGGGCACCCAGGTGATCGCGGGCACCACCAACGCGCACCGCATCCAGGAAATCGCCGAGGCCGGCAACATCCGGCTCAAGGCGCAGGAGTGGTACGACCTGTACTTCGCGGCCGGCAACGACCTGCCGTGATTCCGTGCATCAAAAAAGCCTCAGCATCAGCTGAGGCTTTTTTGTGTCGCGCTACCACGTCTGCGCCTTGCTCAGCGGCCAGTAGCGCCACTTGACCACGCCGATGATGCCGGCCCGCTTCACGAAGCCGAAGTTGCGGCTGTCGTAGGACACGCGGCGGTTGTCGCCCATCACGAAGTAGGATCCCGCCGGCACGGTGGCGCGGTGGGTCGCCTTCAGCGTGGCCAGTGTGAAGTCGTCGGTGAAGTGGCCGCTGGTGGTCACGTGCTGCTGCTTGGCCCACAGCCTGACGGAGGCCGCCATGAACTTGGCCTCGAGGTACGGCTGGGCGACCTGCTGGCCGTTGATGTACAGCCGCTCGTTTTTGACCCAGACGAAGTCGCCGGGCATGCCGATCACCCGCTTGATGTAGGTGCGCGCCGGGTTATCCGGGCCGTGCAGGATCACGATGTCGTTCTGCTTGACCGTGACCTTGCGCACCGCCACCACGCGGTCGCCCGGGCGCAGCGTCGGCTCCATCGAGGTGCCCTCGATCACGTTGTTGGTGAGAAAATGGCCCAGCAGCGCCTGGCCGCCGAGGATCACCAGAGTGACCAGGATCAGCGCGCTCATCAGGCGCAGGAGGGCGAGCAGCTGCCGCCAGGCCTTCTTGTCCGTCACGGTCTGGCCTCGGGGTGGTCGTCCAGGCCATCCGCCAAGGCGCCGCGCTGTGCGTCCTCTTTTTGCCTAATCTTGCGCATCGTGCGGAAGTACATCGTGATCAGCACGCAGACGGAGCCGACCCAGGCCAGTGGGTTGGCCATCGAGGCGCCGGCGAAGCCGAACTGGCTGACCAGCACGATGCCGGCGAAAGCGCGCATCGCAAGCTCGAAGAACCCGGCGACGGTCGGCACCAGCGTGTGGCCCAGCCCCTGCAGCAGGTTTCGCATCGTGAACAGGATCGCGAGCAGCCAGTACATGCTGGCGTTGTAGTGGAAGTAGGTCTGCGCAAGCGCGGTGACCGCCGGCTGGTTCGGGCCGAGGAACAGGTTGACCAGCGGCTTGCCGAACACGATGATCAAGGCGCCGAGCGCGGCGGAGATGCCGACGTTGAGCGCCAGCGTCTGGTGGACGCCCTGGCGGATGCGGCCGTACTCGCGCGCCCCGAGGTTTTGGGCCGCGTAGGTCGCCATCGCCACGCCGAAGGAGGACGCCGGCAGCGTCGCGAGCTGGTCGATCCGCCCCGCCGCGGTGTAGGCCGCCACGGCGTTGGTGCCCAAGGTGTTCAGCATCACCTGCAGGATGACGGAGCCGATCGCGATGATCGACATGGAAAAGCCCATCGGCAGCCCGACCACCAGGTGGTGCTTGATCTCGTGCCAGTCGATGGCGAGGTCCTCGCGCCGCAGGTTCAGCATCGGGATCTTCTTTTTAATGTAGACCCAGCACAGGATGGCCGAAACCACCTGCGCCGTCACCGTCGCCCAGCCGGCGCCGGCCACGCCCCAGTGGAAGCCGAGGATGAACAGGAACTCCAGCGCGATGTTGATGATGGTCGCGATGATCAGGAAAAACAGTGGCGTCCGCGAGTCGCCGAGCGCCCGCATCATGTTGGACAGCAGGTTGAACGCCATGGCCGCGATGATGCCGTAAAAAATCACCCGGATGAAGGACACCGAGTCGTTCAGGATTTCCGGCGGCGTCTGCATCAAGGTCAGGATCGGCCGGGTCAGCCCGGCGGCCAGCACGGTCAGGATCAGCGAGATGCCGAGCGTGATCCAGACGCTGGTGCCGAAGCTCTTGCGCACCCCCTTGGCGTCGCGGGCCCCGTAGGCCTGCGCCGTCAGCACCGACAGCCCGGCCGTGGTGCCCTGGGCGAAGCCGATGATCAGGAAGTTGACGCTGCCGGTCGCGCCGACCGCGGCAAGCGCGGCCTTGCCGATGGTGCGGCCGACGATCAGGGCGTCCATGAAACTGTAGAGCTGCTGAAAGACGTTCCCGATCAACAGCGGAATCGTGAAGAAGAATACCAGCTTAAGGGGATTGCCCTTGGTCAAAGTGCGCAACGCTTGCCTCCTGTGTGTGACGTGGCGGGTCGCCCCGCATGATTACCAATCTCGGTACACCTTATCACACTTGGCCGAACCACGGGACCCCCCACCGCCAAAAAGTTTCGCGTCGTCGCCGCCGCACCGGAATTGGCGGCGCTGACAGGAACCGGCCGAAGGCACCCGGCCGGCGATTCGGCAGGCCACACCCTCGCTCGGTGGTCTACCCGCCGGCCGGGCTGCGGTGAGCGCCGGCCCCGCAGCTGCCGAGCGGCCAGACAAGGCCACGTGTGCCGCACCGCCTCGGGCACAGGAAAGGGACCCCGCCGAAGCGGAGTCCCTACCCTCCTGATGTGTGAGTTGCCTAGACGTCGGCGCCACCGCCGCCGGAGCTGCCGCCGCCCCAGCTGGAGCCGCCGCCGCCGCCGAAGCCGCCACCGCCAAAGCCGCCGCCGCCGAACGGGCCACCGCCGCGGCGCGAGCCGGACAGCAGGATGTCGAGCAGCCACCAGAGCCACCAGCCGCCGCCTCCGCGGCCGCCTCGGCCACCGCGCCCGCCGCCGCCCATGCCGAGGATGATCACGACGATCACCACGACGAAGAACAGGCCGACGATGCGCACCAGCAGGTTGGACCCGCGGTCGCCGCCTTGACCGGACGCCTGCCGGTAGCTCGCCATGCGCGCGTCCGACACCGTGTTGTCGTCCTTGGGGAACTTGTACTTCTTGTCGACCACCGTCGCCACGGCGTTGAAGACGTTGGTGATCGCCTTGTTCACGCGGGCGTCGGACTTGGCCTTGATGTCCTTGAGGTTTTGATTCAGGATGCGGCCGGCCAAAGCGTCGGTCAGCTCCCCCTCCAGGCCGTAGCCGACCTCGATGCGCATGTTGTGCGCCCCGTCGTTATCGGCAAAAACGATCAGGACGCCGTTGTCTTCGCCCTTTTTGCCGATGCCCCACTTGGCGAACAGGTCGGGGGCGTACTGGCCGATGGCGTCGCCGCCGGTCGACTTCACCACCGCCACGCCGATCTGCGGCTGAAGGCTTGTGGTCTGGTAGTACTGGTTCTTCTGATCGATCAGCTCCTGCGTCGTGCCCGTCAGAAGGTCGAGCCCGTCGTAGTAGTAGTGCGCCGCCGGCCGCTCCGGCAAAGTCGCCGCCTGGGTGGCCTCAGGCTTGGCGAGGCCAAGCGCCAGCGGCAGCAGCAAAAGGCCGAGCCACCACGCGCGTTTTGTCATCGCGGGCCTCAGTCATCCAGGTCGACGGTCGGCACCTTGTAGGCGCTCGGGTCGGCCTTGAACGTCGCCTTTTGCCCCAGCCCCATCATGTTGGCGAACAGGTTCTTCGGGAAGGTGACGACGCTTGAGTTGTAGTCGCGCACCGCGTCGATGTAGCGCTTGCGCTCCACGGCGATGCGGTTCTCGCTGCCCTCAAGCTGCGTCATCAAGGTCGAGACGTTGCCGGAGCTCTTGAGGTCCGGGTAGCTCTCCTGAATCACGTTCAACAGCGTGCCAACGGACTGGTTCAGCTTGGCGTCCGCGTCGGCCTTATCCTTGGTGGAGGTGGCGCTACCGTACGCGCTGCGGGCCTTGGCGATGTCGTCAAAAATTTGGGTCTCGTGCTTCATCTGGCCCTTGACCGCGGACACGAGGTTCGGCACTAGGTCGGCGCGGCGCTGCATCACGTTTTCGACCTGGCTCCACTGCGCCTCGACGGCCTGATTCTGCTTGGCCAGGCCGTTGTAGGTGCTGACGCCGAAAATCGCGACGAACAGCGCGATGACCCCGATCACGATCCCGGTCACGGCGACCGGGCTAAGTTTTCTCGATTGCATAAGTTTCTCCTTCATGGTCTTAGATACCCATATTGTAACATGCCGCATGATCTCGCCATCAGTCTCTAGCATGATTTGCGAAGCCGCGGTCTTTTTGAACGCTCACCGTATTCTCATCACCCCCCCTTGATTCCCCGGCAGCGCGCGGTATAGTCAGTGTGTAATCGCTTGCACGAATACTAGAATTGGGGGGATTCGAATGAAAAAGGTGGGGTGGTGGCGGTCGTTCACGTTCGATGCGTACCTGGCCGCGTTCATCCTCGTGGGCTACGTGGTGGCCCGCGAGCAGTTCGTGCCGCTGACGGCGTTTCGCCTGGGCAACTGGGCGTACTGGGTGGTGTTCGTCGCGGCCATCTGGCGGCTGGTGACGTACCTCAGGCGCCCGCGGCCGGAAGAGCAGCGTGCGTGGCGCCTGGGCCTGGTCAACTTCTGGTTCCCGGTGCTCGTCTACGGCGGGCTGTGGGTGGTCGAGCACCTCATCACGCGGGTGGCGTGACGGGCGCGAGTTGAATCAAGGCTACAGCAAGGCCGGTCCTCGGTGCTGAGTGAATCAGCGCCGGGGACCGGCCTTGCTTTGTTGTCGTTGTCGCTAAGCTCGCTCGGCTCCGCCCTCTACTTAAACGGGCTACGCCGAGCAACGCCGGTTCGTCCAGCTATGACCGGTCATTGGGCCAAAGAGCGGCCCAACGTCCAGTCATACGCTGGCCGACCGGCTAAGTGCGCTCGGCTCCGCCCTCTACTTAAAGTAGTTGAACCCGATGGCGTCTCTTACCTCTTCCAGGGTCTGGTTGGCGATCTCGTTGGCCTTGGCCGTGCCGTCGATCAGGATCTGGGCGACCTGGTCCATGTCCTTGGCGTAGGTTTCGCGGCGCTCGCGGATCGGCGTCAGGATGCCGTCCATCACCTCGTTGAGGTAGCGCTTGATCTTGACGTCGCCGAGGCCGCCGTGCTGGTACTGGGCCTTGAGCTCGGCCACCTTGGCCTTGTCCTGGTCGAAAATGTCGAGGTAGGTGAAGACCATGTTGCCCTCGATCTGGCCCGGGTCCTCGACGTAGATATGGTTGGGGTCGGTGTACATCGACATGATTTTCTTGCGCACCACGTCGGCGGTGTCGGCCAGGTAGATGCCGTTGTTCAGCGACTTGCTCATCTTGGCGTTGCCGTCGATGCCCGGCAGGCGGCCCTGGCCCTTAGGCGGGAAGTAACCCTCGGGCTCGACCAGCACCTCCTTGTTGTAGGTGCGGTTGAAGGTGCGCACGATTTCGCGCGTCTGCTCGAGCATCGGCTCCTGGTCGTCGCCGACCGGCACGGTGTCGGCCTTGAACGCGGTGATGTCCGCGGCCTGGGAGACCGGGTAGATGAGAAAACCGGCCGGCACGGACTCGCCGAACGCTTTTTGCTTGATCTCGGTCTTGACCGTCGGGTTGCGGTTCAGGCGCGACACGGAGACGAGGTCCAGGTAGTACATGGTCAGCTCGGTCAAAGCCGGCACGCCGCTTTGGACCAGGATCGTGGACTTGGCCGGATCGATGCCGACGGCGAGGTAGTCCAGCGCGACTTCCATCAGAGAGTTGCGAATCTTCTCCGGGTTGCGGGCATTGTCGGTCAGCGCCTGGGTGTCGGCGATCATGATGAAGTTGTTGTACTCGCCGGAGTTCTGCAGCGCCACGCGGTTTTGCAGGCTGCCAATGTAGTGTCCGATGTGCAGGCGACCGGTCGGACGATCGCCGGTCAAAATGGTGTGCTTGGTCATGTTTTTTCCTCCTAATTCCAAAAAAAGGCCGCCCTATCCCACTGGATAGGGCGGCTGTGCGCGGTACCACCTATCTTGCCGCATTGCGGCCACTCGAGGCTTAAGGCGCACCCACCGTAGTCCCACGCGAGCCAATTCACGCAAGCGTTGCGTCGCCTTCCCAGTTCCCGGCGGCTTCCTGACCAACCACTTGCGCTACTCATCGCGTGCATTGACGTCTGGCTTAATCATAAGGGGGAATGGAGGCGGTGTCAATAGAGGGCGGAGCAAGGCGAGCTTAGCCGGCCGGGTAGCCTAGCCGAGGCGCTTGGGCCCGCGCTTAGGCCCAAGTGACTCGGCGTAGCTAGCCGCGCCGGCGTCGCCTTGGGGAGCCCGTTTAAGTAGAGGGCGGAGCCGCGCGCACTCAGCCGGTCGGCTAGCGTAAGGCTGGACGTTGGGGCCGCACTTTGGCCCAATGACCGGCCTTAGCTGGACGAACCGGCGTTGCGCGGCGGAGCCCGTTTAAATAGAGGGCGGAGCCGCGCGCACTCAGCCGGTCGGCTAGCGTAAGGCTGGACGTTGGGGCCGCACTTTGGCCCAATGACCGGCCTTAGCTAGACGAACCGGCGTTGCGCGGCGGAGCCCGTTTAAATAGAGGGCGGAGCCGCGCGCACTCAGCCGGTCGGCTAGCGTAAGGCTGGACGTTGGGGCCGCACTTTGGCCCAATGACCGGCCTTAGCTAGACGAACCGGCGTTGCGCGGCGGAGCCCGTTTAGAGGGCGGAGCAAAGCGCACTTAGCGGATCGGGTAGCCTAGCACTGGCGCTTGGGCCGCACTTAGCCGGCACGGCGCGCGCCGCGCCTTATCGCTTCCATCATGTCTTGCCGATACTATATAATGTCTTATAGAGACAATCAATTAATTCAACTTTATCAGTCACAAGTCGCCGCCAATACAGTCCGACCAGCCGCGTGCACTCGTCCCTCATACCTCGTGGATTATTCACCCCGCTCACTAAGGAGATGTGCCATGTTTTACTTCTGTATCCGTCTGATCGTGCTACTCGCGATATTCAACTACGCCCGCATTTTCATCTCGCTGACCATCGCCAACTTCACCAAGGTGCGCAAGGTGCGCGCCGCGCGTGAGTGGGCGGCGCCCACGGCCGGCATCACCGTCATCATCCCCGCGTACAACGAGGAGAAGGACATCGCCAAGTGCGTGCGCTCGGTTTTCGCCAACGCCTACCCCAACAAGCAGGTCATCGTGGTCGACGACGGCTCAACCGACAACACCGCCGCGATTCTGGATGGGCTCGCGGCCGACTTGCCCGGCCTGACCGTCGTTCACCAGGCCAACGCCGGCAAGGCCCACGCGCTGAACAACGCGATTGCCAATCACGCGGTCCACGAGATCGTCATGGCGCTCGACGGCGACTCCGCCCTGGGACCCACCGCGCTGGCCGCGATGGTCGCGCACTTCGAGGCCGACCCGAAGCTGATTGCGGCCGCCACCCACGTCGTCATCGAATCCGCCCACAGCGCGGTTGAGTACGCGCAGAAGCTCGAGTACCTGATCGGCAACAAGTACAAGGAGGCCGAGCCGACGCTGAACCTCGAGTACATCGTCGGCGGCGTCGGGTCGACCTTTCGCAAAACGGCGCTGCTGGCGG
Organism: Lacticaseibacillus kribbianus; assembly: GCF_020180945.1. GTDB lineage: Bacteria > Bacillota > Bacilli > Lactobacillales > Lactobacillaceae > Lacticaseibacillus > Lacticaseibacillus kribbianus. The sequence goes on along the minus strand of NZ_JAIPUL010000002.1, from coordinate 257,706 downwards.
TGGGCGGCTACAGCACCGACTCCATCACCGAGGACATCGACCTGTCGATGAAGCTGATCCACCACTTCGGCAACCGGCGCTACCACATCGACTACACCGACGACGTCCCCTGCTACACGCCGGCCGCGCACAACTTCGGTGACCTCAAGACCCAGCGGCTGCGCTGGAAGTACGGGCGCTTCAAGGCGCTGATCAAGAACCGCGACCTGTTTTTCTCCCGCGACCTCGCCAAGTACAGCCCGACGTTGACGTGGTGGAAGCTGCCGAAAATTATCTTCTTCGAGGAGCTGATGATGCTGCTCGAGCCGTTCTTCCTCTGCCTGATGGGCTTTCTGCTCTACCGCTACACCGACTTCACCACCCTGGTCGGCACCGCCATCGTCTACGCCTTCGTCTCGGTGTCCACCGTGATTGGCGACGCCCACCTGCCGCGCCGCGAGCGGTGGCAGCTGCTGGTGCGGGCACCGCTCGCCTTTGGCCTGATGTACGTGGTGAACGTTGCCGACTTCGTGTCCCTGATCAAGTGCATCGGCAAGTCGCGCGAAATCGTGCTGAACACCAATCAGACCTCGGCCTGGGAGCACATCGAGCGCTGAGCCCAGCCGCCTGCCAACCGCAGGCGGTTTTTTGCCGTGCGCGGCGGCGCGGGGCTGGATTGCCGCGGCCGCGCAACAGTCGGTGGCGGTCGGTCGCGGTGGTCGCGCGACGGCGGTCGGTGGCGGCGGTCGGTGGCGGCGGTCGGTGGCGGCGCGGGGCCACGCGCCGGGCAAGTCGGCGGCCCCGCACCGGCGCAGGGCTTTACAAATCCGGCCAAAACGCCTAGACTGGATGGACTCAATTAGGCGGCCGCGGCCGCCGGTCAGGAGGGGCACATGCAGGAATCGATCAGGCAGCAGGAGCAGGCGCGCGTGGACGCGGTGCGCGAGAAGATGACGGCGCGGCTGGCCGCGGTCACCGCACAGCAGGAGGCGGCACACCGTGAGACCACCCGCGTCGAGCAGGCGTACGGCGAGGCCACCCGTGTCAACATCACCGAGATCGACGACCGCATGGAGACCAACGCGGCCGTGCAGCAGCAGAAGATGATGGTCGCCCGCGCCGTGGAAACGGAGACCATCCTGGGCCACGAGGAGGACCGCCTCCGCCGCCTGCTGCCGCAGCCCTACTTTGGCCGCATCGACATCGAACAGGACGGCGAGCAAGACACCTTGTACATCGGCACCGGCACGTTCATCGATGAGGCGGACCGTTTTCTCGTCTACGACTGGCGCGCGCCGGTCGCCAGCGTCTACTACAACGGGACGCTCGGACCGGTCACCTACCAGGCGCCGGTCGGGCCGGTCACCGTAACGCTTAACAACAAGCGCCAGTTCATGATCGAGGACGGGCGCATCACCAACCTGTTCGACACGGACGAAACCGTCGGCGACGCCGTGCTGCAGGCGGTGCTCGGGTCGCAGAGCGATGCCTTGATGCAAAACATCGTCGCGACCATCCAAAAGGAGCAAAACGACATCATCCGAGACACCGACGCCGACGTGCTGGTCGTGCAGGGCGTCGCGGGCTCGGGCAAGACGTCGGCGGCGCTGCAGCGCGTCGCCTACCTGCTGTACCACAGTCGCAAGACGCTGGACGCCGACCAGATGGTGCTGTTTTCGCCCAACCAGCTGTTCGCCAACTACGTCTCGGCGGTGCTGCCGAGCCTCGGGGAGAAAAACACGCGCCAGGCGACGCTTTACGAGTTCTTCGCCAAGCGCTTCTCCGGCCTGCACGTCGAGACGCTGTTCGAGCGCTACGAGCGCGACCTGGCCGGCCTGCCCGAGGCGGCGCAGCGCATCCGCCGCTTCAAGGAGCGCGCGGCCTACCTGGACGCCATCGACGCCTACCTGGCCGAACCCGCGCGCGTGCCGTTTTTCGTCGACATCACGCTGAACGGCGAGGTGTTCTTCGCCGCCAAAACCATCGCGAAAATCTATGCGAGCCAGCCGGCGGGCGCGACGGCCGCCAACAAGTTCCTGGACACCAAGAACACCCTGATTAGCCGCCTGCGCCTGCGCGTCGGCATGGCGCAAGACGACGACTGGGTGCAAGAGAAACTGGGCAGCATGTCCTCCCGCGAGGCCCGCGCCCGCCTGGACGGGCGAAGCTTTGCAAGCGACGACGAGGCGCGCTTTTTGGCCCGCGAGCTGGTTGAGGAGGCCTACGCGCCGGTGTACGACGCAATCTACAACGACTACTTCCTCGACGTCTACCAGGAGTACGGCCGCTTCCTTGAAGCCGTCGCCGCACCGGTGCCCGCCCCGGTCTGGGCCGCGGCGACTTCGGCCTACCGCGCCGACCTGGAGGCCCACACGTTGCGCCTGGCGGACGCGGCGCCGGTTCTGTGGCTGCGCGACGCCATCACCGGCGGCGGGGTCAACCACCGGATGCAAAACGTGTTCATCGACGAGATGCAGGATTACAGCCAGGCCCAGCTGCGCTACCTGCACCACGCCTTCCCCAAGGCCAAAATGACGCTGCTCGGCGATGCGCTGCAGGACGTGTTCTCAAGCGGCTACCAGCCGGCGAGCCTGGACAGCATCCGCGACGTTTTCTCCGGCCTGCGCGTGCACCAGGTCAACCTGATGCGCAGCTACCGCTCGACGCGGCCGATCACCGAGTTCGCCAAGGCGCTGCTGGTCGACGGCTCGCGCATCCAGGCGTTCAACCGCGACGGCGCTCGACCCCAGGTGGCGGTGCTGCCGCGCACCGGCTACCGCGACGCGCTGATCGCCACGCTGACGCAGCTGTTGGCGGTCAACCACACCGTCGCCGTGTTGACCCGCGACGCCGACACCGCCGCGAAGCTGTACGCCAGCCTGCAGCTGGACGTGCCCGTCACGCTGTTGACCCCCGCCGACCACCAGATGCACACCGGCTGCGTGATCCTGCCGGTGTACCTGGCCAAGGGGCTGGAGTTCGACGCGGTGGTGGGGTTTGACGTCTCCGCCGCCACCTACCACGAGGCAAGCGACCGCGACGTGCTCTACACCCTCGCCACCCGCGCGCTGCGCACGCTGGTGCTGGTCGCGCTGGACGCGGTCAGCCCGCTGATTGCCGCGCTGCCGGATGCGCTGTACGACCGGGTGCCGACCATCGCCGGCGTCGCCACCATCTGACTAATCATGAAGAGGCCACCCCGCAGCCGCAGGGTGGCCTCATTGTGTCTATTGCGGTGGCCGACGCCAGCGCGGGCGCGCGTAGCTGACGGCCTGGCCCGGCCGCCTCGTAAACCGCGGTCGGCCCGTCAGCGCGGTCAGAAGGGTCTGCGTGCGTTCCAGGGCAAACATGCTGGCAAACAGCGCCACCCAAGCCACGCACTTGGCCGCCCAGCCCATGGCAAAGGGCGCCGGCAGCTCCCAGATCAGCAGCGGCATCAACGCGATTGCCACGCCGTAGCAGGCCCAAAGCACCCGCCGCGCGCTGGCCGCCAGCCGCTGGCGCTTCGCCAGGGCCGCGCGAATCGGGGCATCCCCTTTCAGCAGCGCATCGAGGCTGACCGCGAGGGTGTCGCCAAGCGTGACTAACGACGCCAGATCGGGGTAGCTGCGCCCGTTCTCCCAGCTGCTAATGGTCTGCCGCGACACGCAGCATTTTTCCGCCAGCTGTGCCTGCGTCCACCCCTTCGCGCGCCGCGCCGCCGCCAATCGCTCTCCAAACATCTCGCCCACCTCCACTGCCTTCAGTATGCAACCGGCGGTGCGAGAAGACCAGCGTATTGCCCGGGAAATACGGGCTAAGAATCTTGGCGCCAACCAAAAACCGCTGCAGGCACACATGACGCCGACAGCGGTTCGGTTCGAAACATTAAAATCACGCAGACGGCGGGCGGCTACCGCTCGACGGCGAGGGCCGCCACGTCGCGGCTGCCGAGCGCCTGCCCGGCGAGCCGCGTCAGCGCGGCGGTGAAGGCTGACGGGTCAACCTGTCCCCGCGGCGCGTACGCGATCAGCAGAAAATCGGTGGTCGCGGGCGTCACCAGGCTGCGGCGTGAGTCGCTGGTCGGGCTACCGAACGGGCCGGCGTCATCCGCCGCCACAATCAGGTGGTCGAGGGCGAGTGCACCCTTGCCGATGCCCTGGTAGCTTTCACCCGGCGCCCCGACGGTCAGGGTGACGGGGCCAACCAGCGCGGCGCGGTCGTACAGGCCGCAGCTGACGCGAAAGGCCAAAGACAGGTAGTTGTTGAGGTCGACGGCGCGGTTGACCTGGTACAGGCCCTTGCCCTGCGCGATGCGGCGCCACAGCGCCTCCTGCGACGGCCGGTAGCGGCTCGGGTCCTTGCCCAGGCTTTTGTACACCGCGCGCATCGCGGCGATGGCCGGGTCCTTGGCCACGTCCGCCGGGGCCTGGTACGGGCAGGCGGCGATCAGCGGCGCGATGGCCGACTGCCAAAGCGCGGTGCTGTCTTCGGCGTTGGTGCCGGTGAACGTGAACGCCAGCGGGGCGAGGCCCGCGGCAGCAACTTCGGAACTGAGATTAACTTGCATGATGCATCCTTTCAACGGTTGACTGAGGGTCAGGCAACGGTTGCGGTCGGCACATCGTTTTCAAACAGCGGCGCGTACAGCACGGCGATTCCTCCTTTGGTCACAGGAACAGGGCGGCGAAGTTATTCAGAAAATGCAGCCCGATGTCGTAGCGCAGGTCGCGGGTGTAGGCGTAGGTCGCGGCGAACACCCCGCCCATGGCCACGTAGATGACGAGGTTGAGCGGATCGGTGAAGCCGGTGTGCGCCAGGCCGAACAGCACGGACGAGGTCACGCCGCTGGCGACGCGCCAGCCGACACGGTCCTGGTGGGGAAAACTGTGCATCAACAGCCCACGAAACAGCAGCTCCTCGACCGGCGGCGCCCCGACCACGGTGATCAGCACCATCGGCAGTGGCGCCTGCTGCATCATCTCAATCAGGTCGGCCTGGTTCTGCGCTTCCGGCGTCACCTGCCAGCTGATCAGCAGGCTGGACGCGACCTGAACAAGCACCAGCGCCGCCACCATCAGCGCCATGAACCGCGCGACCGGCGCGTCGAACCGGCGCAGGCCGTAAAGCTGTGGTTTATCATCCCTCAAGAAAAACTGGTACACGCGCCACAGCGCAAGCAGCAGCCCGCCATAGAGCACCGTGAACCACAGCGCGCTGGCCGTCACGGTCTGCGGGCGGATCAGGTTGGGCGCCAGCACGAACGCGGACACCAGCTGGTACAGGATGAACAGACCGGCCACGATGAACAGCCGGCCGATGGTAAGGCCTACCTGGCGGCGCATGCGCCTCACTCCCTTCTGGTTACCAGTAACTATACACCAAACCCGGCCAACGCGGGCAATCTGTGATACGATGGTCGAAGCGCTGGGCGCAGCAAAAAGCCGCCTGCACGGGGCAGGCGGCGAAACTGGCTTGGTGAGGCAACGCGGGTGCGGCTAGCTACGCACTATCGCCGAGGCAAAGAACGCCTCAACGCTAGTGCTAGGCTACCCGACCCGCTAAGTGCGCGCTTTTCCGCCCTCTCTCTATACGGGCTCCAAAGCGCAACGCGGGTGCGGCTTGCTACGCCAAGTCACTCGGGCCAAAGACCGGCCCAAGTGCCTTGGCTAGGCAATCCGACCCGCTAAGTGCGCACTTTTCGGCCCTCTCTCTAAACGGGCTCCGCGAGGCAACGCCGGTTCGCTTAGCTAAGCCCGGCACTCGGGCCAAAGTGCGACCCAAGCGCCGGGCTTACGCTAATCGACCGGCTAAGTTCGCCTCGCTCCGCCCTCTCTTTAAACGGGCTCCGCGAGGCAACGCGGATACGGCTAGCTACGCTGGGGCGCTCGGGCCAAAGACCGGCCCAAACACCCCAGCTAGGCTACCCGATCCGCTAAGTTCGCCTCGCTCCGCCCTCTAGTCAATCAGCACTTCGTTCGCCACTTCCAACAGCTCGATCAGCTGGTCGAACTGGCGCTTGCCCATGCCCTCGCGCAGGCGGTTCATCGGCTCGAAGTACGTCGGGCTCAGCGCCGCGACCTCGCGGTGGCCGGCGTCGGTCAGAGACAGGGTGAAGCTGCGGTTGTCCCGCACGTCGGTCGTCTTGGTCAACAGACCATCGTCGATCAGCGGGTTAAGCATTTTGGTGATGGCGGCCTTGGTCAGGCCCATCGCCTCGGCCAGGGCCGTCGGGGTCGGCGGCGCATCCTCGGCCGCGACCCAAAACAGCAGGTTCTGCTGGGACAGTGGCCGCATCGTGTCATCGATGGCGGGGCTGAGGCGATTGAACTGGTTGAGCGTCTGGTTCATCTGCAAGTATTTAAGTTTCATATCGGCACCCTCCTTAACTCAATTGTAACGGGGTGAAGTAACGGAACTCAACGAATTAGGAGGCTCCCATGAAGGAAAAACCACTTTGGGCCCACGCCCGTGCCGTCCTGGCCCAAGACGCCAGCGGCCACGCCATGGATCACATCACGCGGGTGGTCGCCACGACCAGCACCCTGCTCGCGCAGACGCCGGCGGCCGACGCCGACATCGCCGTGGCGGCGGCGCTTTTGCACGACACCTACGACGACAAGCTGGTGGCGGACGTCGCCGAAGCCAAGGCCGCGACCCTGACCGTTTTGACCGAAGCCGGCGCCACGCCCGCCGAAACTGAGGCAGTGATCGCCATCATCGACCACATGAGCTTCAAGGCCAGCCTGGGCGGCAAGCAGGCGCTGAGCCTCGAGGGCCAGCTGGTGCAGGACGCCGACCGGCTGGACGCGATCGGCGCCATCGGCATCGCCCGCACCATGATGTACGGCGGCGCTCACGGCAGCAAGCTGTACGACCCGGCGATTCGCCCGCGCACCCAGCTCGACGCGGCCGGTTATCGGAGTACCGAAAGCACGATTCTGAAGCACTTCGACGAAAAGCTCCTGAAGCTGGCCGACCTGATGAACACCCCGGCGGCCCCGCCGCCTAGCCGTTCACCGGCAGGCCGTGATGCTCGCCTTCCTCGATGAGTTCCATTCGGAGTGGAACGGGGAAAGTTAAGCAGGGACAAACTTTTTACCCGAAAGGCTTGCACCACACCCGGAAATATTGTATATTAATCAGGCAGTTGTTTTACCAACAACATGCCGTCTTAGCTCAGTAGGTAGAGCGCATCCATGGTAAGGATGAGGTCGCTGGTTCGAATCCAGTAGACGGCAGAAGTCATAATATGCACGTGAATCCCGTCGCCGCGAGCGACGGGATTTTTGTTTGGAGAGGGCGGAAAAGCGCGCACTTAGCGGATCGGGTAGCCTAGCTGGGGTGCTTGGGCCGGTCTTTGGCCCGAGCGCCCCAGCGTAGCTAGCCGTATCCGCGTTGCGCTTTGGAGCCCGTTTGGAGGGTGGAAAAGCGCGGGCTTAGCGGTGCGGCTGGCCTAGCGCTGACGTTGAGGCGGTCTTTGCCTCGGCGTCAGTGCGTAGCCAACCGACGCCGCGTTGTGCTTTGGAACCCGTTTAGAGGGCGGAAAAGCGCCGACTGGACGGCAGAGACCATTCTAGCGGATCAAACCCTGTCGATGACACGCTTTCGGGTAACCGTTTACATTTCGCGCCAAAGAGTCATAATTGAAGTCAGGTTCGCCGCCGGGCGGGCCAATTTCTTCTGGAGGCTTTGCGATGACAAAATTGACGATTATGCTGGCGTGCGCCGGGGGCATGTCCAGCAGCTTACTGGTGACGAAGATGCAGGCGGCGGCCAAGGACCGCGGCCTTGACGCGGAGATTTTTGCCGTCGGCGCGTCGGCGGTGCCGGCCGACGTCGAGAAATTCCACCCCGACGTCGTGATGCTCGGCCCGCAGATTCGCTACATGTTCGCGCCGCTGAGCAAGAAGGTCGCCGTGCCCGTCGCGATGATCGAGATGCGCGACTACGGCACGATGAACGGAGAAAAAGTGCTGACCGCCGCCCTCGCCCTGATTGAGAAGGCGTCGGCATGAGCGACCTGAGCCAGTTTGCGGATTACCGCGGCTCGGGCGTGCGTCCGGCCGACTTCGATGACTTCTGGGCCCGCGGGCTGCAGCAGGTGGCCGCGCTGGACCCGGCACCCAAGGAAACGCCGGTGGCGATTCCCAGCAACGTCGCGGCGCCCTACGACCTTTGGTTCACGGGCATCGACGGCGCCCGGCTGCACGCGCAGCTGATTCGGCCCAAGCACTTCGATCCTGCCGTTCCGCACAAGGGACTGCTTTTGTTTCACGGCTACCACTGCGACGCCGGCGACTTCACCGACAAGTTCGGCTGGGCGGCGGAGGGCTTCGTCGTGCTGGCGCTGGACTGCCCCGGTCAGGGCGGCCTGAGCGAGGACGTCACGGCCACGCGCGGCGGGACGCTGAAGGGGCTGATCGTGCGCGGCATCGAAGAGGGGCCCGAGAACCTCTACTACCGGCGCGTTTTCCTCGACGTCGCGCTGGCCGCACGGCTGCTGGGTGAGCTGCCGGGGGTCGATGCAAAAAGGCTGTACGCGATGGGCGGCTCCCAGGGCGGCGGCCTGACGCTGGCGCTCCTGGGCCTGGTGCCGACCATCCACCGCGCCGTTGTCTACTACCCGTTTTTGAGCGACTACCGCAAGGCCTACGCGCTGGGCGCCGAGACCAACGGCTACGACCAGCTGGCTTACTGGTTCCGCTACCGCGACCCGCTGCACGAGCACGAAGCCGAGTTCTTCGACGCGCTCGAGTACATCGACGTCAGCCACTTCGCGCGGCGCATCCAGACGCCTTTGATCTGGGGCATGGGGCTTGCCGACCAGGTGGTGCCCCTGGCCACCCAGTTCGCCGGCTACAACCAGCTGACCGGCGAGAAAAAGCTGATCACGCTACCGGAGTACGGCCACGAGTTCCTGCCCAAGTTCGCCGATCGCACCCGCGGGTTCTTCATGGACTGAGCGCCGCGACCGCCCACAACCCGGCCGGCCCCGAGCCAACATGCGGGCCGCCGCTTGCCACCCGCTGCCTCACCTCCAGGACACGCCACCGCGTGTCCTGTTTGCGTTGTGGTAGGATAAAGGTAATCCCGGGCTGCCCCAGCGGCCCCACCACGAAGAAGGTCAACACATGGAACCATCCGCAATCATCGTCCAAGGCGCGCACGTCAACAACCTCAAGCACCTGGACGTCACCATCCCCCTGCACCAGCTGGTCGCCATCACCGGCCCAAGCGGCGCCGGCAAGTCGTCGCTGGCCATGGGCGTCCTGTACGCCGAGGGCATGCGCCGCTACGTCTCCGCTTTGTCCACCTACACCAGGCGCCGGCTGGGCCAGGTCGGCCACGCCCAGGTCGACGCGATCCACCACATTCCAAGCGCCATCGCCCTGCGGCAGCGACCAGTGGTGCCGGGCATCCGCTCGACGGTCGGCACGACCACCGAGGCGCTGAACGTGATCCGCCTGGCGTTTTCCAGGCTGGGGTCGCCGCGCTGCCCCAACGGTCACCAGCTGCCCGCGACGCTTGAGATCGCCCACGCCATGGACGTCGCTGGCAAGGACGCGACGGCGACCTGCCCGGTGTGCGGCGCCGTTTTTCCCCTGCTCGGCGCCGAATCCTTCGCCTTCAACTCCGTGGGCGCCTGCCCCACCTGCGACGGCACCGGCCAGGCCAAGCGGCTGGCCGAAGAAAGGCTGATTCCGGACCCGACCAAAACGATTCGCGACGGCGCCGTCGCCTCCTGGCGGCTGCCGGGGCGCAACTTCATGCAGATCGTCGCCCAGTACGCCGGCATCGACATCGACACGCCATTCCAGGACCTGCCGGCCGCGCAGCAGGACTTCGTGCGCCACGGCCCGCGCAACCACTACGCGATCAACATCCCCTCCAAGACGGGGAAAATTTTCCACATGGACAACGCCGTGTACGAGAACGCGTACAACGCGGTGCTGGATTCGATGGCCACCACGACCAACGAGCGCGCGATTGCGCGGCTCAACCGCTTCTACGTGTTCGGCCTGTGCCCGACCTGCCACGGCACGCGCTTCAACCCGACGCTTTTGGGCCAGCTTTTGGCCGGTAAAACCATCGCCGAGGTCTCGGCGATGACGCTCCAGGAGCTTGCCGCCTTCGTGCCCGAGGTCTACGCCGCGCTGCCGGTGGACATGCAGCCCCTGGCCCACGACATCCTGCGCGAGCTGACCGGCATCCTGAAGCCCCTGATTGACCTGGGGCTGAACTACCTGAGCCTCGACCGCGCCGGCGCGAGCCTGTCCACCGGCGAGCTGCAGCGCATCCAGCTGGCGCGCACGCTGCGCACCCAGACCACCGGCGTGCTGTACGTCCTCGACGAGCCGTCGATCGGCCTGCACCCGGCTAACGTCGCCGGGCTGATCGGCGTGATGCGCGGCCTGGTCGCGCAGGGCAACTCGGTGGTGGTGGTCGACCACGACACCGCCATCATCGACGCCGCCGACCACGTGCTGGAGATCGGGCCCGTCGCCGGGGCCGGCGGCGGCCGCCTGATCAACCAGGGCACCCCGGCCGAGATTGCCGCGGCCAAGACCTCTCTGATCGGGCCCTTCCTGACCGGGGCGGCCACGCTGCGCGTGCGGCCGCAGCCGACGCCCGCGACCAAGACGTTCGGGCTGACGGTGACCGACCGCTTCAACCTGCACGACCTCACCGCGGCCTTTCCGCTCAACCGGCTGTCGGTGGTGTCCGGCTTCTCCGGCGCCGGCAAGTCGACGCTGGTCTTCGATGCGCTGGTGCCCGCCTTGTCTGCGACCCGCAGCCAGCCGGCGCCCGCCTTCGTGCGCGACCTGCACCGCGGCGGGCTGCGGCGCGTGGTGGCGATCGACGCGGCGCCGGTGGGCAAAAACGTGCGGAGCACCGTGGCGACGTACACCCCGATTCTCGACCACCTGCGCACGCTGTTCGCCGCGCTGCCCGAAAGCCAGGCCGCCGGCTACACCGCCAGCAATTTTTCCTACAACGTTGCCGCCGGCGCCTGCCCCACCTGTGGCGGCACCGGCACCATCAACTTGGACATCCAGTACCTGCCGGACATGCAGCAGACCTGCCCGACGTGCGGCGGCAAGCGCTACAACCCGGCGGTCCTGGCGATCAAGTGGCACGGCTACTCGATTGCCGACCTGCTGGACCTCGACGTCGACGCGGCCCAGGCGGTGCTCGCCGATGAGCCCGCCATCGCGCAGGCGCTGGCCACCCTGCACGACATGGGGCTGGGCTACCTGCACCTGGGCGAAAGCACGCCGAGCCTGTCCGGCGGCGAGGCCCAGCGCCTGAAGCTCTCCGCGCACATGGGCCGGACGCAAAAAGGCACGCTGTTCGTCTTCGACGAGCCCAGCGTCGGCCTGCACCCGCTGGACATCCAGACGCTGCTCGGCGTCTTCCAGCGCCTGATCGACCAGGGCGGCACGGTCCTGGCCATCGAGCACGACCTGGACGTCATCGCCAACGCCGACTACATCCTGGACCTCGGCCCGGAAGGCGGCAGCCGCGGCGGCCGCGTCGTCGCTGCCGGCACCCCGGAACAGGTCGCGCAGTCCAGCGGCCACACCGGCCAGTTTTTGCGCGCGCACCTCGCCCACTTCGTCGGTCCAACCGGCGGCAAAGAAGTTAAATAATGTTACGGCGCCGGCGCCCCCTATCCTTTCGTCCGCCGCGGGCAATAGATTGCGCGCCTGCACCGTGCCTCATTTGACTGAAAATAAATTTTCCTTGCAGACGCAAAACGTGCCCCCTTCGACCGAAGGGGGCACGTTTTTGTCATCTTTTGTTGGAAAGCGGGCCGGGGCACCTAATTTATGTGTCACGCCAAGTACGCCTTGCTCCGCCCTGGTTATCGTCGGGCTCCTCAAGGCAACGCGGGAGCCCATAGCTTGCACCGGCACTTGGACCTAAGTGCGGGTCCAAGTGCCAGCGCTACGCTATGTGTCCCGCTAAGTGCGCCTTGCTCCGCCCTGGTTATCGTCGGGCTCCTCAAGGCAACGCCGGTTCGCCCAGCTAAGGCCGTCACTTGGGGCCAAGTACGCCCCAAGCGCCAACCTTACGCTAGCCGACCGGCTAAGTGCGCCTTGCGCCGCCCTGGTTTTCGTCGAGCTCCTCAAGGCAACGCCGGTTCGTCCAGCTAAGGCCGTCACTTGGGGCCAAGTGCGCCCCAAGCGCCAACCTTACGCTAGCCGACCGGCTAAGTGCGCCTTGCTCCGCCCTGGTTAGATTGTCGTCAGCTTGTCGATCTCCGCCAGCTCGTCTTGAGTGAAGCTCAGGTTGTCCAGCGCCTTCAGGTTGTCCTGCAGGTGGGCGGTGCTGGTGGTGCCGATCAGGACCGAGGCGACGACCGGGTCGCGCAACAGCCACGCGAGCGCCATCTGCGCCAGCGTCTGGCCGCGGCCGACCGCCATCTCGTTGAGCTGGTTGAGCCGCGCCACCACGAGGTCCTTGCCCTTCGCGAAGGTCGTCTCGTTGGTCGGGTGAATCTTGAACGTGTCCGGGATGCCGTTCAGGTAGCGGTCGGACAACAGCCCCTCGGACAGCGGCCCGTACGCGACCAGCCCGGCGCCGTGGCGGCGCAGGCAGTCCAAAAGCCCGGTCGCTTCAACGTCGCGGTTGAACATGTTGTAGCTCATCTGGTCGACCACGAACGGCGTGCCGAGCTTGGCGAACAGCGCGATCGCCTCGCTCGCCTGCGGGGTGTCGAAGTTGGACACGCCGATGTACAGGGCCTTGCCGGCGCGCACCACGTCGTCCAGCGCCCGCACCGTTTCGGCCACCGGCACCGTCTCATCGAAGCGGTGAGCGTAAAACAGGTCGACGTAATCGAGGTTCAGCCGCGTCAGTGAGTCGTCGATGCCCTGCAAAACGGCCTTGCGACTGGTGCCGGTGCCAAACGGGCCCGGGTGAATCTCGTAGCCGATTTTGGTTGCGATCACCAGCTCGTCGCGGTACGGGCGCAGGTCGGTCGCCAAAACTCGCCCGAGCAGGCTTTCGCTTGAGCCGAAGTCCCCGTCGCCGTAGTGGTTGGCGACATCGAAGTGAAACACCCCGCGGTCGAACGCATCGAGAATCACCTGGCGCCGGTCCGCGTACGGGTCCGCCGACCCGAAGTGCTGCCACAGCCCCAGCGCGATCGGCGGCAGCACCAGGCCGCTAGCGCCGACCGGCCGCGGCGTCGCCCCTTGGTAACGCGTGTCATTCGCTTTGTACATTGAACTCATCCTTTCCGAGACTCGAGGTCCCCTCTAAGCGTCGCACCATCCGGCCGCCCGCGCAACTTTTAACCCATCACGCGAAAAAATGATTGAGGAACTGGGCGACGCCGTCCTCCTTGTTCGTCTTGGTGACGTACTTGGCCGCCGCCTTGACCTCCGGCACCGCGTTGCCCATCGCGACGCTGATGCCGGCCGCCTGAAGCATCCCCAGGTCGTTGAGCCCGTCGCCGAACGCGATCGTGCGCGCCGCCGGGATGCCCGTTTTGGCCTGCAGCTCCGCGATTGCGTTGGCCTTGTCCACCCCGCTTGGAATCAGCTCCAGGTTGGTCGGGTCGCTGGCGGACACCGCAAGCGCGTCGACCGGCGCAAGCGCCTTGGCCACCCGCCGCAGCGCGGCCGGATCGTCGAGGGAAAACACGATGCCGTTGGCGATGGTACCGGCCTGCGCCGCAAGCGCCGACGCGGTCAGCTGCTGCACGCGCACCTCGGCGGCGTCCGGCGCAAAGTGCGTCAGCATGTCCTGAATCGCCTGGGCCGGCGGCGTGGTGTAGTAAACCGTGTCGTCGGTGAAGTACAGCGCCGCAAGCCCGGCGGCGGCGCTGGCGTTTTCGATGGCCGCGATGCCTTTTTGACCGAGCAGGTGCCGCACCTTGGACGCGCCGAAGTCGTACACGGCGCCGTTGGCCGCGATAATCTCGGCGCCGGGCCCGATCTGCGTCGCCATCAGGTTGGCGAGGTTGTACATCCGGCCCGTCGCCAGGTAGAACAGGTGGCCGGCCGCCAGCAGTCGGTTGACCGCCTGGCTGGTGCCCGCGGAGATGGTGGCGGCGTCGTAGGCCAGGGTGCCGTCGACGTCGCTGACAATTAGGTATCGATCCATGGTGCGCCTCCTTCGTGTGCTCCCTCTAGCCTACCACTTGCGCCCCGCCTTGCGTAACCCGCCTGGGCGACGAAAACGACTGAGTGGCGTCTGGGAGCTCGGGCTCCAGACCGGACCGACCACTGCTTCCAGCTCCAGCAGTGATCGGTCCGAACCTCCACCCTACAAAGTGGTTGACGTCCACCACCTAATCACGTTTGAGCACAATATTGATGTGTTTGCGGGTACGCCCTTGGCAATCCTTACGCCATCTGTAGACATAAGCGTGACAATCAAGCGATCCGTCCAACCAAGTGCGCCTTGCGCTAGGCTCTCCGCAAAACGGCAGCAGTGACCACAACGACATGCCTGAGCGAGATCATTGCATGGATAAAACCTTCAAAACTCAGCGCGCTGCTAATTACGCCTCATGTGTAGAAAGTATCGTAAGCACCCGCGGTACCAGCAATGCTGAGATGTAGGGCGGAGGCTCGAGCGGGTCGCGACTGGAGGCGGAGGGCTAGGGCGAGCCAGCGTGAAATTGCTGTTAGCCAGCGATTTTTGCTGGCTTACAGCAAGGGCGGGTCCTGAGACCGCACTTTGGGCTCAGGAGAGCCCCACGCGTTCCGCCGCCCTGGCCCGGAGCCGGAAGTCGCGACCCGCTCGCGCCGGAACCCGGGCATCTCCGCTCTGGTATCAAAAAAAAGCACCCCGCGTCGGCGAGGTGCTTGGGATTAGCGGCCCTGCGCAACCGCGGCAATCTCGCGGTCGAACCAGGTCTGCCAAGGAATGTCTGGGATTCCGTTGGCGTTGAAGGTTGACTTCAACACCCGCAGCAGCGCGATAAAATTATCGCTGCGTGCCTGAACCAGCCCCTGCAATTTTTCCTCGTGCAGGAAGTTCACGTTATCAACCAGCCACTGGTTGATGTCCGCGATGTGCCCGGTTGTGTCAATCTGTGCGAAGACATCGAGGCCCTTGTGCTCGTACTTGTCCAAGTAAAACTTAGCGAACGACTCCACCGCAGCGTGCTGTGCGTCGGGGGTCAATTCGCTGATGGTCAACGTTCCATCTGCCATTGTCGACAGCCACCCTTTCGTCATTAAGTTCACCTTAAGCATAGGCCAGTGGCGGCCCGATGGCAAATCATAACGAAACGTTAAGAAAGTTGACGAAATACTTGATTTATCCTATCGCTTGTTATACTATGCTCCCTATCAATCGATGACCCATAGAGTCGTGAAAGGAAATGATTCTGTTGAAGAAGGAAGATATCCACCTCGGCGACACCTTAACCGTGAAGGTGAAAGAGGACATGGAGCAACCATTCACCGGCACCGTGCAGAAGGTCTACGAGAACTCGGCGCTGCTTGCGATCACCAATTACGAATCCGCCGACCGTCAAAACGCCGCGGAGCTGAACTTCAAGATTGTGATCAACTTCAAGGCGATCGTGAAGAACCTCGGCGGTGGCAAGCCGAACCCGGAGCCGGAAGAGACAGACGAAACCAAGGAAGACTAGACAAAAAACGGCCCGGGGGCGTGCACCCTCGGGCCGTTCGTGTCTTCTTGGCGCTTCTCATCACCGCGCCCGTCTGCCACCGTGGGCCGCAGACTGCCGCAGCGGCCGATCACCGCGCTTTTCGCTGCGTCACCTGCGAGAGCACGAGGCCGACGACCAGCCCCACCGCCGCCGGCACGCACCAGCCCAGCCCGTAGGCGAACCCGGGCAGCCAGGCACCAAGCGCCAGCAGGTCGGCCACGACGCCGGTGTGCAGGGCGGCGGGCAGCGCGTTGAGCCCGTCCAAAAGTGCGGGCACCGCCGTGGCCAGCGTGACCGTCCCGAACAGCCAGCGCGACTCGCCAAGCCAAGGCGTGGCCAGCGCCAGGCCGATTAGCACGATGGCCAGCGGGTACAGCGTCATCAGCGCCGGCGTCGACACCGCCAGAAGCCGGCCGAGCCCGACGTTGGCGGCCACCAGCGGCACGACGGTCGCCACCCCGATCAGCAGCGGATATGGGAGCCTGGGGAAAAGCGTTTTGAACGTGTCGCCGAACGCCGTGATCAGTCCGATCGCCGTCTTGAGGCAGGCCAGCACCACGATCACCGCCAAAAGCGCGTTGCCGAAGTCGCCGAAGTACGCGTGGGCGACGTTGGCCAGAATCGGCCCGCCGGTGGCTGCGCGGCCGAACGCTCCGACCGCGGTCTGCCCGGTGATGGCCAGCAGCACGTACACGACGCCCATCAAGGCCGCCGCCAGCACCCCGGCACGCATCGTGGCGCCCGCCACGGCCCGCGGCGCCGTGACGCCCAGGCCGCGAATCGCGTCGACCACGATGATGCCAAAGGCCAGGGCCGCCAGCGCGTCCATGGTCGCGTAGCCGTCGGTGAAGCCCGCAAGCACCGGCTGGGCGCGGTAGGCCCCGCTGGCCGCCGCGGCCGGCCCCAGCGGGCGCAGCACCGCGGCCGCCAGCAGCACCCCGAGCAGGATCAGGAAGGCCGGCGTCAGAATGCGCCCGACATAATCCATGATGCGCGTCGGCCGGCGCGCAGCCCACCACGCCGCGCCGAAGAACAGCACCGAGTAGCCCGCAAGCGCCCAGGGCGACTGGACCGGCGCCACGAACCGCGCGAGCCCGACCTCATAGGAGATGGTCGCAAGCCGCGGGAGCGCAAACGCCGGGCCGATGCACAGGTACAGCGCGATGGTGAAAAAGTACGCGTAAGGCCGCCCCACGCGCCGCGCGAGGTCGAACACGCCCGCGCTGCCCGTCAGGCCGATCGCCGCCACGCCGAGCAGCGGCAGCCCGACCCCAGACAGCAGGAAGCCGCCCATCGCCCACGGCAGGCTTTGGCCCGCCTCCTGACCGACGAACACGGGGAAAATCAGGTTGCCCGCGCCAAAGAACAGCCCGAACAGCATCGCCCCGATCACCCACAGCTGCCGCCGGGTCGGTCGCGCCTCACCCATGCGCGGGGTGCGCCGCCGCGGCGGCCGGCTTGGCGGTGTGGGCCGCGGCGGTGTGGGCCGCAGCGGATTCGCCGCTCGACACCGCCGCACCACCGCGCGACTGGGTCGCTCCTGCGTCGCGCGCGTCTGCGCTCGCCCGCCCGGCAACCACGTAGCCGAGGTCGTCGAAGGCGCCGACGGCAAAGCGCGCGCCGTCCCAGGACACGCGCGTCACGCTGCAGTTGTGCAGCATTTCCTGGCCGTGGGTGTCAAAGCCCAGCAGCGCCAGCCACATCAGGACCACCGTGCCGTGGGCGACCACCAGCACGTTTTGCTCCGGCGCAGCTGCGACGATGCCGCGCATCGCGTTATCGAAGCGTTGCTGCACCATCGTGTTGTCCTCCGCGCCGTGACCGCCGTGGTTGGCGGCGTACGTGCCGTCGGCGATCTGCGCCAGGCTCAGCCGGTGGTCCAAGAGCGCCTGCGTGAAGTCCGGCAGGCCGAACACGGCCTGGGCAAAATCGTCGGTCAGCTGACCCTCGAACTTGCCGTAGTTCTCCTCGCGCAGCCCGGCGTCGAGCGTCAGGGCAAGCCCCGCCTGCCCCGCCGCGTCCAGCGCGTGGCGCGCGGTGTCGGCGGCGCGCGTCAGGTCGCTGGCAAAGGCGGCGTCGAAGTGAACCGCAGCCTTCGAAAGCCCGCGCCCGAGCGCCCCGGCGTCGGCCACCCCGCGGGCGGTCAGGGCCGAGTTGGCCATCCCCTGCACGCGGTCCTGCACGTTGTACTCAGTTTGGCCATGCCTGACCAGCCAGATTTCTGTCATGTGTTGCCTCCAGTTCATAGGGTGGAGCCGCGCGGGCTTAGCGGATCGGCTAGCCTAGCCAAGGCGCGTGGGCCGGTCTTTGGCCCGGGTGCCTTGGCGTAGCTAGACGCATCCGCGTTGCGCGGTGGAACCCGTGTATAGGGTGGCGCCGCGCGGGCTTAGCGGATCGGCTAGCGTAGGGCTGACGCTTGAAGCGTACTCTGCTTCGAGCGGCAGTCCTAGCTGGACGTCCCGGCGTTGCGTGGTGGAACCCGTTTATAGGGTGGAGCCGCGCGGGCTACAGGTGCAAATACTTCACCAGGAAGTTGGCGACGCCGAGGTGCTCGTTGTCCGTCGGCGTCACCGAGTCGGCCGCCGCCAGGATCTGCGGGCGGGCGTTTTGCATCGCCACGCCCAGGCCCGCGTACTCGATCATGTCCAAGTCGTTGAGGTCGTCGCCGAACGCGATGATGTCCTTTTGATCGATGCCGTACGCGCCGGCGACGTAGGCCAGAGCGCGGGACTTGGACGCGTTGCCCGCCGTCACCTCAAGCGCGGTGTGGTCGCCGCTCCACACGCCCCACGTTTTGCCCGTCAGCTCCGGGAAGCGCGCGGCGATGGCGGCGGTCAGGGGTGCCAGCGCGCCTTCGTCGATGAACATCGTCACCGAGATCGGCGGCTGAGTCAGCCCCGCCTCGTCGAGAAGGGCCGTCGGGTGCGGCATGTCGGGCAAAAACGGCACGTTGACGTAGCCGTGATCCGCCCGCAGCAGCCGCTTGCCCTCGGCGACCATCACGCGGATGTGAAAATCCGCCTTGAGCTCGCGCAAAGCCAGCGCCGTGGCGATCGGCATCGTCACCGCCCGCTCGGCCGGCCACGCTTGGTGCGGCACGTGAATCAGCGCGCCGTTGAAGTTGATCATCGGCCCGGTCAGGCCGAGCTCGTCGTAAAGGTCCTCCGAGATCGAGTCGGGGCGGCCGGTGGCAATCACCACCAGGTGGCCGGCGGTGGTCGCGGCCTGCAGGGTGTTGATGGTCGATGGGGCCAGGCGACCGGCGTTGTCGAGCGTGGTGCCGTCGAGGTCCAAGGCAATCAGTTTGCGCGTCATGGCGAGACTTCCCTTCATTAGTGGCTGCTGAAATCAATTCTAGCAGAAAAAACGGTTTTGCCCAAACCCGGGTGTGCAGCCCGCCGCCACCGGCTGCGGTGGTGTCGATCCGTGTCTCGGCCGCTGACCCGGTGCGCAGACCCGCGTCTCACCGATGACCCGGTGCGCCGACCCGTGTCTCGGCGCTGACCCGGGTGCGCCGGGCCACGCCGTCTTCGGCACGGCGGCCGCACCGGCGCTTGCGCCCTACTTGGCGTCAAACAGGCACGCATCCCCGTACTCGCGGCGCAGGAAGTCCTTGATCACCGTCAGCATGTGCGCCACGGACGGCGATTTTTGCGTGGTCGGGTTCATCACCAGGCACAGCGTCCGCGCGAAGGGCTCCGCCAGCGGGTAGACGTTGACCGAACCGGTCAGCTTGGTCAGGGCCAGCCGCGGCAGAATGCCCCAGCCCAGGCCGGACTCGACCATCGACAGGATCGACTGGTCGTCGATGGAGTAGTTCAGCGAGTTGGTGTCGACGTGGTAGCGGTCCAGCGCCGCCTTCGTGTCGCGGTCGTAATCGCCGCGCTGCAGGATAAACGTGTGCCCGTCCATGTCCGCGCCGGTCATGTCGTGCCCGTTGGCCGGCGTGAACGTCGTCGGCGTCAGGCAGTAGATCGGGTCCTTGATCAGGGGCGTCACCACCAGCGTCGAATCGGCCGGCAGCAGGGAAAAGCCGATGTCGATGGCGCCGGTGCGCACCTGCGCGACGATGTCGTTGAAGCTGCCCTGCATCACCGAGACGTCGACGTCCGGGTAGCGGCGCTTGAAGTCCAGGATGATCGGCGCCAGCCAGTTGGTGGACACGGAGGAAAAGGCGCCGAGCCGCACCCGGCCGGTGTTGAGCCCGTTGATGTTGTCGGCGATCTGGGTCAGCTGGTCCTCCAGGTTCAGGATCGACTGCACCGTCGGCAGGATCTGCGCCCCGTCCGGCGTCAGCTCGACGCCGGTGCGGTTTCTGATGAACAGCGGGAAGCCCAGCGCGGCCTCGAGCTGGCTGACGCTGTGGCTGACGGCGCTCGGCGTGACGTTGAGCTTGTTGGCCGCCTGGATGAAGGTCCCCTGCTCGACCACGGCGCGAAAGACCTCGTAACTGAAATTGCTCATGCTGCTCCTTTCGCGGCGGTGGCCCGGCCACCATTTGGGGTGAATCACATTCACCTGCCGCTGAATAAGTTGAGTTTTACTTCATCTTAGGAGCGCGTTACGATAAAGTCAACCAATAGAAACGGAGTGAGCGGCATGAAATTGGCATCACGACTTGCAGCGTACCAGACCAACAGCTTGGACGGCGTTTTGGCCGCCCGGGATGCGCAGACCATCGCTTTTGCCGGCGGGTACCCCGACCCCGCGCTTTTCCCCCAGGCCGACCTGGCCCGCGCGTGGAGCCAAAGTGCCAGCGCCACAACGCTGCAGTACGCCGGGCCAAGCGGCGACCGGCCCCTGCGCGCCCAGCTGGCGCAGCGCATGAGCCAAGACAGCATCCCCTGCACGCCGGCCGACGTGATGCTCACCCAGGGGGCCCAGCAGGCGCTGGACCTCACCGCCAAGCTGCTGCTGGATCCCGGCGACGGCCTGGTGGTCGAGGGTCCGACCTACATCGGCGCGCTGTCGGCCTTTGACGCCTACCAGCCGACCTACTACGAGGTGCCCGTGCAGGCTGACGGCCTGGACCTGACCGCGCTGCAGCAGGTGCTGGCCAGCCACAAGGTCAAGCTGATCTACACCGTGCCCGACTTCCAGAACCCGACCGGCACCGTGATGTCTCTGGCCAAGCGCCGCGCCCTCGTGGCCCTGGCCAACCGCTACGACGTCGTGATCGTCGAGGACGCCCCCTACCGCGAGCTGCGCTACCAGGGCGTCCAGCTGCCGCCGATCAAGGCCTTCGACACCCAGGACCGCGTGGTGTTCGTCTCGAGCTTCTCCAAAATCCTGGCGCCGAGCCTGCGCCTGGGCTGGCTGGTCGCCGGTCCCCGCCTGATGGCCCCGCTACGGGCGCTCAAGGGCGGCTGCGACCTGGAGACCAGCGGCCTGACCACCGCCGCGGTCGCCGCCTACCTCCAAAACCACGACCTGGACCGCCACATCGCGCGGCTGCGCGCCGTTTACAGCGCCAAGCTCGCACGCATGCACACCGCGCTGACCCGGGCGCTGCCGGAAGGGTTTGCCGTCACCCGGCCGGACGGTGGCTTCTTCCTCTGGCTGACGGGGCCCGCGGACTTTGACGCGATGGCCTTCGCCCAGGGCCCGCTGCGCGCGGCCAATGTCACCGTGATTCCTGGCAGCGGCCTGAGCCCCTTCGGCCACTTCCACAACGCGGCGCGCCTGAGCTTCACCGGTGCCAGCCTCGACGAGATCGACCGCGGCTGCGCGCGCCTTTGCGCCGCCCTGGCGCAGGCCGAGCGCCCGGCGCGGGCCGCGGCGCGCTGAGCCCACGACCGCAACGCGGCCGGCTGTCCTCCCATTACGGGAGCGGCGGCCGGCCGCGTTGGCGTCTCACGGTTGAAATTCGCGGTGAAAAGGCTTACGCTGTGAGCCAAAAGGAAATGGGTGGCCGCACGGCGATCCCCGGTGCCGCGCTGTGCGTCCCGCGCGGCGTCACCCTCAGGAGATGTTGACCATGCAAGAAGAAACCGATCCGATTCTGCGCCAGATCAAGGCGCTGGCCCGCGGCCTCGGCGCGCTGCTCGGGGCCAGCGGCGGCGAGCCCGGCCACGAGGTGATTTTTCCCCAGGAGGACGCGCGGCGGCTGCCCTACCAGGCCGAGCTTGAGGCTGCGATTGCCGCCGGCGACCTGCACGGCGCCACCCGCGACCTGTTCGCCCGCCGCTACGCCGTGCCCGAGGCGCAGTTCGTCGCGCTGGGCACCTGGTTTTTCTCCCGACTCAACGCGCTGGACGACGCCACGCTTGCGGCCGCCGACTACGCACGCGCCGACATCGCGGCCGGCCTGACGCGGCTGTCGCTGATCCAGCAGGGGGAGGCGTGACATGACCTACGACCTGTCCGCCATTCAGCGCGACTTCACCCGCTACGTCGCAGTCAACACCCGCTCGGACGCCAGCAAAACGGCGCAGGTGCCGAGCACCCCGGGCCAGACGGCGCTGGCCGAGCTGCTGGTCGACCAGCTGCACGAAATGGGCCTCGCCGACGCGCGGTTGAACCCAGCCGACGGGTTCGTCACCGCCACGCTGCCCGGCACCGCGCTGGGCCCCGTCATCGGCTGGATCGCGCACCTGGACACCGCCGACTTCGCCGCGGCCGACGTTCACCCGCAGTTTCACCCCGACTACCGGGGCGCGCCGATTCGCTGGGCCAACGGGCTGAGCCTGACCACCGCCGAGTTCCCGGCGCTCTCGCGCTTCTTCGGCCAGACGCTGGTCACCACCGACGGCACCACGCTGCTCGGGGCCGACGACAAGGCCGGCATCGCCGGGGCGATGGCCGCCGTGCGGGTGCTTTTGGCCAACCCAGACCTGCCGCGCGGCCCGATTCGCCTGGCCTTTGGTCCCGACGAGGAGATCGGCGTCGGCGCCGACCGCTTCGACGTCGCGGGCATTGGCGCCGATTTCGCCTACACCCTGGACAACGGGGCGCTGGGCCAGATTGAGGACGAGACCTTCAACGCCGCGGAGGCTGTGGTCACCATCCGCGGCCGCGCCGTGCACCCGGGCGAGGCGTACGGGCTTTTGGTCAACGCAATCACGCTGGGCGAGCGGCTGGACGCCGCGCTGCCGGCCGATGACCGACCGGAGCACAGCCGCGGCCACTCCGGCTTTTTCATGCTCGACGGTTTCACCGGCAGCGCCGCCTCCGCCACGCTGACCTACCTGATCCGCGACTTTGCCACCGCCGGGTTCGCCGGCAGGAAAAAACAGCTGGCAACGGCGGTCGCGGCGCTCAACGCGCAGCTGGACGAGCCGCGGCTGACCCTGACCATGCACGACCAGTACCACAACCCCAAGCCGGTGCTGGACCACGACCCCACGCCGCTGCGCCTGGCCGAGGCGGCGATCCGCCGGGCCGGGCTGACCCCGACCTACGAACCGTTCCGCGGCGGCACCGACGGCAGCAAGCTCACGGCGCGCGGCCTGCCGACGCCCAACCTGTTCAACGGCGGCCTGAACTTCCACGGCCCCTACGAGTGCGTGTCGCTCGAGGCGATTGCCAAGCTCGCGGAGGTGCTGGTCAACGTCGCGACGCTGAGCCCAACGCTGGCGTGACCCGCACGGCCCCGGCCGCCAGGTTCGCGTCTGGCCGCCTGGCACGGCGCACCCCCGCCGCCGAACCTGGCACCAGCGGTCGCAGCCACCCGCCGCGACCAGCGCGCAACCACACAAAAAAAAATCGGCTCCCCCACTTTTTGGGAGGAGCCGATTTTTTCGTCGCCTAGTCAGGCCGCCACGCGCGCCTCGCGCCGCTGTGCCCAGAGGTTGATCACCAGGGCGACCAGCATCAGGGCCAGCGCCAGCCACATGATGCGGTGCAGGCCGCTGTGCAGAATTGTGCGCATCTGCGGCAAAAGCCGCGCCGGCAGGCTCTTGACGCTTGCGGCGTCGGACAGCTTGTTGAGCATCGCCATCGTGATGGTGCCGTGCGACCGCCGCACGCCGGCAAACAGCGCCTGGTTCATCAGCAGGCCGAAGATCGCGGTGGTGAAGGTCTGGCTGAGCATGCGGATCAAAAATGAAAACGAGGTGGCCACCGGCATGTCGGCCGGGGCAACGTCCTGCTGCACCTTGACCTGCAGCTCGTTGAAGCAGCCGCCGTTGCCAAAACCCTCAAGCGCCCCGGCGACCAACAGCAGCCAGTACGGCGCCTTGACGCCGGCCGCGACCAGCACCACAAAGGCCAATGTCAGCGGCACGATGTTCAGCGTCAGCACCTGGTGCGGCGTGAAGCGCCGGCGCAGCGCCGGCACGGCCTCGGAGCCGATGATGTCGGTGATCGAGCTGGGGATCTGCGTCGCGCCCCCGATCAGCGCCGTGGTGCCGAGCAGCACCTGCGCCCACATCGGACTGTAGGTCAGAAAACCCATGAACGCGCCCCAGATGATGGTGAACAGCACGAAGTCGATCACCAGCGGGCCGTTTTTGAACAGGCGCCCCGGCACGATCGGGTCGGCCGCCGCGCGCTCGACGCGCACCAGGGCGGCGAAGCTGATGGCCGCCACGGCCAGCGGCAGCAGGATCAGCCACGGGCTGGTCAGCCCGACCAGCTCGAGCGCGCCCAGCAGGCTGACCAGGCCGATCACCATCAGGCCGGCGCCCAGGTAGTCCGTTTTGGCCCGGCTCGGCGTCACGGTTTCGTGAGTGTAGAAGACCTGGACCAGCACCGCCGACAGCAGCCCAATCGGCACGTTGATGTAAAACACCCAGTGCCAGGTGAACAGGTCGACGATGGCGCCGCCGACCAGCGGGCCGATGATGGTGGCCGTCGAGTAGAACGCGCTGACCAGCCCCAGCACCTGCATGCGCTTGCGCGGGTTCTCGTAGAGTTTGGCGTAGATGATGTAAGGCAGGCTGATCATGCCGCCGTTGCCGATGCCGGCGATTGCGCGGGCGAGGATCAAAAAGAGCATGTTCGGCGCCAGCCCCTGCAGGAAGCTGCCGACCACGAAGAACGCGGCCGCCAGCTGGTAGGCCTTTTTGTTGCCGACGCGCTCGCCCAGCTTGCTCCACACGAGCGTGGACACCGCGGTGCCGAGCAGGAAGATGGCGACGATCCACGCCATCCACTTGAGCCCGTGCAGGTCGGCGATGATGGCCGGCAGCGCGGTGGTGACGATGGTGCCGTCCAGCCCGCTCATGGCGTTGGACAGCAAAAGCGCGATGGTGACAATCAGGATGTTGCGTCTGGACAAGATGCTCGCTTCTCTCTGCGTGAAATTTGACGTACCTATCCATTCAACACCCCAAAGCCCCCAGGCGCAAGGCGGGACAGTAAAAAAGCCCGGCGCAACCACGATTGGTTGTGCCGGGCGCGCCGAAGCCACCGCGCTCACACTGTGCGGTGGCTCTGGTCTGATTCGGCTAGGCTTCTGTCTTCGTCTTACCGTGGTGGTACCTGTGGAGCACCCACCGGTCCCGGCAACCGCGCTGCTGGCTCGCTTAGGAGTGGCGGTTGCCGGCCTGCAGCCGGTGGGGTGGAGCGGGTCTCCCTGGTGTCCCCTCGCAAGTTTCCGGGGTTGCAACTAAAGCGTTTGCGCTTAAAAGCCGTGTGGCACAACACTGCGGCTTGGCAAGGGCAGCTTGACGGCGCGGTGCTAACCGCAACCTCAGGCCCGCGCGGTGAAGGGTGCGCAGCCGTGGCCGTGGCTGTCTTCCCGTGCTAAGATAATCATCTGATGGCATCTTAACACTAGACCAATTTTACGTCAAGCAACTGACTCGCGTTTTTTGCGACCGAATCTGGGCCCCACTTTCATCACAGAAATTTGCTAGCCTCTCGCGTCGCCAGGCGGCTCAGCGGCTGTTCAGCGAGGAAGTCGCGCACCCACTGCGGGTCGGTCTTGCTGTACTGCCGCAGGGCCCAACCAATCGCCTTTTGGATGAAGAACTCGTCGGTCAACCGATCGTACCGAATCGCCGCCGTCAGCAGGCCGCGGTCGGTGTTGGCCTTCTCCATCAGCTGCAGCGTGATGGCGATGCGCCGCTCCCACATCGCCGGGCGCTCAGCGAACATCCCGTACAGCGCGCCGCGCCAGTCCTGATGGTGGGCCAGCGCCGCGCCGTAGACCCCGCGCCACGCGTCGACCGTGTCCCACCACGGCTTCTCGGTGACCAGCGGCCGCAGCGCCAGCAGGTCGTCTAGGCTCAGCCGCGGCGCGACGGCCAGCGCGAGGTCGATGGCGACGTACTGGTACTCGCGCGCCGGCCGGGCGTACAGCTCCGCACCCGGGTCAAAACGGTCGGCACCGGCCGTGTCTTGGCCGCCGCCAGCCACGGCCGGCTCTGCGCCCGCCGCGGCACGCTTTGCACCCCGAGGAACGGAAACTGGTTTTTCATGTAGGCCGCCATCTGCGGCGCCTTGGCCGGGTCGCCGACCAGGGTGAACCGCGACGCGGCGTCGATGCTGTCATCTATTGTTGTCATGATGTTCCCCCTTGCGTGACCGGTGCTTGCGCCAACCCCTGATTGCTGACGCTTAATGCCGCGTGTAAACGAATTCCGCCGACCAACAAGCAAGCGCTGGCTTGGCAAGGGCAGCGTTATTATCGCTGCCACCACCCACTGTGTAGCGGCCGGAGGGTCCCGGGGCAAGGCGGGCCGTGAAAGAAGCAGTGGCCCGGATGACCCGCGGTCCTTGCGGGGCATTCGCGCCACTGCTTCCGGCAAAAGATGAGACAACCAATGGAGCCGAAGGCGACGGTTGGCTCATCTTTTAGGTTGGAGCCCGTTTCGGGCGGAAACCGGCCGCACAGCCCGCCTTGCCCCGGGTCCCGGAGGCCGCGGCCCGCTTGGCTACTTCTTAATTCGTTTCTTCAGCAGCTCCGCCAAAGCCGAGATTTCCTTGGCCGAGGTGGCCGTGTCGTTCAGGCGCAGGTTCGGGAAGCTCTTGAGGACGCGGCGCTGAACGTAGCTCAGGCGCGGCAGCTTGGCGCGCGCCGCCGCGTCCTTTCGGTACTGCTCAAGCCACGGGTACTCCTGCTCCAGCCGGTCGCCGGCCGCCGCCGCGGCCGTAGCCAGGGCCTTTTTCTGCGTCTCGATGGCGTCGCCGATGCGCTTGGTCGCCGCGCCGAACGCGAGCATGTTGGCCAGCGTGAAGCCGAGGTCGAACATGAACAGCGCGATCAAAAGAAAGCTGGCGAACATGCCGTACGTCGTGTCGACGCGCCCGACCACCCGCGAGACCAGCGGGTGGACGTACTTCACGATCACGACCATCCCAAGCCCCCAGAAGGCCGAGATTGGCAAGGCGACGCGGCCGTTGAGGTTCAGCGGGATGTTGCTGTAATCCCACCACCGCGCGTGAAACAGGGCCTCCATCAGCCAGCTGGTCACGTACTCGATGACGGTGATTACGACGGCCGACAGCAGGTACAGCGCGACGATGTTGTTTTGGAACGGCGCGATGGCGGCCAGCACCGCGGTCATCGCGAAGCCATACACCGGAATCCACGGGCCGTTCAGGAAGCCCGAGTTCACCCAGCGGCGTTTTTGCACGCTGACGAACCCGCTTTCCCAGACCCAGCCGACGAAGGCGTAGGCGAAAAAGTACAGGATCCAGCTCGAAAAGGCCTGCTCGAGGTCGAGCAGCTGTGGTGAGTGCATAGCGTCCTCCTTGCGGTTACACGAGTTGCAGCAGTGACGAGATCAGGTAGTAGGCCCCGCTCAGGCCGATGAACACGTAGACCAGCCCCAACAAGACGAGGCGCAGGTCGCCCAGGTGCAGCACGCCGGTTGC
This sequence comes from Lacticaseibacillus kribbianus, assembly GCF_020180945.1. Classification (GTDB taxonomy): domain Bacteria; phylum Bacillota; class Bacilli; order Lactobacillales; family Lactobacillaceae; genus Lacticaseibacillus; species Lacticaseibacillus kribbianus. The sequence continues at coordinate 230,345 of NZ_JAIPUL010000002.1, read as the reverse complement.
GACGCGCAGCGACGTCACGTAGAGCGTGTCGAGCATGAAGAAGGTCTGAATCGACGCGAGGTAGCCCTCCTTGGTGTCCGCCAGGGTCAGGAAGTACAGCGCCATCAGCGGCCCGCCGATGCCGAACAGCCCGTTGAAAAAACCGGACACCACCATGAACACGACGGTCACCCAGGTCGCGAAGCGGTGGCTGCCGACGTCCTGGCGCAGCGTGAAGTAAATCGCAATCGCGATCAGCAGCGCCCCGAGCATCGCCGTAGCGTCGGCACCGGCAGCCTGGTGCCGAGGTGCACCGACCACGTCGCCACCGCCGCGTAGACGAGAAACGGCACCGGCAGCCGGCGCCAGTCCAGCGCGTGGCGGTAGCGCCACACCATCATCAGGTTGGCGACCGCCATGGTCAGCGCCGACACCCCGGCGCTTTCCCCGATCGGCAGCAGCGCCGGCAGGAAAATCATCATCATGATGCCGGCGCCAAACCCCGTGACCCCCTGCACCAGCCCGGCCAGCGTCCCCGCCCCGAGCATCACCCAGATCCAGCCCATTGTCCCATCCCTCCGGCGCCACACTAGCGGCGCCTGTTGCCCCTATTGTAGCAAAATTCGGGTGCGCCTGCCGCGGCACTTGTCCGCCACCGGTCGAATAGCCCGGCGCCCCAATGCCACCGCGGTCTGAAGCCGACCACACAAAACAGGCTCTGCGTCAACTGGTGTTGAAGAATAATTTGATATTTTCTGGGAGTTCCTCTTTGGAGGGGCTCTTTTGTTATTTATGCGATAATCTGGTAGATCCGCTCGAAGAAGTGAGCTTGGTCTCTGAATCCATAGCACGATCGCTTGAGCGCTTTGATCTTGCGATTAATCCCTTCAAGTGGACCGTTGGAACGCCAACTGTCCGCTGCCGCCAGAATTCCAGCCTGGTTCGATTTGAGCGTGCGGATTGCGGTGTCCATTTCGGTTCCGGTTGACTCGTAGTGTTCAAGTAACTGCCACAACCGCCGCGGATTGTGGCCCATCAAGGCATCGTGAAGCGCTTGGTAGGTTTCGCATACTGTGGCCAACCGAGGGTTGGCGGTGAACGCCACATCTAGGGCGCCCTGTTCCGTGATATGCTCGTTCAGCCCACGCATGTATTTGGTGTGTATCGCGTCCGGTGCGGCCTTGTGGAAGAGCCGCCACTGATGTTTAAGAATACGGTAGACTCGGCTCGTTTTGTCGTCGAGCTGCTTAAGCGTTGCGACGCGCACAGTGTCCACCGCGTGACCGAGCAACTGAACGATATGGAAGCGATCGATGATGAGCTGGGCATTGGGGAAAACTTGGTGGATAAAAGCTTGGTAGGAGGCGTTCATGTCCATTGTGATGGTCTGAACGGCGGCGCGTTCTGCCGTGGAGTAGTTGGCAAGAAAGAAGTCCTTGATAGTCTTATTCAGACGGTCGCCAAGAAGCTTCACCAATCGATGGGTATCGCCATCAATACAGATGAAGGACATCATATTCTGAGTTGATCGAAACTCGTCAAAACATAGGTTGGTCGGCAACTCCGGGCGACTGCGATGGTGGAGATGGGACTTGAGTTCTCGTCGAACTGTCGCTGCAGAGATACCCGTATTTTTGGCAATCACTGCTTCGGGGAGGGACTGCCTGGCAAGCTGTAGGACTGTTTGCTTGATTGAGTGGGCAATCGTGTCATTGTAGGCCACAAGCGGTGTCTCTGCGGAACAGGTACGATGGCAGGCCGAGCAGAGCCAGCGCTGTTTGGAAAGCTCAAGAAGCGTTGGAAGTTGACTGAGTGATTGAATGCGGATGTGTGTCGCCTTATGACCGTTAGGTCGCAACGCGTCTTCACCACAGTGAGGACAAGTATCGCGGTGGTAAGTGAGATCACACGCAATGACGTGGTACTGAAGGCGCCGCTTGCCCCGGCCTCGGTAGCCGTCGTAAACTGCGGTTACATGAATGTTCTCGTATGGCAATCCCAGGACAGAGAGCGTAGAATCAAGGTTGGACATCACTAATACCTCGCTTTGTTTTAGGTTTGGTCGCTTGGAGCGAAGAACGGGTGCTAGATGGTGCCCTTTTATTTTGCGCTGTTATTGAAAAAAGGTCTACACTCTCGGCGTTGGAATTCTCCAACACCAGAAAGTGTAGACCCACAAAACAGCCCCCGCGAGCCGAAACTCGCGGGGGCTGAGCTTGTGAGGAGCGGTGGCTTACTGGCCGCCGTTCTTCTTGATGATTTCTTCTTGGATGGACTTCGGCGTTGCTTCGTAGTGGTCGAAGGTCATCGTGAAGGTCCCACGGCCCTGGGTCGCGGAACGCAGGGTGGTCGCGTAACCGAACATCTCGGCCAGCGGTACCATCGCGTTGACAACTTGGGCGTTACCGCGGGCTTCCATGGCTTCAACGCGGCCGCGACGAGCGGTCACCTGACCCATGATGTCGCCGAGGTAGGCCTCTGGGGCAACAACTTCGACGTGCATGATCGGCTCGAGGATGACGGCACCGGCCTTGGCGGCGGCAGCCTTCAGGGACATGGAGGCCGCAACCTTGAACGCCGTTTCGTTAGAATCGACTTCGTGGTAGGAACCATCGTAAAGCTTGGCCTTGACGTCGATCAGCGGGTAGCCGGCAAGCACACCGTTGGCCATCGCGTCCTTCAGCCCTGCTTCAACGGCTGGGATGTATTCACGCGGAACCACACCACCGACAATGGCGTCTTCGAATTCGAAGCCCTTGCCTTCTTCGTTCGGGGTGAATTCAACCCAAACATCACCGTATTGACCCTTACCACCGGACTGACGAACGAACTTACCTTGGGCGCTCGCGGTCTTGGTGAAGGTTTCACGGTAGGCAACCTGAGGCTCGCCGACCTTGGCTTCAACCTTGAATTCGCGCTTCATGCGGTCAACCATGATGTCCAGGTGCAGCTCGCCCATGCCGGCGATCAGCGTTTCACCGGTTTCCGGGTTGGTCTCGGCGCGGAAGGTCGGGTCCTCTTCGGAAAGCTTTTGAAGCGCAACGTCCAGCTTGTCACGGTCTTCCTTGGAGTTAGGCTCGATGGAAACCTGGATAACCGGTTCCGGCACTTCAAGTGATTCGAGGATCAGCGGGTGGTCAACGTCGGTCAGGGAGTCCCCGGTCGTCGTGTTCTTCAGGCCGATCGCCGCAGCGATGTCACCGGAGAAGACTTCTGGGATTTCCATCCGGGTGTTACTGTGCATCTGCAGCAGACGACCGACACGTTCGCGGTTGTCCTTGGTTGCGTTCAGCACGTAAGACCCGGCCTGCAGCGTGCCGCTGTAGACACGGATGAAGGTCAGACGGCCAACGAACGGGTCGGTGGCGATCTTGAAGGCCAAGGCGGCGAACGGCTTGTCGTCGCCGGCGGTCAGTTCAACGGACTCACCGGTTTCCGGATCCGTCGCGTTGTAAGGCTTGACGTCCAGCGGGGATGGCAGGTAGTCCACCACGCCGTCGAGCATCATCTGAACACCCTTGTTCTTGAAGGCAGAGCCGGCGAAAACCGGGTAGAATTCAAGGGCCAGGGTGGCCTTACGGATGGCAGCCTTCAATTCGTCGATGGAGATTTCTTCCCCTTCGAGGTACTTGTCCATGATGCCGTCATCGACGTCGGCAACGGCTTCGATCAGCTCGTTGTGCGCCTTTTCAGCGGCGTCCTTGTAGTCGTCCGGGATGTCGACAACGTCCCATTCGGAACCCAGTTCGTCTTCGTCGTACAGGTCGGCCTTCATCTCGAGCAGGTCGATGACGCCTTCGAAGTTGTCCTCGGCACCGATTGGCAGCTGAACGGCGTGAGCGTTAGCGCCCAGACGGTCGTGCAGGCTGTTCACGGAGAACTGGAAGTCCGCGCCGATCTTGTCCATCTTGTTGACGAAAACCAGGCGAGGAACGGAGTACGTGGTGGCCTGACGCCACACGTTTTCGGTCTGCGGCTCAACGCCGGCCTGGGCGTCCAGAACCGTTACCGCACCGTCAAGGACACGCAGGGAACGCTCAACTTCGATGGTGAAGTCCACGTGCCCTGGGGTGTCGATGATGTTGATTCGGTTGTTCTTCCAGAACGCGGTGGTGGCAGCGGACGTGATCGTGATCCCACGCTCTTGTTCCTGAGCCATCCAGTCCATCTGGGAAGCCCCTTCGTGGGTTTCGCCGATCTTGTGGATCTTACCGGTGTAGTACAGAATCCGTTCAGTCGTCGTGGTCTTACCAGCATCGATGTGGGCCATGATCCCGATGTTACGGGTCCGGTCTAACGGAAATTCACGCTTGTTGGCCATGTGAATGTGTTGCTCCTCTCAATTTTGTTGTATTTTCGGTTAAAAGAATTGGCTATTATATGCCAGCATTCGGATATAATAGCCAAGTCAGTCTTACCAACGATAGTGTGCGAACGCGCGGTTAGCGTCAGCCATCTTGTGCGTGTCTTCACGCTTCTTGACTGCGGCACCGGTGTTGTTCGCGGCGTCCATGATTTCCCGTGCAAGACGGTCGTCCATGGTGTGCTCGCCGCGGGCACGTGAGTATTGTACGATCCAGCGCAGACCCAGGGTCGTGCGCCGGTCCGGCCGAACTTCGATCGGGACCTGGTAGTTGGAACCCCCGATACGACGAGCCTTGACTTCAAGGACAGGCATAACGTTCTTCATGGCCTGTTCGAAGACATCCAAAGGTTCGTTGCCGGTTTCCTTCTTGATGATATCGAATGCGTCGTACAGAATGGTTTGCGCCTTACCGCGCTTGCCGTCGATCATCAAGTGGTTGATCAGACGAGTGACCAGCTTGGAATTGTACACTGGATCGGGTAAAACGTCGCGTTTTGAAACATTGCCTTTACGTGGCATGCTGATAGCCTCCTTATGGGTAGTTTAACCGCCAAAGCGGCTGATCGTTTACTTCTTAGCAGCCTTAGGGCGCTTAGCACCGTACTTGGAACGGCTCTGCATCCGGCCGTCAACACCAGCGGTATCGAGCGCACCACGGATGATGTGGTAACGAACCCCTGGCAAGTCCTTAACACGGCCGCCACGGATCAAGACAACACTGTGTTCCTGCAGGTTGTGGCCAACACCTGGGATGTAGGCGGTGACTTCGATCAAGTTGGACAGACGAACACGCGCGTACTTCCGCAGAGCGGAGTTAGGCTTCTTCGGCGTCATCGTCCCCACACGAGTAGCGACCCCACGCTTTTGAGGAGCAGGGTTATTGGTAAGAGACTTCTTTTTGCTGTTGTAACCGAAGTTCAGGGCTGGAGAGTCCGACTTCGTTACCTGAGATTTACGACCTTGACGCACCAATTGGTTAATGGTAGGCATTCAAAGTTCCTCCTTCCTGATTATAGGTATCTTTTCAAGTCCACACATCCAGGCGGTTCATTTTTCTTCATAAAAAAATGGCCGACCCGGGCGCGGAGTGGCAATTCACCAGACCGCACCCGGGGCAAACCCGAACACACTGGAAAAAAGCACCTTTGATAGTGTACTATCTTTCGGCGCAGGGTGTCAAGGACCGGTTGCAAAAAGCGCGGAGAAATTCGCGGCGAACGTTGCCGGCCTCCCCGCTGCGCCCGGGAGGACAAGGCGGCACCATCTGGCGTAATCTCTTACAGATGGCGCGCCAGAAGACTGGAGGTGATGTGATGACCCCGACAACCGCCTGGATCCTGCTCGGCCTCGCAGCCTTCGGGGTCAGCGACTGGCGCCGCCGCAGCGTCCCCGCTTGGCCCTTCGACCTGTGGCTGGTCGGCCTCTGGGTGCTCGCCGCCTTGACCGGTCGGCCGCCTTGCTGGAGGCTCGGTGCGGCGTGGCTGGCGGGCCTGGCCGCCCTTGCGCTGGCCACGCGCGGGCTTGGATCCGCCGACGTGCTGGCGATTGCGGCGATCGCCGCGCTGCACCCGCCCGAGTGGGGCCTGTGGTGGGTGCTACTCGCCTGCACCGCGACCGGGCTGCACCACCGGCTCGCCCACCCGGCCACGCTGCCGCTGCTCAGCTGGCTCGGCGTGAGCTTTGCGATTTTGTTAGCGCTTCACTTGCTTCTATTATAAAGGCGCAGCGGCCGCCTGAAGCCCAGCTGCATCACCAGGAGCGCCAGCAGGATTAGGGCGCCGCCGACCAGCAGGTTGAGGGTGAAGGGCTCAAAGCCCAGCGCCACGGAGAACAGGCTGCCGAACAGCGACTCGGTCATCAGGATCAGCCCCGCCGGTGTCGGGTCGGTGAAGCGCTGGCCGACCACCTGGAGCGTCTGGGCGCCGAACGACGACAGGATGCCCAGCACCACCACCGGCCACAGCCCGGCCCGCCAGTCGATGGCCAAGTAGGCGCCGCGCTCGAACAACCCCGACCACACCAGACCGAAAACCGCCTGGGTGACGCCGAGCATGAACGCGAGCGCCCAGGGGCTCGACTCCGCCGGGGCCGTGCCGAAGTAGACAATCTGCAGCGCGTAGAACACCGCGGACGCCAGCGTCAGCAGGTCGCCCAGGTGCAGGCTCAGCCCGTGGCCGAAGACGTCGGTCAGAATCGCCATGCCGAGCACGCAGATGGCGATGGCGACGTAGCTTTTGCGATCGGGCCGCTCGCGGAACAGCAGCCAGCAGATGAACGGCACGAAGATCACGTAGATGGCGGTCAAAAAGGCGTTGTTGGCCGGCGTCGTGTACGCCAGGCCGATGGTCTGCAGCTGAAAGCCCAGGAAGTTGATCGCCCCGGCGATCAGCCCGACCAGGAAGTCCTGGCGCGTCATGCGCGCCACCGCCCTGTGGAAAAACAGCCCGGCCAGCGCCGCAAAAATCAGCTCGCGGATGCCGTTGATCAGCCCCGCCGGCATCCCCGCGTTGGTCGCAAGCTTCGTGAACAGGTAGCCGGACCCCCAGATGATGGCGGCCACCCCCAGCATCGCATTGGCCCGCGTCTTCGTAATCGTCATGTCGCACCTCCCGGAGTTACTGCCACTAACTCTACCGGTTGTTGCGCCACTTTACAACGCAGGCGCGCCAAAACCGCCGCGGGTGAACGCGCGGCGGTTCGATTCGGTGCCCGGATGCGGGTCGGCGCCCGAGCGGCCCGGGCGGTGCTCGGCCTCTCTCGCGGCCCCTCGTACGACCCCTCGCTCGGCGCCAATCAGCGCGGCCGCCGCCGCTGCTCCGGTGCCACGCCGAAAAGCGTCGCCCGCCACCACAGCCAGGCGATGCCGGCCCAAAAATCCGCGGCGGCCACCGTCACGGTCAGCCGGGCCAGGGCCGCGTACGGCAGCCAGGCCAGCGCCAACTGGTTGGGCGTCGCCACCTCCCACCACGGCCGCGCCGGCCGCACCAGCAGGGTGCCGCGCGCCGCAACGGCGGCTCCTGAGGCGGTGCGCACCGCGGGCTCGCGGTCGGGCCGGTCGGCGGCGATCAGCGGCTCGTCTGCGTTTTCCGCCCCGCCTGCCGCCACCACCTGCGCCGCGGTGTCCAACACCAGCGCCGCAATCAGCCCCTGCGGCCAGTCGGGAAACGCGGCGGCCAGCGCCGCCACCTGCCTGGCCCGCCACTTGGGGGCGGCCGCGGCCACCGTGGCCACCGGGTAGGCCGCGGGCAGGCTGAACGCGACCGTCAGCGTGCCGGCCGCCATCTGCAGGGTCTGCGCCGCGTTGACCGCCGGATCGAGCGGCGACCAGGCCAGCGGGTACCAGCTCCCGCCGCAGCCGAAGCCGACCAGGTCGCCACGCGCCAGCCGCGTTCGCAGCGCCGGCGTCGCGGCCAGGCGCAGCCGCACCCGCCCGTAGCCGCCGGGGGCCTGCTGCCCGACCCAGGCGCCGCCGCCCAGCGCCGCCACCGCCCGCTGCCGCGTGCCGTCCGCAAAGCCCAGGCACAGCGCCCGGCCGCGGGTCAGCTCGCGGCCCAACCCCACTCCTGCCAACTTTTTGCTCATCGTCATCCCTCCCGTCACCCCCCAAGATGCCACAGCGACCCGCCGCAACGCAAGAAAGGCGACTTTTGGGGTTGCATTTTCCTGGTGGGCTTCGTATACTTACTTTTGGTAAGTAAAAAGGAGGAGTTAATCATGACAGAGTACGCATTCGGGTTGAACACGTTCGGGGATTTGGCCTTCCAGGACGACGGCACGCCGCTGAACGGCGCGGAGACGCTGCGGCAGGTGGTCAAGGAGGCCAAGGTCGCCGACATGCTGAAGATTGACATGTTCGCGCTGGGCGAGCACCACCGAAGCGAGTTCGCCATCTCAAGTCCGGAGATCGTGCTGGGTGCCATCGCGCAGGCCACCAGCCGCATCCGCCTCGGCACCGCCGTCACCGTGCTGAGCTCCGACGACCCGGTGCGCGTGTACGAGCGCTTCGCCACTCTCCACGCCCTGGCCAACGGGCGCGAGGAGATCATGCTGGGCCGCGGCTCGTTCACCGAGTCCTTCCCGCTGTTCGGCTACGACCTGGCCGACTACGATGCGCTTTTTGTGGAGAAAAACAAGCTGTGGGACAAGCTGCGCCACGGCGCGAAGGTCACCAACAAGGGCGACTTCACCACCGCGCTCGACAACGTCCAGGTCTACCCGATGCTGCCCAAGGGCGAAAGCATCCCGACGACGTTGGCCGTCGGCGGGTCGCCGGACTCCATCCTGCGCGCCGTCACCTACAACTACCCGGTCGTCATCGCCATCATCGGCGGCGACCCGAAGCGCTTCCGGCCGTACGTCGACCTGTACAACAAGGCGACCACCGAGTTCAAGCGGCCGCGCCTGCCGCTGGGCATGCACGCCCACGGCATCGTGCTGGAGGACGCCGCGCGCGCCACGGAGGTCGGCTGGAAGTACATCAAGGCCGAGATGGACCGCATCGGCATCGACCGCGGCTGGGCTCCGATGACCCGCGAGCGCTTCGAGTTCGAGATCGACCAGGGCGCGTACTACGTCGGCACGCCGGCGGACGTCGCGGCCAAAATCGCGCGCAACATGCAGGCGCTGGACATGCAGCGCTTCGACCTGGTCTACGGCACCGGCGGCCAGCTGGTGTCCGACCGCATGGCCACCATCGACAACTACGGCACCAAGGTGATCCCGCGCGTCCGCGAGATTCTCGCCGGCGCGGAGCCGCAGGACGTGGCGCCGCGCGCCCACGCCGTAACCGACGCCGGCACCCCGGCCACCGGCGCAGCGGCGACCGACGACCAGGCCCCGGCGGGTGACGCCAATGACTAGGCCGGTGATCGGCATCCTGGGCGCCGGCAAGCTCGGGACCACGCTGGCGCGGCTTTCGGTGCACGCCGGTTACCCCACCCTGATCGGCAGCCGCAAGCCGGTGGCCGACCTCAAGTGGGTCGTCGACGTGCTGGCGCCGGGCGCCGAGACCGTGACCGCCGCGGAGCTAACCGACCGCGCCGACATCGTCATCCTCGCCATTCCCCTCAGCCAGATCCCGGCGCTCGACCCGACTGATTTTGCCGGCAAAATCGTCCTGGACGCCGCCAACTACTGGGCCGACGTCGACGGCAGCACCAACACCTTCTCCAGCCTCACCGAGGGGTCGTCCGAAGTCACCCAGCGGCTGTTAAGCCAGAGCCTGGTCGCCAAGGCCTTCAACCACATGGGCTACCACGACCTGGAGATCGAGGTCACGCGCCACCCCAGCGCCCGCAGCGCGATGGCCTTCGCCACCGACCACGACGCGATTCGCCCCGCCGTCACCGAACTGATCACGGCGCTCGGCTTCGCCCCGCTGGACCTCGGCCCGCTGCGCTTCGGCCTGCTGCTGGAGCCGGGCAGCCCGCTGTTCGGCCTCGCCGAGCCGGTGCCCGCCTTCAAGGAAGCGCTGGCCAACGTCTACGACAGCCCGTTCGGCCGCCACATCATCGCGGCGCGCGGGGGCAAGATTCAGTAAATCCCCAAAAGGCCTCGGTCGTCAATTGACGGCCGAGGCCTTTGCGTCACCCTTAATTTTCACCGGCGCACGGCGCCACGCGCCATTGCACAAAAAAACCTCGTCCGCCGAATGGCGAACGAGGTTTGCAATGATCTTAGTGCTTCTTGAAGCCGCCCTTGGCGCTTTGGCGCTCGGAGCGCTTCTCGGAGTAGCGCCGACTCTTGTCGTACGGGCGCTGGCTGTCGCGGTTGCTGTGGCCGCCGCGGTGGTCACCCTCGCGGTGATCGCCGTTGCTGCGGCCCTTGTAGCCGTTACCGCCGCGGGAGTTACCGTTGCCGCGACCCTTGTAGTTGCCGTTGCTGCGGGAGTAGCCGCCGCGGTGAGGCAGCGGGCGCTCCGGCGTGATTTTGACCGGCACGCTCGAGGCGTCGTCCGGGCTGACCGCCTTGAGGTAGGCCGCCGCCAGCTGAAGCGGCGTGTACTCCTCGAGCAGGCCCTCGGCCATCGGCTCGTACTTGTCGTAGTCGTCGGCTGCCACCTGGGCCTTGATGGTCTCAATCCCGGTGGAGACTTGGCCGAGGAAGGCTTCCTTGGCTGTCGGCGGCTGAAGCGGCATCATCCGCTTCTTGGTCAGGTCCTCGATGGTGCGCAGGTAGCCGACCTCGTTGGGGGTCACGAAGGTCACGGACATCCCGGACTTGCCGGCACGGCCGGTCCGGCCGATGCGGTGAACGTAGGAATCCGGATCCTGCGGCACGTCGTAGTTGTAGACGTGGGTGACGCCGGTGATGTCGAGGCCGCGGGCCGCAACGTCGGTGGCGACCAGGAAGTCAAGCTCGCCGCCCTTGAACTGCTTCAGGACGCTCATGCGCTTTTGCTGCGTGAGGTCGCCGTGAATGCCCTCGGCGCGGTAGCCGCGGGCCTTCAAGCCGCGGGTCAGCTCGTCGACGCGGCGCTTGGTGCGGCCGAAAATCAGGGTCAGCTCCGGCGACTGAACGTCGAACAGGCGGGTCATGATGTCGAACTTTTCAAAATCCTTGGCGCGGACATAGTACTGGTCGACGGTGTCGGCCGTCAGCTCCTTGGACTTGATCTTGACGGTGACCGGCTCGTGCATGAAGGTGTCGGTCAGGCGCATGATCGGCGCCGGCATGGTGGCGGAGAAAAGCAGCGTCTGGCGCGTCTCCGGTGCCGTTTTGACGATGCTTTCGATGTCTTCGATGAAGCCCATGTCGAGCATCTCGTCGGCCTCGTCCAGGACGAGGGTGCGCAGGTTGCCGAGCTTCAGGGTGTGGCGGTTCAGGTGGTCGAGCAGACGGCCGGGCGTGCCGACAACGATCTGCGGGTGATCGGCCAGGCCGCGAATCTGGCGGCGGATGTCCGCGCCGCCGTAAACGGCCTGAACCTTGACGTGCTTATCGACACCGAGCTTGTACAGCTCTTCTTGCGTCTGGACGGCGAGCTCACGCGTCGGCGAAATGACCAGCGCCTGAACACTGCGGTCCGTGGTGTCGATCGCTTGCAGGATCGGCAGCCCGAACGCGGCGGTTTTACCGGTACCGGTCTGCGCTTGGCCGATAACGTCCTTGCCTTGCAGCATCAACGGGATGGTCTCTGCCTGGATCGGCGTGGCTTCCTCGAAGCCCGCGCGTTCGATCGTCGACAGCAGTTCCGGTGCTAAACCGAGTTCATTAAACTTCAAATAGGTTCCTCCTTGATTGTGCGAAAAGCCGCGTTCAACCAAGGCCTCCCCGGGTCAATGACGGCAATTTTCAGAAAAAGTGTCCTGATTATCTTACCATTGTTTGCAGGGGAACACAAACAGAGGGTGGAGCAAGGCGAACTTAGCGGGTCGAGATGCCTAGCGCTAGCGCTTGAAGCGGTCCTTGCTTCGAGCGCTAGTGCGTAGCAGCTCGCACCCGCGTTGCCTTGCGGAACTCGTTTAGAGGGTGGAAAAGCGCGGGCTTAGCGGGTCGGACTGCCTAGGTCAGCCGCTTGGGCCGCTCTTTGGCCCGAGTGGCTGGCCGTAGCAGGCCGCACCCGCGTTGCGCTTTGGAACCCGTTTACCAGGGCAGAAGCCGGCGGTTTTAGCGGGTCGCACAGCGTACGGTTGGGCATCGGGCGCTCTTTGCCCGGTGTCCGGCCGTAGCTGTGCGCACCCGCGTTGCCGGCTGGCGCCCGACGACAGAGGGTGGAAAAGCGCGGGCTTAGCGGGTCGGACTGCCTAGGTCAGCCGCTTGGGCCGCTCTTTGGCCCGAGTGGCTGGCCGTAGCAGGCCGCACCCGCGTTGCGCTTTGGAACTCGTTTACCAGGGCAGAAGCCGGCGGTTTTAGCGGGTCGAGCCGCCAAGTCCACCTTATTCGGCCTGGTCCCGCCCACACCAAAACAGGCATCGCACCGCGTGCAATGCCTGCTAGTTGTCTAGTTGTTACCCGCGGTCCCCTTCGATCAGCGCGTCGAGCACCTTCTCCAGGTGCAGGCCGTGGCTGGCCTTGAGGAGCACCATGTCGTCGTGGCCGACGTCGTCCATCAAGCCGGTGATCAGGCGGGGCTGCTGGTCCTTGGGGTAGTAGTGCAGCTGGCCCGCCGGGTACTTGGCCGCCAGCGCGTCGGCCAGCGGGCGAATCTCGTCGCCGTAGAGGTACACGTCCTGAATCTTGGCCGGGTCCAGCGCCTCGGCGACGCTGGCGTGCAGCTCGGGGCTGGCGGCGCCGAGCTCCAGCATGTCGCCGAGCACGGCGATGCGCCGGCCGGTGACTGGGAACTCGCCGAAGTCGCGCAGCACGGCCTTCATCGCCGTCGGGTTGGCGTTGTAGACGTCGCTCAGAATCTGCTCGCCGTCGTCGCCGGTCACCCATTGCGTGCGGTTCTTGGTGATCTTGAAGCTGGCGAGCGCCTGCTGGATCGCCTCGGGCTTGACGTGGAAGCGGCGGCCGACCAGGATCGCGGCCAGCGCGTTGGTCACGTTGTACTCGCCCATCACCGGAATCGTGAAGCGCAGGTCAGGCCAGCGCGACAGGGAAAAATCGGTGTGCGTCTCGAAGGTTTCGATGTCGCGGGCGAACAGCTGGTTGTCGGGGTCGAGGCCGAACGTCTTTTGCTCCTGCGGCACGCTGGTTGCGCGCTCGCGCAGCAGCGGCTCGTCGCCGTTGTAGATGAAAAGGCCGTCCTCCTTGAGGCCGTCGACCACCTCCATCTTCGCGTCGGCGATCTTGTCGCGGGTCTTGAAGAACTCGATGTGCGCCTCGCCGATCATCGTGATCACGGACACGTCGGGCTCGACCAGCACGCTTTTGTCATGCAGCTGGCCGGGCCGGTCCATGCCCATCTCGACCACGAGGACCTCGGTGTTCGTGTCCATCGCAAGGATGGTCATCGGCACGCCGATCTCGTTGTTGAAGTTGTCCTTGGTCTTCCAGACGTGGTACTGGGTGGCCAAAACGGCGGCGGTCATGTCCTTGGTCGTGGTCTTGCCGTTGCTGCCGGTGATCGCGACCACCTTCGGGTTGACCTTCATCATCAGGTAGTAGCGCGCCAGGTCCTGAAGCGCGGTCAGCGGGTCTTGAACCACCAGCTGCGGCACCCCGGTCGCAAGCGGCGCGTGGTCCGCCGCCACGAAGGTCGCGGCCGCGCCTTTTTTCACCGCGTCGGCGATGAAATCATGCCCGTCGCGGACGTCCACCAGCGGGACGAACATATCCCCCGGCACCAGGTCGCGCGTGTCGAACGCCACCCCCGTGATGGTCGGGCAGCTCACTGCAGGCAGTGGACAGGTGGCCCCCACCACCCGCGCGATCTCGTCTAGCTTCATCTTCATTGCTCTAACACCCCTCGTTTATCTATCCATCGCCGGTCGCCCGGCGTGCCCCGCTTGCCCCGGTTGTTCAAAACATCTCAACGCATGCGCTACGCTATCCGTCCCGCTAAGTACGCGCTTCTCCGCGCTCTGTCTAAACGCGCTCCGAAGCGCACCGCGGGCGCGGCTAGCTACGCTCGGTCACTCGGGCCAAAGCCCGGCCCAAGTGTCCGAGCTACGCTACCCGTCCCGCTAACCCCGCGCTTCTCCGCGCTCTGTCTAAATGCGCTCCGCCACGCAACGCGGGAGCGTCCAGCTTGCACCGGCGCCCTGGCCGAAGTGCGGCCAGAGCACCAGCGCTACGCTAGCCGTCCCGCTAAGTACGCGTGGCGTCGCGCTCTGTCTAAACGCGCTCCGAAGCGCACCGCGGGCGCGGCTAGCTACGCCCGGTCACTCGGGCCAAAGCCCGGCCCAAGTGTCCGAGCTAGGCTATCCGTCCCGCTAAGTACGCGCTTCTCCGCGCTCTGTCACCTTCGCCACTCGACGTGCCACTGGTCCGTGGAGCGGGCCAGGATCAGGTCGCCCAGCCGCACCACCTGGTCGGGCGTCATCGCCTGATCCGGCAGGAAGCGCGTTTTGGGGCGCGCCAGCGGAATGATGACCTGGTCGCGCGAGAAAATGCCCCGCGAAAAGTCCATCAAAACGCCCTCCTCGAAGGCGCCGTAAAGCAGGTCGATGACCGCCTTGGGCGCCGCCGCGAAGTGCTGGGCCCCCAGCCGCAGCCAGAACGGCTGGTCATTGGCGGCCAGGCGCAGGTGCCGCACCAGGGCGGCCGACAGCGTCGCCGAGAACTGGTCGCGCCGGCGGAAGTACATGGTGACCATCTCGTTGTTCAGCGGCAGGTACACCAGCTGATTTTGCAGCTTGTAGTAGTACGGCGGCTGGATGTGCGTCTTCGCGTGGCCCAGGTACAGGAGCTCCGCAATCTCGGTCGGCAACAGCTCGCGCAGGTAGCTGCCGTGCTTGTAATCCAACCAGCAGCGATCCCGCGCCTTTTTACTGCGCAAAAATGCCGTCACGGCCTCGGCCCCGCTGACCTCGTTGAACCCGGTGTGCGGGTCGATGAACTCGTCGGGGTCGACCGGCGGCAGCAGCAGCAGATGGCGAAAAGGCGTCGGCGTCGCCTCCAGAATATCGCTGGCGGAGATTCCCGCGGTTAAAAAAAGGTGCGCCAAAGGTTCGTAGTGCACGTAGATCACTGTATTGCGCAACGCTTAGACTCCTTATCCGTTCTATCGTGATTATATCGCAAAAAGAAGGGGCGTGCTGAGAATTAGAGGGCGACCCAAGGCGGGCTTAGCCGGTCGGCCAGCGTAGGGTTGGTGCTTGAAGCGCACTTGGCTTCAAGCGCCGACCCTAGCTGGACGAACCGGCGTTGCCTTGGGGAGCCCGTTTAGAGGGCGGCGCCGCGCGGGTCTAGCGGGACGGGTAGCCCCGGAATTACCCGCAATCATGTGCACTCTGGCCCGAGCTATGCGCATGGCGCCACTCGCCTCAACCACAACGTAGGGCAGAGGCCCCGAAGCAGTGGCACGCTCGCGCATGATCCCAGCCTTGCCAACACAGCCATTGCCCAGCTTGCATCCCCGCCGCCACTTCGCTATCATGGCGCTGAAGCTCATTCACTGGAGGAATCCCATGCTCACTTGGCCCACCACAATTCCAGCACTACCGCTGCCGAACCTGCCGGCCGACCCGCGCATTCCGCAGGCCTACTTCGACTTGATTGCGCAGGGTCAGTGGCCAGCGCGCTACTTCGTGCCCACCGCCGAGCCGACGTCGGAAAGCCTGACCGGCGTGTCCGTCCACGCCTTCCTGGCGCCGGGGTCGCGGCCGCTGGCACCGCTGACCGCCGACCTCGTCCCGTTTGCACAGGACGGCACGCAGTCGTTTTGCTTCGACTTCGCCGCCGGCGGCATCCGCTTCGTCGATACCGACGTCGACCAGTGGCTGACCGTCGCGCCGAGCTTTGAGGCCTTCGTCGCCGGCCTGACGGGGGAAAAAAACGCGCCGGTCACCCCGATCTCGAATCAGGCCTTCGCCCACGCGCTGATGACGGCGACCGATGAGACCCTGCCTGCGCTGTGCGATTTTGCCCGCGAGCACGACCTGCCCTACCTCGACTGGCTGCCGGTGCTCGGCGGCCCCGCCGCGCGGACCGAGGCGGCCTTTGCGCTGGACTTCCTGCCGCTGACGCCGGCGCAGCGCATCCGCCTCAGCGCTTGGTGAACATGAACGTCTCAAGCCACTTCGGGTCGCGCCGCACACCGAAGTACGTGGCGAGCCCGAGCAGCGCCGCGCCGAACACGTCGGCGAACAGGTCGCCCATCGTGTCCATCAGCGCCGCACGGCCGGCGAGCAGCGTGTGGCCGCTTGCGTAGCGCTGCATGTTCAGGCCGAACAGCCCGTCGCCGGTGAACTCGTAGAACTCCCAGAAGACCCCGAGCAGGACCCCGAAGCTGACCGCAAAAATGGCCAGCAGGCGCGGGTCTATTTTTGTCCGCTGGTCCTTAGGGGTCAGCGCCATGAAGATGGCCAGGCCCAGGCCACCGAGCAGCGCCGCGGAGAACAGGTGCAGGAACTTGTCCCAGTACGGGATGCTGTAAAACTGCATGCCGGTGCCCAGCAGCACGGACGCGAGGATGAAGCACTCGTAGATCACCTTGAGCAGGCTGGGGAAGCCGAAGTGAAACAGGCGCTCAAGCCCCAGCGGCAAAAGCGCAAGCACGATGCCGGCGACCACCTGGCCGAACAGCATCGCCTGGCCGGGGTAGATCGGGTGGCCGGCCAGGTACGCCGGCACGCAGACGGCGAGGTACCCAAGCGCCCCGACGACGTTCAGGATGTAAAGGCCCTTCAGCAGCTTAGACATAGTGGATGAACTCCTTTCGCGGGGCACGGCACGCCCCCTCCCCCTCAGTCTACTGGCCCCGGGGTGGCGACGCAAGCGGACAGGCTTGGAGGGGCGTCCGGCTAAGTGCGCCGCGCTTCGCCCCTGGCTTTAATCGTCGGGCTACGAAGCGCAACGGCAACTCGTCCAGTTAAGCACAGCACTCGGGCCAAAGTGCAGCCCAAGCGCCGTGCTTACGCTGGCCGGTCGCCTAAGTGCGCGCTTCTCCGCCCTGGTCCTATCGTCGGGCTACGCAAGGCAACGCCGGAGCGTGCAGCGTAGGTCGGTCACTGGGCCCAAGCCCGGCCCAATGCCCAACCTACGCTGCCCGTCCGGCTAAGTACGCCTTGCTTCGCCCTGGGCAAAAAAAAAACCGCCATCTCTGGCGGAAAAGTTTGGGGGAACTTTTTTGGGAGTGTAAGTTAATGTGTAAGCATAAGGCCGATTACCATTGCCTTAATATGTTTACATTGTAACTTGAATATCTTAATAAAAGGATTCAAGATTTGTAAATTTGGCTTTTAGTTTTTCGCGCTAGCCGCGGGCCAACCGCAGCCGGCGGAAGTGCGCCACGAGCCGCGGCCAGAACCACCACAGCAGACACAGGACCGCCGTAATCAGCGACAGGTGCAGGCTGTTGGCGAACTCGAAGTACCCGTAGTGCGACCAGGAGATGTCTATCCCGAACGCGTACAGCAGCACCAGGGCGATGAACACCGCCTGAAGCGGCCGCACCAGCACCGCCGCGTCGTACTCAAGCGACAGGCGGGCGAAGCCCCAGGCCCCGGCGCAGGCGATCAGCGCCGCAAGCCCCAGCATCACGACCAGCGTCGGCCAGTACGTCGGCCCCGGCGTGGCGAGCGCCCCGGCAAAGCTGTTGTAGCTGACGTGGTGCATCACCTGGGCGTACAGCCCCTGGTAGTTGCAGATCACGCCGTCGAAGGTCCACAGCAGCGCGACGCTCACCAGGCCGACCTGCCAGAGCCGCCCGGCGAACATCGCCAGGGTGAAGGCGATGACGAAGGCGGCCAGCGCCAGCGCCGAGGTGTACAGAATAATGCCGAAGGTTTGCAGGCCGCTGACGTTGATGTACTTGGCCGGAATGCCGAGGTACAGGCCGCCGACCAAGACCACCTGGCTCAGCAAAATGCTTGCGACCACCGCGGCGCCACCGAGCCCAAGCCGGGTCCAGTACACGCGCCGACGCGCGAAGCGGGTGCCGAGCACGAAGCGGTCAAAACGGCCGAAGTGATCCCAGCCGGCGATGATCAGCCCGAACACAAAGGCGGTCATGGCGTATATCACGTTGACCCCGAGACTACCGTCGCCAACCGACGGCAGCATCGGCGTGTGCGCGCTCGGCGCCAGCTCGTCTTGGTACACGCTCAGGGTGTCGGTCATGAACCGGTCGTACGAGACGTACTTGTCGTGCTTGGCCTTGGCCTTGGCCTTGGCGGCTTCCTTGTCGTAGGCCTTGCGCGAAATCGCGCCGGCCTGTGCCCCGTGGAACTCGGCCACCTGCTGCGTGGCGACGTACCCGGCGTTCAGCGCCACAACGGCCAAAAGCGCCAGAATCGCCACCCGGTAGCGGCGCCAGTAAAGCTTCAAGATGTCACGCATGATGCACGCCTCCTTCGGTGTGGTCGTACTCGCTTCGGAACAGGTCGGTCAGGTCAAGCGGCAGTTGCTCGATCAGCACCGGCTCCAGCGCCCGCAGCTTTGCATCCAGCTCGTCGGTGTAGTCCTTGAACAGCACCGTCACCACGCGGCCCTGAACGTTCAGGATGCGGCCGGCCTCGCGGACCAGGTCCGGCAGCTTGGCCGTTTTGAACACCAGCTGCAGCTTGACCGCCTTTTCCCGCAGGTCCTCCAGCCGATAGTCGTGGCTGATGGTGTGGCGCTTGAGAAAAAGGATGCGGTCGGCGATGCCGTCGAGCTCCAGCAGGTTGTGCGACGCGATCAACAGGCCGCGCTTACCATCCGCCACGGCGTCGACCGTCAGGGAAACGATGGCCTCGCGGATGAAGAGGTCCAGCCCGTCGAACGGCTCGTCCAGCATGACGAACGGCGCGTTGCTGCACAGGCTCAACAGCACCACGACCACCGCCTGGTAGCCCTTGGACAGCTCGCGGAAGCGGCGGTTCGGCGCCAGGTCGTAATCCGCCGCCGCGGCGAAGAAGCGCTGCCGGTCAAAGCCCGGGTAAGCCACCGCGTAGTCATCGACAATCGCGCGCAGCGTGTTGCCGGTGAAAAACACCTGGCTGGGATCGACGTAGCAGAGGTTGACCCGCCAGTCCGGTGCCGTGGCCAAGTCGTGGCCGTCAACGGCGACGTGGCCGCCGTCCGGCAGGTACTGGTTGACCAGGGTGCGCATCAGCGTGGTTTTGCCCGCGCCGTTCTCGCCCACCAGACCGATAATCTCGCCCGGCTGCCAGTCAAGCGCAACGTCCTGCAGCACCGCGCGCCCCGCGATGCGTTTGTCCAAACCCGATACCGTTAGTTTCATTGTCCGTCCCCCATTTCCTCATCCAGCCATTGCCGCACCGTGGCGGGGTCGACCCCCGCCGCCTTGATGGCGACGGTCAAGGCCGCAAAGCGCTGGCGCAGCGCAGCCAGCTCCGCCTGCTGCGGCGCCGGCTGGCTCGTCGCGATGAACGAGCCGAGCCCCGGCCGCACCTCGATCACGCGGTCGGCCTCCAGCTGCTTGTAGGCCTTGGCCACCGTATTCGGGTTGAGCTGGCTGCGCTTGGCCATGTCCCGCACCGACGGCAGCTTCTCGCCGGGCGCCAGAATACCCGCGGTGACCTGCTGCTTGATCTGCAACACCAGGCGCTGATAATACGCGAGGTGGGTGAAGCGCGCATCGTCCATGAGCGGTCCCTCCCTGACTTGTTTTGTACTACGTGTACTATTATACCTAGTACACTCGATTGTGCAAGGGGCTGGGTAAAAAAAGACGCGCAGTCGTCGCGACTGCGCGTGCTGGTGCGGGCTTGGGCAATGGCCGCCGGGTTGGCAGGCGGCCTAAGTGCGCCTTGCTTCGCCCTGGATTATCGTCGGGCTACGAAGCGCAGCGCGGGAGCGGCTTGCTACGCTAGACTGTTCGGGCCAAAGAGCGGCCCAAGCACCCTAGCTAGGCAACCCGTCCCGCTAAGTGCGCGCTTCTTCGCCCTGGGCACAAAAAAAGACGACACCCAGTTCGTCTTTCTAAGAAGCCTTTTCTTCGTCATCAAACTTGATCTGAATCGATTTGGTGAGGAGGTCTGCATAACTGTAGGATACCCGCTCGAAAGCATTCTCGTCTTGATCAAGGTCGACCACGAAAATAGCTGGGTAAGTTTCTTTGAGGGTTCCCTTGCGGCGGGTCACTTTCTTGCGGCCTGCCTGGGCAACGACGGTCAAATTCTCCCCGATTTTGGAATCGAGTTGCTGCTTGATGCTCGCTAATGTAATGGGCATGCACTTCACCTCTTACAAAAGATTATAGCACACGGGCAAGAAATTTGCAATTATACCATTACAACTTCTTCATCGCAACTCTTAAAAGCGCGCCGTTATGCACTTTTAACCGATTTCTCATCAAAATCCGAACTAAAACCCAGCTTCCGCCAGCGCGTCGGTTAAGGCGGCGAACTGGGCGATGCTCAGCTGCTCCGCACGGGCGCTCGGCAGCACCGAAACGGCGGCAAGTGCCGCGGTCAGCTTGGCCTTGGTCGCCTCGTCCTTGCCGAACAGGTTGGTCAGGTTGTTCCACAGCGTCTTGCGCCGCGCGACGAAGCTGCCGCGCACCAGGCGGTCGAACGCGGCCTGGTCGGACACGGTCACGAGCGGCTTTTCACGCCGGCGCAGGGTCACGATGGCGGAGTCGACGTTCGGCGCCGGCACGAAGGCGGTGCGGCTGACCGTGAAGGCGACGGCGACGTCCATGTTCTGCTGGACGCCGATCGACAGGCTGCCGTAGTCCTTGCTGTTCAGCTGCGCGGTGAGGCGCGCGGCGACCTCCTTTTGCATCATGACGGTGATGCTGGCGAAGTCGATCGGCGTGTCGATCAGGTGCATCAGGATCGGTGTCGTGATGTAGTACGGCAGGTTGGCGACCACCTTGATGCGGTGCTGGCCGTCAAAATGGTCGGCGATCAAGGTCGCCAGGTCCGCCTTCAGGACGTCGGCCTCGACCACGGCGACGTTGTCGTACGGCGCGAGGGTCTCGGCCAGGACCGGCAGCAGGCGCGCGTCGATCTCAAGCGCCAGCACCTGGTGGGCGGACTCGGCCAAAAACTCGGTCAAGGCGCCGATGCCGGGGCCGATCTCGATCACATCGTCGTCTTGGCTGACCTCACCGGCGGCCACGATGTTGGCGAGGATCTTCGGGTTGGTCAGGAAGTTCTGGCCGAGGCTCTTCTTGAGGCGAAAGCCGTGGCGGCGCAGAATCTCGTTGGTGCGGGCTGGTGTGGCAATGTGTTCAGGCATGATTATCCTCCGCGTGAAGCTGGGTCAGGGCCGCGGCGAACGCGGCCGGTGTGATTTGAAACTGCGCCAGGCGCTTTTGCAGCTGCTTGCCGTTGGTGTAGCCGATGTGCAAGAGCTCGCCGAGCCGCTCGCGGCGGTGACGGGAGCCGGCGCCGCCGATCAGGCCGGCCGTTATCAGGTCGGCCTGGGGAATCAGCTCCGGCGCGTCGGTCTGCTCGGTGACCAGGTGGGCCAGCGCCTTTTTCAGGGAAGCCGGCGTCGCGTGCTCGACGCCCAGGGAGCCCTGGCCGTCCGGCACGGCCTCGCCGCGCGGCAGGAAGGCGTGCGTCACGCCCGGCACCGCGCGGCTGATGGTCTTGCGAATTTTCTCCCCGGGAAAATCGGGGTCGGTCAGCACGATCACCCCGCGGGTGGCCTGCGCCTTGGCGATCAGGGCCAGGGTCTCCTCAGAGATCGCGCTGCCGCGGGTCTCGATGGTGTCGATCGGGCCGAACGCCTCGAACAGGCGCTTGGTGTCGTCGCGGCCCTCGACCACGATTACTTGCTTGAATGCTGTCACTGCTTGTCCTTTCCGGCGCGGTCAGCCGCGCGTGTCACAACAGGTTGAAAATCCGGTGCGCGTTGGCCCGCGTGATGGCCGCGATGTGCTCGGGCGTGTCCTCGCGCCACTTGGCGACCGCCTCAACCACGTAGCGGGTGTAGGCCGGCTGGTTGGGCTTGCCGCGGTACGGCACCGGCGTCAGGTACGGCGCATCGGTTTCGACCAGCAGCCGGTCTTCGGGGATCAGCCGCACGCTTTCGTGTTCCTCCGGCGCGTTCTTGAAGCTGACGATGCCGGAGAACGACACGTACATCCCCAGGTCCAGGAACTTTTGCGCCCACTCGCCGTCGCCGGTGAAGCTGTGCATGATGCCGCCGAAGTCCTCCAGGTGCGCGGCCTTCAGGATGTCGTAGGTGTCCTCGAAGGCGTCGCGCGAGTGGATCGACACCGGAATGTGCAGGTCGCGGGCGATCGCGAGCTGCCGGCGAAACACGCGACGCTGAATCTCGCGCGGGCTGGTGTCCCAGTGGTAGTCCAGACCGATCTCGCCCAGCGCGACCGTTTTGGCGTCCGCCAGCTGCGTGATCAGCAGGTCCTCGGCCGCCTTAGTGTAGTCCTTGCTCGACTCTGGGTGCCAGCCGACGATGGCGTAGAGGTTCGAGAACCGCGCGGCCAGCGCCATCGCGCCGGCGTTCAGCTCGGTGTCCGAGCCGACGATCGCCATCTCGGTGACGCCCAGCGCCGCGGCGTTGGCCACATACGCGGCCTCTTCGCCGGCGTAAGGCGTGTCATTCAAGTGCGTGTGCGAATCAAAAATCTCCATCTCATGCGGCCCCGCTTTCTGATTGTTCCTATCCAGTATACGCGGCAACGGGCCGCGCGGCCACCGCACATTTTTTTCGCCGCCTCTTGCACCGTCTGCTATAATGGGCCTGAAGATATCGATGCTGAGGAATATTGATGCCAACTGTTGATCTGATTGTCCGGGCGTACACCGATCTCGACCGGCGCAGCGTCATCGAGGTGATCTACGCGACCGCCGACCACGCGCAGGCGCAGACCAAGCTCCAGGCGCTTCGGGCCGAGGCCGCGCCGCGCATTCACTACGCGGCCTACACCGTGCCGCTGAACACCGACCTGACGACGCTTGCCACCTACCCGATGTTCGAGGCGGCACCCGGCGACATGCCCTGAGCCACGCGCAATAGCGGCCAGCAGCGGCTTATTGCCTGACCCGATACAAAAAAGCGATGCGCACGCTGCGCATCGCTTTTTTCATTGCAGGGTCGGGTTGCCACGGTGCGGCGATGCGCACGCCGGGCGCCCAAAACTGCGGTGGTCAGGCGCGTCTACCGCTTGCCGGCCAGCCGCTTGCGTTCGGCCAGTGCGGCCAGGCCAAGCAGGCTCAAAAGCCCGACGCCGGCCAGCGCCAGCGCGCCGCGGGTGGCTTCGCCGGTTTGCGGCAGCGTCCCCGCCTTGGTGGCCGGCGCGGTTGCGGTGGCCGCGGTTGCGGTGGCCGCCGGCCGCTGCGGCCCGGTTACCGGCAGGCTCTTCGGGGTGCCCGTGGTCGGCCGCTTGGTGTCGGCCAGCGGGGTCACCGTCGGCGTAGCGGTGCGGTGATCGTAGTAGGCGGCCTTCGTCACGCTCGGCGCAACGTCTGGCACCTGGCTGCGAACCCGCACGCCGTCGTCCAGCTCACCCGGGAGCTGGTTGTTATAGTAAACGTCCTCGGTCACCGTCGGCGCCACATCCGGCACCTGGCTGCGAACCCGCACGCCGTCGTCCAGCTCACCCGGAATCAGGTTGTTGTAGTAGCCTTCATCCGTCACGCTCGGTGCGACATCCGGCACCTGGCTGCGAACCCGCACGCCGGCATCGAGTTCGCCCGGAATCAGGTTGTTGTAGTAATCGTCCTCGGTCACCGTCGGCGCGTCGTCCGGCACCTGGCTGCGAACCCGCACGCCGTCGTCCAGCTCGCCCGGAATCAGGTTGTTGTAGTAGCCTTCATCCGTCACGCTCGGGGCAACGTCTGGCACCTGCGTCTTCTGGTAGACGTGAATGCCATCACCCGGCGTGCCCGGTGTCAGGTTGTTGTAGTAGCCTTCATCCGTCACGCTCGGGGCAACGTCTGGCACCTGGGTCTTCTGGTAGACGTGGATGCCCTCACCCGGCGTGCCCGGCGTCAGGTTGTTGTAGTAGTCTGTCTCAGTCACGCTCGGGGCTGTGTCCGGCACTTGGGTCTTCTGGTAGACGTGGATGCCCTCACCCGGCGTACCCGGTGTCAGGTTGTTGTAGTAGCCTTCATCCGTCACGCTCGGGGCAACGTCTGGCACCTGCGCCTTCTGGTAGACGTGAACGCCACCGCCCGGAATGCCGGCCATCGGCGCCACGGCCTCGAACTTGATGACGAAGTACTGGTCGACGCCGGCGTCCTGATCGAAGGTCGCGCCGACCGTGCCGTCGGCGACCAAGTTGTAGCCGCCACTGATCAGCTTTTGAATGGTATCGACGAACCTGGTGTGCGCAATTGCACTGCCGCTTGGCCCCTCAATCTGCATGGCCGGCACCAGCGGCAACCCGCCCTCGCCGACGAAGTAGACGGACGCTTTTTGCACGTCGGGGGTGTAGTAAACCGTCAGCGGGAGCTGATCCACGGGCGTTCCGTTGGAGTGGTCGATGTGCAGCTCCGTCAGGTTGAGCACCGGCTGATCCGGCACATAGCCCGGAATCGTCGGCGAGGTCACGTCCGGCATTTCAGACTGCCGGTGCCACCGCAGAATCCGCCCGGTGATCAGATCGACTTCCGGGGTGTAGGCGAGGGTCATCACCCAGTCGTCGTGAAGCGTCGCGTGGTCGCTTGCGCGCTGGTAGTGAATCACCCGGTGCGTGATGATCGCCTTGCCCGGCTGAAGCGCGGTGGGGTGCTTGACCTCGATCTGATAGGTCTGACCCGGGGCAACGGCAATGCTGGTGGTCTCCGGGTCGGCCAGCTGGTAGACGCTGGTGTCCAGGCCGGCGGCGGCCAGGTCAATCTTGTAGGTCCCCTGGTCGAAGGTGGCGGAGCCGAGGTGCGTCCCCACCGTGGTGGTCTGCCCCGCCGCATCCGTGTAGAAAAAGTTGACGGTGTAGGGCTGCGCGTCGTAGCGGATGACAATCGGCGTTTGATTCACGGAATACTCCCAGCTCGAGTCCGTCTCCTGAATGGGACTTGCCAAAAGCGTCGGCCGCTCCGCCACCATGCCGGCGACCTCCGGATTCGGCAGGTCCGGGATGAGGTTTTGCAGGTGGTACATCACCGGGTTGCCGGTCACCAGGTCGACCTCCTTGAGGTAGGTCTGGTCGATTACGATGCCGGCCGCGACCTCAACGGTTTCGTCGTCGGCCCAGACATAGCGAACCGGTCGGTGGATCACCACCGGCTCATCCGTCAGAATCTGCGTCCGGTGCTTGACCTCGATCCGGTAGGTCTGGTCCGGCGCCACCGTGAGGCTGGTGGTGGTCGGGTCGCTCAGCTCGTACTTCGCCGGGTCCAGGCCGGCATCCGCCAGGTCGATCTGGTAGCTGCCGTCCTTGGCCTGACCCAAATACGGCTTGCCCACGGTCACCTGGTGGCCGCGGTCGGTGGTGGTGAAGAATTCAATCGTGTAGGGGTGGTTGTCGTACACCACCGTGACCTCCGGCGCATCGTGCGGGGTGCCGTCCGCTCCGAGGTACGAAACGGCCGCCAGCTTGGTCGTCGCAACGCCGTCGATGGTCGAGATTGTGCCGTCGATCTGTTGGATGGGGCGTTCCGGCTGACCCGTCCCGTCAATCGGCGTGTAGGTCGGCGCGTAATCCCCGCCGTGGCGCTGGAACCCGAAGTCACGCACCAAGTCGGTGTCCACTTCCCAGCCCAGGTTCCATTTCTGGTCGTCCGCGACTGTTTCCCCGTCCGCATTTTGAAAATGGACCAACTGCGTAAATAAGACCGGGACGATTTTGTGCCGGTGCCGCAGCTCGATGGTGATATGGCTGCCGGCGGCCACCGAATCGATCACCTCCCCCTGCGCGCTCGTCTCGTCGCTTCGCCCGTCGGCCCGGCCGCCTTCCGCCGCAAAGCCGGCCGGATCGTAGTCGTAAAGCGCCGCCAGCTCCGCAACTACACCGTGCGTCCCAACCCCATCGGCGCCAAAGGTCAACATTTCCGGCCGACTGTTAAAGGCCGTCGCATGGGTCGTGTAGGTGGCAACCATATTGCCACCGTTGTCCAGGTCAACGAAGCGGTACGTCACGACACCGGCCGCCGCGTCGTCCTCATCGAAGGTCGGTGCGGCATAGGTCGCCGCCGGTTCCACCCCGGCCGGGTGATAGGTGACGTAGACGTCCGTGTCGTTGGACGCGATGTTGGTTCCGCCCATTCGCAGATCGCCGTTCGGGAAGGTTGCCATCGTCGGCACCATGCCGTCAACCGTCGGCGAGGTGACGGCCGAAAAGAGCGCCGTCGGCTCGTACCACACCCCTTCGTCGCGCGCCAGATCCCAGGTGACCGTGAAGCGCTGTTCCACGGTCACCGGAGCGGCCAAAACCTGGTTGTCGGCCAGGCGATTGGTCTTGTCCCCTGCCGGATAAGTCGTCCAATCGGGATCGTCCGCCTCGGCCGCAACGTAGTGAATCGTGGTTTTGACCACCAGGGGTTCGTCGAGCACCTTGGTCTTGTCCTTCACCTCAATCTGGTACGTGCCATCGGCCTCGACTTGCAGGCTGGTCTGCTGCGGATCGGCCAGCTCGTACTTCGCCGGGTCCAGCCCGGCCGCCGCGAGGTCGACCTGGTAGGGGCCGTCCGCTGCATTGCCCTCGACGGTCGCCTCGACGCGGTTGTTGCCGGTATACTCGGTCACGTTCACGTACTCGACGTGGTAGGAATCGGTATCGGTGGTCGGCGTCTCGGCCGCCTCACTGGTCGGGGTCGTGCCGGTCGCGGTAGCTGCAGCGCCGGTCGCGGCGCCGACTGCACTCGGTGCGACCACATCTGCGGTTTCGGTCGCTGCAGCGCCGGTCGCGGCCTCAGCGTCCTGTGCCTCCCCACTGTTGCCCTCGTCGGTGGTCGTCACCATGCTGACCGCGGTGGCTGCGGTCGTCTTGGCTGGCGCAGTCGTGCCACCGGCCGCCGCCGGTGCAGCCACGGTTCCGGCGGTATCGGCCGTGGTCGCGGCCGAGACCGGCTGGCCGCCGACTGCAAGCCCCAGCGTGACCGCCGCGATGCCGGCGATCACCCACTGGCCGCCCGCCTTGTACAGCTTGAAGCGCAGCCGCCGCTGCGCCGTCGCCGCCATCATCCGTGCCCTGTCCTGCTCGTATTTTGCCATTCGTCTTCCTCCCAAGTCGTCATCGTTGCCCGTCTGAACGATTAATGTCATGACCTATACGGGAAAGAGTTTAGCACGCGGCCGCCACCGTCAAGAGTCGTATTTCGTAAAGTTTAGTTTCGGTATCTGATCTAATTTATTCGATGCTCTGTTTATTCGCGGTATTTTTGATTCATTCCGGTCAATATATTGACACTACAATGCAAAAAAAGCCACCGCAATCTGCGGTGGCTGTTTTAGTCTAACCGATGAGGCTGCCGTTCTCCAGGTCTGCCGAGACGGTCAGCAGGGTGATGTTGCCCTTGCTGTCCTCGGCCGACAGGAGCATCCCCTCGCTCATCTCGCCGCGCAGCTTGCGCGGGGTGAGGTTGACGACGGCCATGACCTTCTTGCCCTTCAGCTCTTCGAAGTGCGGGTAGTACTTGGCGATGCCGGAGAGAATCTGGCGCGTGCCCTCGTCGCCGGCGTCCAGCGTGAACTTCAGGAGCTTGTCCGCACCCTTCACTTTTTCCACGTCCAGGATCTCGGCGACGCGGATCTCCGACTTGTCGAAGGCGGCAAAGTCGATCTCGTCCTTGCGGGTCTTCGGGTCAACGGTGGCCTGCTTCTTCGGCGGCTGCATCTGGGACTTGATGTAGGCGACTTCCTCCGCCGCATCCAGGCGTGGGAAAATCGGCGTGCCCTTCTCGACAATCTTGGTGCCGGCCGGCAGGTGGCCCCACTCGAGGGTTTCCTGCGCGGCGATGGCGGAATCCAGGCCGAGCTGGCCGAAGATCTGCTTCGGCGCGTGGGTCATGACCGGCTGAATCAACAGCGCGATCAGGCGCAGGCTCTCGGCCAGGTGGCCCATGACGCTGGCCAGCTCGCCCGCCTTGGCCGGGTCCTTGGCCAGGTTCCACGGCTCGGTCTCGTCGATGTACTTGTTGGCGCGGGCGATCAGCTTCCAAGTCGCGTCCATCGCGTCGGAGAACTGAAGCGCCGCCATCTTCTCGTGGTACGCGGCGATGCTTGCGGTTGCCGTGGCCTCGAGGTCGGCGTCAAACGGCGTGGCGGTCACCTGCGTGAGGTCCGGCAGCACGCCGCCGACGTACTTGTTGATCATCGCGATGGTCCGGTTCAGCAGGTTTCCCAGGTCGTTGGCCAGATCGAAGTTGATCTTGTCGATGAAGTCCTCAGGGGTGAAAATGCCGTCGTTGCCGAACGGAATGGCGCGCATCAGGTAGTAGCGCAGCGCGTCCAGGCCGTAGCGCTCGACCAGCATCTCCGGGTAGATCGCGTTGCCCTTGGACTTGCTCATCTTGCCGTCCTTCATCACCAGCCAGCCGTGGCCGTAGATTTTCTTCGGGATCGGCAGGCCGAGCGCCATCAGGATGATCGGCCAGTAGATGGTGTGGAAGCGCACGATTTCCTTACCGATCAGCTGCAGGTCCGCCGGCCAGTACTTGTCGAACAGGTCGTGGTTGTCGGAGCCGTAGCCCAGCGCCGTGATGTAGTTGAGCAGCGCGTCGACCCACACGTAGACCACGTGCTTCGGGTTCTCCGGCACCGGCACGCCCCAGTTGAAGCTGGTGCGGCTCATCGCGAGGTCTTCCAGGCCCGGCTTGATGAAGTTGTTCAGCATCTCGTTTTTGCGCGAGGCCGGCTGGATGAAGTCGGGGTGGTCGGCGTAAAACTGCACGAGCCGATCGGTGTACTTGCTCATGCGGAAGAAGTAGGACTCCTCCTTGACCAGCTGCACCTCGTGGCCGGACGGCGCCTTGCCGCCAATCACCTTGCCGTCTTGGTCGCGGTAAACCTCGGCCAGCTGCGGCTCGGTGAAGTACTCCTCGTCTTCGACCGAGTACCAGCCGGTGTATTCACCCAGGTACACATCGCCCTGCTTGATCAGGCGCTCCACGATCTTCTGGACGGCCTTCACGTGCTCCGCGTCGGTGGTGCGGATGAACTTGTCGTTGGTAATCTCAAGCATTTTCCACAGCGACTTGATCTGCGCCACCATGCCGTCGACGTAGGCCTGCGGGGTGATGCCGAGCTTGTCGGCCTTCTGCTCGATCTTCAGCCCGTGCTCGTCGGTCCCGGTCAGAAAGAAAACGTCGTAGCCCATCAGGCGCTTGTAGCGCGCGATGACGTCTGCGGCAATGGTGGAGTACGCGTTGCCGATGTGAAGCTTACCACTCGGGTAATAGATCGGCGTCGTCACGTAGAACGTTGGTTTTGACATGGTTAATGTGCCTCCTGCAGCGACTTTGCTTATTTTAAGACGCCCGCAGCCCTGCGCGAGCGAAAAAAGTGCCTAAACTGGTATCAGTATACCATACAGAGGGCGGAGCGCGGCGAATTGATGTTGAAGAGCCGGGCTCCGGCGCGGACGCGCGACTACCTCCGGTTCCGGGCCGGGGCGGCGGAACGCGTGGGGCTCTCGCAAGCCCAAAGCCCGGTCTTGCGACCCGCCCTTGCTGTAAGCAGGCAAAAAGCGCCTGCTAACAGCAATTTCACGCTGGCTCGCCCCGGCCCTCCACCTCCGGCAGTGGCGCGTCCGCGCCTCCGCCCTACACAGCGGGTACTCACTGACACGCTGTTAATGTCGTTGGCGGCGTCCGCATTGGAAATCTGAGCGTATCAGATACAACCCCTCGGTCCGGATAGCCTAGCGCAACCACTTGGGCCGCACTTTGGCCCGAGCGGTTGGGCGTAGCTAGCCGCGCCCGCGTTGCGCTTGCGGCGACCGTTTTCGTGCCTCCTGCCTCAGCTTCGCTGGCCGCGGTGGCGCGGCGCGTTGATCACCTGCTTGGCCGCAATCAACTTCAGCGGGTCCAAGTCGAGCTTCGCGCACATGTCGAAAACGTAGATCAGCACGTCGGCCAGCTCCTCGGCGACGTGGGCGGTCTCGGCCTCGCTCAGCGGCTCGCCGACGTCCTTCCAGGTGAAAATCTCCAGCACCTCGGCGGCCTCGACGTTCAGGGCCGTCGCCAGGTTCTTCAGGTGGTGGGTCCAGCCGCGCTCATCGCGGTCGGCGACCAGCGCCGCCACCGTCTCGCGGATGGCCGGCGCCGAATCTTCGTCCAGGTGCAGCTTGGCCCCGTGGTGCGCGGCGTCCAGCTCGTGAAAGTCCTTGCTCATCGTTGTGTCCTCCGTCAGTCAAAAAGGCTCAGCTGGCTGGGCGCCAGGCCGGTGAAGTCCAGCCCAGCTGCGTGCAAAAGGCCTGCGCGTTGCCGGCCGCGGCGTGGCCGCCGTTGTTGTTGAAGATCACCACCACGCGCCGGGAGCAAAGCCCCCAAGCGACGCGGCCGAGCGCCGCCAGCTCCTCTGCCGAATAGTCGTAGTCGGTGCGCAGGTGGCGCCACTCGGGCCGCCGCTCCAGCCAGCCGGCGGTGTTGCGCCCGTGCAGGCGCATGATGGTCAGGTCGTCGCTGGTGGCGACCGGCACCAGCGGCACGCTGCCCGTTGCCGTCTGCGGCTCGTCCACCACCACGTGAACGAAGCCAAGCTCGCGCATCAGGTCCAGGGTCTGGGCGCGGTAGTCGGCGGCGTACCAGCCGTTGTTGCGAAACTCCAGCGCCACCGGCAGGTCCGGGTACAGCTGGCGGATGCGGCGCAGGTAGCGCACGTTTTCCAGCGTCACCCCGAAGTACGGCGGCAGCTGAAACAGCACGGCGGTCAGCTGGCCCTTTTCAACCAGCGGCGCGAGCGCCCGGCGCAGCGCGGTGAACTCGGCGACCAGCTCGTGGGCCGGGTCGTCTCTGTGCCGCGTCATGTACTGCGTCGCCTTGACGATGAAGGAAAAACCCGCCGGCACCTGCGCCTGCCAGCCGCGCACCACCGCCTCGCTTGGCACGGCGTAAAACCCCGAGTCAATCTCAACGACGGGAAAGTGGCCGGCCAGGTCCGCCAGCGTGGACGCGCGGCCGCTGGCCAGGCTCGGGTGGTCGGCGACGGCGGTCAGGCCGACAAGAATCTCGGGGCGTGGCGGCTGTGCCGCGGTGTCGCCGCGATCCGACGCGGCGGCGGGAATGGCCGGCTGCGGCGCCGTGACCCCGTTTGAATCACGCCGCGGCGTGTCCGCCCCGCTCATGCGCGCGGCCCCAGGAGCTCCAGCCACTTGAAGTCGTTGCCCTCGAACCAGGCGTTGTAGGCCAGGTCCTCGCCGGCCAGGATGTGGGGCAAAAGGGCCTTGAGGTCGGCGACCAGACCCAGGTTGTCCGGGGCCTGCAGCCAGGCCAGCGGCCGCGGCGCCAGCAGGCCCTCGCGCGTGTCGCGGGCGGCGATGGTCGTCGCCGTGAGCGCATAATATAGGTAGAGATCACCGCGCAGCTCACCGTCGACGTGCCAGTGCACCAGCCCGGCCGGCACCGCTTCGGCCGGGTCTAGGGCAATGCCACTTTCCTCTTGCACCTCGCGCAGCGCGCCGTCGAGCGGCGTCTCGCCGGGCTCGACCTTGCCGCCGAGGCCGTTCCACAGGCCGCGGTACGGCGGGCGCAGCCGATTGATCATCACGATGCCGGTGGGCGTTGCCACCAGCACGACCGTCAACTTTTGAACCATTGTCCTCACCTCACGTTCAGCTTACCAGATTGACGACTTTGGTCAATCCGCCAAAAATCACCCGGCAACTTTGGTCACTTTGGCCAAGGCGCGTGAACCGCTTACATTTATACTAAAGAAGTAATCAAGATAGGAGTGTGTCAATATGGTAGAAATCGCACTGGACCACATTTACAAGCGTTACCCTGATGCTAAGGAAGGCGAGAAGGACGCCGTTATGGACTTCAACCTTCACGTCCGCGACAAGGAATTCATCGTGTTCGTTGGTCCTTCCGGCTGTGGTAAGTCCACGACGCTGCGCATGATCGCCGGCCTTGAAGACATTACCCAAGGCGACCTGAAGATTGACGGCAAGGTCATGAACGACGTTGCCCCGAAGGACCGCGACATCGCGATGGTTTTCCAGAACTACGCGCTGTACCCACACATGACCGTTTTTGATAACATGGCCTTCGGGTTGAAGCTGCGCAAGTACGCCAAGGCTGACATCAAGAAGCGTGTCGACGAAGCCGCCGACATCCTGGGTCTGAAGGAATTCCTTGAAAGAAAGCCTGCCGACCTGTCCGGTGGTCAGCGTCAGCGTGTTGCGCTGGGCCGTGCCATCGTGCGTGATGCCCCAATCTTCCTGATGGACGAACCGCTGTCCAACTTGGATGCCAAGCTGCGTGTTTCCATGCGTGCCGAAATCGCCAAGCTGCACCAGCGTCTGAACACCACCACGATCTACGTTACCCACGACCAGACCGAAGCGATGACCATGGCGGACCGTGTTGTCGTTATGTCCGTCGGCAAGGTTCAGCAGATCGGGACCCCTGCCGAAGTTTACGACAACCCTCGCAACATGTTCGTTGCCGGGTTCATGGGCTCCCCTGCGATGAACTTCTTCAACGTCACCTACAAGGACGGCAAGATTTCCGATGGCCAAGGCCTCGAGCTCGCCATTCCTGAAGGCCGTGCCAAGGTTCTGAACGAACGCGGCTACAACGGCAAGGAGATTACCTTCGGGATTCGTCCTGAAGACATCCACGCCGAGGAAGCCTTCATCGAAACCTGGCCTGGTGCCACGGTTCACTGCGAAGTTGTTGTTTCCGAGCTGATGGGTGCGACCTCCCAGCTGTACGCCCGCGTGGACGGCACCGAATTCGTCGCAACCGTTGATGCCCGTGACTTCCACAACCCTGGCGACAAGATCGACATGGGCTTTGACATCAACAAGGCGCACTTCTTCGACAAGGAAACGACCAACGCGATCGTGACCAAGGAAGCCGAAGACGCCATGAACGCTGAACAGGCCAAGGCCTAACCCGTTCCAAGTATCCATCTGAGTGAAAACCCCCGAACCAAACCTTATCCAAACAACCCCCTTGAACCCCGCCCGGTCGCCCCACCGGACTGGGTTTTTTTGACCAGGGCGGAGCAAGGCGCACTTAGCCGGTCGGGTAGCGTAAGGCTGGGCATTGGGCCGCACTTTGGCCCAGTGACCGGCCTTAGCTAGACGAACCGGCGTTGCCTTGCGGAGCCCGACGATGACCAGGGCGGAGCAGCGCGCACTTAGCGGGACGGGTAGCCTAGCTCGACAGCTTGAAGCGCACTTTGCTTCGAGCTGCCGAGCGTAGCTAGCCGCTCCCGCGTCGCGCTGCGGAGCCCGACGATGACTAGGGCGGAGCAAGGCGCACTTAGCCGGTCGGCTAGCATAAGGCTGGCGCATGAAGCGCACTTTGCTTCGTGTGCTGGCCTTAGCTAGACGAACCGGCGTTGCCTTGCGGAGCCCGACGATGACCAGGGCGGAGCAAGGCGCACTTTGCTTCGTGTGCTGGCCTTAGCTAGACGAACCGGCGTTGCCTTGCGGAGCCCGACGATGACCAGGGCGGAGCAAGGCGCACTTAGCCGGTCGGCTAGCGTAAGGCTGGCGCATGAAGCGCACTTTGCTTCGTGTGCTGGCCTTAGCTAGACGAACCGGCGTTGCCTTGCGGAGCCCGACGATGACCAGGGCGGAGCAAGGCGCACTTAGCGGGACGGGTAGCCTAGCGCGGCAGCTTGAAGCGCACTTTGCTTCGAGTTGCCGCGCGTAGCTAGCCGCTCCCGCGTCGCGCTGCGTAGCCCGACGATCCAGAGCGGAGCAAGGCGCACTTAGCCGGTCGGCAGGTGCAAGGCAAAGGCCCGGCCCCGAAAGCAGCTCACTGCTTCGGGTGCCGGGCCTCGTTTGTCGAGTCTGAGCTACACGCTCACCGCGCGATGCGCACATAATGCTCTTGGTCGTCCGTGGCCACCACGCGCCCGCCGTTGGCCAGCATCGCCGCAAGCGACGCGGCGTTGGTCCGCAGGCAGGACAGGTAGATCTCCGACTCGTCTGCCGGCATCAGGCGGCGGCACTCGGTCAGCGCTAGCGCGAGGCCGCGCGTCGCGTAGCCGTGGCCGCGGTACTGCGGCAAAATGCCGTAGCCGATGTGGCCGCCGCCCGCGCGCAGGTGGGCGTTGAGGTGGTGGCGCACCTTGAACAGGCCGACCAGCTGCGCGTCATCCCACAGGAAGAAGTAGGTGTCGGGCACGTGCCCGGCCAAAAGGTCACGCCCGGCCGCGGCGGCCAGCCGCGCAGGCAGCGCGGTGGCCACGAATTCGGCGTAGGGCAGGCCGCGGTACGGGACCTCGAAGCCGTTTTGTTCCGGCATCTGCTGGAAAAAATCGTACTCCGCGCGACGATCCGCACGGTTCATGGCCTTCAGTGTCAGCGTCATGGCGCCACCTCCTTGTCGCGTTGCGGTCGGCCGCTAGTAGCTCGGCACCTCCGACTGATCCGCCAGGCCGACGTGGACATCCTCGACCGTCGAGATCAGGCAGTCGAGCTCCGGGCGCGTCTCCTGGCCCTTTTTGCAGGCAATCACCACCGGCAGGCTCAGCAGCTCGGGCGCCACCGGAATGATGGCAGCCTGCGGCGATAGCGCCAGCGGCCGGTCGACCGGCACCAGCGCCCAGGCCGCGCCGCGCGCCGCCAGCTGCTGGACGGTGTTCACGTTCAACAGCTGCACCTGGGCGCGCACCGGGACCTCGGCCTGCTCGAACAGCCGGCGCATGTACTGGTCGAGCACGGACGACGGGTCGTAGGTGATCACCGGCTGATCGGTCAAAAAGCGCAGCTGCGACAGCTCGCTGATGCGCGGCGGCAGGTCCGCCGTGCGAGGGCCGACCAGCGCCACCTTTTTGCGGCTGAAGCAGTGCCTGTACACCGGCAAGTGCAGCGCCGGCTCCACGCCCAGGTATGCGTCGGCGTTGCCCGCCAGCATCTCGTGGAAAACGGTCCAGGAGGCCTGCTCGTGCACGTCGAGGTGGTAGCCCGCGCAGCGCTGACTGAACGCGGTGATCAGGGCGACCATCGCGCGCACGGTCGAGGTCTCCCCAAACCCCACGGTCAGGCTGCCGGCGCGGTGCGCGGCCAGGGCGGCCATCTGCCACGACAGCTTGTCGGCATCCTGCGCCAGTCGGGCCAGGCCGTCGCAGTAGTAGCGGCCGGCGGCGGTCAGCGTCGCGGGCTTCTTGCTGCGCTCGACCAGCTGTACCCCAAGCTGCCTCTCGGTGTCGCCGATCAGGTGGCTGACGTACGGCTGCGACACCAGCAGGCGCTTGGCCGCGGCGGTCAGGCTGCCCAGCTCGGCCACCGCCTGCAGCACCGGCAGCACCTTGACGTTATGCTCACTTGAAATCGCCACGTTCTCTTCCTCCAACGCTCATTAGCATGCCCTTATTTTAATTTTCCCAATATTCAGCGTCAACACAAAAAGACCCCGCGGGCGGCGAGGTCTCGGGCGGTCAGCTTCGGTTGGTGGAGGTGATTTTGTAGTCGACGGTGGCGCTGTACTCGCCGGCGATTGGACTATCTTGGTCACCATTCGGCAGAGGTATTCTGTCGCTCAGGAAGTAGAAGGCGAAGGTTGACCAGTTGTTGGGTGTGCCATTGTGATGCATCGTCCACGTCGTCATGGACAAGGTGGTGTCCTCATCCAAATTCCTCACGAAGAGTTTATAACTTTGCTTGTCAGGCGTCATCAATGGATTGGTTGAGGCTGTCACCTCAAGGCGCGAGGCGGCGTAGTTGGACTTGGCCTGCAACCGCTGGATGGCATAAAATTTTGCGAACGTGCCGGCGTTGTCACGGCCTGTGACCAGTACCCCACCGCTCGTATTACCCGCAGGAAAATTAATGTCAAGCTTTTCGCCAACGGTGGTCTTCAGCGTGCCTTGCGCACTAGTTTCACCGGCGGCAACCGCGTTCAGCGGGGCCAGCCCCAGGGTACTCGCGGCCAGTAGTGCGGTGAAAAGTTTGGTTTTCATCATGGTCTCCTTTCGCGCCGCCGCGTGGGCGGCGGCGCAGTCAGTCACAGTGGCTTGGTGGTCAGCTTGTAGTCGATGGTGGTGCTGTAGTCACCGGCGATGGTGCCGGGGCCACTGCCGGGCCACGGAATGTGTTGACTCAAGAACCTGAAGGTCGCATCGAGAAGCTCCCCAGGCGCCGGTTCCCATGTGGCCTCCGCCTCCTGGTCGTTCCACTTGATCCCGGTGGCGGGGTTGTAGACGTACATCGGCACCGGCCCACCGGCGCCTTCAGGTCGGTTCAGGGTGGTAGTGGTCGCCGTCAGGGTCATCTTTTGCCCCGCTGCGTTCGTCGCCACCTTAAGGCTTTGACTCCCGCTAAAAAGCGTTGCATCAATGTTGCCGTCAAAGTAGGGATCCGCAAACAGCTCGCCCGGATTAACCGGCAGCAGAATCGTCAGGGTCTCAGGCACAGTGGCCTTCAGATGCCCGGTGGCGGCCTGCTCGCCCGCAAGCGCGCCCGCAACCGGGGCGGCTGCCGTCGCAAGCGTTGCGGCGGCCAGAATGGTGGTGAGTCGTGTCGTGAGTCGCATAAGTCTCCTTCTCGCCAGCCAACGCGTGTGACCGGCGCATCGTTAGCATGCGGGATTGGCGCCGTTACTCACCAATCAGGCAGGATCTCTTGGCTGTGAGATCACCTGGTAGTCAACCGTCGCCCGGTACTTCCCGGCAATCGGGGCCGTCGCATCCTTGCCGGTGTACGTCATCGAAGCGCTTTCGAACGTGAAGCCAAAGTCCGAAAACTGGTTGCTGACCCCGAGCTTCATCAGCGTCAACCCATTGGGATACAGCGTGCCGCCGTTCTTCTCGCCCGTCCGCATCATCACCCCCAAGCCCCATGGCGTGGCAAGCTCGCTGGGCGTGGCGGTTACGTGAAACAGCGGAGTGACGAAATTGGACAGCACCCGAAGCGTCTGGTCGGCGCGAAAGGTCGCCTCGTACCGATTCGGGTCCGTTGACGATTGTCGGGTCGTCAACTCCGCCTCAACCGTATCACCGGCCGCAAAAACAACGGTCAGCATTTCGGCCTGTTCGGCCTGCAGGGTACCCTGCACTTCCTTTCTGCCGGCCAGCGCGCCGCCAGCCGGGGCCGCGGCCAGCGCTAGGCCGGCGGTCGCCAAAACTGTCGCGAGTAACTTGCTTTTCATGGTG
This sequence comes from Lacticaseibacillus kribbianus, assembly GCF_020180945.1. Classification (GTDB taxonomy): domain Bacteria; phylum Bacillota; class Bacilli; order Lactobacillales; family Lactobacillaceae; genus Lacticaseibacillus; species Lacticaseibacillus kribbianus. The sequence continues at coordinate 193,318 of NZ_JAIPUL010000002.1, read as the reverse complement.
TGCTCCTTTTACTGAATGATCAGCGTCACGGGAATCGTCATCGTGTTCATGTCTTCTTTGGTCTCGGGGTTGACCACCACGGCGCGCACGTCCACCTCGTGGCTGCCCTTCTTCAGCGCCACCTTGTAGTCGGTGATCGCACCCCCCGGGCGCACCGCCTTGCTGTGGTAGAGCCGCTTCTCGTTGCGCCACAGCTCATAGCGCAGGTGGTACTTGTTGCTGGCCAGGTTGCGCAGCGCAGTCGCCTTCTTCGTGGTCGTGTCGATGATCAGCCGCCGGGACTGCTCCAGGCGCATCATGCCCGGCTCCTGCTTCATCACCGGGTCGGCGCCGACGTCGACGTCCTCCACCTTGGCCTCCTCTTTTTGGGCCGGGGGTTCACGCGCCAGCCAGATTCCGACCGGCACCAGCAGCAGCAAAAGCAGTGCGACGATTCCCCATCGCCTCTTGTGGTTCGGTGTCATTGCGAACTCACCTCCATGATTTCATCGTATCAAGACACGTTTTGCCGCCACAAATCTAAGCATGATTGGTAATCAAGGTTATAATTTTCGGGCCGGCCAGCCGCGTCGCACCGGCGCCGAAGTGTCGCGCGCAAACCGTGCGGCGCGGCCGTGGATTTTTGTGCAAACGCGGCTGGCATTCCGGCGTAACCGCTACCAACGCCGGCGCATCAAGGCCCAGCGCGGCGGCGTTTGGCGCCGGTAAATTTAGGCGGCAAATTCTGAAAATGTATGCTAGAATGAAGGAGTAAAAAAATTTGTTTTCATCTTTTAGGAGGAAAAACACTTATGCCTTTAGTTAACGGCACCGAATTGTTCAAAGCTGCTCGTGCAGGTCACTACGCCATTGGTGCGTTCAACACCAACAACCTGGAATGGACCCGCGCCATCCTTAAGGGTGCGCAAGAACTGAACGTTCCAGTTCTGATCCAGACTTCCATGGGCGCTGCCAAGTACATGGGCGGCTACGAACTGTGCAAGGGCCTGATCGAAGCAACGGTCAAGTCCATGGACATCACCGTTCCCGTTGTTATCCACCTGGACCACGGTAACTACGAAGCTGCTAAGGAAGCCATCGCGGCTGGCTACAACTCCGTAATGTTCGACGGCCACGACCTGCCTTTCGATGAAAACCTTGAAAAGACCAAGGAAATCGTTGCCTTGGCTCACAGCAAGGGCATCTCCGTCGAAGCCGAAGTTGGCTCCATCGGTGGTGAAGAAGACGGCGTTGTCGGTGAAGGCGAACTGGCTTCCGTTGAAGAAGCTAAGCAGCTTGCCGCAACCGGCATCGACTTCCTGGCTGCCGGCATCGGCAACATCCACGGCCCATACCCTGACAACTGGAAGGGTCTGCACTTCGACCGTCTGCAGGAAATTGCGGACGCCGTTAAGCAGCCTCTGGTTCTGCACGGTGGCTCCGGCATTCCTCAGGACCAGGTTGAAAAGGCCATCTCCATGGGGATCGCTAAGCTGAACATCAACACCGAATGCCAGCTTGCCTTCGCCAAGGCTACCCGCGAATACATCGAAGCCGGCAAGGACAAGCAGGGCAAGGGCTACGACCCTCGCAAGCTGCTGGCACCTGGCACCCAGGCCATCACGGATACCTTCGAGGAAATCTGCGGCTGGATGGGCACCAAGTCCGTTAAGCTGGTTCCGGCCGAGATCTAATCAGACCTCTGCCTCAAAAAGCCGATCGCAATTGCGACCGGCTTTTTGTTTGCCCTCAATTGCCGCGCACACCAAAAAAACCGATTGCAGATAATCTGCAACCGGTTCTTTGTGCTGCGTGCTCGCTTCATCCCCCACCCTTGGCGGCGGAAGGACGAAGCGTCGGGTTGCTAAGGCGTGGGCCAGCCCTGCTTCGGGTGGGCTAGTCCTCCTTGCGACGCTTGCCGGCCAGTGCCATCAGGGCGCCGATCATGGTCAGGCCGAGTGCGACCAGCCCGGTGTTACGCTGCTCGCCGGTTTGCGGCAGGTTTTTGCCCGTCGCAGTCGCCGGTGTTGCAGTCGCCGTGTCGGTCTTGCTCGTCGCCGCGGTGGTCAGCGGCGCGGTCGGCGTGTCGTCGCCGCTTCCGCCAGTGATCGGCAGGTGCGGCGCCGTGACATCGGTTGTTGGCGTTGTCGGCGTTCCTTCATTCGGGTTCGTCGTATCGCCACCGCCTGGGTTCGTCTCACCGCCTGGGTTCGTCTCACCATCTGGGTTCGTCTCGCCGCCTGGGTTCGTCTCACCGCCTAGGTTCGTCTCGCCACCTGGGTTCGTCTCGCCGCCTGGGTTCGTCTCACCGCCTGGGTTCGTCTCACCACCTGGGTTCGTCTCGCCACCTGGGTTCGTCTCACCGCCTGGGTTCGTCTCACCGCCTGGGTTCGTCTCACCGCCTGGGTTCGTCTCGCCACCTGGGTTCGTCTCACCGCCTGGGTTCGTTTCGCCGCCTGGGTTCGTCTCGCCGCCTGGGTTCGTTTCACCGCCTGGGTTCGTCTCGCCACCTGGGTTCGTCTCACCGCCTGGGTTCGTTTCGCCGCCTGGGTTCGTCTCACCACCTGGGTTCGTTTCGCCGCCTGGGTTCGTCTCACCACCTGGGTTCGTTTCGCCGCCTGGGTTCGTCTCACCGCCTGGCTTCGTTTCGCCGCCTGGGTTCGTCTCGCCACCTGGGTTCGTTTCGCCACCGCCCGGGTTGGTGATGTCCGGCCGGATTAGGACGATCTCGAAGCGCTGCTCGACCGCGTCGTCGTGGTCGAAGACCGCGCCGGCCGCCTCGTTCTTTTGAACCTGGTAGCCATCGGCGATGAACGCCGCAAGCAGCGTTTCGTAGCTGGACGCCGGCACCGCGGTGTCGGAAGCCCCCGTCGCCGTGGTCTCCGCGAGCATCACAACGCTTGGCGTGGTGAAAATGATTTTGGCCGTCTGCTGATCACCGGTGTAGGTCACCGTGACCGCGGTGTCGCCCGGCGTTGCGGTCGGCGCCGGGGCCAGCTGGGCCACAACCGTCTGATCCGGGGTGTAACCCTCAATCGTCGGGCTGGTGACACCGGTGTAGGCGCCTTGCGCCGTCGCAACGGTTTGGCCCGTCACAACATCGGTCGTGGTCAGCCAGTCAACCGTCTGAGTCACCGGTGCCGGGGCGGTCGCCGCGCCATTCACCACGTAGGTGATGGTCCGGGTCGTCGTCGCCGTCCCGTGGGTCACCGCGTGGGTCAGGTGAATCACAACCTCGTGTTCACCCGGCGCGAAGGTCACGGTGCCACTCTCGGCCTGGCCGTCAGCTAAAACGTAGCCGGTTGGCACTTCTGCCGTCCAGTCCGCCGTGGCGTCGGTGACACCGGTCAGCGACGTGGTGTCCCCGACCTGGGCGCCGTTTTTGGCGTCGTCGACGTACTTGATGGTGACCGTCTGGGCGTCGGCCTTGTAGGTCACCGTCACCGCGGTGTCGGTCAGGCCATCAAGCGTCGTCGGCGCAAGCGTGGCCGCGTCAACGTTGGCCAAGTCCGCCGTGTAGCCGGCGATGGTCGAAGTGCCGACCGCCGCGTAGCCGTCCTGGGCCGTCGCAACGGTTTGGCCCGTCACGTTATCGGTCGAGGTGCTCCAGTCGATGGTCTGAACCACCGGTGCCGGCGTCTTGGTGCCGGCGCCCGTGTAGGTGATGGTGCGAGTCGTCGTCGCCGTCCCGTGGGTCAGGTGAATCACGACCTCGTGTTCACCCGGCGCGAAGGTCACGGTGCCACTCGCGGCCTGGCGGTCCGCCAAAACGTAGCCTTCCGGCACCTCTGCCGTCCAGTCCGCCGTGGCGTCGGTGACGCCGGTCAGGGTCTTGGTGTCGCCGACTTGCGCGCCGTTTTCGGCGTCGTCGACGTAGCGCAGCGCCACGGACTGATTGCCCGCGGTGTACGTCACAAACTCCGCCGAGTTCGCCGGCGTTGCCGTCGGTGCAGGTGCCAGCTGGGCAACCGTCGCCCGGTCGGCACCGTAGCCGGCCACAACCGGGCTGTCCGCCGCAGCGTAGGCGCCATGCGCCGTCGCCATCGTCGCGCCCGTCACCAGGTCGGTGGTGGTCAGCCAGTCGATGGTCTGAACCACCGGTGCCGGCGTCTTGGTGCCGGCGCCCGCGTACGTGATGGTGCGAGTCGTCGTCGCCGTTCCGTGGGTCACCCCGTGGGTCAGGTGAATGACAACCTCGTGTTCACCCGGTGCGAAGGTCACGGTGCCGTTCGCGGCCTGGCCGCCCGTCAAAACGTAGCCTTCCGGCACTTCTGCCGTCCAGTCCGCCGTGGCGTCGGTCACGCCGGTCAGGGTCTTGGTCTCGCCAACCTGCTTTTCGCCCTCGGCGTCGTCGACGTAGCGCAGCGCCACGGTCTGATTGTCCGCCGCGTAGGTCACGGTCGTGGTCACGTCCCTGAACTCGGCAGCGTCGGCCGCAACTGCGGCCACCGTCGCCTGATCCGGGGTGTAGCCGGTGATGGCCGGCGTCGTTGCCGCCGCGTAGCCGTTTTTCGCGGTCTGCGTGGTGGTGTGCGTCGCCTCATCCGTGGTCACGTCCCAGTCGATGGTCTGAACCACCGGCGCCGGAGTCGCGGTGCCCGCGCCCGTGTAGGTGATAGTGCGCGTCGTCGTCGTTGTGCTCTGCGTCAGCTTGTGCACGAGGTGAATCTGGTAGATGGTGACGCCGTCGGCCGGAATGGTGTAGGCCACGGTGTCGGCCTGACCGGTGGCCAAAACGTAGCCGGTCGGGACGGTCACGTGGTAGGTGCCGGTCGCCGCGGTGGTGTCGCTGCGCGAATCGGTGCCGACCAGCGCCAGGCGCCCGTCCACGGTGTCCGTGTCATCGATGTAGTAGAACTGCACGCTCTGCTGGGTGCCGGAGTACGTCACCGTCGTGGTGACGTCCGTCGGCTTGGTGGTCGTCGCCGCCAGCGGCGTGCCGAAGCTCGTGGCGACCCTCGGCGTGTAGCCGGTGACGGTTGGGCTGGTCACCAGGTCAAGCGCCGGGCGCTCCGGCGTGTAGGTGACGACCTTGGTCACGTTGTCGGTGGTGGCGGTCCAGGTCACGGTCTGGGTCTTCGGCGCGAGACCGAGGTCCTGGCCGTTGTCCGCCGCGAAGTTGACGGTGTAGGTCGTCGTCACGGCGGCCGGCACGACGGTCGTGGCGTGGGTCAGGTGGATTTCAAGCGGCTGGTTGCCGGAATCGGCGAAGGTGTAAGTGTCGCTGGCCGCCTGGCCTTCCGCCAGCTGGTAGCCCAGAAGCTGCCAGTCGAGCCAGCCGGTCGCCTTGTCCGCCATCCCCGTACCGTCGGCGGTCCAGTCCACACTACCGTCGGTGACACGGTTGAGTGTCACCGGAACGTCGGTGGCGATGGTCTGTCCGGTCACGTCGTCGATGAAGTTGACGGCGACGCTTTGCGGCTGCGGCGTGTAGGTCACCATTTCCGTCAGATTCAGCATCCCCGGGTTCACGGCGGCCAGGTAAAGGGTGATGTCCCCCGGCATGGCGTCGGCCTTGGCGCTCAGCAGCGCAAGCCGGACGGTCACAGGGCCGAAGTTGGTCGCCTCGATGGCGTCCTGACTGACGTCGTAACCGGCGATGGTCGGGCTCTCGACGCGGGCGTAGTTGCCCTGCGGCGTCCCCACCCAGTAGCCGGTGACCGCGTCACCGGTCATCTTCCAGGTGACGTTTTGCACCACGGTCTTCGGCGTCTGCGCGCCGGCGCCGCGGTACTGAATGGTGCGCGTGGCCGTCAGCTCCTCGTATTTGGCGTAGTGGGTCAGGTGCACGTCAATCTGCTGGAAGTCGTCGGCCGTGAAGGTGTAGCTGCCGTCGGGCTTCTGGCCGTCCGCCAGCTCATAGCCCATCGCCTTGAGGTCCGGCCACTGGTCCTCGTGCCCGATGCCGTATGCCGTCCAGGTGATGGTCTCACCCGTTTTGCCAAAAAGCAGTGGATCGAGCATCGGCAGGGTGGAACCTGCCAGCTTGACGGCCTCGCCGGTGATGTCGTCGATGAAGTGAATGGCGACATGTTGTTCAATCGGCTCGTAGGTGAACTCAAACCCGGTGTTGCCCGGCGCGGTGGTCGTGGCCACAACCGGCTCGCCGGCCGCAAGCGTCGAATCGCCGACGACCCGGTAGCCCGGCACCTCTGGCGCGGTGTAAGCCGCGTACGGTTCCGTCAGCGTGTAGGTGGTCACGTCGGTCGCCTGATTCGTCTCCGCGGTCCAGGTCTCGCGCTGAACCACCGGAGCCAGCGTCGTGTCGCCGGTGCCGGTGAAGGTGATGGTCCGCGTGGTCTCAACCGTCGTGGTCGTGGTGGTGTGCACTAAGTGGACCACTACCTCCGCGCCGTCCGGGGCCAGCGTCACGCTGCCGTTTGCGGCCTGGCCGTCAGCCAAGGCGTATCCGTCGGGCACTGCCGCCGTCCAGCTGACCGTCTGATCGGTGACCCCGGTCAGCGGCGTCAGCTCGCCGACCTGCTTGCCGCCATCCGCATCGTCAACGTACTTGAGGTTGACGGTCTGCGAATCTGCGGTGTAGGTCACGGTCACGATCGGGTTCGTCAGCTGCTCGAGGGTGGTTGCGCCCGGCGCCAGCATGTCGACGGTCACAAAGTTGGCCGTGTAACCGGCGATTGTGGGCACCGTCACCGGCGCATAGGCCCCGTGAGGCGTCGCATAGGTGACGTCGAGCGGCTCCCACTTGCTGTTATAGATGTCCTTGGTGGTTGCCCAGTCAATGGCCTGAGTCACGGCCGCCGGCGTCTTAGCGCCCGCGCCAACGAAATTGATGGTCCGCTTCGTGGTCGCCGTCCCGTACGTGATTTTGTGCGTCAGGTGAATCACGATCGTGTCGTGAGCGTTGACGTCCGTGAAGGTGTAGGTGCCGGTTGCGGGCTGGCCCGGTGACAACACGTAGTCGAGCGTTGCCCAAGGCATCCAGGATCCCGGCATCCCCTTACCGTCGGCGCGCCATTCGAAGGGAGTCCCGATGGTGCCCTTAATTGATTGGCGATTGTCGACTGCCAAATCCTGCACGTCGTCCCAGAAGGTCACGCCGACCACCTGGTAGTTCACCACGTAATTGATGGTCAGCGTCGAGTCGGTCGGGGCGGTCGTCGTGACGGTGCCGGCCGCGTCTGGGGTCAGATCCGGATTGTCGGCGGCCAGCAGGTACCCTTCCACCTCCGGTACGGTGATCGCGGCGTACGGGATCTTCAGCGTGTAGGTGGCGGTGTTCGTGGCGAGGTTGGTCACCACGTTCCAGGTCGCCTCCTGGACCACATCCGCAGGTGGGGTGTCCCAAGTCTTGACGCCCTTGAACTGGATGGTGCGGGTGGTCGTCAGCGTCGTGGTCGTGGTGGCGGGAATCACACGAATCGTCAGGTCGTCCGAGTCATCCGCGGTGAGCGTGTAGGCGACCGTGCTGGCCTGCCCCGCCGCCAAAATGTAGCCGGTCGGCGCAGCAGCCGTGTAGGTGCCGGTGTCACCGGTGATGCCAAGGACGGCATCGGGTGTGCTTGCAACCTCTTCCCCGGTGATGTCATCCACGTAGCGCACATTCAAAGAAGCCGGCTGATCCAGCTCGTACTGGGCGAAGTCGCCGTCGAAGCTGTCCGTGACGACCTTGCCGAATTCGGCGACGCCGTCCCCTTCACCGTCGACCAGGTGAAGCGAGTCTGGCCGCACCGAAAAACCCTCTGGCAAAAGCGCGAGGTCGTCATCCGGCAGCGTGGTCGGGTAGTCATTCTCCAGCGTTTTGTCGTTATCCTGGAGCGTTTTATCCAAATCCGGCAGCGCGATGTACTGGTCCTTGCCCTCGGCGTCGACGTAGTGCGCCCGGGCGTAGATGGTCGAGGTGCCGGTGATGGCGAGGCTTGCGGCCTTATCGAAAACGGAAACCGTGTTGCCCGCCGTGTAAAGCGCCGTCGCGATGTAGCCGGTCTTGAGCGCCTGGTTCTTCATGTCCTTAGCCGTGCCGACGATTGCGATGCGGCCGGTGGTCGAAGCTTGTGGCAGGTTGCCGAGCACGATGACCAGCGAGCGAATCGCAGACCAGTCGGTGACCGCCGCCGCCTCGACGTAGCCGGTCAGGTCCGGCGTCGTGCCGCTCAGCGTAGCGCGACTGGTCGAGTAGAGCACCTTGGCCCCCTCGAGCGGAACGACGGTGCCGTCCTGCTGCGTCAGGGCATCCGGCAGCTGAACAGGCGCGGTGAGCTCGAACGTGTAGGTCGAGCCCTGGTCGTCGCCGACCTCTGGCAGGTTGACGGCGACCGCAGCATCCGTGACCCCCTGGCCGGCCGTGTTCAACACGGCGGTGTAAAAGGTCATCGGATTGGCGCTGTTCTTATCGATGGTCGCGGCCTCGGTTGGCGACAGATCATCCCCCTGCGCCAGGCTAGACGCGTAGGTGCCTTCGATGGTTTCAATCTGAAAGGTAAAGTTGTCGGCGGTCACCTTGATTGCATCCGCATCGCCCAAAGTTTCGGCCAAGTTGGTCACCTTGGTGTGCTGCAGGATTGCTGTGTTTGGCGATGTGACGTAGGCCCGCATTTGGTAGCTGCCAGCCATGGCATCTGGCGCGTTGTGGAAGTTAACCCGCAGATTGTGTTCCGTTTGGACCTTGGTGTCAACCGATTCACCCGTCCCGGTGTAGTCGACCTTCACAACGGTGCTCCCTCCCTCAATCACGGTTGTTGTGATTTTGGCATCTTGGGCGCTTTCCACCTGATCCACAACGAAGGCGCTCGGCACGACGAAGTAAAAGATTGGCTCGTAAATCAAATCCGTCGTCTGGTCTGCATGACCCGCTAAACTGACCGCCATACGCCTCATTTTGGTCGAGCCCGGTGTATTGACGCCGCTTGAACCATACCCAATCACCTTGATTGTTCCCACCGGCTCAACCACCGTCTGGGTGACTGTACCGGGCTTGTTATTAACCTCGGTCAGCTCGGGAGAAGTCAGTTCAATCGTCGCGGTCAGCTGGTCGCCAACCTTCACCGCGTCACCGTTATCGTAGGTGGCCGAGAGGTGCCCAAAGGCCGTGAAAAAGTCGGTCTTGACCCCTGGGACCAAGGAGTCGGGGGTCAGCACCGCGGTGCGAATCGCACCGATGCTGGTGATTGTCTCGCCCGCCGCCACCGTGCCGGTTTCGGTCGTGCCATCGGCCAACGTCAGGACGTACCCGTAGCTCTTGGTCCCCGGCATGTACCAGTCGTAGTCGGCAGTGGCTGCCGGGGTTTGGATTTGGTTGACATTCAGGCCGTCTGGAACGGTGATGGTGATGCTGGCGTCTGTCATCGGGGCCGCGGCGTCGAAGCTCGCGCCGAGCCTGAACAAGAATGCCGGGTCGTTGGCGGGGTCGGTGTCCAAAACCAGCTGCGCCTCGTTGCTGCTGGAATTGCCTTTTGTCGTGTACTCAGGTGCATCAACTTGAGGCGCATTGGCGGTGCCCAGCAGAGTGTCTGTCCATGTAGCGCCGGTGAAGGTCATCTCGGTGCCCGTCGAATCAACCTGCTGCACCATCACCGCAGGGCCGGCCGCCGTCAGCGTCTGATCTTCGGTCGTCTGCGTCAGGTCAAAATGCCCGGCAATACGGTAAGGCGCCATGCCAGCGGCGTTCTCCGAGCCAGACCCTTTGGGCACCGTGATGATCACATCGCTACCGGCGCCGCCCAGCTGAGTGATGGTCGTCGCGTCACGAAAGGCATTGACCGCCGCCGTTAACTCGGCATTCAAGACAAACCCAGCGGGAGTTGGAACCGTGATGACAGTCCCATGGTTAACCGCTGAGTGAACTCGGCTCGTAGTCCTCGAGTCGTCACGAACCCCATCGGCCTCGTTAATCGCAAGCTCCCAGACATAGTCCACATTCGGAAGGATTGCGCCAATCTTAGTATCTGGATGAGTGCGGGTCGGCGATTTCACGTTGGCCGTCGGCTTAGCCGTTGCCGTCCAGCTGGCTGATCCGGTCTGCACCCCGTTGACGGCGACGGTAGCGGTGTAGTGACGCACCCCGACGAAATCAGCCGGCTTCGACTGTTCGTCGTAGTTATCCCTTAGTTCGTAATGAATGGTCTGCTGGAAATGTCCGACCTGATTGAACGTCATGGTGATGGTTCTGCCATCTGTGTTCGAATCAACCGTCGCGCTGCCGACATCGGGCGACTGGAAATCGTCGAATCGGCTGAACTTGAAGACGCCCGAGTTGGCCGGCAGCGTCACGGTGACCACGTCGCCCTTCTTGACGCTCATAGAAACCGTGAGCAGGAGCTCCGTCTGCCCGGACTGGTAGCCCACTTCAGTGGCGGAAGTCGTCAGCGTGGCCGTCGAGGCGCTCACTGGCGTCGTCTCCGTTGGGGTGGCCGCCGGCTGTGCCGGCTCCGAAGCGACACTTTGCGCTGACTGCTTGGTGGCTGTCTCGGTCGCACTTGGGACCGCCACCAGTTCGGTTGCATCCGACACCTCCGCGCTCGCATCCGCAGCGCTCGCGTCACTGGTGGTCGTGCCCGTGGCCGCTTCACCGCTCGCATCCGGCGTATTTGCCGCTTCACGCGAAACGCCCGACGCGACGTTGGCCGTCACCTCGGTTGACCCTGTTTCTTCACTTGTGCCGGCGATCTCGCCCTCGGCCGCGGCAGGTGCTTCGGTCGCCGTCGCACCGGTTTGCGTGGCATCAGAGCCCGCGGTTGCACTGGCGGCCGCAGCCTTCACGCCGTCTTCAGCCGACGTCTGCTTGTCGGCAGCCGCGGTCACCGTCAGCGTCCCGGTCTTGATGTCGCTGGCCGCAATCGCCTGGCCCGGGTTGGCCGCCTGCAGCGCGGCGAGACCCTGGGGACTCAAAGTGGCGGTGTACTGGCCCTCAAGGCCTGCAACCGCTGTGGTCTGAAAATCTTCGGCTGTCCAGTCTGGGGCCGTCAAGCCAGTGCTCAGGGTGACGTCAAAGACGTGTCCGGTTGCACTGGTGTCTGTCTGGTTCTTGATGATCGCCTGAGGTGCTGCCTTTTGCACCTCAACCGTCTCGGCCGCGTGGACCGGGCTGGCCGGCCGCACGAAGCTCAGACTCCCCGCAAAGAACAGGGAAATCCCCATGATGGCCCAGGTTTTACCGGATTTGAACATCTTGTAGTGACGCTTCTCCTGGTAGGCTGCCTGAGCCAGCTTGACGCGTTGTCCATTTCGTTGCATGTGACCCACTCCTCTTGGTCACACTCCCGACTAACTGTTCCCCCAGTTAATGAACTTTACACCACTAGTCTAAACGATTTTGCTCAATATACAAGATAAATACTGAAAAATATTGAGTTTTTGTGACAGCTCCGCGGCCGGCCTGCAAGCGACACCATGCGTGCTCCCGCCGCATTTCTCAGGTGAGCGGCGCGTGGATCAACCGCCGGTGTCACGACAGTAGTGGCCGGCCGCTTCTAAATTGCGCTTCGAATTCAACTTGCCGACACGTCTCGCGATTGGCCCCAGATTATGCTGACCATCACCTGGACGTTCCGTGTCCATCCGCAGGGCCGAGACTGATCGGCTGGCGCAGCGGTCTGTAACCGGCTGCGCGCCTGTTGCTGTTTACGAATAAACGACATTGTAACAGGTTATTACGTGTTTTTTACACACCACGTGATCTTTGAGAATGCGATTTCATAATTTTGTTTTTAGGAACGAATGCCGGTTTTACGCGGTTTATTCGCCGTTTCTTACCCCGTTTTTTAACGTTTTTGCGATTGTTAGGCGGCATGAGATTTACATAGGTTTTACACGAAACCCGTTGTCAGCGGAACAGAATAAGCGCAAAATGGTACTGTTGAGTCATTTTGGAGAGTGTGAATATGACCGTAATCAGAAACATCGCAAGAGACCGGGTGCTGCAGATCACCGCGGCGCTTGCCGTGATCAGCCTGTTCTTTGCCAAACCGAAACTCGCAGACATAAACTTTTCAACGTTGTGGTCGATTCTGGCCATGATGACGATCATCCAGATCTTCGAGCACCTACATATCCTCGACTACTTCGCCTACCGCCTGACCACCAAGGCCGAGAACACCCGCCAGCTGACCTGGCTGTTCCTCGGTCTCGCCGTTGTGGCCGGGATGTTTCTGACCAACGACGTGACGGTGATCACGCTGGTGCCGTTGTACCTGCGCATCGCCAAGAAGTACGAGCTGCCCGAGGTCCTGCCGGTCACGTTGATTGGCATGGCCGCCAACTTCGGCAGCGCGTTCACGCCGTTCGGCAACACGCACAACATTTTCCTCATGAACCACTACCAGATCGCCGGCCTGCGCTTCTTCAGCTGGTCGATTCCGCTGCTGCTGGCCAGCCTGCTGTTGCTGTTCGGCTTCAGCCTGTTCGTCAAAAAGCAGCCGATTCCCGCCGTGCCGTTCCGCGACATCCGCATCCAGGCGCGGCCGACCATCGTCACCTGCATCGTGGCGCTGATCATTTTTGCCGGCGTGTTCCACGTCCTGCCGTCCTGGGTCGGCGCGATTGCCGCCATCATCTTGGCCTTCGCCCTGGCACCGAAAATCATGGGTGACGTCGATTACGCGATTGTCCTGACCTTCGCCGGCTTCTTCGTCATCGTGTCGGTGCTCCAGCAGATTCCGTGGGTCGTCAACCTCGTCTCCGGCCTGATGACCTCCGAGCACTCGGTGTTCCTGACTTCGATCATCTCCAGCCAGTTCATCAGCAACGTGCCGTCGACCGTCCTGATCGGCAAGTTCACGACGATGGCGCCGGCGCTGTTCCTCGGCTCCAACATCGGCGGCCTCGGCACCGTGATCGGCTCGATGAACAACCTGCTGGTCTACAAGGAGTACATGAACTTCGGCAACCACAAGAATGGCAAGTTCTTCCTAGACTTCTTCGGCCTCAACGTCATCGGCCTGATCATCCTGACCGGGCTGGGCTGGCTGATTCTGGACTTCGTATACTAAACAAAATCCTTAAAACACGGCCCTTCGCGCAGATGCGAGGGGCCGTGTTTTGGTGTGCGGACATGTCTGCCGCGTGCGGACCAGACTGCCGAGTGCGCGTCGGGCTATCTGGTTCGGGCCGGGCTGCCGGGTGCGGATTGGGCCGCTGGGGGGGCTGGTCGCAGCCTGCGGATTGGGCCCTCGGTTGGATCCGGGCTGCCGCCTGCGGACTGGGCCGCCGGTTGGGGCCAGTCCGTCGCGTGCGGTTCGGGCCGCCGCGGACGCCGAGCCGCCCGTGTTCCGGCTTGCTCAGCGGCCCGCACCGGCCGCGTTCCGGTCAGCTCGGCGCCCGCCCTGGCAGTCGGTCGTCAGTCCCTGTACGCGGCGGCCCAGGCGGCGACGGCCGCAACCTGCGCCGCCACCGCCTGGTCGCCGCTTCGGGTCAGCAGGTAGAAATGGCGCACAAAGTCGGGGCCCAGCGGCTGGGTGGCCAGCCCCTGCGCCGCGCGCGCCGACAGCAGCGAGCGCCCGAAGCCCTGGTGCAGGAGCGCGACGATGACCGCGTTGCTGGCGACGGTCAGCCGCGGCCCCTTGGCGTTGTGCTCGGCCAGGTAGCGCGCCGTGTAGTAGCCGACCCCGGAGTCCGACTCCCGCACTAGGAACGGCTCGCCCGCTCCCGCGAGCACCAGCGAATCGGCCATCAGCGTCGTCCTGTCCAGGCCGCTTGCCACCAGCGGTTTTTCGATGAAGCCGAGGTCCGCATCGTGCTGGGCCACGGCGGTCTGCACCGCGTAGGAGTTGGCCATGGTCACCTCAAAGCGTACCCGCGGAAACTGGGCGTACAGCCGCGGCAAAAGCTGCGGTAACAGCGCGGTGGCGAAGGTGTGGGAGGCGGCCAGGCGCACGCGCTGCTCGGCGGGCCCGGCGGCAAGCGCGGTGTGCAGCTGGTCCCAGCTGGCCAGCAGGTCGCTGGCTGCCTGGTAGAGCTGGGTGGCCGCCGGCGTCACGCCGAGCCGGCCGCGGCCGTTGCGCTCGAACAGCCGGCAACCGAACTCGGTTTCCAGCTGCTTGATCTGCGCCGACACTGTGGGCTGGGAGATGAACAGCAGCGCGGCGGCGCGGCTGAAGCTGCGGGTCTCGTACACCGCCTTGAAGGTTGCGAGGTTTTTCATTGGGGCTCCTTGCTATCGGTTTTTGTGATTGCTGATATTATAACAATTAAAAACGCCGATATTAAGTCTTTTGTATAATGAGGCAAAACGCACCCGAAAGGATCTCCCATTCATGTCACGCCTCACCAAGTTCCTCCCCGGCTTCGCCCTCTCCTTCGCCGTCGCCCTCGTCGCGGTCGGCCTCGCCCACTGGCTGCCGCAGCTCGGCGGCGCGACCATCGCCATCCTGCTGGGCATCGTACTCGGCAACACGCTCTGCCGCGACCCGCGCCTGGGCGCCGGCACCAAGCTCGCCGAAAGCCGGCTGCTCGAGTACTCCGTCGTCTTGCTGGGGCTGACCGTCACCTTCCAGACCATCGCGCACATGGGCTGGCGCGGCCTGGTCTACGTCCTCCTGATGATGACCACCGTGATCTGCGGCGCCTACCTGCTCGGCCGACGCCTGGGCTTCGGCGAGCAGATGAGCCTGATGTTCGCCGGCGGCAACGCCGTGTGCGGCTCCAGCGCGATCGGCGCGATTGCCCCGGCCATCGGCGCCGACGACCGCGAAAAAGGCGAGGCGATCACCCTGGTCAACCTGCTCGGCACCGTGATGATGCTGTCGCTGCCGTTTCTCGGCCAGGCGATTTTCGGGAAAAGCCTGCTGGCGACCAGCGCCCTGCTCGGCGGCACCCTGCAGTCGGTCGGCCAGGTCGTGGCCGGCGCCAGCCTGCTAAGCCCGCAAGTGGTCGCGTACGCCATGCTGTTCAAGATCACGCGCATCATCATGCTGGTGGTGGTCGTGACGCTTTTCACCCAAAAGGTGCGGCGCTCCCGGGCCGTGGCGGCGGACGTGCCGCCGGTCGCCGCGGCTGAGACTGCTCCAGCCGGCGTAACGGATTCCGATGCGGCGGCCGCACCCGGCGCCGCTCTCCCGACCAAGACCCACCGCCGCCTGCCCGTGCCGTGGTACGTGCTCGGTTTCCTGATCCTCTGCATGCTCAACTCCGCACTGCCACTGCCGACGGTGCTGGCCGACGGCGCCCACTTCGTCTCCACCTGGTTTGAGACCACCGCGCTGGCCGCCATCGGCCTGCGCCTGAACTTCCGCGCCTTCATGCGCCAGGGTCGCCGCTTCCTCGCGTACGGCCTGGGCGTCGGTGCCTTGCAGACGGTCGCCGCCCTGACCTTCCTCAAGCTGCTGGCCCTGTGACACGGTAACTTCGCGCTTCGGGCACAGATTCTTCACGCTCGCCGGTTATTCTGTAACCATAGAAGTAAGCTTGCCCCTTACCTCTACCCCAACCCACTTTCTCATATCCAAACTCCTGCCCCCGCTAAGCCACAGCGGGGGCTTTTTTGACCAGGGCGGAGCAGCGCGCACTTAGCGGATTGACCAGCCTAGCGCTGGTGCTTGGGCTGGGCTTTGGCCCGAGCGCCAGTGCGTAGCTGGTCACATCCGCGTCGCGCCGCGGAGCCCGACGATCCAGGGCGAAGCGCGGCGCATTGAGCCGGGCGGCTTGGCGCTTGAGGCGCACTTTGCCTCAAGTGCCAGCCTTAGCTAGACGAACCGGCGTTGCCGCGCGGAGCCCGACGATCTAGGACGACGCGCGGCGCACTTAGCCGGTCGACTAGCGTAAGGCCGCCCAACGTTACGCCGCCTCCCGCGCACCGCATGACCCCGAACACGCAAACTGGCCCGCCTCGTCATCAATCCGACAAGGCGGGCCAGTCGTGTGTCTGGTGGCCGCGCCGAAGCCACCGCGCGTGTGATTCGCGGTGGCTCTGGCCCTTTGCTGCTGTGTTGGTGAATCCTGAGGTGAGCCATCGCGCTAGGTCTTGCGATGACACGGTGGAACAAGCCCACGGTCTCCGGCTCGTCGCGGCTGCCCCGCGGTGCGGGTTGGCGAGTCGGCGGTGCGGCCATGGGGTGGCAGTCTTTGTCCCTGGTGTCTCCCTCAACTGATACCGGGAGTTACACTAAAGCGATTTCACTTGAAAGCCGGGTGGCGATACACGTCCGGCTTGGTAAGGGTGGGGTACTAACGGGGCGACCCGTTGACCGTTCCCCTGCGTGGTGACTACTGCAACAGCCGTGGCTCTGAGCTGTCGTCCCGCGCTAAGATGATCATCTGAAGGCATCATAACGCCGGTAACTTTTCCCGTCAAATATTAGGCCTTGGCCGGCAAAAAAAGTTTCGTTATCACCGTTGTAGCGCGGTTTTACCCGTAATTAAAAAACGCTGGTAAGGTTTGACACTATGGACCAGGCGCGCTTTCGGGGACGAACACAAAAGAGCACCCAGACCACGTGTGTGATCCGGATGCTCCTGTTTGGCGCCTCTCAGCGAAGCGCCTGTAACTCACGGTTCTGTGCTACTTGAACAGCTTCTGGAAGGTCAGGCCCACTGCCTTGTTGAAGGCGGCGAACTTTGCCCCAACCTTGGCCGCTACCGTGGTCTTGGTCGTTGTCGTTGCAGCTGCTGCTGGTGCCGTCGTGCCGTTTTGGAACGCGGTGATTGCGGCTTGGATGTCGGTCAGCGCCTCAACCTGGGCAAGCTTGTCGGCAAGCGCGGAAGCCTTGCGGCCGGCGTCACGTGCGGACGAGATGTCCTTGGCGAAGGTGTTGCCCGTCGCCGGGTTGGTCTGAGCCCCTACCGAAATCGGCATTGCGCGGCTGATGATCAGCGCGTAGGCACTGAGCGCGTGGTTAACCGTTTCGGTCAGCTTGGCCTCGATTGCGGCCGTCGTCAGCGTGCCATCGGCCGCCTGCTTCGCAAGATCTTCGAGGTCGGCCCCGAAGGTCTGGTCGGTCATCACGTCCTTAGCGTTGATCAGGTTAGCCTTGGTGAAGGTCGCCTTGACCGCGGCAATGTCCGGGTTTGCGTAAGCGGCGCTGATGATCTGGCTCAGCTCGGTCTGTGCGTCATCCGCACTGATCTTGCCGGCCTTGAGGTCTGCTGCCAGCGCATCCAGGTCACCGTAGAACGTCTTGCCGGTTGCCGGGTCCTTGGTTTCGCCAACCGTGGTGCCCAAAGCCGCCTTCGCCTTAGCGATGGCGTCCAGGACTTCCTGGGTCGCCGCGTCGGTCGTGTCGGTGTCGGGATCGGTGGTGTCACCCTCGGTCGGATCCGTTGCCGGGTCCGTGGTGTCGCCTTCGCTCGGATCCGTTGCCGGGTCCGTGGTGGCTGCGTCGTCTTGCGCCTTGATGAAGGCCTCGGCGGAGGCAATCACTTCGGCCAACTTAGCCGCCGCCTGGTCAGGCGTCAGTGCACCGGACTTGGCCTGTGCGGACAGGTAGTCAAAGTCGCCGTAGAACGTGCGGCCGGTGTCCGGGTTGGTCTTAGAGCCGATGCTCGAGTACTTGGACTTGGCTGCCGCAATGGCTGCCACGACGTCCGCTTGGGTGGTCGTGTCCGTGCCGGTTTCGGTGCCGGTCTCGGTCCCGGTTTCGGTGCCGGTCCCGGTTTCCGTCCCGGTGCCGGTGCCTTCGTCAGGATCGGTTGCCGCTGGCTTGTCGTAGAAGACGGTGACGGTCTTCGTCGTCACGTTGCCGAACTCGTCGGCCGCTTCGATGGTGAAGATGTTTTGGCCTTCCTCAAGCTTCTGCTCTTCGGAGAACGGAACGGTCACACCAGGGTTGGTGGCGTTGAAGTTCGGGTCCTCGTAGGTCTGGGCAATCTGGTTACCGTTGATGTAGATGCTCAGGTAATCGGAGTTTTCCGTCGCGCTCCCGCTGATGGTGAAGGTGTCCTTGTCGGTGTGGATGGCTGCGGTCGTGTCCTGATCCAGGTTCAGCTCAGGGGCGATGGCGTCCAGCACGATGGAGACACGCTCCTGAACGCTTTGGCCGGTCAGGGTGTTGCCGAAGACGATGCTGAAGTCGTGCTTGCCCAGCGCGCCAACTTGAAGGTCAACGCTGAAGGACAGGTCGGACTTGACGTCAACCGGCTGGCCCTCAATCATCAGGCTGGTCGTCGGGTGCTTGACGTGGCCGGTCAGGTGGTAAATCCCGGTGGCGGCGTCGTAGGCCGAGTCGTTGGTTTCCATGTAGTTGGTGCCGAACTTGATGCCGTTGTCGAAGGTAACCGCGTTGGTCAGAGGCTCAGCATCGTATGAGGAGTTAATCACAACCGGCTGGTACTCGGTCGAGTTGCCACCGGCATCCGTCAGGGTGATCACAATCTTGTTATCCCCGAAGCTTACAGGCAGGTCGCCGCTGATGTTGTGGTTCTCATCAAGCGTCAGGTCGATTGGGTCCCCGCCGTTGACGGTGGCCGTCGCCGCCACGGTGTCGGCCGTCACGGTGCCGGAGATCGAAACGTGGTCTTCGGAGGTCTGACTGGACCCGCCGTTGATGGTCACATCGTTGTTGAGCTCGGCTTGTGCCAGGTCCACCTTGGCGTCGTACGAGCCGATCAGCTGCGTGTGTGCCGCATCCGCGTAGAACTTGAACGAGGTGTCGTAGTCGGCCGCGGCGGTGACCGGCATGATGGCGGCAAAGTCGTCACCATCCCGCTGGATAATCAGATCTTGGGTGTTCCCGTTTTGATCGACGAAGGTGCCGTAGACGTCGCCGTCGTAGGTCCCCTGCAGGACGTAAACCGGAATCCCGTTCAGCTTACGGAGCGAATCGTAGTTGATGACCGTCGGCGCGCCGGAGGTCAAAACCAGCTCGCTGTCCACGATCCCTGGCAGCTCCGCGTCCGCAGCCTCGTCGACATAGTTGGACGCGTTATCGGTCACGTAGACCTCGACGTTGTTGGTGCCGTTGCCCAGCGCCTTGACCTGGTCGTCGGAAAGCGCAACCCGGATGCGGGTGTAGCCATCGGCGGTCGCACCCAGGTCCTCGAAGGTCCCGTAGTCAATCGTGCCGTTGATGCCGACGCCGGCGGACTTGGAAACGTCCAGGCCGGAGAAGTCATCCTTGACTTCGGCGTACGCGTAGTAGGTCGTCTGGCCGTTCTTGATGGCGGTGCGCAGCCCGATGTTGCGGATTTCTGGCGCCACGGAGTCGATCTTGAAGTTCATGTCGTAGGTCTGGCGATCGGCTTCGGATGCGCCGTCGCTCTTAGCCGTCACGCGGTAGGTGTACTGACCATCCGGTGCCTGGTCGTACTTGCCGGTGGCCTTGTTGTAGATGGTGCCGTCCCACTGCGGCAGGCTCAGCGAGGTGTAGTACCCGCCGGTTTGGTAGTAGTAGGACTTGCGGTTGCCGGTCGACTTCTCAAGCGTGGTGACCACGTTGCCGTCGGCGTCGAGGATTTCGAAGTTGATGTCAGACGCGTTGCGGAGCAGGTAGATCTGGCCCTGAACGTTCTGGTAAGTCCCGTTGCCGGTGCCGGAGAACGCCATGGCGTCCGGATCGATGGTGGTGCTGTCTTGAACCCCGAGGATTGGCGTGCTGGTGGCCGTCTTGGCGTACAGCAGCGTGCCGGAGCCAATGCCGAGCATCTGGGTGGCCTGGCCGTTGATCGGGTCGAAGATCGGTTGCGCATCCCAGTTGCCGCGGAAGCCCATGTAAGGCAGGTTCAAGTCGGTGCCGTCGGAGGCGGTGAAGCCGATGTAGCCCTCGACGAAGCTGTTTTGACGCAGGTCGGAAGGCAGGCTCAGGGTCAGGGTGACGGTCTTGGTGCCGTTGGCCGGCACTGTGATGTCGCCGTCGGCCGTGACGGTCGCGCCATCAACCGGCACGTCGTACATCGTGCCGTTGGCCGGATCGATCGCGTCGGTGTAAACGGCGTGGAGCCCGGTCGAGTCGTCCAGCGTGTAGGTCAGATCGCTGGCCGTGCGGTTGGTGAAGGTGACGTTGAAGGTGCGGGTGTCGCCGCTGATGCTCTTCAGCTCGACGGCCGGGTAGCCGTTTTCGGCAGTGACGGTGGACGGGTTGACCTCGAGGCGCTCGATGGCGGCCTCGGCGTCAACCATACCGGCACCCTGGCGACGCGGCGACTGAATGGCGTTGTCGTAGTTGGTGTCAAGCTCCGGGTTGGCGGTGTTCATCTCGATGGTCTTGAACAGCGCGATCAGGTCGGCGTTGCTCATCGCCTGGTACTGGGCGTAGAACGGGTTGGCCTGGTTGTTGGTCGCCTGCTTGAGCAGGGCCTGGGTCCCGGCGATGAACGGTGAGGCCATCGAGGTCCCGGACATGTTCGTGTAGGTGTTGTTGTTTTGGGTCGACCAGATGTTACCACCAGGGGCCGTGATGTCCGGCTTGAAGGACAGGTCGGTGGCCGGGCCGTAGGAGGTGAAGTAGGACATCTTGTCCTTGGCGTAGGACGCGTTGTCGGTCTGCTGGATGCCCAGGGAAACGCTGAAGGTGTCGGTGTCGTGACCGTTGGCCACGAATTCCGCCAGCTCGTTACCGGTGGTCTGGGACAGCGAGATGGTCGGGATCGCCTGGCCGATGGACATGGTGGTCAATTGCATGCTGCCATCGGTGTTGTTGACGATGATCAGGCCGGTGGCGCCGGCCGCGGCCGCGTTGATCTGCTTTTGAGTGAAGTCGAGTTCACCGCGGGCGACGATGACGACCTTGCCGGCCGCGTCCGCCGTCAGCTGATCAGGCGAGCCGATGCCGAGCTTGCCGTCGGCGTCGCGGGCAACGAAGAACTGCTTCTTGTCGAAGTTGTCTTGGGTCGCACCAACCGACAGCTGGGTGAGCTCAGGCGCAACGACTTCGGTGTCGCCGTCTTTGATGGTGACCGCGTAGCCGATCGCCTTGGTGTTTTCGGCGGAAGCGACAGTCGTCGCGTTGCGGGCAACGCCCGGTGCGCCGACCATTTCGGTGTCTTCGTCGTCGAAGTAGTTGGCGTTGGAGCCGTCCGTTGCAGAACCGCTGGAGCCGTCGTTACCGGCGGAAATGACCGCGGCGGTCCCGGCATCGATCGCGTTTTGAACCGCGGCCTGCTCGGGATCGTCCAGGCCCTGCTTGCCGCTGCCGGAACCCAGGGACATGTTCAGGACATCGGCACCGATCTTGGCGGAGTCTTCGATTGCGGCGATGACGGTGTCGGAACCGGTCGTCGCCTCGGCATCGGAGTTCGAGAAGACCTTCATGCCCAGCAGCTGAGCCTCAGGGGCAACGCCGACAACAGAGGTCGTCGGGTCGCCGCTGGTGCCGTTGGCGCCAATGATGCCGGCAACGTGCATGCCGTGCTGTTCCTCGACGGTGTCATCGGCGATGTAGGTGTTGGAGTCGTCGGCGTAGTTGTAGCCGTACGGCACCTTATCGGTCAGAAAACGCCCGTGGCCCACGGAGTCGGCAAACGCGTCGGCATCTTCGCGGGAAATCTTGGCCTTCGTCGGGTCGGTCAGGCGCATGTCCTTGTGGGACGCGTCAATCCCGGTGTCGATGACGGAAACGACGGTGCCTTCGCCCTTGTACTTGTAGTTGTTCCAGACGGTCGAGACGTTGGCCATGTCGTTGGACGTGGAGCTTTGCTCAACGGAGTAGAACTGACGGTTGACCGTGACGGACTTGACGCCGGACAGCTTCTGCACGGCGGCGAGGTCCTCAACCTTGATCTTGGTGGCAAAGCCGTTGACCACGTAGCCGTAGCTCTTGGTCGCGCTTTGGCCGGTGATTGCCTTGACGGCAGCCTTGACGCCGGTCTGAGCGGCGATGACCTTCTTAGACGCCGCCTGAATTTCGGCGGTGCTGGAGTAGTTCACCGTGATCGAGCCGTTCTCGGCCGCCGGCTTGGCGTCCAGCTGCACGATGACGTCGATGTAGGCGTTTTGCTGCTACTGGGAGCTCAGCTCTTGGTACTGAACGCCCTTGGCCGCCAGCTGATCGATGATGGCCTGCCGAATCGGGCTCACCTCAGTGGTGACGTTGGCCGCAGCCTTGGCGCTCGTGCCCGTCTGCGCAATGCTTGCCAGTTGTGCGTTGATGTCAGCTTTGACTTGCGTTTCAAGGAATGGTGAGACCGCTAATGCCCCTAAAGCCGCGGTGCTCGCCAGAAAAATCGTTAATTTGCGATTCTTAAGCTTCACAATGACCCCTCCATGCTTTTCACTAAATTTGAAATTGCCTCGGTAGCAATATCGCTATTATAATCAACGACCCATGCTTTGTCACCAAATTTTAACGAAGTATTCATAAAAAATGCAAAGGTGCCCGTTCGGCGGCGTCACGACGCGCTTCCACGCAAAATTTACAAATGGCGTTGAAATATCATTACGAATAAATTAGAATTGAACCAGTATTTTAATCGCACGAAGATGGAGGCTTGGATGATGAGAAAAGGGTTCACCAAAACACTGCTCCTGGTCGGCCTGACCCTGGGGCTGGCCACGGCTGCGGGGTGCAGCCAGCAGAAGGCGGCCGACCCCGTGATTGCGACCTACCAGGGCCACAAGGTCAAGGAGTCCACGTTTTACGCGGAGCTGAAGACCATGCCGAACACCAAGACGGCGCTGGCCAACCTCCTGCTGTACCGGGCGCTCGACCAGAACTATGGAAAGAAGGTCTCCAAGGCAACCGTGACTTCGGAGTACAACTCATACAAGTCGCAGTACGGCTCGCAGTTCGCCGCCTTTTTGAGCCAAAACAACATGACGCCCAAGCTGTTCCGCCGCACGCTGCGCCTGAACCTGCTGGGGGCCGCCGCGCTGAAAGCGACCCGCCCGATCACGAAGGCCAAGCTGAACAAGCAGTGGGCCGCCTACAAGCCGACCTTGACCGTCCGGCGCATCCAGGTCACCGACAAGGCCACGGCCGAAAAGGTAATCTCGGAACTCGACGCCGGCAAGGACTTCGCCCAGCTGGCCAGCCAGTACTCCGTCGACACCGCGACCAAGGACAAGGGTGGCACGCTGACGGTCACGAGCACCGACAAGACGCTCGACTCGACCTTCAAGGACGCGGCCTACGCGCTCAAGGCCAACGCCTACACCAAGACGCCGGTCAAGACCACGGACGGCTACGAGGTGATCAAGCTGGTGAAGAACCCGGGCAAGGGCAAGCTGGCCGACCACCAAAAGGAGCTTGAGGACACCATCTACAACTCCTGGCTCAAGAGTACCACGGTGATGCGCAACGTCTTCTCCAAGGCGCTGAAGAAGGCCAACGTCAAGGTGACGGACGCCGACCTCAAGAGCGCGCTGGACGTCTACCTGTCCAGCACCGACGACACCAACTAACCGAATTTCAAAAGGCGTCCCCTTCCCGACCGCTCGCTTGAGCAGCCGAAAAGGGGACGCCTTTTGCGTCTGACGACAGACCAAAGTGCGCTCGGCGCCGCCCTGGTTTTCGTCGGGCTGTGCCATATCACGCGAGTGCATGTGCCCACGCCGCCGCGCGGAATCAGCTGCACCCCCCACGCCGCCGGCTAGATTGCAGCTGAAAAAGACCTGTCTGTACTTAGGTTTGAAAGCCACAACCTGGTGAATTAACCACTTGGTAGGGCGTAGGCTCGGACGGACCACTGCAACGGCGGAGGGCCGGGGCGAGCCAGCGTGAAATTGCACTTAGCCAGCGGTTTGGGCTGGCTTAGTGCAAGGGCGGGTCCCGAGACCGCACTTTGGGCTCGGGGGAGCCCCACGCGTTCCGCCGCCCCGGCCCGGAGCCGGAAGCAGTGGTCCGTCCGGGCCGGAGCCCGGATTTTCAGACACTACCTAGAAAATATGCGCCTGGATCAAAAAAGGCCAAGCCGCCCTGCGACTTGGCCCCCGTTCACGGGAGGTTATCTGAGTTTGGCCTGCACGCTTTTGGGAAGTGCAGGACGGGCCACCGCGTGCCAGCCCTGGACCGTCTGGCCCTTGGCCTGCACGCGCAGGTAGGTGTGGGATTGCAGCGGGTGATCGGACACCGTGATCAAGAGGCGCCGCGGCCGGCCGGCCTGGTCGTACGCGGTCAGCCGGTAGTGGTAGTCGTGGCCGCCGTGGGCGTTGGCCGAACGGGTCGGCGTCGCGGCGGTACTGGTGTAGTAGTCGCGCGTGGTGACCAGCGGGTTGATGCTGTCGAGCACCGCCGCCCCCGCCGTCGTCCGGTCGCGCGTCACCAGGGGCGCCGCGCAGCACAGCGCGCCCAGAATCACGAACAGCCCGACACTGTTGATCACCCACCGCCTCATGTCTCCCACCTCCACGTCTGTCAGTGTACCAAGCCGACGGCGACCGGGCATGGGTCCTGGGGCCGACTTTGGTTCGGACTTGCGGCCCGCCGCCCAAGCAATGCCCGTCACCCCGAGACGCCGGCGCAGCCGAGTCGGTCCATTCCCCCGCTCACCCGCCGCGAAAACGCGGCGGCGGTTGTCTGCCGCGCAGGCCTGCTGTAACATAGGAAAGGCTGCGCCGCATTCGGCGCCATCAATCCGTACCCAACCGCGCCGCAGCGGGGCCGGGCACGGCTCACAAGGAGTTTTACCATGACCGATCACTACATCCTCGCCATCGACGAGGGCACCACCTCCACCCGCGCGCTTTTGCTCGACCACACCGGCCGCACGGTCGCCGACGCCCAGCGCGAGTTCACCCAGTACTTCGACCAACCCGGCTGGGTCGAGCACGACCCCAACGAGATCTGGCACGCCGTTGTCGCCACCATCTCCGAGGCCTTCACCCAAAGCGGCATCCAGCCCAAGCAGGTCGCCGGCATCGGCATCACCAACCAGCGCGAGACCACGGTGATCTGGGACCGCACCACCGGCCTGCCGATCCACCGCGCCGTGGTGTGGCAGTCGCGCCAGACCAGCGCCATCGCCGCCAAGCTCCGCGCCGCGGGGCTCGGCGAGATGATTCACGCCAAAACGGGCCTGCTGATCGACCCCTACTTCTCCGCCACCAAGATCCGCTGGTTGCTGGACGCGGTGCCCGGCGCCCAGGCGCGCGCCGAGGCCGGCGAGCTGCTGTTCGGCACCATCGACACCTGGCTGGCCTGGAAGCTGTCCGGCGGCGCGATCCACGTCACCGACTACACCAATGCGAGCCGCACCATGCTGTTCAACATCCACACGCTGCAGTGGGACGACGACATCCTCGCCGCCCTGAACATCCCCCGCGCCATTTTGCCTTCGGTCAAAGGCAACGCGGAAGTTTACGGCACGACCGCGGCGCCGGTCTTCTACGGCAGCCAGACCCCGATCGCCGGCATGGCCGGGGACCAGCAGGCGGCGCTGTTCGGCCAGCTCGCGCTCGAGGCCGGCATGGTCAAAAACACGTACGGCACCGGCTCGTTCATCGTGATGAACACTGGCCACACCCCGACCATGTCGGCCAACAACCTGCTGACGACCATCGGCTACGGCCTGAACGGCGAGATCACCTACGCGCTCGAGGGCTCCGTGTTCGTCTCGGGCTCGGCGATGCAGTGGCTGCGCGACGCCATGCAGCTTTTGACCCACGCCGGCGACTCCGAGGAGTGCGCGGAACGCTCCCAGTCGCTTGACGAGGTCTACGTCGTGCCGGCCTTCACCGGCCTCGGCGCGCCGTACTGGGCCCAGGACGCGCGCGGCGCGGTGTTTGGGCTGACGCGCGGCACCACCCGCGACGACTTCATCAAGGCGACCCTTCAGGCCCTGGCCTATCAGACCCGCGACGTGGTCGACACCATGGTGCAGGACACCGGCATCGCAATCCCGGCGCTGCGCGTGGACGGCGGCGCGGCCAACAACAACTACCTGATGCAGTTCCAGGCCGACCTGCTCAACACGCCGATCGAGCGCGCCGCCAACCTCGAGACCACCGCGATGGGCGCCGCCTTCCTCGCCGGCCTGGGCGTCGGCTTCTGGCAGAGCCCGGAAGACCTGCGCCAGGTTGCGCGCGTCGGCCGTCGCTTCACGCCAAGCATGCCCGCGGCGCGCCGCGAGGACCTTTACGCCGGCTGGCAGCAGGCCGTCGCCGCCACCATGGCGTTCAAGCACCACGCGCGCGGGTGACCGCGGCACGCCAAAAAAAACCGCCAAGACCCGAGTTGCGGGTGCTTGGCGGTTTTTTGGCGTGCCGGCACAATCTGTGGCGGCTACGCGTTGGGCCCCGTGATGGCCGCGACGGCGCGACTAACGGCCGCGGTTCTGGTTCAGGCTGTCCAGCGCGGCACCGAGGTCGCCCTTCAGCGCCGTTTGCTCGGCCCTGTTACTGGCGATTGTGGCCTTGTCGCCTGTGCGGCGAAGCGCGTTGATCTCGCGCTTTTCGCGACCCGAGACCAGGTTCTCGGCACTCAGGCTGCGGCCGCCGTTGATGCCTTCGAAACTGCGCCGAAGGAACGTCTCGTCCGCCGCCAGGCCAAGTTTCGCGACCACTGGTTCGTACTGGCGAAGCACCAGCAGGCGGTCGCCTTCCTTGATCAGGGCCGCGATCACCGCCAGGCCGGCTCGGCTTGAGGGCCAGTCCTCAATGCCGCGCGGCAGCGCCCCGGCCTTCTTGGTCTGATACGCCACCAGCTCGCAGTCCGCGACGAGGTCTTCGACCGGCGTGTCCGTTCGGCCAAGCAGCCCTTGGGCTTGCTTGGCGTTCGAGAGGTAATCCCGGTTCTTCGCCGTCGCCAGCGGCCCGGTGAGCTTCTTCTCCTCAACAATCGACGCGAAGGGCCCGCTCGCGGTGCGCAGGCCGGCGAGGACGCCTTCGCGGGTCGCGCGCGCCCCGGCCCGCAGCGCCTCCGGGTAGGCGGCCAGCTGCCTGTCCAGGCCGGGGTTGATGTTCACCGTGATCACCGGGGCCGAGAACAGGTTGCCCTGGAAGTGCTGCGGCACGGTCGGCTCCGGTTCGGCCGAATCCGCCGCGTTGCAGGCCCGCAGCGCCGCTTCCGTGGTGACCGCCGCGGTGTCAGCGTCCACCGGCGCCGCGATGCCGTTGACCTGGCGCACGAAGTTGATCCACTTCAGCAGCTCCGCCACGTCCTTTGGGGTCTTCAGCTTGTTGGCCTTTTGCGTGCCGAAGTAATCATCGATCGCCGCCAGATCCTCACCGCAAAACCCCAGCCAGCGCGGGTCTTCGGGTTCGCGCGCGATCCCCTCAGCGCCCAGCTTGAAGGGCGCCAGCGCATAGCGCGCGGGATCGGCCTTGCGCTTGGCCGCAAAGTCCTGCCACTTCGCCTTGAACGCGGTCAAAAACGCCGCGTAGCCGTCCGGCATGTACCCCTGCCACAGCGCGGTCAACTGCTCAATTGCTTGCTTTAACTCTTGGCTCATAACGACTCCTCCTGTCAGTACCGGCGCGCCCTTGCGCGCTCGGTCGCCTATTGTCTGTTCGCCACCTACCACCCGATGCTTCGCGCTTGGGCTACTGCTTGGTAAAGGCCGCCATCGACCCGACGTTGTTGCTGGCGAACAGGTCGAACGTGTCCGTGTAGACCATCTGGTTAGCGCTCAGGCTAAAGCCGAACACGCCCTCGCGCGGGGTTGCCCCCTCCTTTTTGCCTTCCCGGGTCCCGGTTTCAGTGGCGGTGAAGTTCAGGGCAAAATTCAGACTGCTGTCGGCGTCGATCAGGCCTGACAGGTCCTGCACCGCCGAGAGGTCCTTGAGCGCCGCCGAGCTGGCGATGTCTGCGGTCAGCTTCGCCTCATCAACCGTGTAGGTGCCACTGGTCTGAACCACCGTCTTGAGGTAATCCGGCAGCGGCGACTTCAGCGTGCTGGTCAGCTTGCCGTCTACCGTCAGGGTGACGGCGGCATCCGTCGTCCAGGAGCTTTCGTGGTCGCTGAACTTCCACGTGCCGGCCAGCTTGTCCTTCAGCTCCGGCAGAATCGTCTGCGTCAGCGTCTCGGCAAAGGTGGTGCGCTCGGACTCCGCCATCGTCATTGTGTTTTGCGCCGCGTCGGTGTCGGCGGTTGAAGACGCCTCATCCCCTGTGGTCGAGTCGTCGTATTCGGTGTCCGAGTCGGCGTCCCAATCATCCGTCGAGTCGTCTTCCTGGCTCTGCTGCGATTCGACCTCGTCTTTCAGCGACGAAGCCTCGGCCTTGAAGTCGCGCTTGTTGCGGGTGAACGCACTGCTGCCTTCAGCGGCGAACGCCATGGTCGAATCGCCAAGACTCAGGGTCAGCGTCTTATCCTTCAGCGCGTAGTGGATCTTGCCACTTTTGCCGTTTTTGGTGAAGGCGATGGTTTTGGCGCCGGTATCAACCGTCCCCGTCACGCTCGCCGCGCTTTCATCGATTCCCGACCCGCCCAGCGTGTGCGCCGTCGTCTGAAGCGTCGCCGTTTTGCCGTCGATGGTTAAGGTCATCAGCGCACTGTCGGACAGGCTCGAGCCATCCCCCAAAATGCTCTCGCCGTATGCGTTGAAGGTGCCGCTAAGCTTGCTGCCGCAGCCGGTCAGGGTCAACAGAAACATCAGGACCACAAGCCCTGCAAGAATCCCACGTTTTTTGGTCATTGTCACTTCTCCTCGTAATTCGCCAGCGCCATCCTCATGCGCTCGGTCACATATTGTCTGATTGCCAGTGGGCGCAACACCTTGACCATGTGCGCCTGCTGAAGCAGCCACATCCGCGTCCCGTAGCTGTCCACGGTGGGCACGATCATCCGCTTGCCCACCGCCGGCGGCCCACCCGGCACGTACGGAATCGGCACGTCCTCCAGCACCCGCGTCCCCGGGAAGCGGTCCGTGACGTACCGCGGGTCGGCGTAAAACTCGATCTCAAGGTCGATCTTCGCGCCGAGAAACGACAGGGTGCTTTGCTTGATCACCGCCGCCGATTCGTCCGGGATGTGCTGGCCGGAATTGTCGTGGCCCAGCCAGCGCGGGTTCGTGATGCGCGCGAGCTCGAATTTTTGCATTGCCTCGTCCAGGGCCGCCTCGTCGTGTGCGCCTGCGTGCGACGTCAGCATGAAGAAGTACAGGTCACTGAAAAACAGTGCCCGCGGCACCCGCTCGTAGTGGTGGACCTCGCCGCCGCGCGTGAAGTCAAAGGCCAGCCGCTTGCGCTGCCTGATGCCCTCGGCAATGGCGGCGATGAACGCCAGCTGCGGTTGCGACGGCGCCCCGATGTAGCCCGCATCGTTCAGGTGCCGCGCCATGACCTTGGGCTGGTCCGCCCCGCTCACCAGGTGCGCCAGCAGCACGGTCATCTCCTGATTGGCCAGGCTGCGCGACGCCAGCATCACCTTGCCGATCGCCAGGCGCTCCGGATCGGTGAGGTCCCCCTGCGGCTGCCGGTCCTCGATGCGGTACCGCCCCGTGGCCGTCTGCGGCAGGCTCACGTCGGCTCGCCGGTCCGCCAAAAAGGCTCGGATCTCCTGGATGTCGCGCTGGATGGCCCGCCCTTGCGCCCCGGTGGCATCGATCAGCCCCTGCTTGGTCAGGGTCTTGCCCCTGATCAACTCATCGTAGATGTACAGGAGCCTGGTATTTCTTGAATCTACCATGTGTCTCTCCTCCGTTAGTATTTCCCCCACGCGACCAGTATGACAGGCGATCTGGACGAATAGTGACCAGATCAACTCGTATATGACTAGAAATAAATTTTTTTTTGCGCAAAAAAAGCCGAGCCGCTGGTCGCGGCTCAGCCCAGAGCACAAAACGGGCACCGCGCGTTTCCCAAACTCAGAAAACGCGGAGTGCCCGCAGCTGCAAGGTCAATTTCTGTGTGGTGCGAACCGACCGCCTTCTGGCCGGCCTCCTAGCGCCGGCTTACAGCTCTTCGCCGTTGCTCTTGATCACCTTTTGGTACCAGTAGAACGAGTCCTTGCGGCGACGCTCGAAGGTGCCTTCCCCTTCGTCGTTGGCGTCGACGAAGATGAACCCGTAGCGCTTCTTCATCTCACCGGTCGAGGCGGAGACGATGTCGATGGCGCTCCACGGGGTGTAGCCCAGCAGGTTGCAGCCGTCGATCACGACCGCCTTTTCCATCTCGGCGATGTGGTTGCTCAGGTACTCGATGCGGTAGTCGTCGTGGATGCTGCCGTCGTCTTCGAGCTTGTCGTAGGCGCCAAAACCGTTTTCGACGATGAACATCGGCTTGTTCCAGCGGGCCTGCATCCAGTTCATGGCGTAGCGCAGGCCGACCGGGTCAATCTGCCAGCCCCAGTCGGAGCGCGGCACGTAAGGGTTCGGCACCTGGCCGTTCTGCTCGTCGTAGACCATGTCCGGGTTGTCGTCGCTGTACTCGACGGCACCGGAATTGTAGTAGGAGAAGCCGACGTAATCCACGGCACCGGCCTTCAAAATGGCCTTGTCCTCTTCCGTGACGTCGATCTTGTAACCCTTCTGGTCCCAGTAGTTGAGCACCCATTGCGGGTACGCACCCAGGGCCTGGACGTCGCCGAAGTAGTAGCGGTAGCGCATCGCGCGCTCGGCCATCATGACGTCCTTCGGCTTGGCGGTCAGCGGGTAAATCGGGCTCATCGCAATCATGTCGCCGACTTGGAGGGTCGGGTCGATGGCGTGGGCAATCTGCACGGCCTGCGCGGAGGCCACGAACTCGAGGTGGGCGGCCTGGAACATGGCCTCTTCCTTGTTCTCCCCGTCCTTGAAAATCAGACCGGAGTTTTGGAGAATCAGGTGGTCGTTGTGCCAGCTGGTCTGGTTGTTGATCTCGTTGAAGGTCATCCAGTACTTGACCTGGTTGTGGTAGCGGCGGAAGCAGGTTTCGGCGAACTTCACGAAGAAGTCGACCACTTGACGGTTGCGGAAGCCGCCGTACTCCTGAACCAACTTCAACGGCATCTCGAAGTGGGCCAGGGTCACGATCGGCTCGATGCCGTACTTTTTGCAGGTGGCAAACACGTCATCGTAGAAGGCCAGCCCTTCCTCGTTCGGCACGGCCTCGTCGCCGTTCGGGAAAATGCGGGTCCAGGCGATGGACAGACGGAAGCACTTGAAGCCCATCTCGGCGAACAGTTTGATGTCTTCCTTGTAGTGGGAGTAGAACTGAACGCCCCAGTGGTTCGGGTAGACCTTGCCGTCGAGCACCTCAGGGTCTTCAATCCGCGGCACGTCCTTGGAGCCGGCGCGCATCACATCGGCGATGGACAGCCCCTTACCGCCTTCTTGCCAGCCGCCTTCCATCTGGTGCGCGGCGCTCGCGCCGCCCCAGAGAAAGCCTTCGGGCATCTTGTAACCTTTTGTCATTGTATGAACACTCCTTTGAGAGAGGGTG
The DNA here is from genome assembly GCF_020180945.1 of Lacticaseibacillus kribbianus. GTDB lineage: Bacteria > Bacillota > Bacilli > Lactobacillales > Lactobacillaceae > Lacticaseibacillus > Lacticaseibacillus kribbianus. The sequence continues at coordinate 162,218 of NZ_JAIPUL010000002.1, read as the reverse complement.
GAACGAGGCGGGCTTAGCGGGACGGACTGCCTAGCACTAGCGCTTGAAGCGCTCTTTGCTTCGAGTGCTAGTGCTAGGCAGTCCGCTCCCGCGTTGCCTCGTGGAACCCGTTTGAGAGGGTGACAAAGCGCGGGCTTAGCGGATCGGCTAGCCTAGCGCTGGCGCTTGGGCCGCTCTTTGGCCCGAGTGCCAGTGCGTAGCTAGACGCATCCGCGTTGCGCTTTGGAACCCGTTTGAGAGGGTGACGCGGTGCGCACTTAGCGGGTCGCCCAGCGTAGCACTGGCGCTTGGGGCGCTCTTTGCCCCGAGTGCCGGTGCTAGCTGGGCGCACCCGCGTTGCACCACGGAACCCGTTTGAGAGGGTGGAACGAGGCGGGCTTAGCCGGTCGGCTAGCGTAGGGCTGGTACTTGAAGCGCACTTGGCTTCAAGTGCCGGACCTAGCTGGACGAACCGGCGTTGCCTCGTGGAACCCGTTTGATCAGGCGGCCAAGCACGCGCCACCCTGTTGCTTGCTTCGCTCTCTGCCCCCCGACTCGAGCGAAACTGGTTGGGACCGAAAGCCTGAATACAGACAAAGCCGAGACATCACTGTCTCGGCTCGCGATTACTTGTTGCCCAGACGCTTGTAAAGGTCAACGATCTCGCCGGCGAGGTCGCGGAAGGTGATGCTGGTCATCAGGTGGTCTTGTGAGTGAACCATCAACAGCGTTACCTTGGCGTGGTCGCCGTTGGCTTCGGCCGTCAGCATCTTGGTCTGCGCGTTGTGCGCCTCAACCAGGAAACCGTCCGCTTCCTTCAACTTGGCGTCGGCCTTGTCGAAGTCGCCTTCCTTGGCAGCGGCGATCGCTTCGAAAGCGGAGCTCTTGGCGTTGCCGCCGTTGATGATGAGGCCCATGATGGTCTCCATGTTCTGTTCTTCTTCTTCAGCCATGATTAGCGTATCTCCTTTATGTTCGCGGCGCGGGCTCGGCCCGGCCGCCGGTTTGTGATTATGGGCTACTCGGCCTTGGCCTTGTAACCACGCAAGGCCGCCTCCTGAGTCAACTGCGGCTCAAGCGCCGGCCTCGCGTCCCGTCAAGCGCTTACTTGACGGCGCTTACTTTTCAATTAGTTAGCAGCCTTTTCGATGGAGGAGAGGGCTTCGCGAAGCACCTTTTCGCCGTTCATCATGCCGTAGTCCTGCATGTTGATGACTTCGACGGGAATGGTAACCTTCTTCTGGAACTGGCCGAGCATGTAACGAACCTGAGGGCCGAGCATTAAGATGTCAGGGTTCTTGTCCTTGATCAGGTGATCGGCGTCGGAGGCAGCGGTTGCAAAAATGTCGGCGTCAATGCCGTCCGCAGCAGCGGCCTTTTGCATCTTGGAAACTAACAGGCTCGTGGACATACCAGCGGAGCACACAAGCATAATCGTCTTTTCTGCCATGGTAAATCTCTCCCTTGAGATTAAAATTTTTGGGCGGCTAGGTTTAACCGCTTTCATCACAATGCTATAATAATACATGGGTACAAATAAAACAAGTGCTTGCAACTAAGATTTGTCTGGAGGGCTGCGTATGTATCACGAAATCGCGGAAGAACTGATCAAGGCGATTCAGGCCGGAAAATACACCACCAAGCTGCCAACCGAGCAGGAGCTCATGAGCGAGTACCAGGTCAGTCGCAACACCATCCGGCGTGCGATCGACGTGGTCTACCAGCACGGGCTTTTGCGCCGGGTCCAGGGCAGCGGCTACTACATCAACGAACTGCAGCTGGAGGGCAAGATGACCGTCAACCTGTCGATCGGCGCCGGTAAGTCGCTGGTCAAGCACGGGCCGCTGACGTCCAAGGTCGTCACGTTCGACAAGGTCAACGCCGCCGAGATTCCGTTGGCCAAAACCATGAAGATCTCGGGCGCCGAGGACCTCTGGCGCATCATCCGCCTGCGCTACACCGGCGACACCCTGTACGCCCTGGAAGAGGCGTACTACATGCGCGACGTCGTGCCGTTCGTCTCGACCGAGGCGCTGAATTCTTCCATTTTCGATTTTCTCAAGGACACCTACGACATCGTGCCCTACTCCAGTGACGACTTCATGTCGGTGATGACGCTGGGGCCGGACCGGGCCGACCTGATGGAGCTGAAGCCGGGCACCAGCCTGATCTCGCTGGCGCAGATCAACTACATGCGAAACAACGTGATCTTCAACTTCTCGCGCTCCGTCTACGCCTACCCGGGCATGAACTTCTACTTCCACTCCGCGCACCTGAGCAGCAACTAGCAGAGGGTGGAAAAGCGCGGGCCGCGCCCGCGTTGCGCTTTGGAACGCGTTTAGCGGGTGGGGCGGGCTCCGGCCCGAACGCGCAACTGCTTCCGGCTCCGGGCCGGGGCGGCGGAACGCGTGGGGCTCTCCTGAGCCCAAAGTACGGTCTCAGGACCCGCCCTTGCAGTAAGCCGGAACAGACCGCCGGCTAACTGCAATTTCACGCTGGCTCGCCCCGGCCCTACGCCTCCAGCAATCGCGCGTTCGGGCCTCCGCCCTACATAGTGGCACGATGGCTGCCCAGCGGTACCCGCGACGACCGCGTTCGACGAACAGGCGACACTTCATTGACGCCGGACGATTATCGTTGCCGAGATTCTCAAGTCTCGGCAGCGTCACTCGCACGGCATCCCCCGCCGGCGCCTTGCCCGGCATTTTTGCACGTTTCGTGCACAATGCTGGAGCAATTCCCCTGTCCAAGCGTGTAAACTGGAGACAGGCGCTTGCTTCGGCGCGTCGAAACCGTCAAATTGAAAGCGGTGCCGTGGCGAACCACTCGGTAGCGGCCGGTGGGCCCCGGGCGGCGGAGGCCGTGAAAGGCGTCGCGCCTCGGATGACCGCGGGTTTGGCGGGCATTCGCGGCGGCGACGCCCGGCAAACTTGGAGACGGCCGCAGGGGCCGCAAGGCGCCGGCCGGCTTCAAGTTTAGGTTGGAGCCCAACGGGCGGAAACCGGCCGCACAGCCGCAGCCGCCCGGGGCCCACCGGCCGCGGCCGCCAGCACTGCAATCAAATGTACCACCGTAATGACCCCCGAGCACGGCGCCGGTTTGCGCCGTACTTTCATTATTTCAGATTCGAGAGGAGACAGTCAAATGAGTCAGGCTTTACCTAAAGGTTTCTTGTGGGGCAACTCCACTTCCAGCATGCAGACGGAAGGCGGCTACAACGAAGGTGGCCGCGGCCCTTCCGTCTACGACCCGCGCGAGCAGACGGAAGAGCACGGCGACTGGAAGGTCGCCATCGACGAGTACCACCGCTACGAGGAAGACTACGACCTCATGCAGCAGATGGGCATGAACTGCTACCGCTTCCAGATCGGCTGGAGCCGCGTGTGCCCCACCGGCGACGGTGAGTTCAACCAGGAAGGCATCGACTTTTACCGCGGCCAGATCAAGGCCTTGATCGCCCGCGGCATCACGCCGATGATCTGCCTCTACCACTTCGACATGCCGCTGGCCCTGGCCCAGAAGTACAACGGCTTCTTGAGCCGCCACGTGGTCGACGCCTTCGTCCGCTTCGGCAAGCGCATGATCGACGAGTTCGCCGACCTCGTGCCGTACTGGATTGTTTTCAACGAGCAAAACCTTTACACCACGCCTTACGCACGCGTCTACGCCGGCTGCCTTGAGGGCGGCGAAGACGACCAGTCGATTCTGACCATCACCAACCACGTGATGTCCTCGCACGCGCAGATTGCCAACTACCTCCACGAAAAGTCCGACACCGCGCAGATTGGCGGCATGCTGGCCTACGAGGAGTGCTACGCGGCAACGTCCAACCCGCAGGACGCCCAGTTCGCCCGCGAGATCGACGAGTTCTTCAACCGCAACCTGCTCGACGTCTACACCAAGGGCCACTACTCCAAGCAGGTGCTGACCTTCATCAAGAACCATGACATCGACTGGGACTTCACCGATGAGGACCGCGCCGCTTTTGCCCAGCTGAAGACCGACTTCATCGCCTTTTCCTACTACCGCTCCGACCTGATCGACTCCAGCAAGGTGCCGGTCAACACCAACCCGCTGCACTACCTGGACTACGGCATGGTCAAAAACCCGTACACCCGCAGCAACGAGTGGGGCTGGAACATCGATCCGCTCGGCTTCCGCGACATCCTGACCAAGGTCTACAACCAGTACGACCTGCCGATGTTCCCGATTGAAAACGGGATCGGCATCCGCGAGACCTACACGGGCAAGGAAATCCAGGACGACTACCGCATCGACTACCACCGCGCCCACATCCAGGCCATGAAGGACGCCATCTTAGAGGACGGCGTCGAGGTCCTCGGCTACCTCGGCTGGGGTCTGATCGACATCCCTGCCTCCAGCGGCAACATGGACAAGCGCTACGGCGCCGTCTACGTCAACCGCACCAACACCGACCTCCGCGACCTCGCCCGCATCCCGAAGAAGTCCTTCGGCTGGTTCAAGCAGGTCTTCGAAAGCAACGGTGCAAACCTGAGCTAGAGGGTGGAGCCGAGCGCTTAGCCGGCCGGCTAGCGTAGGGCTGGCGCTTGAAGCGGGCTTTGCTTCGAGTGCCAGTCCTAGCTAGGCGTGTCGGCGATGCTCGGTGGAACCCGTTTAGCGGGTGGAACGAGGCGGGTTTAGTGGGACGGATAGCCTAGCTGTGGCACTTGGGACCCGAACTTGGTCCCGAGTGACGCAGCGTAGGTAGCCGCTCCCGCGTTGCCTCGTGGAACCCGTTTAGAGGGCGGAGCCGAGGCGGGTTTAGTGGGACGGATAGCCTAGCTGTGGCGCTTGGGACCCGAACTTGGTCCCAAGTGACGCAGCGTAGCTAGCCGCTCCCGCGTTGCCTCGTGGAACCCGTTTAGACGGTGGAGCCGAGGCGGGTTTAGCGAGGCGGGTAGCCTCGTGGAACCCGGCTAGACAACAGAAAGAAGCATTAGCGCCCCGATTTGAAATCGGCTGCTAATGCTTCTTTTTGTGCTACCTTCATTTCTGCTCGCCGTCGCCGGGATACAATGTCCGGAAGAGCTGCCGCCACAGGCTGTTGGGCGTGTAGAACGTGTAGAAGTTCTCCCGCGTCACCGGCACCAGCTCCTCTTGGATTTTGCGTCCGGACTGCCAGCGCCGCACGTGGACGCACGGCAGCGCGTAGTGGAAAAACGCCAGCTCCAAGACGGCGCCGGTGCGCGACTGACCGGCGTGGCAGTGCACCACCAGGTCGTGGCCGTCCGCGATCGCCTGCTGGATGAACGCGTCGATGTCTCGCGCCGCGTCCAGCGTCAGCACACTCGCCGGCACGCCCGGCGTCGAGGCGACCACGTCGTCGGCGTTGATCCGCTTCACTCTTGCGTACTGGCGGTCCGCCGCAATCTCGGCGCTGTCGGCCACCTGGTCGAAGCTGCCGTGCAGGATCAGCACGTCCGTCCGCAGCCGGCGCGGTTGAAACAGCTTGTACGACGCGAGGTCGGCGCTGTATACGGTCGTTGTCATTCGTGAATTCCCCCGTTTTCCCTCAACTTTACCGGTTCCGGCGCCGGCGGACAAGTCCGGTCACCACTGACAAACAAAACGGTCCGCCCGCAAGAGAACATGCGGGCGGACCGATTTTACGTTTGCCTTCGCGGCGTTACGTGGTAGCGCCCCCGGACACGCGTACCGACTTACGCCACCGCCTCGCTGCGCCGCCCGGTGCGGGCGCGCAGGGCGTAGAGGATGGTGACGGTGTCGACGACCTCCTGGAACATCGCGCCGATGATCGCCGGGATCACGCCGAACGACGCGATCAGCATCAGGCCGGTACAGATGCCGATGCCAATCCAGACCGCCTCGCGCGCGATGCGCATGGTGTCTTGGCTGATCAAAACGGCGCTTGCGACCTTGGTCAGATCGTCGCGCAGGACCACGGCGTCGGCGCTTTCCGACGCCGCGGTGGCGCCGTGCGCGCCCATCGCGATGCCGACGTCGGCGACGGCCAGGGACGGCGCGTCGTTGACGCCGTCGCCGACCATGATCACCGGTCGCTCGGTCTTGCCCAGGCCGTCCAGCACGGCGATTTTGCCGGCCGGCAGCTGTTCGGCGTAGACGCGGTCGATGCCGACCTCTGCCGCGACCTCGTCGGCGACGGCCTGGCTGTCGCCGGAGATCATCATCGTGTCCTCGACGCCGAGGTCGTGCAGCGCGGTGATGGTGCGCCGGGCCTCGGGCCGGGTGCGGTCGGTGAAGGTGATCACGCCGGCGTACTGACCGTCGACATTGACGTAGACGGCGGTGTCATCGACCGTCGCCGGAGCGTTGGCGAAGGACGCCTTGCCCGCCAGCACCAGCTTGCCGGCCACCGTCGCGCGCACGCCGGCCGCCGTCTCCTCGGAGACGTCCGTGGCCGGCTGCAGGTTTTTGGCCTCAACCTTCTCCACCAAGGAGCGCGCCAGGATGTGGCCGGACTGCTGCTCGGCGGAGGCCGCGAGGTTCAGCACCTCTGCGGCAGCGTAGCCGTTGGCCGGGGTCACCCGGTCGACGGCCAGGACGCCCTGGGTGATCGTGCCCGTTTTGTCGAAGGCGACGGTCTTGGCCTGGGCCAACTTCTCGATGGCCGTACCGGACTTCACGATGATGCCGGCACGGCTGGTGCGGCTCATCCCCGACACCAGGGCGACCGGCGCCGCGAGGATCAGCGGGCACGGCGAGGCGACGACCAGCACCTCGGCCAGGCGCACCGGGTCACCGGAGACCGCCCAGGCGATGCCGGCAATGACGTAGGCCAGCAGCGTGAACGGCACGGCGTAGCGGTCGGCCATGCGGACAAAATGCGCCGGCCGGGCCTCGGACTCCTTGACCAGCTTGATGATGCTTTGGTACTGGCTGTCCGCGGCGGTGTGCGTCACGGTCACGGTCAAAGCCGCGTCGCCGTTGACGGTCCCGGACAGCAGTGTGTCTCCGACCGTTTTGCTGACGGGCTTGGCCTCACCGGTCAGGCTGGCCTCGGACACCATCGAGTCGCCGGCGGCCACGATGCCGTCGACCGGCACCAGCTCGCCGGGCCGCACGACGATCACGTCGCCGACCACGACGTCATCGACATCGATGTCCTCCAGTTGGTCACCGCGCTGGCGGTGCGCCGTCGTCGGCGTGTTGTCCAAGAGCGACTTCAGGTCGGCGTTGGCCTTCGTGGCGGCAAAATCCTCCAGCGCATCCCCGCCGGTCAGCATCAGAAGCACGATCATGGACGCCCAGTACTCCCCGACGGCCAGCGTCGCGACCACCGCGGTGATCGCCAGCAGGTCGACGCCGAAGGAACCCGAGCGCAGCGTCTTCACCATGTCGATGAACATCAACAGCGCGATGAACGACCCCAGAATCGTGATGATGCCCTGCGCCCACAGCGCCTCGTGCAGCGCAAACTCGCAGATCACCGCCACCACGCTGACCGCCAAGACCGCCCACAACCGCCGATAATTCCGCATCAAAATGCCTCCCCAATTTCCTTTTCCTTAATTATAACCGTTCTAATCTAGCTTGTCCACCTTGATTGTCACCGGCCACGCGACGGTCCCCGCCGCCGCAAGCGCCCGGATGCGGTTGAACAACAGCAAAAGCCACCCGAAGCCGATCGCGAAGCCCTGGATCTCAAAGGCGGTCAGAGACGGCCAGCGGAAGATCCGAAAGCCCAGGTTCAGCGCCATCAGGATCGCGCCGGCCGCGTACGACCCCCACAAAAATTCGCGGGTCACGCCGGGCAACAGCCAGCGCAGGCCGATGATCAGGATGGTGATCATCGTCACCAGCATCCCCGCGACCTCGTCGTGCAGCAGGTGCCAGGCCGCGTCGTTCGGAAACACCCCGACCAGCCCCAGGTCCACCGCGATCAGCGTCAGGATGGTGCGCAGCGCCGTCAGCCGCCAATTTTTCGGGTAGCTGGCGTGCAGCAGCACGAACAGGTAGTCGATCAGCGCGATCATGAGCAGCGCGGACATCAGAAGCGTCGCGTTGAACTGCCAGGCGTTGCTGGCCATCGTGGTCCCCAGGAAGCTCAGATTGTACTGCCACCACTGCCGCTGCCCGTTGGCCGCCATCGACACCACCACCCCGGCGATGATGACGACCGTGAACAGCATCGTCAACGACCGCGCGTTGAGCGTCAGCGCCGCGCCGACCATGAACGCGTTGGCCAGCGTCATGAACACCATGAACACCAGCGCCGCCGTCAGCCGGTCGAAGGACACGCCGGGAAACATCTGCCCGAACACCCAGAACAGCCCGACCAAGGCCGCGGCCAGAATCACCGCGAAGGCCACCAGCACCGCCGGCAGGTTGCGCCAGTATAGCTTGGGGGCGAGGTGGTCCTCCGCCTGGTTGCGGTTTTTAATGAAAAAACCGGCGAACAAAAGCGTTCCCGAGATCAGCCCCAGGGCGATGGCGAAGCTCGCAATCGAGTAGTCGCCGCCGGTCAGAAACAGGATGTGGTAGCCCTGCGTCACCCAGTACAGGTAGACCCCGAGCGTCACCGCGGCCGACACGATCAGCGGCCACAGCAGAAACAGCCCGCGGCTGCGCATTCGCGTCGCGGCGACCGGCCGGATCACCACCCGGTCACCTTCCACCACCAGCTGCATCTCCGCGTCGGCGGCGACGCCCAGCTGCTCGCACACCACCGCCGGCAGGTGCACCGTCTGCCGCTCGACTTGTTCTTGATTCACTCCCAGTCACCCTTTCGAGGTTCAGCCCCCATTGCTCTCTTCATTATAACTTATTCACGAACTCGCCGCCGACCCGCACCCAGCCGCGCGCAAAAAAGGCACCCGGCCGAATGCGGCTGAGTGCCCAGTGGCCGCGCGGTGGCGCCGCCGAACGGTTCAGGGTGGCAACCGGTCAGCGCGGACGCGACTGGTTCACGCCGGCCACCTGACGCGACGACCCCGAACGGTTCACGGTGGTAACTGGTCGCGACGATGGCGAACGGTTCACGACCACAACCTGACGTGGCGGTGCCGAGTGGTTCACACCGGTAACCGGTCAGCGTGGTCCTGCGACGTTCAGGCCGGTACCCTTTCGAATACGTTAGTCCAGCGTCTTGAGCTTGCCGCGGAAGTCGTCAAGCGACGTGTAGCCCTTCAGCGCCATGATCGAGTCGAGTTCCTGGGCGACGCGCTTGAACACCGCGGTACCCTCGTAGCCGAACTGGGTGCCGATCTGAAGCATCGAGGCGCCGCACAGAATGTGCTCGAAGGCGTCGCGACCGGACGCGATGCCACCGACGCCGACCACCGCGATCTCCGGCTTCAAGCGCTGCGACAGCGCGCGCACGTTGGCCAGCGCCGTCGGCTTCACGCTGGCACCGCCGATGCCGCCGAACCCGCCCTTGGGCTTGATTGCGACGGTTTCGGTGTCGGCGTTAATCACCAGGCCGTTGCCGACGCTGTTGATGGTGGTGACGAAGGCCAGTGGGAACTGGTTGAGCACCACCGCAATCTGGTCGAAGTGCGCCAGGTCGAAGTACGGCGGCAGCTTCACCCCGAGCGGCTTGTCGTAAAAGGCGAACACCGCCTCGAGCGTTTTTTGCGTCTGCTCGAAGTCGTAGCCGGTCTGCGGGTGCCCCGGGACGTTCGGGCAGGACAGGTTCAGCTCGACGAAGCCGCGGTACTCGGAGGCCTGAATCTCGTGCAGCATCGCCAGGTTGTCCTCGAGGCTGGTGCCGGCGATGGAGAGGAACGGCGAGGCGGTCGGGCGCTTGCGCTGGTCCGCCAGCACGTAATCCAGGTAGTAGGCCAGCCCGTTGTTCGGCAGGCCCATCGAGTTGAAGCTGCCGTGCGGCAAGGTGGTCATCCGCGGTTCCGGATTGCCCAGGCGCTTTTGCGGCGTCGCGCTTTTGGTCACGTACGTCCCGGCGGCCGAGGCCACCAGCGCGTCGAGGTCGCGCGCGGATTGGCAGCGGATGCCCGCCGCGTTCATCAAACAAGTGCTGAAGTGTCGTCCTGCAATGGTGGTTGCCAGTGTGCTCATGTCGTTCTCCTTTGCTGTGTCGGTCTTGCCCTATCGTACACTGTCCGGCGGCTTCCTGCACCCGCTTTTGCGAAATTTTTCACAGGCGTCACCACGCAACCGAACGGTAAAACCCGCCTTTCTTCGCCCCAGACAGCAAAAAGGCCAGGCAGTGGTGGCCGCCTGGCCTTGCTCGGAGGTAGAGATATCAATGGGGACCGCCGGTTGCCCGGCTGCGGGGGTGCTGGGCGCCCCGCGGTTGTGATTGCGTCACGCACCCATCATTAGATAAACGCGTGACTCGACTCAAGCCCCATTACGATTATTGGCAGACGGGGTTAGTTGATCTCAATCGTGTGCGGGTTCTGCGGGGTCTCCGTCAGCTTCGGCAGCGTGATCGTCAGCACACCGTCCGCGTACTTGGCTGCGATGTTGGCCTCGTCGACGTTCGGCAGACGGTAGCTGCGGCTCATCGCGCCGTAGCTGCGCTCGCTCATCAAGACGTTGCCCTTGCTGTCCGAGTGGTCGTTGAAGTCATCCTTTTTCACGCTGATCGAGAGAATGTTGTCCTGGTAGTTCAGCTTGATGTTGTCCTTCTCGATGCCAGGCACGTCGACCTCGGCCACGTAAGACTTGTCGGTCTCCTTGATGTCGGTCTTGAGCACCTTGCTGGTCTCCGTCGGCATGAAGTTGTCAAAGAAGCGGCGCCCCATGTCGAAGAACGGATCCGCCATCCAGTCATTGCGGTTCATCAGATCATTAGCCATAGTGATTTCCTTCCTTTCAAAAATGGACAGCCACCGGCCGCCCAAAAACCCTTCCGACAGCAGCTTTACCGTATCGCCATGATACAAACCCATGCTAACAACATGGCCAAAGCGGCTGCAAGTTTGCGGTCTCGTACCAGGGCGGAGCAAGGCGGGCTTAGCGGGACGGCTAGCGCAGCGCCGGCGCTTGAAGCGTACTTTGCTTCGAGTGCCGGTGCAAGCTAGACGCGCCCGCATTGCCTTGCGCAGCCCGACGATACCAGGGCGGAGCGGGCGCGCTTAGGCGATGCCTAGCGCTCCGCCACTGAATTGATTACTGAATCTCGATGTGGTGGTCGCCGGCGACCTTGCCCGTCAGCTTCGGCAGCGTCACGGTCAGCACACCCTCGTCAAGCGCCGCGGAGATGTCTTGCGCCGCCACGTTGGGATGCGGAAGCCGCGGCTGACGCGGTCGGTCTTGCGCTCGCGCAGCACGACGTCTTCCTTGCTGTCTTCGGTCGCCTTGGCGCCGACGGTCAGCACGTTATCCTGGTAGTTCAGCCAGATATCCTTTTTCGCGCGGCCCGGGACGTTGATCTTCAACACGTAGGCGTCTGCCGACTCGCTGATGTCCGTCGGCAGCCCCGCGTCCGCGTCGGATGGCAGACGCCCACCGAAGAAGCGCCGCCCGAGCGCATCGAAGAACGGATCCGCCAACCAGTCATTTTGCAGTAATACGTCATTTGCCATCGTCAATCATCCTTTCGTTAGTGGGGCCGGCGGGACTCATCACCGCCGTCCTTTTGTTTACATAAGTAATGGTAGTTCCATTTAGCACTCGTGTCAAGCGAGTGCTAAAAATTTCTGAAATAAAAACGCCGCGCTCACCGCGGCGTTCATTGACTAGCAGATTTTGCCCGAGAGCGTCACCATCTCGGCGCGGCGGGCGACCTCCTCCGTGCTCAGCGGGGCGGCACGGCCGATGGTCACGGCGCCGTCGAGGATGCCGCTGTTGTCGCGCAGCGCCAGGGTCCCCAGCTGGTAGTCCAGCGTCAGGCCGTCGCCGAGGTACATCAGCTCCGGATCGGCGGTGTACAGCGCGTAGCCCGCGTCGTTAGCCACCTCAATGTTGTACTCGGGATCCGCCGCGGTCGCGATCACCAGCTGGTACTTGGTGCCGATGGTGCATGAGCCACCGAGCTTGGAAAACTTACTGCTGCCGTCGTCAAGCGCTAGGAACAGCCGCTCGCCTTCGACCAGCCGATCGTCAAGGTACGTCTTTGCATCCGGTTTAATCGTGATCTTCATCGCAGGTCCCTCCAATTTAGGTTGTGCAAAACTTACATCTCTATCGTATGGTTTTGCGGCCGAAATGTCAACCTAAGCGACGCCGGCGATCGCACTTTCCACAATCCCTGCACAGGCTATCCCCAATATTTATCCACATGGCGGCGCGGCGACCCCCAATAACTTGTGACCAGCTTTCAGTTTGACACCAGATTTCGTGACGGGGAAAATCAAGGACTTTATTTTGCCGCGGGAGTTATCCACACTGGACGCCGGACCCGGATCCCGCCTGCAAGCGATTGAAAGCTTGTCGCGCCGGCCCGTACAGGCGTTCGGTGGCCGCTCAAAAAAACTTATCCCCAGCTTGTGCACAACTTGGGGATAAACTTACCCCCACCCCGCGAGCCTAGTTATAAACACAATCCACAGACTTATCCACAGGCTGGCAGTGACTTGTCCCCTTTTACTATCCACAGTTGACAAGCCGACCCGAACAATCATGGCCAAACTGCGGCCAACATCAGGAGAATGTTCGGGCCCAGCGGTGGCCACGTGCTGCCGCCGCGTGCGCGGCCCCGGCGTTGGCCACCACGCAAAAAGGCCCGCGCTCCGGTTGGGGAGCGCGGGCCTTTTGGCTGCGGTTAGCGGGCGGGCTTCAGGATCGCGTAGGCCTTGCGCAGCGAATCCTCGGCGCCGGCCGAGTCGTCGACCACCAGGGAGACCTTCGGGTACTCGTAGTAGCCGGTCATCACGTCGAGGTGCCACTCGTAGAAGTCCGTGGTGTTGGACGAGCTTTGGGTCGACCCGCCGCCGACCAGGACGCCGGAGTCGCCGAGCGCCGTCGCACCGCCGTATGTGTTGGCCGTGCCGCTGGTGTGGGCGCCGGTGTGGACGCGCTCAAGCGTGACCTCCTTGATGTCCGAGTTGTTGTAGGCGACCACCACATTGTTGGCGAAGTCGATGTAGGTGAACTGGTCGCTGTTGTAGATGATGGTCTGCTGCTCGGTGCGGTAGGACGTCCAGCCCGACGGCATCAGCTTGTTGGCCACGGCGCGCCCCACCATGTCGAGGTGGGCGTACCAGACGTGGTTGTACGCGCGGACCGCCTCATTGGTCTCGTCGTCCAGCCCCCGGAGCTTCTTGCTGAAAATCACCCAGGGAATGATGAACAGCAGGCCGACGATCTCGAGGACCGTCGCGACGAAGAGGATGATGCTGCCGATGCGCAGCCACTTGTAGCGCGTGCGGCGGGCCTCGATGTCGGCCTTCTTGTCATTATAAGTATTAATGGCCGCCACGCCCTGGTCCCACTGCTCGAACACCGGCACACCGGTGAGCGCGTACGGATTGAATTTTGCTGGTAACGCAATGTCTGTCATGATTGTCCCCTTCTCCGGCGGCGCGTGCGGCGTCGCCCCCTTTTACGAACGCTATCTTAGCGGCAATCGCGGCTCGCCGCAACGCCAGCGGGCCGCCCGCGACCGGTTTTTGGTCCAGTTTTGCGAATCTGTAAAAGGGGGGCTTGAGTCCGACGCCGCGGTGCGCGATATTACAGGGGTCATGAAAGGATGTTAACCATGCAAACTCAGACCATCGGTGCCTACTTCCGCCAGTTTCGTCAGTCGCGCGGCCTGTCGCTCGAGGCGGCAAGCGCGAACACCGGCTGCTCGCCGGCCGCCCTGTCGCGCTTTGAGCGCGGCCAAAACGACCTGAACGTCGCCACCGTCGGGCGCCTCTTGACGAACCTGCGGCTGGCCGTCCAGGACCTGATGTGGTTCGACACGACGCGCACCGACCTGCTGGACATCACCGATTACTACGCTTTTTTGGCCGGCGACACCGCCAAGCTTCGGGCCAAGGCCGCCGCGTACAGCCGCACGCACAAGGACGCCTGGCCGCTCAACGACCTGGTGGTGCTGCTGCTGACGGTCGGCCAGTGGCCGCTGGACGCCAACCGCCGGCTGAGCCACGCCCAGGAGGCGCGGCTGCAGCAGGTGCTGATTCCTTTCCCCGGCTGGGGATACGAGGTCCAAAGCCTCGCTCTGGCCGCCGGGCTGCAGTTCGCCAGCCACGAGCTGATGGCCAACCTGACGGCGCAGTTCATCGCCTACGCCGACGGCTTCGATGAAGGCAACGCCGGCGATTCGGTCATCACCGGCACCGACTACGCCCACCTGCTGCTCCACCTGATCAGCCACCGCGAGTTTGCCCTGGTCGACGCGCTTTTGCCGGCCACCCTGCGCTACCACCAGCTGCGCCTCGACCACCGGCCGGTCAACCCGGTGGTCGTGTACGAGGTCAATGCGGCACCCCTGATCCAGCTCGCGCAGCTCGAAGCCGACGCCCTGCGCAACCCCGGCGCCGCGCCGGATGCCGCCGTGGCGCAGCTGATTGCGCAGGTGCAGACGCTCGGCGCCAAAACGCTGGTCGCGTACATGCGCCGCATGTGGGCCGTCGCACAGACCGGCGTCACGCCCTGGCACGACCCGACGCTCGCCGCGGCGAAGGCGCCGGCGCTTTTGCCCGAGGACTGGCAGTTCAACGGCCCGACCATCAAAGCTATCCGCCAGTACTACCACCTGTCCTTGGAGCAGACCGCGGTCACGTGGAGCGTCGCGACGCAATCGCGCTTTGAAAACGGGCTGACCCAGCTGGGCTTCAACGCCGCGCGCACGCTGGCAGAGGCGCTTTTGCTCAACCCCGTGATTTTCTACCTCGACCTGTACCCGATGCCCAGTGCCACGCTGGCCACCGCGCTGGCCGCCCACCCCGGCCCCGACCGCGTCGCCGGCGTCACCGCGGCTTTGGCCGACGCGCTGGCGACCGTGCCCACCGCGCCGCGGGGGGCCGCGCTTCTGGCCGCCGATCTGGAGGTCCGCGCGATTCAGCTGCTGGAGGGTGAGGGCATCGCCGATGACGTCATCGATCAGCACATCAACCGGGCCGCGGTGCGCGAGCGCGCGCTGGCCGGGCTGCACCAGCTGGAGCGCGTCGAGTTCTCCGACCTCAACTCCATTCTGACCGTGGCCGACGTGCTGCGCTTCAGCCCGGAGGAGATGCTCGACATCTGGCGGTGGCTTTTCGCCCACGCGACCTTCGACCTGACCCAAAGCCAGCAGATCGCCGACCTGTTCACCGACATGGTGATCACCCTGGCGAACGAGGCGGACGTCGCCCACATCCGCCAGCTGCAGCACGCGGCGGGCAACCTACTCCACCACCCGGTCTGGATCAGCTACGCGGCGACGACCACCCTGGCCGAGACGCTGGTCGCCCTCTACGTCGCCCCGGACCGGGCGGACGCGACCTGGGCCGCCCTCGAGCGCCAGCGCGCCGCAATGCGCCGCTTCGGCGAGCCCAGTGACCCCACCGGCGGCTGGATCGGCGACGAGGCCGACCGCGTGATGGCCACCGTCCCGGCGGCCTTCGCCGCGTGGCAAGCGAGCCGGGCGTAGCTTAGCAAAAAGGCTCCGGGCCGCGAGCGGGGCGAGCTGTGCGGCCGGTCTCCGCCGGCTACACTGCAGTCAAACGCCAGAGGGGAGATAAGATGCACCACTGTACGGCACGGGGGCAAATCCAGCAGCGTGTCCACAGATGGACATCTATCCGCAGGTCGTAGCCAACCAAGTTGCCAGTTTGCCACCGACCGATGCAACGCGATTGTTTCCCTGCCGCCCCTCCGCTGTGTAGCGGGCTGCGGTGCGGGCGGAGGGGCCGGGCGGTGCGGCAGTGAAAGGATTAGCCACCCGGATGACCCGCGGGATTGGCGGGGCATTCGCGTGGCTGATCCCGGCAGATTTGGCGACGGGGTGGCCGCAACGCGGCTCCGGCGCCAAATCTAGGTTGGAGCCCAACGGGCGGAAACCGGCCGCACCGCCGCACTGCCCGGTCCCGGAGCCCGCGCCGCGGCCCGCGGCCCCAGAACACCAGACAAAAACAAGGCCGGCACGCGGATTCGCGTGCCGGCCTTGCTGACGTTACGGGTTACTGGTTGGAGCTGCTGGCGCTTGAGGAGTCGGTCAGCTGCTCGGTGGTCTGGGACAGCTTGAGGCTGACGGTCTTCTTTTCGCTCTGGTGGTAGAAGGTGATCTTCACCGTGTCACCGATTGAATACTTGTACAGGGCCGTGTGCAGCTCGGCAATGCTGGTCACCTTGGTGTCGCCGATGCCGGTGATCACGTCGTACTGTTTGATGCCGGCCTTTTTGGCGATGGAGGTGTTGGTGAAGCCCGCCACGACGACGCCGCCGGTGACAGAGCTTGGAATCTTCAGGATCGAGGACTGCTGCTCAGAGGAGACGCTGGACAGGTCGCGGACCGTGACGCCCAGGGCCGGGCGCACGACCTTGCCGTTGGCGACCAGCTGGTTGATGATCGACACGACCTCGTCGCTTGGAATGGCGAAGCCCATGCCCTCAATCGTCGCGGTGGACGAGTCGCTGGACGAGCTGGACAGCTTCATGGAGTTGATGCCGATGACCTGACCGGACAGGTTGATCAGCGGGCCGCCGGAGTTACCGGAGTTGATGGCGGCATCGGTCTGAATGACCGTCGCCTGGCCGGTGGTCGTGCCGGTGTCCTCATCGGTCACGTCGACCGTGCGGCTGGTGGCGGAGATGATGCCCTGGGTCACACTGGTCGCGTACTGGGAGCCCAGCGGGGAGCCGATGGCGAGCACCGTCTGCCCCGCGGCGATCTTGCTGGAGTCGCCGAAGCTTGCCACCGTGGTGACCTTATCGGCGTTGATGGACAAAACGGCGAGGTCGGTCTCGGAATCCGTGCCGACCAGCTTGGCCGTCAGCTTGGTGCCATCGCTCAAAAGCACTTCAAGGGCGTCGGAGTCGGCGACCACGTGGTTGTTGGTCACGATGTAGGCCTTGCCGTCCTTCTTCTGGTAGATCACACCGGAGCCTTCGCTGTACTCCTCAAGGCTGCCGGAATCGGAGCTTGAGTCCGAGCTGGAATCCGAGCCGTCCGTGGACTGGCTGGCCCCGGAGTTGGCGTCCGTGCCGTCGCTTGAGTCCGAGCCGTAGCCGAACAGGCCACCGAAGGCATCCAGACCCGAGCTTGTCTGCTGCGCCTTTTGCAGGTTGATGACCGAGACCACGGCCTTTTCAACCTTGGCAAAAGCCGTCTGCGAGGCCGAGCTCTGGTTGACCGAGACGTTGGAGACCTGGGTCGTGCCGGACTTGGCCGTCGTGTTCACCACGCCGAGGTTCGCGGACGAGGTGTTGTTGCTGGCGTACCAGTAGGCCACGCCGCCGCCGACCCCGCCACCGACCAAGGCGGCCACCGCGGCAACAACCGCGACGCGCATCAGCCCACCCTTGGGCGCCCGCCGTGTGGTCTGGGGTGCCTGCGTTGGCTGCTCGAAGTTTTGATTATTGTTATCCATTTTAACCGCTCCTTTTTGATAGCGATGTCTTAATACATTATCTATGGTACCGAGAGGTTATGACGAAACTATGAATAACTCCGGATTTTACGGTGATTCGGGGTTGAATCAGCTGTGACCACCACGTCTTCAGTGTGGCAGACACCGCGGGATTGCGCAAGGAATCTGTCCGAACGGGTAAAATCGGCCATAGGTCTCATTGAAGATAGACGCGGCCGAATACATACTGGAGGCGTTGGTGAGCGGTTTCAACCGCTCAGACCAAGGAGGAAGTAAAATGAAACAGTTGAAGGAAGCACTGACGGCCCCGGCCATTCGGACCGCGCAACCGGATGGCGTGGCCGCGCTGACCGGGCGGACACTGTTTGCCACGCAGCTGATCAACGGCGACGCCGCGCTGCCGGCGCGCGGGAGCTTCACCCGCGTGATCGGCGCGCTGTCGACCGGCATCACGGTGACCGTGGCCGGGAACCAAGTGACGCTGACCAGCCACGGCCGGACCTGGGCGACCCTGACGCCGACTGCGGTGGACGTTTTTTTGGCCCAGATCAAGGCGCAGGAGTACAGCTTCTCGCAGACCGAGCCAATCTACCTCACCTTCGTGCACCTGACCGGTGAGAAGTTTGACTTCTACGTCCGCGTGTCCGGCGGACGCGCGGGCAAGTACCTGGTCGACCATCCCCAAAAGCTGCCGGTTCACGACGTGCTGGGCATCAAGGCGCTTGCGCTCGGCGACACCGAGCCCGAGCTGATTCGGGCCATCAACGACCACGGCTACGACAAGCTGGTGGCCGACACCGAGGTCGCGTTCCTCGGTGCCGACAACATCGCCCGGGGCTACCAGCTGGCGGCGGTCACGCCGCACTAGCCTCGCACGCCAAAGGGGCCGCAATCCAGAATTTTGGATTGCGGCCCCTTTTTGCCGTCCGCCGCTGCGGTCACGCGCCGACCGTGAACAGCGGGTCGGCGATCTCCGGGTCGGTGTCGAAGATGTCAAAGTCGTGACCGACACCCAGCCCCTCTTCCTTGAGCATGTTGGCGACGGTGATGTGCGCCAGCGCCTTGACGTTGTTGTGCGGCGACAGGTGCCCGAGGTAGACGCGCTTGGTGTGCGTGCCGAGAATGTCCATGATCGCGTTGGCGCCGTCCGTGTTGCTCAGGTGCCCGACGTCGCTCAGGATGCGCTGCTTGAGCGCCCACGGGTACGGGCCCATCCTAAGCATCTCGAGGTCGTGGTTGCACTCCATCACGTACGCGTCGGCGTCGCGAATGGTGCCCTCGATGCGGTCGGACACGTAGCCCGTGTCGGTCAAAATGGCGAAGCGCTTGCCGTCGTGCTGGAACTGGTAGAACTGCGGCTGCGCGGCGTCGTGCGACACGGCGAAGCTCTCGACGTCCAGGTCGTCCAAAGACATCACCGTGCCCGGCGTCATCAGCTGCAGCTGGTCTTTGGGCAGCTTGCCGAGGCTGGTCGGCAGCGCCGAGAACGTGCCTTCGTTGGCGTAGACGGTGAGGTTCGGGTAGCGCCTAGCCAAAACGCCGACGCCGCGGCAGTGGTCGGTGTGCTCGTGCGTGATGAACAGGCTGTCCACGTCCTTGAGGTCGCGCCCGATGCTCGCCATCAGCTCCCGGAGCTTTTTGCCCGACAGCCCGGCGTCCACCAGCACCTTGTGCCGCGGCGTCTCAATGTAGGTCGCGTTGCCCGAGCTGCTCGAGGCGAGCACCGACACCCGCATGCCAAAATCTTCCGTCATGAACCCTGCTTCCTTTCAAAAAGGCGGCCGCCGGACTCCCGGCCGCCGCCTGTCTATCCCCTCATTGTAGCAGACTCACCGCGAGCTTGCAGGGCGGGGTTGGCCCGGGCTCCGGCGCGGACACGGCGGTCCTTCCGGCTCCGGCCCGGGGCGGCGGAACGCGTGGGGCTCCCGCAAGCCCAAAGCCCGGTCTTGCGACCCGCCCTTGCTGTAAGCCGGCAAAACCCGCCGGCTTACAGCAATTTCACGCTGGCTCGCCCCGGGCCTACGCCTCCAGCACCACTGCGTCCGCGCCTGCGCCCTACATTGTGCCTGCTCGCTTATCGTGCGGTGAGTAAGCAACCAGTTGGCGAATTAAGCACAACAGCTAGGATAACCCTCATTGATAGTCTGCAGGCGCTGCATTGGCAAACACTAGCCACCAAGTCACTGGAAACAGCCACCGACTAATAACTTCGGACTCGCCGAGACTGCGCCGCGTTAGCCGCCTACTGTGTAGCCACGGTGCCGGCCGTAGCTGATGGGCAAGAAAGAAACGGTATCAAGAACGCTTTGCGGACTCACCCCGTGATCCACTTGGCCCACCACTGTGTCGCGGCCGGAGGGTTCCGGGGCGGGGCGGGCCGTGAAAGGAATAGCCGCTCGGATGACCCGCGGTTTATGCGGGGCATTCGCGCGGCTATTCCCGGCAAAAGTTGAGACAAGCGAAGGAGCCGAAGGCGACGCTTGGCTCAACTTTTAGGTTGGAGCCCGATAGAGGGCGGAGCAAGGCGCTCTTAGCCGGTCGGCCAGCGTGAGGCTGGGCGTTGGGCCGCACTTTGGCCCAACGCACGGCCTGAGCTGGACGGACCGGCGTTGCCTTGCGGAGCCCGTTTCGGGCGGAAACCGGCCGCACAGCCCGCCCCACCCCGGTACCCGGAGGCCGCGGCCGCAAGCGGCCCAGCTAGTCCTCTGAGCCTGCCTTGAGGACGGTCTTGTTGATCGCGTTGAGCTTCTTGACCGTGACGTTCTTGGAGCCGGAGCTTTCGACGCCGACGAACCAGGCCGGGACGTAGACGGTCGCACCCTTGACGTCCAGCAGGTAGGTGTAGGCGAGCTTGGTCCAGCGCACCGTCGCGGAGTTTGGAATCTCGTTTTCGCGGTACAGCGTGACCACCGCGTCCTGGGCGGAGCACAGCGCCATGTTCGTGCGCAGCTGGGTGATGCCGCGCAGGTAGGTCTGGGTGTAGCCGGTCAGCTTGCCGTCGCTGACGGTCAACGTCAGGCGCGCCAGGGCGTCGTAGAGCGTGTGGCCGTCGATGCGCTGGGCGAAGACGTAGCGGTCCTTGGTCGACAGGCCGGGCACGTAGACGTACTGGTCGCCGTGCGCGACGTGGCGGGTGCCCTGGACCCATTTTTGCAAGGTGACGGCGGCCTTGTCGCCCTTGGCGGTGACCGGCGTGTCCAGCGTGCTGACCAGGGTGTAGCCGTTCTTTTCGGTGAAGTGGGCGTACTGACCGGTCAGTTTGTCGATCGGCCACGGCTTGGTGTCGGCGTTTTCGCTCGACAGGTAGCCGCCGGTTGGGGTGCTGGTGGTCAGGTGCGGCAGCTTGATCTGGTCGCGGCGGATGTCGGCGATGATCTCGCTGGTGCCGGAGCTTGAGGTCGCGAGGTCGACCTGCTGGCTTTGAAAGAAGCTCACGCCCAAGAAGATGTTGATCCCGATGAAGACGATGAGGAAAATCATTTCGATGCGGCGAAAATCCATGTGCGTCCTCCTTTACTGCTGCGCCTGCGGCAGAAGCGGGTTGCGGGTCGTCTGGGTGTAGGCTTCGTCGGTCGGCACCACCCACTGGGTGTAGCGCTTGTACACGCCGTGGATCTTGACGTAGTAGGTCGGCTCAAGCTCCACCACCTGGCTGGCGGTGTCCTCGGGCTTCCAGTAGTAGCCCAAGCAGATGTCCTCGATGCCCTTCACGTCGTAGCCGGCCCCCGACAGCTCCGAGTACACGGTGCTGGTCGCAGGCAGCGTCACCGCCTTTTGGCTGGTGGGAATGGCGACAATCAGGTTGTACATGGAGAAGTTCATCTGCAGCTGCTGACGGGTGTTGGCGACGGTGACCACGCCGTACGCGTCGGTGTTGAAAATCGGCAGGCCCTGGGCGTACGGCCGGAAAGTGACGCCTTGGCTGCTCTTGTCGTAGCCGAAGTACTTGATGGTCGAAAGCCCCTGCAGTGACAGCTTGCCAAGCGCGGTGTAGCCGCGGCTCAAGGCCCCGGTCAGGCCAGTGGCCGTGGTGCGGGTGCCGGTGTCGTCGAACTGCATGGCCTCGGTCTCGTTGTTCAGCGTCAGGCGCTGGTTGGTGCCGAGCTTGTACACGGTCTCGTTACTGATCTCCTGGGTGTCCACGGCGCTTGACTGGGAGCTTGGCATCAGAAGCGAGACGAAGTGGTTGGCGCTTTGCTGGTCCAGCAGGAAGGTGTACGGCGTGACCTTGATGGGCTTAACGTACTGGGCCACCTGCCGCGTCCCCAGCCGCCCCTCGGTGATGGCAAAGCCGGTCTTGGCGGCCTTTTTCACCACGGCGACGACGCGGGTCAGGCTGGCTTCGGTCAGCTTGCCCGTGGCGACGCTTCTGGTGGCGTCGTTGACGAACAGCAGCTTGTTGGAGCCGCCGGACAGGTCGATCACCAGCCGGTTGAAGGTGAAGTTCGGGTTCTTGACGCTGGCCGCCTCACTGAAGAAGTAGCGGTCGAACTGGCGGTAGCTCATCGGCCCCGCGTACAGCAGCTGCAGCGAGTCGGCCGTGTCGAGCACCGCCTGGTAGTCGTCGGTGCTGAGCTTCACCGGTGCCTTGACCTTGCCGAGGCGCCAGGCGCGCACCGCGTTGTGCAGGTCGTCGCCCACGGCCGCGTTGGGGGTGAACAGCGCCACCTTGCCCGTTTTGCTTGCGTAGTAGGCGCTGGTTGGGGCGAAAACGCGCCGGGCCTGCTTGGCCACGTTCGGGTCCTTGGTCGCCTTGATGGCCACCGGGGTGTCCGTGCGGCCCAGCCGCGACGGGTTCTGCCAGATCAAAAAGGAGAACACGAGGCTCAGGGCCACCATGGCGATCAGGCTGACGCGCAGAATCCAGCCACTAAGCTTCATCCCAATCACCTCCTGCGTCGTTAATCGGCGAGTACGGCAGCGAGATGTAGAACGTGCTGCCCTTGCCCTCCTGCGAGTCGACCCAGATGCGCCCGCCGAGCGCAGCGACGACCTCCTTGGAGATCGCCAGGCCAAGCCCGGTGCCGCCCTGCTTGCGCGAGCGCGCCTTGTCGACGCGGTAGAAGCGGTCGAACACCTTGTTGATGTCCGAGCGCGGAATGCCCAGGCCCTGGTCGGACACGGACAGGATCACGTGGTTGTGGGTCTCCAAAAGGCGCGCGGTGATCACGCCGCCGTCCGGGGAGTACTTGATCGCGTTGTTCATGATGTTGTCGATCACCTGCATGAACTTGTCCTGGTCGATCTCGACCCACAAGTCGCGCTTGGTGATCTCGCGGCGCAGCACGTACTGCTTCTTGGCCGCGGCCGGCTGCACGTGCTGGTTGTTGTCGGCACTGGCGCGCGCGTTGTCGGTTTTGAGCATCATGTCGAAGCGGTCGAGGATGTAGTTGAAGAACTCGTTGAGGTTGACGTACTCCAGCTCGATCTTGGACGTACCCGAGTCAAGCCGCGAGAGGCTGAGCAGGTCGTTGATCATGCGGATCATGCGGTCGGTTTCCTCCTGGGTCACCTTCAAGAACTGCGGGGCGATCTCCGGGTCCTGCCAGGCGCCGTCGCTCAGGGCCTCGATGTAAGAGCGCATCGAGGTGAGCGGCGTGCGCAGCTCGTGGGACACGTTGGAGACGAACTCGCGGCGCTCCCGCTCGCTTTTCTGCTGCTCGGTGACGTCGTGGAGCACCGCGACCAGCCCCGAGATGAACCCGGTTTCGCGCTGGATCAGGCTGAAGTCGACGCGCAGCACCAGCTCGTGGTCCAGCTGCTGGGAAAAGTCGAGCAGAAGCTCCTTTTGGTTCTCCAACAGGTCGCGCAGCGTGTAGTCCTGCGCGATGTTCAAGAGCTTGAGGATCGAGACGCCGATCACGTCCTCGTTCTTGGTACTGAGGAAGTCCAGCGCGGTCTCGTTGATGATGATCACATTGCCGCGCCGGTCAGTGGCGATGACGCCGTCGGTCATGTGCGCCAGGACGGAATCCAGGCGCCGCCGCTCGGCCTCGCTGGCCTCCTGGGCCTCCTCGACGCGCACGGACAGGTTGTTGACGGCGACGGCCAGCTGGCCCAGCTCGTCTTGCCCGTAGATGCGCACCTGCCCGGAGTAGTCGCCGCGCGCCATGCGGATCGCCTGCTTCTTCATCTCGTCGATCGGCCGGGTGATCGCCCGCGAGATCACGATGGAGATGAAAATGCCGAGCAGGCCGGCGACGAGGCTGGCGATCAGGAAGATTTTGACAATCTTGTTCAGGTTCGCGTACACCGACTCCATCGGTGCCGTGATTGACACGGCCCCGACGATCGCGTTCCCGTCGCCGGTCGCGTTGGGGTTTTTGATTGGGATGATGCGCGTGTAGGTCGAGCCGGTGTTGTCCGAGTAGCCGTAGTCCTCGTAGCTTTGGCCGTTGTAGATCACCGACTTGATGTTGCTGGACGCCGATTTTTGCCCGACGTTGCTCTGGTCGTTGAGGTTCGACGTCGCGCGCACGGTGCCTTTGTCGTCGACCACGACCACGGTGGCGGTGTTCGCCACGTCGGCCTGGCTGATGGTGATCTTCATGTTGTCATCGGCGCTCGACTCGTTGTCACTCATCAGGTCCGTCGCGAGCTTCTCCTGCAGGTACGGGTCGAGGTTGATCGAAGTCTTGAACGTCTCGACGTTCTGCTGCTCCAGGGACCGTACGAAATACGCGCCAATGATCTCCACGGTTACCAGCAGTAACAGGATGAACACCAGCGCGATCTTGAAGTGAATCGATTGGAAAAAGCGGATCTTCTTATTCATTATGCTCTCCGAAGCGGTATTGCCGGGGCCGGGATCCGGCGGGGACGAGGTGGTACTTCCGGCTGCGGGCCGAGGCAGCGGAACGCGTGCGGCCGGGCTCCGGCGCGGACTGGCCACGGCTTCCGGCTGCGGGCCAAGGCGGCGGAACGCGTGGGGCTCTCGCAAGCCCAAAGGCCGGTCTTGCGACCCGCCCTTGCACTAAGCCGGTAAAAACCACCGGCTAAGTGCAATTTCACGCTGGCTCGCCTTGGCCCTCCGCCTCCAGTCGTGGCCGGTCCGCGCCTCCGCCCTACATCATGGGGCGCGAGTCACAACCCGCTATGTTGGGGAGGCGCGTCACTCACCGTTCTTGGTGGCGAATCGCGCGGTTACCGCGGTCATCGTCGGCCGCTGTGACGTTCGCCGGTCGGCCACGCCTAGTTGTGCGCCGATTCTGTTGTTAGTCCTGCTCCGGGTTCTTCAGGTAGTAACCCACCCCGCGGCGCGTGACCAGCCACTCGGGGTGCGACGGGTTGTCCTCGATTTTTTCGCGCAGGCGGCGGACGGTGACGTCCACAGTGCGCACATCGCCGAAGTAGTCGTAGCCCCAGACGGTCTGGAGCAGGTGCTCACGGGTCATCACCTGGCCCAGGTGGCGCGCCAGGTAGTGGAGCAGCTCGAACTCACGGTGCGTCAGCTCGATTTTGTCGCCGCGCTTGGTCACCGTGTAGGAATCCGGGTGAATCGTCAGGTCGCCGACGGTCAGCTCGCGCGTCTCGTCGTCGGCCTCGGGCGCGGCCTGGGTGCCGGCGCCGCTGCGGCGCAGGTTGGCCTTCACGCGCGCGACCAGCTCGCGGTTGGAAAACGGCTTGGTGACGTAATCGTCGGCGCCGAGCTCCAGCCCGAGGACCTTGTCGATCTCCGAGTCTTTGGCCGTCAGCATGATGATCGGCGTGTCGCGGTCCTTGCGCACCTGGCGCGCGACCTCGAGCCCGTCGATCTTGGGCAGCATCAGGTCGAGCAGGATCAGGTCGGGTTCCTCCTCCTCCACCTTGGCCAGCGCCTCTTCACCGTCGTACGCGGTGACCACGTCGTAGCCTTCTTTATTCAGATTGAACTTGACGATGTCCGAAATTGGCTTTTCATCGTCAACCACAAGGATCTTTTTTGCCATTGTCGGCCTCCGTTATCCATAGTTGCCTCTATTATAACGGTTTCGGCGGTGCAGGGCAAAGTGGGCCAGAGGGCAGAGCAGCGCGCTTAGCCGGTCGGCCAGCGTAAGGTTAGGCATTGAGCCGCACTTTGGCTCAGTGTCTGGCCTTAGCTGGCCGCACCGGCGATGCTCTGCGGCGCCCGTTTAGCGCGAGCCAAGGCGGGCTTAGCGGATCGCCCAGCGTAGGCTTGGTGCTTGAAGCGCACTTTGCTTCGAGTGCCGGGCCTAGCTGGGCGCATCCGCGTTGCCTTGGGGAACGCGTTTAGGGCAGAGCAGCGCGGTCGGCCAGCGTAAGGCTAGCCGCCCTTGGGCTCGGTGTCTGGCCTTAGCTGGCCGCACCGGCGATGCTCTGCGGCGCCCGTTTAGCGCGAGCCAAGGCGGGCTTGGTGGATCGCGGCTTGGCTGCCGCGGACTCCGGGACTCGGGCCGGGTGAGCTGCACAGCCGGCCTCCGCACGGCTCCGGCCTAAAAGGAAACACCATCACAAAGCCTAAAATCCGCGCTACGGATACACCCGCTAAGATTCATGACAATCCATAGCGGTTCAGTCATTACAGTTAGGTCATATAACCGACGTGCTGCCATGTAGGGCGGAGGCGCGGATGGGCCAGGACTGAAGGCGGAGGGCCAAGGCGAGCCAGCGTGACGTTGCAGTTAGCGGGCGAACTTTGCCCGCTTACTGCAAGGGCGGGTCCTGAGACCGGTCTTTGGGCTCAGGACCCGCCCCACGCGTTCCGCCGCCTTGGCCCGTAGCCGTAGGTCCTAGCCCATCCGCGCCGGAGCCCGGCCCTTTCTCCCCTTTCCCCCGCGGGGGCCGGACGCGTACAATGGGGGCGAACGGAGGATTTGCGATGGACATCACAGTCGGCACCATCTCGATTCATTACACCAAGGCCGGGCAGGGACATCCCCTGCTGCTTTTGCACGGCAACGGCGAGGACCACACGCTGTTTGACGGGCTGGTGCCGCGGCTGGCGACGCACTTCACGGTCTACGCGCTGGACACGCGCGGGCACGGGGCCAGCTCGTCCGGCCTGCTCGACTACCGGCTGTTCGCGCAGGACGTGCTGGGCTTCATCGCCGCGCTCGGGCTGGAGCCGGTGATCCTAGTCGGCTTCTCCGACGGCGGCATCACCGGGCTGATCGCGGCCAGCACGCAGTCGGCGGCGGTGCGGCGGCTGGTGGTCGCCGGGGCCAACCTGACGCCGCTCGGGCTGCGCTGGCCGGTGTACTGGGCGACGCGGGTGCAGAACTGGAAGGCGCCGAGCCCGCTTCTGGCGCTGATGCTCGAGCAGCCCCACATCACCCGCGCGATGCTGAATAATATTCAGGCGCCGACGCTGGTGCTGGCCGGCCAGCACGACGTGGTGCGGCCGAGCGACACGGCGCGCATCGTCAAAGAGATCCCGCAGGCCCGCGGCATCACGGTTCCCGGCGCCTCCCACAGCAGCTACATCAAGGACGGTGCCGCGCTGTACGGACTGCTTCAGCCGTTTCTTCAGCCGCTGGCCATCTGAATAATTTTTGCATTTTTTCCAAAAAGATTGCATAATCCTTGGATTGGGTTTATATTCAATTAAAATTCAATCTTAGGGAGTTGCCCGCTATGAAGAAGCTGCTGAAGTGGCTGTTACCGCTGATCGCGATGTTCGCGCTCGGCTTTACCCAATCCAATACGCACCAAGTTCAGGCCGCCACCAGCCGCCTGTCCGCCATCAAGTCCCGCGGCTACATCGTAGTCGGCCTGTCCGCCGACTACGCGCCGCTGGAGTTCCACGCCACGGTCAAGGGCGAAGACACCATCGTCGGTGCCGACATTTCCCTGGCCAAGCAGATCGCCAAAGACGCCGGCGTCAAGCTGCAGATCAAGGAAATGGGCTTCGACGCGCTGATCGGCGCGCTGAAGACGGGCAAGGTCGACATGGTCATCTCCGGCATGAGCAAGACGCCGGAGCGTGCCAAGCAGGTCGATTTTTCCGAGCCGTACATGTACGAAAAGCAGATTGTCGTGATCCGCAAGGCCGACAAGGACAAGTACAAGAACGTCGCGGACTTCGCCGGAGCCAAGGTCGGTGCCCAGAAGCAGAGCACGCAGGAGGCCATCGCCAAGGCGCAGCTGCCGGACGCCAAGATTCAAAGCCTGCAAAAGGCCAACGACGTCATCGCCCAGGTCTCCTACAACAAGCTGGACGGCGGCGTGATGTCCAGCATCATCGCCGGCGCCTACGTTCAAAAGAACAAGAGCCTGATGATGGTGGATCCGCACTTCGCCACCTCCGCCTCCCCGACCGTCGTGGCCCTGCCCAAGGGCGACACCGCGCTGACGGCGCAGGTCAACAAGACCATCAAGAAGGTCAAGTCCCAGAAGCTCTGGGCCAAGTGGCTCGATGAGGCCTACACCCTGCAGAACCAAAGCGACAGTTTCTGGACCAAGTACGGGAGCTTTTTCATCAAGGGTGCGATTAACACGTTAATCTTCGCGCTCCTGACCGTCATCGCCGGCACGATCCTCGGCACGTTCCTGGCGCTGATGCGCCGCTCCAAGCTCTGGATCCTCAAGGCCATCGCCGTCGTGTACGTCGAGTTCATCCGCGGCACGCCGCTGATGGTTCAAGCCTTCATCGTGTTCTTCGGGACTCAGGTGCTCGGCATCAGCCTCTCCGCCTTCGCCGCCGGCGCGATCGCCATGGGCATCAACTCCGGCGCGTACGTCGCCGAGATTATCCGTTCCGGCCTGAACTCCGTGCCGATCGGCCAGACCGAGGCCGCCCGCAGCCTGGGCCTGTCCAACAGCCAGACGCTGAAGTCGGTCATCCTGCCGCAAGCGGTCAAAAACATCTGGCCGGCGCTTGGTAACGAGTTCGTCACCGACATCAAGGAATCCTCCGTGCTCTCCGTTATCGGCGCCACGGAGCTGATGTTCGAAGGGTCCACCGTCCAAGGTGCCTCCTTCCAGCCGTTCTTCCCGATGATGATCGTGGCCCTGATCTACTTCGTCATGACCTTCGCCCTGACCCGCCTGCTGGGGGTTGTTGAGCGTCGCTTCAACTAGTCTTACATCTCATTTCACTGCCGCAAGCTCTGGGTCACGGGCGGGTCGGACTGCGCGGCCGGTTTCCGCCCGAAACGGGCTCCGCGGCGCAACGCGGGTGCGGCTAGCTACGCACTAGCGCCGAGGCAAAGACCGCCTCAACGCCAGCGCTAGCCTACCCGACCCGCTAAGTGCGCGCCGCTCCGCCCTCTTGAGGCTCCAACCTAAAATTGAAGCCCGCCGTCGCCTACGGCTCCCTCAGCGGTCTTCAATTTTGCCGGAATCAGCCAAGCGAAAGCCTCGCCCAACCCGCGAGTCTTCCGGTTGGCTGATTCTTTCGCGGCCCGACCCGCCCGTGACCCTCCGCCTGCTACTTCGATGCGCTAGCCAAGTCTGAGCGAGCTGACGCAACACCCAGCACTAGCCCACATCGAGGATACATTCTCGGCTACTTCGCCACGACGCGGTATGTCACCCACCGTGTAGCGGCCGCACAGCCCGCCCGGCCCGGTGCCCGGAGGCCGCGGCGGCCTACCACCCACTTACCCACACGCGCTTCGGCGCCTTCGGAGGACAACCACCATGGATTACTTACTGACATCCGGCGGCATTCAAAATGACGCCGAGCGCGCGGCCCTGGTCGACCTGCTCGGCAAACCGATCGCGGCCGCCAACGCGCTGTGCATCCCCACCGCGGCTTACGCGACCACGGAGAGCTCGCCGCAGGGCGTCTGGCGCTTCGTCGCCGGGCAAAGCAGCGCCCCTTTGGTAGCGCTTGGCTGGCACAGTCTCGGGGTGCTCGAGCTGACCGCCCTGCCGGACCTGCCGGCGGCGCGCTGGCGGCGCTGGCTGGATGAGGCCGACGCGCTTTTGGTCGATGGCGGCGACGCGGTGTACCTCGCCTACTGCCTGCGCCGCGCCGGGCTGGCGGACCTGCTGCCGACGCTTGCGCACAAGGTCTGGGTCGGCATCTCCGCCGGCAGCATGGTGGTCGCGCCGCGCATCGGGCAGTTCTTCACCACGTGGGCGCCGCCGAGCGGCCCGACCGACGCGGCACTCGGGTGGCTGAACTTCGCCATTTTTCCCCACCTCAACCTGTTTGAGGAGAACAACATGGCCAACGCCCGCGCCTGGGCCGACGACATCCAGCTGCCGGGATACGTGATCGACGAGCAGACCGCCATTCAGGTGAAGGACGGCGTCGCGTCCGTGATTTCTCAGGGCGAGTGGCACCGGCTGGGGCCGGGGTGGCGCTGAGTAAATAAAAATTGTATAATTAACCTGAATATTGCAAGAATACGTCTAACTCAAAGGAGAACTCACTCATGACTAAGAAACTGGTACTCGCTTACTCCGGCGGCCTCGACACCTCCGTGGCCATTCCTTGGCTGCAGGAGCGCGGCTACGACGTCATCGCCGTCTGCCTGAACGTCGGCCAACCCAACGCCGACATGGACTTCATCCAGAAAAAGGCGCTGCAGGTCGGCGCCATCGAGAGCTACGCGATCGACGCGCAGGAGGAGTTCGCCGACACCTACGTCGCGCCGGTGATCAAGGCCAACGCGCTGTACGAGGGCGACTACCCGCTGGTGTCCGCCCTGTCACGGCCGCTGATCATTGAGCACCTGGTCAAGATTGCGCACGACAACGGCGCGGTCGCCATCGCCCACGGCTCCACCGGCAAGGGCAACGACCAGGTCCGCTTCGAGGCCGCGATCCACGCGCTGGATCCGGACCTGGCGATCGAGGACCCGATCCGCGATTTTCACTGGTCGCGCGAAGAGGAGATCGACTACGCCAAGGACCACAACGTGCCGGTGCCGATCGGCAAGAAGTCGCCCTACTCGATTGACGCCAACCTCTGGGGCCGCGCCAACGAGGCCGGCATCCTCGAGAACCCGTGGAACCAGGCGCCGGACGACGCCTGGGGCATGACGGTCTCCCCCGAGGAAGCACCGGACAAGGCGACCTTCCTGGACCTGACGTTCGAAAAGGGCCTGCCGGTCGCCATCGACGGCGAGAAGCTCGGCCTGGCCGACTTGATCAAGAAACTCAACGAAATCGCCGGCGCTAACGGCATCGGCCGCATCGACAAGATCGAAAACCGCATGGTCGGCATCAAGTCCCGCGAGGTCTACGAGGCCCCGGGCGCCGCGGTGATCATGGCCGCGCACCACGAGCTGGAAAACCTGACGCTCGAGCGCGACGTCGCCCACTACAAGCCGCTGATCGAGCAGCAGCTCGCCACCATGATCTACGAGGCCAAGTGGATCACCCCGCTGTTCGATGCGCTGATGGCCTTCGTCGACCACACCCAGCAGGTGGTCAACGGCGTCGTCAAGATGAAGCTCTACAAGGGCAACGCGACGGCCGTGGCCCGCAAGTCGGACACCAACTCGCTGTACTCGGAGAGCCTGGCGACCTACACCTCCGCCGACTCCTTTGACCAGGAGGCCGCGGCCGGCTTCATCAAGCTGTGGACCCTGCCCG
The DNA here is from genome assembly GCF_020180945.1 of Lacticaseibacillus kribbianus. GTDB lineage: Bacteria > Bacillota > Bacilli > Lactobacillales > Lactobacillaceae > Lacticaseibacillus > Lacticaseibacillus kribbianus. The sequence continues at coordinate 131,328 of NZ_JAIPUL010000002.1, read as the reverse complement.
GCACCGTTTTCGAGCAGGTCAACCACGTCCACTCGGAGGAAAAGTAATGACCGACAAGCTCTGGGGCGGCCGCTTCACCCAAAAGGCGGCGCAGTGGGTCGACCAGTTCGGCGCGTCGATCGGCTTCGACCAGCAAATGGCCGCCGAGGACCTCGAGGGGTCTTTGGCGCACGTCGCGATGCTGGGCAAGCAGGGCATCATCCCCCAAGCGGACGCCGATGCAATCACGGCCGGCCTGCACCAGCTGCAGCAAAAGCTTGCGGCCGGTGAGCTGACCTTCACCGTGGCCAACGAGGACATCCACCTGAACATGGAGCGCCTGTTGACCGACCTGATCGGCCCCGTCGCCGGCAAGCTCCACACCGCCCGCTCGCGCAACGATCAGGTCGCCACCGATTTTCACCTCTGGCTCAAACACCGCCTGCCGGAGCTTTTGTCCGCCCTGTCCGGCCTGCAGGAGGTGCTGGTCGAAAAGGCCACGCAGCACGCCGGCACCATCATGCCCGGCTACACCCACCTGCAGCACGCCCAGCCGATCACGTACGGCCACTACCTGCTGGCCTACTTCGAGATGTTCCAGCGCGACTACGAGCGCTTCGAATTCAACCAGAAGCACACGGACATCCTGCCGCTGGGCGCCGCCGCGCTGGCCGGCACCACCTTCCCGATCGACCGCGAACAGGTCGCCGCGACGCTTGGGTTCGATGCCGTCTACCACAACTCGCTGGACGCCGTGTCCGACCGTGATTTTGCCCTCGAGTTCCTGAGCAACGCCGCGATCCTGATGCAGCACCTGTCGCGCCTGGCCGAGGAGCTGATCCTCTGGTGCACCTACGAGTTCAACTACATCGAGATGTCCGACGCCTTTGCGACCGGCTCGTCGATCATGCCGCAAAAGAAAAACGCGGACTTCGCCGAGCTGACCCGGGGCAAAACGGGCCGCGTGTACGGCGCCTTGATGGGGCTTTTGACCACCATGAAGGGCCTGCCGCTCGCCTACAACAAGGACATGCAGGAGGACAAGGAGCCGGTGTTCGACGCCTACACGACGATCCTCGGTTCGGTGCACATTTTCTCCGGCATGATCGAGTCGCTGACCGTCCACGAGAAGCGGATGCACGACGCGACCGTCGCCGACTTCAGCAACGCCACCGAGCTGGCCGACTACCTGGCCACCAAGGGCGTGCCGTTCCGAAAGGCCCACGGCATCGTCGGCGAGCTGGTGCTGGCCGGCATCCAGTCCGGCACCAGCCTGCAGGACATGCCGCTCGAGACGCTGCAAAAGGCCGCGCCGGAGATTCAAGAAGACGTCTACGCCGAGCTGTCGTCTGAGGCCGCGGTCAACCGCCGCACCAGCCTCGGCGGCACCGCCGTCGCCAACGTCAAGCAAGAGGCGGCCCGCGCCCAGGCCATCCTGGACGCCCGCAAGTAACGCAAAAACGAGTCCCACCCTGCCACAGTCTGGCGGAGTGGGACTCGTTTTATTATGTCGTTGGGCGCCGGGCGCGCCTAGTCCGGCGCGTCGGCCTTGTAGCGCATGAAGAAGCGCGCGACCGGGGCGTTGCTGCGGGTGGTCAGGCTGTCGGTCGGCAAAAGCTTCAGCACGAACTGAAAAATCGCCAGGGCCAGCGTCAGGAACGCCGTCACGCCGTTGCTGGTCACCGCCAGCGGCGTGCCGCCGAGCAGCTTCTGGGCCATCGCAATCCAGCTCGGCAGCACCATCACGTACTGAATGGCGAGCAGCACCGCGGTACCGCGCCCGGTGATGCCGACGTCGCGGTTGCGCCGCGTCACCAGGGACAGCTCGACCACCATCGTGATTAAAGAGAGAATCAGGACCACCGGCGTCAGCTGGCTGGTCGCGACCTGCGTGGCCTTGTCCACATTGTCGCCGTACTTCGTCAGCGCCTGGGTCACCAGGCTGACCGACATGACCATCATCACCACGAAGTTGACGATGTAGGCGAGCAGCTGCACCCACCAGTACCCGGCGCGGGTGGAGCGGCCGCGGAACTCGATGAGTCCCTTGAAAAAATCTGCGTAGGCGCGGCCAATCGTGACCTGCCCGGGAACTTCCTGAATCTGCTTCATGTGTGCCTCCTTATGTGAGAGCGTGAGCCGCGGCGGGCTTAGCAAACCGGCTAGCCTAGCGTGACCGCTTGAGGCCTGCACTTGTCCTCGAGTGGTCACGCGTAGCTAGACGCGTTTGCATTGCCGCGGGGAACGCGTTTAGAGCGTGAGCCCGAGCGCACTTAGCGGGACGGGTAGCCTAGCCACGGCGCTTGGGGCGGTCCTTGCCCCGAGTGACGTGGCGTAGCTAGCCGCTCCCGCGTTGCTCGGGGGAACGCGTTTGAGAGCGTGGAAAAGCGCGTGCTTAGCGGATCGACTAGCCCACCCGCGGCGCCTGCTTTGCCCTCAATTATACACTGAAGTCCCGCAAAGACGAATTCTCACGCCACGCAAAAACCCCCGCGTCACCAAGGCGGTGGCACGGGGGCTGCAATCAGTTCTTCAGCCTGCTCAGCAGACCGATGCCGACGATCAGGGCCGCCAGCGGCAGCAGGAGGTTCAGCGGCACGATGAAGTAGAAGAACGCCTCGTTGGTGCCGGGGTCGCCGATGAACAGGCAGGCCGGCAGCGTGACCACCGCAAGCGTCAGGAGCGCCTGCAGCAGCCACGCACGGCCGCGCGCCAGCACCACGGCGAGGGCGCCGCCGATCACCAGGGCCAGCGCCTCAAGGTAAAACGGCAGCTGACCGTCGTCCAGGCGCAGCCCAATGCTGGGCCCGGTGCCGAGCACCAGGGCCAGCGCGAGCACCACGCCGCACAACACCGCAACGATGCCGTTGGCCACCCGCCAAGGCACCGCGGTTGATCCTTCCGAGTTCGTTTTCACCATGATCCATCCTCCGTCTCGTCGACGTCTGCGCGCGACCACCCGGCCGTGCGCGGACCACCCAGGGGTTTCCACACCCGTGACTTGGTTACCGGGCGGCCTGGCGCTGGACCGGCGTTGCGGATGCCCCCACCCGCGACGACTTCGCCTGTGACCGCCCGCCTGTTGGCTGATTCCGGCCGCTCGCCGCCTGCGACTGCCCGGACTGCGCCTGCGCGCCGGTGGTCCCGGCCAGACCGTAGCGCGCCATCAGTCCGGTGACGGCCTGGCCCAGGGCCGTCATCGAATCGTTTTGAACGTTGCTCATCAGCACCACCGCATTTTGCCCGTCCGGCGTGATGCGGAACGTGCTGTAGAAGCCGTAGCCGACCCCGTTGGTGCGGTAGTAATCCGGATGGATGTAGAAGCCACCGCTGTACCTGACGCCCTGCTGGTACAGGCGGGTGCGGTCGCCGCCGAACAGCTTGCCGGTGACCAGCGCGCGCTCGGTGCGGTAGAGATCGGCGGCAGACATGAAGACCTGCCCGGTGCCGAGCTCCGCGTGCATCCGGTCCTTGGTCGGCGACTGCGGCGTCTTGTACTTGCCGTCCCGGTAACCCGTCGCGGCCGTCTTGGCCCCGTCCAGCGCGTAGGCCATCGCCGTGTGCTGCAGGTGCAGGCGGTCGATGTACTGGGCCTTGAACTGTGCCTCGTAGCTCTGGCCGCTGAGCTGCTCGGTGATGCCGGCCAAAAGCAGGTAGTTGACCGGCGTGTAGACGAACGTGCCGCGCAGGTTCGGGCGGTATGCCATCTGATCCACGTTGGCGGCCACCAGGTTCGCGTCCCCTGTGTACGGCACGGTCAGCACGCCCTTGATGGCCAGGCCGGACGCCATGTGCAGCGCGTCGGCCACCGTCAGCGGCTCCTGGGCAAGGCGCGGGAAAAACTGCCCCAGCCGCGTGTCGAAGCTCAGCTTGCCCGCGACGATCTGGTTCATCACCAGGCCGGCAGTCAGGTTTTTTTGCATCGAGTCGATCTGGTACATGGTGTCCAGCGTGTTCGGCCGGTTCGTCGCGGCGTCGGCGAGGCCGCTGGCGCGCGAGGCGATGATGCGCCCGCCCCGGATGATCAGCGCCGTGCCGGAGAAGTCCAGCTTCGACAGCGTGTTGTCCAAGTCGGCCTGCGCCGCCTCGTCCACGCTCGCGGCCAGGGCCGGCGCGGCCTTTTTGACCGTCGCCTGCTTCTTGGTCACGTCCTGCTGCAGGGTGCGCACGCTGGCCTGCTGCGGCGTGGACACGCGCCCGAGCCAAAAGCCCCAGGCGAACACGCCGATAATGATCGCGGCGAGCATCAGCCCGCGGTGCCAAGGTGAAAAGTGAACAACACGTCGGTGCATGGAATAAACCTCCAGAGGGTGCAACAGCATCTGAGTTATCGGGCCGGGCGCCGGTGAGGACAGGCCACGCCTATGCCCTAAATCACGATTAACCATTTCGCGTTCAAAGCGCGACGGCCTTGTATCATCCGTCACGCCCGCCACCGCACCACAATGTAGCGGGCGGAGGGCCCGGATCCCGCGGCCGCGCCTAGTTGCCGCTGACCACCGCGTCGCGCCAGCTCTTGGTGTAGAACTGCGGATTGAGGTGGTAGCTGACCGGGCGGCGAGGGGCGGCGAGGAACGGCGCCACGGTGCGGTCGACGCGGACCCAGCCGCGCCAGCCGATGTGGATCGTGTCCTGCATGAAGTACGGGCGGCTGCCGTCGCGGCTCAAGTCGAGCACGCGGTTGAAGCCCTGACCCTGCAGCTGCACGCGCAGCTTTTCCACGGCCTGGTGGAGCTTGGCCTCGGACAGGCCGGTGTAGGCGGCCCACTTCGCGTTGATCGGCGGAATCACAAACTGGACGTCGACGTCGTACCTGGCAAAGGCGGTGAGCAGCAGCTGAAAATCGCTGTACTCCGGCCCGAAGCGGTAGTCAAAGCCCCGCTGCTTGCCGCGCATCTTCGCCAGCCGGCCCTCGCCGAGCCTGGAGCTGAAGAAGTGATCGTCGATGCCGAAGCTGTTGTTGCGGGTGTGGGCGGCGCCGACCTTGGCCGCCAGCGCGTCGAGCTGGTCGTTGGTCGCCGTCGCCGGCAGCTGCCGGACGCTTTTGGCCAGCTCGCGCTCGTGCGGGTTGACGGTGAAGTGGGAGAACAGGCCGTCCTCGTTGTGCAGGATCTGGAGTCTGGCCTCGAGGAGCAGGCGCAGCGGGCGGCTGATTTTCTGGCCGGCCGCGACCTGCAGCAGCGCGCTTTTGACCGTCTGATCCTTCTTCACGGCCTGCATGCACAGCAGGCGGCGCGCGGCGTAGCGGTCGGCGACCGTGTTCTTGGCGCCGAGCACCCAGGTGACGGTCTCAAGCGGCGAGTAGAAGTAATCGAACGCCGGGCGCATCACGCCGCGGCGCGTGAACCACTGCATCGAGACGATGAACACGGCCTTCTTGTGCCGCAGCTTCGGCAGCATCGTCTGCGCGTTGATGAACTGCGTCAACGACTGCGTGCCGGGCGCGCCGATCAGGAACGGCCGGTAGTTGCGGTGGTAGCGGGTCGCCAGGGCCGACGGGTGAAAAGGGTCCAGCCGCGACAGCTCGCTTGAGCCGAAGAACGGCACGGCGCCCTGCGCCAGCGCCTGGTTTTTCGCCCGGGCGCCGGCCAGCACGGTCGGCGACATCGCAACGGACGCGGAGCGCACCGCGGCCGGGCTCATCCGCTTGAACGACAGCGGCGCCAGAAAAAGCGCCAGCGTGAGGCCCGCGGCGATCGCCACGGGGCCGAAGAGCTGCCAGACGCGCCGCTTCATTGCAGGCTGGCCGCCTTGGCCGCGATCTTGTTCGGCGTCTCCCACTCGCTGCGGTCGAACTCGGACACCGGCACGGTGATGCCCAGCTCGTCCTGCAGCCCCAGCAGCAGCTGCACGGTGTCCATCGAGTCCAGGGTCCCGGTCGCAAAAAGGTTCTCGTCGGGATTGGCGCTGAAGTCGGTGCCGGTCAGATCCTTCAGTAAGTCGAATACGGTTTGCTTGATGTTATCCATGTTGTACTCCTTGGTGGCGCGAGGCGCCGTGCATTAGTGACAAGTTTGTGTTGGTGCTTGGTTATGGTGATGAAGGCCGGGCTCCGGCGGGAACGGGCCCCTGCCTCCGGCTCCGGGCCGGGGCGGCGGAACGCGTGGGGCTCCCTTGAGCCCAAAGACCGGTCTCAAGACCCGCCCTTGCACTAAGCCGGCAAAGTACGCCGGCTAAGTGCAATTTCACGCTGGCTCGCCCCGGCCCTGCGCCTGCGGCAGTGGCGCGTTCGCGCCTCCGCCCTACACAGTAGCTGACAGGCGACTTGGCAGGAGCCCCGCGTGAGCGTTTGCGGACAGAACTGTTAAGCCATAAGTCTTCAGGACTTCGGTTGCCAGAACCACCATGTAGCGGCCGCAGGGGCCCGGGCGGGTCGGCCCGTGAAAGGATGAGGATTCCGGGTGACCGCGGGTTTTGCGGGCAGCCGCAATCCTCATCCCGGCAAAATTCGCGCCGGAGCGCGGGGCCGTAGGCAACGGCTCGGCGGGAATTTTAGGCTGGAGCCCGTTTCGGGCGGAAGCCGGCCGCACAGGCCGACCCGCCCGGGCCCCGGAGGCCGCGGCCTGCGCCGCGCTTCGCCCTGGTTCGTCGGGCTACGCGCGGCAACGCCGGAGCGGCTAGCTACGCCTGGTCGCTTGCGCCATAGTGCGGTCCAAGTGCCCCGGCTAGGCTACCCGTCCGGCTAAGTGCGCCGCGCATCGCCCTGGTTTTAGAACACCTGCCCCAGGAATCCGGAGAAGATCAGGAAGCTGAAGCAGACCACGTTGAACGTGATGACCACGGCCAGGGCCTGGGTCCACTGGTTGTGCGGCATCGTCGCCCGGTGCTTTTTCTTGTAGCGGAGCCAGTAGTCGTTGATGATGATGGCGCCGGCGTGGAACAGCCCGTAGACGATGTAGTACCACGTGACGCCGTGCCAGAAGCCCATGATCAGGAAGTTGATCAGGTAGGCGACCTGCGAGACGCGGATGCGGTTTTTGATCAGCTTGTGCTTCATGATGAAGAACGTGACGCGCATGAAGATGAAGTCGCGGAACCAAAACGACAGCGTCATGTGCCACCGGTTCCAGAACTCCTTGATGTTGCCCGCGGCGAACGGCTTGTTGAAGTTGACCGGCGTGTCGATGCCCATCACGAGGCTCATCCCCACCGCAAACAGGCTGTAGCCGGCAAAATCAAAGAACAGGTACATCGAGTACGTGTACATGTAGCCGATCAAAGGCCAGGTCAAGGCCCAGGTGCCACGCGCGGCCATGGCGGCCTGCGTGACCTGCGGCAGCATCACCGTGCCGAACAGGTAGCCCAGCACGAACTTGTAGCCGAACCCGAGCATCACCGATTTCAGCGCCCGCCCCAGCATTTCCAGGTAGGCGTCCTGGGTCGGCACCGCGTCGTAGTCCTTCTGGAAGCGCCGGAAGCGGTCGATCGGGCCGCTGGAGATGGTCGGCAGGAAAAGCAGGAAGCGCAGGAACGCGACCGGCGGCACGGCCTTGAGCGCGCCGTCGCGCAGCTCCATGATTACCTGCACCGACTTGAAGGTCAGATACGAGATGCCGAGAAACCCGAGCAGCGACGGCTGAACCGAAAACACCGGCGTCAGCTTGACCACCGCCAACGGGGCGATGCTGGCAAGAACCGCCAGCACGAAGGTCGGCGTCTGGTTGTGGGCCTTGCGATAGTGCGCGTAGCCCTCGACCAGGGCGAGCTGGAAAATCACGTAGGCGATCAGGGCGACGCCTTCGTGCCACTTGTGCGGCCCGGCAAACATCCAGGCGATGAACACCAGTGCGACGCCGCTTTCCCAGTAGCGCAGCCGGTGGCCGTGCCACAGGCCGACAATCACGGGAATCAGCGCCACCAGCAGGATCAGGAAGTACTTGGGGTCGGCGTACGGAGACAGCGGGCTCATGCGTTGACCTCTTGAATCAGCGCCTTGATCGCGACCTTACCGTTTTGCGTCAGGGGCAGGCTGTCCTTGAACTCGAAGCGCGACGGGATCATGTAGGCCATCATCACGCCCTGCAGGTGTTCGTGGATCGCGGTGGTCAGGGTCGCGGGGTCGACGGTCGGGTCGGCCGGCACCACGTAGGCGAGCAGCGCGGCGACCTTGTGCTCGCGGTTGTAGCGCGGCACCGCGACGCCCTGGCGGATCATCGGCGCGAGGTTGAGGTAGTGGTTCACCTCTTCCAGCTCGATGCGGTAGCCGTTGAGCTTGATCTGAAAATCGGTCCGCCCGCAGTAGAAGATCAGCCCGTCGTCTTCGATGTAGCCGAGGTCGCCGGTGCGGTAGGCCTGAACGCCGCGGTCGGTGGTGAAAACGGCGGCCGTCTTGTTCGGCCGGTTCAGGTAGCCCTTGGAGACGCTCGGGCCGGCGATCGCGAGCTCGCCGATCACGCGGTCGCCCTCCTGCTGGGCCGTCTCGGCGATCAGCCGCAGCGTCGTGTCCGGCTTGGCGTACCCGATCGGCAGCCGCGGGTAGCGGGCTAGGATGTCCTGGGTGATGCGCACCGCCGTGACCGCCACCGTGGCCTCGGTCGGCCCGTAGGTGTTGAACAGCTCGGCAGCGGGGAAGCGATCCAGGAGCCGTGCCGCGGTTTTGTGGGTCAGCTCCTCGCCGCAGAAGAACAGCTGGCGAAGGTTCGGGTGGTGCGCCGCGTCAAAGGTCGGATCCAGCAGGCACATCTCGATGAAGCTCGGCGTGGACACCCAGACGTCGACGTCCAGGTCCGGCAGTGCGGTGACGAGCTGGCGCAGGTCCGCGGTCGTCTCCTTGGGCAGCACCTTCAGGCAGCCGCCGGCGGTCAGCGCCGGGTACAGCGACATGACGGACAGGTCGAAGGAGAACGGCGCCTGCGCGAGCATTTTGGCCTGGGTCGGCAGGTTGAAGTCGGCCATCCAGGCCACGAAGCTCGCCAGGTTGTCCAGGCTGATCTGCACGCCCTTGGGCTGGCCGGTGGTGCCGGAGGTGAAAATGATGTAGAAGTTGTCGCCGCCCTGCAGGCTCGGGGCCGGGGCGGCCGCGCCGTCCTGCATCGTCGCTTGGAGCTGTTCCGGCGTCACCGTCGGCGTGTGCAGCGTGAGCGGCAGCGGCACCGTGGCGATCACCAGGGCGGGCTTGGCGATGTCTTCGATCATCGTCAGCCGGTCCTTGGGCGAGTGGGTGTCCACCGGAATGTAGGCGTGCCCCGCCTTCACACAGCCGAGAAAGGCCGCGATGGCTGCGAAGCTCTGGTCGCAGTAGACCAGGATCGGCGTCTTGGCCGCGATTGGCCGCACGGCGAGGTCCGCCGCGATCGCGTCGGAGGCCGCCTTCAGCTCGCCGTATGTGTTGACCTGACCCAGCACGTCGATGGCCGGGCGGTTCGGTTCCTGCATTGCGACCGCATCGATCGCCTCAATAATCGTAGATTGCATCGTGCACCCCTTAGAATTCGTTGTAGATGAAATGACCGCCTGCCACGCCGCGGTAGCTGTACAGGTACACCAGGACAATCAGGATTGCGGTGTACAAAACCGTGCGGGCGATGAATGACACCAGCGGTCGGTGCCAGAAGTTGATGAAACGCGCCACTGTGCCGCCTCCCTTGCCACAAGTTTTGAAAACATAAACCCAGTGTACCGACGCGGCGCCCGGTCTGCATTCAAGGTTTTCTAAGCACAAGATTAAGGATTCTAAGAAAGCGCTGCCGCCACGCGGCCTTTCGGCGTTCGTCTGGACACGGTGCGTCCAGGCGGGCTTTCAGAAACGCGGGTGCGGGCGCACGAAAAAGAGGCGATGCCGGCTGGCATCGCCTCCCCTATCTGTGTGTCTGTCTCGGTGCGCGCCGCGGTGGCGGGCAGGCCGCCAAGGGCGCGCGGTTTCCCGCGGGCGTCAAGGCGCGCCGCGCGGCCACCCGTGCTCAGTCGCGCCGGCTGTCGGCCGCCTCGAAGGAGACGGCGAAGACGCTGCCGTGTGGCACGTTGTCGGTCACCTGGATGGTCGCGCCGGACAGGGCCGCCAGCCGCGCCGCGATGGCCAGGCCGAGGCCGGTGCCCGCGATTTTCTTCGAGCGCGACGAGTCGACGCGGTAGAAGCGATCGAAGACCTGGTCCTTGGCGGCGTCGGGGATGCCGGGACCAAGGTCGGCCACGCGCAGCACGATGCGACCCGCGGCGCGCTGCGCCGTGATGGTCACCGGCGCGTCCGGCGCGTACTTGGCCGCGTTGTTCAACAGGCACAGCAGGATGTGCGTGACCGAATCCGCGTCGGCCAGGATCCACAGGCCGCCCTCAAGCGCCACTTCGGGCTCCTGGGCGGCGGCGTAGCGGTCCACGGTGTCCTGCACCAGGACGCTTAAGTCCAGCGGCTGGCGTGCGACCTGGACGTGGTCCATGCGCGACAGCGTCAGCAGGCTCTCGATCAGCCGCTGCATCTTCAGCGACTCGTCCTCAATCACCGCCAAAGACTCCGGCACAATCTCGGGGTGCGCCGACCCGTGGCGGCGAATCAGGCTCGCGTGGCCACGGATCGCCGTCAGCGGCGTGCGCAGTTCGTGCGAGGCGTCGGAGACGAACTGGTTGTCCCGGCGCACCTGCGCGTTGAGCACGGCCAAAAGGCGGTTGAACTCGATGGACAGCTGCTGGACCTCGGCGGGCCCGGCCGCCACCGGCAGCGCCTCCTGGTGCGTCGCGTTCTCCTTGGCCGCGATGCCCTTGGCCGCCTCGGTCAAAGCCGCCAGCGGCCGGTTCAGCCGCCGCGCCAGAATCGAGGTCGCCCAGGCGCCGGCGAGCAGGCCGATCAGGGTGATGCCCACGATGATCGCCAACAGCAGCTTGACCAGATTGACCATGCGGTTGAGGCTCATCCAGATCTCGTAGTCGACCGTCATGCCGTCCTTTTTGACCACCGCCTCGCGGTAGTAGTAGATGCCCTGGTCCTCCTGGTACTGCACGTGGGAGATCAGGGGGTACGTCATCAGCGTGTCCTTGAGAAACCGCTTGGTGTTCTTGGCGTAGTAGGTCTCGTTGACCCCCTGCCCGGACACGTTGACGCGCACGAAGGCGTGGTGCGTGCGGTAGCTCGAGGAGAACCACGCGTCCCAGTCCGGTCGGTTGTTCTTGAAGGAGTCCTGCAGGTCGCCCATCAGCTGCGCGGAGTCGTCCTGCTTGCTGCGGATCAGGTACTCGGCGACCACGCCGACGCTGACGATGCCGATGACGAACACCACGATGGTCAACAAAACCACGTAGGTGCGCGTGATGCGGTGCGCGTAGGTCGCCGGGCGCCGCGGCTGCCGCGCGCGCAGCCGGGCCGCAAGCGTCGGCCGGCTCGCCGCGGTGCCGGCGACCGCGGTCGCTGCCGTGTCAGCCGAGGTGGTTGCGCCGCGCGCGGTGGCACCCTGGCCGCGATTCGGGTCCGCCGCGCCGGGCCGTCCCGCCCGCTCAGTCATTGGCCGCCTGCAGCGCGTAGCCCACGCCGCGCACCGTGTGGATCAGGTTCGGACCGCCGAGTTTTTGCCTCAGGTAGCGGATGTAGACGTCCACGATGTTGACCTGGCCGTCGAACTCCGTGCCCCAGACCGCGTCCAGCAGCTCGTCGCGGCTCATCGTCGTGCCGACGTGCTGCATCAGGACCAAAAGCAGGTCGTACTCGCGCTGCGTCAGCTGGGCGAGCTGGCCGCCGCGGTGGACCTGGCGCGCCTTGGTGTCGAGCTCGAGGTCGGCCACCCGGTAGTTGGCCACCGTGTTGCCGTGGCGCCTGAGCAGCACCCGCAGCCGCGCGAGCAGCTCCTCGATCTCGAAAGGCTTGGTCAGGTAGTCGTCGGCGCCATTATCCAGCCCCGCCACCTTGTCGCCGACGTAATCGCGCGCCGTCATCATCATGATCGGCACCTGCGACGTCTTGCGGATGCGCCGCATCACCTCGAGGCCGTCCAGCTTCGGCAGCATCCAGTCCAGCAAGATCAGGTCGATGCCGGCCCCTTTTTGCTGAAAATCGTCCCAGGCCGCCTGCCCGTCCTCAGCGAGCAGCACCCGGTACCCCTCGAACTTGAGCTCCGAGCACAGGTACGTGCTCAGGCTCTCCTCGTCTTCCACTAGCATGATTGTCTGTGTCATCGTCTCTCTCCAGTCCTTGCCCATTCTGCTTTCAGCCTACCACAGGCCCGCGGCCGACGGTCATAACAGTTTCGTCACCCGAGCGGACGCGGCGGGCGCGGGCCGAGGCGGCGCAAGGCGGGCAGCGGTTGCAGAAAAAAGGCGCGTGACCATCGCCACGCGCCAGATTGCGGTGCTGTTGCCCTCAGTTATTGCGCAAAAAAGGGGTCTACACTTTCTGGTGTTGGAGAATTCCAACGCCGAGAGTGTAGACCTTTTTTCAATAACAGCGCAAAATAAAAGGGCACCATCTAGCACCCGTTCTTCGCTCCAAGCGACCAAACCTAAAACAAAGCGAGGTATTAGTGATGTCCAACCTTGATTCTACGCTCTCTGTCCTGGGATTGCCATACGAGAACATTCATGTAACCGCAGTTTACGACGGCTACCGAGGCCGGGGCAAGCGGCGCCTTCAGTACCACGTCATTGCGTGTGATCTCACTTACCACCGCGATACTTGTCCTCACTGTGGTGAAGACGCGTTGCGACCTAACGGTCATAAGGCGACACACATCCGCATTCAATCACTCAGTCAACTTCCAACGCTTCTTGAGCTTTCCAAACAGCGCTGGCTCTGCTCGGCCTGCCATCGTACCTGTTCCGCAGAGACACCGCTTGTGGCCTACAATGACACGATTGCCCACTCAATCAAGCAAACAGTCCTACAGCTTGCCAGGCAGTCCCTCCCCGAAGCAGTGATTGCCAAAAATACGGGTATCTCTGCAGCGACAGTTCGACGAGAACTCAAGTCCCATCTCCACCATCGCAGTCGCCCGGAGTTGCCGACCAACCTATGTTTTGACGAGTTTCGATCAACTCAGAATATGATGTCCTTCATCTGTATTGATGGCGATACCCATCGATTGGTGAAGCTTCTTGGCGACCGTCTGAATAAGACTATCAAGGACTTCTTTCTTGCCAACTACTCCACGGCAGAACGCGCCGCCGTTCAGACCATCACAATGGACATGAACGCCTCCTACCAAGCTTTTATCCACCAAGTTTTCCCCAATGCCCAGCTCATCATCGATCGCTTCCATATCGTTCAGTTGCTCGGTCACGCGGTGGACACTGTGCGCGTCGCAACGCTTAAGCAGCTCGACGACAAAACGAGCCGAGTCTACCGTATTCTTAAACATCAGTGGCGGCTCTTCCACAAGGCCGCACCGGACGCGATACACACCAAATACATGCGTGGGCTGAACGAGCATATCACGGAACAGGGCGCCCTAGATGTGGCGTTCACCGCCAACCCTCGGTTGGCCACAGTATGCGAAACCTACCAAGCGCTTCACGATGCCTTGATGGGCCACAATCCGCGGCGGTTGTGGCAGTTACTTGAACACTACGAGTCAACCGGAACCGAAATGGACACCGCAATCCGCACGCTCAAATCGAACCAGGCTGGAATTCTGGCGGCAGCGGACAGTTGGCGTTCCAACGGTCCACTTGAAGGGATTAATCGCAAGATCAAAGCGCTCAAGCGATCGTGCTATGGATTCAGAGACCAAGCTCACTTCTTCGAGCGGATCTACCAGATTATCGCATAAATAACAAAAGAGCCCCTCCAAAGAGGAACTCCCAGAAAATATCAAATTATTCTTCAACACCAGTTGACGCAGAGCCCAAAAAAGGCGCGCGGTGTAACCCGCGCGCCCACCCTTCACCTGCGCCGCGACCGCGGCTTCAGGCTGTTAAACATGTTGATCCAGGATTCCTTGTGAAAGAGGTTCTTGCCGCCGCTTTTCAGCACCTGCCAGAACGTCAGCGACTTGCGGATGCGGTCGGCCGGAATGTGGTCGCGGACCGCCCGCAGCACCGCCTTGGGGTCGTGCGACGAGAACGTGTAGGTGCCGCTTTTGCGCGTCACGATGGCGTAGCGCGGCAGCCACTTGCCGCCGAACATCACCGACACGGCCAGGTGGTCGATCTCCTTCCAGGGAAACTGCATGTAGTTCTTCGGGTTGCGGTCGTCGTAGAACTCGAACCCGCGGTCGCCGACCATGACTTTGCCGTACGCCGGCATCCCCATGAACGACGTGCCGGGCACGACGATCTCAACTTTCGTATTCAGTGATTCGACCATTGCGCTCATCCTTTACTCAAAAATCCGGTTTTCTGGTGCAGCAGGTAAAACAGGTTCGCGCCGTCCGGGTGCAGCCGCACGCTGTAGCCGGCGTACTTCTGACCCGCCAGCTTGTTGTCGACCCACGCGAGGTACCAGGTCTCCTTGTGGTGCCCGCCGTCGGGATCCAGCAGCGTGATCACCAGGTGGGTCTTGACCTTGCGCCAGGTGAAGCGAGTCGTCGCCTTGGCGTCCACCATCCGCCCGGTGTGGTCGCCGGCAAAGTGGATCGCCGCCCGCGCCGCGGCGCTCTTGGCCGGGTTGTCCGGGTCGAACAGGCGATCCGTGATGCTTTTTTCAAAGGCGGTGCTCGGCTGAATCAGGGCGGCCTGATCGAACACGAACCAGTGCGTGTCCGGGGCGGTCAGCTCTTCGGCCGGGTCGTGGCGCAGCCCGCGCCACAACAGCGCAAGCAGCACCGCAACGACCGCGGCGGTGATCAGCCACACCCGCCGCCAGCGCACCGGCTTGGCCAGCCGCGCCGGCGGCAGCGGCGTGCGCTCCCAGTTCTCCGGCACATGAATCCCGTCGTCTTGCCCCACTGCAACCGCCTCCAGTCCTCCCCTTTACTTTAGCTAAGCGCCAGGCAAAAGGCAACGGACCGCCGACGTATTTCCCGGGTTATTTCCGGGACGGCGACGGACTGAGTGGCCGCAGTTTGACGGTTGATACCTCATAGCTGTCGGACCGCGCAGTACAGGCGGCGATGTCCGGAATCGGCACGCGCACTTCCGATCGAGTGGGGGATTCAACCAGCGACCCCGACTGGAAGCAGCTTGTGCCCCCGGACGACCGGGTCGCACGAAGAAACCGCGTTCGGTTGCCTCCAGTGCTTCGTGTCCTGCCGTCCACCGTGTAGGGCGGAGGCCCGGCCGGCGTGGCACTGGAGGCGGAGGGCCAAGGCGAGCCAGCGTGAAATTGCTGTTAGCCGGCCGATTTTGCCGGCTTACAGCAACGGCGGGTCGCAAGACCGGTCTTTGGGCTTGCGGGAGCCGCACGCGTTCCGCCGCCTTGGCCCGGAGCCGGAAGCGCCACGCCGGCCGGGCCGGAGCCCGGCTTCGCCCTGGTATCGTCGGGCTACGCGGGGCATCGCCGGAGCGGCTAGCTACGTCAGGAAGCTCGGGCCAAAGTACGGCCCAAGCCTCCTGACTAGGCTACCCGTCCGGCTAAGTACGCCCCGCTTCGCCCCGGTATACAAAGCGGCCGCCCTTCGCACGAAGGACGGCCGCCGCACAGCGTGATTAGATTACATCAGGTGTGCCAGGTGCATCAGAATCCCGAAGACGAAGAGGCCCAGGATGACGATGATTGGGGAAACCTTCTTCTTCAGCAGCCACATGCACAGGAACGTCAGAAGAACCGCGGCAAGGCCCGGAATCAGGCTGTCCAAGTTGTTCTGCAGCGTGGTGATCTTGTGGTCGCTCAAGGACAGACCGCCCGCCTGCTGCTCGAGGGCAGCCTTGATGCCCTTGGCACCGGCCGGCAGCTTGTCCCATTCGATGTAGGCACCCTTGTCCAGCTTGACGTCGGAGACGTTCGGCGTGAACTTGACGGATACCCAGCGGTTAACCAAGGCGCCCAGGATGAACATCCCGAGGATGGAAGCACCCTTGGTCACGTCCTGAAGCAAGGTCCCGGAGAGGTCATCCGCAATCTTGGAGCCCGCACGGTAGCCGAATTCCTGCGTGTACCACAGGAAGGCGATGCGGATCACGTTCCAAGCCACGAAGAAAATGATCGGGCCGAGGATCGAGCCGCCCATCGCCATGGAGGCGCCGAGGGCACCGAGGATTGGGCGAACGGTGAACCAGAAGACTGGGTCGCCGACGCCGGCCAGCGGGCCCATCATCCCGATCTTGACACCCTGGATGGTGACGTCGTCGATCGGTGCGCCATTGGCACGCTCTTCTTCAAGGGCGAGCGTCACGCCGATAACTGGGGAAGCCAGGTACGGGTGGGTGTTGAAGAATTCCAGGTGGCGCTTCAGTGCGGCCACGCGTTCTTCCTTAGTGGTGTAAAGCTTCTTGAGGGCTGGAATCAGTGAGTAGGCCCAGCCGCCGTTTTGCATACGCTCGTAGTTCCAAGACCCTTGCAAGAAGGTGGAACGCCAGCATACTGCCCAACGATCTTTGGTCGTTAACGTAATTTTATCTGCCATTTTCGCCAACCTCCTTGTTAGTAATTGTCGATGATATCGCCGACTGGGTCACCGGTACCACTGTTGCTAGACCCGCCGTTGTTGCTTGAGCCGCCCATCTTGGACAGGTTCAGGTAGATCAGGGCGAGGCCAACGCCGATGGCACCAAGGCCGATCAGCGTGATGGACGGAACGGTTGCCAGCACGAAGCCGATGGCGAAGAATGGCCATACTTCGGCGGTTGCCATCATGTTGATAACCATGGCGTAACCCACGGCCACAACCATGCCACCACCGATGCCCAGGCCGTCAACCAGCCAGGATGGCATCGCGTCGAGCAGCGCCTTCACCGGCTTGGAGCCAACGGCCAGGATGAAGCCGGCCGGAATGGCAATGCGCAGGCCCTGCAGGGAGATCGCGATCATCTGCCACAGGTCAATCTTGGCGAAGCTGCCTTCCTCGGCGGCCTTATCCATGATGTGCGCGATACCAGTTGCCAGGGTGCGGACGAAGGTGGTCAAAAGCAGACCCGCAACGGCCAGCGGCACGGCCATGGCGATCGCGGACTTAACGCCGTCGGTCCCCTGGCCACCCAGAACAAGAATAATAGCTGAAGCAACGGCTGCCAGGGCAGCGTCTGGTGCGACCGCGGCGCCGATGTTCGCCCAACCCAGGGCGATCATCTGCAGGGTCCCGCCCAGAATCAGGCAAGGAACCAGCTGGCCGGTCACTAAGCCGATCAACGTGCACGCAACAAGTGGCTGGTGGAATTCGAATTCATCAAGAATCCCTTCGACCCCAGCCAGAAACGACACGATGAGGACTAGGATGATTTGAATGAAGTTCAAAGACATGTTAGTGTCCTCCTTTTTTTCCCGGTTATAAGTTAATTATTTCGCAGCGTTGAGGGCGTCTTGCGCCTTCTTGAGGATGGCGTCCATGTTGTCCTTCGAATCCGTCGGGACCTTGCGAACGTCAAAGTCAATCCCCTTGGCCTTGAGCTTGCCGAACGTGTCGATATCGTCTTGGTCGAAGGCCAGGACCTTGTTCGGCTGCACCTTGCCGGCGGAGTGCGCCATGGAGCCCACGTTGATGGTCTTCAGCGGCACGCCGCCGTCGACGGCGCGAAGGGCGTCCTGCGGGTTTTCAAAGAGCAAAAGGGCACGCTGGCCACCGAAGTGCTTGTCGTCCTTGGCGATCTTGATCATCTGATCGACCGGGATAACGTGCGCGCGCACGCCGCCCGGCGCCGCGTCGGTGATCAACTGCTTGCGCAGCTTGTCGCGCGCCACGTCGTCGGAAACGACGATGATGCGCGTCGGCTTAACGTCCTTGGACCAAGCCGTTGCGACCTGGCCGTGCAGCAGGCGGGAATCGATCCGCGCGAGCACGTATTCCATGGACCCAGGCTTGCCGCCCTGAGCAGCGGCCGGTGCGGCCGCGGCTGCGGCCGGCTTTGGTTCCAGCTCTTCCGGCTTGATGCGAACCCCGTCGCGCCCTGCTTCAATCAGGTGCGCCGCGATGTCGTGCGCGGAAGTCATGGAAAGACGAGACCCGTAAGCCTCAATCAACATTGGCAGGTTCAACCCGGTAACAATCGCCCACTTGTCTTTGTGCGCTTCATACAACCCGTTAGCCTGGTTGAATGGTGAGCCGCCCCAAAGGTCCACGAGGAACAATACGTCATCTTCCGGATCGAACTTTGCAATGGCTTCTTCAAGATGTGCTTTCAGATCGTCTGGACCTTCGTTCGGCATGAACGTCACAACTTCAACTTTTTCTTGCTCACCGAAGATCATCTGACCAGATTGCTTAATGCCAGCAGCGAATTGTCCGTGACTGGCAAGAATGATTCCGACCATTGTTTGTCGCCTCCTAATAATATTTGTGTGAGTTTCGATAGCGCTCTCATTAACGGTCCAACGCGCCGTCAAGGAGGATGCGCAAAAACTCCCAGAAGCTAGTATGACAAGGTTTCCGGGGCTTTGCAATCATTTTGTCCAAGAAAATTTACCGTTTTCATGAAAGGACTATACCACCGGGTTTCACACGGTCCAATTAACTTAATTGTAATGTCCGCGAACTGATGAATCATCGCCTTCGTGGGCACACAATCGAATATCGTAGCGCTTTCTCGAAGTTTAATTTACGTAATCCACCATCGACCGTGCCCAGCCCAGAGGGGACCACCCGAGCGAAAGACACCTGTTTACGTGATTTTATTCACATATCGCCGGAAGGATAAAAATGCGGGCGTGATGGGTGGTTCGCGCGGCCTTGGCGGCGGCGGGCGCGGGCCGCGCATCGTTCGCCGGCGTGCGAATCATCCGCCGCCAGGGCCGCCGCTCGTCGGTATGCCCGGGCGGCGCCCCCGTGTCCTCCCGGTTCGGATTGTGACCCAAAACAAAGGCTGTTTCATGTCGGCGCCATTGGCGGCTCAAAAAGAAGTACGCTTCATTTCGAAGTCCATTGCGCCTCACAATGACGTATGTTTCATTCTGGCGCTATTTTCGGCTCAAAATGAAGTACGTTTCATTTTGCGCGAGGACGTCAGCGCCGGCGCGCAAAAAAGGCACCGGTGGCAACCGGTGCCTTGGCAAGTCAGTTCAGCGTCTCGCCGTCGCTGGCGATGACGCCTTGGTACCAGGCGAAGCTGTCCTTGCGGGTGCGGGTCCGCGCGGCGTCTTGGGCGACATACACCAGCCCGTAGCGCTTCTCGAAGCCGTCGTGGGTGGACACCAGGTCGATGGCCGACCAGACGTTGTAGCCGACGACATGGATCCCCTCGTCGATGGCCTGGCCCACTTGCTGCAGGTGCGCGCGCAGGTAGGCGATGCGCGCCTGGTCGTGGACCGCGCCGCCTTCGAGCGCGTCTTGGGCGCCCAGGCCGTTTTCGGTGATCATCAAGGGCAGCCGATAGCGATCCCACAGCTGGCGCAGGGTGATGCGCAGGCCGAGCGGGTCGATGTCCCAGCCGTACGCCGTCTGCGGCGTCTCGGGGTTGGGAACCTTGCGAAACGGCAGCGGCCCGCTTGCTGCGGTGACGACCTCGCTGTTGTAGTAGTTGAAGTACAGCAGGTCGGGGCGGGCCTGCGCGAGCACGGCGCGGTCTTCCTCGGTGACGTTCAGCGTGATGCCCGCGGCGGCCAAAACGGCCAGGGCCGTCGGGTTGTAGCGCCCGAAGCCCGCCATGTCGCTGAACAGCAGGTTGCGCAGGGCGTCGTACGTGTTGGCGGCCAGGGCGTCCTCCGGCTTGGGGCTCAGCGGGTACACGGCGACCAGGTTCGGGGCCGGACCGATCAGGATGTGTGGGAAGTGCGCGTGCGCGTCCTGAATTGCCAGGGCGCCGGCGACGAACAGGTGGTGGTTGCCCTGCAGCGCGTCCTGAACGGTGCCCTGCCCCGCCAGCGCCTGCTTGAGGCTCATCATCAGCAGCATGTTCTGCTCGTTGACGGTCTGGTAGTACGTCACCCGGGTGCCGAACGCCTCAAACACGGTGTGGGCGAAGCGCTGGTAGGCCGCGATGGTGTCCCGGTTGGCCCAGCCGCCGGCCTCCGCCAGCGCCTGCGGCAGGTCGAAGTGGTACAGCGTGACCACCGGCGTGATGTGCGCGGCCTCAAGCAGGTCCAGCAGGTGCTGGTAGTAAGCAAGCCCCGCCGGGTTCAGCGTGACCCCATCCGGGTAAATGCGGGACCACGCGACGGAAAAGCGGTAGGCGCGAAGGCCAAGCTCCGCCATCAGCGCCACGTCCTCTTCGGCGTGGTGGTAGCCGTCGCTAGCCGTCTTGAACAGGTCGCTTACGGCGTCTTGCACCGACGGCTTTTTCCCGTCGGCGGTTGCGGCGCCCTCGTACTGGTAGGCGCTGGTCGCCGCGCCCCACAAAAACTGTGCTGGAAATGTCATGGAAAATCCCCCTATTCTAAGCTCAACTCACGCGGCGGCCTGCTCCGCCGCCAGGGCGCGCCGGTCGGCGATGCGAAAGAACGGCAGCCACACCAGCGTGATCAAGACGAACACCGCCGCCATGATCACCAGCAGCTTGCCGCCGCCGTACATCAGCGCCTGCACCGGCCCCGGCAGCGTCCACAGCAGCATCACCCCGGCCTGGTAGCGGGTGACGGCCAACAGCCGCACCAGCCCCCAGGTCGCAAAGCCGCTGACCGGCGCGACCAGAAGCATCGGCAGGAAAAACAGCGGGTTGAGCATGATCGGCATGCCGAAGATCAGCGGCTCGTTGACGTTGAACAGCGCCGGCACCACCTCCAGGCGAAACATCTGGCGGTAGCGCACGGACTTGGCGCGGCTCATCGCGATCACCAGCCCGAGCGTCTGCCCCTGACCGCCGAACATGTTCGAGGTCATCAGGTACACCAGCCCGCCGACCAGAAACGGCAGCGGCTTGCCGCCCGCCAGCGCGTTGGCGTTCGAAGCGACCAGCGCCAGCAGAAGCGGGCTGCTGACGCCGAGGATCAACGACGGGTGCAGGCCGAAGAACCAAAACACGTTGGTCAAGGTCGCCAGCAGGATGATGCTCAGGGGCTGGCCGGTCAGGTGCTGCAGCGGCGCCTGAATCAGATCGGTCACAAGCGAGAACAGGTCGTGGGCCGGTGTCAGCCACAGCGCGATGCGAAGTGCGAAGAACCCGCTGGCCAAAACGATGGCGATGATGGCCGGGGCCATCGCGTCTTGCACCATCGGCGGCACGCCGGCCGGCATCTTGATGGTCAGGTGCCGGCGGTCCAGCGCCAGGTACAGGGTGGCGGTCAGGTAGGCGACCAGGATGGCGACGATGATGCCGCCCCCGCCGGTGTAGGTCGTGGCAAAGGCCGCGACCTTTTCCACCCCGGTGACGCTGGTCGCGCCCTTGGTCACGACCGGCGACAGCGTCGGCACGCGGACCACCTGCGGCATCAGCATCAGGAAGTTCATCACCGCGAGCATCCCCGCGGTCAGGCCGTCGCGCCCGGCCCGCTTGGCGTACAGGTAGGCAAAATTGAACGCGATGTAAAGCCCCAGCGCGTTCATCGACGCGCCCAACGCGGCGGTGAACTGGTCGTTCAACGCCGAGTGCCAGATGTAGTCCTGCCACGCCGGCACCGGAATGCCGTACACCACCAGGATCAGCGCCACGCCGATGGTGACCGGCAGGCTGCGCATGAACGCGGCAGCCAGGGTGGCGAAAAACGCGTTTTGGTTCATCCAGTTGGCGATCGGCGACAGGTAGCGATCGAGAACCCGTTCCATCAATTTCATCTTCTTCCCCTCCTTTGTTTCCAGTATACCGGCTCCCCCGCCAGAAGGAAAGCGGTTACATTCCGAGCGGGTTGGGCGCAACAAATTCTCGGAGAAGTAGCCGAAAAAGGCCGGCGCGGCGGGACCTCACGCTTTTACCCGGTGCGGCCGTTGCAATCAATCATGAAAATGTTCAAGAAAGTGGATATTTCTCAAGGTCGCGGCGTCGCCCACCGAAAAATTTATTTCCGGTTGACAATTTTCTGTGGCCGCCCTTGACAAGCCCTCCGAACTCGCCTAGACTCATGGTCAGACATTTGAATAAACCACCAAGAAATAGAGGTCGCGGGTGGTGACGACAGCTGAGGAGGGCCTAACCCGATGAATCAGCCGTAAGCACCCCCGCCGAAACTCACCGGGCGATTAGGCACCTGGCGGGTTGGGACAGTGGGCGAAAGCCGCTGGACTGTCGAAGCAATGCTTCGGAGCGCTATGATTCTTGCTAATTATGCAGAAATCCACGTTGGCCTTTGTTTACCACAAACAAAGGCCAACGTTTTTTAGTTCTCTATTTCCCGAGTGACCAAACACGAAGGGAGAAATGTCTGATGAAGAAGTTGTTATCCGCGATTGTCGGTGCAGGGTTCGCCCTCGCCGTCGGCCTGGGCCTGGCTGCCCAGAGCCAGCCGGTCCTTGCCGCCGGCGGCACCCTGAAGGTCGGCATGGAGGCCGGCTACGCCCCGTTCAACTGGACGCAAAGCACGGACGCGAACGGCGCCGTCAAGATCCAGGGCTCCAGCGACTACGCCAACGGCTACGACGTGCAGATGGCCAAGAAGGTCGCCAAGGCCCTGGGCAAAAAGGTCATCGTGGTCAAGACGTCCTGGGACGGCCTGCCGCCCGCTTTGACCTCCGGCAAGATCGACGCGATCATCGCCGGCATGTCCCCGACCCCGGAGCGCCGCAAGACCATTGATTTTAGTAACACCTACTACGCCTCCAAGCTGACCGTCGTGGTGCGCCGCGACAGCAAGTACGCCAAGGCCACCAGCATCAAGGACTTCAAGGGCGCCAAGATCACCGCGCAGCTCTCCACGTTCCACTACCAGGCGATCAGCCAGCTGAAGGGTGCGATCAAGGAAGGCGCGATGAACAACTTCCCGGCCATGCGCGTCGCGCTTGAGTCCGGCACCATCGACGGCTACGTCTCCGAGGTGCCGGAAGGGATCACGGCCGAGGCCGCCAACCCGAACCTCACCTACCTGCGCTTCAGCAAGGCCAACGGCTTCAAGACCAACCCCGAAGACGTCGACCTGGCCATCGGGCTGCGCAAGAACGACCCGGACAAGGCCAAGATCAACGAGGCCCTGGCCAACATCTCCAGCAAGGAGCGCGACCAGCTGATGACCGAGGCCGTCGCCAACCAGCCGTCCACGGCAAGCGAGGGCAACTGGTTCGTCTCCATCCTCAAGCAGTACGGCCCGATGCTCGCCCGTGGGACCGGCATGACCCTCTTGATCTCTCTGATCGGCACCATCGTCGGCTTCGTCATCGGCCTTCTGGTCGGCATCGTCCGCACCATTCCGGCGCCGAAGACCAAGAGCAAGCGCGGCCTGCAGTGGTTCGTCAACTGGCTGCTGTCCGTCTACATCGAGGTCTTCCGTGGCACCCCAATGATCGTCCAGGCCGCCGTGCTCTACTACGGCGCGGCCCAGGCATTCGGGCTCAACATGGATAAGACGGCGGCCGCCCTGGTCATCGTCTCCATCAACACTGGGGCCTACATCTCCGAAATCATCCGCGGCGGCATCATCTCCGTGGACGCCGGCCAGTTCGAGGCCGCCCACGCCCTCGGCTTCACCCACCTGCAGACCATGCTGAAGGTCATCCTGCCCCAGGCGATTCGCAACTCCCTGCCGGCCGTGACCAACGAGTTCATCGTCAACATCAAGGACACCTCGGTCCTGTCCGTCATCTCCGTTTCCGAGCTGTTCTTCACCTCCGAAACCGTCGCGGGCCAGAACTTCCAGTTCTTCCACACCTACCTGATCGTCTGCGGCATCTACCTGATTCTGACCTTCACGATTTCGCGCCTCTTCCGCCTGATTGAAAAGCGCATCGACGGCCCGAAGAACTACAACGTGATGAACAACCAGATGCAGGTGGAGACACCGAAGACCAGTAACTAGGAGCCAGAGCAGAGCGGGGCGCACTTAGCGGGACGGGTAGCCTAGCTCAACCGCTTGGGCCGCACTTTGGCCCGAGTGGTTGGGCGTAGCTAGCCGCTCCCGCGTTGCCCCGCGGCGCTCGACGACGTTCAAAGGAGAAAGACTATGACAGAATCCATCATTGAAGTCCAAAACCTCAAGAAGGTCTTTGGCGACCACGTGGTCCTGACCGACATCAACTTCGACGTCGCGCAGGGCGAGGTGGTGTCCATCATCGGCCGCTCCGGGTCTGGGAAGTCCACCCTGCTGCGCAACATCAACCTGCTCGAGGAGCCGACCGCCGGCGACATCAAGTTCCACGGCGCCAGCATCCTGGAGAAAAATTTCGACCTCGCGCACTACCGCGCCAAGGTCGGGATGGTTTTCCAAAGCTTCAACCTGTTCAACAACCTGACCGTGCTGCAAAACGTGGTCACCCCGCAGGTCACCGTGCTCAACCGTGACGCCGCGGCCGCCAAGGACCACGCGCTGGAGCTGCTGCACCAGGTCGGCATGGACCCGTTCGTCAATGCCAAGCCCGACCAGCTGTCCGGCGGCCAAAAGCAGCGCGTCGCGATCGCCCGCGCCGTCGCGATGGACCCGGAAGTCCTCCTGTTCGACGAGCCGACCTCCGCGCTTGACCCGGAGATGGTCGACGACGTCTTGAACGCGATGAAGGCGCTGGCCACCACCGGCCTGACCATGATCGTGGTCACCCACGAAATGGAGTTCGCGCGCGACGTCTCCGACCGCGTCGTCTTCATGGACCAGGGCGTGATCGCTGAAAGCGGCACGCCGGAGCAGCTCTTCGACCACCCGCAGGAAGCCCGCACCCAGGAGTTCCTGAAGCGGTACCTGAACAGAGCGTGAGCCGCGGCGGGCTTAGCAGGTCGGCCAGCGTAGCGCCGGTTCTTGAAGCGGGTTATGCTTCGAGGACCGGTGCTAGCTGGACGCACCTGCGTTGCCGCGGGGAACGCGTTTAGATAGAGCGTGAGCCGCGGCGGGCTTAGCGGAACGGGTAGCCTAGCCGTGGCGCTTGGGGCCGCACTTGCCCCGAGGGCCGCGGCGTAGCTAGCCGCTTCCGCGTTGCCGCGGGGAACGCGTTTAGATAAAGCGTGACTCGCGGCGAGCTAACCGCGCTCCGGCGCACATCGTTACCATTGACTTTGCCCCCCTTGGCCGGCACCCAAAAGCATTGGCCGGCCGCAAACGGCGGCTCACCCTCCCAGATTCGGGACGGTGAGCCGCCGTTTTTTTGCTGTTTCAGTCTATTTTTCCGGTGCGGTCACAGCCACGTGCCGCTGGCCACAATCAGCCCGTAGCCGAGGGCCGCGCGGCGCAGCCTGGCCGCGTCGTAATCGCGGTAGTGGTCGTGCAGGGCGCCATAGAGCCGGCGCCCCGCTTGAGGCAGCGTCATCGGCCGAAAGTGCGGCAGCTGGTACAGCGACGTGTAAAGCGCCATGCGCGTCCGATCCAGGTCGGCGCCGGCCTCAAGCTGCTTAGCCGCGTCCAGCAGCACCGCGTGGTAGCGCTGGTCTAAGTCACTGTCGTCCCGCTCCGCGTAGGCTGCGTCGATCAGGGCGAACAGCGCCTGCGTGTCCTTGTCCATGCCGCGCCCCCTAGTCCAGCCGCGCCGCGATCTCCGCGGTCGTCAGCCAGTGCTTGGCGCGCAGGGTGTGCGTGACGCTCAGCCGGCGGCGGTGGTTGGCCACCACCCGCAGGCGAAACCCCGGTAGGCGCCCGCAGAGCTTGCGATACACCGCCGCCACCTGGGCCGCCCCGGCGGTCGTGTGCAGCGTCACCACTGGCTGCGGCCGCACCGTGTCCAGGTAGTCGTCAAGGTTGATGCCCGCCGGCAGCGTCAGCGCCGTCTGGCCGCTCAGGTCGAACTTGGCGCCGCGCGCCGCACGCAGGCCGGCGAGCCGCGCGCGCATCTCACGGCGAAAGGCCGGCAGCACGTGGTACTTGTCGTAGTCGTCGCTGAAGCCGCCGCCGGCCTTCAGCGTGACCGCCGTGCGCCGGTGCGGGGCCTCAATCGGGGCAAAAACGGCCTGGAGCTGGCCTTTTTGTCCGCCGCGGTAGCGCACCGCGACGCCCTTCACCAGCCGAAACGGCTGCTTGTGCCGCGCCTGAAGCCGCTTGGCCGCCGTGCGCAGCGCCGCCTTTTTGCTTGTGCAGGCCTGGGCGTTCGCGCAGCCGCCCAAGGCCACCGCCAGACCGATTAACAGGAAAAGCACCCAACGTCTCATGTTATCCCTCCCACGGCTTCCAGTGTACCACGGCCGGCGACACCGCCCATCCGTCGCTGGTCCGATGCCGGACTGGGCGCGGGGCCGGGAGGCGGCAGGTGACATCGTGTCGCACAGTGGGGCACGCCGCTTTCCAACGCAAAAACGGGCACCCCAGTTGAGGTGCCCGTCTCGACGCAACCATTCGCCACACAGCGGTTCACGCGCTAAACGGGCTTCGCCGAGCAACGCGGGTACGGCTGGCTACGCCAAGGCACTCGGGCCAAAGTACGGCCCAAGCGCCTTGGCTAGGCCACCCGACCCGCTAAGTACGCTCGGCTCCGCCCTCTAAACGCGTTCCAAACCGCAACGCAGGCTCGCATAGCTAAGGTGGTGCACGAAGCAAAACCCGCTTCATGCACCACCCCTGCGCTACGCGGCCTGCTAAGCCCGCGGTTTTCCACGCGCTACATATTCAGTATCCACATGAACCCGATGAAGACGAAGAACAGGCCGTACATGATCGGCGAGACCTCCTTGCCGCGCTTGGCGGCGATCATCGTGATCGGGTAGAAGACGAACCCAAGCGCGATGCCGTCGGAGATGCTGTAGGTCAAAGGCATCCCGAGCAGAATCAGGAAGGACGGAATCGCGATTTCCAGCTGGCTCCAGTTGATCTGGCGCAGCGACTGCGCCATCAGCACCCCGACGATGATCAAAGCCGGCGCGGTGACCTGCGTCGTGACCACGGCCAAAAGCGGCGAGAAGAACAGGCCGAGCAGGAAGAAAATCCCGGTGACCACGGCGGTCAGGCCGCTGCGGCCGCCGACCGCGATGCCGGCGGAGCTTTCCACGAAGGCGCCGACCGGGCTGGTGCCCAGCAGCGACCCGGCGAGCATGGCGGTGGAGTCGGAGGCCAACGCCTTGCCGACGCGCGGCATCTTGTTGTCCTTCATGAAGCCGGCCTGGTTGGCCAGGCCGACCAGCGTGCCGGCGGTGTCAAAGAAGGTGACCAGAAGGAAGGTCAGCACCACGACCACCAGCTGCAGCGAGTTGATGTCGCCGACGTGTTTGACGGCCACCAGGAAGGTCGGCGCAAGCGACGGCGCGCCGGACACGATGGCGCTCGGCGCGTGGATCAGGCCGGTCGCCAGACCCAGGATGGTGGTCAGGACCATGCCGATGAAAATGCCCCCCGGAACCTTTTTGACCATCAAAATGGCCGTGACGATCAGGCCGAACACGGTCAGCCAGGTGGTCCCGACGCTGAGCGACCCGAGGCCGACCAGCGTGGACTTGTTGGCGACGATCAGGCCGCCGTCGGACAACCCGAGGAACGCGATGAACAGCCCGATGCCCCCGGAGATTGCGTACTTCAGGTCGGCGGGAATCGCGTCGATGATCATCTCGCGCAGCTTGAAGATCGTGATGACGATGAAGATCAGGGCGGCGACGAACACGCCGGCCAGCGCGGTTTCCCACGGAATCTTCATGCCGATGCAGACCGAGTAGGCGAAAAAGGCGTTGATGCCAAGCGCCGGGGCGGTCGCGATCGGGTACTTCGCGAGGATCCCCATCAGCATGCACCCAAGGGCCGAGGCCAGGGCGGTCGCGGTGAACACCGCGCCCTTATCCATCCCCGAAGCGCCCAGTACGGATGGATTGACGAACAGAATGTAGGCCATCGAGATGAACGTGGTGAACCCCGCCAGGATTTCGCGGCGGACGGTCGTGTTCAGTTCTCGAATCTCGAAGTAGGCCAGCAGCTTCTCTTTCATGTGTAAAATTGCCTCCAAAACACGAACTATATTTTTGCAATGCACTGCTTATCTTATAATATTTCGAACGTTGTGTAAAGGTGAACGTGAACACACGGTGGTTCCCGAATATTGTTCGGAATTGGCGGCCGGGCCACGGCAGGTGCCGGCGAACAACTCGAGTCCGCTCCCCCGCCCCACTTTCGCACCCGTTGCGCCGGGCTACTCCCCAGCGGCGTAAAACGTGCAGCGACCCCCGCTGGAATCATGATCTGCCAGTGACGAGTCAACCCCATCGTCGGGCTCCGCGGGGCAACGCGGGCTCGCATAGCTAGCACCGGCGCTTGGGGCCAAGTGCGCCCCAAGCACCAGCGCTACGCTATGCGGCCCGCTAAGTCCGCCCCGTTCCGCCCTGGTACGCAAAAAGAGCTTCGCCCCACCATCCAGCGAATGGATGGTGACGCGAAGCTCTTTAGTGGATCCGGTGCAGCGCCAGGAACTTAGTCGGCGATGCGGCGAACCATAACATTGTTGGTGGAGCCTGCCTCGTACAAGGGCAAGCCGGCCACGATGACGACAACGTCACCCTTCGCCAGCTGACCGTTGGCAACAAGCTTCTCTTCGGCCTGGGCAACCAGGGCTTCGAATTCGGCACCCTTTTCAACCACGAGCGGGGTCACGTTCCAGGACAGAAGCAGGCTGGACGCCGTGCGTTCGTCGTAGGTCACGGCCAGGATTGGGGCTTCAGGCTTGAAGCGGGAAATCTGGCGCGCGGTGTAGCCGCTGGCGGTCAGCGCGATGATGGCCTTGGCGGAGACGCGCTCTGCGGCGGTCACAGCGGCGATCGCCGTCGTGGTGGTGATGGAGCCGGAGGTCTTCAGTTCTTCCAGAACCGGGGAGTGCTTCGGCAGCATCTTGTCGGCGCGCTCGTCGATCACGGCCATGGTGTGGACGGATTCGATCGGGTAGTCACCGTTGGCGGATTCGCCGGACAGCATGGTGGCATCGGTGCCCTGCAGAACGGCGAAGGCAACGTCGGTCACTTCGGCGCGGGTCGGACGCGGGTTCTCCTGCATGGAGTCGAGCATCTGGGTCGCGGTGATCACCGGCTTGCCGGCCAGGTTGCACTTGTGGATGAGCATCTGCTCAACGGCAGGCACTTCCTCGTAAGGAATCTCGATCCCCATGTCGCCACGGGCAACCATGATGCCGTCGGACATCTCAAGGATGGCGTCGGAGTTGTCGATACCTTCCTGGGATTCGATCTTTGGGATCACGAGAACGTCTTCGCCACCGACTTCGGCCAGCACGTCGCGGATTTCCTGAACATCGGAAGTCTTGCGCACGAAGGATGCGGCGATGAAGTTGATGCCCTGCTTGACGCCGAAGCGGATGTCGTCCTTGTCCTTTTCGGTGATGCCCTTCAGCTGAAGGGAGACACCAGGGGAGTTAACGCCCTTCTTGGAGCCCAGGATGGCCGGGTTTTGCACTTCAAGGATCAGGGCGCGGTTGGCCTCATCCTTTTCGATGATCACGGTGTCCAAAAGGCCGTCGTCGAACAGCACGTGGTGGCCGACATTGACGTCGTCGTAAAGACCGCCGTATGTAATGTCAACGGCACCCTTTTTGCTCAAAGCGCCGGTGTTCATGGTCAGGGTGATCTTGTCGCCCTTCTCGTAGCTCACCTTGCCGCCGTCGGTCGTGGCCGTCGTGCGGATCTCGGCGCCCTTGGTGTCGAGCATCAGGCCAACCTTCACGCCGGTTTCCTTCATGGCTTGCTTGACCAGGTTCATGCGGCCGAGCTGCTCTTCGTGATCGCCGTGAGAGAAGTTGAAGCGGAAAATGTTGGCCCCGGCGCCGATCAGCGCCTTAATCGTCTTCAGGTCGTTGGACGCTGGGCCCAGGGTGGAGACGATCTTCGTCTTACGCATAAATGTATTCCTCCATATTGTTGACAGTCGATGCGCAATTCGCATCACACTACAATTCTAAAGATTTCTGGCAGCATTTTCAACGGTTGATGTGAAGTCTATCATTTGTTGCCGCAGCTGCCTGCCGAGGCGGCCGCAAACCCGCGCCCCGCCTGGCCTCGCACCGCATTCGCGGGTCGCAATATTGCGGCCGAATTCGCCGCGATTGGCCGCGGCGCGCGCGGTGGTCGACCGCGACTGGTTCACCGCAGCAAATAACTTGACAGGCGCATCAGAAATCGCTTAAGCTAGTGATAACGAATTGCATATGAAAAACGGTTGGGCGCAAGCTTCAAGAACCGCTTCCCTGGGGAGGGAGGCCATCTTGTCGCTTGCGCCTTTTTGCCGTCTCGGCGGGCCGGGCGGCTGGGTCTGCGGTCGCCACCGCGGGCGCAACCGCCGGCGGCCCGCAAAGGCCACACGCCGCGCCGCCACCAAGGTCGCGGCGGTCGCAGCCCGCACCCGCGGCCACGAGGCCAGACCCGCGCCGGCCGCAGCCCGCACCGCAGTTCGTCGCCCCACCATTTTATTCGCACCGCCATCATAGGAGGACCCCCATGTCAGACTACTTCCACCAGCACAAGCAGGACGTCCTGGACGACCTGCACACCGACCGCACCCACGGGCTGACCCAGGCCGCCGCCGCCGAGCGGCTGGCCAAGGACGGCCAAAACGCCCTGCCGACGCCGCCCGCGCCGAGCGCCTGGCGCCAGTTCGCCGCCAGCCTCAAGGAGCCCCTGGTGATCATCCTGTTCATCGCCGTGGGGCTGGCCCTGGGCTCGGCCGCGTACGACTTCGCCGTCACCGGCGACCGGACCCACGGCGCCGCCGCGCTGTACGAGGCCGCCGCCATCCTGCTTTTGATCGGCGTCAACTCCGGGCTGGGCTTTTGGCAGGCGCGCCAGGCCGAGAAGTCCCTGGCCGCGCTGAAAACGATGAACGACCACCACGCGACGGTGCTGCGCGACGGCGACTGGGCGCAGATCAGCGCCTCAGACCTCGTGCCCGGCGACATCGTGACGGTCAAAACCGGCGACTTCATCGAGGCCGACGTGCGCTTTTTGCACTGCGCGGAGCTTGCCGTCAACGAGTCGCACCTGACCGGCGAGGCCGAGCCGATTCTCAAGCAGACCCACGCGCTGGCCGGCGACGTGGCGCTCGGCGACCGCACCAATATGGGCTACTCCGGCTCGATGGTGACCGGCGGCAACGCGCTGGGCGTCGTCGTCGCGACCGGCGCGCACACGGAGCTCGGCCGCATCGCCAAGCTGTTGACCCAGGTGACCACCAAGAAGACCCCGATCGAGCGCACCATCGCCGCCTTGACCCGCAAGCTGATGGTGGTCGCGCTGGCCGTGGTCGTGTTCACCCTCGGCCTCGAGCTGGCCAAGGCGTACCTCGCGACCGGCACCCTGTCCTTCGCCGCCGTCGCCGAGTCCTTGTCCACCGCCATCGCGCTGGCCGTCGCGGCGATCCCCGACGCCTTGCCGGCCGTCCTGTCGATCGTCTTGACCATCGGCGCGACCATGCTGGCGAAAAACCGCGGCCTGATCAAGTCGCTGAACGCCGTGGAGACGCTCGGCGCGACCTCCTTCATCGCCTCGGACAAGACCGGCACCCTGACGCAAAACCAGATGACCGTCACCCGCTTTTGGGCCAACGGCGAGAACTTCGCGGTCGAGGGCAGCGGCCTTGACCCGGTCGGCGAGATCCTGCCGGAGGACGAGGCGGCGCGCCGCCTGGCCGCGGCCGCAGGCGACGCGGCCCGCAGCGCTGCCGCCCCGGACAGCGCAACCACCGACACCGCGGCGGCGCCCTACCACCGCTTCATCCTCGCCAGCGTGCTGAACAACGAGGCCGCCATCACCGAGGACGACGACGGCAAAAAGGCGCCGTACGGCAACCCGACCGACGTCGCGCTGGTCGTGATGGGGCACAAGGCCGGCATCGACCGCGACCGCCTTTTGGCCAAGGATAACGACCTGGACATCGAGATTGTGCGCGTGCTGCCGTTCGACTCCACGCGCAAGATGATGAGCGTGGTGATCAAGGACGGCGCGCAGTACCAGGTGCTGACCAAGGGCGCGCCGGACGTGGTGCTCGCCCACACCGACCATGTGTCGCTGCAAAACGTGCTGGTGCCGGTGGCGGCCGCGCGCGCGCAGGTCGAGACGCAGGTGCTCAGCTTTGCCGAGGAGGCACTGCGCACCATCGCCGTGACGGTGCGCGACATCGACCGCGACCTCGCGCTGCACGGCGACACGGCGGCGCTTGAGCAGCACCTGACGCTGCTCGGGGTGGCCGGCATCATCGACCCGCCGCGGCCCGAGGTGCGCCAAAGCGTGGCCGAGCTGCAGGCCGCCGGCGTCGCCGTGGTGATGATCACCGGCGACCACGAAGTCACCGCGCGCGCCATCGCCGTGCGCCTGGGCATCGTGGCCGACAACACGGCCCGCGTGGTGACCGGCCGCCAGCTGGCCGCGATGAGCGACGATGATTTGTTCCGCCTGGCGCCGGACATCCGCGTCTACGCCCGCGTGTCACCGGAGCACAAGCAGCGCATCGTGCGCGCCCTCCAGCGCCACCAGGAGGTCGTGGCGATGACCGGCGACGGCATCAACGACGCCCCCGCCCTGCGCGCCGCCGACATCGGCATCGCGATGGGCATCAACGGCACCGAGGTGACCAAGGACGCCGCCGACCTGATTCTGCTCGACGACAAGTTCACCACGATCGAAAACTCGGTGCGCGCCGGCCGGACCATTTTCGGCAACATCCAGAACTTCATGCGCCACGAGCTGACCACCAACGTCGCCGAGGTGCTCGCGCTGCTGTTCGGCGTGCTCCTGATGACGCAGCCGGTCGGCCAGGTCGCCGCAACCACGCCGACGCTGACCGCCCTGATGGTGCTGTGGGTGAACATGGTGTCCGATGCCCTGCCGAGCTTCGCTTTGGGCTACGACGTGCCGGAGGCCGACCTGATGCGGCGGCCGCCGCGCGACGTCCACGCCTCGATCCTCAGCGGCATGCTCGGCCGCATCGTCCTGCGCGGCGTCGTGATGGGCGGGCTGGTGTACCTGGCCTTCCTCTGGGGCGCCCACGCCGGCATGGCGCCGGCTGAGGCCCAGACCCTCGCCTTTTTGACCCTCGTGTTCGGCCAGCTGTGGCACGTCTTCGACGCGCGCAGCCAGCGGACGCTGTTCGCCCGCAATCCGCTGGCCAACGGCAAGCTGCTGCTCGCCGTCGGCTTCGCCGCCGCGACCAGCCTGCTGGTGACCGTCTTCCCGTTCTTCAACGCGGTGATGGGCACGGCGCCTTTGTCCGGCTGGCTGTATGCCGGCGTGATCGTCCTGCCGGCGATTCCGACCTTCGTGCTGTCCGGCATCAAGGAGCTGTGGCTGCGCCGCCGCCGCACCCCGAACGCCGGCGAGCCGGCGGTGCCGGCCACCGACTGAGTCCACGTCAAAACGCACGCGCCGGTCACCCAATCGTGGTGGCCAGCGCGTGCGTTATTTGTCGTCAAGTCAAAAATCGATTCGCGGTCGCGATCCGCCTCGGCCCCCCGCCGGAAAACCGCGGCGCGGCCGGGCGGCGGTCAGGCCGCCAGCACCAGTCCCAGCAGCCCGGCGGCCACCACCAGCGCGACGACGACCGCGACCAGCCCGGTGCGGCCG
Organism: Lacticaseibacillus kribbianus; assembly: GCF_020180945.1. Lineage (GTDB taxonomy): Bacteria > Bacillota > Bacilli > Lactobacillales > Lactobacillaceae > Lacticaseibacillus > Lacticaseibacillus kribbianus. The sequence goes on along the minus strand of NZ_JAIPUL010000002.1, from coordinate 97,884 downwards.
CGCTGCGGCGTGCGGTCGGCGCGCACCGGCGTGTGCTCCGTCGCGTAGCCCTGACCCTTGGCCCGGTACGAGGTGCGAATCGTGCGGCGCGGCCGGTGTCCGCGCACCGCCAGCACCAGGATTAGCGCAATCACCGCCCCCAAAAGCAGCCCGCTGGCCGCCGGGTGGGCAAAAAGGCCGCCGAACCCGAGGTGCAGGCCGCCCGTGCCGGGCTCCAGGGCCTTGACCAGCGCCGTGGCGCCGTCCACCAGCGGGCCGATGAAGGCCACGAAGACCGCGCCTGCCACGGCCACCGCCTTGGTCGCCGGATTCTTCGCCTTTCTCTCTCTGTACTCGTGCCTTGCCGCCATCGCGCTCACCTCCTCTTCCATTATGACGTAAGCGCTGCCACTTCGCAATCGGCGCCGCCAAGATAAAAGCGGTTGTCTTTTGCGCTTCAATTGGCCTACAATTCTAGTGATAAGCACCGCCGCCGCGGCGGTGAACCCGGGCACGCGCGCGCCCCACACGAGGTGATCACATGAATGTTTTTCACGCCTTAAAACTGCTCCGGCTGGAACACCAGCCGCTCAACCACAGCCAGGTCGTCATCACCGACGCCAGCGGCAAGCCGGACGCCGCCATGAGCGACCTGCTGGCGGACTGCCTGAGCAAGATCGACATTTTCGCGGACCTGCGCACCGTCGACTCCGTCAGCGACGTCATCGACGACCTGCACCTCCTGACGCCGCTGCCCTACGACGTGCTGGAGGAGTACCAGAAAATCCTCGAGCAGCCGATCGACGCCGTCAACCTGGCCCCGCACAAGGGCCTGGTCGAGCTGGTGTACCGCGAGCTGGCCTGAGCCACCCAACACAAACGCGCCGGTGCCTTTCCCGAAAACGGGAAGACACCGGCGCGTTTTTGGCGTCACTCGGCTTGGGTCTGTGCTTGATTGGCGGCCGCCTGCTCGAGCTCGCGCGTCAACCGCGCCACCGTGGCGTCGGCCGGGTAGAACTGCAGGTTGTCCGGACGGGTCAGCTGCCAGTCGATGGCGCCGTAGCTGGTGCGCCGGCTCAAGTCGCTCGCGTCCACGCCGAGCGCATCCGCGAGCTGCCAAAGCCGCGCCAGGTCGCGGCGGCGCGCCGCCGTCACGCGGCTGGACACCAGCCAGAGCACGACGCCCCACAGCAAATACGACACCAGCATCGACGCGCGGAAGCCGAGGAACTGGTCGAACACCAGCCGCAGCAGCCCGCCGCCGAAGATCAGGATGATGGTCTCGATGAGAACCAGGGTGCGCTTTGTCATCGTCGTCGCCTAGTGCAGGAAGCCCTTGGCCCGCAGCGCGTCGGCACTGGCCTGGTCGGACGGCGCGAAGCCCTTGTTGATCAGGCCCCTGACGTACATGCCATTGTAAATGAACGCGAAGATGATGCTGATCACGCCGATCGAGATGCCCCAGGTGAAGGTGCCGGTGGCGATCTGCAGCAGAGCGATGATCAGTGCCCACGTCCAGTCACCGCGAAACAGCGCCGGGAAGAAGCCGAAGAAAAGGGTGGTCCAGGAGAAGCCGATCTTGGTCTGCTTCACCGCGTGGGTGGTCGGGTGGGTCATGCTGATGTGCATAGTGCTGCCTCCAAGGATTTGATTACTTCAATCATAGCACAAGCGCACGGCGCGCCGCGGCGAATTTTTTTGCTTGACGGCGGCCGCGGCGGGGCTGACCCAGCAGCAGCTGGCCGACCTGTGCCACGTGTCCGCGCGCACCATCATCTCAATCGAAAAGGGGCAGTACAGCCCCAGCCTGATGCTGGCCTACCGCATGGCGCAGGTGTTTCAGACCGACGTCGAGACCCTGTGCCGCCTGGCCGAGAACAAGGAAATGGAGGATCGAGAGATTGAAAATCTATAACGTCAAGGGCCTGGCCACCGGTCTGGGCCTGATTGCCATGGGTATCGTGCTGACCGTGCTGGCCGTGATCAAGCCGCAGCCGGGCGTCGCCAACCTGATTCAAAACGTCGTGCTGATCGCCCTGTCGCTGATCCTCGGCGTCGCGGCCGTCGCCCGGGCGCTATCTAAGGGCGCCACCCACAGCGAGCGGCTGGCCGAGCGCGACGAGCGCCAGGTGCTAATCCGAATGCGCGCCAACACGCTGACCCTGAAGATCGTCGTCGGCGCCGCGGCGGTGGTCGCCCTGGCGCTGGCGGTCATCGACCGCGGTCGAGACGACTTGATCATGGGCATCATCACCGGCAGTCTGCTGACGCTGGGCGTCGCCTTCTGGGCGTGGGTCGGCGCGACCGCCCACTTCAACCGCAAGCTGTGAACACCGCCACAATTCAGTCTCCGGTCGCATGGCGCAGCCGCGGCGCCGCGGTACACTGGGCCTAGACCGGGCCGGGCAGCCCGGATTTTTGGAGGGAGCAACTATGGAAGAACACTTACCGCAACAGATCAAGCAGGTCTGGCGCATCGGCGCCGGGCTGGCCCTTGTGTGGTGGCTGGCCGTCACAGTCGGCCTGCTCGTCGCCAACCGGCTGTGGGGCTGGCCGCTGTGGCTGATTGCGATCAGCCTCGGCCTCGCGCTGGTTCACCCGAGCGCCGAGCTGGCCCTGATCCCCTACCGCTACGCATTCTGGCGCTTTCGCATCACCGACACCGCCGTCTACCTGAAGGAGGGCGCGCTTTTTCAAAAGGAGACGGCGATTCCCATCAGCCGCATCCAAAACGTGACCCTGTCGGCCGGGCCGATCCTGCGCGCCCACGGCCTGCAGCAGGTCGAAATCCAGACCGCCTCGACCTCCGACTCGCTGGCCGGCGTGACCGCGGAGGTGGCCGACCGGCTGCGCGACCGCATCCTGGCGCTGGCCAAGGAGGCGCGCGATGACGCCTAACCGCCTGCACCCGCTGGCCCTCGTCATCATGCTGGGCAAGGGCCTGTACGGCTGGGCCGCCATCGGCCTCGCCTCGGCCTGGGCGCTGCTGAAGGACGACGGCGCGCGCTTTTGGACGCTGCCGCTGCTCGGCGCCCTGCTGATTGCCTTCGTCGCCATCTACGTCGCGCGCTACCTGCGCTTCACCTACGTGCTGGGTGAAGACGCCATCACCATCAACTCGGGCCTGTTCGTGCGCAAAACGCGCCACATCCCCTACGCCAACATCCAGACCCTGCAGCGGTCGCAGTGGCTGATCCTCCAGCCGTTCGACCTACTCAGCCTGAGCATCGAGACCTCGAGCCACGAGGACAACGCCGCCGAGGCCACGCTGGTCGCGGTGCCGACCGCCGTGGCCGACCTGATTGAGCGCCGGCGCAAGCGCAGCGGCGCGCGGGTCGCGGCATCGGTCGGTGCGGCGGCCGATCCCGCGGCCGCCGACGACGAGGCGGCGCCGGCAAACGCGGACGCATCGGGCACGAGCGCGGACGAGCCGGGCGTGAACGCGGCCGCCGCGGAAGCGCCGACTGCGGATTTGGTGGCCACCGACGACGCGGGCACCGATGCGGCCGAGGCAGACGCGGCAGGCCGCCCCGCCGGACCCGAGTACCGCATTGCGGCCCGGGACCTGAACATCTACGCGCTGACCAGCATGGGCTTCGTGCCGGTCCTCGCCGTGCTCTGGTGGCTGTACGACAAGGCCGACGACATTCTGCCCAAGGACTGGGTGTCGGGCGCCGAGCGGCAGCTGGCCGCGCTGGCCGTCGTCGTGATCGTCGCACTGGTCATCGTGATTTTGCTGCTCGGGCTGGCCGCGGCCTACCTCGGCATTCTGCAGAAGTACTTCCGGTTCACCCTGCGCCGCGAGGGCCACACGCTGACCGCGACGCGCGGGCTTTTCACCCGCACCACCACCAGCGTGCGGCTCGACCGCATCCAGGCGGTGCGCGTCCGCGCGACGCTTCTCCGCCAGTGGTGCCACCTGGCCTCGGTGCAGGCGCTGACGGCGTCCAACGCCGCGGACGAGGAAAAGCAAGACGACCTGATGCTGATGCCGGTGGTGCAGGCGCCGCGGCTGCTTGAGGTGATGACGCCGTTCGTACCGTGGCTGCCAAGCGAGCTGCCGCCGCTGGCCGCACCGGCCGCCACCGCGCCGTTCGTGCGCAACGCCGGCCTGGGCTACCTCGTGCTGGGACTCGCCGGAAGCCTCGGCCTCCACTTCTGGCAGCCGCACTGGGTGCTCCCGGCGCTAATCGCCACCGCCGCGCTGGTGCTGGTCGGCCTCGTTCAGGGCCGCTACGCCGGCCGCACGCAGGGCATCGCCACCGTCGGGCCCCTTCTCATTATGCAGACCGGCTCGTGGGGCACGCGCCAGACCGACTTCGTGCGACGCGCCAACGTCCAGTCGCTGGCCGTGGAGCAGCCGCGATGGCTGCGGGCGCGCCGCCGCTGCCACCTGACCGTCAACCTGCGCAAGGGCAACGGGAACGAGGCCGTCGAGCTGCGCTACCTCGACCTCGCCACCGCCCAGATGATTCAGGACTGGTACCAGCCAAAATGAGTCCCGTTACGCCGCGTCACCCTCACCGGGTGGCGCGGCGTTTTGCGTTCTTACGCCCGGTTGGACCGCGCCGCGCCCGACGTCGCACCCCGATTGCGGCCACCGCTGCCAGCAGCGCCAGACCGCCGAGCGTCACCGCGGGCCGCGCAGCGGCGTCGGTCTGCGGCAGGTTGGTGTTGCCCGCCCGCGCGGTTTCACCGCCGGTCGCGGGCGGACCACCGTCCGTTTGCCCACCACCACCGGTTTGACCGCTGGAACCGGTTTGGCCACTGGCGCCGCCGGAGGTCTGGCCGCTGCCACCCGCGCTACCGCCGGTTTGGCCGCTGGAGCCGCCGCCGGACTGGCCACCTGAGCCGCCGCCGGACTGGCCACCTGAGCCGCCGCCCGGGGTCGGACCCGGCTGCGGCCGCGGCGTGCCGTCGTCGACGATGGTGAAGGTCGCCACCGATTGCTTGGCGTGAACGTGCTCGGGCGCCAGGCTGCCCAGCAGCAGGCCCGCGATCAGCAGCAAGGCGGCCAGCGCGTTAAGTCGGATCATCTTTTTTCCTCCTTCGGCGCCGCCACAGCACCAGCCACAGCAGGCCGAGTAGGAGCACCACGCCGGCGATGCTCAGCCACGGCCAGACCGGGACGGCGTCTGGCACCACCGCCTTGGCCGTGGTCGCCGCCTGCTTGGCCGTGACCGTGAAGCGCCGCGTGAAGTGCCAGCGGTAATCGCCCGCCACCGCCAGCAGGTCCAGGTCGTACTGGCCGGGCGCAAGCGCCGTCGTGAGCGGCAGTCCGAAGTCGAGGTGCGAGGTCGGCGCCATCGCGTAATTCGTCACGCTGCGGGTGACGGTCGCCTTGGTTTTGCCGGCCGGCGTCACCTTGGCCGTGATCGCCAGCTTGCCGAACAGCCGCGCCCGGTCGTTTTGAAGCGTCGCGAGCACGGCCGGCGCATTGTCCTGTGTGCCGACGGTGACCTGGCCCAGGTTGAGGTGCGGTGCCACCAGCTTCGGACTGTTTTGCATCTGAATGGCGACCATCATGGCAAAATGGTTCGCGACCGCCATGCCGGAGCCGCTGCCGCCGTAATCGGCCAGGTCCTCGACGTAGATGCCGCCCAGGATCTGCCCGTCAAAAGCCGCCGGCGGCAGCGCCACCGTGATGGTGACCTCCCGCCCCTGGTGCGCGGCCAGCGTGAAGTCGACCGGCGGCGAGCTCAGCTTGCTCAGCTGGTACTTGGCGGCGGGGTCGGTGGTTCCGCCCGGGGTGTAGCCGACCTCGCCGTTGGGCTGCGTGAAGGCGTCGGTCACCTGCAGGCGCAGGTTCTTGGGCGCGTCCGCGAGGTTGGCGACGGCCACCACGAGCTTGCGGGTGCTGCCGGGCGCCGCCTGCACCACGAAGTAGCCCTTCTCCATGGCCGCCGCAGGGCTGACCGGGGACACGGTGAAGCCCGCGCCCGCGGCCCGTGCCGGGCGTGGGGCGGTCAGCAGCAGTGCCGCCATGACGAGCAGCAGCCCACCCGCGAGGCCGCGCAGCGTGGCGCGCAGGACGCGGGCGGCACGACTGCCGCGGCGCGTTCGGTTGATGATTGTTGTCATGTGCTCACCTCCATGGGGTGACCGCGATAGCCAAACGAGCCGGTCGCCCGACCCGCTTGAGATCGCGGTCACTACGGCTGCGTCGGCGCCGCTGGTGTCGGGGTGCTCCCCAGCGTCCAGTTGATCACGGCCTCGTAGTCGCCGGCCACTGCCTTGATGTTTTGAGCCAGATCGAGTGACGCGTCAGAGTTGTAGGTGTTGTTACCCGCGCCGTGCCCAGCTTCGGCACTAATTGCGGTCGCCCCGGTCCCGGCAATGTCACCGCTTATAAGCTCACCCGGCATCTGAGGATCCACCGTCACTGGTGCACCGATATGCAACGTCAGTGAATTAATGTCGAGGGTATCGGTGCCGGTGCCGCCCTTAAAGTTGCCGGACTGGGCCGTGAGCGTCCAGCCGGCATTGTTGCCGCGGTAATCCGACACAGAGAGGGTGCCCTCGTAGTTTTGGCCGTCGTAAGTGCTTAGCCTCTTGGTCGGATCTCCTGCAAACGATTTCCTTGTCACTGGACCAGCGATAATCTCACTAATGTTCGCTTGGCCAAAATCATAGTTCGGCACTTGATCCAGCGTCAGCTTGCCGGCAATCAGCTCGAATGTGGCCGAGGAGGCCGCCGTTGCTTTGCCATTCTCATCTACGGCAAATCCCTCGCTCAAAGTCGGTATACTGATGTTGTTCTCTGCCGTCCCTGGTCCCGACCCCGTTACCGCCCGGCCGATAGCCACCGGGGCCGTTGCCAGCGCCGCCGTCAGTGCGATGGCGCCCAATACCTGCTTGCGCATGCTTATCTCTCCCTTCGCGTGTTCAAAGCTTGAGAATCCGTTTTCTCAAGTCGTGGTATCGTAACACGGCAGACAGTTTCCCGTCAATTTTTCAAGCATCTAAGATTAGTAAATAATATTATTAATAAATTTAGGCGACTCAGTCGGCAAGTATCCTCTTTAACGTCGCGTGTTCAGGCGCCCCAGAACAAAAATACGAGCCGACCCCGTCGACTCGCACGATAAATTATTTTGTTACGGCGCGCTCGGGGCCGCGCCAATCGGTCCTGCCGTCAGCGTCCACGTCACGGTCGCGGCGTATTGGCCGGCCACCGGCGCGGTGCGGGCCGCAAGCGCCAGGCGCGCGGTGACCGCAAAGTCCGTGGTGGACGTCGGCCCGTACAGCAGCGTCACCGGCTCGGCGCTGGGCACGCCAAGGGAGACGCGCTGTCCGGCCGCCGTCAGGGTCATGGTCGCCGGCCACGCGGGCGTGAAGCCCGTCGCCGCAACGCTCAGCTGCCACGGGCCCGGCGCGAGGCGGTCGTCCGCCACGCTGACCGTGCCGGTGGCCGCAAGCGTCGCACCGGCGAAGGCCTGCGCCACGGTGAAGGGCGCGCCGCTGGCCGGCGCGAAGGCGAGGTCCGGCACCGCCGTCAGCACCAGGGTGCCCGGGTCGTCCTCGACGTACAGGTACGCCAGGTTGCTGACGGCGCCGGCCTGGATCAGGTTGCCGTCGAGGTAGTAATCCGCGGTCGCCTGCACCGCGGTGGTCGCCTGCGCGTCGGCCACGGTCAGCGTCGGCCCGGTGCCGGCGGCCGCGCCGCCGACGGTCCACCGCACGTTTTTCACCGTCACCCGGTCCGGCAGCGTCAGCGAAAACTGCGCCGACCCGTCGCGCGTCACGGTGCGGTCCGGCAGGTCGGCCAGCACCTCGACCAGCGTGCCCAGCGACGCGGTGATTCCGTCGTAAAACGAGTGGCGCTGAATGGTCAGGCTGGCGCTCAGCTCCCGCAGGCCGACGGTGCCGGCGGGGTTGCTCAGCTGCTGGTAGTTGCGTAGCGCGAACCACCCGGTGCCGGTCAGCCGGTAGTCGGGGGCAATCGTGGGCGCGGTGTTCAGCAGCCCGACGTCCGCCGTCTGGCCGCGAAAAACCACCCGCGACGTCGCCGACAGCCGGCCGACGGGGCTTGGCACCACCAGCACCCAGAACAGCTGGGAGTGGTAGGCGTTGCCATTGTTGACCATGATGCTGACCTGGAAGGTGACCCAGGTCGGCGTCGTGATGGTGTCGTTGAAGGCCAGCTTGTAATCGATGAAGTCGTTGGCCGGCCAATACTGCATCGGCGTGTCCCAGACCACCCCGGGCTGCTCCCCGAATCCCCCGGGGTCGGTGCTGATGGTCACCGGACCGCTGCCGATGCGGCGCCGGGTCACGATTTTGTAGCCGGACAGGTAGTCCCCGCCCGCCTTGCGAAATGAGGCATAAAGGTGCAGATAGCCGAACCCGCGATTCACGAAGGCGGCGTACTTCTCCTCATCGGTGGGCGCGGACTCGACGCCAAGCATCGTGTAACCGTACCCCGACCAGTTCGGCTGGGTGCGAAACCCCGACCCGGTCGCCCCCTTCGCCGGCGACGGCGTCACGAACCCGGCCGGCGCCGTGATCGCGGACGGCACCGTCACCGCGGCCCTGGCCGCGCGCGGCGGCAGCAGGACCAGCGCCACGGCGAGCACGCCAATCAGGCCGAGGCCCAGCCCCAGTCGTCGCCACCAATGTCTGTCTCGCATGCGTTCGTCCCCCGGTTCCCAGTTTTGGATGCCCACTATATCAGGCCGCGCCGTAGCTGGCAAGTTGCCGAGGCCAAAGCCTATCGCACCGGGCCTGGCGGGCGCAAAAAAGGAGCGCCGCGGCGGGCGGCCGCCAAGCACCTGTCCCGCAGCCGGCGGTCTGACCGGCGGCCAGTGCCCCACCGCGAATCCGGCGGCCCAGTCCGTAGCCGGCTCCCCGACCCCGGCCGGGCGGCTCCCGCGCCGACCCCCGCCCGTGCGGCACCCCCGCAACTTTTTTTGCCCCAACCGCCGCCTGCGGGTTACCATGGAGCAAATGTGCCGGAAAGGAGTCGCCCATGAACCCCGATATTTTACGCCAACTGCAGGCGTTCAGCCCCGTTGAGGCGCGCCAGTACCAGAGCCGCCAGGTCCAAGACGACATCCCCGCCGCCGCGCTTGACGTCGACCTGAGCGAAACCGCGAACATGCCGGTGCTCAACGACTACTTTTTCCGCAACCGCAGCATCTACGTGTCCAAGCACAACCGCTTCGCCGCCTACCCGCTGCACACCCACCAGTTTCTGGAGCTCAACTACATGCTGACCGGGTCGGCGGTCGAGCACGTCAACGGCCAGCGCGTCCAGCTGCAACAGGGCGACCTGCTGCTCCTGGACGCCGGCTGCCGCCACGCGATCGCGGCGCTCGGCGAGCACGACCTGCTGATCAACGTGCTGTTTCGCGACCAGAACATCTCGCTGGATCTGTTGAGCCGCATGCACGCGCAGCGCAGCGTGCTGTTCGCCTTCCTGGAAAACCGCGTGCGGCCGCAGTCCCCGCGCGGCTTCGTGCGCTTTGCCGGCACTAGCTTCGGCGAGATTCAGGCCACGATGCAGCGGCTGATCACCGAGTACTACCAGGACCGCGAGCTGGCCGACACCATCATGCAGGCCGAGCTGACGATTCTGCTCGCCCAGCTGGTGCGCAACTACCAGCAGCCGGTCACGCCGCTTTCGTCCGGCCAGGCGCTGGCGCTTGAGATGCTCAAGGCGATCCACGAGGACTACGCGCACGTCACGCTGGCCGCCCTAGCCGCCAAGCTCAACTACAACCGCAATTACCTGGGCAACGTTTTTCACCGCGAGGTCGGCCAGACCTTCAGCGCCGCCCTGACCCAGGAGCGGCTGCTGCGGGCGCGCGATGCGATTGCGACCACCAACCGGCCGGTGCACCAGATTGCGCGCAGCGTCGGCATCGCCAACTCCAGCTTCTTTTACGCCCACTACCAGGCGCAGTTCGGCCACGGCCCCAAGGCTGACCGCGACGGAGCGGGCACGCTGGACCTGTAGATATGTTCCACTTACATGAGAACCGTGCCCCGGACGAAGGTGAAAACTGTCCCAGTGCGGCCGCCGGCGCCGGCGCGCAGCTGTTGCAGTCGCCCGGGTCGGCGGTGGGCCATATCGCCAGATGATTTTGTAAGCGGTTGCTTTCGCTCCTTTTGTTGCCGATAATGAAGGCGTCAACTGTTAACCACATCACAAAGGAGTGCATCGCATGAAAATCAAAGCAGCCGTTGTAGCCGCGCAGAACGCGGATTTTGAAATCAAGGACGACATCGAACTCGCACCAATGGGCCCGGACGACATCCAGGTCCACATGGTCGCCAGCGGCATCTGCCACTCCGACGAGGCGCTGCGCCGCGGCGACGCGGTGATCGACTACCCGATCGTCCTGGGCCACGAAGGCTCCGGGATCGTCGAGAAGGTCGGCCCCGAGGTCACCCAGTTCGTGCCCGGCGACCATGTCGTGCTGTCCTTTTACGCCTGCGGGAACTGTAAGTCCTGCCTGAAGGGCATCCCGACGCAGTGCGAGAACTACGCGCACAACAACCTGTCCGGCGTGCGCCCGGACGGCTCCAGCCACTTCACGGAAAACGGGGAGCACGTGGCCGACATGTTCGACCAAAGCTCCTTCACCACCACCACGGTCGTGCGCGAGCGCAACGCGGTCAAGGTCGACAAATCCCTTGATCTGCGCAAGCTCGGTCCGCTGGGCTGCGGCTACGTGACCGGCTCCGGCACCGTCCTGAACACCCTGCGCCCGACCCCCGGCGACACCATCGCCGTGTTCGGCACCGGCGCCGTCGGCCTGGCCGCGATGATGGCCGGCCGCATCGCCGGCTGCGTCAAGGTGATCGGCATCGACATCGTCGACTCCCGCCTGGAGCTGGCCAAGGAGCTCGGCGCCACCGACGTCATCAACTCCAAGGACCTCGACGTCGTGCAGGCCGTTAAGGATCTGACCGACGGCCGCGGCGTGGACTGGGCCGTCGACACCACCGGCGTCACCGCCGTGATGGAGAACTCGATCAAGGTCCTCGCCCAGGGCGGCACGACCGCGACCATCGCTGTCACCCCGAACCACATCGACGTGGACACTTGGAACGACCTGTGCGTGGACGACAAGAAGATCGTCGGCGTCAACATGGGCGACTCGATCCCGCAGATCGACATCCCGCGCCTGATTGACTTCTACAAGCTCGGCGTCTTCGCCTTCGACAAGACCGAGAAGTTCTACCGCTTCGACCAGATCAACGAGGCCAACGCCGACTCCCGCTCCGGCAAGACCATCAAGCCGATTCTGGTGATCGACCCGGATTACGTGCCGGGCGAATAGGCCCCAAGCACCGCAACCAAAAAGCCGTCGAATCCTGCGATTCGACGGCTTTTTGCATTGCGGTGCTGCCGGCTTCGGCCACGCTGTGCGGTGCTGCCGGCTTCGGCCACGCTGTGCGGTGCTGCCGGCTTCGGCCACGCTGTGCGGTGCTGCCGGCTTCGGCCGCGTTGCGCGGTGTCGCCGGCCTCGGCCACGCTGTGCGGTGCTGCCGGCTTCGGCCGCGTTGCGCGGTGTCGCCGGCCTCGGCCACGCTGTGCGGTGTCGCCGGCCTCGGCCGCGTTGTGCGGGGTTGCCGGCTTCGGCCGCGGGCCCGTCGCGGCATTCGGCGTGCGGTCCAGGGCGCAACGGCCGGTTGGCGCGGTGTCCCCTAGCCTAGCGCCGCCGCGTTCCAGATGGTCACCACGTTTTGCCCGGCGTGCAGGCCCGCAAGCGGCCCCGCGATGCGGGTCGGCGCCTGAAGGCCGGTCAGGTCCCGGTCGAACACGACGTCCGAACCGTCGGGGCCCTCGAAGTCGCAGTGGGCCAGCTGCACCGGCGGCAGGTCGTGGGTCGCAAGCGCCGGCGCCACGTCTTGCGCCACCGCCGCCGGCAGCGTCAGGGTGAGGGTGACGGTGGTCGGCGTCTCGTGCAGCGCGAGGGCCAGGCCGTCGGCAACCACCACGGCGCCGGTTTCCTGCGGCGCGGGCTGGACGCCGCCGCAGTACGCGTTGCCCGCGAGGTACACCGGCTGTGACACCTTCTGGTAGCCCGCCAGGTCGGCCGGCCAGGTGTCGGCCGCCGTTGCCGCCTGCTGGAAGGCGGTCAGGCTGTCCGGCCGCCCCGCCAGCTGGGCGGTGCCCTGATCCCTCAGCGGCCGGTCGGAGGCGGTGGCGTAAAGGTTGCGCAGGAAGCGGTCGTCGCCGCCGTAGATGGCCGAGTAGCCCGCCACCGCGGTGGTGTGCGGCCGGTGATACGGCGTGAAGCGGTCCAGCACGGGCAGCTGCCAGTACGTGCCGGACAGGAGGTTGTGCACGAAGGCGCCGCCCTGGGAAAAGTTTTCGATCGCGCGCGGGCCGATGATCACGTTGTTGTCAACCAGGTACGGGCCGTGGCTGACCTCGACGAACACGCCGCGGCAGTTGCGGTAGAACACGTTGGCCGACACCCGCGTGCCCTGCGCCTCCCAGTCGAGCCACAGGCCGAGCACCGTGTCGTGGATGCGGTTGTGGCGGATCTGAACGTCGATGGCGGCGTGCAGCTTGATGGCCGCGCACTCCCAGCCCCAGAACTCGCGCATCAGGCCGATGTTGTAGATGTGGTTGTCGGCGATGGTGCTGAACACGGCGCCGAGGTGCCCGCAGATGCCGTTTTGGCCGCAGTCGTGAATCGTGTTGCGCCGCACCACGTGGCTGCCGATGCGCGCCTTGTCCCAGCCGCCGTACTCGCGGGCGGTGAACACCGCCTCCAGCTGGTGGTGGTAGCTCGGCCGCCACGGGCCGTGGGCGTCGCCGGTGCTTGTGTCCTTGCCCAGGCTGATGGCGGAGGTCTTGGCGTCGTGCAGCACGTTGTCTTCAATCACCCAGCCGCGGCTCCAGTTGGGCCCGATCAGCCCGACTTGGGCGACGGTCGGCGGGTTCCAGGGCGTGGCGGCCTGCGCCAGCTCGAAGCCGCGCACCGTGATGAAGTTGCGGTTGGCCCGGCTGGGGGTGAAAACGGTCGCGCGCACCGTCACCTCGACCAGCGCCCGGGTCAGGTCGACCCCCTGGCCGTTGAGCGTGAAGGTGGTCGCATTCGCCGTGACCTGCGCGAACCACTGGCGCGCCGTCGCGGCCGGGAAGGGCTCGGGCACCTCCTCCCCCGTCATGTAGTCGTGCACCGTTTTACGCGGCGCCGCGGCCCGCAGCGCGTCAAGGCTTTGCGCCTCGTAGTAGGTCTGGCCGTCGACGAAAACCGCCCCGCGGTGCGTGACGCGCGAATCGCCCGAGTTCAGCCAGTCGCCGGCAAGCGCGCAGGCGAAGGGATTGAAGTCGCCGAACAGCGCGTTGTCGACGGTTGCGGTGTACAGCCCGTCGCCAAGCGCACGCCAGCCGGTCACCACCTCCGAGCCCAGGATCCGCGGGTGCTCCCCGGGCGCGGCCAGGTAAGTGATGCGCTGGCGGTCCGACAGCCCGCCGAAGCGCGGATCGACGCGCTCGCGGTAGGTGCCGCCGTGCACCACCACGGTGTCGCCGGCGACCGCCCGCTGCGCCGCGTAGTTGATGTGGCGCCACGGCGCCTGCGCGCTGCCGGCGGCCGAGTCTGCCCCATTGATGCTGACGTGATATTCCATAACGCTCGCCCCTTTTGCTCTGAATAGCTATACTATAGGCGAGTGGGCGCGGCCGGTCTAGGTTGGCCGTTGCGCACAACTAGACGAAATTTGCGGTGATGACATGTTTTTCTTCGAGCATTACGGCCTCGCGACGGCGGTGCCGTTCAAGCGCCACGAGCTGCACGATCACGACTTCCCCCGCCACTTCCACCGAGCCTTCGAGCTGATGACCGTGGCGGCCGGTGCCCTGGACGTGACCATCGGCCAGGCGACCCGGCGGCTGACCGCGGGGCAGGCCGCGCTGGTGTTCCCCAACCAACCGCACGGCTTCACAAGCCCCGGCCAAAACCGCTTCGCCGTCACCATTTTTGCTCCCGAGCTGGTGCCCGACTTTGCCCAAGCCCACGCCCAGCAGGCGCCGACGGACTTTTGCCTGACCGGGGCCGACCTGGCGCATCCCCTGGGCTTCGCCACGCCGCTGGCCCAAAAGGCGTGGCTGTACCAGGTCCTGGCCCAGTTCGACACGCCGGCCCGCGCGTACCGCGGTGAGCAGCCCTCCTCCGAGCAGCGCCTCTTGTACCAGGTGCTGGCCTACATCGAGGCCCACTACCAGGGCGACTGCGGCCTGCGCGGTTGCGCGCAGGCGCTGGGCTACGATTACTCGTACCTCTCGCGGACCTTCTCGCACCAGCTCGGGCTCTCCTACACCGCCTATGTCCAGAGCTTCCGCCTGACCAAGGCCACGCAGCTGCTGACCGCAACCGCCGACCCGGTGGCCGCCGTCGCAAGTCAGGCGGGGTTCGGCTCGCTGCACGCGTTCAACCAGGCCTTCCGGCGTCGGCTGGGAGAGACGCCGTCCGCCTACCGGGCCCAGGGCGGAGCGGCGCGCACTTAGCGGGACGGGTAGCCTAGCGCCAAGCCACCGCACAGGCCGGATGGGCGATGATTAACGAGTGACGCCAAGCAAAACGCGCCGCCCTAACCGGGATCAACCGGACAGGGCGGCGCGCTGAGAAAAGCACTCGGAGATTTCCGAAATTGAGCAAGCTAAAAGCCGCCCACATAACTTTTTGACCGAAGTTTCGGCGGCTTTCTAGCTTCTAAACTTGGGCCACCGCTCTTAGCGCGGTAGTCTGCAAGGCGGCACCCTGGCAGGGGTGCCGTTTTTGCTGGCTTCAGTATACCATGGCCGCTTCGCTGCGGTAAACCTACAGCTCCGGCTTCACCACGACCAGAAGCATCTGGAAGCCCTCGACGGCGTACAGCGAATGCCGCGCGTTGGCCGGAATCACGATGGACTCGCCAGCGTGCAGTGTGAAGACGTCGGCCTCGATGGTGACCTCGGCGACGCCGCTCAGCACGTTGACCAAGGCGTCGCCGACCGCCGAGTGGCCGCCGATTTCCTGGTCGGTGGCGACGGCAAACAGCGTCATGCTCATGTCGGGGCGCTGAACCAGGGTGCGGCTGTTGACCTGATCGGCGTCTAGGGTGACCAGGTCGCGCAGATTCAGGACTTCCTTGGCGGTGATTTTTTCGATGAAAGGCATGGTTTCCTCCTAGCCGCGCGGGGCGGTCTCAATCTGAATGAACTTGCAGCGGGCGTGCGCGACCAGCGCGTGCAGCGTCCCGGCCGGAATCACGATCAGCTCCCCGGTCGCGACCGGGTGCGGGCCGTCGGTCATCACGGTCAGCGTGCCGTCGGTCACCTGAATCAGGCGCGTCATGGTCGACACCTCGTTGCTGATGCTTTCGCCTGCGTCCAGCGCATAGGCAACGAACGGCAGTGCGATGTTGAGCTTGCGGCCGAACGACTTGCTGGCGATCTGGTGGTCGCGGTAGTCGATCAGGTCGGCGAGTGCGAGTGTTTGCATGGACATCCCTCCCGCCTCAGTCTGGGCCGTTGCGGGAAAAAATGCAACCGATAGCCGCAGGTCGGTAGCCTGCGCGGGAGCTGGCGGTCTGCGCGAGAGCTGGCGGTCTGCACGGGAGCTGGCGGTCTGCGCGGGAGCCGGCGGCCGGTCGTGCCCTGCGTGCAGCGCGGATGCCGGTAGCCGGCGCGCAGTGCGGCACCCGGCGGCCCCATCACGCGGCGCCGGACGCCAAAAGGACCCCGCGCCGCGGCGCGAGGCCCTTTCAATATCGCGGTCATGGCCGCTTGTGCGTCACGGCACGATTGGCGTCACCGCCAGCGTCCACGTGATGGCGGTGCTGTAATGCCCCGCCTGGATCCGCGGGTACGCCGCCATCGCAAGCGTTGCGGCGGTGACCGCGGCGGGCGGCGCGGCCGTGGCGCCGGCAAACAGGGTCACCGGCTGGCCGTCGTCGGCCAGCGTCACCGACCGGCCGTTGTAGGTGAAGGCGATGCGCGTGCCGCCCGGCTGGTAGCCGGTGTTGGCTGGAAAGGCCATCGGCGCCATCGTGGCGGTCAACGTGGCCGCCGCGTCGCTTGGAAACACCGGCACGATGCCGGTGTGCGCGCCGGCGGTCCCCACCGTGCCCGGTGCGCCGGTGAAGCCCTTGATGATCTGCGCCACCGTCAGCGTCCCGAAGTGAAAATCGGCCCCCGAGATGCTCAAGGGATTGGCGACCACCGCCGGCACCGCAACCGTGGCCGAGTAGCGGGCGTTGCCGCCGACCACCGCGCCGGCGCCGACACCGGTTTCGGCCGCGCCCAGGCTGGTCGCGATCAGCGGCGCGGTCAGCGTGGCGCGCTGCCCGGCGCCTTTTTGCCGCTCAAAGCGCGGGAGGTTGGCGACGGTGACCTGTGTCGCGATCCGGTACGCGTTGCCGTACAGGTCGGTGACGGTCTGAATCGGCCCGACGCACTCGCCCGCGACCTGCTTGGTGGTGCCGTCGGGTGCCGTCAGCGTCACCGCCACGCGGTCGTCCGCACCCACCGCGAAGCCGTAGTGGTCCCCGGTGCGCATGGTTGCGGTCAGCCCGGCGGTGCCGGTCGTGCTCGCCAGCGGCCAGTCCTGCCGGCTGCCGGCGCCGTTGTAGGTCAGCGTGTAGGTCTGCTTCAGCCGGTCGCCGAGGTGCACCGCACCGCTGGCCCCGGTCACCGCAGCGTTCAGGCCGCCGTCGACCAGACCCGGAATGGTCTCGAAGGCGACGACGCCCTCCTCGAAGCTTTTGCCCGTGGAGCCGGCGAAGCCCCAGTAGAGGTTGGTGCCGCCAAAAATGGTGGTCACGTCCTTGGCCGTCCAGGTCAGCGACTTGGTGAAGACGTGGCTTTGGCTGATGGCGACGCTGAAGGTCAGCGTGCCGCCGCCGTCCTTGCTCGCGTCGGCCGTCCAGTTCACCGAGACGGCGTGCCACTTACCATCGGTGAATTTTTCCCCGCTGTCCTTGGTCATAATCTGGTAGCCGCCGAGGCCGCGCTGGTCGGGGAATGCCGCGCCGTCCGTCTGCTTGTTGATGCCGCCGTCCGCGCGGTTGAGCGTGTCGAACTGCAGGGTCTGCGACGCGCGGGACTTGTACTGATAGGCCATGTCGGGGAAGCCCCAGCCGACGTACTGCCCGCCCGCGTTGTCGACGTAGGTTGAGACCCTGACGTTGACGTCGGTGTCCTCGGTGTGGCCGTTGTTGTAGGTGTCAAAGGCGAGCGCGAAGGACTTCTTCAGCGCGCCGCTCAGGGCGTTGCCGGACTTGACGTTCCAGACCCCGAGGCTGCCGCCCTGGTTACCCACGGCGGTCGGCCGCTGGCCCGCCAGCACGAAGGCCATGCCATCGGCGCTGTCGGCGCGGGCGCCGAAGTAGATGTGCATCTTGGTGGCAAAGGACTGCTGCAACGACAGCGGCGCCGTGCTCCAAATTGAGCCGGACTGCCCGGTCTGGTGGGTCAGCTGCACCGCGACGTTATTGCCGGTCGCATTTTTCAACAGCACGCTGCTGGTGCCGGCGATGCCCGTCGTGTCCATCGCCTGGTCGAACGGCACGTACGCCGGCAGGTTCGTGTCCGCGTCAAGCGGCTCCGGGTAGTCGTGCCCGTCGATGTCCTTGGTCGTGGTCCAAAGCGGCGTGGCCGCCTGCACCGGCCGCGTGGCGGCACCGAGCCCGACCGCAAGCGCCGCGGTCGCGGCGACGGCCAAAAGCGCGCGGCGGTATTGTCTAATCGAGTGTATCATCAGCCGTCTCCTCCCTGCGCCTGCGCCACCAGAGGCCAAGCCCCAGCAGTCCAACCAGGCCCGCCGCGGTCACGCCCAGGGCGGTCGCCTCGCCGGTCTGCGGCAGCGCGCCGCGGATTACTCCCGTGCGCACCGCCGTTGGCGTCGGCGCAATCGTGCGGCCGCCGGTGTGCCCGTCGTCCCTTTGGCCCGGCAGCGGATCCACCGGCACCACGCGCGGCGGCAGCTTGTCCGGCTTCTTCGGCGGCGTGATCACTGTCCCGCCGCCGAGCACCACCAGCTCCGCCGTGCTGGTGGCCGTGGCCGGTCCGGCGGCCGCGGTCGCCACGCGCGTCGCGGCGGCGGTTGGCGCAGCGCGCCGCGTGGTCCCAGCGGCCGCGGTGCGGCTCACCGCGGCGGTGCCTGTGGCCGCGGCCACCGAGCGGGTCGGCGCCAGCGCGCCCGTGCTCAGACCCACCAGCGCGCAAGTCAGCGCCAGGGGCATTTTCCAGTCTCGCATCGGCCCAATCTCCCTTCTAGTCGTCCTCGTCCTTCTTGCGCCGGCGCAGCAGCACGATCAGCCACCAGAGCAGCCCGATCACCAGCAGCGCGCCCAGCCCGATCAGGACCCAGCCCCACCACGGCATCGTGAACGGCGTCTTGAGCGCCAGCTTCTTGTTGATGCGCTGCGCCTGCTCGGTCAGAATCGAGAAGTTGCGGCGCCAGTGCCAGCGCCCGTGCGGCCCCGTGACCAGCAGATCCAGCGTGTAGTCGCCCGGGGCCAGCCCCGTCGACTGCGTAATGCCGAAGTCAAAATGGCTGTTGGGCGCCGTCGCGTAGTTGCTCGCGGTTCGCCTCATCACCACCGTGTCGCTGTTGCGCCGGTAGACCTTCGCCGTCACCAGCATTTTGCCCCAGTACGTCGGCGTCGGGTTCTGGATCGTGGCCAAAACGCCGGGGCGGTTGTTCGCGATGCCCGCGCCGACCGCCTGCAACTTGAGCGCCGGCTTCACGCGGTTGATCGCGCCGGTGCTGGTCTGCAGCTGCACGCCGACCAAAGTGGCGTAGCGGTTGCTGAACTGCACCCCGTTGGCGCTGGCCCCCGCGCTTTCCCCCTCGTCGACGATGTACAGCCCGCCGAGGATCACGCCGGTGAACCCACCCTTGGGAATCGTCACCTTCACCGTCACGCGCTTGGTCTGCTTGGCCGCAAGCGTCACCTTTTGGCTGGCCGCCCCCAGCTGATCCAGCCGGTACTGCGCCGAGGCGTCCTTGGGACCGTTGGGCTTGTAGCCGATCTCGCCGTTGTCCTGCGTGTAGGCGTGCGTCAAGGACAGCCGCAGGTGCCGCGTCGTGGCCGTCGCGTTGGTCACCGCAACGGTCAGCGGCTGCACGGCGCCGGGCTTGACGACCAGGTCGAAGTAGCTCGACACCGCGCTGCGCTGGTTGCTGGGAATCACGGGGCTGACGGTGTAGGCCGCCCCGGTCGCGGCGTACGCAGGCTTGGCCTGGCTCGCCCCGAGCCCAAGGGCCGCCAGGGCAACGAGCAGCAGAGTTTTGAGACGCATGGGAAGGAACTCCTTTCAAGAGAGGGTGGAGCGGCGCGTACTTAGCGGGTCGGACTGCCTAGCAATGGCGCTTGAAGCGCACTTTGCTTCGAGCGCCATTGCGTAGCAGGCCGCACCCGCGTTGCGCTTTGGAACCCGTTTAGAGGGTGGAGCGCGGCGGGCTTAGCCGGTCGGGCTGCCTAGCCGTTTCGCTGGCGCTTTTGGTCTGCCGCTTTGAAAAAACGCGACCGAGGCCCCCCTCGATCGCGTTTTGCGGACTCACATGAGTGGCTTAGTTCGGCGTTACCGTGCTGGAAAGAGTCCAGGTGATGGTCGCATCGTACTGCGCAGCCTTAACGGCAGCGTTCGCGTCAATCGTGAGCGCGGTGTCGTTGGTCACGGTCGCCGTGCTGTCGCCCTGGCCCTGGTTGGCGCCGGCCGTCCAGATCGTCACGTTCTGGTTGTCGGTGCTGAGCGCGGCCGTCTGACCGAGGTCGGCGTTCGGCGATACCGGCTTGGTGAGCTGCAGCTTCAGGGCGCCGCTCAGCAGGTCACCGGACTTGCTGACCTGATCACGGTAGGTCGTATCGGTCAGCTTGGTCTTGTCCACGCTCGTGGTCGTCAGGTCGGACAGGGACGCGGACAGCGTCCAGCCGGCGCCGATCCCACGGTTATCCGAGACCTGGAGCAGGCCGTCGGCGTTTTCGGCCGGATCGTTGGTCTTGGCCTTCACGTCGCCGTTTTGGTAGTTCAGGGTGGTCCCCTTGATGATGGCGGCAACGTTGGTCGTGCCGAAGTTCAGGTCAGGCGCCTTCACCAGCCACAGATTGGCGTTCAGGCCGGTGCCGTTGTCGCCGCCTGGGTTGGTATCGGGATTGGTGCCGTCCCCGGCATTAACGGTGAACTCGGCGGTCGTCGTGCCAACGGCCGGGCCGTTTTCCTCGGCGGCGGACACGGCGAGCGGTGCAACGGTGGCAGAAGCAGCCAGGACAAGCGCAGCGGCGCTCATGAACAAAGTTTTCTTCATAAAAGAATTCCTCCCATTTTTGACTCGCTGCCCCACGGCGCTCCACGCCCAGCGAATGCGACTGAAATAACAATTTGACTATATCAACGCACTTATCTTTCGTCAACAGATCGCAACGTAGGCCAAAATGGCTAAGCTAAAAAGCCATCAACATTCATTCAAATCTTTGTATAATCGAAAACTGGGCGCACTCATCCCCGGTACCAAGCGGTTTGTCCGCAGCGGTCGTTTTTATGTCTCCCCGACGAAATCTGACAAAGGGTTTTTTCAAAAGCTGACGGCACAAAACCGGAAATTCGTGGCATAACCGATTGTTCATCATGGCAACTAATCAACCGGCAAAATTTCGGCTCGATATTATGAATTTTTCAATTCTAAAAGCGACAACAAAAAAACTTTTACTTTTTTCGACCAGACAGCAAAAACCCCTGCCGGCACAGCCGACAGGGGTAGTTACGTTCAATGGTTAGTCTTCGGTGCCCAGCAGGAAGCGGCCCGCGAAGGCGGCGATGATCGCGCCGACTTCCGGTGCGGCGATGTACAGCCACAGGTGCTTCAGCGCGGAGCCACCGGCGAAGATGGCCGGGCCGATCGAACGGGCCGGGTTCAGGGACGCCCCGGTCAAGTTGACGGAGAAGATAATCAAAAGCATAAGCGCGACGCCGATGGCCAGGCCGGCGAAGTCGCCGTTGCCCGCCTTGGCGGTGACGGCCAGGATCACCATCAGGAACAGGAAGGTTGCCAGCGCCTCGACGAAGAAGGCGGCGCCGACGCTCAGCTTAGGAAAATCGGTCTGAGCCATCTGGTCAACCGGCAGCTTCAGGGCGCCGACCACGACGCGCACGGCCGCGCTGGCCGCAATCGCGCCGATGATCTGGCTAACCATGTAGGCGAAGCCCTCGCCGACCGGGGTGCGGCCGTTGATCATCATCGCGGTGGTCACCGCCGGGTTGAAGTGCCCGCCGGAGATGCCGCCGAACGCGTAGGCCGACACGGTGATCGCCAGGCCGAAGCCGATGGCGATGGTCAACGCATCACCCTTGGCGAACAGGACGGCGCCACTGCCGAGAAAGACCAGCAGGAAGGTGCCCATGAACTCTGCAACAAGTTTTTGCATCAATGATTCCTCCATAACCTGCGACCAGCGTGGCCGCTGAATGACTCCAGTATAACACCCTAACGGCGATAAATGGGCTTTTGCCACGAGATTAGTTGTAAACAATTTATAATCAAACTAATATAGCGGCGTGCCGGGCGCCGCCGTTGCGGCCGTCGACGTGGACACAAGATGACCAGGCACGCTCCGCTACTTGACCTTCCTAGACATTACATACCATTGATTGCCGCGTAGTTTGCGCAATCCATTTCTCTCACCAGCATCGGCTGCACCTCGCCGCTGCCACCCACAGCATGTGGCCAACCAACCACCATGTAGCGGCCGCAGGGCCCCGGGGCGGGTCGGGCCGTGAAAGAAGCAGCGGCCCGGATGACCCGCGGTCCTTGCGGGGCATTCGCGCCACTGCTTCCGGCAAAAGATGAGACAAGCGCGAAGCCGTAGGCGGCGGCTTGGCTCATCTTTTAGGTTGGAGCCCAAAGGGCGGAAACCGGCCGCACAGCCCGACCCGCCCCGGGGCCCGGAGGCCGCGGCAGCCCACGCAAACGGGATCCGCCGTCTACGCAAACGGGCTACGCAAGGCAACGCCGGTTCGTCTAGCTACACCAAGGCACTCGGGCCAAAGTGCGGCCCAAGCACTGGCCTTACGCTACCCGACCGGCTAAGTGCGCCTTGCTCCGCCCTCTCTACTCAAACGGGCTACGCCGCGCAACGCGGGAGCGGCTAGCTACACCAAGGCACTCGGGCCAAAGTGCGGCCCAAGCGTCTTGGCTAGGCTACCCGTCCCGCTAAGTGCGCGCGGCTCCGCCCTCTACAATATTGGCGATATCAGCCTCGAGAACGTCTGCTTGAAGCGCAGCCAGCGCGGCATCGCCGCGAAGTCGGCCGGCGTCACGCGGCGGCTTTTGGCGACATCCGCCGTGAAGATGGCCTCAAGCTGCGTGGCCAGGGCGTGGTCGTAGACGAAGGCGTTGGCCTCGAAGTTCAGGCCGAAGCTGCGAAAGTCCATGTTGGCCGAACCGACCGAGGCGATCGCCGAGTCGACCACCATCACCTTGGCGTGCAGGAAGCCGGCCTCGTAGAAGTAGATCTCCGCGCCGTCCTGGGCCAGGCCGCGCGCGTAGTACTGGCTGGCGCGGTAGACGAAGGCATGGTCGGGCATGTGCGGGATCATGATGCGCACCCGCACGCCGCTGTGGATCGCGGTGCGCAGGCTGGTCAGCACGCTTTCGTCCGGGATCAGGTACGGGGTCTGGATGTCCAGGCTGACGCGCGCCGCGTTGATCATTTTCATGTAACCGAGCTTGATCTGGGCCAGGTCGTTCTGCGGGCCGCTCGCGACGATCTGCATCATCGCGGTGCCCAGCCCGTTGTTGGCCTTGGGAAAATGGGTCCGGTTGATGTCCAGCTGCTGTGCGGCGCCGGCCGTCGCGTTCCAGTCGCGGATGAACTGCTGCTGCAGGGCCAGCGCGGCGTCGCCCTCGACCTTCAGGTGGGTGTCACGCCAGGCGCCGAACTTTTTGGCGCGACCGACGTACTGGTCGCCGATGTTGAAGCCGCCGATGTAGCCGGTCCAGCCGTCAATCGCCACGATCTTGCGGTGATTGCGGAAGTTCAGGCGAAAATCCGCCCGGTGGTGGACACCGAGGAACGGCTCGACGTGCCCGCCGGCCGCCCGCAGCGGGTCAAAGAACGCGGCCTTCACGCCCAGAGACCCCCAAGCGTCGTACAGCACATACACCGCCACGCCGGACTCGGCCGCAGCCACCAAGGCGGCCAGGACGCTTGCGCCGAGCGCGTCGCCGTAGAAGGTGTAAAACTCCACGAACACGCTGTGCTCGGCCGCCGCAATTTCGCGGCGCAGGTCGTCGAACAGCGCGGGCCCGTCGGTGAACACGCCGACCTGGTTGTTGGTGGTGACGAAGCTCTGGTCGGTGTTTTGAAACAGCGTGATCATGTTTTTGGCCGTTGCTTCCATCTGCGAGTCGCTGGCGGCCGGGCGCGGGACCAGCTCCTGCTGGCGGGCCAGCACTTTGTTGAGCTCCGCGTGCGGCTGCGCGCGCACCAGGTCCAACTGGCGGTGCGACAGCTTGCGGCCGAACACGTAGTACAGCGCAAAACCGACCAGCGGCAGCAGGTTGAGCACCAAGAGCCACGCCCAGGTCGCGGCGATGTCGCGCTTTTCGCGAAACACCGTCAGGATCGCGGCCGCCACGTTCAGCAGGTACACCGCCGTGATCACCGTTTTAATCAAAGTCCAGTCCATTGCCATCCTCCCGTTGCGGTTGTCTTGGCTCTAAGTTACCGCATCCGGGCCGAAAAAAACAGCCGCACGAAGCGGCTGTTGCCCTTATTGCCTGCGGCCGGCCACAAGCGCCGCCAGCACGCCGATGACCAACCACATCAAGAGGTCCGGCAGCGTCAAAAGCGTGAGGTCCATCTGAATGTGGTCGCCCGACGCCGCATTCACGATGAGCGGCAAAAGCAGCCCATCGAAGAGGGTAAGCGAAAGCCCGACCAGGCTCCCCCGCACCAGCCTGCGGGCCGCGGCCGCGACACCCTGCCCGCGGCGCGCCGCCGTCATCAGCGGCCACAGCGTCGCGGCCAGCACCAGCACCGGCAGCGCCTGGGCGAGCGCGATTGCGGCCAGGCCGTAGCGCATTCCAAGCGTCACCGGCCCCATCAGCCCAAGCCCCGCCTTGACCTGCCACCAGCAGGCCGCCGCGGTCGTCACGCGCCGCATCCCGCTGAACTGCGCCAAAAGCGCGTCGTGGTAGACGTGACCCGGCCCAAGGTCCACGCGGTCGATGACCACCTGGCCCAGCGCCGTGGCGATCAGCATCCCCGCGAACACCAGCACCGTCAGTCCGATCAGCACCTGCACCGTCACCGTCAGCGTTTTCATTCCTTTTGACATCAATCGTCGCCTCCATAGTTGTCCCAACGGCATCAGTGTAACCCCCCAGCGTCGGGAAGCGCTTTCACTTCTGTCACCCGGCGATCAGTCCCGTAAGGTCAGCCGCCTTGGGCTGTTCAAGGCGCCGCCGGTTCGGCTAGCTAAGGCCGACACAGACAGCAACGTGCGCTTCATGCCTCAGTCATACGCTAGGTGGTGTCTGAAAATAAAATCTGCCTTTTCAAGTATCGAGCCCCATAAATCGGTCAATTATCCGCTAAGTAGGGCGGAGGCTCGGACGCACCACCACTGGAGACGTAGGGCCGGGGCGTGCCGGCGTGAAATTGCTGTTAGCTGGCCGTCCTTGCCAGCTTACAGCAAGGGCGGGTCCTGAGACCGGAACGGGCTCAGGGGAGCCCCACGCGTTCCGCCGCCCCGGCCCGGAGCCGGAAGTGGTGGTGCGTTCGGGCCGGAGCCCGGACTGTCAAATACTACCTAGCCGACCGGCAAAATGCGCCTTTGCTCCGCCCTAGGTGTCGTCGGGCTCCGCATGGCAACGGCCACTCGTCTAGCTATGGCACAGTGCCGGGCCAAAGTACGGCCCAACACTGTGCCATACGCTAGCCGGTGGCCTAAGCACGCCATGCGCCGCCCTGGGTACAAAAACAGCGCCCGCCGCACCTCCGACTGTGGGGAGGTGCGGCGGGCGCCGTGGTTGGGCCTACTTGCCGCGCTTCTTGGCGTCCTTCAACGTCTTGAGCGCGCGGCTTCTCGTCTTGATGTTCGGGCTTTTGAGCTCGCGGTGGGCGGTTGCAATGTCAGTCTTACTCATATTACCAGCTCGCTTTCTTGACGCCCGGGATCTGGCCCTTGTGCGCCAGGTCGCGGAAGTTCAGGCGCGACAGGCCAAACTTGCGCAGGTACGCGTGCGGGCGGCCGTCGAGTGCATCGCGGTTGTGCAGCCGCACCGGGCTTGAGTCGCGCGGCAGCTGGGCCAGCCCCGCGTAGTCGCCGGCGTCCTTGAGCGCCTGCCGCTTGGCGGCGTACTTCACGACCAGGGCCTGCTGGCGCTTGGCCTTTTCAATCTTGGAACGTTTTGCCATTCATTTCCCTCCATTACTGCGCTGAATCTTGGCCAGCGCGTCGTACTGCTGCATCATCCAGCTGGTGTATGTCGTGTGCGCCGGCATGGTCTCGGTCACCTGCAGCACCGGAATGCCCGCCGCGCGGACCTTTTTCACGATGTTGGTGACCACCTTGCTGTCGGCCTGCGTGTTTTGAACGAAAAATGCGATGTCCTTCTTCTCAATCGCGGCCTCGAGCGCGCGGATGTCCGCGGGGCTGGGGTCGGTGCCCTCCTCGATGGCCTGGGCGAAGTGGTTGTTGACGATGCGGTAGCCCATCGCGCTCAGCGCGTTGTCAAAAACGGGCTCGGACACCGCCACGGCCTGCCCCGCCGCGCCTTTTTTCAGGCTGGCGATCTTGGCCGTCAGGGGGCTGAGTCGTCGGATGTAGGCCTCGGCGTTGGTCCGGTAGGCCGCCTTGTGCTCCGGGTCTTTTTGGCCGTAGACCTTGGCCAGCGCGCGGGCGAGCTCGGGCATCACGTCCGGCTTGTACCAGATGTGCTCGTTGTCGCCGTCCTTGATGCCGACCACCTTGGCCGCGGACACCGTGGTGATGCCCGCCCCGTCGGCTGCGGTCAGGCGGTCCATCCAGTCGTCGTAGCCGGCGCCGTTCTTGAGCACCACCTGGGCGGCCGCCACGGTCTTGGCGACGTTGACGGTCGGCTCGTAGTCGTGCGGGTCGATGTCCGGCCGGTTGATCACCGCGGTGACCGTGCCGTGGTCGCCGAGCACCGCGCGCGCGACGTCGGCGTAAAAATCGACGGTGGTCACCACCTGCAGCCCCTGCCGCTTGGGCGTTGCGGTCTGGCCGCAGCCGGCTAGCGCGCCGGCGGCCACAAGCGCTATCAGCACCAGGCCGAGCCGCCTTAGCCGTGTCAAAAAGTCTCGCATTCCGTTCCCCCAGTTGTTCGTAATCGTAGTCGCTACGATTAACATTGTCCATCATAACAGCCCGTCACCACTTGTCAATAGTAAGTGAACGTGGCCGGCAACGCCGTGGCCGTTACGATTAGCGAATCCTTAATCGTAATGGCTCCTCATTAGCAACTATTGCAGGTTAGCACGCCGGCCGCGAAGCTGTCAACCGCGGGCCCGGCGCGACGCAAAAAGGCGGGCTGGCGGCCCGCCTTTAGATGCGATTCCACTGATTGGCGCCGGGCGCGGTGGCAAGCAGCCTGCCGTGCCCGTCGTGCGGCCCGCACACCGGCCGCACCCTGGCGTCAGTGCCGGAATCCCCTGCGCCGCGGTCGGGCCGCAACCGCGCAGCCGCATCGGCGGCGCAGACGCGGGAGCGGCGCAGACACGGGAGCGGCAACGACGCCGGCCCTGCACCGCAGTCGCTCAGTCCAAGCGTCGGCGCGCACCCGCCGCCTCAGGCCAGGACGCCCAGCAGCCCGGCGACGACGGCAAAGGCAATCAGCCCGGCCATCAGGCGCGTCGGCCGCACGCCCTTTTTGAGCAGCAGGTACAGGATCACGAAGGCGATCAGCGGCAGAAGGCTCGGCACCACCGAGTCCAGAATTTTCTGTGGCTCGAGCTTCAGCTGGCCGAACGTGGCCTTCAGCGGCGTGGTGACGGTGATCGTGGTCGGGATCAGGGCGCCGAGCACCATCATCCCCAACGCACCGATGGCCTCGGTCACCCGCGCGATGCGCCCGCCGGCCAGCAGGTTGGTCACCGCCGTTTTGCCCAGCCGGTAGCCGGCGTAAAACGTGGTGTGGCCGACGACCAGGGCGTAGGCGCAAAACAGCAGGATAAACAGGATCGGCCCCAGCGCGCTGCCGCTCTTGGCCATGTCGATGCCGATGCCCAGGAGGATCACCTTGACCAAAGACTGGGTGATGGTGTCACCGATGCCGGCCAAAGGCCCCATCAGGGCGGCCTTGAGGTTGTTGATCATGTCACCGGACACCGGCTGCCCGTTGGCCTTTTGCTCCTCCAAAGACGCGACGATGCCGGGAATCATGGCGCCCCACGTATTTTCGGTGTTGAAGTAGGTCAACTCGCGGGTCAGCCCGGCGGCCAGCGCCTCGTCGTCGTCTGGGTACAGGTCGGCGAGCGTGTAGGACATGGCGTGCGCAAAGCCCAGCCCCATCATCCGCTCGTAGTTGTAACAGATCTGTCCCCAGGACTGCCAGGCAAACCAGGTCTGGCGCAGTGCCTTTTTACTGATGGTCTTAGTCATGTTGCTTGCCCCCCATCGGCATGTAGTAGTAGTGCAACAGCGCGCAGCCGGTGCCGACGATGGCCACGGCCGTGATGTTCAGCTTGAGGTACGCCGCCAGGACGAAGCCGATTAGCAAAAACGGCAGCGTGGAGCGCTTGGCCAAAGCCTGCATCAGCATCGCCAGCCCCAGCGCCGGCATCAGCTTGCCGATCAGCGTCAGCACCGCGGTGATCTGCGCCGGCAGCGCCGCCATGAACGCAGTGAAGTAGTGGCCGCCGAAGTACACGCACAGGAACGCCGGAATGAAGTAGGTGATGAACGGCACGATCTGCGAGGCAAAAAGGTTCATGCGCCGCAGCCTGCGGATGTCCCCGGCGGCGGCGTAAGTGTCGGCCTTGTGCACCCAGATTGGGTTCAGCGCCATTTTCGCGTTCAGGCACAACACCCCGAGCAGCCCCAGCGGCGTGGCGATCGCCAGCCCCGTCGCCGGGTCGCTGTGCGACAGCATCGTCATCGCGACGCCGAGGTAGCCGGCGATCGCCATCTCGTTGGGCAAAGACCCGCCGATCGCCAAGAGCCCGATGTAGGCGGCCTGAATCGTGGCGCCGACCTGAAGCCCGTACGTCAGCTCGCCGAGCAGCAGGCCGTCGATCAGCCCGGCCACCAGCGGCGCCCCGAAGTAGAAGGCCCAGCGCGACCACATCGGAATCGCGGAGCTGGTTAGCCAGCAAAGTGCGGCGATGATCAAGGCAAACAGCAAGGTATTCATTTCACATCCCCCAATTCCTGCCTGGCGTCGCTCGGCAGCATCTGCAGGTAGACGTCGGTGCCGGCGGCCGCCAGCGCCCGCAGCGCGGCGACCTCGGCGTCACTGGCGAAGACGCGGTGCGTCAGCGGCCGACGGTCCGGCCGGCTGCCCAGGTTGCCGACGTTCAGGGCGACCAGTGCGACGCCGGCCTGGCTCAGCGCCAGCGCGGCCTGCGGCGTTTTGAACAGGACGAACACGGGCTCGCCGCCGGCCGCGCTCAGGGTCGCCGCGGCGGCGGTCACGCCCTGAATGGCGATGGTCAGCCCGGCCGGCGCCGACATCGCCAGGATCGAGCTGGTGAAGTCGTCTGCGGCCAGGGCATCGTCGACGATCAGGATGGTGTCAGCGGGGTACTGCTTGATCCAGGTGGTCATGATCTGGCCGTGGACCAGGCGTTCATCGATTCGTGCAAAGGTGATTGACATGTTGGGACCTCCAAAAAAGTGTGGTGAGCGTGCAGAGCGAGGCAACGCCGGTTCGGCTAAGTGCGCCTTGCTTCGCCCTGGTTTCGTCGAGCTCCGCGCGGCACCGCGGGTGCGTCTAGCTACGCCCGGGTACTCGGGCCAAAGTGCGGCCCAAGCACCCGAGCTAGGCTACCCGACCCGCTAAGCCCGCCGCGCTGCGCTCTGGTTTCGTCGAGCTCCGCGCGGCATCGCCGGTTCGTCTAGCTAAGGCCGGACGCTGGGCCAAAGTGCAGCCCAACGCCCCCCCTTACGCTACCCGACCGGCTAAACGCCGCGCTGCGCTCTGGTTTTGTTGAGATACAAAAAATTCCGCCCTAAACCAGTCTTTTTGACTGATTAAGGACGGAATTCTCCGCGGTACCACCTTAATTGGCGCGTGCAAAAAACTTGCACGCTCCCCCTTAGCGAAGGGCTAACACCCTCCCGGCAACTGACGTATGCCCGACGTCCAGCCTGACTCGCCGCGCACGGCTTTTGGGCTGACCCTCAGTGGTCCATTTAACTGCCTGCGTTCGGCGACACTCTCAGCTCCGGTCGCTCTCTTTACGTGCACAACAGTCTTGATCTCCACTTCAACGGTTTAGGACGAAATGTTTTGATTACGGCTAAACTACGCCTCTCTCATCCGGCTGTCAATGATTTCTCACGATTTTTTCGTGAGAAACGGCGGCGCCTGCGCGACCAGCGCCAACAGCCGCGCGGCGTTCTCGGCGCACTCAAAGCCCGTCACGTCCAGCTTCAGCGAGGCCACCGCGTCGTACAGCGGCAGCCGCGCCAGCGTCCCGGCCAGCGCCGCCTGCTCGCGCACGCCGCCGGCAACGTCCTGCTCGAAGCGCCGCGTCAGCTCGGCCGGGGTGGCGACGAGCGACACCGAGTGCGCGTCGAAGTCGCCGTGCAGGCCGGCCAGCAGTTCGTCGATGATCGCCTGCTGGTGCATCACCCAGACGAAGACGATGGTGTCGAGGCGCGAGTTGGCGATGAACGCGTTGAGCAGAAACTGAATGTTGGCCATCACCATTTTTTTGTTTTCGTCGCTGAAGTCCCACGGGTGCATCGCCCAGCACCAGTCGCCGTCGAGGAAAACGGCACGGTCTGCGCTGTGGTCGACCAGGTACTGGCCGAGCGTGGACTTGCCGATGCCCATCGGCCCGCCGATCAGGATCAGCCGCTTGCTCATGCCTGCACCTCCTGCGGCCAGGTGGCGCGGATGCGCGCCTCGATCTGGTCGCGCACAGCGGCGAAAACCGCGGCACGTTCGGCGGCGCTGCCGGTCGCCTGCGCAGGATCTGGCAGCGGCCAGTGCAGCGCGTGGGTGCCGGGCGCAAGCGCCGGGCAGCGGTCGCGCGCGTCGCCGCAGAGGGTGATGACGACGTCGCTGCTCGCCAGGTAAGCCGGGTCGATCAGCTTGGACTCGGCCCGGGAGATGTCCAGGCCCCGCGCAGCCATCGCAGTGACTGCCTGCGGGTTGAGGCCGTGCACCTCGACGCCGGCGCTTTGAATGCGCCAGGTTGCTGGCAGCAGTGCCTTGGCCAGGCCTTCTGCCATCTGGCTGCGGCATGAATTGCCGGTGCAGAGAAAATACAGTTGCATGAGTGGCTCCTTTCGGCGGGTTACGCCAGGGTGACTTCTTGCCGCTACTATAGCACAGCCCGGGCCAGCCGTCGCCGTTCCCGGTGGCAATCGGGTCGTCCGCCTGCCCTGCCGCGGCGTACCGCAAAAAAAGGCGAACGCCTAGCCGCCAACTCGCCAGTCGCCTGTCCTCAAAGCGCCCCTTGGCCGCTTCCAGCAGCCGGCAAGGCGTCACGCCTTGGCCGCGCCGGAGCGCTGCGGGAACTCGGTCTGCATCGTGCGGCGCATCAGCCGGGCCACCAGCCAGCGCGGCGCCAGGCGACCCGCGGCGGCCAGCAGGCGGCTGGCCCCAGGGTTGATCACGGCGCGGTTGTGCCCGATGCTCTTGAGCACCGCGGCGACGAACGCGTCGATGTCCATGTTGAGCGGGTTGCGCTCGCCGTTGGCATGCATCGTCGGCTCCAGGTTCGTGGCCGCGACCAGAGGCGGCGCGACCTGAATGACGTGCAGGTGGCGGTAGCCCCAGTATGCGGCCTGGTTGCGCAGCGCGGTCGTCAAGGCGTTCACCCCGGCCTTGCTGGCGGCGTACAGCGGATGGGCGGTGCTGGGTAGGTAGCCCAGACCCGAGCTGACGTTGATCAGCGCCGCCTCGGGGGCTGCGGCCAGCTGCGGAAGGAAGGCCCAGTCGACGTTGGCGGTGCCGATCAGATTGGTCTCAATTTCGGCGGTCAGTGGCGTTTGCGGGGTGAAAAAGTTCACGCCGCGCATGATGCCGGCCGAGTTGATCACCATATTCAGGTCGGGGTGCTGGCTTCGAACCCTGTCCGCCAGCGCCTGCACGCTTTGCCGGTCGGCCACATCGACCGGGTAACCCACCAGGCCGGGGTTGGCGGCCACCGCCTGGTCAATGACAGTTTGGCGCCGCGAGGTCACGATGACCACGTTGCCGCGGCGCAGCAGGGCTTGGGCGAGGCGCAGACCGAGCCCCGAGGTGCCGCCGGTGATGAGAATGGTGTTTTGGGTGAGTTTCATGACTGTGTGGGTCCTTTATCTGGAATTGCAGGTCCAAGCGCCTGCTCCCCAGTAGGGTACAGCAATTCGATTAAAGTTACAATATTTTATTTTTGTAACTCGTGGTAAAATATAGCCATGACAAAACTTACTGATGATGCAATTCTCCAAACCTCGGCCGAGCTGTTGCGGCAAACCGGCAGCCTGAAGGTGACGCTGCAGGACGTCGGCGCCGCCTTGGGCGTCAGCCACGCGGCGCTGTACAAGCACTTCGCGAGCAAGCAGGCCTTGTGGACCGCGCTGGCCCTGCGCTGGCTGGACCAGGCGCTTGCGGCCCTGTTTCCGTACCGAGTCGCGGCGGCGGCCGACACTGCGACCATCGCACACGATTGGCTCTGGACGCTGGCCGACGCCAAGCGCCAGGCCCGGCTGCGCGACCCCGCCATGTTTGCGGTCTACACCGCCTACATCGCCGCCGACACCGCGGCCTACACCCAACACACGCAGGCACTGGGCCGAAGCTTCATGGCCGCGACGGGCAAGGACGCCGCCTTCACCACCGGCGTGTTGTTCAGCTTCATGTTTTTCTCGGCGCCGGAATACGCCGCGCGGTGGGACGCCGATTTTCAGCAAAACTTCGAGCTGACCTGGGCCGTGGTGCGGCCGGCCTTCGTATAACCGGCGCACTGGCACCAAAAGGGCTCACCGGCCGGCCGCTGTGCGGTTGTCGGTGAGCCCAATCAGACGGGTGACGCCATTTGCTTCCTGTCGGGAGAATGCATGTCATCCCCGACCTGCCGGAGTTCCAGCCGTGCACCGGACAATCAGGCACTAGCCAATGCCCATCGGCTCACAATCGGCATCAGCCGCCTGCTCATCACGTCATCGCGAGGACCAGGCCAACCGCCGTGTGCAGCGCCCCCGCCGAATCGCGCCAAGGCGCGACCGGCAGCTTGCTTTTGGCAAAGCCTACCTTGGCGTAGACGTGCAGGGCCACCGCGTTGTGCGCATCGACTTCAATGGCGACGCGCGTGGCGCCCAGCTTGTGCGCCACGGCCGGCAGGTGCTCGCGCAGCACACGGGTGCCCAGGCCCAACTGCTGACAGTCGAACTCGCCGATTGTGAGGTCAAACGTCATCACGCCCGGGGCTTCAAGGGCGTACAGGAACTCGCCGATCGGCCGGCCACCGGACAAAAGGGTCTCCCACCCGGCACCCGGTTTGGCCAGATGCCGCGCCACGGTGCCGGCAAGCTGATCCACGGTCTTGATCAAACCCGCCGGAAAACCGACGGGCGCCATCACGCGCGGGTCCCGGTACCAGGCGGCCATCAGCGGGTAGTCGGCCGGTTCGACCGGCCGGTAAGTCAACTCATTCACTGTCATCGCCTCCTCAGATCATCGCCAGCTCGCGCAGCGCCGCCTGAACCGCCGGGGTCTCGACCCGGCCGCGGGCCGCCAAGCGGCCCGCCCGCATCACCAGAATCTCGTCGACGGCCGCAAAGGCGTCACGGTTGTAGGTGTGGGTAATCATCAAAAAGCCCTGCGGCATCGCGCAGATGTCGCGCTGCAGGCGGTCTGCGATGTGCGGGTCGAGCCCGGTGGTCAGCTCGTCGAACACGTAAAACGGGTAGCCGCGCAGAAACAGCCGGGCCAGCGCCAGGCGCTGCTTCTCACCGCCGGACAGCTCGGCGCCGGCCTCCGACACCCTAGTGTCCAGACCGTGGTCGGCCAGCCACGGGCCCAACCCCGCGCGGGTCAGCGCCGCGAGAATCGCGGTGTCGGCGTAGCCCTCGGCGAACAGCGTCATGTTCTCGCGCACGGTCGCCGCAAACACGTAGCCCTTTTGCGCCAAAAGCCCGATGCGCGAGTAGACGGCCGCGCGCGGCAGCCGCGCCGGCGCCTCACCCATCAGCGTCAGCTCGCCCTCCGTCGGCGCCAGCTCACCCAGCATCAGCCGCACCAGAGTCGACTTGCCGCTGCCGCTGGCGCCGACCAGCAGGTACTTCTTGCCCTGATCCAGCGCGAGGTCGACACCTTGCAGCACGCGGTGGTCGCCGATGGTCAGCCCGAGGCCGCGGGCCCGAACCGTGACGCGCGGCGCGGCCGGGGTGCCCGCAGCGGTGGCAGGTGCCGCAAGCGGCCCGCCGCCGGTCGCGGCACCAGCACCCAGCGTCGAGGCCGCCGGTGCGCCCGCCATTACGGCCGGGGCCGGGGCCGCGGACGCACTCGGAACCGCGGTACCCGATACCGCACCAATGGGCACCGCGACTTTCTGCTCCGGGTCGTCTGTCGTCCCACTAATCAACGCCGGCGCGTCGTCCGCCTGCGTCGGCCGGTCCAGGAACTCGCCGATCACCGCGGCCGCCTTGCCGCCGCCGATGATGGTCGGGATTGTCTGGGTCAGCTCGGTCAGGGGCCACGCCATGAAGCCGGTCAGGTTGGCGAAGGCGACCAGCTGGCCCATGCCCATCTCGCCGCGCTGCACCAGGACGGCGCCGACGACCCAGATCATCAGGGTGGTCACGTCGTTCAGAAAAATCGCGAGGCCGGACGTGATCTGATTGATGCGCTCGTTGTCCCGTTGCGCGGCGAGCATTTTGCGGTTCGCCAGCCGGTGCTGGCCGATCAACGCGGCCGGCGCCAGCGCGAACTTCAGCGTGGTGAAGCCACTGAGCAGGTCGGTGATGCGCGTGGTGTAGCGCTCGATCTCCTCGACCTGCTTGGCCGAGGCGTTGGCGATCGCCTTTTTCGTCAGGTAGGGCAAGGCGAGCGACGGCAGCGACAGGCCCAGCGCGACCAGCGTCACCAGCGGGTTGATCACCAGGGTGCCGGCGACGGCGAACAGGAACTGGAACACCAGGCGCGACAGGCCGAGCAGGCTGCCGTAGTAGTCGGCCTCGACCTTGTCCAGCTGCTTGGTCAGCTTGGCGATGATGCCGCCGACGCCGAGCTCGCCGAACGCCGCCGGGGACAGCCGCGCGGTCTGGGCGACCACCGCCTCGCGCAGGCTGGCGGTGGTGCGGAACTTCAGCAGGTTGGTCTGGTAGTGGTCGGCGGTGAACACAATGTCCATCACCAAAACGTAGCCCATGATGAACAGGGTCAGCGGCACGAACCGCCACTGGGTCTTGCCCATCGCCGTGTCGACGATCAGCTGAAACAGGAACGACCAGCAGACCAGAAAGGCGTTGTTGACGGCCTGCAAAACGATGACGCGCGAAAACTCGCCCTTTCGCGTCAGTAAGTGTTTGAACATTTTTCCTCCAGGGTGCGCCCGGAGATCAGCGGATGCGGCCAGGCAAACTGCGGCCATCAAAAAGGAGCCCGCACCGCGGACTCCACCGTCGGGGGCAAGAATGAACTGATCTCATCGGCGCGCACGAAAACTAGGCGCCCGGGTGCCGCAGCGGCGGCTCGGACGTACGAACGTGTGCTATTTAAGTCTCGCGAACCTAATTCGTCTGTGTGAACAGACGCCGACTGATCAAATTCATCCCGGCCCCTCCTTCTTGTATTTCCATTAGATTACCATGTGATTCATTAAAACGCAAGCGCTGCCGAGATGAGAAATTCTTGGCGACAATTTGCGGCGCCGGGTCGACTCGCAATGCCACGGTTGCCGCGCCACCCCGCCGCGTGCGCCGTCGCCGCGCAACCCAATTGCGGCCGCCCCGCTACCGCCGCAGCCCGCTGGTCACCCCGGCCGAGAGCTTCCGGCGCCAGGCCAGCATCCCCAGCCCGAACGCCACGGTGACCAGGCCGAGCACCAGAAAGTAGGTCGCCTCGTGGCCCCGCCGGTACAGTGTGACCAACAGCGCGGCCAGCCCGTTGCCGCCGGCCTGCGACAGCGAGTAGACCGTCACCAGCTGCGTGGTGAAGGCCAACGGCGCGATGCGCGTCGCAAGCGCCGTGCCGATCGGCGAGGTCAGCGCCTCGCCCAGCGTGATCAGCGCGTAGAAGCCGACCAGCCACAGCGGCGACACCCGCACCCCGGCGGGAAAAATGGCCAGCGGCACCGCCATGAACAGCGGTCCAAGGCCCCACAGCACCATCCCGAGTCCGAACTTCACGGTGTCGCTCGGCTGCCGGCGGCCCAGCCGCGTCCAGGCGACGCTGGCGACGGCGCCGAACAGGATGGCAAACACCGCGGGCACGGTCTGGAAGCCCGCAGGCGTCAGGTGCAGCCCAAAGTAGGTCAGCCGCACCGAATCCGCCGCGTACAGCGCCAAAATCCCGGTCGCCTGCCCGTAGACGGCGATGCTGATGGCGTTGCCGATCATGAACACGACGAAGTACCGCACCCGCCGGGCCTCTGCCGCGCTGGTTTTGGCCGAGCGCACCATCACCACCGCGTAGACGATTGGCAGCGCCAGGCTGGCCCAGCCGATCACCGTCGTCAGGCCGGCCACGCTCACCCAGTGGTTCATCCCGGCGACGGTCCCGGCCAGGCCGAGGGCGACCAGCACGGTTGCGGCCCCGCCGAGCAGGCGACGCCGGGCGCTGGGCGGCAGCGGGTCGACCGGCGCCAGCCCGATGTCGCCGAACCACCGGCGCTGCCCCCACCAGTACGGCACCAGGCTGAGCAAAAGCGCCGCGGCCGCGACGGCGAAGCCGGCGTGGTAGCCGAAGTGCAGCGCGACCGTGCCGGTGAGCAGCGGGGCCGCCGCGCCGATGTTGGCGGTGATGTACAGCAGCGAAAAGGCCGCGGCGCGCCGAGGGCTGTCGCGGTCGTACAGGGCGCCGGCCAGCGCGTTGAGGCTTTGGCCGCAGACCCCGGAGCCGACGACCTGAAGCGCCAGGCTGCCCCACAGCGCCGCGACCCCGCCGCCGGGCACCGCCAAAAGCGCCACGCCAGCCGCCTTGATCAGGTTGCCGACCAAAAGCAGCTTGCGCATCCCCACCAGCCGGTCGGCCGCGAAGCTTCCGGCGGTGCCGGTGATGAACCCCACCGTCGCAAACACCGCGAGGATCTGCGTCGCCGTGACCCGGTCGAACCCAAGCCCCGCGGTCGGCGCCGCGTAGAGGTACAGAATCAGAATCGCCGACACGCCGTACGTGGCGAAGCCGGTGCCCAGAGACGTCGCCGCCAGGGCCGCGAATGCCGACGGCCGTCCGTCGCGCGCGTTTTTTGCCACCATCATGCCTCCTTGCATCTTGGCCATTTTACACCAAGGTGACAAAAGTGGAAGGCGACTGTCACCCGTTTGCTAGTGACGCGCGCGCCAATTCTGGTAAGATGAATGCAGACAAACACAGACAGGAGCGAATTGTTTATGAAAAAAGTTTTGGCCATCATCGGACTTGTGATCGTCTTGGCCGGCGGCTGGTTCGGCTACAAGTACTACGCCAGCACCTACGCCGGCGCCACCGGCTACACCAAGGTGACCACCACGCCTAAGCGCCACCAGACCACGGACTCCTCCGGCAAAACCATCAGCGGCTACTACTCCTACGATTACTCGTTCACCTGGGCGCTGAAGGACGGCACGACCAAGACCGTCGACTTCGAGCTGTCCAGCAAGAACCCACAGCCTTACGTCGTGGGCAAGTACCTCAAGGCCGAGATCTCCGACAAGCGCGTGATCAAGGGCCCTTCCTACGTCGACGTGAAGGACATTCCGGCCAAGGCGCTGGAGCAGATCAAGTAACGCCCAACGCGGCGACCGCCTCACTGCAGGCGGCCGCCGCATTTTCTCTGCCGTGCGAAGTGACCGGGAAAGTGGTTTCGCAGTGGTCTAGCCGCGACGGCGCAGGTTTGTGGGCACCGCCGGCATTGGTAGGAACAACTTTGAAGTTGCTCAGGAACCCTTTACTTGTGCCCCATTATGGGTTAAAATGACCTCGTCATTGCATAACATCCCACTGTCGACCACCCCCCTAACCAATCTCGCATTGGTCTTGGTCGTCAGCGCCCAGGAAGGCCTGGAATGAGTTGACCCGAAAGTCCAGCAGACGGTGCTGGACTTTTTTTGTACCCAGGGCGGAGCGGGGCGCATTTAGCGGGACGGATTGCCTATCTAGGGTGCTTGGGCCGCTCTTTGGCCCGAGTACCCTAGCGTAGCAAGCCGCTCCCGCGTTGCCCCGCGGAGCCCGACGATAACCAGGGCGGAGCAAGGCGGGCTTAGCCGGACGCACAGCGTAAGGTTGGGCGTCGGGCCGCTCTTTGGCGCGATGCCCGGCCTTAGCTGTGCGTTCCGGCGTTGCCTTGCGGAGCCCGACGACCAGGGCGGAGAAGCGCGGGCTTAGCCGGTCGGCTAGCGTAAGGCTGGGCATTGGGCCGCTCTTTGGCCCAGTGTCCGGCCTTAGCTAGACGAACCGGCGTTGCGCTTCGGAGCCCGACGATACCCAGGGCGAAGCGGGGCGCACTTAACGGGCCGCATAGCGTAGCGCTGGTGCTTGGGGCGCTCTTGGCCCAAGTACCGGTGCTGGCTATGCGAGCCCGCGTTGCCCCGCGGAGCCCGACGACCAGCGAGCAGCAGATCCACCGTATCCCCACCGGTTGCTACCTTGCAAGGCAAAGCATCAAGCCGCACGCGAAGTCCCAGACACAAAAAGACGCGCCAAACCCGGCCCGGGAGTGCCCCCAAACCGGATTCGGCGCGATTGAATTAGCTTCAGTTGACTCTGCGCGTGGTGCTTTGCACGGCCTGTTGCTGCAGGACCTCCCGGAACCACCCGGGGCAATGCTGGTATCTGTGCAGCCGGTGCGTGCGCCGCGCGTCTGGGTTGGGCCGCGGCTACCTCAAATGAGTAGGCCCTCCCAGTGGTGCGACGCGCGGATGGTGATCCATAACCCTGTTCATCTTCCCGCTGTGGTGCTGGGCGGGTTCCACTACCCTATGCATAAGATGGCCTGGTTGGGGCCTGGTCTGAGTTGGCTACTGGTGGCGCTTGCCGCCGGATCGTTCGCCTGAGCCGCGGGTGTTGCCGGCAACGCGTTTGCCGCCCCACGACTCCGATGCTCATCTGAGTCCATCGTACCCGCGGTAAAATTTCTCGTCAACTTTTATGCTCGCACGCCGGACCGGCTAGTGCGTCGCATCAAATCCTAGGCGCTTCGCTTCCGCCAGGGAGATCTTGGTCAGCTGAAGCGTGATACTGCCGGCTGGCGAGGCAACTTTTTGCGTCTTGCTGCCCGTTTCGAAAATCATCAGCGGGTTGTTGGCCGCGAGCTGAATTGCCTTGTCCTGCTTGTCGGTGTCGAACAGTTCGACCGTGATGCCGACATTGTCGTTGCCCGAATCAGACTGAACGTCGTGGTTCACTAGCACGTGGTACTTCGGTCGCGTTGTCTCGATGTGCAGCCGGTAGTAGCCGGCCGGAATCTGAGTGCCGACATTGTAGGCCCCGAACGGACTGGTGGTCGTGTAAGTCTTCCCGTGCACGGGCATCTTGGCGAACTTGGCCGGCGTCAACCTGGCCTCGGTCCCCGGAGCCAGGCCGTATTGCGCGTTGTCCGCAAAGTACCAAATGCCCGGATAAGTCGCGCCTTCCGGAATCAGTGTCCCCATGTAGTCGATGTCTCCCTTGGTCGCGGTGACGTCATAGAGCCCTGGTGCCACCTGCTGGGTGTTGACCGCCTTCGTCGGCCCCGACAGGTAGGTGATGCCCGGCTTCATCGTCCACGCCTTGGCCTGCCGGTTGCCGGCCTGGCTCGGGCTGAACCCGGTGCCTTGCCAATAATTGCCAGAATTCGGCAGCGTCTGCCCGTTCGTGTCGTTCAGACGGTTAATGCCCGCCGCCACCGTAGTTGCGCCGCCGACCACCAGCAGCGCGGCCGCAGCAATTGCCAGCCCGCGGGTCACCCGCACCCGCCGCGCCTGGCGCGGGGCCGCCTTGGACACCCCCGCGTCGATTGCCTTCATCACCGCTGCGCGCGGCACCCTGCCCTCGTTTTGTCTCATGTTTAATCCCTCCCCAATGCTTCGCGCAGCGCCGCGCGCCCGCGCGCCAGCCGCGTCTTGACCGTGTTCTCGCTGACGGCGAGCTGACCGGCGACGTCGTGCACCGACCAGCCACCCAGATAATGCAGCCGCAGCACAGTGGCGTAGCGTTCGTCGATACTCCCGAGCGCTTCGGTGACCGCCAGGTGCTGCGCCGCATCCGTCGCGATGGCCGCCGGAACCGTTTCGGTCAACGGCGCGGCTTCACGCCGCTTGCGCTCCGCCAAAAGTCGCGTCGCCTCGTTAATCACGATGCGCGTCAGCCATGTGCCAAAAAGCGCGGGGTCCTGCAGCTGTGCCACCCGCACCACGGCACGATAGCTTGCCTCCTGAATCACATCCAGCGCGTCTTGCTCATTGCGCACGTATGCCCAGGCCACGGTGTACAGCTGCCGGTAGTGACGCCGCAACAGCCGCGTCATCGCGGCGGCCGAGCCCCGCTGCGCTTTCTGAACCAACCTCACCTCATCCACTTTACTCACCCCTTTTTCGGTACACCCATTAGACCCGCCGACAGTGCAAAAGGTTTCGCCGCCGTTAAAATTTTCCCGCGCACAAGTGTATACTAAGCGTTAACGCAAACCGGGAGGACGACGACAACATGTGGGGAACGATTTTTAACACCGGAATGATTCTTGTGGGCAGCGCCCTGGGGGCCCTGTTCAAAAAGGGCCTCGGGGACAAGTTCCAGGCCAGCCTGATGCAGGCGATTGGGCTGGCGGTGCTGCTTTTGGGCGCCAACACCACCGTGCAGGCGATGCCCAAGAGCAAGTACCCGGTGCTGTTTCTCGCCAGCATGGCAATCGGCGCCATGATTGGCCAGGCGCTCGACCTGGACACCCGCTTCAATAACCTGATGGCGCGCGCCGGCGGCCAGTCGGCGCTGGCGCAGGGGCTGTCCACCGCCATCCTGCTGTTTTGCATCGGCACGCTGTCGATCGTCGGGCCGATGCAGGCCGCGCTGAACCGCGACTACACCTTCCTGTTCACCAACGGGACGCTGGACCTGATCACCGCGGTGGTGCTGGCGTCGACGTTCGGCTTCGGCATCGCGCTCGCGGCCCCCGTGCTGTTCCTCTGGCAGGGCGCCATCTACGTGCTGACGCTCCTGGTGGCCAACGCAATCTCCACGGCGCTGCTCACCGAGCTGTCGGTGGTCGGCGGCATCCTGATCTTCGCGTCCGGCGTCAACCTGCTGCACCTCGCCGACGTCAAGACCCTGAACCTCCTGCCGGCGCTGGCGGTGCCGCCGCTGTTCTTCATTGTGCTGCACTTCATTTAACAAGCTCGCGCCAAAAAAGGGCCGGCCGATTCGTTCACACCGTGGGTGGAATGAATCGGCCGGCCCTTTGCGTGCGGCGGCGCCGCCTCAAGCCCGCACGTCCAGCCCCAGCACCCGCACTGCGAGGCTCGCCGCCTGCTGCGGCGTGACGATCACGCCGCGCAGCTGGGTCGGCTCGACCTCAAGCGTCTTGAAGCGGCAGTCGCGCAGGTCCAGGCCGCGCAGGCGCACGCCGGGGAAGGCCGCGCGGTCGAGGTCGCAGTCCGCCAAGGTGACGGCCTTGAGCTTGGCCTCGCTCCAGTCGCTGGCCACCAGGCGGCAGCGCTCGAAGCGGACGTTTTTCAGCGTCGTGTCCGCCAGGTTCACCATCTCCAGCTGGCAGTCGGTGAAGGTGACGTCGGCCAGGTAGCCGCCGGCCAGCACCGTGCCGGTCAGCCGGCAGCCGGAAAACTGCGCCCGCAGCAGGCTGGCCGAACTCAAGTCGGCGTTGGCGAGGTCGCAGCCGCGCAGGATCGCGTCGGTGGCCTCCAGGCGCGGCAGGTCGACGCCGGCCAGACCGAGGTGGTCGGCGACGCTGTTCTCCAGCGTCGCGTGGGTAAGGGAACCATTGGGTACCACTTCCGGGACCATTTTCACGTCGCGCAGCAGGTGGTCCTCCGCGTTCACCAGGTCGGCCCAGCGGCGCGCTTCCAGCCCGTCTTCGACCACGCGCGGGGCGGCGATCAAATCAGCACCCCGTCGCAGTGCGCCACCTCGTGCTGGATCACCTGCGCGAGAAAGCCGCTGAAGTCCTGGGTGTGCGGCCGAAACTGCTCGTCTAGGTAGGCGACGGTGATTGACTCGAAGCGCGTTGCCGGCCGCTCGCCGGTCAGAGACAGGCAGCCCTCCTGCGTCTGGTACGGGCGGACCTTGGCGGTAATGCGCGGGTTGACCAGCACCAGCGCGCCGGGGCCGACCGCCGCGATGATCATCCGGCAGTCGGCGCCGATCATGTTGGCGGCCATGCCCACGCAGCCGGCGCGGTGCGCGGCCAGCGTGTCTTTGAGGTTCTGGATGACGGCGCGGTCGGCCGGGGTCGCCAGGCGCGCCTTGCGCTGAAGAAAAAGGGTGTCGCGGTTAATCGGTTGAATCATGGGTTTGCCTCCTGTCGCGTTCGCCCCATTGTACCACGCGCGCCTGAAATTTTTCGGAGGGGTAGTATGGTTAACCCAGATTAGAGTATGATTGCAGTAAAATGAAGACGTCGCCAACCCGAAGGAGGAAGCCATGAAAGTTATCCCGCGCCACGTCCGCCCCTGGTATTTGATCACCCTAATTGCGATGATCGGCTGGGGCCTGCTCACCGTGCTGGTGCCGCTGACCAGCGGCACGTTCATCAACCGCGTGCTGGCCGACCACAGCCAGCTGCTGGGCCCCGCGCTCTGGCTTTTCCTCGCCGCCTCGGGGGCCGAGATCGTCTTCTCGACGCTCGGCACCTTCCTGGGCCAGGACCTCGTGCGCCGCAGCCAAAACGCGTTTCGCCAGCGAATCCTGCGCTGGCTGATGGGCGCGGCGCGCTATTCGGACGGCGCGGTCGCCGCGGCCACCACCGACCTCAACGTCAACAGCCACGAGGTCGCCGATTCCTACGTCAAGGGTGAGGTCGACATCGTCAACTGCATGATCCTGATCGCGGCCTCCGCCGCCGGGCTGTTGTCGATCAACCTGCTGCTGTCGGCCGTGATCCTCGCCGTGTCCGTTTTGATCGTGCTCTTCCCCAAGGTGCTGGAAAAGCCCAGCCAGGCCAACCGCGCCGAGAAGGCCGCCGCGCAGGACCAACTCAACCGCCGCGTCACCTCGTTCACCGCGGGCATCGAGACGCTGGCGAGCTTCGGCGCCGGGCGCTACTTCCTGCGCCGGCTGGAAGCCGACAACCGCGCGATCGTGAAAACGGAGGGCCGCGCCAACGGCTACATCACCCTCACCTACGCGGTCAACGCCTTCCTGCAGGTGGCCAAAACGTTCGCGATCATCGGCCTCGGGGCGTTTTTGATCACCCGCGGGCAGCTGTCCGTCGGCGGTATGCTGGCGGCGATCCAGATTGCGGCCAACCTCGGCGCGCCGATGGAGGTGCTGTCGTGGCTGCTGTACACGCGCCGCGAGATCACGCCGATCGCCACGCGGCTGACCACGCAGTACCAGGCGGCCCCGTCCGAAGTGCCTGCGGACGACCCGGTGGCAGACATCCGACTAAAAGACTTCTCGCTGGCCAGCGCCGACAAGCCGCTGTTGACCGGCGTCACGCTGGACTTTGAAGCCGGGCGCAAGTACCTGGTCGTCGGCCCGAGCGGCGCGGGCAAGTCGACGCTGCTGCGCGCCATCGCCGGCAGCGGCGGCGGCACCGCAAGCGGCGCGCTTTTGATCAACGGCGCCGACTCCCGGGCGTTCTCCCGCATCAAGCTGGTCACGCAGACCCCGGCCGTCTTCAACGTCGGCCTCGCCGACAACCTTTTCATGGGCCAGCCGGTGGACGCCGAGCGGCTCGACGCCACGCTTTCGCTGCTTGAGCTGCAGCCGCTGGTGGCGCGGCTTGGCCTCGACGCGCCGCTGAGCGACTCGGCCCTTTCCGGCGGGGAAAAGCAGCGCATCGCCCTGGGCCGCGCGCTCTTGGCCCGGCCCGACGTGCTGCTGCTCGACGAGTTCAACTCGGCGCTCGACCACGACCTCGGCCGGCGCCTGGAGGCCTACGTGCTTCGCCAGCCGTTCATGGTCATCTCCATCCTCCACCACCTTGACGAGACGCTTTTGCCCGAGTACGACGCGCTGATTCGCGTCACGGACGGCCGCGTGACGGCGGTGGAGCCGCTCAAGTAGACCCTCGGCAGACGGCCGGGCAGAGGCTGCGGCCTTGCCCGGCCGTTTTTGGCGTGGCCCCGATCGGCTGCCGGCGCGCAAAAAAAGCCCGACCGCATTGGCCGAGCCTGTAAAATCTGTGATGTAAAGTTAACTGGCCGCCCCCGGCCGTCCTGCCGGGGGCGCCGCGCTGGTTACGTCGAGCTACGAGCCGTCGCCTAAGTGCGCGCTTCTCCGCTCTGGTTTCGTCGAGCTCCGAAGCGCAACGCGGGTGCGGCCTGCTACGCACTAGCACTCGAAGCAAAGTACGCTTCAAGCGCTAGCGCTAGGCAGTCCGACCCGCTAAGTGCGCGCTTCTCCGCTCTGGCTTTGTCGAGCTCCGCGCGACAACGCCGGAGCGATTAGCTACGCCGAGTCGTCTGGGCCAAAGTACGGCCCAAACGCCACGGCTAGGCTAATCGTCCGGCTAAGTGCGCCGCGCTCCGCTCTGGCTTCTTGGTTACTTCAGCAGCTTCTCCGCCAAGGCCTTGACTTCGTCGTCGCTCATGTCGAGCACCGGCTTCATCGTCTCTTCGGTCTTCACCGTGTCCTTGGCGTTGTGTTCCATGTAGTAATCCCACAACGCATCGCGAACCGGGATCTCACTGTCACTCCAGTCGAACACCACGTTCATCGGCTCATCAAGCACCAAAGTCTTCTCAACATCTTCTGCCATGATTCCTACCTCCGTTGTTTTCTACTATATTTACGAACACCCTTATTATAACGCAGAACTCGGGGTGTGACGCAATTTT
Source organism: Lacticaseibacillus kribbianus (assembly GCF_020180945.1). Taxonomy (GTDB): domain Bacteria; phylum Bacillota; class Bacilli; order Lactobacillales; family Lactobacillaceae; genus Lacticaseibacillus; species Lacticaseibacillus kribbianus. Next base: position 53,642 of record NZ_JAIPUL010000002.1, on the reverse strand, counting down.
TTAGCACTTTATAGTTAAGAGTGCTAACCACAGGCCGTCTGACGTGCGCCGCGGCGGGTCACCCGGGTACAATGGGGAGGCCACACGACCGCGAACCGCCAGCATTCGCCGGGCTGGCTTGACATTCTGCCAGTCGAGGGCAAAACTGGTTATATTTCAGCAAAAGAGATGACCCGGTTTGAACGTCCTTCGCAGCACCTTCTCCTCCCTGCGCGTCCCCAACTTCCGCTACTTCTGGCTCGGCCAGCTACTGTCGGTGATGGGCACGTGGATTCAGCGCACCGCCCAGACCTGGCTGGTGTACCAGATGACCGGCTCGGCGCTTCTGGTCGGGATTCTTTCGGCCTGCCAGTTCGTGCCGATCCTCGGGCTGACCCTGATCGCCGGCTCTTTGATCGACCGCTTCCCCAAGCGGCGCATCCTGATGATCACGCAGACCGGCTTCCTGCTGCTCGGCGTGATCATGACCGCCATCGTCTACCTGAAGGTCGTCGCGTACTGGCAGGTGCTCCTGATTGCCATCGGCTACGGCGTCCTGCAGAGCTTCGACACCCCGACGCGCCAGTCCTTCGTGGTCGAGCTGGTCGGTCAAAAAGATTTGATGAACGGCATCTCGCTGAACTCGACCGTTTTTAACCTGGCCAAAATCGCCGGCCCGTCGATTGCCGGGGTGCTGATGGTGCAGTTCTCCGTCGGCTTCTGCTTCCTGGTCGACGCGATCTCCTACCTCGCTGTGCTGCTCGGGCTGTTTCTGATCCACCAGACGCACGTGGTCGCGACGCCATCCAAGCAGCGCATCTGGCGCGATGTGCTCGACGGGCTGCGCTACGTGTGGACCCACGCGGAGGTGCGGCTGTCCGCCGAAATGATGCTTGTGGTCTGCACCCTCAACTATAACAACAACGTGATCATCCCCATTTTTGCCAAGGAGGTCCTGCACGCCGGGGCCCAGACCTACGCCAACCTGCTGTCGGCGACCGGCATCGGCAGCCTGGCCGCCGCGATCCTGCTCAGCTACCTGTCGCGCTACGGGCTGCAGCGCAACCTGTACGTGGCGGTCGCCCTGACCACCGCGGCGCTGCAGGCGGCGATGATCGTCGTCCACCAGTTCGCGCTGGCCGTCGTCGTGATGATCGCCATCGGCTTTTGCAACATGGCGTTCCTCAACCAGAGCAACGCGAGCTTCCAGTACGACATCCCGCACCAGCTGCGCGGGCGCATCATGAGCGTGTACGTGCTGCTCAACCAGGGCACCACCCCAATCGGCAGCCTCTACGTCGGCGGCGTGATGGACGTCGCCGGCGGCCTCTGGGGCTTTCCGTCCTGCGGCTTCCTCGCGCTTTTGCTGCTGGTGCCGGTACTGTGGCACCACCGCCCGCTGATCCACCGGTGGCGCGTGGAACAGGCGGCGCGGCACGCGCACGCGTGAGCACCCGCGTGAGCACCCGCGGTCAAAAACACCTCACCTCTGCGATGGCAATTATCGCAGAGGTGAGGTGTTTTCTGGTGGACCGGTTGCCTAAGTGCGCTTGGCTTCGCCCTGGTTATCGTCGGGCTACGCCAAGCAACGGCGCCCCGTCTAGCTAGGGCAAGCGTTCGGGCCAAAGTACGGCCCAACCGCTTGCCCTACGCTACCCGGCCGCCTAAGTACGCTTGGCTTCGCCCTGGTTGTCGTCGATCAGAAAGTTGGTAAAAACGCCCCGCACGCCCAGCGCCTGGTAGCGCGCGAGGTCTTCCGGATCGTCGACGGTGTACGTGAACGCGGTGATGCCGCGGGCGACCAGCGCCGCCACCACCGGCGCCTTGGTGCGGTAGATCGACAGGCTGACGGCCGGGATGCCGTTGTCGGCGCAGTAGTCCGAAAGCGACTCGGCCGTGTACGGCTCGCGGCCGACCACGTAGAGGATCTGATCGAAGCCGTGCGCGCGCAGCACGGCCAGGTCGTCTTGGTAAAACATCTGGGCGATCAGCCGCCGCCTGACGTGTTTCGGCGCGCGCTGCAGCTGCGGCTCAAGCAGGTCGTACAGCGCCACCGTGTCCTCGGGCGCGGTCACCTTGCCGTCGAGGATCACCTGGATATCGCGGTGGCGGCGCATCAGCGCCAGCACGCCGGCCAGGTCGAGCGGCTGGTACTGGCCCTCGTAAGGCGCGGCCATGAAGGCGGCGTAAGGCAGTGGCTCCCCCGCCGGCGGCCAGTCGCCATCCGGCAGCTTTTGGCCGAGCGACTCGTCCCAGCCGTGGCGCGCCACCAGCCGGCCGTCTGACGTGGGCGACACGTCGAACTCGAACAGCCGGCACCCCGCGGCGTAGCTGGCCGCAAAGGCTTCCGCGCTGTTGGTGTACGGGTGCCCGTCGATGCCGCCCCCGGCGTGGGCAATCAGCGGCTGATGCAGCCAGGCATCAGGATTCGCGGTGCGTCTGCGGTTCCAGCGCGCAATCCCCGCCGCGACGGCCGCGGCCAGTAGCAGCGCCGCGACGACAATCATCAGAATTTTCATGGGCGGGCCTCCTTTCGGCGCGGTCACAGGTGATTGCATCCATTATCAGCCAGAGCGGCCGCCGACTGCAAGCCAAAGCTCCAGAACTTACCGCGCCCGCCGTCAGTCCGCCACGGCGAACCCGTAGTGGCGGATGTAGCGCTTGAGCAGCGCCAGGTAGCGGGCCGCGGTCGGCGACAGCGCGAGCTGCTTGCGGCGCAGGGTGCCGAGCGTGATCGGGTCGTCGACGGCCAGCGGAATCGCGACGATTTTCTCGTCGTTCAGGTCGCTTGAGATGATGCCCGAGCTGATGGTGTAGCCGTTGAGCCCGACCATCAGGTTGAAAATGGTCGCGCGGTCGGACACGCGCACGTGCTTGGCGTGCGCCAGCGTGCTCTGGATCTCCTCGGCGAAGTAAAAGGAGCTCGCGTCGCCCTGCTCGTACGACAGGTACGGGTACGGCTCGAGGTCGGCCAGAGTCAGCCGGGTTTTGGCCGTCAGCGGGTTGTCGCGGCCGACGAAAACGTGCGGCTGGGCGGTGAACAGCGGCGTGAACACCAGGTCCTTTTCTTCAATCAGGCGGCGCATCACCGGCGTGTTGAAGCCGTTGAGGTAGATGACGCCGAGCTCCGCCTGGCCGGTCTGGATGTCGTCGAGCACGGCGCGGGTCTGCGTCTCGCGCAGCGTGAAGTCGTACGCGTCTTGGCCGACCTCCTTGACCAGCTCGACGAAGGCGTTGACCACGAAGGCGTAGTGCTGCGCTGAGACGGCGAAGTGCTGCTTGCGCCCGGTGCCGCGGCGAAAATGGCCGTCAAGCAGGTCGACCTGGTCGAGCACCCCGCGCGCGTAGTTGAGAAACTCCCGCCCCGCGTCCGTCAGCGTGATGCCGACGCGCGAGCGGTAAAAGAGCTGGATCTGGTACTCCTTTTCCAGCTCCTTCATCGCCTGCGACAGCGAGGGCTGGGAGATGAACAGCCGCTTGGCGGCCTCATTGATCGACCCGGTGGCCGCAATGGCCTCCAGGTACTCGAGCTGTTGAATGCGCATGGCGTCCTCCTGACCCGTGCGGCGGCGCCTCGAACAAGTCCTGGCCTCGATCGGCCACAGCGGGCCCGCCGTCCGTGGTTATAGTTGCTGCCTATTATAGCATGAACGATTCCGATATTACCTAATTAATGGCAGCTCTGCTAGTATTAACACAATCATAAAACCACGGAGGACTCACCATGACACAATCACGCTTCCAGCTCGTCGGCTCGCTGCTGCGGCCGGCCGACCTGCTCGCCTACAAGGACCAGATCGAGCACAGAGACGACATCACCTACCCGTTTTACACCGATTTTCCCGGCTACCAGGCCACCGAGGCCGCGGCGATTCAGGACGTCGTCGCCCAGCAAAAGACGCACGGCATCGACGTTTTGACCGACGGCGAGTACTCCAAGTCCATGTGGCACCTGGACTTTCTCTGGGGCTTTACCGGCATCAAGCGGCTGATTGCCGACCACGGCTACCGCTTCGAGGACCACGACGGCGGCGACTTCGAGACCAGAAAGGACATCGGCTTGGCCATCACCGCACCGCTGTCCGGCAAGCACCACCACTTCATCGACATCTTCAAGCAGCTCAAGGCCCAGGCCGGCGACGCGGCCGTCAAAACCACGGTGTGGGGCGCCGCCCACGCCTACACCGAGCTGACCTTTTTCGACCACCTGTACGGTGACGACCAGGTCTACAAGACCAAAGAAGACCTGAAGGCCGGCCTGATCCACGCCTACCAGGAATTTTTGACCGAGTACAAGGCCGCGGGCGGTGAAATCGTCCAGTTCGACGACTGCCTGTGGGAACTGTTCTCAAGCGACAACCCGTCCGGCTTCTACGCCGCCAACAGCGGTGACATCGCCGCCCTGGCAGACGAGTTCGTCGCCATCAACAACGCCGTGTGCGACTTCGGCCACGCGCTTGGCCTCAAGGTGTGGACGCACAACTGCCGCGGCAACTACGCCTCCCGCCACGCGGCCGGCGGCTCCTACGCCACCATCGCCGCGAAGTTCCTCGGCGACCAGCACTACGACCGCTTTTTCCTCGAGTGGGACGACGACCGCGCCGGCGACATCACGGCCCTGACCGCGCTGCAAAACCGGCCGAACGTCGAGCTCGTGCTCGGCGTGCTGAGCTCCAAGACCAGCGCGCTCGATGATGAGGCCCGCGCGCTGCGCCTGCTCAACCAGGCCGCGGCGATCCTGCCCAAGGACCACCTCTACCTCTCCCACCAGTGCGGCTTCGCCAGCTGCGACGGCGGCAACGAGCTGACGGCGGCCCAGCAGTGGGCCAAGATCGACCAGGGCCAGCGGCTGGCCAAGGCTTTCTGGGGCGAGGACTAACCAAGCAAAGACGGTGACCGACTCCCAATTGGGGGCGGCCACCGTCTTTGCGTTGGGCGGGGTGTAGCTGCACCCTAGGCTATCCGTCCCGCTAAGCCCGCGCTTCTCCGCCCTGGTTCGTCGGGCTGCGCAAGGCAACGGCCACTCGTCCAGCTAAGATCCGTGCTCGGGCCAAAGTGCGGCCCAAGCGCGGGTCTTACGCTGGTCGGTGGCCTAAGTGCGCCTTGCTCCGCCCTGGTTCGTCGGGCTACGAAGCGCAACGGCCACTCGTCCAGCTAAGATCCGTGCTCGGGCCAAAGTGCGGCCCAAGCGCGGGTCTTACGCTGGTCGGTGGCCTAAGTGCGCCTTGCTCCGCCCTGGGCAACAAAAAAAGCGACCGCTCGCTGAAGCGGTCGCCAAGAGTGGGCGCCAGGAAACCTGCGCTGGGCCGCCCCCACGGCATCAGTACAGGCAATGGTAATCGGTAGTTCCTTCTGACAGCTTACACCCCGTCTGGTTGGTGCGCGCCCATCTGTCTCAACTAGCCTAACACACCGGAGGCGCCGTGTCTGTGACTTTTTGCGTCACCAGTCACACTTGGCCTAGTAAAACGATGGCTTGGCCCCGTCCGTGTTCGGCTGGTTGACGCCGAGCGACGCGCGGACGTGCTGCGTCGGGTCCTGAATCAGCTTGACGATCAGGTCCGCGATGCTCTTGCGGGAGACCTCGGTGCCCTTGAACGCCTCGCCTTTTTCCGTCAGCTCGTAGGACACGAGGTCCTTGTTGGACAGCCAGGCCGGGCGAATGATGGTGTAGTCCAGGTCGCTGGCCTCGATCACCTTAGCCGCCGCGGCGTAGGTCTCGAGGTAGCCGCCGTCGAGCATCTGGTGGTTCCACTTGCCGTACGCGCCGGGCACCTCGTCGTAAATGCCAAGCGTCGAGATCCAGATCAGGCGCTTGACGCCGGCCTGGTTGAGCCCGGCGACGACGGCCTTGGCCTGCGCCTCGATGCCGCGGTTGCCGAGGTTGGCGTACACGATGTCCGCGCCCTTGGCCGCGGCCGCGATGGCGGCGGCGTCCGTCGCATCGCCCTCCACGACGTTTTCACGCGCCGCGTCCTGAACGTGCAGCCGCTTGGCCTTGCGCAGGAAAAGCGTGAGCGTCGCGTCCGTGTCCTTGAGCAGCTGAGCCTCCGCCAGCTTGGCAATCTGCCCGTTGGCGCCTAGAATCAATACCTTAGTCATGTGATGGCTTCCCTTCCTTAACTTACAAGTACAGGTTATCACTATGAATTAGTAAGTAAACGGACAGATGGCGCGACGTGTCCGGCGCAGGAAAGCGGCCCCGCCGCGGCGCATGACGGGACCGCCCGTGATCAACGTCGCTTCCGCTTGCGCCAGGCGATAACGCCGCCGATAACCGCCGTTATGAAGCCGCCGAGCTCTGCGGGGGAAACGTTGACTGAGAAAGTAAAGTAAATCAATAGCTTCACCCCAATCGGCAACAGTATCGGGTGTGGTAACTGGCCACAACCTGTTACCAGTACCAGTTTAACATGCACTAATTCGGCTGGCTTGTCAGGAGTCCGGACACATGTTAAGCTGTGAGAGTAAAGTGAATCAATAGCTTCGAGGGTCTAACTAGCCCGCCAGGCAACCGCCTTCCGACAACTGCCGGAGGGCTTTTTGTTTGTCAAAACGCGGACCGCAAAATTGAACGGGTAAGCGCTTACGTTTTAGAGTTAACCTTGTGGGGGCCCGCCGCGCCTGCTGGCTACGCGGCCCGTGTCGCACCGTCACAACGGAGGATCACCGCAATGGGAGACCTTGTGTTCAACGTCGTCACCTTTCTCGCCTTGGCCGCCAGCATCGGCGTGTTCTGGGTGCTGGTCCGCCTGATTCGAGAGAAGTAACCCGCTCACCGCCTTCCGATTCGTCGGAAGGCCTTTTTGTGCGGACGGCAGGCTTCGCTCCGCCCTGGTTATCGTCGGGCTCCGCAAGGCAACGTCGGCTCGTCCAGCTAGGTGCGCCTTGCTCCGCCCTGGAACAAAAATGCGGCGCACCCCGAAATCGGGGCGCGCCGCCTTGCGCGTCAGGCCTCGGCGCGCTGCACCACGGGGCTTGCCGTCTGGCTCAAGAAACCGGTGAAGCTGCCGTCCAAAAACGTGCCGATGTAGGTCTCGAGCGTAGCCACCGGCACCGGAGTCGGTGCCGTCAGCCAGTTTTTGAGCTCGACCACGAAGGCCGTGCTCAGCATGCTCTGCAGAAACCGACAGTAGCCGGGGTCAATGGCGACGTGCCGCGTGCGGCCGAGGTCGCCCAGAATCGCCTTGATCATGTCGCTCAGATGGGCGCGAATCACGTCCTCCGGCGCGTTTTGCTCGTCGATGGCGATCACGATGCGGTAGAAGCGGCGGTTGGCCGCGAAGTAATCGAGCATCGTGTGCAGCGTCTGCGGCCAGTACTGGTAGTGCCCGCAAAAAGCGGCCGCCGCGTCGATCTCGGTGCGGTAGATGTGGCCGAGCACGTCGAACTTGTCGCGGTAGTAGTCGTAAAACGTCTGGCGGCGCAGCCCCGCCTTTTTCATGATGCTGGTCACGTTGATGTCCGCGAACGGCACGGTGCCCACGAGGTCCTTGGTCGCCTGCGCGATGCGGTCTTTGGTCTGTTCTGTCATGATTGCCTTCTTATTCGTTGTGGTTCGAAAGTGAGTGAATCGTCAAGCGTCGTGCCGGAGAGCGGCTGATTCCGCCTCACTCGCTCGAGTCCTTCCACCATGTAGTGAGCGGAGGGCCGGGGCTGGCGTGGACCGCGAAAGGAATCGCCGCTCGAATGACCCGCGGGTTTGGCGGGGCATTCGCGTGGCGATTCCCGGCAAAAGTTGAGACAAGCAGAGGAGCCGCAGGCGACGCTTGGCTCAACTTTTAGGTCGTAGCCCAATAGAGGGTGGAACAAGGCGCACTTAGCCTGTCGGCCAGCGTAAGGATGGCACTTGGGCCGCACCTTGGCCCAAGTGACGTCCTTAGCTGGACGCACAGGCGTTGCCTTGCGGAGCCCGTTTTGGGCGGAGACCAGCCGCGCAGTCCGCGCCAGCCCCGGCCCGGAGCTCACGGTCTGGAGCTCACGGCCCGCCGTGGTCTGTGCCCTACCGCAGCGCCTCGCGCACCTCGGCCTGAAGTGCCGGGACGACAGAGCTTGCGAACCACGGATTCTTGGCCAGCCAGCCGTAGTTCAGAGGCGACGGGTGGACCAGCGGGAAGTACGGCGCGTAGTCGGCGAACTGCTCCACCGTGGCCGTCAGGCTCTTGGCCGCGCGCTTGCCCAGGTAGGCCTTTTGCGCGTAGGCGCCGACCAGAAGCGTCAGCTGGACCTTGGGCATCAGCGGCAGGAGCTTGGGGTGCCACTTTTCCGCAAAGCCCTTGCGCGGCGGCAGGTCGCCGTGCGCGCCCTTGCCCGGGTAGTAGAAGTCCAGCGGCATCACCGCGACCTTGCCGGAGCGGTAGAACTCGTCATCGCTGATCCCCATCCACTCGCGCAGCCGCACGCCGCTGGGGTCGTTCCAAAACACCATCGAACGCTGGGCCTTGTTGCTCGGCGCCTGGCTGATCAACAGGATCGTCGCGTCCGGGGTGATGTGATAAAGCGGGCAAATGCCTTCGCTTGTGAACTCGCGGTTTTGCGGGTCGGCCTGGATCGCCGCGTCGATGGCGGCCAGCCGGTCGACCGCATCGACGCGCGGAACCTGGCTCAATCCAGCACCTGCTGCAGGTTGTCCTGCAAAATGGCGGCGGAGTCCTGCAGCCGCTGGAGGTCCTCCGGGTTCAAGTCGAGCTCAAGGATCCGGTCCAGCCCGTTGGCGCCGAGCAGCACCGGCACGCCGATCGAGACGTCGTGCAGCCCGTACTCGCCGTCCAGGTGCACGGACATCGCAAAGGCCGCGTGGTCGTCGTTCAGGACGGCCTGGGTCAGGCGCGTCAGGCTGGCCGCGATGCCGTAGAAGGTCGCGCCTTTTTTCTGGATAATCGAGTAGGCCGCGGTCTTGACGCGCTCACCGATGGCGGCAAAATCCGCCGCCTGCCGCGCCTTGGGCACAAAGTCGCAGATCGGCTGGCCGCCGATGGTCGTGAAGTCCCAGACCGGGAACTCGGAGTCGCCGTGCTCGCCCATGATGTAGCCGTGGACGGCGCGAACGTCGACGTTGTAGCGGCGGCCGATCTCCGAGCGCAGGCGCGCGGAGTCCAGCGCGGTGCCGGAGCCCAGCACGCGGTTTTTCGGCAGGCCGGACAGGCGCAGCGTCAGCTCGGTCAGGATGTCGACCGGGTTGGACGCAACCAGGAAAATGCCGTCGAAGCCGTTCTTCATCACGTTGGCCACCACCGACTTGATGATGGCGGCGTTCTTTTGCAAAAGCTGCAGGCGCGTCTCGCCGGGCTTCTGGGCGACGCCGGCCGTGATCACCACGATGTCGGCGTAGCGGCAGTCCTCGTAGCTGGCCGCGTAGATGTTTTTCTGGGCGACGTACGGCAGCGCGTCGGCGAGGTCCTCGACGTCGCCCTGCACGCGCTCGTGGTTGACGTCGATGATGCCGATGCTCTTGCCGACGCCGGTGGTCAGGCAGTTGAAGGCGTAGCTGGAGCCGATCGCGCCGTCGCCGACCAAGATAATGTTTGCAGATTTCATCGCAATTCTCCTTTGTGTGTGCGTCTTGTCCCACCCCGCACGCCTGACGGCCGCGCGGCGAACGTTCCCCCGAACCTTATTGGACTGCACTCAGCCGCAGCGCGACCAGCTTGGCGATCAGCTCACGTGGCAGCGGCCGGTCGTACGGCAGCCTAAGCGCCCCCTTGCTGTGGGCGAAACCCGCGAGCTCGTCTGCCGTCAGTGCCGCAAGCGGCGCGCTGGTCGGGTAGAACCCGACCCACTGCTTGAAGGCGCTGAAGTACACCAGCACCGGGCCGCCGGGCTGGCGCAGCGCGGGCATGCCGTAGCTGAAGGTCTCCGTCGCCTCGGGCAAAAGCCCCCGCAGCAGGTCGTACAGGGCCTGGGTCTGCGGGCGCTGCGCCGCCGGCAGGTCGTGCAGGTAATCCGTGATCACGGTCACGGCGTCACCTCCCACTGATTAATTGTAACCGCCTTAAGCGTGCCGCATTTCGACGCAAAGTGCAAGCGATGAGGCCGAAAAAAACAGGGACGCGCCACCGCGCATCCCTGTTTTAGCGATTCTGTCGGCTCACCCCTTGAACGCCGCGCGGGGAATCCCCACCGACTCGAGCCACTCCGGGTAGAATTCGGCGCGGAAGGTGTTGCCCAGAAACCGCATGTCGGCCACCAGCGCGACCAGCGCGTCGATGACAGTCTGGCTGGGCGCCACGGTGTAGGCCAGAATCAGCTCGGCCACCGCGTAGCTCGCGCCGGGGTTGGGCAGCAGGTCAACCAGTGGCCGCGCCGCCATGTCACGCTGCATCCGGGCCGCGAAGGCGGCGTCGCGGTTGTCGCCGATGAACTTGGCGAAGTTGGACCAGTCGAAGGCCATCATGTTGGCCCCGGTCGTGCGCGGGCTGAGCACCGTGCGCCGGTACGTCGACTCGATCTGCGCCAGGGTCCCGGCGTTGTAGATAAAATCGTTCATCGCCTTGGCCGCGTTGTCCGGCCAAAAGGTGACGGCCGCGGTGCCGCTCATCACCGCGCGCACCACCGCCGGGTCGGCGTCCGACTCAGGCAGGATGCCCTCGTTGGCGAACACCTGCCGCGCGCCCTCCTGCTCGATCAGCGTCATCCACGCCGGCGCGCCGGCGTTTTGCTCGGCGATCCGCTGCATCATCACCGCCGCGTCGGCCGGCGTGAAGCGCTTGGGGTGGACGCGCACCTCCTGCAGCTCGTTTTGCAGCCGGGCGTGCCGATTCAAGGGGCCTTCCACCCAGTTGGAGAACAGGTTGGACTGCTCCAGCCGCTGGTAAAGCGCAAGCACGCGGCCAAAACCCAGCGCCGACTCGCCGTGCTCGAAGCGCGATTGTGTCGAGCTCGACCAGCCCACCGCGGCCTGCGTCATCGTCAGCCCCAGCCGGCGGCGCAGCACCCCCAGCTGCGGCCCATCCGTGTAGCCGCGCCGCGCGTCGAACCCAAGCGTCGGGTCCTCCGGGCGGTCGCTCAAGGCCGGGTTGGACCAGGTCCGCGCGCCGGCCTGCCGGGCCTGCATCAAGTGCCGCGCCCGGTTGCCGATCGGCGCGCGGGCGTACCGGTCCGTCAGATCCAGCGTCCGGGTCAGCGCCGCCGTGTTGGCCGGCGTCGGGGCCTTGGCCCAGGTGATGCCGCGCCGCAGCACCAGGCACGCGCACTGCCAGTTCACGTTCGCCGGCACCCGGTCGGCCTCCTGCTGCGCCAGCACCGCGCCCAGCCGTGCCAGCAGCTTCGAGTCGTTGCGTCCGATGATTGCCCAGCCCAGCGCGTCCAGGCGCTGCATCAGCCCCCAGATGCCGTGCCCTTTTTGCGCCTCACCGAGTTTGGCCAGCCGCTCAAGCAACAGCCCCAGCAGCTCGCGGCTGGCGTAGGGCGTCGCCGCAATCAGCAGGCTGGTCTGCAGCGTGTTCCACGAGTCGGGGTACCGCAGCAGGTCGGCCACCGCCTGCTCCTCAGCCGGCGTCAAGTGCCGCGCCGGGGCCAAAGGCTGCGTGCCGCAGTCGGCCACCAGGCGCGCGGCGGCCTGAAGCGGCGTGTCGCGGTCCGCCTGGTGCGCGGCCAGGTAGCGCGCCAGCAGCGGCGCAAGCTTGGCCGCTGCGGCCTGGTTCAGGAGGCTGGGCACGGCCAGCGGCCACGAGCCCTGCTGCTTGTCCTGCCAGTACATCAGGTCGTGCGCATCCAGCATCAGGTTGTGCATCACCTCCACGGCGCTGGCCACCGACAGGTCGGTCGCGCCGCGCTCGAAGCGCGACAGCCCGGCGCCGCTTCCGCTGCCGGCCGCCTGGGCCAGCGTCAGGTGCAGCCCCTTGCGCACCCGGCGGAAAAATGCGCCGATGGGCTCATCTGCCGGGGTCGCGGTCTGGGCTGCCGGCTGGGTCCGATCAACTCCCGGCGTCCGGGATGCCGCCTTTGTCCGCTTTGGCGCCGTGACCCGCTCTGCGGTCTTTGTCCGCGTTGGCGCCGTGGTCTGCTTTGCCGCCGTGATCTGGTTTGACGCCGCGACCTGCTTTGCCGCCGCGACCTGCTTTGCCGCTGCTGCCTGGTTCACCGCCGCGACCTGCTTTGCCGCTGCTGCCCGCTTTGCCGCCGCGGTCTGCGCTGTCCTTGTTGTCCGGTCCATCACCGCTGTCTCCTCCTTCACGGCTGGCTTCGCCACCGCTGTTGCCGCCCGCCGCCGCTGTTGTCCGCCGCCGTCGCAGTTGCCCAAGACAGGCGCCACCCGATACTAGTCAATCGACCAGCCAGAACTGTCTTTCGAATACATGTGGTTGTCCGCCGTCAGTCCGTACGGCCCGAATTGCGTGTCGTCAGGGCCCTTCGCGGTGATGACCCACTTCAGTTTGACCTCCTTGTTGTCCTGAGTGTAGAACTTGACGTTTTTCTTCAGTACCATTTTCTCGTAGGTCGCATCGAAACTAATGTACTGGAACCAGTCGTTGAGGCTGGTGAAGTGGTACGTCGCGCCTCTTGGCAAATCGTCGTCCCGGTTGACGTTGGCCAGCTGGCGCATGTTCTTGACCTTCGCCCGCCGCACGTCGGCGACCGTCATGTCGGCGAACTTGGCCAGGCCGTAAGGGTCTTGGGCCTTGGTCGGCGTGCCGGTCACCTTGTCCAGCTTCACCGTCTGATCATCGTCAAAATCGTAGTACTCAACGCCGGTGGTCGTCACCCGGATGGTCGGTTTCGGACCGCTACCTCGGTGACCGATCTCGTCGTACCTGCGCAGCGTCAGCGCCCCCGTCTCGTCAAGCTGAAAGGCCATGTCTTGGTCCATCCGGTTGGTCTCCGGCTTGCGGTAGGACTCGGTGATGGTGCCGGTGGCCAATCCGCTGTTATCGAGGTCGATCAGCTTGGACTTGAACTGGTTGGCCGAATCGATGTACCAGGTCGGCACATTCACATCGTTGCTCTCCAGCTCCTCGTGGCTGAAGCCCGGCCGCGGCACCCGCAGCACCGCCTCCGTCCAGCGACTGTCCTTCGTCACCCGCACCGCGATGTACAGAGCCCAGTGCGTCATCGCGTCGGTCTCGACCTTTTTCATGTACAGCCCGGCGATCTTCGTCGTGTCGTACGGCTGGTCCTTCTTGGTCAGCTTGTAGCGCTTATTGGTCAGCTTCTCCGCGAACTCGGGATCAAGCTCCGGCGCCTCATCCTTCTTGCTGGACTGGGTCGCCGCCTTCTTGCTGCTCGACTCGCTGGTCGCCGGCTTGCTGCTTGCGGCGCTTTCGCTGCTTGCCGGCGCCGCGGCCTTGGGCGCGCACCCCACGAGCGCCAGCGCCAGTCCGGCCACCACGGTCATCGCAATTGTCTTCTTCATTCTTCCACTCTGCCTCCGTCTGGAACCCGGCCGGGCAAAACAAAAACCCGGCCGCGATTCATGTCCTGAATCAATCTGCGGCCCACGCCCCGCCAGAATCTGCCGGATTTCTCCGTATCTGCAAATTCTGTTCAAGGGAAGTGGTGCCGTCAAACTCGGCCGAGTTTTTTGAAGCCAATCCTTGCAATTACTGCCATTTAACCACAAAATTCGCCACGCGTAAAGTAAGGCCCCCGCCGCGGCGCGGGGCCTTGCACGCGGGCGGCAAGGCGCGGCGGGCCGACGAGGCGCAAAAAACCGGGGACGCGTCGTGTGCGCATCCCCGGTTCTCTTGTGTCAGCGGTCGTTCAATTGGCGGCGCAGGCGCTGCCCGCCCCGTGTCGTTCCGGGCGCGCCGTTGGCCGGCTCCCGATGTTCCGGGTGCGGCGTTTCTCGCGCCGTGTTGGACGCGGCGCGCCGGCTCCCCGCTGGTCGGCCTACTGCTTTGGCTTCGGCGCGGTCTTGGCCGACACCGTCTTGGTCGCGGCCTTCTTCGCCGCGGTGGTCTTCGCCGCCGACTTGCGCGTCGTGGTCTTCTTCGCGGTCGTCTTCTTCGCCGTCGCCTTGCGCGTGGTGGTCTTCTTGGCCGCAGTCTTGCGCGTGGTCGTCGCCTTGGCGCGGGCGGCCGGGACCTCCAATGCCTCCGGCTTCGGCGCCGTCCGCTCGGCCTCGATCAGGGCCAGCTTCTCCTGGACCTCGGCGATCACCGCCGCCTGATTGGCCGCGCGGTTTTGGACGTAGGCGTCGGCCTCCGCCACGATGTCGATGCGCAGCCCGGACTGGTTGACGTAGGGCGAGATCACGATCAGGTTGACCCGCAGCGGAACCGTCGCGTCCTCGTCAAGGAAGTTGTTGACCTTGCGCGAGTCGGCGAACGGCAGATTGATCACGCCGGTTTCCAGCCGCACCGTGGTCGGCTCCGCGCTTTCGATCACCAGGTCGACTTGGGCCAAAATGCCTTGGTCAAGCGCCGCATCCAGCGCGGCGAACGCGGGCTGCAGGTCCTTCTCCACCCCGTCCTGCGCAACCTGCTCCGGCGTCGCCGTGAACTGCGTGGTCTGGTAGTTGCCGTTTTCGATGGCCTCTTGGAACGCTGTTACGTTGATTTCCATTTTTATCGTCTCCGTTATTCGGCCCGTCCTCGAGCCGTTGCTCACCGGCACTCATCGCCGAGCGCCGACACATCACGGCCCATTCTACCGTACTTTCGCGCCCGGTTTCAACCGCCGCGCCTTCCCCGCAGGAAACTGGTGTTCTATAATGGGAAGAGCGAAGAAGCGCAGACTTAGCGAAACGGCATGCCTAGCGCCGGCGTTGAGGCCCGCACTTGGCCTCGGCGCTGGAGCGTAGCAGGCCGCTTTCGCGTTGCGCTTCGCAGCTCGACAATGGGAAGAGCGAAGCGGGGCGGCCGCCGGCTCCGGAACGCGGTCTTATCCTCAGCTGATAAGATCTGTTCAAATCGATCCCTCTTATCCACATGTGGGCTTTCAAAAAGGCTACCCCTATCCACAAGCCTGTGGACAAGCGCACGCTTTCGCTGCCGCTATCCACTGTGTAGCGGCCTGCGGCGTGGGCGGAGGGGCCGGGCGGTGCGGCAGTGAAAGGATTAGTCACCCGGATGACCCGCGGGTTTGTCGGGGCATTCGCGTGGCTGATCCCGGCAGATTTGGAGACGGGGTAGCCGCAACGCGGCTCCGGCTCCAAATCTAGGTTGGAGCCCAACGGGCGGAAACCGGCCGCACCGCCGCACCGCCCGGTCCCGGAGCCTACGCCGCAGGCCGCGGCCTCGTTCCACCAAACGGGTTACAAAGCGCAACGCCGGTTCGCCCAGCTAAGCCCGCGCTTTTCCACCCTCTCCAAACGGGTTCCACGAGGCAACGCGGGCCGCCTCGTTCCACCCTCTCACAGAAAGGAGGCGTCACATGACTGACCATCGCATCGGCATCCGTGAGCTCGTCGAACTCACCGTGCGCACCGGGGACCTCGACCCCGCGACGACGAACTCGAACAACACCGCGCAGCTCGGCAGCCAGATTCACCGGCGCCTCCAGGCCGCGCACAAGGAAGATTACGAAAAAGAGGTGTACCTGACCCGAGACGTTGAGGTCAACGGCGAGTCCTACACCATCGACGGGCGCGCAGACGGCGTCGACACCGCAAACGCGACGCCCGTGATCGAGGAGATCAAGACCTCCGCACGCGACTGGGCCGACGTCACCCAGAACACCAAGGACCGCTACTGGGCGCAGGCGCGCATCTACGGCCATTTTCTCTGCCAGGACCGCGACTGGGACAAGGTGCAGCTGGACCTGATCTACTACCAGACCGCGACCGACGAGGTGTCGCGGTTCAGCGAGGAGCAGTCCGCCGCGGACCTCGCGCTGTTTTTCGACGACCTGATCGCCGAGTGGGCCGACTGGCTGCGGATGCGCTCGGACATCGTGACCGCGCGCGACGCGTCGATCAAGGGCCTGCCCTTCCCCTTCGGCGCCTACCGCAAGGGGCAGCGCGAGCTCGCCGTGGCGGTGTACAAGACCATCGCGGCCAAGACGCGGCTGTTCGTCGAGGCCCCGACCGGCACGGGCAAAACGATCTCGACGCTTTTCCCCACGATTCAGGCGATGGGCGCCGGGCTGATTCAGCGCGCGTTCTACCTGACGGCCAAGCAGAGCACGCGGCGCGTGGCCGAGCAGGCGATGGCGCTGATGACGGCGCAGGGGCTTGACGCCAAGTCGATCACCCTGACGGCCAAGGACGTGATCCGCTTCGAAGACGAGCCGGACGACGCGACGCAAAACCCGTACATGATCGGCTACTACGACCGGCTCAAACCGGCGCTCAAGGACATGCTGGGCCACGAGGCGGCGCTGACCCGCGAGGTGATCGAGCGCTACGCCCGCAAGCACACGGTCGACCCCTTCGAGTTCTCGCTGGACGCCAGCCTGTTTTGCGACGTCATCATCTGCGACTACAACTACCTGTTCGACCCCGCGGTGTTCCTGCAGCGCTTCTTCGCCGGCCCGGACCCGGACAACTTCTTCCTGGTCGACGAGGCGCACAACCTGGTCGACCGCGCCCGCAGCATGTATAGTGCATCACTTACCGACCACGAGCTGGTCACCCTGAGCGCCGCCCTGAAACCTAAGCGCGGCCTGGGGCTGACCGGCGTCAAGGGCGACCTGACGCGCGCCATCACCGCCTTCGACGCCGTCGCCGTCAGCGTCGGCCAGACCCCGCTGACCTTCCAGAAGGACCCACTGGACGACCTCGCCGGCGCCTTGGACCGCCTGGCGAGCTCGGTGCACGACTGGCTGAGCCAGCCGCCCGACACCCGCGACGAGGCGCTGGTGGAGCTGGTGCTGCCGGTGTTTTTCAACGTCACCAGCTACCTGCGCATCGCCGACCTCTACAACGCGGCCTACGAAACCGAGATCGCCATCGACGGCGGCACCATCACGGTCAAGCAGCTGTGCCTGGATCCCAGCGAGTTCGTCGCCAACTGCCTGGAAAAAGGCCGCGGTGCCGTGCTGTTCTCCGCCACCCTGTCGCCCCTGGACTACTACCAGGACCTGCTGGGCGGCCAGGAAGACAGCCTCGCCTACCGCCTGACCTCGCCATTTCCCAAGGCCAACCTGAAAGTCGTCGTCACCCAAAACATCACGCCGACCTACCGCAACCGCGAGTCGTCTCTGCCGGACCTGATTGCCAGCCTGCTTTTGATGGTCACCGCCAAGCCCGGCCACTACCTGGTGTTTCTGCCGTCGCACAGCTACCAGGCGACCGTTTTGGCCGCCTTCAAGGCCGCGGCGCCGGCGCTGGCCGTCATCGCCCAAAAACCCGGCATGGACGCGGCCGCCCGCGCGGCCTTCATCGCCCGCTTCACGGACGACGCCAGCCCCGTGGTCGGCTTCGCGGTGCTCGGGGGCATTTTTGCCGAGGGCATCGACCTAGGCGGGACCGCGCTGGTCGGCGCGGCGGTGGTCACCGTCGGCCTGCCGGGGCTGAACCCGGAAACCGACCGGCTGCGCGACTACTTCAACGCCCAGGGCAAGGACGGCTTCGCCTACGCCTACCAGCTGCCCGGCTTCAACAACGTGCTGCAGGCCGGGGGCCGCGTGATCCGCGGCGCGCACGACATCGGCGTGATTCTGCTGCTCGACAGCCGCTTCGCCGGCCCCAGGTACGCCCCGCTCTTCCCGCCGCACTGGGCGCACGCGACCGTGTCTTACGGCATCGACGACCTGGCCGGCCAGCTGACCGCGTTCTGGGCGGGGCACGAGTAGGTGTTGGCCGGGTTCCCGCTAGGCCGTGGTGGCGCTGAAGGCGTAGGCCGGGGCGGCGGACCGGGCACCCATCAATCAACCGGCACACACAGCCCGCTACCTAGTCAATCCATCCAGCCCCAAAGTTGCGGCCCGACTCTCATCCACCACTCGCTGTGAGTCACCCACGATGTAGGACGGAGGCCCGGACGCGCCGGAGCCCGTCCCGTTCCACCCTCACCGAAAGGAGGCCCCTGAATGTCCAAGACTGCTCTGACGCTCGACCTCGAGCGCACGCTTTACGCCTACTGGGAGGAGCTCGGCGCCACCGCCGTCGAGGAGGTCACCATGCCCGACAACCAGGGCATCGTCGACACCCTGGTCCGCCAGCAGGACGCGACCGGCACCACTTGGCGCTGCTTCGAGCTCAAGGTCACCAAGGCCGATTTTCACTCCAGCGCCGCCTTGAGCTTCGTCGGCCACTACAACTACTTCGTGCTGCCGGCAAAACTGTACCAGCAGCTCGCAGACGAAATTCCGGCCGGCATCGGCGTGATGACCTACACGGCCTACGCGCCCAAGCTGATCGCCGCGTCGCTGCTGCCGCCGGCCGCGCCCGGGGTCCTGACGGTGGCGCGCAAGCCGACCCGCCAGGAGCTGCAGGTGCCGGAAGACGCGCTGACCGACCGCTTCATCGCCAGCCTCAACCGCGAGGTCCAAAAGGCCAAGCGCGCCGCCCGCGGCCCCCGCGCCTTTTCCGACGAGGAGCTGATGCGCGAGCTGCGCCGCCGCGGCGCCGACTACGCGGTGTACGACCCGGCGGCTAACCTCTACGACCGCTTCCTCGGCGAGCTGACGGACACCACCGTCGCCACGCTTCAAGAGGAGGTCGACGCGCTGGCCGCGGAGCTGGCCGAAGCCAAGCTGAAGGCGGCGGGCGCATGATCTACTACCCGCTGATTCGCGGCCGCCAGTTCGACCTGCTCGCGCTGGCCGGCCTGGCCAAAACGCTGTCGCCTGACATCGTGCCGATCATCGAGCCGGTCAAGGACCTGCCCGCGCTGCCGCGGGTGGCCAAGGCCTTCGCCCAGGCCCGCCATCCGCTCTACGTCATCCAAAATCCCCAGGTCGGCACGTACGGGCTGCTGGAGGCGCCGCGCCACCGCGTCGCCTTCGACGGGCCCTGGGTGCAGGCGGCCCGGTACTTCGACGCGCAGCCCGCGTCCCTGGTGATTGCGGCGACCACCGCGCAGCTGGCGGCGCTTGACAAGGCCCAGCGGGTGGTGGTGCCCGACGCCGCCCGGTTTCGCGCGGCCGGCCACCCGCAGGCCATTTATTTGAGCGACCACTACCCGACCCGCGCGGCGACCGAGGACTACTACCGGCTCCAGCGC
The DNA here is from genome assembly GCF_020180945.1 of Lacticaseibacillus kribbianus. Taxonomy (GTDB): domain Bacteria; phylum Bacillota; class Bacilli; order Lactobacillales; family Lactobacillaceae; genus Lacticaseibacillus; species Lacticaseibacillus kribbianus. The sequence continues at coordinate 34,617 of NZ_JAIPUL010000002.1, read as the reverse complement.
GATTTTTACCAGTACCCCAAGGCGACGCTTTCGGGCGCGGGCTTCGCCGACTACCCGCTGAGCACGCACTGGTATTCGGAAACGGGATACCCGCAGCGCGCCGTCGCGTTGCACCTGCTGTACGCCGAGAACGGCATGCTGTACCTGCGCCACTTCACCTCGGTCAACAACGCCGACTACCAGAACCCGGGGGCAAAATTCCTCGAGGCCCTGGCGCCGCTCGGCCCGTGGCTGGCCGCGCACCCGCAGGCGGCCACGCCGGCGACGGCCGAGCTGCTCGAACTCTACGCCACCCGGCACTTCCCCGGCCTCGGCACGGTGCGGCGGCTGCAGCTGTCGCACTTCATGACCGTGATGGGGCGGTGGCTGGAGGCCTAAAAACCTAAAAGGAGACAGCGCAATGCCGACGATTCATGAAGTGCTCGATATTCTTAAAACTGCCCCAGATGACACCGACGCCTCCAAGAAGCTATTTGCCAACTACGAGGAGGGCCGCCAAGACCAGCGCATCCGCACCAATCCCGGTGTTGGCCGCAGACGCGACTGGCTCATCATGGCCGACATTTTCAATCATGGCAACCAGTCCCAGAAGTTTCATCTTTGGTGTTACTTACAGTTCAAGCTACACAACAATCAGTTAACCCCCGAGTCCCCTTTCACCGCAGGCAGGATACGCAACGCGGCTTTGACGTTGTACATTGAAGAGGTCATTTATCATCGGCCGCCGGACGTCATCGTTTCGCTGTACGACGCCGCAGCGGCGTACTACTCGGATCATGAGAAAGACAGGATCAACCGCGGCGGCTGGAGACAGCACCATGGGGAATAACTCCGAGGCAAAACGCAATTCGGGACGGATCCTTTAGCTAGGAGGAATACCACTATGCAAGGAAAAAACTCGCACACCACCGGTCAACTGTACGCCTGCCTAGTTCTGGTTGCGCTGGCCGTCTTACTACTGATGATGGCCGTCATGGCCGCCGTGGCGCTGCTCTGGCTCAGTCTTTACGCCAGCGCCGAGTGGCAGCTGGTCGCCGCGGCGGCCGCCGTGGTTGTGATCACATTGGCCGGTGCCGGCGCCTGCTTCCGAGGCGCGGTCCGGTGCTGGCGCGGCTGACGCGACGCAAAAACCCGCGCACTCGATTTTTTTATCGAGTGCGCGGGTTGCTTTTTATCTGAATGATTAGAAGACGCGAACCGCGAAGGACGGGGCGAAGTACGTGGAGATTGCCGCCGTCGTGACGGTTTCGCCCGGCTGCGGGGAGTGGATGTACTGGCCGTTGCCGAGGTACAGCGCCACGTGGTAAGGCGTGCCGGCGGTTGCCCAGAAAATCAGGTCGCCGCGCTGCGCGTTGGCCACGGAGACACGGGTGCCGTTGTACTGCTGGGAGCCGGTGTAGCCGCCCAGCGTGATGCCGGCCGCGTTCTTGAAGACGTAGTACATCAGGCCGGAGCAATCGAAGCTGGAAGGCCCCTTGGAGCCCCAGGCGTAAGGCTTGCCGATCTGCTGACGGGCGAGCTTGATAATCGCCTCGATCTTGGCCGAGCGGGAAACGGTCGGCGTGGTCGGCTTAGCCGGGGTGGTTGGTGTCGTCGGGGTCGTCGTGTCCTTGGCGGGTGTGGACGGCTGGGCCGGCGTCGTGGCGGTCGTGCCGGTCTTGGTGAAGCGGGCCGGGATGAAGCCGCCGCTGGTCAGGCGGTACCAAACCTCGCCGCCGACCGTGGTCTTGCCGTTGGCCTTAACGGTCTGACCGTCGGCGAGGTACGTGCCGTTGGCCTTGGTGTAGGCGGCGGTGGTCCAGACGGTGACAACGCTGCCGGAGTTGGCCACGGTCAGCGTGTAGCTGCCCGCGGTGACCGGCGTGGTCGGGGTTTCGGTCTTAGCCGGGGTCGTCGTGTCCTTGGCGGGCGTGGACGGCTGGGCCGGCGTCGTGGTCGTTGCGGCCGGCGTTTCGGTCTTGGCCGGCGTCGTGGCCGTTGCCGCCGGGGTTTCGGTCTTAGCCGGCGTCGTGGTCGTTGCCGCCGGGGTTTCGGTCTTGGCCGTCGTGGTCGTCTTCGCTGGCGTCGTTGTCGTTGCGGCCGGGGTCGTGGTGGTCTTGGCCGGCGTCGTCGTCTTTGCAGGCGTTGCGGCCTTGGCCGGCGTGGTCGTCGTTGCGGCTGCCGCGCCGTTGGCACTCGCGAAGCGGGCCGGCACGTAGCCGCCGTTGCTCAGGCGGTACCATACCTCGCCGCCGCTGGTGGTTTTGGCCACGGCCTTGACGGTCTGGCCCGCAGTCAGGTAGCGGCCGGTCGGAGCGGTGTAGCTTGGGCCGCCCCAGACGGTGGTCGCGCCGGCCGTGTAGGTGACGGTCAGGTTGAAGCTGCCCGGCTGGCTGGTGCCGGTCTTGACGGCCGTGGTCGCCGTTGCGGCAGGCGCAGCGGTGGTGTTGGTCGCACCGGAGACACTCAAGTAAACCTCTGGGATCCACTCGTTGGCGCCGATCTGGTACCAGGTCGTGCCGTTGACGGTCTTTTGGCCCTTGATCTCAATCTGCTGGTTGTAAAGCACGTAACGCTTGGCCTGGCTGAAGGCCGGCGTCTGCCAAACAGTGGTGGCGCCGTCTTGGTACGTGACCGTGCCAGTCGACGCGCTCACCTGGTCCGGAGTGGTGGCAAGCGCGGCAAGCCCGGCAGCACCGGCGATCCCTGCTGTTAACGCGAGTGCTTTAGTTGTCTTTCCCATACGCTGTGAGTCCTCCCATTGTTGGTGCTTAATTATTTCGTCAGTTCTTTAGTATTTCGTAAGAGTTACTTAAAGATTACCACGTTGAGTAACCCTTTGCACCAGAAAGGGTGTTCGCACCGGCGTCGTGACAGTGAAAAACGCCGAAGAAAGCGGACGTGGCGGGCTTTTGACCCGTTCACGGCCGCTTTTTGACATTTATGTTACACCTTTTTGGCTACCGCCAGCGCCAGGCGAATCATGTCGTCGAAGCTGGTCTGGCGCTCCTCCGCCGTCGTCTCCTCGCCCGTCACCAGGTGGTTGGACACCGTCAGGATCGACAGCGCGCGGCGGTGGTACTTGGCCGCCAGCAGGTACAGCGCCGGCGTCTCCATCTCGGAGGCCAGAACACCGTAGTCGCAAAGCTTCGTGCGGTCGATCTCGTCGTTGTAGAAGCGGTCCTCGCCCAAAACGTTCCCAACGTGAACCTTTTGGCCCGCGTCTTCCGCCAGCTGATCCGCCAGCCGCAGCAGGCCGAAGTCCGCCAGCGGGCTGTAGTAGATGCCGGCACCGAACGTGTTGAGGATGATGCTGGAGTCGGTGCTTGCGCCCTGCGCCAGCACCAGGTCGCGGACGTGGACGTCCGGCGCCAGGCCGCCGGTGGTGCCGACGCGGATCAGCGTCTGCACGCCGTAGTCCTGGATCAGCTCCGTGGCGTAGATGCCGATGGACGGAATGCCCATCCCCGTCGCCTGGACGGACACGCGCCGCCCCTGGTAGGTGCCGGTGTAGCCGAACGCGTTGCGCACGGTGTTGTAGCGCTCGGGCTGGTCGAAGTAGTGCTCCGCGATGTACTGCGCGCGCAGCGGGTCGCCGGGCAGCAGCACGACATCGGCGATGGCGCCGGGCTGGGCCTCAATGTGGGTACTCATAGTAACGCCTCCTTAGCTGGATCGACGAAAGTTTACCTATTGAATGGAAATGAAAACGGGTGGCGGTTGTTTCATGTGAAACACAGGGCGTGGGCTGGGGCGGTCGTGGTGACGGCAGCCTCGCCTCTCCACGGTTTCAGGCGGAGGCACAAAACGGCCGCCGCCGAATCCCGGAGCCGGAGGCCGCCGCCCGGTCCGGCCCCTACTTCAGCAGCCCGAGGAACGACGCGCCGACGCCGTTGCCGGCGACGCCGAAGTTGGCCAGGACCGTCGCGCCAAGGTCGGCGAACGGCGAGCGGACGCCGAGGTCACCGCCGCCCGGCAGCGCCTTGCTGTACGCGATCAGCGGCACGTACTCGCGCGTGTGGTCCGTGCCCGTGTAGCCTGGGTCGTTGCCGTGGTCGGACGTGATCAAAAGCAGGTCGTCCGGGGCCATCGCGGTTATCAGCTCGCCCAGCTGCGCGTCGAACGCCTGAAGCGCCTCGCCGTCGCCCTGCGCGTTGCGCCGATGGCCGTACATCGCGTCGAAGTCGACCAGGTTGGTGAAGATGAAGCCGGTGCGCTCGCTTTGCACCGCCTCGATCGTTTTGACCATGCCGTCCGCGTTGGAGACCGTGTGGACGCCGTCGTCCAGCCCCTGGCCGGAGAAAATGTCGTTGATCTTGCCGACGCCGTACGTCGCAACGCCCGCGGCCTGCAGCCGGTCGAGGTCGGTCGGCGCGTTGGGCATCAGCGCGTAGTCGTGGCGGTCGCTGGTGCGCGTGAAGGTCGCCGCCGTCTCGCCGACGTAAGGCCGCGCGATCACCCGGCCGATGCGGTACGGCTGGTCCGTGGTGATGCTGCGGGCGTATTCGCAGATGCGATACAGCTCCTCAAGCGGAATCACCGCCGTGTTGGCCGCGATCTGCAGCACCGAGTCGCCGCTGGTGTAGACGATCAGGTCGCCGGTCGCCAGCTGCTGCTCACCGTACTTGGCGATGACCTCCGTGCCCGAGTACGGCAGGTTGACGATCACCTTGCGATTAGAGAAGGCCTCGATCTTTTCGATTAAATCACGGGGAAAACCATGCGGGAAGAAGCCGAGCGGCTCCAGCACCGGCAGCCCCATCATCTCCCAGTGGCCGTCCATGCTGTCCTTGCCGGCCGACACCTCGTACATTTTGCCGAAGTAGCCGATCGGCTTGGCCACCGGCCCGACGCCGGGAATCGGCCGCGGCCGAGCGATGTTGCCCAGCCCCAGCCGCTGCCAGTTCGGCAGGCGCAGCTGGCCGTCAAAATGGTCCCCGATGTGCCCCAAGGTGTCGGCCCCGGCGTCCTGGTACTTCGCGGCGTCCGGCGCCGCGCCGATGCCGATCGAATCCGTGACGATTGCGATGACGCGCTTGAACTCAGGCATCCGCTTGCGCCTCCTTCATGATGGCCACCCCGGCGCTTGCGCCCAGGCGGCTGGCCCCGGCTTCAATCAACGCCGTTGCGTCCGCCAGCGTGTGAATCCCGCCGGCCGCCTTGACGCCCAGCCGGTCGCCGACCGTCTTGCGCATCAGCGCCACGTCGGGCACCGTCGCGCCGCCGCCCGCAAAGCCCGTGGACGTTTTGACATAGTCCGCCCCGGCCTGCTCGCTGAGTTCGCAGGCCCGCACTTTTTGCGCGTCCGTCAGCAGCACGCACTCGATGATCACCTTGAGCAGGGCGTGGCCGGCGTGCGCCGCGGCGGCGACCGCCGCGATGTCCTGCTGAACCGCGTCATCGTGGCCGGCGCGCAGCTCGCCGATGTTGATCACCATGTCGACCTCCGTCGCGCCGGCCTCGATCGCCTGCATCGCCTCGGCCGCCTTGATGGCCGTCGCGTTGGCCCCCAGCGGGAAGCCGATGACCGTGCAGACGTTGACGCCCGACCCCGCCAGCGTCGCGGCCGCCAGCGGCACCCAGTACGGGTTGATGCAGACGCTGGCGAACCCGTACGCCTTGGCCTCGTCGAGAATCTGCGCGACCTGCTCCTGCGTCGCCTCGGGCTTGAGCAGCGTGTGGTCGATGTACTTCGCTAATGGCTTATCCATGCCGATTCCTCCCTCATCCCCGCGTGCGGGGCACTAAACCTATTCTACCATCATCGGGCGGCGGTGTGCTGAAAACGCTTAGGCGGGGTTGCAAACTCATCACACAGCGTAAGATTCATCTAGGTTCCACCGCTTTTCGACTGGTCATTTACATCCATCACGTCACGGAATCTTTACACGGCACAAGCCCGTGGTTCCTATCTATTACGCATGAATCCTTTCAGTCTCAATACATCTCCCCTAGTCAGTGGAAGATCCACTGCTGCAAAATCATGTATACGTCTGGCCGCTATCGATTGCTCCTGTGCGAATTCTGATGATAATGCGAAGTCCTTCATTCCGTAATTGGTTGGAAATTTCTCCCCAAGACTATATTGGAGCACCATGTCATCCATATCATGTTGAACCTGATTGAATTCTTCAAACACTTCACGTGCAACAGCTTCAGGAATTTCCAGATGTTGCATAAAATGACTCGATCCTAGGTTCATATGTCGTCCAGAATCCGTCGCTCCCACAAGATTATACTGGTAGCGCAACTGCCGACCGCACACACAGCGTAAATTTTCCAAAAGCTCAGGGTCTGACTTTCTAAATTGCCAGCCTAAGTCGACACGGACACCAATAAATCGCCATTCAGGTGCCTCGGAAAAAACTAGATTCATCACACGGTCTGAGACACTTAGCTGTAGATGCTCTTCGTATGTATCGCGCTGAGATTTCGACATTTCAAATAAAATGGCCGTCCGCTGTCTATCAGTAAAAGCCACTCTTGGAGCCGTTATTGCGGTATCTGCTGAATTCCGCTTGCTAAGTGAATGTATCCGGCGTTGGTTCGAACGTTCTAACTCGTCCAATCCTTGAGTTCTGCTTCGATTCTTCTTCAATCCGATTTCTCCATTCTTGCAACATGTGCTCTAATTGCTAATCGACCTTCATCGTTGACACCGATTAAAATTTACTACTTTCCACAAAACTTTTCGATACCGCAGACCACATTTCAGGTCGTAGGGCTTAGGCGCCGGCACTGCCACAGCTCGTCCTCGCGAGTTGTGCACGAAATGCATTCTGCCATCGCCATACCAGCGTGTAATAAAAGCACTTAGTCTGGCAATAAACTAGATGCACTGCCTTACCTCTCGTGTTCAAAATAAATCCGCCGACTACAGCAAAAAGACGAGACAGTTCCCGTAATGCGAACAGTCTCGTCTCACCTGTTTGTCGCTGAGTCGCCGCCACATCCTGCAGCCCTACCGCGTCGCCTCGTAGCTCCCGTCGATCAGCTCCCCGAGCTCCTCCGCGGACTTGAATGCCGGCAGCAGCGCCGTCAGCCAGTGGGCCTTGTTCATGTGGTAGCCGGGCCGAAAGTTCGGCTGCGCCTGCAGGATTGAGTTGAGCTCCGGGTCGCACTTCAGGTCCACGATGTCGAGCTCGCCGTCGCCCAGCAGGCCCATTTTGGCCGCCGGCACGTTCATCACCACGGCGAACCACTTGCCGTCCGGGTGCCGCAGCGCGACGTAATCGGGAAACTTCATGAACGGCCGGTCGACGACGGCCGGGTAGTGGTCCTTGCAGTACTGAATGAAGTCGTCTCGGGTCATGGTAACACCTCCGAGGTCATTATACGCCTTGGTCACAGGTCACGGATTTCCTGACCCAGCTGTGTCATTAGGTTCTCGAAGCCCGGCGACGCCGAGCCAGCGTACTGCTCGGCCAGGGCGAGTTTCTTGCGAATTCGGTGCCGCACCGCCTTGGTCCCCGCCGGCTGGCCGGATCGGGCCTTCGCCTCCAAAAATGACTTCAGACGGCGAAGCCGCGCCAGCCGCTGTGCGACAACCGCCGGCGTCACCCGCTCAGGTGCGGCGGCACGCACTTTCTTTCCTGCCGCTGGCTGCTTTAGCACGGTGCGCGGCGGCGTGACGTTGCGTACCGACTGCTCCTTCTTGGTCGCGGCCACCTCCGCCAGGTCAGCCGCGGACAAGGCGGTCAGCCGAGCAATTTTTGCCAGCACCGCATCAAGCCGCTTCTGCACCTTCGCGGGGAAACCCGGCCACAGCCGCTGGCTGCGCAGCGCGTTGGTCGGCTCGATCACGCTTTCCACCAGGTCGGGCAGCCACTTGCCGAACTCCGTGCGCCCCATCAGCCCGAGCAGATCGCGATTGATCGCGTTTTGCGTCACCACCAGCCGCTCGTAAACATCCGTCGGCGTCGCGGTCAGCGATACCGCCGAGACCAGGTTCACCTGCCCCGCCATCAGCGGTGTGCCGCGCCACACCGGCGCCGCTTCACGATGGGACGTTGCGCCGCCGTGCTCGGCCGCTGATTCCGGCCTGAACGCCGGCCCGGCATCGCGGTACGCCCGTTTCGCCCCCGGCGTTGACTCCCCGGCCGGCCGCCGCAGGTCCTTCTCCGCCGCCTGCGCCCCGCCGCTTGTGACGGACGCCTGGTGGGGCGTCCCGTACATCTGGTCGTGGACCTGCCGCACCGCGCGCTGGAGCTGGTTTTGCTCGGCAAATAGCTCAGATTCCCGCTGGCTGACCAGCCGCTCCAGCGCCGCCTGGTCGTTGTGAAACAGCGGCAGGTCGACCTCGCCGTAGTCGGCACAGCGCTGGGCAAGCTTGGCACTCTTGCCATCGTCCAAAACGCCAAGCCGCAGCGCCCGCTGGTACAGCGCATCGGGGAACCGAACGCCCCTGCGCCACAACACCAGGATTTCGTCCTGATAGATGTTGATTTTGTTGACGCCGTTTTTGATCTCGTTGGCGACCGACTGGGGAATCCCGAGGTGGTCACAGAAGTGCTTGATGCCGAGGTAGTGCTTCTTACCCGTTTTCACCGAGCGAATCTCATACTGAAACTTGATGCGCCGGCCGCAGTCGCAGTGCAGCTCCTCCCGGCGGTGATGCCCCGTCCAGTCGGAGCGCTGATACCCGTAGTCGATGCGCAGTCCGTAGAAGGCCCAGTCCGTGTTCTCGAGGTAGCGGTTGGTGTGAAAGGTTGAGCGGATCTTCAGCATCGTGTACTTCTCGAGCACCTTCAGCTGCGCCTTGTTCATGGTCAGCATGATGTCCGACCGCTCATCATCGCCCAGCGCGTAGACCTTCAGCCCGCTTGACGCCGGGCGCACAATGACGTGCGTCGGCCGTGCCGGCGCGGTCGGCTTGGTCTTCGCCTGATGCTTGGTGACCACCGCCTTGGGCTTTCGCGCCGGCGTCGGCTTCGGTTTCGGCTTCGCGCGCTCCGTCGTCACCTCGGACGTCACACTCTCCCACCACTGACTGCGCGCCTTTAGCGTGTAGTTCGGCTTCTTCCCCATAATCGAATCCCCCAGTTTGCTTCGATGGGTTGAGTATAGCAGAAAAGGAAGATGAAAATGAACGGTTGCGGAAAAATAATCCTTTGAATCGGGGTTACACGAAAGATATATAGCGGTTCCATAAATTCAGAATACAACGTCTGCGATCGTCGCCCATTTGCAAGGTTATGCCAGGCAAGCAAAAAACAGCGCATCAGATGGATGCGCTGCGCCGTGATTGCCGTTCAGTATGTCGATAGCGCTGCGCGGCCTCACGATAACCGCACCGCTTCAAGTTCTAACGTTTACCCTTCTGTCAGCGCCCGGTACAGACTGAGGTCGACCTCGTGCTCCAGCCGCAGCGTGAACTCGATCAGCTTGGTCTCCTGCTGATCCACGTTGTGCCGCACCGTGTCCGTTGCGCTCAGCACCTCCGCTGAGCCGAGGTAGTAGAAGTCGTTGCCTTCCTTCTTATCGTCGTCCGACTTCTTGACGAACAGCTGGATCATGCCAAAACCCTGGTGCGCGATGACCTGGGCCTCGGTGTTGCTGGTCGTCGAGCGGCCGCTCTTGGAGAACCAGCGCATCGTGGAGCGGTCCAAGAACGCGTCCTCGTAGGCCATCTTGTTTTGGAACTGGTCCGTTTTCTCCAGCGCGATGAAGGTCGGCAGGAACCGGCCGTCCGGGCGCAAAATGTAGCCGCCGACGTTCTGCCCGTTCTGCTCCTTCTGCCAGTCCAGCAGCTTGATCACATCGGCGCGGTAGTACTTCTCGCCGATCGTGAAGCGCTCGCGGTGACTCAGGCCGTCGTGGCGCAGCTCCCAGAGGTTGACCGCCAGCGCATCGAGGACGTAGGCGCGAAACGCCGGCTCCTCAAGCTGCGCCTGGAATCCGGCGGCCAGCCGCCACGTGTCACCGCGGCGTTCCACCAGGGCGGCGTCGCCGTACTTCTTGCGGTTGGCCACCATGAAGTAGCTGAGATCCAGGACACTGGCGACGTTCGCCAGGGTCTCCGCGTCACAGAAGACCCCCTGCGCCGTCATCGCGGTCGCGATCGTCGCGTCGCTCAGCGCGCGGTGTTCGATCAGCGCGCGCAGGATCCAGGCCTCCAGCGGCCGCTTGGCCACGGCCACCTCCTTGGAGAGGAAAAGCAGCCGCTGGTACGCCGCCTCACTGAGGGGCGCCGGCGCGACCTTCTCGTACTTGCGCTGGATGTCGTAAAGCGTCTTGAACTTCGCGACGACGTCCGGCACCGCCACGCTGCTAAGCTTGGCAAAGTCCAAAAGTATCGGGGCGCGGTCACCGATCTTGTCCTTCACGCTCCGGTAGGCCGCCTCGAACCGCTTCATGTCGTTGAGCTTGGCCCGCGATACCGCCGCCAGGACCCGCTTGCGCGCGATCTCCTCGAAGTGAATCGTCGACACCCCGGCGAGGCTTGGGCTGATGATCTGCTTGCGGATTTTCTCCTTGTTGCTGCTGTGCGAGCGGTCGAAGGCCATCGGAATCATGTAGTTCTCGTCGTAGTTGCCGATGAAGTCCAGCACGGTCACGGATTCCTTGTCCGGCAGCTTGCGCAGGCCGCGCCCGAGCTGCTGCAGGAAGATGATGCTCGACTTCGTGGGCCGCATCATCACAATCTGGTTGAGGATCGGAATGTCGACGCCTTCGTTGAAAATGTCGACGGTCAGGATGTACTGCAGCTCACCGGCCGTCAGCCGCCGCACCGCGTCCTCGCGCGTCTCAACGGTGTCGACCGCCGAGACGAACGTGGCGTGAATGCCCCGGGCGTTCAGCTTCTTGGCCAGCTCGCGGCCCTCCTCGACGCGGCTGACAAAAATCAGCCCGTGCACGCCGCCTTCGCGCGGCCCGTAGTAGTAGGTCTTGGCGATCAGGTAGTTGACCCGCTCGTCGGACACCAGGTAGCGCAGGTCGGTCGCGTCGTCGATCACCTGCCCGTCCTTTTCGTAATCGGTCACGCCGATGTAGTGAAAAGGTGCCAACAGGTCGTGGTCGAGCGCGTCCAGAAGCGAGATCTCGTAGGCCAGGTGGTAGTCAAAGTAGGCGTACACGTTCGTGCCGTCGGTCCGCTCCGGCGTCGCCGTCATTCCCAGCATGAACTTCGGCTGGAAAAACGCCATCAGCCGCTGGTACATCGAGGCTTTCTCCCCCGCCTGGCGCTGGCTGACCCGGTGTGCCTCGTCGATGATGATGTAGTCAAAGGCTTCCGCCCCCAGCTGCGCCTGAATCTCGGGCTTGGCGGCCATGTTCACCGTGGCGAACAGGTACCGCGCGCCCAGCTGCTTCTGGCTGCCGCTCAGGATGCCGTAGTCGGCCTCGGGCCCGCCGAGCACCTCGCGGAAGCTGGTCAGCGCCTTGCGCAGGATCTGCTCGCGGTGCACCACAAACAAGACGCGCTTTGGCCGCGCCTGCTGCACGTCAAAGGCCGCCAGGTAGGTTTTGCCCGTGCCTGTGGCCGCGACCACCAGCCCGCGCCGCGCGTGCTCCTGCTCGCGCAGCTGGCGCAGGGCCGCAAGCGCCGGTTGCTGCATCTCGTTGGGCGTGATTTTGCCCGGCGCAGCCACCGGCAACGCCGCGGCGGGCCGCAAAGCCGGCCGGTACCGCGTGCGGTAGGCCGCGATCCAGTCTTCGGTGAGCGGCTGGGCCTGCGTCCACAGGTCGTCGAGGCCCGCCTTGACGTCGCACACCACATCCCCGCGCTGCGTCGACGTGACGCGCAGGTTCCATTCGAAGTTTTTCTTCAGCGCGTTTTGCGTCAGGTTAGCGCTGCCGATCAGGACGCTCTCGTAGTCGCCGTGGTCGAAAAAGTAGGCCTTGGTGTGAAACCCGTCCTGGTTGAGCACACGCACCTCCAGGTTGGGAATGTGCAGCAGGTCCTCGAACACGGCGGGCTGGTTGAAGCACAGGTAGGTGGACGTGATCAGCCGCCCGCTGACGCCGTGCAGCGCGATGTCGGCCAGCGTGCTCTTGATGTCCAGCAGGCCGCCGAGGGTCACGAAGGCGACGGCGATCGTGAACCGCCGGGCGCCGCGCAGCTCCTCCTCGAGCGTGTCCAGCACCGTGCTGTTGTGGTTGGTGACCAGCGCCGGCTGGTACTGCGCCAGCGCCTGCGTGGCGTTGTCGATGAACCCGAAGTGCAGCCCCCGGTTGATCTCGTGGCTAGTATCCATAGGCAAAATCGGTCTTGGCCAGCGCCTTGATCACCGCGACGTCGCTTGGCGCCCAGGTCAGGGCTAAGGCCTCCGCCGGCGTCACCCAGCGCAGCTCATCGTGGGCGATGGTCTTGGTGATCTCGCTGTCCAGCCGCACGTAATAGCAGTGCAGCACCACCTCGCCAAAGGTGTGCTCGGCCACGCCGTCGATCGCGAATTTCTCGAACACCGTGGCCTGAGCCCCGAACTCCTCGCGCAGCTCGCGCGCCATCGCGGCTTCCGGCGCCTCGCCCGGCTCGATCTTGCCACCGGGAAATTCCCACATGCTGCCGAGCACCCGGTTGGCCGCGCGCTGTGCGGCCAGCAGTTTGCCATCCTTCACGATGATGGCACCAACAACCTGAATCTTACTCACGATGGTTCCCCCTTAACGTCTTTGCTACGTTCAGTGTACCAGATCACAAGAACGGCGGCGCGGCGAAATCGGGCGGCTAACGGGCGATTATCGGGCTCGCCCGTTAGCCGCCGCAGCCGAGCCGATCGCGTTGCGCTGTCTAACCCCTCAAGATCATCAGTCCGCACAAAAAACGGGCACCCCACGCCTTGGCGCGAGTTACCCGTATGCAGTGTCTTATTCATCAACTAGGATCGTCGGCTGAGATCAGTTCGCCCCCAGCGCCTTCATCACAGCGTCCTCGGCCGACGAGTAGAAGATCAGGTTGAAGGCCGCAACCAGCTCGCCCGGCACGTTGACCAGGTCGCTGGCGGCGGACACCGGCAGCAGGACATTTTTCGCGCCCGCCTCGTGCGCCACCTGCAGCGTGTCCGCCAGCACGTCGATCTTGCCTGCCTGGCCACCGATCGTGACATCGCCGAGCACGGCGAGGCTGTCGATCGTCGAGCGGCTGACCGCAATCGAGGTCAGCGCGATCAGGCTGGCCAGGGTCAGGCTGCCGGTCATGCCGGTCCCGTTGAGGTTGCTGACGTGCAGCACATAATCGTGCCGGTCCGGCGCAATGCGCTGATCGATCGAGCGATAGCTGGTGGTCAAAAGGCGCATCCCCGCCTTCGCGGCCTCGCGCGCCGCACGGTTGTTGCCGACCCCGGTGGACTCGATGTGGCCATTACCGCTCAGCACCTGGGATTCGAGCTTGAACAGGCTCAGGCGCTCGTCGCCGTCGCGCTCAACCGCGTACACGAACCCGGGCTTCTCCGTCCCGACCGGAATCAGCGTCGCCGAGCTCTGCTCCGGCACGGTCACGTAATGCTCGGCCTGTGTGTCGCGGTCAATGTAGGAGAAGTTCACATCGTAGAACTCCATCCCGCCGATGCGCTTGAGCTGCTCCTTCACGCGCCGCCGCATCTCAAGGGCGAAGGCGAGGATCTTCTCGACGTCCGCCTTCTCGAACTCGCCGTTGGGGTACAACAGCTTGATCATGCCCGAGACCGTTTTGCGCACCGCGATCGCGTCGCGCTGGTTCAGCTGGGCCCCGAGGGCGAAGTCGTCGTCGAACGCGTCGCCGTACGAGATCTTGCGCAGCTCGCGCAGCACCTCGGCCAGGTAGTCGCTGATGAAGCCGAAATCTTGGGTGAAAAAGTTCGTCCGGTACTTGGGGATCTCCCAGCCCGGCAGGTAGTTGTGAATGCGGTCGAGGAAGGCGGTATCGGTGCCCATCGCCTCCGGGAACGGCTCGAACAGGTTCGCCGTGCGCAGCAGCACATCGACGCTCTGGTTGATGTTGCCGACGAACACCATGCCGGCTCGAGCCTGGATCTCCTCCCGCCCGCGGGCGAAGGAACCGGAGGCCATGTAGTCCTTCATGATCTGGACGCCGTCTTGATCCTTGAAGTTGATGCCGGCGACCTCGTCGAAGGCCACCACGTCCCACATGCCGACCAGACCGACCTCGCGTCGGGTCATGTTGTAGAACAGGTTGGCCACGGTGGTCTGGCCCCCGGACACGAGAATCGTGTTCGGCGACAGCTCCTTGTAGACGTGGGACTTGCCGGTACTGCGGGGTCCCAGCTCGACCAGGTTGTAGTTGTTCTCGACCATCGGGATCAGCCGCGAGATCAGCAGCCACTTCACGCGCTCGTCGAATTCATCGGGCTCCATCCCCATCGAGCGCAGCAGCAGGTCGATCCACTCGTCGGTGGTGAAGGCGCGCCGCCCCGCGTAGACCTCCTCCATGTCGATGAACGGCACCTGCACCGGGGTCAGCTCCTCGATGCGAAAATGGTCCTCATCCTCGTGGCTGTAGCTCAGCCGCACGATCGACCAGATGCCGCCGATCAGCAGGCGTTCGTTCTCTTTCGGGTAGCTCTCGTCCACCGGCACTCCGTTGAGGCCGAGGTTGCTGAAGCGGGCCTCATAGCGGTCCGCCTTGTCGTTCAGCGCCACCGTCAGCTTGTCGATGACCGTGTAGGCGCCGTTCTCGCGGATCTTGGACTTGATCTTCTCCGCCTCGTCCGGGCGCACGTAGTTGTTGGCCAGCGTGTGCTTCACGTTTTCCACCCCGCGCTCGATCTGCTCTGGGTCGGAGCCGTTGGCGAACTGGCCGAGCAGGAACTCGAGCACATAGGTCGGCACGTTCGCGCCTTCCTTGATGCGCTGGGTCAGGTCCTTGCGCACGAACCGACCGTTGAAGTGCTGCTCAAGCTTGGTCAGAATGCTTGCGCGCCGTTCTTGTTGTTCCTCAGATGTCAAAGCCGAATCCTCCCCCGATTACCATGTCCATTGTGTACGGCGTCCGTTGCATCTCGTCGGTGTCCGCGTTGCGGATCACCAGCATGTACTTGCGCCCGTTGAGATACTTCGCGTCCTTGAGCGTCAGGCGCACGCGCTGGATCCGTTCCTTGGCCTCGGCGCGGCTGTCGGCTCGGAACTCACGCACACCCGAGATCTGGTTGCCGTCCGCGTCCTCGAAGTAGATCAGGTAGTTCGCCGCCGTCACCGTCTCGCTGAGCGCAGAATCCTGCATCAGCTGGACGTAGACGTCCCGCGACGTGATCCGCGGTGCCGACGTAACGTCGTGCAGCTTGGCCGGCTCCGCCGCGGAGCGCCCGGTTCTGGTGCGAATGTCGAGCACCGGCACGATCATCTCCTGGGCCGAGCTGCCGCCGTGCACGTAGTTCTGGCTTGGCCCCGGCGCCTGGAAAATGTTGTAGCTCTTCGGATAGTTCACGAAGCGCGCGTCGTCGTTGCCCATCAGCTCGCCCAGCCTTTGATGGGAGACGCCGGTGATCTCCAGCGGCCGCGCCGTGATCGCGTAGCGCTGTTCCTTCTTGATCCCGCCGGCCGCTTCCCAGGCCGCATCGTCGATCACGATCTTGTTGGCGCTATCCAGCGCGGAGTAACGGTAGATGAAGCCGTGGTCGGCGGTGACGATGATGTGCACCACCGACACGTTGCGCAGCTGCTCGACGGCGCGCGCCAGCTGGGTGATCGCCGTCTGGGTGGCGGTGAAGACCGACTGCTCGGACACCGCCTTTTCCCCGGTGGTGTCGACCTGATTGTCGTACAGGTACACCACCTTCTGCCCGGCCAGGAACTCCTTGCGCTGCTGAGAGTTCATGCCCGTGAAGTCGCGCAGTTGGCACGCGACACTGGCCGGGTTGGCCGCCTTCAGCGCGTCGCTACGCAGACCGGTCGAGTTCACCAGCTGGCCGTCCGCGAGCACCGTCTTGTTGCCGTCGTAGCTCAGCGCGCGGTTGGGCAGCAGCGCCGGCATGCCAAAGTAGGTCACCGACGGCAGCCCCGTCACTAGGTACTGCATCTGCGTCTTCATCACGTCGCGGGCGTCCAGCTGCGCCTGCAGCTCGCGGGCGGCCTCGTAGCGGAAGGCGTCGGAGACGATCACCACCGTCCGCTCCTCGCTGACGGAGACGTACTGACGGTAAAAATTACGCTGGTAGCGGTCGCTCGGCACGTTGGCGGCCGTGTACACCGCGGTCCAATTGCGCACCGAATCCGCCAGGAAGTCGTTGAGGTAGGCATTCTCAACCTTCGCTCGAATGCCCTCCGTCAGCGTCTCAAGCTCCGGGGCGACCGCGGCACAGGCGGCCGTGAAGTGGCGGTAGCTCGTGTCCAGCTGGTAGTCCTGACCGATGTAGCCCGCGATGGCCGCCGACAGATCGGCGGGTTTGTCACTCGGGCGCACCGTCAGCAGCGCCAGCGCGTTCTGCTGGATCTGGTAGGCACTGGCATAATTCTCACCGTACGGCCGACCCAGGCGGTTGACGATCAGCTCGCCGATCGTCTGCCGACCGGCATGGGCCCCGTAATCCCCCGCCAAAAGCCGTGCGGTCACCCACTTCAGGATCACACGGTCGATCTGCGGGAAGGCATCGATCAGCGCCAGCTCGGCCATGTCCATGCCCTCGAACAGCCGGGCGCCGTTGATGAACTCCCACACCGTCGTGGCGACGCGCTGCAGTGGCTCGCGGCAGGTGATGACGTTGCGCGTGTTCTGGATGAACGTGATCGCGTTGTTGGCCCGGCCCAGCTTGTAGGCCTCGAGCTTGGCCGGCAGCCCGCGATCGGCCTGATCGTACGCGAGGTTCAGGAACATCG
Source organism: Lacticaseibacillus kribbianus (assembly GCF_020180945.1). Lineage (GTDB taxonomy): Bacteria > Bacillota > Bacilli > Lactobacillales > Lactobacillaceae > Lacticaseibacillus > Lacticaseibacillus kribbianus. Next base: position 17,889 of record NZ_JAIPUL010000002.1, on the reverse strand, counting down.
CCGTGAACAGGTACTTCAGCGTCTCATGGTCGCCGTCGAAGCCGTACGCCTTGCGGGCAAAGTCCCAGAACACGTCCAGCGCACCGTACTTGTCGAACTGCGCCAGCACCTCGTTGTCGTCGTCCAGACTGCTCTGAATGACCTCCTGCAGAATGGCCCCCAGCGCCGGGGACTGCGCCTTGGCCAGCGCCGCCAGCAGCACCAGCTCCAGCGGCTGGTCGTTGTAATTCAGCTTGGCGAAGCGCTGCTTGCGCTCCTTGTTGGCGAAAAAAGCGGCGTACTGCTTCAGGAAGTCGCGCGCGTCCGGCTGCGTCAGCCCGAGCTCCTCCTTGAGCATCGTCAGCGCGTCGGCCGCGTACCGCTTGGAGTAGCGCAGCATGTCCGCCATCAGGTTCAGGCTCAGATCAGGCTCAGGCTTCGGCGAGTAGACAAGCGCCGATTCGCCGTTGCGCTGCATCTCCGTCAGCCGGATTTTGACCTCGAACTGGTTGTTCGGCATCACCGTCACCACCGGCTGGCTCAGCTGCGACGCGATCGCTGGAATGTTGTCCTCGAAGTCCGCGTCCTCGTCGTACCAGAACACAAAGTGGTTATCCTCGGTGAACAGCGACGTGATGCCCTGAACAACCTGTGCCAGATCCAATTCTGCCATGCTATGCTTCCCCCGCTTCATCGAATGTCTTCCTATCTTTCTAACTTCCAATTATACCCAACGCTCTTCGCGATAACTAGCGCTCCGGCCAGATATCGCTCACTCCCAGCTATAACCGCGGCGTGATCGCGGATCTCGTTGAGCAGATTCCCGAGGCCGACTTCGACATTGCGTCCGATGACAGCCAGGGGCAGGTTGAGATCATTGGGTGGCTGTATCAGTACTACAACCAAGAACCGCACAACGATGTGGTGAACATCAACGGCGGCCCCGTCAAGGAACGCGACATCCCGGCGGCAACCCAGCTGTTCACCACCGACTGGGTTGTGCGCTACATGGTTGATAACTCGCTTGGGCGTTACTACTTGGAACACACGCCGAATTCTAAGCTCGCGGATCACCTGGACTACCTAGTACCGGGGGAATTGCACTCGGTTAATGAGGCGCTAGATCTCTCACAGCTGCGCGTGCTTGATAACGCCATGGGCTCGGGCCACATTCTGGTCTACGCCTTTGATGTTCTCATGCACATCTACGAGGAGCAGGGCTTCAGTCGGCGCGAATCCGCGATCCAGATCGCAATGCACAACCTGTACGGCCTTGAGATCGACAAGCGGGCCTACCAGCTTGCGTACTTTGCCGTCATGATGAAGGTGCGGCAGTACGATCGACGGGCGCTGACGCGGGAACTGAAGCTCAACCTGCACGTCTTCATGGATAGCAAGAATCTCCAGCCTGAACTGATTGATCAGCTGCCGCTGGCAGCCGAAGCGAAGGTTCAACTGAACGAGATTTGCAGTGTGTTCCGTGACGCCAAGACGCTGGGTTCGATCATGCAATTCCCACGGCAGTACGATGTGTCAAATCTGCTCGCGCAGCTCGACGCTCACGCTGGGGCCGCTCCGGCCAACATTTTTGCTAGTGAGGGCGATTTAGCCCAACTGCGTGAGACGGTTGAGATCGTCGGCGTCCTGCAAGGCAAGTACGATGCGGTGGTGACCAATCCGCCGTACTTGAACCGAATGGATAAAACACTCAAGGATTACGTGAAAAAGTATTATAAGGCGTACTCCGGTGATCTGTTCTCCGTATTCATATGGCTGAACATCAATATGACGCGCAAGGATGGCTATGCGGGATACATGACGCCATTCGTATGGATGTTCATCAAAACCTACGAAGCACTTCGCACCGACGTATTGGATACCATGACGATTTCAAGCCTAGTTCAGATGGAATACTCGGCCTTCGAGGAAGCTACCGTTCCAATTGATACCTTTGTTCTGAAGAATTCTCGTGAGCTGACGGGGACATATCTTAAGCTGTCGGACTTCAAGGGCGGCATGCAGGTTCAGGGGGAAAAGGTGCTTGAGGCGATTGCGGACCCGTCTGTGAAGTACCTCTATCGAGCTAACCAAGCGAACTTTGGGAAGATCCCGGGGAGCCCGATTGCGTACTGGGCGAGTGCGAACCTGCTTCATGACTTCGAAGTCGGGACGCCGATGGCGGAGCTTGTGGATCCGCGCCAAGGACTGGCAACGGCTGATAATAATCGATTCCTACGTCAGTGGTTCGAGGTTGCATACAAAAACATCAAGTTTGATGCACGATCAATCAAAGAGTCTGTTGAATCTAAGCGAAAATGGTTCCCATATAACAAGGGCGGGGCCTACCGAAAGTGGTACGGAAACTACGACTATGTTGTTAATTGGGAGGATGATGGTCGAGAAATTCGCAGCTTTACCGACAGTAAGGGTAAGGTGCGTTCGAGACCTCAAAACACTAATTATTACTTCCGTGAAGCGATAACTTGGTCCGATATTACAAGCGGCGCTTTTAGTATGCGATACGTAGAGCCCGGAAGCTTATTCGGCACTGTGGGCCTAGAGGCTTTTCCAAAATCCTCAGAGGTAGATATAAAAGTTCTGATGGGTCTTTGCAATACGAAGATGTTTAATTATATTCTCAGTATAATAAATCCAACTTTGCATTTAGTCATAGGTAATCTCAGTATTTCACCTGTTATTATCGACGATCCAGTATCATCGCATGTTCTAGAATATGTTGAAGATAATATCAATCTAGTGAAATCTGACTGGAATGCCTCTGAATGTGCTTGGGATTTTGCAAGTTTTGGTTTTCTTTCCCATATCGCTGAGCATCCACTGGCCATCCGCACAAAATTCGCCCGCGGGCGCCCTTTTGTGCCAATTTTGTGCCAACCTATCACCATAAAAGATGAAGGAGTGAACGATTATGGTCAGTTATCGTAAGCGCGGCAAGGTGTGGCAGTACGAGATCTCGTACAAGGACCGCGATGGAAAGTACAAGAAACTCAGGAAGTCCGGCTTTCAGCTCAAGGGGGACGCGGAGCTCGCGGCCAGCCAGATTAAATCCAATTACATCAGCGTTCGTCACTACAAGGCCGGCGACATTCCGCTGGCCGACTACTTCAGCCGGTGGGTCAACCTCTACAAGGCCACGTCGGTCACCAGTATCACGCTGATCAAGTACCGCAACACCCTGCAGCACATTCGCCGCCTCTTCGGTCGCACGCTGCTGAAGGACATCACGCGCTCCCTTTACCAGAAGAAAATCAACGAGTTCGCCGTCGATCACGCACCCCGCACCGTTGCCACCTTTCACAAGCAGATTCGTGCGGCAATGCTCGACGCCCTCGACGAGAAAATCATCCCGATCGACCCGACGCGCAAAATCGTGATCAGCGGCCATCAGGTCCCCCACCCCAAGAAGGCGCTGGACTTCGGCGAGTGGCGGCAACTCATCACCCAGCTTGATCTCACCGTTCGCGAGGAATTGATCATCTACCTCGCGGCTGTCACCGGCATGCGCTACGCGGAGGTGGTCGGGCTCACCGCTACCGACCTTGACGTCGAGAACAATCTGCTGATCGTGAACAAGACCTGGGACTACAAGTACCACACCGGCTTCAGGAAGACGAAGACCCCGAGCTCAGTACGTAAGATTCCCGTCGACCGCCGTACCCTGATCGCTATCCAGACCTACATCGACGGCCATCCACAGTCGGACGGCCAGCCCATTTTTCTCGTGAACGACCGAGTGCCCGTCAGCGCCGAGATCAACAAGACGCTGACGGATCTGCTCGCCAGCCTCGGGCTGCCGCGCATCACCTTCCACGGCCTCCGTCACACGCACGCCTCGATCCTGCTGTACCAGGGCATCAGTGTTCTGTCCGTGTCGAAGCGGCTCGGCCACGCCAACATCACGACGACGCAATCCACTTACCTACACGTCATCAAGGAGCTGGAGGAGCAGGATACGGATAGAATCCTTCATATCATCTCGCTTCCGTAAATTGGCACGTACGTTGGCACTTCAACGCAAATACCCGCCGGTCATTCGACCGACGGGTACCGTTTTACTTGAGCGGGCTCAGGAGTTTCTGGCCGCCCTGCACCAACTCATGGTTCACCAGCACCCCATCGTCCAGATCAATGGCGATGTGCATGTTGGCGACGTGCTGCAGCTTGGTGTCGTACTTGGCGATCTCGTCGAGCTGCTTCTTGAGCTGCGCGATCTGCTTGGTCATCAGGTTGCGCTGACGCGTGCTCGACTCCATCTCCACCATTTTCTCCAGCTGTAACAGGCGGTTGGTGTAGGCCTCCTGCAGCGGGTGCAGGTAGGACGTGCGGGCCATCGCCAAGGTGTCTTCGTCGTAGCGGTGCAGGTACATCAGCGCGCGGAAGCCGCCCTGCTTGCCCGAGTCGAACTGCCAGTAGATCGGCCGCTTCTGATAGGTGGAGAGGTGGTCCTTCTTGTAAAAGTCATCGAGGAAGTACTTGCGGATCTGATCCTCCGGAGAGTCACCCTTCTTGCCGAGTGAGTCGGCGATGAAGCGCAGGTTCTCGGCCAGGTGCTCGGCCCCGAACGTGACGGTGAGGAACTCCCGCAACCGGTTGATGATGTCCCGGCTGTCGCCGAAGTAGTCGCTATCCGTCAGCACGATCATGTTGTCCTTGTTGGGCTGGAAGGTCTTGTACTTCGACGCGTCCCAGTCCCCGCCGGCGAAGGCCAGACTGGGAACATCCAGAGAGTAACGGCCGAACACAACGCCGACGAAGTAGGACAGGAAGGCCTTGATGTCGCGCGGCCGATCGGCGCGGCGCACCGAGACGTCCTTGTCCGCCACCTCTGGCGTCAGCTCGTCTTGGAGGCCGTACAGATCGATGAAGATCCGGTTGAGCTCCTCCTCGTTGGCCTTCAGCTGGTTGAAGCGGTCGTCAGCCTCTTTGGACCACTGGTCGAAAGCGGCCTCTACCGTCCAGTTTTGTTGATGCTCAGCGATACTCTGTAATAAATTATTCTTCAAGAAATCCCAAGATGATTCAGTTTCATTCCAGTCAGCTTGAGTCAGCTTGACACTTGAGTTCACTAGGTCGCAAGTTCTGAGATTTTTCAAGTCATGAAGAACAGGAAATGACGTAAGATTCCCTATTTGTAAATGTATCGTAGGGTTGAGCATTTTGAAGATGAAATCAGCCACCTTAGTGTTCAAAATTCCAGAAATTTCGATAAGCTGATCTTGCGTTCCAAATGCTGACATTCCGGTTACGTCATGAATACTACCGGCCGTTCGTAAACGAACAGCAAACTGGCCACTTGTAATATCGGACCAAGTTATCGCTTCACGGAAGTAATAATCAGGGTTTCGCACTACTGAACGTTGCTTACCATTTGGCCAATTGAAGTTACGAACCTCGTATCCATCATCCTCCCAGTTGATCACATAATCATAATTTCCGTACCACTTTCGGTAGGCCCCGCCCTTGTTATATGGGAACCATTTTCGCTTAGATTCAACAGACTCTTTGATTGATCGTGCATCAAACTTGATGTTTTTGTATGCAACCTCGAACCACTGACGTAGGAATCGATTATTATCAGCCGTTGCCAGTCCTTGGCGCGGATCCACAAGCTCCGCCATCGGCGTCCCGACTTCGAAGTCATGAAGCAGGTTCGCACTCGCCCAGTACGCAATCGGGCTCCCTGGGATCTTCCCAAAGTTCGCTTGGTTAGCTCGATTGAACCGGTTGCCGTTAATCGGTACAGTATCCGGAATTTTGTCACCTGAGACGTCACGAGTTTTGATTTGATGATAGGTACCGACGAAATCTGGCACCGGGATATTCCTTGTAATGGTCACTGCGGTTCCAAAAGCAATCCCCATCACATTGTTCTCCATATGCATCAGATTGGTGATAGCACGAGTGTTAAGCAGCCGAATACGTAGTTGCTCGAAGCTCGATAAGAACATCCATGATTGCATGGTTACCATGGCGACATAGCCACCAGCTGGCGCCTCGTGGTTATAGTGATCTAAGAACATTGCAAACAGATCGGACTTTGAGTTTGCGTACTTTTGCTTCGCAAATTTTGCTAACACAGGATTCATTCTTGAGGAACCCATGTAAGGCGGATTGGTCACAACGATCTGATATTGACGTTTTAGTTGTCTGGCAGCACTGAGAAAACCATTCAAGGTCTCTACCAACCGGCCTGCGAGCAAGTTGTCAGACTTCGATAGCCGTTGCATTAACGAAGTTATCGTATCAAGGTTGAGTCCTGAAACATCCGTCAATGAACCAGTCAGATCCGCGTTTTCGAACGACGCGCTCAGCTGCGTTAGCTGGTCTAATTCATTCTTGGACAGTCCCGGGAATGCGATTGCCACATCATCACGTTTTATGTCCTTCGAACTGATAACCGTTGAGAGATTCGGTGACAATCCGCTACTGAGCGCTCTCCGATTATACCGACGGAACTTCATCATCACGGAGAAGTAGGCAAGCTGATACGCGCGTCGATCGATGTCTAGGCCAAAAAGGTTAGATTGAACAATTGACGCGGCAGCTTCTCGACTGGAAAAACCTTCCGCCTGATAAATATCAACCAGCAGGTCGAACGCATAGACGAGAATGTGACCTGAGCCCATCGCAGGATCAAGTACAGTCAGCTTCTCGGGCGTCATATCTGCAAGTGCTGCGTCGGCATTGCCTACCGTTCTTTGAGCAGTCGCCCCTTGCTCAGCGTCTGTCATATAATATTGCCAGCCGAATTGCTGAGCCAACTCGGATTCAGTTGTGGTCGAATCTAATTGAAGGAGGTGCCTGATCCAAGTCTTGCCGACAGAGTTCTGCACCATGTACTTGACGATCCAATCAGGGGTGAAAATCTGGGTGGCAGATGCGATCTCCTTCCCACGGAACTTGTGAGAGGTCGGCGCACCAATCGCCGCATCCTTGAGCTCTGAGTTGTAGTACTGGTACAGCCACCCAATGATCTCAACCTGCCCCTGGCTGTCATCAGACGCGATGTCGAAGTCGGCCTCGGGAATCTGCTCGACGAGGTCGGCGATCACGCCGCGGTTATAGCTGGGAGTGAACAAAAGCGTCATGAAGTCGTCGGTCTTCTCGAACAACTTCGGAAGACTTTCATTCAGCTTATTGACCTGCTTGAGGAAAAGCATCCGGTACATGGCGTCCATGTCGACCGGCTGCTTCCGGTCCTGGGCCTTGACGATCAGCGCCCGCTCCTCGGGATCGTAGCCGCCTAGCTCCTCATCCAGATCAAGCGCGTCGCGCATGATGTCCGGCTCGCTGTAGTTTTCACTCGAAGACAGCACCCTGGTGTTGGTCGGCAGGTAGTCGTTGACCTCCATGAAGCGAATCGCGATGATCCGGTTGAACCAGGTGTAGGCGACCTCCTCGATCAGATCGTGAAAGGCCGTGGCCCAGTCGCTCTTGGCCGCCATCTCCTTGAGCCGCTTCACCAGCTCCTGGCGCCGCCCGATGTTCTTGCCGACCAGCGGCTCGCCGCCGTCGCGGTAGAATTCCGCCTCACGCGTCGAGCGCGCGTCCGCCGGTGCCGCACCCGTTTCGTCGATGCCCAGCAGGTCCAGCCTGCTGGTGACCGCGGCGATCAGGTCGCGCCGTGCCTGGACGGCGAACTTGTTGATTGCGTGCTTATCCATTCATTTTCCCCACTTACGGTGTTAGAAGTTCAAGTCAATCTCGTCGGCATCTTGAAGCTTGGCCACAAGCGCTGCCCGCATCTGTTGCATGTACTTGTCAATGTCGCTTTCGCTCTTAATCTGCCACCGGTTACCGTCGGACACCTCGCGAACACGCACCGCCTTGATGCGGTACGATGGAACCTTCAGCTGATCATCGGTTGGTGTTCCCACCGGTGGATCTGTCGGGTCCGGAGCCGTTGAACCCGATCCACCTTGTTCCGTGTCATCAACACTTGGCTTAGGTGATACCGGTGACGTAACCACCGGCTGCGTCTTCTGCAACTGCTCAATGTAGTTGGTCAACCGGTTGTACCGCGCAGTGGCCTTCCCCGTTGTCCCATTCAGCAGCGCCAGGTCGACAGCCTCGTCGGCTTCGTGACGAATCCGCGCCAGCTCTGCCGTGTACTGAGTAGACTGTTCCCGCTTAACCGTATCGGCCACCGAGGACCGCTCCAAGTAATCGAGCCCAGACTGCTTGATCTCGTCGATCTCGGCTAACTTCGCCTTCTGCTCGGCATCGAAGACCGTGTTGAAAAGGTCATCGAACTGGGCATCCAGATCCTTAAGCTTTTGAATGTTGCCCTTCACACGGTTAGTTTTCAGCACCGCACTGATCGACGCGGCAATTTCCTGCAGCCTTGGATCGGCCAGGTAGTCTTGTGACTTCTCGTAGATCTCTCGGTCTCGCAGTGCGGACTTCCAAACACCTTGCCTCGACTCATTGAGGTAGAAGTCCTTAGTCTCGGTATCTTCTAAGTCAGTGTGCCAGTCCAACAGATCGTCAAAGTGTGCTAAGACCGCCGCGATGAACGCATCAGAATCCTTAGTTTCCAGCAACGACTTCATCAGCTGTACCCCGGTCTCAATTAAGTCCCGTCCCGGGAAGCGTGGATTCATCTGGCTGAACAGGTTAAGCGTCTTCAAGTCACTTTGAACTTTATCCCGCAATTCACTGGCGACAATCTCGGCATCGGCGTCGGCAACGCTGAAGGTCTTCTTGTTGAAGACCTCAGCCGCCACCTTGCGCATCTGCTTAAGGTCATGTGGCCGGACTTCCTTGCGCACCTGAATGGCGATCCGATCCGCATAAGTTTTCTTCGTCAGGTAGTCCGTGATCTCCTTGGGCGACACCTGCATCGGGCTGATCGCCTCACCGTTGTAGCTGATCTTAACGATGCCGCGCCGAAGTAGGGCGGCCACCAGCCATTCCGTGTCCTGCTCGGTGTAGCCGTACGGAATGCCCTTGAAGCGATCGATCACGTCCTTGAGCGCGACATGCTGCGTGCTGCGCAGCTTCATCTGGAGCCAAGTCTGAACCTCTTGGACAGCCTGATCATTTTCCGTCTGCCCGAGCAGGCCATCATCGCCGCTGAATAGTTGCGTAATGTCGTGGTCGTTCTTGGCTGCTTCAATGTAGCTCAGATCGCGGTAGTTGTTGTCGATCAGCGCCTTTTCCGCCTCTTCCAGCCGGGCAGCGAAGTCACGCTTGCTGGTCTGCGGTGCCCCGCCAAGGTAGATCTGCGCCGACTCCAGTGCGTTCAGCGCGTGCTCCTTGGCGGTTGCATCAAGACGCTCGCGCTCATGCATTCGATCGTCGAGCAGCAGGCGGAACCGCGGCTCCTGATTGTTCGAGGTGCTCTGCATATACTGGTTAATCTTCAGCTTGCGCGAGATCAGATCGAGGTACGACCGGTCATCCGGCAGCGCGATCACCAGCACCTCTGGCGCACTGGTCAGCCGTGCGTATGTGCCTTCATCCCCGAAGTCATCGCTTTGCGGTGTAATGACGCGCAGCGTGAGCGCCTGATTCGCACGGCCGACCGTCAGCTCATCAAGCATGCGGTTGAAGTGGAAAATGTAGCGGTTGTTCAGCCGCGGATAACTGTAAACGTCACTAATCGCTTTAGTAGCCGAGAAGAGATAGGTCTGAAGTTCGCCTAGAATCGCGCTGTCCTGGACGACCTCGCGCTGAATGCCGTTGTTGATGTCCTGCTCGTCATCCGTCAGGAACACGTACTCGCCGAAGTGCTCCTCAACCAAGTTTTCCTTGATCAAGGCCTTCAGCGCGGCCTTGGTCCGATCGGTGAGCGCAAGGCGATCGACATTCACGTCGTCGATCAGCAGCGTCACGACGTTGTTGAGCGTTGCCTTGAAGCTGTCGACGTACTTGACCATGAACAGCGTCTTGAGCACCTGAACGGCGAACGGATTGCCTTCCTTGTTCGGGTTCAGCGTCGGCTTGCCCAGCGCGTGCTGAATCACGATGTTGTGCGTGTGATCCAGGAACTGCGCCAGGCCCTCGAAGAACAGCGAGAACGGCACGAGCTTACCCGCTTCCGCATCCTCGACGCGAATCGCAGACTCCTGGAAAATGGACAGCATCGAGCGCTCCCCTTCGGACAGGTGCTTGCCGTCCGACCCATGGGTGCGCACCGCCGTCAGCACGGCCTGGAGCAGGTTGAACTGGTAGGGCACGAACGGGTAGTTGGCGGCGAACGTCGCGGCGCTGCCGAATTTCTCGCGGGTAACCCCCTCATCGAAGTCAATCGCGTTGTTCAGGGCCGCCGAGTTGCTCTGGTACAGGTCCTCGAGCATCGCCGTCGCGACTGGCGTCTTCTCCAGCACACGACGCTTGATCACCTCGTCGACGTTGGCGGAGCTCAGCGCGATGCGGGTCTTGAAGCGGCCCTGAATCTTGGAGAAATCCTGGCCGTTGACGTTCGTTGTGACATCCCCGATCGCCTGCTGAGAGGTGACGATCACCCATGCCTTGCCATGTGTGGCCAGACCGAGCTCCTCGACCACCGTCTGCAGGTTCAGCATGCGCTGCACAGAATCGCCAATGAACTGCCCAACTTCATCGACCAGGAATGCGACCCGGCGCCCGGTTTTCTGAATGTAGGTGTTGACCAGCTGCGCGAAGCCCTCGATGTTGATCTGGTACGGCTTGAAAAGGCTGTTCACGAAGCCTTGGGCATCCCCCGCGCTCATGAAGCCGATCTGAACCAGCGCGTCGCGGATCGTCTCGCGCTTCATCGAGTACTGATCGCGGCTGTCAACCCAAGTCTGGTGGCTGGTTTCAAGGCTCTGGAAAGCCGTCTTGAATGCCTCGTACCGGTCGTCGGCGTCCAACTGACGCTCTAGATCGGCGAGCCACAGGTTCTTGTCCGAGTAGCCCTGCTTCTCGTTGAACACCTGCAGGAACACACGCAGGATGACGTCGGCCTCGTGCTTCTCGCCGCTCATCGCCTTGGAATCGATGTTGAACAGGATGACGTCGGTGTCGGCATCCGCGGCCTTTTGCATCTGCGCGTACACCAGCGGGTCCTTGATCTTGTCCTTGAAATACTCAACCGCAGAGCGGTCGCCCGCCTGCCGGTTATCGAGAATGTACGACAGGATCTTCAGGAAGTGCGACTTACCTGAGCCGAAGAAGCCCGAGATCCAGACGCCCATGTCATCGGTCGGGTAGTCCAGCGACTTGGTGTAGGCCGAAAAGAACGTGGCGAACTGCCGCTGCAGCTCGTTGGTCACCACGTACTCGTCCAGCTCCACCCGCGCGTTATCTTCCTGGCCTACCTTGATCACGCCCTGAATGTTGCGATCAATCGATTTTGAAAAAACATCCCTAATCTTCGTCGTCATTCCATACCCTCCTCAGGCTGAACGCCCGATAGTAATTATCATCCTGAATGCTTCCAAACATGGACAGGTGAAGTCCGTCGTACTTGCCGGGGTAGAACATCACCACCGGCATCTGGTCGATCACCTGATTCATCGTGTTGAGCACCTTGTGGGCGCGCAGCAGTGGATAGACCTGCCCGACCCCGGTGAGGAAAATGATCGTCGGCGCCGTCTCGGCCTGAACCCGGGCGGCGATCTGCTGCACGATCAGGTTGTGCTCCTCGTTCATTGCCAGCACATTGTTGATCTCGCGGATCAGGGTTGCGGTGCCCTGCTCCTGCTCGAACTGCGCGAATTTTTCGCGGTAGCCGTACTTGTCCAGCACGGCCAGCATCATGTCGTACAGGTTGAACACCCTCACATTGGCGCCGATCGTCGCCACGGTGGCGCTGCCGGCGATGTCTGCCACCGCCTCGCGCACCCGCAGCTCATCTTCCGGTCGGTAATCGAATATGTAGTAGCCCACCTCGTTGGACAGGCCGCGATTATGCTGAAAATCCGGCTCGGCGATTTTCTCCCGCAGCCGCTTCAGATCCTTCTCTAAGTCAGCCATTGGCCCTCCCCGTCAGTGCGATGACGAAATCCGCGTGGCCGGCATCTTGCAGCGCCGCCACCACGCGCGAACTCAGCAGCGGGCGACGCAGCACCAGCTGGCCATCGGCGTCCGTCACAAGGCCGGCGCCGCGCAGGTAGTTGCGCAGCGTGCCCTTGAGCCGCGTGATCGTCTCGTCCTGCCAGCCGGCCACCTCCTCGCGCTCTCCCTGAAGTCGCAGGAAAAAGGCGTCAAGCTCGTAGCTCTGCAGGATCTGGTCCCCCATCACGACCGCGCTTCTGAAGCAATCCAGCATGAACTGCTGCACCAGCTGGTCCGTGTTCATGATGCCGACCAGCACCAGGACGCGCTGGTTGTCGAGATCAAGACCAGCGAAGTCTTCCTGCAGCGCCGCCGGCAGCGAGTGAATCCGCCGCAGCAGGCACGCCGTCATTCTCGCCGCCCGATCCCTCGTACGCTGCTTGAACGTGTTCTCCTCGACCACGCGCCGCTTGATGGTGGCATCGTCGTCGCCTTCGTTCACCCACGCCATGAGCTGGGTGAACTCCGGAAACCAGAACCCATTTGATACTGTTCCCGCAGATAATTTTGGCATAACACACCTCCATGCCCCACTTCAGAAAATAAAATTAGGTTGCTTCCCATAAGATGATCGATAAGCCGTACGCCATCGCACCGAATTGCCATCGTCTTCACACGGAACACTTCAGGTACGACGCTTTCACGATCCTATCGACAATGCTGTCTCAATTATACCGGAATTCCCCGCAATGTGGGGCCAGATTCAGAATCAGATGCAACACTCGCGGCACCGACAGCACAAAAAGGCGGCCCGGCCCCGCGCCACCGCGCAGGCCAGACCGCCCCATATCGTCCGCCCACAATCCATGCACGCAGACCATCTTATATTGTACGCACCACTCACACCTTCCGGTACCGCCGCATCCCCCGCACGTTGAGCGCGGACAGCACCGCCAGGAACAGCAGCAGCACCGCGATGTCCAACCCGAGGCTCAAAAGCCCCTTGCCGTGCATGATCACCTGGGTCATCGCGTTGCCGGCGTACGTCAGCGGCAGCACGTACGAGATGTTTTTCACCCAGTCCGCCAGCGAGTCCAGGGGCACGATGCCGGAGAAAAACACCTGCGGGATCACGATGATCGGGATGAACTGCATCATCTGGAACTCCGACTGGGCGAAGGTCGACATCAGGATGCCGAACGCCAGCGCGACCAGCGCGAGCAGGAAGTTGATCACCATCACGGCAAAAAGCGAGCCGGTGATCTCGACGTTCATGAACCCGACCGTGGTCAAGACGATGATCACCGTCTGGATGATGGCCAAAACGCCGTAGCTCAGCATGTACCCGGCGACGATCTCGCCGCGCCGCACCGGCGTCGCCAGCAGCCGGTCCAGGGTCCCGGTGGTCCGCTCCTTGAGAAGCGCCATGCCCGAGATCAGGAAGACGAAGAAGAAGACGAAAAAGCCCATGAGGATCGGCACGATCTTGTCGAAGAAGCCGGTGTCCTTGTTCCCGTAGCGGTAGCGGTTGGTGACCTTGACCTTAGCGGCCTTGCCAGTGCTGGCCTTGGTGGTCGCCGTGGTGTCGCTGGTGGCCGCGCCTGCGGAGTCGCCGGCCGCCGTGCTGTCGCTCGCCGCCTCGGTGGTCGCGCTGCTGCCGGCCGTGCCCGCGGCCCCGCTGGTTGCCCCGGTTCCGGCCGCCGCACTGCCACCTGCCGCCCCGGCTGCCTTCGCGGCCGCCACGGCCTGCGCCGCGCTCAGCTTCTTGATGGTGGCGGACATCACCGTGATGGTTTTGCCCATCTTGGTCACCGTCTGCTGCAGCGTTTTGACGCCGGCGGCCGTCAGCGCGGCGCCGAAGCCCGCCTTAACCAGGGCGGTCTTGGTCGCGTCCGTGTTCGCGTAGGTCACGCGGTAGCGGTTGGCGGCGGTTTTTTCGATGTAGGCGTCGACCTTCTGATCCGCCAGCGCGCGCTTGGCGGCTTGCTCAGTGCCGCGCTTCACAACCGTCACGTGCTTGACGTCGTTCAGCGCGGTGCGGACGTTGGTCGGCAGCCCGACCGTCGCGACGGTCACGCCGGTCGTCGAGTTGGCGGTGAACACCAGCTTCATCAGGAACATGATCAACACCGGCGCGACGAACATCAGCGCCAGCGTCCGCTTGTCGCGCAACAGCTCCGCGATCACGCGGCGCGCGATGAACCATGCGTGTCTCATAGTGCCACCCCTTCCGCCTTGAGGAACACGTCCTCGATGGTTGCAACGCCGTACTGCTGCTCAAGCGCCGCGGGCCTGTCGAAGGCCATCACGCGGCCGTCGAGCAACAGCGCGACGCGGTCGACCAGCTCGGCCTCGTCCATCACGTGGGTCGTGATCAAAACGCCGCGGCCGGCGTCGCGCACCGCGTCCAGCTCGCGCCAGATCTTGCGCCGCAGCGCCGGGTCGATGCCGACGGTCGGCTCGTCGAGGATCAACAGCTCCGGGTCGCCGAGCAGCGCAATGGCCAAGGACAGCCGCCGCTTCATGCCGCCGGAGTAGCCGGCCACGCGCTTGTCGAGGTCCGGTGTCAGGTCGACGACCGCCGCGACGTGGGCGATGGCCGGTGCCAGTGCGTTTTTCCCCACGTCCTTCATCCGGCCGAAAAAGGTTAGGTTCTCGCGGCCGCTCAGCGTCGAATACAGCGCGTCGTCCTGCGCCATGTAGCCGATGCGGCCGAGCAGCGCGCGGTTGGGCATCTGCGTGTCCAGCACCGTGGCCGAGCCGCCGTCTGCGACCTCCATGCCCAGCGCCGTCTTGATCACCGTCGACTTGCCGGCCCCGGACGGCCCGATCAGGCCGACAATCTCGCCGGCCTGGACGGTCAGGTCCACGCCCTGCAGCACGGTCTGCTTGCCGAAGCGCTTGACCACGTGGTTCAGGTTCATCTGTGTTGCCGTCATGTGCTCGCCTCCATTAGTGAGTATGCACTCACTCAATGGGACAACTGTACTCCCGAGTACGGTGAGTGTCAACTCACTTTTGCCAAAAACCGCCGAATCCGCGCCGCGCCCGAGTGGTATAATCGTCGCATTGGAGGGGATAACATGACGAAATTCGATCGCACAGCCTTCAGCCAGGAGGTCGCGGCCCTGCTGGCCACCACGACGCTCAACGCCACCGAGCGGCCGGTGCTGGAACAGGTCAGCCGCGAACTCGCCGCCGGCCACAACGACGACCGCGTCCTGACCGTGCTGCGCGCCGGTCTGGACCTGCCGGCGGTGCAGCAGCGACTGAGCCGCCCGGTCGCGGCCCTGCTGGCCAGCGTCGCCGCCTACCAGCTCGGCGGACGCAGAGTCGGGCTCGGCCTCAGCCAGCTGAGATGGTGACCACGAAACACCGCGCCGCGGACCGCCAAAACAGGCAGCCGCGGCGCGTTTTCGTGTCGGTCGAGGACGAGAGGCGCTGGCCCGCTTTGCCCCAGGAGTCCGGGCTACCCGCTCGCCTAAGGACGCCATGCGCCACCCTATCATCGTCGGGCTCTGCGCGGCAGCGGCGACTCGTCTAGCTAGGGCACAGTGCCGGGCGAAAGTGCGGCCCAACACTGTGCCCTGCGCTACTCGGTCGCCTAAGTCCGCCATGCGCCGCCCTGGTCATCGTCGGGCTCTGCGCGGCAGCAGCGACTCGTCTAGCTCGGACCGGCACTCGGGCCGCGGTGCGGCCCAAGCCCCGGCCCTTCGCTGGCCGATTCGCTAAATCCACGCTTCTCCGCCCTTGGACAAAAAAAGCGGCGGGCCCATAGGGTCCGCCGCCTCACAGTACCTGCAAGCAGGTAAGATCCGCTGGCTCCACAACCTTGGATCACTGACCCCCGCAAATCCGGCGGGGAAACGGTCAGCTGCGCTTTCACCATTGCTGGTTACTCGACTCATCGCATGTGTCTAGTATATCACTTACCAAGCAACCGTGCCGAACTTTCGGCGGCCGCCGCTGGTCACTTATCGATCAGGCGCGCGGCACTTTTGCGGTACGTCACCTCGGCCAGAAGCTGGGCGAGCATGAACCCGACTGCGATGGCGCCGGCGACCATCGCGACGCGGATGGTCAAGGAAATCGCCTGGTCGATCTGGCCGAGCACCAGCGCGCGCACCGCTTGGTAGGCCGTGGCGCCCGGCACCAGCGGGACCAGGCCCGGAATGTTGAAGATGATCACCGGCATTTTTTTGCGCCGGGCGAACAGCATCCCGCAGACGCCGATGGCCAGGGCCCCGAGCAGGTTGGCCAGCATGCGGCCGCTGTGGGCGGCCATCAGGAGCCAGTAGACCAGCCAGCCGACCGCCCCGGCCCAGCCGGCGAGGTTGAGCGCCCGGTGCGGGACGTTGATGATGATGGCGAACGCCACCGTGGAGAGGTAGCTGAAGCTGATCTGCACGACCAGCTGAATCCAGTACGGCATCTTTGTGCCTCCTGCCTAGAAGAATCTGAAAATCATGGCGATGCCGACCCCGATGGCGCAGGCCGAAAGAATCGCCTCCATGCCGCGGGCCATGCCCGACAGCAGGTGCCCCGCCAGCATGTCGCGGATCGAGTTGGTGATCGCCACGCCGGGCACCAGCGGCATCACGGCACCGATGATCACGTTGTCGAGGTTGTGCCCGACGCCGAGCCGCACGCCGGCCCAGGCGGTCACGCCGACCACCACCGCGCCGATCAGCTCGGAGATGAAGCGCACGCGCGTCAGGCTGCTCAGCCGCAGGTAGGCGGCGAAGCCCAGCGCCCCGACCACGGCGGACAGCGGCATGTCGAACCAGTCGTACTGCTGGGCAAAAATCACCATCAGCGTGGTGCTGCAGACGGCGGCCGCAAGAATCTGCAGCCAGACCGGGAAGTACGGCGTGTTTGTGTCCAGCTGCTCAAGCCGCTGCACAAGCTCGGTGAGGGACAGCTTACCGGCCTGGAACTCGCGCGACAGCTCGTTCACCCCGGCCACCTTTTCCATGTCGATGCCGCGTTTTTGCACCGGCTCCAGCTCGACGGCGGGCCGGCCGTCGACGGCGATGAACAGGCCGGTCGGCGTGGTGAACACCAGGACGCGCTTGGCCCCGCCGTTTTGCGCGATGCGGGTCATCGTGTCGTCCACGCGGTACATCTCGCTGCCGCCCTCGATCATGATGCGCCCCGCCAGCAGGCAGGCCGCAAGCAGCTCATCCTGCATGATCCGCCTCCATCAGCCCGCCGAGGTACGCGGCGAGCTTCGCCTTGGGGTACGCGCCGGTGACTTTTTGAATTGCCTTGCCGTCCTTGAAAATCAGCATGGTCGGCACGCTCTGCACGCCGTACTGCGTGGCCACCGCGGTGTCGCCGTCGACGTCCAGCGTCAGCAGCGTGAAGCCGAGCTCCTGCTCCAGCTCCTTCAAAAGCGGGCTGAGAATGCGGCACGGGCCGCACCAGGGTGCCCACAGATCCACCACCGTCAGCCCGGCCCCCAGGTGTGCCGTCATCGTCTCGCTTGTTACCTTCGTCGCCATCTGCGCGCCCCCATTCACTCGTGTTCCTCATTCTAACACGCTTTGCCCGCCACTTAAACGCCCGGTTGCCGGCGCGAACGCAGCGAAGCGAAGACGCGCCTCGCCGCGGCCGGCAGCCGCTCGCGCCGGTCTGCGTCGCGCAGCGATCGCGCGGTCCGTCAGTCGCCGCACACGGGCATCGGCGGGTGTAGCAGGGCGACGCTGGCGCGGCTAGTTAAGCCCAGCACCCTTGCCAAGGTCCGGCCGGCCAAGTGCGCCTGGGCACAAAAAAAGAGCCGATGACATCGACTCTTTCAATAAGCGCGGCAGCTTCCTACCCTCGCAGGCAGTCACCCACCAACTACTCTCGGCGTTGAGAAGCTTAACTTCTGTGTTCGGCATGGGAACAGGTGTATCCTTCTCGCTATCGCCACCGCACTTC
>NZ_JAIPUL010000011.1 GCF_020180945.1 Lacticaseibacillus kribbianus | reverse complement strand
GGGTGACTGCCTGCGAGGGTAGGAAGCTGCCGCGCTTCATTTATGGAGGATTAGCTCAGTTGGGAGAGCGTCTGCCCTACAAGCAGAGGGTCACAGGTTCGAGCCCTGTATCCTCCAGTGCCCCACGGGCATTGGATCAGCACTTGATTCACATGAGCCGTTAGCTCAGTTGGTAGAGCATCTGACTTTTAATCAGAGGGTCGACAGTTCGAGCCTGTCACGGCTCATTTACATTGGAACTTGATCTGCGGGTGTGGCGGAACTGGCAGACGCGCTAGATTTAGGTTCTAGTGGTTAACACCGTGGGGGTTCGAGTCCCTTCACCCGCATCGCCGACTTAGCTCAGCTGGCAGAGCACCTGTCTTGTAAACAGGGGGTCGGAGGTTCGAACCCTCTAGTCGGCAGCAGTTGAATATTTCGCGGAAGTAGTTCAGTGGTAGAACATCACCTTGCCATGGTGGGGGTCGCGAGTTCGAATCTCGTCTTCCGCTTCTCACTTTCCGCCGGGATGGCGAAACTGGTAGACGCACAGGACTTAAAATCCTGCGGTAAGTGATTACCGTGTCGGTTCGAACCCGACTCTCGGCATGGTACAATATAGATACGCACCCATAGCGCAACTGGATAGAGTGTCTGACTACGAATCAGAAGGTTGTAGGTTCGACTCCTACTGGGTGCATTCCGGCTTGCCGGAAGCAATTGAATACAGGTATTGCGGAAGTAGTTCAGTGGTAGAACATCACCTTGCCATGGTGGGGGTCGCGAGTTCGAATCTCGTCTTCCGCTTCATCGGGAAATAGCTCAGCTTGGTAGAGCGCTACGTTCGGGACGTAGAGGTCGTGGGTTCGAATCCCGTTTTCCCGATCACCAAAAGATCGACGTGCAGACGCCGATCTTTTTTTGGCTCTGCGTCAACTGGTGTTGAAGAATAATTTGATATTTTCTGGGAGTTCCTCTTTGGAGGGGCTCTTTTGTTATTTATGCGATAATCTGGTAGATCCGCTCGAAGAAGTGAGC
>NZ_JAIPUL010000010.1 GCF_020180945.1 Lacticaseibacillus kribbianus | reverse complement strand
TCGCGCATTTTAGAATCAAGTTAGCCACTGTCTCAAAATTTTTTGGACAATAAAAAACATCAAGAACAGATATCCTGTATCATTGAAGTTCCTACACAAACAATGGAAGAGGATATTGTCTTGATGCAGAAACAGGATAGCACACACCGCCAAAAAGGTCAGCACTTAACATCACTCGAGCGCGGAAAAGTGGCCGGATTCCGCCAAGCTGGGAAGTCCAATCGTTGGATTGCTGCTGAAATTGGCGTCTGCCCGCAGACCATTAATAATGAAATCAAGCGAGGTACAGTAGATCAGGTCAAGAAGAGTAATGGCAAGCGCGTCTACCATCGACAATACCTGCCAGAGGCTGCTCAGGCACGTTACGAGACTGCACGCTTGAGCTGCCATCGTCCTGACAAGTTCGCCAGCGTACAGGTCTTCTTAGCCTGGTACGTACAGCGAGCTAAGCAGGACAAATGGTCGCCGGATGCTTCAATCGGCTATGCCAAGCGACACAAGCTGTTTACTCCTGAAGAGCTTGTTTGTGCCTCGACTTTGTACCAGTACATTGACGACCAACGCCTAGAGATTCGAAATATCGACCTGTTGGAGAAGACTAAGCGGAAGACCTCTCACCAGCACTACACCAAGGCTAAGCGTCTGGCTGGCCGCAGTATCGAGGAACGGCCTAAGGTCGTTGAACGACGCAGGAAGTTCGGTCACTGGGAGATGGATACCATTGTCGGTAAACGCAATGGCAAGGAGAGCGTCATCTTGACTCTGATTGAGCGCAAGACCCGTTGCCAACTTCTCCGCTTGATCGAAGGACGAGATGCAGACTCTGTGAGCTATGCATTGCGTGGAATCAAGCGCGAATGGGGAGCTTGCATCAAGACCATCACAGCCGACAACGGACCCGAGTTCACCGCCTTAAATACTGCTTTTGCTGGGACGGAAACTGAGATCTTCTACGCCCATCCTTACACGTCCTGCGACCGTGGCACCAACGAGGCACATAACCGGATGATCCGCCAGGACTTCCCTAAGGGCATGTCCCTAGATGACATTAGCCCTAGTCAAGTGCAGGCCACGCAAGACCGCTTGAATCAGTTGCCTCGCAAACAACAGGGCTACTGCACACCCCAGCAAAACTTTGAGGCCGAAGCTCGGCGCGTTCGCCGCATGGCCCAGTAGTCTCTCTAGCACCACAACTTCTATTTGATAACGGCCTGTTCTGGGATTGTCCTCAACGACTGGCTAACTTGTTCTTGCAATTTACG
>NZ_JAIPUL010000001.1 GCF_020180945.1 Lacticaseibacillus kribbianus | reverse complement strand
AAGTGCGGTGGCGATAGCGAGAAGGATACACCTGTTCCCATGCCGAACACAGAAGTTAAGCTTCTCAACGCCGAGAGTAGTTGGTGGGTGACTGCCTGCGAGGGTAGGAAGCTGCCGCGCTTTTTTTGTTTTTCCGGATTAGCTCAGTGGTAGAGCACCTGACTGTTAATCAGGGTGTCGTCAGTTCGAGCCTGACATCCGGAGGAGATACGGGCCGCCTGCGGCCTGTTTTTTTATCTTGAGACCGGCCGCAGATCGCGCAAAAAGACCCTGAAAAGGGGTTTACACCGCGATTTGCGTCAGGTATAATCAATCTTGTTGTTGCGACGGCTTGGCCGTCTGGCAGCGCATGATGCCGTCTTAGCTCAGTTGGCAGAGCACTTCATTCGTAATGAAGGGGTCGCTGGTTCGAATCCAGTAGACGGCAGATTGGCCTCGCGGACGCGAGGCTTTTTTGATACCAAGGGGGACTTGTAACATGGCAAGACGACGCAAGCAGGCCAGCCTGGCCAGTGTGGCCGCCACCGCGCTGATCGCGTTGGCGGCGTGGGGATTCAACGCGTGGCAAAACGGCCAGGCGCCGGCACCGGCGCAAAAGACCACGACCACGGTGGCGGCCGGGGCAGACCAGACCACCTACAAGAAGCTGGCCGCGATGGACTACGCAAACGACAGCGACCCCGTGATCGAGGTCGGCGGCGACGCGTCCGGGCTGGACCTCGCCAAGTGGCAGGGGCCGCGCATCCAGTACGGCAACCTGGATTCGCTGAATCGCACGACCACCAACGTCGGCTACCTGGACGCGCGCACCCTGATCAAGTCGGCGGGGCGGCCGGGGCAGACCTTCGAGCCCACCGGTTGGCACAACCGCTACACCTGGGTGGACGGGCGCCGGGTCAACCGCCAAAACCGCGGGCACCTGATCGCCTACACCCTGTCCGGGAACCTGGACAGCGATGGCAACTACAAGCAAGGCGAGCTTGGCTCAAGCGACAACCCCAAGAACCTCGCCTCACAGACCGAATTCGCCAACCAGGTGCTGATGCAGCCCTTCGAGCAGCAGGTGCGAGACGCCCTGGCCAAGCGCCAGCGCGTGATCTACAAGGTCACTACCGTGTTTCGCGGATCGGAGCTGATGCCGCGCGGCTACTGGCTGCGGGCCAAGGCGGCTTCGGGGCTGGACTTCAACGTCTACGTGTTCAACGTGCAAAACGAGATCCGCTACGACTACGCGACCGGGCGCAGCACCGTGGACCGCAGCGTGTCGGTGCCGGACAAGGACCAGTGAGCGCCGGCACGCGGAGGCCGTGGGCCGGCCGCGCCGCCTGCCTGCGCGGACCGCGACCGTCTGGGGGCACGGCGTAACCGGGCCCTTGTGACTGCCGGGTCAGGCATAGTTCAAGCCTCAGCAAAAAACGGCAGCCCCGCCTCCTCAATCGGAGGCGGGGCTGCCGTTTTGGCGTCATCAGTTGCTCAGCAGGAAGTCGAGCACGTTCATGCCGGTGCTGGTGGTCTGGCGGTACAGCTCGGTGTAGCCGCACTGGGTGCAGGAGACGGTCACGAAGCGCTTGTTTTGGACGTCGAAAATCTTGGCGAAGTTGCCGCCGGTGGCCTGGAACTTGTCGGCCTCGTAGCTGTGGTTGCCGCACTTGGGGCAGACGTACTGAATTGGGTTCATGCGTTATCCTTTCTCCGCGTCATCGCGAAATCGCAGTGCCGATTGATCCGTGGCGGGCGCGACGATCGGGGCGCCCTGCCAGAACATGATGTCGAGGCTGTGGTCGGGGTACTGGTGGTAGGTGATGTCGAGCTCGGCGAGTGTGCGCTGCATCACGGCGAAGTAGACCGGCAAAGGCGCCTTGTCGATGCGCCCGGCCAGGACCACTAGGTACTTGGTCATCTCCTCGAACAGCGCCTGGGTCAGGCCGATCGGCTGCACGAAGTCGAGGTCGACGTACCACAGCTCCTGGGTTTCCCGGACGATGCCGACGTGGTTCAGGGCAAAGCCGCCGAACGACTGGGCGTCCTCCAGGGTGTAGACGATGTGTTTCATCTGGCCTTTGGTGTAGGCCGGACGCTTAAACATGAGGTGCCATAGGGCCACGCTGTCGCCTCCGCTCAATTATGCTATGATATTAGGCACAAGGTGTCTGCCCACAGTATACCAGAAAAAACTTTGGGCCGACGCACGGGAAGGAAGACGCACTGTGGAATTCAAGGCAATCGTACAACAACCCCTCACCGAGGCCGACTGGGCGCTGACGCTGCAGGCCGCCCTGCAGGCGCTCGCACGCCTGGGCGGCGGGGCAACCACGCGCGTGGCGGTGCTGCCGGTGGGGCAGACCACACTGGTCGAGGTCCAGGGCCTGTGGCCGGCCCGGCTGACCCTGGACGGGCAAAAAGTGGCCGCGCCGGGCCTTGCGCCGACCGTCGAGCTGTGGGAGACGCCGCGCGCCGGGCAGCCGGTCGACAAGGTGCTGCGCAAGCTGATCGCCGCGTACGTCGCGACGCTCCGCGACCCCGCGCAGCTGCCCGCAACACTGGCCGCGGACTGGCCGCGGGTGCGGGCGGTCGCCAACCACCTGCTGGCGCTGCAGGCCGTCTGTCACCGCCTGCGCCTGGAGCCCGAGCGCACGCTGACCGTCACGCTGTACGGACCGGTGGCGGCGGAAACCGCGGCCGTTTTGGCGAGGGCCGGGCTGCCGCTGACGGTGCGGCCGATGATGACGCCGTGGCCGCAGGCGTTCACCGCAGACGCCATCGGGCCGATCGTGCTCGGCGCACCCAAGGCGACCAGCTGGGCCGGCCCGGAGCAGCGCGCGGCGGCCACGGCCCGGGCGCGCGCCCTGCGCCCGCACCGCTACCCGAAACCGTCGCACCCGGCCTTCGCCAGGCGCGAGGCGCCTTTGGTGCTGGCGCACGACGCGCCGCGCGATTACACCGTCTTTGACCTCGAGTTCTCCAGCGGCAACGCGCGCGAGGGCTGGTTCATCACCGAGATCGGTGCGCTCAAGGTGCGCCAGGGCAGGATGGCTCAGGCGTTCAACACGTTCGTCAAGATTCCGGCCGGCTGCCACCTGAACCTGCAGTCGCAGCGGATGACGGCGCTGGACGCGCGGCTGTTGAACCGCTACGGGCAGACCCCGGAGGCCGCCTTGGCCGCCTTCCTGGGCTTTGTCGGCGACGACGAGCTGCTCGGCTTTTCCGTGCGCGGCGGGGACCTGGCTGTGCTTCGGCGCCAGTTCGCGCTTTTTCCCCAGGCCGGCCGGGTGCTGGACGTGGCCAAGCTCGCCGAGGCGGTGGGGCCGATGCCGGGGATGCCCGAGGTCAGCCTGTCCAAGTACCGCGTGTACCTGGGGCTCAACGCGGTGATGGCGCACGGCGCGCTGTACGACGCGCTGACCACCCACGCGCTGTACGCCTACCTGCAGGGCCACCCGGTGGATCCAGCGGCCGCGGTGGCCGGCGTGAACCGCCTGATGAAGGAGGAGGAAACCCGATGACGTCAATCAGCCTGAACACCCCGGTGCGGGAGCTGGTGCTCGCCCACCCGGCCATCGTGCCGGTCATGGTCCAGATGGGCCTCGACGGCGTGACCGACCCGGCGCTGTTGAACACGGTGGGGCGCTTCATGACGCTGGCCAAGGGCGCGCGCATGAAGCACATTCCGATGACGCAGCTGACGGCCGCGCTGGCGGCCGCCGGCTTTGAGGTGACAACAGATGACTGAACACAACGCCGTGACCCGGCAGAAAAAAATTGTGGAGATCCTGTCCATGCTGCACGACGGCGGCGACTTCGAGGCGGCCAAGGCGATTTTTGACGCGACCTTCGACGGCGTCGACGTCGCAGAGATCACCAGCGCCGAGCGCGAGCTGATCGCAAGCGGCCTGAACCCGATGGCGATCCAGACGCTGTGCAACGTGCACGCCGCGGTCTTCCGCGGCAAGATCACCAACGGCGAGAAGACGCCGATGGCAGACATTCCCGGCCACCCGGTGCAGGTGATGAAGCTCGAAAACGTCGTGCTGATGTCGCTGCTCAACGACGAGCTGCTGCCGGCGCTCAAGAAGTGGCAGCAATACGGCACCGACGCGGCACTTTTGGCCCGCATCGCCGCCGCGCTTGAAGACCTTGCGACCATCGACCGCCACTACCTGCGCAAGGAGAACCTGATTTTCCCGCTGATGGACAAGTACGGCATCACCGCGCCGCCCAAGGTGATGTGGGGCGTCGACGACGAGATCCGCGGCTGGATCAAGGACGCCCGGCGGCTGGTGGCGACGCGGCCGCTGAACGATTTGTATGTGATCGAGGCGGCCGTCGAGAAGGCGGCCAAGGAGGTCGACGAGATGGTCTTCAAGGAAGAGGAGATCATGCTGCCGATGGTGCTTGAGGTCTTCACCGCCGCCGACTGGGCGCTGGTGCAGCGCGAGTCCGCGGCCATCGGCTTCACGCTGATTCCCGAACCGCTGCCGTGGCAGCCGACCAAAGCACAGCTGGCAGCGCAGCCGAAGCCGTCCAAGATGGCGCAGGAGCTCAACGAGATGGCCAAGGCGCTGGCCGCAAGCCAGGAGCTGGGCTCCGCTCGCACTGCAAAGGCGCCAAGCGACGCCGAGCTGCTCGCGACAATCCACCAGGGCCAGCCGGCGCCGGTGCCGCTGGCCACGCAGGCCAAGCTTGAGGCGGCCCGGGCCGCGGCCCCGCAGGCAGACGCCGCGGATGCGGACGCTTCGCCAGACGGCCCGCGGATCTCGATCGCGCCGCGCAAGGCCGGCGGCACCGCAGCCCCGGCCGCCGAGGCGATCCCGGCGGGCCACCCGGCCAAGTCGGCCCCCGCAGCCCCGACCGCGACCGAAGCGGCGGCCGTCCCGGAAGCGACCGCGGCTGCCGCCACAGCACCGGACGTCCCGGCCGGCATGCCGCCCGAGATCGCGGCCGCGCTGGCCCAGGCGCCGAGCGGGCCGGTGCCCGGCACCTCGGGCACGGCGGACGGGCGCATCGAGATCGACGGCGTGCACCCGGCGCGGGTGCTGCTGCCAACCGGGAGCTTCGACCTGGCCCAGCTCACCCATGTGCTGCGCCTGCTGCCGCTTGACCTCACCTTCGTCGACGACACCGACACCGTGCGCTGGTTCTCCGACTCCGGCGAGCGGGTCTTCCCGCGCACCACGGCCGTGATCGGGCGCAAGGTGCAAAACTGCCACCCGCCGCGCTCGGTGGACAAGGTCGAGAAGATCCTGGCCGACTTCCACGCCGGGCGGGAGACGCACGCCGATTTTTGGATCAACTTGCACGGTGAGCGCATGGTGTACATCCGCTACTTCGCCATCACTGACGCCGCCGGCCGCTACCTCGGCTGCCTCGAGGTGACCCAGGACATCACGGCGATCCAGCAGCTGGAAGGCGAGAAGCGGCTGGGCGACTGACGGCCCAAAATTTTTCACTGATGACAGCGCTCACGCGGCAAAAAGGCGTCGCCCCGGGCTTTGGCCGCTGAAGTGCAATAGAAAAGTTAGACAAGTTCAATTTTGAATCAAGCAATCATGGCCTGTTCCCGGTACGCGACTGGGGTCAGGCCATTTTTGGTTCTCGAGATTCTGGCATTGTTGAACCAATCAACGTAGCCGTTCACCAGCTGGCGCAGGCTGGCAAGGTCATCAATCCGATAACGATTCAGGCACTCGCGCTTCATCAGGTTGAAGAAGCTTTCAATTGGCGCATTATCATGGCAGTTGCCCTTGCGTGACATGCTCTGAACAATGTTCATGTCCTTCAGGCGCTGCTGATAGTCTGGCATCTGATACTGCCAGCCTTGATCAGAGTGAAGAATCGGTCGTACTCCTGCTTTGAGATGATGTTTGAGTTCGTCAAGCGTCGCTTGGATAAGCGCCTTATTTGGTGAGGCACTGACAATGGTGGCGAGGACTTCGCGACTAGCCTCATCGGTAATCGACGAGATGTAACCCCATTCGCCGTTATAGAGCCGAACCTGGGTGACATCGGTGTGAAGGACGGTGAGCGGCTGTTTCGCGCCAAAATGTTGCTTCAAGATATTGGGGACGATATTACCAACCGTGCCTTTGTATGAGTGGTACTTGGCCGTGTGTTTGGAGTAAATCGTCACTTTCAAGCCCATGTCGCTCATCAGACGTCGAATCGTCTCCTCGGCATAATGAAACCCGTGCTTCAACGCTTCATCATGAATCCGCCGGTAACCGTACGTCTCCCTAGAATCGTAGTAGACCCGCTTGATGAACTTCTTAATCTCAGCGTACTTGTCGGCCTTCTTATCCCGCTTAAGGCGATCATAGTACGTTGCTCGAGGCAACTTGAGTTGCCTAAGCAGCTCTTGAAAACCATAGCGCGACCTCAACGAGGTAACGATGCCCGCCTTCACTTTTGCTGAGAGTGCTTCGGTGAGTTCTTCGTCAGGGTCGCGAGTGCTTTTAAAATATCACGATCCAGCTCTGCCTCGTGAAGCTTGCTTTTGAGTTCCAGAATCTCCTGTTGGTACTTCTCTTCCTGCGTCGGCTCAAGTTTCTTGATTGGTTTGATTTTCTTGTGCTTACCCATGGCTGGTCTCCCTTTTTGAGTAGTGCGCAATCCAGCCACCCCTTGATCTCTCACGATGCGATACCAAGAATTGACCTGGCTGGGTGAGATGCCGAAATGAGCCGCAGTTTGCGCACGACTTATTTGATGTGTATGCACATACTCTACCACTGCAATCTTGAATGTTTGGGAGTATTCAACGTTTGTATGCTTAACTTTTAGAGAATCGAGGCCATGAGCCTTAGCCTGATTAACCCAAGTTTGGACGATTCTGGCATGGGGTATTCCAAACTCTGTGCACAGATTTTTATAGCTTATGCCACCCTTAAGATACCTGGAGACAACCCTGATTTTAAATTCACTACTGTATTTAGTCATAAGAAAAGCCCCACAATCGTTAGACTTCTTGTCTAACAATTGTAGGGCACTTCACGCAGGGGGGCGCCTTTGGTGTTGCCCCGTTTTCTGGTACAATAATAGCGATACGCGCCACGCATTCGGCGCGCTTAGCCAGTGGCTTCGGCCACGCGCACGCGAAAGGACGATTCCATGGATTCTGCACTGATTGGCATGAACGACAAGCAACAAGAGGCCGTGCTGGCCACCGAGGGGCCGGTTTTGATCATGGCCGGCGCCGGCTCCGGCAAGACGCGGGTCCTGACGCACCGCATCGCCTACCTGATTGAGGAGAAAAACGTCAACCCGTGGCGGATTCTGGCCATCACCTTCACCAACAAGGCGGCCAAGGAGATGCGCGAGCGCGTCGGCAAGCTGCTGGATCCGGAGCTCGCCCGCGACGTCTGGGTGTCGACCTTCCACGCGCTGTGCGTGCGCATCCTGCGCCGCGACATCGAAAAGCTCGGCATGGCCCGCGCTTTCACCATCGCCGACCCGGCGGAGCAAAAGACGCTGGTCAAGCACATCCTGGCCGACCTGAACCTCGACCCCAAGCGCTACGACCCCAAAGCCTTGCTCGGCACCATCTCCAACGCCAAAAACGACCTGCAGACGCCGGAGGACTACGCCAAGGCGGCCGGCACGCCGTACGAGCAGATCGTCGCCAGCGTCTACAAGGAGTACCAGCGCCGGCTCAGATCCGACCAGGCGCTTGACTTCGACGACCTGATCATGCAGACCATCGTGCTGTTCCAAGAGAACCCGGAGACGCTTGAGTTCTACCAGCGCAAGTTCCAGTACATCCACGTCGACGAGTACCAAGACACCAACGAGGCCCAGTACCAGCTGGTGCACATGCTCGGCGAGGGCTACCACAACGTCTGCGTGGTCGGGGATGCCGACCAGAGCATCTACGGCTGGCGCGGCGCCAACATGCAAAACATCCTGGACTTCAAGAAGGACTACCCGACGGCGCAGGTCGTGATGCTCGAGCAGAACTACCGCTCGACCAAAAACATCCTGGCCGCGGCCAACGCGGTGATCAAAAACAACAAGACGCGCCAGGTCAAGACGCTGTGGACGCAAAACAAAACCGGCGACAAGATCACCTACTACCGGGCGCAAAACGAGATGGACGAGGCCTTTTTCATCATCAAGGAGATCGAGGCCCAGACCGCGTCGCACCACCGCCGCTACGGCGACTTCGCGATCCTCTACCGCACCAACGCGCAGTCGCGTGCGATCGAAGAGGTGTTCGTCAAGTCGAGCATTCCCTACAAGATGGTCGGCGGCCACAAGTTCTACGACCGCAAGGAGATTAAAGACGCCCTTGCGTACTTCCGGCTGGTGGTCAACCCGGCCGACGACATGTCCTTCAACCGCATCGTCAACGAGCCCAAGCGCGGCATCGGCCCGACGTCTTTGGAGAAGCTTCAGGCCTTCGCCGACGGCAACGGCTGGAGCCTGCTGGAGTCGGCGGCGAACGCCGAGCTCTCTCAGGTCGGCGGCAAGGCCCGCACGGCGCTGGTGCAGTTCGGCCGCACCATTGAAAAAATCGCGGCCAAGCGCCAGGACGGCTCCGTGACCGCCCTGATGGAGGCGATTCTCGACCAGACCGGCTACCTGCCGACGCTCAAGGCCCAGGAGTCGGTGGAGGCGGACACCCGCATCGAAAACCTGCAGGAGCTCCTGTCGGTGACCCAGCAGTTCGACGCGCGGTACCGGCCCGAAGAGGAGGATTCCGACATCTTCGTCGATTTTCTCGCGGAGCTGTCGCTGTTGTCCGACCAAGACGACGTTGAGGAGGACGCGCAGGAGGTCACGCTGATGACGCTGCACGCCGCCAAGGGGCTGGAGTTCCCGGTCGTTTTCCTGGTCGGCATGGAGGAGGGGCTTTTCCCGCTGTCGCGCGCTTCGATGGACGAGACCCAGCTTGAGGAGGAGCGCCGGCTGGCCTACGTCGGCATCACCCGCGCCAAGTCCAAGCTCTACCTCAGCAACGCGTACGGCCGGATGCTTTACGGCCAGCGCCAAAACAACCCGGAGAGCCGCTTCATCACCGAGATCGATGACGACCTGCTGACGCGCGCCGGGCAGGCCCAGCCGAAGACCAACATTCCGTTCATCGACCGCACCCAGCGCGCCGTGACGCCGACCTACTCGCGCCACCCGGTCGGCACCGGCGCCAAGGTCGTCGCGGCCGCGCCGACAAGCGCGGCGGGCAAGGTGGCCTGGGCCGTCGGCGACAAGGCCGAGCACCGCAAGTGGGGCGTCGGCACCGTGGTCAAGGTGTCGGGGTCAGGCGACGATCAGGAGCTTGACATCGCCTTTCCGCAGCAGGGCGTCAAGCGCCTGTTGACCGCCTTTGCCCCGATCGTCAAAAAGTAAAGGAGAGACACGATGGCCGAATCTGATGTGACAAGCGAATACCGGGCGCTGGTGGCCAAGCTCAACGGCTGGCGCCGCGAGTACTACACCGAAGACGCGCCGAGCGTGGAGGACCATGTCTACGACGTCGCCTACCAGCGCCTGCTGGCTATCGAGGCCGCGCACCCGAATCTGGTGGCCGTGGACTCCCCGACGCAGCTGGTCGGGGACGTCGTGTCGCCGGACTTCAGCAAGGTGCCGCACCCGGTGCCGATGCTCTCGATGGGCGACGTGTTCTCGCTTGAGGCGCTTCAGGCCTGGGCGGACCGCCTGGCTGCGAGCGACCCGGCGCCGGACGGCTACAACGTCGAGCTCAAGATCGACGGCCTCTCGCTGTCTTTGGTGTACGAAAAGGGCGTGCTGGTGCAGGGCTCCACGCGCGGCGACGGCAGCGTCGGCGAGGACGTGACCGCCAACGTCCGCACGATTCCGGACATTCCCCAGACGCTGCCGCGCCCGCTTGACCTCGAGGTGCGCGGCGAGTGCTACATGCCCAAGGCCGCCTTCGCCAAGCTCAACGCGGCGCGCGAGGCGGCCGGCGAGCCGCCGTTTGCCAACCCGCGCAACGCCGCGGCCGGCAGCCTGCGCCAGCTGGACGTCGCGGTGACCCGCGCGCGCAGCCTGGCGACCTTCATGTACACGGTGGTCGCCCCGGAAAACTACGGGCTGACCACCCAGCATGAGGCGCTTGGCTTCATGAAAGACCTCGGCTTTGCCACCAACCCGACCAGCGTGGTGGCCAAGGACATGAGCACCATGGCCGACTACATTCAAAGCCAGACCGCCGACCGCGACGCTTTGCCGTACGGCATCGACGGCATCGTGGTCAAGGTCAACGACCTGGCGCTTCAGGCGGCCCTTGGCAACACGGTCAAGGTGCCGCGGTGGGAGATCGCCTACAAGTTTCCGCCCGAGGAGGCGGCGACGACGGTCCTCGACATCGAGTGGACCATCGGCCGCACCGGTGTGGTCACGCCGACCGCGGTGATGACGCCGGTGCAGCTGGCCGGCACCACGGTCGCCCGCGCCAGCCTGCACAACGTCGACCTGCTGCGCCAAAAGGACATCCGCATCGGCGACACGGTGATGCTGCACAAGGCCGGGGACATCATTCCCGAGGTGTCGACCGTCGTGATGGCCAAGCGGCCGGCGTCAAGCGTGCCGGCGCCGGTGCCGACGACCTGCCCGTCCTGCAAGGAGCCTTTGGTCCACCTGGACGACGAGGTGGCGCTGCGCTGCATCAACCCGCGCTGCCCGGCGCAGGTGCAGGAGCAGCTGACCCACTTCGCCTCCCGCAACGCGATGAACATCGACGGGCTGGGACCCAAGATCATCCAGCAGCTGTTGGCCCGCAAGCTGGTGGACGACGTCGCCGGGCTGTACCGGCTGACCGCCGCCGACTTGGCCGACCTGGACAAGTTCAAGGAGAAGTCCGTTAATAATTTGTTAAAGGCGATTGAGGCCAGTCGGCAAAACTCGGTGGAACGCCTACTATTTGGGTTAGGCATCCGCCACGTCGGCGGCAAGGCCGCCGCGTCTTTGGCTGCAGCCTTCGGCGACCTGGACCACCTGGCGACAGCCGCCCACGACGACATCGCGGCGGTCGACGGCATCGGGCCGATCATCGCCGATTCGGTGGTCGCCTACTTCAAGAACCCGGGCGCCAAGGTGCTGATTGAGGAGCTGCGCGAGGCCGGCGTCAACCTGGCCTACAAGGGCGCGGCGCCCGCCGCAACCGACGGCTTTTGGGCCGGCAAGACGGTGGTGATCACCGGCAGCTTCGCGGACTTCTCGCGCCCGGCGCTGACCGCGCGGCTGAAGCAGCTCGGCGCCAAGGTCACCGGGTCCGTGTCCAAGCGCACGGACCTGCTGGTGGCCGGCGAGGCGGCCGGGTCCAAGCTGACGAAGGCCCAGGACCTCGGCGTGACCGTGATGGACGCGGCCGAGCTGGCCCAGACGCTGAACCAGGCGTGACGAGCAGGAGGCGCGCGCGTGCAGATGCGCGCACGCAAAAAGGAGAATGACGCAATGAAGAGATTTTTGGCCGGTGCCCTCGCACTGGTGGCCGTGACGCTGGTCGGGTGCGGCAAGCTGAGCTTCGATGACACGAGCACCGCAAGCTCCGGCACCAAGACGGCGACTTACCAGACCACCGGCACGGTGGACGACAGCATGTACCAGGGCGTCATCAAAAACGGCCGCTACCAGACCAGCTCCGCGCGCGGCCTGACCCTGCAGACCAACACCCAGGGCGGCAACAGCTTCAACATCAAGAGCATGGAAACCGGGCTTCAAGACATCGCCAAGACCCATTTTGCCACGTCCAAGTACGTGTTCCAGGAGGGGCAGCTGCTGAGCACCGCGACGACGACCAAGTGGCTCGGCCGCAAGAGCAAGAGCAACGCCGACGGGCTCAACCCGACGGACAACAAGAAGACCGGCGAGAACGACCGGCGCCCGATCTACCTGCAGAGCCTGGTCGAGCAGGACTACATGCTGCAGAGCAAGGGCAAGCTCAAGTACGGCGGCATCGCCATCGCGTTGGGGCTCAACGAGTACGACTACTACCAGAAGGTGAAGTACGGCGCGACCTACACGACGCACATCGACCAGGCGAAGCTTGCAAGCGAGGGCAAGCAGATGGCCGCCACGGTGATCGCGCGCATCCGCCAGATGAAGGGCGTCGGTCAGGACATTCCGATCGTGGTCAGCCTGTACAAGAACGCGGCGCGCGACTCGCTGGTCGGCGGCACCTTCTTCGCCACGGTCACCGCGTCAAGCGGCACGACCCTCGGTGACTGGAAGACCCTCAACCAGCAAAACGAGGTGCTGCCGGTGGTGAACAACGCCAAGCCGGTCAACACCACGGTCGCCACCGACTTCAACAACTTCTCGACCCAGGTCGAGAACTTCTTCCCGACTTTGGCCGGGATCACCGCGCAGGCCCACTACGACGGCGGGGAGCTCAGCGGCCTCAACGTGACCATCAACACCCAGTTCTACGGCGAGACCGAGGTGGAGAGCTTCACCCAGTACGTCGCGACGACGGCGGCCAAATACCTGCCAAGCGGCGCCAAGATCGAAATCACGGTGCAGGCGACGCAGGGCATCCAGGCCTTCCTCGCCAGAGAAAGCGGTGAAAAGAACTTCACGACCCACGTCTTTGGCAGCTACTGACCGCACGGGGGCGCAAGTTGCGCGCGTTTTGGCCGGCGGTTTATGGTAAACTATGATGAGAATACGGGCCAAGCGGGCCAGTCATTCGTGGCTGGCTTTTCGCGTTGCCCCAACAGAAAGTAGGGATTCGATGATCACCAAAGAAAGTGTTGCCCACGTGGCGGAGCTGTCGCGGCTGAGCTTCAGCGACGCGGAGCTCACCCAGTACACCGCCCAGCTCGGCGAGATTCTGAACATGGTCGAGCAGCTGGAGGAGGTCGACACCACCGGCGTGCCGGCGACGACCCAAAGCATCCACCTGCACAACGTGATGCGAGAAGACGTGCCGCACAACGACACCAAGGTCGAAGACCTGTTCAAAAACGTCCCGACGGCCAAGGGGACGCTGATTCAGGTTCCGGCCATCATCGACAAGGAGGAAGACTAGTGGCGGATAAGTTAACGATCACCGCAATGCACGCGGCGCTTGCGGCCAAGCAGACGTCGGCCCAGGCGCTTTTGGCCGCGGCCAACGCGCGCATCGAGGCCAAGGACGGCAAGCTTCAGGCCTTTTTGACGCTGAACCCACAGGCGCAGGCGCAGGCCGAGGCCGTCGACCAGGCCGGCGACTTCTCCCAGCCGCTGGCCGGCGTGCCGGTTGCCGTCAAGGACAACATCGTCACCAAGGGCCTGACCACCACCGCGGCCTCCAAGATCCTCGAGCACTTCGAGCCGATCTACGACGCGACCGTGGTTGAGAAGCTCAACGCGGCCGGCGCCGTCACCGTCGGCAAGGTCAACCTCGATGAGTTCGCCATGGGCTCCTCGACGGAAAACTCGGCCTTCAAGGTGACCAAGAACGCCTGGGACGACAGCCGGGTGCCGGGCGGCTCCTCAGGCGGCAGCGCGGCCGCCGTGGCCGCCGGCGAGGTGCCGGTGGCCCTGGGCACCGACACCGGCGGCTCGATCCGCCAGCCGGCCGCCTTCAACGGCGTGATCGGCATCAAGCCGACTTACGGCCGCGTGTCGCGCTGGGGCGTCATCGCCTTTGCGTCAAGCCTCGACCAAGTCGGCGTGCTGAGCCGCACGGTGACAGACGCCGCGTTGACCCTGAACGTGATTGCCGGCCACGACGACAAGGACGCGACCACCTCCCCTGAGCCGGTGCCGGACTTCACGGCAAAAATCGGGAAGAGCATCGCGGGGATGAAGATCGCGCTGCCGGCCGAGTACCTCGGCGAGGGCGTTGACCCGCAGGTCGCCGCCCGCATCCAGGCGGCCGCCGACCAGTTCCGCGCGCTTGGCGCGACGGTCGAGACGGTCAGCCTGCCGCACACCAAGTACGCCGTGCCGGCGTACTACATCATCGCAAGCTCCGAGGCCAGCTCCAACCTGCAGCGCTTCGACGGCATCCGCTACGGCTTCCGGGCCCAAGACGTCAAGAACCTGACGGACGTCTACGTGCGCTCGCGCTCCGAGGGCTTTGGACCCGAGGTCAAGCGCCGCATCATGCTCGGCACCTTCTCTTTGTCCGCGGGCTTTTACGACGCGTACTTCAAGAAGGCCGCGCAGGTGCGCACCCTGATCACCCGCGACTTCGAAAAAGTCTTTGAGGACTACGACCTGATCATGGGCCCGACGACGCCGACGGTCGCCTTCAAGATCGGCGACAAGGTGACGGATCCGTTGACCATGTACATGAACGACATCCTGACCATCCCGGTCAACCTGGCGGGCCTGCCCGCCGCGTCGATTCCGGCCGGGTTCGTGTCGGACATGCCGGTCGGGCTCCAGCTGATCGGCAAGCCGTTCGAAGAGACCACGAT
Organism: Lacticaseibacillus kribbianus; assembly: GCF_020180945.1. GTDB lineage: Bacteria > Bacillota > Bacilli > Lactobacillales > Lactobacillaceae > Lacticaseibacillus > Lacticaseibacillus kribbianus. The sequence continues at coordinate 1,530,217 of NZ_JAIPUL010000001.1, read as the reverse complement.
TTTCCAGGCCGCCGATGCGTTTGAGGCCGCCAACGATTACTTGGCCCAGCTGCCAGGAGGTGCAGAATGAATTTTGAAACCACCATCGGGCTTGAGGTCCACGTCGAGCTGAAGACCAAGTCCAAGATGTACTCGCCGACGCCGGTGTCTTACGGCGCCGCGCCCAACACGCAGACCAACGTGATCGACTGGGGCTTCCCGGGCGTTTTGCCGAGCATCAACAAGGGCGCGTACAGCTACGGCATCATGGTCGCGCTGGCGCTTCACGCCGACATCACGCGCGACACCCATTTTGACCGCAAGAACTACTTCTACCCGGACAACCCGAAGGCCTACCAGATTACGCAGTCCGAGACGCCACTGGCGACCAACGGCTACATCGAAATCGAGGTTGACGGCAAGAAGAAGCGCATCGGCATCCACGAGCTGCACGTCGAAGAGGATGCGGGTAAAAACCAGCACGAAGACGACGGCTACTCCTACGTCGACCTGAACCGCCAGGGCACGCCGCTGATCGAAATCGTGTCTGAGCCGGACATCGCAAGCCCCGAGGAGGCCTACCAGTACCTCGAGCAGCTGCGCCAGATCGTGCAGTTCACCGGCGCCTCCGACGTCAAGATGGAGGAAGGGTCCATGCGCGTGGACACCAACCTGTCCGTCGCGCCGATCGGCAGCGCCAAGTACGGCACCAAGACCGAGATCAAAAACCTGAATTCCTTCGTGCACGTTCGAGACGGCCTGGCCTACGAGCAAAAGCGCCAGGCCCAGCTGCTGATGGCCGGCGGCACCGTGCGCCAGGAGACGCGGCGCTGGGATGTCGACAAGAAGGAGACCATCCTGATGCGCGTCAAGGAAGGCGCGGACGATTACCGCTACTTCCCGGAGCCCGACCTGCCGCCGGTGCACGTGTCCCAGGCCTGGATCGATGAGGTCGCGGCCACTTTGCCGGAGCCGCCGGCCCGCCGGCGCGCCCGCTACGTCGACGACTGGAAGATTCCGGCCTACGACGCCGGCGTTTTGACCAACACGCTGGAGATGTCCGACTTCTTCGAGGCCACCGTGGCTGAGGGCGCCGACCCGAAGCTTGCGTCCAACTGGCTGATGGGCGAGGTGTCGGGCTACCTCAACGCCGAGCACGCCGAGCTCAAGGACGTCGCGCTGACCCCGGCGCACCTGGCCGAGATGATCAAGCTGATCGCGGACGGCACCATTTCCAGCAAGATCGCCAAGAAGGTCTTCAAGGAGATCATTGTCAACGACACGGATCCCAAGGCCTGGGTTGAGGCCAAGGGCATGGTGCAGCTGTCCGACCCCGCTAAGCTGACGCCGATCATCGACGCCGTTTTGGACGCCAACCAGCAGAGTATCGACGACTTCCACAGCGGCAAGGACCGCGCCGTCGGCTTCCTGGTCGGCAAGATCATGCAGGAGACGCACGGCAAGGCCAACCCGAAGGTGGTCAACCAGATTCTGATGAGCGAGCTGAGCAAGCGCTAAAAGGAGGACGTCATGCAACGGGCACGACTGATCTACAACCCAACCAGCGGCAATGAGGGCATGAAGCGCTACGTTGCGGACATTCTGGACGTGATGGAGCAGGCGGGCTACGAGAGCAGCGCCTTTCAGACCACGCCCACGCCATGGTCCGCAAGAACCGAGGCGGCGCGCGCGACGGAGGCCGGCTTTGACCTGATCGTCGCGGCCGGCGGCGACGGCACCATCAACGAGGTGGTCAACGGCATCGCGCCGCACGAGAAGCGTCCGAAGATGGCGCTGATCCCGGCCGGCACCACCAACGACTACGCGCGCGCCCTGCGGATTCCGCGCGAGGACCCGGTGGCCGCGGCCAAGATGATCCTGCAGGGGCAGACGCTTCTGATGGACATCGGCCAGGCCAACGACCACTACTTCATGAACATCGCCGCCGGGGGCATGCTGACCGAGCTGACCTACGCGGTGCCGTCCGAGTTCAAGTCGATCTTCGGCTACTTCGCTTACGTCATCAAGGGCGCGGAGATGCTGCCCGGCGTGCGCCCGGTGCCGATGCACCTGGAGTTCGACGACGGCAGCTACGACGGGCCGGCCTCGATGTTCCTGCTCGCGATGACCAACTCGATCGGCGGCTTCGAGCAGATCGTGCCCGACGCGTCGCTCGGCGACGGCAAGTTCTCGCTGATTGTGGTCAAAACCGGCAACCTCGGCGACATCCTGGTGCTGATGGCCAAGGTCCTGAACGGCGGGCGCCACGTGGACGATGCCAACATCATCTACACCAAGACCCGGACGCTCAAGGCCACCCGCACCGACGGCGGCGAGATGAAAATCAACCTGGACGGCGAGTTCGGCGGCCAGGCCCCGATGACGTTCCAGAACCTGCGCCAGCACATCGAGATCTACGCCAATGTCGACGAGATTCCGAAGAACAACCTGCCACCGGCCGACGCCCAGCACGACTACATGGCCGAGGTCGAGCACCTCACCGGCCACGACATCAACGGCAACGGCACCATCGGCAGCTAACCCGCTGCTTTGCGACCCCCGCACCGGCACTTCGCCGGTGCGGGGGTTTTGCTGTTTGTGTGGTGGCGGCCGCGGCCTCCGAAGCCCGGATTCGTGCGGGCTGACGGCCGCGGCCTCCGGGTCCCGGGCCGGTCAGGCTGTGCGGCCGGGCCAAGCCTTGGTCTCGGCCCTAGATTTGGCGCCGGAGCCGCTTCGCGTTTGGCCCGTCGCCAAATCTGCCGGAACCGGTGGCGCGAATGCCCCGCAAAACCCGCGGGTCATCCGGGCCACCGGTTCTCTCTCGGCCTGACCGGCCCGGGACCCTGCGGCCGCTACGGTGCAGGTGGCTGGCTACATTGGGGATGGCCCGGTGCGCCGGGGAGGGGGGCGACGACGGCCAGGTGGTTGGCGGTGAGGCGGCGCGAGTCAGTGCGCGCTGGCCCACTCATGCCGCACCGCGCCCGTTGTGCCGCCGTTGCGGCAACGGTATACTGAACCTAACTGAGATGCGGAGGGATTGCGATGGACTACATTCAGGACCTGCGCCGGGCGGTCGGGCACGCGCCGGTGATTCTGACCTTTGCCGGGGGCATCGTTTCGGACGCCGACGGGGCGATTCTGCTGCAGGAACGCAGCGACGGCGGCTGGGGACTGCCGGGCGGAGCGCTTGAGTTCGGCGAAACCGCGGCTTCGGCCTGCACGCGCGAGTTTCGGGAGGAAACCGGGCTGGCGGTCGCGCCGATTCGGCTGCTCGGGGTCGACTCCGGGGCGATTCAGCACTACCAAAACGGCGACGTCGCCCAGTGCGTCGTGCTGTTTTTCGCCTGCCGCGTCGTCGGCGGTCGGCTCGACGCCGCCAACGCCGAGACCGCGGCGCTGCGTTACTTCGCGCCGGACGCCCTGCCCAAGCTGTTTTCCCCGCAGCACGAGCGGGCGCTTGCGCACTACCTGAACGGCGACGTGCCGTTCGCCGATTAGGAGGACACGATGAGGATTCGCGAGATGCGGGAAACGGATATTGACGCGATCAACGCCGGCTTCGCCGCGATGGGCTGGCCGGGGCGGCCGCGGGTGCTCGCGCAGTACCTGGCGGAGCAGGCGGCCGGCAGTCGCCGGGTGTTTGTGGCGGAGGTGGCGGGTCAGGTCGCCGGCTACCTGACGCTTTTGCCCAAGGCGCCGCACGGGCCCTGGGCCGGGCAGTTGCCGGAGCTGGCCGACTTCAACGTGTTTGCGGCCTTTCGCCAGGCCGGCGTCGGCACGTCGCTGATGGCCGCGGCCGAAACCGCCGCCGGGCTGCCGGTGACGCTGGGCGTCGGGCTGCACCCCGGCTACGGGCCGGCCCAGCGGCTTTACGTGCGGCGCGGCTATGTGCCGGACGGCTCCGGGGCGTGGCTGGACGGCAGGCGGCCGGTGGCGGAGGACGAGGTGGCACCGGTCGCCGACTTGGTGCTGTACATGATCAAGGAGCGGTAGCATGGACGTGGTGATCAAGGAGACGGCAGCGCTGACGCCGGAGGAGCTGCTGACGATTCTGGCGGCGCGCACCAAGGTGTTCGTCGTCGAGCAAAACTGTGCCTACCAGGAGGTCGACGACCGCGATCGCCAGGCGGTGCACGTGGTGCTGGCAGACGCCGGCGCGTTGGTCGCCTACGCGCGCATCGTGCCGTGGCCGGCCGGCGGCGCGATCAGCTTCGGTCGGGTGCTGGTGGTGGCCAAGCGCCGGCACGAGGGCCTGGCCCGCCGGCTGGTGGAAGCGACGCTGGCCGAAATCGCGCGACGCTACCCGGATCAACCGGTGCGCATTCAGGCGCAGGCCTACCTGCAGGATTTTTACGCGGGGTTCGGCTTCGCGCCGACCAGCGCGGTTTACCTGGAGGACGGCATTCCCCATCTGGACATGCTGCGCGCGGTCGGGTAGGGTAGAGGTAAGAATCTGAACAAAAGGGGATCACGACTTGGTGCAACTACTGAACATTCATCACGGCTACAACTTCCGCGACCTGGGCGGCTACCGCACGGCGGACGGTCGCACGGTCGCCGACCACCGGCTGGTGCGCGCCGGCAAGCTGGACCGGCTGTCCGAGCGCGACCAGGCGTTCCTGGGCGCGCACGGCGTCACCACGGATCTTGACTTCCGCTCGCCGGAGGAGCGCGCGGAGGCGCCCGACCGGCTGCCGGTCGGCGCGGACTACGACTTCAACCCCGTTTTTCCCTACGACAAGACCCAGGTGACGAAGTCCTGGGCCGAGGAGCAGGCCGAGTTCGCCTTCGACGCTAAGGGCGGCTACAAGAACATGCTGAAGACCTACCGCGAATTCATCACCAACGCCACGTCGCAAAAGGCGTACCGCCACTTCTTCGACCTGCTGCTGGCCAAAACGGACGGCACCGTGCTGTTTCACTGCTCGGCCGGCAAGGACCGCACGGGGATGGCCGCGGTGTTCGCGCTGGCGGCGCTCGGTGTGCCCGAGGCGACGATCCGCGAAGACTACCTGGCGACGAACCAGTACGTCGGCGGCCAAAAGGCGAAGGTGATCGCGGACGCCAAGCGTGAAGGCGCCAACGCCAACATGCAGCAGAGCCTCGCGGACCTGTGGATCGCCCGGCCCGAGTACCTGGACGCGGCGCTTGCCACCATCGCAAGCGAGTACGGCGGCATGGCCCGCTACCTGGAACAGGGCCTCGCGCTGTCTGCCGGCGAGCAGGCGGACCTGAAGCGGCTTTACCTCAAGGAGGCGTGATGATGCTGACTTTCAAACCCGTGAGCGCCATGTCCGACCGCAAGGCGGCGCTCGCCCTGTACCAGGGAGCCCCGGACTACTTTCGCCTGACCCACCAGCCCGCCCCGACGCGCGCGACGGTGACCGAGGACCGGCTGGCCAAGCCGGCCGACGCGCCGGCCAGCGCCAAGCACTACGGCCTGCTGCTGGAAAACGGCGTGCCGGTCGGCGTCTTGGACCTCCTGGTGGGGTACCCGGACGCGGGCACGGTGTACATCGGCCTGCTGCTCCTGCCGGCCAGCAACCAGCGCCGCGGCCTCGGCCGGCAGGCTGTGGCGCAGCTTGCGGCACACTTCAAGGACTACGCGCGCCTGCGCGTCGCCGTGGTCGACGACAACAAGCCGGCCGCCGCGTTCTGGCAGGCGGAAGGCTTCGTGCCGGTCAGCGCGACCACCACGGACCTCGGCGACCTGAACGTGGTCGCCGTCACCATCATGGACAAGGCGCTGTCCGAGGGGTGAAAGCGGCGCGGCCAGCACCGCACACGCACAAAACCAAAAGTTAACGCGCACGTCTGCAAGGGCGCCTGCCACGCATTTCCCAAGGGAGGGCGTGGTGGGCGCCCTTTGCGCTGCCACGGCGCTACCGGTCGTTGGGGTCGAGAATCAATCGTGGGAGCGCACACGGCACCACGCGCACCACGCGATAGGGCGGAGGCCGCGGTCCGTTCGTGCCGGCGCCCGGGCCGTCGGTTTTGCGTCGTCGCGCGAAATGTGACAAAATGTTCGAAGCATCACAATTTTCTTGCGTGACCGCGCACAACGGTCTATCTTATGAGTAAGTACTCACTGCATTTTGGGTGAACAGTTGAACAAGGAGGACATCATGGCATCAGCACTGATCGTTTACGCCAGCCTGACTGGCAACAATGAACTTATCGCCAACCACATCAACGAGCGGTTGGAAGCGGCGGGGTACGACACCGACGTGCAGGAGATCTCCCAGGCGGTGGCCGAGGACTTTCTGGACGTCGACCTCTGCGTCGTCGCCTCCTACACCTACTCCGGCGTGACCGACGGCGAGCTGCCGGACGAGGCGCTGGACTTTTACGACGAGCTGCAGGAGCTCGAGCTGCCCGGCAAGGTGTTTGGCGTCGCCGGCTCCGGCGACACGGCCTACGAGCGCTTCTGCACGGCCGTCGAGATGTTTGAGGCGGCCTTCAAGCAGACCGGCGCGACCCAGGGTTCGGCCAGCGTCAAGATCGATCTGGAGCCCGAGGCCGAAGACCTTGAGCGCCTCGACACCTTCACCGACGAGCTGATCGCCAAGGTGGGCGACAAGTAGGTTTTTGTGCCGGCACGGCCGGCACCGTTTTGAGCAGCCGCGCATTCAATGAAGCGCGGCCGTGGCACCAGGCACCGGCGACTGCGGCCGCCACGGGAGGTAAGTATGGATCAGCACTGGATCGGCGGCATCGACGTCGGCTCCACCACGGTTAAGCTGGTGGTGATGGATGAGGCGCACAACACGCAGTTCGCCCGCTACGAGCGGCATTTTTCGGACGTCAAGGCGGCCAGCCGCAAGATTATCGAGGAGGCCGTTCACGAGCTGGGCCCGCTGACCCACCTGTCCTTGACCATCACGGGATCGGGCGGCATGGGGCTGGCCAACCTGCTCAACCTGAAGTTCGTCCAGGAGGTGATCGCCTGCACCAAAACGGTGGAGACGCTGATCCCCCAAACCGACGTGGCGATCGAGCTGGGCGGCGAGGACGCCAAGATCACGTTCTTCGGCGCGGCGCTTGAGCAGCGCATGAACGGCTCCTGCGCCGGCGGCACCGGGGCGTTCATCGACCAGATGGCGACGCTGCTCAAGGTGGACGCCGACGGGCTCAACGAGCTGGCCAGGGACGCCAAGGTGATCCACCCAATCGCCAGCCGCTGTGGCGTGTTCGCCAAGACCGACGTGCAGCCGCTGATCAACGACGGCGTCGCCAAGGCCGACATCGCCGCCAGCATTTTCCAGGCGGTGGTCAACCAGACCATCTCCGGGCTCGCCGCCGGCCACAAGATCCGCGGCAACGTCGCCTTCCTCGGGGGGCCGCTCTACTTCATGGACCAGCTGCGCGAGCGCTTCATCACGACACTGCACCTGACCCCGGAGCAGGTGGTGTTCCCGGCCGATCCGCAGCTGTTCGTGGCCAAGGGCGCGGCGTTTTACGCCGAAGATCAGCCGCAGACCACGCTGGTCGCGCTGCTCGATCGCCTCGAGCACGGCGACGACTCGGGCATGCGCCCGGCGCACGCGCTGACGCCGCTGTTTGAAGACGACGACGCGCTGCAGGAGTTCCGCAAGCGCCACGCCGAAGCACGGGTCGACACCCGCGACCTGGCGAGCTACCAGGGGCAGGCCTTCTTGGGCATCGACGCGGGGTCGACGACGACCAAGGTGGCCCTGATGAGCGACGACCGCAAGTTGCTGTACACCTACTACGACAGCAACGACGGCGACCCGCTGGAGAAAACCAAGCAGATCATGCGCGACATGTACGCCAAGCTGCCGGCGGGTGTCACCATCGCCAAGGCCGCGGTGACGGGTTACGGCGAGCACCTGATCAAAAACGCGCTGATGGTCGACATCGGTGAGGTCGAAACCGTCGCCCACTACCGCGCGGCCAGCTTTTTCCAGCCGGACGTCGACTTCATCCTGGATATCGGTGGCCAGGACATGAAGGCGATGACCATCAAGAACCACGCGCTGTCGACCATCAAGCTCAACGAGGCCTGTTCGAGCGGCTGCGGGTCGTTCCTCGAGACCTTTGCGACCAGCCTGAACTACAAGATCCAGGACTTCGCCCAGGCGGCGCTTTTGGCCAAGCACCCCAGCGACCTGGGCTCACGCTGCACCGTGTTCATGAACTCCAAGGTCAAGCAGGTGCAAAAAGAGGGCGCGACCATCGGTGACATCGCCGCCGGTCTGTCCGTTTCAATCATCAAAAACGCGCTGTTCAAGGTGATCAAGATGCGCAAGCCGTCGGACATGGGCCAACACATTGTCTGCCAGGGCGGGACCTTCTACAACGAGGCCGTGCTGCGCGCCTTCGAGCAGATCGCCGGGGTCAACGTCATCCGGCCGAACATCGCCGGGCTGATGGGCGCGTACGGCGCGGCGCTGATCGCCCAGGACGCCGCCGCGGCCGGCGACCACACCACGATGCTTCTGCCTGCCCAGATGGACAATCTGACCTTCACCAAGGAGTACATGCACTGCGGGGGCTGCGAGAACAACTGTGCCCTGACCATCACCGTGTTCAACGACGGCCGGCGCTTCGTCACCGGCAACCGCTGCGAAAAGGGTGAGGCGCGCGGCCTCAAAGAGCGCTTGCCCAAGGACAACGGCAAGGTCAACCTGGTGCAGGAGAAGTACAACCTGCTGTTTTCCTACAAGCCGATGCGCAAAAAGCTCGCGGTGCGCGGCACCATCGGCCTGCCGCGGGTCTTGAACATGTACGAGAACTACCCGCTGTGGCAGACGTTTTTCACCCAGCTGAAGTTTCGCGCGGAGCTTTCGCCTAAGGGCTCGGCGGCCCAGTACGAAAAGGGCATGGAGACCATCCCGAGCGACACGGTCTGCTACCCGGCCAAGCAGGTGCACGGCCACATCCAGGCGCTGATCGACAAGGGCTACCAGCACATCTTCTACCCGGCGGTGGTCTACGAGGTGACCGAGTCCCAGCAGGCCCAAAACCACTTCAACTGCCCGATCGTCCAGAGCTATCCGGCGGTGATCCGCAACAACGTCGACGAGATCGCCTCGGGCCAAGTCGACATGCGCTCGCCTTATTTGAACTTGGCCGATCACGCCGGCACCGCGGCCAACCTCTACGAGTGCCTGCAGGACTTCGGCGTGACCAAGCAGGAGGTGACCGACGCGCTTGAGGCAGGCTACAAGGAGCTTGACCACTTCCACCAGCAGATTCAAAACCGCGGCGAGGACACGCTGAGGATGCTGATGGCCACCGGCGAGCACGGCATCGTGCTCGCCGGGCGCCCGTACCACCTGGATCCCGAGGTCAACCACGGCATCTCGCAGCTGATGACGGCCGAGGGCTTCCACGTGCTGACCGAAGACTCGATCGCCCACCTCGGCGATGTCGAGGGCCTGCGCGTGGTCAACCAGTGGGTCTACCACAGCCGGCTTTACGCGGCGGCCAAAATCGCGGCCAAGACGCCGCAGCTGGAGTTCGTCCAGCTCAACTCCTTTGGCTGCGGCATCGACGCGATCGACGCCGACCAGGTCGAGGAGATCATGGACCGCTACAACCGCCTGTACACCAGCCTCAAGATCGACGAGGGCACCAACATGGGCGCGATTCGCATCCGGCTGCGCTCCCTGAAGGCCGCCGTCGCCGAGCGCGAAGGCCGCCACATCCTGCCGCAAAAGCTTGCAGACGCGCCGGAGCCGGTCGACTTCACCAAGGCGATGGCCCAAAGCGGCTACACGCTGCTTTTGCCGATGATGTCGCCGATTCACCAGGCCGGCCTGGTCGACGTCGCGCTTCAGGCGTCGGGCTACAACGTGGTCAACCTGCCGATGGAGGATCGCAAGGCGGTCGACGTCGGCCAGCAGTTCGTCAACAACGACGCCTGCTACCCGGCGATCATCTCGATCGGCCAGATGCTCGAGGCGCTGCAAAGCGGCAAGTACGACCTGAACAAGACGGCGGTGATGATGACCCAGACCGGCGGCGGATGCCGCGCGACCAACTACATCCCGCTGATTCGAAAGGCCTTGAAGGACGCCGGCTTCGCTAACGTTCCGGTCGTCTCCCTGTCTTTGGGCAACCAGGGCGTCGAGGAGACCCCGGGCTTCAAGTTCACGCTGCCGCTGTTGCGGCGCGTCGCCATCGCCTTTTTGTACGGCGACCTGTTCGAGCGTGTCGTCTACCACACCAGGCCCTACGAGTTGGAGCCTGGCGCGGTCGACAAGCTGCACGCGGACTGGCTGGACCTGGTGCGCCCGTCGATTGAAAAGGGCAGCTTCCACGAGTTCAAGAAGAACGTCGCGCAGATCGTCCAGGACTTCGACACGATTCCGCTCACCGCTGCGGTGAAACCAAAGGTCGGGCTGGTCGGCGAAATCCTGGTCAAGTACTCGCCAATCGCCAACAACGACCTGGTGCGCCTGCTTGAAAAAGAGGGTGCGGAGGCCGTGGTGCCGGACATCGTCGGCTTCATGAACTACTCGCTGTACAACCAGGTGTTCAAGTACGAGCACCTCGGCGCCAAGGCCTCGGCCAAGTGGTTCGGCGAGTTCGCCATTCAGGTGATTCGCTGGTGCGAGCTGCCGATGCAAAAGGCCCTCAAGGCGTCCAAGCGCTTTGAAGGCATCGAGGCGATCGAGGAGATTGCGCACGACGCCAGCAAGGTCTTGAGCCTGGGCAACCAGACCGGCGAAGGCTGGTTTTTGACCGGCGAGATGATCGAGCTTTTGAAGTCCGGCGTGCCGAACATCGTCTGCATGCAGCCGTTCGGGTGCCTGCCCAACCACATCGTCGGCAAGGGCATGGTCAAGGCGCTGCGCGAGCAGTTCCCGGGCGCCAACATCGCGCCGATCGACTACGACCCCGGCACCAGTGTGGTCAACCAGCTCAACCGCATCCGGCTGATGCTGGCGACGGCCAACAAGCACCTGGCCGAAACCCAGGCGGTGGCGAGCCGCTAGCGGCGGGTGCGCCACAAAAATACGGTCACTGCGCGAATGCGTGGTGGCCGTTTTTTTTGCGTGGCGGGGATGCGGCGTGGCGGGGATGGCGGCGTGGCGGCGCGGACCGGGGCCGGATGAAGGCCAGGCGCGGTGACTCAATCCGCAGGGCCTTGGTCAAGCGGCGCAACGGCCCCGGCGGCGTTTTGCTGCCACTGCTCGAACAGCTGGTGGCGGTAGGATGCGTCGGTCAGTCGGGCGGCGTCGATGGCAAGCATCGGCAGCATTTCGCCGCCGTCCGTTGTGACCTGGTCGGTGATGTCGGCTAGAAACCACGCCGGACGGGTCAGCGCTTGGTACTTGTGGGTGTAGGCCCGCCAAGCCGCGGTTTGACGGGCGGCCAGCGGCGGGTCCGCGGCGCGGAGCTTGCCAAGCCGCTTGAGGTAGTCGGCAAAGCCGAGTTTTCCCGCCGCCAGCCGAGTCGACAGCCGCGCGTAGATTGGCAGAACCGGGTCGCCGGTGGCCGCAAGCGACTGGTCCAGCAGCTGGCGCAGGCGGTGCAGTACCTGCTGTTGGGCGCGAACTAGGGCGGCCTGCTGCGCGGGGACCACGAGCCGCACCTGATTGAATGTTCCTGTGAGCACGCCCTGCCAGCCTGGGGTCAGCTGCAGGCGGGCCAGTGCAGCATCGTACACGAGAAAGGTCGCAAAGTGTGGATTGAAGGCTGCGCCGCTGCCGTCGGTGGCCTGAGGCGGCAGGTCGAAGGCAGTCACCGTCGCAGCCAGGGCGTCCATCGTGGGCAGTGGGCCGAGTTTGGGGGCCAGGCACACGGTTTCCGCGTGCCGGACGGTGACGGTGAGCGAGACTTGGACGGGTGCAGCATGACCCGGGGCACGGCCAGACGTTGGATTTGACTCAGAATTAGGAAGGTGGACACGGGGCGGGTCCCCCGGGTTAATCCAGCGCTCGTGGGTGTGGATGCTCATCAGAAGCTGGTGGTGGTAGTCGTCATCGGCGGCGCGGTCGCGATTAATCTGCATTGCAAGTTTGCCGCCGCTCGTCAGTTGACGCACGCGGATTGTAGTGGGGTGCGTAATGATAAAGGTGTCCGGTGCTAGCTGGGTCATTGCGATGCGAAGGGCGCGCCATGTCGCCATCTGTTGATCCTGAGCCGTGCGCAGATTGCGGCGAATTCGCGAGGAAAGGGGACGACTCTGGGTCCGCAGCTGATTCTGAAACTGGGCAAACGTGATGTCGTTTAGGATGAAGCGTTTTAGGCTCCGACTCAGCATTGCACGTGTGGTCGGACGGGGGATTTGGCGTAACCAGGTGCGTGTTGAGCCGGTAACGTCGTGGATCGCGCTTTCACGAAGTCGACTGAGCTGCTCGAACTGAACACGTCCCGGGTAAAGGTGGGTCTTGTGGAGGCGACCGGACACCTGAAAGGCGTCGCCGACGCGCCACAGCAGACCCAGTGGCGTCTGGGTCGGGTCGAATTCCAGCAAAACTTGAACCGGTGTAATCGGAATTTCGGTGTCATCGGAGAGCACTAGCGAGTCGACGGTCACGACCAGCATCTCGGTGTGGGTGAGGTGGAGGGTATCGTCCAGAAGGTTGCCAAAAAAGACGTCAGAGAGCGTCACGTTGACGCGAATGAGGGGAGCGTTTCCTGTCATCTGCGGTACCTGCCTTCCTGCTTTTTGTCAGTATATATCCGATTGGTCTAAAAGTAACGTAATCTGTCCGATAGTTGAAACGGAGAGAACTGAGTTTGGCGATAAAGTCAATTATTCTGCGCTAGTGCGGTGTCTAGCGACCTCGAAGTGGAATTTGTCGTCGTGTGATCGCGATGCTTGACGAGAAATTGGTATAGTGTTAAGATGCCTTCAGATGATTATCTTAGCACGGAGATTCAGCTAGGCCATGGCTGTGTACTATCTACCGCGCAGGATCGGGCTACGGTTAGCACCGCGGTGCCGGTTCACCCTTGCCAAGCCGCAGTGTTGTGCCACACGGCTTTTGAGCGCAAACGCTTTAGTGCAACCCCGGTACGAAGTGAGGGGACACCAGGGAGACCCGCTCCACCCCGCCGGCTGCTTGCCGGCAACCGCCACTCCTAAACGAGCCAGCAGCGCGGTTGCCGGAACCGGTGGGTGCACCACAAGGACCACCACGGTAAGACGAAGCCGGAAACCTAGCCGAACAAGGCCAAAGCCACCGCACAGTGTGAGTGCGGTGGCTTCGGCGCGCCCGTCGCAGCTTGTGGCGGGCGTTTTTGCGTTAGGGGGATCCGGCGGCGCTCTGGATGCGCGAGCGGCCGCCAATTTTGCATATTGTATCCGCTTACAATCAGTGGCATAATGCGATTAGAGGGCGGCGCGGGGCCGCTTGGAGACTGCGGACATGCGGGAGGTGCGCGCGATGGCTTGGTTGATGTGGATTGTGTTGATCGGGGCAGCGGTGGTGTTTGTTCAAGATGTGCAGCTGGCACGGTTTTCGGCCAGCATACCGCGCGATCCCGCCGCGCTGGAGGCGGCCGCTCGGCGGCTGACCCAAGACCTTGGCTTCGGCCAGACGCAGGCCATCCGGGCGCTCCAAAAGGCCTTCCCGGGCCTGTCGGTGGTCGCGGCCCAGGGCATCGTCGACCGGGTACTGACGGAGCAGCCGCGCCAGGCGGCGTGATGCGACGTGCGACAAGACGCAAGATGAGACGCAAACGGCAGGCGGCCGGATTCCATTGCTGGGGTCCGGCCGCCTGCCGTTTTGCGTCTTAGGCCGCGTGGTGCAGCCTTTTTTCGAAGTGGTGCAGCAGGCGCGACAGGCCGAAGGTGAGGATGAAGTACAGGACCATCGCGATGGTGATCGGCAGCACGCCGGAGTAGGTGTCGGCCTGGACGACGCGCAGCTGGTAGATCAGATCGGCGACACCGATGATCGAGACGATCGAGGTCTCCTTGATCAGCGAGATGAACTCGTTGCCAAGCGCCGGCCAGATGTTGGCCAGTGCCTGGGGCAGCACGACGTAGCGCATGGTGTCCTTTTGGCTGAGGCCCAGGGACCGCGCGGCCTCGCTTTGGCCCTTGGCAATCGAGTCGATGCCGCCGCGGAACACCTCGGAGACGTAGGCCGCCGAGTTCAGGCCCACGGCCAGGGTGCCGGCGACCACGGCGGAGATGTCGTAGAACATGCCGATGCCAAAGTAGATGAACATCACCTGCACCATCAGCGGCGTGCCGCGCACGAAGGTGACGTAGGCGGTGGCCAGCGCCCGCAGCCAGGCGAGGTGGCCGAGCCGCACGAAGGCGATCAGCGCGCCGAGCAGAGTGCCGATGACGACGGCCACCAGCGAGATGCCGACGGTGTAGAGGACCCCCTTGGCGAAGTACGGCCAGTAGTGCCACATCGACTTGGTCGCGTTGGTCTGCGCAATCGCCTTGCCGGCGTCCTTGAGGTAGACCTTGTTGAACAGGTCCTGCTTTTGCACCTTGGCGATGGTCTTGTTGACGGCGGCGGTCAGGCTGGTCGCGCCCTTGGGCAGAGCGATCGCGTTGCCGGCCTCGTCCGCGGAGACTTCGAACTTGCCGTCCATGGCGGCCAGGCTGCTGTCGCTTTGGGCGTAGGCGATGGCCGACGCGGAGTCCTTGACGATGGTGTCGATCTTGTGGGCCTTCAGCGCCAGCACGAGGTCGGCCGCGTTCTCCATCGTCGTCAGGTCCGCGCCGGGCATCTGCTGCTTGACCAGGGTGGCCGCGGTGCTGCCGAGCACCGCCCCGACCTTTTTGCCGGAGAAGGAGTGGCGGTCCTGGTAGTAGCCCTTGTCGGCCTTGTTGACGATCAGGTACTGCTTGGAGACGTAGTAGTTGGCGGAAAAATCGACGTGGGCCTTGCGCTCGGGCGTCGGGGAGAAGCCGGAGAGGATCATGTCGACCTTGCCGGTTTCAAGCGCGACCAAAAGGGAGTCAAAGGACATCTTCTTGATCACGAGGCGCACGCCGAGGTCCGCCGCAATCTGCTTGCCCAGCGCGATATCCATGCCGACGATCTTCTCCTTGCCGTTCTCGTTGACGGTGAACTCGTAGGGCGGGTAGTTCGGCGAGTTGCCCATGACCAGGGTGCCCTTGGCCTTGATCTGCGCCAGCGAGTCGTCGCCGGCCGCCTGAACGGGGTGGGCGGCCAGCCCGCCGAGGCACAGCAGCCAGGCGAACAGCCAGATGAGGGGGGATTTCAGTTTCATGATGCGCTCCTTTGCAAAAAACAATATGCCCTACTATACGACTACGTGGAATAATATTCAATAAAAATTCATATCGACGCGCGCAGCCCACGCCAAAAAGCCGGCGCGGGCCCCAATTGGGACTGCGCCGGCTGCCTTTTCAGTGCCGGGTTGTGAGCGGGGCGGCCGCGTGCCGGCCTGCCAAGGCTTCAGTCGCGCTCGCTTGCCGCGTGCTTGGCGCGGTACTGCGACGGCGTCAGGCCGGTGTGGTGCTTGAAGTGGCGGTCGAAGCTCGCGGGGTTCTTGTAGCCCAAGGCCGCCGCGATGTCGTTGATGCTCTGGTCGGTCAAGGTCAGCATCTTCTTGCCCTGGTTCATGCGGATGAAGCGGACCTCCTCGGAGAACGGTTTTTGGAACAGCTGGTGGCACAGGCGCGAGAAGTAGTTCGCCTCGTAGCCAAAATGCGCCGCCGCGGCGTTCAGCGTCACGCGGTCGATGTGCTGCATGATGTAGTTCAGGATGCTGCCGGCCTGGCGGTCCTTGGGGGTGTGGCGCAGGTCGGTCTCGGGGAAGTCGGATTCGATGATCATCATCGCGTTGAGGTCGGAGCGCGACAGCTCGGTCAACAGCAGGTGGGCGACCGACTCCTGCTGGTAGGCCAGCAGGTCGTCTTGCGGCGTGGTGCGGATCAGCCGGGCGAGCTGGGCGCAGTAGCCGTTGGTCAGCGCGTGGTCGATGCGGCGAAACACGATGTGGGCCGTCTCGGTCGAGGCCAGCATCGCGTGGATCAGCTCGTTGGGGCCGAAGCTCGCGTCGGCGGTCAGTGGCACGGTGAAGTAGCGGGCGTTCAGCGGGCCGGTGGTCGGCGCCAGGGTGAACGGGCCGTTGGGACGCAGCAGGGCGATGTTGCCGGGCTTGAGCGTCACGTCGCGCGAGGCCAAGCGCAGGCCGGCGCCGGTCAGGCACTGCAGGATGCCGAAGGGCACGCGGCTGCCCAGTGGGGTGTCGAGGGTGATTGGGTCGGAGCCCGAAAGTTCAGTGTACATCGCGGCTCCTTTCAGCCAAGCGGCGAATACGGGTGGTCGTGCAGCAGCCCGGCGTAAAACGCGAGGTCGTGACGGGCGACGGCCAGCCGGTGGGCGTAGTCAGCGCTTTGGGGCAGCGCCTCATCGAGGCGGCCGTCGACCGTGAAGTGGCGGTCGCAGCGGGCGAGGCACACGGGCTTGGGCAGCACCAGCATGTCGAGCATGCGAAAGACGTTGACCATGCTTTCGGCGGCCATGATGCCGCCGGTGTCGTCGTGCGAGTAGGTGACGATCTGCACCGGCTTGCGCGCGACCTCGGGGCCGACGTAATCCAGCGCGTTTTTCAGGGCGCCGGTCATCGCGTGGTCGTACTCCGGGCTGATGATCAGGTAGCCGTCCTGCGCGGCCAGGGCGTCGAGCCACGCCCGCTCGCCGGGCACCAGGTTTTGGACCGGCTGGTGGGCCGGGGTCTCCGCGTGGTCGTACAGCGGCAGGGGAAAATTGTGCAGGTCAATCCAGTCGTAGTGCACGTCGGCCTGGTCCGGCCAGGTGGCCTGCAGGTAGGCGAACAGCTTGCCGCCGATCGATTGCGAGCGAATGGTGCCGAGGATGATGCCGAGCTTCAAAGGCATGATGTGCTTCCTTTCGGGGGTTACTTTTGGACGTGGCGGGCGCGGTAGGCGGTCGGGGACTCGCCGTTGAGGCTTGAGAAGGCCTTGGAGAAGGAGAACTGGTTCTCGTAGCCCACCGCGCGGGCGACCACCTGGATTGGGTAGTCGGTTTCGCGCAGCAGCTGGCTGGCCTGGTCCATGCGGTACTTCTTGATGTAGGCCTGCGGGGAGCGGCCGACGCGCTTGGTGAACAGGCGGTGCAGGTAGGTGCGGTCGATGTGCATCACCGCGGCCAGGCTGCCGACGGTGATCGGCTCGCTGTAGTTTTGGGAGATGTAAAACAGGGCGTACTCGACCAGCTCGCGGTGCGACATCGTGGTGGTCGCACGACGGTTGGGGTAGTCGGTGGCCAGCCGGTACAGAAACTCGAACAGCCGCCCGGTCATGATCAGGTTGCGGTTCTCCTGGTGGTTGGAGCCTTCGATCACGCCGTTGGCCGCGCGCAGGATCGCCGAGTTGAACTCGAAGTCAAACAGCGGGGCGGCGGAGGAGAGGCAGGTGCCGGCGATGTACTTGGCCGCGCTTTGGCCCGAAAAGCCGATCCACAGGTAGGTCCAGGGCTTGTTGTGGTCGGCCTGGAACGTGATCAGGGTGTGGGGCTCGATGAGAAAGCCCTGCTTTGGGCCCAGGTGGTACTGGCGGTTGCGCACGGTGTAGGTGCCCTCGCCGTTGAGCACGAAGTAGATCATGTAGCCGGAGCGGACGGTCGGACCGTACGCGTGGTCGGGCTCGCAGGCCTCGCTACCGCAGGTGTAGACATTGACGTCCAGGTTGAAGGTGCGGTTGGTGTTGGAAAAATCGTAGATCCGCGGATTCTCGTGGGTTGTCGACATTTGGCGATGCCTCCTCAACATTTGCATATATCGCTTTTCAGTGTAAGCGGTTAAGATGGGTCTTGTAAATCGATTTATTCAAAATATTTTGTTCGTGGGGACATCGCTTCGGCAACGCTCGTCTCGGCCAAGACACGGCCGCCGGTTCCCCCCAACGCCATAATTATAGGAGGCACATCGCATGAGTATGCAAGATGTGATGACAGACAAGGTCCTACCGATTGCGACCAAGCTGTCAGAAAACAAGTTCTTGTTAAGCGTTCGTGATGGGATGATGGTTGCGTTCCCGGCAACCATGTTCGCGTCCATCATGATCATTGTTCAGAACCTTCCAACGACCTTCAGCTTCGCCAAGTACCTGCCGAAAGTGGTCACCGATTTCCTTAACAACTTCCTCGGCCCCATCAGTAACGCGACCATGAACATCACGGCGCTGTTCGTCGTGTTCGGCATCGCCTATCACCTGGCCGGCAAGCTTCACGCGACGCAGCTTTACGCCGGCGGCATCTCGCTGGCCGCGTTCGCGATGCTTCTGCCGATCATGACCAACAAGACCAGCTCCTACATCGACATCAACTACCTGGGCTCCAAGGGGATGTTCGTCGCCATCATCACGGCGATCATCGCCACCGAGATCTTCGCGGCGCTTGAGAACGCGAACATCACGATCAAGATGCCCGAGTCCGTGCCGCCCGCAATCGCGACCTCGTTCACCGCGATCATCCCGGGTTCCGCCTCGCTGCTGGTGTTCACCACGGTGCGCTACCTCTTCACCTTCACCAGCTGGGGCAACGCCTTCGACTTTATTTATGACATTCTTCAGACCCCATTGCAAGGGATTGGCGCCACGCTTCCCGCAACATTAGTCGTGGGCTTCTTCTCCCAGTTCCTGTGGTGGTTCGGGATTCACGGCACCCTGGTTGTCAACTCGGTGGTTCAGCCGATCTACGACGCCCTGGCGCTTCAGAACTACAAGGCCTACTCCTTGGGCCAGCCGATTCCACACATCATCTGCACGACCTTCATGGGTGTGTTCGAAATCACCGGCATGATCCTGGGCTTCGCCCTGGCCATGGGCTGGGTCTTCGCCCGTTCCGCACGAATGAAAAAGACCATGCGCATGGTTGCCGTGCCGGCCTTCTTCAACATCTCCGAGCCTGTCACGTTCGGCCTGCCGATCGTGCTGAACCCGACCATCTTCATTCCTTGGGTGCTCGGCCCGATGGTGATGATCACCATCGGCTACGTCGCCATGGCCATCGGCCTGGTGCCAAAGCCAATCGGAGCGACCGTCGTCTGGTCCACGCCAATCTTCCTTTCCGGCTGGATTGCCGTCGGCTCTTGGAAGGGTGCCGCGCTGCAGCTGGTTCAGGTCGCCGTCTCGACTCTGATCTGGATTCCGTTCCTTCAGGTCTTGGATAAGCAGTTCTTGAAGGACGAGCAGGACGGCGAAAAGGAACTCGCCAAGGCCGCTGAAGGAAAGTAACTTCCTGACGTGTACCCGAAGGCCGGGCTCCGGCGCGAGCCGACCACGACTTCCGGCTCCGGGCCGGGACGGCGGAACGCGTGCGGCTCCCGCAAGCCCGAAGACCGGTCTTGCGACCCGCCGTTGCTGTAAGCCAGCCAAACCCGCTGGCTAACAGCAATTTCACGCTGGCTCGCCCCGGCCCTGCGCCTGCAGCCGTGGTCGGCTCGCGCCTCCGCCCTACGGATGGGGTGTGTGGCTACCTGGGTCAATGCCGAGTATTAGCCACACGAACAATTGGGGGGTGGTGCCCGGGTTGTTCCCGATCATAACGGGGCAGTCACGTCACGCGTGCTGACACATGCCGGCGTGCAGCGTGCCCAAGCCAACTTAGAATGATGACCAAAGAAACGGAGGCCCCACCATGCCACTGAAGCCGATGACTTACACCACCACCCTGGACGCGCCGCTTGAGGCGACCTACCAGACGGTGTACGACCAGCAGCTCAAGTACTTCCAGCACTTCGACCCGAGCATCACCGAGCTGGTGCCGGGGGAGGTCATCGAAAGCCAGATGCGCACCAAGGTTCAGCAGGAACAGGTGCCCACGCAGGTCGAAGTGACCGCAATCACGGCCGACGCGGCGATCGAAACCAAGGTCTCCTACAGCCAAGGCGAGATCACCGTCGGCTACCGCTTTGAGGCGGCTGAAAGCGGCACCCGGGTGACGTACTCGGAGCTCAACTCCTTCAACAAAAACAGCCTGACCACCAACTTCTGGTTCGTCGGCTGGCTCTACACCTTCATGTACAAGCGCAATCTGAAGAAGCGCATGGCCGTCATCGAGCAGCTTGCCCTAAAAGCTGCGAAGTGAGCCGCGCCGCTTCTGGAGCGGGCCCGGCGGACTGCACGGTCCGGCGGGCTCGTTTTTTGCCGCAAAATATTCCGAACGTTCAATCAACCGCCGCATGTGGCGGTGACACAGAAAGTAGATGAGACCACTGCTTAATGTAATCAACGACCGCGTGTTCCACCTTGCCAACGACACGGTCAGCTACATCCTGTACCTGCTGCCCAACAACCAGCTCGGCCACCTGTACTACGGGCCGCGCGTGACGGTCGACGAGGCGACGCTTGCCGCCTACACGACGCTTGAAAGCAAGTCGGGCGGCACGGTGCACTTCGACGCGACCAACACGATGTTCACCCTGGCCGACCAGCTGCAGGAGTACCCGGTGTACGGCACCTCCGACTTCCGCCAGGGCGCCATCGCCGCCGCCGACGGGGACACGCCGCTGTACCTGAACTTTACCTACGTCGGCTACCGCGAAAGCCACGAGAAGCCGCGCGACCTCGCGTTCCCCAAGAGCTTCGCAAGCGACGGCGAGGTCGACGTGCTGACCATCACGCTTGAAGACGCCGCCCACGGGCTGACGCTTGAGCAGCACTACGCGATTTTTGAAGACGCTGCAGCAATCGTGCGCTGGCAGACTGTCACCAACACGGGGACGACGGCGGTGACGCTGACGCGCGCGCTGTCCGGCGGGCTGGACCTGCCGACCGCCGACTACCGCTTCGTGCAGCTGTCCGGCAACTGGGCCCGCGAGCGCCACGTCAAAACGCGCAAGCTCGCGCAGGGGACCACGGCCATTGAATCGCAGCGCGGCGCCTCCAGCCACCAGCAAAACCCGTACGTGGCGCTGCAGGCGGAAGGCGGCACGCTGACCACCGGCGCCGCTTACGGCTTCAACCTGATCTACTCCGGCAACTTCCAGGCGTCGGCCGAGGTCAACGAGTGGAACCAGACCCGCTTCATGATCGGCATTCACCCCGACCAGTTCGCCTGGCGCCTGGATCCCACCGCCAGCTTCACCACGCCCGAGGCCGTGGTGACCTACAGCGGCGCGGGCTTGTCCGGGCTTAGCGCGGCCAACGCCGACTTCGTGCGCAACCACGTGATCGCGCCGGAGTGGCGCAATCGCAAGCGCCCGGTGGTGCTCAACTCCTGGGAGGCGGCGTACTTTGATTTTGACACCGAGAAGCTCTTGAAGCTGGCCGCCGCGGGCAAAAAGGTCGGCATCGACTGCTTCGTCCTGGACGACGGCTGGTTCGGCCACCGCGACGACGACCGCTCGAGCCTCGGCGACTGGCAGGTCTACGACAAAAAGTTCCCGCACGGCATCGACGGCTTCGCCGAGTCGATCCATAAGCTTGGGCTGCAGTTTGGCCTGTGGTTTGAGCCCGAGATGATCTCGCCGCGCTCCAACCTGATCGCCGCGCACCCCGACTGGGTGGTCGCGCCGCCGCACGAGCGCCGCGCGATCGGGCGCAACCAGTACGTGCTGGACTTCGCCAACCCGGACGTGGTCGACAACCTGTTCGCCCAGATGACCAAGGTGATCGACGCGACGCACCTGGAGTACATCAAGTGGGACATGAACCGTAACATCACCGAGGCCTACTCGCAGTACCTGGCCCGCATCTGCCGGCCGCAGGGAGAGTTCTTCCACCGCTACATCGGCGGGGTGTACAATCTGTATGCGCGGTTGCTTGCGGCCTACCCGGATCTTTTGATCGAGGGCTGTGCCGGCGGCGGCGGCCGGTTCGACCTCGGCATCCTGTTCTACTCGCCGCAGATCTGGGTGTCCGACGACTCCGACGCCGTCGAGCGGCTGCGGATCCAGACCGGCACCGCGCTGGGCTACCCGCTGTCTGCGATGAGCAACCACGTCACGGCCGTGCCCAACGGCCAGGTCCAGCGCACGACGCCGCTTGATACCCGCTTCAACGTCGCGCTGTTCGGGACGCTGGGCTACGAGCTCGACTTGACCAAGGAGCCGCAGGCGGTGCTCGACGCGATCGCCCAGCAGATCACCACCTACAAGGCGCTTCAGCCGCTGGTGTTGACCGGCCGCTTCCACTTCCTGCGCACGCTTGAGGACCCCGGGCACAACACGGTGGCCTGGGCGCTCGAGGCGGCGGACCAAAGCCGGATCGTGTTTGGCTTCTACCGGCTGCTGGCCAACCCGGACGGCAACGCGGTGGACCGCATCGCGATTCCGTTCGCGGACCCTGCCGCACGCTACACCATCAGCGGCCGCGAAGGCACGGTCACGGGGTCGGCGCTGCGCCACCTGGGGCTGCGCCTGCCGTACGAGTTCAACGGCCCCAACCAGGCCGTGGCCGAGCTCGCCGGTGATTTTCAGTCCAAGCTTCTGATTCTGACCAAGGAGGACTAACATGCGATTCGATGTCGATTCACGCCTGCTGCACGGCGGCGACTACAACCCCGACCAGTGGCTGGACTACCCGGAGGTCCTGCGACAGGACCTGGCGCTGATGAAAAAGGCGCACATCAACACGGTGACCCTGGGCGTGTTCGCCTGGAGCGCGCTTGAGCCGGAGGAGGGGCATTTCACCTTCGACTGGCTGGACCGCGTCTTCGAAGACGTCAACGCCATGGGCGGCAACGTGATCCTCGCCACGCCGAGCGGGGCGCGCCCGCAGTGGCTGTCCGAGAAGTACCCGGAGGTCAACCGCGTGGACGCGGACCTGCGCCGCCACACCCACGGCTTTCGCCACGACCACTGCTACTCAAGCCCGGTGTACCGCAAGTACGTCGCGCGCATCGACGCGGAGCTGGCCAAGCGCTACGGCAACAACCCCGCGCTTGCGATGTGGCACGTGTCCAACGAGTTTTCCGGCGAGTGCTACTGCGACCTGTGCCAGGCGCAGTGGCGCGCCTGGCTGCGCCGCAAGTACGGCAGCCTCAAGGCGCTCAATGACGCCTGGCTGATGGCGTTTTGGAGCGGGACCTACACGGACTGGGACCAGATCAAGACGCCCAACAACCTCGGCTCGACCAAGGTGCACGGCATGGCGCTGGACTGGAAGCGGTTCGTGACCGACCGCACCATCGACTTCTTCGACGCCGAGGTGAAGGTGCTGCGGGCGGCCAACCCGGCGGTGCCGGTGACCACCAACTTCATGGCGGAGGGGCCGGGCCACGACTTCATTCCGCTTGAGGGCATCGATTACGCCGAGTTCGCCAAGCACGTCGACGTCGTCTCCTGGGACGCGTACCCGCAGTGGAACAACAACTTCGAGCCGCTGGCCGAGACCGCGATGAAAACGGCCTTCGTCCACGACACGTTCTACGGCCTGAAGCACCAGCCGTTTCTGGTGATGGAGTCCACGCCGTCGCGGGTCAACTCGCCGGTCGCCAAGGCCAAGCGCCCGGGTGTCCACGCGCTCAGCTCCTTTCAGCAGGTCGCGCACGGCTCCGAGGGCAGCCTGTACTTCCAGATCCGCCAGGCCCGCGCCAACTCCGAGAAGTTCCACAGCGCCGTGATCGGCCACGACGGCAGCGCCGACTCGCGGGTTTTCCGCGAGGTCGCGGCCTACGGGGCGCGGCTGGCGGCGATCGATGGGGTGCGCAACACCACCCGCGAGGCGCGCGTGGCGATTGTCTACGACTGGCAGAGCCTCTGGGCGCAAAAGCGCGAGGCGGCGTTTGGCCGCGACCGCAAAAAATACTTCCAGACCCTGCAGGACCACTACGCGTACTTTTGGGCCCACGACATTCCCGTCGCGATGGTGCCAAGCGACCAGGACTTTTCCCAGTACGACCTGGTGATCGCCCCGATGCTGTACGTGATGACGCCGACTCTGATGCAGCGGCTGACCGCCCACGTTCAGGGCGGCGGGACGCTGGTCTCCAGCTACTTCACCGGCATCGTCGACCCGACGGACACCGTGTACCTCAACGGTTGGCCGCGCCCGCTGCAGGCGCTGTTTGGCATTCGGCTGCTGGAGCTCGACTCGCTGTACGAGGGTGAGCACAACGCGCTGACCTTCGAGGGTGCGCGCTTTGAGACCACGCAGTTCAACCAGGTGCTCGAGTCGACCGGCGCCACGACGCTTGGCACCTACCAGCAGGACTTCTACCAGGGCAGCCCGGCCTTGACCGTCAATGCGGTCGGCGACGGGTTCGCGTACTACATCGCGCCGCGCACCGGCCGCGACTTCCTGTTCACCCTGTACAAGCAGCTGGCCCAGCGCCTGGACCTGCGCTCGACGCTGGTCACGACGCCCAACCCCGCCGTTTCGGTGCAGGCGCGCCACGGCCAGGCGGCCACGACCTACTTTGTGATGAACATGAGCGAGCAGGCGCAGGCGGTGACCACGGCCAAGGCGACCACGGACGTCGAAAGCGGCCAGGCGGTGCCGGCCGGGTCGCTTGAGCTCGCCCCGTACGCGGTGCGCGTGCTGCGCGCGTGAGGAGGGAAAAACATGCAATATCTCGACATGGACCTGCACAACGTCGCGCGGGTGATTCCAAGCGACCACGGGGTGCTGCTCGACCGCGTTGACGCCGCCACCTTTGCGAAGCTCGACGAGCCGGCGACGCACACGTCCAACAACGCCTCGGGCATCGAGCTGCGCTTCGTCATGACCACCGACACCGTGCGCATCACGCTGCAGGCGCAGGAGGCAGAAGAGCTGCAGGTCGCCTACGTGATGCACGGTTGCTTTGCCGGCACCTACCAGGAGGCGAACCTTTTGGTGCACACCACGCCGACAACCCTGACCATCCACCGGCCGGCCAACCTGCCGCGGCTGCAGGAGGTCGCCGAAGCCTTGGGCCAGCCCTTCGACCCGGCGGTGGTGCGCGTGTGCCTGCCGTACTGCCGCAACTGGCTGATCGGCGTTGCCGGCGGCCTGCGCCCGCCGCGCCCAAGCGAGGTGCCAAGCCTCACCTACCTGGCTTACGGCTCCTCGATCACGCACGGCACGCTGGCGCTGACGCCGATGACCACCTACGCCCAGCAGACGGCCGCCAAGCTTCGCGCGGACCTGTTGAACTTCGGCTTCCCGGGCTCCGCCTGGCTTGAGCCGGGGCTGGCCGACGCGCTGTGCGCGCGGCCGGACTGGGACTTTGCGACCCTTGCGATGGGCATCAACATGCTCGGCGGCTTCAGCGTTGACGACTTTCGCGCCCGCGTGCGCCGCTTCATCGCGCCGTTCGCAAAGGACTCCCGGCCGGTTTTGGCCTTTGACATGGTGGCCACCGATTACCCGCTGGACCAGGCCAAGGTCGGCCAGTTCCGCGCCGTGGTCAAGGAGGAGTGTGCGGGCAAGCTGCCGTACATCAGCGGTCTGACGCTTTTGCCCGACCTGAGCGGCCTGTCCGCCGACCTCCTGCACCCGAGCATCGGCGGCATGACCACCATCGCCGCCAACCTGGCGACCCAGCTGCGGCCGCTGTTGCGCGGGCGCGAGTAGCGCCGCGGCGACGGTTCGGTGCGCGGGACGCCGCGCGGCGAGCTGGAGATGATCCGCACAGCAAGCGACAATTAACCAGATGCGAGCAACCCAAATTCTCGTGTGGCGTCTGGCGCGGCTTTTCCCCCCTAGAAAGCCGCGCCGGGCGCCATTTTGGTGTGCGCCGGAGGTTGAATCCGGCAGGGGCGGGGACAATTAATAGGTGAGCGCGGCGCCGCGGCGTGCTAGAATAGAAACCGGATTCAATCAATCGTGAAATGAGGGTGATGACGATCACAGAAACTCGTCTTGGCAGCATTGAGGCCGGCGGCACGAAGTTCGTGCTGGCGGTGGCCGATGCGGACTACAACATTTTGAAGACCTTACGCATTCCAACCACCACACCGGAGGAGAACCTCGCGCAGTGCGTGGCGTTTTTCAAGGAGAACCCGGTTGATGCGCTGGGCATCGGGAGCTTCGGCCCCATCGACGTCAAAAAGGACTCCGCCACTTACGGCCACGTGCTGGCGACCCCTAAGCCGCACTGGGAGGGCGCAGACGTGGTCGGCACCCTGAAGGCTGCGCTGAACGTGCCGATCGCCTTCACCACCGACGTGAACGCGTCGGCCTACGGGGAGTACTCGGAAGGCGCCGGCAAGGACGTCGACTCGCTGGTTTACTTCACCATCGGCACCGGCATCGGCGGCGGCGCAATCCAGGACGGCCACTTCATCGGCGGCCGCGCGCACGCCGAGATGGGCCACGCGCTGGTCGTGCCGTACCCCGGCGACGACTTTGCAGGCGTCTGCCCGTTCCACGGCAACCACTGCTTCGAAGGCATGGCGGCCGGTCCGTCGATCGAGAAGCGCCTGGGCATCCCGGGCGAAAAGGTGCCGCGCGACAACAAGGTGTTCACCTACATCAGCTACTACGCCGCCCAGCTGGCGCTTGACGCCTACCTGAACCTGGCCCCGGCCAAGATCGTGTTCGGCGGCTCTGTGCTCAGTGAGGCCGAACTGCCGAAGGTGCGCGACTTCTTCAAGCAGCTCAACAACGGCTACGTGCAGACGCCACCGCTGGAGGACCTGATCGTCTTGAGCCAGGTGCCGAACAACGGCTCGGCCACCGTCGGCGACTTCGCCACGGCCAAGGCACTGCTCAACTAATTCGCCTGAACCCGCAGCGTGGCTGCGGGTTTTTGTGTGGGCTGCGTTGGGGGTGAGGGAGACTGGTTGAGGTCAGCATGCGGGGCTGGTGGCGGCCGCGTTGCGCGGTTGACACTTGCGCTGCGCCATGAAGGCGACCACAAATTGAGGTTACTTGCGCGCGTCGCGGCATTTGTCTGGGCAAGCGGATTTAGCCGTATGTTCGAGTGCGGGCCTGTCGTATAATGGCCTCAAGCGCATCACACTTTCTTGAAAAGAGGTCCCGCCATGCAAGACGCCGACGTAAAGCAAGCCTTTCTCGACTATCTCACCCATGTTTACGATAAGTGCAACGACCACCTGCTCGAGCAGGGGCACAAGCGCGACCAGGTCATCGCCTTTTACATTGTTCTGCTCTCCTTTGTCGTGACTTACGGGCGCCAGTTGGCCGGGGAGGCGAACATGATGGTGATCGACCTTGGGCTGGTGGTGGTCGGCTGGATCTGCGTTCGGCTGATTGCCGACCTGCGCAGCTGGCACAAGCAGTACCTCGACTGCATCGAAATCATCAACTGGGCCATGGCGCATCAGCAGTTTTTTGATACGGTGACCGCGCTCAAAACGGCCATTCAGGCGTTGGTGAAGTCTGAACGCGGGCACGGGCCTGATCAGCTGGCGGCACGAAACGCCAAGCAATCTGGCGGCGAGTCGGCGCCTGAAGCCGCAGTCGGCGTTGCCGCCGGTACGGCGAGGCAGGCCCAGAACCCGCGGCTGCGTTGGCCAAGCCTCAGTACCGACGATGCCGTGTACTACGGGGTCCTTTTGATGACCGTTTTACCCGTACTTTTCACGACCCACGATCTGCTGACTCAGCTTGGCCCATGGGCGGGCTGGGTGACGGCGGCGGTGGTCGGCGTCTATGCCGTGCTGGGTTATGTCGTGGCGCGTCGGTACCTCAAGCGCGTGACGCACAACGGGCTGACGTACCTGACCTGGATTCTGGATTTTGATTACGCCGGGAACACCTTGACTTACAATAATCGGTACATGACTGTGTCGGTCGAAGGTGAGCGGCTGCACGTGACGCAAAAGACCGGCGGCGTTGTGATTGTCGCCCAGTACGAGGGACGGTTCGTGCTGCTGACCAGTCAGCGCGGCGAGCGCGAGCTGCTCGAGTTTCCACGCGGCTTTCGTGAGCGCGGGGAAAGTGGGGTGATGGCCGCGGCAAGGGAGCTTCAAGAAGAGGTGCAGGTGCCGCGCAAGCCGTACACCGGCGCACCGACGCTGCCGAATGCCGCGGTGTCCGACCTGATCGACCTGGGTGAGCTGATTCCGGATTCGGGGTTGATCACAAGCGACGTGCGGGTGGTCGCGGCGACGCTGCACCTTGCGCCGCAGCCGCACCGAACGCACTACGAAGGAATCGACGGTGTGACGCTGGTCGATGAGGCACAGCTCGCCGCGCTCATTTCCGACAATGACATTAAGGACGGGTTCACGCTCGGGGCATGGAGCCTTTATCGAGCACAGCGCCAGAATCGCTGAGGGAATGCGGGGTTCAAGCCGCTCACCCTTCACAATGGCGCGGTCGCCTCGCGAGACGGACACCGCCCCGGCACCCGGTGTGTTTGTGACCTAGTCACCACCGCCGACGAGTGGTGACAAAGGTTCAGGCTGCCCCTCGCAGCCGGCAGGACGCGTGGCGGCCTGCCGGTGGCGAGGGGTTTGTGCGTCCCGGGCGGGTGCCCACCAAAGGCGCAACATCGTGTTAGTTTTCGCTTCGATTCTTCAAGCCGCCGGCGGCCGCGTCGGCTATCATGACGTTAGGCCTTGACCTCGGCGGGCGCATTCGTGTTAACGCCCGCGGCCGCGGCCGGTTGGACCGCCAAGACAGGCCAACTTTCACCGCGAATCGCGCTGAAACCGTTGACATTCGCGGCCGCTTTCGTGAGAATGGCGGTATTGAACCTAAGGAGATAGACGATGTTTTCAATTCTGATGGTAATTATCTACGTGGCCTTCATCAGCCTCGGCCTGCCGGACTCCCTGATCGGGTCGGGGTGGCCGGCGATGCACACGGCGCTTGGGGTGCCGACCAGCTACGCGGGCATCCTGACCATGATGATCTCGGGCAACACGATCATCTCAAGCCTGTTGTCCGACCGGCTGACGCGGCGGTTCGGCACGGGGCTGGTGACGGCGACGTCGGTTCTGACCACCGCCGTAGCGCTGTTCGGCTTCTCGCTTGCGCCGAGCTTCGCGTGGCTGGTGGTCTGGACCGTGCCGTACGGGCTTGGGGCCGGCGCGGTGGACGCGGCGCTGAACAACTACGTGGCGCTGCACTACAAGGGCCGCCAGATGAACTGGCTGCACTGCTTTTGGGGCGTCGGCGCGTCGATCAGCCCGTACGTCA
Organism: Lacticaseibacillus kribbianus; assembly: GCF_020180945.1. Taxonomy (GTDB): domain Bacteria; phylum Bacillota; class Bacilli; order Lactobacillales; family Lactobacillaceae; genus Lacticaseibacillus; species Lacticaseibacillus kribbianus. The sequence continues at coordinate 1,501,266 of NZ_JAIPUL010000001.1, read as the reverse complement.
TGAGCTTCGCCCTGACGCACAAAATGGGCTGGACCGCCGGCTACCGCCTGATCGGGATCGCGCAGCTGGTGTTGACCGTCGTGTTGTTTGCGAGCCTGCCACTGTGGCAGCGCTCCACCGCTCAGGCCGGCCCGGCGGCGGCCAAGCTGAGCTTCCGGCAGCTGCTCGGGCTGCGCGGCCTGCGCCAGCAGCTCACCACCTTTTTGGCTTACTGCTCGCTTGAGGCGACGGCGGGAATCTGGGCGGCGACCTACCTGGCGCAGGCCCGCGGCGTCGGCATCAGCGCCGCGGCGCGCTACGCCTCGCTGTACTACCTCGGCGTGATGGGCGGGCGCTTTGTGGCCGGCATCATCGCCGATCGGCTCGGCGACCGGCGGATGATCTGGCTGGGCTCGTCTCTGATCCTGACCAGCCTGGTGTTGATCGTCCTGCCCGGGCTGCCCGTGACCGTGACGCTGGCCGGCCTGCTGATGCTGGGGCTTGGCTGCGCGCCGATCTACCCGACCATCATCCACGAGACGCCGACCAACTTCGGGGCGGCCAACTCGCAGGCGGTCATCGGCGTTCAGATGGCCTTCGCCTACGTCGGCTCGACCTTTGCGCCGCCGATTTTCGGTGTGCTGGCCGGGATCGTCGGCATCGGGCTGTACCCGTACTACATCCTGGCCTTCACCGCGGTGATGGTCGCGGCGGTGTGGTGGGGTAACCGTCTGTTGCCGGCTGCGTGACTTCTCCTTATAATTGAGGAAAGGGGGTGAGCGAATGCTTGAGGCCGACCAGATTCGCGCCATGTTTGAAAAAGATCAAAAAGTGAACTACGACCTGGTGCTGCAGCGGGAGATCAAGTCCTGGCAGGCCCAGGCCAGGCGTCCGCGCATCCTGATGCACTCGTGCTGCGCGCCGTGCTCCACGTACACGCTGGAGTACCTGACCCAGCACGCCGACGTCACGATTTACTACGACAACCCAAACATCCACCCGCGCGCGGAGTTCGAGCGCCGGCGGCTGGTGCAGCAGCAGTTCATCCTGGACTTCAATGCGCGCACCGGCAACCACGTGTCGTTTCTCGGTGCCGACTACCGGCCCAGCGACTGGCTCAAGGAGACGGCCGCTTTGAAGGACGAGCCGGAGGGCGGCGCGCGCTGCCGGGTGTGCTACAACTACCGGCTGGACCGCGTCGCCCAAAAGGCCCAGGCGCTGGGGTTTGACTACTTCGGCTCCGCGTTGACCATCAGCCCGAGCAAAAACGCGCAGGTGATCAACGAGCTGGGGCTTGAGGTGCAGCACCTGTACGCGGTGGCCTACCTGCCGTCGGACTTCAAGAAGCGCGGCGGCTACGCCAGAAGCGTGGCGATGTCCAAGGAATACGACGTCTACCGCCAGTGCTACTGCGGCTGCGTGTTCGCCGCCACCAAGCAGGGCATCGACCTAACCAAAGTCAACCGCGAGGCCACGGCCTACGTGCGGGCGCACGCCCAAGACGATTTTGCCGCCATTCAGTTCGCCATTGCCCGCCCGGCGGGGGTGGACCATGTTTGACGCGGCGTTCGACGCGCAGTACGCCTTCGACGGCTGGCTCGGTGTGCGCTACACCCCCGAGGCCACCGCGTTTCGCCTGTGGGCGCCGACCGCGACCAGCGTCACGCTGTGCCAGTACCAGGGCGTGGACCCGCAGGCCGCAATCGTCGCGACCTGGCCGCTGACGCGAGCGGCGCGCGGGGTGTGGACGCTGGGCCTGCCCGGCGACCGGCGCGACCTGGTGTACACCTACCAGCTGACCTTCGCCGATCGCCTGCAGACGGAAACCATCGATCCCTACGCGACGGCGGCCACGGTCAACGGGCTGCGCGGCGTGGTGCTCGCGCCGGAAGCGCAGGTGCCCGAACGCTGGACGCCGCGGCTGCCGGCGTTTGGGCCGCTCACCGACGCCGTGATCACCGAGCTGCACCTGCGCGACGTGACCAGCGGGGCGGCCTCCGGCGTCGGCCACAAGGGCCAGTACCTGGGGCTTGCGGAGCGGGGCACCTGCACGCCGGCGGGGCAGCCGACCGGGCTTTCGTACCTTGCGCAAAGCGGCACGACGCACGTGCAGATCATGCCGATGTTTGATTTTGCCACGGTCGACGAGGCCCACCCGGAGCGCGCGCAGTACAACTGGGGCTACGACCCGGTCAACTACAACGTGCCGGAGGGCTCCTACGCCACGAACGCCTGCGACCCGGCGAAGCGGCTGGTCGAGGCCAAAACGATGATCCAGGCGCTGCACGACGCGGGCATCCGCGTGATTATGGACGTGGTGTACAACCACGTCTTCGACCCGGCGACGCACGCCTTCAACCAGACGGTGCCCGGCTACTTCTTTCGCACCTGGCCGGACGGCACCCCGGCCAACGGCACCGGCGTCGGCAACGACGTGGCGTCCGAGCGCGCGATGGTGCGCAAGTACATCGTCGACAGCGTCTGCTACTGGGCGCGCGCCTACCACATCGACGGCTTCCGCTTCGACCTGATGGGCATCCTCGACGTCGAGACGATGCGGGCCGTGCGCGAGGCGCTGGACGCCATCGACGACGGCATCGTGATGCTCGGCGAGGGCTGGGACATGGCGACACCGCTTGCCGCCGGCCAAAAGGCGACGCGCGACAACGCCGCGGCGCTGCCCGGGGTCGCGTTTTTCGACGACGACTTCCGCGACCTGGTCAAGGGCCACGTGTTCACCGCGGCCGCGCCGGGCTTCGTCAGCGGCGAGGCCGGCCACGAGGCGGCGCTGCTGGACGCGATGCTGACCCGCGGCCGCGAGCCCGCCCAGGAGGTGCAGTACGTCGAGGTGCACGACAACCTGACGCTTCTCGACAAGCTGGCGGCGGTCAGCCCGGGTGCGGACGCCACGACGCTTGCGCGCCAGGCGCGCCTGGCCAACGCGATGGTCGCGCTGAGCCCCGGGGTGCCGCTGATCCAGCTGGGTCAGGCCTTCATGCGCAGCAAGGGCGGGGACGCGAACTCCTACCGCTCGCCGGACGCGGTCAACGCGATTGACTGGACTCAGGCGTCAGTGCACCGTGACGCCGTGGCCGAGCTTCAGGCGCTCTGGGCGCTGCGGGCGCACCGCCCGGAGCTTAGGCCCGCGACCGCGGCGGCGCTGGCCGGCGTTTCGCGGCTGCGGGCGGACGACCGGGTGATCGCCTGGCGCGCGGGCCAGCTGGTGGTGGCGTTCAACGCCGCACCGGCCCCTGCGCAGCTGGCGGTGCCCGGCGCGTACCGCGTGCTGTTCTCAAGCGACGCGGCGCAGCAGGCCGAGGCCGGCACGGCAAGCGTGGCGCTGCCGGCGGTTGGCGCGCTGGTGCTGGCGCTTGCTGATGCGCCCACAGCTGAATCATGAATGACCAGGGACCCGCCGCGCGCGGGTTCTTTTTTTGGCCCGGCCAGCTTGCGCAGGGGTGAACATTCAGGCGCGGTGCCGGGCGCGGCCGCGCCTGCCCGGTGGTTGCCGCCGTGTCCCAACGGCCGGATTCTCGACGGGCGGCGATGGTTCAGCAACGACATTAGCCCTGACTTACTGGACTTTTCGCCCTGTCTTATCTGCGATTTAATCGTGCGCTATCTGGCATTGTGCGTGCGGAGTGTGCTACAATACCCTTGTGAAAGCAGTATCATTTACCGCCTCGCGCACAACGAAAGGAAGCCTTACGATGAAAATCATTGTGGTTGGTGCCACCCATGCCGGCACCTTTGCAACCCAGCAGATTCTGACCGCGCACCCCGATTACGACGTGACAGTTTACGAGCGCAACGACACAGTGTCCTTCCTGTCCTGCGGCATCGCGCTGTGGGTCGGCGGCCACGTGTCCGACCCCAACAAGATGTTCTACTCGAGCCCCGAGGCGCTGACGGCGCTTGGGGCGACGATGCGGATGCAGCACGAGGTCACCTCGATCAACGCCGACACGCGCACCATCTCCGTGACCGACCTGGCCACCGGCGCCCAGCTCACCGACACCTACGACAAGCTGGTGTTCACGCCGGGCTCGTCCCCGATCGTGCCGCCGCTGCCGGGCATCAAGTCCCTGAAGCTTTTCCTCTGCAAGGACTGGAAGGATGCCAAGCGCCTCCAGGAGAACGCCGACAGCGTGCGCTCGGCCGTCGTGATCGGCGCCGGCTACATCGGCGCGGAGCTGGCCGAGCAGTACGCGCTGGCCGGCAAGCAGGTGACCCTGATCGATGCGCTGCCGCGCGTTTTGGCCAAAAACTTTGACCAGTCGATCACCGACCGCGTTGAGGCGCTGTACCGCGCCCACGGCACCCACCTGGCGCTCGGCGAAAAGGTCACCGGCTTTGAGGACACGGCAGACGGCATCACCGTCACCACCGACAAGAGCACCTTCACCGCCGACATCGCCGTTTTGGCCATCGGCTTCCGCCCGGCCACGACGCTGCTCAAGGACCAGGTCGACATGCTGCCGAACGGCGCCATTCTGACCGACGACTACATGCGCACCAGCCGGCCCGAGATCTTCGTCGCCGGGGACTCCGCGGCCGTGCACTACAACCCGACCGGCAAGTCCGACTACATTCCGCTGGCGACCAACGCGGTGCGCCAGGGGATGCTGATCGGCCAAAACATCGAGGTCGCGACGGAGGCCTACCTCGGCACCCAGGCGACCAGCGCCGTCGAGCTGTTCGGCCACTGCATCGCGGCCAGCGGCCTGACGCAGGAAGGGGCCAAGGCGCGCGGCGTGGCCGCCGCCTCGGTCGAAATCGAGGAGCCGTACCGGCCGGAGTTCATGACCAGCACGACCAACGTGCTGGCCAGCCTGACCTACGACCCGGCCACGCGCCGGGTGCTCGGCGGGGCCTTTTACAGCCAGCACGACGTCTCCATGTCCGCCAACGTGATCTCCATGGCGATTCAGACCCAGATGACCATCGACCAGCTGGCGATGGTGGACTTCTTCTTCCAGCCGAACTTCGACCAGCCGCTGAGCTGGATCAGCTCGGTCGCCCTGGCGGCCAAGGCCCGCGCCGACCAGGCCTAGGACACGGCCGGAAAAACCGGGGGCCCGGCCCCAACCGGCCGGTTTGCCGGATTGCCACCGGCGCGCCCCGCTTCGTGGTACAATGAACGAAACCAGCATGTGGCGGATGACCGCCCATGAGGCCTTTGGCGCCCATGTCTCCTGACGTGGGCGCCTTTTTTGATGAGGAGTGATCAATATGACAAGCATTGAGTTGGCCCCAGGCGTCGCGGTGCCGCGCATCGGCTTTGGCACCTTTCAGATCTGGGACCAGGCGGCGGCCGAAAGCGCGGTTGCGGCGGCACTGGGCACGGGCTACCGCCTGATCGACACGGCGGCCGGGTACTTCAACGAGGAAGGCGTCGGGCGCGGCCTGCGTGCAAGCGGGGTGCCGCGCGACCAGGTCGTGGTGACGTCCAAGCTTTGGCCCACTGACGCGAGCTACGAGGGGGCCAAGGTCGCGCTGCGGCGCAGCCTGACCAAGCTTGGCCTCGACTACCTCGACGTCTACCTGCTGCACCAAGCGCTCGGCGACTACTACGGCGCCTGGCGCGCCATGCAGGAGGCCCAGGCGGCCGGCCTGGTGCGGGCCATCGGGGTGTCCAACTTCAGCGCCGAGCGGCTGGTGGACCTTGCGACCTTCAGCGGGGCGGTGCCGGCCCTCAACCAGATCCAGCGCCACCCCTTCAAGCAGCAGCGCCTGACCGTGGCCGCGGCCGCAAGCCTTGGTGTCGCCGTTGAGGCCTGGCAGCCGCTGGGCCACGCGGACCCCGAACTGCTGGGTCACCCGGTGCTCGCCGGCATCGCCGCAACGCACGGCGCCACCGTCGGCCAGGTGATGCTGGCCTGGCAGATGCAGCAGGGCGTGATCGTGATTCCCAAGACCAGCCACCGCGCGCGGATGGAAGAGAACCTGGCCGCCCAGGCGCTGACGCTGACGGCCGCGGAGATGGCGGCCATCGCCGCCTTGGACCGGGCGCCGCGGGATCCGGGCCCGCAGAACTCGCCGGACCTGATCGCGCGCCTGATCCAGATCGATCCGGCCGGCCGCCACCAAGGCTAGGTTTGCGAAGCGCCCGTCCGACCTGCTATACTGGGGTGTTTGGTGCGGCGACGCACGGAAAAGGGGTGCCTCATGAAAGTTAGATGGATGCTGGTGGTCGGCCTCGCGCTGGCCCTGGTCGGCTGCGGCCGGCGGCAGGACTCAAGCGCGGTCGGCGCCGTGTACACCGCCCAAAGCTACACGGTGGGCGACAAAACCACGAAGCTGACGGCCAAGCACAACCTGACGATGACGCTCAGCCTGGCGGCCAACCACAAGCAGGGGATGCTGCAAAACAGCACCGCCGACGACGGGCAGTACGTCCTGAACGCCGAGCTTTTGGACGTGACCAAGTCTGCGCTGCACAGCACCGGCGAGTCGACCGTGGTGCAGTACGGCAGCGCGTCCGACCTGCAGCACGGCATCAACGCCACCGCCTACGCGTACCGCAAGGACGGCCCGACCGGCAAGCTCGGCACGTACACGCGCACCGGCAAGACGCTGGACCTACGCTTGGGCAAAACGACCTGGCACCTGCGCCTCAAGGAGGCCAAGACCCGCTTCACGCTGCCGTACGGCATTGCCACGCAGGCCAAGGAAATCGGGGTTCAGGCGCTGAAGTGACCCCGGGTGCGGCCAATGTGTGCTATCCTTAAAGAACAGAATGGTGGTGGGGGAACATGGCGCAGCAAGACGTGTCGGACTTGTTCGCATCGGAGCTGGATCAGACAACGTTATCCAAAAAGCAGCAGGCGGTGCTCAAGGCCAGCCTGAAGCTTTTTGCCGACCAGGGATTCGCCAGCACCAGCACCCTGGACATCGCCCGCGCGGCGGGGGTGTCGGAGGGCACGGTGTTCAAGCGCTTCAAGACCAAGGAGGGCCTGCTGCGGGCGATCCTTGGGCCTTTTTTGCGCGGCGTCCTGCCGATTGCCGCCGGTGAGTTCATGAACCGCTTGGTGCGCACGCACGCGCCGCACTTCAAGGACCTGCTCGAGTTCGCCGTGCGGGACCGCGTCACCTTCGTCATGGCCAACCGCAACGAGATGAAGGTGTTTATCCAGGAGATGGTCAAGGACCCGAACATGCTGGCCGACCTCACCACCCAGCTCAACCAGCTGATCAATAGCGCCCTGGCGCCCCTGTTCAAGCAGTACCAGGACGCCGGCGAGCTGGTGTGCTGGGAGCCGATGCGCATCGTGCGCTACATCACGGGCACCATCCTGAGCTACCTGCTGCCCAACGTGGTGATGAGCGCCGCGCCGCTGGACATCGACCAGGTCTGCCAAGACTCCTACGAGTTCCTGCTGCGCGGCCTGACCCCGCGCAGCGACGCCGACCCGCTGCCGTAGCGCGCGGCCGCTCAAGACGAATTAACCAACACAAAATACGACCGCCACGCATGGTCCCCGACTGGGAGGCCATGCGTGGCGGTCGTTTTGCGGTGTGCGCGGGCCGAACCGGCTGCACCGGCGTCGAACCGGAGGCCGTGGCCCGTCAGCGGCCGGTCCAGCCGGCGATGTCCCGGGGGCTGAAGCGGTAGGAGAGCTTTTCGCCGTACGCGGTTTCGTAGGCGGCGACCTTTTGGCGGTAGTCTTGCTGCATCATCGCCAGGCTGTTCTCGCGGACCGACTTGGCCGGGTCCGGGTAGATCAGCGGCTGGATGTACATGTCGTAGCCGACGGCGTGAAAATCGGGCGCGGTCAGCCGCGCGCGCGGCGTCATCGCGACGAAGCAGGAGATGATCGGCACGCCCAGGCGCGCCGCGTAGTAGTAGGCGCCGCGCTTGGGCGGGCGGGGCTTCTTGTACTGGTACCACATCTCCTGCTCCGGGTAGATCAGCACGCGGTGGCCGGCGTCGAGCGCCTGGACCAGAAGCTGCGGGAAGGCGTGGCCGAGGTAGTCGACGTTGTTGCCGATCGGCAGGGTGTCGGCGTAGTTCATCATGAAGCCCAGCGTGCCGGGCATTTTCAGGTTGGTCGCCTGGCTGACGATGAACAGCCGGTGCATGCCCAGGGCCTTTCTGACCACCATGTTCTCCCACGGGGAAAAATGGTTGCTGGTGACGATGGCGCCGCCGGTGAGGCCCGCGAGGTTGGCGCGCCCGTGCACGGTCAGGTCGTGGGCCTTGACGCGCGTGGTCATGTTCATCGCGGTGCGCGCGATCACGTTGTTCAGGCTGTAGCGCCAGGTGCCGCGGTTGGTGACGAAGTCGTCAAGCAGCGTGTGCTCCTCTTCCGGCGCCAGGGTCGGGTCGTTGACCTCGACCTTGGCGTTGAACTGGCCGGTCGCCACGGCGTCCTTGATGTTGGCAATCACGGGGTTCATAGCTGCACCCCGCCTTCTGAAGCCGCCACCTTGGCGAAGGTGACGGGCTGTTCGCAGATGCTTTGCGCAAGCTGAATCAGGTTGGCCTTGTGCTGGCAATCGGCCGCCACCTGCGCCGGGCCGAAGGCGGCCTGCGCGGCGTGCAGGTCGGCGGCAGCTGCGGTGTCGTCGGCGGCCGCCCAGAATTCGGCCTCGTGCGGCACACCCTGGTAGTGCCACGGCTTGTCGAACAGGTTGTAGTGGATCAGTCTTGGTTGCGCAATCTGCGGCTGCTCGCCCTGCACGTTCCACGCCGGGTCCAGGTGCAGCAGGCGGTTTTTGGTCATCGCGTTGAGGTAGTCCTGGTCGGGCGCCAGGCTGCGGAAGTGGTAGCGGTTGAGCAGCGTCAAAAAGGCGTTGGCGAAGCGGGCCTCGCGCATCGCGGCCAGGTCCATCACCAGCACGCCGGAGTTGACGTAATCCGCCACCGGCAGGCCGATCGCCTGGGCCGCGTAGTTGGATGTCTCCGGGTTGGCCGCCATGAACGGGTCGCTGACCGCGCCGACCAAGGCCCCGTCGAGCGGTGTGTTGAACAGTTCCGCGACGTCGGCCAGCACCACGGTGTCCGCGTCGAGGTACAGCGCGCGGTCGAGGTCCGGGAACAGCTCGGCGATGAACAGCCGAAAGTAGATGGTCAGCGTGAAGTAATCCGCGCGCAGCGTGTTGCCGTGGTCGTCGATGCGCGCCTTGAACTGCGCGCCGATGGAGGCGAAGTCCACGTGCACGTTGCTTGTCGCCTGGGCCAAAAGCAGCGCGCGGTGCGGCTGCGTCAGGTGCTCGGTCAGGATGTAGACCTGGTACTCGCGCTTGGGGTCGGCGTGCTGCGCCAGCGAGTGCAGCGCGACGGTCAAAGGCCCCACGTAGTTGTCATCGACGGAAAAGAAAATCGGGATCATGATAGTCCCTCCTTTGTGAAGTTGGTCAAAGCCGCGAACTCGTCGAGCAGCTCGTCTTGGCTGTGATCGTGAAGCGTCTCGTGCATGGCGGCCACGTTCCAGGGCTTCACCGTCACCGGGTGAAACCACGGCCACAGGTGCAGGCGCGTCGAGTAGTGCGCAAACACGGTGTCCGGGTGCGGGCCGTGCTGGTCGTTGGCCCACCGCGGGGCGATGCGCACGTGCGTCGCCAGCCGGTTCAGCACGCTTTGGTCCGGCATGAAGTAGCGCTTCGTGGCCAGGGCATGGCGGCAGCGCGCGAACAGGCCGGTGCGGCGAATTTCCGCAAGGTTTAGCAGCAGCACGCCGGAGTTCAGGTAGGACAGGCGCCAGCCGTGCCGGAAGAACCACCTACCGTAGTGGTCAAGCGTGCCGACCACCTCGACGCCTTGAAGGTCCTGGTCGTAGTAGGCCGTCGGGTCCTTGACGCTCAGCACGTCAAAATCCAGGTACAGCAGCCGGTCTGGCAAGGGCAGCAGGTCGGCGTACAGCCGCAGCATGCAGTAGGGCGTGAAGCGCGTGGCGAGGTTGGCGGTCGGCGGCGCGGCTTCGAACTGCGGTGTCGCGTCGATCAGGGTCACGGTGTGCGCCGGGTCAAAGCGCGCAAGCAGCGCGGCCAGCCGCGCGCTGGCGGCTTCGGACAGCGGCGAGAAGCCTGCGATGCGGGCCGTCAGCAGGTACACGTGCAGCGGCCGGTGCACCTGGTGGACCAGCGCGAGGCTGGCCAGCGTGATACCGACTTCGGCGCGGGCATCCCCGCAAAATAGAATGTTCACGACGTTTTCCTCCGGTACAGAATATGCTGCGCGGTGCTGGCCTCGGCGCGCGCGGTCATCGCCCCTTGCACCTGCGCCGCCAGCGCCGCCTGCCGCTTGGCCTTGGGCAGCGTGGCGTCCGGCCAAAACGGCCCGTCGACGTACACGGTGCAGCCGGCCTTCTGGTAGGTGGTGGTGAAGGCGAAGCTCGGGCGGTTGGTCGCCACCGGGTAGTGGAACGACCCGGCGCGAAACGGCCGGATGCCGGTGTAGTAGGGCCAGACGTGGGCCTCCGGGTAGATCGCCACCGCGTGGTTGGCGGTCAGGGCCGCCTGAAGCGCCGCCAGGAAGCGGCGCGTCTGGGCCTTGGTCTGCGGCAAAAGGAGCGCGTGCCCGTACGGCAGCAGCGGCCCGAGCACCGGCACCTTGCGGTTGGCGGCGCCGGCCAGGGTGTGGACGGGCTGTTGGACCAGCTGCATCGGCAGGAACGGGTCGCCGACCTCCTGGGTGTGGTTGCCGTAGAGAAACAGGCTCTGGTTGCGGTAGGGGGCCAGCACGTCCAGGTTGACGAACCGCGCGTGCAGGCGCCGGCGCCAGTACCAGCGGCCGAACCACCTGGCGGCCGAGTAGACCACCGCCGTCAGCAGCCGCTCGCCGGGTCTGGTGCGCGCGAAGCGAAAGTTGGCCGGCAGCGCCGGCTCGGCCTGGCCCGGCGCGATCACGTCGTCGGTCAGGGCCTGGTAGTGAATGGTTCGCATCGCCGCGCCTCCGTTTCTAAGTGAGTGCTCACTTTACTTTCCATATTATACCGCCGTGAAAAGCCGCGTCAACGTTTATGAAAACGCGGGGACCGTTTTCACCCGCGCATACCGGTGCAAGCGACGCCTGGCGCTCCCGGCCAGACGTGGTATCCTAGTGGTGGAGGTGGCCTCATGAGCAGACGTTGGGTGAAATGGGCGATTCCGGTGGCGGCACTGGGAATTGGTACAGGGGTGTGGGGCGGTGCGCGCGTGCTGCTGTCGGCGCCCCAGTCGGCGGCGCGGCACGCGGGCGCCGGCAAAGTGGACAGGCCCGCGAAGGCGGGGGACGGGGTGAAGGCGCGCGACTCGGTGAAGGCGCCTAGCACGGCGAAGGCACCCGGCAGTGGGGCGCGCTCGGCGCCCGGCAGGCCAGCCGCGGCGGCCGAGTCGTCGTCACCGAGCGGCAAGTCTTCGCCGGCGGCCAAGCCCGCGGCGCCGGCCAGCCCCAAGGCGGCCACGGCGACCGGCGGCGCGGCGCAGCTGTTCTTGGGCGGGCGCAACCACGTGCCGGCGGCCGCGGCCTACGCGACCCCGGCCAAGGCGGTGCACGACGGCCTCTTCGCCCCGCTTGACCCCAAGCGGCCCAAGGTGGTGTACCTGACCTTCGACGACGGGCCGAACCTGACCATGACGCCGCGGGTGCTGGCGGTGCTGAGGGCGGCCAAGGTGCACGCGACCTTTTTCGTCGTCGGCTCGCAGGTCGGCGCGGCGACCGCGCCCGTGCTGCGCCAGACCCTGGCGCAGGGCAACGCCATCGGGCTGCACAGCTTCAGCCACACGTACGGCTTTGAAAAACGCGGCAGTGCCGCCGCCACGACCCGCGAGGTGACGCTGACGCTCGCGGCGCTGCGGCGGGCGCTTGGGCCGGGGTTTGCCACCCACGCCTGGCGCTACCCGGGCGGGCACATGTCCTGGTCGACCCTGGCCGCCCCGGACCGGGCGCTGGCCCAGGCCGGGCTGTCCTGGATCGACTGGAACGACGCGGTGGGGGATGCGCTGGGCGAAAGCGGCCCGCACTCGGTGGCCGGCTACCTCGCCTACCACCGGCACGCGCTGGATGCGTATGGGACGCACAACACGGAGGTGGTGCTGATGCACGACGCCGCGGGCAAGGCGCTGACGCTTTCGACGCTGCCGAAGCTGATCGCGGATTACAAGGCGCGCGTCTACCGCTTCGGGATTATCGAATGAGGGCTTGACCTGTAACGCGTTACAGGTGGCATACTGGGTAAAAAGGCGGCGCTGCCGCAAGAAAGAGGACACAATGATTCGCATGATTTTCTCCGACATGGACGGCACGCTGCTCGACGACCACGGCGACGTCACCGCTACCAACGCGGCGCTGATCAGAAAGGCCAAGCTGCCGGTGACGCTGGTGTCGGCGCGCGCGCCGATCGAGATGGCGGCGGCCATCGACGCGCTCGGCCTGACCGGCCCGCAGATCGGCTTCAACGGCGGGCTGATCTACCAGCCGACCGCCACCGGCTACGAGCCGCTGGTGGCCACACCGATGGTGCCCGCCACCGCCAAGGCCATCATCGCCGCGGTGGAGGCCTGCTTCCCCAAGGTCAGCCTGAGCTACTACACCGCGACGGACTGGTTCGCGCCGCGCATGGACGCGGGGCTTGAGCACGAGGTGGCGGTGTCGCACCTGCACCCGACGATTCGGCCGACGGCGGCGGTGCTTGCGCAGCCCGACCTCGCGTTCTTCAAGATCATGATGATCGCGCTGGACCCGGCCGAGCTGGTGCGGCTGCAGGCGTTTTTCGCCGCGCAGGCCTGGCCGGGCATTGCCGCTCAGCGCTCCGGCACCGCGTGGCTGGAGGTGACCGCCGCCGCGGCGCAAAAATCGACGGGCATCCGCTACATCCTCGACCGCTTCGCGCTGAGCCAGGCGGAGACGGCGGCCTTTGGCGACGGGCACAACGACCTGCCGATGTTTGAGGCGGTCGGCCACGCCATCGCCATGCAAAACGCGCTGCCTGAGATCAAGCAGCGCGCGGACGCGGTCACCGCGGCCAACAGCGAAGACGGCGTCGGCCGCGGCATCTGGCAATTTCTGATGCCGTGAGGTATACTTTGGTTAACGCGATGGCGATGGTGTTCGCCTAGGACCAGTTGATGACACCTACCTGATAATGAGGGTAGGTGTCATCTTTTTTTTACGGAGGGCTGACGATGACGAGAACAATTGATTGGCGGAATGCGGCGGCGGTGTTTGGCGGCGGGGCGGTTGGCGGTGTGCTGCGGTACGGGCTGAGCCTGGGGTTGGCCGACACCACCACCTTGATGGGGACCACGGTGGTCAACCTGCTGGGCAGCTTCGGCTTGGCGTTCCTGACCGCCGCGACGCTTCACCGCTGGCCGCTTGCAGACTGGGTGAGCCTGGCGCTTGGCACCGGGCTGATCGGCGGCTTCACCACGTTTTCGACGCTGATGCTGAGCGTCGGTCTTGGCATCGCCGCCGGCCGCTGGGCGGTTGTGGCGGTGCTCGTGGTGAACCTGCTCGGCGGCCTGGCCGCGGCCGCACTGGGGCGGCGCCTCGGCGTCGGGGGCCGGGCGTGATTGCCCTGGTCGCCCTGGGCGCGGGGCTGGGCGCGGTTGCGCGCTACCTCGTGGCCCAGGCGGGCAAAACCCGGTGGCCCAACCGCCCGTACGCGACGCTTCTGGTCAATGTGGTCGGGGCCTTTGTCGCAGGTCTGCTCACTGGCGCGGCGCTGCCCGCGGCGGCTTCCGCACTGCTGCTGACCGGCGGGTGCGGTGGGCTGACCACGTTTTCGACGCTCGAGGTCGAGGCGCTTGGCCTGCAAGGCCGGCGGCGTTGGAGCTACCTGCTGGAGTCAACTGGACTCGGGCTGCTGGCCGTCGCGCTGGGGACGTGGCTCGGTGGCCTGCTCTGAGCGCTGGCCGTCTCGTGAGCTGGACGAAGCCCGACTGATGGCCCGGCCTCGCCTCGATTGCGTTGTGCCGGGAGTCGCGGCAGTCAGTCGCGAGCGGTGGCCGGCGTCAGTTCGTGATTCAGCGTCAGCTCCGAGACGTGGTCGCGTGCCAGCAGCTGGCGGTCGTAGTGGTGCGCGACCTCGATCACGGTCTGCGGCAGCCGGTACAGCAGCTCGCGAATCGCTAAGGCGGCCTGGTCGTCCAGCCCGGCGGTGATCTCGTCCAACAGCAGCACCGGGCGCTTGCGCAGCAGGCCGCGGGCAATTGCGAGGCGCTGCTGCTGCCCACCGGACAGGGTGGCGGGGGAGACGGGCCGGTCCAGCGGCGCGTCGCCCAGCTGGCTGGTCAGGCCGACCTGGGTCAGCACGGTTGTCAGCTGCTGGTCGGAGAAGGACTGGCCCAACGTCAGATTCTCGCGCACGGTGCCGGCGAAAATCCAGGCCTGCTGGGTGATGTAGGTGACCGCCTGGGGTGTGGCCTGGGTGCCGTCAATCGTCACGTTGCCGGCGGTCGGCTTCAGGCGGCCCGCAATCAGGTTCAGCAGGGTGGTTTTGCCCACCCCGGACGGCCCGGCAATCAGCGTCTTCGAGCCGGCGGGCAGGTGACGGGTGGTCGGCGCCAGCACTTCCTGGTCGCCGAAGGTCTGGCTGACGCCGTCAAGCACCACCGCGCCCGGTCCGGCCGCAACCGGCGCAGGGGCCGGCGTGGCGTCAACCGGCGGCAGCTGGCGCAGCGCGCGGGTGCCGGCCAGGCCGCTCCAGCCGGCGACCACGGCCCGCACGCCGGCCGTCACGTGGTCGGCCGACAGCTGAAGGGTCAGCAGCGTGGCAATCGTGATGCCGAAACCGCCGCGCGCCATCAGCAAAAAGCCGATCAGCATCGGGACGAAAAGGCCGAGTACCACCATCAGCGCCGTTGCGAACTGCGCGGTGTACTGGCGCGCGGTCTGCTGCTGCAGGCGCCGCTCGCTGAGGGCCAGGGCCGCCTTGACCCGGGCGAAGAACGTGCCGGCGGCCAGGTACTGCTGCAGCTCCGGCTGGCCCTGCAGCCAGTCCTGCGCCGCGGCCAGGGTCTTAGCGTTGGCGTCGCTCCACTGCTGCCCCAGGCGCGAAAGCGACTTGGTGAAGGCGAGCATCGGGAGCATCGCCGCGGCGGAGAACGCGATGAAAATCAGCCCCATCAGCCAGTTGACGGTCAGCACGAACCAGGTGGAGACCAGGGTCATCGCCGCGTTTTGCATCAGACCGACCACGGCCTCGAAGTAGCGGGCCTGGATCTGGGCGGCGTCGTTGGTCAGGCGGTTCATGCCCGTGCTTTCAGCCTCGCCGCCGGCCGCGCTGGCCTGAAGCATCTGGGTCTTGAGCGCGACGTTCCAACGGCGGATGGCGGCCTGCTGCAGCAGGTTCAGGATGTAGCCAGCGCAGTACGTGCCGGCGTACAGCGCGATCGCCACGCCGACGTACCGCAACCGCCCGGTGAGCCCGACGGCGGTGAGGTTGGGGACCTGCCCCAGGACGTAGCCGTTCAAGACGCCCTCGAAGCCGCCGAGAAACGCGAACAGCACCAGCGCCAGGCTCAGGCGGCGCGGCAGGTGACGGTAAAGTCAGGTGAAATCGATCATGTTTAACATCTCCCTTTCATGCCCGTAGTTTAGCTGGTAGACTGGGGGCAACACGAAAGGGTGACAAAAATGGCACAATCAATCGGCGGCTTCATCCGCCAGCTGCGGGAGGCCCGCGGCATCAGCCAGGCGGTGCTTTATGCGGCGCTGCTATCGCCGCGACAGGCGATTCGCTTTGAGGCCGGCGGCTCGGTGCGCGCCGACACGCTGCTGGCGCTTTTGCGCCGGCTTCAGGTGTCGGCCGCTGCACTGCAGGCCGCCTGTGACCCGCTCGACGAAAAAGGCGATGCGAACATGCGCGCTGCCCTGGGCAAGCTGGCCGCGTGGGGGGATTGGCCGCTGACGCCGGCGGAGCAAAAGGCGGTGCTGTCGGCCCTGGCGAGCGCCGACACGCTGACGCTGCCCCTGATCCAGCGCATCGGCGCCTTGGTCGCGCGGTTTTCACCGCTGCCCTGGGCGAGCTACCGCCGGCTGTGGCACAAGGCCCAGGCGTTCCGGACGGCGCCGGACTACCCAGACGTGGCGCTCGGGCTTTGCATCGACGTCGGGTTTGCGGCGCTGTTCGGACGGGAGGCGGCCATTGCGGCGGACTTTCTGCGCCGCGGGCAGACCGTGCTGGCGGCGGCGCCGGCGACCTGGCAGGCGGCGCTGTTGCCGCGGCTGCAGTTCCGGTTCCTGACGGCGATTGCCACGGCCATTCCCGCGGGCCAGGCGACCGCCGCCGCGGCGGGGGACGAGCTGATCGCCGGGCTGCGGATGATGGGCGAGGTGCAGCTTGCCGACGGCTTCGTGGACAACCGCCGCCACATCCTGACCAGCTTCGACCTGCACCCGACTTGGACCGAGGCGGAACTCGGGGGCGCCGCGCGGGCGATGGCCGCTGCCAGTCGCCGGGTGCCGGACCTCGACGTCGCGGCCTACCAGCGTCAGCTGCCGGGGTTGGACGCGGCGCTTGCCGGTCGGCCGCTGAGCGCCTTTGAGTCGGTGTTTTGAGCGCGCCGACGTGGCAACTTGCTTCTATTTTGATCTCGCCGCGCAAAAATCCCGCCGTTTTGACCAGGTGAGCGCCAATCGTTCATCTGGTCAAAGTGGCGGGATTATCGTAACAACGGCGTCTGGCCTGCTAGTTCTGTGGGCGGCGCCGGGCCAGCCGCCGCAGCGCGTTGAAGCTGGCCTCGGCGATGACGAAGCCGACCGCCAGCGCGATGGCAATCGTCAGCGTCTTGGTCAGCCCCTGCTGGGCCGCGGCCTCGCGCCCGAGGGTGAAGTCCTTCATCGACATGTAGATGATGGCGCCGGGCACCAGCGAGACCAGGCTCGGGATGTACATCACGTTCACCGGCGCCTTGACGCGAATCGCGAACAGGTTGGCGAGCACGCCGATGGTGACGCCGGCCATCAGGTTGGGCAGAATCACGGCGTGGGTCGCGGCGGTCAGCGCGACGTACACCAGCCAGGAGGCGGCGCCGGTGATGCCGGCGGGCAAAAGCGTCCGGCGGGGGATGTTGGTGATGATGCCAAAGCCGACCGACGAGGCGAAGCTGATCAGCGCGTGAATGAGGTAGGTCATAGCAAGCCTCCCAACAGCCCGTGGGCCAGGGCGTTGCCGACCACAACGCCGGCGCCGATCGCCCCGGCGACCATCACGGCGTCGACGGCGCGCACCAGGCCGGAGATGGTGTGCTTGGCGATCAGCTCCCGCAGCGAGTTGGTGATCGCGACCCCCGGCACCAGCGGCATCAAAGCCGAGATCACGATGTTGTCGGCGGAGGCGCCGAGGCCGGCCAGGGCCAGCGTGGTGGCCAAAAAGCCGATGGTCAGCCCGCCGACCCCGACGGCGATGTAAGGCGTGCTGGTGTGGCGGCCGGTCAGCTGCGCGGCGAGGTAGCCGGCGATGCCGACGCCAAAGGCCAGCGCCAGGTCGCCCCAGGTGGCCTGAAACAAAAGCATCGGCGCGACCGACACCAGCCCGGCGCCGAGGATTTTCTGCGGCCAGGTGTAATCGACGCGCTGGCGCTCGACGTCGGCCACGCCGCTTTCAAGCGTCGCCCAGTCGATGCGCCCGGCGACGAAGCGGCGCGACAGGGTGTTGACCGCGTCGACCTTGCGCAGGTCGAAGTCCTTGGTGCGCACCTTGACCAGGTGGGTCGCGGTGTCGAAATCCGCGTCGACGAACAGCGCGGTCATGGTCGCGTGGCAGGACACGGCCAGACCGGCGGCGCGGCCGATGTACTCGACGGTGCCCTCGACGCGGCCGGTTTCCGCGCCGTTTTCCAGCAGCAGCTTGCCGACGCGGCCGCACAGCGCGATGATCGCTTTTTCATTGGTGACCACGCGGCCGCCTCCTTTCGTGATGCTGACCTCCCAAGTATAATGGCGGTCCCCAGACTGTGCAAAAAAAGTTGCGCCGGGCCCGCTGATTGGGGGTATGATAGGTCTCATTGACGACAAGGAGTTCGACATGACGACGCGACATAAGGGAATCCTGTTTGCAATTTTGGGGCCGCTGCTCTGGGGCATCTCGGGCAACGTGGCGCAGTGGCTGTTCGCCCAGCCCGGCATCCGGCCCGACTGGCTGGTGGCGGTGCGGCTGCTGTTGAGCGGGCTGATCCTGCTGGCGGGCAACCTGGCCACGCAGCGGACCGAGATGGCGGCGGTGGCGCACGACCGCCGCGCGCTTTTCGGCCTGTTCGTCTTCGGGGTGTTCGGCGTCGTGATCTCGCAGTTCACGTACTTCACGGCCGTGGCCGTCAGCAACGCGCCGACCACCACCGTCATCCAGTACCTCGGGCCCGTGTTCATCATCATCTACCTGGCGCTGCGGCACTGGCGGTGGCCGCGGCGCATCGATCTGGTCTCGATTGCCGTCGCGTTCGTCGGCGTGGTGTTTTGGTCACGCACGGCCACCTGACGACGCTGTCGCTGTCGCCGCAGGGCCTGTTTTGGGGCCTGGCCGCGGCGGTCGGGGCGGCGGCCTACACGCTGATGCCGGTCGGACTTCTAAAACGCTACAACGCGCGGCTGGTCACCGGGTGGGGGATGCTGTTCGGCGGCCTGATCCTGTCGCCGATCCTGATTCTCCAGCCCGGTCCGCACCTGACCTGGCCGATCGTGCTCGGCATCGGCTACGTCACGCTGTTCGGGACGCTCATCGCCTACCTGCTGTACCTGGAGAGCCTGCGCTTCGTGCGCCCGACCACCGTCGCGATGCTCAACGTGTTCGAGCCGCTGTCTTCAACGGTCATCGCCATCGCGCTCTTTCACGCCCACTTCGGCTGGGCCGAGGTGCTCGGCGGCCTGCTGGTCCTGAGCACCACCTTCCTTCAGGTGCTGCCCGCGCGCCGGCCGCGGCGGCTGGGGTAGGGCCGGGCTAGGGCCGGGCTGCGGTCCGGACGCGCGACGGCTTCCGGCTTCGGGCCGGGGCGGCGGAACGCGTGCGGCTCCCGCAAGCCCAAAGCCCGGTCTTGCGACCCGCCGTTGCTGTAAGCCGGGAAAATCACCCGGCTAACAGCAATGTCACGCTGGCTCGCCCCGGCCCGAAGCCTCCAGCCGTGGCGCGTCCGAACCGAAGCCCTACACAGTGGGTCGGCCGCGTTCACGGAAGGGTGTCGCTTCGACGCGGACCGGGCGCACACGAGCAACCGGACGGATTGCTCATGAACAGCCACGCATTCTAACCGTTTCTAACGCCGCAACGCAAACCGCGCGCCGGCCGCATGTCCAATCAAGGACACGCGGCCGGCGCGCGGTTTTTTGGTTTGCGGTTAGTCGCTCAGCGGCGTCAGCTCGATCACCTTGGTTGCCACGGCGTCGATGAAGTGCTGGTCGTGCTCGGTGAAGAGCATGGTCGGCTTGACCGCCTGGATCACCTGGATCAGCTGGTCCTGGTTGAAGACGTCGAGGTAGTTCAGCGGCTCGTCCCACACGTAGAAGGCCGCGGAGGTGGCCATGCTGGCGGCCAGCTCGACTTTTTTCTGCTGGCCGCCGGACATCTGCTCGATCGGCGTGGTGAACACGCTGCGCTCGACGCCCAGCTTGTGCAGGTTGTTCAACAGGTCCTGGTAGTTCAGGCGGCGGCGCTCGGCAAAATCCGCCAGGTTGCCCACGTTGTCGGCGTACTGCTGGCGCACTAGGGCGCGCGTGGCGTTGACCAGCGTGATCTCGCCGGCCACGGTGCCGGTGAAGGCGGCGCTCTCCTGGCCGGTGGCCGTGGTGCGGCCGGCGGTTTCAAGCACCGCGTCGAGCAGCGAGCTCTTGCCGGCGCCGTTGGGGCCGACCAAGGCCACCCGCTCGCCGCGCTTGACGGAAAATGTCACCGGGGCAAACAGCGGCTGGCCGTTGAAGCTCAGGGTGACCTCGCGCAGCGTCAGCAGGGTGTTGTGGTAGTCGGGGACGTAATCCAGCGCCAGCGGGTCGATGAACTCGACGTTTTGCAGCAGCGCCTCCTTGTCGGCGATCTCGGTTTGCATCCGCCGGTCGAGGTTTTTGGCCTTTTGCATCATGCGCGCCGCGCGAGCCGTGGTGAAGCCGTCGTGGCCGGTACCGCCCGAGCCCTTGACGTGCGGGTCGCCGTGGATGTCGCCCTCGCGGCTCTTGGACCAGTCGGCCTTGTCGCGCGCGCTTTGCTTGAGGCGGCCGATGTCGCGGCGGAGCTTGCTCTGCTCGGCCTGCTCGCTCTGGTCCTGGGTGGCCTTGGCCTGGCTGTACGCGGTGAAGTTGCCGTGGGTCAGCACCAGCTGCTTTTTCTCGATGGTCAGGGTGTGGTCGGTGACGGCGTCCAGGAAGTCGCGGTCGTGCGAGACCACGATGTAGCCGCTCTTCTTGGCGGCCAGGTAGGCGGCGACCTGCCGGCGACCTGGCGCGTCGAGGTGGTTGGTCGGCTCGTCGATCAGGGCGAACGCGGTGGTCTGGGCAAAAAGCGCCGCCAGCAGCAGCTTGGTCTGCTCGCCGCCCGACAGGCTCCGGTACGGCCGGTACAGCACGTCCTCGGCCACGCCCATGGCGGACAGCTCGCGCTGCACCTCCCACAGCTCGGCGGGGGTGATGTCGGCTGCGACCTGCCAGGCGTCCTGGGTTGGGTCCGCCACCGGCTGCGGGAAGTAGGTCAAGGGCACCGGGACGCTCAGGCGGCCGCTGGAGGGCGAAAGTTCTTGCTGCAGCAGGCGCAGCAGGGTGGTTTTGCCCCGGCCGTTGCGGCCGTTCAGGCCCAGGTGCCAGCTCAGGTCGAGCGTCAGGCTCTGGTCGGTGAAGATGTCCGCCTGCCCGGGGTAGGCGAACGTGAGGTGCGAAATTGTGATGTTAGACATGGTGACCCCCTTGTGGTGAGTCCAGCCGACCGCCGGGGGCGTGCGGTGCATCCCACACAAAAAGCCCCCAGAGACTCCGGGGGCTTGCGGCCCGCCGAAGAAGTCTAGCGGTCGTCTGGACGGCGCACGAATCCCGTGGTGCGGTGATGGGACGTGCTTGGTTCAGACAACTCGCTTAGAACTTCAATGGCGTGACCTCCGTTTTCGTAATTGACTTATTTATATCACGGCGCGGCACGGGCGTCAACCGCGCGGGGGCAGCGGGCGCACCGCGCTCATCTTCGGCAGTGCCATCACCGGCCGGCTGAGCCAGTAGGTGATGGCGCCGCCGATCAGGCTCAGGCCCAGGAGCGCCATGCCCCACCGTGCGCCGATGCTGGCCAGCACCCAGCCGCCGAGCAGGCTGCCCGCGGGCATGGCGACGGTGATCAGCGAGTCGACCGTCGTGTTGACGCGCCCGAGCAGCGTGGCGTCCGGCAGCACCTGGTACAGGCCGGCGTACAGCGTGTTGGACACGCTGCCGAGCGCCGAACTCAGCGCCAGGAGCGCCGCGGTGGCGACCACCTGGTGCACCGCCACCGCCAGCACCCAGGCAGCGCCCTCACCGACCAAAAGCCAGCTGATCAGCCTGCCCACGCCGGCACGGCGGGCGAGTGCGGTGACCGCCAGCGCCCCGAGCATCCCCCCGACGCCTTCCGCCGTGGTGAACAGCCCGAACACGAGCTTGGGCCGCGCGAATTCCTGGCTGAAGTAGGGCATCGCCACGCTGGCCAGCGCCGTCGCCGCGTTCATGGCCACCAGCGGCCAGGTGAGCGCGCGCAGAAGCGGTGCGCCGATCAGGTAGCGCCAGCCCGCGGCAAGCTCGGTGCGGTAAGCCTTGGCGGAAAACGGCACGGTGGTCACCGGCCCGCGGTGGAACCGAAAGGCCACCAGCGGCACGAACACCAGCGCGAACACGCCGAGGTCCGCGGCGTAGAGCGCAAAGAAGCTGAGCGCCGACAGGAGCAGCCCGGACACGGCGTTGAACGCCGTGTCGACGGCCTTGTAGGCCACCGCAAACAGGCTGTTGGCAAACACCAGCCGGTTTTGCGGCGCGAGCCTTGGAATCAGCACGTCCTCCAGCGGGTAGGTCAGGCTCGACGCCAGCGTGCTGCCGAGGGCCAGGGCGTAGGTCAGCGGGAGGTTGAAGGGGGTGAGCGTCGCCAGCCGCACCAGCTGAATGGCCAGCTGCAGCCCGCTTGCGACCACCAGCAGCCGCCGGGGCTCGAAGCGGTCGATCAGCGGGCCGATGAACACCGCCAGCACGTCCGGCAGGGTGAACAGCGCCACCAGTGCGCCGGTGGCGAGCGCGTCAGCCGCCTGGGTGACGTTCCAGAGCGTGACGACGTAAAATAAGCTGTCGGCGAGGTTGATTAAAAGCCGCACCGCCAGTAATTGATAGAGATTTTTCACGTGAATCCTTTCTGCGCCGGGAGCACCCGGCCGCCATGACTAGCCGTCTGTCATGGTGTGCTCCCAGTTAATAAGGCGCCACATGCGCCGGGGGTCCGGTGCGGGTGGCAGCGGCCAATCGCGAAAGTCTGCGGTCATGGCAATGCCTTCTTCCTGCCGTGAGGCGATGATAGGCCCATTCTACCCCGCAGCGCGCAAAAAAGCCCGCCGAATCGCAATTCGGCAGGCTCTGGATGCGGATTACAGCGCGGCGCAGAAGCGGTCGAAGGCCGCCTGACCTTCAGGGGTGCGCTTGAACACGCCGGCGTCTTCGAGCACGCGGGCGAAGACCTTGCCCACGGCCTGGTTCAGCAGGTCGTCGGCGTTGGCCGGGGTCCACGCGAAGCTCTGGCGCAGCTGATCCGCCCACGGCCGGTGGGACTCGGCCATGGCGTTGGGCTGGTCCAGCAGGTACTTCTTGACCTCGGCGAGCTCCAGGCGCAGGCGCGCCGGCAGCACCGCCAGGCCCATGACCTCGATCAGGCCGATGTTTTCCTTCTTGATGTGCTGCACGTCCTGGTGCGGGTGGAAAATGCCGTCGGGGTAAGCGGCGCTGGTCTGGTTGTCGCGCAGCACCAAGTCGAGCTGGTAGTCGGCACCGACGCGGCGTGCGATCGGGGTGACGGTGTGGTGCGGCGTGCCGTCGGTGACGGCGCGCACGTCCACGGCCTCGTCGCTGTAAGTCGCCCAGGTCGCGCGGATGTGCTCGGCGGCCGCGGCGAGCTCGCTGCGGTTGGCGCCGGTCAGGCGAATCACGCTCATCGGCCACTTCACGCGGCCGGCCTCGACGCCGTCAAAGCCGGGCAGGCTGAGCGTTTTCTCCAGCGGCGCCACGGCCATCGCGAAGGTGAGGCGGCCGCCCTGGTAGTGCTCGTGCGACAGCATCGAGCCGCCGACAATCGGCAGGTCGGCGTTGCTGCCGACGAAGTAGTGCGGCAGCATGGTCACGATGTCCAGCAGGTTGGTGAAGGTCTGCTGGTTGATGTGCATCGGCTCGTGAACCGCGTCGAGGAAAATCGCGTGCTCGTTGAAGTAGGCGTAAGGGGAGTACTGAAACCCCCAGGTCGCCCCGCCCAACGAAAAGCGCACGATGCGGTGGTTGCCGCGGGCTGGGTAGTCGGCGCGGCCGCGGTAGCCCTCGTTTTCAAGGCACAGCTGGCAGGCCGGGTAGCCGAAGGACTTGACCTTGGCCGCCGCGGCGATGTCCTTGGGGTCCTTCTCCGGCTTGGACAGGTTGATGGTGATCTCAAGGTCGCCGTACTCCGTGTGGGCCGGGAACTGGATGTTCTTGGCGATCGCGCGGGTCTGGATGTAGTTGTTGGCGCGGCTGAGCGCGAAGAACCAGTCCGTGGCGCTTTGCGGCGACTGCTGGTAGCGCGACCAGAACGTGGCGTTGACCGTGCTCGGTTTCGGCGTGGCCAGGGCCATCAGCTCGGCCTCGAGAATCTGCTTGGCCGCCACGGTGTCGTCGCAGGCGCCGTGTTCAACGGCGGCCGCGACCAGCGCGTCGAGGTTGGAAAGCGCGGTCGCGGCGCCCGGCGTGTCCGCCGCCGCGTCGCCGACCAGAGCCAGCACGCGGTTTTTCAGGTACACGCGGTCGAGTTCCGTGTAGTCCGGATTTTGCTTGAGGATGTAGTCCAACTGTTGGTCAACGGCGGTCAAATCTTGTCACCGAATCCTTCCGGCTTGCTTTCGTGCCAATTCCAGGCGGTCGCGAGGATCGCCTCGATGTTGTCGTAGTTCGGCTGCCAGCCAAGCACTGTGCGGGCCTTGTCGGAGGCCGCAATCAGGGTGCTCGGGTCGCCGGCGCGGCGCGGGCCGATGGTGGCCGGGATGGCCTTGCCGGTCACCTTGCGCGCGGCGTTCAGGATCTCCAGGTTGGAGAAGCCGGTGGCGGAGCCCAGGTTGAACGCGGTGCTCGGCTTGCCGGCCTTCAGGTAGTCCATCGCCAGGATGTGGGCGTCGGCCAGGTCGACGACGTGCACGTAATCGCGGACGTTGGTGCCGTCCTTGGTCGGGTAGTCGTCGCCGAAAATCTGCAGCCCGTCGCGGGTGCCCGCGGCCACCTGCAGGATGATCGGAATCAGGTGGGTCTCCGGGTGGTGATCCTCGCCGATCGAGCCGTCCGGCATGGCGCCGGCGACGTTGAAGTAGCGCAGCGCGACGAAGTGGATGCCGTACGCGACGTCGGCCCAGTGGATGATTTTCTCCATCGCAAGCTTCGACTCGCCGTAAGGGTTGGTCGGAATCTGCGGGTCGGTTTCCTTGATCGGGATCTGCTTGGGCTCGCCGTACGTGGCGGCGGTGGAGGAGAAGACGATCTTGTTGATGCCGAACTGCTTCATCGCCTCAAGCAGCGTGATCATGCCGGAGGTGTTGTTGTCGAAGTACTTCAGCGGGTCCTTCATCGACTCGGGCACGATGGAGAAGGCCGCGAAGTGGATGACGCCGTCGATTTTTTCCTTGGAAAAAACGCTGCTCAAAAACTTGTAGTCGCGGATGTCGCCCTGGTAAAAGCGCGCCTTGGGGTCGACGGCCTTGCGGTGGCCGGTGATCAAGTTGTCGAGCACGACGACGTCTTCGCCGTGCTTGATCAGCTGCGCAACGGTATGGGAGCCGATGTACCCGGCCCCACCTAAAACAGCAATTGTCATGTGGAAAACTCCTTTCAATGTGTGAGGCAAGCGCATTGCGTTGGCTTGCGATGGCCGTGTAGTGGACGGTCTGTTAGACGCTCTAAGTGGCCTGAATTCTGATGATTCCTATCGACCAGCCGTATTCACAGTCGGTTAACCACTGTATAGGGCGGATGCACGACCGGGTCACAGCTTCCGGCGTAGGGCCGGGGCGAGCCAGCGTGAAATTGCACTCAGCCGGCGTACTTTGTCGGCTTAGTGCAAGGGCGGGTCGCAAGACCGGTCTTTGGGCTTGCGGGAGCCCCACGCGTTCCGCCGCCCCGGCCCGGAGCCGCAAGCAGTGGCCCCGTCGTGCCGGAGCCCGGCAGGGACGGCTTAGTCCAGCTGGCGCGGGCCGTCGGCGATTTCGGCGACGTAGAAGTCCGCCTTGTAGCCGACCGTCTCCAGGTAGGCGGCACCGACCGCTTCGGTGAAGGCCGGCACGGCGTCCTTGTTCACCAGGGCGATGGCGCAGCCGCCAAAGCCGGCGCCGGTCATGCGGGCGCCGAGGACGCCGGGCTGCTTCAGCGCGTTTTGGACCAGGGTGTCGAGCTCAAGGCCGGTGACCTCGTAGTCGTAGGCCAAAGACACCCCGGAGGCGGACATCAGGCGGCCAAACGTCGCCAGATCGCTTGCCTTGAGGGCCGCGGCGGCCTGCAGCGTCCGCTGGTTTTCAAACACCGCGTGGCGGGCACGGCGGATCAGCGTGCCGTCGTAGATCAGGTAGCTGTACTGGTCGAACTCGTCGATGCTCAGATCACCCAGGCTCTTGATGTCAAGCTTGGTCTGCAGGCGGCGCAGGGCCTCCTCGCACTCGCTGCGGCGCTCGTTGTACTTGGAGTCGGCCAGCTCGCGGCGCTTGTTGGTGTTCATGATCACGACCACGTTGTCGCCCATGTCAAGCGGCAGCGACTCGTACTCCAGCGTGTTGGTGTCCAGCAGGGTGGCGCGGTTCGCTTGGCCCATGCCGATGGCGAACTGGTCCATGATGCCTGAGTTGACGCCGATGTACTGGTTTTCCACCTTCTGGCCGTTCTTGATCAGGTCCAGCATGGTCTCCGGCAAGCCGTACGTGGCCTTCAGGATGATGCCGGTCAACAGCTCAAGCGAGGCGGACGAGGACAGGCCGGACGCGTTGGGCAGGTTGCCCTTGATGTAGACGTCCAGGCCGTGGTTGAAGTCGGCGCCGCTCTTGGCGAGAACCTGGGCCATGCCCTTGAAGTAGTCGGTCCAGCTGTTGGCCTTGGCGGAATTCAGGTCGGCCAGCGCAATCGTGGTCAGACCGGCGTCCGGGAAGTTGGCGGAGAACAGGCGGAAGGCGTCTTCCGTGTTCGCACCGACGGCCGCGTAGGTGCCGAGGCTGATGGCGCAGGGGAAAACGTGGCCGCCGTTGTAATCGGTGTGCTCGCCGATCAGGTTGATGCGGCCGGGGGCGAAGTAGGTGTGGGCCGGCGCGTGGCCGAAGACCTCAGTGAAGCCGGTGCGAAGTTCCTGTGTATCCATGGTGCTCCTCCTTTGTGATGGTGCGGTTTTTTTAAAAGTAGCGTAATGCCAGTGGTTAGTCGCTGGAGTCGCGCAGCAACAGCGTGCTGCCCAGCGTGATGCGAACCGGGGTGGTCGCCAGGCCGTCGAGCTGGTCCTTCAGCAGGCGCGCGGCGTTCATGCCCATCAGCTGGGTGGCGACCTGCACGGTGCTCAGGCTCGGGCTGATGTAGCGGCCCACGGCCAGGTCGTTGAAGCCGATCACGCTGACCTGCTCCGGCACCTGAATGTGGTGCTCCTGAAGCGCCTTGATCGCGCCGATGGCCATCGTGTCGCTTGCGACGAAAAACGCGTGCGGCAGGTCACCCTGAAGCTTCTCGATGACGGCGGTCATGGTCTGGTAGCCGCCCTCGATGGTGAAGGGCCCGGGGAAAATCAGCGCCTCATCGAGCGTGGCGCGGCGGCTCATCGCCCGCTTGAAGGCGGTCAGCCGCGCGTCGGTCAGCGGCACGCCGTCGGTGGTCTGCTCCGCGCCGGTGATCATCGCGATGCGCCGGTGCCCGGCGGCCAGGAAGTGCTGCACGATCCGGTCGACCGGATCGCCGAAGCTCGTGGTCACGCAGCTAATTTCCTGGGCCAGGGTGTCCTGGTCCACAATCACCAGCGGCAGGCCGAGCGCCTTGAAGTTGGCCAGCTGGGCCTCGGAGTACTTGCCGATGGCGATCAGCCCGGCCAGCTCGGTGCTCGGCAGCGTGTCGCTGGCGAAGACGTGGTCGATGGCGAACCCGTCGGCCTGAAGCTGGGTCTCAACGCCCCAGCGCACGGCGCGGTAGTACAGGTCGTTGGTCTCGGCGGCCTCGGAGTACCACTGGACCAGGCCGATGGTGCTGGCCGCGGGGGTGGCGCGCCGCTGGTGCTTCGTGTAGTTCAGGGCCTCCGCGGCGGCGAAGATGCGCCGGCGCGTGTCCGGGGCGACCGAAAGCGACGTGTCCGCGTTCAGCACGCGGGACACGGTGGCGGCGCTGACGTGCGCGGCCTTTGCGATGTCTTTCAGGGTGGCGATGACGACCCCTCCTTTCCAAGCCAGGCGCTGCTCGCGCCTTCACGGATAGTTTACTAAAATTCCGGGGAAAAGTGAACCGAAAGTTTACTAAATTTTGCCGTGATTCATTTTGAGTGAACCGCTGCCAATCCCGTCGCTTCGGGAATGATTCGCAGTGCTAAATGTTTACTAAACTTTGGGCAAAAAAATAGCCGCCGGGGCGCGACGGCGGGCGAAACTAAACGGTATCTGAAAATACAGCCTGTCTGTTTTGGGCATCGAATGTCGCGACTTGGCGGATGAATCACTAGGCAGGGCGTAGGCTGGATGCATCACTGCTGGAGGCGCAGGGCCGGGGCGAGCCAGCGTGAAATTGCTGTTAGGCGGCGGTTTTTGCCGCCTTACAGCAAGGGCGGGTCTTGAGACCGCACTTTGGGCTCAAGAGAGCCCCACGCGTTCCGCCGCCCCGGCCCGGAGCTGGAAGTAGTGATGCGTCCGGGCCGGAGCCCGGGTGTTCAGATGTTAATTAGTGGAACAGCAGTTCGGTGTTTTGGCCCGTCACGTTCAGCACGTAGACGAAGAGCAGCACCGCGTTGACGATCAGCGACAGGATGATGACGGCGTAGCGGAAGGTGAAATTGTGCGCCCAGGTGCTGAAGTTGAACCAGCCCAGCCGCTTGCCCTTGTAGGCGAACGTCATGATGAGCAGCGCCAGCGTCAAGACGCCCTGGAAAATGGTCCCGGCCATGTGCAGGCCGGACGTGGCCTGGACGTGGTAGCCGGCCGCCGCCAGCCCGTCGATCAGAATTGCGATGAGTGTCATCTCGGACCTCCTAAGTGTTTAGGCGTAGTGTACACTAATTGACCGCAAAACCCAACCGCGTCACGTGGCGCAGGTCGGCGATGCGCACCGCCACGTCGCCGATCTGCACGCCGTCGTCGGCCGTGTAGCCGCGCACCTTGCCGGTGAAGGGCGGCTGCAGCGCGTGCTCGTAGTCGACGGTTTTCAGCTGGCAGGTGACGGACTCGCCGCTGGCGTAGGCCAAAGCCAGCGCGGCGCGCACCGTGGCCTGGTCCTGAGGCTCAAGTTCGGGGACGGCCACCGCCGCCTTGGCCTGCTCCTTGTTCAGCGCGGCGGTGTGGTCGGACAGGAAGAACCCCTGCCACTTCAGCATGCCGCGGTCGCGGTACTCGTGGGCGAAAAAGTCGGCGACGCGGCGGGCCGCCGCCCGGTGATCCACGCTCATGGCGCTCACCTCCTCGAGATTATTATACAAACACTTGTTCGGTTTAACGACGACGAAATGCTTTTGTAACATTTTGGCCCGGCGGACGGTGCCGCCAACTCGGCGATTTCTTAAGAATGTGTCAATTACGTTACAGATTCGTGTCGCCGTGTTATACTGGGCGTAACAAAACAAAAGGAGTGATCGCGATGAAGAAGTGGCTGTTGATTGGGCTGGTAACCCTGGGTGTGGGCACGTGGGCAGCAAGTCGGGTAGACGTGCAGACGGACACGGCCGCCACTCGCACCGCGGTCACCACAAAGACGGCGCGGACGACCGCGACGACGAAGCAGGTAGCGGCAGCAAAGAAGACAGCAGCGACCGAGAAGGCAGCAGCGGCCAAGCAGGCGGCGGCAGCGAAGCAGGCGGCGGCAACCAAGCAGGCAGCCGCAGCGAAGCAGGAAGCGGCGGCCAAGCAGGCAGCCGCAGCCAAGCAGGCCGCGGCAGCCAAGCGGGCAGCGGCAGCGAAGCAGGCCGCGGCAGCGAAGCAGGAAGCGGCGGCCAAGCAGGCAGCCGCAGCCAAGCAGGCCGCGGCAGCGAAGCAGGCAGCCGCAGCGAAGCAGGCAGCGGCGGCCAAGGCGGCCACCGGGCTCGCCGGCTACTACGGCACCTGGCGCAACCCGAATGTGACCATCACGCTGACGGCGACGACGCTGACCGTCGCGCAGCCGGGGATGACGCCGGTCACCACCGGCTACCGCGCGGCGCGCACGGGGAACGGGTACATCTTCACCCCAACTCAGGCCGCTGATCCGCTGTACCTGGTTCACGACGGCAGCACGCTGCAGTGGGTGACGGGCGCATCCGCGCCGCTGGTGCTGACCAAGTAACGCGATGACAGACCAAGATGCCGGGCAACCGCCCGGCTTTTTTGTGCGGCGACTTGCCGAACTTACTACTCGGTAATATAATTTACTGGAAGGCGCGGACGCGCCGGCTTGAAAGGTGGCAACAATATGAACGGTTCGACGGAGCTTCTGAAGGGGGCCCTGGACGGCATCATCATGCAGCGCATCAGCCAGGGCGAGACCTATGGCTACGAGATCACCCAGTACCTGGCGGATCACGGCCTGGACGACATCGTGGAGGGCACGGTGTACACCGCGCTGTTGCGGCTGGAGAAAAAGGGCCTGCTGGACGTGACGCGCCGCCAGTCCAAGCTCGGGCCGGCGCGCAAGTTTTATTCGCTCAACGAAGCGGGCAAAATGTACCTGGCGGATTTTTGGCTGCGGTGGGACTGGCTGACGGCCACCGTCGCGGGTCTGCGGAGGTGACGGCATGAATTTCTGGGACAAAATTACCGGCAACGACATGAACCGCGAGCTGGCCGGCTTCGACAAGCGCGTGCAGCAGCTGCCACCGGACTACCGCACCGCGTGGCAGACGGTGCTGGCAACCGTGATGGCCCGCAGCGATTTTTCCGGGCGCAACCTGATGCCGATCCTTTCGGGCATCCTCGAGCTGATGGAGGCCGCCGCCGCCCGCGGTGCCAGCGCCCAGGACGCGCTGGGTGAGGACGTCGCCGAGTTCGCCGACGGGGTTGGGGCGGCCAGCGGCGCGACCAGCCTGCAGGACCGCTGGCGCGCGCAGCTCAACGCCGCGGTGTACCGGAAGCTGGGGAGGAAGCAGCCATGAGCCTGATTGAGGACAAGCGCGCGTGGCGCGCGCACGCCGCGGCGGTGCACGCGCTGCCGCACGACTACGAAGTGGTGTACAAGGAGATTCAAAAGTACCTGCTCAAGGTGACCGCGCCGGTGTGGGCCGACCAGTTCGCGCGGCTTCAAGACCTGCTGGCGCTGTTTGAGGCCGGCGCGGCGCGGGGCGAGGACGTCCTGGCGGTGACCGGCCCGGACGTCGCGGCCTTCGCCGACGGGCTGATCTGAGCCGCCGCACCCGAGGAAGCCTGTGGAGGCTCTGAAAATCCGGGCTCCGGCCCAGACGGCCCACTGCCTCCGGCTCCGGGCTAGGGCGGCGGAACGTGTGGGGCTCTCCTGAGCCCGTTCCGGTCTCAGGACCCGCCCTTGCTGTAAGCCGACAAGTTCGGTCGGCAACAGCAATTTCACACTGGCTCGCCCCAGCCCTGCGCCTCCGCCAGTGGGCCGTCCGCACCTCCGCCCTACATTGTTGATAATTCCACAGATTTGTAATACGCGCTTCTAAATCCAGACAAGTTAGATTTCAAGTGCACATCTTAGCTATAAAACGCAAAAAGCCTGCCCGATAATAATTCGGACAGGCTTTTGTGTCGCTCAGTGAAGCGCGATACCGCAGGGGAGCCGAGGCACTTGGTTCTGGATAACCTGTTACCGGCGGTCGCGCTACTGAATCGTGACGACGATGGTGCTTCTGATCGACTGCACACCCAGGTCCAGGAACAGCCCGGTGGCCGGACGGTGCAGCACGTCGTCCGGGCGCGGGCCGACCACACCCTGAACGTCAAGCGGCTGGCCGTCGACGGTGACGGTCGCGGGGCCCGTGGCACCCTGGACGAAGACTCGAAGCGGCACGCACTCGGCCTGACCTTCAAAGTGGCCGGTGGTCGCTTCGATGGTCAGCGCCTGCGCCGTGCCGGTCAGCTCGGTGCGGGCCTGCTCGCCCCTGAGGTAGGCGTCACTTGCCCCGTCGTCCTCAACCAGGGTGAAGCGGCCGACGCCCGGCGTCCAGTCGATGACGCGCGTCGCCGGGCGGGCGTCCGGGGTCAGGTGCGGCGCCGTCAGCGCGAGGATCGCGCCCTCGCGCACGAAGAGGGGCAGCCGGTCCAGCGGGGTAACCAGGTCGTGCAGGGTGGCGTCACCGGTCAGTTTTTCCCCGGTCCAGAAGTCGTACCAGGTGCCGGCCGGCAGGAAGACGTGGTCGCGCCGGCTGGTGGTGCCGTCAAGTCCGTACGCGTTGACGATCGGCGCGACCAACAGCGCGTCGCCGAGCAGGAACTGGTCTTCAAGCGCCGGGCCCTGGGTGTAGGCGCTCGGCGCGCTCCAGAAGGTCGGCCGTATCACCGGGGCGCCGGTGTCGCGGGCCAGCGCCGCCAGGCTGTACAGCGTCGGCAAAAGCGCGGTGTGGAACTGCAGGAACGCGCGGTTGATCGCGCGGTACGGGTCAGGCAGCTCCATGCCCATCAGCTTGGGCTGGTCGCCCCAGCCGTCCATGGCGAAAAAGTGCGGGGTGAAGGCCTTCCACTGCAGGTCACGGGTCTGGATCACGGGGTTGCCGCCGGCGTAGATGCCGTCGACATCCGAGGCGACGTTGGGCAGCCCGGACAGCCCGGCGGAGAGGTAGGAACCGATGTGCACCGCGAGGTTGAGCCAGTCGGCGCCGTCCTGGTCGCCGGTCCAGGTGATGCCGGTGCGCTGCGAGCCGGCCCAGCCGTCCAGGGTGACGATGGCCGGGCGCAGCTGGCGCTTGGCGAACTCGGCGGCGGCGCGCGCCCCGGCGTTCAGGCCGAAGGTGTAGCCCTCGCCGACCCAGGCGACGTCGGTTTTGATCGCGCGGACGCCGACGTCAAGCTCGCGGGCGAAGTCGCGGTCGCCCTTTTGCGGGGCAGCCGGGTCCTTGGGCGTCAGGTTGGCCTGGGTCCACAGCCCGGTGGTGACGCCGCGGCCGCGCGCGTAGTCGGCAAACGCCGCGAGGTTTTGCAGGTCGCCGGCGAGCGAGTCGGTCTGGCCGTACCCGGCGCCGTAGCCGTCGTTGGGCAAAAGCCAGCCGAGCGGAAAGCCGTTGTCGAGGTAGCGGTCCAGCACCGCGCGCGCGGAGAACTGCGGGTCGTGCTCGCCGTTGAGCGTCTCGCGCACGGCGCGGCGCGGGTTGCCCGCCTCGTCAGGCTCGGTGAAGGTCACGTGGCCGTGGCCGAAGACGTTGGGCACCAGCGTCACGCCGGCGACGGTGATGGCGCCGCGGCGAAAGCCGGTGTTGAAGGTCTCCTTTTTGATCGGCTGGTACTCCTTGTACCACTGACCGTCGGCAAAGCGGATCGCGCCGGCGGAGTCTTGGGTGACAGGCACCCAGTAATCGCGGTTGTAGGCGTTGAAGTGGGCGGGGTAGAAGGTGAAGGCCGGCGGCAGCGCCGGCAGGCCGGTCAGCTCGTGGTAGCCGTGGATCAGCCCGGCCGGGGTCGTCGCGAGGATCAGGTAGGCGTCAAAAACGGGATCCTCGTGCATCAGGTAGGCGCCGGCGTGCGGGTTGGCGAAGTCGTACTCGCCGGGGGTGAAGGAGTTGACCAACAGGCCGTAGCCGGTGGTGGACCAGTAGAACGGCACCGGCGAGGTCACGCCGCCCTTGGTCCAGCGGTTCTCGTTGCGAATCGAGATCAGCTGGCCGTTCAGGTTGACCCGCCCGTTTTGCATCCCGCCGCCGAAGTAGTCGGCGCCGGGCGTCGTGCGGATGCGGGTCGTCCAGCGGTGGTCCTCCAGCTGCGGCAGCGCGAGGGTGCAGACCATCTGCTCGCCGAGCGTCACGGTCAGGCGGCCGTCCTCAAGCACCAGGCGGTAGGCGCCCAGCGCGGCGGTGTTGGCCGTCAGCGTCAGCGGCCGGTGCGCGGTTGCGGTGACGATTGGGGCATCGAAGCGCTGGCCGGAGCCGCCGCTGGCGACCGTGGCGTCGGCGTGCTTTTGGATGTCCGGGGCTTCCTGGATGCTGGGATGGGCCGGCCAGTCCGGGGCCTGGGTGACGGTCAGGCGCACCAGGTGGTCGTTGACCGCGGCCAGGCGGGCGTGCCAGCCGTGGTAATCGAAGTGGACGTCGCCTTCGACCAGCGTGAGCGGGCCAAGGGCGTTGGGATCTGGAATCATGGCAGTGCCTCCTGCGTTTTTCCCCACTATAACCCAAATCGCTTGCGGGTGCGCACCGATTCTCCGGCGCGGCCGGCCGACATTGGGTATAATCGAGACTTGGAGGTGCGAGATGAACTATCAATTCGAATTCACGGCAACACGAGAGACGACGGTGCGGCGGCTTCTGGACGCCCACGGGGTCAGCTGGCGGCTGTACAAAAAGCTGGCGGCGGCCAACACCGTCTGGCTGGGGCGCCGGCAGACCAGCGTGAACGAGCGGGTCGCCAAGGCCGCCAAGGTGCGCTTTGAGCTGCCACCGAGCGACGCGGTCGCGCAGACGCCCGGGGACCTCGACATTGTGCTGGAGCTGGACAACTGGCTGGTGGTCAACAAGCCGGCCGGGCTCAACAGCGTGCCCGGCCCGAGCCACCCGACCGAAAGCCTGCTGAACCGAGTGGCGGCCTACCTGGCAAGCGAGGGCATCGACGGCCCGCAGCCGGCGATTATGACGCGGCTGGACCGCGACACCACCGGCCTGGTGCTGGTCGCCAAGCACGTGTTCGCGCAGAGCCTGCTGGACGAAAGCACGCTGACCAAAACCTACCAGGCGGTGGTCGAGGGCACGCCGGAGCCGGCCCAGGGCGTGATCGACCTGCCGCTGGGCAAGGGGGAGGATGGCATCCACCGCGTGGTGACGCCGGCGGGCCAGGAGGCAATCACCGACTACCGGGTGTTGGCCGCCGGGCCGCAGAGCCTGGTCGAGCTGACGCTTCACACCGGGCGCACGCACCAGATCCGCGCGCACCTGGCGTACATCGACCACCCGGTGGTCGGCGACCCGCTGTACGGGCACGCAACGGCGCAGTGGCCACACCAGCTGCTGTGTGCCTCCACCCTGGCCATCACCGACCCGTTCACCGGCGAGCGCCACGCACTCAGTCTGCCGCTTCCGGCGGGCTGGCCGGTGATCGGCGCGTGACGCGCCGCGCGCTGCCTGAGGTGGCGCTGCGCCCGATCGGCCCGGGGGATGCCGCGGCGTTTCTGGCTTACGCCAACGACCCGGCGGTGGCCGGGCCGGCCGGCCTCGCGCCGGTGGCGGACCTCGCCGCGGCCGAGACGCGGCTTTCGCACGCGCCGGAGGTGTTGGCGGTGGTGCACGACGGCCGGATGGTCGGCCAGGTCGGGGTCTACGCCCGCGCCGCCGGCGGGCCCGACGCGCCGGAGCGGGAGCTGGGGTACGCCTTGGCGCGCCCGTACTGGGGCCGGGGGCTGATGCAGGCGGCGCTGACCACCGTAATCTATGACCTGCGCCGCCAGGGCATCGCGCGGGTCTGGGCGTTCGTCGCGGTCAGCAACCGACGCTCGGCCGCGGTGCTTGAGGCGCTCGGGTTCACCCGCGCGGATCGGCTTGAGGCCCAGCCCGGCGCGCTTTTGGGGCGGCCCGAGGCGGTCGACGTCTTCACCCTGGATTTGAAAAATGAAAACGAAAATCAATTAATGTGATGTAAAATATTTTTTCTTTTCATTTTTCAAAGATTACTCGTGGCATGGCCGAGTTAATGCTATAATGAAACCAACATTATATGTGGAGGTTTCACAATGAGCTCGCAGACAGAGTATGATCAGGTGTACGCCAAGCGGCTAGCCGCGATCGAGAAGGATCCCCAGTTCACGATTCTCTCGAGCATGAACCGGCCCCAGGCGCCCGGCGAGACGACCGCGACGCAGTACATCGTCTACACCGATTACAAACTCGAGGATAAAAAACGCAGCAGCTTCACCGTCAGCGTGTACACCCCGTTCGAAAACGTCGACAAGTACGGCCACTCCAAGGCCGACTTCCAGTCCCAGCTGCTGTTCGACCTGAACCGCTGGCAGAACACGATGCACATCACCGTGCTCGAGACCTTGGGTTCCGAAAGCCGCCTGGCGTTCTACGATTTCCAGAACATGGGGCTGGCGACGCTGGCGCTGAAGGCGTTCATCAACCTCGCCAAGAAGGCGGGCATCACGACCATCGACGGCAACCTGAGCTCCTTTGACCGCGACAACTTCAAGAAGCTCACCCACCTGTTCTCGAAGTTCGACTTCGACATCACGGTGATGGATTCGGCCCAGGGCATCGGCAAAATCGCGCTGACGGTCTGATTCAGGCCCGCCGTAGCGGGTGACAAGGATTAGTGCTTGACTTTCCGGCAGAATCCTGTATGCTAGTAAAGTTAGTAATTCTTGAAAGGGGAGGTGAAAGTAAGATGCGTGATAACATTCTTCTTGCTTGCGCCGAAACCGGCGAACGAATTTACCTAACTTCTAAGAACAAGCGTAACACGCCTGATCGTCTTTCTTTGAAGAAGTACTCTCCAAAGTTGCGTAAGCGTGTGACCTTCACCGAAGTTAAGAAGTAGTTCGTCGCTTACGGCCGTAGCGACTAACCGACAGGGCACCGCAGACATTGTCTGCGGTGCCCTGTTTGCGTTCCCCAGAGCAGAGCGGGGCGCACTTAGGCCACCGGCCAGCGTAAGTCCAGCGCTTGGGCCGCACTTTGGCCCGAGCGCTGGACTTAGCTGGACGGGTGGCCGTTGCCCCGCGGAGCTCGACGATGACCAGAGCGGAGAAGCGCGGGCTCAGCGGGACGGGCTTGACGACCAGAGCGGAGCAGCCCGGGCTCCGGCACGCACGGGTCACGGCTTCCGGCTCCGGTCCGAGGCGGCGGAACGCGTGGGGCTCTCTTGAGCCCAAAGTGCGGTCTCAAGACCCGCCCTTGCAGTAAGTCGGCACAAATCGCCGACTTACTGCAATTTCACGCTGGCTCGCCTCGGCCCTCCGCCTCCAGCCGTGACCCGTGCGTGCCTCCGCCCTACATCGTGGTTGATTGGCTACGGGGTTCAAAGCACGAGTGATCCGCGCTGGGAGCTTGGACTGTCCGAGCCTTGCGGTACTGTTAGTGCTTGGCATTGCGGGCAGACCTTGGTTGGGCACAATGGGGCGTTGTGCTGAGCACACCTGGGCGAAGCGCTGCGGACGGGTTTTCTTGGCCGAATCTGCGGGCAATTTGCTGCGCCGATTCTGCGCTCAAAAGTTCTGAAAACTTTTTTTGCTGGAACGCTTGACCTGAAACGCGTTACACAGAATACACTGATTTTGCAGGTGAGGGGCGCGCCGACCTGCAGCCGATGACACTGCTCAGTCTACTATGGAGGGATTACCATGTTCACATTGTTTGCTAAGAAGCACGCGGTTGTTGACCTGCCCCTGGATAACGCCAACGAGTTGGCCGCCCTGACCGCCGTTGCGGCGGTTGTCGCCGACCGGCTGAACCTGGATCGCCAGGCGCTCAAGTCGAGTTTCATTGCCAGCGAGGTCGCCGGCACGCAGATTGTGGCCGACCGCGTGGTGGTCATGCACGCCACCTCGGACCAGCTGACTCGGCCGCAGTCGCTGTTAATCACCTTCCAAGAGACGGTGCGCTGGGGCGACACCAGCACGCCGGTCGACTACGCCCTGGTTTTGGTCATCCCCGACGGCAGCGACTACGAGACCGTGGCTGCCCCGGCGGTCGCCAAGCTGGTTGCTCAACAAGACACGCTTGGCACGCTGAAATCCAACGCTTCGGCTTTGAACCGCCTGAACGCCACGCTGCTTTAACTCTCCCTGGCCGCAGTTTTTGCTCACTCGCCTTCTGAGCAGAAGCCCGGCCATTTTGGTACACTGGGGGAGATGCCGGGAGGAGACAACATGACAACCATTCGTGATGTGGCGAAAAAAAGCGGGTACTCGGTGGCGACGGTGTCGCGGGTGCTCAATCACAAGCCCTACGTGAAGCCGGCGGTGCGCGCGGCCATCGAGGCGGTGATCCAGGAGCTCAATTACGTGCCCAACGACGTCGCGCGCGACCTCAGCCGGGGCAGCACGCGCGCCATCGGGGTGGTGCTGCCGCAGTTTTTGCACCCGTACTTCACGGATCTGACGGTGGGCATCATGGACGCCGCCTTTGCCGCCGGCTACAACGTGGTGATGCTGCCGTCGGGCTACGACCCGGCGGTTGAAAAGGATTACCTCGAGCAGCTGCGGCGCAAGGCCTACGACGCGCTGATCTTCACCTCCCACCAGCTGGCGCTTGCGGCGCTTGAGCCGTACCTGGCGTTCGGGCCGGTGGTGGTGTGCCAGGACCCGGGGGCGACGAAGCTGCCGGCGGCCTACACGGACCGCGGGCAGAGCTACGACGACGCGCTGACGTGGATCCGCGACCGGGGCTTCACCCGCGTCGGCCTGATGCTGCCGCGCAAGGCGGCGCTGTCCGCCACATCGCAGGCGCTGGTCGCCGCCTACACCCGCGTGTTCGGCGCGGCACCGGACCCGGCGCTGTGCTGGGTGGACTCGATGAGCTACGAAGACGGGGTCGCCGCCGGGGCGTTTTTCGCCCGGGCCAAGGCCGACTTCGTGTTCGCAAACGGCGACGACATCGCCGCCGGGGTGCGGCAGTCCTACCTGGACCACGGCCTGGCGGTGCCGGGGCTGATGGGGCAGGAGAACCAGCTGGCCGGGCGGCTACTCGGGCTGCCGACGATCGACCACCACTTCAAGCGCGTTGGCCGCGCGGCGTTAGAGCTTGCCATCGGCCGGCGCAGCGGCCGGGTGGTGGTGCCCGCGGACTTCATCGCGCGGTAGCGGCGCAGGGCCTGGGGCGCGTCTGCCTTGCGGGCTGCGACTGCAGCACAAAAAAAGCCGGCACGATTGTGTCGGCTTTTTTGCTGCACTGATTCAGGCCGCGCGGTGCCTTACCCAGGCCTTGCGCGCCTCCTCAATCAGAAAAATCGGGAAGGGAATTACGGCGAGCAGCGCCCAGTCGGCGAGGCCCAGCGGCGTGGTGTTGAACAGGCCCTGCAGCCCCGGGGTCACGGTGAGGACGAAGAACAGCGCGACCTCAAAGGCGATGCCAAACCAGATGCGGCGGTTGGCGAACAGGCCGGACTGGATCACCGAGGCGGCCTTGGTGCGGCAGTTCAGGGCGTTGCCGATCTGCGAGAAGACGATCGCGCCGAGCACCATCGTGGTGGCCTTGGCGTAGGTCACGCCGCTGGCCGCCAGCGCGGTCTGCGGCCAGCCATTTTGCAGGTTGACGAAGAAGTAGGCGAAGGTCGAGACGATGCTTGCCATCAGCCCGTACCAGGCGAAGGCCGTCCAGATCACGCGGCGGCTCAGCAGGTGGGCGGAGCGCTTGCGCGGCGGCTGGTGCATGATGCCCGGCTCCGCCTGCTCTGACCCCAGCCCGAGCGCCGGCAGCATGTCGGTGCCCAGGTCAACGGTCAGGATCTGCATCACGGTCATCGGCAGGGGAATCAGGCCGCGCGAGAACAGGAACAGGACGCTCGGCACCGCCTCGGGCACGTTGCTGGTCAGGATGTAGGTCAAAAACTTCTGGAGGTTGGCGTAAACGGTGCGGCCCTCCTCGATGGCGGCGACGATGGACGCGAAGTTGTCGTCGGTCAGGATCATGTCGGCGGCGTCCTTGGCGACGTCGGTGCCGGTCACGCCCATCGCGACGCCGATGTCGGCCTTCTTGAGCGCCGGCGCGTCGTTGACGCCGTCGCCGGTGGACGCGACGATCTCGCCGTTTTTCTGCAGCGTCGAGACGATCTTGTACTTCTGCTCGGGCGCGACGCGGGCGAAAATGATCTCGCCCTTCAGCGCGTCTTGGAGCGCGGACTCGCTCATCGCGGCGAGCTCGCTGCCGGTGACCACCCGGGCGGCCGGGCTGGTCAGACCGATTTTGACCGCGATCGACTTGGCGGTCAGCGCCGAGTCGCCGGTGACCATGATGATCTTGATGTTGGCGGCGTGGCACTTGGCGACCGCGTCGTAGATCTCCGGGCGCGGCGGGTCGGCCATCACGGCCAGGCCGACGAAGGTCAGGTGGGCCTCGGTGTTTTCGATGGTGAGCTGATCCAGCTGAGACGCCTCCTCGCCCTCGCGCGGCAGGGTGCGGTACGCGGCGGCCAGGCTGCGCAGGCCAAGCGCCGCGTACTTCTGGTTGGCGGCGTTGATCGCGCGGACGTCGTCTTCGGTCAGCGGCCGCTCACGGCCGTTCACGAGGATGGCGTCGCACTGCGGCAGCAGGTCGGACAGCGAGCCCTTGACGAAGGCGGCAAGCGCCGAGTCGTCCAGCCGGTGGACGGTGCACATGCGCTTGCGCTCGGAGTCGAACGGGAAGGCCTTGAGCCGCGGGGTGGCGGCCGCCGCGGCGGTCGCGTCAAAGCCCGCCTTCTGGGCCAGGATCACCAGCGCGGCCTCCGTCGGCGTGCCCAGGAGCTTGGGCTTGCCGCCGTCTTTGGCGGGTTCGACGGCCGAGTCGTTGGCCAGAGCCATGATTTCGATCAGCTTCTTCAGATCCGGGTCGGCGTCGTAGCGCTGCTTGGTGCCGTCAAGCTCGACTTGGCCGTTGTTGACGTAGCCGAGGCCGGTGACGGCAAAGGTGTGGGCGCGGGTCCAGACGTGGTTGACGGTCATCTGGTTTTGGGTCAGCGTGCCGGTTTTGTCCGAGCAGATCACCGTTGTTTCGCCCAGCGTCTCCACGGAGTTCAGGTCCTTGACCAGCGCGTGCTTCTTGGCCATGCGCTGGACGCCCTGCGCGAGGCTCAGCGTCACCGTCGGCAGCAGCCCCTCGGGGATGAACGCGACGATCATGCCCAGCGCGAAGATGAACGCCTGGGCCGCCGGGTAGTGCACGAACAGAATCGCGGCGGCGAAAAAGGCGGCGCCGATGCCGATGGCAATCAGCGAAATCTGGCGGGTCAGGCGGTTGAGCTCCAGCGTCAGCGGGCTTAGCACCTTCTTTTGGTTCTGCGTCAACGCGGCGATCTTGCCGAACTCGGTGCGCATGCCAGTCGCGTAGGCGAGCGCCTTGCCGCTGCCGGCGCCGACGGTGGTGCCGGCGTAGACCAGGTTGGACTCGGCGAACTCGCCCTCGCCGGGGTCGTAGCGCACGGTTTTGGACTCCGGCACCGACTCGCCGGTCAGCGCACTCTGGTCGACCTGCATCGCGCTGGCCTCAAGCAGCCGGGCGTCGACGGGGACCGCGTTGCCGGCCTGCAGCACGAACACGTCGCCGGGCACCATCGCGGTGGCGTCGAGCTGCTGCAGCTTGCCGTCGCGAAAAACCTGCACGTAGGTCGGCAGCATCGCCATCAGGGAGTCCGTCGCCTTCTTGGCCGCGC
Source organism: Lacticaseibacillus kribbianus (assembly GCF_020180945.1). Lineage (GTDB taxonomy): Bacteria > Bacillota > Bacilli > Lactobacillales > Lactobacillaceae > Lacticaseibacillus > Lacticaseibacillus kribbianus. Next base: position 1,460,535 of record NZ_JAIPUL010000001.1, on the reverse strand, counting down.
GCTCCTGCCAGTAGCTGAACAGGCCGTTGATCACGTTGACCAGCCAGATCGCGACGCCCAGCGCCACGGTGCCGGACAGCATCGCGATCAGCCCGGACACCCACAGCAGGATCGCCATCAGGCTGGCGAAGTTTTTGAGAAAAACCAGCCACTGCGACTGCCCGCGGGCCTTGTTGATCGTGTTGGGCCCGTACTGCTGCAGGCGGCGTGCGGCCTCTTCGGCGCCGAGGCCGGTCGGTTGGGTCTTCAACAGCGCGAGCGCCTGCGCCGAATCCGCCTTGGCGAACTGGGCGCGAAGATTTGTTTCGTCCATCATTGCCACTCCTTTCGAGACGTCCCCGAGGGTCGCGGCTGTGCGTCCGCACAGTTGTCTGTTTACCCGTATTCTAACGCATTGAGGGCGGGGCGGCACAAGCATTTAGGCTCCCGTCGCCGGCGGGCCGCGCGGGGCCGGGGCGCATTTTTGACCGCCCGTAATGTGCGGAAAAAATCACAAGCTGATAATTCGAGTTTTGGCCGGTTAGCCGTTATCCTTATGCCGAGCGGCCGGAAAACGGTCGGACGATGGAGGCGAAGCGATGATGAACTTGTGGGTGACGCACCACCCGATTCCGGTGGTCCTGACTTACGCGGGCCAGACCTGGCCGACGACGATTCCCGCCGGCGTGGGGTTCGCGACGGCAGACGAGACGCGGGGCGCGGGGACGGCCGATGGGGGCGCCGCGCCGGCAGCCGACGCGGGGGTGCCACTGGCGGGCGACGCGACGTTCGCGGCGGCAGGCGAGGCGAGGGGCGCGTCGTCAGGCGACACGGCGAACGCGGCGGCAGGCGACGCAAAAGAAAAGACGGCAGGCGACGCGTTGGGGAAGGCGGCAGGCGGCGTGGCCCGGGTGGCGGCGCGCCGGATTGTCACCCCCTGGCAGGGCAGCGCGACGGTGGCCTGGCCGGCGCTTGCGACCGGGGCGGCCCCGGTGGACAGCCGGCGCTTCATGGCGCAGCCGTCCTGGATCTACCCGGACTGGGTGGTGACCGCGCCGATCGGGGCCAAGCTCGGCGGGGTCAAGCCCCGGCTGCTGCACGTCGGCGACCGCCTCGAGATTCAGCAGGCGCGCCGGGTGGATCAGGACCTGTTCCTGTATGTGGTGCGCGTGGGGACGGCCGAGCTGACCGTGAAGCTGCCGGTGGCCGAGCTGGTCGCCAAGGCCGCACCGCTGCGGCGCGGTCGCGGGGTGTGTGCGGCACCCGATGCGGCGGCGGGCCAGGGCTGATTGGGCGGCCGGGTCGTCACGGCCAGCGAGATGGCGGCTTGAGCGCGCCGCCGCGGCGGTGCCGGGCCGAGGGGCCGCCGCGGCCCGGGAGACCCGGGACAGCCCGCGGTGGGTCGGGGGCGCGGCCAGGTCGGCGCGGCGCGTGTCGACGGCAATCGGGGTGTTGGGGTGCAGCAGGCGGAGGTCGAACGGGCGGGTTCGGCCTTTTTGGCGTGGCCGGCCGGGTGCGGGGATGCCGGCATTACAAGGATTCTGTTTACCGCCTCAATTCCGTTATGCCGGCGTGGTATAATAATATGTAACACGACGGCCGATTTTGGCCGGCACTGAATTGGAGGCAAGTCTATGCAGGATTTTTGGACCAATCTGCTGCGTTGGTCGACGCTCGCCAACGTGATCGACATCCTTGTGGTTTGGTACGTGGTCTACCGGCTGATCGTGCTGATTCGCGGGACCAAGGCCGTCCAGCTGCTCAAGGGCGTGTTCGTGATCGCCGTCATCAAACTGGTGGCGGTGGCCCTGCACCTGCAGACGGTCGGCTACATCATCGACCTGATCATCACGTGGTCGGTGCCGGCTTTGGTCATCATTTTTCAGCCGGAGATTCGCCGCGGACTCGAGCACCTCGGCCGCGGCTCGGTGCTGCCCTGGATGCGCACCGACCGCCACGACGTCGAGGAGCGCATGGTCAAGGAGCTGGACAAGGCGATTCAGTACATGAGCAAGCGCCGCATCGGGGCGTTGATCTCCATCCAGCAGAACACGGGGCTTGAGGATTACATCGAAACCGGGATCCCGCTGGACGCGGACGTCTCCGGGGAGCTTTTGATCAACATCTTCATCCCCAACACCCCGCTGCACGACGGCGCGGTGATCATCCGCGACAACCGCATCGCCGTGGCCGCGGCCTACCTGCCGCTGTCCGAGAGCAACCTGATTCCCAAGGAGCTCGGGACGCGCCACCGCGCCGCGGTCGGCATCTCGGAGGTCACCGACGCCTTGACCATCGTGGTGTCTGAGGAAACCGGTGGCGTGACGGTGACCAACAACAACCACCTGATCCGCGACCTGACCCGCGAGGATTACCTGAAGCTTCTGACCGCCCAGCTGGTGCCGGCGCCCGAGGCCAAAACCAACCCGGTGAACAGCTTCTTCGCCGAGCTCCTGCACAAAGGAGGGACCAAGCGATGAAACTCAGCAAATTTTGGGAAAGCGCCTGGTTCTACCGGCTGCTCGCGCTGCTTTTGGCCGTCGGGCTGTTCGCCTACGTCCACGCCGAGGACCTCAACAACTTGACGCCGTCCACCAGCCGCCACAACGCGATTTCGGCGACCACCAAGCGCACGCTGAACGTGACGCTGCAGCTCAACGCCGACACGGACAAGTACTTCATCACCGGTTTCCCCAAAAAGGTGGCGATCACCCTTGAGGGGTCCAACAGCCTGGTGACGATGACGGCCAACACCCTGAACTTCCAGGTGATTGCCAACCTCCGCAAGCTCGGCCCCGGCAAGCACACGGTCGCGCTGACCACCAGCGGCCTGAACAAGGACCTGACCTACACGCTCAAGCCCAAGACGATTCAGGTCACCATCCGCGACCGCAAGACCAAGACCATGCCGATCCAGGTCAAGTACAACCAGGACAGCCTGGCGCCGGGCTACACCGCGGACACCCCGCAGCTGTCGGCCGAGACCGTGTCGGTGACCGGCAGCAAGGGCGAGATCGACCGCGTCGCGCAGATCGTCGCCAACCTGCCGCTGAACCGCAACACCAAGAGCACGGTGTCGCAGACCGTGCTGCTGCAGGCACTCGATAAGAGCGGCAACACCGTCAACGTGGTGATGACCCCCGAGACGGTGCAGGTCAAGTTGCCGATTGCGCTACCGTCCAAAAAGGTCCCGCTGGCCCTGAGCCAGGAGGGCAAGGGCACCAGCGGCCTGGCGTACACGCTGAGCACCACCACCAAGTCGGTCACGCTGTACGGCCCCAAGGAGATTTTGGCCAAGCTCGACAAGCTGGTGGTGCCCGTCGCGGTCGCCGACATCGGCCAGACCACGACCAAGACCATCGCGCTGTTGGACGTCGAGCCCAAGCTGATTGCGACCGCGCCGACCACCGTCAAGGTCAAGGTCACCGTGGCACCGACTGTCAGCTCCGGCGAGGTGACCAGCCCCGCCAGCAGCAGTAGCAGTAGCTCAAGCAGTTCTGACGCAACGGCGTCGAGCAGCGCATCAAGTTCCACCACGTCCAGTAGCGAAGACGCGGACTAAACACCGAGAAGAAATGAGGAAATTACGATGACGAAGTATTTTGGTACGGATGGGGTCCGCGGAATTGCGAATCAGGAACTGAGCCCGGAGCTGGCGTTTCGCCTCGGCCGCTGCGGCGGCTACGTGCTGACCCAGCACAACCAGGACCCGGCCAAAAAGCCGCTGGTGCTGGTCGCACGCGACACGCGCGCATCGGGGGAGATGCTCGCGCAGGCGTTGACCGCCGGGCTGTTGTCCGTCGGCATTGAGGTGCTGTCCTTGGGCGTGATCACCACGCCGGCCGTCGCCTACCTGATCAAGGTGCAAAGCGCGGCTGCCGGGATTCAGATCTCGGCCTCGCACAACCCGGCCGCCGACAATGGCATCAAGTTCTTCGGCCCGGACGGCTACAAGCTGTCCGACGCCACCGAAGAGGAGATCGAGGCGCTTTTGGACGCCCCGGAGGACACCCTGCCGCGGCCGGCCGCTGAGGGCCTGGGCACCGTCGCCGACTACCCGGAAGGCGCGCTCAAGTACACCCAGTTCCTCGAGCAGACCCTGTCGGATGACCTGTCCGGCATCCACGTCGCGCTCGACGCGGCCAACGGCGCCACCTCGAACCTCGTTTCCCGCCTGTTCGCCGATCTGGACACCGAGTTCGACCTGATGGCGACCCACCCGGACGGCCTGAACATCAACAAGAACGTCGGCTCGACGCACCCGGAGGCCCTGGCCAAGCTGGTGGTTGAAAAAGGCGCGCAGGTCGGCCTGGCCTTCGACGGCGACGGCGACCGCTGCATCGCCGTGGATGAAAAAGGGCAGATCGTCGACGGCGACAAGATCATGTTCGTTCTGGGCAACTACATGAAGGCCAAGGGCCGCCTGAAGCAAGACACCGTGGTCACCACGGTGATGAGCAACCTCGGCATGTACAAGGCCCTGGCCGCCAACGGCATGAAGTCCGTTCAGACCGCGGTCGGCGACCGCCACGTCGTCGAGGAGATGCGCGAGCACGGCTACAACATCGGCGGCGAGCAGTCCGGTCACGTCGTGCTTTTCGACTACCACAACACCGGCGACGGCATGCTGACCGGCATCCAGCTGCTCAACGTGATGAAGCAGACCGGCAAGCCGCTGTCCGAGCTGGCCGCGCCGGTCACGACCTACCCGCAGAAGCTGGTCAACATCAAGGTGACCGACAAGAACAACTGGCACAACTACCCAGCCATCCAGCAGGCCATCGACACCGTCGAGGCCCAGATGGCCGGCGACGGCCGCGTGCTGGTGCGCCCAAGCGGCACCGAGGCGCTGCTGCGCGTGATGGCCGAGGCCAAGACGCAGGCGCTGGTCGACCAGTACGTCGACTCAATCGCCGCGGTCGTGGAACAAGAGATGGGCTGCTAGACCAGCCGCAGAGAGACCCGGGAAACCGGGTCTTTTTTTGTTCCCCAGGGCCTCTAAGCGCGTACTTAGCGGGATGGATTGCCTAGCGAGGAGGCTTGAGCCGTACTTTGGCTCGAGCCTCCTCGCGTAGCAATCCATCCCACGTAGCCCGACGACACTGTGACTGTCGCCCGGGCTCCGGCCCGGCCACGGCGGCGCTTCCGGCTCCGGCCCGGGGCGGCCGTGCCTCCGCCCTACATCGGGGGGGCGTCATGTGGGAGGTTGTACTGAGCGACTCGGTGAGCCACTTGGGCAATCCTGTGGGCAGTGCCCACATTTCCATCGAATCACTTCTCCACGTCAATCAATTTGGTCCTGACCAAAAATGTTAAGAAAGATATACCAATAACGATATTTTCCTTGACCACGCTTGATACACGGGTTTATAGTTTGAACTACCGTTAATACCAATTTGTGAAAAACGGAATATACCAATAAAGGATGTTGAGTGGTTATGTGTGGAATCGTCGGTGTCATTGGCAGGCAGGATGCGACCCAGGTGTTGCTGGGCGGGCTTGAGAAGCTGGAGTACCGCGGCTACGACTCGGCCGGGCTGTACGTGAACGACCAGCACGGGCACGACCACCTGATCCGGCGCGTCGGCCGAATCAGCGCGCTTGAGGCCGCGGTCATGCCGGACATTCAGGGCGTGATGGGCATCGGCCACACGCGCTGGGCGACCAACGGCCGGCCGACGGAGGCCAACGCGCACCCGCAGGTCTCGTCAGACGAACGCTTCTACCTCGTGCACAACGGCGTGATCACCAACGCGCAGGCGCTGGCCGACCGGTTCCTGCAAAACGTGACGCTTGCCAGCGACACCGACACCGAGGTCCTGGTTCAGCTGGTTGCCGTTTTCGCGCGCCAGGGGCTCGACACCCCGGCCGCCTTCAAAAAGGCGCTGAGCCTGTGCGAGGGCTCGTACGCCTGCTGCCTGGTCGACCGCCTCGATCCCTTGCACCTGTACGCGGCCAAGGCCAAAAGCCCGCTGCTGATCGGGCAGGGGGACGGGTTTTACGTCGTCGCTTCGGACGCCTTGGCGATGCTGGATCGCACCGACCAGTTCCTCGAGCTCGAGGACGGCGAGGTGGTGACGCTGACGGCCGACAGCTGCCGCATCGAGACGCTGGCCGGCCAGGTTCAGCACCGCACGCCGATCACCGTGGCGCTTGACGCCGCCGACCTCGACCTCGGGCCTTACCCGTACTACATGCTCAAGGAGATCGACGAGCAGCCGGCCGTGCTGCGCCGGCTGGTCAGCCGCTACGTCGAGGCCGACAGTCGCATCGCCGTTGACCCGGCGCTTTTGACCGCGCTGGCTGCCGCCGACCGGCTGTACATCGTCGCCGCCGGCACCAGCTACCACGCGGGGCTGGTCGGCAAGCCGCTGTTCGAACAGCTCGCCCAGGTGCCGACGGAGGTCCACCTGGCCTCGGAGTTCGGCTACCACCAGCCGCTTTTGGCGGAAAAACCCTTCTTCATTTTCCTGAGCCAAAGCGGTGAGACGGCCGACAGCCGCCAGGTGCTGGTCAACGTCAAGCGGCAGGGCTTCCCGAGCCTGACCATCACCAACGTCGCCACCTCGACGTTGGCCCGCGAGGCGGACTTCGCGCTGGACCTGTGCGCCGGCCCCGAGATCGCGGTCGCGTCGACCAAGGCCTACACCGCCCAGATTGCCGTCGAGGCGCTGTTGGCGCAGGCGCTGGGGCAGCAACGCGGCGTGCCGGCGGCCCAGGCCTTTGACGTCGCCCACCAGCTCAGCCTGGCGGCGACGGCGCAGGAGGCCATCCTGGCCGAAAAGCCGACGGTGCACGCGCTGGCCGGGGAGCTGTTCGGCGACACCCGCGACGCGTTTTTCATCGGGCGCGGCGCGGACTACGCCGTGAGCCTGGAGGCGGCGCTCAAGCTCAAGGAGATCTCCTACGTGCAGGCCGAGGGCTTTGCGGCCGGCGAGCTCAAGCACGGCACCATCGCGCTGATCACGCAGGGCACGCCGGTGGTCGCCTTCATCACCGACCCGGCGACCGCGGCGCACACCAGAAGCAACGCCCAGGAGGTTGAGGCGCGCGGCGGGCGGGTGCTGCGCATCGCCGCGGCGAGCCTGGCCACGCCCGACGACGAGCTGGTCGTGCAGGACGTGCCAAGCCTCCTGACGCCGCTTGTGACCATCGTGGTCGGACAGCTGCTCGCGTACTTCACCAGCCTCGACCGCGGCTACGACGTCGACCGGCCGCGCAACCTGGCCAAGTCCGTCACGGTGGAGTAGGCGACGGTCACGTGTTTTTTTCGGAAAATGGCGATGGCAATTTTTACACGATAGAGCCGGACGGAATACCGGCTGCCGGTACGCAGCGCGTAACCAATTGACGAGAAACGCCGCCTTCTAGGGCGGAGGCACGAACCGGTCAATGCTGGAGGCGTATGGCCGGGGCGAGCCAGCGTGAAATTGCACTTAGCCGGCCGGGTTTGCCGGCTTAGTGCAAGGGCGGGTCGCAAGACCGGGCTTTGGGCTTGCGAGAGCCCCACGCGGACCATTGCCCCGGCCCGGAGCCGGAAGCAGCGGCCCGTTCGCGCCGGAGCCCGGTTACTGACCGCAAAAAAAGGAGCTTTGCACGACGCAGATGCGCGGTGCAAAGCTCCTTTTTGTGGTTGCGATTAGTCTTCATCAGGCCATTCGGCGCTGGTGTAGACGTTTTGAACGTCATCGTCGTCTTCGAGGGCGTCGATCATGTTCTGCATGGTCTCAAGCTTTTCGGTCGGCACGGCCACGGTGTTTTGCGGCACCATGGTCAGCTCGGCGGTGGTGAACTTGAAGCCCTGTTCCTCGAGGGAGTCGCGCACGGCGGCGAAGTCCTTCGGGTCGGTGTAGATGGTGAACTCATCATCGGTGGTCTGCAGGTCCTCGGCGCCGGCCTCGAGCACGGCTTCGAACATCTGGTCTTCATCCACGTCGAGGTCCTCGCGGTCGATGACGAACATCCCGCGGCGGTCGAACATGTAGGAGACGGCACCGGCGCTGGCCATCGTGCCGCCGTGGCGGGTGATCGCCACGCGGACGTTGGAGGAGGTGCGGTTCTTGTTATCGGTCAAGGCCTGAACCAGAATGGCGATCCCGGCCGCGCCGTAGCCTTCGTAGGTGACCTCGTCGTAACGCGTGGTGTCGCCACCCTCGGCCTTATCTAATGCGCGCTTGATGTTGTCCTTGGGCATGTTGGCAGCACGAGCCTTGTCCATGACAAGCCGAAGCGCTGGGTTGTTGTTGGGGTCAGAACCACCTTGCTTTGCTGCCATGAAAAGCTCACGGGAGATTTTCTGGAAAATTTTGCCACGCTTAGCATCCTGGGCGTTCTTGCGGCCCTGGATGTTATGCCATTTACTGTGTCCTGACATCGTAAACCCTCTTTTCAAAATTATTGATGCACATAAGCGCTCCTATTATACCAAACCAGGCGGGTCCATTCAACGCTTTTCACCGCGGCCGCGCGCCCGCCGCCACCACCAAAACGCAAGCCCGGCGCCGACAAGCGCGCCGCAAGTGTCCAGCACCACGTCCTGGATCAGCGGGCTGCGGCCGGCCGTCAGCGATTGGTGGAACTCGTCGCCGGCCGCCACCAGCAGGGCGGCCAGCACCGCGACCACGGCCGCCCAGCCGCCGCGGCGGGTGCGCGCGGCCAGGCCGCGGGTCACCGCCAGGGCGAAGACGGCAAAGACGGTGAAGTGGGCGGCTTTTCGGATGAAGAACTCGACGAAGGCGGGAAAACCCAGCGCGTTCACGCTGATGACGGTGCCGGCGTAGGTGAAGCGCACGCCGGCAAGCCAGTGGGGCGCCCGGGGCAAAAGGCGGGTGAGCAGCGGGATCAGGGACTGCTGGTTGTAGGACATGCTGGAGCTGACGGCGAGCACGCCGATCACCACCAGGGCCAGGGTCAGCCAGCCGATTTTCTTGCGCACGGGCGGCGCCTCCTTTGCGGTGCGTTTTTCCCATCATAGCACACCGCATCAATGCTATAATGAGCGCAATCACACGTTGGAGGTAAATTAATGAAATATCCAATTAACTGGCAGCTGGACTCGATCTTCCCCGGCGGCATCGACTCCCCACAGCTCAAGGCGCGCATCAAAGACGTCACGGCCAAGCTGCCAGAGCTTGCCGCGCAGATTGCGGCCTGGGATCCGGCAAGCGACAAAGACTTCGCCGGCCTGACCGCCATCATGGCGCTGCTGGAGGACGTGGAGAACGGCCTGGCCACCTGCGCGACCTTCGCCAACATGATCCAGTCCGCCGACACGGCCAACCAGCAGGCCGGCGTGGTGGCCGACGCGGTGCAGAACCACTTCGCCGACCTGAGCGCCGCCGTCCTGCCGCTGCAAAAAAAGCTGTCGGCGATGTCAGACGCGGACTTCGCCGCGCTGACGAAGACGCCGGCGCTGGCCCCGATCGCCTTTGGCCTCGGCGAGATGCGCCGCGACGGCTGCGAGCTGCTGGACGACGCCACCGAGGCCCTGATCGACCGACTGGCGCTGGACGGCTTCAACGGCTGGTCCAGCCACTACGACAACCTGAGCGCCGACCTGCACTTTGCCATCGACGCCGGTGGCCAGCCGCTGTCGGCCGGCCAGGCACAAAACCGCTTCGAGGGCGATCCAGACGCCGACAAGCGCGCGCACGCCTTTGACGTCTGGGAAAAGACCTGGGCCGCGCACGCGCAGCCGTTCGCCGACACCCTGAACCACCTCGCCGGCTTCCGCCTGAGCAACTACCGCGCCCACGGCATCACGGATTACCTGCAAAAGCCGCTGGAGCTCAACCGCCTGAGCCGTGCCAGTCTCGATCAGATGTGGGCGACCGTCGCCGCCAACAAGGCGCCGTTCGTCGATTACCTCGATGAAAAGGCGCGCCTTGCCGGCCAGACCAAGATGGCGTGGCAGGACCAGTGGGCACCGGTGGTGGTCGGCGATTACGTGCCGAAGACCTACACCTTCGACGAGGCCGCCGAGTTCATCATCGCCAACTTCGCGAAGTTTTCCAAGAAGATGGCGGCCTTCGCCCAGCACGCCTTTGAAAGCGGCTGGATCGAGGCCGAGGACCGGCCGGGCAAAATCGCCGGCGGCTACATGACCTCCGTGCCGGACGTCAAGGAGGCGCGGATCTTCATGACCTTCGACGGCTCGGCCGCCGGCGTCTCGACCATCGCCCACGAGCTCGGCCACGCCTTCCACAGCAGCATCCTCAAGGACTTCCCGGCCATGCGCCGCGACTACGCGATGAACGTGGCGGAAACCGCCTCGACCTTCGCCGAGCTGATCGTCGCCGACGCCACGGTCAAGGCCGCGGAGAGCCCGGAGGAGAAGCTGAACCTGCTGGACGCGAAAATGAGCAACCCGCTGGCGATGTTTTTGAACATCCACGCCCGCTACCTGTTCGAACGCAGCTTCTACGACGCGCGCCAAAACGGCCTGGTGACGGCCAGCCAGCTGTCCGACCTGATGACCAAGGCCCAGGAGCAGGCCTACGCCGGCGGCCTGAGCAGCTTCGACCCGATGTACTGGGCCAACAAGCTGCACTTTTTCATCGACGATGTGCCGTTCTACAACTTCCCGTACACCTTCGGCTACCTGTTCTCAAGCGGCATCTACGCCAAGGCCCAGGCCAGCGGCGGCGACTTCGAGGACGCCTACATCGCGCTGCTTCAAGACACCGCCAACATGTCCACCGAGGAATTGGCCCAAAAGCACCTCGGCGTCGACCTGACGAAGCCTGACTTCTGGCAGCAGGGCATCGATCTCGCCGCGGCGGACGCCAAGACCTTCATCGACCTGAGCCGCAGCCTCAAGTAGGGCGCACCAGCGCAGGACAACACAAAGGCGCGCATTCGCTGGAATGCGCGCCTTTGCTGGCTGTGGGGCCGGGCTCCGGCCCGGCAACGCCGCGGCTTCCGGCTCCGGGCCAGGGCGGCGGAACGCGTGGGGCTCTCCTGAGCCCAAAGTGCGGTCTCAGGCCCCGCCCTTGCACTAAGCCGGCAAGCCCGGCCGGCTTAGTGCAATTTCACGCTCGCACGCCCTGGCCCTCCGCCTCCAGCCGTGGCGTGGCCGTACCTCCGCCCTACGGAGTGGGTGAGGGGCTACAAGGCGTCATTGCGATTGGTGTGCGTAGCCTTGATTGCCAGACTGCCGCTTGCCGAGTCGCGGGTGGCTTGAGGCAGGGTTTAATGCGGGGTCGGGGGCGGTTGTCTCCGGAGCTCGAAACGCGGGCTCCTCTGCGCCAGCTTCCGATACCACAATCGCAGGGCTACTTGCGAGAGGCTCACTCGGCCTTGCTTGGTCATTGAGACGGATTGTACCTAGGTTGATAGTGCCGACCCGAGGATGGTCATGCGCTTCGGCAGGATGAATATCGCTACGTTTGACTCTACAGACAACAATGGCGCGCATTCTAGTGAATGCGCGCCATTGTTGTCAATGTATGCAATCTACCTCGTTTCGATCATTTCGGCCGCAACTGACGGCCGGTCAAGACCCTCGAGCCGTCATATCGCACGGATTGGTTCACCTTGCGATGTAGGGCGGAGGCACGAACCGGTCACTGCTGCAGGCTTCGGTTCGGGGCGAGCCAGCGTGATATTGCTGTTAGCAGGCGAACTTTGCCTGCTTACAGCAAGGGCGGGTCTTGAGACCGCACTTTGGGCTCAAGAGAGCCCCACGCGTTCCGCCGCCCCCGGCCCGGAGCCGGAAGCAGTGGCCCGTTCGCGCCGGAGCCCGGCCTTTAACCAGTCAGCCCGGGCTTAGTCCCGCGCCAGGTGCAGGCGCTTCACGGAGAAGAGGGCCTTGACGATGATTGGGGTGAGGATCACGGCGCCGATCACCTCGGGCACGCCGTTGGTCGCAATCACGCCCATCAGGACCTTGAGCAGGCCGCTGGAGGTGACCCCGTAGGCCTTGGCCACGGTTCCAGTGTATAATAGCCCCATGAGGGCGATTACCAGCACCGTGTTGGTCAGCGTGCCCAGCGCCGCGGCGACGACGCTCGCGACCACGGTGTGGAACCGCTTGTACAGCGCGTTGAACGTCACGCCGGCGACCAGGCCGATCAGGACGCGCGGCACCACCGCGACGATCGGGTTGGTGAAAATGATCGGGTCAAGCGGCGTCGTCGGCGCGGTCAGCGCCCGCACGATGGTGAACAGGCCCCACATCAGGCCGATGAACATGCCGTCCCATGGTCCGAGCACGATGGCCGCGATGATCACGGTGATGTGGATGACGGTCAGCGAGGTGAAGCCCAGCGGGATGAAGCCGATGGTCATGGTCTGGACGATGATCAGGGCGGTGAGCAGGGCCCGGATGGTCAGGCGATAGACGGACTTTTGGTTGTGCATGTTAGCCTCCAAGGTGCGCGTCGAACTGACACGCGTGTCATTTTGCAGTTAATTAAACCACACCGTGAGAACGCTGTCACGCGTTTTGCGTTAAAAAATTGGGGGAATTTGTGTGTCAGATCAGCTCAGGGAAAAAAAGCGCGCGGCCATACTGGAGGCAGCGCGCGGCGTGTTCAGCCAAAAGGGGCTGATCGGGGTCACCATGTCCGACTTGGTGGCGGCCAGCGGCATCAGCCGCGGCGGGCTTTACCTCTACTTCAAGTCGGTGGACGAGGTCTTTTCCGCCGTGATTCGCGAGCGCGAGGTGCACCGCTTCGCCGGCATCGTCGACGCGGCCAAGCGCAACGTGCCGTTTTCCGCACTCTTGGACACCTACCTGGCCGAGCACAAGACGCGGCTTTTGCACCAGATGGACGACTCGATGCTGCGCGCGATGTACGAGTACTACTTCACGCACAAGACGCCGGCCGACCACGCGTTCCAAAAGGCGCAGTTCGCCACCACCCAGGGGACCATCGAGTCGCTGCTGGGCCTGGGGGTGTCCCAGGGCGTGCTGCGGCCGGTGCCGCTTGAACCGGTGGCCCAGCACGTGATGTTCACCATCGAGGGGATGAACGTGCTGGCTCTGACCGGCGGGGTGTCGGAGGCGCAGATCGACGCGCAGTGGCAGCTGCTGCGGCGGGGGTTGCCCTGGGTGGCGAGCGTCTGAGACGCGATTGAGAGTCCGACCGGGCGATTGTAATAAGAATTAGTGAGATTTCATATTTTCCTCATTAACTAAAATTTCAGTCTCATTTTTTAGCTAGGGTGTCCGAACTCCGTGAACGCCTGGCGCTCAGCATGGACACCGACATTTCCCGACGGGCGGGCCCGGACTTCGATGAGAAGTCTATGGCACCGCCCGTTTGCAATTTGTAGCCGGTTTCGCACCGGCGTATAATGGTCACCTGTGCTTGTCCGCAGAACCCAGGCGGGCAGCAGCACGACGAGGAGATGTCGATAATAATGAAACAAAATTCGCAAAAAATGTTCCTCGGCCACCCGCGCGGGCTGCTGACCCTGTCGATGACCGAGTTCTGGGAACGCTTCAGCTACTACGGGATGCGGGCCATCCTGATCTACTACATGTACTACTCGGTCGAGTCCGGCGGCCTGGGCTTCGACAAGCCGACCGCGCTGTCGATCATGTCGATCTACGGCTCGCTGGTCTACCTGAGCGCGACCATCGGGGGCTTCATCTCCGATCGGCTGCTCGGCAGCCGCAAGACCGTGTTCTGGGGCGGCATCCTGATCATGCTGGGCCACATCGTGCTCAGCCTGCCGATGGGGGCCGCGGCGCTGTTCGCCTCGATCGCCCTGATCGTGCTCGGGACCGGTCTGCTCAAGCCCAACGTGTCCGAGATGGTCGGCTCCCTGTACCCTGAAAACGACCTGCGCCGCGACGCCGGCTTCAGCATTTTCGTCATGGGCATCAACTTCGGCTCGCTGATCGCGCCGATCATCGTGCCGTGGCTGCAGGACCGCTACAACTTCCACGTCGGCTTCTCGCTGGCCGCCTTCGGGATGGCCATCGGGCTGGTGTTCTACGTGGTCGACGGGCGCAAGTACATCAACCCGGCCGACAACGTCGCGCCCGATCCACTGCAGCCGGGCGAGCTGCGGCCGCTTTTGGCCAAGTGCGGGCTCGGCGTCGCGGCGCTGGCCGTGGTGCTCGGCGCCATGGCCGGCCTCGGCAAGTTCACCGTGCCGAACGTGATCACCCTGATCACCGTCATCGCGCTGGCCGTGCCGATCACGTACTTCGTGATGATGCTCAAGAGCCCGAAGGTGTCCAAGATCGAGCGCTCGCGCGTGTGGGCCTACATCCCGCTGTTCATCGCGGCCGTCCTGTTTTGGGCGATCGAGGAGCAGGGGTCCGTGGTCCTCGCGGTGTTCGCCGCCGACCAGACCCAGCTGAACTTCGGCGGCTTCCACATCCTGCCGGGCTGGTTCCAGACTCTCAACCCGCTGTTCATCCTATTGTACGGGCCGATTTTCGCCACCCTGTGGATGCGGCTGGGCAAGCGCCAGCCGAGCTCGCCGAAAAAGTTCGCGTACGGCCTGGTGTTCACCGGGATCTCATACCTCGTGATGGTCGTGCCGGTGCTGCTGTTCGGCACCGGGACCCGCGTGTCGCCGCTGTGGCTGGTGCTCTCCTGGGCGATTGTTGAAATCGCCGAGATGCTGATCTCGCCGGTCGGCCTGTCGGTGACCACCAAGCTGGCCCCTAAGGCCTTCGCCAGCCAGATGATGAGCATGTGGTTCCTGGCCGACGCCGCGGCGCAGGCCATCAACGCCCAGATTGTGAAGCTCTACACCCCGGCCACCGAGGTCGCGTACTTCACCGTCGTCGGCGTGGTCACCATCGGCTTCGCGGTGCTCCTGTGGTTCCTCATTCCCCGCATCGAGAAGCTGATGCAGGGCATCAACTAGCGCGGCACGCGCAGGCCGGGCTCCGGCCCAGACGCGTCACGACTTCCGGCTCCGGGCCAAGGCGGCGGAACGCGTGGGGCTCTCCTGAGCCCAAAATGCGGTCTCAGGACCCGCCCTTGCAGTAAGCCGGCCAAACCCGCCGGCTAACTGCAATTTCACGCTGGCACGCCTTGGCCCTGCGCCTCCAGCCGCGACGCGTCCGGGACTCCGCCCTGTACAGTGTTTGAATCGTAACTTGTGCCACTCGCGGAGGACGGGGACGGCACACCATCCGCGATATCGTTTCGTCAATCCAGGGTCAGGCCCATTAGTGCCTGGCTCTTTTTGTGCGCAAGGAAGCCGTCAGAGGCGGCGTGGTATACTGGAGAAAAAAGGAGGGACGCCATGAGACTCGCCTTCAGTGTGGACAACCACGTCGATGTCAACCGGCTCGACGCCGCGGCGGTGGCGGCGCAGCAGGCGGCCTACCTGACCGAGCAGGGGATCGACTACTACATCAACGCCGGGGACACCTTCAACGACTTTGGCAAGACCCGCGACTTTTTCCACCACCTGGCCGCGCTTGCACCTCACACTGTCGTCCGCTTCCTGGCCGGCAACCACGACCTCGTGCAGGGCATCGACTACGCGACGGCGCAGGGGCCCGCCGACCCGCTGTACCTCCACGAGCGGACGCTGGCGGTGCCGGGCACCGACACGGTGATCATCGGCAACAACGGCTGGTACGACTACACGCTGGCGCCCGTCGACCTAGGCAAAACGCCGGCGGAGTTCGCGCAGTGGAAGCGCGCGTACTGGATCGATGGCGCGATTCCCCAGCCTGTCAGCGACCAGGCGCGCATGAATCGCGTGCTGGCCACCACCGAGGCGGCGCTTGACGCCAGCGCCGGCAAGCGCGTCATCTACGTCACGCATTTCGTGCCGACGCCGCTTTTGATGGTGTACGCGCCGGACCACCCGCGCTGGCAGATGGCCACGGCGGTGATGGGCTCGGCCCGCCTCGGTCAGCTGTTGGAAAGCCGGCGCGTGGCGGACGTCGTGTTCGGCCACCTGCACCGCCGCGACGCCCCGCTGACGGTGGGGCAGACGACCTACTGGCACCGGCCGATGGGCTACGGCATCGCGCGGCTGAACGAGTGGGCGACGCCCGACTGGTTCACGGAGTGGCGCCGGACGCTGGTGGTGCTGCAGGCGTAAAAAAGCGTTGCATTTTGCTGCGGTATCTTGTATATTATTAAACGTTGATTCGATCAACGTTTCGGAGGATTAGCGAAGAGGCTAAACGCGACGGACTGTAAATCCGTTCCTTCGGGTTCCTAGGTTCGAATCCTAGATCCTCCATCGAACGGCTTGCTGCGGCAGGCCTTTTTTTGTGCCAGAGTGGAGAACCGCGGGCTTAGCGGGACGGGTAGCCTAGCCAAGGCGGTTGGGCCGCACTTTGGCCCGAACACCTTGGCGTAGCTAACCGCTCCCGCGTTGCGGTTCGCAGCTCGAGGAGGCCAGAGCGGAGCAAGGCGAACTTAGGCGACCGGGCAGCGTAGGGCCGGCGCTTGGGCCGCACTTTGACCCGAGTGCTGGCCCTAGCTGGACGCGTCGCCGTTGCCTTGCGCAGCTCGAGGAGACCAGAGCGGAGCGGGGCGCTCTTAGCAGGCCGCATAGCGTAGCGCCGGCGCTTGGGGCGCACTTTGCCCCGAGTGCCGGTGCTAGCTATGCGAGCCCGCGTTGCCCCGCGCAGCTCGACGGTGCCAGAGCGGGCCGACTGGTAACCGGACTACCCACAATGAAGTGACGTTCTGCCGCTCACTTGTCGCAGTCCAGACCGCGACGCGTCTGTCGCCGCCACCACCACGCAATTTTTCTAATTGGTATTGCCCAGAGGTGGTTGACCTGAACCGGCGCCGCTGCTAGGCTAGAGAAAACACGAGGGAGCATGATTATGAAAATTGGTTTCATCGGGGCCGGCAACATGGCGCAGGCCATCATCGCCGGGCTGCTGCAGGCCGGCACGGTCGCAAAGTCGGACATCATTATCCACGGCGGCACGCCGGCGCACTACGAGGCGTTCGCGGCGGAAAGCGGTGTGCTGACCGCCGCGAACAACGCGGCCGTGGTTGCGGCAAGCGACGTCGTGGTGCTTGCGGTCAAGCCGCAGCTGGCCAGCGACATCATCGCCGAGATCCAGCCGGCGCTTGCAACCAAGCGGCCCGTTCTGGTGTCGTTGATGACCGGCGTGTCGATCCTCCAGATTGAAGGGTACCTCGGCACCAAGGACTACCCGCTGGTGCGCACGATGCCCAACCTCAACGTCGCCATCGACGCGGGGATGACGGCCTACGCCGCCAACCCGGCCGCCGAACAGGTGCTGCCGCAGGTCGTCGGCCTGTTCGACGCGCTCGGCGAGACGATTCCCTTGGCCGAGGCGCATTTTTCCACCTTCGTCGCGCTGGCCGGCTCCAGCCCCGCGTTCGTCTACCTGTTCATCGACGCGCTGAGCCGCGCCGGGGTGAAGTACGGCCTGACCAAGGACGCGGCGACCAAAATCGCGGCGCAGGCGGTGCTGGGCTCCGGCGCGATGGTGCTGCAGAGCCCGGAGAGCCCGTTCAACCTGATCGACAAGGTCTCAAGCCCCGGCGGCTCGACCGTGGCGGGCCTGTTGGCGATGGAGGCGGGCGGCTTCATGTCCGCCGTGGTCGCCGGCGTGGACGCGACGATCGCCAAGGATCAGGAGGAATAGCCTTTAATTTGCGCGAGGGCTTGCTTTTTCGGTCTATACCAGTTATGGTGGTAGGGAAACGGTAACCAGGAAGGACGACGACTTTGGAATCTCCAATCTATATTCAAATTCACAACCAGATTCGACAGGAAATCGAGGCGGGCAAGTGGCAGATCGGCGATCGCATTCCAAGCGAGCGCGACCTGGCGCTGACCTTTAACGTGTCGCGCATGACGCTGCGCCAGGCGATCCAGACCCTGGTCGACGAGGGCATCCTCGAGCGCCGCATCGGGGCCGGGACCTTCGTGGCCAACCAGAAGGTCCAGGAGAAGGTCAGCGGCGTGACCAGCTTCACTGACATCATGCTGGCGCAGGGCAAGACCCCGTCGAGCAAAACGATTTCCTACCACATCGCCAAGCCGTCCCTCTCCGAAAGCGAGAAGCTGCAGCTGGCCGACGGCGCCCAGGTGCTGCGCATGGAGCGGATTCGCTACGCCGACGCGGTGCCGATCAGCTTCGAGGTCGCAACCGTGCCGTACGAGCTCGTGAAGGACTTCTCCAAGAGTGAGGTGACCAAGTCCTTCTACCACGCGCTGGAGAAAAAGGGCGGCTACCACCTCGGCGGCGCGACCCAGACCGTCAGCGCTCAGGTGGCCTCCGAGCGCATCGCGGACTACTTGGACATCAAGCGCGGCTCCGCGATTCTGCGCCTGCGCCAGGTGTCCCTGCTCCAGGACGGCCGCCCGTTCGAGTACGTGCGCACCCAGTACGTCGGCGAGCGCTTCGAGTTCTACCTGGAACGTTAGGCTCGGGCTCCGGGCCGATTGACCCACCGGGTGTTACCTAGCCGACCACAACTTAGACAGTCATCTGGCGTGCCGCTTGCGGCACGCCTTTTTGCTGGGTGCGGGCTTACGGGTGGCCGTGCGCGCCGGTTTGCGCAAACGGCCGTCGCCGCCGGCTGCCACGGTGCCCGCAACGGGCGCCGGTCGGCCCGCGCCGTGCCACTGGTCAGCCTAGCACCGGCCCCGCGGCACCGGCCCTAGCGCGTGTCACGACACGGATTGAGCGAATTGCGCGCGTTCTTGCTGAAAGTCTGGTATAATTCAACGTAATTGGTGAAATCATTCACGCGAATAGGCACCGAAAAAGGAGAATTTTTGGCATGACTTATGAAGATGACAGCTTAGTCCTTCATACCGACTTTTACGAGCTGAACATGATGTACACGTACTGGCAGCAGGGGATTGCGGAGCGCAACGCGGTGTTCGAGGTTTACTTCCGCGACTTGCCGTTCGGCAGCGGCTTTGCCGTGTTCGCCGGGCTGGAGCACGTGGTTGACTACCTCAACCAGCTGACCTTTACTAAGAGCGACCTGGCCTACCTGAAGGAAACCACGGACTACCCGGAGGCGTTCCTGGATTACCTGCGCGACTTCAAGTTCACCTGCAGCGTGCGCTCGGCCGTCGAAGGCGACCTGGTCTTCAACAACGAGCCGATCCTGCAGGTCGAGGGGCCGCTGGCGCAGGGCCAGCTGGTCGAAACCGCGGTGCTGAACATGATCAACTACCAGACGCTGGTCGCGACCAAGGCCGCCCGTATCCGTGCGGTGGTCGGCAACGACCCGCTGATGGAGTTTGGCACCCGGCGCGCGCAGGAAACCGAAGCGGCGATCTGGGGCACCCGGGCGGCCTTCATCGGCGGCTTCAACGCGACGTCCAACGTCCGCGCCGGCAAGCTGTTCGGCATTCCGATCTCCGGCACCCACGCGCATGCTTTGGTGCAGGCCTACCGCGATGATTACACCGCCTTCAAGGCCTACGCCGAGGCCAATCGCGACGTCGTTTTCCTCGTGGACACCTACGACACGCTCAAGTCCGGCGTGCCAGCCGCCATTCGCGTGGCCAAGGAGATGGGCGACCGCATCAACTTCCAGGGCGTGCGCATCGACTCCGGCGACATGGCGTACATCTCCAAGCGCGTGCGCCAGCAGCTCGACGAGGCCGGCTTCACCGAGACCAAGATTGTGGCCTCCAACGACCTGGACGAGCACACCATCCAAAACCTCAAGATGCAGGGCGCCAAGATCGACACCTGGGGCGTCGGCACCAAGGTGATCACCGCCTACGACCACCCGGCCCTGGGCGCGGTCTACAAGCTGGTCGCCATCGAGGACGAAGGCGGCGCGATGGTCGACACCATCAAGCTGTCCAGCAACGCCGAGAAGGTCTCGACCCCGGGCAAAAAGCAGGTGTGGCGCATCACGCGCCGCAGCAACGGCAAGTCCGAGGGGGATTACATCTCCCTGTTCGACGAGGACATCAAGGACCTAGACGAGCTGTACATGTTCCACCCGAGCTACACCTACATCAACAAGACCGTGACGGACTTCAACGCGCGGCCGGTGCTGCGGAACATTTTCGACCACGGCGAGCAGGTTTACAAGCTGCCGACGCTTGAGGCGATTCGCGCGTTTTGCATGCAAAGCGTCGACTCGCTGTGGGACGAGTACACTCGCGTCTTGAACCCGCAGGAGTACCCGGTGGACCTGTCGCAGGCGCTTTGGGACAACAAGATGAACCTGATCAAGCACATCCGCACCAAGGTCGCCAAGGGCAAGTTGTAAACTCAAAAGTCTGCCGGCGACGGCAGGCTTTTTGCGCGCAATGTCAGCTAAGCTTGCAGGAATGCTGGGCGAATCCCGGCGCTTGCGGTATGCTGAAGGCAAAAATTCGGGAGGCAACACATGAGTTCAACACAAGAAGCAATCATCAAGGCACTGGGCGTGGCGCCGACCATCGACCCGCAGGCGGAAATTCGCCGCAGCGTGGACTTCCTCAAGGCGTACATCCAGCACTACCCGTTCCTCAAGACCTACGTGCTGGGCATCTCCGGCGGCCAGGACTCGACTTTGGCGGGCACGCTGGCCGAGATCGCGATGACCGAGCTGCGGGCGGAAACCGGCGACGACGGCTACCGCTTCATCGCGGTGCGGCTGCCGTACGGTGAGCAGGCGGACGAGGCCGACGCGATGGCGGCGATCGCCTTCATGAAGGCCGACGACACGGTCCGCGTGAACATCAAGGCCTCGGTCGACGCGATAGTGGCCGCGGTCACCGCGACCGGCATCACCGTCACCGACTTCAACAAGGGCAACATCAAGGCGCGCGCCCGCATGATCGCCCAGTACGCGATCGCCGCGGCGCAAAACGGCGCGGTGATCGGCACCGACCACGCGGCCGAGGCCGTCACCGGCTTTTACACCAAGTTCGGCGACGGCGGCGCCGACCTGACGCCGCTGTCCCGCCTGGACAAGCGGCAGGGCGCCGCGATGCTCAAAACGCTTGGGGCGCCTGCACACCTCTACCAGAAGGCGCCGACCGCCGACCTCGAGGAGGACCGCCCGGCGCTGCCCGACGAGGTCGCGCTCGGCGTCTCCTACAAGGACATCGACGACTACCTGGAGGGCCGCACCGTCTCCGCCCACGCGGCAGCCACCATCGAGGGCTGGTACAAGAAGTCCGCCCACAAGCGCCACCTTCCCATCACCGTCTTCGACGACTTCTGGAAGAAGTAGGGGGGCGGCCGGGCGACGGCGGGGACGGGCCACTGCCTCCGGCTCCGGGCCAAGGCGGCGGAACGCGTGGGGCTCTCTGGAGCCGAAGTGCGGTCTCCAGAACCGCCCTTGCTGTAAGCGGACAAAGACCATCCGCTAACAGCAATTTCACGCTGGCTCGCCTTGGCCCGGAGCCTCCAGCAGTGGCGCGTCCGCGCCGTCGCCCTACATCGCGGGTTGCCATCCATCGGGCGCTCGATGTTACACGGCGAGCGCGTGAGCTTATGCGGCTGCGTGGAATCCGACTGGGTCAGGATATGCACAAGACCGCGTCACGACCTGACTGTCCGATCATACCTGTACATCAGTGTCCTGTGGCGCATAGCGCGAATAGTGAACCAAGACTGTGGCGAGACCACTGTGTAGGGCGGAGACGCGGACGCGATGGCGCTGGAGGTCCCGGTTCGGGGCGAGCCAGCGTGACATTGCTGTTAATCGGCGGTCTGTGCCGATTTACAGCAAGGGCGGGTCGCAAGACCGGGCTTTGGGCTTGCGGGAGCCCCACGCGTTCCGCCGCCCCGAACCGGGACCGGAAGTGCCATCTCGTCCCCGCCGCAGCCCGGCTTGGCCGCAATTGCCGCTTGTCAGGCGATGGCTGAGCCGGTATACTGATGATAGACATAAGGGAGTAACACGCGGCGAATGCCGTGGTAGTGCCACCAGCTAGGCGAATATTCTGGCGCTGCCTTAATCTGTGAGACTTATGACCTGCCTGTTTGGGCGGCCGTAAGTCTCTTTTTTTCCCGCCACTCCCGTCAATCGAAGGAGGAATTCAATTGACCCAACGACCTGTGTACGCCCAGACCGACGCGGAGGTGCTTACCGCGGTTGACGTCGACCCCAAGCGCGGCCTAACGCCTCAGCAGGCGGCCGAGCGCCTGGCGCAAAACGGCCCGAACGCCCTGGCCAAGGGGGAGAAAAAGACCCTGGTTCAGCGCTTTTTGGCCCAGTTCAAGGACTTCATGATCATTGTGCTGCTGGTCGCCGCGCTGGTGGCCGGCGTCGTGGTCCACGAGTGGGCCGACGCCGGCATCATCCTGGCCGTCGTGCTGCTCAACGCGGTCTTCGGCGTGTTCCAGGAGAGCAAGGCCGAGGAGGCAATCGATGCCTTAGCCGAGATGGCGACGCCCAACGCGCACGTGCGCCGCGGCGGCGCCGTCGAGACCATCGCAAGCCCCGACCTGGTGATCGGCGACATCGTGCTGCTGGAGGCCGGCGACGTGGTGCCGGCCGACCTGCGCCTGCTCGAGTCCGCCAACCTGAAGGCCGAGGAGTCCGCTTTGACCGGCGAGTCGGTGCCGGTGGAGAAAACCACCGCGCCGCTTGACGGCACGGACGTGGGCATCGGCGACCGCACCAACATGGCCTTCATGAACGCCAACATCACCTACGGCCGCGGGGTCGGGGTGGTGGTCGCGACGGGGATGCAGACGGAGGTCGGTCGCATCGCCGGCATGATCAACGCGGCCGAGGAGACCACGACGCCGCTGCAGGAGAACCTCAAGCAGCTGGGCAAGTCGCTGACGCTGATGATCCTGGTGATCGCGGCCATCGTGTTCGGCGTCGGCCTGTGGCGCCAGGCGGCCAGCCTGCCCGAGATGTTTTTGACCGCAATCTCCCTGGCCGTGGCCGCGATTCCCGAGGGGCTGCCGGCCATCGTCACCATCATCCTGGCGCTGGGCACGCAGAAGATGGCCAAGAGAAACGCCCTGGTGCGCAAGCTGCCGGCCGTTGAGACGCTGGGCTCCACCGACATCATCGCCTCGGACAAAACCGGGACGCTGACGCAAAACAAGATGACCGTCGAGAAGGTCTACTACGACGGGGCGCTGCACGACGCCGCAAGCGGCATCCAGGGCGGCAACCGCATGATGACCATCATGAACTTCGCCAACGACACCAAAATCCAAGAGGACGGCGTGATGCTCGGCGACCCAACCGAAACGGCGCTGGTGGCTTACGGCCAGACCCAGGGCTTCGATCTGGCGGCCGCCCTGACCGCGACGCCGCGCGTCGCCGAGGTGCCGTTCGACTCCGAGCGCAAGCTGATGAGCACCGTCCACCAGCTTGAGGACGGGCGCTTCCTGGTTGCGACCAAGGGCGCGCCGGACCAGCTGCTGCGCCGCGTGACCGGGATCGCGACCGGCGACGCGGTGGCGCCGATCGAAGACGCCGACCGCGACGCCATTTTGGCCGCCAACACCGGCATGGCCAAGCAGGCGCTGCGCGTGTTGATGATGGCCTACAAGGTGGTGGACGCCATGCCGGCCACCATCGACTCGGCGAGCGTCGAAAACGAGCTGATCTTCGCCGGCCTGGTCGGCATGATCGACCCGGAGCGGCCGGAAGCCGCCAAGGCGGTGGCCGAGGCCAAGGCCGCCGGCATCCGCCCGATGATGATCACCGGTGACCACCAGGACACCGCCGAGGCCATCGCCGTGCGCCTAGGCATCATCGACGCAGGCGAGGACGACGCCGTGATCACCGGCGCGCAGCTCGATGCGCAGTCCGATGAGGAGTTCGCCAAGAACGTCACCAAGTACAGCGTGTACGCCCGCGTGGCGCCGGAGCACAAGGTCCGCATCGTCAACGCCTGGCAGAAGCGCGGCAAGGTGGTCGCGATGACCGGCGACGGCGTGAACGACGCGCCGGCGCTCAAGGCTGCCGACATCGGCATCGGCATGGGCATCACCGGCACGGAGGTCTCCAAGGGCGCGTCCGACATGGTCCTGGCCGACGACAACTTCTCGACCATCGTCGTGGCCGTGGAGGAGGGCCGCAAGGTTTTCTCCAACATTCAAAAAAGCATTCAGTACCTCCTGTCGGCCAACCTGGGCGAGGTCTTGACCCTGTTCATGATGACCATGCTGGGCTGGGACCTGCTGGCACCGGTGCATATCCTGTGGATCAACCTGGTCACCGACACCTTCCCGGCCATCGCGCTTGGGGTGGAGCCGACCGAGCCGGGCATCATGAAGCAAAAGCCGCGCGGCCGCAAGTCCAACTTCTTCTCCGGCGGCGTCGGCCAGGCCGTGATCTGGCAGGGGCTGCTTGAGGGCGCGCTGACGCTTGGCGTCTACTTCGTCGGCATCACCTGGCCGGTTCACACCGGCAGCGCGGCAATCCACGCCGATGCGCTGACGATGGCGTACGCGACGCTGGGCCTGATCCAGCTGTTCCACGCCTTCAACGTCAAGTCGATCCACCAGAGCCTGTTCACCGTCGGCGCCTTCCGCAACAAGGCGTTCAACTGGGCAATCCTCGCGTCCTTCCTGCTTTTGGCCGTCACCATCCTCGTGCCAGGCTTCAACGGGCTGTTCCACGTGACCAGCCTCGACTGGCACCAGTGGGCGACCGTGCTCGGCGCCGGCGTTGCGATCATCGTGATTGTCGAGCTGGTGAAATTGGCTTTACGTCTGCGCAAAAACAAGTAAACTAGAACTAGACTGCCCCGCGGCAACGCGGGGCATTATTTTTGGAGGTCAACATGAACAAGAATCAAGTGAAAATGGTCCGTTACGGTCAACTGGTCAACAAGGTGATCGAAGACACCGAAGCCGTGCAGGAGACGATGAGCCCGAAGTTCCAGGTGCTCAAGGACGCAATCGTCGCCGGCACCATCGCCGACGTCGCGGAGGCCGATTACGAAGACACGTTGAAGAGCTTCACGGAGGGCACCGCCCAGTACCAGGGCTTCTTGACCAAGCTGCAGGGCGTCTCCGCCCCGGCCCGCCTGATGGGCAACCACAAGCTGCTGTGCGGTGCGTACGCCGAGTTCGTCGCCGGCTGCGAGGCGATGGTCACCTCCCTGCACAACGCCCCGGCCCAGCTGGACGAGGCCGCCTTCAGCGCCGCCGAGGCCGACCAGGACGTCGCCACCGACAAGCTGATGCACTACCTGCAAAAGATCTCGGCGCTGATCTAGCTTTGGTGGGGGTGGCCGGGCACCGGGGCCGGCAGGTCGCGGCTTCCGGCTCCGGGCCAGGGCGGCGGAACGCGTGGGGCTCCCCTGAGCCCGAAGTGCGGTCTCAGGACCCGCCCTTGCTGTAAGCTGGCCAAGTCCGCCAGCTAACAGCAATGTCACGCTGGCTCGCCCTGGCCCTCCGCCTCCAGCCGCGCCCGGCCGGCGCCGGCGCCCTACACAGTGGGGGACGGCGACTCGGCGCGGGATGCAGCATTCATCGCGGCTGCGGGAACTTCTTGGCTGACGTGTCGATGGACCGGTGATGCACCGTTGGATTAGTTGAGGAACGGTTGGCGCTCCTGTGCCTGGCCTTGGCAAGACTGCCGAGAACTGTTGATAATCGTGGCCTCCGATTCGAAGGCTTACGACCGTCTGACGCGCGTTGCCCACTCCGCCAAATAACCGTGCATTGCTGTGTAGGGCGGAGGCGCGGACGCGATGGCGCTGGAGGTCCCGGTTCGGGGCGAGCCAGCGTGACATTGCAGTTAGCAGGCGGTTTTGGCCTGCTTACTGCAAGGGCGGTTCTGGAGACCGCACTTCGGCTCCAGAGAGCCCCACGCGTTCCGCCGCCCCGAACCGGGACCGGAAGTGCCATCTCGTCCCCGCCGTAGCCCGGCCCCACCCACAACAGAAGTTTTTTCGCCGCCAGGGTTGACAACGCTTGCGGCAGGCATTATCGTAAGACACAAGAACTGATTGAGGAGGAAGCAGACATGACTAAGGTATCTACTGTCATCAAGAGCTGGCAAAGCTAACAGTAGGTAGGTTGTCGCGACACAACCTGCCAGACGCGCAGGTTGTGTCTATGTTGGCTTCCATTTTGTCCGCATAGACACCCATATACTGGGGCTATGCGGACTTTTGTGTTTTTCGGCAGATCTTCGCATTGCGGGGACCTGCCATTTTTTGTTGGAACACAAACCTCACACATTAGGGAGAAAATTATCATGAAAAGAATGATTGCACTCGTTGTTGCACTGCTCGCCTTCATCGGCATCGCGTACGCCGTCACCAGCCACAACGACGCCAAGCCGGCGACCAAAAAAGAGGTGCCGACCGTCGGCATCCTGCAGATGATGAGCCACCCGGCCCTCGACCAGATTCACAAGGGCATCCTGAAGGGCCTCAAGGATGAGGGCTACAAAGTCGGCAAGGACGTCAAGATCGACTTCCAAAACGCCGAAAACGATCAGAGCAACATGAAGACCATGTCCGAGCGCTTCGTCAACGAGAAGGCGGACGTCGTCGTCGGCATCGCGACCCCGGCCGCGCAGGCGCTGGCCAACGCGACCAAGAAGACCCCGATCATCCTCGGCGCCATCACCGATCCCAAGGGTGCCAAGCTGGTCAAGAGCAACACCAAGCCCGGTGGCAACATCACCGGCGTCTCCGACCAGGCCCCGATCGATGCCCAGCTGAAGCTGATCCGGCAGCTGATGCCCAAGGCCAAGGTGCTGGGCGTGATCGCCACCTCCAGCGACGACTCCGCGCAGACGCAGGCCAAGATGGTCGATGAAAAGGCCGCCAAGTACGGCTTCACCGTCAAGGACTTCGGCATCAGCTCCACTAACGACCTGAACCAGGTGGCCGGCGAGATGGCCAGCCAAGTCGACGCCGTGTTCGTCCCGACCGACAACACCATCGCAAGCGCGATGCAGACGCTGGTCGCCGCGACCAACGCCAAGAAGATCCCCGTTTTCCCAACCGTTGACACGATGGTCAAGGACGGCGGGCTGGCCACGATCGGCCTGAACCAGTTCCACCTGGGCGTCTCGACTGGTAAAATGGTAGCGGCCGCGCTCAAGGGCAAGAAGCCGGCCACCACGCCGATCCACTTCGAAACCACCGGCGACCTGGTCGTCAACCTCAAGGTGGCCAAGAAGCTGGGCATCACGATTCCCGACAGCGTGGTTACTAAGGCAGAAAAGAACGGAGAAGTGATCAAATGAGCTTAGGCGTTTCCGCCATCGGGCAGGGCCTGTTGTACGGCCTGCTGGGCGTCGGGTTGTTCCTGACGTTTCGCATTCTAGATTTCCCGGACATGACCGTTGAGGGTACGTTTCCCTTCGGGGCCGCGGTGGCGGTGTCCGCCATCACCCACGGGATTCACCCGCTGGTGGCAACGCTGCTTGCGCTGCTCGCCGGAATGCTGGCGGGCCTGACCACCGGCCTGTTGTCCACCAAGGGCCACATTCCGGTGCTTCTGGCCGGCATTCTGGTGATGACCGGGCTGTTCTCCATCAACCTGCGCGTGATGGGGCGGGCGAACCTGTCGCTGCTCAACCAGCGCAACCTGTTCGACACGCCGTTCCTGAAGTCCCTGCCGGTGTACTCGGACAGCGTCGTGGTCGGCGCCATCGTCTGCGCCGTGGTCGTCGCGCTCTTAATCGGTTTTCTCAACACACAGCTGGGGCAGGGCTTCATCGCCGCCGGGGATAACCCGACCATGGCGCGGAGCCTGGGCATCAACCCGGCCCACCAGCAGGTGCTCGGGCTGATGCTCGGCAACGGGCTGATCGGCCTGTCCGGCGGCCTGATCGCCCAAAACAACGGCTACGCGGACGTGAACATGGGCATCGGCGTCATCGTCATCGGCCTGGCCGCAATCATCATCGGCGAGGTGGTGTTCGGCCAGCTCAGCCTGAGCCAGCGCCTGATCGCCACGGTGCTCGGCAGCGTGCTGTACCGCTTCGTGCTGCTGATTGTGCTGAAGCTCGGGTTCGCCCCGGACGACCTGAAGGTGATCTCCGCGGTGGTTTTGGCCATCGCCATCGCCGTGCCGCAAGTCGAGTCGCGCCTGCGCATTCGCCGGGTGCTGAGGAATGGGGTGACCAACAATGGCTGATGTGCAGCTGCAACTGAGTCACGTGCAGGTCAACGTCGCGGTCGGCGAAGAAGTGCGGCCGCTTCTGACCGACATCTCGCTTGACGTCGCGCCCGGCGATTTCGTCACCGTGCTCGGCAACAACGGCGCCGGCAAGTCCACGCTGTTCAACGCGATCACCGGCGACAAGCCGCTGGCCGGCGGCACCATCACGCTGGCCGGCACCGAGATTTCCCGCATGGCCCCGGAAAAACGCGCCCGCCTGATCGCCCGCGTGTTCCAGGACCCGAAGATGGGCACCGCGCCGCGCATGAGCGTCGCCGAAAACCTCGCCCTGGCGACCCGCCGCGGGCAGCGCCTGACGCTGGGCTCGCGCAAGCTGCGCCAGCAGCTGCCCGAGTTCCAGAAGCTGGCGGCCCAGACCGGCAACGGCCTCGACAAGGCGCTGGACAAGCCGACCGAGCAGCTGTCGGGCGGCCAGCGCCAGGCGCTGAGCCTCCTGATGGCCACCATGCGCCAGCCCGAGCTCCTGCTTTTGGACGAGCACACCGCGGCGCTTGACCCGCACACCAGCGCCTCAATCATGGCGCTGACGGAGCAGATCGTCGCGCGCGAGAAGCTGACCTGCCTGATGATCACCCACCAGCTGGAGGACGCGCTGAAATACGGCAACCGCCTGATCGTGCTGGACGCCGGCCGCATCGTCGCCGACTACGACCGCGCGGCCAAGGCCAAGCTGACCCAGGCCGACCTGCTCCAGTACTTCGGCTAGACGCCTGCCAAAAAACGACCGGGAGCGGCCGTTTTTTGCGTTCCAGAGCGGAGCGGGGCGCGTGTAGGACACCGGGCTCCGGCGCTAACAGGGCACTGCTTCCGGCTCCGGGCCGGGGCGGCGGAACGCGTGGGGCTCTCCTGAGCCCAAAGTGCGGTCTCAGGACCCGCCCTTGCTGTAAATCGGCAAAGCCCGCCGATTAACAGCAATTTCACGCTGGCTCGCCCCGGCCCTCCGCCTCCAGCAGTGTCCTGTGCGCGCCTCCGCCCTACATGGCGGTTGCCCAGTGGTTACGCGGTCATTGCGGTGGGGGCTGTGATGTGGATTCCTCGCACGATTGGGCAGGTTGATCGGCGGGCCATTGCCAGAATAGGAGCAAACATGACGAATCAAGATTTGCAAGCGCTGGTGGCGGCGGTGTCGACGGAGTGGTTCCACCGGCCGTTCACCAACCGCGCGAGCTTCAACAACCGGCTGCGCACCACCGGCGGGCGAATGCTTTTGGCGACCGAGAACCTCGAGTTCAACCCCAAGGTCTTCGAAGCGGGGGACGAGGCGGTGCGCCTGGGCATCATCAAGCACGAACTGTGCCACTACCACCTGCACCAGCTCCACCGCGGGTTTCGCCACCGCGACGCGGACTTTCGGGCGCTTCTGCAGCAGGTCGGCGGGCTGCGGTTCACGCCGCAGCTGACGCCGCCCGCGCCGCCGCGCTACCTGTACGTCTGCACGGGGTGCGGCACGCCATACCCGCGCAAGCGGCGCATCGACCTGCGGCGCCTGCGCTGCGGCAAGTGCGGTCAGCGGCTGCGGCTGGTGGCGACGAACGGCAAGTAGTTTACTTAATAAAACAAGGCGTCCGGCCCGGATTTCCGTAGTGGAAAATCCGAGCCGGACGCCTGATTTGTGTGTGTGCGTCGGTGCTGGCTTGGCTTGGCGGGGCGCTGCGGACGCGGCTACGGCAGCCGGCGCAGCGTCAGGTTGGCGGTGGTGAAGCCCAGGCTCGCGTAGAACTGGCGGGCGGCCAGGTTGTCGCCGAGCACGTCCAGCTGGAGGAACTCCAGGTCGTGGGCGGTCTGCCACGCGGTCACGGCGTCGACCAGCGCGCGGCCGACGCCGCCGCGCCGGGCCGCGGGCGCGACATACAGCGCCGGGACGTAGGCGAAGCGGTGGGCGACGGCCTCGGCCTCCACACCCGTGGACGCTGTGACCACCAGCGCGAAGCCGAGCAGCGTGCCGTTTTCCACGGCGACGAGGACCGCGCTGGCGGGATCTTGGATGTAGTCGCGAAACATCGCGACGTCCGGCTCGCGCAGCGGCCGCAGCGTGAGCGGCGAAATCAGCGCCATCTCCCGGGTCAGCGCCAAGTAGGCGTTGGCCACGGCCGGGGCGTCCTCAACGGTAGCAGTTCGAATCATGACAGCCTCCTAGCGCCGGCGACGGCGCTTGACGTCGCCCAGCACGGACCCGAGAATCGGCGTGACCACCGCGGCCATCGCCGACTCGGCCACCGCGTTGATGGCGAATGCGATGATCAGCAGCCACCCGAGGTTCTGGGCGTTGGCGCCCGGCACCACCGCGGTGGCCCGGCTGGCGAAAAACAGCCAGGTGAAGCCGATCACGAGCAGCGTGTTGGTCAGCGCCCCGCAGATGCCGGCGAGGCTCATGCCGATCAGCGCCCCGCGCCGCGTCTGGAAGCGGCGGGTGAACGCGGCGAAGACCAGAGCGGCGACGACGCCGACCGCCACGCGCGGCAGAATCGCGATCACCGGGTTTTGAAACAGCAGCAGGGTCATCGGGTCCGTCGCGCCGGTGTAGGCCTTAATCAGGCTGATGGCGCCCCACAGAAGCCCGAGCCCCGCGCCGCCGCGCACGCCGAGCAGCACGCCGCCGAGGATCACGGTGAGGTGGATGGTGGAGATGGCCGGCCACATCGGAAAGATGCGGATGTAGCCGATCATCGGAATGTAGGCCTGCAGGATGATCAGCGCGCCGAACACGCCGAGCACGCTGATCATGTAGGATGAATTCTTGTGTGTCATGCGGCACCTCCGTGTTTGCCAAAATTGTAGCAGACCGGGCCGGGTTTGGCGAGTGGCGAACGTGACGGAATTATTCGGCGGAGTGTCGCGTGGCAGTCCGAGCCTCCTGCCCGGGGATGTCGATTATGTCGGGAGAATTATTACGAAAGGCGTTGACATTAGTCCGCGTACCTAATATACTATTTCTTGTGCTTATGACACATGCGGGCATGGCGGAACTGGTAGACGCGCAAGATTAAGGATCTTGTGGGCATTGCGCCCGTGGAAGTTCGAGTCTTCTTGCCCGCATCGCATGGCCCTCAACCGAGATGGTTGAGGGCCTTTTTGTTACCCAGAGCGGAGCACGGCGATGACCAGAGCGGAGAACCGCGGGCTTAGCGGGACGACCTCGCGTAGCAAGCCGCTCCCGCGTTGCAGTTCGGAGCTCGACGATGACCAGAGCGGAGTGTGGCGGCACCTTGGCACTAACACAACAGCCCCGTGCCAATTCGGCACGGGGCTGTTCGCATCACGCATCAGTCTGGTTCAGGCTTCTCCCGGCAGCTTCAGCACGGTGGCCGCCACGCTCGCCGCGGCGAAGACCACGCCGATGACCAAAAGCACCGCCTGGGCGCTGATGCCGATGAACAGCGAGACGATGGCCGGGCCCAGCAGGTTGCTGAGACCGGAGCCCAGGTTTAGCGCCGTCACGCCGGTTTCCAGGTCGTGGGGCAGGAGGCTGGGGATGATTGCCGACAGCGGGCAGAAGCCGGCCATGCCGACCGCGTAGGCCAAAAGGGGCAGGTACAGGGCCAGTTGGTTGTGGCCCAGCAGCGGCGGCAGCAGGAGCAGGCTGAACGCGCTCAGCGCGCAGAAGGTGCCGGAGAAGGCCACGACCGTTTTGCGCCAGCCGATGCGGTCGCCGATCCAGCCGAACAGGTAGTCCAGGGGGATGTTGACGGCGTTGGCCACGCTCCACGCGATCAGCCACTCGCTGAGGGAAAACCCGTAGTGCGCGAGGTACACGGGCACCACGATGACGAAGCCGAACTTGCCGATGTCGTTGGTGCCCTTGACCAGGACACCGACGCCGAGGCGCCAGTTGCCAGCGATGGTGCGCAGCTGCTGCCACAGCACCTCCAGCAGGTTGGTGTCCGGCGCGTTTTTGGCCAGGCGGTCGCGGTTGATCAGCAGCGCGAGCGCCGCGCCCAGCAGCACGAACAGCAGGCCGCTCCAGATCACGTTCACCTCACCGATGCGCGGCATCAGGGCGTTGGCGACCAGCGGCCCGACGATGACGAAGCCGAGGGCAAAAAAGATCCAGAACCAAGACACCGCCTGGCCGAGCGTCGCCTTGGCCGCGCGGTAGTTGACCCACACCAGGAAGGAGTAGGCGAACAGCGGGTAGGCCGCCCCGCGCAGCGCGTAGAGCACGAGCAGCCCCCAGGCGCTGTGCGCGGGCAGCGCCCACAGCAAAAGCGGCACGGTCGCAGCCAGCGAGGTCGCGGTGCCCAGCCACATCATGCCGCGCACGCCGAGCATCCGCGTCCCGACGCCGCTCAGGCACGCGGCGACGGTGACCACCAGCCCGTAGCAGGTGAAGACGGTGCTGACGAAGGACGCGGCGAAGCCTTGGTGGATCAGGTAGGTGGAAAACCAGCTCTGCTCAATCGAGGTGCCGAGGATAAAGAAGAACAGGCCGACAAAGCCCCACACAATCTGGTGGGGCAGCCCGATGCGGTCGAGGCGGGCTTGAAAGGTGGATGTAGTCATTCGTTAATCTCCAGTATTAATCGGAATGTAAACGCTGCTAACTCTAACAAAAAAGCCCCGCGCATTCAAGCGTGGGGCGGTGGTGAATTCAATGTTTGGGCGCGGGTGGCAACCGGGCCGAACGCGCCGCGTGTCAGCGGGGCGCTGGTTGGTCGGTGGCGTCAGTCCATCTTGGCGATGGCCTTGGCCAGCGCCTGGGCCTGCACCGTCACCGTCTGCAGGTTGGCCGTGACGATTTCGGCCTGCTGCGCCAGGGTGCTGTCGAACTGGTTGAGCCGCGTCAGCGCCGTGTCGATGTCGTCTTGGCTGTCGGCCTCCGACACATCCTTGAAAAACACGCTTTCCGCCTCGGCCAGCTCCTTGTAGTAGGCATCGTAGGTCTTGTGGTCGAGCTTGGCCAGCTTCAGCCCGTTCAGCGCGTCGGTCAAGGCCGCCGCGGGCAGGTTCGCGTTGGTCTGCGTGCGGGCCTTGATCAGCACCGTGGTCGCGTCCTCGATGGCCTTTTGCGCCGTCTCGAGCTTCTGGTACGCGGCCTCGCGCTTGGCGATCAGCTTGGCGACGCTGCCGGTGCTCTTGAAGTCGCGGGCCGGGTTGGCCGCGTACGCCTTTTGGAAGGTGGAGGGGAATGCCGTGGCGGTGTCCGTCATCGTGTCGAGCGCCTTGTTCTCCGTGGCGACCTGCGTCAGGATGGTCTGCGTGGCGTCTTTCATCTGCGCCTTTTGGTCGAACACCCTGGCGGAACAGCCCACCAGAACGAACAGACTGGCG
This sequence comes from Lacticaseibacillus kribbianus, assembly GCF_020180945.1. GTDB lineage: Bacteria > Bacillota > Bacilli > Lactobacillales > Lactobacillaceae > Lacticaseibacillus > Lacticaseibacillus kribbianus. The sequence continues at coordinate 1,427,273 of NZ_JAIPUL010000001.1, read as the reverse complement.
AGTAGGATTGCGATTCTCTTCATGACGAGCCCCCCTTGATTGCTTTAATCGTAGCTGATTTGGCGGGGAAATGCTAGCACTCACCAATCAAAAATAAAAACGCCACCATTCTGCCGCTCGCGCCGCACATGGACACATAGTATCTGGAATTGGGCCGAAACCGCACGCCAAATATTAAAAATTTGATACGAAGGCCCCAAACTTGAAGGGATTTGCCGATGGTGTTAGAATTCAGGAGTGCTTTTTGATGGGCGCGGTCGGGGCAGTTTCAACATGGCCGCGCCATCAAGGGCTGCAATTATCAATTCGCGCTTGGCGCAAGGAGGAAGTTCACTCATGGAACACGGCACAGTTAAATGGTTCAACGCAGAAAAAGGTTACGGCTTCATCACCCGCGAGGACGGGTCTGATGTCTTCGTTCACTTCTCTGCCATCCAAGGCGACGGCTACAAGACGCTTGACGAAGGTCAGGCCGTAACGTTCGAAGTTGAGCAAAGCGACCGCGGCCCACAGGCGGTCAACGTCAACAAAGCCTAATCCGCCATCAAGGCCTTGGCCGGGGAAACCCGGCCTTTTTTGATCCGCCGACGAATTGACACTCTGATGGCAGGTTTCTGGCTGAGTTTGACGATCGTGTTCTTCGAGGATCTGCATGGAAAGCCGTGGTCGCTGCTGACCACGGCTTTTGTTTGCAGTCGTATATCTGATGTACTATACTAAACTAGACATTAGATATACTAAAAAGGGGGGCACCCGATTTGGATGAAATAGCTAGTGCTTCAGAACAGATCTCATTGTTTTGTCGCCTGAACGTTAATGCAAAAGTTGATTTACCGATCCGCTCGAGTGAAATGGGCATGTTGATCTACTTATGCCAAAAAGATGCGCAAGCGACGCCGATGGCAGTGGCGGACTATTTCCAAGTCACCAAGGCCATGGCCACGAACATGGCGACGGCGTTGGTGAAACAAGGTTATTTGCAAAAAGTCCCATCAAAAACCGATCGGCGGCAAAAATACTTGGTTCCAACTGACCAGGCGAGAGCCCTAGTGGCGACGACGTACCAGCAATATTATCAATCGGTGCAGTTGATCAAAGCGAAACTCGGCGATGCGCAATTCGACCAGCTCATCCACAGCTTGGCGCTGGCCAATCAAGTGCTATTGGAGGCAAAACGCGATGAGTAAGATTTTGATCACTGGGGCATCAGGCAATGTGGGTCAGTATGTGGCCAAGTATGCGTTGCAGCATGGCGCCGATATCAGAGTTGCCGGCCGCAGCGTTGAGAAATTGCGTGGGCAATTCGGCCAACAAGTTGACTGCGTGGCCTTTGATTTTAGTGATCCCAGCAGCTTTGATGCGGCGCTTCAAGGTGTCGACCGCGTGTTTTTAATGCGACCGCCATATATGGGCAAGCCAGAAGACTTACAACCGTTTATCGAAGCGATGGCGGCAGGCGGCCATATTAAGCTGGTCAGTTTTCTCTCGTTGATCGGCATCGAGCATAACCCAATACCACCGCATCATAAAATTGAAAAGTATATCGAACAAGCCGGATTGCCGTATTGTCATATTCGGCCCAGTTTCTTCATGCAAAATCTCAGCGGGGTGCACGCTTTTGAGATCAAGTATTTCAATCGCATCGTGGTGCCAGTCAAACAAGCACTGACCAGCTTCATTGATGCAGAAGATGTCGGGGAGCTGACCTCTACCGTGTTGATGCATCCAGAAAAGCACACCAATCAGGCCTATGCGATCACTGGGGCAGAGGCGCTGAATTACGTTCAAGTGGCAGGTATTCTCAGTGATGTGCTTGGCCGCACGATTACGTACGCAGATCCCGCGCCACGCTTAGCCAAGCAGTATTGGATTAATGTGCGCGGATTAGATCCCGAATACTCCAAGGTGATGGGGATGCTTTACATGATGACGCGCATGGGGACTGCCAAGCAGACCACGGCGACCTTTGAACAAGTCATGGGCAAACAGCCACAAACCTTCAGACAGTTTGCCGAGAAGAATATTGCCGCTTGGCAGTAAAGCCGAGACTCATCTTTTTTGCACTTCGGAGCCCGACGGCCAGAGCGGCGCGAGGCGTTCGGGCTCCGGACCGGCCGGCATGGCGCTTCCGGCTCTGCCTCGGCCCGGCGCCTTCAGTCTTGACGCGTTGACAACGGAGCCCGGGCTGCGATGCTTTTTCGCTTGCACCGCCCGCCTCGCTGCGGTAGCGTGAAGTTAGCGAGATAGATAGGAGGCAGGACGATGCGCAGTGAGATGTTGCAGGAGCTGACCCGGTTGCGGGGCGAAAAGGGGATTGCCAGCGTTGAGGCGCTGCGCGAGCGCGGCCGGGCCCTGCGCGAGCAGGTGCCGCTGGCCGCGCTCGGGCGGCGGCCGGTGATTCAGCGCGACCCGGTCGCGTTCATCGACGCGATTGAGGCCCAGCTGATTCCCGCGCTGTTGCCCAAGCGCCACCAGCGCATGGCGCAGAGCCCCGCGGCGTTTTTCCGCGGCACGGCCGAGCTGATGGCGTACGACCTCAGCCACGAGGTCAAGTCGGACATCCGCGTGCTGGGCGACGGCGACGCGCACCTGCAGAACTTCGGCTTCTACGCCTCGCCCGAGCGCAACCTGCTGTTCGATCTCAACGACTTCGACGAGGCCGCGCCCAACCCGTTCGAGTTCGACGTCAAGCGGCTGCTCACCTCGGTTTACCTGCTCGGCGCCCAGAACCACTACGAGGAAAACGACCTGGATCACCTGGCCGCCAAGGTGGCCAAGACCTACCGCAAGACGCTCAAAAACGCCTTCAAAAAGGGCGCGCTGACGCGTTTTTACACCTCAAGCGCCGTACGCGACCTCGCCGCGGCCCTGCCGGAGTCGGCGGACCTGGACTTCGTGGCGGCCATCAGCGACCGCGCGCAGAACCGCGACAACGAGTCCGTCGTCGCCAAGTACACGACCGTCCAAAACGGCCAGCTGCGCTTCAAGGTCGCGCCGCCGCGCTCGGCGCGCGTCGACCCCGGCACCGAAATTGCGCTGATGAAGGGCATGATCGCCTACCAGCAGACCACGCGCGCGGACGTCGCGCTGCTGCTCAGCCAGTACCACACCACCGACATCATCCGCCACAGCGTCGGCATCGGCAGCTTCGGGACGTCCTGCTACCTCGTGCTTTTGACCGGCCTCGGCGGCTCCCACCTCGTGCTGCAGGTCAAAGAGGCGCTGCCGCGGCGCCGCGAGCTGACCGCCCCGGTGCAGGTGGACCTCGCGCGCGAGGTCAGCGAGGGCCAGCGCATCATCGCCGCCCAGCAGATTTTGCAAAAAGCCTCCGATCCGTTCCTCGGCTGGTTCAGCCAAGGCGACAAGAGCTACTACGTCCGCCAGTTCCGCGACATGAAGGAGTCCATCGACGTCGCCGCACTGACCTGGCCGCAGTTCACCGCGTACTGCCGCATCACCGGCTACCTGCTGGCGATGGCGCACGCGCAAAGCCCGACCGCCGCAATCGCGGCCGGTTACATGAACCACGACTTCGACGCCGCCATCCAGCACTGGGCCAAGGGCTACCTCGGTCAGGTGATCGACGATTACGCCGCCTTCGTGGCCAAGTACGCACCGGCCAAGTAGCCACGAACGCCCACCGCAGACGATAGCGGTGGGCGTTTTTGCATGGCAGGCAAGCAAAAAGCACGCCGGAGAAGCGGCGTGCCTGATGGTCTAGCAGGGAATGATGAAGAAGATGAACAGCGGCGCAATCATCGCCAGCATGCCGACGGCCAGGGCGACCTTGGCCAGCCGCCCGCGGTGCGTCGCCAGGCCGAACACGGCCAGGCCGAGAACCAGGATGCCGGTAATCGTGAAAGGTAAGAACATGAGGCGCCTCCTAACTGTCGGGCCAAGCGCGGCCCACGTGACTTGTTGATTCTAGTATAAGCCCGGTGTGTGCGGGGCGCACGAAAGGGGGCGGGGCTTGAGCAAAGCTTAACAAGTTGAGGATGAGGATTCATCGTGGTGCCAGACACTGAATCCGGGTTCGAGTCGAGCTGAGCGGGAATGATGCGTCGTGCAAGATATCAGAGACGCGAAACTTCTCGGTGATACGGTGGAGGCGATCGGTACATCGAATGATCAGGTATCCGCTATGTAGGGCGGAGGCGCGGACCGGTCACGACTGGAGGCGGAGGGCCAAGGCGAGCCAGCGTGAAATTGCTGTTAATCGGCGGGCTTTGCCGATTTACAGCAAGGGCGGTTCTGGAGACCGCACTTCGGCTCCAGAGAGCCCCACGCGTTCCGCCGCCTTGGCCCGTAGCCGGAAGTCGTGGCCAGTCCCCGCCGGAGCCCGGCCCTAAAACCGCTAAGTTCGCTCGGCTCCGCCCTCTACCATTGACCTTACTGCAAGTTTTCAGTATCATTGATGTAATTCAAAAGAGGAGCGTGGCAAAACGTGGCTAAGACGACCCAGGACTATGATCAGATCATCGTTCTCGATTACGGCAGTCAGTACAACCAATTGATCACGCGGCGCATTCGTGAGTTCGGCATCTACTCCGAGCTCAAGCCGCACACTATTTCCGCTCAAGAGGTGCGCGAGATTGCGCCCAAGGGGATCATTTTCTCCGGCGGACCGAACTCCGTGTACGATGAAGGGGCGCTGGACGTCGACCCCGAGATCTTCGAGCTGGGCATCCCGATTCTGGGCGTGTGCTACGGCATGCAGCTGATGGCCGAGCGACTCGGCGGCCGCGTCGAGTCCGCCAAGAACCGCGAGTACGGCAAGGTCGACATCAAGGTCACCGACGACTCCGCCAAGCTGTTCCAGGACCTGCCGGCTGAGCAAACCGTGTGGATGAGCCACGGCGACCTCGTGCGCGCCGTGCCGGAGGGCTTCCGCGTCACCGCCACCTCCGACAACTGCCCGATTTCCGCGATGGACGACGACGCGCGGAAGTTCTACGGCATCCAGTTCCACGCCGAGGTTCAGCACACCCGCTACGGCCACGAAATTCTGCACCATTTTGCCTTCGATGTCTGCCACGCGACCGCCAACTGGAACATGGGCGACTTCATCGAGCAGCAGATCACCGCGATTCGCAAGGAAGTCGGGGACAAAAAGGTCCTGCTCGGCCTCTCCGGTGGCGTGGACTCCTCCGTCGTTGCAGCGCTGCTGAACAAGGCCATCGGCTCCCAGCTCACCGCCGTCTTCGTCGACCACGGCCTGCTGCGCAAGAACGAGGCCGACCAGGTGATGGCCGCGCTGTCCCGCGACCTCGGCGTCAACATCGTCAAGGTCGACGCCGCCGACCGCTTCCTCGGCGACCTGAAGGGTGTGACCGACCCTGAGCAAAAGCGCAAGATCATCGGCCGCGACTTCATCGAAGTCTTCAACGAAGAGGCCCGCAAGCTCGACGGCATCGAGTACCTCGCCCAGGGCACGCTCTACACCGACGTGGTCGAGTCCGGTACCGACACCGCCCAGACCATCAAGTCCCACCACAACGTCGGCGGTCTGCCGGACGACCTACGTTTCAAGCTGATCGAGCCTTTGAACAAGCTGTTCAAGGACGAGGCGCGCGAGCTCGGCGAACGCCTGGGCATCCCGCACGAACTCGTGTGGCGCCAGCCGTTCCCGGGCCCGGGCCTCGGCATCCGCGTCCTCGGTGAGGTCACAGAAGACAAGCTCGAGATCGTCCGCGAATCCGACTGGGTCCTGCGCGATGAGATCAAAAAGGCGGGCCTGGACGAAAGCATCTGGCAGTACTTCACCGTTCTGCCGGGCTTCCGCAGCGTCGGCGTGATGGGCGACGGCCGCACCTACGACTACACCATCGCAATCCGCGCCATCACCAGCATCGACGGCATGACCGCCGACTTCGCCCGCATCGACTGGGAAGTCCTGCAGAAGATCTCCGCCCGCATCGTCAACGAGGTCGGGCACATCAACCGCGTGGTTTACGACATCACGTCCAAGCCGCCGGCAACGGTTGAATGGGAATAAAAGGTACATGTTAATTGAGTCCGGAATGTTGATTTAACGGCGTTTTCGGGAGATGCAAAGGATACGATTGGCGGGGAAATTATTACGTTCCCCGCCAAAATCCCCGCCAAGTTTGGGCTGTAAAAGCCTAATCAGGCAGGGATTTTTTTGACTAAGCCGATGATTTTTGGGAGGGTCTGTGTAACTGGTGAATCGCTGCACGCTAATAGTAGCGGAATCGGGTCTGATGTTCCAGACGGGTGCAGTACCTAATCTGCTCCAGCAGATGCCGGTGAATCAAGCCTACGCTCCTAGCCGCGATAATCCAGTTGGCGTATGTCCTTTCTGGAAGGTTGATGTCGCCATGGTGGACAGTGTTGTTAGTATGTTGATATTGGGGTATCCATCTTGATCTGGACAATATCAGATTTACCAGCAATTGAAAATATGTCATCACAATGATGTGGCAAGTGTTCTACAAGATGATGTAGGGTGAGAAACTGTTCCATTATCTCATGATAAATGATAGGTGTCAGCCTATTTGACAAAGAGCTATGTATTCTTTATGCGGTTACTATTTGTCCAGAAAGCATCCTATATTGGAAACTTACCCTGAAACTCCACCGAATTCTCTGTATAATCAGGATGAGAACAAATGCTCAGATAATCACTCTTGAGCCAACAAATAGGGGGTAACACGATGGCGTTAACGCACGAAAGAGAAGCACTGATCTGGAAAACCTTGAATGACACTCGGGGTAAGATTGAGCCGTCACAGTATCAGAACTATGTCTTCGGTGTGATGTTTTACAAGTTCTTATCTGAGAAAGCAGAGAAGTGGCTAACAAGCGTGCTCCGTGGTGAGACCTGGGCGAATGTATGGGCAGAAGATGCGGGCAAGGCTGCCGAGTTTATGCAACGCAATCTGGGGTATGTGATTCAGCCTGGTGATATGTTTGATGACTGGAAGACGGCCATCGATGAAGATAAGTTCAATGTGACCATGGTGGCAGACGCCTTGCTTCATTTTGACCAAGGGGTAAGTTCGGACGCTAAGCATGATTTCGCTGGGATTTTTGCCGACATGGATTTGACGTCTTCGCGGCTTGGCGCAAATGCACAGACGCGGACGACAACGATGATTAGTTGGATCGAGTTGATGGATAAGATCGAACTGGACGACAACGCGGATGTGCTCGGCGATCTCTATGAGTATTTGATTGGAATGTTTGCCGCAAACTCCGGTGCAAAGGCCGGGGAGTTCTATACGCCGCACCAAGTTTCAGATATCATGGCGCGTATTCTGACCGCTGGCCGTGAAAATGTTGAGGAATACAGTCTCTATGACCCTGCACTGGGGTCCGGCTCGTTGCTTCTGACCACGGCGTCATATATGCGTAACGCCGGGGTGCGTGGTGCGATCAAGTATTACGGACAAGAGCTGATCACGACGACCTTCAACCTTGCCCGCATGAACTTGATGATGCATGGCGTTGAATATAATGATATCAACTTGCGCAACGCGGATACGCTGAACAACGACTGGCCGGATGGCGTTATTGAAGGGGTGGATAACCCGCGGATGTTTGATGCCGTAATGGCCAACCCACCGTATTCGCAACACTGGGACAATCAAAACCGAGAGGACGACCCTCGGTTCAAGTTCGGTGTGGCGCCGAAGACTAAGGCGGATTATGCCTTCTTGTTACACAGCCTTTATCACTTGAAAGCTGATGGTCGTATGGCGATTGTGTTACCACACGGCGTTTTGTTCCGAGGGGCCGCGGAAGGAAAAATTCGGCAAGCACTGTTAGACAATCACAATATTGCTGGGATTATTGGGCTGCCAGAGAAGATTTTTACCAATACCAGTATTCCAACAATCATCATGATGTTAGAGAAGAACCGTTCATCAGACGATGTGATGATTATCGATGCGTCCAAGGGCTTTGAGAAGCAAAAAAACAGTAATCGATTGCGTGAAGAGGATATCAACAAGATCGTTGAAACCTATTTGACGCGCAAGGATGTTGATAAATATGCGCACCTTGCTCCGTTAGCTGAAATCCAAGAAAACGACTACAACTTAAACATTCCGCGATATGTGGATACTTTTGAAGAAGAGGCACCAATTGATACGGCGGCACTGCTTGCTGACATGAAGTCTATTTCAGAAGAAGAAGCCAAGCTTAACACCGAATTGAAGGAAATGATGGCAGATTTGGTAGTAACCGATTCGGCTGATCAGAAGCTCCTCGATGACCTGAAGGGAGTTCTAGACTATGAGTAAAGATCGAGGAAAACAGAGGCTCATTCCGACCATTCGTTTCAAAGGATTCACTGACGATTGGGAACAGCGTAAGCTCTCAGACGTTGCAACTTTTTGGGATTCGCAGCGGATACCTGTCACAGCAAGTGATAGGGTTCCTGGGGAAACTCCATACTACGGCGCTAATGGTATTCAGGATCATATTGAGGGTTATACACATGAAGGAACTTATGTGCTAATTGCTGAGGACGGCGCAAACGACCTAATAAACTATCCAGTTCAGATTATTGAAGGTCGCTCATGGGTCAATAACCACGCGCATGTCGTCCAAGGGATAACCGCCCAACTTGATACAAAATTTTTAGCCTACAGAATCTCTTCTATGGATATTTCTCGCTGGCTGGTTGGTGGCGGACGTGCAAAGTTAAATGGCGAGGTTCTCCAAAAGATGCCAATAACCATTCCAAGATCTGAAGAACAAACTATGATCAGAAGGTTACTTTCGAACTTAGATAAAACGCTCGTTCTTCATCAACGTAAGTATGAAAACTTACAGGCAGTAAAAAAAGAATTATTGAAAAGAATGTTCGCTTCTGACAAGAAACCAGTCCCTGATTTTCGATTCAATGGATACACTAACGATTGGGAACAGCGTAAGCTCTCAGACGTTGCAACTTTTTGGGATTCGCAGCGGATACCTGTCACAGCAAGTGATAGGGTTCCTGGGGAAACTCCATACTACGGCGCTAATGGTATTCAGGATCATATTGAGGGTTATACACATGAAGGAACTTATGTGCTAATTGCTGAGGACGGCGCAAACGACCTAATAAACTATCCAGTTCAGATTATTGAAGGTCGCTCATGGGTCAATAACCACGCGCATGTCGTCCAAGGGATAACCGCCCAACTTGATACAAAATTTTTAGCCTACAGAATCTCTTCTATGGATATTTCTCGCTGGCTGGTTGGTGGCGGACGTGCAAAGTTAAATGGCGAGGTTCTCCAAAAGATGCCAATAACCATTCCAAGATCTGAAGAACAAACTATGATCAGAAGGTTACTTTCGAACTTAGATAAAACGCTCGTTCTTCATCAACGTAAGCTCGAAGACCTCAAACAACTGAAGAAAGTCCTTCTGCAGAAACTGTTTGTATAGTTCGACTTTTTCAGTACGGCGAACACATCTCAACGAAACAGGAGGGGGAGCATGTATGGCAGAAAATAAATTTGAAGATGCCGTGATCGAGAAGCTAAAGAATGAGGGGTGGACTTATCGCAAAGACCTTTCCGGTGTGACGGCGCCGCACCTGTATGACCATTGGCGAGAGATTCTAAATCAGAATAATGCAAGAAAACTGGATGGCAAGGAACTCACAGACGGCGAATTTGCACTGATTAAGCAGGAAGTTGCCAAGAACAAGACACCGTATGACGCGCAGTTGATGTTAGCCGGTTCCGGCGGAGTCGGTACGGTGCCGTTGTTACGTGAAGATGGCACCAAGTTAGAAATTGAAATCTTCTACGGAGATGAAGTGGCCGGTGGCCGCTCACGTTATGAGATCGTTAACCAGATCACCTTCACTGACTTGCCATATACCCTCAGCAAGAAACGCCGCATCGACGTGATGCTATTGATCAATGGGTTGCCTGTGGCACACATTGAGGAGAAGGACGAATCCCTTCAGAATCAGTGGAACGCCTTCGAACAGCTGCAGAAGTATGATGGCGACGGGATGTACACTGGCCTGTTCTCATTTGTGCAGGTGCAGTTCATCTTGTCACAACATTCAGCTCACTACTTGGCACGACCACGAAGCACTGAGGATTATAATAAGGACTTTTGCTTTGGTTGGCGCGACGACAACGGCAAGGACGTTACGGATACCATGACCTTCATTCACCAGGTAATGGGGATTCCAGCGCTACATCGGCTGGTCACCGTCAACATGATCCCTGATGAATCTAATGACAACTTGATGGTCATGCGCTCTTATCAGATTCAAGCAACGCGCGCGATCCTGGATCGGATGCGTACAATGGATGCCAACGGCTTGATTGAAAAAGAAGGCGGGTATGTGTGGCATACCACTGGCTCCGGTAAAACGGTCACTTCTTTCAAAGTTGCGCAGTTATTGGCAGCGATGCCGCGTGTGCGCAACGTCTTGTTCATTGTCGATCGCGTCGATCTGATTAACCAGACCTTCGAGAACTTCAAGTCGTATGCTTATAAGACGTTTGAAGATCGGATTCAGGTGGTGAAGGGACATGAACTCAAGAAGGCACTCAAACATAGAAAGGCAGCCTCACACATTTTCCTGATCACGGTACAAGGTTTGGATAAAGCGGTAAAAGCAGGCCTGACCTCCGATGAGCGCAATGTCATTCTGATGGATGAGGCGCATCGTTCGGCCAGCGGCGATACCGTGAAGCGAATCAAGGCGGCTTTTCCTAAGACCACATGGTTTGGCTTTACAGGCACGCCGAATTTCTATAGCGATGAAGTCAATGATGTGACCACGTCGCGCGCAATTTCTACTTATGACGTTTTCGGCAAACGCCTACACCGATATACCATCAAGGACGCGATCGGCGATGGCAACGTGTTGGGCTTCGATGTGACCTATAGTACGGTGGATGTGGAAGCTGACGCCAACACTGAATGGACGGAAGAGGAACTTGAGCGGGAGGTCTACACGTCGCTTCCTTATCGGCAGGAAGTGGTTCAAGATATTCTCAATCATTGGGCTGACGACCATTCTGGTCCGATTGAGATGGGGGTTCGCCAGCCCAATCAGTTCCATGGGATCTTTGCGGCTTCTGGCAAACAGGCAGTGGTGGCCTACTACAACCTGTTTCGAGAGATGGCACCAGAGCTGCGGGTGGCGATGACCTATTCGCGTGATGAGGCGAATGGTGTCGGTAGTTCAGATTTGCAGGCCGCCTTGAAGAAAGCGATGACAGACTATACTGCCTTCTTTGGCACACAAGATTTTCTCAACAGCCGCAATCCGGAACGCGACTACCTGAACGATATCACGAAGCGGTTGGCCCACAAGAAGCCCTACAATCATCGGCTGACCGCCGCCGAAGAGGCTACGATGCCGCAACGCCTGGACCTGGTGATCGTTTCTGATCAACTCTTGACGGGGTTTGATGCCAAGTATGTGAACGTGATCTACTTAGACAAACTACTTAAGGAAGGTATGCTGATTCAGGCAATGTCACGGACTAACCGCACCATCGACAAGAACGCGAAGCCGCACGGGAAGGTGCGCTTCTTCCGTAAAGGCGAGTTGATGGAGGAGAATGTCCGCAACGCATTGATTATCTATACCAAAGGTGGCAACGACACGATCGAAGACGCCAAGAAGCAGCCTGATGATTCTGAGCAACAAGACTTATTCGATGATGATATTCTGGCGCCTAAGATGGCGACACAGATCAACGACTTGGCACCGAAAATCGCGCGTTTGAAAGCAATCGCAGGGGATGACTTCAGCCAGACGCCGCGTTCTGAGAAGGAACAACTTGAATTTGCTGTCATCGCTGCCGAAGTGAATCAGAAGGTCCAGCGATTGGTCCAGCAAGGCTACGCTTTTGGCTCGGCAGTCGATGACTTCGATGAGAAAGGCAAACCAACTGGTGAGAAAGTCAGGTTGGCTATTCAAGACAAGGATCGCTTCAGTGCGCTCCAGGCACGGCTCAACGATGTCAACGAACTACTCCCTGATGATAAGAAGATCGACCTGACCAATATCAAAGTCGCAATTGATCTTTACAACCACGAGATCATCGACTACGACAAGCTGGTTGAGTTGTTGAACACCTATATCGACGATACGATTCCGGCTAACCGTGATGCGGTTGAAGATCATATCACACCGATGGATGATGATAACCGGTCAGAGATCGAAGATATCCTAGATGGGATCGAAAGTGGTGATTATACTGAACACTTTGATACAGATTCCCTTCAGCACGCGCGCCGCACCATCCGCACGGAGAAGAAGGAATTGAAGATCAGACGCTGGTCTGCTGACAATAATTACAACGGGAATGCAATCATGGAAGCATATGATTGCTATTTGCCAGGCGTTGGCCTGAATGACAACCCGAAGCTGAAGGATCGTATTGACAAGATTGAAGAGTCAGAGAACTTAGGATTCTTCGAAACCGCTGACTTCGAAGACGGATTATTGGCATTCTTTTCCGCATTGAAGTGAGAATCAGTCTAGAAAACGTCGAAAAGGCCTTTTTCTTGCTGAAGTTAGCCTTTCAAAACATACAGCGCTTTATCGAAATCCCCGACCGTTATTCTGCATGTAGCAGTGGTAACGATCGGGGATTTATTTCACTAGAATGATCTATTTTAGACTAACGATGCACATGAGCGACAGATTAGATCAGCCCAGATAGGAACCGCATTGCCTTGTCGGTATCTTGGCTTTCTAATTCTTGAATGATATGGAGATAAGTTTGCTGAGTCGTCGTCATGTTGGAATGGCCGAGTCTGCGGGCCACACTCGCAATCGTTACGCCAGCGAATAGGAGTAGAGATGCATGGGTATGGCGAAGCCCATGAATGGAGATTACTGGTACGCCAACATTCTCACAGTGTTTGCGAAGTTGGTTGTTGACCGTGGAGTTGAAGACTCTGCCATTAACAAATATTGGTTCATCCTCTGGCAGATCTTTGACAAGCTGGGAGAACTGGGTAATTGTCTGCCAGTCGATTTGGATTCGACGCTTTGAGCTGAAGTTCTTAGTTGGCTGAAAGCCACCGTTAGCTGATTTATAGTTCCAAGTTTGCTTGATATTCAGTGATTGGTGCGTGAAGTCAAAGTCTTTTGGGGTCACGGCTAACGCTTCAGCAAAGCGCAGTCCAGTTTTGGCAACTAGAAGGAGGAACCAGTCCCAGTTCGGTGTATCGCTAAGATCCAGATCTGAAAGTACTGCATGTAGTTCAAACTGATTGAGGTATTTTGCCTTTTTCGGCACAGGGGCCATTCCTTTAACGACGATTTTGCGGGTTGGATCGGTTTTGATTAGACCCTCATCGAACGCATCTAACAGTGCACTTCGCAGGTGGTGATGAAAGGCGAGTACGGTCTGGCGTTCATGGTTGTCGGCAAAAAGGTTAAGTAATTGTTGGTAAGTTTTACGGTCGATCTGATTGAGCGTAAGTGTCGGTGCGAGTGCAATCAGATGATGATAGGTCATGTCGTATTTCTGCAAAGTGACAGTGCGAACCGCACCAACTTTGTAAAGTTCGTACCATTCTTTGAAATAGCGGTAGAAGAGTGAACTCTTTGTGATGGTAGTTTCCATTGTATAGCCTCCGAAATATTTAATTGATGAAATCCGTTCATCGCTCATACTGTAATTCAAAATCGATAGGTAATGAAATAATGTAATTTCGGAGGTGGAAGGGAAAAATACTTACGTTGATGAAGAGCGACAGTCTGAGATATCTCATCAAGAACTTTGGCGATCTTCACGGCTTCATCGTCGTGAGTGATTGAGATAGTCAGGTTAGATACGATTCCAAGGCTTAGATTGGCTTGACCGCCTTCATTTGCCAACCTACGAATCCTAGAGTAATTGGACTCAAGTTGGTAATACACAATCTTGGTTAATGATGAATTGTGTACGGTTATATTGGCATTTGCTTGGTTAGTTGCTGCATCCATCCCTAAGATGCCAACCTGTCCACGTGTTTTACCTTGACCGTACATGGCCATCACAATACTACCTTTAGGAATCATTTTTGCGGCAGAACTCGCCATCCCATTTGAAGTTATTTTTTCTGCGGTATCCACAATAAGTTGATAATTAACTTCTGCGGTAGTGACCCAAGGAATATTGCCATTCCAGTATTCAGCAACATCACGTCTGGGGGTCCCTCCAGACGAAATTGAACTAATTTCATCAAGCTTACGTTGTTCCCAAACGTACGAATGTTTGACCGAGATATCATGGTTAACAATATGATGCATTTTTAGTGTCAAATAATGCGTCAAATAATGCGATAAAGCATGTAAATCGCCATATTATCGCCTCGATTATTGGAACTTTATGTGAGAACGTTCCAATAATGTAAGCTTTCATGTTTTTGAAAATGAGCACTCGACACTCCAACATCGGCGCTATAATAATCCTGATTCATTCATAGGTTTGTGAAATACAACCATAGGCTCAATAGCGACACTAACTTCGCCATGCCGAATCAATACACCTTGATTTTGGCCAACTTATTCAGAGTCGGCGTCGCCAAATAGACCGAACGTATTTCAACACTTCGGCCAGGCCCGACCATTTAGTTGCTTTGGTCACGTTTGCAAAATATCGTTCAACACATTGCCTATAAAGCCACTAAAAACTTGGCTTGAAGCTAAATGTAGGACGATTCGGTGCGCGTGATGCGTGACCTTACCCGCAACATGGAGCAATTCAAAGCGCAAGGTTGCGATTGTCTTTCGTGCGTCAAAAGGTATCAAAATGAGTTTGAATAGTTGAACGATGTTGTAAGCAACAGCACTGATCAAGGCCCTAGCAGCGTTCATCGTAAACGAGTGACTGTCAGTCTTGTCGAAAGCAAAACCGGCTTTCAATTCTTTGATCAGATCTTCGACTCTTCCGCGTTGACGATAGCGGGTGATCAATGTTTCACACGGAATCTTCGTATCATTAGTGACCAACCAAGTATGATCGTCCCAAAGAAAAGACTCAGCCTTACTTTCAGAATGCACGATCACGCGATAATTATCCGCCCAAGTTTTAACTTGATAGTCCAGTTCGTGGTCTTCACTTTGAAAATCAGTCGTCATCTCAGTGGCTTGAGTTGCCGTTGTGGTGAGTTCGTTAATGCGGTTATTCTTCTTCAGCCGGACAATAAATTTAACACTGCGCTTGGCACAGGCTGCATAAAACTCTGGCTTGGCAAAGCCTGAATCACCGCGGACTGTGATGTTCATATCAGGGCGTAAGGCTTTAAGATGATCAAGGATCGGGGCGATGAACGTATCAGCATCGCTACTGGTATAGACGTTACCCGGGCGCAACTGCGCACCTAGTGAAAGCCCGGTGGCATCATCAAAAACCAGCAGAGGGTGATAGCCATTAGCTGAATAATGACCATTATAGGTTGCGTGTTCTTGATGGCCGAAGGTATCCGAGTGTGTGGAGTCGATATCAAGGATCATTTCAGTGCGTGAAGGATCTTTAAGGACCACATCAGCCAGTTTCAGCAACAGGTTTTGGATTTCAACCAGATTATCTTGAGTCAGGCTTGCGATGAAACGTGAAATAGAAGCTGGAGAGGCCACACCACACTCACCTAAAGCAGTCCTAATAGCAGGATCCTGACGCCAAGTATTTGCCGCAGAGTCAGTGCAATAACCGGCAATCCGGAGCATAAGCGTAAATTCAAATAGATCTACGAAAGAGATCTTGGCAAATTTTCGCTCATCATTAAAGAAAATCGTATTACGAATCAAGTTTTTGAGGTGGATCCGATTGGCAAATTCAATTGGTAGTATCATTCCAGCATCATTGGATAATTGTCCGGCGTCGTTGATAACAGATAAATGAGGATTGCATTGAAGTGAAGTTGCGCGTAGTCTAAGCATTGTGTTATGGCCTTCATATTGTTGGTTTTCAGCGACTCTACAATATCACAAGACCGCACCCAGTGGGTGAAAAACACAAAGCAGCGCAACTTCATGCCAGTCATGAGGTTGAGCTGTATTTTTTCGTGTTTAAGAATAATCCAGGCTAAATGTTCTCCCGCTCCGAAGTCTGTTATACTATGCTTTATCGTATAAATTTCAATTTTAATGAATTTCTTTAGGGGGAATAGGTAATGCTATTTGTAAAGGATATGTTCGTGCTACTAGTCGCCGTTGAGGCATTGCTGATAATGCTTCTCGAGATGTTTGGCACCCAAACAAAAATGGCCCGTAAGGCTTTTGACTTGTCAAAAGGATATCTTGCCACCAAAGAAGCCAAATCATCGATGGCAAACCAAGGACTATATAATGGATTCATCGGTGTAGGCTTGTTATATGCTCGATATGGGCTCAGTGGTGGTGCCTCCTACCACGTTCAGATTTTATTCGTGGGTTTTGTCGTGCTTGCTGCCGCTTTTGGATCACTGACAGCTAACAAGAAAATCATATTTACACAGGGTAGTCCCGCAATCGTAGCGCTTTTTCTGCTTATATTTGTACACTGATGTGCTCCTCATAGTAAGATAAACTTTGGCTCCTAAAGAAACGGTAAGAATCGTTAGATATGCCAGTTAATTCTGATGAGGATAAGCAATTGAAAGTATTATTGGCCTGCCATCCGGTGGGCTTTTTGATTGCAAAAAAAATAAGCCCCATATAGGGACTAGGGTGTACTAATTGGTATGCACATGGTTGGTACACGTGACTACTCTGTGGTCTTTCATGACGTGCAAGTTATATGGGCCTCGCCTCTAGAATGAGTTATTATTGAGTGCCACGGGTGCTCAAAATATCGGTATAAAAGCATTTCTAGTTTTGGGCTTGTCACTGATTTGCACTGATTTTCAAACCTAGGTGATTATCTAAATAGCTAGGCAGACGCCAGCTAATTCATTATGAGGCGCTATTTTTAATTTTCAGAACGTCCCCACTCTGCTATAATTCTTTTCGTAACATAAAATTTGGAGGCATTCAAAATGATTAAAGAATTTAGAGACTTCATTATGCGTGGCAACGTTCTAGATCTTGCAGTAGGTGTCATTATTGGCGGTGCGTTCACCGCTGTTGTAACTTCCCTGACCAAAAACTTGATCAACCCAATTATTTCTATGTTTGTAGGTAAGGCTGATTTAAGTAAGCTATATTTTACATTTTTGAACGCAAAATTTACGTATGGCAGCTTTCTTAACGACGTCATTAACTTCTTGATCACTGCTTTTGTAGTCTTTCTTATTGTCAAGACGGTTAATCGTATTATGCCGTCTAAGAAACCTGATGCTCCTGTTGTTTCGAAGGAAGAACTCTTACTTACACAGATTCGCGATTTACTGCGCAATTCAAAATGAGCTATCATAAGTATAAGAGGGAATAGATACCTTCGGCTTTCTTTTTGGCCTTAACTCCTGTATACTTATAATTAGTAACAAAGAATATATTTAATGGGAGGGATTTACATGCACTTCATTTGGTCACTAATTGTTGGCGCAATAATCGGTGCTATTGCTGGCGCTATTACAAGCAAAGGAAAATCGATGGGTTGGATTGCAAATATTATTGCTGGGCTCATCGGATCATCTATTGGTGAAGCACTACTCGGCCATTGGGGTCCTAAACTTGCTGGTATGGCAATAATTCCATCGATAGTTGGTGCAGTGATTGTCGTAGCGGTTGTATCATTCTTTGTTGGTAGATCTAAAGATTGATTGGAGGTCATATGCATGGATGCTTTAAAATCAATTTTTACATTTATGGTAGCCAGCACTTTGCTGGTTGGAGGAGCTCTGGTAGCTGGTACAATTTTGGCAGCCAAGGAAATAGATAAGGCTGGGGATAAATTGCAGGATTCGATTCATGACTAATGATATACGGGCCGTCTGTGATAGACACACGTTCGCAAAATCCTGCTGAAAGCGTAACTTTCAGCAGGATACGGTACGGTTGAGGTACGAGAAGACCTGATGCTACACACGGCAAAGGGTATCGTGGTTTAAAATGCATCGAAATTAACCCCAGCTCGGCATGTCAATTGGCATGCCGAGTTTTTTTACTCTTTCAACGAGCTATACCAATTACCTAGCGGCACGAAAAGCTGTGAGCTCAGACAAAAAGTACTCCGGCGGGCTGGTCATGGAACGCAATGTCGCTCGTCGGAGCTAACTCGCAAAAACCGCGAGTGGATCTCCTTGTATATTAGATTTATCAGTTAGCACCACAAATGGACTACACTGATAATGAGCGCTGCGGATTAGTTTGATCTCCGACAGACCTTGTTAAGGTACTGGTTCGAGAAGGCTCTAACCACAGCTTTTTGTCATATTGTTAATGAGTTAGATAACACGTGGTGCACTGCGCTTCGATGTTTAATTTGACGCAAGGTTACATCGGCAAAAAGCTTGTGGAGCACAGTGCATCTACATATTTGAGGAGCGAGTGAGATGTTATACGTAGGAATTGATGTCGCCAAGAACAAACATGACGTCGCAGTTATTGACTCTGAAGGAACCATTTTTGTCAGACACCTTGAGATCACCAACAACAGCGAAGGCTTCCAGTGTCTAAAGCAGACGCTGCACAATCTCATGCGAGCAACTGGCGACACTGTTTAAGTAGGGCTAGAAGATACTGGCCACTACTGTTACAACCTCATCTCGTTCCTACGGCAAAATGATTTTGCCCCGCGTTTTACAATCAAGTTAGCCACTATCGTTAGCACTCAGACAAAATAAAAAACACCAAGTCGATACGACCTGTTATCATTAAAGTTCCTACACAATTAATGAAAGAGGTATCGTCTTGATGCAAGAACAGAATATCATGTCTCACACCAAAGGTCACCATCTGACTGCTTTCGAACGTGGAAAAATCGCTGCACTTCATGGAGAGGAGAAGTCAAATCGAGAAATTGCACGCATACTTGGTATCTGCCGGCAAACCGTCGCCAACGAGCTAAACCGAGGCCAAATCGATCAGGTCCAGAAGGTCAATGGCAAGCGTGTGTATCGCACTGAATACAGCGCTGAGGCAGCCCAGCTTCGCTATAAAGAGAACCGGCGGCGATGCCACAGACCCCTCCAGATCGTCCAAGCCGCTGACTTCATCGCCCACTTCACAGAACACTTCAAACAAGACGGCTGGTCCCCAGACGCCGTGGTTGGTCGCGCCAAGAAGAAGAAGCTCTATCGACCTGAGGAGATGGTTTGTACGACGACGCTGTACAACTACATTGATGCTCAGCTCCTGGAGATCAAGAATATTGATCTGCTGGAGAAGACCAGCCACCGCATCAAGCATAAGGCCAACACTCAGCACAAACGACTGCTTACTGGACGTAGTATCGATGAGCGCCCGAAACGTGTGGATAGTCGCCGTGAGTTCGGCCACTTCGAGCTAGACACAGTGGTGGGTAAGCGTGATGGTCAAGAGAGTGTCATTATGACGTTCATCGAACGCAAGTCACGTTTCCAGTTCATGCGTCTGATTGACGGCCGCGACGCCGATTCGGTAAACTACGCCATGCGCGGTATCGTTGCGGAGTACGGCGAGGTCATTAAAACGGTTACTGCCGACAATGGCTCTGAGTTCGCCGACCTAGACTCGGTGCTCGATGGCGTGACCACTGTGTACTATGCGCACCCATACCGTTCCAGTGAGCGCGGCACCAACGAGGTCCACAATAAGATGGTTCGGCGAGACTTCCCCAAAGGTGAGTCCTTAGACGCTGTCAGCCCACTAGCTGTCGCCGAGACTCAAGATCGGCTCAACCGCCTCCCTCGTCGCCAACTCAAATATCGCACAACCGAGGAAGTCTTCATCGCTGAGCGCGCTCGAGCTCAGCGACGAGCTGCCAAGTCAGCCGTAGCC
The DNA here is from genome assembly GCF_020180945.1 of Lacticaseibacillus kribbianus. GTDB lineage: Bacteria > Bacillota > Bacilli > Lactobacillales > Lactobacillaceae > Lacticaseibacillus > Lacticaseibacillus kribbianus. The sequence continues at coordinate 1,407,439 of NZ_JAIPUL010000001.1, read as the reverse complement.
AGCTAACTCAACTCATCAAAGGTAACAGTTCGCCTCACGGTGTCGTGCCACGGAGTGGCTAACTTGTTCTTGCAATTTGCGAAAATGATTTTGCCGTGTTTAGCTATAATCCCTAAAAACCGCAATTTCACAAGGGGAAACATTTGCCTGAAGCCTTACGTAATCAGATAGTGACTAACTTTGATTTTGACAAACTGGAGCAGTTAATTCGAAATCGTCGGCGAGGGGGATACTTCAAGGAAGACTGGGAGCAATACTGGCCCGGCTTCGGATTAAAACGGCTTTGGCAACACGTTTGTCGATCGTTAAATTGTCCACAGAGAATTCGTGCTGAAGTGAAGCACGTTATTGGAGCAAGGCTCAATGAGTTTTATAATGCATATAATGATTGCATTATTTCCGATGAAAATCTCCCAAGTCTTGATATACGTGACGCATTTCAAGATTACACGCCAGATTATGCTCAAAAGTCATATTTAGAAGGGCAAAAACTGTTTGCCAATATTGCACATGAATTTAATAAAAAACATGGTGATGATGACGCCGACGTTGACTATCTGCTTAAATTTATTGATGTAGCAAACCAAGCTCTGGATGTGCCACTATCTTTGGAAAATTCGGTAGACGGTGTGGTATGCGATTACTTCGTTAAATCCGTTGAGACGAAACTATCGAAGATGTGACATTCGAGTTTTTACTATTCACACCCTGAGATAAAATACTCAGTTTTGAATTGCTACTATTTAGTTGATTTCAACGCCGCCTATCGAGGTGCGATGAATCTTAATGAGTGCTGTAGCGCTGTGATGCTGATACTCTTGCATGCCGTCACGATGTATCTGTAATCCACAACAGGGAGGCTACCGAATAGTAACAGCAGTGAGTAGATTGATTGGAGAGTTACAATGGTCGACATCTATTACTGTGTCGGCCTTTTTTGGTTTCCAAACCGATATTATGACCGCAGTCAATGGTGTGGGTATTTCCTTTTCAGAGAGCGTCGGAATAGAATTATTATTCATAAATCTCGCGATCTATATTGCGGATGGTCATATTGATATGCGCTATATCGGCGCGTAAAGCCGATAACATTAAGAGTTTGTTACAGTACCAGCTTTTGTTTCAAAGCGTGTCCCACAAACTGTCTGTATATGTTGAGAGCGAAAGTTCTCGCAGACCTTCCGGAGGGGTCTTGCAACGTACGCCGCCGTGCGCGGCGTGCAGCGCGAAAGCCGCTAGCGCGAGCGGCGGCGGTCGGCGTTAGCCGGCCGCCACAAGCCCCCGGTCTCTAATAGGGGGGCAAATATTAGAGACAAAATACACGTAAGTAGGACGAAAGCGCCGGTGGCAAGCCACTTTGCGTAGGCAGATAGGTGGCTTTGCTGTCAGGTTGCTTCGAAAGGAGCTAACATGCTGAAAGATTTGAACTTAGTCGGCGGGATGACGAATATCGACTGGCTAAACCAGTTTCATGATGAGATGCGCATGCACAAGATTACTCAGGGTCAATTAGCGAAGACGGCTGATTATAGTCGGTCGCATTTGAACCAGTTGCTGACAGGGAAGAGTCCGATTAACAAGCAAGCGCGATTGCGATTGACATTGGCACTGCGGTCGTTGACCGGCCAGAACAACGTTGACGTCTGTATTGATTACTTGGGCGTTACCTTCAAGTCGCACGACTATGAAGAACTGGTGACCGAACTGTTCCAGATTAACCTGAATCACTTTAATCTCAAAGAAGGGGCGCGATACGGGTACGCGGCGACCTTCAAATGTGGTGAAATCGATGTGTTGCTGTCGCCGTATCAAGATGTGAATGCAGACGGTTATGATCCAAGCGAAGACAGTGGCACAATGATTGAACTGAAGGGCCAAGGCTGCCGCTATGTTGAATCGTATTTGCGCCAGCAGAATCGCACCTGGTACGACTTCCTAGAGACGTGCATTGCGCTTGACGGTCATTTCACCCGAGTTGACCTCGCCATCAATGATCGCAATGGCTTGCTTGACGTACCAACCTTGATTGAGAAGTGTGACCGTGATGAATTCACCTCACGTTTTCATGGTTTCCGAGATAATCGCACCAAGCAGTGGAAGGTATCGGGCAGAACCTTGTATCTGGGGTCGCCGCAAAGTGAAGTGTACTTCTGTATTTACGACAAGGCTTTTGAGCAACACCAGAAGCACCCTGAGATTGCGATTGAAGATCAGCCGATACGGACACGCTTTGAAGTCCGGTTACGTCGCAAACGCGCCGCTGCGGCAATTAAGAATTTGTTGGCAGAGCATGATCCAGAGAAAGTTGTGTTCGGCATCATCAATCGCTACCTGCGTTTTTTGACGCCGAGTCACAAAGCGAAGAGTCAGTGGGCGACAGATCCGCGCTGGGATGCTTTCATCGGCAATTATCGCGACAAGCTGCGACTTTCTACCAATCCTGAACCATTGAGTTACGCGCACATTACCCGTTGGCTCAAGAAGCAGGTCGCGCCGTCGCTGAAGATGTTGCAGCTGATTGATCAGTACAATGGCACTACTGAGCTGAAGGCGATTATTGACGGCGGCAAGTTGACGCAACGCCACTGGGACTTGATTCACCACTATCAGCATCACCGCAACGGCGTTTTGACGGATTCAGAACCGAGTGAGACATCAAAAAAGAGCGACTATGCCGACCAAAGCAAGTAGTCACCCTTCACAGATAAGATTTGGGTCCTATCTGGTTTGATTATCTCACTTCAATCAATGAGAAGGAAGTGACGTAATTGGATAAGAGTTTTGTCTGCTATCAAGATCTGATGGCATTAGGTTTTAAGCAGCACACCGCGCGCAATATTATTAGACAAGCGAAGCAAAGGATGGTACAAAAGGGTTATCCCTTGTATCTCAACCGAAACTTAGGGCGCGTGCCGCGTTCTGTCGTTGAGTCCATTCTCGGGTCACCGATGAATGGAGCTGTTGAGAATGAGTAAAACCAAATATCCAGGCGTATTCATAGACGCCAAAGGTAACTTCTACTATGAAACCGAGTTGGGCACCGATAAGATGAGTGGCAAGCGCGTCCGCAAGAAAGGGCGGAAGGACAGTCAAGGAATGCCATTCAACACTGCGTTTGCGGCGAACAAGGAACTTACGCGGGTGAAGCGTGAATATCATGAGGCGCATGGGTTTACGAACTTTCGCATGACCTACTGCCAGTTCATGAAAGACGCGTATATCCCAGCATACAAAACCGACGTGGAGGAAAGCACCTTCGCTGTCCGTAATCGCAGCTTTGATATCTGTATCGCCCGCTTTGGCGACCAGCTGTTGCGCGATATCGATATCACCGACGTGCAGAACTTCCGCACGTGGCTGCTCACGGATGAAAAAGACGGCGGTGCGGGCTACTCGCAAGGCTATGCTGGTTTGGTATTCGGCTGCTTCCGCAAGTCCCTTGACCATGCGGTGCAGATGCAGTACCTGTCCAGCAATGTGTCGAAGCGGGTCAAGGCGATCCCTAAGGCCAAAAGCAGCGTGCCGTTCTGGACGAAAGCTGAGTTTGAACAAGTCATCGCGCAAATCTGCATTGATGACATTTACGGTCACCTGAACTTCGTGATGTTGTGGCTGTACTTCCTGACTGGCGTGCGCGTCAACGAAGGCACGGCGCTGTGGTGGCGAGATGTTGATCTCGCCAAGAAGCAGCTACACGTTGACCACATGCTGGTGATGAAGAACCGGCATGACTGGGAGCGCCACGACTACACGAAGACAGACAGCGGCAAGCGCATCTTGACGCTCGACGATGACACCGTGGCAATTCTACGGCGCTGGCGGGAGGTACAGACGAGTTTCGGGCTGGGTGGGATTGATGATTTCATCATGACCTACGACGGCCTGCCGATGACCAAGTCCACGATCTCACGGATTATTCACCGCTACGCCAAGTTGGCGCAGGTGCACCCAGTCGAAGGCAAAGGGCTGCGCCACAGTCACGCGTCGTATCTCATCAATGAGTTCAACGTCTCGGTGCTGGTGTTGTCCAAGCGCTTAGGGCATTCGTCTCCTGAGATCACGCTGAAGCACTACTCACACTTGTGGGGCGGGCTTGATGCGGACATCGCCGAACAGATCGCAGGCAACATCACGATCAAGACGGCGGGTCAGAATCAGGTGCGATTCGTGGGGAATCAGGCGGTGAAGTACGATCAATTAAGCCCCGCCAAACTCCCCGCCAAAACGGCAGTTGAAGCATAGAAAACCAGTAGTGACGCAGGTTAGCGCTGCTGAAGATACCCTCGAATGGGAATAATGTGCAGGTGGCACTTGAGATGAAAAGCCTGATTTAACGGCGTTTTCGATTGAGTGAAACGAGTTGAAATAGGTAGAATTCAAGTGGTTCCCTGCCAAAATCCTGCCAAGACATGAAGAGCCAGTCCGGAGAAATTTGGACTGGCTTTGTTGCGCAAATATAAAAGCAGTAGATTCGCCTGACCTGTGGTGTGCGATTAGGATAGCTAATCATCTAACAAGTTGCATTAACTTAAAGGAGCCCTTATGAAATTTAAGCGTAGATACCAAATATTTGTGTCTTCAACTTTTCAGGATTTAAATGATGAGCGTGTCGAGGTTGTTATGTCAATATTAAAGTCAGGACACATTCCGGTTGGAATGGAATTGTTTACCGGAACAGGCAAGCAGCAAGAAATCATCGCAAGAACAATTGAAGAATCTGATATGGTCGTATTGATCATTGGGATGAGATATGGAAGCCTGATTGAAAATTCTGAAATTAGTTATACAGAATGGGAGTATCAACAAGCGCTCGCTTCGGGAAAGCCGGTCATTGTTCTTTCATTGTCAGATCAATTTCTTGCGATGAAGTTGCGTGATGATGATTTCGTATTGGGAAACGCTCAGATGGCTGATCCTAAATATAAACAATTCAAGCAAAAGGTCTTGAGTGAAAATTGGGTGGAGATAATTGAAAATATTGATCAAATTGATGGAAGATTATCCCATTCAATTGATTCTGTGATTAACGATTACGGCTCTAGCTTGATTGGATGGGTATCGGGTCAAGTTATTACCGAATTGGAGTCAAGGAATCGCTCTGTTTCTGAACTCACTGAACAAAAATCTGCTTCGGAGCGGCGTGCAATTCGTCTAGAGAAACAAGTTCAGCATGCGCAAAATGATGATAAGCTTTCTTCTGAGGATATTGCCGACATTTCCACAAGGTTAAAGCAGCGTGCGAGTGAATTAGAAAAGAAACGACCTGCGGAAAACGCAATTGCCTTGATTGGAACAATGCTAAAGGATTATCTCGATAAGTTGATTGTGAATGGTGTGGATACCAAGCGCTTGAACATTTCGACAGGTGCAGTACTCAATACTTCAACGCCACAGGCATATCTAAAGCTAGAAGATCATATGCTTGCATTTATTTATAAAGATTATCAGACAATACGCGTTAGGGATGTGGTTTTAGGAGGAAAACCACGAATTAAAGAGGATGCCTTAAACATCCTAGATGCGAATAATCCAAAATTTATCAGTTCTCAGTTTAATTTAGAGATATCTGAGGAGCTAATTAACAAGTATATGGACGATTTCATAACTCATTTAGATGAATAACTGGATTAGTAAAATATGGTAAACCAGAAATGCTAGATGTATGTGGGCCTGAGTCCTGAAGCCATCGTACTAGGGCCTGAGCACTCCGGGCATCCGCCGTGCCAGACTCCTTGCCTTGTATGCTTTGCGCGTATGGATTGCCGTTTCCATTTGGGTTCAGCATCTTATAGTACACAAGAAATTTTCACAACGGTCGGGCGTTGTGGCTCTTCAAGGTGTCGTGAAGCACTTGGTAGGTCTCACACGCCGTGGCAACCGAGGTTTGATGGTGAAAGCTACATTCAAAGCACTTTATCCGTGATGTTTCGTTCAGACCGCGCATGTAGTTGACATTTGTCACGTCGATGCTATTTTGTGGACTAGCTGCGACAGATGCCTAAGAATCCGATAGGTCCGGACCGTTTTTGAGGAAAACTTGACATTTTCTGAAAACAACCGATATAATAACCCTTGGTTAAGTCACAAGCTCATGTCAATTCGACATGAGAGATCAGAATCGTAGTCATCCGGTCGCCATTCCGGATTACTGCTCGCCCGAGTGCAGACTCGGATTCGGCCTTTAGGGGCCGATTTTTTTTGCTCTCGGTTGTGCTTCGGCCGAATCTGGGGGCAGCATTCCCAGCTTGAATACATACCCAAAATTGGAGGATTTATATTTTGCAAACAGAGCAATCTCAAGTCACGCCACGGACCTTACTGGCCATCTTCGGCACCACTGGCCTGGCCTTTTGCGGGGTCTTGGTTGAGACGTCGATGAACGTCACGTTCCCAACCCTGATTCAACAGTTTCATACCTCGATGAACGCGGTCCAGTGGGTCACGACCGCGTACCTGCTCGCGGTTGCGGCCACCATGGTCATCGCCGGGTACGTTCAGTCTCGCTTCACCGCGCGCAGCATCATCGTGACCGCCGGCGCGGCGTTTGCCATCGGGGGGGTGTTATGCGCGGTGGCGACCAACTTGCCGGTCATGCTGCTCGGACGGATCATTCAGGCGGTCGGCACCGGCTGCGCGATGCCACTGGTGTTCGCCTTGATCATGCTCCAGATTCCGCAGCGCAAGCAGGGGATGTTCAACGGTCTGGCCGGCATGGTGATCGCCCTAGCGCCGTCGCTCGGCCCCACTTACGGCGGCAGCATTGTTCAGTTCACCACCTGGCGGCTGATTTTCATCATCACCGTCCCGGTTGGCGTCATCGCGTGCTTGATTGCCGCCAAAAATGTGACGCAGCCTTATCCCGTCCAAAAATCCAAGTTCGCCCTTGATCAGTTCGCGCTGATCCTGGTCGCGCTGATTGCCCTGACCCTGGCCGCCAACACGCTGGGCACGGCCGGCCCGGCCAGCGTCAGCTTCATCGCGGCGCTGATCGTCGCCGTGCTCGCCTTCGCCGGCTTCATCATCCGGTCGCTGAAATCTGAGCACCCGATCCTGCAGGTGACCATCTTCAAGAACCACTTTTTCGCCCTTGCGATTACCATCTACTTCTTGATTCAGTTCGGTCGGATTGGCTTCACGTTCCTGCTGCCCAACTTTGCCCAGCTGACGTTGGGGGCCAACTCGATGGTTGCCGGCGCAATGCTGCTGGTCGGTAGCATCGTGTCCGCAATCATTTCGCCGCTGGCAGGGCGCTTGATGGATTCGATCGGCATCAAGCACCTGGTGCGCACCGGGAGTGTGCTGCTGGTCATTGCCACGCTGTGCTTCAGCCTGCTGGCCAGCCGGCTGACGGTCGGGCTGATCACGGGGATTTTCACGGTTTACCTGGTCGGTTTTTCGCTGATGTTCAACACGTTGCTCACGTTCGGCTTGCAGCAGCTGGCACCGATGCAGATGGGGGACGGTAACGCGGCCTACAACACGCTGCAGCAGTACTCCGGGTCGCTGGGCACCGCCATCATGGCCGCGCTGCTTGCGACCGGCGCGCGGTTTGCGCCGCACGCCAACACCGTGCACCAGACGCTGCAAGGCGCCAAGCTTGGCTTCTACTTCATGACCGCGATCATGGTGATCGTCTTGGTCCTGAGCTGGATTGTCACGAGCAAAAAGCCAGCCGCTACCGAAGAAGAAGATATCAATCTCATGAATTAAGCGGGAGACCCCGGGTGCAGGACGTTTGAGCTGACTTGCCGATGCGGCGTCGCAGAACTCCGCGAAAAATCGCGTGCACCGCGCCGACTCCGACGCAATCGGCGTCACCCGTACTGCAAAACTCGCTCCGCCACCCGTAATTGGGTGGCTTTTTTGTACTCGGGGCGTCGTAACGAGAGACGCAGGAACGCCACGCACTTCATCCGTTCATTGATAGCAGGGGGGATAGGCACATAGCTGTGCGAATCACGTTGCGATGTCGACCGGGCGTCGGCCTTGTGCATGGTTGCGGTGATTAGTGAAAATATTGGCCCAACCACGGCACAATTCCAAGCCACAAAAATGGCTTGCACTCAGCACAACACCGAAGGCAAGCCATGGTCGTTCAGTTCATACGGTCATCGGGCTGTTACTTGTGATTCCAGTAATCTGGGTTCAGACCGATGATTGCCACTGTAAAACTGCGGTGCATCAAGTACGGCGCCTTTTACCCATCGTCCCGATCACAAGCGAGACAATGAAGACCAGAATCACGGCGCCGATGATTGCCGGCAAGATGGCCATGCCGCCAACAACCGGGCCCCAAGTCCCAAGTAGCTTGGTGCCAATCCAAGCCCCCAGCAACCCGGCGACAATATTGCCAATCCAGCCACCGGGCATGTCGCGCCCAACAATCAGCTGGCCGATTGCGCCGATCACGGCGCCGACGATTAGTACCCAAATGAGGTGTAACACGTCCGCATCTCCTTTCATTTGCGAGCAACTACCGCTAAGCATGCCGCAATCACCAGCCAGCACAGGCGGCGTCATTAAAAAAGTGATTACGGCATACTCAATTCAAGCATAACGAAATGCGAGAGTGGGCGTCAAAACTTAGCCTGTTGCGGGTACTAACTCCCACGGCCGGACACGCAGCTACGCCTTAGCGCAGGACGAAGCGCCGCACCGCGTAGGTCACGACGAAGCTGAGCACGAGTCCGCCCGCCAGCGTCGGTAGGAGATCGACGCCGAGCAGCTGCGGCCCGTAACTGACGAGGTAGGTGCCAGAGTAGCTACCCAGCGCCCCAAAGACCAGGTCCAGGCCCAAGACCGCGAGGCTTCGGCCGTGGATCAAGCTATCGATGACATAAACCAAGGCCCCCATGATCAGGCCGATGATAACTGCAGTAATGATTGACAACATGGTTGACTCCTCCTTAATGTGCGTGACGGGTGGGCATTTCGACGGCGCGGCGCGAGCGCTTGTGCCGGTACCAATACGTCCCAAGGCCACAGGTTGCTATAACAAGCGTGATAAGTTTCAATTCAGTCATTGTGGCCCACCTCAATGCATCAGCTGAAAGGCCTGCTGGCAGCTGTCCGCCGCCGCGTCGTAGGTCTGAGTCAGGACCGGGGCAAGTTTTGCGATCCGACGGCTTTTGGCCCAGTTATAGCTCAGGTAGGCCAGCCCCCAGCCGGCAAATCCCGGCACCGCCAGGATGATCGAGAGAATCAAGAAACCGCCGAGGTAGGCGAACACCGACCCGGCCATAAAGGCGGTGCCGAGCAGGCCGACGCCCAAGGCCACCATCGTCGGAATCGACGTCTTGCTGCCTTCCATCAGCGCCGCTGACGCCATCTCCTGCTCGAATTGTTTCTGCAGGCGGTTCAGGGCCGCCTTCTCCGGCAGGCTGCGGTCGCGCTTGAGCTTCAAGGTGACAGTGTTTTTGCCGAGGTCCGGCGTCCGATCGGTGACGGTCCAGCCGAAGTTCGCGTAGCCGTCGAGGTATGCGTTTTGCATGGCCTTGGGGATGCGCTGTTCCAGGTATTCGTAAGCGATGAAGTTGGTGTCTGTCATTTGAATGTCTCCCTTGGTTGATTTAACAAGATCAGTATATAAAGCCACTGTTGGCGAAATGTTCACGAGATGTTGCCGAGATGTTAAAGCTGTTTTTGAGGCAAAAAAATACTGGCAACTGCCAGTATTGCTCAGCGCGGAAGCGTGATGGTGAAGGTGCTGCCTTGAGCGACCGCACTGGCGACCTGAATCTGCCCGTGAACGAGCCTCAGGATCTGGGCGACCATGGCCAGACCAAGCCCGTTGCCCATGGCCTTGTGCGATGAGTCGCCCTGGAAGAATTTTTGAAACATGTGGGCCTGGGTGCGTTCGTCCATGCCGACACCGGAATCGGCGATGCTGACGGTGACGTGGTTGGCGTGCTCGCTGGCGGTTAACGTGATGCGGCCGTGATCCGGGGTGAACTTGATGGCGTTGGCCAGCAGGTTATTCCAGACGACTTTGAGCAGCTCCGGGTCCCCAATCATCGCCAGGCGTTCGGGCATGGCCACGGCGAGGTCCAAGTGGTGCGCCTCAATCAGCGAATCGCTGGCGAAAATCACCTGGGTCAGCTGCTCAACGAGGTCAAAGGCCTCGCGCTTTGGTTCAGTGACCTGGGTTTCGAGCTTGTTCAGCCGCAAAATGTTGGAAACCAGGTCGGCCAGATCGGTCGCGGCGGTGTCGATCGTGTGCAAATACGCGCGGCGCGTCGCTTCGTCGACGTCTTCGCGCTGTAAGGTCTCGGTGTAGCCTTTGATGATGGCCAGTGGGCGCTTGAACTCGTGAGACACGTTGGCAACAAAATCGCCCCGCAGCGTTTCAATCGAGTTGAGTTCCGCCACCATCGTGTTGAAGTTGGCGAACATCGCGTCGAGGTAGTCGTAGTGCGCCGGCCGATGAATCGGCTGGAGGTACACCGAGTAGTCGCCACCGGCAACCTTTTCGGCGGCGGCACTCAACTGCCTCAGTGGTTTGTCGAATCTGCGGTATTTCTGCCATGCCGTCAGGGCCGCCAGGAGCAGCGCGACGAGTAGGCAGTACAGCAGGTACCAGCCGGCGTAAGGCGAGAAGACGTCTCGCCAATCCCTTGAGTAGGCGAGACCGGGCACCGCGGCGAGGCCGCCGAAGCCGAGAAACAGGCCGGTCATGGCCAACCAGGAGAAACGGGTCGTGTGTGTGATGAAAGTCGCCCTGCGCTTAGTCATTGATCAAGACGCCCTTGTAGCCCAGGCCGTGCACGGTTTTAATGGCAAAACCATCCGCCTGAGCGAATTTCTCGCGCAGCTTCGTGATGTAGACATCGACCGACCGCAAGCTGGTGTCGTGGTCGAGAGCCCAGAACTCGTTGATCAGCTCGGGGCGTGAGAAGGCGTGGTTCGGATAGGTGAGAAACTTCGTCAGCAGGTTGAACTCACGCACGGTGAGGGCGACTTCCTCCCCGTTCAGGGCGGCGACGCGACTGTCGGCATCAAGTGTCACGTTGCCGGCTGTCAGCACGTTGGTTCTGCCGATGTTGGCACGACGCAGCAGGGCGCGGACGCGCAGCTTCACTTCGTCGAGCTGCACGGGCTTGATCATGTAATCGTCGATGCCGACGTTGAACCCTTTTTCCTTGGAGGCGATGTCGTCACGGGCGGTGATGAACAGAATCGGAATCGCGGGGTCCGTCCGCCGAACGGTGGCGGCGAAGGTGTAGCCGTCAGTCTCGGGCATCATGATGTCCGAGACAATCAGGTCAAAATGCTGGTCGTACATGAGATTGTAAGCCGCATTGGCGCTGGTCGCCCCTTGCGCTTGGTAGCCGGCCTGGCCCAGGGTGCGTGTCAGGATTGCATTGAACTGGTCGTCGTCTTCGACCACTAAGATTTTTTGCATCATTGCTCCCTTTCTTGTCCCGATAGATCACGGTGCGTCGCGACAATCGTGATCCACAGCCCGACAATCACGACGACCACGCTGATGGCCATGCCGAACAGGCCGGTGGCCGCGTTGGCCTGAGGACTGTGCTGGTAGGTCAGCAAGGCGTATTGGGTCAGCACAATGGCCGTCATGCCGTCGGCGACGCTGTAAGCCTTCAGTAGCGTGATCAGAGGGCTCAGCAGGTGTCTTGAGCGCACCAGGCCGACGGTGGCCGAGGTCAGCTTGGTGAAGCCGATCATCGCGACGATCAGCGCCGCGTTGAGGTTGAACCGCTGATCGTAGCCGTGCGCGTACATCACGTAGCAGAAACTGCCGAAGGTGATGCCGATCAGGCAGTACCCGATTCCGCCAAGCGTTAAGAAGGCCTGCTCGGCGTGAATCTTCGCCTTAATCGGTGCGTCTTTGACGCGAATGCGACGGTAGCGCCACAGGGTGGTGCTCTTGACCGCCAGCAGCACCACGTAGTAAGTCCCGAAAATCAGCAGCCAGCTCGAGGTAAACAGCAGGCCCATCACCAGCTTGGTGAGCGCCATGATCAACCCGACCGGGATGCCGAGCGCGGCGTACATGGCGATGCGGTCGCGGCGATGGTCGAGCTGAAAGGGCAGGTGAAGCCGTTTGATGATGGCATTAAGCATGGGGGGCCTCCGGTTGATGATGAAAGTGCGTGCGTCTCGCCTGATTTTCGGCCGATGCGTCAGTCGCTCGGCACCGGTGAAGCCTGGAAGAACAGTCGCCGGCAGCACGTCGAGGAAGGACCTGAGTCGTGCGGACCCAAAGACGTGGTGTGTCGGCGGCCCGCCGCAATCATGGGCTGTCTCGATTGTGAGCGTGCGAGGTTAGGATAATGTTGCTGAGATGTTGCCGAAATGTTAATGCGCCGGGGCCGGTTTCGTCGCCGCAGCGATCACGGCAATGATGACTAAGACCACCGCAACCACGCTCAGGGCGATGAAGGCCGCGTTGATTCCGGCATAGGTCGTCGCCCCGTGGCCGAGCTGGCTCATCAGGCTGGTGGCGCCGACCATGCTGATGGCGCCGGCAATGGTGCGCAGGGTGGTGATGATGGCGGAACCGTCAGCCGTCAGGTGCGCCGACAGTGCGGCCAGCCCCCAAGACACCAGCGGCATCATCAAGGTCGCGACCGCAAGCATCCGAACCGCGTAGACGAGAACAATGTACCACACTGCGGTGGTGGCGGACACCGTGGTCAGGCCGACGCAGCTCAGGGTTAAGGCCGCGCTGCCGATGATCAACAGCGGCTTCATGCCGATGCGATCATACAGCTTGCCGGCAACCGGTGACCACAGCAGCATGACCAGCGATCCCGGCAGCGTGATCAGACCGCTCGTCGTCGCGGTCATCCCGCGCAGGCTCTGCAGGTAGATGGGCAGGAGCAGCGAACCCGCCATCATCACGGCATAAAGCAGCATGCTGGCGATTAGCGCTAGGACAAAGGGGCGATTGGCCAGGGGACGCAGGCTCAAGAAGGGAACCTCGGCCCTGAGCTGCCGGCGAACGAACAGGCCGAGGCTGATGGCGGCGGCAACCAGCAGGCCGATGGCAAAGCTTGGCGCCACGGTGAGCTGATCGAGGCCTAGGGTGAGCCCCCCGAAGCCAATCGCGGAGAGGGCAAAGGACACCCAGTCCAGCCGCGCGGTGTCGGCCGCGGAAATGTTTTTGGCGGCGAGCAGGGCGAACCCGAGCGTGAGCAGGGTCAAACCGGCGCCGCCAAAGAAGATGGCCCGATAACCGAAGGCATCGGACACGTACCCGGCCAGCGTCGGGGCGATAATCGGAACGCCGCCGACGACCAGCCCGTAGATGCCCATGTACGTGCCCGTTTTGGCGCGCGGGAACAGCGCCAGAATCGCGACTTGTGTGATGGAGACGAAGATCCCCGAGGCCAACGCCTGCAGGACCCGGCCAATCAGCATGACGGCCAGGCTGGTCGCCAGCCCGGAAATCACCAGGCCGACCGTGAAAAGGCTGAGGCCGCCGATCACGACCTGGCGGGTCGAGAACCGCCGCAGCAGAAACGGGGTGACCGGAATCATGATGCCCATCGCCAGGGTGAAGGCACTGGTGAGCCATTGCCCGGCGGTGGCGTTGACGTGCAAGCCGACCATGATGGCCGGCAGCACGGTGGTCATCGCGGTCTGCATCAGCGAACTGGCGACGCAGCTGAGAAGTAAGACAACGAACAGGCGATTGGCCTGCGATTTTGTGAGAGTGGACATGGGCGGCTCCTTCATTGATTAGTTAAACATTCGTTGAGATTATGATATGCTAGCGGTGCGTCCGGCACCACCGTCATTACACGGACGAATGTCTTATTAATGGGAGCGAACATGGCGAATACCAAGAATAATCAGCGGTACCAAGACCCCGAGACCAAGATCAAGCAGGCCTACCTACACCTGATTGCCCAAGAACCCGACCGGCGCGTCAAGGTCATTGACTTGTGTCAGACCGCTGCCATCAACCGGGCGACGTTTTACGCCCACTATTACGATGTCGATGCGGTCGCCGAGGCGATTCAGCAGGCCATGATGGGGGAGTTAGTGGATGCCCTGCAAGCGGCGGACCTGCAGCAGGTGTTCACCGAAGTGTTGAGGCTGATTAAGTCGCAGCGGACCTTCTTCTATCACGTTTTTGTCACGGCGCGGTCCGCCAAGAGCATTGATGTGCTCCAGACGCTGGCGCCGAGAATCGAAGCCGCCCGCGCAAGGAGCAAGTCGCGGTTATTCGACTATCAGCTGGCCTTCTTCAACGGTGGCCTAGCGTCCCTGTTCCAGCAGTGGCTGGAGCAGGACTGCCGGACGCCGATTCCGGTCTTGGTCGACCTGCTGCTGAGTAAGGTGAGCGGCTTTGAGGCGTGAGGGCGCAACTGCTGGCAGTTAATGCCTGGCCTCCAGTGACGCGCTGGCGTCACCAGCCACCAATGATGCGAGAAATGTTGGCTCCCAGCAACGCAACATGACAAAACAAGCCTCAAGCTATCGAACAGACGATGGCTTGGGGCTTGCCGCATGGTTAGGTTTGAGGTCACTAGGTTAGAAGAAGGCCGGAGTGCTTGGGGGTGAGTTCAAAGTTAGTGAGGCCGTAGATGGTATGCACGACGTTTCCGCTGCGCGCCCAGATTAACCGCGTACCCGGGCCTGCATTGCGCAAAGTCAGCGCGGTTCTGAGCAATCCCGCTACGGCATCGGTGACGCGGATGATTGGGGTCAGCGACTCGCACGCCTCAGATGATTGGCTGCTGCGGCTTCAGTTCCCAGACCTGCGCCGTGTGCTGGTCGTCCAGCGGCTCGAGGGTCAGTGCGGCGTTCACCTGGTCGTTGGGGCTGGTCAGGTACAGCGCGGCGTCGGCCAGGCGGATGCGGAATTGGTGCGCCTGCACCTCCTCGAATCGCCAGTGCTGCAGCGCATTGCCGCCGATTGGCATCTGCACCAGCGTTGCCCCGGCCGTGGGGGTGGCGGGGTTGAACGACTTTTGCGTGTACAGGTCTTTGAGCAGGTACTCATCGTTGCCGATGGCGATCATCTGCCAGGTGACGCACTCCCAGTTTTGCGGGAGGTACTGGACGATTGGGGTACCGTCCGCGATGTTAGCCGCCTTGGGCCGCACGACCTTGCCGCTTTCGACGTTTTGAATCATCACCGCGTTGGCGGTCTGGCGCTTGCGCTGCATCGTTTTGTGCAACCGCGGGCCAAAAATCAGTGCGCCTACCGCCACGACGACGAGGTCAGCAATCAGTAGAATGGTAAATGGCATGTTTTTCTCCTCATGTTAGAGCCAGGCGGCCAGGGTGGTCTGGCAGTACTGCCAAAGCGCGGCCCTGTTCTGCGGTGAGTCCTTCTTCGTTGCCGGCTGCTGCTCCCGGCTGTTGCCGAAGTACTTGCCGGTGACACCCGCCACCTCGGGCGATGAGGCGAGGTACACATCCGTGGCGGCGCCGTGTTCGACCGAGAAGTGGCGGCCGATCGGCGGGAACTTGCTGAGCGTGATTGCGGTTTTGTAAATCGCGTTGTTGACGAAGCCCTTGTCGCTCGCCTGGCCGAACTTCGTGGCGACGGTGCCGGGGTGGGCGGCGTTGACCGTGACGTTGGTGATGCCGGCGGCCGAAAGCCACGCCGCCTGCGTCTGAGTGTTCCAGATCAAAAAGCGCTTCGACAGGCCGTAACGCCGCTGCGCGGAGGGCGTGTGCTGCAGATTCAGGTCCGCCATGTCCGGCCTGCCGCTCATCTGGTGCGCCGCGGAAGAGAGGTTGATGATGCGGCCGTCGTCACTCTGGCGCAGGCTGGGCAGCAGCAGCTGATTCAGCAGGAAGGGGGCCATCACGTTCAGGGCCATGGTCACTTCGATGCCCTGCTTGGTCTCGCGGCGCTGGTTATCGAACACGGCGCCGGCGTTGTTGATCAGCACGTCCAAGCGCGGGTAGCGCTGCGTGAATTGCTGCACCATCGCCTTGATGGCCGCGGGGTCCAGCAGGTCGGCAATCAGGTAGTCGATGTTGGGGTTGTGGCTCGCCGCCTTGAGCTCCGCCACCACGTCCTGTGCCTTTTGCGGGTTGCGGCCGTGGACGATCACGTGCATGCCCAGCCCCGCCAATTTCAGTGCGGTCATCTTGCCGATGCCGTCGGTGGCACCGGTGATCAGAACAAGTCTCATTAGCTTTCCTCCCATCGGGTAACTAAACAGTTACTTTTGAACAAAAGATAAAGCGCTACGGCTGTAACGCTTTGACAATCAGTGCGATTGCGCTGTCGATTTCGGCGTCGGTGACGTCGTGATTCTGGTGCCACAGGGTCATCGGCACCGCCAGCATCGCGGCCAGCACCGTCGGCGGAATCTGGCGGATGATGGAGTCCTCATCCAGTAGCCGGTAGAAGTCCAGGAACTCCTGATCGGGTCGCTGCGTGAAGGCGATGGCGTGGGCATCGAGCATCTCGGGGTTCGCCCACATCGCGGA
Source organism: Lacticaseibacillus kribbianus (assembly GCF_020180945.1). Taxonomy (GTDB): domain Bacteria; phylum Bacillota; class Bacilli; order Lactobacillales; family Lactobacillaceae; genus Lacticaseibacillus; species Lacticaseibacillus kribbianus. The sequence continues at coordinate 1,391,017 of NZ_JAIPUL010000001.1, read as the reverse complement.
GACGAAGTTGGCCTCGCGGGGAAAGCGGCGCGACTGCTCGACACTGAAGCGCATCAGTAGGTCAATCTGCGCCTTGTGGTCGCCCTGCAGCTTCGCCGATTGCGTCCGCAGTCCGGCGTGGAGCTTCGCCTTCGCCTGCTCGTAAATCCGGCTCAGCATGTCCGTCTTGTCCTGGTAATTGAGGTAAAGCGTGCGCGGGCTGACGCCGGCGGCCTTGGCGACGCTGGCCGTGGTGAGGTTGGTGATGCCGTTTTGCTGGCACAGATCCAGGACCGCGTCGGTGATGGCCTGAATCTTACTTTCATCTTTTGTTCTCATGGGCCAATTGTAACTGAACAGTTACTAATGGTCAAGCCCCCCTGCAATCGCGTGATTCGGGTGACCAGGGGCGGCTGAGTGGCCTGGGCCGGCGTGGTACGGGAAGTGACGTTGCATGACCAATGGGCCTGCTCCGCAGTTGGGAGTAGGCCCGTTCTCGTCATTCCGTCCGCGTGTTCGCGGCCGGAAGTCAGTACACCGGCCGGTCTTCGCCTTGGGTGGCGGGGTCGGCCATGCCGATGCTGTTGTTGGCCGCAAAGCCCGGATCGGCGACGATGCGCAGCACGACGTCGGCGACGCTTTGGCGGGACCCGGACACGCCGACGTAAGGCTCGCTGCGGCTGGTGACGGTGTACCTCACCTCTGGCCGGTCGTTGAGCCACGGCAGGCGCAGGGTCGTGTAGGTCAGGCCGGAGTCGGCCAGCAGCTGGTCGGAGCGCTGGGCGGCGGCAAGGCCGGCGCGGACCTGCACCAGGTTCCAGCGGCCGAACTCGCCGGGCACTTCGTTGTACAGGCCCAAGATATTGGTGAAAATGACCCGCGCAACGTGGTGTTGCTGCATGGCGCCGATCACGTTTTTGGTCATCGCGTTGTCGCGGTCGTGATCGACCACCGCAACGAAGACCAGGTCCTGGCCGGCCACCGCGGCGGCGACGGATTGCGGACTTTCGAGATCGACATCCAGCAGGTGGACGCGCGGGTTCCTCGAGAGCGCCGCCAACCGCTCCGGACGGCGCAGCCCCAGGGTCAGCTGCACGTCTGCGAATTTGGATTCGTTCAGGATTCGGTGCTCAACAATCCGGGCAATCTGCCCATTGGCGGCTAAAATCAATAGTTTCATTGCGACGCTCCTTACTTGCGATTGATGCCAAGACTGTCGCGGCTGCCCAGTTCGGGGTCGTGGGCGAGCCGCATCACCAGGTCGGCGATGCTGGCCCGCGCGACGTCGTGGCCGCCGAACGGTTCGCCCTTGTGGGTCACCTGGTAGGCGGTGCTGCCGTTGTCGAACCAGCCGGGGCGAATCACCGTGTAGTTCAGGTCCGAGGCCTCGATGATGTCGGCGGCCCGGCGGTAGGGTGCCAGCACCGGATTGTGGTCGAGGTTGCCGTCGGTACCGATGCGAGCGGGAATCTCGTTGTAGATGCCCATCGAGCTGATGAACAGCAGGCGTTCAACGCCGGCCTCGGTCATGCCGGCGACCAGAGCCTGTGCCATCCGCGGCAGGTCGCCGCTCAGCGCCGCAAAAACGACCTGTTGGCCTTGCAAGGCTTTTTGCAGCGCGCCTGGGTCGGTGACGCTGCCTTCAATCACGCGTTCGCGGGTCGCATCAAGGCTGCGCAGGCGCTGGGTGTGCCGGGCCATCAAGGTCAGCTGGTCGGTCGTGTTTTGCAGTAAGTAGTTGCGGGTGGCCTGGCCGATCGAGCCGGTTGCGCCGATGATTAAAATGTTGGTCATTATGAATGCTCCTTTGGTGTGTGGTCTGGGATTAAAGTGAGTTCTTGCCGTGACGCGTAAAGCAGGCGCATGGCGTCGTCATCGTGCAGCCGGCTGAGATCGGCGGGCGACCCGAGCCGGATCGCGTCCAGCTGGCGGATATCCGCGGCCCAGCCCCTAAGCTGCTTTGTCCGGCCGCTGACGCCTGACGCCGCCAGAACCTGAATCAGCCGGTCGGTGTCAGAACGCGACCAGGGTTGCCCGATACTGGCCAAAATGGCGGCGAAGGTAGCGTGCAGTTGCCCTAGGTCGATGCGCCCGCGGTCTGTGAGGTAGCGGCTGAAGCGGCTCAGGCCGTCGTCGGCACTGTTGTCGAGGGGGTCTTGGCCGAAGTCGTGGAGGTAGGCCGCCAGCAGTAGGAGATTCACGTCGCGCGGGGCCAGGGGTTTGAGCGCCGCCAGGTAGAGCGTGAGGTACCCCAGCCGCATGGCGTGCGCGGCGCCGTAGTGGGCGGCGCCGCGGTCGAGCTGTGCGCCCAAGAGTGCGTCGAGGACCGCAATCAGGCGGCTGCCCGCCGCGCTAGGTCGCGGCGCCATGAGGCCAATTGCCTCGAGCGTCAGCTGCGGCTCGATCGTCGCCACGACGCTGCAATCGGTTTGATCATCCGGCGACTCATGGCAGATCAGCAGCTTGGCCTGATGGTGGCCGTAGAGATAGCGCACGATTGGGGCAGAATCTCGCGTCCAGTCGCGCAGGTAGTCGCCGTCGACACCGACGACGGCGTAGTAGACCAACGGGTTGGTCATGGTGATCACCTCCGGTTACGCGGTTAGTGGGCGCGGCGTTCGCCCGGGAGAACCAAGAAGATTGCGGCCAGCAGCGCCAGGAACAGGAGGGCGGAACCGGTCAGAATCGCGTGTTGAAAACCGGTCACGGCGTCGCGCGCCAGCCCCTCGACGGCAACCAAGATCGACAGGCCGATCGAGCCCCCAATCTGGTGCATCACATTGACGACCCCGCTGGCGGCGCCGGCGTCTGCCCCGAGGGTGTTGGCGACCCCGGCGGCAGTGAACGGACTCAGCGCCAGGCCTTGCCCGACCCCAATCACCACCATCGGCAGGGCGATGCCTAACCAGTACCCCGTGGCCGGGGCGAAGCGGCTGATCCAGAACATGCCGGCGAAGGTGAGAAAAATGCCGATGATCAGCAGGCCACCGTTGCCGAGTTTTTCCGTCAGGCGCGCCACCTGCAGGGCGACGACGAAGTTCACGATGGTCAGCGGGAAAAAGGCGATGCCGGCCATCAGCGGGGTGAAGCCGAGCTGACTTTGCATCAGCTGCGGCGTGATGAACCAAAAGCCAAGCATCGCACCCATATAAAGGAAGCGGCCGAGGTAGGCGCCGACGCGTTGGCGATCGGCGAACAGCCGCAGCGGCATGATCGGCTGGCCGGTGTGGGCCTCCTGCGCGATGAAGATGCCCAACAAGACGATGGCGGCAATCAGGGTGTACAGCTGGCCCACGCTGCCGACGATGCTGTAGACCAGGGCAATCATGCCGAACAGCGACGTGAAGGTGCCGATCCAGTCGAGCTTGCCCGCCTGGGTCGGGTCCTTGCGCAGGTGGCGAATTGAGAGATAAAACATCCACGCGGCGATCGGCACGTTGATGAAGAACCCGACGCGCCAGGTCAAAAGGCTGGCGAAAACGCCGCCGATCACCAGGCTGACGGAGGCGCCGATGCCGGCCATCGCGCCGTAGTAGCCGATGGCGCGGACGCGCTTGCTGCCGGTGTAGGTGTCCATCAGGATCGCCAGGGTCGTCGGGGCGAGGATCGCGCTGCCGATGCGCTGGAAGGCGCGGGCGGCGATGATGACCGCGGCCGAATTCGCGGCTCCAACTAGGAACGAGCCGAGGCCGAAGATGATCAGGCCGATCTGAAAAACGCGCCGCCGGCCGAACAGGTCACCGGCGCGCCCGCCGACCAGCAAGAAACCGCCGAAAGTCAGTGAGTAGGCGGAAGACACCCAAGACAGCGTGCTTTGGTTCAGGTGCAGGTCCTGGGCGATTTTGACGGTGCCGGTGAAGATAATCGAGTTGTCTAGGAGAATCATGAAGTAACTGAACAGGATCACCAGTAAGATCCAGTCGAAGCGTTTGTGCTGTTGCATGGGTGTGCCTCCGTTTTCGTTGATGACCTTAGCTTAAGGGTTACAGCTGGTGGAGGCGCAAGGCTTTTTCAGAAAAAACTTTCAGGCCCGGCCCAGCGGCCTTTCGCCGCGGCAGGCGCCGCGCCGACGGCAGTTGGGCGAAGGCACGGCCGCCTTCGCGCGGTTGAAATGCCGTTGCGTCGCGGGTTCGTCTTACTGTAATTAGGGCTTGCCTTACAGTGGGGCTAAGGGGGTATGATAGCCCCAGAGATTCCTGAAAGGAGTTATCACCATGACTTACACAGTCCAAGAAGTTGCCAAGAAGATGGGCCTGACCACATACACGGTGCGCTACTACCACGACCACGGCCTGCTGCCTTACGTGAAGCGCGACGAGAACAACAACCGCGTGTTCGACGACGTGGACCTCGAGTGGGTGCACCTGATCACCTGCCTGCGCCAGACGGGGATGCCGCTGGAAAGCATCAAGCACTACTTCGATCTGGTGATCGAGGGCCAAAGCACCGTGCCGGAGCGCTACCAGATCATGCTGAAGCAGCAGCAGCGCACGCTTGACGAAATCGCCGAGCTGAACCACCACCTCGAAACCATCAACAAGAAGGTCGCGCACTACGCCGACGTGTTGATCAACGCCAAGCCCGACACCTACGAACCGTCTAACGTTGCCGCCGTTCCCGACGGTGACCCGGACATGGCGACCAAGGCCTGAACCCAAAACACGCGCCTACCATCAGCGGTAAGCGCGTGTTTGCATTTACCCGTTTTCAGGAAGTAGGCCGGTGCCAAGGCCGACAGGAAATCGTTGGCGTCAGTGCCGCCTCACTGGCTGACGATGAGCAGCGACTTGATGGCCTTGCGCTGATCCATCGCGTCGTAGGCCTGCTGGACGTCTGCGAGGGCGAAGCGCTGGGTGAACACGTGGCCGGGGTGGATCTCGCCGCGCAACACCGCGTCAAGCAAAACGCTGCGGTCGTAGGTGGTCACCGAGGCAATCCCGCCGCGCAGGCCGACGTTGGTCCAAAACGGGGCGGCGTTGGCGTTGGTGGCCTCCTGCGGCACGCCGACCCGGCCGACGATCGCACCGGGCCGCGCGACTTTGATCGCAGTGTCGACGGACAGGGCCGTGCCGACGCATTCGAGCACCGCATCGGCGCCGCCGTCGGTCAGCGCCAGCACCTTGGCCACGGCTTCATCGCCGCGTTCCGCGATGATGTCCGTGGCGCCGAACTCGCGCGCCAGTGCCTGGCGGTCGGCGTGGCGGCTCATGGCGATGATGCGCTTGGCCCCCATCAGCTTGGCAGCAATCACGCCGCACAGGCCGACGGCACCGTCGCCCATCACCACCACGGGTCACCGGGGTGGACCTCGGCGCTGGCCGCGGCGTGGTAGCCGGTGGCCATCACATCGGACAGCGCCAGCAGGTCGTTGAGTTGCTCGTCGGTGTAGTCTGCCGGCTGGCCGGGGATTTTCACCAGCGACCAGTTCGCTTCGGTGAAGCGCACGTACTCACCCTGGAACCCGCTGGAGCCGTGTTCCGTCGCGTTCAGGCAGTTGCCCTCGAACCCGGCGCGGCAGGCGGCGCAGTGGCCGCAGCCGTGGGTGAACGGCAGGATGACGAAGTCGCCGGCCGCCACGTTGTTGACCGCCGCGCCGACGGCCTCAACCACGCCGATGGCCTCGTGGCCGACGACGCTTCCGGCCTCGCGCTTGGCCAGGCCGCGGAACCACCAGAGGTCCGAGCCGCAGACACAGGCGCGGACGATTCTGATGATCGCGTCGGTCGGCTTTTGAATCTCCGGCATGGCGAAGTCACGGACGGCGACTTTGCCTGGTGCTACAAATACAGCTGTTTTCATTGTCATGTCTCCTTTAGAGTTGGTCTAACCATTGTTGAATCTGCGGCGCGGAGTCCGAGATGCTGGACCCCGATAGCCCCAATCCCGTTGCGAGCGGCCGCGCGCCGGCCGCCTGCCTGAACGCCGCCTCGTAGTCGCCGGCGGTGCCGGCGTGCGTGTAAAACGGGGCGAGCACCGCCGGACCGGTGTCGGCGGTCGCCAGAAAACTCAGCACCGGCGTGGCCGGCGCCCCCGACCAGACGGGTCCACCGACCAGAATCAGGTCGTAGCGGGCAAGCTCGGGCAGCGGCCGGCTGAGTGGGGGAAGCTCGCCGGTGGCCAGCTGTGCCTTGGCGATGTCCGAGGTCTCGTACATGTCCGTCGAAAAGGTGTCGGCGGGCACCTGAATCTCGTACGTGTCCGCCTGGGTGAGCTGCCGAATCTTGTTGGCCAGGGCGGCGGTGTGGCCGGACCATGAGTAGTAAACAATCAGTGTTTTGGACATCAGTGCCTCCTTAGTCACGGTGACGTCGCAATGCGCGGTTGAATCACGCAAGCCGATCACCGTATCCTTGCGGTGGGCTGCCGGGGGACGCGCACTGCCGCCGCTAAGATGTTAAGACTAGCATAGTGCCTTACAGTTGGTGTAAGGCAAGGCCAAATTCGATTTTTTTCGTGCGCACACCAAAATCGCCAGCAGGGGTGAGCCCTGCTGGCGATTCGACGTGTCGGCGACGCTTGGCTGACGGTGCGAAAGCACGTTAATCGACAATCAGGTACGACTTGATTGCCTCACGCCGGTCCATCGCCTCGTAGGCCGCCTGGACGTCGTCGAGCTTGAAGCTCTTCGTGAAGATCTTCCCCGGATGAATCTCGCCCTTGAGCACGGCATCCAGCAGTAGCTTTTTGTCGTAGGTGGTCACCGAGGCCGGGCCGCCGGCGATGGTGGTATTGCGGAAGAAAAGCGGGGTCAGATCCATCTTCGGGTTGTGGGGAACCCCAACGCGGCCAATCGTGGCGCCCGGACGGCCGACCTTGACGGCGGTGTCCACGGACTGTTCCGTGCCGACGCACTCAAGCACGGCGTCGGCGCCAACGCCCTGGGTCAAGGCCATCACCTTCACGACCCCGTCGTCGCCGCGTTCCGCAACGACGTCCGTGGCGCCGAATTCGATGGCCAGCTTTTGGCGGTCGGCGTGGCGGCTCATGATGATGATGCGCTTGGCCCCGCGCATCTGGGCCGCAATCACGCCGCACAGTCCGACGGCGCCGTCGCCGACAACGACAACGGTGTCGCCCGGCTTGACGTTCGCGGTGCGGGCGGCGTGGTAGCCGGTCGCCATGACATCGGCCAGGGAGAGCAGGGACTTCAGCATCTCCTCGCTGTAATCTTCAGGCTTGCCGGGCACCTTGATCAGGGACCATTCCCCGTGCTGGTAGCGCATGTACTCCGCCTGCGCCCCGTTGCTGAAGTTGTCCTCATGGCTGAGGCAGCCCCCTTCAAAACCGGCGCGGCAGGCGGCACAGTGACCGCAGCCGTGGGTGAACGGCGCGATCACGAAGTCGCCGGGGACCAGCGTGGTGATGGCGTCGCCCACGGTGTCAACGACGCCGATCGCCTCGTGACCGCTGTTTTGGGCGTGCGCGGCCATGTCGTCCTGGCCACGGAAGCCCCAGAGATCGGAGCCGCAGACGCAGGCGCGCAGGACGTGAATGATGACGTCATCTGGGAATTGAATGCTGGGCTTGGCGACGTTTTCGATGGCCACCTGGCCGGGTTGGATAAAAATTGTGTCCTTCATGCTGAAAACCTCCATTGTATTGTGATGGTTACATCCAGGCCGGCTTGTCGCCGTCGGTGTTGGGCTTGTTCAGGCCGATGCTGTCGTTGGGGTACAGGGTTGGGTCCTTAATCAGGCGCACGACGAAATCGGCCACGCTTTGCCGGGAGACCTCCGTGCCCCTGAATGGGTCGTCGGCACTGGTGGTTTCGTAGTCGATTTCGTCCCGGTCGGTCAGCCAAGCGGGGCGAATCTGCGTCGCATTGAGCGCGGGATGCGCCGCCAGAATCTTGGCGGATTCGCGGAACCCCGGCAGGTAGGCGGCAATCGCCTGCTCATTCCATGCGCCGAACTTGCCGGGCACCTCGTGAAGGGCACCGAGGGCACTGTAAAAAATCAGGCGGGCGACGCCGGCCGCGCTCATGGCGGCCACCAGCGCGTTGGTGGTGCTGGCCAGCGCAGTCCCGCCGAGGTTGGCGTACACGAGGTCGATGCCGACCATCGCGGCGGTCAGCGCGGGAACATCAGTCGCATCGCCCTCGATGACGGTCACCCGCGCGTTGCCGGCGTACCGCGCCAGGCGCCGGGCGTTGCGCAGGTACAGCACCAGGGTGTCGGTGGTTTCCCTCAACAGCCGTTCGGTGACGATTCTTGCGGTGGCGCCGTTCGCCCCGACAATCAAAATATGTGCCATTCAACACACTCCTTTTTTGTCCTTAATCATGCGTCATTGCGCCTTTTGAATGGTGCGAATGACCTTCGCGGGGACGCCGGCGACCACGGTGTTGGCCGGCACGTCCTTCGTGACGACCGCGCCGGCCCCGACAATCGCGTTCTCGCCGATGGTCACCCCCGGCAGCACCGTCACGTTGGCGCCGAGCCATGCGCCGCGCTTGATGCGAACGGCCTTCAGCACCAGGTCGCGGCGATGGGCCGGGTCTTCGTTGTGGCCGACTGAGATCAACATGGCCCGGGGCCCAATCAAGGCGTGGTCTTCAATGTAGAGGCCGCCGAGGTCGACGAAGAAGCAATCCCGATTGATGAAGACGTGTCGGCCGATGAACGTGTGCGCGCCGAAGTCGGTCTGAAACGGCGGGTTGATCACCGAATCCTGGGCCAGCGGCGCCGCGAAAAGCTGACTGAGTAATTCGCGCCGCGCCGCCTCGCTTTGTGACTGGTTGAACGCGAGGAGGGCGCGGCTGGCGCGGGCGACGATTGCGTCGATCTGGCGCGGCGTGTCGCCTTGCCACTGCACCGCGCCGAAGTCGATTAGCTCTGGTAACGGAATTGTCATTGATGGGCCTCCTTGTTGGTGACAGTCATGAGTATAACTGGGATCCGTCCTCCTGACTAATATCTATGCTGAATGCTATACTATGTTCAAAATGCATGGAGGACGGACGGATGGAACTACGTGTTTTGCGTTACTTTTTGACGGTTGTCGACGAGCGCAACATCTCGCACGCCGCGGAGAAGCTGCACGTGTCGCAGCCGACAATCTCACGGCAGCTGCACGACTTGGAGGACGAGCTCGGGGTCACGCTGTTCGAGCGCGGGAGCCGGAGCATCGCGTTGACCAGCGCCGGCGACTACTTCGTTCACCAGGCGCGGCAGATCGTCTCGCTGGCGGACAAAACCATCGCCAACGTGCAGCGGACCCAGGAGGTGACGGGCAACATCACGATCGGTAGCGCGGAGGCGCCGATGATGGCGACGGTCGCGACGGCAATCGGCAGGCTGCGCGAGACGGCGCCGCACGTCACCGCCAATGTTTACAGCACCGACGCCAACGATGTCCACGCCCGGATGGCAACCGGGCTGTTGGACTTCGGGGTCGTCATGGAGCCGACCGATAAGACCGACTACCACTACCTTAACCTGCCCGGCACCACCGGCTGGGGAGTGCTGGTGGGGCGCGATTCGCCGCTGGGCCAGCGAGCCAGTGTGACGGTGGCGGACCTGCGCGACCAACCGGTGATCGCCCCGCAGCAGACGGGGAGCCTCGACCTCCTGGGGGATTGGCTGGGCGCTAGTGAGAATCGCCTGCACGTCGTGGCCACCTACAATCTGCTGTACAACGCCAGCATCATGGTGAGCGCCGGCGTCGGCGTGGCCCTGTGCCTGGACGGCATCATCAACACCGCAAACACCGATCTGCGGTTCGTGCCGCTGGCCCCGCGGCTGGAGGGGCACGCCAGCCTGATCTGGCCCAGGGCCGGGCAGCTTTCGCCTGCGGCACGCGCCTTCTTGGCGCCCATGCAGGCCCTCATGCCCGGCAACGCGTGATCACTGAACGAACGTGATGTGGTGCAGGCGGTAGGCCTCCTCGCAGGTGTCGACCGCCAGAATCAGGGGGTGGCCGGTGTCGAGCGCGGCGATGGCCGCCATGTCTGCCCCGGACAGCGTGAAGTCATCGACGGCGAAGTTCTGCCGAATTCGCGCCAGGTGAACCGACTTGGGAATGGCGATGATGTTGCGTTGCCGCAGCCAGCGCAGCGTCACCTGAGCGGGGGTTTTGCCGTACCGGTCGCCGATTGCCTTGAGCACCGGGTGCGTGAACAGGTCATTGCGGCCCTCGGCGAACGGTGCCCAGGCCATCGGCGCGATGCGGTACTTGGCCATCAGGTCGCGCAGCGCGCGGCGCTGAGAGAACGGATGCAGTTCGATCTGGTTGACCGCGGGCATAACGTCGAAGGACTGAATCAGGTCAACCAGGCGGTCGGGCAGGAAGTTGCAGACGCCGATTGCGCGGATTCTGCCGGCCCGGTATAGTTCCGTCATCGCCCGCCAGCTGCCGTAATAGTCGCCGTAGGGCATGTGAATCAAGTACAGGTCGAGGTAGTCCGTCTGCAGGTTAGCGAGCGTCTTTTGAAACGAGGCCATGGTCTTCTCGTAGCCGGTATCTTGAATCCAGACCTTGCTGGAGACGAAAATGTCCTGGCGCGGGACGCCGCTTTTGGCGATGGCGCGGCCGACGGCGGCCTCGTTGCCGTAGGTGGCCGCGGTGTCGATCAGTCGGTAGCCGGTTTGCAGGGCGTCAAGCACGGCCTGCTCGCACTGCGCTAAGTCGTCAATCTGAAAGACGCCGTAGCCGAGCTGCGGCATGGACACGCCGTTGTTGAGTTGAATCTGCTTCATGATGGGACCTCCATTCGATTGCGGATACAGCTTATGGCGTTTCGGCCGCCAAGTCTAATGCTTATATCGAACGTTAATTCATAGCCAAAACGTATTGATGTGGTGATCGGCGGGTCACAAATCCCAGCCCGCCGCGTGCGGTTACGGTGCACCTCGCATCTTTTCGGTCTGCACAAAAACGCCCGCTCAGGAAGGCAAGCGTTTCCGAGTGGCTTGTCTACCCAAGAGGGCGGATTGTGTTGGATTCGTTGGCGCGAACGTGGACTTTTCGGCTACACGTGCGCAGTTCGCCGGGTCGTCTGAATTGCGAGTGGGTACAGGATGAAGGCTGCGATGATGAACCAAGCGGCGTTGGCTTCCTTAAGCAGCGCCGTCATTTTTCCGCCCAGAATGAGGCTGGCGTTCAGCACCCCCAACGTCAGCGGCAGGGCACCGACTAAGCGCGCCTCCAACCGTTCAATCCAGCTCAGCAGGGTCTGAGGCATGCCCAGCTGGGAAAGCGTGTCTGTGTTGCTGATTGCCAGACCGTTCAAGCGTTGCGCAAGACCGAGGATGATGGCCGTTGCAATGATGGTGGCCAACCCGATTACGGTGGTGGTGAATAAGGAGATCCCGGCGACGGCATCGATTCCGACACCGTTGACGGGAATCAATGCGCTCAGGAAGGGCACCAGCGGCCTTGCCGTGTGCAGTGCCTGGTACTGGATCAGGCCGGCAATCAGCAGCACGAACGCGCCGCTCAGCAGACCCGCGGCCAGGCTCATCGTCAGCCAGTGGTGCCGCAAGAACTCGCGACTGGTGGTGACACCTAATAGCCATGCCGCCCGCCGTCTGACGGCGGACGCCCTGGCCAGCAGAGCCAACGCTGCTGGCAGCGTGGCGGCGCAGGTCCCAATCAGGCCAATCAGTGCCAGACCAAACCAGGCGGCGTCGTCTAATGGGGAGGCCGCCCAGTGACCCAGTCCGTAATCGCCGACGCCTAAGCCTAGCGGGGACAAGGCAGCCGCAATCCACCACCACCGGGTCGGGTCAGGGCGTGCGCGACGGCCGCCATCGCGACCGCTGGCTGGCTGGCCCAACCGCAGCCAGCCGCTCACGGCCAGCGCAGCGTAGCCAAGGGTGTAGCCGATCAGCAGCAGGCCCGCCGCACGTCCCGACCACAGGATACCGGTGCTCAGCGGCAGTGCCATCATCCGCACCAGCCACATGACCCAAAATTTAGAGGTGAGGATGCCAAAGACGATTCCGAAGCCGACGGTCAGTACCGCCCAGACGAGATTATCGCCGATCAGCTGGCAGGCGAGGTACCACCGCGGCATTCCAATCGTTCGGTACAGGCGAAACTCGGACGTGTAGCGGGATAGCATCACCTGGTAGAGGTACGCCATGACCAGCACCTCAAGTCCTCCGAGTATCTCAACGAGGGGCCACAGGCATTGTGCGATGAGCCGTGCCGTGGTCGGCATGGTCGCTTGGGTGATTGCCGGGTCGGCCAGAATTGCGAGCAGCGCGTACAAGACGGCCGCTAGCGTCCCGCCGGCGAAGACCAGCACCCGGCCCAAGGCCTTGTGGAGGGCCAGCCTAGTCTTGATTGAATGTCGCATCCTGCCGCCTTCCCCCGCCGATGGTCGCGGCCATGTCGATGATTCGCTCGAAAAAAGCTTCTCGGTCGCCGTGGCGCGTGACCTCGGCGAAGAATTGCCCGTCTTTAATGAAGACGATGCGGTCACAAAAGCTTGCGGTGAACGCATCGTGCGTGACCATCAGGATGGTCGTCTGGGCCCTACGATGCAGCCAGTCTAGGTGCTGCAAGAAGGTGGTTGCGGCATGTGAATCGAGGCTGCCGGTCGGCTCATCGGCCAGAATCAGGCGGGGCCGGGTGATGATGGCGCGCGCAGCGGCGACGCGCTGCTGTTGGCCGCCGCTCAGCTGGTGGGGGTACTGGGTCAGCAACGGCTCGAGGCCGAACTGATCTGCAACCTGGGCTACCCGCTCGGCCAGATCCTTGGGCCGCGGCGGCAGCATGGTCAGCGGCAGCGCGAGGTTGTCCGCAACCGTCAGCTCTGGAATCAAGTTGAACGTCTGCACAATCAGGCCAAGCTGGGTGCGGCGAAATGCGGCGCTTTTGGCGTCGCCCCACTGTGTCACCGGTTGGTCGCCAACATGCACGGTGCCTGAAGTCGGCTTCGTCAGGGTCGCAATGATATTGAGCAGGGTTGATTTGCCCGCCCCGCTTGGGCCCATAACGCCGACGAACTCGTTGGCTGCGACATCTAGGCTGAAGTCGTTCAGCACTGCCCGGTGCTGCCCGTAGCGTTTGGTCAGGTGCTGAATCCGAACGAATGCCACTGCAATCATCCCCCTTTGAACCATCATAACACCGCTTGAGATGGCCACGCAAAACCGCTAAGCTAAGTATAGAAGGGGAGCGATGCCGATGGTGAAAATCATGCTGATTGAAGACGAGGGCACGGTTGCCGAGCTGTTAGCCAAGGCCCTGCGCAAGTGGCAGTTTGAGGTGCAGGTGGTGACCGATTTCACGACCATCGAGCGCCAGGTTGCCGACCGCCGTCCCGAGTTGATCTTGCTGGACATTAATCTGCCGGTGTACGACGGCTTCTACTGGATGCAGAAAATCCGTGACTTCAGCCAGGTCCCGGTCATTTTTATCTCGAGTCGCGATGCGGATGCCGACCAGATTATGGCAATGAACCTCGGCGGCGATGACTACATCCAAAAACCGTTCGACATGGACGTTCTGATCGCCAAAGTCAACGCGATGCTGCGGCGCACGTATCAGTACCGCGACGACGCGACCGCACTGGCCCACAACGGTGTGAGCCTCAATGTCCAAACGCGCGAGGTGCTTGTCGGGGAGCAGCAGATCACGTTGTCAACCAACGAATTTCAACTGCTGTGGCTTCTGATGCGCGCCCACGGCCACATCGTCACCCGCGACGAACTGCTCAACAAGCTGTGGCAGGATAAGCGCTTCGTGGACGATAACACGCTGACGGTCAACATCTCCCGGTTGCGGCAAAAAATTGCCGCGGCGGGCGTTGATCAGTACATCGTCACCCGGGTCGCCCAGGGCTACATGGTGCCATGATGATTGAAAAGAATCGGATGTCTTTTCTCGCGTACCTCAAAGATCGTCGGATCGATATTGCCCTGCTTTGCGGCGGCGTCGGTCTTTTTTGCTTTGGTCTGTGGCTGGATCCGCTTCAGCAGGTGCGCGCGGCGACGCTGGTGTACATCGCAACGTTGAGCCTCCTGGCCGGAGCGGGCAATCTTTGGCGCCAGTACCGCCGCGCGCGCCGCTTCCTGGACCGCTTGGCGGCGGTTCAGGCGAGCGATGACACCCCGCTGGTGGGGCGAACGGCTTACCAGCGGGAGGTGGCCGCGGCGGTTGACCGCCTGCAGTTGACGCATCGCGAGTCATACAACCACCTGCTTGTGGCCCATCAAGACCAGGCAGCCTTCATCGAGTCCTGGGTGCACGAGATTAAGCTGCCACTGGCGGCTGCCGGCTTGCTGGCCGACGAGGCGACGGATTTTGCGACGAAATCGGCGCTGCACCATCAGCTGAGGCGCGTTGATCATTACGTGGCGCAGGTCCTCTACTACGCGCGAATGGACAGCTTTGCCCACGATTACCTGCTTGCGACGTGTTTTCTTCAGGCGCAGGTTGAGCAGGTGATCGTCGGCTTGCGCGACGAATTCATTCAGGGTCGCCTCAGCGTCGCAATCGAAGGGGATGATTTGCAGGTCGTGACCGACGGCAAGTGGCTGCGCTTCATCCTGACGCAGCTTTTCTCCAACGCGCTGAAGTACACCGCGCCCGGTGGCCACATTACGGTGACGCTCGCGTCGCTGGCCAATGAGGTAACGCTGACCATCCAGGACGACGGCATCGGCATCGCTGCGGATGAGCTGCCCCGGGTGTTCGACAAGGGCTTCACCGGCACCAACGGCCGCGTCAACGACACCAAGTCAACCGGCTTAGGCCTGTACCTAGCCCAGCGGTTGAGTGAACGCCTGGGACATCACCTCACCATTGCCTCGACGCCGCACGTCGGGACCGCAGTCACGCTGCATTTTCCACGGCTGAGTTACTTCGACCAGCAAGACGAGACGGTTGGTCATGGCACGTCGTCGTATCAATGGTTCCGCCAGCAGCCGAGTCCGCCGAAGCAAGCCAAGGGCTCTGAGAATCAGCAGTAGCACGTGGTGATGGTTGCGGTGCCTGTGCGCTGATTGACCCAGCCAAAATAAATCGGCACGCGTAGCGTTGGCATTATCCAGTGTCGGTACGGGTCGGGCCATTTTTCCTTGGCGGTTAAGGGCTCATTCTGGCTCAGGACGGGCGAGGGGCTCACCCCACCCGCACCGGCAGCTGCAGCCTTAGGAACATGTGCCGCGAGTCGCCGGCCAGGTTCGGCGCCTCGGTCAGCACCTCGCACAGGTAGTCGCCGCAGACCCGGTAGTGCCCGCCCTGCACCGCCCGCCTGAGCCGGCCGATCGCCGCAATCTCGTCCTCGAAGCGGTCGCAGTACGTGGTGAGGTAGGGGCCGGCCGGCATCACCTTGGTCGGCAGGCCGCGGTGGCCCGCCGCCATGACGAACATGGTGTCGGCAACCAGCGGCGCGTCGCCGGTGAAGTAGCGCCCGTCCAGCACCGAGCCGACGCGCTGGTAGTAGAACGCGTCCACGCCGTTTTCGGCCAGGTAGCCCTTCATCTCGCGCAGCGCCAGCTCGTAGGTGGTCGCGTCCATCTGGTAGATGTTGCCCCGAATCGCGTGGGTCAAAAGCCGCCGCTCGGGGCGCTGCTCGAGGTGCGGTGTCGCGTCCAGGTGGCCCTTAATCTGGTAGGCCTCGCTGGCCCGGTAGTCGTTCAGAATCCGGCGCTGCTCCTGAATCCGCACGGTCAGGGCGTCCAACTTGGCCTGCTTGGCGTCCAGCGCCGTTGCCAGCGCGCGGTTGGCGTCCGGGGCGGTCATCAGGGTGCGAATCTCGGCCAGGCTGAAGCTGAGCCCGCGCAGGAACTGGATCATGTCCAGCTGCGGGCACTGGGCCAGCGTGTAGTAGCGGTAGCCGGTGTCCGCGTCGCGCTCGGCCGGCGAGAACAGGCCTTCCTGGTCGTACAACCGCAGGGTCTGAATCGAAATGTGATTGAGCTTGGCCATCGCGCCAATTTTGAGTAAGTTCACAAGTGTCCCTCCTTGACTCTCTACCTGCCATAGACATTATACTTAATTATGTTCAAAAGTGAGCAATCAATCTATGGGAGGCTTTTCAATGACGAATCAAAAAGTGCGTGTGATCCAGTACGGCTGCGGGAACATGGCGAAGGTGATCGTGCCGTACCTGCTTGAGAAGGGCGCCGAGATCGTCGGCGCCATCGACACCAACCCGGCGATTGTGGGGATGGACGTCGGCGAGTTCGCCGGCCTCGACCACAAGCTCGGCATCACCATCTCCGACGACGCCGACCAGGTGCTGGACACCGTCAGCGCCGACATCGCCGTGGTCACGCTGTTCAGTTTTGTCTCGGATAACTTCGCACACTTCAAGCGCGTGCTCGAGCACGGCGTCAACGTGGTGACCACCAGCGAGGAGATGTTCTACAGCTGGAACACCTCGGCGCAAAAAACCAACGAGCTCAACCGCATCGCCAAGGACCACGGCGTCTCGATCACCGGCTCCGGCATGCAGGACATCTTCTGGAGCCAGCTGCCGCTGACCGTGATGGCCGGCGCGCACCAGGTCGACCGCATCGAAGGCGCCGTCAGCTACAACGTCGAGGATTACGGCCTCGCGCTGGCCCAGGCGCACGGCGTCGGCCTGTCGCCGGATGACTTCAAGCACCAGATCACGGAGGTCGAAAGCTTCCCGTCCTACATGTGGAACTCCGGCGAGGAACTGGTCAGCCACCTGGGCTGGACGATCCGCAGCATCAGCGAAAAGCGCGTGCCGGTCACGGCCGACCAGACCGTGCACTCCGACACCACCGGTGAGGACATCCCGGCCGGCCACGCCATCGGCATGTCGGCGGTCTGCACCATTGAGACCTACCAGGGCCCGACGCTGGTGCTTCAGACGATCGGCAAGGTCTACCAACCGGGTGAGGGCGACCTCTGCGAGTGGCACCTGAAGGGCACCCCGAACGTCGACTTCGCAGTGGCCAAGCCGGACACGGTGGCCCATACCTGCGCCACCATCGTCAACCGGATTCCGGACGTGATCAATGCCGCACCTGGGGTTGTGACGGTGGATCAGCTGCCCGGGCTGCGGTACCGGTCGGCGCCGCTTGGGAGCTATGTGAAGTAGCACTAGACACGCAGACCGAGTGTACGTACTTTGCTCGTAGTCATGAAGTCCTGTTCTCCTTTTATTTTGGAGACTCAGGGCTTTTTTGGTCGAGACAAAGAAATTCGCCTTAATATTTACTTCCACTTTTCTATATTGAGTGTTCCATACTACGTTCGGAGAAAGGATGAATCGGGAAAAAATTTCTGACCCTATGTCGCGAAATAAGATAGGCTGCGCCTGCCGTAAAATTTTACGTGAAGCCGAATATTCAATGACCAAATCAGGTAGAATGAAGCTATTGAGAAGCCATTGGAGGAAAATTTGATGCCAGCTAAGAGCAACGAACTGAAGATTGAAGATAAGCTTTGGGAAGCCTGTGACAAGTTGCGGGGGTCTATGGATCAGTCGACTTACCGGAATGTTGTGCTAGGGCTGATTTTTCTCAAGTACGTGTCTGACACATTTGAAGAACGACACGCTGAGCTTGTTGCAACCGAGTACCCAGAAGACGCTGAAGATCGCGACGCGTATGCCGAGAAAAATATTTTCTGGTTACCTGAGAATGCACGGTGGTCTGTAATAGCGGCGGCAGCCAAAACGCCAGATGTCGGAACCATTATTGATTCTGCCATGACCTCGATTGAAAACGAGAATGACAGCATCAAAGGTGTGCTGCCAAAGAACTATGCATCTGACGACCTATCTAAGGAACGGCTCGGTGAAGTAATTGATCTGTTTACTGATGTGCAGGTTGGGGATGAAGAGTCGCGGAAGAACGACGTGCTGGGGCGCGTCTACGAGTTCTTCTTGCGCAAGTTTGCAACCAATGGTGATGGTGAATTCTATACACCGCGCTCGATTGTTCGAACGTTGGTAGATATGATTCAGCCGTTCAGTGGCAAAATCTATGATCCGTGCTGTGGTTCAGGCGGAATGTTCGTCCAGTCTGAAGAGTTTGTAAGCGAACATCAAGGAAATATACTTGACCTTTCTGTTTATGGTCAAGAATGGAATCCGACGACTTGGCGTTTAGCAAAGATGAACCTGGCAATCCATGGTATCGACAACAATCTTGGCCCACGAAATGCTAACACGTTATTAGATGATCAGCATTGTGGTGAACGTTTTGACTTTGCGCTGGCAAACCCACCATTCAATTTCAAAGATTGGGGCGCGGATAAGGTTATCGACGATGCTCGCTGGAAGTGGGGAATGCCTGGAAATAGCAATGCCAACTATGCTTGGATTGAACATATTCTAAGCAAGCTCGCACCTGATGGTAAAGCTGGTATTGTTCTCGCTAACGGTGCACTGTCCACATCAGTTAAAGATGAACTTGCTATCCGTAAGGCACTACTTGAGGATCATAAGGTGGATGCGATTGTGGCGATGCCATCTCAGATGTTTTATTCGGTTTCGATTCCTGTCGCCGTTTGGATTTTTGATATGAATCAGGCAAGTGTAGGTGAGCGTGATCGGACTGGTGAGACGCTATTTATTGACGCGCGTGAAATGGGGTCAATGACTGACCGTACTCACAGGGAGTTTAGCCGTGACGATGTTGATAAAATTGCGGGTACTTATCATGCATACACAGGAACTTCTGGTGAAAAATATGACGATATTCCGGGATTCTGTAGATCGGCAAAGCTTGAAGAAATTGAAAGAAATGACTATGTTCTTACGCCGGGTCGATATGTTGGCTTGGTTGAAGAAGAACAGATGAATGCTGAAGACTTTGATGCCGAAATTAAAAAAATAAGCAGTGAATTGCAGAATCAATTTGAAGATAGCGACGTGCTTCAGAAGAAGATTCTAAATGTATTGCGAGGGCTTAATAGTGGAAACTAAAAATTATCGTCTGGGCGATGTGGTTGAAGTTGTTGATACTTTGCATTCTACTGCACCAGTAGCTGAGAACGACACTCAGTACAGGATGATTAGAACTGCGAACGTTCGTGACGGTCATTTGTTGACTGATACAATGAAATGCGTAACTGAAGAAACATATGACAAGTGGACACGTCGTGGGACGCTTGAGGTTGGTGATGTAATTTTAACTCGTGAAGCTCCTATGGGTGAAGTTGGTATCATAAAACGTAACGATGTACGTTATTTTTTAGGACAACGGACACTTCGTTTGAGGCCAGTTAGTGACGTATTGAACAACGAGTTTTTATATTACTACTTGCAAGGATCATATATGCAAAATCAAATTGGCTTCAACGAAGGTACCGGTGCGACGGTAAGCAATATTCGAATTCCAATTCTACTTAGCATGCGGATGGAATTACCGACACTGGATTTTCAGCTCCGAATGGTTCAAATCCTTGATGCCATAGATAGCAGAATTGAACTTAATCAGCAGATTAATAGTAATTTGTTGAAACTATCATCGAATATAGTGATGGTGGCTTCGTTAAAAGCAGAACAGATTACCGATTTGCAGACACTGCTCAGCAGTAGTCGTAAGGCGAATATTTCAACAGATGAAATTTCGTTGGATACGTATGTGTCAAATACAAGTCTGCGAGCAAATAAGCGCGGGTTAAACACTGCAGAGGACTATCCATCTGTGAAGTCGGTTCGATCTGTTGACCCGGGAGACATCCTAGTCGGCAATATTAGACCATATTTCAAAAAGATATGGTTTGCTGATCGAAAGGGCGGTGCCTCTAATGATGTCTTAACGTTCCATGCTGATAGTGCGGTTGTCACACCGGAATTCTTATTTGGAATACTGTATTCTGATCGATTTTTTGATTATGTGACTACCACGAGTAAGGGGACAAAGATGCCACGTGGTGATAAGCAGGCCATTGAACTCTATCAAGTTGGCTTACCCGACAAAGGTGAAATTGCTTCAGTGACAGATGTGGTGAAGCCTATGCTCGAACAGGTATCACTTAATGAAAGACAGAATCGGCAGCTAACAGAGCTTCGTAATTTGCTTTTGCCTAAACTGCTTGCTGGTGACATCGACCTATCAAACATCGAAACGGTGATGAATAATGCCTAACACCAGATCATTTACAAACGAACAAGATGTTGAGCTAGAGGCAATCGATGCGCTGGTCTTTTTGGGGTATCAAGATTACCGGAGTCAAAGCTATAAAGACCCCAACGACGTCATTGATGCTGAACGTGACAATGACCACAAACAGGTCATTTTGCACCGACGCTTGCGAAGCGCTCTAGAACGCAATACACCAGGACTGAAGGACGCCATATATAAAGAGGCAGTCCGTCAGTTTTATTTGGTGACAGATGGCCCTGACTTGATGGCTAATAACCATCAACTACATAGGCTAATCGTTGAGGGTGCAAAAGTTAAAGTTTCTGAAGATGGGCAAGACCGTACCTATATTCTTAAACCAATCAATTTCGACGATGTGGACTCCAATGATTTTGTAGTGACTAACCAGTTTACGATGGAGCAGGGTAATTGTATACGGCGGCCGGATATTACGATATTTATAAGCGCCCCAGTTTACAATTCAAGTGCAACACCCTGACGACTAGACCAAAAAGGCCATGAAGACCTATTCTTGTTAGTGCTAGCTAAACAAGAAAGCAGGAATCTTCATGACCCACTCTCAGACTAACACCCACAAGCATTACCAACAACTCAGTTTTAGCGACCGTGCTACAATTCAGGCCCTTCAGGCTGCTGGTGACACCGCGACCGTGATTGCACAGAAGCTTCATCGCAGTAAAGCGACAATCTCACGAGAAATCACGCGTGGATCTGTAACTCAGCTCGACTCGAAGCGTCACTCGCATCAAGTCTATCTTGCGGAAACTGCCCAAGCCATGCACGACCGTAAACGCGATAGAACCGGTCACTACGCCTTTCTTAAGACCGGCCGTGCGTTCTTCAAGGCTCTCGCCAGGGAGCTTACTCGTAAGCCGCGCGTACACAGCGTTGATAGCTTCGTACACTTCTATCGCGACCAGGGCAAGGCTTGCCCTTCAACGACAACTGTGTATCGCTACATCGACGCCGGGCTGCTTGAGCTAGACAACATGACACTTCCCAAGAAGCTCCGACGCCGCATCAAAGGCTATAAGAACGCCCACAAGCGCAAGAATAAGAAGATATACGGCGACTCAATCGAGTTGCGTCCTGCGGCCGTGAATGACCGCACAGGCGTGGGACATTGGGAAGGCGACTTGGTCAAAGGTATTCGCTTAGCTGATGAGCCAGCATTAATGACGCTCACAGAACGGTACAGCCGGACTGAGATCATCGTCAAGATTCCTGACTATCATGCGGACACCTGCCTTAAAGCCTTGCAGGACACGATCGACGACTACGGGGCCAAGGAATTTGAGAGTATCACTTTTGACAATGGTTCCGAGTTTGCCAAGTTATCAGAGATTGTTGGAACCCAGATTTACTTCGCACATCCGTACTCGCCTTGGGAGCGTGGCACAAACGAGAACGCCAATGGACTGCTTAGGGAATTCTTCCCGAAAGGGAAGTCTCTCAGAGCAGTTACCCTGGTTGAAATTCAAGCAGTCCAATCCGCACTGAACCATCGTCCCAGACGTATTCTGAACTATCTTCGCCCATGCGATTACTACCGATGCATGGCGTAACAGCCTAGACCACTATCAAGAATTCGTTATCATCGTTGCACTTGACTTGAAAATTGAGGGATATTTATAAGCGGCTTGCCACTTGTAACTTTTGAATTGAAGAATCAGGCCAATGCTAATGTAGGAATTGAAGATGCGTTTAACCAGTTACAGACCTACAAGCAAGATATTTCTGACTACATGGCTTACAACGAAATTCTCGTCATTAGCGACGGGGTGAATGCGCAAACGGGTTCCCTGTCTGCTGGCTTTGACCGCTTCATGCAATGGCGATCACCTGAGCAGCGCGATGACAAGCAGTTGGATGTCTATGCAATGGAGACGCTAATCAAGAACATGATGAAGCGTGACGTTGTATTAGACTTGATTCAAAACTTCATTATTTTTGAGACTGATGGGGCGAAGACTTTCAAGGTTCTCGCCGCCTACCATCAATACTACATGGTCAACAAAGCAGTCGATGCTGCGGCTAAAACGCTCCAAAACCCTGATAGCAACCGCATCGGGGTGGTTTGGCATACACAAGGTTCTGGCAAGTCCCTTTCAATGGTGTTCTTCTCGGGTATCGTCAGTCGCAAGCTGGGCAATCCGACGATTCTGGTTGTGAATGATCGCAATGATCTTGATGACCAACTAGGGCAGACTTTTGCTGCAGCACATGACTATCTGCGGCAGACGCCACAACAGGCAAAATCGCGCACGGAAGTTCGTGACTTGTTGGAGCGAAAGGGCGGGGGTATTGTCTTTTCCACCATTCAGAAGTTCACACCAGAAGATAACGAAGACAGAATGCCGGTTCTCAATACACGGTCTGACATCATTGTGATCTCTGATGAAGCCCACCGTTCGCAGTATGGTTTGAAGGCGAAGTTTACCAAGAACGGGGTGAAGTACGGTTACGCGCAATATATGCGAGAAGCATTACCAAACGCTTCGTTCATCGGTTTTACCGGTACACCGATTGACTTCAGCGATAAGTCGACACGCGGTGTGTTCGGTGACTATATTGACGTGTACGATATGACCGCGGCGGTGCGTGATCACGCAACGGTACGAATATACTACGAGAACCACATTATTCCGTTAGATCTCGATCCCCAAGTACAACATAAGTACGAGATGGTTATGGAAGAGGCGGGCGTGTACAACGCTGGCGAGGAGACAGAAGAGCAGAAACGTCGAGCCGAGTATACGAAGCTGGAGCGATTGGCTGGTACGAAAGGCCGTTTGGAAGTACTGGCGAAGCACTTTGTAAAGCATTTTGAGGCGCGTCAGGCGCGTGAATTTGGCAAGTCAATCATCGTTGAAATGTCACGTCGTAACGCGGTAAAACTCTATGACGAAATTATCAGAATTCGACCAAATTGGCATTCGGACGACTTGATGAGAGGCAAGATAAAGGTCATCATGACTTCCGACGCCGCCTCTGATGGACCGGAGCTTGCCAGACACCACACGAATGCAGCTGACCGTCGCAAGCTGCAGATGCGAATGAAGGACGATCGAGATGAGCTCCAGGTCGTGATTGTTGTCGACATGTGGCTGACAGGGTTTGACGCTCCTGCGGTTAATACGATGTACATTGATAAACCGATGCGCGGGCACAACCTGATGCAGGCCATTGCCCGTGTTAACCGCGTTTTTAAAGACAAAGATGGCGGTCTGATTGTTGACTACATTGGGATTGCTGACAGTCTGAAGACCGCGCTGCAGCAATATTCTGATTCTGACCAGGAGCAGACAGGCATTAACGTGGACAAGGCTGTGTCGCTGATGAAGGAGAAATACGACATCATCACGAATGACTACCTGTACCACGTTGATTACAGTGGCTTCACCAGTGAAGACCGTAAGGCAAGTCAGAAGGCCTTTCGCACAGCGCTCAACGCTGTCGCAGCTCTTCAGCCAGATCAACAACACAGATTTGCTGACACCGTTGTCCAGCTTCAGAAAGCACATGCGCTAGTTGTCACGACGGAACAAGCTGTTGCGATTGCTGGGGAAGTCGGATTCTTCGTAGCGGTTAAGAACGCGTTGATTAAGTTGATGCAGACTGCCACTGACTCCAGACGCAAGATTGGCAACAGCCAGTTAAACTTGAAGCTTGATCAGCTGGTTAATCAGTCGGTCCTTGCAGATAAGCCGATTGATTTGTACGAAGAGCTAGGATTAGAGAGACCGGAATTAAGTTTACTCTCTGACGATTTTCTGGACAGCGTTGGAAAAATGCCGGAGAAGAGTTTAGCGATGAAACTGCTCGAACGTCTACTCAAAGGCAAAATCAAGGCAATGACCAAGATGAACCTGGTTCAATCGCGCAAGTTTGGCGACATGCTGGAGGCGTCGTTGGATGCTTACAATCGGCGTGGTGTGACAACCGAATTAGTGATTCGTAAGCTCATTGAACTCGCGAAGACAATGCAAGCGGCGGAGACCGAGGGGCAGGATCTTGGCTTGTCTCTTGAGGAAAAAGCGTTTTATGACGCGCTAGCCGATGAGAAACGTGCTGCTGAGGAATTAGGTGCGGATAAGCTGCAAGAGATTGCGAGAGCGCTAGTAAAGGAAGTGCGTGAATCTGCACAGCGAACGGACTGGGTACAGCGCGAGTCAGCGCGGGCAAGCATGCGAATCGCGGTCAAGAGATTGCTGCGCAAGTATGGGTATCCGCCTGACTTTACGAAGTCTGCCGTAGATACGGTGGTGGAACAGGCCGAGAAGATGGCATTCAACCAAAGCGTAAATCATGACTGACCGATTGATCATGACAAAGGACACTTTGTCGTGAAGGAAAGAGGAATTATTCAAATGCTTAAAGTGGATAAGGCCATTTTAGACACAAATAGCGTAATTTGCGACAATATTTCTCGATTGGCTACGACTGATAGGGGACTCTTAAGCCAAAATGTTCTCAGTCAAGTTCGTAATTTTGTAGAATATGTTGCGATCAAAGTATGCTCTAATGATCTTGATGTCGATCCCAATGACTATAATTTAAATGTGCAGTCCTTGAAAAATGTGCAGCGCCGAGGTGATCTCCAATTCCTTTATAAATTTCATGAAATGCTACAGAAATCGGTATCGCATTATACCCTTGACAAGGATGGTTCAGAACGTCTTATGCTCAAATACTACGAGCATCTACTAAAAATTAAAATGTACCTGAAAAAGAATTTCGATTTTGAAGTGCTTGAAAACATTTGCGATTTTCCAATAAATACTGACGCAGAGCTTTCGAGTTATTTTACAAAAATTGCTGAAAGAATTGAAAATCCGAGTTCATGCAGTTACCCGGTAACTTATAATGATCGGTATTATGTGAAAAAAGTAAAACCGTTTTTCGTTGATCAGAGAATATATTATGAGATAACCTTCACTGCTGCAAATTCCAATGCAAGTAAATTCGATAGAGTGATTGCATTTACGAAACAAGAAATTGTTGATAACTATGCCGTGAAATTCTCGCTCCATACTGATACAATTCGTATTCTACACAAGAATATGACCATTCTCGTGATCGATGGATATAATGTATCAATTCGACCGTGTGAGTGGGATAATCTGTCTGAAATCTTTGGGCCAAGAGTGAGACATAGTACTAACTCCAATGAGTATAAAGAGCTGATGAGATACCTTTCAAGCGTCAAGATGTCTTTGACTGAGCTGGTGAGCAGCGACCAAACTTACTATGATTCTATAAAACATCAGGTTACAGCTGGTGTTCAATCGGTTAGTATTTACGAAATGCTTGATCAGTGTCGAAATATTATAGTCGGTAATAAGCAGGGTGCCAACATACTAAGATATTTGCTCTTAAGAATGAATAACCGTGTTATCAGATGGCAGTATTCAAATGAGAAATGCGGCCGTCTGTCGAATCTTTATTTGGATTATGGCTGTATTCCATTTGATGAGATGCCTTATTGCACATCGCTTCGAAGACATAACCCGAAAATATCTGATTTGTTTGCATCTATTCCCGTTTTCGGACATGAACACGAATTGTTTACTAGATACATTAAAAACAACACGGAAGTAGAGGAACAGCTATTTACACCAAAAAACAAAATTGATGGCTTCGAAAATATTGATAGGCTGGTTTTGAAATACAACTCTTCACTGTACTATAAACACATCGGACGTAGAATTGAAGAATATAAAAACCATCTCTACATCAAAAGTCATGTTGATGATAGCACTGTGATAATCAAAACACTACAGCAGCTAGCGACTACTGGCGTATCACAATATACGAGATCGGTTGATTCTTGGCTATCAAGAGAGGCATATACAATTGATGATAAGAGCAAGAAAGAGGCTCTTCGGCGGATGTTTTCAAAATCCCATGTTGCATTGATCTACGGATCTGCTGGCACTGGGAAATCTACGCTAATCAATCATATTTCTAATTTTTGGGCCAAGAAAGCGAAGATATACCTGGCCAACACGCATCCAGCTGTAGATAACATTCGCAGAAAAGTCACGGCTGGAAATAGCGAGTACCATACGATTGCAAAATTTCTTTCGAAACTGAACATTCGCCCGGAATGCGATATCCTCTTTATTGATGAGTGTAGTACCGTCAGCAATGAAGATATGCGACAGGTTTTAGAGAAAACAAACTTTAAACTGCTTGTCCTTGTTGGCGACATCTATCAGATTGAGTCTGTCTATTTCGGAAATTGGTTTAGTATTGCAAAAGAATTTGTACCTGAAACATCCATTTTTGAATTGAATAATCCATATCGTACAACTGACCAGAATTTGCTGACTGTCTGGGATCGAGTCCGCAAACTTGATGATGCAATTCTAGAACCATTAGTCAAGAACGGGTATGTGTCGAGATTGGACGAATCCATCTTTGAGCACGGCGCAGGCGATGAAATTGTTCTGTGTCTGAATTACGATGGACTTTATGGAATTAACAATATCAATAGATTTCTGCAAAATAGTAATCCTTCTAAGAGTATTTATTGGGGAATAAATACTTATAAAGTAGGCGATCCAATTTTATTTAATGAATCCAACGTTTTTTCTCCTTTGATTCACAATAATTCAAAAGGAAAAATTGTTGACATCCGCCCAGAACAGCAACAAATCTGGTTTGAAATCGAACTCGAAGAATCATTGAATGAGTTTGATGCTAGTGGATATGACTTTGAACTTATTGGAGAGTCTGAGTCGGGAAAGTCAGTTATTTCATTTTGTGTGAATAAATATCGAAGCACCGATGAGGATGATCAGGATAACGATTCTACTATTGTCCCATTCCAAATTGCGTATGCTGTCTCCATTCATAAAGCACAAGGACTAGAATATGATTCAGTTAAAATTGTGATTACAAATGAGACAGAGGAGAAAATCACACAAAATATTCTCTACACGGCTATTACTCGGGCTAAGAAAAAGCTGAAAATTTACTGGAGCCCTGAAACTGAAAAGTCTGTGCTTGAACGACTGGCAGTTAAAAACTTTGCAAAAGATGCGCACTTGTTGTCTCAACTTTCTTCGCTACCAATGATGAAATAAACCTCGTGAGGGGTAGGCCTTTCATTTCCAAATTCCTAATGCGGTTTTTCGAGATCTAGCAATACGAGTTAGGCTGTCAGCTTGTCAGTTGTGTCAATCATTCGATGTACTTGGATTCCTGTTTGACTTTGGAGCGCTACTCTCGGTCTCATCTCAAGATATTTCTTTCCCTCAATTTTCAAGTCAAGTGCAACGATGATAACGAATTCTTGATAGTGGTCTAGGCTGTTACGCCATGCATCGGTAGTAATCGCATGGGCGAAGATAGTTCAGAATACGTCTGGGACGATGGTTCAGTGCGGATTGGACTGCTTGAATTTCAACCAGGGTAATTGCTCTGAGAGACTTCCCTTTCGGGAAGAATTCCCTAAGCAGTCCATTGGCGTTCTCGTTTGTGCCACGCTCCCAAGGCGAGTACGGATGTGCGAAGTAAATCTGGGTTCCAACAATCTCTGATAACTTGGCAAACTCGGAACCATTGTCAAAAGTGATACTCTCAAATTCCTTGGCCCCGTAGTCGTCGATCGTGTCCTGCAAGGCTTTAAGGCAGGTGTCCGCATGATAGTCAGGAATCTTGACGATGATCTGAGTCCGGCTGTACCGTTCTGTGAGCGTCATTAATGCTGGCTCATCAGCTAAGCGAATACCTTTGACCAAGTCGCCTTCCCAATGTCCCACGCCTGTGCGGTCATTCACGGCCGCAGGACGCAACTCGATTGAGTCGCCGTATATCTTCTTATTCTTGCGCTTGTGGGCGTTCTTATAGCCTTTGATGCGGCGTCGGAGCTTCTTGGGAAGTGTCATGTTGTCTAGCTCAAGCAGCCCGGCGTCGATGTAGCGATACACAGTTGTCGTTGAAGGGCAAGCCTTGCCCTGGTCGCGATAGAAGTGTACGAAGCTATCAACGCTGTGTACGCGCGGCTTACGAGTAAGCTCCCTGGCGAGAGCCTTGAAGAACGCACGGCCGGTCTTAAGAAAGGCGTAGTGACCGGTTCTATCGCGTTTACGGTCGTGCATGGCTTGGGCAGTTTCCGCAAGATAGACTTGATGCGAGTGACGCTTCGAGTCGAGCTGAGTTACAGATCCACGCGTGATTTCTCGTGAGATTGTCGCTTTACTGCGATGAAGCTTCTGTGCAATCACGGTCGCGGTGTCACCAGCAGCCTGAAGGGCCTGAATTGTAGCACGGTCGCTAAAACTGAGTTGTTGGTAATGCTTGTGGGTGTTAGTCTGAGAGTGGGTCATGAAGATTCCTGCTTTCTTGTTTAGCTAGCACTAACAAGAATAGGTCTTCATGGCCTTTATGGTCTAGTCGTCAGGGTGTTGCACTTGAATTGTAAACTGGGGAGATATTTCTTTCGATTGTCTTGAATGCTACAGTGAACACATATGTACAGAATGAACGATAGAAAGGAGTACTAACATGACAGAACAACTCAAACGCAGCGAGGCCCCGGAGTCCCTGACCTGGAACCTGACCGCACTATTCCCCAACCAGGCCGCAATCTCGGTGGCAGTAACCGAAGTCTTGGCAAAGTCGCAGGCACTGTCGCAGATGGAGTCAATCTTCACCGCCGACCCCAAGCACTTCGCAGACACCCTGGCGGCGTACTACGCAGCCAGCGAACTGGTGGACCGCATGAACATATACGCCATGCTGGCGGTGGCCCAGGACACCACCGACCCGCAGGCCCAGCAGCTGGAGGCGACCGCGGATCAAGTTGCGACCGCGTTCGCGCAGGCGGTGGCCTGGCTGGAGCCGGCGATTGTGGCGTTGCCCGAGGTGAAGCTGGCTGAATTCGAGGCGGCCGAGCCGGCGCTGACGCAGTACCGCCACGCGCTGGCCGCCATTCGCACGCAGGTCGGCCACGTGCTGGCGCCGGGGGAGGAGCGCCTGCTCGCCGCGCTGGACACCACGATTGCGGCGCCCGAGGCGATTCAGTCCACGCTCGACGACGCGGACCTGGCCTTTGGCAGCATCGTTTTTGCTGGTAAAACGCAGCCGCTGACCAAGGGGTTGCAGTACCTGATCGCCGAGAACGGCACGCGCGACGAGCGGCGGCAGGCGTCCCTGCAGTTCGGGGAGGCGTACTACCAGCACCGCTTCACCTTCGCGCAGAGCCTGCAGGCGCACATGCACGCCCAGAACACGCTGGCGCAGCTGCGGCACTACGACTCGGCGCGGGCGATGGACTTGGGGCAAAATCGAATCCCGGAGGCGGTCTACGACACCCTGGTGGCGGAGACCCACGCGCACCTGGACCTGGCGCACCGCTACTACGCGCTGCGGAAAAAGGCGCTGGGCCTAGATGTGATGTACGGGTACGACCTGTCGGTGCCGCTGACCGGCGGCAAGCCGCCGTTTGCGCCGACGTACGAGGAGGCGAAGACGACGACGCTGGCCGCGCTGGCACCGCTCGGCCGCGACTACCGGGACCACCTGGAAGACGAGTTAGCGCACCGCTGGGTCGATGTGCTGGAGACCAGGGGGAAGACCTCCGGCGGTTTCGAGGACGCGGCGTACGGCGTGCACCCGTACATTTTGCTCAACTGGACCGACAGCTTCGATGCCATGAGCACGCTGGCGCACGAGTCGGGCCACGCGATGCAAAGCGTGTACTCGGACGCCAATCAGCCGTACTGGGACGCGCAGTACCCGATTTTCACCGCCGAGGTCGCATCGACCACCAACGAGAGCCTGCTCAACGCCTACCTGTTGGACCAGTCCCAAGCCGACCGGGACAAGCTGATCTACCTGCTGAGCAGCGAGGTGGAGGACTTCCTGGGCACGTTTTACGCTCAGGTGCGCTTCGCGGAGTTCGAGCAGTTCATGTACGAGACAGAGGCCAGCGGCCAGCCGCTGACGGTGGAGACGCTGACCGCCAAGTGGGACGAGCTGGAGGCCGCCTACTACGGGCCGAGCGTTACGCCGACGGGCTGGCCCCATGCGCAGTGGGCCAGAATTCCGCACTTCTTCTACGACTACTACATGTACCAGTACGCGACGTCCAAGGCGGTGGCGACGACCCTGGCCCGGCGCATCCTGACCGAGGGCGCGCCGGCGGTGGCTGCGTACAAGGACTTCCTGAAGGCCGGCAACTCGGACACGCCGGTGAAGCTGCTGAAGCGCGCCGGTGTCGATGTCACCAAGCCGGAATACTTGGAGACGGCGTTCGCGCAGGTCGAGTTGCGGCTGGATCAGCTCGAGGCGCTGCTCAAGGCGTAGGGCGGTGAATTGAAAAAGGGCGCGTCGGTGATCGGCATCCTCGGTTGCCGGCGCGCCCTTCGCGTGGCGGCATCGCTCGCCGAGGCGGACCTGCCCGATTCTCGCGAATGTGGCTAGTGCATATGGCAAACTATGCGCCGTGGGGTGGTGCGAACCCAGGCACAGTGCAGGTTTTCGGCGCCCGGGTGAATATGTCCTGCACGCGGCCATATCCAGTCCGTCGGAGCCGATGCCGTCACGGCGCGGGTTCGGGCGATTGCTTGCGCATAGTTGTGAATAGGCACTAGCCGTCTTTCGATTTTTCGCGTGAAGGGCGCCGCGCGCGCGACGGCCGCTTGCGAAGCGCGGGCGTTGGCGGTAGAGTGGAGGCGACGATGACGGAGCTGTCGCGAATGGAGGGCGAACGATGAGTCGAGCAAAACGCAAGCGTAAGAACGCGATGAAGCGGCGGGCGGCGCAGCGCCCTGGGACGCTGACGCTGGATGAGGCCAAGCGCGCGGTCGATCGCGCCATAGTGAATCTGCAGCCGCAGCTCAACGCGATGGCCGAGCAGCTGGTGCAGCAGGCAATCCGGAACGCGGCCGCGAGCCAGGACGACGCGGCGGACTTGGCGCCGATGACAGACTTCGAGGGCACCGACGACGATGAGACGGATGAGGACACCTTGGCCGCCGACCGTGACGACGACGCCTTTCCGGGCGAGAACGAGGATTCCGACGCCTGGCTCGAGGACGAGCAGATGGCGTACGGCGACGACTGGGACGGCCTCGGCGACGGGGATGACGACCGGTTGTAGCCCGGCGCGGCCAGCACAGTTGAAGACTGATTGAGGCGGGGAGTCGCGCATTTGCGCGGCTCCTCTTTTGTGGTTGCATAAAAGTGATGTTGAAAGCTCGCTCGAGGGCCGGCACTATGATGAGTCTTCGGACGACAATTGGCCGATTAGTCGCTTCAAGGGGCTGGCGTGGTACGCGTACATTGTGAATTATTTCTCGCAATATTCATGCAGTTTTTAATAATAATGGAATTGCATACGCTTCTGGTCACTTGTTCTTTACTATATCCAGGCCCTTTAATATACTTAACCTATTGATTTAGAAAAAATTGGGGGCTGGACACATGGCGGATTACGAGCGAGTCAGGGCGGTCGCGTACCTCGACGTTGAGAACAGCAGTCGCTACCGGCGCATCATGCATTTTTGTTACACCCAGAATCTTAGCGTGCGGGCGGCGCTGTACCGCGATGAGCTGCTCGAGGGCGTGCGGGCGCAGGGGTTGACCGATTACACGGATGAGCAGCTGGAGGCCGATCTGAACTACTTGGTGGCCAACGGCAATCTGACCCGGCGCCAGGAGATGAACCAGGCGCGCAGCATCGAGGAGTTCAAGAACAAGCATTTTCGCTATCAAATCACCGCGGCCAGCATCGCCATTGAGCACCTGATGGCTCACCTACCACAGGAGGACGCGGAATCCGGCGACCTGAACGCCCATCTTTTCGAACGGCTGCTCAAGCTGTTGACGCCGCTGGCTACCCTGCACGAGGTGGATCTTGCGGATCAGTGGCAGCAGGTGATGGGGCTGTTCGAGGAGCTTCAGCAGGGGGCCGCGCTGTATGTTAACTACCTGACGTCGGTTCAGATGGATCAGATGCTTCAAACGCGCGAATTTCTGGGCTACAAGGCCGAGTTTGTCCATTACCTGCAGGTGTTCATTCGTAAGATGCAGCAGAGCGCTGCGGAGATCCAGGAGACGATTCGCAGTCTGCCGTCGTCGATGCTAGAAGAGGTTGCAGCGGAACTGCTGCGGCAGAAAACGACCCAGCCGAGTTTCGAGGCTGCGGACGAGGCCGACCTCGCGGCATCGGTTCACAACCAGTGGCAGGCCCTGCACCGGTGGTTTTTTGACACGGGATCGCGGCCGAGTGAGTATCACAACCTGATTCAGCAGACCACAAGCGCCCTGGATCGCATTACCCGGGTGATTCAGTCACTGACCGCGAACTTGCAGCAACAACGCAGTCGGGCCAAGGACTACCGTCAGCTCGTGCAGTGGTTCCTTGAGATTGCGGAGGGACCGGATGTGGAAGCGGAGAAGCTCCAGGCAGCCAATCAGCTGGCCGCGGCCTTTCTCAGCTTCGACAAAACCTTGCACATCCAGGCCCCGAAGGCGGATGCCCAGGGTACAATGACGGACCTCTGGACGCTCAAGTTGAGTCCGACCCAGCTGACGTCGAAGAGTCGTGCCAACCGCAGGCGGGTGGCGGTCAAGCCGTTCAAGCGCGACCGGGCGGCGTCGGCGGCGGTTGCCAAGCAGTACCGCGAGGAGCAGGCCGCCTACAAGGCACTGTGGATTCGCTACTTGGATGACGGCAAGCTGAGGCTCAGCGACCACGCAAGTCTACCGCGGGCGATGCGCCGCGACCTGCTGCGTTACATCTCGCAGGCGCTGATGGCGCTGGCCGAGAATCGCGTGATTCTGGCGACAGAGAATCCCGGTGCGTACACGCTGATTCGCCGCAACTTCCTTGACCTTCGCCGGTTGTGCCTGGAGAACCTGGGGCTTGAGCTGATTCAGCACCCCGATTTCTACAAGCTGGAGAAGCTGATGGCACGGCCGCGCGGCTTCATGACGGTGAACGGTCTGACACAGCCGATGGACTTCGTATTCATGACCGCGATCTTAACGTACACGGAGACGCTCGGGGCTGATCAGCCGTTCCTGCTGTCGGAGATGGTGACCGCGCTGAATGAAATCATGGCGCGCGCGGTGGACTGGACTCAGTTCGCTCAGCGACGCAGCCTGGTGCGCGTGCTCAATGTGATGACGCAGCTGAATCTGCTGACCCGCCTCGATGGAGAACTGGCCGGATACGAGAGCAGTGGCCTGGAGGTCCTACTGATGGCGACGACCTATTCGACCTACTTTCTGGCGCGCGAGGTGGACGACCTCGGCGGTTTTCCCGACTGGCACGCTGCGGTGGCGAACCGCACCGAGCTGACCACCCGGCAGCAGGTGCTGCAGGAGCTCCTGTTCACACCGGGGCTCTGTCGGACGCCCGAGACGGTGCCGCTGTTCACCTACATGCGCAATCAGGCCGCGTCCCTGCACCAATTTTTGGCTCAGTACACAGAATTTGCGTTCGAGCTGACCAAAAACGTGGCGATGTTGACGCTGTCGGAGCGCCGAGCGGGATTCGGCCAGCTCCCTGGTGGCAGGAACATTGATGATCTGCTGATGGTGATGGGGCACAAGCTGCGAGCGTCCGCTTGGGAGCCGGACGAGTTCGGCCAGATTCGCCTGACGCGGGCGCAGTGGGTCGCGATGGTCGGCGAGCAGACGGCCATCAATCATGACTGGCTGGCCAAGAGCGATCGCGAGCGGTCGGTCAAGGAAATGAGTGAGTTGCTACTGGCGCAGGCGCTGTCGGCGGGGATGGTGCGGACGACCGAGACCGCGGTGATCATCACGCCGCTGTTTGGGCGGCTGGATGGGACGTACGGGGCAAAGGAGACAAGCAATGAGTAAATTCGTGTTAAATCGCATGGGGCTGGTCAACTTCTGGTATTACCCCGAGATGGTGTTCGAGCTCAGCGACGGCCACATGCTGCTGCGCGGTCACAATGCATCGGGCAAATCAGTCACGATGCAGAGCCTGCTGCCTGTGCTTTTGGATGGGGTGACGAGCGCTCAACGAATGGACTCGTTCGGGAGTCGGGACCGCAAGATGGCCGACCTGCTGCTCGGAGAGTACGACGCCAACCACAAAGAGGAGGCCGTGGGCTACCTGTGGGCGGAGTACCGCAACGGGGCGCAGTACCTGACGACGGGGCTGGGGCTCCACGCCCGGCGCGGTGGGGATCTGACCCGGTGGTTTTTCGCCGTTGAAGATGGGCGGCGCATCGGTCAAGAGCTTCGGCTGACAACCAACGACACCGGCGACAGCGCGGCGCCGCTGCCGAAACGGGCGCTGCGCCGTGCGATGCAGACCGGTGGCCGATTCTTCGAGCACCAGCACGACTACGCCGAGTACGTCCGGACGCACGTATTCGGCTTCGAAAGCGTTGAGGACTTCGACGATGCCATTCGGCTGATGATTAACCTCCGCAGCCCGAAGCTTAACAGCGACTTCAAACCCGAGGTGTTGGAGGCCATTCTGACCGAATCGCTGCCCAGCCTGAAGGTCGATAACGTGCAGGCGAGCGCCCAGACCCTCAAGCAGATTGAGGCGATCAACAAGAACGTCGAGAACAATCAAAACGAGTTGCAGGAGCTCAAGCCGCTGATGAACGCCTACGCCAAGTATCAAAATGCCCAGCTGGCCAAGGTGGTCGCGCAGACGGCGCGGGCACAGCGCGAGGCCAAGGCCGCCCAGGCGCAGGTGACGCGCCTGGCTGACGAGCAGGGGTCCTTGATGGCCACGATGGCGGCCGCTAAGGCGCGTTTGGCGACCATTGAGGCCGATCAGCAGGCCGCCTTCACCCAGCGGGAGCGCCTGGAGCACTCCGCCGGGTTCGATCTTGCGGACGAGGCGGCCAAGCTGGCGGCGGCACTGGCCAAAGCGACCAGCCAGCGGGATGCGCTGCGTCAGCGGGTGATCAAGGCAGAGACCAAACTGCGCAGCGCACAGGCGGCGGTGGCGGCCGCTGTGAAGGAATTGGACGCCAAGCAGGCAGCGTTGGCAACGCTGCGGCAGTCAGCCGATGACTTCGCAGCGAAGGCCGGCTTTACCGCCGAGCATGTGCTCTTGGTTGCCGGTGAAGAACCGGAAAGTCGCGTGGCGTTCGCGACCGTTGATGACCGGATCACGCCGTACCGACAGCACCTTGAGGCGGTCATCGAGCTGTTCGTCACACTTGATGAGTTGGGGCGTGAGGTCACGCGCCTGAATGAGGCGTTGGAGAAGGCCAATGCGGAGCTGGATCGACTGAAGCGTGAGCAGTTTAACTGGCAGGCGCAGTACGATGACGAGCTGGATCGACTCAAGCGCCTTCTTTTGACCCAGCGCGATTCCTGGACCGCGGCGGTGGCGCCGGAGGTAATCGGTGAAGTGCAGCGGAACATGGATCATCTGTACACCGCCGAGATGCCGGAGTGGTCTCTGGCGCTTCGCCCGCTGCATGCGGCGTTTGAGGCCGCTCAGCAGGCGCTGATCGCTGAGCGGCATGAGCAGCAGGCGCGAAAGGCTCAGGCCGAAAAAGAGATTGACCGGCTCCTGGTCGAGCAGGCAGCAATCCGCAAGGCGCCGTACCCCGTTCCGGAGCGACTGCCGCGGGTGGCGACGGCACGGCAGTCCGAAAATGGCCATCCGCTGTACCAGCTGGTTGATTTTCGCGCCGCCGTTGACGAAACCACGCGTGATGCGCTGGAAGGGGCGCTGCTCACCAGCGGAGTTCTGGACGCACTTGTTGTCACGGATGGGCGCCTTGTCTGGGGTGATCAGACCCTGAGCGCGCAACCGGTGATGTTTGCCGAGACGCTCGCGGACTACCTGCAGCCGGACCTTGACGAGGCCGATGTACTGCTTCAGTCGCAGGTTGAAAACCTGCTGCAGACGGTGCAGGTCAGCGGCGCGGCGCTTGGGCAAGGTGAGCTCGGCGTCGCCACCGTCAGTCTGACCGGCGACTTCAACATCGGTGTGCTGACCGGCCACGGCCCTGCGGCTTATCAGGCGCAGTTCATCGGGGCCTCGGCGCAGGCGCGCACGCGTCAGCGTCAGATTGAGGCGCTTCAAGCGCAGATCGACGGCCTGGCGACGACGGTGGGGGAGCTGAACACGACAATCGACGCACTGAATACCCAGCACGAGCAGATTGCGGCCGACCGGGAGCATCTGCCGGTGGACGATGACCTGAGCGGGTTGAACCGGGAGCTTCTGGATACCGACCGCAAAATGGCCGACGTTCGCCGACAACAGCGTGACCTGAGTCAGCGGCTGGGGCAGGCGCAGGCGAACCAGCAAGCGTCGCAGATCAAGCAGCGTCGTCTGATGAGCCAAGATGCCCTTGCGCAGACGGCGCAGGCTTACCGCGATGCCCGGATCGCGTTGTCGGCCTACCGTGATACGATGCGGGACTTGGACGCTGGCTGGCGCAACCTGGCCACCCAGCAGCAGCTTTTGGCGGCACAGCGAGCAGGGGCAAGCGATGCGGCCGAGACGCTCGAGTCCACTACTCGCCAGGCGCAAGACGCCGAGGCGACGGTGACCACGGTGACGGCCTCGGTCACCGCCAATCAGCAGTTGCTGGACGCGGCGGGTGATTTGGCCGAGATTCGCGCGCAGATTACCGCGCTGCGTCAGCGCGAACAGGCACTGCAGCGGGAGCAGAAGCAGCAGACCGAAAGTTATACTGAGGCGGACAAGCGGCTGGCGGTGACCCAAGCCGACCTGAAACGGGCAGAGGAGGCGCAAAACGACTCACAGCGCCTTGCAGATCTGTTCCTGGGAACGCAGGCGGCTGCCGTGAAGGCGGCCGGCGGGGACGACGCACTAGCAGCGGCACGTCAAGCAAGCGTACCGAGCGACGAGGAGTTGACGACGCTGCTGGACCGGGCGGGGAAGCAATTCAATCTGCACAGCGGGGTCCTGATGGATTTTCGCCCGCAACAGGTGACCCGGCCGTTCATCGAGAGTCCCGACTGGGCGACGCATTCCGAGTTGCCGGAAATTGCAGCCTGGCGCACCCAGAGCAATCAGCGCATGGTGATTGAGGCGATGATCGACAATCTGTACCAGCTGCTGGGCGCGCTGAAGGCCCTGCTGACCGATCAGGTTGAAAGTGATCGACTGGCCATGCAGCGCAGCGAGGAGCAGTTGTTCAAGACCATCATTTTCGAAAGCCTTGGCAACGTCATTCGGCAGAAAATCACCAGCGCGGAAGGTTGGGTAGCGCGCATGAACCAGGTGCTGGCGGAGCAGGAGAACAACTCCGAGCTCAAGCTGCACATCGCGTGGCAGATTAAGCCCCGCGACGACTTCAGCGACGCCACCACCCAGGAGATTGTCCGGCTGTTTCGCAAGGATGCCCGCCTGCTGACCGAGGCGGACACGCAGAAGCTTCAGCGCTTCTTGGCCGCACAGATCAGCGACCGTCAGAAGGCCTACGCCGCGATCGATGCGCAGCCGCAGATGCCGGTGGTGCTGCAGGAGGCGCTTGACTACCGGAACTGGTTTGAATTTCACCTGTTTTTCTCCAAGGCCGGACGCGAGCGCAGGCCGCTGACCGATAAGGTGTTCAACCAGTTCTCCGGCGGGGAAAAGGCGGTGACGATGTACACGCCGCTGCTTGTGGCGATGTACTCGCGCTACCAGAACGCGGGGCCGAGCGCGCCGTACATCATCACGCTTGACGAGGCGTTCGCCGGCATCGACGACCGCAACATCAGTGAGTTATTCAAGACCATCGATCGCTTAGGCTTCAATTACGTGATGAATTCCCAGTTTCTCCAAGGCGAGTACGCGACGGTGCCAAGCCTTAATACCTACGAGCTGCTCCACCGACAGGGCAGCGACTTGGTCACGGCGATTAAGACTCACTGGAACGGTAAGCAGAGCAGCATGCCAGCGGACGGCGACAATGATCGGATGGAGGTGAACGACGATGGCAACACTGAGTGACGCACGGGCGTACTTCCAAAGCGCGCCTGCGCTCCAGGCGTTGATGGCGGCGCTGGCTAAGCGCTATCGTCAGTACGGTGAGTTCAAGGGTAAGGTGGCCAAGGCGAGCCTGAACCCGGCTGAACCGGTCATGAGTTTCCTAGGGGTCAGTGCGACCGAGTGGACGGCGAGCAAAACCCTGGATGTCGCGCTGGTGCTACGGGCCTACGACAGCACCGCCTTCGCTACGCTGCCGCTGACTGCGGTAGTGGCTGCGGTCACGGGCAAACCGCTGATTACGAATGAGGCTGCGCGCGTCGTCGCGCAGAGTGCTCGGGCAGCGTTCGATGATGAGGCGCGGCGAACCGCGCCACAC
This sequence comes from Lacticaseibacillus kribbianus, assembly GCF_020180945.1. GTDB lineage: Bacteria > Bacillota > Bacilli > Lactobacillales > Lactobacillaceae > Lacticaseibacillus > Lacticaseibacillus kribbianus. Next base: position 1,352,703 of record NZ_JAIPUL010000001.1, on the reverse strand, counting down.
GTGGCAGAGTTACTGAGGGACGGTCAGCTGGGCCATTATTATCGCTCGGGTGAGCTGGCCCTACTTCGGCAGGGTGAGGCGGTGTGGCAGCACCTGCCAACACAGCCAACCGCGCTGCCCCTGTTCGCCTACCAGCAGACAGGCAATCCGCACGCCCTCGATCGTGACCGACCGCTGGGGGCGCTGCTCCTGAAGCTGCTTGCCGCCAGCGCTGATCGGCCGGTTGAGACCGCGGCAGATCAGTTCGAGCGTTACCTGCAGGTCAACCTGGTCCCAGACAGTGTGCTGAACTTCGTCACGGTGCAGAACCTGACCGCCGATTCGACGTTGTTTGAGGCGGCAGCTGCCGAACGGCTCGTCTGGAACGTGCCCATGATGAGTCTGCTGCCATTGGCGTCGGTGCGTCCGGTGGTGGGATCAAAGGTGTTCCTGATCGAAAACTCCAGTGTGTTCGCGATTTTGAGCGCGAGGTTTCCCGCGCTGCCGATGGTCATGACCAGCGGTCAGTACAGTGCGGCCGTCTGGGCGCTCCTTGCGCGGCTGCCGGAATCTTCGACCATCTATTACGCCAGTGATCTTGACGCCGCCGGGCTCGGGATGGCGAACCGCCTGTGGCACCGCTACCCGCACCGCGTCCGCTTTTTCGGCATGGCGGTTGCGGACCTGGAGGCGGCAGACCAATCAAGTCCAATCGACGTGGCGACTCAGATTATCGAGCTCAAAAACATCACCGCGCCGCCGCTGCTTGCGGTGCGGCACGCGATGGTGATGGAACGCCGGAAGGTCTTTCAGGAAGCCATTATTGCGCGGCTGGCGGCTGAAATTGAGCGGATTAACGGGAGTCAAGCGGACTGATCGGACCAAGTCTTGTCGGGTATTGGAGCGGAAACCGGCGAGCACCGGTTGCAGAGGGGGGGCTGAGCACCGGTACAGAATCGTGCTTGTGTTTGAAATAATTGGAAGCGATTGAACCAATCCTGAAGCGGCAAACAAATGGCGGATTGAGGTGAATCGTCGGACTAGACCTTAAAAGAAGCGTGAGAAGTCCGTCGTAACACGCAACCAGATTCTGGTTGTGCGCTTGCAAAGTGAGGAGAAGTGTCAGTTTACTCTTGACATCGAATGCTCACGCGCTATTATGTAGTTAAATAAGATCGTATGTATCAAGAGCGTTGGTAGTGGCTATGCACTGTGACCAACCGGCAGCGTACCGAAAGGCAACGTGCCCCACCATAGACGGATGCAGATCAGCCTCGGAGGGTCGTGCATTTAGTGTACGACCTTTTTTAATTCTTTGGGGGTGATGAAGTGACACAACGAGTGCGTGAGACTTCTAGATTGACGTGGCAGGATTATCTGAAAGAGCGGTATGGCGGGCGACTCATCGCGGATTCCGTCATTCAGGTGCAGGCGGGCTTGGCGGAGGCGCTCAAGGCGGGGCGAATTGTGAAGGACCCGATCCTTGGGTACAAAGGTCTGGCCTTTCGAGAAGCGCTGGAAGCGAACGGCTTCCTCTGCAACCTCAAAAATGCGGTGCCGACGAGAGCGTGTCCGATGACGCCATCAGTGAAGAACAATCCAGCGCCAGTGAAGAACAATCCGTTACCCGTGAAGAAAGATGCGACACCAGTGGATGATTTTGATCCCAATCAGGTGATCGCGGACATCGACGCCGGAACGCTTGACACCATTCACATCCAGCGCGGATTTGCTGATAATACGGCGATGGTGGCGGAGTACCAGCAAAGCCGGGATCGGAGCCAAGCGGTCTACGAGAATCTCTTTATCGCCAATCAGGGGCTGGTGCGAAAAGTCGCATTGAGGTACGTTAGGCAGGCGAGTCGCACCTGCCTCACCCTTGATGATCTGATCGGGTATGGGAATGAGGGCCTGATCAAGGCAATCGAAAAATTTGACCCGAAAATGGGCGTATCATTATCCACCTACGCCACGGAATGGATTCGGCAGTCAATCACCCGACATATCGCCGATGACGGGTCGATGATCCGGCTTCCGGTGCACCTTGTTGAGAAGATTAACAAGATGACTAGGCTCGAGCAGAGTCAGCTTAAAGACTTGGGGAAGATCAACGTTGACGAAATTTGCGCAGCGCTAGAAATCGACCTGGACAAGTATCACGACTACCAGCGCCTGATCTACCAGTTTCGCAGCGCGGCCTCGCTGAACAAGCTGATCGAGGCGGATGGCGAGGGGGGTACAGAGCTCGGCGACTTCATCGTGACCGACTTCAGCGGAGGGCTCGCGCCTGCCATTGATCCGGAGACAGAGGCGCTGAACGAGTCCGCGCGGCAAAGCATCCACGGGTTATTGACCGCGTACCTCACACCGCGCCAGGCGCAAGTCATTGACATGCGCTTTGGTTTTGAGGACGATCAGACCCACACGCTCGAAGAAGTTGGTCAACAGATGGGCGTGACCCGTGAGCGGATTCGGCAGATTGAATCCAAAGCGTTGAGGCGCTTGAAGCGTAAGATGGACAGAGACGGTAAGGAGGACTATACGATTGAGTAAGTTGGACATTAACACAACAATTGCGGCACGCGGTTATGACACACCCGACAGTGTCGTTGTCATGAAGGGCTTTGCGCCCGATTCCTTAGCGGCGTTACCAAACAAGCTGAGCAGCCTGCCTGTCGGGGCCGGCATCGATGAGATTGCCCAGCAATCCAGCAGTGACTATGCGAAGTGGATGGTCGCACTTCAGGGCGGTCACTGGTGCTGGCTCACCTTCGAGGAATTTCTCCAAGTGAACGCCGCCGGGTGGAGCGTGCCACTTTTTGGAGACAAGCGGGTGCTTGTTCTCGAGAATAATCTGTACCCGCGCCTGCAGCCTCTGTATACGCCCTTTGACCACGTTGACGAAGCCTATCAGTCGCTGTCTCAGAATGATGCTGAGGATCTTCCCGATGAGCTTGCGTCGCTGGCCGACGTTTTCTATCGGTTTTACGAGCAGATCGACCGATTGGATGGGACATATTATGTCCGGTGCGCCGAGGTTCCCAAAGACTCGCGACTGAAAATTCAGACGCAACCGCTGTGGACGGCGGCCGAACTCGACGTAGTGCCGGTCTCAATTCTGGAGGAGCCTGCGGAAGCGTCGGTCTTTAATCTCGAGTCCTCCGAGAGTGATTTTCAGCACTTTATGACTCAGCTTGTCCAGGCCCCCGTGCATGATTTGAAGGTTGCCTTCACGACCAAGCTTGAAGACAGCTCCCAAAGCGAAGAGCGGTTGAAACAACTGCGGGTCCTGGTGAAGCTTGGGTTTGCGAGCCGCATCACCGGCTATCGCCAGATTCCGGTTTTGCGCCCCGTTCAGAACGAAGCGGCCTACCTGGCAATTCTGAAAGAGAACTGGCACTACGACGGTTTTCGCCCGTTGAAGATGTACAAGGATCCTGATTCTGGCGCCAATACAACCATCGAGGTCTCACAGGCCCGCATCATCGAGGATATTGTGGATCAGGCGGAAGTCGCACTGAAGGGCAAAGTGCCGCGTGACGTGTTCATCACCGCCTCGACCGGCGCCGGGAAGTCCGTCATGTTCCAGATTCCGGCCCTGTACCTCCTTGCCAAGCATCCCGCAGAACGACCGCTGACGATTATCATTTCGCCGTTGATTGGGTTAATGACGGACCAGGTCGACAGTATGATGGCGCACGGCATCCAGAATGCCCGCACGATTAACTCGGCCTTGGCGCCCAGCGAGAAGGAGGAGATTGTTCAACAGATCAAGAACAACGAGATTGACCTGCTCTACCTGTCGCCGGAGACGCTTCAAAACCAGGCGGATATCACCCAAATCATCGGCGATCGGCACATCGGGATGGTGATTGTGGACGAGGCGCACACCGTTGTGACCTGGGGGAAGAGCTTCCGCGCGGATTACTGGTACCTCGGCCTGTACCTGCAGAAGCTGCGCAAGGCGCAGCATTTCCCGATTGTCACCTTCACAGCAACCGCCACAGTCGGGGGTACGAGCGATATGTTCCGGGACATTCGCGACAGCCTCAACATGATCGACCCGATTCGCTACATCGGCTATGTCAAGCGCGACGACATCGACATGCAGATTACGCAGCTCAATCCTTTGAAGGGCAGGGATAGCCTCGAGGTGAAGGCCACCATTCTCGAGAAGCGCATGCGGATCTGGCTTCGTAACGGTGAAAAAACGTTAATCTATTTTCCGACGGTGAAGCTGTTAAACGCGGTGAAGCGTGCAATCTCGGAAACGCCGAAGCTTGGCGACCAGAGTCGGGCCTACTACGGCAATATGACAGCGCCTGATAAGCTCAACAGTCTGAATGACTTTAAGGACGGCAAGGCACTGTTCATGTTTGCTACGAAGGCATTCGGGATGGGCATTGATATCCCGGACATTAAGAACGTCTACCACTACGCCCCAACCGGTGATGTGGTTGACTACGTTCAGGAAATCGGCCGTGTGGCACGCAAGCATGAGTTGGTGCCGCGCGGGAATGCCGTCTTCGATTTTCTGAAGCCGGATGACTTCAAGTACGTCAAGCAGCTGCACGGCATGTCCACTATCAAAACCTGGCAGCTCAAGGATGCCATGAAGAAGATTTTGGAGCTGTACAAGCAAAATCGCGGCAGCCGCAACCTCGTGATCAGCGCGGAGGACTTCAAGTACGTCCTCGATCTTGATGACGATAAAGACAACCAGGCAGACAACAAGCTGAAAATCATTCTGTTGATGCTCGAGAAGGACTTCGCCTCCAACGGGACGTACAACTACGCACCATTCGTTGCGCGACCAAAGTCAGTCTTTGGCAAGGAGCTTGTGCTCGTGCGGCGCGAGGAGGCCGCGCACCTGCTTCAATCGAAACTCGGGCCATACCTCGATATGGTTCGGGAGGCCCAAGAAGGCTTTCCGACAGTGTACAGCCTGCGGATGGCAGACTTTTGGCGGCACGTGGATCGCAAGAACAGTTATCCAAATTTCAAACGGCAAATCTTCGACCAGAAGGAACGCGCCCAAAAGCCGATGTTGAAGGTGTTTGATCGACTCGATTTTGCCACCCAAATTGACGTGACCTGGTCCGATTACGACGGCTTGAACGCCGCAAAAGCGGCTTCTAGTCGCGTCCAAACGGTCCTGCGTGACATCCTTTCCGAGTATGCATACTCGGGCAGTCAACTGCGGGCTGATGTACTGGCGAGCGCACTTAAACAGCGGGTATCGGAAGTCAAATCCGAGACCGAGGCGCTGACGGTCGTCGCGAGCTTCATCAATCTGTGTGATGTTTACGAAAAACACACAAAGAACGCCATCATCTCGCGTCGCATTAAGGCCAGCGCTGACCAAATCAGGGTGACGCGAACATTTTCAAACCTGTTTGACAAGATCCGTGAGCTCAACGCGCAACTCTTTGAGGAGCAGCCAAATCGCCGCCTCACACTGAAAGATAAAGAACTTACGCTGTTTTACAAGCGCACTTTCGGTTCTAATAAATCCGAGCGGTATGAGTTAATGCTCGCCTACGTCGGTTTCCTGGAGAGTCTCGGCCTGATTACTTTCTCGACCCGCAGCGGCGGTGACGCGCAAATCTACGTCCGCATTAACAACACGTACCGAATGGAACAGGCCATCAAAAACCCGAAGTACAAAAATGATATTTTATCGAAAATTACGCGCGATTACTGGCAGAACGTGGCAATGCTGGAGTACCTCTTCACGCATAAAGGCCAGGGAAACGATAAAGCCGAGGTGGCGGCGGATTACACCGAGTTCTTCTGGAATCGCGTGGAAGACTTTTTCCTGGGCCACATCCCTGAAGAGGTCAAGCGGGCCGAGGAGACACTGGCCAAGGCAAAACCCGGTAAGCAGTAAACAGTGCGCTGACTTTTGAAGGGCGAATGATTAGTCGAGCATAACGCATGCGCAACAACGTGATGAGGCGTCGGGCGGCGCAGTGCTCTGGGACGTTGACGCTGGACGAGTGCATGCACAACGGCTGATCGCGCCGTTGCGAACTTGTAGCCTCAGCTCAACGCGATGGCAGAGCAGTTGGTGCAGCAGGCGCTCGAAAACGCGGCCGACCAGAACGACGCAGCGGACCTTGCGCCGATGAACTGGATAGTGAGGATGACGACCGGCAGTAGCCCGGCCCGGCAAGCACAGTTGAAGACTGATTGAGGCGGGGAGTCGCGCAGATGCGCGGCTCCTCTTTGCGTCGCCTCGGCCCCGAAAAAACTTTCGGCCGTCTGTTGACAGCCAAACTACTCGGCGTTATTATGTACCGGTACTTAGCGTTGACGAATAGCTAAGCAGACCGCACAGAATGAGGAACGCAAAACAGAGAAGAGATGGCGGAGCCGGCCGTGCCGGCCCGCGCGAAGGAGCGATCACATGAGCAACGTGTTTAATGGTGTGAACCAGATGGTGAAGGACAAGAAGCGGTACCGGCAGTTCCTGAGGGACGTCAAGGCGCTGCCGCCGGCGTACGCCGAGACGCTGCTGGCGCTGCAGGCCTACCTGTGGAATTTTGCCCGCAGCGGGGGAATCATCGTGCCCCTGGAGGAGATGCTGCGAATGTTTCAGGAAAGCGCGGCGGAGCAGGTGCCGGTCGCGCAGCTGGTGGGCGGCGACCCGGTCGCGTTCGCCGACAACATCATGGCCCAGTACCCCGACGAGCTGTGGCTGATTAAGTACCAGAACCGGCTGCGCGCGGCCGTGAAGGAGGCAGAGCAACATGAACGCGATTGAAGTGCATGGCGTTAAGAAAAATTTCGGCAAGCTGGCGGTGCTCAAGGGCATCGACCTGACCGTCGCACAGGGTGAAATCTTCACGCTGCTGGGGGAGAACGGCGCGGGCAAAAGCACGCTGATCAACATCCTCGCGACGCTGTCCAAGGCGGACGGCGGCGAGGTTCGGGTCCTCGGCCTGGACCCGGTGCGCGACGGCAACAAGGTGCGCGAGTTGATCAGCCTGAACGCGCAGGAGACGACGTTCGACGAGGAGTTCACGGGCAGCGACAACCTGCGCCTGATCGCGCAGCTGCGGGGCATTCCCAATGCCGCGGCGACCATCGCGGACGTCACGGCGCGCCTGGACCTCGGCTCCTTTCTGGCGCGCAAGGTCAAGACGTACTCGGGCGGCATGAAGCGCCGGCTGGACTTGGCGATGTCGCTTCTGGGCAAGCCCAAGCTGATTTTCCTCGACGAGCCGACCACCGGCGTCGACCCGAAGAACCGCCTGGCGCTGTGGCAGCTGATTCGCGAGATCCGAGACGCCGGCACCACGGTGTTTCTGACCACGCAGTACCTGGACGAGGCGGACGCGCTGTCCGACCACATCGCGTTCATCAAGGACGGCGTGATTGTGAAAAACGGCACGCCGGCGGAGATCAAGCGGCGGCTCACCACGACCTACACGCTGCAGGCGGCCGACGGGCAGGGCGCCCGCGCCCGCCAGGCGCTGACCGCCGGCGGGGTCGCGTTTGCCGACAAGGCCGACGCGCTTTCGCTGGATGAGGCGAACGCCGCGCGGGGGCTTGAGGTGTTGACTGTGGATGGCATCACCGTCGCGCACTACAACCGCGACGAGGCCGACCTCGAATCCGTGTTTTTGGCCGTCAACGGCATGGAGTGAATCATGCAAGTCATTAAGCAATTGAACGTCTTGACCGCGCGGATCGTGCGGCAGAACCTGACCAACGCGGACACGCTGATCACCGTGATCGCCATGCCGGTGTTCATGCTGCTGTTCTTCGTCTTCGTGCTCGGCGGCAACATCGCCATCGCCGGCACCGCCGGCGGGGCCGGCGCCTATCTGCGCTATGCGCTGCCCGGCTTTCTTCTATTAACCATGGCGATGGGGTCGGCCTACACGTCGCTGCGCATTAACAACGACCGCACCTCGGGCTTTCTCAGTCGCCTGCACTCGCTGCCGATCCACCGCTGGGTGATCCTCGGCTCCCACGTGCTGGCGTCCGTGATCTTCATGGTGCTGGCCGAGGTCGTGGTGATGGTGGTCGGCATCGCGGTGGGCTACCGCGTCCACGCGTCCTTCGGAGCCTTCCTGGCTTTCTTCGGCCTGTCGCTGCTGTTCGGCCTAGCCATCACGCTCTTGGCGATTCCGTTCTCGCTAAAGGCCGACAACTACGCCTCGGCCGGCGGCTTCTCCTATGTGCTGCTGATGCTGCTGTTCGTCAGCTCGGCTTTGATGCCGACGCGCGGCATGGCCAAGGCGGTGCAGGTCTTCGCCGACAACCAGCCGATGACGCCGATTGTGAATGTGGCGCGCGGGCTACTCGATTCGGGCGTCAGCGTCGGCGGCAACACAATCTGGATTGCGCTGGCCTGGCTGATCGGCGGAATCGTCGTGTGCGGGGTCGCCGCGTACCGGGTGTACGCGCGGATGTACTTGGGGAAATAGCGATACTGCTTTGGTCCTCGTTTAGAGAACTCTGACTAACTGGGGTTCTCTTTTTGTCTGTCTGATTTAGCGGACCTGTGATGTATTTCATTGGGTACTCTTTCACGGCCAATCGTGTGACACGTCTTTCGCAGTTACGGAATAAACGGCATAATAGGGTGTGAACAGCCTACAGCTATCGGGGGCAGCACGAATGCCCGGGACGTGAATCCGTTGCTTTGCTGAATACTTATGTTGAGGGAGTTAATCCAGATGTCAGAGCTTTCGCAAAAGAACTTTACCCTAACGATTACCGCAGAGAAAACCGTGTCGACGGACTCACGCTTCACGATGGCAAACCTATCGCTGGGTGACAACTATAAACCGTTGGACGTGTACTACAAGCCTAATGAGGGTGAGATTGAATATCGCCGCTATGCCAAAGGCGAGTGGCGTAGCACGAATCAGACGCTTCCTCGTCTGGCATGTCAGGTTTTTGAGGAGCAGTTGCTCGGTCTGTCGACTGAAGAACGGCTCAACTTTCCTGTGTGTCAGTACCGACCAGAGTCAGATGTTATCCGCGGGATTTTTGAGAGTGTTGAAGCATTTAAGCAGTATCGTAACTCGATTGAGTCGGTTGTCTATCGATATGACGTTGACAAGCAAATGGTTTTCTATTGCTGGAACATCTTTTCTACCGTTGTATTCGTCTCGGAATGCTTGAAGCGATTTGGGCATCAAGGCGATAGCTTTGTTCTCACCTACACAGAAAAGGAAAAGAGGGACCAAGGACTGCCAGGTGCGCAGGAATTCAACGATGACGCTGAACAAAAGCAGGGCGTGACGTATAACAACCCGTATTCGGAGTCGTTGCTTCAGGCGAAGAACATCATCTTTCGCGGTGCTCCCGGAACCGGGAAGTCGTATCTGGCTAGAGAGATTGCTACCGACATTATTAGCCACGGCGAATTCGATGACTACACTCAGCTCACGGATCAGCAAAAGCAGCAGGTGGAGTTCGTCCAATTCCACCCGAGTTATGATTATTCGGATTTCGTTGAAGGCTTGCGTCCGACAACAAGCGAGGATGGCGCCATGTCGTTCGAGCTGCAGGACGGGGTATTTAAGCGCTTTGTTGCTCGTGCACAGCGCAATCTAGACAACTCTCGCAAATCTCCGGAGACCATTTCCAGGGAAGTCACGACTCAAGAGATGATTGACACCTATTTTGAAAATGTCGAGTTGGGTGTTGATCAACTTCAGACGTTGAAAGGAACAAAATTCGTCATCTCCGGCTTTGATGAGAAGCATATCAACATCTCGATTCCGGAGAACCAGGTGTCCAACAAGCTGAAACTGAACATTAATGAGTTGCGAACGATGCTGGAGTCGGATCAGACCTTCACACAGGTCAAAGAAGTCGTTCATCTCTTCAACAAGACCAACGCGACTCAGAATTTCTCCTACGATCTTGCACTCTACGCAGACATCAGGGCGAAAATGACGAATGTTGCCAGCACCGTCGTTGAACCCGAGTCGATGAAACCCTATGTCTTTATCATTGACGAAATCAACCGTGGTGAGATTTCTAAGATTTTTGGCGAGTTATTCTTTTCAATTGATCCCGAGTACCGTGGCCCAGCTGGAGAGGTGTCGACGCAGTACGCCAATCTTCATGAAAACCCAAGCGAGAAGTTCTCGATCCCGGAGAATGTGTTTATTATTGGGACGATGAACGACATTGACCGGTCGGTTGATACGTTCGACTTTGCAATGCGACGGCGTTTTCGCTTCATCGAAATTAAGGCGGATGATCGTCTGGAGATGCTGGATTGCCTCGGCGAAGAGCTGAAGATGAAGGCAGTCTCACGAATGACGGCACTCAATCAGGCAATCTCTGACGTCGATGAGTTGAACGACAACTATCACGTTGGGGCCTCGTATTTCTTGAAGTTGCAGGAAGTCTCGTTTGCTCAGCTATGGACCGACTATCTCGCACCCTTGCTTCGCGATTATGTGCGAGGCATGTACGACGAGGATGAGATTATGGGGACATTCCGTAAGGCGTACAATGCCTCACCGGCGGACAATCCAACCAAGGAACCAAGCGATGCAGCTCAGGGATAACACGCGGTATAAACAGGCAGAGCTGGACGGCATTCCAAATGTTGTGAAATCAGTTGCTGACAAGACGCTACTACAGCTGGAGCGGGAAGGTCTTCTGGTTTTCCCACCCGTGGTCAGTCATTCCAATGGATTGACCGAAGATCAGATGATTCTCCAGCACGTCAACTCGGAATACCGGACGAGCAACGTGATGGGGTTTCTCGGCCATGGGCAAGAACGTCTCACGATTGCGTCGCGCTTCTCGAGTGGTGCAAAGGACTTTTTCTTTGAGTATCTTTTGGCTCAGATATTCGATTTTCCGAGTGTTGTGGCGCTGGACAGCGATGTCGGACGAGACCGGCAGCTTCTTCAAATCGTGCAGTTCATGTTCCCCCAATATCTTAAGTCGGCCATGCGCAAGGGTCTGTTCAAGGCCTACGTGAATCGACAGTATAATGACCTGACCGTAAAGGGGGTAATTGACATTGCCCGCCACATTCAAGTCAACACACCCTTCATCGGCAAAATTGCGTCTAATCAGCGGGAATTCTCGTTCGATAATCAGCTGATGGAGTTGGTAAGGCACACGATTGAACTTCTGAAGCAGATGCGCTACGGCGAGATGATTCTGCAGCCGGTGAGTGCCGAGGTGAGGGCCGTGATCAACGCCACGCCGGGGTATCAATCGGCCAGTCGGCGGAAGGTGATTGAGGTCAATGAGAAGCAACCCGTTCGCCATGCTTACTATGCCGAATACCAGGCGCTACAGCGACTGTGCCTCTTCATTCTGAAGAACAGGAAGCAGGCACTCGGGGGCAGCACTCAGCACGTGCGTGGCATCCTGTTTGACGGTGCCTGGCTTTGGGAGGAGTACGTCAACCAATTAATTCACGGGGCCTTCTTTCACCCGATGAACAAGCGTAAGAGCGGCGCGCAGAAGCTCTTTTCAACGCTGTCCGGGAGTAAGGTTGGGTTGATCTATCCCGACTTCATCAGTCGATGTGCACATCCGCGCGTAATCGCGGACACTAAGTATAAGCCGTGCGCAAATATTGGCAATCGTGACTATCTTCAGCTGCTGGCCTATATGTTTCGATTCGATGCGAAACGGGGCTTCTACCTCTATCCCGAACAAGACCAGCAGGAAGCGCTCGTGTTGCAGCTGAATCAGGGTTCTACATACGAGCAGGATGTCATCGGTCGTGAGGGCGTGGACGTCACAAAGCTGGGATTGAGGATACCGGTGGTGACGCCCGAGCTCGGTTATGATGATTTCGTCAGCCTGATGCACGTCAGCGAACAGAGCTTCGTGGATAGGCTGCTTGCGGCAACCAACTGAAGTGGTGTGACAACCTTGTTCAAGACGCTGATGAGCTGGGCAGACTCATGCGCTCACAGATATCCTGCTTGGTAGTTGGGATTCGAGTTGGAGATTGCTTCCGAGTCGTATTGTTTGCCGAACTCCCGATTCCGGGCTATACTGGCTTCATCTTCAGGGGCGGGCGCGACCGCGTGCCCGCCCGGCAGCTTTTCCGTAACCCCGATGGAGGCGAGATCATGACCGCAATCGAAGTTTTGGGTGTCCGTCAACCGAGCCTGCAACTGCCGGACGAGTTCGTCCTGGTTGCGACCGAGCACCGCTCGCGCAATGTGGAAAAAGTGCGGGTGGAGCGCTACCAGGCGCAGGCGCCGCCCGTGCCGTTTCGCGCGCACGCGACGCTGGTGTACGGCAACGACGACCGGCTGCTGAGCTTCAACCGCTTCACGGTGCCGCTGGACGCGCCGCTGCCAGACCTGGCGGAGGCGCAGGCCATCGCTCGGCGCGTTTTCACTGAGCTCGATCCGGATTACGCCGCGGGCCTTGAGTACATCCGCACCGACAAGCTGCGGCGCGAGGTCGTGGACGCGAAGGGCGCGGTGGTGCCGATCCCGATTCGGTGGGTGAAGTTCACGCACGAGAACGGCAGCTACAACTGGGTGTCGGTCGGCGCGGGCGGCGCAGTGGTCGAGTACGAGCGCGAGTCGATGTGGGACTACCGGGAGAACTGGCGAGCCACGGAGGAGTGGAACTACGACCAGTGGGTGCTGGCGCGCGCGGGCAAGGCGGTTCAGCCGCCGGCGCCCGAGGCGGTGGCCTGGGGGCGCGACCATGGCAGATGAGGCGCGGCTCGACCGCTTGATCCAGCAGCTGGGGGAGGCCAACCGCCGACTGCAGCAGCTGGTGGACGTCGACTACCCGACGGCGGCGTACAAGGGCTTCAGCCAAAACGGTGACACCCTGGCCGACGTCAAGGCTGCAATCGACGAGGCCGAGGCGCGGGTCCAGCGGCTGGAGGAACAACTGGCCGCGGCCGACGCGGCGGATGAGTAAACAAATCAGTGAGACACACGAAAACAGCCCTGAGATTGCACATTCAATGTGTACAATCGCAGGGCTGTTGCTCACCGCTCACGCCGAAGCGAACGCGGTGGTCAGCTTAATCTCGTGGACCTTGAACCGAAGCGGTTCGATCTGGGCCGCCTGCCACTGGGCGAGCAGCGGGGTGAAGTCGGTGCGGCGGTCGATCAGCGCGATGCCGCAGTCACCGCCGCCGGCCCCGGAGGACTTGGCCGCGGCGCCGAAGGACTCGGCGATGTCGCAGAGCTTGCGCAGCGCCGGGGTCTCGATGGCCACGCCGGAGCGGCGGCTGAGGTCCTCCAGCAGCAGGCGGTTCTTGCGGATGCCGGCCTGAATCCGGTCGATGGCGCCCTGGTGGAAGCCTTCAATCAGGTCCTCGAGCACCGCGCGGCTGGCCGCCAGGAACTCGCGGTAGGCGGGCTGCTGGTTGGCCTTGAACACGGCGATTTTGTCTACGAGGCGCGAGGTCGAGGCGGGGGAGCCCGTCCAGCCAATCAGGAGGGCGAGGTCCTTGGGGGCCTTGAGCAGCTCGACGGACAGCTGCGGCCAGGTCATGGCCAAAAGCGCCTTGAGGCTGTGCGTGCGCTGCATCTCCGCCAGCCACGTTTTGTCGAACGACCGGTAGGCAATCCAGCCGCCGTACACGGAGGCGGCGATGTCGCCGAGCGACCCGTTGCCCTGAACGGCGAGGTGGGCGATGGCGGACAGCTTGTACACCTCGTCGTTGGTCATCTGCAGGTGGTACAGGGCGTCAAGCGCCCGCACAGTGGCGACGGTAATCGCCGCGGAGCTGCCCAGGCCGTACTTGCGGCCGCCCTCGGAGTCGAGCTCCGAGTCGACGCGCAGGTCGTAGACGGTAAGCTGCCGCCCCAGCTCGTGGGCGTACTGCTCGGTGTAGCGGATGGCGCTGAGAATGTAGTGGAACGGGTTGTCGCGGTTGTCGAAGACCATCTCGTCGCCGTTGCGCTGCCACATCAGGGCGTTCTCCTGGTACTGCTCGGAGACGATGCTCCCGACGTCGGTTGTCTCCGTCACGGTGACGGTGACGAATTGATCCAAGGCCACAATGATTGCGGGGTAGCCAGTCTCCACCACCGCGTACTCCCCGGCAATGAACAGCTTGCCCGGTGCCTGCGCTGTTACCACTTCATCAGTTCCCTTCACTCTTAACTCACCTCGCTAGTGCGAGGCACTGCTGTTGATGCCGCGCTGCGCGACAATCACGATTACGCTTTGGGCAAAAATCGAAAGATCGCGTCGCATCGAGTAGGTCGCGGCGTACTCGGCATCGTAGGCGGCCTTCTCCGGATTGCTAATCTCGTTGCGCCCGTTGATCTGAGCCAGCCCGGTGATGCCGGGGCGGACCCGGTCGGCGCCGCTGGCCTGCCGCAGGTCGAGCACCTCGCGGTCGGTGGCCGCAAGCGGCCGCGGCCCCACCAAGCTCATTTTGCCGCTCAGCACGTTGAAAAACTGGGGCAGCTCGTCCAGAGACGACTTGCGCAGAAACCGCCCGAGCGGGGTGACGAAGGAGGCCATGGCCTCCTTGGTGAAGTCCTTGTTGGCCTTGACCGGCGCGTTTTGAACCATGGTGCGGTACTTGATGATCACGAACGGCCGGCTGTCCTGGCCGAAGCGCTCCTGGCGGAAAAAGACGGGGCCGGGGCTGGTCAGCTTGACCAGCGCAGCGATGATCAGCATCGGAATGGCGGCGACCACCAGGCCACAGGTGGCGAGCACGATGTCGCACAGGCGCTTGCCGCAGCGGCGGTACACTGTCGGGCGCGGAACCGGTCGCGCGGCCGTTGTGCTTTGGTTGGCCTCCTCGACCTGATCCTGATTCTCGTGATTCATCGCGCCCGTGGCCTCCCAACCGTGACAGACTCGCTCACGGCGTGCGGTGCGCGTCGTGACACATGTTACAAGTATATCAAATTGTTCAGGGTTAGCTTAGGCGAATGAATAGTTTTAGTAGAATTTAACAAACCCGAGTGGGGGCGGCCGGGTTCCGGTGCGAGCGGGCCACGGCTTCCGGCTACGGGCCGGGGCGGCGGAACGCGTGGGGCTCCCGCAAGCCCAAAAACCGGTCTTGCGACCCGCCCTTGCACTAAGCCGGCACAAACCGCCGACTAAGTGCAATTTCACGCTGGCTCGCCCCGGCCCTCCGCCTCCAGTCGTGACCCGCACGCACCTCCACCCTACAGAGTGGAGGGTGTCCTCACGGTTCCATCGTCTTGAGTGCCAATGACTTGAATGCGATTGGTGAGCACTGGCGCAGCGGGTGCCAATGACTTGAAAGCAATTGGTGAGCGCTTGTGCTGGGGGTGTCAGTAACCCGAATTCAGGTGGCGATGTTTGTGCCGCGGGCTTGCCACGGCAAAGAAACGGTGGACCGGCCTTTGGGCGCGGTCCACCGTTTCAGCTCTTGTCTTGGTGTCAGCCGAGCGCCGCCTTCAGCGCCACCGCCAGTGCGCCGAGCACCAGCAGGGCGGTGGCCGCCCATAGCGTCATGCGCGCCGGGCCCGCCAGGTGCAGGCGCCGCGTGATCAGCGTCGCCACCAGCAGCAGCCCTGCGGCGGCGAGCAGCGGCGCGACCACGGCGCTCACTGCAGCCGGTGCAGCGTGACCGTGGTGGATCGGTCGAACGGCCGCGCCGGGGTGAGCATGAAGTTACCGTTTTGGGGCCGGATGCCGACCGCGACGTGCGGGTGGCCCGGGATGCCGTTGAAGTAGTTGGTCTCGTCGACGTCCGGGAAGGTCGTGACCTCCAGGCCCTTGGCGTCGGTCTCAAGCGACAGCGACCAGCGCTTGCCGATCAGGCTGGCGGTCTGGGACTCGGAGCGCACCGGGCGGTCGTCGGGCAGGGCGACGCGCTCGGCGTCCAGCCGCAGTTTTTGGCTCATCACGGACTGGGCGGGGTCGCCGGTCAAAACGAACGGGATGTTGATCAGCGGGCGGCACGGCAGGGACGCGGTGGTCTCGACGTGCCAGTCGATGGTCCAGTGGTTGTCCTGGTCGAGGGTGTGCAGCACGGTGACGTGGCGCTCGCCCGGGTAGCCGTCGGCGCCGTCGGGCAGGTCAAGCGTCAGGCGAATCTGCACGTGGCTTTCGTCCTGGCGGGTCTCCGCCTGCCAGTTCCAGTTCTGCCAGCCGGTGCGCCCGGAGTGCTCGGGCAGGTCACCCTGGGATCCGAAGACTGGGCCGACGGTGGCGCCGAACAGCCCGGGCTCGTTGATGTAGTCCTGGAAGGTGATGTAGCCGAGCGTCAGGTTGGGATTGTTGCCGTCGCGGTCGGGCAGCCGCACGCGCGAGACGCGGGCGCCGAAGGTGAGAAAACTCAGGCTCATACCCGCGTCGTTGGTCAGGGTGTACTGCGTGATGTTGTCGTCGCGCAGGCGGACGAAGGTGGCCGACTCAATTTGCATCTGTAACCGCTTCCTTTCATATCTGTTACAATCGTACCGAATTTACCCGCTGGAATCAAGGCTTTTCCGCTCGAGACTGTCGTGGTCGGGGGCTGGGGAAAAGGGCTAGGAGAATGCGGCGGATTCTGGTACGCTTAGGGGGACGAAACAGACGTTCGTAGATCGGAGGCTACCATGCACCGCTTACTCATGAGACTGTACTGGCTGTGGACCGCGGGGTTCGCGCTCGCATTGGGCTACGCCTTTTGGGGGCGCGCCTACTTCCTGGCGTGGCGACCGCGGCTGGACCTGGCCGCGTTCGTGCTGATCGCCGGCTGGGCCGCAATCAACGCGTGCCTGCTGTACCGGCGCCACTTCCGCTACCGCGACCTGCAGATGGAAAAAGTCGACGCGATGGAGGGCGAGGAGTTCGAGCATTTTTGCGCCTACCTGCTGCGCCGCAACGGCTACAAGCACATCCAGGTGACGCAGTTGGCCGGCGACCAGGGCATCGACGTGATCGCTAAAAAGGATAAGAAAAGCATCGGCTTTCAGTGCAAGCGCTACACGGGCTTCGTCGGCAACAAGGCGGTGCAGGAGGTCTGGACGGGGCACAACTTCTACAAGCTGGATGAGGCCGCGGTGATCACCAACTCCGAGTTCAGCGACTCGGCCAAGGAGCTCGCCGACGACCTCGGCGTCAAGCTGATCGACCGCCCGCGCCTCCGTCGCCTGATGCGCCGGCTGCCGAGCTGAGGTCGGGCTGCTGCCGGGCTGCGGCGGGGACGAGACGGGCTTCCGGCACCGGGCCGGGGCGGCGGAACGCGTGCGGCTCTCCTGAGCCCGAAGTGCGGTCTCAGGACCCGCCGTTGCTGTAAGCGGGCAAAGACCGCCCGCTTACAGCAATTTCACGCTGGCTCGCCCCGGCCCGGTGCCTCCAGTGTCGCCGCGTCCGCGCCGGAGCCCTCCACGGCGGCGGCTCGTCTTTGCGGGGAGTCACTTATTCGTGGCGATTCAGCAGTCGCGGCTTGCGCGGTCGATTGGGCGCGAGCGCTCAGGTCCGTGCGGCCTGCCTGGCCGGCCGTCGCTTTCCCCTCAGTTGATCACCAGCGCCGCCTTGCGCTGCTGGAAGCCGAAGGCCGGGACCGGGCCGGTCGGGGTCTGCAGGTAGACGTAGCGCGGGCGCAACTCCGTGCGGTCCAGCAGCACGCGCAGCTCCCAGAGGCGGTGCGGGTGGCCGCCCGCCTTGGGGATGAGCGTCAGGTGGTCCGATTCCAGCACGGTGCTCAGCTCGAAGCGCTCAATATTTGCCACCGTCTCACCGCTTTGCATCTGCACGGCGGTGTTTTGGTTGTAGTCGGCCAGCAGGGCCAGCAGATCGATCACGCGCATGGCGCACCTCCTCGAGTCGTTGCCTCCATGATAAGCCCGCGGTGTGGCAAAATGCTAAGTTTTTCTTAGCGGTCGGCCCGGGCTTGCCCGCGCTTGGTATACTAATAGTCATAACCAGTGGCCCTAGGGCCCGAGGAGGAAACGATGACCGAAGTTGTGATTCTAAGCGCCGCCCGCACGCCGATTGGGCGGCTGGGCGGCAGCCTTGCCGGCGTGTCCGCCGTCGAGCTGGGCACCGTGGCGGCCAAGGCCGCGATTGCCCGGTCCGGGCTGGCGGCAAGCGAGCTCGACCAGGCGGTGTTCGGCAACGTTCTGCAGGCCAACTCCGGCCAAAATGTCGCGCGCCAGATTGCGCTGGGCAGCGGCATGGGGACGGCCAGCACCGCGATGACCGTCAACGAGGTCTGCGGCTCCGGGCTCAAAGCCGTGCGCCTGGGCCAAAGCGCGATTCTGCTGGGCGACGCCGAGGCCGTTCTGGTCGGCGGCACCGAGAGCATGAGCCAGGCGCCGTTCTACGCGCCGGACCTGCGCTTCGGCCACAAGTTCGGCGGCGTGTCCTTCGTCGACGGGCTGCAGCGCGACGGCCTGACCGACGCGTTCACCGGCCAGCCGATGGGCATCACCGCCGAGAACGTGGCGGCGCAGTTCGGCATCAGCCGCGAGGCCCAAGACGCCTTTGCCCTGGCTTCGCACCAAAAGGCAGTGGCGGCGCAGGCGGCCGGCGATTTTGCCGCCGAGATCGCCCCTGTGACGGTGCCAACGCGCCGCGGCCCGGTGGTGGTGGATACTGACGAGGCGCCGCGCCCGGACACCAGTGCCGCCAAGCTTGCGGCGCTCAAGCCGGCCTACCAGGCGGGCGGCACGGTGACCGCAGGCAACGCAAGTGGCATCAACGACGGCGCGGCCGCCTTGGTGCTGATGGACAAGGCGGCGGCCGAGCGCCGCGGCCTGCCGTACCTGGCGACCATCGCCGGCTACAGCGAGGGCGGCATCGACCCGAACTTCATGGGGTACGCCCCCAAGCGCGTGATCGAGAAGCTTTTGGCCAAAACGGGCAGTAAGATGACCGACATCGACCTGTTCGAGATCAACGAGGCCTTCGCGGCGCAGAGCCTGGCGGTGGCCCAGGAGCTGGCGCTGCCGGCGGCCAAGCTCAACGTGGCGGGTGGCGCCATTGCGCTCGGCCACCCGCTCGGCGCGTCCGGCGCGCGGGTGCTGATGACGCTTTTGGCCGCCATGGCCCGCCGTGACGTGACGGAGGGCATCGCCGCGCTGTGCGTCGGCGGTGGCATCGGCGTGGCGATGCAGGTGCGGCGGTGAAGTTCTACGAGCTGAGTCCCGAGGAACGGCGCCGGCAGCTGGTCGAGGCCGGCCTGATGACGCCGGCAGACGCCGCGCTGTGGGCCGGCACGCCCGGGCTTGACCCGGCCGTGGCCGCGCACCTGATCGAAAACCAGATCGGCCAAATCGCGCTGCCGCTGGGCGTGGTGCGGGACCTGCCGGTGAACGGCCGCAGCGTGCAGGTGCCGCTGGCCACGGAGGAGCCCTCCGTGGTCGCCGCGGCCAACAACGGCGCGCGCATCGCGGCGCTCAACGGCGGCGTGCAGGCGCAGGCGCCCGCGCACCTGGTGGTCGGGGAGGTGGTGTTTGCCACCGCCGCGCCGGACCGGGTGGTGGCGCTGCTCGCCGCGCACGAGGCCGAGATCCGCGCGGTTGCGGCCGCGGCGCACCCGTCCATCGTGCGGCGGGGCGGCGGGCTGCGCACGGTGACCGTGACGCGGCTTGACGGCTTCGTGAAGCTGGCGCTTGGCGTCGATTCGCAGGCGGCGATGGGGGCCAACATCGTCAACACCATCGCCGAGGCGGTCGGCCACGCCGCCGCGGCCTGGGTCGGGGAGCCGCCGCTGGTGGCGATTCTGACCAACGGCGACACCGAGCCGACGGTGGCGACCGTCACGCTGGCTCCCGACACGCTTGCGACCCGCAACGTCGCCGGGGCCGAGATTGCGCGGCGCATCGCGCAGCTCAGCCGGCTGGCGACGGTCGACGTCGCCCGCGCGGTCACCCACAACAAGGGCATCATGAACGGGGTCGGCGCCGCCGTTTTGGCCACCGGCAACGACTGGCGCGCCGTGGCGGCCGGGGCGCACGCCTTCGCCGCCGCCAGCGGCCGCTACCAGCCGCTGGCGACTTGGCACCTGCAGGAAGACGGGCGGCTGGCCGGGCGCATCGCGCTGCCGCTTCAGGTCGGCGTGGTCGGCGGCGCGATGAGCGCGCTGCCGAGCGCCCAGGCGGCGCTGCGGCTCGGTGGGTTTGACAGCGTCGCGGCGTTGCAGCAGGCGCTGGCGGCGCTCGGGCTGGTCCAAAACCTTGCGGCGCTGCGGGCACTCGCCGGGCCCGGCATTCAGGCCGGGCACATGGCGCTTCAGGCCAACTCGCTGGCGATCGCCGCCGGGGCCACCGGTGACGAGATCGCCGTGGTGGCCGCAACGCTTCGCGGCACGGCGATGAGCCTGGCCGCGGCACAACAGGCGCTTGCCGCCTTACGAAAGGATGAACAGCAGTGACAATCGGCATCGACCAGATCGCTTTTGACACCACGACTCTCTTCGTCGACCTGCGCGACCTGGCGCAGGCGCGCGGCGACGAGCCGGACAAGTACACCATCGGCATCGGCCAGGACCAGCAGGCCGTCGTGCCCAGCAGCCAGGACATCGTGACGCTGGGCGCTTCGGCCGCCAGCCGGCTGACGCTGGATCCGGCGCGTCTGGGGCTGATTGCGCTTGGCACGGAGTCCGGCGTCGACGCCAGCAAGGCCGCCGCGCTGTACGTGCAGCGGCTGCTGAAGCTGGGACCGTGGGTGCGCGCGGTCGAGCTCAAGGAGGCCTGCTACGGCGGCACCGCGGCCTTGATGATGGCGCGCGATTACGTCGCCGCCCACCCGGACCGCCAGGCGCTGGTGATCGCCGCCGACGTCGCGCGCTACGGCCTGGCGACGCCGGGCGAGGTGACGCAGGGCGCAGGTGCCGTGGCGATGGTGGTTTCGGCCGAACCCAGGCTGCTGGCGCTTTCGGACGATTCCGTCCACTACGCCGAGGACATCCAGGACTTCTGGCGGCCGGTGTACACCGATCGTGCGCTTGCGCGGGGCAAGTTTTCCACCGAGCAGTACCTGCGCTTCTTCAATCTCGTGTGGGCGCGCTACAAGGCGACGACGGGCCGGGGCATCGCGGACTTCAAGGCGCTGTGCTTCCACCTGCCTTACACCAAAATGGGCCTGAAGGCGCTGCGGCAGGTGCTCCCGGAGGCGACGCCGGCCCAGCAGGCGGCGCTGAGTTCGGCCTTCACCGCCAGCGCCGCGTACAGCCGCCGGGTGGGCAACCTCTACACCGGCTCGCTGTACCTGGGCCTGCTGTCGCTGCTGGAGCACGCCTCGGACCTGGCCGAAGGCGACCGGATCGGCCTGTTCTCCTACGGCTCCGGCGCGGTCGGCGAGTTCTTCAGCGCGACGCTTCAGCCGGGGTTTGCCGCCCAGCTGGACGCGGCCGGGACGCTCTCGCGCCTGGACGCGCGCCGGCGGCTTACCGTGGCCGAGTACGAGTCAGTGTTCAACGACAAGGTGCCGTACGGCCCGGCGGACTATGAAGCCGACCCGGCGCTGTTCGCCGGCCGCTTCGTGCTGACCGGCGTGACCGGCCAGGAGCGGCAGTACCGGGCCAACGCCTGACGCGGCCGCGATGAGCTGAACTGCATTGACGCAATGACGGCCGGCGGGCTGTCCCACTTAGGGGCGGCGCGCCGGCTTTTTGCGTGGCGCGAGCCGCATTCTGGCGCGGCGGGGCCCTGCGATGGTACGCTTGCCTTGGAACCGTTTTTATTAATCCACTTGTTTTTTGTCAGCAACTCGTTATACTCAGGTTGTAACTTATTTTAAGTAAGCGGAGGGAACGCCCATGACAAAGATCAATGCATCAGACGCAGCGCTCAAGGTCATCGAAAGCTGGGGGGTCAAAAACATTTACGGCCTGCCCGGCGGCTCGTTTGATTCCACGATGAACGCGCTGCACAACCGCAAGGACACCATCAACTACATCCAGGTTCGCCACGAGGAGGTCGGCGCGCTGGCCGCCGTCGGGGAGGCCAAGATCACCGGGAAAATCGGCGTCACCTTCGGCTCGGCCGGGCCCGGCGCCGTGCACCTGCTCAACGGCCTGTACGACGCGCAGTACGACCACGTGCCGCTGCTCGCCCTGGTCGGCCAGGTGCCGACCGCAACCATGAACACCAGCTACTTCCAGGAGATGAACGAGAACCCGATGTTCGCCGACGTGTCGGTGTACAACCGCACGGTGATGACCGCCGCGCAGCTGCCGGGGGTGGTGGACGAGGCGATTCGCCAGGCCTACGCCAAGCGAGGCGTGGCCGTGATCACGATCCCCAAGGACCTCGGCTGGGAGCCCATCGAGGACGATTACGTGTCCACGGCCAGCCTGTACCAAAAGCCGCTGCTGCCGACGCCGGACCCGGCGCAGGTCGCTGAGGCCTGGGACATCCTGGCTTCGGCTAAGCACCCGCTGCTGTACATCGGCACCGGCGCGCGCGGCGCCCGCGCCGAGATTCTCGCGCTGTCCAAGCTGCTGCACGCGCCGATTATGAGCTCCGCGTTGGGTAAGGGCATCGTGCCCGATTCCGATCCGGCCTACATGGGCTCGGCCGGACGCGTCGCCAGCAAGCCCGGCGTCGAGGTGGCGCAGGGCGCCGACGCCGTGCTGATGCTCGGGACCGACATGCCGTTTCAGGCCTACTTCATCGCCCCGGACGCCAAGTACATTCAGGTGGACATCGACGGCACCAAGTTCGGGCGGCGCCACCATGTCGACCTCGCGATGCTGGCCGACGCCAAGCAGGTGATGCAGGCGCTGTTGAGCGTCGGCCACCAGCTGCCGGAAACCGGCTGGTACCGCGCCGCGCTGCGCAACAAGCAGAACTGGGCGGACTGGATCGCCAGCAAGGAAACCGACCCGACCACGCCGCTGCGCGTGGAGCCGGTGTTCAAGGCGATCAACGACGCCGCGACCGCCGATGCTATTTTCCAGGTCGACGTCGGCAACGTGACGATCAACGGCATGCGCTTCCTGCGCATCGACGACCAGCAGCGCTTCACCACCAGTGGCTGGTACGCGACGATGGGCTACGCGCTGCCGGCCGCGATCGGTGCGCAGGCGGAGTTCCCGAAGCGCCAGGTGTGGTCGATCTCTGGTGACGGCGGCTACGCGATGGTGATGCAAGACATCCTGACCCAGGTCAAGTACCGGATGCCGATCATCAACGTGATCCTGACCAACGAGAGCCTGGGCTTCATCGAGGCCGAGCAGGACGACACCAAGCAGCCGCACTCCGGCGTCGATCTGATCGACGCGGACTACGGCACCGCGGCCCAGGCGCTGGGCGCCACGGGCTTTGAGGTGCACAACTTGGACGAGCTGCACGCGGCCTTTTCCGGCGCGGCCGAAGCCACGGGGCCGGTGGTGATCGACGTGAAAATCTCGGACCTGCGCCCGCTGCCGGTTGAGCAGCTGGTGCTCGATCCCGAGGTGCAGGATCCCGAGGCCGTGCGGGCGTTCGTCGCCAAGTACGCCGCGGAGGACCTGATTCCGTTCCGCAAGCTGCTGGCGGAAGAGGAGAACTAGCAGTCAGCAGCATCAGGGGTCGCGTCCACGGGCGCGGCCCTTTTTGCGGCCGGCCGCGCACCGTCCAACTTGGCAACGGGCGGGGAAGGGGCGTAGAATAGGCCCATTGGAGGCGATCGATATGGATAAAACGGCACTGGTCCTGGAGGGCGGCGCGCTGCGCGGACAGTACACCGCCGGGGTGCTCGACACGTTTTTGACCCACGGGCTGCACTTTGACACCGTCATCGGCGTGTCGGCGGGCGCGCTGTGCGGCACCAATTACGTGTCCGAGCAGCTCGGGCGCACCACGCACGTGAACGTCGGCTACCGCCACGATCCCAACTACATCTCGCTGCGGCGCGCGCTGCACCGCGAGGACATCATCAACCTGGACTACCTGTTCGCCCCGCACGGTGACGGCTGGGAGGACTTCGACCAGGCGACCTACGACGCCTCGCCCACCCAGTTCGTGGTGGTCGCGACCAGCGTCACCAACGGCCGGCCGGTATACTTCGTGCACCCGACCGGTTCGGAGCTGGTCGACGCGCTGAAGGCGTCCAGCGCGATGCCGTTCATCTCGGCGCCGCAGGACACGCGCCTGGGCCTGTGCCTGGACGGCGGCATCACGGACTCGATTCCCTATGGCTACGCGCAGGCCGCCGGTTTTGACAAAATCGTCGTGATCCGCACCCGCGAGCGCGCGTACCGAAAGGCGGCGACCTCGCCGGTGCTCGCCGCGGCGTACCAGCATACGTTCGGCGAGCACCCGGCCTTCGTCGAGGCGGCAATCGGCCGCCCCGAGATGTACAACCGCCAGGCCGACGCACTCGACGCGCTGGAGCGAGCCGGCGCCGCGTTCGTCATCGCGCCGAGCCAGCCGGTCACCGTTAAGCGGCTGGAGGGCGACACCGGCAAGCTTCAGGCCCTGTACGACACCGGTCGGCAGGAGGGCGAGGCCAGATTCGCCGCGCTTCAGGACTACCTCAAGGCCTAGTTGGGTTCACCGGGAGACGACAAACGCCCCTGAATCGTTCGGATTCAGGGGCGTTGTCGGTGTGTACGTCAATCTCAAGCCGTGGCCCGGCTTCTAGCGGACGATCTAGGCCTCCAGCCGCGCGCGCAAGTCGGCAATCAGCGCGTCTTCGGTGTTGTACACCGCGCCGTTGAGCTTGATCAGGCCGACGGTGTAGAGGTTCAGGTAGGCGAACTGGTTCTCGGCGATTTCCGCCAGGGCGGCGAGCTTCTTGGCGTTGCCCGCGCCCTGCTGGCGGGAGTCGGTGTACAGCCCGAGAATCGGGATGCCCTTGGCGTAGGCGACGCCGATCTCGCTGGCGACGCCCGCGTCGATCACCGGCCCGTCGAGCACGGCGATCATTAGGTCGGACGCCAGCACCTCGTCGGTGTCCGCCTGCGCGATCATTTTGGCGTCGGCGTAGGCCTGCTTGTCGTTGATCGCCGCGTTCTCCTGCGGCAGGTAGATGTCAAGCGCCGGCAGCGCCTGGCGCAGGCGGGCGACCAGCGCCTGGTTGTAGTTGAAGTCGGCCTGAGAGAAAAGGCCGTTGGCAAAGTAGAGTTTCATGACAACCTCCGATTGAAAGGGTGAGCAGATGAGGATTCAGGAAGTGACCGGCGACCGGGCCCCGTACCGGCAGCTGTTGCTGCTGGGGGATGAGGACCCCGCGATGCTCGACCGCTACTGGCTAAGCGGCACGCTGCTGGCGGCCGTCCAGGACGGCGAGCCGATCGGCGTCGCGCTGGTGACCGTGGCCGATGGGACAGGTGGTACCGAGACCGAGACCAGGGCTGACCGCGAAACTGCGCCGGCCGTGGATGCCGTCGCCTCGCTGCTTGAGCTCAAGAACCTGGCCGTGGCCGAGCCCTGGCAGCGCCACGGGGTCGGCGCGGCGCTGGTCAACGCGGTGCTCGACCGCTACCAAGGCGCCGCCGCGCGCCTGATTGTGGGCACCGGCGACGCCGATTTTGCCAACCTGCGCTTTTACCGCCGGCTCGGCTTTCGCTTCTGCGGGGTGCGCCGCGAGTTTTTCACCGCGTACCAGGCGCCGATCGTGGTCGACGGCCTCGCGCTGTGCGACATGGTGCTGCTGGATCACTCGTTGGGGTAGGCGAAGCCCCAGGCCTTGCGCGCGTCGGTCATGATGGCCATGACGTCGCGGGTCCAGGCCAGCGTCGGGTTCTCGCCGGTTTCAACCGCCGTTGCCATGTCGTGGGCCTCGTAGGCCAGGGCCTGGCCGGCGTCGCCCTCGAGGATCACCTCGGAGAGCTGGTCGGGGCTGGTGAAGGTCGCCTCCTGGCTGCGCGGGTACTCCATGACGCTGTAATAGCCGCCGTCGTACGCGACGATGCCCTGCTTGGGCATGCGCGCCTCGAGGTTCAGCGCGACGGTGACCATCTCGTTGTTGGCGTTGTTCAAAAGCAGCGTGCTCTGGCCGTCGACGCCGGTCGAGGTCGGGGTCCACTGGGTGGCCACCAGGTGCGGGGTCGCGGTGAGGAAGCGCCGCGCGAAGCTCAGGGCGTAGACGCCGATGTCGAGCATCGCGCCGCCGCCGAGTGCCGGGTCGTACAGCCGCCCGTTGGTCTTGCCCTGGGCGAAGGAGCCAAACATCACGTTGATGGTCTTGAGCTTGCCGAGGTCCTTGGCGCCTTCCGCCAGCCGCGGGTACAGCGGCATGTGGTAGATGGTCTGCGCCTCCATCAGAATCAGGTGGCGCGCTTTGGCCAGTGCGATCAGCTCGTCCAGCTGCGCGAGGTTTTCCGTGATGGCCTTTTCCGCCAGCACGTTTTTGCCCGCCATTAGCGCCGCCTTGATGTTCTCGTAGTGAAAATTGTGCGTGGTCGCGACGTAGACGATGTCGATGGCCGGATCGGCGAACAGCGCCGCGTAATCGGCGAAGGCGTGCTGGGCGTGGTACTTGGCGGCGAAGGCCTGGGCCCGCGCAAAGTCGTGGGCGGCCACGCCGTAAAGTGTCTGATCCTCCGGCAGGCTCGCGGCGAACTGGCTGCCGATGCCGCCGAGGCCGATGATGCCCCAATTGTGTGTCATGTGCATTCCTCCTTGATTGTGGTTGCGCTTTAATGTTAGCACAATCCGGCCGGCGATTCTGCTACAATGGTAGAGTAATCACCGGTTGAAAGGAGCGATTCGTTGTGAATGATCAGACGTTACTGGCGCTTGCGGCGCTGACCTTGGCGGCCGCGGGCGAGACGGAGAAAAACAGCTGGCTCGATCGGCTGCACGTGCCCGTGACCGCGGTGCTCGCGGGGGATGCGGCGCTGACCGGCAAGCAGCGTGGCAGCCTGCGCTACCTGTTTTCCGATTACGAGTGGATGCTGGCCAACAAGGTGGCGGTGCAAAACGAAACCGCACCGGCCGAGCAGGGCGTGGGCTGGCGCTACCAAAACGCCAAGGCGACCATCGCCCTGGCCTGGCTGCAGGCCGGCGCCGCCACCGCGGTGACCCAGAGCCAAAGCGGCACCGCGCACCTGGAGATTCGCCGCGGCTACGGCGTGCGCGGCCTCGACGACATCCTGGACTTCGCGGTGCCGGCCCCGGTGGCCAAGAAGCTGCAGATGCAAAAGCTCGACCTGCTGGAGTGGGCGCAGACCCAGCTGCCGGCGCCGGGCGAGGCGACCGACTGAGCGGTTGCGCGCGGCACGCAGCCGGGCCGACCGCAATCCGCAGCGTGACCGCGGCCCAGCATTGTGGGCGCATGCCGTGAATTGGCGGTTGACAGCGGCCGCGCCGCCGCGTAATCTCGGTGCAACTGGGTGAACCGGCACGTGACCGGCCACCCAACCGGCGTGTGATTGGTGAGGCAGCCAACACGGGACCGGCAACGCAACGAAATGGAAGTGACGAGATGGCGCGACGGCGCAAGTTCCACAAGATTCCGCTTTTTGTGACATTGGTGATCGCCCTGATGCTGACCGGCGTGGCCGTCGTCGCGGTGCAGACGCTGATGACGCGCCGCGACCTGGCGCGGCAGGCCAGCATCGCCAAGAGCCAAAGTGAAAGCGTGCTGGCGGAGAAAAAGGCCTTCATCACCCGCCTGGCGCCGTACGCCCAGACGCTGCACACTCAGTACCACGTGCTGCCCAGCATCACGCTGGCGCAGGCGATTCTGGAGTCCGACTGGGGCCGCTCGACGTTGGCCAGCGAGTACCACAACCTTTTTGGCATCAAGGGGTCGGATCCGGCCAAAACCAAGCTGCTGGCGACCAAGGAGTACGTCAACGACCAGTGGGTGACAGTCAAGGCGCGCTTCGCCGTGTACGACAGCGACGTCGCGTCGATGAAGGCCCACGCGCTGCTGTTCGTCAACGGCACGGCGTGGAACAAGAATCAGTACGCCGCCGTGATTGCCGCGCGCGACTACAAAACCGCGGCGCAGGCGCTGAAAACGGCGGGGTACGCGACCGACCCGGACTACCCGGCCAAGCTGATCAGCGTGGTCGAGACCTACGACCTGGCGCGCTACGACTGAGCGTCCGCCTAACCGCATGACAAAGCAGGACCGCCGCGGCCCATCCCCAATCTGGGATGGGCCGCGGCGGTCCTGCTTCTTTCGGCTGAATTTGGCCGCCGAGCCGGCCGGTCAGCGCAGGTCCTGCGCCCGCAGCTTCAGCGTGCGCCTTGAGCGCACGTTCAGGCGCTGAACGTAGGCGGGGCGGTCGCCGTCCCTCAGCGCGGCGTTCGGGTCCAGGTAGATGACGGCGTCCCACTTGCCGTCCTTGGTGCCGGGCGGGGTCAGCACCACCCGGTAGACAATCGGGCAGTTGGCAAGCGTCAGCTTCGCGGGGTCCTTGCCCCGATGCGTCGCGTAGGCGCGGCTGGCCTTCAGCGCCGCCGCGTCGGCAAAGGTGTAGTTGTACCAGGCGATGCCGCTGAGGGGCCGGTGGCCTCCTTGTAGACCCTTCGCCGCACGGTGCGCTTGGTGTAGCCCGCGTCGGCCAGTGCGTGGTCGGTGCGCTGCGCCACCCGATGCAGCGTGGGCGCGCGCCAGCCGAACCACACCCCTGTGACGGCCAGCAGCGCCACGGCGACGATGAGCAGCGCCTTGCCCTTGGTTCCCATGTTCTGCCACTTCAATCCCATCACTCCCAACCCTGCGGCCCGCGGGTCAACGCGAGTCGTGCCTCAGAGAAAACGCGTATCCAACGACCCGAGCATAGCCTGCGCCAATCAATGATTCAAGTGGATGACAATGTGAACGCGGTGAATAAAAGGTGAGTGACGACCGGTCGGGTACCGGTAGCCTGTCACTACGAGGCAAAAACGGCCGATTCGCCGATTTTTAGTTAGTGAATCCGCAAAATGTTCGGATAAAGCCCCGTAACGGCGCGGATTCGGTTGCAAATTCGCCGCCCGGGTGGTAAAATTTGGAAAATTCTTATTTCTGAAAAGGAGTGCTAACAGGTGAAATTACTGGAGGATCGGATCAAGCAGGACGGCCAGGTGCTGGGGGCGGATGTCTTAAAGGTGGATAACTTCCTCAACCACCAGATCGACCCGGACCTGATGACGGCGCTTGGCGCCGAGTTCTACGCCCGCTTCAAGGACACGAAGATTACCAAGATCCTGACGGTTGAAAGTTCCGGCATCGCGCCGGCTTTGGCCGCCGGCATGCAGTTCCACGTGCCGGTGGTGTTCGCCCGCAAGCACAAGTCGCTGACCCTCAAGGACAACCTGTACACCGCCGAGGTCTACTCCTTCACCAAGAAGACGGCGAACATGATCGCGATTGCCCAGAAGTTCCTGAACCAGGACGACACGGTGCTGATCATCGACGACTTCCTGGCGAACGGCCAGGCGGTCGAGGGCCTGATCGACATCATCGGCCAGGCCGACGCGACGCTGGCCGGGGTCGGCATCGTGATCGAAAAGACCTTCCAGAAGGGCCGCAAGCTGCTGGACGAGCGCCATATTCACGTGGAGTCGCTCGCGCGGATCGCGGCGTTCGAGAACGGCGAAGTCGTTTTCGCCGAAGAAGACTAGGAGGGCATGATGAACAAGCAGCCAGATGTTTCCGCACCAAAGGCCGCAGTGCTGGGGATCCAGCACCTGCTGGCGATGTATTCCGGTTCCGTGCTGGTCCCGATTCTGATCGGGGCATCGCTTCACTTTTCAAGCGAGCAGATGACGTACCTGGTGTCGATCGACATCTTCATGTGTGGGATTGCCACTGCGCTGCAGATTTTTGCCAACAAATACTTCGGCATCGGGCTTCCGGTGGTGCTGGGCTGCGCCGTGCAGGCCGTCGCACCGCTGATCATGATCGGGCAGAAGTTCGATTTCCGAACGATGTACGGGGCGATCATCGCCGCCGGGCTGTTCGTGTTCCTGATCTCGGGCGTGTTCGCCAAGCTGCGGCGCTTCTTCCCGCCGCTGGTCACCGGCACCTTGATCACCGTGATTGGGCTGTCCCTGATCCCGGTCGCGTTCCAGAACCTCGGCGGCGGCGACACCGCGGCCAAGTCCTTCGGGAACATGGGTAACCTCGCCATCGGCGCCTTCACCGTGCTGCTGATCCTGGCGTTCAACGTGTGGGGCCGCGGCTTCGTCCGCTCGATTGCCATCCTGATCGGCCTGGTCGGGGGCACCGTGCTCGCCGGGCTGATGGGCCAGGTCAGCTTCGCGCCGGTCGCCGAGGCCAGCTGGTTCCACGTGCCGACACCGTTCTACTTCGGGGTGCCGAAGTTCGAGTGGAGCTCGATTGTCACGATGATTCTGATTTCGCTGGTCTCCATGGTCGAGTCCACCGGCGTGTTCTTCGCCTTGGGGGACGTGGTCGGGCGCCGCATCGAGCAGGACGACCTGCGCCGCGGCTACCGCGCCGAGGGGATTGCCGTATTCCTGGGCGGGATTTTCAACACCTTCCCGTACACGACCTTCTCCCAAAACGTGGGCCTGGTGCAGCTGTCCGGGATTAAGACCCGCAAGCCGGTGATTTTCTCCGCGCTGTTCCTGGTGATCCTGGGGCTGCTGCCTAAGGTCGGGGCGCTGGCCACCATCATTCCCAACCCGGTGCTGGGCGGGGCGATGCTCGTGATGTTCGGCATGGTGGCCGTTCAGGGCATCCGGATGCTCCAGCAGGTTGATTTTCACAACGACAAGAACCTGCTGGTCGCCGCAATCTCGATCGGCCTGGGCCTGGGCGTGACCGTTCAGCCGGACATCGTGCAGTTCCTGCCGAAAACGGCGCAGCTCCTGTTCTCGTCCGGCATCCTGATGGCCTCGATCTCGGCGGTGGGGCTGAACCTGCTGTTCAACGCCCGCACGCCGCAGCCCGACCTCGACATCAAGGACGGCCTGAACGAGAAAGACGACGACAAATAAGGGGAAGCTATGAGTCAATTCATTCAACCCGGCGCGGTGCTCGGCATCGTCGGCGGGGGCGTTCTGGCCTACCGCATGGCACTGACCGCGCGGCAGCTGGGACTGAAGGTCGTGGTGCTGGCGCCGACCGACGGCGACGTCGCCTTTGACGCCGCCGACATGGCGCTGACCGGTTCCGTGACCGACGCGGCCGCGCTGGCGCGCCTGGCCGAGGTCACCTCGGTCATCACCTACGTGGACGAGAACGTCAACGGGGACGTGCTGACCAGCCTGACCACCGCGCGGCAGCTGCCGTCCGGCGTCGACATTCTGGCGGTCACCCAGGACCGCTACCTGGAAAAGGTGTTCCTGGACGACCTGAACATGAACACGCTGCCGTACGCCCAGGTGGTGTCGCCGGCCGATGTGACCAAGGCCGTGGAGTCCGTGGGCTTCCCGGCCGTGCTGAAGCCGATCCAAAAAAGCGGCGGGCAGGCGGCCCAGATGCTGCTGAAAACGCCGGCCGACGTGGCCCGCGCCCAGGCGCTTTTGGCCACCCAGCCCTACGTGATGGAGGCCTGGCTGAGCCAGCCGGCCGAGTTCGCGGTGATGGTCGCCAAGAGCGGGGACACGGTGCGCGTCGCGCCGCCGGTGCAAAACGTGTTTGCGGCCCACCAGCTGCAGGCGTCGATTGCGCCGGCCGGCGGCGGGGCCGCCGTGGCCCAGGAGATCACCCGGGTCGCGCAAGTCATCGCCAAGCGCCTCGACTACTGCGGGGTGTTCGGCATCGAGTTCTTCATGACCCCGGCGCAGACGCTGTACGTCAAGCGCATCTTCCCGGGGCCGCAGCTCAACGGGCACGTGCTCGCACCGACCACTGGCGTTTCCGAGTACGAGCTGCACCTGCGCGCGCTGCTCGGCTGGCCGCTGCCTGAAGTCAAGCTGCTGCGGCCCGGCGTGCTGCTGCCGCTGCGCGAAGGCGACCGCGCCGCCGCGATCACGCAGCTGGCGATCAAGCCGGACTGGCAGTTTCGTTTCTACCCGGCGCCGGCCAGCGGTCTGATTGGGCAGGTCGCCCTGTTCGGCAACCTGCCACAGGTCCAGGCCGCGCTCAACGCGACGGACCATTTTCACCTGTAACCCCAACGGATTCGAAGGAGGAAGAACATGATCGAGCGATACAGCCGCCCGCAGATGGCGGCGGTGTGGACCGAAGAGAACCGCTACCGTGCCTGGCTTGAAGTCGAGATTCTCGCGGCGGAGGCCTGGTCGACCCTGGGCGAGCTTCCGGCCGAGGACGTCGCCAAGCTGCGCGCCAACGCCAGCTTCACCGTTGACCGCATCCACGAGATCGAGGCCGTGACCCGGCACGATGTCGTGGCCTTCACCCGCACGGTGTCCGAGTCCCTGGGTGACGAGAAGAAGTGGGTCCACTTCGGGCTGACCTCAACCGACGTCGTCGACACGGCGCAGGGGTACGTGCTCAAGCAGGCCGACGCGATCCTGCGCGAGGACCTGGTGGCGCTTCAGGCCGCTTTGGCCAAGCTGGCCAAGGCCTACAAGCACACGCCGATGATGGGCCGCACCCACGGCGTCCACGCCGAGCCGACCACCTTCGGGCTGGTCGTCGCGACCTGGTACTCCGAGATGACCCGCAACATCGCCCGCTTCGATGAGGCCGCATCCGAGGTCGAGGCCGGCAAGATCTCCGGGGCGGTCGGCACCTTCGCCAACACGCCACCGGCGGTCGAGGCCTACGTGACCGAGCACCTCGGCATCCGCGCCCAGGAGATCTCCACCCAGATCCTGCCGCGCGACCTGCACGCGCGCTACGTCCAGACGCTGGGCCTGATTGCGACCTCCGTCGAGCGCTTCGCCACCCAGGTGCGCCACATGCAGCGCACCGAGGTCCACGAGGTCGAGGAGCACTTCAACCCCGGCCAAAAAGGCTCCAGCGCGATGCCGCACAAGCGCAACCCGATCGGCTCCGAGAACGTCTCGGGCCTGGCCCGCATCATCCGCGGCTACAGCATCCCGGCGCTTGAGGACGTCAACCTCTGGCACGAGCGCGACATCTCGCACTCAAGCGCCGAGCGCGTGATGCTGCCGGACGCCACCGGCCTTTTGGACTACATCCTGCACCGCTTCACGTCAATCATCGAGCACCTCGACGTGTTCCCGGAGACGATGCTCGCCAACATGAACAAGACCCACGGCCTGATCTACAGCCAGCGCGTGATGCTCAAGCTCATCGAGGCCGGCCTGTCCCGCGAGGCCGCCTACGACCTGGTTCAGCCCAAAACGGCGCAGGCCTGGGATGAGCACCGCGACTTCCGCCAGCTGCTGGAGGCCGACCCGGCGGTCACCGCCCGGCTCGATCAGGCGGCCCTGGACGACGCCTTCGACTACCACTACCACCTCAAGCACGTGGACGAGATCTTCGCCCGCATCGGCCTGGGAGACTAGCACCACCGACGCCACGCAACCGCGTGGCGTTTTTGATTCCAGAGCGGAGAAGCGCGAACTTAGCTAGGCGTACCGGCGTTGCGCTTCGCAGCTCGACGATTCCAGGGCGGCCCGGGCTCCGGCGGGGACGGGCCACTGCTTCCGGCTCCGGGCCAAGGCGGCGGAACGCGTGGGGCTCCCGCAAGCCCAAAGCCCGGTCTTGCGACCCGCCCTTGCTGTAAGCAGGCAAAGACCGCCTGCTAACAGCAATCTCACGCTGGCTCGCCTTGGCCCTTCGCCTCCAGCGCCACGCCGTCCGCCCCTCCGCCCTACAAGGTGGGGGACCTTCCGGGTAGCCCTGCGGACATCGCGCGCATTGTTGTTTCAGCATCGTGGGTTACTAGGGAGTCGTGCGCCGTGCTGGTGGAGAGGAGCCAGACAACCGGTAGTCTGCGCCTGTGTGAGCAAGACGCATGGTCGGTGATTATGGGGGACCGGACGTTGCCCGCCGCGCCTCGGTGGGGTAAGATGGGCACATTGAATCTGTGACCAAAAGGAGTAACCATGACCCAAGCCCTGGTATTTTTCGATCTCGACTACACGCTGCTCAACGACGCCAAGCAGGTGCCGCCGGAGAACCTGGCGGCGATTCGCGCGCTGGTCGCCAACGACTGCCTGCCGATTCTCTGCACCGGCAAGAACTACTGGGAGGTGGCGGACCTATCCGCGCAGACCGGCATCGACACGCTGGTCTGCGCGAACGGCGCCGACCTTTACATCCGCGGCGAGCACGTCAGTCAGCAGCCGATCGGCCGGCCGCAGCTTCGGCGGCTGTTGAAGGCGGCCGCCGAAGCCGACCTGCCCGTCGCGATGTTCAATGAGGACACGGTGGTCCTCGACCGCGCAACCGCGGCGACCAAAGAGGAGTTCGCGATGATGCACCAGCCGCAGCCGGCGGTCGATCCGGCCTTTTACCTCAAGGCGCCGGTGTGCATGTGTCTGCTGTTCATCGCGGATGAGCCGGCCAATGCGGCGCAGGTCGCGGCCTTCACCGCGGCCTTCCCTGAGCTGACCTTTTACCGCAACGGGCCGTTCGCGCTGGACGTGGTCGCGCACGGCATGACCAAGGGCGCGGGCATCGCTCAGCTGCAGGCCCGCCCGGAGTTCGCGGGGGTGAAAACCTTCGCGTTCGGCGACGGCAACAACGACCTGCCGATGTTCGCCCAGGTCGACGTTGCGGTGGCGATGGGCAACGCGCTGCCCAACGTTCTGGCCGCGGCGGATTACGTGACCGCCGACTACCTGCACGGCGGCATCCCCAAGGCCTTGGCCCACTTCGGCCTGATCGCGGGCGAGTAGGGGGTCGACACCCGCAAATGATTGACCGGCCCGTGACACGGCGACACAAAAATGGCCCACCGCATTTTGCGGTGGGCCTTTCTGTGTCTAGTGGTTAGTGGTGGTGGCGCTGCTTGCCGGCGTTGCGCCCATGTGCGGGACGCTCCGGGCGGCCGTTCTCGTCGATGGTTTCAACGGTTGCGGCCGGCGCCGGTTCCGGCTTGGCGAAGGTGTTCTCGTCGACCACGATCACCGGCGGGTTCTCGGCGAGCTCGGCGTCCATGCGGGTGCGAATCGCCGGGGTGATCACGTAGGTCACGATGACCTGCTGGACCAGGATGATGATCCCACCGGCAAGGAAGTAGAGGCCCAGGCCGGCGTTGTACATCATACAGAAGAAGAAGGTCATCAGCGGGCTCAGGAAGGCCGTGGTCTGCATCTGCTTGCGCTGCTCCGGCGGGTAGGTCTGGAGCATGATGTAGCTCTGCGCGACGTAGAGCAAAGTCGCGATGATGGTGATCACCATGCTGGACTGGCCCAGCGCGATGCCGAAGAACTTACTCGAGGAGATCTCGGGTGAGTAGGCGACCGCCTGGTACAGGCCGGAGAAAATCGGCAGCTGAATCAAAAGCGTGAGGCAGCCCATCGACGGGATCATGCTGGTGCCGTTCTTGCGGTAGACGTCTTGCATCATCTGGTTGAGGCGCAGCGTCTCGGCCTGGTCGTGCGGCCGCTTCATCTCGGCCTGAATCAGGTCGATCTGCGGCTTGAGCACCTTCATCTTTTCCTGCGACTGCGTCATGTTCTTCTGCTGGCGCAGCATCAGCGGCAGCAGGATCAGCCGCACGACCACCGTGATGATGATGATGGCGATGCCGTAGCCGCTGGCGGTGCCGAGGTGGTTGGCAATCAGCTCCATCAGGTTCTGCAGCGGCTTACCGATCCAGTTGTAGAAAACGCCGAAGAATCCGGTCGGCGGCTTCAGCTGAGTGGTGGTGCGCTGGCACGCGGTCAAAAACACGGCGGCGGCGCTCATGCCACCGAGAAGCGCCCATTTCTTCAAATTACGCATGTTGTCTGTCCCTTCAATGTACTGCAAACAATCATACTTGAAGCGGTCCATGGGCGCAACCCGCCTCGAGGCTGATTTTGCCTCGTGTCACTTCAGCGCACCGAAAAGCGGCTGTAAGCCGGAATCGGGTCCAAAAGCTCCTCGTGGTACTCGGTGACGCGGCCGCTGGGACTGGGGCTTGCCTTGACCGCCGCGGTGAACTTGGCCATCGCGTCTTCTGGGCCCACGGCCTCGATCAGCACCGTGCCGTCGTCCAAGTTCTCCGCCTTGCCGACGATGTGCAGCTGCTGGGCCACCATCAGGGTCATCCAGCGGAACCCGACGCCCTGCACGCGGCCGCCGACGCGCATTCGCTTTGCAATCATAGTCATGACCATCCCTCCATTATTATTCTATTTTAGCATAATTGCCGGCGCGCTATGTTAGACTGAAGGCCGGAGGTGCGACATGGAATACATTCAATCTGCTAAGAACGAGCACATCAAAAACGCGAAGAAGCTGACCACCAAGAAGTACCAAAAGGAGGGCCAGGCCTACCTGCTGGAGGGCTGGCACCTGGTGGAGGAGGCGCTTGAGGCCG
Source organism: Lacticaseibacillus kribbianus (assembly GCF_020180945.1). Taxonomy (GTDB): domain Bacteria; phylum Bacillota; class Bacilli; order Lactobacillales; family Lactobacillaceae; genus Lacticaseibacillus; species Lacticaseibacillus kribbianus. The sequence continues at coordinate 1,316,570 of NZ_JAIPUL010000001.1, read as the reverse complement.
GCATCACGCCCAAGCGCATCTACGCGACGGAAAAATACCTGAACGAGCGGCTGCTCAAGCCGTTCTACGACATCACCACGCAGATCTCGGACGACGTGGCCAAGCACCTGAGCGAGACGCCGACGCCGCAGGGCATCTTCGCCGTGCTGCCGCGCGTGCCGGGCAAGCTGGACGAGCCGGTGTCGGGCCAGTATCTGCTGCTGGACGGCATCCAGGACCCGGGCAACGTCGGGACGCTGGTCCGCACCGCGGACGCCGCCGGAGTGGCCACCGTGGTCTTTGGCAACGGCACCGCCGACGCCTTCAACCCCAAGGTCCTGCGCGCGATGCAGGGCAGCCAGTTCCACGTCAACATCGTGACCGCGCCGCTGCTTGACGTGATCCCGCAGCTGCAGGCCGCTGCGATTCCGGTGTACGGTACCGAACTGAACAAGGACGCCGAGGGCTACCGCGACGTCGCACCGGCCGCGCAGTTCGCGCTGGTGGTCGGCAACGAAGGCAACGGCATGAGCCCCGCCGTTTTGGCCCAGACCGACGCCAACCTCTACATTCCGATCAAGGGCCGCGCGGAATCGCTCAACGTCGCGATTGCCGCGGCGGTGGTGCTTTTTCACCTTACAGCCTGATTAAGAATTGCCTTTCTCGTGCCTTCCATTCGCGCAACCTGTTATACTTAGGGTGTGTTGAACGACAGGCACAAGAAGGGGACTTGCAATCGATGTCACACAAGGCTTGGACATCCGACGCCGAGTACATGGCGCTGGTCCAGGATCTTCTGGATCAGCCGGCGGTGCAAAAGCTGGCCGATTACACCCAGCACCACTACTCCAACCGGTTGGAACACTGCATCAGCGTCTCTTACCAAAGCTACCTGCTTGGTAAGAAATGGCACCTGAATGTCCGCGCGCTCGCGCGTGCGGGGCTACTTCACGATCTGTTCTACTACGACTGGCGGACGACGAAGTTTGATCTAGGCACACACGCCTACATTCATCCACGCATTGCCCTGCGCAATGCGGAGAAGCTCACTGACCTGACACCGATGGAGAAGGATATTATCATCAAGCACATGTGGGGTGCCACACTGGGCTTGCCGAAGTACCGCGAAAGTTTCGTGGTCTCCTTGGTCGATGATTACGCTGCGGTCGACGAAGTCTTAGTCCCGTGGCTGAAGAAGGTCCGTCATCCCTTCCGTTACAGCCTGAACTGATCGTCGGGGGCCACGCCTAGCGTGGCCCTTTTTGCGTCCCAGAGCGGAGAAGCGCGTACTTAGCGAGACACATAGCCTAGCCGCAGCGTTCGGGGCGTACTTGGCCCCGAGTGCTGTGGCGTAGCTATGTGCTCTCGCGTTGCGCTTCGCAGCTCGACGAGGCCAGAGCGAAGCAAGGCGCATTTAGCGGGCTGCGGAGCTCGATGATGCCCGGGCTCCGGCCCGGCAGGCAGGATGCTTCCTGCTTCGGTTCGGGGCGGCGGAACGCGTGGGGCTCTCTTGAGCCCGAAGTGCGGTCTCAAGACCCGCCCTTGCTGTAAATCGGCAAAGATCGCCGATTAACAGCAATTTCACGCTGGCTCGCCCCGAACCGAAGCCTCCAGCAGCCTGCCGGCCGGGCCTACGCCCTACCTAGCGGGTGACGCAACCTGCGGCTTGTCCGCACGGCGACCCAAGTCGTAGGCCGAAACTGCGCTGACGCCGGTGCCTCGTGTAGTTCAGCGCATCAGATAACGGGTGAGGTCGAGGCTGCGGTTTCGGATTCGTACAGGCAACGATTCGGGCCGGGGTTTCGCGTTTTGCGAGGTCATTTTGGTTAGCTTCTCGGGGCGTCAGAGATTCCCCCCTTGTAATCTTCGCCAAGTGCGCTATACTGATACTATCTAATTGTAAGTGCAAATATCATGAGGTGAAAGAATATGGCTGAGAGCTTGACGACGACAACGAGTGAGTGTGACAAACTGACCCTTTGTCCGAAGTTTACCAAGACCTTCGCAATCTTGGGCAAGAAGTGGAACGGGATGATTCTTGAGGTGCTTTTGAATCACGGCCCGTCGCGCTTCAAAGACATCGCCGGCGCCATCACCAAGTGCTCCGACCGCGTCCTGGTTGAACGGCTCAAGGAGCTCGAAGGCGAGGGGCTGGTCGACCGTGTGACGCACACGAACTCCGCTTTGATCGAGTACACACTGACCGGTAAAGGGGCGGCGCTTGGCCCGGTGATGGCCGCTGCTCACACCTGGGGCGATGACTGGCTGTCCGACGCCGAGTGCGAATAGCAAGACGGTGACGGGCGTGGCTGGGTGATTCGTCCGGCTAAGCCCGCGCTTCTCCGCTCTGGGTGCCCTTGTCCCCCGTGGCCAAACGTGCTACACTGAACCCATCTTAATCAGACAAATACGATGACGAAAGCTCGGGTTGGCGGCCTTTGCAGGGAATGGCACTCATGACTGGAAGGTGCCTCAAGGCCAAGAACCTGTTTTCACTTTCAGAGTAGACTTTGGAGGCTGCGGCCAAGAAAGCTCCGGTCCTGCCGTTATGCTGTTGAGTTGCACGATTATTTCGTGAACAAGGGTGGTACCGCGACGCTTCGTCCCTTTTTGGGGTGGGGCGTCTTTTTTGTGCGCCGCGCCGCGTCGTCAAGAGTTACGAAAGGAAGATCACGATGGATCTTAAGACCAAGTTAGAGCAACTGTTCGAAGAGAATCACCAGCAGATTGGGGAGACCCACGACCTCGAGAAGCTGAACCAGATTCGCGTCAGCCTGCTGGGCAAAAAGGGCCCGATCACCGAGGTGCTGCGCGGGATGAAGGACCTGAGCCAGGAGGAACGTCCCAAGGTCGGCGCCTTCGCCAACAAGATCAAGGCCGACCTGCAAGACGCCATCGCGGCGCGCAAGCAGGTGCTGGAAAACGCCGCGATTCAGGAGAAGCTGGCGGCCGAGACGCTGGACGTCACGCTGCCCGGCGACGCGGTGGTGCAGGGCACCCCGCACATCCTGGCGCAGATCATGGACGACGTCGAGGACTTCTTCATCGGCCAGGGCTACCAGGTCGTCGACGGCCCCGAGGTTGAGGAGGACCACTACAACTTCGAGATGCTGAACATCCCAAAGGACCACCCGGCCCGCGACATGCAGGACACGTTTTACATCGACTCTCAGCTTCTGATGCGCTCGCAGACCAGTCCGGTTCAGGCGCGGACGATGGAGATCCACGACTTCAAGAAGGGCCCACTCAAGATGATCAGCCCGGGTCGCGTGTACCGCCGCGATGACGACGATGCGACCCACAGCCACCAGTTCCACCAGATCGAGGGCCTGGTGATCGACAAGCACATCACGATGGCCGACCTGAAGGGGACGCTGCTCGCACTTGCGCAGCACGTGTTCGGCGCCGACCGGCAGATTCGCCTGCGCCCGAGCTTTTTCCCGTTCACCGAGCCGTCCGTCGAGGTCGACGTGTCCTGCTTCCGCTGCAACGGCGCGGGCTGCCCGATCTGCAAGTACTCGGGCTGGATCGAGGTGCTGGGCGCCGGCATGGTGCACCCGAACGTGCTGAACGCCGCCGGGGTTGACGCCGACGTGTACGGTGGGTTCGCGTTCGGGCTCGGCCCGGACCGCTTCGCGATGCTCAAGTACGGAATCGACGACATCAGAAGCTTCTACCAGGGCGACCTGCGCTTCTTGTCCCAGTTCCAACAGGAGGGTTAATTCATGGATGTCTCATACGCTTGGCTCAAAGAACTGGTGGACGTGCCGGCCACGCCGGAGGAGCTGCTCGACAAGGTTTCCCGCACCGGCATTGAGGTCGACTCGGTCACGTACCCGGACGACCAGAAGATGAAAAAAGTGGTGGTCGGCAAGGTCGTCGAGCTCGCCGATCACCCGGATTCCGACCACCTGCACATCGCGCAGGTCGACGTCGGCGAACCGGAGCTGCGCCAGATTGTCTGCGGCGCGCCGAACATCGCGGTCGGCCAGACCGTGATCGTGGCGCTGCCGGGTGCGCGCATCGGCGGCAACGAGAAAATCAAGAAGGGCAAGATGCGCGGGGTCGAAAGCCTCGGCATGATCTGCGCCCTGCAGGAACTCGGCTTCAGCGATTCCGTCGCACCCAAGTCCTTCGACGCGGGCATCTACGTGTTCGACGAGCCGCTGACCCCGGGCAGCGACGCCCTTGAGGCGCTCGGCATGCACGACGCAATCCTCGACTTCGAGATCACGCCCAACCGCGCGGATGCCCTGGGCATGCGCGGGGTGGCCTGGGAGGTCGGCGCGACCTACAACACCACGCCGCACTTCACCGACCTGCCGGTGGAAGAATCCGGCAAGCCGGTCACCGACTACCTGAAGGTCGCGGTGGCGGACGCCGAGGACGCGCCGAGCTACCAGATGCGCGTGGTCGACGGCGTCACCGTCAAGGACTCGCCGCTGTGGCTGCAGCGCCGCCTGTGGAACGCCGGCGTGCGGCCGATCAACAACATCGTGGACATCACCAACCTGATCATGCTGACGTACGGCCAGCCGCTGCACGCGTTCAACTACGCGGCGCTGACCAGCCGCGAGATCCTCGTGCGCCGCGCCGCGGCCGGCGAGCAGCTCAAGACGCTGGACGGCAACGACCACGAGCTCGATCCCGAGGACATCGTGATTACCGACGGCACCAAGCCGATCGCACTGGCCGGGGTGATGGGGGGCTTTGACTCCGAGATCACGCCGACCACCACGACCGTCGTGATCGAGGCGGCCAAGTTCGCGCCGACGCCGGTGCGCCGCACCGCGCTGCGCCACAACCTGCGCTCCCAGGCCTCGGCCCGCTTTGAAAAAGGCATCGACGTCGGCGCCATCAACCAGGCGCTGGACGAGGCTGCACGGCTGATGGCGGAGCTGGGAGAGGGCACCGTTGCCAAGGGGACGCTGGCCGCCACCAGCATCCCGGCCGAGCCGGCCGTGGTCGACATCTCGCTGTCGCGCATCAACCACGTGCTGGGCACGGCGCTTGACGCCGACACCGTCACCGCCATTTTCAAGCGGTTGGGCTTCGGCGTCACCGAGGCGGACGGGCTGTTCGCCGTCTCCGTGCCGACCCGCCGCTGGGACATCGCCATCGAGGCCGACCTGATCGAGGAGGTCGCGCGCATCTACGGCTACGACAACCTGCCGAGCACGCTGCCGACCACGACCATGACCATCGGCGAGTTCACGCCCAAGCAGGCGCGCCTGCGCCGCAGCCGCAAGCTGCTCGAGGGGCTGGGGCTGACCCAGGTGATTTCTTACAGCCTGACCAGCACGGACAAGGCCGGTCGCTTCATGATTGAAAAAGGCGACGAGACCCACGTCGCGCTGCCGATGACCGAGGACCACGCGGCGCTGCGCCGCAACCTGGTCTCCGGGCTGGTCGACGCCGTGGCCTACAACGTCGCGCGCAAGCAGACCGACCTCGCCCTTTACGAGCAGGGCCGCGTGTTCCTGCGCAGCGCGGGCCACACCCGCCCGGCCGAGCACGAGTACATCGCCGGCGCCTTGAGCGGCAACGTGATCGCCAAGGGCTGGCACCAGGCCGCCCAGACGGTGGACTTCTACTACGTCAAGGGTCTGGTCGAGGCACTTTTGGCCGACTACCGGCTTGAGGCGCACCCGCGCTTCGAGGCCCTCACCGACCTGCCGGAGCTGCACCCGGGCCAAAGCGCCGCAATTCTGCTCGGAGACGAACAGATCGGGCTGATCGGTCGCCTGCACCCGCAGTTCGAGGCCGACAACAGCCTGCCGCAGACCTTCGTGTACGAGCTCAACCTAGACGCGCTGATGGCCGCCGACCGCAGCCAGATGCAGGCCGTCCCGGCGCCGAAGTACCCGGAGATGACCCGCGACATCGCGGTTCAGGTCGCAACCAGCGTGACCAACGCCGAGATCGAGGCCAAGATCCAGGAGGCCGGTGGCAAGTACCTGCAGGACATCCGCCTGTTCGACCAGTACATCGGCGACAAGGTCGGTGACGGCCAAAAGAGCCTGGCCTACACGCTGACCTACCGGCGTGACGACGCCACCTTGACCGAGGACACCGTCAGCGCGGCGTTCGCCAAGGTCCAGGCGGTGCTCGAGTCCCAGCTCGGCGCCCAGATCCGCTAGGTACCATCCTGCCGCCCTGCGCGGCAGGTTTTTTTAGAGGTGCGGCACCGGCTCCGGCGCGGCCACCGCCATACACAGCAAGTCGGCATTCGGTATTCGGCTTGCGTCCCGCGTCGGCTGATTCGAGAGGGCCGCACAGGCCGCCTTGCCCGGACCCGGTGCCGCGGCCGTTACCAGCAGTGCAGGCGATTTTCCTTAAGTAAGCGTTTGGATTGGCAAGTTGAATTGCCGCCGGGCGGCGTAGCGGGTACAATGGTTCCTGATGGCGCGGCGGCGGCCGCGACGATACTGACTGCGATCACTTGGTCGCAGTCAATTTTTGAGGAGGGCGACAGTTGGATAACTCGCCGAAAGATAACCAGCAAAGGACCCGCGACCAGCAGGTGGCGCGCGCATCACAGCACATTGTCGGCTGGGTGGTGGGCGTCGTGGCCACACTGACCGTGATTGTGGGGCTGATGGCGGCGCTGTACGTGCGCCGCGCCCTGCAGCCACTGGATGAGACGGATCACACCAAGATTGCCGTGACGGTGCCCGTCGGTGCTAGCACCGGGGACATCGGGGAACTGCTCGCCAAGAAGGGCGTGATTCAAAGCGCCCTGATTTTCAAGTTCTACGTGAAGTTCCACAACGTGCCGAGCTTCCAGGCTGGCCCCTACCAGTTCACCAAGGCGGACACCTTCGATGACATTCTGACCAGCCTGCGTGGCGGCGCCGATTCCGACGTCACCGTCGGCAAGGTGCTGGTCGCCGAAGGGGTGCGCGCCGAGGCGGTGGGCGATCAGATCGCCAAGCTGGCCAAAAAGAACCCGAGCATGACCAAGGCGGCGTTTTTGACCACGCTGAAGGACGACGCGTTCTTCAACTCGCTGGTCAAGAAGTACCCGCAGCTGCTCAAGAGCGCGCAGACCGCCGAGGGCGTGCGCTACCGGCTGGAGGGCTACCTGTTCCCGGCGACCTACGACGTCGGGTCCAAGACCACGATGGCGACCCTGGTCACGCAGATGGTGGCCAAGACCGATGAGGTGATGAAGCCGTACTTCGCCACCATCAAGGAGAAGGGCTACTCCGTCCAGGAGGTCATGACCCTGGCCAGCCTGCTGGAGCGTGAAGGGTCCAACGACGCGGCGCGGCGCAAGATCGCCGGCGTGTTCCTCAACCGCCTGGCGCTCAAGATGCCGCTGCAGTCCGACGTCTCCGTCACCTACGCGCTGAACACGTACAAGACGGTGCTGACGAACAAGGACACCAGCGTCGACTCCCCGTACAACCTGTACAAGCACACGGGCTACGGTCCCGGACCGTTCAACCAGCCGTCGGAGGCCGCCATCCGTGCGGTGTTGTCGCCGACCGACCGCGCGTCCAACTACCTGTACTTCGTGGCCAACCTGAAGACCGGCGAGATCCTCTACGCCCGGACCTTGGCCGAGCAAAACATCAACCTCGCGAAGTTCGCGGACGATAACAACAGCGCCAAGTGACGCTGATCTGATTTGGAGGCAGCTTTTTGACAGTTCAAAAACCCATCGTGATCGGCGTGACCGGCGGCTCCGCCAGCGGCAAGACCAGTGTGTCGCGGGCCATCTTCGACCACTTTTCCGGCCACTCCCTGCTTTTGCTTGAGCAGGATTCCTACTACAAGCACTCGGACCTGCCGTTCGAAAAGCGGCGCAAGATCAACTACGACCACCCGCTGGCCTTCGACACGCCGCTTTTGCACCAGCAGCTGCGCGAGCTGATCGCCGGGCACGCCGTGGACAAGCCGGTGTACGACTACGCCAACCACAACCGCTCGGACCAGGTCGTGCACGTCGAGCCCAAGGACGTGATCATCGTCGAGGGCATCCTGATCCTCGCCGACGAGGAGCTCCGCAACCTGATGGACATCAAGGTCTACGTGGACACCGACGACGACATCCGCATCATCCGCCGCATCCGGCGCGACATGAAGGAGCGCGGCCGCGACCTGGACGACATCATCGGCCAGTACCTGCGGACGGTCAAGCCGTCCTACCACCAGTTCATCGAGCCGACCAAGCGCTACGCCGACATCATCGTGCCGGAGGGCGGCAGCAATTCGGTCGCCATTGACCTGCTGGTGACCAAGATCAAGGCGATCCTGGACGCGCGCGGGTTGGTGGACTAAAACCGGTCGCAACCCCGGGCTCCGGCACGAACGGGCTGCTACTTCCGGCTGCGGGCTAGGGCGGCGGAACGCGTTGGGCTCCCGCAAGCCCGAAGTGCGGTCTTGCGACCCGCCCTTGCAGTGAGCCGGCAAAACCGGCCGCCTAACTGCAATTTCACGCTGGCTCGCCCTAGCCCTCCGCCTCCAGTCGCGGCCCGTTCGTGCCTGCGTCATCTCACCGCTTGCGAAGTCTCCGCTGATTCATCAGGCGGTTTTGGATTCGTCTCGACTTTGCCCAGGCGAGGGTGCTTTTGCCCGGTGGGGACAAGAGAAGGCGACGGCTGATTGTTGACAAGGCCGGGCGCCAGGTTGTACATTGCTATTTGATAAGAAGAAGAATTGAGGAAAATACTATGGCAGATAAAGTCTATCCAATGACCGAAGCCGGCAAGGCGAAGTTGCAAGAGGAATTAGAGACCCTGAAGACCGTCAAGCGGCCCGAGGTCATCAACCGCATCAAGGTGGCCCGCGGCTTCGGCGACCTGTCCGAAAACTCGGAGTACGAGGCGGCCAAAGACGAGCAGTCCACGCTTGAGACCCGCATCGTGACCGTCGAGAACATGCTGCGTTACGCGCAGATCATCGACGCCAACGCGGTGGCGGCAGACGAGGTGTCCTTGGGCAAGTCCGTCAGCTTCGTTGAGGACGGCGACGACGAAGAGGAGACCTACGAGATCGTCGGGGCCGCTGAGGCGGACGCCTTCAACGGCAAAATCTCCAACGAAAGCCCGATCGCAGAGGGCCTGATCGGGCACAAGGTCGGCGACGTGGTCTCCATCCAGACCCCGGGCGGCGACATGACCGTCAAGATCACCAAGGTGCAGGGCTAACCGCACCGACCGAAGGACTCCGGCTTGCCGGGGCCTTTTTCGGTCTTAGGCCGGACGGCGCGGGGCACTTGGCTTGATATAATGGGGCCATAAGCCCCGCGCAACCGTGGGGGAGGAGGTAATCATGCATAGGCGATGGCAACTATTCTGGCTGATTGAGTGCGGCCTGTTAATTCTGCTGGGCTTTCAGACGGTGACCAACCCGTCGTCTTTGACGCCGCTTCTGGTCGGCAGCCTGGCCCTGGTGCTGGGGCTCAAGGGCCACTTCTGGCGCACCTTCTGGCTGACGCTCGGCGCGGTCCTGATTGTCGTGGCGGTGTTCTCCAACCCCACCGTGTGGGTGATCCTCTTCATCGGGCTGATCGGGCTACTCAGCGTTTTTTCCGGCAAGCAGCACGACCGCATCGTGCCGTGGGCCAAGAAGCAGTACGTCGCGGTGCGCGCCACCGAGTCCACGCTCAAGGGCGGCACGCGCAGGCGTCACCCGTGGTTCGGGGATGAGACGATTGGCCAAAACGTCTACGAGTGGGATGACATCAACCTGACCCTGGCGGCCGGCGACACCATCGTTGACCTCGGCAACACGCTTTTGCCTCAGGGCGACAGCACCATCGTGATTCGCAAGGGGTTCGGCAAGACCCGCGTGCTGGTGCCGGTCGGCGTCGGCATCCTGGTCGACCACAGCGCGGTGATGGGCGACTTGACCCTTGATGGCGTCGAGCTTTCGCTTCATAATGAGTGCGTGAAGCATTACAGCCAGGACTACGACACCGCGGCGCGCCGCGTGCACATCATCACCAACGTGCTGGTCGGCGACTTGGAGGTGCTATCCGTATGAAGCGTAACCGTTTATGGTGGCAGTTCCTGGTCACCTTGGTGCTCACCGGGGCGCTCGAGTTCGGCCTGGTGTACATGGTGGCGGTGCGGCTCAAGCGCGGCTACCTCGACCTGCTGATGACGTCGGTGTTCGCCGGGCCGCTTTTGGCCTACCTGATCTCCGGCGCGGTGCTGGTCGCGCTGGTCGTCAGCCTGTCCACTTACGGCATCGTGCGCTACCAGCACAACCAGCTCTCCCGCCGGCTGACGCAGCTTGCGGCCGGCCAGTACGAGGCGCCGGTCCTGGCCCGCACCGGCCAGGCGAACGCGGCGCTGGGCGCCGACGTGGCGACGCAGCTGGAGACCCTCCGGCAGAAAATGATCCGCCTGCAGCACGAGATCGAGCGCTACTCCAGCGCCCCGGTGATGGTGGGCGGCGAGACCAAGGAGGAGATTCTGACCGGCGAGCGCCACCGCCTGGCGCGCGAGCTGCACGACTCGGTGTCTCAGCAGCTGTTCGCGGCGATGATGATGCTGTCGGCGCTGCGCTCGGTGGTCACCCAGACGCGTCCGGAGGCTCCGGAGCTGCGGCAGATCACGACCATCGAAACCGTGATCAACGAGGCCCAGGCCGAGATGCGGGCGCTTTTGCTCCACCTGCGGCCGACCACGCTTGAGGGCAAGTCCCTGCGCGAGGGCATCATCGCCTTGCTCAAGGAGCTGCAGACCAAGATCAAGATTCAGATCACCTGGGAGCTGGCGGATGTTCACCTGTCCGCGGCGGTCGAGGACAACCTGTTTCGCATCGTCCAGGAACTGCTGAGCAACACGCTGCGCCACGCCAAGGCCCAGCACCTCGAGGTCTACCTGCGCCGCATCGACACGAACGTGATTCTGCGCGTCGTCGACGACGGGGTGGGCTTCGATCCGAAAACCGAAAACACGACCGGGAGCTACGGCCTGTCCAACATCACCGAGCGCGCCGCAAGCATTGGCGGCGCGGCCAAGGTGATCTCGTTTCCCAAGCAGGGCACAAGCGTCGAGATCCGGGTTCCACTATCAAAGGAAGTAGCGCATGATTAAAGTATTGATCGTAGACGACCACGAAATGGTTCGCCTGGGCATCTCCACCTACCTGGGCGTTTTGCCCGACCTCGAGGTGATCGGGGAGGCGACGGACGGCAAGGAGGGCCTCGACATGGCCCTCGACCTGCGCCCGGACGTGATCCTGATGGACCTCGTGATGCCGAACATGGACGGCATCGAGGCCACCCAGAAGATCCTCGCCGCCTGGCCCGAGGCCCGCATCATCATCCTGACCAGCTTCATCGACGACGAGAAGGTCTACCCCGCCATCGAGGCCGGCGCGGCCAGCTACATCCTGAAGACCGCGACCGCCGAGGAGATCGCCAACGCGATTCGCCAGACGGCCCAGGGCGAGTCTGTGCTCGAGCCGCAGGTCACCACCAAGATGATGAACCGCCTGACCCAAAAGGCTAAGCCGGAGCTGTACGACGACCTGACCAACCGCGAGCGCGAGGTGCTGATGCTGATCGCCAAGGGCAAGAGCAACCAGGAGATCGCCACGGAGCTGTTCATCACGCTCAAGACGGTCAAGACCCACGTCTCCAACATCCTGGCTAAGCTTGAGGTCGAAGACCGCACCCAGGCGGCCATCTACGCCTTCCAGCACGGCCTGGTCAAGAAGGACGCGGACTGAGGCCCGGGCTCCGGCTCGGGGCCGGGTCACGGCCTCCGGCTCCGGGCCGGCGCGGCGGAACGCGTGCGGCTCTCCTGAGCCCGAAGACCGGTCTCAGGACCCGCCGTTGCAGTCAATCGGCCAAACCCGCCGATTAACTGCAATTTCACGCTGGCTCGCGCCGGCCCGCCACCTCCAGCCGTGACCCGGCCGCGCCTCCGCCCTACATGGTGGGTTGCTTGCCCACCACGCAGCTTACATACGCTGATTCACTGGATTGGCTGCGTTGACGGCCAGCGCGCAAGGTCGGTCGTCACGATAAGAAAGCTCCCGCCGCGTTCGCGTTCGCACATTGTGTGCGAACGCGAACGCGGCGGGAGCTTTGTCGTCTCGATTTTTGTCAGGGCTGCGGTGTCGGGCCCGCTTCGGGCTCGGCGCGCCGGCGCCACCGGCGAGGCTGCGCGTGGCGGCCCACCGGCGAGAGCGTCAGCACCAGGGCGAACACCAGCAGCGCCAACGCGCTGACGGCGACGCCGACCCACAGGTACGGCGGGGTGTAGGTCATGGCGATGCGGTGGGTGCCGGCGGTCAGCGGCACGGCGATGAACAGGCCGAGCGCCGTCTGGGCGGTGACGCGCTTGCCGTCGACCTTGACCGACCAGCCCGGGGCGTTGGGGATGCTGGTCATCAGCACCTGGCGTTTGGCGACGGTAGCGGTGGCGCTCAGTCTGCGGTCGCCCAGGCGCAGGTTGTGCCAGGCGCCGCGCTTCAGGCCGGTCAGCGCGGTCGTGACCTTGCTTTGGTCGAGGCGGTAGAGCTGAACGTCGCCGAAGTCGGCCGAGTCCTTGTTGAGCGTGAAGGTCAGCGTGGTCGACTTGCCGGGCTCGCTGGGCGTGACGTTCAAGAGCTCCTTGTCGCGGAAGGTGTCGTAGATCGGCACCGCGCGGCCGTCCTGGGTCAGGCTGACCAGGCCGTCGGTGAAGTTCGCGCCGATCTGCAGGTAGTACGGGTCGGTGGTGGGGGCGGTGAAGGTGTAGGCCACCGTCTTGGTTTTGGCAATCGGCTTCTTGGTGAACACCGCGCCGGTCTGCGTGACGCCGATCAGGTGCGGCGCTGCCAGGGCCACCGGCGTGAAGTAGGTGTCGGCGGTTTGACCGAGCAGGCCGTTGAGCAGGCGCTCCTGGTTGAGCACCGGGGCGTTTTCGGTCAGCTTGGTGGTCAGGATGTCGGCGCTGGCGGCAAAACCAAGCCCCAGCGCGTAGGGGTTCTCGTACAGGGACAGCGCCGTTGTGTGGCCGGCCTCGTCGTAGCGCAGCAGGTCCGGGCGCGCGGAGACCTGAGGCAAAAAGGCGGTGCTGGTGCCGTCGAGGTTCGGCGACACGAAGCCGCGCAGGTCCAAGAAGGCGTCGGTGATCACGGTGCCGGCGGTGTAGGCCACGAAGCCGTCCCCGGCGGACTGGCCGATGGCGCCGAAGAAGGTCGGCACCGCGGGCTCGAACATCGAGTTGAACTGGTCGGTGCCCATGTAGCCGACCTGCATCGCGTCGTTCTTGGTTCGCAGCACCGTTTTGCCGATGCGATCCGCCGTGCCGATGCGCCGCTGCAGCTTGGTGATGCCACCGCGCAGGGCCTCGGTGTAGGTGTGGTAGTCCGAGTGGCTGATGTAGCTGAGCTGATTGAGCGTCACCACGGCGTTGGCGCCGGCGTTGACCACCAACAGCGTGCAGGCCAGCAGGGGAAACCAGGGCCGAGCGTCGTCGCGGATCGCCATCAGCACGATGGCGGCGGCGAACATCAGGGTCGTCAGCACAATCTGGCTGGTCGACAGGTACGGGTAGTCGTCGGCCTTGAAGAAGACGAACGCGCACAGCGCGCCGGTGCCGGCCAGCGCCCCGAGCAGCTGAATGAGGCTGGGCCCGTTGGGACGGGCCGCAAGCTCGCGCCAGGCAATCTGCAGCATCCAAAAGACGATGACGAACGAGAAGCGGTAGGGGTACCAGACCGGAAACTGCATCCCGTGCCACAGCAGGTCCAGCGGCTCGAACATCACCGACAGGCCGAGAAACAGGGTCCACGCCCCGGCGGCCAGCCGCTCCTGCCAGCGGATGCGCCGGTCGAAGAAGTACAGGCCAAAGGCAATCAGCACCAGCCCCGCCAGGAAGATGTTGGCCTCGCCGCTGGGCATCTGGTCAAAGGAAAAGGAGCCGGCAAACAGCTTGCCCAACAGCTTGATGGGGTCGGACTCAAAGCGCCAGTGAATCTTGGTGACGGTGTAGGTGCCCTTGCTCTGCGCCAGCTGAAACAGTGTCGGCAAGAGCACCCCGGCGGCCAACCCGCCGGCCAGAAGCGAGCCGGTGGCGAAGCGCCAGAGGCTGCCCCAAAGCCTGCGCCCGGTCTGGCCGGCCGCCACGACGGCGAAGCCGAAGTAGCCGATCAGAAACAGGCAGATCATGTAGCCCATGTAGTAGTTGGCGATGATCGCCACCGCCAGCCACGCGGCATAGGCCAGCACGCGCCCGCGCGCCACCAGCCGGTCGAGGCCAAGCGCAATCAGCGGCAGGAACACCGCGGCGTCCAACCACATCAGGTTGAGCTGGTTCGCCAGCATCCACCCGGACAGCGCGTAGGTGGTGGCCAGCCCGATCAACCAGCCGCCGCGCGCGTCGCGGCCGCGCAGGTACCAGCCCGCGGCCAGCCCGCACGCCGCGTACTTGGTCAGGGTCATCGCGGTGATGGCCAGATCCAGCGCCGTTTTGGGGAACAGGAGGATCACCACGTTGAAGGGGCTGAGCAGGTAGTAGGCGAACACGCCGAACATGTCGCCGCCCAGGTCCTTGCTGAAGGCGTAGAACAGCTGCCCGGGATGCCCCAGCACGGTCTGGCGCCACAGGCTGTAAAAATCGATGTACTGCTGGCCCATGTCGACGGTCATGACGCTGCTGTTGCCGAAGGGGTAGACCTTGGTTGCGGCGAAGTAGACCGCCATGATGAGGGCCGGCACCAGCGCGGCGAACCACAGCGCGTGGCGGTTGACGAAGCGAATCAGGCGCATGAATTCCTCCAAGAAACGTTAAAGTTCTTCAGTAAAGAAGCCAAAAGTGTTACTCATAGTCTAACATACTGGGTGAGCCGTGGCGTTTGAACCCAATTTTTGCTACACTCGAAGCAGACACTTAAAGGGGATCTGATCTTGAAATACATCCGGACGCCAAAACCCAAGCGCGAGCGCTCACACATTCCGTTTCGCCTGAACCTGCTGTTCTTTTTCGTGTTCGTCCTCTTCGCGGCCCTGGTCGCGCAGTTGGCGTACCTGCAGATCATGAACGGCGAGAAGTTCCGCGCCACGGTCGATAGCACCGGCTCCGCCACGGTCACCGGCACGGTGCCGCGCGGTGAGATCTTCGACAGCCTGGGCCGGCCGCTGGTCACCAACGAGCCGAACTCCGCCATCACCTATACCAAGGGCGTCGGCATCACGTCCGAGCAGATGCGCGCGGTCGCCGACCGCCTCGCCGGCTACATCACCGTCACCGTCGACGGGATGCTCGACGGCGATTACGCCGACTACTACCTGGCCGACCCGGAGACCTCTAAGGCCGTGATCGCCAAGCTGCCGGCCGCGATGCAAAAAAACGGCGTGAAGCCCGCCGTCCTTTACCAGGCCGAGCGCGAGTACGCCAAGTCGCACCTGCCGACCTACACCAGCAAGCAGCGCCAGGCCGCTTTTATCTACAAGAAGCTCAACGGGGCCGGTCAGCTGACCACCGTGTTCATCAAGGACCAAGACGTCACCACCAAGGAGGTCGCGACGGTCGGCGAGCACCTGACGCTGATGTCCGGCGTCAACCTCGGCACCAACTGGACCCGCAGCTACCCCAACGGCAGCTCGATGGCCGGCATCATCGGCACCGTATCGAGTGAAAAGGCCGGGCTGCCCGAGGAGACCATCAACGCCTACCTCGCCAACGGTTACGCCCGCAACGACCGCGTCGGCACCTCGTACCTGGAAAAGGCCTACGAAAACGTGCTGCGCGGCGCCAAGTCCCGCACCAAGGTGGAAATCGGCAACGACAACTCGATCATCGACCAGGTCCAGCAGTTCAAGGGGGCACAGGGGGACAACCTCAACCTGACCATCGACTCCCAGTACCAGGCCAAGGTCCAGACCGCGTTGACCAAGACCTTCGCGGCCGCCATCAAGTCCGGCAAGGCCCAGTACGCCGACGGGGCCTACGCGGTGGCCATCAACCCCAACACCGGGGCGATCCTGGCCATCGCCGGTCGCGCCCACAACACCAAGACCGGCAAGGTGACGGACGACTCGCTGGGCGTGATCAACCGCGCCTTCACCATGGGGTCCGTCGCCAAGCCCGCGATGGTGCTCGGGGCGCTTCAGGACGGCGTCATCACCACCACCGACAACACCCAGTCCGATGTGCCGATCTACCTGCCGGGCACCGGGGTCAAGAAGTCCGACTACGCGGCCGGGACCTTCGGCAGCCTGACCGCGGCCAAGGCGCTGGCGGTGTCCTCGAACATCTACATGATGCGCCTGGCGATGAAGGAGGGGCACGCCAAGTACGTACCGAAGAAGCTGTTCGGCATGGACGACGACATTTTCCAGAAGATGCGCTACTACTTCTCCCAGTTCGGGCTGGGTCAAAAAACCGGCATCGACCTGCCCGGCGAGGTCACCGGGGTCGCCGGTGCCACCATCAACCCCGACACCGGCCTGACCGCGTACGGCTCGGCGCTGGACTTTTCCTTCGGTAACTTCGACACCTACACGCTGATCCAGGAGGCCCAGTACGTCTCGGCCGTGGCCAACAACGGCTACCGCCTCAAGCCTTACGTGGTCAAGAGCATCAGCAAGACCCTGAGCAACGGCCAGGCCGGGCCGATCGTCTCGACCACCACGCCGACCGTGCTGAGCAAGGTCAAAAACACGCAGGCCCAGCTGAACCTGGTCAAGCAGGGGATGTGGGAAGTGGTCCACGGCACCTCCGGCTGGTCCACGGGTATGGCGCTCAAGCCGCTGAACCCGGGCGTCGCCGGCAAGACCGGGACCGCGCAGTCCTTCGCGCACGTCGACCCGGACAACATGAACTCCAAGATGGTCGAGACCATCACCCAGAGCTTCATCGGCTTCGCCCCGGCGAAGAACCCGCAGATTGCCATCGCGGTGGTGGTCCCGAACCTCTCCGAGCAGACCAGCTACGCGATTGAGATCGCCAAGCAGATGTTCTCCGATTACTACAGCCTCTACAAGGTCGCCAAGCTCAAGGACTACAACGAGACCCAGGCCACCATCAACGGCTAAGTGGGCCGCGTGTCTGGAATGCCGGGCTCCGGCGCGGACTGGCCACGACTTCCGGCTCCGGGCCGAGGCGGCGGAACGCGTGGGGCTCCCCTGAGCCCAAAGTGCGGTCTCAGGACCCGCCCTTGCAGTAAGCGAGCAAAGTTCGCTCGCTAACTGCAATTTCACGCTGGCTCGCCTCGGCCCTCCGCCTCCAGTCGTGGCCGGTCCGCGCCTCCGCCCTACACAGTGGTCAGCGGGTGCTTGGGTAGTTGCTTGCGCAATCTGAGGTAGTATCGATAAATCATGATAAGTCCGACCTTAGAAGCGGGTTTACTTCTGGGGTCGGACTTATTTCGTCCTAGCCAATGACACTTTTGCAGGCCGTCGATTGGGACGATTACTCGGGTCAGAATTGACTCGCTCATTGGGCAAGTAATGAGTGAATTGCTGTCTCACTGCGAAATCTGTGGTAACAAGTGTCGCGATGCGAGCGTCAGTGTACCTCTGGACGCTATTAGTAAGGAGCCGCCATGTTTTCTTCTCTCGGAACGAATGCAAACCGCTGAGTAGGGCGGAGGTACGAACGGGCCACGACTGAAGGCGGAGGGCCGGGGTGAGCCAGCGTGAAATTGCAGTTAGTCGGCGGGTTGGGCCGACTTACTGCAAGGGCGGGTCGCAAGACCGGGCTTTGGGCTTGCGGGAGCCCCACGCGTTCCGCCACCCCGGCCCGGAGCCGGAAGTCGTGGCCCGTTCGTGCCGGAGCCCGGACTTTTCAGCACAGTTAGGGCTGTCTACCGACCTAAGCCCGCGCTTCTCCGCCCTGGTTCGTCGGGCTCCGCAAGGCGACGCGAGGCCACATAGCGAGACCCGACACGCGAGGCCAAGTGCGCCTCACGCATCAGGTCACGCTATGTGTCTCGCTAAACCCGCCTTGCTCCGCCCTGGTTTACTAGGCAGCGCATTCAAAAAATGCTACACTGTAAGGGATAACTGGACTGACCAGTTGTAGGGGATAAGTTTTGGCTCCCGCTTGCGGGGGTGGCAGCGCCCCGTCCGGGTGACCGTGACGGGGCGTTGTGCGTGACTGTGATTGTCAAAGGAGGGTGCCATGCAGCGCACTTGGCGAAGATTAGACGACACACCGTTCGTGACCTACATTCTGCTTGGGGTGACGATTGCCGTGTTCCTGCTGGAGACGCTGGCCGGCGGCTCCACCAACAGCTTTGTGCTGCTGCGCTTCGGCGCGCGCTGGAACCCGCTGATTTACATCGGGCAGTGGTGGCGGCTGATCACGCCGATGTTCGTGCACATCGGCGTCACGCACATCGTGGTCAACGCGGTGTCGCTGTTTTACCTCGGCTCGATCACCGAGCGAATCTTCGGCCACTGGCGCTACCTGGTGATCTACCTGGTGTCGGGCATCGCCGGCAACGTCGCGAGCTTCGTGTTCAACGCCGACGGCCTGGCCGCCGGCGCGTCGACCGCGATTTTTGGGCTGATGGGCGCCTTCCTGATGCTCGGGGACACCTACCGGCACAACCCGGTGATCACGCAGCTGTCGCGGCAGTTCATGCTGTTGGCGGCGATGAACCTGGTGTTCAACCTGTTCTCAAGCGGCGTGGACATCTTCGGGCACATCGGCGGCCTGGTCGGCGGCGTGCTGATCGCCTTTGCGGTCGGCGCCCCGCAGCTTGGCCCGACGCCCACCAGCCGCCGCGTGATCGGCGGGGTGGTGCTCGCCGCGGCGCTGGTGTTGCTGCTCGGTGTGGGGTTCGGCTATGCATGACGAGATGAAGACCTACTACGACGTCCTGCAGCTGCTCAAGCGCTACGGCACCTACATCCACGTGGGCAAGCGGCTCTGGGACATGGAGCTTGCCGCCGTGGAGGTCGACCGGCTGCACGAGACCGGCCTGATTGACGACAAGCTGTACGCAACGGCCAAAATCGTGCTGCGCCACGCGCACGAGCAGGAGCTGAAACACCCCTTAATTCAACCTGACGGAGGAAAAACTGATGACTGACAAGAAGCTGATCGGCGTAGACTTGGGCGGGACGACCTGCAAGTTCGCCATTTTAACCGCGGAGGGCGAGATTCAGCAGCGCTGGAGCATCGACACCAACATTTTGGACGAGGGGCGCCACATCATCCCCGACATCATCGAATCCATTAACGACCACCTGAAGCTGTACAACATGAAGCCGGAAGACTTCAACGGCATCGGCATGGGCACGCCGGGCACGGTCGACACGGAGGCCGGCACGGTCATCGGCGCCTACAACCTGAACTGGAAAACGCTCCAACACCCGAAGCGCGACATCGAGGCCGCAACCGGGATTCCGTTCAGCATCGACAACGACGTCAACGTGGCGGCGATGGGCGAGCAGTGGAAGGGCGCCGGCGACAAGTCCAAGAACGTGACGCTGGTGGCCCTCGGCACCGGCATCGGCGGCGGCATCATCGCCGACGGCCTGTTGCTGCACGGGACGGCCGGCTCCGCCGGTGAGATCGGCCACGTGACCGTCGATCCGGACGGCTACATGTGCACCTGCGGCAAGAAAGGCTGCCTTGAGACCGTGGCCAGCGCCACCGGCGTCGTGCGCGTGGCGCGCGACATGGCCGAGGAGTACGCGGGCGACTCCACGCTCAAGCAAATCCTCGACAACGGCGACGACATCTCGTCCAAGATCGTGTTCGACTGCGCCCAGGAAGGCGACAAGCTGGCACTGATGATTGTGGACAAGGTGGCCTTCTACCTGGGTCTTGGCCTGGGCAACCTGGGCAACATGCTCAACCCGGAGTACATTCTGATCGGCGGCGGCGTCAGCGCGGCCGGCGACTTCCTGCTCTCCCGGGTCAACCAGTACTTCCAGTCCTTCGTCTTCCCGAACGTGCGCAACACGACGCACCTGCGGCTGGCGACCTTGGGCAACACGGCTGGCGTCATCGGAGCGGCCAGCTTGGCACGTTAATACGTAATTAAGGGGCGATCTTGTGATTCAATTTCTGGTTATTTTACTGGGTGCGGGGCTCATTGTCTGGGCCGCATCATGGGGCATCGGGGCCTTCCAGAAGTCGCGGCTGAAGTCCGTCGGCGGGGAGCTTGCACCCGAGGAATTCGAAAAAACGATGCGCAAGGCGCAGATCATCGACCTGCGCGAGAAGAAGGACTTCGACGCCGGCCACGTGCTCGGCGCGCGCAACCTGCCGTACACGGTCCTGAAGACCCGCATGGGCGAGCTGCGCAAGGACCTGCCGGTGTACATGTACGACCTGACCGGCCAGATGTCCGTTCGCGCGGCCACGCGGATGAAGAAGGCCGGCTTCACGCAGCTGTTCTTCCTCAAGGGCGGCTACGACAACTGGTCCGGCAAGACCAAGGCCAAGAAGATTTCAGAGTAAGCAAAAACGCCGACCGCGATGGTCGGCGTTTTTGGTTGGGGCTTAGCCCATGTGTGCGCCGTGGCGCTTGCGGTTGGCCTTGCGGCGGTTCGCGTTGATCTCCTCGACCTTGTCTTCGACCGGTTCGATGTAGGATTTCTTGAAGGCAACAACGCTGCCGGCAACGGCGCCGGCGGTTGCGATGACCCCGAACAAGAAGCCCGTGATGAATTTGTGCTTCATAAAGATCCCTCTTTTCATTCCTGCGGCAATCCGCGGGTTTGGTAGAACTTAGGTGCCACATTCAGTATACTAGAAGCTGGTGATGAAATGAACTATGAGACAGTGAAACCCCAAATTTTGATCATCGGCGGCCCCACCGCGACGGGCAAAAGCGCGCTGGCCGTCGCCGTGGCCAAGCGCTTTTCCGGCGAGGTGATCAACGGCGACGCCTACCAGATCTACACCGGCATGGACATCGGCACGGCCAAGGTCACGGCCGAAGAGATGGCCGGGGTGCCGCACCACCTGATCGACATCGTGGTTCCCGGCACACCGTTCTCCGCGGCCCAGTTTCAGGCCCGCGCGGCGGCCGCCATTCATGCGGTGCGGGCGCGCGGCCACCTGCCGATCGTGGTCGGCGGCACCGGCTTTTACCTCAACGCCCTTCGCCTGGGGCTGAACCTGGGTGGGGCGGCGCCGCCCGATGCCAGGCGCCAGGCGCTGCGCGAGGAGCTGGCCGCGCTTGGCCCGGAGGCGCTGCACGCACGACTTGCGGCGGTCGACCCCGCGGCGGCCGCCGCGATTCCCGTCGGCAACGCGCGGCGCGTGATGCGGGCGCTTGAGGTTGTGGCCTCGGGCCAGCTTTTTTCCGCGCAGGTTCAGCCAGAACCCGCCTACGACGCGCTGGTGCTCGGCCTGACCACCGAGCGCGCGGCGCTGTACGATCGGATCAACGCCCGCGTCGACGCGATGCTCGACGCGGGGCTGTTGGCCGAGGTGCGCCGGGTGCTTGATGCGGCCGGACCGGACGCCCAGGCGCTCAAGGCCATCGGCTACAAGGAGTTCGTGCCGTACCTGGAAGGGCGGGGCGACCTTGAAACGGCGGTGGCGGCGGTCAAACAGAACTCGCGGCGCTACGCCAAGCGGCAGCTCACGTATTTTCGCCACCAGATGCCGACGCACTGGTTCGACCTGGTGGCACACCCAGAGGAACTTAGAGACATCGAGGCGCTGGTCGCCTCGTGGCAGACAAAGGAGAACAAGCATTGAGTTGGAAAGATGAGTACGATCCCAAGCTGATTGCGCTGGTCGAGGACGTCGACCGGCAGATTGCGCCGCGGCTGGCGGAGATTGACGAGCAGATCATGGACAACCAGGCCAAGGTGCTGACGGCTTACCGCGACAACCACGTGGCGGAAAACAGCCTGCTGGGCACCACGGGCTACGGCGATGACGACATGGGCCGCGACACCCTGGAGGCCATCTACGCCCAGGTGCTAGGCGGCGAGGACGCGCTGGTGCGCCCGCAGTTCGTCTCCGGCACGCACACCATCGGCGTGGCCGAGCTCGGCCTGGTGCGGCCCGGCGACGAGCTGCTCTACATCACCGGCGAGCCCTACGACACGCTGCAGCAGGTGCTGGGCATGGCCGGCAACGGTATCGGCAGCGCCAAGGAGTACGGCATCAACTGCGATTACGTGCCGCTGAAGGCGGACGGGTCGGCCGACCTTGAGGCGATCAAGGCCCGCATCCGGCCGGAGACCAAGGTGGTCTGCATCCAGCGCTCGCGCGGCTACGCGACCCGCGACTCCTTCACCGTGGCCAAGATCAAGGAGATGGTCGACGCGGTGCGCGAAGTGGCGCCTGACATGTGGATTTTCGTCGACAACGCGTACGGCGAGTTCTCCGAGACCCTCGAGCCGCTGGACGTCGGCGCGGACCTGATGGCGGGCTCCCTGATCAAAAACGCCGGCGGTGGCATCGCCAAGACCGGCGGCTACATCGTCGGGCGCAAGGACCTAGTCGAGCGCGTGTCCTACCGCATGACCGTGCCGGGCATCGGCCCGGCGGAAGGGGCCACCGGCAGCAACCTGTTCGATATGTACGAGGGCTTCTTCCTCGCGCCTTCCGTCACCGGGAACGCGATCAAGGGCGCGATTTTTGAGGCCGCGCTGCTCGAGCGCCTCGGCCTCGCCGTGTCCCCGAAGTGGGACGCGCCGCGCACCGACCTGATCCAGACGGTCAACTTCGGCAACCCGACGGACATGGTTGCCTTCACCAAGGCCGTGCAGGAGAACTCGCCGGTCGACGCCTTCGTCACCCCGGAGCCGTCCGAGATGACCGGCTACGAGGACAAGGTGGTCATGGCCGCCGGCAACTTCGTGTCCGGCTCGACCATCGAATTCTCCGCCGACGGCCCGCTGCGTGAGCCTTACACCCTGTACATCCAGGGCGGGCTAACCTACGCGCACGTGCGCCTTGGCATCATCGGCGCGGCGCAGGCCACGTTCTTCAACAAGTAGCACGCACTCCCGGGCTGTGGCCCGGGAGTTTTTGCGTCGCGAAGGCCGCGGCAGCCACCTGACGTACCGCTGACCAGGGCACCGCGACCGGCATTGGTCTACGTAAATCCGAACGTTAAAAAGTCTGTCAGCTAATCTGACACACACCGTTGACAAGGGGGAGGGGCATTGGTAGACTGAACCGGTGATGAAGGGAGCCATGTCATGACCGAGATCAGCGATTTGCGCACCCGCCCCGTTCTGCCGATTGGTACAGTGATCGCCTTGACCGACCTGACCGCCCGCCAGATTCGGTACTACGAGGCGCAGGACTTGATTCACCCCGTTCGAAGCCAGGGGAACCACCGGCTGTATGCCCTGAACGACGTCGACGACCTGCTCGACATCCGCTCACAGCTCGCCGCCGGGTTCAGCCTGGCCGACATTCGGCGCCTCAAGCACCCGCGCCACGAGGCCGAGACCAGCGATTCGGCGGTGCGGCGGATGCTGCGCGACGAGCTGATGAACCAGGGCCGCCTGAACGCCGGCGGGAGCAACTTCCCGACGCAGGGCTTTGGCTTCCGCAACTAACCCACTTTTAGAAGGAGTCTTCAATCTGATGGCAAAAAAACAGATCACCGCTGAGATGATTCGCGAAAGCGTCGCGCAGGAGAACGTGCAGTTCCTGCGCCTGATGTTCACGGACATCAACGGCATCATCAAGAACGTCGAAGTGCCGGTCTCCCAGCTGGACAAGGTGCTGGCCAACAAAATGACCTTCGACGGCAGCTCGATCGACGGCTTCGTCCGCATCGAGGAAAGCGACATGCTCCTGTTCCCGGACCTGAACACCTGGCTGCTTTTCCCCTGGGAGAACGATCACGGCAAGATTGCCCGCCTGATCTGCAGCGTGCACGAGCCGGACGGCAGCCCGTTCGCCGGCGACCCGCGCAACAACCTGATCCGCATCGTCGCCGAGATGAAGGCCGCCGGCTACTCCGCCTTCAACATCGGCCCCGAGCCGGAATTCTTCCTCTTCAAGCTGAACGAGAAGGGCGAACCGTCGCTGCAGCTCAACGACAAGGGCTCCTACTTCGACTTCGCGCCGCTGGACATGGGCGAGAACTGCCGGCGCGACATTGTGCTGGAGCTTGAGAAAATGGGCTTTGAGGTCGAGGCGTCGCACCACGAGGTCGCGCCGGGCCAGCACGAGATCGACTTCAAGTACGCCGACGCCCTGAGCGCCGCCGACAACATCCAGACCTTCAAGCTGGTGGTCAAGACCATCGCCCGCAAGCACGGCCTGTACGCGACCTTCATGCCCAAGCCACTGCACGGCATCAACGGCTCGGGGATGCACATCAACATGAGCCTGTTCAAGGACGACGCCAACGTCTTCTACGATGAGCAGTCCGAAAGCGGCCTGTCCGCCGACGCGATGCATTTTCTGGCGGGGCTTTTGCTTCACGCCCGCGGGTTGACCGCCATCAACAACCCGACCGTGAACTCCTACAAGCGCCTGGTGCCGGGCTTCGAGGCGCCGGTGTACATCGCCTGGTCCGGCACCAACCGCAGCCCGCTGATCCGCGTGCCGAACGGCAAGGGCCTCTCCAAGCGCCTCGAGTTGCGCTCGGTCGACCCGACCGCCAACCCGTACCTGGCCATCGCCGCGATTCTCGAAAGCGGCCTGGACGGCATCAAGAACAAGCTGACGCCGGAGCAGGGCATCGACCGCAACATCTACCGGATGCAGGACGCTGAGCGCAAGGCCAACCACATTCAGGACCTGCCGTCGACGCTGCACAACGCGCTGAAGGCCCTGGAAGAGGACGCCGTGGTGAGAAAAGCGCTGGGTGAGCACCTGTACCAGTCCTTCAAAGACTCCAAGGACCTGGAATGGGCGGCCTACCGCCAAAGCGTCTCCGAGTGGGAACGCGATCAGTACCTCGAACTTTACTAACGGCCCAGTGGATTTTCCCAAAAGCCTGGACCCAGACCCGACCGGCGTGTGCTGGTCGGGTTTTTTATGGTTCGGGGGGACCAGACAGTGGTGGGCGGGCCCAAGCGGCCGCCGGCGAAGCGTGTGCCCGTGGCCGCGGCGCAGCGGACCGGCCGGACAAGCGCCGTGGGATGTGGTATGCTGTTGTCGCACAAGGAGGACGAACATGAACAGCGTAACCATTCTCGGCAGCATCAATGTCGACAGCATTCTGCACATTCCCGCCTTGCCCAAGCCGGGCGAGACGATTGCGATGACCGGCTTCGCCCAGGCCGCCGGCGGCAAGGGCGCCAACCAGGCGGTGGCCGCGGCGCGCTCGGGCGCTGCCGTGGCGTTCATCGGGGCCACGGGCGACGATGCCAACGCGGCCTTCATGCGCCGGCAGCTGGCGGACGCCGGCGTCGACCTGACGGCGGTGGCGACCATCGCCGGCCAGCAGACCGGCCAGGCCTACATTTTGCTGCAGGCCAGCGGGCAAAACTCGATTGTGATTCAGGCTGGCGCCAACGCGGATGTCGCGCCCGCACCCGCCGTGGCCGCGTACCGCAAGACGGCGTTCACGGTGGCGCAGTGCGAGACGCCCCTTAACACCACCCAGGCCGTTTTTGAACAGGCGCGCGCCCAAGGCTCCGTGACCGTGCTGAACCCGGCGCCCGCGCAGCCGCTGCCGGACGCACTGCTTGCGCTGTGCGACCTGATCGTGCCCAACGAGACGGAAAGCGCGAAGCTGAGCGGTATCACGACCGACACGGCCGCCGGGCTGGCCGCCAACGCCGCCTACTTCCACGCGCGCGGGGTGCGCGGCGTGATCATCACGCTGGGCGACCACGGCGCATACGTCGACCTGGACGGCCAGGCCTTCACCGTGCCGGCCTTCAAGGTCGCCGCCGTCGACACCACGGCGGCCGGCGACACCTTCATCGGCGCGCTGGTTGCCAGCCTCACGCCGGACCTCGCCAACCTGCGGGAAGCGGTCGAGTACGCGAGTGAGGCCTCGGCGCTGGCCGTCCAAAGCCTCGGTGCGCTGCCGTCGATTCCCACCCGCGCGGCCGTCGAGGCGGCGCTGGCGGTGGCGCATGGCTGACGCGGCCGCGGCCCTGTGGCAGCACCGCGCTGAGCACCACGGGTTTCACGCCGAGTGAGCACCAAGCGAGCGACGACACTGCTCGCCGGCCGACCAACCTCAAGCGGCGCCGCCCCCGATAGACCCAAAAACTGCCGCCTCGGTTACGCAACCGAAGCGGCAGTTTTGTATCTTACGGTTAGTCCTGCGTGCGCAGTGGCAGCGTCAGGAAGCTCTGGTCGAGGTCGACGTGGTAGTTGGTGACGGCAACCGGGCGGTGGGTCTGGGCCATGTCGGCACCGTGGATGATCAGCGCCAGGTGGCGGTCGGCCGGCAGGGTCAGGTGCGTCGGCTGCAGCTCGAAGTCGATGTCGAACGGCTCACCCGGCACCACCGGCACGTTTTCGTACGCGTTGTGCTGGTTTTGCACGTTCGCGTGGCCGAAGGTGATCAGCTTGCTGGCGGTCGGGGCGACCTTAGCGAACTCCAGGATGTTGGTCGCCTTGTAGTCGTAGCCGAGCTTGTAGCCGGCGCCTTCGACCAGCTTGGCGGTGGCGCCGAAGCGCTGGGCCTCGCCGGCGTCGACCAGGCGCACGGAGAGAATCGCGGTCGGCTGGTCGATCCACAGGCGCAGGTGGATGTGCGGGGTGCCCTCAAGCGTCACGGTGTCGGCAAAATGGGGCAGGTCCAGCCACAGACGGCTGGTGTTGTAGAAGCTGTCCGGCTTCACGATCTCGAGCTCGTAGGAGTCCGAGGTCTCGTGGTGCGCGTTGAACGTCTGCGTCGCGGTGTCGGCGAAGCTGGCGCGGTCGGCGGTGAAGTCCTCGGCGAGGTTCAGCGTCTTTTCGGTGTGGCCGGCGCCCGCGCCGAAGTCCTCGTACGCGTGCCAAGTTTGCTCCTCGACGTTGTCTTGAACCAGGACGTTCGGCAGCAGCTCCGGCGCGCCGTTTTGCACGTCCAGCAGCTCGTAGGACAGCCACAGGTTCATCATGTCGGTGAAGTCCAGGGACAGGATGTTGTTGACGTAGACGTGCTGGCCTTGGTGCAAAATCAACTTCTTGTTGATTGGCAGGTCGCGCAGGCCGTCCCAGAGCTTGATCACGTTCTTGGGCTTGACGTTCCAGTCGTTGAGGCCGTGGGTCGACACGACGTCGCAGGTGATGTTGGCCAGGTCGTTGCGGTAGTTGCGCGCGTCCCACCAGGCGGTGTAGTCGCCGGTGGTGCGGTCCTGGTCCCGGGTGATGGCGGCCAGCGCCTTGTCCCAGGTCGGCTTCATCTTCAGGTAGTCGCCGGTGTTCTTCTGGCGCGAGTAGGTGTCGACGGCCAGGACGTCGGCGTCCTCGCCCTGGAAGCCGCCCGGCGCAACCACCAGGCCGTTTTCACGGTAGTAGTCGTACCAGCTGGAGATCGCGGACTCGGAGATGACGGTCTTGAGGCCTTCGACGCCGGACGTGGCGGCAGCCACGGCCAGGGTGCCGAGGTAGGACTTGCCGGTCATCGCGACCTTGCCGTTGCTCCACCAGGCCTTGATCTCAATGTTGTCGGTGCGGTTGGTGAACGCGCGGCGGGCGCCGGTCAGCCACTCGATCACGGCGACGGCGCTGGCCGTTTCGCCGGGGCCGCCGGTTTCGCGGACACCATCGGAGCCGCGGGTGCCGATGCCGGCGGAGTAGACGGTGGCGAACCCGCGGGCCAGGAAGTAGTCGTTCAGCGGGTAGATGCCGTCCTCGTCGCCGTAGACCTCGGCCGTCTGGCGCTCGCCCTTGACCTCGCGGTGTGGCAGTGCCGGCTGCGGCTCCGGCTTGGCCGTGACCTCCTCAAGCGTCCGCGAGTGGGTCTTGACCGCCACCGCGTCGCTCGGCTTGTGGGTGATCCAGTCCACGTCGTTGGTGCCGTGGAAGTAGGGGTTGGCGGTGAAGAGCACCGGCACGCGGAGCCCGGCGTCGGTTTCAAGCGGGCGGAAAATCGTCGCCTCGAGCAGATCGCGCTGCCCGTCGCCGTCGGTGTCGAGGTCGGATTCGATCCAGACCACCTCGCGGTGAATGCGGCGCGGATCGAACACGTTTTGCGCCTTGCCGTTGAAGAACAGGAACCGCGGCGTGTCGCCCTGGAAGTCCTTGAAAAAGCCGCGGGTGGCCAGCGCGTCCAGGTAGTTGACCAGGTGCTTGGTGCGGGTGGTCAACAGCAGGTACAGGGCGGCGAGAAACTGCTGCGGCGTGGCGATGTCTTCATCGACCACCGGCAGCTTGGTGGCGGCGGCGAAGCTCAGCGGGTCCTCGAGCTTGAAGTCGGTGAGACCCTCAAAACCCAGCAGCTGAAGCGCCGCGGCGTAGAACTCCTGGCGCGTGATGACGGTCAGACCGGGCTGCAGCAGGTCCAGCAAGGTGCGGTGGTCGTCGATGGCGATCCCGGAAAGCTGTTGCGCCTTGGTGGTCGCCGTGCGGGCCTCAGGGAAAAGCAGGGCGAAGTCGGTGCGCGCCAGCTTCGCAAGGCCGAGCGCCGGGTCCGTGGCGAAGCCGAGGTTCTGAAGTTCCTGCAGCTGCGTCGCGGCATCCGGCGTCAGGCGTGCGAACTGATTAAGTTTCAATGAGATCACTCCTATGTCTTATAATGATTCAAGTGTAAACAAGTCGGCCGCGCCTTTCAAGCGTTGACTCTCCTGAGTCCTATCCTTATAATAATTAAGTTCGATTAGGTGCCAGTAGCTCAGTCGGATAGAGCAATGGTCTTCTAAACCATCGGTCGCGGGTTCGAATCCCGCCTGGCACACTTGTAAGCCCGCAGCCCGGGCTTTTTTTGTTCAAAAACGGTGACACCCGGCCGCTTGTGCGGCGGCCAGATTGGCCAAATCCGGGCATGGCGAGTATGGTAGGACGTAAAGTGAGAAAGGTGGACCCACAATGAGCGAAGACCAGACGGTAAGGCTTGTGCACAAGGAGGTGCCGGGCGTCAGCGAGCGCCAGATTGGCACCGTTTTGACCATGATGGACGCGGGCAACACGGTGCCGTTTATCGCGCGCTACCGCAAGGAGGCCACCGGCAGCCTCGACGAGGTGCAGCTGGAGGCGATTGCCGAAGCGGCCCAGCACGTTGAGGCGTTGACCGCGCGCAAGGCGACGGTGGGCAAGGCAATCGAGGCGCAGGGCAAGCTGACGCCGGGGCTGAGCGCGAAGCTGGCCGCGGCGGAGACCTTGCAGGACGTCGAGGACCTCTACCTGCCTTACAAGCAAAAACGCCAGACGCTGGCGGCCAAGGCCCAGGCGGCGGGGCTCTTGCCGCTTGCCCAGTGGATCAGAAGCTTCCCGGCCGGCGCGCTTGAGCGCACCGCGCACCGCTACGTCGGCCGCGGCGTGCCGGATGTCGCGGCGGCCCTGGCCGGCGCCCACGAGATTCTCGCGGAGGCCTTCAGCGAGGACGCCGCCATTCGCAACTTCGCCCGGCGCACGACCGCGCGCCGCGGGATGCTGGAATCCGCCGTGAGGCCCAAGGCGGAGGCCGAAGACCAGCTCGGCACCTACCGCCACTACTACGACTTCAAGGCGCCGCTGCGCCAGATCAGCGCGACGCAGACGCTGGCCATCAACCGCGGGGAAAAGGAGAAAATCCTGACCGTGAAGGTGACCGTGGATCCGGCCGAAATCCTGAACTTCTGCCGTTTCCGCCTGCTGGGTAAGCGGCCCAAGTCGCCGGCGACGGCGTTCATCGCCGCCGCGTACGAGGACGGCTACAAGCGCTTCGTCGCCCGGGCCATCGCACGGGAGGCGCGGGCCAACCTGACCGAGGCCGCCGCTACCCGCTCGATTCAGGTGTTCGGCCAAAACCTGTACAACCTGCTGATGCAGGCACCGCTGCGCGGGCGCGTGGTGCTCGGGTTCGACCCGGCGTACCGCACCGGCTGCAAGCTCGCGGTGGTGGACCCGAGCGGCAAGCTGCTGGACGTGGCGGTGATCTACCCGCACAAGCCAGCCAGCGAGGCCAAGCGCCACGCCGCGGCCGGTGAGCTGCGCGCGCTGATTGCGCGCTACGGCGTCGACACCATCGCCATCGGCAACGGCACGGCCAGCCGCGAGTCCGAGCAGTTCGTCGCCTCGGTCCTGCGCGAGCTGGAGCGGCCGGTCGATTACGTCATCGTTAACGAGGCCGGCGCGTCCGTTTACTCGGCCAGCGCCGCGGCGCGCGCCGAGTTCCCGCAACTGCACGTCGAGCAGCGCAGCGCCATCAGCATCGCCCGGCGCCTGCAGGATCCTTTGGCCGAGCAGGTCAAGATCGACCCGACCGCGGTTGGCGTCGGCCAGTACCAGCACGATTTGCCGGAAAAGGACCTCGCGACCGCCGTCGATGTGGTGGTCGAGCGCGCCGTCAATCGCGTCGGCGTGAACCTGAACACCGCAAGCGCCGCGCTGTTGACCCGCATCTCGGGGCTGTCGGCCACGGTCGCGGGCAACATCGTGACCTACCGCGAGGCCAACGGGCGCTTTTCGAGTCGCGCCGCGCTCAAAAAGGTGCCGCGCCTGGGCCCCAAGGCCTTCGAGCAGGCGGTCGGCTTCCTGCGCATCGTCGACGGCCGCGAGCCGCTGGACAACACCGACATCCACCCCGAAAGCTATCCGGCGGCCAA
This sequence comes from Lacticaseibacillus kribbianus, assembly GCF_020180945.1. GTDB lineage: Bacteria > Bacillota > Bacilli > Lactobacillales > Lactobacillaceae > Lacticaseibacillus > Lacticaseibacillus kribbianus. The sequence goes on along the minus strand of NZ_JAIPUL010000001.1, from coordinate 1,286,056 downwards.
GCGCATCCTGGCCACCGCCGGGGTCGCGGCCACGGCGCTCGCCACGCCGGCCGCCAAGCAGGCGCTGGCCGCCGTCGACCTGGCGCCGCTGATCGCAACGGGGCTTGGCGCCGCGACCGCCCAAGACATTGTGTCAAGCCTAGAGCACCCCGGCCGCGACGAGCGCGACGGCATGCCAGCGCCGCTGTTGCGCCGCGATGTCACCACGCTGGCTGACCTCAAGCCCGGCATGGAGCTGTCCGGCACCGTGCGCAACGTCGTGGACTTCGGCGCCTTCGTCGACATCGGCGTCAAGCACGACGGGCTGGTGCACCGCACGCAGATGGTGGCGGGGGAAAACCGCGACCCGTACCGCATGGTGGCGGTGGGCGAGATCGTGACCGTCTGGGTGAAGGCCGTCGACCCTGACCGCGAGCGCATCCAGCTGACTATGATCGACCCGAGCAAGCGGGCCGGCCGCTGAGCCGAGCCCGGGTTGGCGCCCGGTCTGGCCAACCTCAGCGTTTGGCCCGGGCCGCCTCGCCCCCCGGCTCGCTCGACCTCGAATCCTGATTCGACTAGCCGCGACGCCTGATGCGACGTGCCACGACCCCGGGTTCGACCAGCCTCGGCGTCTGACGCGACTGGCCTTGGTGCCCGCTGCGATTGGGCGCATTCGCCTGGCACCGGCACCGATCCGCCGTCGCGGCTTGGGTCTGGCCACGTGTGGTATCATGGAGTCAACACGAAGGAGGGCGGGCGAATGACGGAATCGCTGAACGACTTTATCAAGACCAAGGCGCTCGGGGTGCCGACGCTGCATCCCGACGAGAAGCGCGCGTTTCTGGGCAACTTCCGGGAGCGCGTCGCCATGGCGGTGACCATCCGCCAGCTCCACGACCCGCGCATCGTCGCGCTGCTGGATTCCGTTTTGGCCCGCTACCCCGGCTACCGGGTGTACCTGAACGGGCGGATGACGCCCGCGATGATCAACGCCTACATGAAGCAGGCGCTCGCGCACGATTACCCGTTCACCGTGATGGCGCAAACGGGGATGCGGGTGCAGCGCGACGCCTCCGCCGACGACTTCGGCTGGGTGCTCGCGCATCCGACGGAGAAAATCAGCCGCCCGATTCTGATCTGACAAAGGAGACCCAATGAACGAAGAACTTGCACGCGTCAAGGCGCAGATCCAGGACCTGCGCAACAGCCTGCTGGCCGGGAAGGTGTTCACCAAGCTGCCGGCCGCTTTGGCCGACATCATGAACGGGGTGCGGCGCAGCCAGCCGACGCCTTTGATCCTGCCGAGCGACGACGTCCGCGCGCTGGCGCGGATTCACACCATCGGCATGCGCATCAAAAACAGCAAGCATCCGGATGTTTCAGACGACGAGCTGCGCTTTTTGCTCGACCACCTCGCGTCACGCAACCCCGCGGTGCGCGACAAGGGGGTCTTCTTCCTGATCTCCGACCTGTTCCAGGCCGACGCGTTCACGCAGCCGCAGGTTGAGTGGCTGTTCCACCAGCTGCAGGGGCCGGAGCTCATGTTCTCCCACATTCTGGAACCGGAGAACTCCGGCGTGTTCGCCCGCAGCTTCTCGGTGATGCTGCTGTCGGGGCTGGTGTACGCCGACCAGAACCGCTACCACGCGCTGAGCCAGGCCGACTACCGGCTGCTGCTGTTGAACCTGGTCAGCTACGTGGCGCTCGAGCAGGACGGCCGCGGCTTCGTCGAGGGCGCCGGCTGGGCCCACGCCTACACCCACATCGGCAACTTGGCCGACGAGCTCACCGCGGTGCCCGTGTTGACCCGCGGGGAAAAGGTGCTGCTGATGGCCGCGGTGTTCGAGGGCTGGCAGCGCAACACCTACTCGCTGGCGTTCGGCGAGGATCAGCGCGTCGCCGGCTACCTGGTCAACCTGGCGGCCAAGCACCAGTTCTTCGCCGAGTCGCAGGTACTGTGCCTGACCGCCTGGCAGGCCCGGCTGAAGGACCTGCGCCCGCAGGATTCCGTGGCCTTTTGGAACCGCTGGTACAACCGCAGCCGGCTGCTCGAGGCGCTGTTGATGCGCGCCGACCTGCCCAAGGTGGTCGTGGATTATCTGCAGAAAATCATCGACTTGTACTGAATCGGACCAAGGGAGCGGCCGCGTCGACCAAGACGCGGCCGCTTTTGTTCGCTTTTTTTTCACAAACTGCTGGCACCGGGGTGAGGATTACAGATATTTTTCGTGAGACCAACGCATCAGGTTCGCCATCTGGAAGAGGAGACCCGGGACGGCGTTAACACAACAAAATAAATAAATGGCGGTGCACCGGCGGAATAAGGGCTGTCATGATAAGGCTGATGAGTCTTCCGGGAGTGGTAAGCGCTCCTGCCATGATATTCACATTTGTTCAAATTAATAACAATAATTATCAGGGTTTGTTAAATCAATAACAAATGAGGAAAAGTAGTCAGGAAGAATAACTTTCAGTATAATATAAACCCTGGATTATTCACCTCGGTATTTGGGACATGAAATCGCATCTGGCCGGTCTGAAAGCAACGTTTGGAGCGTTGCGAATACTGACTGAGCGGAGAAGTTGGTGATCGATGCACCACGAACAGACCGACCCAGTTTTCGGCTCGACGCACGACCTATTCAGTTATTCAGTTCAGGTCGCCAACTGATGGACTTCGTCCATGAGCCGACTAAACCAGTTCTTGTAAACATAGTTAGAAGCAAGATGAATCACCACACGACGGGCGTGCCAAGTAATCCTACCGGCGATGTGAAAGAGACTGAACCGTAGCGAGGAGATGGTTGAACGACGGTCTTCCGAGACAAAGAGCTGTTTAAAGAGCTGAACCAGGTTATAGGCAATACCGGTGATCAAGGCTCGTGCAGTGTTCCGTGCAAAAGTTGAGCTGTCTGTTTTGTCAAAGCCAAACCCGCATTTCAGCTCCTTAATTTGGTTCTCAGCATTGCCCCGCTGTCTATAGGTCTTGAACAAAGTCTCTGGAGCCTCGGAGGCCAGGCTGGTCACTACGAATGCGTGGTTCCAGGGAACTAGCTCATCTGCCGTATGAGTAGAACATACGATAACACGGTGAGCTTTACCCCATGACGCGGCCTGATACTTGAATTCGTGGTAGACGCATTTGCTCTCTTCATATTTTGGAGGGCAATCCACTAAGGCCGTTTCTGCCAGCTTCCCAAGCTTTGAATTTGCCTTGAGTCGAACCAAAAAGTCGACGCCATGTGTGTCGCACATCTCGTAAAATTTTGGCGCAGCAAACCCCGAATCGCCTCGAATGATGACGCTGGTGCTTTGAGGGAGCGCCGATAGGCGCGAAAAAGTTGTCTCGACGAACTTATCGGCTTCCTTGCCGGTGTACTCATTGCCAGGGCGCATCAAGGCGTCTAAGAGCAACCCGGACTCTTGATCAAATACAACCTGAGGGTGATATCCATAGGCCATATAGTGAGCGTTGAAGGCGGACCGTTCTTGATTACCGAAAGTATCACAATGCGTTGAGTCTATATCCAGCACGAAGCGGGATTGACCACTAAGACGGAAAGCCAAGGCGGCTACTTGCCAGATAAGCTTCCGAAAGTCATCTAGGTCGGCGTCTTCAAGGCGCTTGAAAAACCGTGAAAGTGAGGGCTGTGAGACTAGCCGAGAGCTACCCAAGGTGGCCGCCAGTACGGGATCACGTTGCCAGTCATTGGCACTACTGTCATGTAAATACCCGGCAACGTCGAGCAACAATTTTTCCAAGAAGATGTCGATCATCGAGGCCTTCCAGAATCGTCGTTGGTCTGGTAACTTGAGGCACTGATTGGCAAGTTGCCTAAAGTTGATACGATGAAGAAACTCTTGGAACAAAACGAGCCCGGCGTCATTTGAAAGTTGACCGCCGTCGGCGGTCACAGTCACATTGGTATTGCATTGCAGGGATAAGCTGGTTAAAGTTGAGATGGTGTGAAGCCTCGCTTTCGTGATGGTTTTTGTCGACTCAACCTTAGCATATAGGCGCACCCAATGGGTGAAACACCAAAGCAGCGCAGTCCCGTGTGAATCATGGGATTGCGCTGCTTTTTTGAAATTCTATGAATAATCCAGGTTTATATTTGATGAAATGGTGGATTGGGTGTGCCATCCACATTTTCGTAGTATATTCAGAAACGCCGTTGCGTAAGTGTCTCTACCTTGTGTTCGGGCAATCTGGTTGTATTTAGTACCCCCCTGTTAGAGTACTGGGGGTATGGGCGGCCGGCTGACGCCGACCGCCCTTTGCTCGCGCTTGCGCCTTTCGCGCTGCACGGCGCGCGCGGCAAAGTGGTGAGATAGAAACGGCAATCATCCATGTTTTAGATGACCGCCGATAAGGTATCCTTGGATGAAGTTGTGGCACAGAGATGGCACACTTCAAAGTGTTTTCGTTGATTTTCGACGTTTTTAGCTCTGCTGAAACGCCGCTAACTCGCTATTCTTACCTCAACTTATATGAGGGCTTGTTTTCACGTGAAACGGGTCACGTTCGCCTGGACGAATACGGTCTACTGAAGTTGCACCGTCCGTTTTCATCGCAAAAATACTTCGGATAACCCGCATCACAACGCACCGTGAAAGTCGATATTCAAGATTGGCTTTTCACATTCTTTAAGTGGCCTTAAGAAACTTAACGAAATCCCATAAAAGTCGATTGACTTTGAATTGTTATCAATTATGATAGGGATAGACGTTTCATAAAGTTAAACGCATAGACGATTATCGGGGAACGACTACGGATTGGGGAATCCGTAGCCATTTTTAGGGGAGAACTTACATATGCAAAGTCAGCACGTCACCACCGCGCCGGCTGTGCCTGATCCTGAGCTGCACCAGGATGGGCACAGTGCCACGCGTATTAATGTGGACTTATTAGAGCGGCAGTACGGTTACCGCTTCGCCAAGCGCGCCTTCGATATCGTGGCCAGCGCGGCGGGGCTGATCGTGCTGTCGCCTGTTTTCGCGATCCTGGCAATCATGATCAAGCAGGACGACCACGGACCGGTCTTCTTCAGTCAACCACGCGTCGGTCAAGACGGGCGGGAGTTTCGCATGTACAAATTCCGCTCCATGTGCGTCGACGCCGAGGCCCGGCTGAAGGCGCTGCTCGACCGCAACGAGGTCGAAGGCGCGATGTTCAAGATCAAGGACGACCCGCGCGTCACGGAGATCGGCAAGTTCATCCGTCGCACCAGCCTCGATGAGCTGCCGCAGCTCTGGAACGTGCTGTGCGGCGACATGAGCCTGGTCGGGCCGCGCCCGCCGCTGCAGCGGGAGGTCGCCGAGTACACCGAGTACGACATGCAGCGGTTGGCAGTGAAGCCAGGCTGCACCGGCCTGTGGCAGGTCGGGGACCGCAACCATGTTGGCTTCCACGAGATGGTGGAGCTGGACCTCGACTACATCGAGCACCGCGGGGTCTGGAATGACCTGCAGATCGTTGGGCGCACCGTGGCGATCGTGTTCAAGGCGACGGGGATCTGAAGCACGAAGACTGATGGGGGAGGTCTGGATCAGGCGGGCAGCCTGGCCAGGCTTCTTGTTGCATTTGCGGATATTTTTGAAATGGAGTAATTGAATGACCAAGCCTCGACTATTGATCTATGCCCACTACTACACCCCGGACGTCGCCTCGACCGGCCAGCTCCTCCAAGAGCTGGCTGAGGGGATGCGCGACACCTTCGATATCACCGTGATCTGTGTGGTCCCGTCGTACTCCGGCACTGTCGCGCCGGCGTACCAGACGCAGAAGTACTATCGCGAGACGATCAACGGCATCAAGGTTCTGCGCATCCGCGTGCCGGCCTTCAGCAAGCAGAACAAGCGCTCACGCATCCGCAACATCCTCGCCTACTTCTTCGGCGCGATGGCCGCGACCTTCAAGGTGGGGCACCAGGATTACGTCTTCTCCATCTCACAGCCACCGATCCTCGGCGGGCTGCTCGGGGTGTGGGGCAAGTGGGTGCGCCGCGCCAAGTTCATCTATAATATTCAGGACTTCAACCCGGAGCAGACCATGGCCGTGGGCTACAGTCAAAACCGGCTGGTCCTGCGCCTGATGATGGCGCTCGACAAGTTCAGCTGCCGCCAAAGCGACCTCGTGATCACTGTCGGCCGCGACCTGGTGGAGACGCTGCGGGGCCGCTTCAAGCCGGGCAAGGCGCCGAAAGTGGCGATGATCAACAACTGGATCGACGAGCAGGCGATCCGCCCGCTGCCGGCAGACGAGCCGCATGTGGTCGCCTTCAAGCAGCAGTATGGATTAGACGGCAAGTTCATTATCATGTATTCTGGCAACATCGGGTTGTACTACGACCTCGAGAACCTGATCAAGGTGATCGCCAAGTTTCCTGCCGGGACCAAGGCCGCGGATGGTCGCGAGGTGGTCTTCGCCTTCATCGGTGCCGGCTCCGTGTTGCAGACGCTGAAGGACTACGTGGCGGCACACGACATGCAGAACGTGACCTTCATTCCGTACCAGCCCAAAGAAGACCTGATCTACAGCCTCAATGCCGCCGATGTGCACTGGTGCGTCAACGCCAAGGGCATCAAGGGTGTCAGCTGCCCAAGCAAGTTCTACGGCATCGCCGCTGCTGGGAAGCCGGTGCTCGGGGTGCTGGAGCAAGGGGCTGAAGTGGAGCGATTGATCCGCGAACACAATGGCGGCTATCTTGCGACGCCTGGGGATTACACGCAGGTGGCGGAGAACATCACGACGCTACTGGCGCATCCCGCGGAGCTGGCGGAGATGGGGCAACGCAGTCGACAGATGCTGGAGACGGGGCTGACCAAGACGGTCTCGGTTCAGGGCTACCGCGACCAGATCGTCAATCTATAAGTGAGGAGGAGCACACAATGAACAGTAATTGGTTCAAAGGCGTGATGCGTCTGACCAAAGTGAAGATCGGCAAGCGCGTCACGCTCAAGGGTGTGCCCGTGATCTTCAACCAGAAAGGCGCCACGCTGAACATCGGTGACGATGTGATGATCAAGAGCTCATTCCTATCGAACCTGGTCGGGTTGTACTCGCGGACAATCATTGTGACACGGACGGCAAACGCAAGAATCGTAATCGGTAACCACGTCGGGATTTCCGGTGCGACGATTTATGCCCGCGAGGAGATTACAATCGGCGAGGGGACGCTGATTGGCGGGAATGTGAAGATCCTCGATAACGACTTCCATCCCGTTGAGATTGAGGCCAGGCTGGCTAATGATACGCGTAGAATCGGGACGCGCCCGATCCACGTTGGCAAGAACTGCTTCATTGGTTGCAATGCCCTGATCCTCAAGGGTACTGAGTTGGGGGAAGGGTGTGTGGTTGGTGCCGGAACGGTCGTGAGTGGGCAGTTCGAGGCAGGAAGTGTGATTGTGGGGAATCCAGGACGCGTAATCAGGAGTAACGTTAATGAGTAAGAAGAGGGTTTGCTTTCTCGGACAATTTCCACCCCCAATTCACGGGTTATCTAAGGCAATTGCGACTCTATATAATTCTGACTTAAATACCCAATTTGAATTTTCTAAGCTTAGCCTGACGAATAATAGATTTTTTCTACTTAACCTAATAAGGCTCTTGTTCAGCCGCTCTGATCTATACTATCTGACAATCAGCCAAACAAAGATGGGCAATCTGCGCGATCTGATTTTGATGGGGCTGATTTTGATAAAACATAAACCGTGCTTGATTCACCTTCACGGTGGCTACTATCGAAAATTAGTTGATACGGACGTTGACCATTGGCAAAGAGCGTTGAACTATGCGCTAGTGAAGCGGCTGAACGGTGTGATTGTTTTGGGAGAGTCGCTCAAGCCGCTGTTCATGGGAATGATTGACCCACTTAAAATATTTGTCGTTGAGAACTGTGTCGATGATGAATATCGAATGAGTGATGAAGAGCTCAAATGCAAACTTAGTTGCACATCAAAACGTGCGCAGCACATTCTTTATCTCTCAAATATGATTCGCTCCAAAGGCTATCATGATGTTCTAGAGTTAGCTTTACTTGATAGAGATCGAGGAAGCTATGTGTTTGATTTCGCAGGTGCCTTTTTTGATAAGAACGAAAAGATTGAATTTTTTAAATTCATTCAAGATAACAAACTTGAGAGTAGTGTGATGTATCACGGAACCGTATCAGGTGAAACCAAGCGAACTTTACTAAGGAAAGCTACCTTCTTTATCTTACCTACCAGATACCCGAAGGAGGGTCAGCCTATTAGTATACTCGAGGCTATGGGGAATGGGAACGTCATAATTACAACGAATCATGCGGGCATTCCTGATATAGTCGAGGACGGTGTTAATGGAATTGTTCTTCAGGCGGGTTATTCGAAGGAAAGACTTTTGTCGCGTATGAGCAGAGTAGATTTTGAGAAAACGGCAAAAGTGAATTTTGATACAGTATCGCACAACTTTTCAGAGGAAAGGTACGTGAGCAAGGTGCTATCGATTTTTAGCAAGCAATTTACTTGATTCCTTATGGGTGGTCTATGCACGTTAAGGCGAAAACATACGACATGAAGTCTAGTCGGATAGAATTCAAAAAACGACATAGCAGATACTTCGTTTTACGCAGGATAATGGTAGGCGCATCTAGGTACAGGATAGTAAGCATGCATGAGAGCAGAAGGGTGTAGGAGATGAAAATTCTTTATGTTGATACGAGTATCGATGGGCATCATCTGCCTTATATTAAGGCGCTAGCGTATCGCGAAAAAAATCGGTGCAGTGTGGTCATTCCCGAAAGTGTTCCTGAGTTGGCGGGTATAGATCAGTTTGTTGTTCGTGAGAATGTTAGGAGTCTTCGTGGGTATCTTAGCTGGATTGAGTCCGTAAGGAAAATTGCTAAGAACGGTAATTACCAAATCATTCATTTTGTTTATGGCGATGTCATGTACAGATTTTTTGGTCTTGGTTTGGGCCGATTAAGTGATTTTAAACTTATCGCAACTTTCCATCAGATTCGATATTCCTTTTTGAGGAAAGTTAGTATTAAGCGGTTGTTTAAAAAATTGAATATCGGGGTTGTCCACACGAAATCTTTGCGTCTGTACTTAAAACAGTGCGGAATCTCAAACTGTACTGAGGTTACTTATCCAGTATTTGAATCGATTAGTGAGCTCGACGATGAGCAACGTCGTAATATTCGCCATCAATCAAGCATCCAGGATAAAGATAAAGTGCTGCTCGCATTGGGAGGAACTCGATATGACAAGGGACTCGATATACTGTTAGTTGCTCTGCAGAACATAAAAGAAAACTTCACCTTAATAGTTGCGGGTCAAGAGTCGGACATTAAGCGCAAACAAATTGATGAAGAATCTAGTTTATATTCGGATAGCGTAAGGCTACAGCTTCGTTACCTTTCAGAGCACGAGATCTCAGATCTGGTGAATATTGCTGATATAATCGTGCTTCCCTACCGTAAGGTGTTTGATGGAGCCAGTGGCCCGTTAGGTCTTGGGGTACTTGGGATGAATCAGATAATTGGACCAAGTCACGGCAGCTTGGGGCAGATAATAAGAGATAATCATCTGGGCTCCGTCTTCGAAGCGGAGAACAGTGAAAATTTGGCTGAGATACTGGAGCGTGCGCTAAGAACGCCGTTTGAGGCTGATTCAAAATATCTCTCATATCGGGGACGCCTTTCACCAGAAAAATTTGCAGACGCTTATCACAACCTTTTTCGGGAAATGATCAATTAAAGATTGTGAGCCTAAGCAACGAAAGAAAGCCCCGCGTTTTAGAATCAAGTTAGCCACCCTCGCTCCAAAATTCGGGCGATAAAAAAACACCAAGACAAAAGTCCTGTTATCATTGAAGCTACCACACAATCAATGAGAGAAGGATGTCTTGATGCAAGATCAGCTTATCACGTCCCACACCAAAGGTCACCACCTAACATTGCTTGAGCGAGGAGAAATTGCTGCCCTCCACGCCCGCGGCGAGTCTAACCGCCAGATTGCCACGCTCCTTGGCATCAATCGTCAGACCATCGCTAACGAGCTCTCTCGCGGTCAGATCGACCAGGTTAAGAAGGTTAACGGCAAGCTGAGGTACTACCGCGTGTACAGCCCTGAAACAGCACCGATACGCTATCAGGATAACCGCCAACTCAGCCATCGCCCGCGTAAGCTCGAGAAGGTCCAGGACTTCATCGCCTACTTCACGACCCACTTTCGCGAGGATGGGTGGTCACCTGACGCGGCGGTCGGCCGGGCCAAGACTGCGGGGTTGTACTTGCCCGACGAGATGGTCTGCACGGCGACGCTCTACAACTACATTGAGGCGCAACTGTTGGAAGTGAGGAACATCGATTTGCTTGAGAAGACGGGTCGGCGCGTGAAGCACAAGGCCAACCACAAGTTCAAGCGTATGTTGACGGGGCGCAGTATTGACGACAGGCCAAAGCGCGTTGACACTCGCAGAGAGTTCGGTAATTTCGAGCTAGACACCGTGGTCGGTAAACGCAATGGCCAGGAGAGTGTACTGATGACGCTCATTGAGCGCAAGACTCGCTTCCAGTTCGTGCGCCTGATTGATAGCCGTGATGCGGACTCGGTCAACCATGCCATGCGCACAATCGTCAAGGACCATGGTGACGTCATCAAGACCATCACGGCGGACAATGGCTCGGAGTTCGCAGATCTATCGCGCGTACTCGATGGTGTGGCCGACGTCTACTACGCCCATCCATATCGCTCCAGCGAGCGCGGCACCAACGAAGCCCACAACCGAATGCTCCGGCGAGACTTCCCCAAAGGTATGTCTCTGGATACCGTAAGCCCACAGGACGTGGCGGAGTCCGCGCGCAAGATCAACGACCTCCCACGACTCATCCTGAAGTACCAGACCCCCACAGAACGGTTCAATGCCGAATCTAATCGGGTCCGGCGCCGGGCCGCCAAGGCAGCCACCGCCGGCTAACCCACCAACTTCATAGATAACAGGCTGTCACACTCGGGATTGGGCCGGGTGGCTAACTTGTTCTTGCAATTCGCGGATTTAAAAAGTAGCCTCTTTGGTGTATAGATCGGGGTATTGACAGAATATTTCGGGAAGTTTCTAAAAAGCAATATTCTTGCTGCGCATAATGACCTTGAAAAAGGAGGGTAGTCTTGAAAGTATTAATTAACTATGCGAGTGCCGCTTACGAGAAGACTCGTGCGCTCAACTCGTGGACGGGAATCCATGTTGCAGGTTTTGATAAAGTCGTTGAGTATTCGCCGAGTGATATTGATAACGCGTTTTTCGATGAGAATAAAGAGATATTAGAAAAGTCTCGTGGCGCAGGAATGTGGCTTTGGAAACCATACATCATTCTCAAAGAAGCCAGGAAGCTAGATGAAGGAGATCTGTTGTTCTATGCAGACTCAGGGTCTTTTTTTATCAGAAAAATTGACCGGGTAGTTAACATTCTGAAACACGAAGATATCTGGCTTACACGTACTCCCTTAATTGAAAAACAATTTACAAAGAAGGAAACCTTTAGAGAGCTTGGTTGTGAGGGAAGGCGATTTGAAAACACGCCACAGATCATGGCTACTTTTGTAGCGATACGTGTGAACAAACAGTCGATAGATTTCGTAAAATCCTGGCTTGAAAACTGCTGCAATCCACTGGCTCTGTTACCACCTTCCTCGGAAAGCGAGCAGAAAACTGTATTTCTGGCGCATAGAGAGGACCAGTCGATCATTAGCCTTTTGGCAAAGAAACAAGGACTACACACGTTCTCAGATCCAACGCAATATGGCAAGTTGCCGGAGAAGTATTACGACTCTGGACGTGAAATGTGCTATGCAAGTAAACGTGACTATCCTACGATGATTATCCTTCATCGAGGACGGATACCTAAGCTGAGTACGTGTCTGAAGCAATACGTATTAGGAGTACTGCCTAGGAGCATTGGCCTTAAACTTATCAGAAGAGGTTAAGTATATACTATGGGACGAGTAGAAGCGGCGATAAAAGGAAGCGTGACGGGGCTGTCATCTCAACTAATCACGCTGGTTTTAAAGTTTATCGTACGGACCTTCTTAATAAGGAAGCTCGGCGTTGAAGTGATTGGCCTAGATTCAGTCCTTATTGATCTTGTCAGCATGTTATCGTTGGCAGATTTGGGAATAACTACAGCTATGTTGTACCGCTTGTACAGGCCAGTTATCGACAGAGATTTTAAACGTATATCGGAACTTCTTTCGGCGTATAGGACTGTTTTTAGAACTGTTTCGCTGGCTATAATCGTATTCGGAATTATATTGAGCTTTTTTTTACCGATGATCATAGCTCATCCAACAATCGGCTGGGGGAAAGTCTACACCGCATTTTACCTTCAGCTTTTTGCGACTGCAGCATCCTATCTAGTGTCGGAGCAGAGGCTGTTACTTGACGCCGATAAGAAACGTCACTGGAGCATGTTGATGGACTTAGCCGGGTACGTCACGACGGCAATTCTTGAGATTGTCGTACTGATCCTCTTCGCCGACTATATCGGCTATCTAGTTATTGCAGTGCTACAGCCCCTGATTAGCGGGATTGCAATTCACCTTTTGTACAAGAGAAAATATGGTGACTTAGTTACAAAACCAGGTCGCTTAAAGAAGGATATCGTTGCACTATACCAAGACGCAAGAGAAGTCCTTGGAAATAAAATTGCGGGGTACGTATACTCTTCTACAGATAACGTTGTAATTTCTATTTTTCTAGGGGTATCTGTGGTGGGCACTCTTTCGAACTACCGCTACATAACTAATGCACTTAAGGGGCTTATGAACAGTGCGATGAGTGCCGTTCAGCCTCTCGTGGGTAACCTGCTAAACTCAGATTCATCAACTCATCATGTTTTTAAGGTTCTGCAACGTTATACATTCATCCGGTTTAGTATTATCGGGGCGTTTGCGGTTCCGGTAATGGTACTTTCTAGTGACTTTATTCCGATCTGGACTGGAAGTGCCAAGTATGTCCTTCCCTTATGGGTGCCGATTTTGTTGATTGCAGACTTATACTTTGGTAGTTTGTTGGGGCCTTTGGGAGAGTACTTGTTAGGTTTGGGGGAGTTCCGCCTTAGTCGTAGAATATCCGTAATTGCGGCGGTTACTAATCTAGTGATTTCGCTGATACTTGTAACTGTAGTAGGCTATGTGGGCGTCTTGATAGGAACAGTAATAAGTCAACTGATAACTTGGGTTTTAAATATCCGATCATTGTTTAAACGGTTTGGCGATTCTAGAAGTCGCTACTTGCACCGGTACCTGAACAGACAGATTAGGTATGCTGCGATTATAGTCATATGTACAATACTCTGTCGACAGTCACTGAACCTATGGAATCTTAACATTCGTTCGTGGTCAACTCTTATTTTGGCCGGCTTTGGGGTTGAGGTAGTGTACCTCGGAGTTGCCTTCCTTGGAGTTCGGCGGATATCAGAATTTAGATATCTAATTGACGTTTTCAAGAGAATTATCTCAAAAAGATAATGGAGTCAACGTTAGACATTATTTGTGTATACGTTCGAAGGAATTCAGCGCGAGGAGCTTGAAGGATAAAATAAGCCCAACGGACAAGCGACTCTAAGAATTTTTTCACATTTTAGAAACTATAAACGCCACTTGGGAAAACCGTGATTAGGATAATTGAAATGAAATATAGTCTTGTTGTTAAAAAAGATACCTTTTGGTTAGTTATTATTTTTATTTTGATAGGGTTGCAAAACAATGTCTTTGACACCCGTGCGGCCGTTGGAGGAATGGACATGGTTAGTTTGGGGCTTTCCATTTCATTGCTGATGCTAGCGGCAAGATTACTCATGCTCGGAAGGGTTCGTTTGTCGCGAGCTCTGGCACTTTTAATTTTATATTTAGTTTTTCTTGTGCTGTGGGGTGTCGCTTCAGCGAATTCACTATTTCGTATTTTTGTAGACGCAAGACCGCTTCTATTTCTTTTCTCTGGATACATTGTTTTTCAGGGCCTTAGGGTTAACGAGCATACGTTTGAGATGGCTCTGAATCTAAGTGGGCTAATCTGCTCGGTGTTTTATCTAGTTACATATGAACAACAAAGCGCTTTGTTTGGAATTGGGTATAGAAATGTTTCTTTTCCGCTGGTATTTACACTGTCTGCAATTTCGATAACTCTGCTTTCGCAGAATATCGAGAGTCAGTCAGCGATAAGCCGAATATTTGACTGGACGGTCGTTTTTTTAGGATCAACGGCCATAGTAATCTCTCAACAAAGAACCTTGGTGATACCTCTGGTGCTTTGCTTTGTAATTTTTATTCTCAAAAATTTTAAATTCAATCTAAGAAATATTGGCAGAGTATTGCTGCTTACACTATGTGCTTTTGCGGTGTATTCAGTATTTCAAAAAATTGGAGTCATTAGCATTCTGAGAAATCGATTTAGAGTGAGCAGTTTTTTTGCGCAAGATAGCACCTTAATTGTAAGAGGGAATACAACTTCGTCAACCTTCCAGAATCTGAGCTTTTTATCGTGGACTATTGGAACCCCGTTTGGTAGTGCAGCTGATTTAGAGATGTGGATTCCAAACCTAGTGGCAAAGTATGGAATAGTAGGTACGCTAGTAGTCTTCGCAGCGGTTGGAGGTAAAGCACTGAGGCATGTTTTGACTTGCTTAAGGTCCAACTTTACTGAGCTCAATTCATACTTTTTCTCCTTTGTCGTTATTTCAATCGGTGGTTTTATATCCGGATTTGGAGGAAATATCGGGCAGCTATATATAGCGATGAGTATGGCTATGATTGTTAAATCATCCGATAGGTATACGGAGCATCTGTGATGTATGTATGATTGGGAACATGCCAGCAGGTTGGTCTCTAGCGCCGTGTCTACCAGCAAAGTTTTAAACAAATGGGGGATTTGAAATGCTCTTGCTTTAACTCCGCAAAATGCTTTTATATAACCTACAAGTAACAGTCTAGCATTATCGTCGTTGTGCGTAGGAATATTGTACGGTCAATTAGGGAGATATAATGTATAAACACCTCAAGCGTACCAAAGCGCTGTTCATAACGAATTATCCGGCGCCGTATAGAGTTGATTTTTTTAATCTCTTGGGAGAAAAAATTGATCTGACGGTTGCTTTTACGAGCTCTGCCGCTAAACAGAAGCATCGTAATCCCGCGTGGTTTACTGAAAAAAAGCAGGCATTCAGTGCTGTGTATCTGAAAGGGCAAAACGGGAACAGAGTAGGGAGCTCATTGTCTCGTATTATCGGTCTTTTGCGGCAAGATTTTGAGCAGGTTATTGTGGGGACATACTCAAAGCCTAAAGCCATGTTGCTGATTGTGATTATGAAGATGCTCAAGAAACCATATTGGATTGAAACCGATGGTGGAATGAAAAAGTCCGGCCAAGGTTTTCGTGAACAAGTCAAACGATTCCTAATAGGTGGCGCTGTTGGCTACTATAGCCCTTCTTCCGTTTCGGATGACTATCTCTGTTTTTATGGAGCCGATCGATCACAAATTCATCGTTATCGGTTCAGCTCTGTTCACAATACGGACGTGATTTCTCATGGTGTAGCTGCATCCCAGAAGGTGGCGCTACGTAATAACCTTAGGCTTGGAGTAGAACCCCTGGTCATAGGTGTTGGCCAGGTTATTCCTCGTAAAGGATGGGACATCCTTATTAAGGCTCTGGCCAAGATATCCGATCCAGTCCAAGTCGTGATTGTTGGCGGTCAAGCAACTCCAGATTTAGAACAGTTAATTAGCAGTGAGCTTATTGGCAATATTAAGTTCATTCCCTTCTTAGGTAGAGAACAGCTCATAGATTATTATCGCGCTGCGGACATCTTTGTGTTGCCGACGCGCGAGGATATTTGGGGGCTTGTTGTCGGTGAAGCGTTGGCGCAGGGACTGCCGACTGTCACTACCAACAACTGTGGAGCTGGTCTTGAGATGATACGCAATGGGTTCAATGGATATCTTGTGGCTTCCGAGAATACTGATGATTTAGCGACCAAGATTGTGAAGCTCTTAGGGGATGAGGAGCTAAGGCACCGAATGTCAATAAATGCAATTAACGTAGCGCAGGGATACACCATAGAAGCAATGGTCTCGGATCATGTGAACAGTATAAAAGCAGCTACCGCAGAGTTCGACAACTAAAGATACTACAATATACCTAGAATTGATGAGAAGGCGAAGGCTATGCTTGGTATCCCCGTCTAAGAATCTGTTGACTAGCTTTATACCAAGTTGAATATGCTCCGCCTGAATACCCAGGCGTGGGGGTACAAAGTCTGTACTGGCGGGATTACGTGGCGTGGTCGCGCCTAATTGTACTATGCACGGATTGCGCTGCGGGGAAGTCGCGCAGCCGGTTAACCACACTCCGGTACAACTTCTGCATCTCCGTCGGCACCACGATCTCAGCCGCGTCGAGCGCTAGGATCACTTCACGCGCGGTGCCGCTCACACCATCTCAATCAAATTGATATCCTGTAGCAATGCCAGTACGTTAATTGTAGTGATAGCTCAGAGCTGGTCCAAACGCGTTGATATATTAAATGAGGGATTCAGATGGAAAAAGAAACTCTAAATAGGCTTCAAAGTATCGAAACTGAGATGCTCAAGTATGTTCATGATATCTGTGTAGAACATCATCTCCACTATTTTATGGTTGGCGGAACATTGCTCGGAGCAGTGCGGCATTCTGGATTCATACCGTGGGATGACGACATGGATATTGCTTTACCGCGAGATGATTATCAGAAATTAATCACTGTTTTACACAACAAGTCAAGCGCCCAGAACCCATATTGGATTCAGAGCATAGAAACTCAGCCCGATTATTGGTTTCCCTACGCTAAGTTACGAAAAAAGCATACGGTCTTTGCTGAAGATAGTATGAAAAATTATCGTGGCGAGAGTGAAATATTTATAGATATATTTCCCTTGGATCAAGTCCCAAAACAATCTAGTTTTTTTCAAGATTTACAGGCACTTGTCATTAAGGGGTGCGGATCTGTTGTGATTTGGAGACGACTTCATTACGGTAAGCCGCCGCATGAGAGAGGTATTATAGGTAGTGTCTTAAATTTACTTACTACCAATAGCTTAGTCAAAATTCGCGAGAAGGCAATGCGATTTTATAATACTCGTAGTGAGTTGAAATATGTTTCGAATTTAGGAAGTAATTATAATAATAGGCGGCAGACTATGCCCGAGAGTGTCTACGGTAACGGTACTCTTATCAAGTTTGGCTCGTACGAGTTTTATGGTCCTGATGATAGTCAGCAATATCTGAAGCAGCTATTTGGAGACTACCTAAAGCTTCCTCCCAAGGATAAGCGTCAGAATCATAATCCTGTACGTGTTGTTTTTAAATCAGAATCTTAGAAAGCTTGAGGAAAGTGAATTGGCAACACAAGTGATTGGATACACAACAGGGGTTTACGATATGTTTCACGTTGGACATCTGAATATAATTCGTCGTGCAAAGGAGCAGTGTGATTATTTAATTGTAGGGGTTAGCACCGACGAACTTGTAAGGAAAGAGAAGGATAAAACTCCCGTAATCCCACTGACTGAACGAATGGAGATCGTCAGTGCAATTCGTTACGTTGATGAAGTGGTAGTTCAACCGGACAAGGACAAACTCTCTGCCTGGAAAAGATTACACTTTAGTAAAATGTTTGTTGGATCTGACTGGGAAAATACACCTCAGTGGAAAATATATGAGAAGCAACTAGCCCCTAAAGGGGTTGAGATTGTATATCTACCTCATACTGATGGAATTTCAAGTACAAAACTTACAGGCGTGATCAAATCAATTTTGGACGAACATCCGAATAAATAGATCTCGGACATTTGTTTCTAGGGAATTATCAACTATGGCGTGTCTTTAAACTCAAAATTGTACGTGATTTGGCCTTAGTTGATATGCTGGGATAGACGAGTGATTTTCATGATCCCCCCGGTAGGAACTTACTGATGCGGAATGAGCTCAAATTATATCCCTGTTTCCTGCAAATACAGCTGGCAGACCAACAATTCTGGATCATCGAGTAGTTCTAAATGCGATCTTGTGGCTGGGGGTGCACTGGCGAGCGGTGACACGATTTTCCTGTGCGATTTGAGTGTTGGAAGTTGATTTGCACCCGAACCACGAAGAATCTTGAATCAGCTCTTGAAGATTGTGAGATTGACGTTAGATACTTTGCCGGCGATGGGTATCTAAAAATGGGACAGTAAAAAAGGCAAAGAAACTTTCAGATGGTGAAAAATCATTATTACTCTCTGTTATCGGAGTAGCAAAGTTATAGACACAGAAGAACTGATGCCGGATGTTTGAAATATCTTGATTTGCGTAAAGGAGCAAAATATGAATACTAGAATTACTAGAATTAAACACCAATCGCTGATGAAATACTTGCTTGAAGATGTATCCAACAAGAACCTACTCCACGCGTACTATAGTTCGAAAGGGCAGCAGGCGGTTATTCTGTATAGACTTTCGCGGTATGCACAGTTAAGAGGATTCGATAAAATATCCATACTGATACGAAGCCATAGTATTCGAGTGACGGGAGCAGATATTTCGCCAAAAGCAAAGATTGAATCAGGGTTTAAACTCGGACATAGTGTTGGTGTAGTCATAGGTCCGAATGCGATTATAGGTCATAATTGCTTTCTTCAGTCAGGTGTAACAATCGGCGCAAGGAAACGTTCCTTAAATGATTCAAATGTCGTTATAAAAAACGATGTGGAAATAGGATCGGGTGCAAAAATCATTGGAAACCTAGTAATTGGTTCAAACGCAAAAGTTGGAGCCAATTGCGTCGTGCTTTCCGACATCCCAGATGGGGCTACAGCAGTAGGAATACCATCGAGAATAGTTCATCCTTAAATATTAATAACAATGTCATCGCGAGTGAATTATGTACTATTTGAAGCTACTAAGGTTCCCATGTCTCAAGACTATATTTTTTCTGACGGAAAATCGCCAGGAACCGCGGTCAGCGTATTTTAATGGCTCTATGGTTTCCTGGAAACGCTCTTTAAGAATCCGTGGATGACATTTGCGCCAATTTGTGCAAATTATTCGTCGCCGATACACTTATTGCCATGGTAGTGGCTGGTGAATAATTTATCCAAGTTATTTGTAACGCTTTGCTGACCCGTTATCGTTGTCTAATAAATGAATGGGAATTACGGGATATCCGCGATTATCCATGCAGTTTATGAAAACCTATCGGAGGCGTTACTCATGGTTTATCGACAAACCGTCACTCAACTCTCAGTCGAATCCTTTGGCACTGCTCTAAGCACCGTGCTCAGAGCTGATAACAAGTGGGTTCAGTTAGCTGATCAGATGCCCTGGGCTAAATTGAGTGAAGCAACCCAATTGGCCTCTCCCTCCAAGCTTGGTCGGGCTGGCAAGCCAGTTCGTCTCCTACATGGTGCTGAGCTGGTTAAACAACGCACTGGATTGTCTGATTGGATGGTAGTCGCTGCAATTCGAAATACCCCCGCGTATCAGTATTTCATCGGGACGCGAATTGCAAGAACAAGTTAGCCACCCGGCCCAATCCCGAGTGTGACAGCCTGTTATCTATGAAGTTGGTGGGTTAGCCGGCGGTGGCTGCCTTGGCGGCCCGGCGCCGGACCCGATTAGATTCGGCATTGAACCGTTCTGTGGGGGTCTGGTACTTCAGGATGAGTCGTGGGAGGTCGTTGATCTTGCGCGCGGACTCCGCCACGTCCTGTGGGCTTACGGTATCCAGAGACATACCTTTGGGGAAGTCTCGCCGGAGCATTCGGTTGTGGGCTTCGTTGGTGCCGCGCTCGCTGGAGCGATATGGATGGGCGTAGTAGACGTCGGCCACACCATCGAGTACGCGCGATAGATCTGCGAACTCCGAGCCATTGTCCGCCGTGATGGTCTTGATGACGTCACCATGGTCCTTGACGATTGTGCGCATGGCATGGTTGACCGAGTCCGCATCACGGCTATCAATCAGGCGCACGAACTGGAAGCGAGTCTTGCGCTCAATGAGCGTCATCAGTACACTCTCCTGGCCATTGCGTTTACCGACCACGGTGTCTAGCTCGAAATTACCGAACTCTCTGCGAGTGTCAACGCGCTTTGGCCTGTCGTCAATACTGCGCCCCGTCAACATACGCTTGAACTTGTGGTTGGCCTTGTGCTTCACGCGCCGACCCGTCTTCTCAAGCAAATCGATGTTCCTCACTTCCAACAGTTGCGCCTCAATGTAGTTGTAGAGCGTCGCCGTGCAGACCATCTCGTCGGGCAAGTACAACCCCGCAGTCTTGGCCCGGCCGACCGCCGCGTCAGGTGACCACCCATCCTCGCGAAAGTGGGTCGTGAAGTAGGCGATGAAGTCCTGGACCTTCTCGAGCTTACGCGGGCGATGGCTGAGTTGGCGGTTATCCTGATAGCGTATCGGTGCTGTTTCAGGGCTGTACACGCGGTAGTACCTCAGCTTGCCGTTAACCTTCTTAACCTGGTCGATCTGACCGCGAGAGAGCTCGTTAGCGATGGTCTGACGATTGATGCCAAGGAGCGTGGCAATCTGGCGGTTAGACTCGCCGCGGGCGTGGAGGGCAGCAATTTCTCCTCGCTCAAGCAATGTTAGGTGGTGACCTTTGGTGTGGGACGTGATAAGCTGATCTTGCATCAAGACATCCTTCTCTCATTGATTGTGTGGTAGCTTCAATGATAACAGGACTTTTGTCTTGGTGTTTTTTTATCGCCCGAATTTTGGAGCGAGGGTGGCTAACTTGATTCTAAAACGCGGGGAAAGTTTTTAAACCAGCTAAACAAGTATGACATCGTCCAATTTATCGGTGCCTTAGGGGACGGCCTAGCGAAGTTGGCTGACAAAGATCGTGTAGAAGACCAAGTACGAGTGCCAAACAAGGATAGCAATTGGCAATTACTTGAAGAATTGCATGATCTGAAATTGGTTGGCAAACCAAGCGAGCGCACGACGCAGAATCTCATTGTGGTAACACGGTTGAAGACGTTGAAAGAGATTCTGGCAGGCACTTACTGAGATAAAGCGGCAGAAAATTTTGACGATAATTCTGAAAGAATAATAAATATTAATGTGCTACACAGATAACCAGCATTGGAGGAAAAGAAGTATGACATTAGACTACAGCACGCCGTCAAAAGTTCGGGAAACGCTCGACTTCCTCAAGACGGCTGCAGATTCATGGTTACTCGAGAATCAAGGAATGATTATCTATCAAGCGACTACCTTAACGAAAGAAGGGGTCGCTAGTGTGAAGAAAGATGGTATTAGGAACGCTACTGGCGTTATGCAACAGCCCGGACTTTCCACGTTTCTTAAACGTCATGGGGTAGCGATAGACACCGTGAATCTAGTTGTAGACGTAGATGGACATAAATATGAGCTCTCCAATTACTCAGAGCGGTCCGCAACAAATCTGAAGGTACAGTTTGGGGCTGATTATGGACAAATCTGGGGGTTCGCTTCTCCGTGTCCTAAGGATCAATTTAGTTATAATGGGACCATTACGAAATGGCCGGAGTTGATTGGTCGTATCTGCGATTTCCTCGGAGATGTCCACTTGCCCGAGAAAGTAAGTGAATTAGAGAATGATTGGTGCAAAGAAAGTACGTTTTATTGGCTGAGGGCAGAGGTCTCGCTGATGGACATTGAAGAGCTCAAGGACGAGTTCACAGAAATGACAGGAGCTAATCTTGTCAGTTTCGGGGAAGCTATACGGGCAGATGTCGACCAGGATACTCCAAGTAAACTAAATTGCGAGCGTGGGATGGTCAAGTTGAAGCGGAGGGTTGATCGTTTGAATCCTGGTCACGTCAAATTCTTTGATGGGGATCTGCAGGAAATGGAGAACGAGGCTCTCAAATAGGGATGATGGCCGCCTCGAGTCCCTTTACCATCTCTTCCGATACTCCCGCCCCGACACCCCTTCGACCTGCCGAAACACCCGGGCGAAGTACTCAGTGGAACTGAATCCGCACGCCAAGCCGATCGCTTCGATCGGCTTTTTTGTGAACCGCAGAAGTTGCTTGGCGTGGGTGATGCGCACCTCCAGCAGGTACTGGTTGATCGACTGGCCATAGGTGGCCTTGAAGAGGCGGGTGAGGTAGTACTTGTTGATGTAGAAGGTCTGGGCGAGCTGGTCGAGGGTGATCTTCTCGGCGTAGTGGGCGTCGAGGTAGTCGCGCACGGCGGTGAGCTGGCGCTGCTTGGTGGTCTGCTGGCGGTGCTCGGGGTGCCAGCTCTCGGCCAGCAGCTGGGTCATGAGGTCGGCGAGGCGGGCGTTGATGGCCATGTCGCGGACGTAGGAATCGCTGCGGGCGGTGGCGTTGAGCGCGGCCCAGCAGTCGGCGAGCGCCTGTGGCTCGCGGGGGCGAAAGACCGGGGTGCCGCCGCGCGCGCAGTATTTTTCCTCGATGCTGGGCATGGTGCGGCCGTTGAAGTGGCACCAGTTCAGCGCCCAGAGGTCGTGGGAACTCTCGTGGTAGTAGGGGTGGCGGCAGTCGATGAAGACGCAGTCGCCGGCGGTCAGCGCGTAGGTCTTGCCGTCGTAGGCGAGGGTGCCGGAGCCGGCGGTAACAGTGAAGAAGAGGTAGGAGGCGAGGTCCTCGCGCTGGGAGCGGTGCGGCTTCTGGGCGCGCAGACTACCGATCTCCTGGAGGTAGAGCAGGCTGGCCTTGGCGAATTCAGACGGCGTGTAGAGTAGCCGGTCGGCGTTGACGAGGTCGCCGTGAAAAAGGGTGGGGGTCTGCTCAGTCATTGTCGTTGGCCTCGATCATCTGGCTGATGGCGCGGTCGAAGTCGGATCGGATGCGCTGGTGCTGGTTGAAGGCGGCGTATTCCGAAGCGGCCTTGGCCTGCGCCGCCTGCATGGAGACGCTGCCGTTGTCGGGCAGGATGGCATACTCGCGGAAGGACAAGAAGCGGTCGATGCTGGCGGCGAATTCCCGCATGGTGAACTGGGTGCGCCGCGCAATTAGGTCTTCGATGTAGTCGAAGTAGCCGGTCACGTTGCGCTCCAGTGCCTTGATCTGGGTGGCGGAGAGGTAGTTCTTGGCCACCATCGCGTCGCGCTTGAGTACGCGGCCATCCGGGGCGTTCTGCCAGGTGGTCAGCCCCATGTGCGGCTGATCGCGGTCGGCGCGGTGGTAGATGATCTCCGCGGCGGTCTGGCCGGTGATGGCGTAGTGGAACTTGTTCTGCACGGTCGCGTAGAATTGCTGGGTGACGGGGCTGTTCTTGTCATAATCGGCACTGATCTCGGCAAAAATATCCGTGAGCTTCTGCCAGATCCGGCGTTCGCTGGCGCGGATCGAGCGGACGCGCTCGAGCAGCTCGTCGAAGTAGTCCTGGCCCAGCAGCGTGCTGCCCTGCTTGAGCCGCTCATCGTCCAGCACGAAGCCCTTGATCATGAAGTCCTTCAGGGTGGTGGTCGCCCATTGGCGGAAGTGGGTCGCCTGCACGGAGTTGACGCGGTAGCCGACGGAGATGATCGCGTCGAGGTTGTAGTAGGTGGTCTCGCGGGTGACGGTGCGGTGGCCTTCTGTGCTGGTGAGCGCGAACGTGTGGGTCACCGCCGCCTGGTCGAGCTCCCCGCAGTCGAAGATGTTCTTGAGGTGCCGGTTGATGGTCGGGATCGTGACGTCGAAGAGTTGGGCCAGCGCGCGCTGGCTTGCCCACAGCGTGTCCGCGTGCACGAGCACCTGAATGCTGGCTCGTGCGTGCGGGGTCTGGTAGAGGACGAAGTTGGTCTGCTCAGTCATGAGACACGGTCCTTTCTGGCGTGAAACGCCGGTGCGACGGGGTTTTGAACTATTACATAAAGCGTAATAGTTCAATGGGTGAACGAATTGAGCCAGACTGCGACCACCGGTGGTAGGGTGCGTGGGTCGCTGCCGTCGCCACTTAAGCAGGCGACGCAAGCCCACTGATGGCAGCCCGACATGCTTAGTCAATATTATACAGCTTTTGGCCAATATCGCCCAACTATCCCCGCCAATTGGCTGGCATAATAAGATAGATAATTCATAAAAGGGGACAGAATCCATGACCAAGACTGCACTGATCACCGGGATCACCGGCCAAGACGGCTCGTACCTGGCGGAATTCCTGCTGGAGAAGGGCTACGAAGTCCACGGTATCCACCGGCGCTCGTCGATCTCGAACACCGGCCGCATCGACCACCTGATCGAGGCCGGCACCATCACGCTTCACGACGGCGACCTGTCCGATTCGTCCGGCCTGATCCGGATCATCGGTGAGGTGCGGCCGGATGAGATCTACAACCTCGCCGCCCAGTCGCATGTGCAGGTGTCCTTCGACGTGCCGGAGTACTCCGGGGATGTCGACGCGCTGGGCGTGCTGCGCATCCTGGAGGCGGTGCGGATCTGCAAGCTGGAACAGCATACCCGGATCTACCAGGCCTCCACGTCCGAACTTTACGGCAAGGTCGAGGAAGTGCCGCAGCGCGAGACGACGCCGTTCCACCCGTACAGCCCGTACGCGGTGGCCAAGCAGTACGGCTTCTGGATCGTCAAGGAGTATCGCGACGCGTACAACATGTTCGCGGTCAACGGCATCCTGTTCAACCACGAGTCCGAGCGGCGCGGGGAGAATTTTGTCACCCGCAAGATCACGCTGGCAGCCGGCCGCATCGCGGAAGGCCTGCAGGACCACCTGGAGCTGGGCAACATGGATTCCCTGCGCGACTGGGGCTATGCCAAGGACTATGTGGAGTGCATGTGGCTGATCATGCAGCAGGCCACGCCGGATGATTTTGTCATCGCGACGGGCGAGCAGCACACGGTGCGCGACTTCACGGAGAAGGCCTTCGCGGCGAACGGCATGACCGTGCGCTGGGAAGGTACCGGCGTGGCCGAGAAGGGCTACGACGCCGCCACCGGCAAGCTGCTGGTCGCGGTCAACCCGCAGTGGTTCCGCCCGACGGATGTCGACAACCTCTGGGGCGACCCGACGAAGGCCCGCACCGTGCTGGGCTGGGATCCGCAGAAGACGAGCTACCAGGAGCTGGTCGAGATCATGGCCAAGCACGACCGCCAGCTGGCCAAGCGCGAGGCGGCCTTCCGCGCCATTGACGAACAGTGATCACACAGAAAGAAGCGAATTGAACTCATGATGGAAAAAGATGCCAAGATCTATGTTGCCGGTCACCGCGGGATGGTGGGCTCCGCGATCGTGCGCGAGCTGAAGCGCCAGGGGTACACGAACCTGATCACCCGCACGCACGCGGAGCTGGACCTGCAGCGGCAGGCCGATGTTGAAGCCTTCTTCGCCGCCGAGAAGCCCGATTACGTTTTTCTCGCCGCGGCTAAGGTCGGCGGGATCGTCGCCAACCAAGAGGCGCTGGCGGACTTCATGTACGACAACATGATCATGCAGATGAACGTGATCCACGAAGCCTGGGCCAACGGGGTCAAGAAGCTCGAATTCCTCGGCTCCAGCTGCATCTACCCGCGCCTGGCGCCGCAGCCGATCCAGGAAAGCTCGCTGCTGACCAGCGCGCTGGAGGAGACCAACGAGGCGTACGCCCTGGCCAAGATCTCCGGGCTGAAGTACTGCGAGTACCTCAACCGCCAGTACGGCACGGACTACATCTCCGTGATGCCGACCAACCTCTACGGCCCGAACGACAACTACCACCCGACGCACAGCCACGTGCTGCCGGCGCTGATCCGCCGCTTCCACGAGGCCAAGCAGCAGGGCCTCGACACCGTCACCTGCTGGGGCGACGGCAGCCCGCTGCGTGAATTCATGTACGTCGACGACCTCGCCAACCTCTGCGTGTTCCTGATGAACAATTACAGTGGCAACGAGACGGTCAACGCCGGCACTGGCAAGGAGCTGACCATCAAGGCCCTGACGGAAAAAGTGGCCGAGATCATCGGCTACACCGGCAAGATCGAGTGGGACACCAGCAAGCCGAACGGCACCCCGCGCAAGCTACTCGACGTCTCCAAGGCCGCCGACCTCGGCTGGACCTACCAGACCGAGCTCGACGACGGCATCCGCTTAGCCTACCAGGACTTCTTGGCCAACCCGATGCGGGCGGAACGGTAGCCCAGAGCGGAAGCGCACGGGCTTAGGGGAACAGGTAGCCTAGCCGAGGCGTTGAGCCCCGGGCTTTGGGGCTCGGCGACTTGGCGTAGCTAGCTGCTTCCCCGTTGTGCGCTGCAGCTCGACGATTTCAGAGTTGCCTGGGCCTTCACCCTAAGATCGCGACAGCGCTTGGCCGCGTATCGTTACTGGGTCCGCGGAGTTCGGCCAAACTTAAGGGGAGTCAGCGTCGCCAGCCCGCTGGCCCGGCCAGACCACTAGCCTGTGCCGGCGACTGCACTTCCAAGCTCCACGCCCGCCACGCCGCTCGGGGAAGCCGCGTGGTGGGCCGCACCTGATCCGCAATGCATTGACAAGCACTCACTGCGGCCGCCGCCTTCGCGGAGGCCGTTTACATAGACGGGGGAAACTATGCAAATCGTTCTGTTATCCGGCGGTTCCGGCCAGCGCCTTTGGCCGCTGTCCAACAATGTGCGTTCCAAGCAGTTCATCGACCTGCTGAAGAGCCCGAGTGGCGAGTACGAATCCATGGTCCAGCGGGTGTACCGCCAGATCCGCACGGTGGATCCCGAGGCGGCGGTGACGGTCGCGACGGCCAAGTCGCAGGTCTCGACGCTGCACAACCAGCTCGGCGCCTCGGTCGGCATCTCCGTTGAGCCGTGCCGGCGCGACACGTTCCCGGCGATCGTGCTGGCGGCGGCGTACCTGCGCGACGTGCGCGGGGTCGCCCCGGACGAGCCGATCGCGGTGTGCCCGGTCGATCCGTATGTCGAAGACAGCTACTTCGAAGGCGTCCGCGATCTGACCGCGCAGGCCGCCAAGGGCGAGGCCAACCTGGTGCTGATGGGCATCGAGCCGACCTACCCGAGCGAGAAGTACGGCTACATCCTGCCGACCAGCACCGAGGCGGTGGCGGATGTCGAGACGTTCAAGGAAAAACCCGACGCGGCCACGGCAGCGGCCTATATCGACCGCGGGGCGCTGTGGAACGGGGGGATCTTTGCCTTCAAGCTCGGCTATCTGCTGCAGCGCGCGCACGAGCTGATCGACTTCACCGACTACCACGACCTGTTCGCGCGCTACGCCGACCTGGACAAGATCAGCTTCGACTACGCGGTGGTCGAGCACGAACCGAAGATCCAGGTGATGCGCTACGCCGGCGAGTGGAAGGACCTCGGGACGTGGAACACGCTGACTGAGGCGATGGACGAGCCGAGTGTCGGCAAGACGATGCTGAACGATTCGTGTGCAAACGTCCATGTGATCAACGACCTCGATGTGCCGATCCTCGCGATGGGGCTGCACGATGTCGTGATCTCGGCGAGCCCGGAAGGCATCCTGGTCGCCGATAAGGAGCAGAGCAGCTACATCAAACCCTTCGTCGACCAGATCGACCAGCAGGTGATGTTCGCGGAGAAGTCCTGGGGCAGCTTCCGTGTGCTGGATGTCTCCGACGGGGGCATGACGATCAAGGTCACGCTGAATCCGGGGCACCACATGAATTACCACAGCCATGTTCACCGCGACGAGGTGTGGACGGTGCTGACGGGCACCGGCTGGACGGTGATCGACGGCGCGGTGCGCGCGGTGCGGCCGGGGGATGTCGTGCGGCTGCCGGCGGGGAGCCGGCATACGATCATCGCCGACACGGAGCTGCGCGTGATCGAGGTCCAGACCGGCGAGTCGATCAGTGCGCAGGATAAGCGCAAGTACGCGTATGATTTTGATCGCTTAGGGGAGGAACACGCATGACAGATGGGGATAAATACGCACAGTGGCTGACGCACGCCACGGCTGACGCCGCGGTGCGCGCCGAGTTGGAGGCGATGGCCGGCGACGCGGCAGCGATCCAGGACGCCTTCTACCGCGACCTGGCCTTCGGCACCGGGGGGCTGCGCGGCACGCTCGGCGCGGGCACCAACCGGATGAATGTCTACACGGTGGCCAAGGCGTCCCAAGGCCTGGCCAATTATGTGGTGGCCAACTTCGCGC
The DNA here is from genome assembly GCF_020180945.1 of Lacticaseibacillus kribbianus. Taxonomy (GTDB): domain Bacteria; phylum Bacillota; class Bacilli; order Lactobacillales; family Lactobacillaceae; genus Lacticaseibacillus; species Lacticaseibacillus kribbianus. The sequence goes on along the minus strand of NZ_JAIPUL010000001.1, from coordinate 1,257,953 downwards.
CTGACGCGCGGCGGATCGCGGTCTCGCGGGACTCGCGGCATCAGTCCGACGAGTTCGCGCAGGTGGCGGCGGCGGTGTTTGCCGCCAATGGCATCCAGGTGGTGCGCTACGCCGACATCATGCCGACGCCGTGCCTGAGCTTCGCCACCCGCCAGCTGCACTGCGCGGCGGGGATCATGATCACCGCCAGCCACAACCCGGCCAAGTACAACGGCTACAAGGTCTACGGCGCGGATGGCTGCCAGATCACGACCGAGGCCGCCGCTGTGATCCTGCGCGAGATCGAGGCGCTAGATATTTTCACCGACGTGTGGCGCGGCGATTACGCCGCGGCGGTCGCCGCCGGGCAGATCACCGATATCCCGGCCAGTGTCACCGATGACTTCGTGGCCGCGGTGCGGCGGGAGTCGCTGCTGGCACCGGGGACCGCGATCGACCGCGACGTGGCGATCGTCTACTCGCCGCTCAACGGCACGGGCCTGCGCCCGGTCACGCGCACGCTGCGGGAGGCCGGGTTCACCAACCTGTTCGTCGTGCCGGAGCAGGAACAGCCGGACGGGGATTTTCCCACCTGCCCGTTCCCGAACCCGGAGATCCAAGAGGCGATGGCGCTGGGGATGCGCTACGCCAAGGCGCGCGGCGCCGACCTGCTGCTGGCCAATGACCCGGATTGTGACCGGGTCGGCACCGCGGTGCGCGACGCCAACGGCGAGTACGTGCTGCTGTCGGGCAACGAGATGGGTATGCTGCTGCTGGACTACATCTGCGCGCGCCGCACCGAGAACGGCACGATGCCGGCGGACCCGGAGCTGGTCAAGACCATCGTCACCATCGACATGGCGGACCGCATCGCCGCGCATTACGGGGTGCGCACGGTCAACCTGCTGACGGGCTTCAAGTTCATCGGCGAGGAGATCGGGCGGCTCGAGGCGGCGGGGCATGCCGACAGCTATATTTTTGGCTTCGAGGAGAGCTACGGCTACCTCAGCGGCACCTATGTCCGCGACAAGGACGGGGTCAACGCGAGCTTCCTGATCTGCGAGATGTTCGCCTACTACAAGACCCGCGGCGTCAGCCTGCTGGAGCGGCTCGACCAGCTCTACGCCGAGTATGGTTACTGCCTGAACACGCTGCACGCCTTCGAGTTCGACGGGGCGGCTGGGTTCGCGAAAATGCAGCGGATCATGCGCCAGTTCCGCGGCCCGATCGCGGCGTTCGGTGGCCAGGCCGTCACGCAGGTGCGCGATTACGCGCCTGGGCTCGACGGGCTACCTAAGGCCGACGTGCTGAAGTTCACCCTGGCCGACAACGGCTCAGTGGTGGTGCGGCCAAGCGGCACCGAGCCGAAGCTGAAGGTCTACCTGTCCGTCAGCGCGCCGACACGGGCGGCCGCGGCGGCGCGCGAGGCGGCGATCGTGGCCGACTTGCAGGCGTACTTCGCCTGATTTTCACGCCGCGGCGTCAACTGGCGCGGCAGTAATGATACAATAGTCGATAATGCATCGACGTGGGGGGCATCGAGATGAAACGATCAATCGCGTACACGCTGATCGTTGTGCTGTGCCTGGGGCTGATCGGGGCGCTGGTGGTCGTTGGCCGCCAGCGGCAGGCCCAGGCACTCAACGAGCAGACGGCCGCGTATCACCGCGGCAGCGCCAAGCACGCCAGTCAACAGGCCGGCAGTGGCGCGGCGACCGCCAAGGTGAAAAAGCCGGTGGCCGCTCAGTCAGCGGCGGCAAAAGCCAAGGCCGCACAGCTGCGCGCCGTCGGTCAGGGGCAGACGCTGAACCTGGCCGTGATGGGCGACGATATCGCCGCGGCCAAGGCAGACGGCGGCTTCCAGTACCAGCTGCGGGATTACCTGCAGACCACGCTGGGCTACACCGTTGACGTTAGCGGCAACTGGGCGACCGGCGCCACGATCGGCGGCACCGGGCTCTGGCAGGTCACCTCGATCGCGGCCAAGCAGCCGGGCCTTGTGATCGTCGAGTACGGCACCAACGAGCAGGACCAGCAGAACCGCTACTTCGCGCACACCAACACGCTGCAGATTAACCTGACCGCGCTGCTGAACGACTTGCGCGGCCGGTTGCCCAACGCCAAGCTGGTGGTCCTGACGTCTTGGCGCCAGGCGGCCGACACCGGGGCCGACTACGACACTGCGATCCGCGCGGCGGCCACGGCCGCCGGCGCCAGCGTCGTTGACCTCAGCGCACAGTGGGCCAAGGCCAGCAACTCCGCGACCGACCACTGGCCGACTAAGGCGGGCCAGCGCGCGATCGCCCAGGCGGTGATCAAGCAGGCGCTGGTGCCGATCTACGTGCCGGAAGCCCTGCGTTGAGCGGACTGGCTGGCGCTTAACGGCGCCGCCCCCGCCACTGCACGCGGGGTCAGGTCCAGCACCATCACGCACATCGAATTCGGGGAGAGTGACATCATGGACAATCAGGAGACACCGCAGCCGCAGCCAACGCCGCAGCCGCATCATCACCACCACCATCACCACCGCCGGCCCAAGCGCCGCTTCCACCCGTGGCGGTGGCTGGGCGGGGTCGTGGCGGTGGTGCTGATCGCGATCGGCGCGTATGGCTGGTACGTCTACCACAGCATCAAGACCACCACGCAGAACACCTACATCCCGCTGTCCAAGAAGAAGGCGGACGCCGCTAAGCAGGCGCTGAGCAGCCAGAAGCCGCTGAGCATCCTCCTGATGGGCACGGACACCGGCGCGTTCGGGCGCACCGAGGTCCGCGGGCGCTCGGACACGATGATCCTGGTGACGGTCAACCCGACCACCAAGGTGACCACGATGACGAGCATCCCGCGGGACACGATGGCCCAGATGATCGGCTCGACCGGCGTCAACATCCAGAAGGTCAACGCGGCCTACAGCCTCGGCGGCGCGGACATGGCGGTGGACACCGTCAGCGCGCTGTTGAACGTGCCGATCCAGCAGTACGCCGTGGTGAACATGGGCGGGCTGGAAAAAGTGGTGGACGCGGTCGGCGGGGTGAACGTGACGGTGCCGTTCGACTTCAAGAACACGGGCTACACGTTCACGAAGGGCGACATGCACCTCACCGGCGCCGCGGCCCTGGCCTATGTGCGCATGCGCTATGAGGACCCCAAGGGCGACTACGGCCGCGCCGAGCGCCAGCGCCAGGTGATCACCGCGATCCTGAAGGCGGCGCCGTCGCTGAACACGCTGGCGAACTTCAAGACGCTTTTGACCCAAGTGCAGGACAACCTGCGCACCAGCATGAGCCTGGACGACATGATCGCCATCTACCAGCACTACAAGCCGGCCGCCGCGACGGTCAAGCAGGATGTGCTGCAAGGCGTGGGCGCGTACCTGAACGGCTCGTCGTACCAGATCGCCTCGACCAAGGAGCTGCAGCGCGTCTCCGACAAGCTGCGCGGCGAGATGGGCCTGAGCAAGGCGACGCTGGAGAACGAGGAGACGAAGCAAAACGCCAACAACCCGCAGTTCGACTGGACGGCGACCAACGCGACGGGCTACACCGTCACCGGCGCTGATAAGGTCAACTAGCCACTCGCTGGCGCCGGCGGTCAGCGCGCACCAGCCGACCGCCGGCGACGCAGGGCGGCCCAAGACACGTGAGATTCGTAATTGGAGGAACCTAATGGACGACGACGTAATCAACCTGAGCCAGATCTTCGCGATCCTCAAGAAGCACCTGGCGCTGATCCTGATCATGATGGGGCTGGGCGGCATCCTGGCGACGGGGGCGACCTATTTCGTCATGACCCCGCAGTACCAGTCCAGCTCGCTGATGCTGGTCAACCAGAAGAGCACCAGCGACAGCGCGATGCAGTACAACCAGATCCAGACCGACCTGCAGATGATCAACACCTACAAGGACATCATCACCCAGAGCGTGGTGCTGAACCAGGTGAAGAAGAACCTGCACAAGAACGGCTTCGTGCCGCAGGATGACCTGGCCAGTGCGATCTCGCTGTCGAACAACGAGAACTCGCAGGTGGTCAAGGTCACCGCGACGGCCAAGGACCCGTACCTGGCGCGCGCCATCGCCAACGAGGTGGTGAAGGTGTTCCAGACCAAGATCACAACGATCATGGCCAACGCCAAGAACGTGTCGATCGTGGCGGAAGGGACGCTGGAGAAGGCGCCGGTCAGCCCGCGCCCGAAGATCAACATCGCCGTGGGCCTGCTCGCCGGGCTCGTGCTCGGCGTCCTGGTCGCCTTCATCCGCGAGCTGACGGATAAAACGGTGCGGGAGCCGGCCTTCGTTGAGGACGCGCTGGACCTGCCGCTCTTGGGCTCGATCTCCGAGATCGACACCCAGGACATGAAGCTCGGGGCCAGCCGCACCGGTCAGATCCAGGGCCGCAAGTCGCGCAGCCGGCGATAGGAGGGAACAAGATGATTTTCAGACGAAAGAACACCCTATCTAGCGAAAGCCTGCGCAACGGGGTCGCGCTGATCACCGATTACGACCCGACCAGCCGCGTCTCCGAGGAGTACCGCACGCTGCGCACGAACATCCAGTACGCCAAGGCCGACGACCCGATCCGCACCCTGGTCTTCACCTCGGCCGGGCCGAGCGAAAGCAAGTCCACCGTCTCCGGCAACGTCGCCGTCACCTTCGCGCAGGCGGGCCGCCGCACGCTGATCATCGACGCCGACATGCGCCGCCCCAGCGTCCACGCGACGTTCGGCCTGCAGAACAACGTCGGCCTGGTCGACCTGCTGACGGGGGATGAGGACAACGAGCTGCTGCAGCGCGCCTGCCAGAAGACCAGCGTCGAGAACCTCTTCGCCCTGCCGTCCGGCCCGATCCCGCCGAACCCGTCCGAGCTGCTCGCCAGCAAGCGCATGGGGCGCCTGCTGCAGGCGGTCACCGGCGCCTTCGACCTCGTGATCCTGGACGCGCCGCCGGTCCTGTCCGTGACCGACGCCCAGATCGTCGCCTCCCGCGCGGATGCGACCATCCTGGTCGCTCCGTTCGGCATCGCGCAAAAGGCGATGGTGGCAGAGGCCAAGGACCTCCTGACCAAGGTCGACGCCAACATCATCGGCGTTGTCATGACCCGCGTCCCGGAAACCGAGCGTCACACGCGCTACGGCTACTACTACGACGCCTACTACAGCAGCGACGCGAAGAAGAAGCGCTGATCGCTGCTTGCCGCTCGCCTGGCGTTCTCGATCGTGAGGACGCCGGGCGGGCGGTTTTTTCGTCACAGATCGAACGATTGCAAAAAACGTGATCGTTCGATTTTGTTCGCGGTCGAGGCCAGGGGGCGGTGTGCGTGAGGCGCGGTGACTAGGAAATGGGTGCTGCGGGTAGCGGTCACGTATTGGCGCAAGCACGAAGGTTGTGCAAAATAAAATCAGGTTACTTGACACATTTGAGCGGCAGCCGGTAAACTTACGGTGGTATGAGCAAACCTGATTTTTGGATCAGCTGATTTGTAAACCAGGTCGTTTTTTCTGAACGCTTAGTAAAGGTGGTGAAGTGTTAATGGAGTCGTTTGATGTTGTGCGTCAGTATAGTGAGCCGATGCAGGAGCAGTCGCACCAGCTGTATATGAACATTATCCGTGTGGCAGATCAGCTTAAAGCACTGATTCAAGCTGAGCCTGATGCGGCGGACAACGAGTTTAACACGCAGTATCTGCATGCCATCTATTCAAAACATGATGAAGGTAAGATCGGGAGCACTTATAGTCAACTTAGAAGACAGCTCGATAACTTGAAGGACTCCGATGATAAGCAGCAGGTCGTTCGGGCGATCTTGGGCATGACGAATCGGAACGTGCTGACGATAGAAAAAGAGCTTCGGCAGCAGCCGGTATCCGATTCACTCTTCGCACTCAATCAGTCAGATGAGATCGCGCTCAGAAAAATCGATAAGCTGGCGCCGGTCAAGTGGTCAAAACTACATGGGCCGGCCGTCAGCAAGCAGTATCGGGAGATCTCGGTCGCGTCGCCTAAAACAGACAAAGTGATTTACGCCTATGATGTGAGGTCATTATGAACCTGGATTATTCACCTCGGTATTTGGGACATGAAATCGCATCTGGCCGGTCTGAAAGCAACGTTTGGAGCGTTGCGAATACTGACTGAGCGGAGAAGTTGGTGATCGATGCACCACGAACAGACCGACCCAGGTTTCGGCTCGACGCACGACCTATTCAGTTATTCAGTTCAGGTCGCCAACTGATGGACTTCGTCCATGAGCCGACTAAACCAGTTCTTGTAAACATAGTTAGAAGCAAGATGAATCACCACACGACGGGCGTGCCAAGTAATCCTACCGGCGATGTGAAAGAGACTGAACCGTAGCGAGGAGATGGTTGAACGACGGTCTTCCGAGACAAAGAGCTGTTTAAAGAGCTGAACCAGGTTATAGGCAATACCGGTGATCAAGGCTCGTGCAGTGTTCCGTGCAAAAGTTGAGCTGTCTGTTTTGTCAAAGCCAAACCCGCATTTCAGCTCCTTAATTTGGTTCTCAGCATTGCCCCGCTGTCTATAGGTCTTGAACAAAGTCTCTGGAGCCTCGGAGGCCAGGCTGGTCACTACGAATGCGTGGTTCCAGGGAACTAGCTCATCTGCCGTATGAGTAGAACATACGATAACACGGCGAGCTTTACCCCATGACGCGGCCTGATACTTGAATTCGTGGTAGACGCATTTGCTCTCTTCATATTTTGGAGGGCAATCCACTAAGGCCGTTTCTGCCAGCTTCCCAAGCTTTGAATTTGCCTTGAGTCGAACCAAAAAGTCGACGCCATGTGTGTCGCACATCTCGTAAAATTTTGGCGCAGCAAACCCCGAATCGCCTCGAATGATGACGCTGGTGCTTTGAGGGAGCGCCGATAGGCGCGAAAAAGTTGTCTCGACGAACTTATCGGCTTCCTTGCCGGTGTACTCATTGCCAGGGCGCATCAAGGCGTCTAAGAGCAACCCGGACTCTTGATCAAATACAACCTGAGGATGATATCCATAGGCCATATAGTGAGCGTTGAAGGCGGACCGTTCTTGATTACCGAAAGTATCACAATGCGTTGAGTCTATATCCAGCACGAAGCGGGATTGACCACTAAGACGGAAAGCCAAGGCGGCTACTTGCCAGATAAGCTTCCGAAAGTCATCTAGGTCGGCGTCTTCAAGGCGCTTGAAAAACCGTGAAAGTGAGGGCTGTGAGACTAGCCGAGAGCTACCCAAGGTGGCCGCCAGTACGGGATCACGTTGCCAGTCATTGGCACTACTGTCATGTAAATACCCGGCAACGTCGAGCAACAATTTTTCCAAGAAGATGTCGATCATCGAGGCCTTCCAGAATCGTCGTTGGTCTGGTAACTTGAGGCACTGATTGGCAAGTTGCCTAAAGTTGATACGATGAAGAAACTCTTGGAACAAAACGAGCCCGGCGTCATTTGAAAGTTGACCGCCGTCGGCGGTCATAGTCACATTGGTATTGCATTGCAGGGATAAGCTGGTTAAAGTTGAGATGGTGTGAAGCCTCGCTTTCGTGATGGTTTTCATCGACTCAACCTTAGCATATAGGCGCACCCAATGGGTGAAACACCAAAGCAGCGCAGTCCCGTGTGAATCATGGGATTGCGCTGCTTTTTTGAAATTCTATGAATAATCCAGGTAAACATTGAAATGACCGCACCACCGGCACGGCGGGAGCCGCCAAAGGAGTGTTAGACAATGAAAAATTCGCAACCGGCCCTACGGATCCTGGGGGAACGGGTCCGTCACTACCGCAAGCTCAAGGGCCTCTCCCAGGCCGAGCTGGCCAACGGGATCTGCACGCAGGCCACCATCAGCCTGATCGAGAAGCGCAACAAGGTGCCCAGCATGAACATTCTGCTGCGGCTGATCGACCGGCTGGGCATCACCCTGGAGGACATCGTGGTCGAGAATCGCACGCGGGTCCAGCGTACGCTGGCCCAGGTCGACACCCTGGTGCGCCACGGCGACTTCGCCCAGGCGGACGCCAAGCTTGCGACCATCAAGAGTCCGAAGTCGCTTAGGGTGGAGGACGAGCGCCGGTACTACTACGCGATGGGGATGGTTCAGCTGTTTTTGGTTCAGAACCAGGACGAGGCGATCTACTACTTCGGGCGGGTGCTGAACCCGCTCGCCGCCACGCTCAAGGACCTGCCGGCGATCATGGCGACGCTTGGGCTGGGGCTGGCCTACGCCGAGAAGGGCACCACCGAGCGCGCCCGGGTGTACATCGACTCCGCGCTTCAGCTGCTGGAGACGATGCCGCTGGCCGAGGGGCGCTACCTCGACATCGAACTGACGATTCACTGGCACGTCGCGCGCATCTACTACGAGCTGGGCGAGGACCAGCTGGTGCTTCAGCACGTCAAGATCGGCATCGACAGCGCGGTGAAAAACGACAGCCTGTTTCTGCTCGATGAGTTCTACGCGCTGCGCGCCCGCGCCCTGGTGCGCATCGGCGACGCCGCCGCTCCGCAAGCCTACCAGATTGCCCTGGCGCTCGCCCGCGTGACGCAAAGCGCGCGGCTGATTGAGGCCCTCGAGGCCGATCCGATCAGCGCCTGAAGGAGACGAGAACGGCGTGACCCCGGTTGGGGCCACGCCGTTTTGTGTTTCGGTGTCATTGAGGGGCACGACTCGTCTTGCGGTGCTACTCGGCCAAGACGCGCTCGAGCTCCGGCACCATCTTGAGCGGGTCGGTCTTGGGCGCCACGCGGGCGACCACGTTGCCGGCCTTGTCGACCAGGAACTTGGTGAAGTTCCACTTCACGCTGGTGCCCATGGCGCCCGGCGCCGCCTGCTTGAGGTAGGCGAACAGCGGGTCGGTGTCCGGGCCGTTGACCTTCAGGAGCTCGTGCATCGGGAAGGTGACGCCCCAGGTGGTCCGGCAGGCCTCGGCCGCCGCAGTGCTTGAGTCAAGCTCCTGGTGGAACTGGTCGGACGGGAAGCCGAGGACGATCAGCCCCTGGTCCTTGTAGGTCTGGTACAGCTTCTCAAGCGACTCGAACTGCGGGGCGAAGCCGCACTTGGTGGCGGTGTTGACGATGATCATTGGCCGGCCGCGGTACTTGGCCAGCGAGTAGGTGGTGCCGTCCTCAAGCGTTGCGGTGAAATCGTAGATACTCATGGGAATCCCTCTTTCTGGGTGAACAAAAGCCAGGCCGCGGCCTGACTTGTTGAGTTATTTGACTGGCGGCTTCGGCTTTTTGGTGGAGGCCAGGGCCGGCTTGTTGTTGAGGTCGGTGCGCACAACGAGCACGTCGCAAAGGGCGTTGCGCGTGACGTACTCGGTCACGCTCCCAATCAAAAGGCGCTCGACGGCGTTCAGCCCGGTGGCGCCGATCATGATCAGATCGATGCTCTTGGCCTTGGGAATGTCACGGGCGATGATGGTCTTGGGCGCGCCGTACTCGATGCTGTACGAAACGTTCTCTAGCCCCGCCTTGTGGGCCTGGTCGATGTAGCCGTCCATGGTCTGCTTGGCGGTTTCGGTGACCTGCTCGACCATGGCGGAGTCGAAGCTGGACACGTTTTGGAAAGCGCGGGTGTCGACAATGTGAATCAAGAACAGTTCACTGTGGTTGCGCTTGGCGACTGCAACGGCCTTTTGGAAGGCCAGCTCGGACTCGTAGGACCCGTCGATCGCGACTAGAATGTGTTGGTATTGTTGTAACATGTCAATCACCTCTCTCCTTTTATTGTACTCGATTGAGGTGCGCACTGCCAGTCTCTAGCGCAGGTATTTCGGCACGCGAAGCCCCAGCAGGCCCGCGATGACGGCCGCCAGCACCAGCGCGATCAGCTGCAAGACGGTGGTCGACACGAAGGCGGCGACCAGGCTGACGAGGGCGCTGGCGCCGAACCCGACGGCAAACCCGGTCAGCTCGCGGCCAAGCGCGGCGGGCACCTCAGCGAGGTTCAGGAAGTTGGCGCGCCGGTGCGCCAGGAGGTAGTAGCCCAGCCCGAGCTGAAGGAGGGCAAAGACGATAAAAACAACGGTAATCAAGACGGTCATCCTTTCCGGTTCGATAGCCTCATTGTACACGCCGCCACGCGGTGGGGGAAGGGCGGCGGCCAGGCGTCAAGCTTCGCTCTGATCGTCGAGCTATGCGGGGTAGCGGCCACTCGTCCAGCTAAGGCAAGCGCTCGGGGCAAAGTGCGCCCAAGCACTTGCCTTACGCTGGCCGGTGGCCTAAGTGCACCCCGCTTCGCTCTGGACGTCGAGCTACGCAAGGCAACGCCGGCTCATCTAGCTAGGCTTGGCGCTCGGGCCAAAGTGCGGTCCAAGCCCCAAGCCTACGCTAGCCGGCCGGCTAAGAGCGCCTTGCTGCACTCTGGACACAAAAAAACCGGCGCGAAGCCGGCCACGGAAGGCTAAATTGATGCCGTTCTCTTTCCAAATCGTTGAAACCCGCTGTTAAGCAAGTGGGCCCAGACGACGCACACGTTAGACATTAAGTGAGATAACGTCACGGTATGCGCCACTTCCGGTCCCAAGGTCTCGAAACTGTTCGGTCAACTGATAACAGGAAAGCGCGCACATCTTAGGAATCTTCCATGCACTTATCGTAGCACTGTCCGGGCAAAATGGCAAGAATCAGCGCCTTCAAAGATTGATCTGGCGCGGTTGTAACCGCTATTGCTGCCACTGGCGAAGCTGGGCCAGCCGTTGCGCCAGCGCCGCCTCGTACTTGCCGGTCTGCTTGGGCTGGTAGTAGTGTCGCCCACGCAGCTTATCCGGCAGGTACTGCTGCTTGACGAAGCCGTTGGGGTAGTCGTGGGGAAGCTTGTAGTGAACGCCGTGACCCAGGGCCGCGGCGCCCTTGTAGTGGGCGTCGCGCAGGTCGTCGGGGATGCTGCCGGACTTGCCGGCCTGCACGTCCGCGATGGCCGCGTCGATGGCCGCGATGGCGGTGTTGCTTTTGGGCGCCAGGCACAGATCGATCACGGCGTTGGCCAGGGGGATGCGGCCTTCCGGCAGCCCCAGCCGCTCGGCGGACTGAATCGCCGTCAGGGTGCGGCTGGCCGTCTGCGGGTTGGCCAGCCCGACGTCCTCGTAGGCGATGACCAACAGGCGGCGCAGGATGGACGGCAGGTCGCCGATCACGATCAGGCGGGCTAGGTAGTGCAGCGCGGCGTCGACGTCCGAACCGCGGATCGATTTTTGGAAGGCGGAGATCAGGTCGTAGTGCGCGTCGCCGTCCGCGTCACCGGCGATGGCGCGCTGCTGCAGCGACTGGTGCATGACCGTGTCGTCCAGGGTGATGCGCCCGGCGACCTCGGGCGTCGACAGGGTGGCCAGCTCCAGCGCGTTGAGCGCGGCGCGCAGGTCGCCGTTGGTCGCCGACAGCAGGTAGTCGCGGCCGGAAGCGGTGAGGTCAACGGGGTACTTGCCCAGCCCGCGGTCGGCATCCGCCAGCGCCCGGTCGACGGCCTTGCCGATGTCCTGCGGCGTGAGGGGGAACACCTGGAAAATCTGGCTGCGCGAGCGGATCGCCGGGAGTATGCTCATGTACGGGTTCTCGGTGGTCGCGCCGATCAGCACGATGCGGCCGGATTCGAGGTGCGGCAGCAGGAAGTCCTGCTTGGTTTTGTCCAGCCGGTGAATCTCGTCGAGCAGCAGGATCACCGTGCCGGACATCTTCGCCTCCTCGGCCACAATCTGCAGGTCCTTCTTGGTGTCGGTGGCCGCGTTGAGCATCCGAAACGCGTACTTGGTCGCACCGGCGATGGCGCTTGCGATGCTGGTCTTGCCGGTGCCGGGCGGCCCGTACAGAATCATCGAGCTGAGGCGGTGGGCCGCCACCATGCGCCGGATGATCTGGTCTTGGCCGACCAGGTGCTGCTGGCCGACGACCTCGTCCAGGTTCTGGGGGCGCATGCGGTACGCCAGAGGTTGTTGCATTTTGCCACGTCCTTTCGCCTTCAGTATAGCGTACGTGGTAAAGTAAGAGAAGATGACAAGGGGGAGACCATGACGACACTAGGTGAAACCATTCAGGCACTGAAGCTGACCGCGCTGCAGGACCAGACGCAGTTCCAGCTGGTCGCGACGTTCGCGGGTCGCGTCGGCCGCACCGGCGCGTACGTGACGCAGGCGGCCAAAACGGTGCGCGTGACGACCGACGCGTTCGCGTCCGCGCGCGAGGCGACCGATCAGCTGGCGGCGCTTCTGGGCACGCTGCAGGAGCCGCAGCTGACCGGCCCCGGCACGGTGACGGTGCGCCTGACGCTGCCCGAGACGCTGTTTGGTCGGCTGTATTCGGCCATGACGTTCAGAAAGGACCCGGGCTACGTCGCGTTTCGCAACACGCTGTACAAGCAGTGGGTGGCGGAACTCGCCACCCAGGGCCAGACGCTGGCTTCCGTGCTGCGCGCGCCGACCGGCGTGCGCCTCGGGCTGGCGCAGGCGACGGCGGAGGCGGTGACCACCGTGACGGCGCTTGCGGTGGTTGACCTGCCGGCGACCGCCGATCCCGCCGGCATCGCCCCAGCGACGCTGGACTGGCTCAACACCGCGGTGTGGCAGGCGATGCAGGCGCCGCGCGGTGAGTGGCTGACGCGACTTGCCGCGCCGAAGCTGACCGCGGCCACTGCGTTACCGGCGGCGGTGGCCCGGGCGACGCGGCCGCTGCCGGGGCTCGCAGACCTTGGGGCGGACACGCAGCTCATGATGGCCGCCGCGTACGCGGCCGGCCTGCACGTGCAGGTGCTGGACCGCACCGCCGAGCTGGTGGCGCTGCGTGACGGGGCCCGCGAGCGCTTGGTGGCGCGCGGGCGGGTGACGCAGCTGAACTCGGCGGCCGCGGCGGCCACCGGCGACAGCAAGCAGGCGCAAAAAACGCTGCTGGGTGCGGCGGGCATTGCGGTGCCCCGGGCCGCGCTTTTCACCACCCTGGACGCGGCGCTTGCCGCCTTCGACGCGGGGCTGAGCGCCAAGAGCCTGGTGGTCAAGCCCAACAACGGCCACCACGGCGCGGGCGTGACCGTGTTCATGCTGCCGCCGACGCGGGAGGCCTTCGCCGCCGCGGTCACCGCGGCCAACGCCTTCGGACCGGTGCTGGTCGAGCTGTTCGTGCCGGGCAACAGCTACCGCTTCTTCGTGCTGAACGGGGCGGTGCTGGCCGTGCTCGAGTGCGAGCCGGCCGGCGTGGTCGGCGACGGCCGCCGCACCATCGAAGCACTGGCCGCCGCCCGCGGCTTGACCATCGACGACGCGGCGCGCGCCGTGCTGGCCAGCCAGGGCAAAACGCCGGCGGACGTGCCGCTGCGCGGCCACTCGGTGTTCCTGCGCTTCAACAGCAACCTGAGCACCGGCGGGCGCGGCGTGGCCGTGACCGATGAAATCGACGACGGCTACAAGCAGCTGGCCATCGCGGCGGCCCAAGCGGTGCACGCGCCGCTGGCCGGCGTCGACATCGCGATCCCCAACCTCTACCTCGCGCCGACCCCGGACCACCCTGACGCCGCGCGGGTGCTGGCGGTGACCCCGGCACCGCGGCTTGCCGTGCACGCCAACCCCGAGATGGGGGCCGGCGTCGACCTGGCCACGCCGCTGGTGGCGGCGCTGTTTGACGCGGAGTGACCCGCCGAGGCGGGTGCGGCACCGCGTCGCACTGTTTGGCAAAGAAAAAAAGTCGCCTTGGCGACTTTTTAGTGGAACAACCTGTCGAACAGGCTCGGCTTCTCCTCCGGGGCCTTGGGGGCTGAAGGCAGGCCGATGTCCGGCTTGTTGATGGCGACGCTTGCGGTGACCAGTACCGCGCAGCCGTTGGGCGTCAGGTCGGCCTGGTCGTTGTTGACTAGGCGGAAGGGGTAGTCCAGCGCGGTGGCCGCGCCCATGAACGGGGCGGTGGTGCTCGGGCCCAGCTTGCCGTTGATCAGCAGGATGTAGCCGTCCTGGCCGTTGGTTTCGGCCAGCGCCTTTTTCACCGCCGGCAGGGCGTGGGCGTCGCGCACCTGGGTGTTGGTCACGAGCAGGTAGGCCCGCTCGCGCAGGGAGCCCAGGTAGTGGCGGCGCTCGTCCGGGTTGGTCTGCGGGGTGCCCGTCATGCTCTGGGTCAGGCGGGACTGAACGTCTTCGTTGTCTGTCATGATTACCTCCATCGGCATTTACTCTTAGTTTAGCATAAGGACGTGAGAACTTGTTTGATCGCGATGATTTCGCCGTGTTCGCCGACCCGACGCTTGCCGGGCGGCTGAACCTGATTCGCACCCGGCTCGACCCCAAGTTTTCGGTGGCCGGGCCCGTGCTGGCTGCGACACTTGAGGCGGCGGGCGGACCGGCGCAGACGCTGCACCTGGCGCGCCACCTGCGCCGGCACAAGAATCCGCCGCCGGACACGTGGCTGGCGCTTTCGGCCAGCCCGCGCGGGTACAAAATGCTGCCGCACCTGGAGCTTGGGCTGTGGGACGACCGGCTGTTCCTGTGGGTCGCGCTTTTGACCGAAAGCAAGGCGCACGAGCCGGTGCCCGACCCGACACGCGTGCGCGACTTGGCACTCGCGTTGCCGGGCCCATTCGAGCTCGGCCGCGATCACACCAGCAAGGAAGTCATGCCGCTGACCGCCGCGAACTTCGACCGGGTGGCCGCGGGCTTCACCGCCACGGCCAAGGGCGAATTTTTGATCGGCCAGACCTACCGCCGAGACGGCGCGCTGTTCGCCCAGCCCGACGAGCTTTGGGCCGACATTCAGGACCGCGTGGCCGCGCTGGCGCCGCTTTACCGTGCGCTTCAGGCGTGAACTTTGCGCCCGAGTTGCGTTACAATGGTGGCAAAAGGGGTGACAAAATGACAGTGTTAACTAAGACTATCAAGCTGAACAACGATATTTTGATCCCACAGGTGGGCTTTGGCACCTGGCAGATTCCGGACGGCGACGTCGCGTACCAGGCGGTCCTGACCGCCCTGAAGACCGGCTACCGCCACATCGACACCGCGTACGTGTACGGCAACGAGAAGAGTGTCGGGCGCGCCATCAAGGATTCCGGCGTGCCCCGCAACGAGATTTTCGTGACCTCGAAGCTGCCCGCCGAGGTCAAGGACGCGCGTGAGGTGCGCGACTACTTCGATCAGACGCTGGCCAACCTCGGGCTGGACTACCTCGACCTCTACCTGATCCACGCGCCGTGGCCGTGGCGCGAGGCCGGTACCCGCTACGACAAGGAAAACACCGCCGTCTGGCAGCAGCTCGAGGAGATTTACGAGTCCGGGGCCGCGCGGGCCATCGGGGTATCCAACTTCGACGCCCACGACCTTGAGAACCTGCTGGCAACTACCACCGTGGTGCCGGCGGTCGACCAGATCCAGTACTACATCGGCTTCACGGAGCCGAAGATTTCCAGCTTCGCGGCGGCGCACGGCATCCTGATTGAGGCCTACTCGCCGCTGGCCACCGGCGGCCTGCTCGACAACCAGGACGTCGCGGCCATCGCGGCCCACTACGACGTTTCCACCTCGCAGCTGGCCCTGCGCTACGTCCTGCAAAAGGGTGCGCTGCCGCTGCCAAAGGCGACCAGCGAGGCGCACATCGTGGCCAACACCAAGCTTGACTTCACCATCTCGGATGGGGACATGGCCGCGCTGGACGCGATGCCGGACGCCGCACCGGGCAAGTCGCACAATTCGACCCAGGGCTGATTGCCACGCAACCGCCCGACGGACGCAAACATCCCCGTCAACCGAATCTCTCGGTTGACGGGGATGTTGTCGTCTACGCGCTGGTCATCAGTCCTGGTTGCGGCCGCGGTCCTGCCTGCCGTGGCCGGCGCGGTGCGCCTGCTGCAGCCAAAAGGCCATTTTCGCCTTCTGCTCCGGTGTCGCGTGCAGGTAGCGGTTGCGCAGCTGCTGGCGGCGCCGTGGGTCGACGTTGGAGTCCAGCCACTGCGCCCAGCCGACGGGCAGTTCGCTGGTGTCGGCCAGAATCTCCTGGTGCGCCTTTTGAAAGTCGCGGCGCTGCAGGGCGGTGAGGTGCTCGTACTCTTTTTGCTGGTCCTCCGGCAGGCTTTCCGCCTCGCAGAACTGCTGGCGGGCCTGGGCGCTCAACACGAACATCAGAATCGGGTAGGCGAGGTAGAAAAACATCGCCGCCTCTGGCCAAAAGTACGCGGCGACCAGGGCGACCAGGCTCCAGGCACTGAGCAGCAGGTTGTTGTCGCCGTAGATTTTGGTGTAGACCTTGCGCATCTCGGAGCGGTCGGTGTACTGCAGGTGGATGATCGACTTGGCCAGCCAGCGGAAAAGCCAGTTGACCAAAAGCTGCAGCGCGCCGTACAGCATGACGGTCCAGCGCGTGGTGTTCAGCGCCATCATCTTGGTCAGCAGCGGCATCAGCGCGAGCGGCCCGAGGAACAGCAGGTCGAGCAAAAGCAGGCGGTAGGTCACCCGGTCGATCTCGGCGAAGGCGGTGGCGTGCTGGTACCAGATGTTGGCGATGAAGAGAAATGAGATCAGGTAGATGCCCACGCTCTTGCCCAGCTGCAGGTAGCCCGACACCGAGTCGTGCAGCACCGGTGGAATGTTCATCACCATGATGGTGATGATGATGGCGATGATCGCATCCGAGAACGCGTCCAGCCGCGTTTTGAGTTTTGTCATAGTAGCCTCTTTCGTGGTGTTGCCCGTATTCTACGCGCTCAAAGCGGCGGATTGCAAGTCGCGGGCGGGGGGACGCACAAAAACGCGGGACACAAAGGCTGCGTCCCGCTAAGAGCGCCTTGCGCCGCTCTGGGTTTAGTCCAGCTTCACGAAGTCGCCCGCCGCTGCCAGCAGGTCGACGAACTCGGGCACGGTTGCGGTGCGGTTCCAGTCGCGCTGCCACTCGCAGGCCAGCTGCGCGTTGGTGATCAGGCCGGCGCCGGCCTGGCCCAGGCGCGCCAGCGCGGTGTCGTGGGCGAGGGTCGACGTGCCGCCCACGGCATCGACCACCGGGTGGACCTGGTAGCCCTCGCGCAGCGCGTCGAGCGCCGGGAAGGTCAGGCAGGCCTCGGTCCACAGGGCGGCCATCACGAGGTGCGGACGGCCGAGGTCGTGGACCGCGGCCAGGAACTCGCGGTCCTGCCACGCGTTGATGCTGGTACGGTCGAGGCTCGGCACGTCGGGCATCAGGCGGCGCAGTGCGGGGACGGTGTCTTGGTTGCGGCCGGTGGCGACGTTGACGGTGGACAGCACGATGGGCACCTCGTAGAGCCGCGCGAGGCGGATGGTCAGCGCCACGTTTTGCAAAAGCTGCGGGTGGGGCATCGACTGGATCGATTCAATCTGGGTGGGCTGGTAGTCGATCACCAGCAGAGCCGAATTTTCCGGGGTCAAAAGTGGGTCGGTGCTTGGGTCACGGCGGGGTAAGCTGGTCATGGTAACACCTCCTATACCCGCAGTGTAGACCGCGACCGAAGATTTGACCAGAAATCTGCTTACTAGCCCTGAAGCTTGCCGGAGTCGACCAGCTGGCGCACCTTGGTCTGCAGGCGCAGCAGCGTCGCGTGGGCGTCTGCCTTGAACGCGGCAACCTGGGGCGCCGGCTGAAAATCGGGCTCGGCGTATGCCACCGCGCCGGTGATGCCGATCACAGTGAGGCCGCGGTCGTCGAGCGTGACGGTCAGGTAGCCGCCCTCGAAGGCCTCGTCGCACAGCTCCTGAAGCCAGTTCTGCAGGCCGAGTCGAATCACAGTGTCGAGGCTCAGCGGGTGCGCCGAGCCGGCGGATTTTGCGGCCAGGGCCTTCGCCGCGTCAAGTGTCTGGGGAATTTCATGCATCGTTAACACCTCCGCGACCAGTATACGCGCCGGCGCCGGGCTTGGCGACATTCAACGTGTCCTTCTTGTCGGACGCCGGCAAACCGGCCAACTCAAAACGCCGCTGGGTCCCAGCGGCGTTTTGGCTGATCAATCGTAGTAGGTGACGCTGCCCAGAATCACGGGGCGGCTGGCCCCGGTGGCGCTTGGCACGTTGCTCGGCAGGTGGTGGAGGGTCTGGTTGCCCAGCACGACCATCGCCACGGCCTCCTTGGCGTCCGCGCGCTGGCCCAAGTCCTCCTGGGTGCGCACGGTCGCCTCCGGCAGGGCGGCGCGGATCGCCGCCATCAGCGTGGGGTTGTAGCCGCCACCGCCGCCGACAATCAGCTCGGTGGGGCCGATGGCGAAGGGACGCACGGCATCGGCGATGGTCTGGGCGGTCAGCGCGGTGGCCGTGGCGATCCAGTCGTCGGGGGTCAGGTGGTGTGTCGCCAACAGCTCGTCGACGTACTGCGCGCCGAACAGCTCGCGCCCGGTCGTTTTGGGTGGGCGCCGCGCGAAGTAGGGGTGGGCCAGCAGCGCATCGAGCACCGCCTGGTTGACGTGGCCCGCCGCGGCGTGCGCGCCGTTCTTGTCGTACTCCTCGTGGTAAAAGCGCCGGCATAGCTCGTCGATCACCATGTTTCCCGGGCCGGTGTCGAAGGCGGTGAGCCGATCCAGCGTCGCGTTGCGCGGAATCACGGTCGCGTTGCCGATGCCGCCGATGTTTTGGAGGATGCGGGTGCTGGTGGTGCTGCGGTACAGGACGTACTCGGAGTACGGCACAATCGGGGCGCCCTGGCCGCCGACCGCCATGTCGCGCTCCCGGAAGTTGGCGACCACGGTGGTCTGGGTCCGCTCACAGATGACGCTGGCGTTGCCCAGCTGCAGCGTCGAGGCGACCTCTCCGGCCGGCGGCTTGGGCAGGTGGTAAAGGGTTTGGCCGTGCGAGGCGACGAAGCCGAGGTCGCGCGACGCGATGCCGAACGACCGGCAGGCTTGAACGACCGCCGCGGCGAAGGCCTCACCCAGCGCGAAGTCCAGGCTGGTCAGCGCCTCGACCGTGCTCGTCTCATTAGCCAGGTTGGCCTGAATCTTGGCCCGGAGCGCCGGGTCGATCGGGTAGGTGGCGAAAAATTTCAGCGCCACCTGCGTCTCCTCCGCCGCCCCAGTGATGTCGACCAGTGCGACGTCGATGCCGTCAAGCGACGTGCCGGACATGATCCCCGCCGCTAGCATGAGGCCGCCTCCGCCACGCCGAGACGCAGCAGCGTTTTCGTCGCGGCAGGAGCGACGCGGCGAAAGTCCGACAGGTAGATTTCGCGGTGGTGGTAGCCGTCAAGCTCTCGCAGCCTCAGTCCGCGGGCGGCGGCCTCGGCCTCCAGCTTGGCGAAGGTCTCACCCTCGGTGTCGAATGGTCCGACGTGGATTGCCTGCAAGCACAGGCCGTCGTGCTGTTTGCTCAGGCGCACCGCGGCCAGCTCGGGCAGGCCCTTTTTGGCCGCTGCGGCCATTGCGGTCTGGAAAATCTCGGGCGTGGCGCGCTCCGGCTGGCGGATGCCGATCCGGTAGATCAGCTCCGTCTTGTTCAGCGCGCCCGGCTGCGGCGCGGCGGGGGTGGTCCACAGGCCCTCCAGCGGGTAGACGGTGTAATCGGCTTCTGCCTTCAGCAGGTTGCGAATCGCGTAGCTGATGGTGTACAGCGCCTGGATCTTCGCGCCAAAGGCAGGGGTGTTCGGGTCGCCGGTGCCGTCCAGCGTGACGTAGGGCGCGGCGGGAACATCAATTAGCGCGATGTCCTTGGGCAGGTACAGGTTCTTCTCGGCTTGACGCCAGACGTGCTTCATGTTTTTTCCTCCTGTGCGTGACGGTGAGAACGCTACCTCAAGTGTAGCGCAATTGGTGTCGCGATGCGAAGCAACGTGATAGCATGGACACGGGAGGGATGACGATGCGGGAATTGAGTAAAACGGCGCTGCGGCGGCAGGCCATTGATCAGGTGCTGATGCTGGTGCTGCTGTTGGGCGCGTGGCTAGGCCGCTCTTGGCTGAACGCCTGGTGGGCGCAGGGACTGGTGGCGCTGGTCTTCGTGGCGCTGGTGGTGGATGCGCTGCGGCACGGGGCGCGGAAAAAGCCGGCCGAGCCGCAGCCTCAAGCGGCGCCGACTACACCGCGGCCACGAACCGCGACCAAGCGCAGAAAACGGCGGAAGCGGTAGGGGCACGGCCTTAGTCGATCTGCTAAGCCCGTGCTTCTCCGCCCTGGTCGTCGGGTTCCGCGGGGCAACGCCGGTGCGTCTTGCTACGCCAAGTCACTCGGGCCAAAGTGCGGCCCAAGTATCCGAGCTAGGCTAGTCGATCTGCTAAGCCCGTGTTTCTCCGCCCTGGAATACAAAAAAAGCGCCGACCGCAGTCAGCGCCTACTCAGCCACCACCAAAAAACCGCGTAGCCCAGGCACAGCGCACCGTACACCACCGTGCCGAGGACCCCGAACAGGAGCCACGGCCAGTGGAAGGCGTAGCTCGACAGGTACAGCAGGAAGGCCAGAATGCCGGCCTGAATCGCCTTTTGAACCAAGGCGCGGGTGCGCTTATTCAAAGGAGGCCTCGATGTACAGCTCGCTAGCGGCCGTCACGTGACTCAGCGTGAGCCACAGCTCGGTGGGCACCGGCGGCTCGTCGGGATCGAGCTTGCTGCCCAGCCAGGCCACGAGGTTCGCCTGCTCGGTGAGAAATTCATCGGGGACGCGAAACGCGTTGAGCTGGTCGGCCGGGAAGACCTCGGCGCCGTAGGGAAAAAGCACGTTGTCGGGCAGGGCGAAGGCCACCACGTTCTGGTAGCCTTGGGCGATGTCGCGGCGGTTCTCTGGGTGTGAATGTAAATATGTTAAGACCATCTCTGCGATTTTCATGCAGCCACCTCCGACTTAGGTCCCTGTTTGATATTCGGCCAATATGTTACCATGAAAGCATATGAAAGTACAGGAGGGGACAGTGCGATGACAGTTCATCTATACCTTGTGAGACACGGCGAAACCGCAATGAATAAGGCGCAGCGGCTTCAGGGCTTCACCGACGCGCCGCTGACGGCCAAGGGGTTGGGGCAGGCCGACCGGCTCGGTGAGCTGCTCGCGCCGATCCGCTTTGACGCGGCCTTCAGCTCGGATCGCCAACGCGCCGTGACCACGGCCAACCGTATTCTGGCCGCGCACCCCAATCCGCCGCGCCTGGAGCAGCTGACCGGCCTGCGCGAGTACTACTTCGGCGGGCTCGAGGGCGTCTCCAACTGGGGCCTGATCACGGCCTCGCTGCGCCGCTACGGTGCGGCGACCATGGCCCGAGTCTGGACCGGCGGGCAAAAATTCCCGCAGCTGATTCGCAATTTCCAGCGCATGGACTCGACCGGCCAGGCCGAGAGCCTGCCGGCACTGTGCGACCGGGTGACCACCACGGTACGCGGGTTGGTCGCCGACATTGCGGACGGCGCCAACGTGCTGATCGTCGCGCACGGCGTGGTGCTCAGCGCCCTGGTCTACCAGCTCGCGCCCGCGAAGCTGCCGACCACGCTGCTGAAAAACACCAGCGTGACCCGCGTCGATGTGACCGGCGACGACTGGCAGGTGCTGGGGGTCAACCTGACCGCCCGGCGCAGCCTGCTCGCGCTATCCGACCAGACGCCCGAGCCAACAGACTAAACGTGAAAGGGTGCCGGCAAGCTGCCGGTACCCTTTTTGACGCGGTCAAGTCGTTGGGCTCCGCGGGGCAACGGCAACGCGTCCAGCTAAGGTAACGCATCGGGCAAAGTGCGGCCCAACGCGTTACCTTACGCTAGCCGGTTGCCTAAGTGCGCCCAGCTCCGCCCTGGGTTCTAAATTGTGAAAAAACTGTGAATCCGCCTCGAGACGCTTGCCTGATTCTTTCATCGGTGTATAATGACATCTTGTCACATGACAGTGTGTCGCCGCGTGGCGGCGCCGTCATTCGCCTGTCGAACGCCTTTTGCGCGGCAGGCGCACACACATGGAAAGGAGTGCCTCATGCCAAAGCCAACATTCTTTCGGCTTGCGGACGAGAAGCGGATGCGCCTGATCAAGGCCGCGTACGCGGAATTCGCCCGCGCGCCGTTCGCCGACGCCAGCATCTCGAACATCATTAAGGACGCCGGGATTCCGCGCGGCAGCTTTTATCAATACTTCGACGACAAGGCCGACGTCTTCTTCTACCTGCTCGAGCGCATGCGCCAAAACACCGAGCAGATGATGCGCCAGACGGTGATTGACCAGCACGGCGACTTCTTCGCCGCGATGGCCGAGATGTTCGACCGCCTGATCGACACCATCGTCCAGGGGCCGCACGCCGATTTTTACGCCAACGTCTTCATGTACATGGACTTCCACTCGGTGTCCAAGCTGTCGCCGGGGCCGAAGAAGCCGCCGCACGGCCAGCTGACCCAGTTTCTGGTCGAAAACATCGACCGCACGCCGCTGCGCGTGGACTCGGACGATGACCTGCGGATGCTGATTCGGCAGGTGATGGGGTTGTTCATGCAGACCATCGGCCATTATTACAACCACCGGGCGGCGGGGGAGGTCCTGCCGATCGGCGAGGTCAAGTCCCGGCTGGCCCAGCTGCTGAACTGGATTCAGTACGGGGTGGTCGCACCTAAGGAGGCAACGAATGTTTAAGTTAGCAAAGGGTCGCGCTTCGGCGTGGGCCATCCTCGGCGCGGTCTTGTTCATGATCGTGCAGGTGGTCGCAAGCCTGTACCTGCCGAACCTGACCGCCGACATCGTCAACAAAGGCGTCGCGCTCGGCGACACCGACTACATCTGGCACGCCGGCTTCAAGATGATCGGCTGCGCGGTGATCTCCGTTGTCGCCAGTGTCTGCAACGTTTTTCTGGCCGCCAAGGTGTCCCAGAAGCTCGGGCAGCGCATCCGCTCGGACATCTACCGCAAGGTGATTAACTTCTCCCACGACGAGATGGATCAGGTCGGCACCAGCTCCCTGATCACCCGCACCACCAACGACGTCACGCAGATTCAAAACGTGTGGGTGATGATCCTGCGCATGATGATCATGGCGCCAATCATGCTGGTCGGGGCAAGTTTTCTGGCCTACCAGAAGAACCACACGCTGACGATGATCTTCCTGATCGTCATCCCGATTATGATGGTGTTCATCGGCATCATGATGGTCTTCGCCGTGCCGCTGTTCCGCAAGATGCAGGAGAAAACGGATAAGATCAACCTGGTCTTCCGCGAGGGTCTGACCGGCGTCCGCGTCATCCGGGCCTTCCGCCAGGACGACTTCGAGCAGGAACGCTTCGACGACGCCAACAAGGACTATACCGACAACGCCGTCAAGGTCTTCTCGATCATGGCGCTGGCGATGCCGGTGATGACCCTGATCATGTCGGGGACCAACATCGGCATCGACTGGTGGGGCGGTCACCTGATCGCGCAGCAGGCGCTTGAAACCGGGAACCTGATCGCGTTCATCACCTACGCGATGCAGATTCTGATGAGCTTCATGATGCTGTCGATGATTCTGATGTTCATCCCGCGTGCGCAGGCCTCCGCGACCCGCATCAACGAGGTGCTGAACCTCACCACCACCATCAAGACGCCGGCCAACCCGACGCCGCTTGATCAACAGCACGCAAGCCTGACCTTCGACCACGTGGACTTCCGTTACCACGGCGCCGAGGACCCGGCCCTGACCGGCATCGACTTTGACATGCACGCCGGCCAGACGCTGGCCATCATCGGCGGCACCGGTTCCGGTAAGTCGACCTTGGTCAACCTGATTCCGCGCTTTTACGACGTGGAGGCCGGGGCGGTCAAAGTTGACGGCGTGAACGTGCGCGACCTTGACCTCAAGGCGCTGCACGACGCGGTCGCCTTCGTGCCGCAAAAGGCCAACCTGTTCACCGGCACCGTGCGCGACAACATGAAGTACGGCAACGAGGACGCGACGGACGACGAGATCTGGCACGCGCTTGAGATCGCCCAGGCCAAGGACTTTATCGAAGAGAACCCGGAAGGCCTGGACTACCACGTCGAGCAGGGCGGCGGCAACTTCTCCGGCGGCCAAAAGCAGCGGCTGGCAATTGCCCGTGCGCTGGTCAAGGACGCCAGCGTCTACGTGTTCGACGACTCGTTCTCGGCGCTTGACTTCAAGACCGACGCGATGCTGCGCCAGGCGCTGAAGGACGACGAGAAGATTTCCAACCGCGTCGTTGTCATCGTCGGCCAGCGCGTCTCCACTGTCGCCGACGCGGACACCATCGTGGTGCTCGAGGACGGCAAGATGGTCGGGCGCGGCAGCCACGCCGAGCTGAAGGCTTCCAACGTCACGTATCAGGAGATCATCAAGTCACAGATTCGGGAAGGGGATGAGGACTAATGGCAGAAACGAAACGGCCACAGCAGCGCATGGGTGGCGGCCACGGCCCGGGTCCGCGCATGGGCCTAGTCGAAAAGCCGAAGAATTTCTGGGGCACGACCATGCGGCTTTTGGGCTACATGAAGTCCCGCCTCGTCGGCATCGGGGTGGTGCTGCTTCTTGCCATCGCCGCGACGATTTTCCAGATTCGCACCCCGAAAGTGCTGGGTCAGGTCACCACCGAGATCTTCAAGGGTTACATGAAGGGTGTCGCCCAGCAGAAGGCCGGCATCCAGATGGCCGAGTTCCCAATCGATTTTGACAAGATCAAGGGCATCATCATCACCGTCATCTTCATGTACCTGGCGTCTGCGGTGTTCTCCTTCCTGCAGCAGTTCATCATGACCCGCATCTCCCAGCGCACCGTCTACGACCTGCGCAAGGAACTCAAGCACAAGATGAAAACCGTGCCGATCAACTACTACGACACCCACTCCAACGGGGACGTGATGTCACGCGCGGTCAACGACATGGATAACATCGCCTCGACCCTGCAGCAGAGCCTGACGCAGATCGTCACCAGCACCGTCACGTTCATCGGGACGCTGTGGATGATGATCTCGATCTCGGGCAAGATGACCCTGATCGCCCTGATCACCATCCCGCTGTCTTTGGTGGTGGTCGGCATCGTCGCGCCGAAGTCGCAGAAGTTCTTCGCCGGTCAGCAAAAGGCCCTCGGGCTCTTGAACGACCAGGTCGAGGAGAACTACGCCGGCCAGGTGATCGTCAAGTCCTTCAACCGTGAAGAGACGGTCATGCAGAACTTTGAGGTGGAAAACCAGAAGTTCTACGACGCGGCCTGGAAGGCGCAGTTCGTCTCCGGCATCATCATGCCGCTGATGACCTTCATCAACAACATCGGCTACGTCTTCGTCGCCATTTTCGGCGGCCTGGCCGTGTCCAACGGCACGGTCAGCCTGGGGGATGTGCAGGCGTTCCTGCAGTACACCCAGCAGTTCTCCCAGCCGATCTCGCAGCTGGCCAACCTCGCCAACACCATTCAAAGCACCATCGCCTCGGCGGAGCGTGTCTTTGAGGTGCTGGACGAACCCGACATGACGGACGAGCCGTCCGGCATGCCGGCCGTGCCAGACGACCACAACAAGCTGACCATGGACCACGTCAAGTTCGGCTACGACGGCGCGGACCTGCTGATGACCGACTACAACCTCGACGTCAAGGAGGGGCAGATGGTCGCCATCGTCGGCCCGACCGGCGCCGGGAAAACGACCGTGATCAACATGCTGGAGCGCTTTTACGACGTCAAGGGCGGCGCGATTCGCCTGGACGGCGTCGACACGCGCGACATGAGCCGTGAGGACCTGCGCAGCCACTTTGCGATGGTGCTCCAGGACACCTGGCTGTTCACCGGCACCATCTGGGACAACCTGAAGTACGGGCGCGAGGACGCCACCGACGACCAGATCCTGGCCGCCGCCAAGGCCGCGCACGTGGACAACTTCGTCCGCCAGCTGCCTAAGGGCTACGACACCGTCCTGAACGAGGAAGCCTCAAACATCTCCCAAGGCCAGCGTCAGCTTTTGACAATCGCCCGGGCCTTCGTCGCCGATCCCGAAATTCTGATTCTGGACGAGGCGACCAGCTCCGTCGACACCCGCACCGAGGTCCACATCCAGCACGCGATGAGTCGCCTGCTGAAGGACCGCACCAGCTTCGTCGTCGCGCACCGTCTGAGCACCATCCGCGACGCGGACAACATCATCGTGATGAACCACGGGTCGATTGTCGAAACCGGCAACCACGACCAGCTGATGGCCAAGAACGGCTTTTACGCCGATCTTTACAACAGCCAGTTCTCCGGCAACGTGGCGATCTAATCATTTTCAAGCGACAAGGGCGTGCTGCGGCACGTCCTTGTTTTTGTGCCCAGGGCGAAAGCCGACGCACTTAGCGGGTCGAGTAGCCTAGCAACGGTACTTGGGGCGCACTATGCCCCCGAGTGCCAAAGCGTCGCTAGTCGGGTCCGCGCCTCGGGTCCTGGGGTGGCGCGCCGCCTTGTGGTAGACTGGGCATGCACGGCCAGCCGTGCGAGGAGGCAGACATGAATACAGAAGAAATTGTGGCGGCGATGGGCATTTCGCCGCAGGATTCGATTCAACCGGCCCAGACGCGCTACCGTCAGCGGCTGGTCGCCCACTGGGGCATCCGGCCCGGGGCCCGCGTGCTTGAGGTCGGCTGCGGTCAGGGCGACATGACGGCGGCCCTGGCCGCGGCGGTCGGGCCGAGCGGGCACGTCGAGGCCTACGACATTGCCAGCCCTGATTACGGCGCGCCGGTGACCATCGGGGAGGCGCAGGCCAAGTTGGCGGCCGGGCCGCTTGGCGCCCGCATCAGCTGCCACCTCGGCTGCGACGTCACCCGGGCCGCGCTTGCTCCGCGCAGCTTCGACGTGCTGGTGATTGCGCACGCCAGCTGGTACTTCCCAAGCCTTGCCGCCTTCACCGTGCTGCTGGAGGCGGTGGTCCCGGCGGTCAACGCGGTCGCCATCGCCGACTGGTCGCTGGTGGTGGCCGATGTCGCCCAGGTCGCGCACCTGCAGGCGGCCCTGATTCAGGCCGCCATCGCCAACACCCTGCCGGCCGGGGCGGCCAACATCCGCACACTGATCACGCCGGAGGAGCTGACTGCGCCGCTTGCGGCGCTCGGGTTTGCCCCGACCACCGCGACGGTTGCGACCACGGGCATGCAGGATGGACAGTGGGAGGTCGCCGGCACACCGGACCTGGTGGCGCAGGCGGCGCTGCCTGCGGCCGCGGCCGCCCGCATTCGGGCGCTGTTGCCGCCGCTGGCCGCCCAGGCGGCCGCGCACGGCACGGCGCCGCTTGACGCCTTTGCCATCACCGCGCCGCTGCGAGCAGATTAATCGCTTTTTGCCGCCGCCGGTTTTATCCTTAGGGATGGGGGAACCGGACTCGAGGTGGTGGCGATGCAACGTTTTGTCTTGGACCGGCGCACGCGCCTAGGCTTCGTCGGCGTGCGCGTGCAGAACATGGCGCAGATGGTGGCGTGGTACCAGGACACGCTGGGGCTGACGCTGCTCAAAAAGGACGCGCACCAGGCGCTGCTCGGCAACGGTCGGCGGCACGTGCTGGCGATGATCGAAGGCGGCGGCCGGCTGCTCAAGACGCCGCCGGCCGGGCTGTCGGGCTTCGGCCTGAACCTGCCGACCCGCAACGCCCTGATGGCCGTCGCCGCGCGGCTTGCGGCGCACGGGGTGGCGCTGTCTTGGTGGGAGACGGGCTTTGCGCTGGGGGTCAGCTTCGTGGACCCGGAGCACAACCTGGTCCGTTTGGCCTTTGACCCGGGGCTGAGCGGGGCAATCTCGCGCACCTACGACTTCGCCGATGGGACCACGGTGGCTATCCCGGCGCCGAGCCTGCCGCGCGGCGTCCACTTTGCGAGGCCGGAGCGTGTCGAGCTGGCGCAGCTGGTGGTGCGCACGC
The DNA here is from genome assembly GCF_020180945.1 of Lacticaseibacillus kribbianus. GTDB lineage: Bacteria > Bacillota > Bacilli > Lactobacillales > Lactobacillaceae > Lacticaseibacillus > Lacticaseibacillus kribbianus. The sequence goes on along the minus strand of NZ_JAIPUL010000001.1, from coordinate 1,230,267 downwards.
GGCTGGTGGCCGAGACGGCAACGTACCTCGGGGACATCCTGGGGATGGTTCCGCAGCAGCAGGCCGAGGACCACGCCTTTTTGACCGTCGGGGATGCCGCAGCACATTTTTCCGTCGTCGTGGAGGCGGCGCCCAAGGCCCGCGCGCGGCGCGAGGTCCACGCCGGCGGCCGCTACGTTAACCTGGTGCTGCCCAACGCGGCAGCCCTGGTGGCGCTTGAGGCCAACGTGCGCGGCCACCAGTGGCCGGTGCGCCGCGTTGATTCGGCCCAGTACCTGATGGTGACCGGGCCCAACCGGCTGACCATGTGGTTTTCGGTCGGGCCGTAGAGAGGAAGAGATTGAATGGATACACTGCGCCTGCTGAGGGAAAAAATGGCGGGGGTCGCGCCGGGCCTGTCGGCGGCCTACCTGCACGCCGGCCGGGCCGACCTGCAGGTGCTGGGGAACGCGCAAACGGCGCCGCACCCGGCGCCGCTGCACGCCGGCGCCTTGTACGATCTGGCGTCGTTGACCAAGGTGATCGGCACCACCACGCTGTTCCTGCAGGCGCTGGATGCCGGCAAGGTGGCGCTTGACCAGCCGATTGCGACGCTTGTGCCCGAGTTCACCGGCACCACGACCTTCCGCCAGGCGCTGACCCACACGTCGGGGCTTGAGGGCTACATTCCCCACCGCGACGACCTAGCGGCACCGGCGCTGCGCCAGGCGCTTTTGACCCAGCTTTCGGTGACGCCCGAGGTCGATCAAGTGGTGGTGTACCGCGACGTCAACCTGCTGCTGGTCGGTTGGGCGCTAGAGCGGCTGGATCTCGCGCCGATTCAGACCCTGATCACGCACCGGGTGCTGCGGCCGCTGGACCTGCCTCAGGCGACCTTCACGCCGCACCCCGAGCGCTGCGTGCCAACCAGCTACAGCCCGGAGTTCGGGCTGCGGCAGGGGCGGGTGCACGACCCCAAAAGCGCGGTGCTCGGCTGCCACAGCGGGGCCGCCGGGCTGTTTGCGAGCCTCGAGGACCTGATGCGCTTTTCCGAGTTCGCGTTCGGCACGCGGCAAAGCCCGGCGTGGCCGGCGAGCTTCGCGCGCTTGGCCGAGGACTACACGGTCAACGGCCTGGGCCGCAGCCTCGGCTGGGACCTGCGAACTGACGCGGCCGGGCGCACCTGGCTGTACCACACCGGCTTCACCGGAACGTTTTGGCTGCTGGCGCCCGCGCTGCGTCAGTCGGTGATCGTGCTGACCAACCGAGTGCACCCGCGGCCCAACCTGGCGTTTCTCGACCGCCGCGACGAATTCGTGGCCGCGTTCCTGAAAGCGCAACATTGAGCCGGGCGGTATGTTAGAATGTAAGCGGATGAAAAGTCTAAATCTCGCGTCACCTTCAAGGAGGAAGTATTTTGACTGAACCTATTTTTCTCGAACCTGTCTTTCACCACAAGATCTGGGGCGGCCGCAAGCTGGCCACCGACTTCGGCTACGACATTCCAGATGGCCAGATCGGCGAACTGTGGGCCATCTCGGCGCACCCGAACGGCCCGGACGTGATCGCCAACGGCCCGCTTGCCGGCACCACGCTCGACGTCGCGTGGCGGGATCACCAAGAGTACTTCGGCCACCAAAAGGGCAAGGTTTTTCCTCTGCTGACCAAGATTCTGGACGCCAACGACAGCCTGTCCGTTCAGGTGCACCCGGATGACGCCTACGCGGCCGCGCACGAGCGCGAAGGCGAGCTCGGCAAGACCGAGTGCTGGTACGTGATCTCCGCCGAACCCGGCTCCTACCTGATCTACGGCCACCACGCCAAGACGCGCGAGGAGCTCGCCGACATGATCCACAAGGGCGACTGGGAGCACCTGCTGCGCAAGGTGTCGGTCAAGACCGGCGACTTCGTGTACGTGCCGAGTGGGACGATCCACGCCCTGAACAAGGGCATCATGGTGCTTGAGACCCAGCAGAGCTCGGACACGACCTACCGCCTGTACGACTACGACCGCACCGACGCTGCAGGCAACAAGCGCGAGCTGCACCTGCAGCAGAGCATCGACACGACCACCGTGCCGAGCGTTGACCCGAAGCTCAACATCACGACCCAAAAGGTGGACGATGCGACCATCACGACCTTCGTCACCGCGCCAATCTCCAAGTTCTTCTCCGTGTACAAGATCGACCTCGACGGCAAGCTGACCCAGCACGCAACGGCACCTTACACGCTGTTCTCCGTCCTAGAAGGGTCCGGGACCCTGACGGCCGATGGGCAGACCTACCCAATCGAAAAGGGTCGCCACTTCATCATCCCGAACCAGATCAAGGACTGGACACTCGACGGCAAGATGATGATCATCACCTCCACGCCAGGCGCCGAGGAAGCGTAGAACGGTTCGATTAGACAGTAAAACGCCCGGCTCACAATTTTGTGGGTCTACACTTTCTGGTGTTGGAGAATTCCAACGCCGAGAGTGTAGACCTTTTTTCAATAACAGCGCAAAATAAAAGGGCACCATCTAGCACCCGTTCTTCGCTCCAAGCGACCAAACCTAAAACAAAGCGAGGTATTAGTGATGTCCAACCTTGATTCTACGCTCTCTGTCCTGGGATTGCCATACGAGAACATTCATGTAACCGCAGTTTACGACGGCTACCGAGGCCGGGGCAAGCGGCGCCTTCAGTACCACGTCATTGCGTGTGATCTCACTTACCACCGCGATACTTGTCCTCACTGTGGTGAAGACGCGTTGCGACCTAACGGTCATAAGGCGACACACATCCGCATTCAATCACTCAGTCAACTTCCAACGCTTCTTGAGCTTTCCAAACAGCGCTGGCTCTGCTCGGCCTGCCATCGTACCTGTTCCGCAGAGACACCGCTTGTGGCCTACAATGACACGATTGCCCACTCAATCAAGCAAACAGTCCTACAGCTTGCCAGGCAGTCCCTCCCCGAAGCAGTGATTGCCAAAAATACGGGTATCTCTGCAGCGACAGTTCGACGAGAACTCAAGTCCCATCTCCACCATCGCAGTCGCCCGGAGTTGCCGACCAACCTATGTTTTGACGAGTTTCGATCAACTCAGAATATGATGTCCTTCATCTGTATTGATGGCGATACCCATCGATTGGTGAAGCTTCTTGGCGACCGTCTGAATAAGACTATCAAGGACTTCTTTCTTGCCAACTACTCCACGGCAGAACGCGCCGCCGTTCAGACCATCACAATGGACATGAACGCCTCCTACCAAGCTTTTATCCACCAAGTTTTCCCCAATGCCCAGCTCATCATCGATCGCTTCCATATCGTTCAGTTGCTCGGTCACGCGGTGGACACTGTGCGCGTCGCAACGCTTAAGCAGCTCGACGACAAAACGAGCCGAGTCTACCGTATTCTTAAACATCAGTGGCGGCTCTTCCACAAGGCCGCACCGGACGCGATACACACCAAATACATGCGTGGGCTGAACGAGCATATCACGGAACAGGGCGCCCTAGATGTGGCGTTCACCGCCAACCCTCGGTTGGCCACAGTATGCGAAACCTACCAAGCGCTTCACGATGCCTTGATGGGCCACAATCCGCGGCGGTTGTGGCAGTTACTTGAACACTACGAGTCAACCGGAACCGAAATGGACACCGCAATCCGCACGCTCAAATCGAACCAGGCTGGAATTCTGGCGGCAGCGGACAGTTGGCGTTCCAACGGTCCACTTGAAGGGATTAATCGCAAGATCAAAGCGCTCAAGCGATCGTGCTATGGATTCAGAGACCAAGCTCACTTCTTCGAGCGGATCTACCAGATTATCGCATAAATAACAAAAGAGCCCCTCCAAAGAGGAACTCCCAGAAAATATCAAATTATTCTTCAACACCAGTTGACGCAGAGCCAATTTTGTGAACCGGGCGTTTGCTTTGGCACAAGGCATCAATTGTTCAGGTGTGCGACCGCCTGCTCGATGGTTCGACCGGTGGCAGTGTGTTTCTGGTCACTGAGGTCGATCGCGATGAAGAGTTGGTTGGACGTGTCTAATTGAATCTTGTATTTCATGTATATTACCTCCATTCGTATAAGTACATGAATGGCCTTTTGACAATGTGACTAGTCTACTTGTATTTAATAAGTTAGTCAAGTGCAATGGCTGAAATAAGTGAAACATCAGACCTGAGACCGAGCCGCACCGCGAGGCATATTGTTGGACACGGCGCCCCCAAATGACTATAATTAGGTTGTAGACAATCTTGTCACGGAAGGGGAAATGATGATGACAGAAACGTTCACCAAGGAAACACTGGCCAAGTACAACGGGGTGGATGACCCCAAGAAGTACGTCGCAATCGACGGCGTGGTGTACGACCTCACCAACGTGCCGGCGTGGGCGGGCGAGAACCACCACGGCAACCACGCCGGGCAGGACCTGAGCGACGTGATTGTGCACGCACCGCACGGCAAGTCCGTCCTGGCCAAGCTGCCGGTGGTCGGTAAGTACGTCGGCTAACCAGTGTTGCAGCCTGCAGGATCGGTGGTATACTGAAGGTCCTTGGCAGGGGCAAGGCGGCGCGATCATGGCGCCGCCTGTTTTTGTACCAGGGCGAAGAAGCGCGCACTTAGCGTGACGGGTTGCCTAGGCAGGGCGCTTGGGCCGCACTTTGGCCCGAGAGACCTGGCGTAGCAAGCCGTTCCCGCGTAGCGCTTCGTAGCCCGACGACAATCCAGGGCGCAGCGGGGCGCACTTAGCCGGTTGGCTTAGCTAGACGAACCGGCGTTGCCCCGCGTAGCTCGACGATCCCACGGCGCAGAAGCGCGCACTTAGCGTGACGGGTAGCCTAGACGAGACGGTTGGGCCACCGGCCGGCGCATAAACAGCAAACGGGACCCACCGGTCGGTGGGTCCCGTTTCTTAGCGCTTGTAGCTCAGTGCTCGCGCAGGAAGTAGCTCAGTGTTCGCGCAGGAAGTAGCGCAGCGCGTTGAGTGCGACGGCCAGCGCCAGCATCCAGGCGGCGAGGCCGACGGTCAAGGCACCGGTGCCGAAGAACTTGGCGGACGCGCCCGCGACGACTAGGATGCACAGCGCGGCGACGATGTAGCGCCACGGCGCGTGCAGCTTGGCTGTGGTCATCACCGTCAGGCCGCCTGACAATATAAATAAGAGAAGAACAATCAGGGTTGTCATGGGTTCGCCTCGTTTTTGGGATTCTGAAAGACAGTATAACGGAACGCGGGGCCTGCCACAAGGCGACTTTGACATTTTGCTTGCGCGGGGGAGTGGTCTTTGATACAATCGATACGTTGTATTTGTCACCCCTCATCTGCAACCGCGCAACGCCGGGTTTCAAAGCTTAGCACCCGGCTTGGCGAGTCCTCAGGGGAATTAGCCTACGGGCAACAGGAGGTGCACAAGATGTACGCAATTATCAAAACTGGCGGCAAGCAGTACAAAGCTGAAGTCGGTTCGGCACTTTACGTCGAGAAGCTCGATGTTGAAGAAGGCGCAACGGTGACCTTCGATCAGGTTATCCTGGTCGCAGGTGAAGGCGATGCCAAGATCGGCACGCCGACCATCGACGGTGCAACGGTCACTGGTAAGGTTGAGAAGCAAGGGCGCGAAAAGAAGGTTGTTACCTACAAGTACAAGCCTAAGAAGCACAGCCACCAGAAGAAGGGCCACCGCCAGCCATACACGAAGGTCGTTATCGACGCGATCAACGCCTAACAGGGGTTGAACTCATGATCAAAGCGCAGTTTTTGCTCGCCAAGGACGGCACGATCCGCAAGCTCACGCTGAAGGGTCACGCCGACTCGGGGGAATACGGGCACGACATCGTGTGCGCCGCGGTTTCGGCCGTGACCATCGGTGCCGCCAACGGCATCGAGCACCTGACCGGGTTCGACCCGGTCACGGCGGTGGATGCAATCGAGGGGGGACACTTAACGGTGGCCATCCCGACGACCCTGTCCCCGGATGCCGCCCACACGGCGCAGATTCTTCTTGAGAGTCTGCGGTTTTCCTTGGGCCAGATTCAGGCGACCAGCGCGGACTATCTGAGCGTCACAACGAACCATATAACCTAATTCAACATTCGGAGGTGTACAGATTATGTTAAAGATGGACTTACAATTCTTCTCCCACCATAAGGGGGGCGGTTCCACTTCTAACGGGCGGAACTCTGCCGGTCGTCGTCTTGGTGCTAAGCGCGCCGACGGCCAGTTCGTACTGGCAGGCAACATCTTGTACCGCCAGCGCGGCACGAAGATCCACCCAGGGACCAACGTTGGTCGCGGCGGCGATGACACGCTGTTCGCAACGACGGACGGCATCGTGAAATTCGAACGTCTGGGTCGCGATCGCAAGCAAGTCTCCGTTTATCCAGTCGAAAAAGCTGAATAACACGAAAATGCCCCGGTCACGGGGCGTTTTTTTTGCCCGCGGCCGTGCTGCGGGCGCTCCTGCCGCTGCGGCGGCGTTGACCAATAACGATGAAGGGATGGATGAGCATGACGAATGACTTGCGACTCAAGCGGCTGCAGGCCAAGCTGGCCGAAGCGAACCTCGACGGCTTTCTGGTGACCGATGCGACCAACGTGACGTATTTGACCGGCTTCACCGGCGACGAAAGCGCGCTGTTGGTGAGCGCCACGCAGAGCTTTTTGATCACGGACTCGCGATTCACGACGCAGGTGCAGGCCGAGGTGACCAACAGCGAGCTGGTGCTACACACGGCGGGGCTGTTCGCCAAGGCCGGGGAGCTGGCCGTCGCCCACGGGCTGGCGCGCGTGGGCTTTGAGGCCGAGGTGCTGGTGTACGCCGACTTCAAGCGGCTGCCGGCGCCGACTGAGTGGCAGCCCACCCAGAACTTCGTGGCGACGCTGCGCGAGGTCAAGGATGACGCGGAGCTGGCCCTGATTCAAAAGGCGATCGAGATCGCCGAGGCGGGGTACGAACACGTGCTGGCGACCATTCAGCCCGGGATGACCGAGGCCGAGGTTGCGCTTGACCTGGACTTTTACATGCGCAAGCTCGGCGCATCCGGCACCTCCTTTGAGACCATCGTCGCAAGCGGCGCGCGCTCGGCGATGCCGCACGGCGCGGCCACAGCGAAGGTGATTGAGGAAGGCGACGTGGTCACGCTGGACTGGGGCTGCATCTACCAGGGCTACGTCTCGGACATCACGCGCACCTTTGCCGTCGGCGAGCCCGACGCGCGCATCAAGGCGATCTACCGCGTGGTCTACGCCTGCAACCAGGGTGTGGCCGAGCTGATGGCGCCGGGCGTCACAGGGCGGCAGATCAACGATTTCGCCCACGGCTTCATCGATGACGCAGGCTTTGGCCAGTACTTCGGCCACGGCACCGGGCACGGCATCGGCCTGTCGATTCACGAGGGGCCGGGCGCCTGGGGCGTCTACAACGCGGTGCCGCAGGTTCCAGGCAACGTCGAAACCGACGAGCCCGGCATCTACCTGCCGAACGTCGGCGGGGTGCGCATCGAAGACGACCTGTTGATTACCGAAACCGGGGCCAAGGTGTTGACCACCAAGGCGCCGGCGGAAATTCTCGTGGTGAAGGTGAAATAGTGGAAAAAAGTCGCAGCGGCCCGGACCTGAGCCAAAAGCTTGCGGTCAGTGAACGGGGACACCCATTATCGTGAGGCCGGCCGGCGGTTGCGCCGGTTGGGCAGTCTTGTTATAGTAAAGTGGAGTTTACAAACGATAATGGAGGAACCATAATGATTTCTGTAAATGATTTTAAGAACGGCTTGACCATCGAAGTGGATGGCGGTCTCTGGCGGATCGTCGAGTTCCAGCACGTTAAGCCGGGGAAGGGCTCTGCCTTCGTGCGTTCGACGCTGAAGAACCTGCGCACCGGCGCCGTGCAGGAGAAGACCTTCCGTTCCACCGAAAAAGTGGAGAAGGCGCAGATCAACACCAAGACCATGCAGTACCTGTACGCGGACGGCGACAACTACGTCTTCATGGACATGGAGACCTACGAGCAGCTGTCTCTGCCGGGCGACGAAATCCGCGAGGAGCTCAAGTACCTCAAGGAGAACATGGAGGTCAAGGTGATCATGCACGACCAGGAGACGCTGGGCGTCGAGGTGCCGAACACCGTTGACCTGGCCGTCACCGCCACCGAACCCGGCGTGCGCGGCAACACCAGCAGCGGCGGCTCCAAGCCTGCGACCATGGAAACCGGGCTGGTGGTTCAGGTGCCGTTCTTCATCAACGAAGGCGACGTTTTGACCATCAACACCCAGGACGGGACCTACATCTCGCGCGCCTAACCGACCGAACAACAATCGAGGAGGATGCCTAATGGCTGAAGAAACAAATATCATACTTGCGAACCGCACGGATGCTCAGGGGACAATCGAGATCGTCCCGGAAGTTTTGGAGGTTATCTTGGGCATCGCCGCGGTCGGCGTCGATGGCGTCTACCAGATGCGCGGCAGCCTGACCAGTTCGATCAACGAGTGGTTCGGCCGCGCCAACCACGGCAAGGGCGTGGCCCTGACCGTGGACGGCACGCACCTGACCGCGGACGTCTACGTGTACCTGGACTACGGGGTCTCCGTGCCCAAGGTCGCGCTGGACATGCAGCAGACCCTGCGCGAGCAGCTGCTGTACATGACGGATCTGACGCTGGACGCGGTGAACGTCCACGTGGTCGGGGTGGTGCCGGAAAAGGCCACGCCGGTCGATCCCGAGAACCTTTTTGCAGACGACGAAGAAACCGAGGATGACGACTAGATGCTAGGCAGACATGAATCACGGGAGGCGGCGTTCAAGGCGCTGTTCGCGCTTGCGGGCAACCCGGACGCCGACCGCCAGGCGGTGTACGCCGACGTGGTCCCGGAAGACGAGACCGCCTCGGCCTACATGATCACCTTGATCGACGGCGTGCTCGCCCACACGGCCGAGCTTGATGCGGCCATCGAAGGCAAGCTCAAGAAGGGCTGGTCGCTGTCTCGGCTGACCAAGCCGGACCTGATCGTCCTGCGCCTCGGCCTCTACGAGCTGCAGTTCGAGCCCGACTTGCCGGCCAAGGTGGCCGTCAACGAGGCCATCGAGCTGGCCAAGACTTACAGCGACGACCAGGCCGCCCGCTTCGTGAACGGCATCCTGGGTCATTTCGTGTCCGCGGCCCCAAAGGCCTGAGACCGCACCACCTGAGGGCCGTGACTTGTCACGGCCCTCGCTGTGTCTTCGTTCGGCTTTGAGCCTTTCTTAGCCCCGGGTGAGAGTCTCTTGAGGAATCGTGCGCCGCGCTTTACGAATCATCGCGTCGTCTTGTATGATGACACCACGGCTGCGTTCGGCCGCACCCACAAGACGGGGTCTGGCCCCAGAGACGGAGGAAGACAATGACAACAATCCTAGATGGTAAGCAAACCGCCAACGACCTGATGGTGACCCTCAAGGCGGAGGTGGCGCAGCTGATCGCGCGCGGGGTGACCCCGGGACTGGCCGTGGTGCTGGTCGGCGACGACCCGGCAAGCGCCATTTACGTCCGCAACAAGCAGCGCCGCGCCGAAAAACTCGGCATCCGCTCCGTCAAGCACACCCTGCCGGCGGACACCGACCAGGCGACGCTTTTGGCCACCATCGCGGCGCTGAACGCCGATGCCAGCATCGACGGCATCCTGGTGCAGCTGCCGCTGCCGCCGCAGATCGATGAGGCGGCGGTGATCGCCGCAATCGCGCCGGACAAGGACGTCGACGGCTTCCACGCCGTCAATGTCGGCCGCCTGTGGACCAACACCCCGGGGGTCGTGGCCTCGACGCCGCTTGGCATCATGGCGCTGCTCGACCACTACGGCATCGCCGTCGCCGGCAAGCACGCGGTGATCGTCGGCCGCTCCAACATCGTCGGGCGGCCGATGGCGGGGCTGTTGCTCAACCACGACGCGACCGTGACCATCACCCACAGCAAGACGCCCGACCTGTTCGCCCTGACGCGGCAGGCGGACCTGTTGGTGGTGGCGACCGGCCAGCCGGAGTTCATCACGGCAGACGCCGTGAAGCCGGGGGCCGTGGTGATCGACGTCGGCATGGACCGCAATGCCGCCGGCAAGCTGGTCGGCGACGTCGACTTCGCCTCGGTGGCGCCGGTTGCCGGCGCCATCACGCCGGTGCCGGGCGGCGTGGGCCCGATGACCATCGCCGCGTTGATGATGCAGACCGTAACCTTAGCCAAGAGGCGACTACAATGACTGAACCCGAGTACCTCAGCGTCAGCGACCTGACGACGTACCTGCGCCGCAAGTTCGACATGGACCCGTACCTGACGCGCGTTTTTCTGACCGGCGAGCTGAGCAACTTTCGCCTGCGCCCCGGTCACCAGTACTTCTCCCTGAAGGACGATGGGGCCAAGATCTCGGCCGTGATGTTCAAGGGGGCCTTCGCCAAGCTGAAGTTTCGCCCCGAGGAGGGGATGAAGGTGCGCGTGGTCGGCCACGTGACGCTGTACAACGCCTCGGGCCAGTACCAGATCGTGATCGAAAGCATGGAGCCGGACGGCGTCGGCGCGCTGTACCAGGCGCTTGAGCAGCTGAAGGCCAAGCTTGCCGCGGAGGGCCTGTTCGCCAAAAACCAGCGCCCGCTGGTGCGTTTTCCCAAGCGCGTGGCGGTGATCACCAGCCCCAGCGGTGCGGTGATCCAAGACATCCGCACCACCGTCGCGCGGCGCTACCCGATCCTGCAGCTCGTGTTGTACCCGGCCGTGGTGCAGGGGACGGCGGCGGCCGGTGACCTAGTGCGCCAGCTGAGGCGCGTGCGCGAGGCCGGCGATTACGACGCGCTGATCATCGGGCGCGGCGGCGGGTCGATCGAGGACCTGTGGCCGTTCAATGAGGAGGCCGTCGCGCGGGAGCTTGCGGCGATGCCGATGCCGGTGGTCAGCTCCGTCGGTCACGAAACCGATGTCACCATCACCGACTTCGTCGCCGACCACCGCGCGGCCACGCCGACCGCGGCCGCCGAACTGGTGACCCCGGTGCCCCTGGTCGACGCGCTGGCGCGCCTCGAGGAGGACCGGCTGCGCGTGGTCACCGCAACCAAGGCGCTTTTGGCCAACCAGGCCGCGCGGCTCGCGCGGGTGCAGGCCAGCGTCGTGATGACGCAGCCGACGCGGCTGTACGATCAGTACGTCCAGCAGCTCGACCAGCTGACTGGCCGGCTGACCAGCGGCATCCAGGCCGTCTTGGCCGACCGGCGTCACCGCCTGACGCTGGGCGAGAGCAAGCTGCAGCCCCAGGCCCTGGCCAGCCGGCTTGCGGCGCTCGATCAGCGCCTGGCCCAGGATCAGGTGCGGCTGGGGCTTGCGGCCAAGGCCCACACGGAGGCCAAGCGGGCCCAGCTCGCGCAGGCCGCCGGCGCCCTGGACCACCTGAGTCCGCTTAAGATCCTCGGGCGCGGCTACAGCTACGTCACGGACGAGTCCGGCACCATGTTGAAGACGCGGGCCGATTTTCACGCCGGTCAGCACGCAAACATCCACCTGGAAGACGGCATCGTGCCGGTGGTGGTTGAGGAAAGGAAGACCAACAATGGCTGAACCAACTTTTGAAGAGAACCTCGCGCGCCTGGAGCAGATCGTCGCCGGCCTCGAGCAGGGACAGGTGCCCTTGGAAGAGGCGATGGACCAGTTCAAGACCGGCGTCAAGCTGAGCCAGCAGCTGGAAAAAACGCTGAAAACCGCTGAGCAGACGGTGACCAAGATGGTCAAAGAGGACGGCACCCTGGTGGACTTTGCGCCGGAAGACCATGATTGAGCCCGAGACCCAGACCCTGCTCGCCCCGCTTGAGGCCACGATGACCCAGGCCCTCGACGCGGTGGCCAACACCCACCTGCAGGACGCGATGCGCTACTCCGTGATGGCGGGCGGCAAGCGGCTGCGGCCGCTGCTGCTCCTGGCGACCGTGGCCAGCTTCGACGGGCCGGTGCAGCAGGCACTGCCCGCCGCTGCAGGGCTTGAGTTCCTGCACACGTACTCGCTGATTCACGACGACCTGCCGGCGATGGACAACGACGACCTGCGCCGCGGCCGCGCGACCAGCCACAAGCGGTTCGGCACGGCGACGGCGATTCTCGCCGGCGACGCGCTGCAGGCCGAAGCCTTCGGGCTGGCGGCCCAAGTCGCCGCCCCGCCGGCCGTGGTGGTCGCCCTGGTGCAGACGCTGGCCCGGGCGGCCGGCGCCTCCGGCATGGTCGCCGGGCAGGTGCGCGACATGGACGGCGAGCACCACCGGCTGGACCTGGCCGCGCTGCGGCAACTGCAGGCGGAGAAAACCGGCGCGCTGATTGAGGCGGCGGTGCGCATGGGCGCGCTGATCGCTGGCGTCGGCGCGGCCGACCTGGCGGCGCTCGGCGACTTTGCCGCGGCGTTTGGCCTGGCCTTCCAGATCCAAGACGACATCAACGACGCGACCAAGACGGCCGCCGAGCTGGGCAAGACGCCCAACAAGGACGTGGCCGAGGGCAAGGCGACCTTCCCGAGCCTGCTTGGGCTTGACGGGGCGCGCGCGGCCCTGGCCGAGCAGGTCGCCGCCGCCCGTGCGGCGCTTGGCGGCCTCAGCCGGCCGGTGCCGCAGCTGAGCGCTTTTCTGACGTATTTCGAGTGAGGTAACTGTGAAAAAAGAACGAGTAGATGTGCTGCTGGTCGAGCAGGGATTGTTCCTGTCGCGCGAGCAGGCCAAGCGGGCCGTGATGGCCGGCGAGGTGTACGACCAAAACAACGAGCGCCTGGACAAGCCGGGCGTCAAGATTGACGGCGAGTCCGTCCTGCACGTCAAGGGCAAGGTGATGCCCTACGTCTCCCGCGGCGGCCTGAAGCTGGCCAAGGCGCTGGACGTGTTCGGCCTGGACCTGAGCGGCCTGACGGTGCTTGACATCGGCGCCTCGACCGGTGGCTTCACCGACGTGGCGCTGCAAAACGGCGCCAAGCTCAGCTACGCGCTGGACGTCGGCTACAACCAGCTGGCCTGGAAGCTGCGCGAGGACCCGCGCGTTGAGGTGATGGAGCGGGTGAACTTCCGCTACAGCAAGCCGGCCGACTTCACCAAGGGGCCAGTCGAGTTCGCGATGACGGATGTCTCCTTCATCTCGCTGAAGCTGATCCTGCCGCCCTTGCGCGCAATCCTGCAGCCCGGCGGCCACGCCGTCGCGTTGATTAAGCCGCAGTTCGAGGCCGGGCCGGCCAACGTCGGCAAGAAGGGCATCGTGCGCGACCCTGCCGTCCACAAGGCGGTGCTCGAGATGATCGTCAACTTCGCGCTTGAGGCCGGCTACAACGTGCTGGGGCTGGACTTCTCGCCGATCAAGGGCGGGGAGGGCAACATCGAGTTTTTGATTCACCTCCAAAACGCGCAGGTGCCGGGCGTTCAGGCCGAGACCGTCAGCGTGGCCGACACCCTGGCGCGCGCCTACGCGGAGCTGCGGCCTGGCCACTAGCACCAGCGGCTGCATATCTATTCATCAGTCTGGCGTAAATATGCAGAATGCGGTATGCTTTGATTAACATCGAAAGCAGGTGCGTCATGCAAAAAAGTGAACGTCAGGCCCACATCAGGCAATTAGTTGAAACCAGCGTCATCGAGCGGCAGGGCGAGTTCGTCGCCAAGCTCAAGGCCCTTGGCATTCCCGTGACCCAGGCGACCATCTCCCGCGACATCAAGGAGATGCAGCTGGTCAAGGTGCCGGAGCCAAGCGGTGCGTACCGCTACGCCCTGCCGCCGGAAAAGCAGCTGGCGCCCTTAGACAAGCTCCGACGCACGCTGGTCGGGGCCTTTGTGCGTGGCGATGCGATGGACCGCTTCGTGCACCTCGTGATGACGCCGGGCACCGCGCCCGCGGTCGGCAACCTGATCGACCAGCTGGAGGACGCGCGCGTGTTTGCGACCATCGCCGGCGATGCCGCAATTCTTGTGATCTGCCGCACGCCCGAAGCGGCGGCGGCCTTTTTGGCAGAACTCGAGGAAATGGTGGGATAATCCATGCTTCAGGAACTTGTGATTCACGACTTCGCGATCATCGAGACGCTTGAGCTCAGCTTCGCCGGCGGCATGACCACGCTGACCGGGGAGACCGGCGCCGGCAAGTCGATCATCATCGACGCCGTCAGCCTGCTGGCCGGGGGCCGCGGCAGCACCGACTTCGTGCGCACCGGCGCGGCCAAGGCGACGCTGCAGGGGCTGTTCGACGCGACCTCCAACCCGAAGACCGCGGCGGTGATGGCCGAGTACGGGCTCGCCCCGGACGACGGCACCGTGCTGTTGTCGCGCGACCTCTACGCGTCCGGGCGCAACCTCTGCCGGGTCAACGGCGAGCTGGTGAACACCGCCACGCTGCGCGCAATCGGCGAGACGCTGGTGGACATCCACGGCCAAAACGAGCACCAGCAGCTGATCCACCCGGAGACGCACCTGGGGCTGTTGGACCAGTTCGCCCAGGCCACGGTGCAGCCGCTTTTGGCCGCATACCGCACCGCTTTTGCCGCCTACCAAAAGGACCGCGCAGCGCTGGCCAAGAAGCAGCAAAACGAGCGCGAGTGGGCCCAGCGGCTGGACATGCTGCGCTTTCAGGTCAACGAGATTCAGTCCGCAAAGCTTGCCGCCGACGAGGAGGACAAGCTCTCGGCCGAGCGCGACCGCCTGGCCAACTACCAGCGCATCGTCGACGCTCTGAACGACGCCTACGCGGTGCTGAGCAACGAGGAGCAAAGCCCGCTGGATCAGGTGGCCGCCGCGATGACCGACATGCAGGGCATCGCCAAGCTCGACCCCGCCTTCGACGCGATCAGCCAGGGCATCGCCTCCGCGTATTACGCGCTGACCGACGCGCAGGGCGACCTGTCGCGCCAGCTCGACCAGCTGGAGTGGGACGAGGGGCGCCTGGACGCCGTGGAGAACCGGCTGGACCTGATTGCGCAGCTGGAGCGCAAGTACGGCGCCACCCCGGCAGCCGTGATCGCGTACGGCGACAAGGCCGCGGCGGAGCTTGCCGCGATGGAGGCCACCGAGGCCGACGCCGAGGGACTGGACCAGCGCGTCGCCGCGCAGCACGCCGCGCTTCTCGCGCAGGCCACCAAGCTGACGGCGGCGCGCAAGGCGGCGGCCAAGCAGCTGGTCACCGCGATTCACGAGCAGCTTGCGGCGCTGTACATGGCCAAGACCGTGTTCTCCGTGCACTTTGGCGCCGCCGACACGCTGCACGAGTTCGGGGCGGATGCGGTCGAGTTTTACATCCAGACCAACCCGGGCGAAAGCGCCAAGCCGCTGGCCAAGATTGCCAGCGGCGGTGAGCTGTCGCGCATCATGCTGGCGCTCAAGACCATTTTTGCCAAAAGCGACGGCGTCACCAGCATCATCTTCGACGAGGTCGACACCGGCGTCTCCGGGCGCGTGGCGCAGGCCATCGCCAACAAGATCAGCCAGATCGCCATGCACAGCCAGGTGCTGTGCATCAGCCACCTGCCGCAGGTCGCTGCGATGGCCGACCACCAGTACGTGATTCAAAAGGCGGTGGCGGGCGGCCGCACCAGCACGACGGTCCAGAAGCTCGACCACGCCGCGCGGGTGCAGGAGATTGCTCGGATGCTGGCGGGCGAGGAGGTCACGCACCTGGCCGTGGCGCACGCGACGGAGCTGCTCGACCTCGCCAACAAGACCAAGGCCGGGCTGCGCGGCGAGTAGGCGCGACCTAGCGCCAGACATTTGAAGGCTTGGAACCGCCGCGGGCGGTTCCTTTTTTTACGTCAAGGAGCGGTTGCCCGCGCCCGCCTCGGGTTTTCTGGGGGAGTTAGTCCAGACCGTGGCGACGCAAAGAAGCACCGAGTCAGGCAGTCTGACTCGGTGCTTCGACGTGAAGGGGTGGGATTAGACCCGCTTGAGGTAGCGCAGTGCGGCCAGCGGGGCGACACGCACGACGTTGCTGCGGTATGCTTGAATCAGGAGGCGGTCCTGGCCCAGTCGGTGCGCCACGTGGCCGACCAGCGGCTGGTCTTCGCCCGCAAAGTACACGGCGACAAGGTAGTGGCGGGCCTGGGCCTGGTCGGCGAACAGCTTCAGCTGGCTTTGCGGCATCGCGGCCGCCGGGGTGCTGAGGTCGAAGAGATCGCGGGCGCGGTTGACCAGGGTCAGCGTGACCGTTTGAAGCCTGCTTGCTTTGTTTTCCATTGTGATGGCCTCCGAACGTTTGTTTGTGACTTCATTATACGAACAGACGTTCCGAAAGGCAAGCGCCTGGCACAAAAAAATTTTCTCAGGGGAGGGACAACGATGGTGATGGCAATCGTGCTCGGCGGCGGGGGCAGTCGCGGGGCCTATCAGGCCGGTGTGCTGGCCGAACTGCTCGAAGGCGGGGTGCGGCCGCGCTTCGTCATCGGCACCTCGATCGGCGCCGTCAACGCGCTGGGGACCACCAGGCTGACCGGTGCGGCGCTCGCCGCCTGGTGGGCGCGGCCGCTGCCAGCGGCCCTGCCGCACCGACTGCTGGCCCGCGAGCTGGCGGCCCTTGCGGCGCTGCCCGTGGTTCGGCCGTGGCCGGCGCTGGCCGTTGCCTGCGACCTCAGGGCCCGGCACCCGCACGTCGCGGACGTCACCGTGCGGCCCGACTTCATCCAGGCCTCCGCCGCGCTGCCGGGGCTGATGCCGCCGGTGCGCTGGCAGGGGCGATGGTACGCGGACGGCGGGCTGGTCGACGACCTGCCGGTGGATCTGGCGTACGCGCTGGGGGCCACGCAGGTGCTGGCGATTCACGCCAGTGGGCTGGGTCCGGTGCCGGCGCGGGCGGCGACGCTGCGGCTGGATGCGCCGCGGCTGGCGGGCCTGGCGGATTTTTCCCTCGGCCACCGGCGCCGGCTGCTGGCGCAGGGACGCAAGGACGGTGCACAGACCCTTGATATTTGGCGGCAAAAAACGCATAATAGTCCTAATACAGTGAATGAAAGAGGTTAGAGCATGCATGAACGGGGAATGCTGATCGTGCTGTCGGGTCCGTCCGGGGTCGGCAAGGGGACGGTTCGGCAAGCCATGCTGGAAGGTGACTACCGGGATTTTCAGTACTCGGTCTCAATGACGACGCGCAACATGCGCCCAGGTGAGCAGGATGGGGTGGACTACTACTTCCGCACCAAGGCCCAGTTCGAGCAGGAAATCGCGGACGGCCAGATGCTCGAGTACGCCAAGTACGTCGACAACTACTACGGCACGCCGCTGAAGTACGTGAACCAGACGCTGGATTCGGGCCGCGACGTGCTGCTCGAAATCGAGGTCAAGGGCGCGATGCAGGTGCGCGAGAAGTGCCCCGACGGCGTGTTCATCTTCCTCACCCCGCCCGACCTGGTCGAGCTCAAGAACCGCCTGACCGGGCGCGGCACCGACTCGGCCGAGGTGATCGAAAAACGCATCACCCAGGCCCGAGAAGAGATCCAGATGATGGCCAACTACGACTACGCGGTGGTCAACGACGAGGTGCCAAAGGCCGTCCAGCGCATCGAGCGCATCATCGAAAGCGAGCACCTGCGCGTGCCGCGCGTGATCGATCGCTACAAGAACATGGTCAACTGACGCAGCCATTGCGGCCAAAAGGAGAAACTCATGATTATTTACCCATCCATCGATAAGTTGCTGGCCAAGGTGCCGTCCCGCTACTCGCTTGCCGTGCTTGCGGCCAAGCGGGCCCACGAGCTCGAGACGCCGGGCAGCATCCGCATGCTGACGAGCTACCGGTCGCTCAAAACCGTCGGCCAGGCGCTTGAAGAGGTCGCAGCCGGTGACGTGATCATCGACCCGGACTCCAAGCTCTTGGAGCGCGACGCGGAGAAGCTCGACCACGAGGCGTAGTGATTTGGCAACGGTCAATCCGATGGGGTTGGCCGTTGTTTGCGTTAAGGGCCAAAAATTTTTGGTATAATGAACCCAGACTGTGACTGGAGGGGTAGAGATGACCAAACACATTGGCGTGTTCGTGACCGGCGGCATCGCCGCCTACAAGGTGCCGGGCATCGTGCGGGACCTGATTCGCGCGGGGCACGAGGTGAGAGTTGCGATGACGGCCAGCGCCGCGACCTTCGTGACCGAATCCACGCTGGCCACCGTCAGTCAGCACCCGGTGCTGACCGACGCCGCCGAGCTCGCCGCCCCTGAGCAGGTCGGCCACGTCGCGCTGGCCCGCTGGTGCGACCTAGCCGTGGTGGTGCCGGCGACAGCCAACACGCTGGCCAAGCTTGCGTGCGGGCTGGCCGACAACGTGGTGACCACGACGCTTTTGGCCTTCAACGGCCCCAAGCTCCTGGTGCCCGCAATGAACGACGGCATGTGGCGCAACCCGCAGACCCAGGCCAACGTGGCGCACCTCAAGGATTGGGGCTTTCACGTGCTGCAGCCGGCCACCGGCTTTTTGGCCGAGGGTCACTCGGGCGTCGGGCGCATGCCCGACCCCGCGGTGATTGCCGCGTTCATCGCCACCGTGCAGGATGAGGCCTTTCTGGCCGGCCGGCGTGTGCTGGTGACCGCCGGCGGCACCCGCGAGCGGCTGGATCCGGTGCGCTACATGACCAACGACTCCAGCGGCAAAATGGGCACAGCGCTGGCCAACGTCGCCGCGGCCGCCGGCGCCACGGTGACCCTGGTGACCACCGCGACGTTACCGGTGCTGCCCGAAGTGGCGGTGGTCCCCGTGGTGAGCGCCGAAGAGATGGCGACCGCGGTGCTTGGCGCCTTTGCCCAGACCGACGTGGCGATCATGGCCGCGGCGGTCAGCGACTACCGGCCGAAGCAGGCGGCCGACGCGAAGCTCAAGAAGAACGGCCCGGCCGGCCTGACGCTGGCGCTTGCGCAGACCCAAGACATCCTCAAGACCCTGGGTGAGCGGCGCACCCACCAGTTCGTGGTGGGCTTTGCGGCCGAGACGGACCACCTGCTGGCCCACGCGCAGGCCAAGCTGCTTGCCAAGGGGGCAGACCTCCTGGTGGCCAACCAGGTCGGCGGCGGGCGCGGCTTCAACGCAGACGACAATGCCGTCACGCTGCTGGCGCCGGGCCAACAACCGGAGCCGCTGCCGGCGGCCGCCAAGGTTGAGGTGGCCGCGGCGATTCTGCGCCGCATCGAGGCCAGCCTGTGACGGCGGTGGCCAAGGTCGTCGTCGACGTGCCGACCATGCAGACGGACCGGCCCTTCGACTACGCGATTCCGGCGACGCTTGAAGGCGCCATCCAGCCCGGCATGCGGGTGTGGGTTGGATTTGGCCGCGGCCAGCGCCAGGTCGCCGGCATGGTGGTGGGCGTCGAGTCAACGAGCGCCTTCGCCGGCGACCTCAAGCCGATCCTGGCGGTGCTGGACTACGCGCCGGTGCTCAGCCAGGCGGGGCTTGCCCTCTCCAAGTGGCTGGCCGACACCACCTTCGCCTTTTGGATCACCTGCATCCAGACCATGCTGCCGACGATGCTGAAGGTGGACACGGTCAAGACCGTGACGCTGGGGACGCACCCGACCCAAGAGGCCCAAGCCCTGCTGGCCGGCGCCTCAAGCGTGCCGGTCGCCGACCTGCCCGAGGCCGCCGTCGCGCGGCTGGTGCAGCAGAACGCGCTGAGCCTGCGCTACGAGGCCAAGGACCGCGCCAAGGTCAAGACGGCCGATTACGTGGTGCCCGCTGACTTGGACTTTGCAGCGGAGGCCGCAAAACTGCGGGCCAACGCGGCCAAGCAGCGCGAACTCCTCACGCTGTTGGCCCACTGGCGGGAAAACGGGGAGGAGCCCGCAGTGGCCAGCATTCAGGCGGTCACCCGCCCGCAGCTGGTCGCCGCCGCCAAGCGCGGCTGGCTGACGCTTGAGGCGCGCGAGGTCTACCGCGCCCCCTACGAGCTGCTGGATCACCAGGCGCACACCAAGCCACTGGCCCTGACGCCGGAGCAGGCGCAGGTGACTTCGACCATCACGGCCGCCGTGACGGCGCAGCAGGCGTCAACCTTCCTGCTGGAGGGCGTGACGGGCTCGGGCAAAACCGAGGTCTACCTGCAGGTGATGGCCGCCGCACTTGCGGCCGGGCGCACGGCGATGATGCTGGTGCCCGAGATCGCGCTGACGCCGCAGATGGTGCGGCGCGTCAAGGGCCGCTTCGGTGCGGCGGTCGCGGTGATGCACAGCGGGCTGTCGGACGGTGAGAAGTTCGACGAGTGGCGCCGAATTCAGCGCGGTGAGGCCCAGGTGGTCGTCGGCGCGCGCAGCGCCGCCTTCGCACCGCTGCAAAACATCGGCGTGTTCATCATCGACGAGGAGCACGAGTCCAGCTACAAGCAAGACGATGCACCGCGCTACCACGCCCGCGACGTGATTCTGCACCGCGCTGCCGAGGCTCACGCGCCGGTGGTGCTGGGTTCGGCCACGCCGAGCCTGGAGTCGCGGGCCCGCGCGGCCAAAAACGTGTACCAGCGTCTGGTGCTGCCGCACCGCATCAACCAGCACCCGCTGCCGCCGGTGCACATTGTGGACATGCGCCAGGCCTACCAGCAGGGCGGGCAGGGGGATTTTTCCAAGCCCCTGCTCGACGCGCTGCAGCTGCGGCTTGAGCGCCACGAGCAAAGCGTGCTGATGCTCAACCGCCGCGGCTACTCGAGCTTCGTGATGTGCCGCGAGTGCGGCTTCGTCGTGCAGTGCCCCAACTGCGACATCAGCCTGACGCTGCACATGGACAGCCACTCGCTGCGCTGCCACTACTGCGGCCACGAGGAGCCGATTCCCACCCGCTGCCCGAGCTGCGGATCCAAGAAGATTCGCTACTACGGCACCGGCACCCAAAAGGTTGAGCAGGCGCTTCACGAGCTTTTGCCGACCGCGCGGGTGCTGCGCATGGACGTGGACACCACGCGGCGCAAGGGCGGCCACGAACGCATCCTGAACGCCTTTGGGGCCGGGCAGGCCGACATCCTGCTGGGCACGCAGATGATCGCCAAGGGGCTGGACTTTCCGAACGTCACGCTGGTCGGTGTGATCAACGCGGACAACGGGCTGTCCATGCCGGACTTCCGCGCCGCCGAGCGCACCTTCCAGCTGCTGACCCAGGTGGCCGGCCGCGCGGGGCGCGCCAACAAGGCCGGGGAGGTGGTCATTCAGACCTTCAACCCGGACCATTACGCGATTCAGTTCGCCCAAAACCACGATTACGAGGGCTTTTTCGCCCAGGAGATGGCGATTCGCCACCGCGGCGACTACCCACCGTACTACTACACTATCAAGCTGACCGTCAGCCACCCCGACGAGAGCCAGGCGGCCAAGGCCATCTACAGCATGAGCCGGGAGCTGACCGCGGCGTTGTCGCCGGCCGCCATTGTGCTGGGCCCGTCGCCCAGCGCAATCGCGCGCCTGAAGAACCGCTACTTCTACCAGCTGGTGGTCAAGTACAAGCGCGAGCCCAAGCTGGACGAGACGCTGACGCGGCTTTTGGACGAGACGCAAAAAAGCACGCGCGACGGCTTCTTCGTCGCCATCGACCGCGAGCCGCAGAGCTTCCTGTAGCCCGCCACCAAGAAAGGATCTTCAATTCATGACGTCACTGATTTTTCTGGGCACCCCCGAGTTCGCGGTACCGATTCTCACGGCGCTTGCCGCCGACTACCAGGTGGTGGCCGTGTTCACCCAGCCGGACCGCCGCGTCGGGCGCAAGCAGGTGCTGCACGAATCGCCGGTCAAGGCCAAGGCCAAGGCATTGGGCCTGACCGTGCTGCAGCCGGAGAAGCTCGGCGGCTCGCCGGAGCTTGAGCAGGCCATCGCGCTTTCCCCGGACCTGATCGTCACGGCGGCTTACGGGCAGTTTCTGCCCACGCGCTTCCTGAAGGCGGCCAAGGTGGCGGCGGTCAACGTGCACGGCTCGCTGTTGCCCAAGTACCGCGGCGGCGCGCCGATTCAGTACAGCATCATCAACGGTGACGCCGCAACCGGGGTCACCATCATCGAGATGGTCAAGCAGATGGATGCCGGCGGGATGTACGCGCAGGCGAAGCTGCCGCTGACCCGCCAGGACGACACCGGCACCGCGTTCGCCAAGCTCAGCCTGCTCGGGCGCGACCTGTTACTGGACACGCTGCCGGGCATCATCGCGGGCACCGCGGTGAAGACGCCGCAGCCGGAAGACCTCGTGACCTTCTCGCCGACCATCAAGAAAGAGGAGGAGCACCTCGACATCACGCTGCCGGCTGACAAGCTGGACAACTGGGTGCGCGGCCTGCGCCCCGAGATCGGCGGCTGGGTCAGCCTGAACGGCGAGCGCACCAAGCTCTGGGCGATCACGCCGCTGACCGACACCACCACCGCGACCCCGGGCACCGTGGTCGCGCGCACCAAAAAGCGCCTGGTGGTGGCCGCAGGGAACGGCACCACCTTTGCCATCGATTCAATCCAGCCCGCCGGCAAGGCCCAGCAGCCGATCGCCGCGTTTTTGAACGGCGCCGGGCGCGACATCCAAGAAGGAGACCTCATCATTGCGTAACGACCCGCGCACGCTTGCCGTGCAGATTCTGACCAAAGTGAAGGCGCAGCACAGCTACGCCAACCTCGCGCTGGACGCGACGCTGCAGCAGGCGCGGCTTGACCCGCGCGACGCGGCGCTTGCCACGACCCTGGTGTACGGCGTGATTCAACACCAGCTGACGCTTGACTACTACCTGGCCCCGTTCACCGCAGGCAAGAAGCTGGATGACTGGGTGCTCGCGCTGTTGGAGACGGCGGTGTACCAGATGCACTACCTCGACAAGATTCCGGACCGCGCGATCTTCTTTGAGTCCACCCGCATCGCCAAGACGATGGGGCACGTCGGCATCGCCAAGCTCGTCACCGCGGTGCTGCGCAGCATCCAGCGCAAAGGTCTGCCGGATCCTGCAACCATCGCCGATCCGCTTGAGCGGCTGAGCGTCACCTACAGCGTGCCGCGCTGGCTGGTCGCAAAGCTTCAAGACCAGCTGGGGGAAGCCAAGACCGCGGCGATTCTGGCCAGCATCAACCAGGCACCGGCCGCAAGTCTGCGCGTCAACACCACCAAGGGCAGCCGTGAGGCGCTCCTGGCAGAGCTTGCCGACCGCTTCCCGGACGCGGCCCCGAGCGCCCTGAGCCCCGACGGCATTGTGGCCCCGGGCGGGCACTTCGCCGGGCTGCCGGAGTTTGCCGTCGGCGCCTTCACCATGCAGGACGAAAGCTCGATGCTGGTGGCCCCAAGTCTCGACCTGAAGCCGGGTGACCGGGTGCTGGACGCCTGCGCCGCGCCGGGGGGCAAGACCACGCACATCGCGCAGTTCCTCGACCCGGCCCAGGGCGGGGAGGTCGTCGCGCTCGACCTGCACCCCCACAAGGTGCGGCTGATCGCCCAAAACGCCAAGCGCCTGGGCCTGGACGACCGCGTCACGGCCCGCGCGATGGACGCGCGGACGGTGGGCGAGCACTTTGACGCGGCCACTTTCGACAAGATTCTGGTCGACGCGCCGTGCTCGGGGCTGGGCCTGCTGCGCCGCAAGCCCGAGATCCGCTACGGCAAGCGGCCTGAAGACCTTGAGAATTTGCCAAAAATCCAGCTCGCCCTGCTCGACGCGGTCGCACCGCTGCTAAAATCACATGGACGGCTGACCTACTCGACGTGTACGATGGTGACAGAGGAGAACCAGGAAGTCGTCGCCGCCTTTTTGGCCGCGCACCCGGACTTTCACCAGGTGCCCGTGCCGACCGCGACGCCGGTGGCCCGCGCGCACAATGCGCCGGCCCTTCAGCTGTTCCCGGACGATTACGGCACGGACGGCTTCTTTATCGCAAGCTTGGAGCGCGCCTAACGCGCAGGAGTGCAAGATGGAATACACGTACCGCACAGACATCGGCCAAAAGAGGCCGAACAACGAAGATTACGTCGGGCTGTTTCACAACACCGCCGACACGACGCTGGCCATCGTGGCCGACGGCATGGGCGGCCACCTCGGCGGCGATGTCGCCTCCGAGATGGCGGTGTCCCACATCGGCTACGCGTTCGAAAAGACGAGCACCACCGACGTTGAGACCATCGTCCGCTGGCTGATTTTCGAGCTGCAGGAGGAGAACTCCGTGATTCTCGAGAAGGCCCAGCAGTACGCCGACCTGACGGGGATGGGCACGACCCTGGTGGCCGTGATCATCTCGGGGTCGCGCTTCGTGGTCGCCAACATCGGCGACTCGCGCTGCTACCTGTACCGCCGTGGCCGGCTGATGCAGATCACGGAGGACCACAGCCTGGTCAACGAACTGGTCAAAACCGGCGAGCTGACGCCCCAGGAGGCCAAGAACTTCCCGCAAAAAAACGTGATCACGAGAAGCCTCGGCGTCTCCGCCGATGTCGACGCGGACGTGACCATCTACGACATGGAGCAAGACGACTACCTGCTGTTGTGCTCAGACGGCCTGACCAACCAGGTGCCGGACGCGGACATCGCGACCGTTTTGGCCGGCGAGCAGCCCCTGGGCGACAAGGCGCAGGAGCTGATCGACCGGGCCAATGCGGCCGGGGGACCGGATAACATCACCGCACTCATCATTCATCAAGACGGGGGGCCAACAGTGTGATCGAACCAGGCTACATTCTCAACGAGCGCTACCAGCTCCTCAAAACCCTGGGCGAGGGCGGCATGGCCAACGTCTACCTGGCCCACGACCTGATCTTGGACCGCGACGTGGCCGTCAAGGTGCTGCGCCTGGACCTGCAAAACGACCCGGACACCATCCGGCGCTTCCAGCGCGAGGCGATGGCGACCACCGAGCTGGTTCACCCGAACATCGTGTCGATTTACGACGTCGGCGAAAGCCACGGCCAGCAGTACCTGGTCATGGAGTACGTCCAGGGGTCAGACCTCAAGAAGTACATCGTGGAGCACTTTCCGATTCCGTACCAGCGGGTCGTCGATATCATGACCCAGATTCTCAGCGCGGTGCAGATGGCCCACGACCACAACATCATCCACCGCGACCTGAAGCCCCAAAACATCCTGATCGATGCGGATGGCAACGCCAAGATCACTGACTTTGGCATCGCCGTCGCCCTTTCGGACAACTCGATGACCCAGACCAACTCGCTTCTGGGCTCGGTGCACTACCTGTCGCCCGAGCAGGCCAGGGGTTCAATGCCGACGCGCCAAAGCGACATCTACGCGCTGGGGATCATCCTGTTTGAGATGCTGACCGGCACCGTGCCGTTCGAGGGCGACTCGGCGGTGTCCATCGCCCTCAAGCACTTTCAAGAGGACATGCCGGCGGTGCGCGACTTCGACCCGCGGATTCCCCAGGCGCTTGAAAACGTCGTGCTCAAGGCGACCGCCAAGGACCCGACCAACCGCTACACCAGCGCCAGCGCGATGAGCCTCGACCTCAAGACGGCGCTGTCGCCGACGCGCGCCCACGAGGCCAAGTTCGTGGTGCCCGCCGATGGCAGCCTCGAGGAGACCAAGGTGATTCCCACGGCGCCTTTGGCCGCCGCACCGGTGGTCGCCGCCGCGGCCGCAGCGCCTGAAAAAACCGAGGCCGCGACCAAGCCCAAGCCGGCCAAGAAGCGCAACTTTTGGGCTAAGTACTGGCCGTTCATCCTGCTCGGTGTCGTCGTGCTGGCCATCGCCGGGGGACTGGCCTTCGCCTTCTCCGGCAAGCAGGGGGACGAACGCGTCCCGGACCTCGCCGGCATGACCCGCGCCCAGGCGCAAACCGCGCTTGAGGCGCAGAACCTGGAGCTGGGCAAGGTGACCACCGCCTACTCGAGCAAGGTGGACAAGAACCTCGTGATCTCGACGGATCCCAGGGCCGACACCAGCCTGAAGACGGGCACCAAGGTCGCCATCGTGCTGTCCAAGGGGCCCAAGAAGGTGACACTGTCCGACTACACCGGTGCCGTTTACACCGACACCAAGGCGGACCTTGAGGCGCGCGGCTTCAAGATCAAGCAGAAGAAGCGCGAAAGCGACAACGTGGAGCCGGGCACAATCCTGAGCCAGGACCCCGTGGCCGGCACCAAGGTGGTGGCCAAGGACACCACCATCACCTTCACCGTGGCCAAGGCACCCAAAAAGGCGGCCGAGTCCTCCTCCAGCAGCACGCCGACCTTCGAGATGGCGAACCTCACCGGTCAGACCCAGGCGCAGGTGCAACAATACGCCGACGACAACGGCCTGACCGTGACCTTCGACGACGGCGAGTACTCGGACACCGTTGATGAGGGCAGGGTCATTGCCCAGAGCACGGCGGCCAAGACCAACGTGAAGGCGGGGGACAGCTTCTCGGTCACCCTGTCCAAGGGTAAGGACCCGAAGACCCAGGCCAAGACGGTCACCCGCAGCTTCACCGTCCGGTACAACGCGCCGACCACCGACTCGAGTGAGTCGGATGGGGACAGCGACGCCTCAAGCAGCAGCCAGGCCGGCAACACCATCACCATCTACCTGCAGGACAGCGACCACCAGATCGGCAACGTCTACAAGACGATGGTGATCACCAGCGACCAGCAGGTGAACCTGAGCTTCAACTTGGTCGGGGATGCCAAGGGGGCCTACAAGGTCGAAAACGACGGGGTCGTCGTGCAATCGGAGGACAGTATCAGTGAGTGATGAGCAAAAAACCGGCCGCATCATCCGCCAAATCAGCGGCTACTTCGATCTGGCGGTCGGCGACACCATCTACCGCACCCGCGCCCGCGGCAGCCTGCGCAAGCTGCAGGTCAGCCCGGTCGTCGGCGACTTCGCCCGCTTCACCCCCGGCGAAGGCGAGAAGCTCGGCACGCTTGAGTCCGTGTGCGAGCGGGACAACCTGCTGGTGCGCCCGCCGGTGGCCAACGTCGACCAGGCGCTTTTGGTGGTCGCGGCCGCCGAGCCCGACTTCTCCCTGAACCTGCTGGATCGCTTCCTGGTCTACCTCGAGGGGCAGCGCATCCACGCGGCGATTTATCTGACCAAAACCGATCTGGTGCCGGCCACCCGGCTCGCCGAGATCACCCATGCGCTGGCCGGCTACGCCGCGATCGGCTACCGCAGCTTCCACAGCGAGCCGCCGTTTGGCCCCGCCACGCTTGACGCGGTGCGCCGGACCTTTGCCGATCGGCTGACCATTTTCACCGGCCAGACCGGCGCCGGCAAGTCGACGCTTTTGAACCACCTGGTGCCCGGCCTCGAGCTTGCGACCGGCGAGATCTCCAAGGCCCTGAACCGCGGGCGCCACACCACGCGCGTCACCGAGCTGTTCGCCACGGATGGGGGACTGGTCGCCGACACGCCGGGGTTCAGCTCGCTGGACCTGCTGGACGTCACCCTGGACAACCTGCGCGACCGCTTCCCGGAGTTCGTCGCGGTGGCCGGCGACTGCAAGTTTCGCTCCTGCCAGCACCTGGCCGAGCCCAAGTGCGCGGTCAAGGCGGCGGTTGAGGCCGGCACCATCATGCAGAGTCGCTACGACGACTACGTGCAGTTTCACACCGAGCTTGCGGGCAAGCGGCCGGTTTACACCAAAAAATAAGTGAGTGGCGCAGTCGCAGCGACTGCGCTATTCTTATGGGGAAGGCGCCGCCGGGCGGTGCCCAAGGAGGAAGCAGCATGAAATTAGCACCATCGATTCTGAGCGCGGACTTCGCCCACCTGGCCGACGACATCGAGGTCGTCGCGGCGGGCGGGGCCGACCTGTTGCACGTCGACGTGATGGACGGGCATTTCGTGGCCAATCTGACCTTTGGCCCCGGCATGGTGGCCGCGATTCGACCGGTGACCAACCTGCCGCTGGACGTGCACATGATGGTCTCGGATCCGGCGCGCTGGATTCCAGCCTTCGCGCAGGCGGGCGCCGACACCCTGCTGATTCACGCCGAGGCGACGCCGCACCTGTACGGCGCGCTGCAGCAGGTGCGCGCCGCCGGTTGCCGGCCCGGGGTCGTGATCAACCCCGGCACCACGGTGGCCAGCATCGAGGCGGTGCTGCCGATCGTCGACCAGGTGCTGGTGATGACCGTCAACCCGGGCTTTGGCGGTCAGCGCTTCATTCCGGCAATGGCGGCCAAGGTGGCACAGCTTGCTGCCCTGCGCCAGCAGCTGGGGCTGAGCTATGAGATCGAGGTCGACGGCGGCATCACCACCGCCACCGCGCCGGTGGTGCTTGAGGCGGGCGCCGACATTCTGGTGGCCGGCTCGTTCGTCTATGCCGCACCGGATCCGGCCGCGCAGCTGGCCAAGCTGCGGCGGGTGGCGCGATGAGCACGCTGAACCTGATGCTCGGCGGGCCGCAGGGGCTGTTGCCGGCCGGCTGGCCAGCGCTTGACGGCGATTGGGTCGGCGTGGACCGCGGCACCCTGCACCTGCTGGATGCCGGCCTCACCCCCGCCTTTGCCGTCGGGGACTTCGACTCGCTCACCCAAGCCGAGCACGCGCGCGTGGCCCAAGCGGTCGCAACGCTTCACACCGCACCGGCGGAAAAAGACGAGACGGACACGGAGATGGCCGTGCGCCTGGCCTTTGCTGCCGGCGCCGCTCGGGTGCGGCTGGTGGCCGCCACGGGCGGGCGGCTGGACCACCTGCTCAGCACGCTTTTCCTGCCGACGCAGCCGCGGTTTGCGGCCCACACGGAGCAGCTTGAGGTGCTGGACCGCCAGAACCGCGTCCGCTTCTTCCGGCCGGGCGAACACGTGCTGCAGCCGGCGCCGGGCTACCGGTACCTGGGCATCGTGCCGCTGACCGCGGTGGCGGCGCTGACGATTGTCGGCGCCAAGTACCCGCTGCACGACTGGTCGAGTGCCACGCCGTTTTCCTGGGCGTCCAACGAGTTTTTGGGCCAGCAGCCGGTCACCATCCGCTTCACGCAGGGCGTGGTCGCGGTGGTGGACAGTCGCGACTGGCGCGGCCAGACCGTCGATAACTGAAAGGAGGGCACGCGATGCGCGCAACGATTCACCTCGCCGACCTGGCGATTCAAAAAGGCGGTGTGCTGCCGGCGCCGTACCCGCTTCGCCTGACGGGCCTGAGCGCGCCGGACTGGACCGCGGCGGACTTCGCGGGGCTTAGCACGGATGCCATCGGGGGCCACCAAGTGACGCTGTCCGAGGGCGGCCTGACGCGCCTTCGCCAGGCCAATCCGACCGTTGCGCCGGCCAGCATCGCGGTGGTGCCCGGCACCATGACCGTGGTGCCGGCCGTCACGCCGCGCACCATCGCGCTGACCCGCACCATCACCTACGTCGGCGCGGGGGCGGGCACACCGCCGCCACTGGTGCAGCGCCTCGATGTGGCGGTTTATCAGGAGATCAGCGTGGCGCAGCCCCGGGTTGCGTACGTGCCGCAGGGCGCTTTTCCCGCGGTGCCAAGCCCCGCGCGCTTCGGCTTTGTGCCCGACCGCTCGGTGCCCGCGGAGGCGCCGCAGACGGGCTTCAGACGCCCGGCGCACCGCTTCGTCACCGTGTCGTACCTGCCCAACGTGATCGAGTACGTTCTGGCGCCGGTCGACCGCAACGGTGTGGCCATTGCCGAGCCGCAGCGCGTGTACGGGCTTCAGGGCCAGTTGATCACCACCTACCCGGATTTCGCGGCGCTTGAGCGGCTGCCGCAGCCGCTGCGGGTGCCGGCCAAGCCGGGCGGGCGGGTCGCGGCCATTTACGTGCCGGCCGACCCGTGGGCGCCGACGCCGGAGGCCGAGCTGCAGGCGCTGGCCCAGCGATTGATGCCGGACGCGGCGGTGCGCGATGCCGTCGCAGACGGTCCCGGCCTGCCGGTTTCGGACCAAGCCACGCAGCAAAACGAGCAGGGGACGGCGGTGCCTGAAGTCTCGGCGCGCGATTCCGAGCCAGCGGCCGCCGCGGTGAGCGGCGCGGCACCGGTGCCGGGGGCGATCGATGAGCCGAGCCTGCCGCTGACGGTACCGGCGGCCTTGGTGCAGCCGGTGCACATGTCCGCGCTGCTGCGGCGTGCGACCCGCCAGCTGTTTGGACGCGAGGCACTGCAAGATGACGTGCCGCAGGATGACCAAGATAACTAGGATAGACAAACGCGGGCGGCCCTGAGGGACCGCCCGCGTTTGCATTCTGATGGTTTGGGGAAGGTTGGTGCGCCCTGGTCGTCGAGCTTGGCAGGGCAAACCGTCGGTAAGTGCGCCGCCGCTGCGCTCTGGCATCGTCGAGCTCCGCGGGGCAACGCGGGAGTGGCTTGCTACGCCGGGGGACTCGGGCCAAAGTGCGGCCCAAGTTCCCCGGCTAGGCAATCCATCCCGTTAAATGCGCCCTGCTGCGCTCTGGCATCGTCGAGCTCCGCGGGGCAACGCGGGAGTGGCTTGCTACGCCGGGGGGCTCGGGCCAAAGTGCGGCCCAAGTTCCCCGGCTAGGCAATCCATCCCGCTAAGTTCGCCCCGCTGCGCTCTGGAAACGTCGAGCTCCGTGCGGCAACGCCCACTCGTCCAGCTAGGGGAGCGCTCGGGCCAAGGTGCGCCCCAAGCGCTGCCCTTACGCTGGCCGGTGGCTAAGCCCGCCGCACTCCGCTCTGGAAACAAAAAAGGCCACCCGCTTGGGGTGGCCTCACGTGCTCGGGAGGTTAGACCCGAGTCACTTTACCTGATTTCAATGCGCGGGCAGATACCCAAACGCGCTTCGGCTTACCGTCGATCAGGATGCGAACCTTTTGCAGGTTAGCCTTCCAGGAGCGGCGGCTGGAGTTCAAAGCGTGCGAACGCTTGTTGCCAAATACAGTGTGGCGCCCTGTGATTACGTCTTTTGCCAATTCTCGGACCTCCTTGCTTATCCACTTACGCAGATTTTTCACTCAACTAACTTATCATAGGGCACCGCGGATTGCAAGAAGTTTTGCCAAGTTCTTTTACTTGACAGGGTGGCGGGCGGCTTTCAAAACCGCATTTGCTATGCTAAACTAGACTAGAATTACTGAGCCCAAGTGGGGCTTGGCCCGTTTTCCTAAGCGCATCGCGCTTATTACATTCCCAAACATTAGGAGGTCAGCGCATGGCGGTCAAAATCAAAACCAAGTACGGGACCATCGATATCTCGAACAATGTCATCGCGACAGTTGTTGGTGGCGCCGCGACCGATATCTACGGGATCGTTGGCATGGCCAGCAAGAACCAGATTCGCGACAATCTCAACGAAATCCTGAACCGCGAGAACTTCTCGCGCGGCGTCGTGGTGCGCCAGGCCGACAACGGCGTCACCGTCGAGGTCAACATCGTGGTCGGTTACGGCACCAAGATTTCCGAGGTGTGCCGCAACGTCCAGGACAAGGTCAAGTACAACCTCGAAACCATGCTGGGGGTCACGGCCAACACGGTGACCGTAATCGTGCAGGGCGTGCGCGTCATCGGCGAAGATTAACAGATCGTGGCCTGCAGGCACGACCTGCAGGCGCCAATACGGAGGAATTACCGAGTGGAAGTTACTGAAATCACGGCGGCGAAGTTCTCGGACATGATCCGGATCGCCGCGCACCGCATCAAGAAGAATGCCGAATTCGTCAACTCACTGAACGTGTTCCCGGTGCCGGATGGCGACACGGGCACCAACATGTTCCTGACGTTCCAGACCGGGGCCAAGGCGGTCCTTGAAAGCGACAGCGACCAGGTCGGCGAGCTGGCCAAGCACTTGGGCAAGGGCCTGTTGATGGGGGCTCGCGGCAACTCCGGCGTCATCTCGTCGCAGCTGTTCCGCGGCTTTGCCAAAAGCGTCGCAAGCAAGGACACGCTGTCCGCGCAGGACTTGGCCGACGCGTTCGCCGGCGGGGTCGAGACGGCCTACAAGGCGGTCATGAAGCCGGTCGAAGGCACGATTCTGACGGTCGCGCGCGAAGGGGCCAAGGCGGGGCTGAAGGCCGCCACCCAGACCACCGACGCCGTGGTCGTGATGAACGCGGTGGTCAAGGCCGCCAAGCGCGCCCTGGCCAAGACGCCGGACCTGCTGCCGGTGCTCAAGGAAGTCGGCGTGGTCGACTCCGGTGGCCAGGGGCTGGTCTTCATCTACGAGGGCTTCAAGGAAGGGCTGTCCGGCGAAGTTGACGACGACGCGTACGTGCCGGACGAGACCGAGATGGGCGAGATGGTCAAGGCCACCCACCACCAGGGCGCGCAGGCCCAGCTGAACCCGGAGGACATCGTCTACGGCTACTGCACGGAGATGATGGTCAACCTGGGCAAGGGCGACAGCCCGAAGCCGTTCGACTACGAGACCTTCCGCCAGTACCTCAACCAGCTCGGCGACTCCACTTTGGTCGTTGCCGACGACGAGGTGGTCAAGGTTCACGTCCACACGGAGCACCCGGGCACGGTCTTCAAGTACGGGCAGCAGTTCGGGACGCTTGAGAAGATCAAGGTCGACAACATGCGCCTTCAGCACGAGTCGATCATCGAGCGCGAAAAGGAGGCTCCGGCGCAGGAGCAGCCTAAGGCGTTCGCCGGCGTGGTGGCCATCGCCGCCGGTGCCGGTCTCGGTGAGCTGTTCAAGAGCCTAGGCGTGACCCACGTGCTCAACGGCGGCCAGACCATGAACCCAAGCACCAACGACATCCTCGAGGCGATTACCGCCGCCCACGCCGAAAACGTGATTGTGCTGCCGAACAACAGCAACATTTTCATGGCGGCGACGGAGGCGGCCAAGGCCGCGGACGTCAACGTGGCGATCGTCAAGAGCCGCACCATCAATCAGGGCATGACCGCAATGCTCGGCTTCAACCCGGAGGCGACGCTTGAGGCCAACACGGAGGCGATGACCGAAGAGCTCGGCAATGTCATCTCCGGTTCGGTCACCCAGGCGATTCGCGACACCACCATCGACGGCCTCGAGATCCACAAGGACGACTGGATGGGCATCATCGACAACAAGATCAAGATTGCCGAACCGGATCGCACCCAGGCGGCCAGCGACATGGTGGCCGCGATGCTCGACGAGGATTCCGAGATCGTCACCCTGATCATCGGGGCGGACGGCAGCGAGGCTGAGGCAACGGCAATTGCCGAGTCGATCACTTCCGCCAACCCGGATGTCGAAGTCGAGATTCACCAGGGGGACCAGCCGGTTTACCCGTACCTGGTTTCCGTAGAGTAAGTGATAGGGCGGCGCACCCAGTGGGCCGCCCTATTGTTATCCAACGCAGCCGAAAGGAGGTCAGCCATGGCACTGACAGAGGCATTGACGGTCCTGCCTGGGGTCGGGCCCAAGAAGGCGGAGCAACTCGCGACGCTCGGGTTGACCAACCTGGGCGACCTGCTGTTTTACTTTCCGTTTCGCTACGACGATCTGCAGGTCAAGGACCTGGCGGAGGCCGCCGACCAGGAGAAGCTGACCATCAAGGGCGTCGTGGTGGCGCCGCCGGTGGTCAGCCGCTTCGGCCCGCGCAAGAACCGGCTGAACCTGCGCCTGCAGGTCGACCACGACGTCGTGCTGATCACCTTCTTCAACCAGCCCTGGCTCAAGGACAAGTTCGAGCAGGGCGAGGAGGCCGCCATCTACGGCAAGTGGGACGCCAAGCGCCACACGATGACGGGGATGAAGGTGCTGGCCACGCAGGAGGTGGATGCCCCCGACCTTGCCGGCATCTACCCGGTCAACAAGCACGTGCGCCAGGCGACGCTGGTCGAGCTGGTCAAAACGGCGTACGAGCGCGAGGCCCAGACGATGGGCAACGTGGTGCCGGCGGCGATTCGCGCCGAGTTCCGCCTGCTGGACGACGCGCAGATCGTGCACGGGATGCATTTTCCGGACAGCGCGGCCGAGGCCAAGGCGGCGCGGCGCAGCGCGATTTTCCGCGAGTTCTTCCTGTTTGAAAGCCAGATTCAGGCGCTGCGCGAGGACAGCCACAGCGCGGGCAACGGCTTGGCGATCCCCTACGACAACCAGGCGGTGCGCGGGCTGATCCAGACGCTGCCGTTCACGCTGACGACGGCGCAAAAAACGGTGGTCAACGAGATCTGCGCGGACCTGCGCGCCCCGTCGCACATGAACCGGCTGCTGCAAGGGGACGTCGGCTCGGGCAAGACCATCGTGGCCGCGATCGTGATGTACGCGACAGTGACGGCGCGCTACCAGGCCGCCCTGATGGTGCCGACCGAGGTCCTGGCCGAGCAGCACTACGCCAAGCTGAAGAAACTCTTTGCGCCCTTCGACGTCACCGTCGCGCTCTTGACCGGCTCGACGAGCGCAGCGGCGCGCCGGCCGATCCTGGCCGGGCTGCGAAGCGGCGCCGTCGACATTGTGATCGGCACCCACGCGCTGATCCAAAAGGCGGTGGACTACGCCAACCTCGGGCTGGTCGTGATCGACGAACAGCACCGCTTCGGCGTCAACCAGCGCCGCGTGCTGCAGGAGAAGGGCCTGCACCCCGACCTTTTGGCGATGACCGCCACGCCGATTCCCCGCACACTGGCCATCACGGCGTACGGCGAGATGGACGTCTCGAGCATCACCGAGCTGCCCGCCGGCCGCAAGCCGATCACCACCAGTTGGGTGCGCAAGAATCAGGTGCGCCAAGCCATCGACCGCATGCGCCAGGAGCTCGCCGCCGGCCACCAGGTCTTCGCCATCACACCGCTGATCGCCGAGTCCGAGAAGGTCGACCTTCAAAACGCGGAGCAGCTGTACGAGAAGCTGAGCACGGCGTTCGCCGGTCAGGCCAAGGTGGCGCTGTTGCACGGGCAGATGAAGCCGGACGAAAAGGACGCAATCATGCGGGCCTTTGCCGCCAATGAGGTGCAGGTGCTGGTCTCGACCACCGTGGTCGAGGTCGGCGTCGATGTGCCCAACGCGACGGTGATGGCGATTTTTGACGCCGACCGCTTCGGCCTGGCCCAGCTGCACCAGCTGCGCGGGCGAGTCGGGCGCGGGGCCGCCGCGGCCTACTGTGTGCTGATCGCCGACCCCAAGAACGACGCCGGCGTCGAGCGCATGACCATCATGACCACCACCACCGACGGCTTCAAGCTGGCGGAAAAGGACCTGGCGCTGCGCGGCTCCGGCGACCTGTTCGGCGACAAGCAAAGCGGGCTGCCGGAGTTCAAGGTGGCCGACCCGGTGGCGGACTACGCGACGCTGGCGGCCGCCCAGCAGGTGGCCGCCGCGCTGTTCGCCAGCGACCCGACGCTCGATGCGCCGGAGCTGGCCCCGCTGCGCGCGCACCTGGCGCGGATGCAGCAGCAGACCGGCAGTCTGGACTAGCGGCAGGAGTTGCAAAATGCGCCGGCTTGGCGCAAAGTAAGCCTATCGGAATCAAAGGAGTGAGCTGAGTGAAAATTGCCGTAGACGCAATGGGCGGCGACCACGCCCCCGAAGTCGTGATTCAAGGGGTCGAGCGGGCGCGCAACGAGCTGCCCGAATCCGTCACCTTCACCCTGTACGGGGATGAGACCAAGATTCGACCGCTGATTCAAGACGACACCCGCCTGACCATCGTGCACACCACCGAGAAGGTCGAAAGCACCGACGAGCCGGTGCGCGCGATTCGCCGCAAGAAGCAGGCCTCCATGGTGCTGGCCGCCCAGGCGGTGAAGTCGGGCGAGGCCGACGCCGTGATTTCCCTGGGCTCCACCGGGGCGCTTTTAGCTGCCGGGCTGTTCATCGTCGGCCGCATTCCGGGCATCGACCGCCCGGGGCTTGCGCCGACGCTGCCGACCGTTGACGGCAAGGGCTTCATCATGCTGGACGTCGGCGCCAACGCGGAGAACCGCGCCGTGCAGCTGGTGCAGTACGCCGTCATGGGCAATTTTTACGCCCACGACCTGCGTGGGCTTGAGAAGCCGCGCGTGGCGCTGCTCAACAACGGCAGCGAGGCCAACAAGGGCGACGACCTGCACCAGGAGACCTACAAGCTGCTGGAGGCGACGCCGGGCATCAACTTCATCGGCAACGTCGAGGCGGATTCGCTGCTTCAGGGCGCGGCCGACGTCGTGGTGACCGACGGCTTCACCGGCAACGCGACGCTCAAGGCAATCGAGGGCACGGCCAAGACGATCCTGCGCCTGGTCAAGCACGCCATCATGGACAGCGGCGTCAAGGGCAAGCTCGGCGGGCTGCTCCTGAAGGGCGGCATCAAGGAGATCGCCAAAACCTTTGACGTCTCGAGCTACGGCGGTGCGGTGCTCCTGGGCCTGCGCGCGCCGGTCGTCAAGGCCCACGGCAACGCCGACGCGGACACCGTCTATTACACGGTCAAGCAGGTGGCGGCGATGGTCGAAAACCAGACGGTCCAGAAAAGCGTGGCGTACTTCGATGCGCACCAGCCGGACTGACCGACGGGAAATGGCATAGACAATCCGGACGAAATCGGGTATGCTTGAATGCGTGTTAACAACAAGGAGGAGCCGTGTCATGACTGAGCAAGAAGTATTTGATAAGATCGCTGGCCTGATTGAGGATCATTTCCAGACCCCAGCAGATAAGATCACCAACGACTTGAACTTCAAGAAGGACCTGGATGCCGATTCCATCGACACCGTCGAGTTTGTCCTTGAGCTTGAAGATACTTTCGGCGCTGAGATCCCTGACGAAGATGCCGAACACATCGATACCGTCGGCGATGCCGTCCAGTACGTCCTGAATCACCAGAAAAAATAAGCAAACACTGCGGCCGCCCCGGTTTCCGGGGCGGCTTTTTGAGTCCCAGAGCGGAGAAGCGCGGGCTTAGGCCACCGGCCAGCGTAGGGAAGGCGCTTGGGGCGCACTTTGCCCCGAGTGCTTTCCCTAGCAGGACGAGCGGCCGCTGCGCTTCGCAGTTCGACGAACCAGAGCGGAGAAGCGCGGGCTTAGGCCACCGGCCAGCGTAGGGAAGGCGCTTGGGGCGTACTTGGCCCCGAGTGCCTTCCCTAGCAGGACGAGCGGCCGCTGCGCTTCGCAGCTCGACGAATCAGAGCGGCGCGCGGTACACATAGCAGGACGAGCGGTGTGCGTGTGCAGCGCCGACCCCAGTCGCCACCGCGTGTCGCCTTGCAATCTCCCCGGGGCCTTTGTAGAATGGAAACTACGACATGATGGGGGCCGAGAGGCGGAAAAGGGGTCACGATGAGGGGTTACAGGGGATTCAGGCTGGTTGCAGTGCTCGCGCTGGCGCTGGTGCTTGGGGGCTGTCGCAAGCAGGCGGTGCAACCGACGCCGAGCAAGCCGGTCGCACCGGCGACGTTCAAGACGGCAATCGGTGCCAACGAAAAGCCGATTGCCGGCGGCCGACTGGCGGTGGCCGTGGTCGCCGACGCGCCGACCCCGGGACTGTTTTCCGAGGAGCTGTACGACGCAGCGACGGACGCGGACTTCATGCGTCCGGCCGCCGAGCCCCTGTTCGCCACGGATGCGGCCTTCAAAATCACGGACAGCGGCGCGGCGACGCTTCGCCTGGACAACCGGGCCAAGACGGCGACAGTCACCATCAAGGACGCGGTGCGCTGGGCCGACGGGCGGCCAGTCACGGCGCGCGATTACGTTTTTGCCTACGAGATGCTTGCCAACCCCGCGGTGGACACGGCGCGCTACACGACGGCGATGACGGACATCGTCGGCATGGCCGCCTACCACGCGGGCAAGGCGAAAACGATCTCCGGGCTGACGATGCCGGACGGGCCGGACGGGCGGCGGGTGGTGATTCACCTGCAGCGCATGCGGCCGTCGTTCACCCAATCGGGCAACGGCATCATCTGGGAGTCGGCCGCGCCGTACCACTACCTGAAGGACGTGCCCTTTGCCGACCTGGCCCAGAGCCAAAAGATTCGCCGGCACCCGCTGTTCTTCGGCCCGTTTCGCATGAAGGCGGTGGTGCCGGGGCAGTCCGTGACCTACGCGCCGAACCGCTATTACTACAAGGGCGTGCCGAAGCTTGCGGGGATGACATTCTCCCTGGTCTCGTCGGCGGCGATTGTCGGGGCCCTGCGCGCCAAGCAGTTCGACCTGGCACTCGAGATGCCAAGCGCCGGTTTTGCCGACTACCGCAAGCTGGACGACTACGTCAACCTCGGGCGCGCGGACCTGTCCTACCGCTACCTCGGTTTCAAGGTCGGCCACTGGGACGCGGCGCGGGGCAAAAACGTGATGGACCCGGCCGCGAAGATGAGCGATTCGGCGCTGCGCCGGGCGATGGTTTCCGCGCTGGATATTGAGGGCACCAACACCCGTTACTTCGGCGGGCTGGCGCAGACCGCCACCACGCTGATTCCGCCGCTGTTCGCGCGGTTTCACGCGAAGCTTGCGGGCTACCGGCAGGACGTGGCCAAGGCCAACGCGCTGTTGGACGCGGCCGGCTACAAGCGCGGCAAGGACGGCTGGCGCACGGATCCGACCGGCAAGCGCCTGACCATCAACTACGCGGCGGCGGCGTCGGACGGCGCAGCGGAAAAGGTTGCGGCTGCCCGCATCCGCCAGTGGCGAGCGGTGGGGCTGCGCGTGCGCCTGACCGCGGGGCGGCTGCTGGAGTACAACAACTTCTACGACAAGCTGCACGCCGACTCCAAGGACATCGACGTCTTCGAGGCCACGTGGGGCGTGTCGTCTGAGCCGTCGCCGGCCACGCTGTACGGGCCGACCGCGCGCTACAACCTGACTCGCTTCGTGACCCCGACCAACACGCGGCTGTTGGCCGCCATCGACGCGCCGGCCGCCTTGAACCAGGCGACGCGCGTTCAGGCCTTCCGCGACTGGCAGGATTACATGCTCAAGGCCTGCTACGTCGTGCCGACGGCCTACCGCACGGTGGTGGTGCCGGTCAACGACCGGGTCCAAAACCTCTCCATCGCGTACGGGGCGGCGGGCTACCGCTGGCAGGACATCACCGTTTCGCGCCGCACCCGCTGAGGCGGGCGTCAGACCGGAGCGGCTAACGACGGCAATGCGGCCGGCGCGGATTCTTCGGGAATTCGCGCCGGCCGCGTTTTGCTTCGGCGGATCGGGGCGAAAGCCGAGATTTGGCCCGATTGGGCGACGCGACGCCGGTACCGGTGGCAATCACCCGCCCCGACTTGTATAATGGATAAGAATAATGCGCGGATTCTGCGCAGAGGGGGATACAAAATGGTTGCATCAGAGTTCGTGAGTGAGCTGAGGCAGCGTTACGGCATCGAGTTCCACGACCTATCGCTTCTCGACGAAGCCTTCACCCACTCCTCGTACGTCAACGAGCACAAGGAATTGGGGCTCAAAGATAACGAGCGACTGGAGTTTTTGGGCGACGCCGTGCTCGAGATCACGGTGTCCGATTACCTGTACCGTCACTTTCCTGACCTGCCAGAGGGCAAGCTGACCCGCATGCGGGCCGCCATCGTGCAGACGAAGAGCTTCTCGGCGTTCGCCAAGGAGGCCCACTTCGATCAGTACATCAAGCTGGGCAAGGGTGAGGAAAATGCCGGTGCACGCCAGCGCAAGACGCTGCTCGAGGACCTGTTCGAGGCCTTCAACGGCGCGCTGTACCTGGATCAGGGGCGCAAGGCCAACGTGCTGTTTGCCGAGCAGGTGATTTTCCCCAAGATTGCGGCCGGCCAGTTCGCGGCGAACATGGACCACAAGACGGCGCTGCAGGAGTTCGTGCAGCAAAACGGCGAGGTGGTCATCGCCTACGAGCTGCAGAGCGAGGCGGGCCCGGCGCACGACCGCCAGTTTTTGGTCGACGTGACCGTCGACGGCAAGGTGCTGGGGTCCGGCACCGGCAAGAACAAGAAGGCGGCGGAGCAGGCGGCGGCCAATGACGCGCTGACCAAGCTGCAGCGGCCGAGTGAGTGAGCGCATGCAATTAACACATCTGACGATTCTCGGCTTCAAGTCCTTCGCGGACAAAACCGAGATCGACTTCGTGCCGGGGCTGACGGGCATCGTCGGGCCCAACGGCAGCGGTAAGAGCAACATCACCGAGGCGATTCGCTGGGCCCTGGGCGAGCAAAGCGCCAAGAGTCTGCGCGGCGAGAAGATGGGCGACGTGATTTTCGCCGGCACGGCGCAGCGTCCGGCGCTCAACCGCGCCGAGGTCACCATGACCTTCGACAACAGCGATGGCTACCTGAAGAATCAGCCGGTGACGGTCACCGTGTGTCGCCGGCTTTATCGTGATGGCGAGTCCGACTTCCTGATCAACAACCGCAGCGTCCGCCTCAAGGACATCATCGACCTGTTCATGGACTCGGGGCTGGGCAAGGAGTCCTTCTCCTTCATCTCCCAGGGACGCGTCGAGGCGATTTTCAATTCCAAGCCCAAGGACCGTCGCGGCATCATCGAAGAGGCCGCCGGGGTGCTGAAGTACAAGCAGCAAAAGGAAAAGGCCGAGCAGAAGCTGCACGAAACCGACGACAACCTGGACCGCGCCAACGACATCGTGACCGAGCTCTCGCGCCAGGTGACGCCTTTGGCCGAGCAGGCCTCCTTGGCGCGCGACTTCGAGCGCCAAAACGCCGACTACCAGGCGGTTCACAAGAGCATCCTCGCGCTTGAGATTCGGCAGATGGGTGTGGAGCAAACCGAGGTCAAGGCCCAGCACGCGGCAACCGCGGAGACGCTGACCGCCCTCGGCGCTAAGGTCAGCCACCTCGAACAGCGCTCCGAGGCCCTGACCGCCGCCGACAGTGAGTATGAGGCCAAGCTGACGGCCCTCAACGACCAGCTGCTCAGCCAGTCCATGCGGCTGGAGAACCTCAACGGCGAGGTCAAGCTGACCGCAGAGCGTGCCAGCAACGCCCGGGCCACCCTGGCCGAGCTGAAGGACCAGCTGGGCGTCGCCGGCAAGCTTGAGGCGGACCAGCAGGCCAAGGCGGCCGCGCTGACTAAGACGGCCAAGGAACAGGCGACCCAGCAACAAGAGCTGCAGCGCCAGCAGCAGGCCCAGGCGGCGGGCGCCGATCCCGCCGCCCTGAACCGGGAGCTCGACGCGGCGCAGACCCGCTACATCGCGCTGCTTCAGGAGCAGGCCGAGACCAAAAACGCGCTGACCGGCACCAAGAAGGACGCGGCGCTGGCTGCCTCCCAAAGCGCCGCGGCCACCGCGCGTCAGCGTGAACTGGCGGCGGCCGTGGCGGCGCAGCGGGAGAAGGTGCTGGCCGCCAAGAAGGCGC
This sequence comes from Lacticaseibacillus kribbianus, assembly GCF_020180945.1. Taxonomy (GTDB): domain Bacteria; phylum Bacillota; class Bacilli; order Lactobacillales; family Lactobacillaceae; genus Lacticaseibacillus; species Lacticaseibacillus kribbianus. Next base: position 1,189,265 of record NZ_JAIPUL010000001.1, on the reverse strand, counting down.
AAGACGCGCTGACCGACGCCAAGACGCGGGCCCTGACCGCGCGCGACGCGGCCAGTGTCGCCGAGCAGACCGCCCGGGCCGCGTACGCGGACGAGCAGGAGCGCCTGAGTGCCGCCAGCAGCATCTACCAGCGCACCAACGCGCGCTACGAGACGCTCCAGGAGCTGCGCGACGACTACGCTGGCTTTTATGCCGGGGTGCGGGCGGTGCTCAAGCACAAGGACGCGCTGCCCGGCGTTATCGGCGCGGTGGCGGAGCTGCTCGCCGTGCCCGCCAAGTACCAGCAGGCGCTCGACGTCGCGCTGGGCGGCAGCCTGCAGGCGGTGGTCACCACCACTGAGCAGGCCGCCAAGCAGGGTATCACCTACCTCAAGCGCACCGCGGCCGGCCGGGCCACGTTCCTGCCGACCGCCGTGGTGCGACCACGGCAGCTCCCAGCCAGCACCCTGCAGGCTCTGGCCGGCCAGCCCGGCTACCTCGGCGTCGGCGTCGACTTGGTGCGCTTCAAGGACGAGGTGCGCCCGGTCATGGCCAACCTGCTGGGTAGCCTGATCGTCGCGTCGACTCTGGACGACGGCATTCGCTTGGCCAACCTGACCGGGCACCGCTACCGCATCGTCAGCCTCGACGGCGACATCCTGGCGCCGGGCGGGGCGCTGACCGGGGGCCAGACCAAGAAGTCCGGCGCGTCGCCCCTAGCCCGCACCCAGGAGGTCGCCGAACTTCACGCGCACCTGCGCGAGATGACCGCGGCGCTGGACAAGCAGCGCGGCGTCGTGGCGGCCAAGAAACAGGCACTGGCGGACCGCCAGGCCGCGGGCGAAGCCGCGGCGGCCGCGTTCGATGAGGCCCAGGCGGCGCTCGCCGCCCAGGCGGCCCAGACCGCCGCGGCGGACACCGCGCTGGCCCAGCTGACGCGCCAGGCGCAGGCCGCCGGGCTTGCCGAGACGGCCGCCGCCGACTACGACGCACAGCTGGCCAAGCTTGAGGCCCAGGCGACCGCAGTGGCCGCGGCGATCGAAGGCCAAAACGCCACCATCGCCGACCTCAAGCAGCGCCTCGGCGCGGCCAGCCAGACCGCCGCGGCCGCGCAGGCGGCGCGAAGCGAGCTAGCGACCCAGCTGGCGGTGCTCAAGCAGGCCCAAGACACCACGAAGGCCGCGCTGGCTGGGGCCAAGGACGCGGCCAAGGACGCGGCGGCGCAAAAGGCCAAGCTGGCCGAGCGCATCGCGGCGATCACCGCGGCCGCCGAGACCCACACCGACCTCGGCGCCGATTCGGCCGCGACCATCAAGTCACTGACGGCGACCATTGCCGGGCTGCGCAAGTCGCAAGACGAGCTGACCCGCGCCAAGGCGGCCAACCGCGAGCAGCTGAGCAACGTGTCGGCTTCGATCACCACCGCCTACACGCAGCAAAAGGCCGCGATGGCCGCCTCCGAGCAGCAGAGCATCAGCCTCAACCGGCTGAAGATTCACCTGGACGACCACCTGACGACCCTGCGCGAGACCTACCAGCTGAGCTTTGAGGCCGCGTTGGCCGCGACAACGGCCAAGGTCGCCGACCTGCCGATGCTCAAGAGCCGCCTGAAGCTGTTACGCCGGGGGCTGGACGAGCTGGGGCCGATCAACCCCAACGCGATCGCCGAGTACGACGCGGTCAAGGAGCGCTACGATTTTCTGACCAAGCAGCAAGACGACCTGCTCGAGGCCAAGGCGATGCTGCAAAAAACGATGGGCGAGCTCGACTCGGAGGTCGCCAGCCGCTTCGCCGCGATGTTTACGGCGACCAACCAGGCGTTCACGGAGATTTTCCCGCGGATGTTCGGCGGCGGCAGCGCGCAGCTGTCGCTGACGGATCCGGACGACCTGCTCAACACCGGCATCGAGATCTCGGCCCAGCCGCCTGGCAAGAAGCTGCAGCGCCTGTCGCTTTTGTCCGGCGGCGAGCGCGCGCTGACCGCCATCGTCCTGCTGTTCGCCATCTTGCAGGTGCGGCCGGTGCCGTTCTCGATCCTCGATGAGGTCGAGGCCAGCCTGGACGAGGTCAACGTCAACCGCTTCGGCGAATTTTTGCGGCACTACAGCTCCGACACCCAGTTCATCGTGATCACGCACCGGCGCGGCACGATGCTTGCGGCCAACATGCTGTACGGCGTGACGATGCAGGAGTCCGGGGTGTCCAGCATGGTGGCCGTGTCCTTGGACCAGCTCGCCACCGACGACGCAACGCACAAAGGAGACTAGTATGGGATTATTCGATCGAATCAAGAAGGCCTTCGGCGGCGGCGAGCCGGAGACGCAAGAGACCGCCAAGTATGACGCGGGCCTCGAAAAGAGCCGCAACACCTTTTCCGCCAAGCTCAACGCCTTTTTCGCCGGGTTCCGCACCGTCGATGAGGACTTCTTCGACGACCTCGAGGAGATGCTGATCGGCGCGGATGTCGGCTACGAGATCGCCGTGCAGCTCACCGACGAGCTGCGCGACTCCGTGAAGCTGCAAAACGCCAAGCGGCCGGAGGAGGTCTCACAGGTCGTCGTTCAAAAGCTCGTCGACATCTACGGCGAGGCGGGGGAGGCCGAGGACAACGCGCTGCACTACGCCCCTGTTGGCCCGACGGTGTTCCTGTTCGTCGGCGTCAACGGCGCGGGCAAGACCACGACCATCGGCAAGCTCGCCCACCAGCTGCAGCAGCAGGGTAAGTCCGTGTTGCTGGCGGCGGGCGACACCTTCCGCGCCGGCGCCATCGCGCAGCTTGAGGAGTGGGGCCGCCGCGACGGGGTGCCGGTGGTGACCTCCGAGCCCGGCGGCGACCCGGCCGCCGTGGTATACGACGCCGTGCGCCGCGCCAAGGCGGAGGCGTTCGACGTGCTTTTGGTCGACACGGCCGGCCGGCTCCAAAACAAGGTCAACCTGATGAACGAGCTGGATAAGATTCGCCGCGTGATCGTGCGCGAGCTGCCCGAGGCGCCGCAGGAGGTCCTGTTGGTGCTCGACGGCACCACGGGCCAAAACGCGCTGAGCCAGGCCAAGGAGTTCAACCAGACCACCAAGGTGTCCGGCATCGTCTTGACCAAGCTCGACGGCTCGGGCAAGGGCGGCATCGTGCTGGCAATCCGCAACGAGCTGCACGTGCCGGTCAAGCTGGTCGGGCTGGGCGAGGGGATGGACGACCTGCAGGCGTTCGACCCCAACAAGTTCGTCTACGGCCTGTTCAAGGGCCTGATCGAACCCAAGTCGGACGAGAACTAGGGCAAAATAAAAAAGGGCCAGCGGCCCTTTTTTGATTGTTACGCCTTCGCGATCTTCTTCTCGCGGCCCAAGATCAGCTGCAGGACAATCAAGACGACGTAAGCGATGATGATGTAGAACAGGAGCGGTCCGTTCGTGACGGAATCCACGAGCCAGAACTTCTGCCACGCGGTGTTGGACATCACAACGCTGAAGATGACCGTGAACAGCACGGTCAGGACGTTGAGAATCGCGAAGAACCACAGGTTGCCGTTTTCGTGGTTGTGAACGTAGATGGCGCTGAACACAATGTTCCAGGCACCCCAGCCGATCAGCGCGCAGACGACGGCCCAGTAGAGAATCGTTGCTACCATAGAAAGTCCCTCCATTTCATTGCCTCTCCATTCTAGCACGTTTGAAAGCGCAACACATTAGTTTTGTGAAAACGTTCGCGAGGGGTAACCGCGGGCCGGCAGCGATTGACGCCGGCCGGTGGAATCGGTATTCTAATGTAAGACCAGCCAAAGGAATGACGATATGCAAATCGATAAAAATAACCGGATGAACTCGCTGTTCGAGTTCTACGGGGCGCTTTTGACCGAGAAACAGCACAGCTACCTCGAGCTTTACTACGGCGACGACTACTCGCTGGGCGAGATTGCCACCGAGTTCGACGTCTCGCGCCAGGCGGTGTACGACAACATCCGCCGCACCGAGGCGAGCCTCGAGGAGTACGAGGCCAAACTGCACCTTTTGGCCAATTACCAGGCCCAAAATCAGGCGGTCGACGCCTTGGTGCGCTACGTTCAGCACACCTACGCCGAAGACGCCAAGCTGAGCACGCTGTTGACGCGCGTTGCCGATCAGGCGGCGCGGTAGAAAGGAAGACTTATGGCATTTGAAGGATTATCCGAGCGGCTCCAAAAGGCCTTCGCCGGGCTGCGCCGCAAGGGCAAGGTGACCGAAGCCGACGTTCAAGGCGCGATGCGCGAGATTCGCCTCGCGTTGCTCGAGGCTGACGTCAACTTCGGCGTCGTCAAGGATTTCATCAAGGCGGTGCGGGCCAAGGCCCTCGGCGCTGAGGTGCTGGAAAGCCTGACGCCGGGCCAGCAGATCGTCAAGATCGTCAACGACGAGCTGGTCAAGACCATGGGCGAGGCCGCCGTGCCGCTGAACAAGTCGCCGCACATCCCGACCGTAATCATGATGGTCGGGCTGCAGGGCGCCGGGAAAACCACGACGGTCGGCAAGCTGTCCAAGTACCTGATCGAAAACGAGCAGGCGCGCCCGCTCCTGATTGCCGCCGACGTTTACCGCCCGGCCGCCATCGAGCAGTTGCAGGTCGTCGGTCAGTCCGTCGGCGTGCCGGTGTTCGAGCTGGGCACTTCGGTCGATCCGCGCGACATCGTGCGCCAGGGGATGGCCCAGGCCGCCCTGCAGCACAACGATTACGTGATCATCGATACCGCCGGCCGCCTGCAGATCGACGACAAGCTGATGACCGAGCTGGCCGACATCAAGGACATCGCCAACCCGACCGAAATCCTGCTGGTGGTCGATGCCATGACCGGTCAGGCGGCCACCGAGGTCGCGACCGGCTTCAACGAGCGCCTCGACCTCACCGGCGTCGTGTTGACCAAGCTGGACGGGGACACCCGCGGTGGGGCGGCGCTGTCGATCCGCGCCGTCACTGGCAAGCCGATCAAGTTCGTCGGCCAGGGCGAAAAAATGGACGCCCTGGACGTTTTCTACCCGGACCGCATGGCCAACCGCATCCTCGGCATGGGGGACATGCTGACCCTGATCGACAAGGCCCAAAAGACCTACGACGAGAAGCAGGCCCAGCAGGTCGCCGAGAAGATCAAGGAGAACAGCTTCGACTTCAACGATTTTCTTGAGCAGATGGACCAGGTCTCCAACATGGGCTCCTTCGACGAGATCATGAAGATGATCCCGGGCCTGGCCAACAACCCGGCGATGAAGAACTTCCACGTCGACCCCAAGGACATCGCGCACCAAAAGGCCATCGTCTACTCGATGACCCCGGCCGAGCGCGAGGATCCCGACCTCCTGAACCCGAGCCGCCGGCGCCGCATCGCGGCCGGCTCCGGGCGGCCGATCGTCGAGGTCAACCGCATGATCAAGCAGTTCAACCAGTCCAAGCAGATGATGAGCCAGATGTACAAGGGCAACTTCAACGGCATGGACGGGCTGATGGGCGGCGGCATTCAGGGCCGCCTCGGCAAGATGGCGATGAACAACATGATTCGCAAGCAGAAGAAGAACAAGAAAAAGCGCCTGAAGAACGTGAAGCGCTTCAAGTCCTGATGCCCAGACCAACGAAAGGCGGCGCAACCGAGAAGTGAAGTGCCCTACAATTGTTAGACAAGAAGTCTAACGATTGTGGGGCTTTTCTTACGACTAAATACAGTAGTGAATTTAAAATCAGGGTTGTCTCCAGGTATCTTAAGGGTGGCATAAGCTATAAAAATCTGTGCACAGAGTTTGGAATACCCCATGTCAGAATCGTCCAAACTTGGGTTAATCAGGCTAAGGCTCATGGCCTCGATTCTCTAAAAGTTAAGCATACAAACGTTGAATACTCCCAAACATTCAAGATTGCAGTGGTAGAGTATGTGCATACACATCAAGTAAGTCGTGCGCAAACTGCGGCTCATTTCGGCATCTCACCCAGCCAGGTCAATTCTTGGTATCGCATCGTGAGAGATCAAGGGGTGGCTGGATTGCGCACTACTCAAAAAGGGAGACCAGCCATGGGTAAGCACAAGAAAATCAAACCAATCAAGAAACTTGAGCCGACGCAGGAAGAGAAGTACCAACAGGAGATTCTGGAACTCAAAAGCAAGCTTCACGAGGCAGAGCTGGATCGTGATATTTTAAAAGCACTCGCGACCCTGACGAAGAACTCACCGAAGCACTCTCAGCAAAAGTGAAGGCGGGCATCGTTACCTCGTTGAGGTCGCGCTATGGTTTTCAAGAGCTGCTTAGGCAACTCAAGTTGCCTCGAGCAACGTACTATGATCGCCTTAAGCGGGATAAGAAGGCCGACAAGTACGCTGAGATTAAGAAGTTCATCAAGCGGGTCTACTACGATTCTAGGGAGACGTACGGTTACCGGCGGATTCATGATGAAGCGTTGAAGCACGGGTTTCATTATGCCGAGGAGACGATTCGACGTCTGATGAGCGACATGGGCTTGAAGGTGACGATTTACTCCAAACACACGGCCAAGTACCACTCATACAAAGGCACGGTTGGTAATATCGTCCCCAATATCTTGAAGCAACATTTTGGCGCGAAACAGCCGCTCACCGTCCTTCACACCGATGTCACCCAGGTTCGGCTCTATAACGGCGAATGGGGTTACATCTCGTCGATTACCGATGAGGCTAGTCGCGAAGTCCTCGCCACCATTGTCAGTGCTTCACCAAATAAGGCGCTTATCCAAGCGACGCTTGATGAACTACAAAATCATCTCAAAGCAGGAGTACGACCAATTCTTCACTCTGATCAAGGCTGGCAGTATCAGATGCCAGACTATCAGCAGCGCCTGAAGGACATGAACATTGTCCAGAGCATGTCACGCAAAGGCAACTGCCATGACAATGCGCCAATCGAAAGCTTCTTCAACCTGATGAAGCGCGAGTGCCTGAATCGTTATCGGATTGATGACCTTACCAGCTTGCGTAAGCTGGTGAACGGCTACGTTGATTGGTTCAACAATGCCAGAATCTCGAGAACCAAAAATGGCCTGACCCCAGTCGCGTACCGGGAACAGGCCATGATTGCTTGATTCAAAATTGAACTTGTCTAACTTTTCTATTGCACTTCAGAAGTTTGCGCCGCCTTTGCGTTGCCGCGGGTCGCTCTTAGCGGGACGAATCACTGGGATTGCCGCCGCGGTGAGCGGTCATGCCGAATCTGGCGCGGTCCGTTGGCGCGGACGCCTCACGGCCGCGGCCGCTGGTAGCGGACCATGGTGACCTCGCGCCCGGTCTGGTCCGGCTCGCGCAGCGTCTCCGCCAGGGTGAAGCCGTGCGCTTCAAGCAGGCGGCGGGAGGGCAGGTTGGTTGACGCCGTGTAGCAGTCGAGCGCAACGAGCGGATCGCGTGCAAAGGCCTGCGCGCACACCGTCTCCAGGGCCTGGCCCATCAGCCCGCGGCCTTGGTAGGCCGGCAGCAGGCCGTAAGCCAGCTCGCAGCGGGTGCGGTCGGCGGTGTACCCCCACAGCCCAATCATGCCGACGGCGCGGTCGTCGACAATCAAGAACCAGGTGCGGCTGGTGCCAGCGGCCTCACCGGCCAAGAGCCGGGTCAAAAACGCGGTCGCCGCCGCCCGGGTCGGTGCCGGGTCGCGCCCCTCCGCCTGGGCAATCGTTGGGTCCGTGCGGTAGGCCACGATGAAGTCGGTGTCGGCCGGGGTCGGCGCGCGCAGCGCCAGTCCGGTTGGTTGTTCGCGTGTCATGCGCATCACTCCTTTGCCGCCAGTGTACCACACCGCGCGGCCAAGTCACGCGGGTTCGGGGGCGGGATTGACCGCGAAAAAAATGGCCGCGGTGCCGCTCCCTAGTAGGCAGCCCCGCCGAGATTTGGTACACTCCTTTTTGGATTTAATGATGAAAAGGGGAGTACGATGAAATTCTTGACGCGCCTGCCGCTGCCGGTGTGCGGGCTGATGCTGGGGCTTGCGTCCTGGGGGTCCTTGAACGCGAGCTTGGGTCTGGTGGTGCTGGGCAGCAGCTGCCTGTGGCTGGCGCTGGGGCTGTGGGTGCTCGTGGTGCTGAAGTTTCTGCTGGTACCACGGGTGGCCTTTGCGGGCTTTGCGGATCCGGTGATCACCTCGGTCCTGCCCAACCTGACGATGGCCACGATGCTTCTGGCCGTTTTTGCCACCGGGCTCGGCGTGCCGCTGGCCGTGACCCGTGCTGCCTGGTGGGTCGCGGTTGGCGCACACTACGCCATCATGGCGACGTTCGTCTGGCGCCATCTGCTGCGCGCACCGAAAAAACTCGCGATGGTGATGCCCAGCTGGTTCGTCACCTTCGTGGGCATCGGCGTGATTCCGGTGACCTGCGGGGGCTTTGCGCCCTGGCTTGGGCCTGCCACCAGCTGGCTGGCACTGGTGCTTTACGCGCTGGTGTTCCCGTGGGTGATTGCGCGGCTGATCCGGCTGCCGCTGCCCGTTTCGGCACTGCCGCTGACCACGATTCTGGCGGCCCCGGCCAGCCTGTGCCTCGCTGCCTACCTGACGGTGACGCCGCGGCCGAACGCCGCCTTTGCCACGGCGCTGTTCGTGTTCTGTCAGGTGCTGTACGCCGTCGCCCTGCGGTTGGCCGTGCCGTACGTCCGCCACGCCTTTGTGCCGAGCATGGGCGCCTTCACCTTCCCGCTTGCGATCACCGCCACCGCCATCACCAAGTACGTCGCGGCCCTGACCCAGCACAGCGCGGCTTTGACCGCGCTTCAGTGGGCGGAGTGGGCCGTAGCCGGTGCGGCGGTTTTGATGGTGCTGGTTCGCTACGCATGGTTCATGACAAAAGATTGGCGCCAATCAGCAGTCGACTGAGGTCGGCTGTTTTTTTTGGCTCTGCGTCAACTGGTGTTGAAGAATAATTTGATATTTTCTGGGAGTTCCTCTTTGGAGGGGCTCTTTTGTTATTTATGCGATAATCTGGTAGATCCGCTCGAAGAAGTGAGCTTGGTCTCTGAATCCATAGCACGATCGCTTGAGCGCTTTGATCTTGCGATTAATCCCTTCAAGTGGACCGTTGGAACGCCAACTGTCCGCTGCCGCCAGAATTCCAGCCTGGTTCGATTTGAGCGTGCGGATTGCGGTGTCCATTTCGGTTCCGGTTGACTCGTAGTGTTCAAGTAACTGCCACAACCGCCGCGGATTGTGGCCCATCAAGGCATCGTGAAGCGCTTGGTAGGTTTCGCATACTGTGGCCAACCGAGGGTTGGCGGTGAACGCCACATCTAGGGCGCCCTGTTCCGTGATATGCTCGTTCAGCCCACGCATGTATTTGGTGTGTATCGCGTCCGGTGCGGCCTTGTGGAAGAGCCGCCACTGATGTTTAAGAATACGGTAGACTCGGCTCGTTTTGTCGTCGAGCTGCTTAAGCGTTGCGACGCGCACAGTGTCCACCGCGTGACCGAGCAACTGAACGATATGGAAGCGATCGATGATGAGCTGGGCATTGGGGAAAACTTGGTGGATAAAAGCTTGGTAGGAGGCGTTCATGTCCATTGTGATGGTCTGAACGGCGGCGCGTTCTGCCGTGGAGTAGTTGGCAAGAAAGAAGTCCTTGATAGTCTTATTCAGACGGTCGCCAAGAAGCTTCACCAATCGATGGGTATCGCCATCAATACAGATGAAGGACATCATATTCTGAGTTGATCGAAACTCGTCAAAACATAGGTTGGTCGGCAACTCCGGGCGACTGCGATGGTGGAGATGGGACTTGAGTTCTCGTCGAACTGTCGCTGCAGAGATACCCGTATTTTTGGCAATCACTGCTTCGGGGAGGGACTGCCTGGCAAGCTGTAGGACTGTTTGCTTGATTGAGTGGGCAATCGTGTCATTGTAGGCCACAAGCGGTGTCTCTGCGGAACAGGTACGATGGCAGGCCGAGCAGAGCCAGCGCTGTTTGGAAAGCTCAAGAAGCGTTGGAAGTTGACTGAGTGATTGAATGCGGATGTGTGTCGCCTTATGACCGTTAGGTCGCAACGCGTCTTCACCACAGTGAGGACAAGTATCGCGGTGGTAAGTGAGATCACACGCAATGACGTGGTACTGAAGGCGCCGCTTGCCCCGGCCTCGGTAGCCGTCGTAAACTGCGGTTACATGAATGTTCTCGTATGGCAATCCCAGGACAGAGAGCGTAGAATCAAGGTTGGACATCACTAATACCTCGCTTTGTTTTAGGTTTGGTCGCTTGGAGCGAAGAACGGGTGCTAGATGGTGCCCTTTTATTTTGCGCTGTTATTGAAAAAAGGTCTACACTCTCGGCGTTGGAATTCTCCAACACCAGAAAGTGTAGACCCTTTTTTTTACCCAGGGCGCAGCGCGGCGCGCTTAGGCCACCGGCCAGCGTGCAGTAAGGCGATGATCAAACTGCCTAGCATCAGGCAGATTTCTTGCCCGCGGTGCAGTCGGGGCGGACAATGGAGGGGATGGGAGACACCTCACTGTTGTTGACTGGTACAGTTTTGTCAGTTTTGGGAAACAATCAGGATAGATGCGGATATGGTCAAAACCGTGAACGGGGGCTAGACTAATCCTTGTAAAGCGGTTCCATGGTAATTTCGGTTCCGCTAACGCCCGCTTTCAGACTTACAGCACTTACACGCATGAAACACATAGGAGGCTCATTATGACACAAACAATCAGCGGCTCCGACGCCGTCCTCAAGGTCATTGAATCCTGGGGTGTCAATCACATCTACGGTTACCCTGGTGGCTCGTTCGACTCCACGATGAACGCGCTGCACAACCAGCAGGACAAGATCAAGTTCATTCAGGTTCGTCACGAGGAGGCTGGCGCTCTCGCCGCCGCCGCGGACGCGAAGCTCACCGGCCAGATTGGTGTCTGCTTCGGTTCCGCCGGCCCCGGCGCGGTTCACCTGCTCAACGGGCTGTACGACGCCAAGATCGACCGCGTGCCGGTTTTGGCCATCGTCGCCCAGGTGCCGTCCAAGAACATGAACATCGACTTCTTCCAGGCGATGAACGAGGAACCGATCTTCAACGACGTCGCGGTCTGGAACCGCACCGTCATGACCGCCCAGAGCCTGCCGAAGGTGATCGACGAGGCGATTCAGGAGGCCTACGAGAAGAAGGGGCCGGCCGTGGTCACCATCCCAAGGACTTCGGCTGGGCACAGATCAAGGACAATTACGTTTCCAACGCCAACACGCAGATCACGCCTTACGCGATTCAGCCGGATCCGGTGCGCATCGAAGAAGCCGTCGCGTTGATCAAGCAGGCCAAGGGCCCGATCATCTACTTCGGGCTCGGTGCCAAGCACGCCCGCAAGCAGCTGATCAAGGTGTCCGAGAAGTACAAGATGCCTCTGGTCTCCTCCGTTTTGGCCAAAGGGGTGCTCGACGAGGACTACCCGGCCTACCTCGGCTCTACCGGCCGTGTCGCACCAAAGCCTGGTGTTGAGGCCGCGATGGCCACGGACCTGATCCTGTGGGTCGGCAACGATGTGCCGTTCGCAAGCCTCTTGTTCAACCCGAACGCCAAGGTGATCCAGATCGACATCGAAAGCACGAAGTTGGGCAAGCGCCGCCACAACGACGTCGCCATCCTGGCCGACGCCAAGGAAGCGCTGAAGGCGATCTACAAGGCGGGCACGGAGTCCAAGCCGACACCGTTCTATGAGGCCTGCATTGCCAACAAGAAGAACTGGACCGAGTGGCAGGACAGCTTCAAGGATTCCAGCGAGTCCCCGGTTCGCCCGGAGCCAATCTTCGACGTGCTGAACAAGACCGCGTCCGACAAGGCGGTCTGGGCCATCGATGTCGGCAACGTCAACATCAACTTCGAGCGCCTGCTGGACATTAAGCACACGATGAAGTGGACGACCTCCGGGAAGTATGCGACCATGGGTTACGGCCTCCCTGCCGCAATTGCGGCCAAGGTGGTTTACCCAGATCGCGACGTCTACTCCCTGTCCGGTGACGGTGGCTACGCGATGCTGTGCGAGGAAATCCTGACCCAGGTCAAGTACGGCCTGCACATCATCAACGTCGTGTTCTCCAACGCAACGCTGGGCTTCATCGAGGCCGAGCAGCGCGACGACACGCACCAGCCACTTTCCGGGGTTGATATTCCGGACACGGACTGGGCGACAATCGGCAAGGGGATGGGCGCCAAGGCCTACACCGTGCACGACAAGGCCGAGTTTCAGGCGGCCATCGACGACGCGAAGAACACCGATCTGCCGGTGGTCATCGACGTCAAGCTGACGCACAAGATGCCGTTCACCACGCAGCACATGTTCATCGACCCGGCCTACCAGGACCAAAAGCAGATCGATGAGTTCGTGGCCAAGTACGATGCGCAGGCCATTAAGCCGTTCCGGGCGTTCCTGAAGGACGCCAAGGACGCGCAGCTTGCGAAGGCGGACGCCAAGAAAAGCGGCAAGAAGGCCAAGTAGGCAGGAGGGGCAGGCGCATGGACGTGACGATGCTCAACCTCACCGCTTCCCCGGTGCCCTTGCACGCGCCCTGCGTACTGGCGCTTGGATTCTTCGATGGGGTGCATCGCGGCCATCAGCGCGTGATCGCGGCTGCTCGGACGGCCGCACGCGACGCGGGCGTGGCACTGTCGGTCCTGACTTTCGACCGGCACGCCTCGGCGCTGTTCGCCAAGCGCCCCGTGCCGTACCTGACCACCATCGCCCAAAAGGCTGAGCTGATGGCAGAGCTCGGGGTCGACCACCTGTACGTGGCCACCTTCGATTCGGCCTTCGCAAACCTGAGCCCAGAGGCCTTCGTGGCCGACTGCCTGGTGCCGCTCGGTGCGGTGCGGGTGGTGGCCGGGTTCGACTACACGTTCGGCCGCGGCGGCACCACCACGGCGGCCGCACTGCCGGCGCTTGCCGCCGGACGCTTCGCCACCACGGTGGTGCCGAAGCTGACTGCGGCGCGCCAGAAGGTGTCGTCCACGCGGATTCGCGGCCTGATTGCGGCCGGAAACTTCGCGGCCGCGACGGCGCTTCTGGGCCACCCCTACGTCATCGCCGATCCGACCTCGCAGCAGTTACCTCCTAATGGCTGCTACGAGGCGGTGGATCAAGGCGGACGGCCGGTGCGCGTTCGGGTCGCCGACAACATCCTGCGGCTGCCAGCCGGCTGCACGCAATTGCGCTTCTTGCGCCGTCAACCCCAGATTCAGGCGGTCGGCGGCTAGGAAAAAGCCCAGAGGACTGGGCTTTTTCCATGACACACTTCGCCGCAGTCAGGCACCGCGGCAACAGGAGGATAAATCATGAGTAAACCAGAGTACGATGGCACCTACATCCAGTTCCCAACCGGCCGGCTGACGCTGACCGAGGTGCAGCAGATTTTCAGCACCATTCCCTTCGAAATCGACCTGATCGACCACACAGACCACTTCACCTGGTTCTCCAACAAGCCTAACCGCGAGCACGTGCGCACGGTTGACCAGCTGAACGAAACCGTGGCGGAATGCCACCCGGCCCGCGTGCTGCCGGTGGTGATGGGCATCATTAACAGCTTCAAGGACGGCTCCCGCGACTTCGTGGCCCGCCCGCTGATGATGCATGGTCACCGCGTCTACATCCAGTACTACGCGCTGCGCGACGTCGATGGCGAGTACCTTGGCACCATCGAGTTCACGGGCAGCGTAGAGGCAATCCTGACGGCCTACGAGAACGGCGGCTGGTCCGATGCCTCCACCGGCGCCTCCAAGGCCGATGGCAAGACCGGCACGGTCGACGCGACCAGCGGCGCCTCCGAAGAGGAGGCAGCCCCGGCACCGAAGGCCGACGCGACCAGCGGTGCCTCCGAAGAGGAAGCGACCCCGGCACCAAAGGCCGATGCGACCAGCGGTGCGTCCGAGGAAGAGGCCGCTCCGGCGGTTGACGCCACCAGTGGCGCGTCTGAAGAAGAGGCGGCCCCGGCACCGAAGGCCGACGCGACGACTGGCGCCTCCGAGGGCCCGGCCACGGCCGGCAAGCCTGGGCCGTTCACATACGACCTGTGATGACGACGAAGCGGGTTAAGACGCTGCACGCCCTGGGGACGCGCATCAACCTGACCGTGTTTGGCGAGCTCGACGATTCGGCGCTCGACGCGGCGGCCACGCTGATCAACCGCGAGGAGGACCGCCTGACGGTCAACCGCGCCCAGTCCGAGGTGATGGCGGTCAACCACGCCGCCGGCACGGCCGCGGTGGCGGTGTCAAGCGCCACCTACGGCCTGATCCGCCAGGCGGCCGCGGCCAGCCGCGAGGGCTTTGGTTTCAACGCGCTGATCGGCCCCCTTGTCAAGCTGTGGAAGATCGGCTTCACCGGCGCCAACGTCCCGAGTGACCTGGCCATCGCGGCGCGCCTGGCGCTGAGCGACCCGGACGGGGTGGTGCTGGATGACGCGGCCCACACCGTGCGCCTGGCGCACCCAGGCATGGAGCTTGACCTCGGCGGTATCGCCAAGGGCTTCATCGCCGACCAGATTCGCGCGCTGTGGGGCGCGTACGGCGTCGCCGCCGGCATCATCGACCTCGGCGGTAACCTGCTGTTCGTCGGTGACTCGCCACGGCGGACCGACGGCAAGTGGGTGATCGGCGTGCAAGACCCCAGCAAGTCGCGGCACACCGACCTCGGGTGCACGGTGCTGCCGGCCTGCTCGGCGGTGACGTCGGGCATCTATGAGCGCTTTTTGGTCAAGGACGGCAAGAAGTACCACCACCTGATGGACCCGCGCACCGGCTACCCGCTTCAGACCGAGCTTGCCGGGGTGACGGTGTTCACCAAGGACTCGATTCAAGGCGAGCTTGAGGCCAAGCGCCTGTTTTTCGCCGGCGGCCCCGTGCCCGACTGGAACGATGATCCGACCCACTTCGGCGCGGTGTTCGCCTACCAGGACGGGCACACCGAGGTCGTCGGCACCACGATCACCAAGTAACGCAAACACGGCACCACCCTCTGTGGGTGGTGCCGTGTTTGCGTTGCGGTCAGTCGCTTCGCCGCCGCCACTCACCGGGGCGCACGCCCACCGCCTTGGTAAAAGCGTTGGAGAAGTAGTGTGCGTCGGCGAAGCTCAGCCGGCTGGCAATGGCGGTTACCGGTAGGCTGGTGTGGCGCAGCAGCGTTTT
Source organism: Lacticaseibacillus kribbianus (assembly GCF_020180945.1). GTDB lineage: Bacteria > Bacillota > Bacilli > Lactobacillales > Lactobacillaceae > Lacticaseibacillus > Lacticaseibacillus kribbianus. The sequence goes on along the minus strand of NZ_JAIPUL010000001.1, from coordinate 1,174,170 downwards.
GGCCATTGCCAGCCGCCGGTCCTGCAGGTAGGCGTAGGGGGTGGTCCCGAAGGCCTGCTTGAACTGGCGGGTCAGCTGCGACGGCGACAAGCTGACCAGTGCCGCAAGCTGCGCGATGGTGACTGGTTCCTCTAAGTGATTGTCCAGGTAACCGCGTACCACCGCGGCCTCTGGCGCCTGCTGGACGCGGGCGTGGGTGGCGGCGAAGGCGTGCAGGCTGAACAGCAGCCGGTGCACGGCGACTGAGCCCTCAAGCCCGCGGGCGACCGGCGTCAGCGTCGCGTCGGCGCACTGGCGGTGCAGCGCGTCCAGCTGCGGCCCGACGTCCAGCCCGGGGAAAACGACCTGGCCGCTGAGCTGGTAGGCGGTCACCAGCTGCGTCGGCACGGCGCCGGCGAAGTTCACCCAGCGTTTTTGCATCGGGTCGTGGGGGTCCGACCAGTAGCGGTGGTCGGCGCCCGCCGGCAGAAGGTAAGTGTCGCCGCCCTGGACCAGGTGGCGCACGCCGTCGGCCTCAAGGATGCCGCGCCCTGCGTCGACGTGCTCGAGGCAAAAGACGGCGGAGTGTGTCCGCTCGACATGGTACGAGGGGAACGGGTAGGTGACGCCGGCCAGCTCAATCCAAAACAGGCTGGGGTCCGAAAACTGGCTGGGCAGGAAGCTGTAGATTAATTCCTTCATGCGGTTATTCCTCACTTTTGTAAGCGAATGCACTCTTGTCTGTGCCCCAGCATACGCTAAACTAGAGGCAAAATAAAGCGGAGGTGTAACATGACGACAATTCCTCGTCCAGAATTTCCAGAACCGATGATGCAACGCGCCCAGTGGCAGAACTTGAACGGCCAGTGGGACTTTCTGATCGATGCGGCCGACTCCGGTCGCGACCGCCACTTCGAAACCGCGGCGCCTTTCGACCGCCAGATCACCGTGCCCTACCCGCCGGAGAGCACGCTGAGCGGGATCGGCAACGTCGACTTCATGGCGGCGGTCTGGTACCGGCGCACCATCACGGTGACCGCGGCCCAGCTCGCCGACACCGTGCGCCTGCACTTTGGCGCCGTCGACTACCGCGCCACCGTGTTCGTCAACGGGGTTCAGGTGGCGGAACACACCGGCGGCTTCGTGCCGTTCGCCTGCGACATTCAGGCCCAGCTGCACGAGGGTGACAACACCTTGGTGGTCTGCGCGCAAGACGACGTGCGCTCTGGCAAGCAGCCCGGTGGCAAGCAGAGCCACCTCTACCAGTCGCACGGCTGCGATTACACCCGCACCACCGGCATCTAGCAGACGGTGTGGCTCGAGTTCCTGCCCCAGACCCACGTCGAGACGGTCCGCTTCGTGCCGGACGTTGCCAGCCAGTCGGTGACCGTTCAGCTGACCCTGGCCGGTGAGGCCTCGCTTGACGTTGCGGTGACCTACGCCGGAAAACCCGTGGGGGAGGCGCACGTTGACCAGGCCGCAGGCACGCTGACCATCGGTGTGCCGCTGAGCGAAAAACACCTGTGGGAGATCGGCCACGGTCGGCTGTACGACGTCGTGTTGACTTTTGGCGCCGACCGGGTGACCAGCTACTTCGGGCTGCGCGACGTGCGCTACGACGGCTACAAGTTCCTGCTGAACGGCAAGTCCGTGTTCCAGCGGCTGGTGCTTGATCAGGGCTTTTACCCCACCGGCATCTTCACCGCACCGGACGACGCGACCTTTGAGGCCGACATCGCGTTGAGCGTGGCCTGCGGCTTCAACGGCGCACGGCTGCACCAGAAGGTCGTCGATCCGCGCTACCTTTACCACTGCGACCGCGCGGGTTACATGGTCTGGGGCGAGATGGCCAGCTGGGGCATCGACATGGCGGACGCCGACGGGCTCTACCACTTCCTGCCCGAGTGGCTGGCGGCGGTGCGTCGCGACTGGAGCCACCCGAGCATCGTGACTTGGTGCCCCTTCAACGAGACTTGGGACATCGATGGCCGACCGCAGCGGCTGGACGCCATCAACCTGGTGTACCAGACGACTAAGGCACTGGACGCCACGCGCCCGTGCGTGGACACCAGCGGCAACTACCACGGCGCAACCGACCTGTACGACGTGCACGACTACACGCAGGATCCGGCCGTCATGGCGCAGCACTTTGATGGCACCCAGGCGGCCAACGGCGAGTTTTGGGACGAGCACGACGCCCGCCAGCACTACCAGGCCGGACTGCCGATTGCAGTGTCCGAGTACGGCGGCATCAAGTGGGCGCCTGGCACCGCGGAAGGGGTGGCCTGGGGCTACGGCGAGCCGACCGATGAGGCGGCCTTCGCTGCGCGCTACCGCGGCCTGACCGACGTGCTGCTGGGCAACCCGCATGTCTCAAGCTTCTGCTACACGCAGCTGTACGACGTCGAGCAGGAGCGCAACGGTCTGTACTACTACGACCGCACGCCGAAGTTCAATCCGGCCCTGTTCGCCGCCATCAACCAACAGAAGGCGGCCATCGAGGACTAGGCAGTCGCCCGGCTTTTCGGGGGACTGTTAGACACGTGGCGTTGCGGCCGCGCGCGCCGTCGGGGATGACCCAGACGGTGCGCGCGGCCGCTTGTGTTTGGCGGACAAAACCGGTATGGTAGCTGCTGGAGGTGGCAGGATGCAGATCATCATTTCCCCGGCCAAGCGAATGGTGCAAGACCTGGACAGCTTCGTGCCGGTCAGCCGGCCGATGTATATAGAAGAAGCGACCACGCTGTTGGCGGCGATGAAGCGCCTGTCGCGCCCGGCCGCCCAGGCGCTGTGGCGCTGCAGCGACCGGGTGGCGGACGCCGCCTACAAGACGCTGCAGAACAGCCGGCTGGACGGGCCGCTGACGCCGGCCTTGATGAGCTTCGTCGGCCTGCAGTACCAGGCGATGGCCCCGGACCTGTTCACCGCGCCGGCGCTGGATTACGTTCAGACCCACCTGCGGATCCTGTCCGGGCTCTACGGGGTGCTGCGCCCCTTCGACGGCGTGGTGCCGTACCGGCTGTCTTTGGACGAGGCACTTGCGGTGGGCGGGGCACGCAACCTCTACGACTTCTGGGGGGCGCGGCTTCATGCCGGGCTGGCCTTTGGCCCGGGTACAGTGCTGGACCTCGCGTCCGTCGAGTACAGCCGCGCCGTCACGCCTTACCTGACACCCGGGCAGGCGCTGGTGCCCGTGGTGTTCGGCCGCGTGGTCGGCGGGCGCGTGCGGGTGCAGGCGACGCACGCCAAGCAGGCGCGCGGGGCGATGGTGCGGTTTTTGGCCGAGCACCAGGTCACGGCGCTGGCCGACGTGGCCGCCTTCGACGATCCGCGCTACCGCTTCGACGCGGCGCGCTCGGACCGAGCGCACCTCGTCTTCACCGAGCGCTGAGACACCGGAAAAAAGTCGCGCCCACAACTTTTTGGGGGTTGTAAAGAAAAACCTCTTTACACGCCTATGAATCTTTGCTATTATTTTGAGGTTGAGAAATTTACAGGAGGTGGACTTAATGGCAGTTAAAATTCGTTTGAAGCGGATGGGTTCCAAGCGTAAGCCTTTCTACCGCGTCGTGGTTGCTGATTCTCGCTCCCCACGCGATGGCCGGTTTATCGAATCCGTCGGTTACTACAACCCGTTGACCGAACCAGTTGACTTGAAGCTGGACGAAGACAGCATCTTGGATTGGCTTCAGAAGGGCGCACAGCCTTCCGATACCGTTCGCAACTTGCTTTCCAGCAAGGGCTTGATGCAGAAGTATCACGAAGCGCGCTTCACCAAGAAGTAGGGGATAACGTGGACATCGCGGCTTTGATTCGAGCAATCGTGACGCCATTAGTCACCCACCCCGAAGCCGTGCAGGTCACGCCGCACGAAACGGCGGACTACATGGCCTTTGACTTGACGGTGGCCGCAGACGATGTCGGTCGCGTGATCGGCAAGAGCGGGCGGGTTGCCCAGGCAATCCGCACGATCGTCTACTCCGTCAAATCACCATATACGAAGCGGGTGCGCCTGAACATCATGGACGCGCCGCAAGACTGACAACGACCGGCGAAAGCTGGTCGTTTTTGGTATCAGACAGCCAAGGAGGACTCATGGCAAACCTTTATCACGTTGGCAAAATCGTCAACACGCACGGCATTCGCGGCGAGCTCAAGGTCGTGCCGATTACCGACTTTCCCGCCAAGCGCTTCGCCAAGGGCAGCAAGCTGGTCGTGGAGGGCAAGACGAACGTCGAGGTCCAAGTGACCGCCAGCCGCGAGCAAAAGGGCATGTACCTGCTGACGCTTGCCGGCTACGACGACATCAACCAAGTGCTGCCGTTCAAGGGCCAGATGCTGTCGGTGGCGGACACCGAGCAGGGCGAGCTTGACGACGGCGAGTACTACTACCACGACATCATCGGCCTGACCGTGATCGATCAGACCGGTGCCACGTTGGGTCAGGTCTCGGAGATTCTGAGCCCTGGGCCCAACGATGTCTGGGTGATCCCGCGCCCGGGCAAGGCGGACGTCCTGCTGCCGTTTTTGAACAGTGTGGTCTTGCGCATCGATCTGGCGGCCCACACCGCATGGGTCGACGTGCCGGAGGGGCTGATTGACGATGCGGATTGATGTGCTGTCGCTGTTCCCCGACATGTTCGGTCCGATGTCGCAAAGCATCATCGGCAAGGCGCTTGAGCAAAAACTGCTGGACTTCAACGTCATCGACTTTCGCCGCTACAGCCACGACAAGCACAACCACGTCGACGACACGCCGTACGGCGGCGGGGCGGGGATGCTGTTGAAGCCCGAGCCGATTTTTGAGGCGATGGACGAGCTGGAATCCGCCCACCCGGGACCCAAGCGGGTGATCCTGCTGGACCCGGCCGGGCGCAAGTTTGACCACGTCGCGGCCAAGGAGCTGGCGGCAGAGGACCATCTGGTCTTCATCTGCGGCCACTACGAGGGCTACGACGAGCGCATCCGGACTTTGGTCACCGACGAGTTTTCCATCGGCGACTTCGTTTTGACTGGCGGCGAGCTGCCGGCGATGATGATGATCGACGCGACCGTCCGCTTCCTGCCCGGCGTGCTGGGCAACGCGGAAAGCGCGGCGACGGACAGCTTCGAAAACGGCCTGCTGAACTACCCCGAGTACACCCGGCCGGCCGAGTACCGCGGCATGCAGGTGCCGGCGGTGCTTCAAAACGGCAACCACCAGCTGATCGCGCAGTGGCGGCTCAAGGAGTCGCTGCGGCGCACTCTGGCACGCCGCCCGGACCTTTTGGCGGATCTGCCGCTGGACAAGGCGGCCCAAAAGCTGCTGCGCGAGGTCGAGCGCGAGGCGCGCACCGTGGTGGCGCCGGACGACCAAGACTAATTATCGTGCGACCGCACCACCCGACTGCTCGGCAGCCGGGTGGTTTTTTGCGTCGGCGCGGTCGTTGACCCGAAAGAACTCATAATCCGTGATAATTAATTTACATCTTCCGGTCATCGGCGTATAATCCAAATTCGCTGCGCCGCCAGGAACAACGGGCGGCAACTCTCAACGCGTGAGGAGAACGATATGGTAATCAAGGCAATCGGGAAGTACAAGTGGCTGGTCGCCGCGGCCCTTGCGACGATGCTGTTGCAGGTGGGTACCACCCTTTGGCAGCCCAGCTACATGAAAAATATTTTGAGTGTCATGGCCGACATGAGCCTGTCGACCAACGGCAAGATCGACCGCATCTCCGGCTACGGGGTGGGGCTTTTGATCGTCGCCGTGGTCGGGCTGATCGGCTCGGTCCTGAACACGCTGGCCGCCGCCAAGATCGCGCAGGCCGTGTCCGCCGACCTGCGCGAGCAGACGTTCCGCAAGATTCAGACCTTCTCCTACGAAGACATCGAAAAGTTCAAGGCGGAAAACCTGGTCGTGCGCATGACCAACGACGTTAACCAGGTCCAGATGCTTTTGATGATGGTGTTCCAGGTGCTGATCCGGGTGCCGCTGCTGTTCGTCGGCGCGTTCATCCTGTCGATCATGACCATGCCGCGGCTGTGGTGGATCATCATCGTGATGGTGGTCCTGATCGTGCTGGTCACGGCGGTGTCGATGGGACGGATGGGCCCGCACTTTGCGGCCTTCCAGAGCCTGATGGACAAGATCAACGGCATCGCTAAGGACAACCTGCGCGGGGCGCGGGTGGTGAAGTCCTTTGTGCAGGAGGCCAACCAGGCGGCGCAGTTCGATGCCGCGTCAGACACCCTGAACGGCCACAACCTGGCGGTGGGCTACACCTTTTCGACCATGATTCCGGCCTTCACCATTATCTCGCAGCTGGCGATTTTCGGCGCCATCCTGCTGGTTGCCAACTTCGTGACCGAATCGGCCAGCGTGGCGCAGGACCAGCTCGGCGGCATCATGTCGTTCATCCAGTACATGATGCAGATCATGTTCGCCATCATTATGGGTGGCATGATGTCGATGTTTGCCTCGCGTGGCTTCGTTTCGATCGGCCGCATTCAGGAGGTTCTGAACACCGAAACCGCGATGACGTACGACACCGACGCGGTCGAGGACCTTGGTGGTGACGTCGAGTTCGACCACGTGAGCTTCGCGTACCCCAACGACGAGCACCCGACGCTGCAGGACATCAGCTTCAAGCTGGCGCCCGGCGAGATGGTCGGGGTGGTCGGTGCGACCGGTGCCGGCAAGTCCACGCTGGCCCAGCTGATTCCGCGGCTGTTCGACCCGACTGAAGGCCGGGTGCTGGTCGGCGGGCGCGACCTGCGGCACGTGTCGCAGGCGACGCTGCGCCAGACCGTCGCGATGGTCCTCCAAAAGGCGATCCTGTTCTCCGGCACCATCTCCGGCAACCTGAAGCAGGGCAAGCCCGACGCGACGGCCGCGGACATGGACCGCGCCGCCAACATCGCCCAGGCCGCCGAGTTCATCGACCGGCTGCCGGAGCGCTACGAGGCGCCGGTCGAGGAGCGCGGCAACAACTTTTCCGGCGGTCAAAAGCAGCGGATGTCCATCACCCGCGGCGTGATCGGCGCGCCGAAGGTCCTGATCCTCGACGATTCGACCTCGGCGCTGGACGCGCGCTCCGAAAAGCTGGTGCAGGACGCCTTCAACCGCGAGCTGAAGGGCACCACCACCATCATCATCGCGCAGAAGATCTCAAGCGTCGTGCACGCCGACAAAATCCTGGTGCTGGAGGCCGGCCGCCTGGTGGCGATGGGCACGCACCGCGAACTGGTCGAAAGCTCGCCGGTTTACCAGGAAATCTACAACACGCAAAAGGCAAAGGAGGCGTAAGATGAGCGACACGAAACGGGCCATCAAATTCTTCTACCTGTACCTCAAGAAGTACAAGCCGCAGTTCCTGCTGATTGCGGTGCTCATCATCACCGCCACCTACCTGCAGGTCAAGGCGCCGGTGGTGATGGGCGATGCGATCACCGACCTGTCGACCTACGTCGGCGACTTCTTCACCCACCAGCACGCCCCGGAGGCCAAAAAGGCGCTCAAGCAGATGGCAGACGGCGGCATCAAGGCCCAAGACGCCCTGGAAGGCATCGCAGGCAAGCTCGGCCAGGCCAGCGGCGAGACCGTCGACTGGCGCGACCTGACCGACGCCAGCGTGCCAAGCCAGGTCACGGCCAGCCTGCCTGAGGGCACCACCATCAAGGGGCTGCAGGCGCTGGCCGCGATGCCGGACGCCTGGCAGCGGCTGACCGACGCCAACGTCCCGGCCAGCCTGCAAAAACACCTGCCCAAGGGCACGACGGTGGCCACTCTGCACAAGGTTGCGGTTTCCGGTGCCGCCAGCAAGGCCGATTTTCTCGGCACGATGTGGAAGCTGTTGGCCTTTTACGTCATGACCGGCGTGGCGCAGCTGCTGTACACGCTGCTGTTCACCCGGATTGTCGCGCACGCGACCAACCGCATGCGCAAGGGCCTGTTCGGCAAGCTTGAACGCATGACCATCGCGTACTTCGACCGCCACGAGGACGGCGACATCCTGGCGCGCTTCACCTCGGACCTGGACAACATCCAAAACACGCTGAACCAGGCCGCCGTGAACGTCACCACCAACGTCGCGCTGTTCGTCGGGATCGTGATCATGATCTTCCGCCAAAACGTCAGCCTAGCGTGGGTGACCGTGTCCACGACCCCGGTCGCCGTGCTGTGCGCAATCGTGATCGTCGCGCAGGCCAAGCGCTACACCGACCGCCAGCAAAAGGAGGTCGGGGACCTCAACGCCTACATGGACGAGAAGATCTCGGGCCAAAAGGCGATCATCGTGCAGGGCCAGCAGCAGCAGGCAATCGCCGGCTTCGTCGGCCGCAACGCGGCGGTCCAGCGTTCGACCTTCGCCGCGCAGGCCTGGTCCGGGATGATTTTCCCCCTGATGAACGGCTTCTCCTTGGTCACCACGGCGCTTGTGATCTTCCTGGGCACGCGCATCGCGCTCAACGACGCCAGCCTGAGCACCGCCGCGGCGCTCGGCCTGGTGGTGACCTTCATCCAGTACGCCCAGCAGTACTACAATCCGATCATGCAGATCTCAAGCTCCTTTGGGCAGCTGCAGCTGGCGGTGACCGGCGCGACGCGGCTTAACGTGATGTTCGACGAGCCCGAGGAGGTGCGTCCGGTCAACGGCAAGCACTTCGACCGCATCGGCGATGGCATCCATATCGACCACGTCGACTTCGGCTACCTGCCGGGAAAGCCGATTCTCAAGGACGTCAGCATTGCGGTCGCCCCGGGCGAGATGGTCGCCTTGGTCGGCCCGACCGGCTCTGGCAAAACCACGGTGATGAACCTGATGAACCGCTTCTACGACGTCGACGCCGGCGCGATCCGCTACGATGGCACCGACATCCGCGAGTTCGACCTGGACTCGCTGCGCTCTCGGGTCGGCATCGTCCTGCAGGAGTCCGTGCTGTTCTCCGGCACCATCGCCGACAACATCCGCTTCGGCAAGCCAGCGGCGACGATGGCCGAGGTGATCACCGCGGCCAAGACCACGCACATTCACGACTTCATCATGAGCCTGCCCGAGCAGTACGAGACCCACGTGGACGAGAGCAACGCCGTGTTCTCCGTCGGCCAAAAGCAGCAGATCTCAATCGCCCGCACAATTCTGACGGACCCGGCGATCCTGATTCTCGACGAGGCGACCAGCAACGTCGACACCGTGACCGAACAGCAGATCCAGTGGGCGATGGAGGCCGCGATTGCGGGGCGCACCAGCTTCGTCATCGCGCACCGCCTCAAGACCATCCTGAACGCGGACAAGATCATCGTGCTCAAGGACGGCCAGGTGATCGAAAGCGGCACCCACGAGTCGCTGGTCGCCGCCAAGGGCTTTTACGCCGAGCTCTACCACAACCAGTTCGTCTTCGAGTAATCCTTTACAGCCGGCGGGCGCTATGTTAAACTACTTACTTGTGATAACTCACAACAGCAACGATGTTCCGCTGGTCGGGATGATTATGAATGTCGGAAATAAGGAGAACTAGCTATGAACCCATTGATTCAAGAAATCACGAAGTCTCAGCTCCGTGACGATATCCCAGACTTCCGCCCTGGTGACACCGTCCGCGTCCACGCCAAGATCGTCGAAGGCGAACGCGAACGTATCCAGATCTTCGAAGGCGTCGTAATCAAGCGTCGCGGCTCCGGGATCTCCGCCACCTACACGGTCCGCAAGATTTCCAGCGGCGTCGGCGTTGAACGTACCTTCCCTCTGAACACCCCGCGTGTTGAGAAGATCGAAGTCGTTCGTCACGGCCAAGTTCGGCGTGCGAAGCTCTACTACCTGCGTGCACTGCGCGGGAAGGCTGCTCGTATCAAAGAGAAGCGTCGTTAATCAAAGGGGCCGCATCCGCGGCCTTTTTTGTTGCAAGAGCGAAGACCCGCGGGCGAAGACGCCGGCTTGGACGACGCCGCGGCCTTTTGCTTGGAATCGCAGTCGGCAAGCGGGTAGGCCGGCGGGCTGGCACAATTAGCACCACCGCGCGCTGCGCGGCGACACAGAAGTGGAGGGGTGCGCATGGATTCGATTATCTACATTGTTTACTACGATCAGCCAGGCGAGCCCACGAAGCTGATCAAGGGCTTTCACGCCGAGCGTCGCGCCCAGGAGTACCGACAGATGCTGGCGGCGGCCCCGTTTCCCGGCCAGGCGCCGGAGGGTTACCGGGTCGGGACGCTGCACCTGAATTAAGACTTGATTGAGATTGCGCGGCTAGGGCCGCGCGGGGAGGTGGCAGAGATGGCACAACAACCACAGGAGCGGCTGGATCGGATCAACGAGCTGGCCCGCAAGGATAAGGAATTCGGCCTGACGGAGGCGGAGGTCGCGGAGCGCAAGGCGCTGCGTGAGGCCTTCCTCAAGGATTTTCGCGCCGGGTTCCGCGAACAGCTGGAGACCACGGCCTTTTACACCAAGGCGGGCAAGGAAGTCACGCCGGAGAAGGTGCGCGAGATTCAGCGCAAACGCGGTCTCCGCGAAGATTAGGCTTTCAAAGCGTCGCGAGCTTTTGTACAATAGTTAATGTTGAGAAAATCACAGAGGGGAGGATTGACAATGCCATTCGTGTTAGGACTGATTCTCGGGCTGCTGGTCGGCGCCGTTGCCGGCTTTTTCGGTGCCCGAGCTTATATGAAGAAGTATTTCCGCGATAACCCCCCAGTTAACGAGGACATGATGCGCAGTATGATGTTATCAATGGGTCAAAAGCCTTCCGAAAAGAAGCTGAACCAGATGATGCAGCAGATGAAGCAGGCGCAGAAGCGTTCGAAGTAGAACTGTCTGGGAAGCGGTTCGGCCCCGTTGTGGGTCGGGCCGTTTTGTTTTGCGCTTGCACCGGCCGCTCTCAGCAGCCTGTTTGCAATTGTTCACCGAATTATTCTATAATTTTCAAACAATCTCATTTATTGGAGGCATCTCTTGGGTATTTTCAAAAAATTGGGCTGGTACTTCGCGCAGGAGCGCAAGCGTTACGGGCTTGGCATTCTGTTCCTCGCGCTGGTGGCCCTGGTGAATCTGATCCCGCCGAAAGTGATTGGCACGCTGGTTGACGCCATGGACGCCAGCAGCCTGACCACTGACCGGCTGCTGTTGTGGCTCGCGCTGCTCCTGGCGGCCGGGGTCGGCCAGTACCTGTTTCGCTTCGGGTGGCGCAACGCCATCTGGGGTGGGGCGGCGAAGCTTGAAAAAACGCTGCGCACGCGCCTGTTTTGGCACTTCATGAAGATGGACGCGACGTTCTACCAGCGCCACCGTACCGGGGATCTGATGGCCCACGCGACCAACGACCTCAACGCGATTCAAAACGTGGCCGGCGCCGGCATCCTCACGCTGTTCGACTCCATCATCACCGGCGGCACGACGATCCTTGCGATGATCTTCTTTGTTGACTGGCGCCTGACCATCCTCGCGATTTTGCCGATGCCGCTTCTGGCGGTGATGGCGCGCAAGCTCGGCATGCGGCTGCACGCGGCGTTCGCGCGCTCGCAGGCGGCCTTCTCGCGCCTGAACGACAAGACGCAGGAGTCCGTCTCCGGCATCAAGGTGATCAAGACCTTTGGCCAGGAGGCGGAGGACACCGCCGACTTCAACAAGATCGTCGACAAGACCATCCTGATCAACAAGAAGGTCAACTTCTTGGACGCCCTGTTCGACCCGACCACCAGCATCATTATGGGCATCACCTACGTCATCACCATCGTCTACGGCGGCCACCTGGTGCTGACCAGCCAGATCACCATCGGACAGCTGGTCTCCTTCGTCTCCTACGTTGCCTCGCTGGTTTGGCCGATGTTTGCCATCGGCCGGCTGTTCAACATCTTGGAGCGCGGGAACGCGTCGTATGACCGCGTCAACAGCCTGCTGCAGGAGAAAAGCGCGATCATCGAGGCTCCGGACGCCATCGCGGCCCCGGCGCACGGCGACATCCGCTTCAAGGTCAACAAGTTCAGCTACCCGGGGGATGACCACGCGACCCTGGTCAACGTGCACTTCACGCTGCGCGAGGGGCAGACGCTTGGCATCGTCGGGCGCGTCGGCGCGGGCAAGAGCACCATTTTCAAGCTGCTGTTGCGCGAGTTCGACGACTACTCTGGGGTGATCGAGTTCGGCGGCCACGACATCCGGCGTTACACGCTGGACGCGCTGCTGGATTCCATCGGCTACGTGCCGCAGGATAACTTCCTGTTCTCGACCACCGTGGCGGACAACATCCGCTTCTCAAGCTTCGACAAGGCCCAGGGCCAGGTCGAGGAGGCGGCGCGCGAAAGCGCCGTCCACGACGACATCCTGGACTTCGCCGAGGGTTACGGGACGCTGGTCGGCGAGCGCGGGGTCTCTCTGTCCGGGGGCCAAAAGCAGCGCCTGTCCATCGCCCGTGCCGTGATCACGACCCCTGAGCTGTTGATCCTCGACGATTCGCTGTCCGCGGTTGACGCGAAGACGGAAAACGAGATCCTGGGTAACCTCAAGGATGTGCGGGCCAACAAGACCACGATCATCGCGGCCCAGCGCCTGTCATCCGTGATGCATGCCAACGAGATCATCGTGCTCGAGGACGGTCACGTGATCGAGCGCGGCACCCACGACGAGCTGTTGGCCAATCACGGCTGGTACGCCGAGATGTGGGCGAAGCAGGAACTCGAACAAAAGATTGAAGGTGAACGACTTGGCTAAATACGAAAGCGCCTGGGCGAGAAGCATTCCGTTCAAGGAGCAGGTGCACATCATGAAGCGGCTTTTGGGCTACACCAGGCCGTACAAGAAGCAGTTCCTCGGCGCGCTTTTGGCCGCCGCGCTTTTGGCCGGCGCCAACGTGGTGCTGCCGCAGATTCTGCAGTACTACATGGACCACTTCCTGAGCAAAATGAGCGCGACCACCGCCATCATTTTTGCCTTCGGGGGGCTGTATGCGCTGGGCACGGTGATCAAGGCCGTGTTCCAGTTCTTCCAGACTTTCCTGTTCTCGATGGGCGCCGAGCGCGGGCTTGAGGACGTGCGCCGCCAGCTGTTCAAGAAGCTGCATTCGCTTGGAATGCGCTACTTCGACCAGACACCGGCCGGCTCGATCGTCAGCCGCGTGACCAACGACACCATGACCATGACCGACTTTTGGAACGTGATCCTGAGCGTCATCGTCGGGCTGTTCTCGATTGTCTCAAGCTTCATGATGATGTATGCGCTCAACGCCAAGGTGTCGCTTCTGGTGCTGGCGTTCCTGCCGGTGCTGATTTTGGCCATCTGGTACTACAGCCACTACTCCAGCAAGGTTTACCGCCACATGCGTGAGAAGCTTTCGGAGCTGAACACCAAGCTCAACGAGTCGATTGAAGGCATCGGCATCATCCAGCAGTTCCGCCAGGAGAAGCGCATCGCAAGCGAGTTCGAGGCCACCAACAACGAGTACCTGGACACGCGCAACGCGATGATCCGCACCAACTCGCTTCTGCTGTCGCCGATCATCAACCTGCTGTACAGTCTGGCCTTGGTCGCCGTGCTCGGGGCGTTCGGTGTGATGTCGATGGACAACTTCGTGCAGGCCGGTGTGATCTACGCCTTCACCACCTACGTGTCCAACTTCTTCAACCCGATGACCAACATGATGGATTCGCTGTCGAGCTTCCAGGACGGCGTGGTTGCGGGCAGCCGCATTTTCCGCATCATGGACAACACCGAGTATGCCCCGAGCCAAAACCCGGGTGCCAGCGCGACCATTGCGGTGGGTAAAATCGAGTTCCGTCACGTCAGCTTCGCCTACGACGGCGTCCACGAGATTCTGCACGACATCAGCTTCGTCGCCAATCCCGGCGAAACCGTCGCGTTGGTCGGGCACACCGGCTCGGGCAAGTCGTCGATCATCAACGTGATGATGCGCTTTTACGAGTTCGGCACCGGCGAGATCCTGATCGACGACGTGGACATCCGCGACTACCCGATGACGGAGCTGCGCCGCAAGCTCGGCTTGGTGCTGCAGGACTCCTTCATGTTCTACGGCGACGTGTCGTCCAACATCCGCCTGTTCAATGAGGACATCACCGATGATCAGGTCGTCGCCGCTGCGAAGTTCGTGCAGGCCGACCGCTTCATCGATAAGCTGCCCAACACCTACCACGCGCGGGTGATCGAGGGCGGCAGCCAGTTTTCAAGCGGCGAGCGCCAGCTGTTGAGCTTCGCCCGTACCGTCGTCACCGATCCCAAGATTCTGGTGCTCGACGAGGCAACGGCCAACATCGACACGGAAACCGAGTCGGTGATCCAGGAAGGCCTGCGCCGCATCCGGCAGGGCCGCACGACGATTGCCATTGCGCACCGCCTGTCGACCATCAAGGACGCCAACCTGATCCTGGTGCTCGACGCCGGCCGCATCATCGAGTCGGGCACGCACGACCAACTGCTGGCCAAGCAAGGCCGCTACTACGACATGTACCGGCTCCAAAACGGCGACGTGGACTAAGCAAGCCGACACATCGGCACATCAAAACAACTCGGCGACTTTGCGTGGCAAAGTCGCCGAGTTGTTTTTGGGTGGGTGAGATGGGGTGTAACCGGGCAACACGCAGACCCGGCGCGGGGCCTGTGCGGCGCTTCAGTCTTGGACCTTGCCCTGGTGCCGGAAGCCATAGGCAAAGTAGACGACAAGGCCGAGGCCGAACCAGACCAAGCTCATCAGCCAGGTCTCGCGGCTCAGCTGGCTCATCAAAAGCAGGCAGAACAGGAAGGAGATCACCGGCACGACCGGGTAGCCCGGCACCTGAAAGCCGTGGTTTTCGATGCGCTCGTGGCGGCGCAGTGGGATGATGCCCAGCGACACGAACGCAAAGGCGATCAGGGTGCCGATGTTGACCAGGTTGACCAGTTGCGTCAGTGGCACCAGCCCGCCCATCACGGCGATGACCAGGGTGACGGTCCACAGCGCGTTGAGCGGCAGCTTGCGCGAGACGTGGCCGAACCACTGCGGCAAGAGGCCGTCGCGGCCGATGGCGTACACCAGCCGGCTGGAGGAGTAGATCATGGTGACCATCATCGTGAACATCCCGGCCAGGGCGCCGAGCGCGATGATGCCGCCCAGCTGCGGCTGGTGGATCAGGGCCAGCGCGTAGGACACCGGATCGGCGACGTCGAGCCGGGTGTAGGACACGATGCCGGTCAGCACCACGGCGACGGCGACGTACAGCAGCGTCGCGATGATCAGCGTGCCGATGATGCCGCGCGGCAGCGTTTTTTGCGGGTCACGCACCTCGGGCGCCGAGGCGGACACCGCGTCGAAGCCGAGGTAGGCGAAGAAGACCAAGGACGCGCCGGCGAGCACGCCCTTGAAGCCGAAGGGCAGGTAGGGCTGCCAGTGCACCGGGCGGATGTAAAACGCGCCGACCACCACGAACAGGGCGATGATTGCAAGCTTGACGACCACCATCGCGCGGTTGACCTTCATCGATGTCGACATCCCGCGCGACAGTAGGAAGCCGATGATCAGGACCACCACCACGGCAATCAGGTTGACGTAGGTGCCGTGGGCCGGGTCGAAGGCGCCGGCCAGGTCCTTGGGAATGGTGAGGCCAAAGCCGCTCAGCAGGCTTTGGAAGTAGGCGGCGAAGCTGGTGGACACCGCCGCGACCGCCAGCATGTACTCGAGAATCAGCGCCCAGCCGATGATCCAGCCGAAAATCTGGCCGAACACGATGTTGCCGTACGCATAGGCAGATCCCGCCACCGGCAGCGCCGAGGCGAACTCGGCGTAGCACATGGCGGCGAGGCTGCACACCACCGCGGCCAAAACAAAGGCCAGCGTGATGGCTGGCCCACTGGTGGTGGCGGCGACGGTGCCCGGCAGGATGAAGATGCCCGTGCCGATCACGGCGCCGATGCCCAGCACGATCAGGTCGCGGGTGGTCAGCGTGCGTGCCAGCTGGTGGTCGGCCGCCAGGGTCTTATCCAGATCGGGCTTGGCGGTCAGTCGTTGCCATAACGTCATGAGATTGTCCTTCCTGCGGCTACTTGAGCTTGCCGGCCTGTTTTTCCTGCTCGTACTTCTTTTGGTCCGGAACATAGGTGAAGTTCGGGTCGATGTCGTGGTCCAGGGCATCGAACGCGGCCTGCATCTGATCGCCCAGCGCCTTGGTCTGGTCCTCGGTCAGCCGACCGCCGGGCACGGCGATCGGGTCGCCGAAGCGCACGGTGACGCGCTTGCGCAAAAACAGCTGCGAGAACTTCACCGGCCCCTGGTAGACGGCCGGCACCAGCGGCACGCGGGCCAGCTTGGCGATCAGAATCGCGCCGCCTTTGAGCTGGTTGGAGTAGCGGGTGCCAGAGGGGAACACGATGATCGACAGGTCCTGGTTCTTGATCATCTTGACCGGGGTCTTGATCACGCTCGGGCCCGGGTTGGCGCGGTTGACCCCGAAGGCATTGGCGTGCACCAGGATCCACCGCAGAATCGGGTTGTGGAACAGCTCCTCCTTGGCCATGAAGCCGTAGCGCCTTGGGCTGCCGGCCACGGCGAAGAAGATCGGGTCCCACCAGGTGCGGTGCGGTCCGACCAGCACGTAGGGGCCGTCGGGCAGCGCCGCCTTGTTCTCGTAGTGCGTGTTGCCGTTGATGATCAAGATCAGGAACTTGGCAACGGCGCGAATGAATCGGTAAAACATCTGGCCACTTCCTTTGGGTAAATTGCTTGCATCATTATACCACACGGCCGTGCGCCGACCAGCGCGAGATGGTATCATTGAAGGCAACGATTAGGGGGATGACGATGACATTACAAGATGACGAGCGCATCGACCGGCTGCAGGGCGCCGGCGTGCAGATCATTCAATCCAAAACGGTGTTCGCCTTTTCGCTGGACGCCGTGCTTCTGGCGGACTTTGCGGAGGTCAAGCCGACCTCGCGCGTGGTGGATCTGGCGGCCGGCAACGGCGCCGTCGGCCTGTTCGTGGCGCAGCGGACGCGCCGGCAGGTGACCTTGATTGAGCTGCAGCCGCGCCTGGCCGACATGGCCCAGCGCTCCGTTGCGCTCAACGGCTTCACCAACGTCGACGTGCACCAGCTGGACCTCAAGGACACACCGCTTGTGGTGGCCAACGACTCGGTTGACGTGGTGACCTGCAACCCACCGTACTTCAAGGTGCAGCCGGGCAGCGTGCAAAACCCCAATGAACACCTTGCGCTGGCGCGCCACGAGCTGACCACCGACTTCGCGACGGTCTGCCGGGTGACGGCCGGGCTGTTGCGCTACCAGGGCAAGGCCTTCTTCGTCCACCGGCCGGACCGGCTGGCCGAGCTGCTGGAGACCATGCGCGCGGCGCACCTGGCCCCCAAGCGGCTGCGCTTCGTCCACCCGCGGGCCGACCGCGAGGCCAATATGGTGCTGATCGAGGGCATCAAGGCCGGCAAGCCCGACGGCATTCGCATTCTGCCGCCGGTCACGGTGTACGGCACGGATGGCCAGTACACAACGGAGGTCTCACGACTGCTGTATGGCTAAACCCTACTACTTCTATGTCCTGCTCTGCGCGGACGGAACCTTTTACGGCGGCTTCACCGATGACGTCGGCCAGCGCGTGGCGACGCACAACGCCGGGCGCGGCGCCAAGTACACCAAGGCGCGCCGGCCGGTGCGGCTTTTGTATGCCGAGGCCTTTGAAGACAAGCACGACGCGCTGTCGGCCGAGTGGCACTTCAAGCACCAGGCACGTGCGGCCAAGGAGGCGTTTTTGACCGCCCACGGCATTTCTTGGTGATGTCAAGCGATAATGCTTGTCAAAGCCGGCCGCGTTCTGTATACTATACCAAGTGTGAAAACACAACTCACATTCCAGCGTGATCGCAGGCGCGGTGCTGCTCAGCAGTTCGCCGGCGAGGTGAGCGCTGGAAGAGGACAAAACCATATTGGAGGACTACACATGTCTGTATTAAGC
The DNA here is from genome assembly GCF_020180945.1 of Lacticaseibacillus kribbianus. Classification (GTDB taxonomy): domain Bacteria; phylum Bacillota; class Bacilli; order Lactobacillales; family Lactobacillaceae; genus Lacticaseibacillus; species Lacticaseibacillus kribbianus. The sequence goes on along the minus strand of NZ_JAIPUL010000001.1, from coordinate 1,156,268 downwards.
ATGAAGCAACTGCTTGAAGCCGGTGTCCACTTCGGTCACCAGACCCGTCGCTGGAACCCGAAGATGAAGCCATTCATCTTCACGGAACGCAACGGCATCTACATCATCGATCTGCAAAAGACCGTTAAGATGGTGGACGACGCCTACAACTTCGTCAAGGACGAAGCCCAAGACGGCGGCGTGTTCCTGTTCGTCGGCACCAAGAAGCAGGCCCAAGACGCCATCGCTGAAGAAGCGACCCGCGCCGGCCAGTTCTACGTCAACCACCGTTGGCTCGGCGGCACGCTGACCAACTGGAACACCATCCAGACCCGCATCAAGCGCCTCAAGGACATCAAGAAGATGGCCGAAGATGGCACCTTCGACAAGCTGCCGAAGAAGGAAGTTTCCCTGCTCAAGAAGCAGCAGGAGAAGCTGACCAAGTTCCTCGGCGGGATCGAAGACATGCCTCGCATCCCGGACGTGCTGTTCATCGTTGATCCGCGCAAGGAAAAGATCGCCGTTCAGGAAGCACAAAAGCTGAACATCCCGATCGTTGCGATGGTCGACACGAACACCGACCCAGACGACATCGACGTAATCATCCCGTCTAACGATGACGCGATTCGCGCCGTTCGCCTGATCACGGCCAAGATGGCCGACGCGATCGTTGAAGGCAACCAGGGTGAAGACCAGGAAGACGCACCGGTTGAACAGACCGCAGGCGACGCCAAGGTCGACTCCATTGAAGACATCGTTGAAGCCGTTGAAGGCGACAACCAGGATGCCGAATAATACGCTATAACAAGGCCGCCGATCGTTTCGCATATCTTTTGCAAGACTGTCGGCGGCTTTTTATGAAAACCAGCCCACACTAGGAGGAACTACTAACATGGCAATTACTGCTGCACAAGTGAAGGAATTACGCGATCGCACCCAGGTCGGCATGATGGACGCGAAGAAGGCCCTGGTTGCCGCCGACGGTGACATGGACAAGGCCATCGACGTCCTGCGCGAAAAGGGTCTGGCCAAGGCCGCCAAGAAGGCCGGCAACGTTGCCGCCGAAGGGCTTGCCGCCATCGCCGTTGCCGGCAACACCGCCGCGGTGATCGAAGTCAACTCCGAAACCGACTATGTTGCGGCCAACGACAAGTTCAAGGACTTCGTCAAGCAGATCGGTGACGCCGTGGTCGCCAACAAGCCGGCCGACCTTGAAGCAGCGCTTGCCCTCGACATCGACGGCCAGACCGTTGAGGCCGCGGCCAAGGCGCTGACCGCCGTTATCGGCGAGAAGATCAGCTTCCGTCGCTTCCAGCTGGTTGAAAAGACCGACAGCGAGAACTTCGGCGCGTACCTGCACAACGGCGGCCAGATCGCCGCTTTGGTCACCGTTGAAGGCGCCGACGAGGAAACCGCGCGCGACATCGCGATGCACGTCGCCGCTATCCACCCGAAGTACCTCGACCGCACTGAGGTTCCGGCCGCAGAGCTCGCGCACGAAACCGCCGTCTTCACCGAGGAGACCAAGGCAGAAGGCAAGCCGGAGAAGATCGTGCCGCGCATCGTCGAGGGCCGCGTGAACAAGTGGCTGTCCGAGATCTCCTTGGTTGACCAGGAATTCGTCAAGGACTCTGACAAGACCGTTGCCGAGTACGCCAAGAGCAAGAACGGCTCCGTAAAGGGCTTCGTTCGCTTCGAAGTCGGCGAAGGCATCGAGAAGAAGGCCGATAACTTCGTTGATGAAGTGATGGGTCAGATCAAGTAACACCACACTAAAGCGTGCTCGCGGGCACGCTTTTTTGTTGCCCAGGGCGAAGAACTGCTCCCGCGTTGCGGTTCGTAGCCCGACGCAGCCCGACGCTACCCGTGGTGCATTCGGCGGCTGCCCGAGCGTTTTGGCGCGCACTCATAAACGGACTAATTCCGACATTTTTGCCGCTCGGCGGGCCGGACGGCATAACGGGCCACTCGCCGCGCGGCCGATTCGCAAAGACATTGCGCCTCGTGCCGGCGCCCGGTTTGTGATAAACTATTATCAGCAACTAACGGAAGGAAACGTGAACATGGTGAAATACAAGCGAATCGTACTGAAGGTGAGCGGCGAGGCCCTGGCCGGCAAGGACGGCTTTGGCATCAAGCCGCCGGTGATCCGAAAGATTGCCGAGCAGATCAAGACCGTCCACGATCTTGGCGTTCAGATTGCCGTCGTCTGCGGCGGTGGCAACATCTGGCGCGGGGAAACCGGCGCGGAGATGGGCATGGAGCGCGCACAGGCCGACTACATGGGGATGCTGGCGACGGTCATGAACGGCCTGGCGCTTCAGGATAACTTGGAGAGCCTCGGCGTGCCGACGCGCGTTCAGACCTCAATCGAGATGCGCCAGATTGCCGAGCCGTACATTCGGCGCAAGGCGGTGCGCCACCTCGAGAAGGGCCGCGTCGTGATTTTTGCCGGCGGTACCGGGAACCCATACTTCAGCACCGACACGACCAGCGCCCTGCGCGCGGCCGAAATCGGCGCCGATGTGATCCTGATGGCCAAAAATGGGGTGGACGGCGTCTACTCCGCCGACCCGAACAAGGACAGCTCGGCCGTCAAGTTCGAGGAGCTCAGTCACTTGGACATCATTAACAAGAACCTGCACGTGATGGATTCCACCGCCAGCACCCTGTCCATGGACAACGATATTCCGTTAGTCGTGTTCAACTTGAACGAACCAGACAACATCAAGCGGGTCGTCGAAGGCGAAAACATCGGGACGACCATCAAAGGGAGAGAATAAGATGGCCAATGAACTTATTGATAACGCAAAGGCGCAGATGGCAAAGACGGAGGCTGCTTTTTCACGCCAGCTCGGGAACATCCGGGCCGGCCGGGCGAATGCCAGCCTGCTGAACCGCATCGAAGTCGAGTACTACGGCGTGATGACGCCGCTGAACCAGGTGGCCGCCATCACGATTCCGGAGGCGCGGGTGCTGATGGTGAGCCCGTACGACAAGTCGGCGCTCAAGGCGATCGACTCGGCACTGAACGCGTCCGACCTGGGCATCAACCCGGCCAACGACGGCACCGCGATTCGCCTGGTGATTCCGCAGCTCACTGGTGAGCGCCGCATCGAGATCGCCAAGGAGGTCGGCAAGTACGCCGAAGAGGCCAAGGTGGCGATCCGTAACATTCGCCGCGACGCCCTGGACAAGGCTAAGAAGCTGGAGAAGGCGTCCGAGCTGTCCGAAGACGACCTGCACCGCGCCGAAAAGGACGTGCAGAAGGTGACGGACGAGGCGACCAAGCGCATCGACGCGCTGGCCGCGGAGAAGGAACAGGAGATTAAGGAGGGCTAGGCCCACCGCAATCACAAGGGCCGGCGCTTGGCGCCGGCCCTTTCGTCGTGTCCCCGGCCACAGAGGGGCACGTTTTAGGAAAACTTAGGCGCCTGCAGGCCGCAAAGTCGCCCTGCGACGCGCCGCTGCAGTTGTTGCCCGGGGTGTGGTCTGATACAATTGTCCAGAATGACTGCGCACCGTGTGTGCGAAGAGGAGGCATCTTTTGTTCGCGGATAAATCAACTCCCGCGCTGGACCCGGCGCGGATCCCGGCCCACGTGGCCATCATCATGGATGGTAACGGGCGCTGGGCCAAGAAGCGCTTCCTGCCGCGCATCGCCGGGCACAAGGCGGGCATGGAGAATGTCAAGGTGATCACCAAGGCGGCCAGCCGCATGGGCATCAAGGTGCTGACGCTGTACGCCTTTTCCACGGAGAACTGGAAGCGCCCGGACGCCGAGGTCAACTACCTGATGAGCCTGCCGGTCGACTTCTTCAACGTGTTCATGCCCGAGCTGATCGCGGAGAACGTGCGCGTCCAGGTGATGGGCGAGCTCGCTGCGCTACCGGCCAAAACCCGGCAGGCGGCGGCTGCCGCCGAGGCGGACACCGCCCAGAACACGGGCATGATTCTGAACTTTGCGCTCAACTACGGCGGGCGCGACGAGCTGATCGAGGCGACGCGGGCGATTGCCACCGAGGCGGCGGCGGGCACGTTGGACCCGACTGCCATCGACGGTGACACGGTGGCCGCGCACCTGATGACCAACCGGCTCGGGGCGCTTGCGGATCCGGACCTGTTGATTCGCACCAGCGGCGAGGAGCGGCTGTCCAACTTCCTGTTGTGGCAGATGGCCTACAGCGAGCTGGTTTTTGCGCCCGAGTACTGGCCGGACTTCACGCCTTCGGTTTTGACCCGTGCGGTCGCCGATTACCAGGCCCGCGACCGGCGCTTCGGCGGCATCGACGCGAACAGTTAGGAGGCAATTGATATGAAACAACGCATCATCACAGCGGTGGTGGCCCTGGCCATCTTCATTCCGATTCTGTACTGGGGTGGCTGGTCGCTGGAGCTTGCCGCCGCGGTGCTCGCCGTGATTGGCATGTCCGAGATCTTCATCATGAGAAAACGCATCATCATGTCGCTCGACTTCCTGCTGGCGAGCATCGGGGTGCTGCTGGTGACGCTTCCGGACCACATGTTCGCGTGGCTGCCGCAGTTCATCACGCGGCTTGATCTGATCTACGTGATCGTCGTGCTGCTGCTTTTGCACACGGTTGCCAGCAAGAACAAGACCACCTACGACGACGCGGGCATCGCAACCCTGTCGCTGTTTTACATCGGCACCGGCTTCCACAACCTGGTGGCGGTGCGCAACGACGCGGGGCTGGACACGCTGCTGTTCGCGATGATCATCGTCTGGTTGACCGACTCCGGCGCCTACTTCGTCGGGCGGGCGTTCGGCAAGCACAAGCTGTGGCCAGCCATCAGCCCGAACAAGACCTGGGAGGGCTCCGTCGGCGGGAACGTCGTCGCACTGATTTTTGCGGCGATCTACCTGCAGTTTTTCCCGCAGGTCTACGCGTTTTGGCCGATGATGGGCATCGCGCTGTTCCTCAGCGTGATCGGCAGCCTCGGTGACCTGATCGAATCGGCGCTCAAGCGCTACTACGGCGTGAAGGACTCGGGCAAAATCCTGCCGGGCCACGGCGGGATTCTGGATCGCTTCGACAGCCTGCTGATCGTGCTGCCGATGCTGCACCTGTTCGGCATTGTCTAGGAGGTGACTGAATGACCACGATCATTGCCTTTCTCATTGTCTTCGTCATCCTCGTGCTGGTGCACGAATTCGGCCACTTCATTTTCGCCAAGTGGGCCGGCATCCTGGTGCGCGAGTTCTCAATCGGCATGGGGCCCAAGCTGGTCGCGTGGCACAAGAACCACACCACCTACACGCTGCGCCTGCTGCCCTTGGGCGGCTACGTGCGCATGGCGGGCTGGCAGGACGAGGACGACGCCATCAAGCCGGGCACGATGCTTGCCATCGAGACCAACGGCGACAACGTGGTGACGCGCCTGAACCTGTCGAGCAAAACGACGCTGCAGGGCGGCATTCCCGTGCAGGTCGCCAAGGTTGACCTGGTGCACGACCTGATCGTCCAGGGCTACGCCAACGGTGACGAGTCGCAGCTTTTGACCTGGCACGTCGACCACGACGCGACCATCATCGAGGAGGACGACACCGAGGTCGTCATCGCGCCGGACGACGTGCAGTTCCAAAACGCGCCGGTGTGGAAGCGGCTTTTGGTCAACTTCGCCGGCCCGATGAACAACTTCATCCTCGCCATCCTCGTGTTCATCGGCTTTGCGATGGCCAGCGGCGTGGCGAACCTGAACACCAACCAGATCGGTGGCGTTCAGGCCGGATCGCCCGCGGCCAAGGCGGGACTTGCCGCCGACGCCAAGATTCAGTCGGTGGCGGGGCAGGCGATTCACAAGTTCACGGACCTCAGCCCGATTGTCGCCAAGCACAAGGGCGAGCCGATGACTGTGAAGGTGACGCAAAACGGCGGCCCAAAGACGCTGACCATTACCCCGACCAAGAAGGGCCTGATCGGTGTGACGCCGGCGGTCGACCGCAGCGTCGGCACGGCCGTTAAGTACGGCTTCACCCAGTCCTGGTACATCGCGACCTCGATCGCCCATGTGCTCAAGCAGCTGGTCACCGGCCAGTTCTCTTTGAACAAGCTCGCCGGGCCGGTTGGCATCTACACGATGACCAGCCAGGCCGCGGCCGGCGGGTTCAGCACCCTGGTCCTGTTCCTGGGCATGCTGAGCATCAACCTGGGCATCATGAACCTGATCCCGATTCCCGTCCTGGACGGCGGCAAGATCCTGCTGAATCTGATCGAAATGATTCGGCGCAAGCCGCTGTCGCAGGAGCGCGAGGGGCTGGTCACGATGATCGGCGCGGGGCTGATGCTCGCGCTGCTGGTCGCCGTCACCATCAACGATATCCTGCGGGCGTTCTGACGGCGTGCTGTCAGTGCACGCGCACAAACGAGTTCCCCGAGGCAACTCCGGGACGTCCAGCTAGACCCGCCACTTGAAGCCAAGTGCGCTTCAAGCACCAGGTCTACGCTAGCCGCCCGGCTAAGCCCGCCTCGGGTCACTCTCTCAAACGAGTTCCAAAGCGCAACGCCGGATGCCCAGCTAGGCCCGGGACTTGAAGCCAAGTGCGCTTCAAGTTCCGGCCGTACGCTGGCGACTCGGCTAAGCCCGCGCTTTTGCACTCTCTCAAACGAGTTCCCCGAGGCAACGCCGGGACGTCTTGCTAGACCCGCCACTTGAAGCCAAGTGCGCTTCAAGCGCCAGGTCTACGCTAGCCGCCCGGCTAAGCCCGCCTCGGGTCACTCTCTCATACTTTGGAGGCCATGTTTTGAAGCAATCTCGATTATTCATTCCTACCGTTAAAGAAGTGCCTAGCTCCGCCGAGGCCAAGTCGCACCAGATGATGTTGCGCTCCGGCTTCATTCGCCAGGTGTCGGCCGGCGTTTACGCCTACCTGCCGCTGGCCTATCGCGTGCTCACTAATATCGAGGCAATCATCGACGACGAGATGACCAAGATCGACGCGGTGAAGATGCAGATGCCGGCAATCCTGCCGGCCGAGCTTTGGCAGCAGTCCGGGCGCTACGAGACGTACGGCCCGAATCTGTTCAAGTTCAAGGACCGCCACGCGCGCGACTTCATCCTGGGGCCGACGCACGAGGAGACCTTCACCGACCTGGTCAAAAACCAGCTGAACTCCTACAAGAAGATGCCGCTGGTGCTCTACCAGATCCAGACCAAGTTCCGCGACGAGGATCGCCCGCGCTACGGGCTGCTTCGCGGCCGCGAGTTCATCATGCTCGACGACTACTCCTTCACGGCCAACGAGGAGGACCTGGACGTCATCTACAAGCAGATGGAAAAGGCCTACACCAACATTTTCAACCGGCTTGGCCTGAAGTTCCGCGCCATCATCGGCGACGGCGGCGCGATGGGCGGCAAGGACTCCAAGGAGTTCTCCGCAATCGCGCCGATCGGTGAGGACACCATCGTCTACTCCGACACCTCCGACTACGCGGCCAACCTCGAGATGGCCAAGAGCCTGACGCGCCCGACGCGCAGCCACGAGGAGGCCAAGGCCCTCGAAACGGTCGACACCGGCGACGCCAAGAGCATCGAGGAAGTCGCGGCGAAGCTTGAGGTGCCGGCCAGCCAGATCATCAAGGCGGTGCTGTTCATCGCCGATGAAAAGCCGGTGCTGGTGCTGGTTCGCGGCGACTACGAGGTCAACGACGTCAAGCTCAAGAATCTGCTGGGCGCCGACTTCCTCGACCTGGCAACGCCGGAGCAGGTGCTCGCCGTGATGCACACCGAGATCGGCAACATCGGCCCGGTTAACGCGCCGGAGGATGTCCGCATCATCGCCGACGACAGCCTGAACGGGCTGGTAAACCTGGTGGCCGGCGCCAACGCGGCCGGCAAGCACTACCTGAACGTCAACCTGGACCGCGACTTCACACCGGAGCAGTTCGCCGACGTGCGCTTCGTCACGGAAGGCGAGCTGTCCCCGGACGGCGAAGGGGTGCTGAAGTTCACCCGCGGCATCGAAATCGGGCACATTTTCAAGCTCGGCACGCGCTACACCGAGACCATGGGGGCCACGTTCCTGGACGAGAACGGCCGCGCCAAGCCGATCATCATGGGCTCCTACGGCATCGGCGTCTCCCGCCTGCTGTCGGCGATCGCCGAGCAGACGCTTGACGACTCCGGCCTGGTCTGGCCGAAGTCGATCGCGCCGTTCGACATCCACGTGGTGCCGGTCAACCTGAAAAAGGCGGACCAACAGGCGCTGACGGCCAGCATCGAGGCAGACCTCGAGCAGGCCGGCTACAGCGTGCTGGTCGACGACCGCAACGAGCGCCCGGGCGTCAAGTTCGCGGACGCGGACCTGATCGGTATTCCGGTGCGCGTGACGGTTGGCAAGAAGGCCGAGGACGGCATCGTCGAGCTCAAGCTGCGCAAGTCGGGCGAGACGCTCGAGGTCAAGGCCACCGAGCTGACCAATTCCCTGAAGATTCTGCTGGATCAGCTGGACTGATTTTCGGCCTGAAACACGAGCCATCAGTGGCCGCCGCGCCTTCCCGCATGGGAAAGCGCGGCGGCCGTTTTGGTGCAGGCGGTGGGAACCGGAGTTCGGGAACGGGGGTTGCCACTGCTTCTGGGCTGGGTTACGATTGGGTGATGACGCAGGGCAAGCGGCCCTGCGGAGACGAAAAGGAGTGGGCACAGTTGGCCTTATCGAAACAAGAAATGTTCGGCAAGCTGCTCAAGCAGATCAAGCTGCCGGAGGACATCGCAAACTACCCGGGATTTGCCGCAGCCTGGGTCGACGGCGTGGTGGTCCACGAGAAATCCAGGCGCTACGCCTTCACCCTGGGCTTCAACGAGATTTTGCCCTTTGCGGTTTTCTCCCAGCTTGAGGCGCACCTGACCGCGGCGTTCAAGTCGATTGCCGAAACTGAGCTCAAGGTGGTGGTGGCGGCACCCGAGCTGAGCCAAGACCTGATTGCGGCGTACTGGCCCTTCGTGATCGCGCATGCCGGCATCACCTCGAGCATCGTCAGCGAGCAGTGCGCCAAACAGACCCCGGAGCTCAAAGACGGCCGGGTGACGGTGACGGCGGAGAACGAACCGGTGCAGCAGATGATGATCGAGCAGGGGCTGGGCAAGCTCGAGGAGACCTACCGCGACCTCGGCTTCGGCGGCCTGCGCCTGACCGCGGTGGTTGACTCGGCGCAGACCGAGGTGAAGCTTGCGGCCTTCCAGGCCCAAAAGGCGGAGGAGGCCGCGGCGCTGGCCAAGCGCGCGGCCGCCGTGGTGCAGGCGCGCGAGCAGGCGGCGCCGGAATCGGCCGACGGTCCGGTCCAGCTGGGCCGGGGCCTGCGCCCGTCCGACGAGCCGCAGCAGATGGTCACCATCACCCAGGAGGAGCGCAGCGTCCTGATCGAGGGCTACGTGTTCGACGTCGAGGTGCGCCAGCTGCGCTCCAAGCGGTCGCTTCTGATGCTCAAGGTCACCGACTACACGTCGAGCTTCCTGGTCAAAAAGTTCAGCAACGGCGCCGAGGACGAGGCCGTTTTTGCTCGCATCAAGGAGGGCATGTGGCTGCGTATCCGCGGCAACGTGCAGGAGGATTCCTACTCGCGCGAGCTGACCGTCAACGCCCAAGACATCCAGGAGGTGCACAAAGACGCGCCCAAGGACACGGCGGAAGGCGAGAAGCGCGTGGAGCTGCACCTGCACACCAACATGAGCCAGATGGACGGCATGACGCCGATCAGCGCCTATGTCGCCCGCGCTAAGTCGTGGGGCCACACCGCCATCGCGGTCACCGACCACGCCGGGCTGCAGGCCTACCCGGAGGCCCACAGCGCCGCGGCCAAGGCCGGGCTGAAGATGATCTACGGCGTCGAGGTCAACTTGGTCGACGACGGCACGCCGGTGGCCTATCAGGCGGACGCACCGCGCGACCTGGCCTCTGAAACCTACGTGGTGTTCGACATCGAAACCACCGGGCTGTCCGCCGTGTACGACAAGATCATCGAGCTGGCCGCCGTGAAGATGCAGGACGGCAAGGTGATCGACGAATTCGAGCAGATGATTGACCCGGGCTTCGCACTGTCGGAGACCACGATCAACCTGACCAACATCACCGACGACATGGTGCGCGGCTCCAAGACCGAGGAGCAGGTGTTGCACCTGTTCCGCGACTTCTGCGAGGGCGCCATCATGTGCGGGCACAACGTGACGTTCGACGTCGGCTTTTTGAACGCCGGCTACCAGCGCCTGAACGAGGATCAGATCCAAAACCCCGTGATCGACACGCTGGAGCTGTCGCGCATGCTCCACCCGGAGCGCAAGAACCACAAGCTCGACACGCTGACCAAGGCCTACAAGATCTCCCTTGAGCACCACCACCGCGCCAACGCCGACGCTGAGGCGACCGGCTACCTGATGTACGCGCTGGAAAAGGAGGCGGCCACCAAGTACGGCATGACCATGTTGAACCAGCTCAACGACCGGGTCGGGGAGGGCGACGCTTGGCAGCAGAGCCGCCCGAGCCACGCCGTGATCCTGGCCAAGACCCAGGCCGGGCTGAAGAACCTGTTCAAGCTGGTGTCGATGAGTAACGTCGAGACTTACTACCGCATGCCGCGGGTGCCGCGCAGTCGGCTGCAGAAGCTGCGTGAGGGCCTGGTCGTCGGCTCCGCCTGTTCAAGCGGCGACGTCTTCACCGCGATGATGCAAAAGGGCTACGCCGAGGCGCTGGCCCGGGCGCGCTTTTACGATTACCTGGAAGTGCAGCCGCCGGCCAACTACCTGCCGCTGCGCGAGGCCGAGCTGATTCAGGGGGAGACCCACCTGCGCGACATCCTCAAGAAGATCATTCAGATTGGAGACGAGCTGAACCTGCCGGTGGTGGCCACCGGCGACGCGCATTACCTGGACCCGACCGACGCGATCTACCGCAAGATCCTGATCCACAGCCAGGGCGGGGCCAACCCGCTGAACCGCCACAGCCTGCCCGACGTCCACTTCCGCTCCACCCAGGAGATGCTCGACGCCTTTTCCTGGCTGGGCCCGGACGTCGCACACCGCATCGTGGTCGACAACACCCACGTGGTGGCCGACTGGATCGACGGCGACATCACGCCGGTCAAGGACAAGCTGTACACGCCGGAGATCCCCGGCGTTGAGGAGAACCTGACCAACGACGTGATGCGCACCGCGCACCGCCTGTACGGGGACCCGCTGCCGGAGATCGTGCAAAAGCGCCTGGACAAGGAGATGAAAAGCATCATCGGCAACGGCTTCTCGGTGATCTACAACATCGCCCAGCAGCTGGTGCTCAAGTCCAACAAGGACGGCTACCTGGTCGGCTCCCGTGGGTCGGTCGGCTCAAGCCTCGCCGCCACGATGTCCGGCATCACCGAGATCAACCCGCTGCCGCCGCACTACCGCTGCCCGAAGTGCTGCCACTGCGAGTTCTTCACCAAGGGGGAGTACGGCTCCGGCTTCGACCTGCCGGACAAGGACTGCCCGGACTGCGGCACCGAGATGGTCAAGGACGGCCAGGACATTCCGTTCGAAACGTTCCTGGGTTTCCACGGCGACAAGGTTCCCGATATCGATCTGAACTTCTCCGGTGACTACCAGCCGGTGGCGCACAACTACATCAAGGTGCTGTTCGGCGCCGACCACGCCTTTCGCGCCGGGACCATCGGCACGGTGGCGGACAAAACGGCGTACGGCTACGTCAAGGCTTACGAGCGCGACACCGGGCAGATGCTGCGCGGCGCCGAGATCGACCGTCTGGCCAAGGGCGCAACCGGGGTCAAGCGCACGACCGGGCAGCACCCGGCGGGCATCCTGATCGTGCCGGCGGACAAGGACATCTACGACTTCTCGCCGATCCAGTACCCGGCCGACGACCAGAATGCGGCGTGGATGACCACCCACTTCGATTTTCACTCCATCCACGACAACATCCTGAAGATGGATGTGCTGGGGCACGATGACCCGACGATGATCCGCATGCTGCAGGATCTGTCGGGCATCGACCCAAAGTCAATTCCGATGGACGACCCCGGCGTGATGTCACTGTTTTCAAGCCCCGACATCCTCGGGGTCACCCCCGAGCAGATCAACTCCAAAACCGGGACGCTGGGCGTGCCGGAATTCGGGACCCGCTTCGTGCGGGGGATGCTCGAGGAGACGCACCCGGCCAAGTTCTCCGAGCTGCTTCAGATCTCCGGGCTGTCCCACGGCACCGACGTGTGGCTGGGGAACGCCGAGGAGCTGATTCAGCAGGGCGTGGTCACCATCAAGGAAGTGATTGGCTGCCGTGACAACATCATGATGGACCTGATCCACTGGGGCATGGACGAGTCCATGGCTTTCAACATCATGGAGCACGTCAGAAAGGGCCGGGGGATCCCGGACGACTGGCAGCAGGCCATGCGCGACAACGAGAACGTGCCGGACTGGTACATCGACTCGTGCCTGAAGATCAAGTACATGTTCCCGAAGGCCCACGCCGCGGCGTACGACCTGATGGGCCTGCGCATCGCGTGGTTCAAGGTCTACCTGCCGCTGGTGTACTACGCCGCGTACTTCTCGGTGCGCGCCGAGGACTTCGACCTCGCCGCGATGAGCCACGGCAAGGACGCGGTCAAGGCGGCGATGAAGGCGATCACCGACCTTGGCAACGACGCCTCGGCCAAGGAGAAGAGTCTCCTGACGATCCTCGAGATCGCCAACGAGTGCCTCGAGCGCGGGTTCCACATCAAGATGGTCGACATCGAGCACTCCGACGCGCACGACTTCACGATTGTGGACGACCACACGCTGCTCGCGCCGTTCCGCGCGGTGCCGGGGCTGGGCGATAACGTCGCCAAGCAGATCATCTCCGCCCGCGAGGAGAAGCAGTTCCTGTCCAAGGAGGACCTCGCCAACCGCGGCAAGGTCTCCAAGACCTTGATCGACTACATGACCGAGAACCACGTGCTCGACCAGATGCCGGACGAAAACCAGCTGTCCCTGTTCGACAGCCTGTTCTAGCCGCAACTGGCTACACCTGTCAGGGCGAATAACTTGACATTGCGCGTTGCAATTCGGTGCGGTCTGTGCTAAATTATTAGTAGTGAAATAAATCCTCGGAAGGGAGTGAGCAGAAATGCTCACTCTTTTTATTGGAGGTCCCGGGCAACCAGTTGGCCGGGTGAAAGGGGGAAAAAGCTTGAGCACGGTTGTTGAAACTGTCACTGCAATCGTTGATCCGATCCTTACGGCGCACCACTTTTCGCTCGCCGACCTTGAGTTCGTCAAGGAGGGCGGCAGCTGGTACCTGCGCGTGTACATCGACAAGCCGGGCGGCATCACGCTCAACGAGTGCGTCATGGTCTCCGAAGAGCTGTCCGAAAAGCTCGACCAGACGGAGCCCGACCCGATTCCGCAGGCCTACTTCCTGGAGGTCTCAAGTCCCGGCGCCGAGCGGCCGCTTAAGACCGAGGCGGACTACCAGGCCGCGGTGAACGACTACATCCACATCTCGCTGTTCGCCAAGCTGAACGGCAAGAAGGTGTTCGAGGGCACGCTGCTTGAGCTGACCGACACCGAGCTGACCCTTGAGCTCAAGGACAAGGCTCGCCGCTACCAGCAGACGTTCACGCGGGCCAACATCGCCAGCGCCCGCCTGGCCATCGAATTCTAGGAAATTGCGCGCACGCGCGGTAAAGGAAGGAACAACATGTCAAAGGAAATGATCGAAGCCCTCGATGCGCTCGAGCAGGAGAAGGGCGTCAAGAAAGAGGTTGTCATCGAGGCCCTTGAGGCGGCCCTGGTGTCGGCCTACAAGCGCAACTACAACCAGGCCCAAAACGTCGAGGTCAACTTTGACCCGAAGCTTGGCGACATCCACATCTACGCCGTCAAGGAGGTCACCGAGCAGGTCTTCGACTCACGCCTTGAGGTCAGCTTGAAGGACGCGCTTGAGATCAACCGCGCCTACGAGGTCGGCGACGAGATTCGCTTCGAGGTCACCCCGCGCGACTTCGGCCGCATCGCCGCGCAGACCGCCAAGCAGGTGATCATGCAGCGGGTTCGCGAAGCCGAGCGCAGCATCATCTTCGACGAGTACTCCCAGTACGAAAACGAGATCATGACCGGTCAGGTTGAGCGTCGCGACAACAAGTTCATCTACGTCAACCTCGGCAAGATTGAGGCGGTTCTCGGCAAGCAGGACCAGATGCCCAACGAGCACTACGAGGCCCACGACCGCATCAAGGTCTTCGTCTCCAAGGTCGAAAACACCAGCAAGGGCCCCCAGGTCTTCGTTTCCCGCACCAACCCCGGCCTGGTCAAGCGCCTGTTCGAGCAGGAAGTGCCCGAGATTTTCCAGGGCGTCGTTGAAATTGCCGGCATCGCCCGCGAGGCCGGCGATCGCACCAAGATTGCGGTGCGCTCGACCAACCCATCCGTCGATCCCGTCGGCACCACCGTCGGGCCGAAGGGCTCCCGCGTGCAGGCCGTGGTCAACGAGCTGTCCGGCGAGAACATGGACGTCGTGCAGTGGGAGGAAGACCCGGTCGATTACATCGCCAACGCCCTGAACCCCGCGCAGGTCATCGCCGTGCAGTTCAACGACTCCGACAACGACCGCTCCTGCACCGTGATTGTGCCCGACTACCAGCTGTCTTTGGCCATCGGCAAGAAGGGGCAAAACGCGCGCCTGGCCGCCAAGCTCACCGGCTACAAGATTGACATCAAGCCGGAATCCGAAGTCGAATTCGTCGACGACGAGGAGCTTGAGGAGGCCGACGAGGCCGTGGCAGAGCAGGCCGACCTGGCCGCAGCGACGGATTACGATGAGGCACCGGCCGACCAGGATCTGGATGCCGAAGCTCAGACCGACGCGACAGACACCGAGGGCCAAGCCGACGCGGCAGAGACGGCCGACGACACGGATGTCGCGGACGCCGAATAGGAGGTCACGATGAAGACTCGTAAGATCCCGCTGAGAAAGGACCTCCTTTCCGGCGAGATGTTTCCTAAGAAGTCCCTGGTTCGCATCGTGCGCAACGCAGACAACAGCGTGGCCATCGATCCGACCGGCAAGGCTCAGGGTCGCGGCGCTTACGTCGCCCTAGACCCGGACGCGGTGCTTGCCGCCAAGAAGAAGCAGGTGATCGACAAGGCCTTTGCGGTCAAGGTCGATCCCGCGTTTTACGACGAACTGTTCGCCTATGTGGATCACCAAAAGGCGCGCCGCGAGTTGTTCGGCGACACCAAATGATGCTGGAACAAGCCATGAACCTGCTGGGTCTGGCGCAACGGGCCAACCGGCTCGTGACCGGCGAAAGCTTCGTGCTGGGCGCCATCCGCGACCACAGCGCCAAGCTCGTCTTCGTCGCCCAAGATGCCAGCGCCAACACTCACAAGAAATTTACAGACAAAAGTAGCTTTTACAAGATTCCACTTGTTGACACGCTGACGACCAGCCAGCTGTCGCACGCGATCGGCGCTAAGCGGAGTCTGATCGCAGTCTGCGATGCCGGCTTTGCAACGAAGCTATTAAAGCTGCTCACCTAAAAAACAAGGGAGCGTGAAGAAATGGGCAAAAAACGCGTTTACGAATTTGCCAAGGAATTGAACCTCACAAGCAAGCAGGTGATCGATGCCGCCAAGTCAAAGGGCATCGACTTCTCCTCGCACATGGCGACCATCGATGCGGCCCAGGAGGCCACCATCAAGGCGGGCCTCAAGCCGGCTGCCGCGGCCAAGCCGGCCCCGGTTGCCAAGCCGGCGGCTGCTGCCAAGCCAACCCCGGCGAAGCCAGTGGTTGCCAAGTCCGAACCTGCCAAGCCAGCCCCTGCAGCCAAGCCCGCAGAGGCCGCTAAGCCTGCCGCTCGGCCGGCGGCCGAGAAGCCGGCACCGGGCACGCACCACACCGTTCAAAAGACGGCGGACGGCAAGACGCTGATCTCTAAGTCTGCCATCCGTCGGCCGAAGAACGCGCCGGCCCGCGGCCAGCGCTTCGGCGGCGGCCAGGGCCAGGGTGGTCAGGGTCAAAATCGCAGTCAGGGTGGCCAGAGTCAGGGTCAAAACCGTGGCGGACGCGGCGGCCAGAGCCAAAACAACCGCGGCGGCCAGGGTCAGGCCCAGGGCCAAACCCGCAACGGCGGCCAAAGCCGCAACAACAACCAGGGTCAGCGTCCGGCAGGCCAGGGTCAAAACGGGCAGCAGCGCGAGCGCCGCAACGATCGCAACGATCGGTTTGCGACCAGCGGTGCCCCAAGCCCACGCCCACGCGCAGGGCGCGCCACGCAGGCCAACTCCAATCCACGTCCGGTGGCCGGCAACGACGAGAAGTTCATTCAGCAGCTGAAGGACTCCCGTCGTCGCCGTGAGGAGCAAAAGGCCGAAAAGCAGGCGGCCCACGTCGAGCCGACACCGGCGCCGAAGCCAACCCCGGTTGAACCTGCCAAGGCGGTTACCCCAAGCACCCCGGCCAAGCCGGTCGAGGCGCGCAAGCCAGAGCGTAACCGTCCGCAGTTCCAGGGACGTCAGCAGCAGTCTAACGACAATCGCGGCAACTCCTTCAACAAGCGGCGCAACAAGAAGAACAAGCGTCGCGCACAGGCCCAGCCGAAGAAGGAAATGCCACAACGTAAGGAGCGGCCATTGCCAGAAAAACTGATTTACACCGTCGGAATGAACGCCCAGGATCTGGGCAAGATTCTGCACCGCGAACCAGCGGAAATCATCAAGAAGCTCTTCATGCTCGGCGTCATGGTGAACCAAAACCAGAGCCTGGACAAGGATGCGATTGAGCTGATCGCCACCGACTACGGCATTGAAGCCGAGGAGAAGGTGGTCGAAGATATCGCCGACATCGACACCCTGTTTGCGGCCGAGGCCGACAACACAGATCATCAGGCACCACGCCCACCAGTTGTCACCATCATGGGCCACGTCGACCACGGGAAAACCACGCTGCTGGATAAGCTGCGTCACACCCACGTGACCGAGGGCGAGGCCGGCGGGATCACCCAGCACATCGGGGCCTACCAGGTGCGCCTGAACGATCGTCTGATCACCTTCCTGGACACCCCAGGGCACGCGGCGTTCACCAACATGCGTGCGCGCGGTGCCGACATCACCGACATCATCGTGCTGGTGGTGGCGGCCGATGACGGCGTGATGCCTCAGACCATCGAGGCGATCAACCACGCCAAGGCGGCCCACGCGCCGATCATCGTGGCGGTCAACAAGATCGATAAGCCGGGTGCGAACCCGAACCACGTGATGGAACAGCTCACCGAGTACGGCCTGATTCCAGAAGATTGGGGTGGCGACACCATTTTCGTCCAGATCTCCGCGAAGTTCGGCAAGAACATCGACGAGCTGCTCGAGATGATTCTGCTCGAAGCCGACGTGCTCGAGCTGAAGGCCAACCCGAAGCAAAAGGCCATCGGGACCGTCATCGAAGCCAAGCTGGACAAGGGCCGCGGCCCTGTCACTACTGTCCTGGTTCAGCAGGGGACGCTGCACGTCGGCGACCCGGTCGTGGTCGGCAACACCTTCGGGCGCATCCGCGTGATGACCAACGATCGCGGGCGTCGGGTCAAGGAGGCCGTGCCGGCGATGCCAGTGGAAATCACCGGGCTCAACGACGTGCCGCAGTCCGCCGACAAGTTCGTGGTCTTCGACGACGAAAAGAGTGCCCGTGCGGCCGGTGAGGAACGCGCCAAGCGCGCCCTCGACAAGGTTCGCCAGGAAACGCACCGCGTGACCCTCGACAACCTGTTCGAGACGATGAAGGAAGGCCAACTCAAGGAAGTCGACGTCATCATCAAGGGTGACGTTCAAGGCTCCGTCGAGGCCCTTGCCGGCTCGCTCAACAAGATTGAGGTCGAAGGCGTTCGCGTCAACATCATCCACCAGGCCGTCGGGGCGATTAACGAGTCCGACGTCACGCTGGCCAGCGCGTCCAACGCGATCATCATCGGCTTCAACGTGCGTCCGACGCCGCAGGCCAAGGTTCAGGCCGACGCAGACGACGTGGACATTCGCCTCCACCGGGTCATTTACAAGGCCATCGAGGAGATCGAGTCCGCGATGAAGGGGATGCTCGAACCGACCTTCGAGGAGAAGATCATCGGCTCCCTGACCGTCCGCGAGACCATCAACGTCTCGAAAATCGGCACGGTTGCCGGCGCGTTCGTCGACACCGGCTTCATCACCCGCGATGCGGGCGTGCGCCTGATTCGCGATGGCATCGTGATCCACGAGGGCAAGCTCGGTTCCCTGCGTCGCTTCAAGGACGACGTGAAGAAGGTCACCACCGGCTTCGAGCTCGGGCTGACCATCGAGAACTACAACGACATCAAGGTCGACGATCAGATCGAGGCCTACACGATGGAAGAAGTGCCAGTCAAGTAAGCGGTGCAGCCAACGGCCGCGCCGCCGCGGAGGTAGCAACATGAAACATCGAATCGGTCGGGTTGAAACCCAGATTCAGCGCGAAATCGACGACATCCTGCTCAAGGACGTCAACGACCCGCGGGTGCAAGGGGTGACCATCACCGGCGTGCGCATGACCGGTGACCTGCAGGAGGCAACCGTGTACTACAGCGTCTTGCAGGACGACCCCAAGCATGTCGAGCAGACCCAAGCCGGCCTAGATAAGGCCCAGGGGCTGATTCGCCGCGAGGTGGGCCAGCGCATCAAGCTGTTCAAGGTGCCGACGATCACATTCGTCCAGGACACCTCGGTCCAGTACGGTGCCCGCATCGACCAACTGCTCAACGAGATGCACAAGGATTAACTCAAAAGCCGCCAAGTGCGGCTTTTTTGTTACCCAGGGCGGCGCAAGGCGCACTTAGGCGACCACCCAGCGTAAGGCCGGCGCTTGGGCCGAACTTTGGCCCGAGTGACGGGCTTAGCTGGGTGAGTCGCCGTTGCCTTGCGGAGCCCGACGAACCAGGGCGGAGAGGCGCGCACTTAGCGGGTCGGGTAGCCTAGCGCTAGCGCTGAGGTGCGCCTTGCCTCGGCGCTAGGGCGTAGCTAACCTTCCCCGCGTTGCGACTTGCAGCCCGACGATATCCAGGGCGGAGAGGCGCGCACTTAGCGGGTCGGATAGCCTAGCGCTAGCGTTGAGGCGGGCTATGCCTCGGCGCTGGGGCGTAGCTAGCCGTCCCCGCGTTGCGGATCGCAGCCCGACGATATCCAGGGCGGAGAGGCGCGCACTTAGCGGGTCGGATAGCCTAGCGCTAGCGTTGAGGCGGGCTATGCCTCGGCGCTGGGGCGTAGCTAGCCGTCCCCGCGTTGCGGATCGCAGCCCGACGACAACCCAGGGCGGCGTAAGGCGCACTTAGGCGACCGCCCAGCGTAAGGTCGGCGCTTGGGCCGCACTCTGGCCCGAGTGACGGGCTTAGCTGGGTGAGTCGCCGTTGCCTTGCGGAGCCCGACGAAGGCAAGGCCACTTGGTCACTGCGGGCCGCACGTCCGAACTCGCCTTGGCCCGCGTGGCTTGGCACGGTATAATAGAGGGAATGCGGTCGCCTGGCGACCTGGATAGGAGCAATGTTCATGGATGGCATTTTGCCAGTATACAAGCCCAGCGGCATGACCTCGGCGGACGTGGTCAGCAAGCTGCGGTACCTGCTACAGATGCGGCGCATCGGGCACTCCGGGACGCTGGACCCGAGCGTCGACGGCGTGCTGCCGATTGCGCTGGGGTCGGCGACCAAGGCGGTGACGGCCCTGATGACACTGGGCAAAACCTACACGGGGTCGATCACGCTCGGCTTCGCGACGGAAACAGAGGACCTCGACGGGGCGGAGGTCGCGCGCACGCGGCTTGAGGCGCCGGTGGCCGACGCGGCAATTGACGCCGCGATGGCGGGCCTGACCGGCGACATCGTGCAGATCCCGCCGATGTACTCGGCGGTGAAGGTCAACGGGCGTCGGCTCTACGACTACGCCCGCCACGGTGAGCAGGTCGAGCGGCCGCGCCGCGCCGCGCACATCTACGCCTTCACGCGCACCGGTGCGCCGGTGTTCCACGCGGCGGCCGGCACCGTGACCTTCACCTTCACGGCCACCGTCAGCAAGGGCACCTACATCCGCACGCTGGCGGTTGACACCGGCAAGGCGCTGGGCCTGCCGGCGGTGATGAGCCAGCTGACGCGCACCCAAAGCGGGGGCTTCGCGCTGGCGGACACGCTGGATTTGCGCGAGCTGACGCGCGAAACCGCGCCGGCCGCGGCGCTTGCCCACCTGCGTCCGATTGAGATTGCCTACCCGCAGGTTCCGCGCCACGCGCTGACCGACTCGGAGTGGGCGGACGTGCAAAACGGCAAGGCGCTGGCGCTGCCCGAGACCGCGCCGCAACTGGCGCTGATGCAGGGGACAACGCTCAAGGCGGTTTACCGCCGCGCGGGGTCGGTTTACCGGCCCGATGTGATGTTTCTAGCCAATGTTTGGAACGGGGATACAACCAATGGAAGTTTATGATATTCTCCCGCCGCTAGACGGCAGCATGCGCCCGACCGCACCGATCGTGCTTGCGCTGGGCTTTTTCGATGGGGTCCACCGCGGTCACCAGGAGGTGCTGCGCCAGGCCAAGGCCCAGGCGACGGCCCGTGGGCTGCACCTGGCCGTGATGACCTTCGACGTGCACCCGGCGGTGATCTACCGCCACGTGCCGGCGGCCAGCGTACACTACCTGTCGCCGCGCAAGCGAAAGGAGGCGTTGATGGCCAACTGCGGGGTGGACCTGCTTTACTTCGTCCACTTCACGCCAGAGTTTGCGGCGCTTGACCCGCAGACGTTCGTCGACCAGTACCTCGTCGGGCTGAACGCGGCGGTGGTGGTCGCGGGCTTTGACTACACCTATGGCAAGCGCGCCGTGGCCAACATGGCGCGGCTGCCCGAGTACGCGGCGGGGCGCTTTGACGTCATCACGGTGCCCGAGGCGCTTGCGGACGGGGAGAAAATCTCCTCGACGCGCATCCGCCAGGCGCTGGACGACGGCAACGTCGATCTGGCGAACCGGTTGTTGGGCTACCACTACCAGACCTCGGGGCCGGTGGTGCATGGCGAGGCGCGCGGGCGCACGCTGGGCTTTCCGACCGCCAACATTGATACCCCGGCCGTGGAGCGCCTGCCCGGCATCGGCATCTACGTGGTGCGCGTCAACGTCGGCGGCCGCTGGGTGCCGGGCATGGCCTCGGTGGGCCGCAACGTGACCTTCGGCGCCGGGCGCCCGGTCACGCTGGAGATCAACCTCTTTGACTTCCACGATGACATCTACGGGCAGGCCACTCAGGTCGAGTGGCTGCACTACCTGCGCGGCGAGGTCAAGTTCGAAGGCGCCGCCGGTCTGATCAAGCAGCTGGAAACCGACCGCGCGGCCTCGCTTGCGTACCTCAAGGAGCACCGGGACTGATGGCCGGGGCCTACATCCACATCCCGTTTTGCGCGCACATCTGCTACTACTGCGACTTCAACAAGGTGTTCATCGAGGGCCAGCCGGTCGACGCGTACATCGACGGGCTGCTTAAGGAGATGCGCCTGGTGATGGCCGCGCACCCGGACGAGCGCATCGAAACGGTGTACATCGGCGGCGGCACGCCCACGGCGCTGACCGCGTCCCAGCTGGACCGGGTGCTGACCGGCGTGCGGCGCGCGCTGAACTTTGAGCAGGGCGAGTTCACCGTTGAGGCCAACCCCAACGACCTTTTGACGACCGACAAGCTGCAGGTGATGAAGGACCACGGCGTCAACCGGCTGTCCATCGGCGTGCAGTCCTTTGACGACGAGATTCTCAAGCGCATCGGCCGCACCCACAAGGCTAAAGACGTCTACCAGGCGATTGCCAACGCGCGGCGGGTCGGCTTCGACAACCTATCGCTCGACCTGATTTTTCGCCTGCCGGGCCAGTCGCGGGAGAACTTCCTGGCCAGCCTGCACAAGGCGCTTGAGCTGGACCTGCCGCACTACTCGACCTACTCGCTGATTCTGGAGAAGAAAACCATCTTCTACAACCTGATGCGCAAGGGCCGCTTGCAGCTGCCGGGCCAGGACGTCGAGGCGGACATGTACCAGGACGCCATCGACCTGATGCGAACGCACGGGCGCGAGCAGTACGAGATCTCGAACTTTGCCAAGCCCGGCTACCAGTGTGAACACAACCTGCTGTACTGGCGCAACGATAAGTACTTCGGCTTCGGCGCCGGCGCGTTCGGCTACGTCGGGCGCGACCGCTACCACAACTTCGGGCCGATTCAGCAGTACCTCGCGCCGCTGGCAGCGGACAAGGTGCCGGTGATCGAACACCACCTGGTGCCGCTGTCCGAGCAGATTGAAGAGGAGATGTTCCTTGGCTTGCGCACGCGCGAAGGCGTCAGCCGCGAGCGCTTCGAGGCGCGCTACCACATGACCATCGAGGCGGTGTACGGCGACCTGATTGCACAGCTGAAGCAGGCGCAGCTCTTGACTGAGGCCAACGGGCGGCTGGCACTGACCACGCAGGGCATGTTTTTGGGCAACGAGGTGTTCCAGCAGTTTTTGATCGATGAGCCACTGATCTGACTCGGGCTAGGGGCTGATTTAGCAACCCGGGGTTGACTTTGCTAAGGCCGGTTGCTATATTAGTAATTGTGTTAGCACTCATCGATTGTTAGTGCTAAAAAGGGGTGGCAATATGTTGACGAAACGCCAACTGCTCGTCCTGAAGGAGATCATTCGGCTATTCACGGAAAGTGGTCAGCCTGTGGGGTCCAAGACGCTGATGACGGAGCTTCCAATCCGGGTCAGCTCGGCGACCATCCGCAACGACATGGCCGCCTTGGAAGAGCAGGGATTGATTACTAAGACGCACAGTAGCTCGGGGCGCGTCCCTTCGACGAAGGGGTACCGCTATTACCTGGATAACTTGGTTGAGCCGGCCGCGGCGACGCCCAACGAGATTGCGGCGATCCAGCAGGGGTTCGGCGGGCATTTTTACAAGATCGACGAGATCGTGGCTCAAAGCGCCCGCATCCTGTCCAACCTGACCAGCTACACGGCCATCAGCCTCGGCCCCGAGGTCGCCAACATTCGACTGACAGGTTTTCGGATGGTGCCGCTGGGCAACCACCAGGTGATGGCCATCCTGGTCACCAGCAACGGCAACGTGGAGAATCAGCTATTCACGCTGCCGCCGGAGGTCGACCCCGAAGAGGTGGAAAAGGCGATCCGCATCATCAACGATGAGCTCGTCGGCCTCCCGCTCGGGGCGGTCGCGCGCAAGCTGCAGACCGACGTTCCGGCCGTGCTGTTCAAGTACATGACCAGCGCCCCGGGGTTCCTGGACATCTTCGGCAACGTCTTGCAAAAGGCGGCGGCCGAGCGCTTCTACGTCGGCGGCCGGCTGAACCTGATGGATTACGTCGGGGATGCCGACGCCGGGCAGCTCAAGCGGCTTTTGGGCATGATTGACTCCGAGCAGGGGGACATCAACCGGCTGCTCGACCCCAAGGCGGCCAGCGACCTGCAGGTGCGGCTGGGCGCGGAGCTGACGCCGGACGTGATGGCCAACCTGAGCGTCATCACGGCCAAGTACAGCGTCGGCGAGCACGGCACCGGCATGATTGCCCTGATCGGCCCGACCCAGATGCCGTACTCCAAGATGATCGGGCTGCTGACGGCTTTTCGCGAGGAGCTGGCCAAGCGATTGACCAATTACTACTCGCACTTTGATCAATGACAAGGAGGCTCCCATGACGAAAAAGGAGAAACAGCCGGACACGACGAAGGCAACAGCCGACGACGTGAAGCAGCCGGCGGAACCCTCACTGAAAGACGAGATTGCCGCCGAGATGGCGGCGGACCTCGACGACCAGGTGAAGGCGGACGCGGTGGATGTCGCGGCGCTGCAAAAGGAGCGCGACGAGCTCGAAGACAAGTACCTGCGCGCCGCCGCCGAGATCAGCAACATGAACAACCGCTTCAAGAAGGAGCGGGCGCAGCTTCTGAAGTACGACGGTCAAAAGCTGGCCGCCGCGGTGCTGCCGGTGCTCGACAACCTCGAGCGTGCGCTTCAAAGTGAGGTGTCCGAGGATTCAGCGCAGTCCCTGAAGAAGGGCGTCGAGATGGTTTACACCCACCTCGAAACCGCGCTGAAGGACAACGCCGTCACCGAGATCGCTGCGACGGCGACCTTCGACCCGACGCTGCACCAGGCGGTTCAGACCGTGCCGGCGGACGCCGACCACCCGAAGGACACCGTGGTTCAGGTGCTCCAGAAAGGCTACATGCTCAAGGACCGCGTGCTGCGGCCGGCCATGGTTGTTGTGGCCAATTAATCTGACAATAAACTGTTAAGAGAAGGGATATTACTATGAGTAAAGTTATCGGGATTGACTTAGGAACGACCAACTCCGCCGTCGCCGTGCTTGAAGGCGGCGAGCCGAAGATCATCACCAACCCGGAAGGCAACCGCACCACGCCGTCCGTCGTCGCGTTCAAGGACGGCGAGATTCAAGTCGGTGAGGTCGCCAAGCGCCAGGCCATCACCAACCCGGACACCATCATCTCCATCAAGCGCCACATGGGCGAGGCCGGCTACAAGGTCAAGGTCGGCGACAAGGAATACACCCCGCAGGAAATCTCCGGGATGATCCTTCAGTACATCAAGAAGTTCTCCGAGGACTACCTGGGTGAAGAGGTCACGGACGCGGTCATCACCGTGCCGGCCTACTTCAACGACTCCCAGCGTCAGGCGACCAAGGATGCCGGTAAGATCGCGGGCCTGAACGTTTCCCGGATCGTCAACGAACCGACGGCCTCAAGCCTGGCTTACGGCCTGGACAAGACCGACAAGGAAGAAAAGGTCCTGGTTTACGACCTTGGCGGTGGGACCTTCGATGTGTCCATCCTTCAGCTCGGCGACGGCGTGTTCGAAGTGCTGTCCACCAACGGGGACACGAAGCTCGGCGGCGATGACTTCGACAACAAGATCATCGACTGGCTGGTCAGCGAGTTCAAGGCCGAAAACGGCATCGACCTCGCCAAGGACAAGATGGCGATGCAGCGCCTGAAGGACGCCGCCGAAAAGGCCAAGAAGGACTTGTCCGGCGTTTCCTCCACCCAGATTTCCCTGCCGTTCATCTCCGCCGGCGCCAACGGCCCGCTGCACCTTGAGCGGACGCTGACCCGCGCCCAGTTCGACCAGATGACCGAGGACCTAGTTCAAAAGACCAAGGTGCCGGTTGACAACGCGCTGCGCGATGCCGGCCTGAGCGCTTCCGACCTCGACAAGGTGATCTTGAACGGTGGTTCCAC
Source organism: Lacticaseibacillus kribbianus (assembly GCF_020180945.1). Classification (GTDB taxonomy): domain Bacteria; phylum Bacillota; class Bacilli; order Lactobacillales; family Lactobacillaceae; genus Lacticaseibacillus; species Lacticaseibacillus kribbianus. Next base: position 1,131,023 of record NZ_JAIPUL010000001.1, on the reverse strand, counting down.
CCGCATTCCGGCCGTTCAAGAGGCCGTGAAGTCCTGGACCGGCAAGGAGCCTGACCACAGCATCAACCCGGACGAGGCCGTTGCCCTCGGCGCCGCCATCCAGGGCGGGGTCATCTCTGGTGACGTCAAGGACGTGGTGCTGCTCGATGTGACCCCACTGTCCCTCGGGATTGAAACCATGGGCGGTGTGTTCACCAAGCTGATCGACCGCAACACGACCATCCCGACCTCCAAGAGCCAAGTCTTCTCCACGGCCGCGGACAACCAGCCGGCCGTTGACATCCACGTGCTGCAGGGCGAACGCCCGATGGCAGCGGACAACAAGACGCTGGGTCGCTTCCAGCTCACCGACATCCCGAGTGCCCCACGCGGCGTGCCTCAGATCGAAGTCAAGTTCGACATCGACAAGAACGGCATCGTGCAGGTTTCCGCCAAGGACCTCGGCACCGGCAAGTCCCAAAACATCACGATCAAGAGCTCGTCAGGCCTGTCCGACGAGGAAATCGACCGCATGATGAAGGAAGCCAAGGAGAACGAGGAAGCCGACTCCAAGCGCAAGGAAGAGGTTGACCTGAAGAACGACGTCGACCAGCTCCTGTTCCAGACGGACAAGACCCTCAAGGAACTCAAGGGCAAGGTCTCCGATGACGAGATCAAGAAGGCCGAAGACGCCAAGGAAGCCCTCAAGAAGGCCCAGCAGGAGAACAACGTCGAGGACATGAAGGCCAAGCGCGACGACCTGAACAAGATCGTCCAGGACATGACCGTCAAGATGTACGAGGCGGCGCAAAAGGCTCAGCAGGCGGCCGGCGATGCCGGTGCCCAGGCCAACGGCGCAACCGCGGCCGACGGCGACAAGGGTGCCGACGACGATACCATCGACGGCGAGTACAAGGACGTCGACAAGAAGTAGTTGTCAGTTGAGGTCCGTTCTGAAAAAGCCTTAGCCTCGCCGGCTTTGGCTTTTTCATTCAGGTGTGCTATCCTGAAGGAACTTTCCGCGCGGGCCTTGGCTTGCGCCGCTCAAAGGAGACAGTATGGCAGAGAAAGATTATTACGAGACGCTGGGAGTGGCGCGCGACGCGGACGACGCGGCGATTAAGCGCGCCTTCCGCCAGATGTCAAAGAAGTACCACCCGGACATCAACCACGAGCCGGGCGCGGAGCAGAAATTCAAGGAGATCAACGAGGCCTACCAGGTGCTGTCCGACCCGCAAAAGCGGGCGGCCTACGACCAGTACGGCTCCGCCGACGGGCCGCAGGGCTTCGGCGGCGGCCAAGGCTTTGGCGGTCAGGGCTTCGGTGGCCAGGGCTTTTCGAGCCAAGGCTTCGGCGGCTTCGACGACATCTTCAGCCAGTTCTTCGGCGGCGGTGGCGGCGGCCAGGCGCCGAACGCCCCGCGCCAGGGCGCGGACCTGCAGTACCGCATGGATCTGACCTTCACCGAGGCGATTTTCGGCAAGAAGACCAAGATCTCGTACGACCGCGATGCCGTGTGTCACACGTGCGGCGGCAGCGGTGCCAAGCCCGGCACCAGCCCGGTGACCTGCAGCAAGTGTCACGGCTCCGGCTACATCCAGGTTCAGCGCAACACGCCGCTGGGCGCCATGATGAGCCGTGAGGTCTGCGACGTCTGCCACGGCACCGGCAAGGAAATCAAGGACAAGTGCGTGGACTGCCACGGCACCGGGCACCAAAAGGAGCGTCACACCATCGATGTGACCGTGCCTGCCGGCGTCGAGGACGGTCAGCAGATGCGCCTGCGCGAGGCCGGCGAGGCTGGCCAGAATGGCGGGCCTTACGGGGACTTATTCATTGTCTTCCGCGTGGCCGAAAGCGCCAAGTACAAGCGCGACGGGTCCACCATCTACCTGAGCCTGTCGATCAGCTTCGCCCAGGCCGCGCTCGGCGATGCCATCAAGGTCGACACCGTTCACGGCCCGGTCGAGCTGAAGATTCCGGCCGGCACCCAGACGGACAGCAAGTTCCGCCTGCGGGGCAAGGGGGCGCCGCGCCTGCAGGGCGCCGGCACCGGCGACCAGATCGTCACCGTGACGGTCAAGACGCCGAAGTCCCTGAACCAGAAGCAAAAGGACGCGCTGATGGCCTTCGCGGCCGCCAGCGGCGAGGACGTGACCCCGCACGAAGGGTCGCTTTTCGACAAGGTGCGCGACGCGTTCAAGAAGTAAGCGAGACAAGACGAGCTGTGACGGCTCGCCTTTTTCGTACCCAGGGCGCAGCGTGGCGCACTTAGGCCACCGGCCAGCGTAAGGGTGGGCAGTGGGCCGTTCTTTGGCCCAGTGACCACACTAAGCTGGGCGGGTGGCCGTTGCCACGCGGAGCCCGACGATACCAGGGCGCAGCGTGGCGCACTTAGGCCACCGGCCAGCGTAGGGGTGGGCAGTGGGCCGTTCCTTGGCCCAGTGGTCACCCTAAGCTGGGCGGGTGGCCGTTGCCACGCGGAGCCCGACGATGTCCAGGGCGCAGCGTGGCGCACTCAGGCCACCGGCCATGCTAGGCCACGCTTTGCGGCCCGGATGCCGGCAGGCAGTGGCGCAGTTGACGACTTTTCGGGTATACTGAACGTAGTGAATTTCAGAAAGAGGCAACGCATTGGACAAAGCAGAGTTATTGAACCGCCAACAGCACATCCGCAACTTCTCGATCGTCGCGCACATCGATCACGGCAAGTCGACGCTGGCCGACCGCATCCTTGAGCTCACCGACACGATTGCCAAGCGCGACATGCAGGCGCAGGTGCTGGACGACATGCCGCTTGAGCGCGAGCGCGGCATCACCATCAAGCTCAATGCCGTGGAGCTGCACTACAAGGCCAAGGACGGCGAGACCTACATCTTTCACCTGATCGACACGCCGGGGCACGTCGACTTCTCCTACGAGGTCAGCCGCAGCCTCGCCGCGTGCGAGGGCGCGCTGCTTCTGGTCGACGCCGCGCAGGGGGTCGAGGCGCAGACGCTGGCCAACGTGTACCTCGCGCTGGACGACGACCTGGAGATTGTGCCGATCATCAACAAGGTCGACTTGCCGAGCGCCCAGCCGGACGTCGTCAAGGAGGAGATCGAGGAGATGATCGGCCTGGACGCGTCCGACGCGATTCTGACGTCGGCCAAAACGGGCCTGGGCATTCCGGAGGTGCTGGAGCGCATCGTCTCGGACATTCCCGCCCCAAGCGGCGACCTCGACGCGCCGCTGGAGGCCTTGATCTTCGACTCTGTCTACGACTCGTACCGCGGCGTCGTGCTGGCCGTGCGCATCAAGGAGGGGATGGTGCGCCCCGGCGACACCATCCAGCTGATGAGCAACGGCAAGACCTTCGACGTGACCGAGGTCGGCGTGATGTCGCCCAAGGCCGTTCCGCGGGACTACCTGATGGTCGGCGACGTCGGCTACATCACCGCAAGCATCAAGACCATCCAAGACACCCGCGTCGGCGACACCGTGACCTTGGCCAGCCGGCCCGCGCAAAAGGCGCTGGACGGTTTCCGCAAGATCACGCCGATGGTCTACTCCGGGCTTTTCCCCGTCGACAACGCGAAGTTCAACGACCTGCGCGAGGCACTCGAAAAGCTGCAGCTCAACGACGCGGCGCTCGAGTTCACGCCGGAAACCTCGCAGGCGCTGGGTTTTGGCTTCCGCTGCGGCTTCCTGGGGCTGCTGCACATGGACGTCGTGCAGGAGCGCCTGGAGCGCGAGTTCAACCTCGACCTGATCATGACCGCGCCGTCCGTGGACTACCAGGTGACCCTGACCGACGGCAGCACGCTGACCATCGACAACCCGGCCGAGCTGCCGGAGCCAAGCGAGGTCAAGAGCATCGCCGAACCGTTCGTCAAGGCCAGCGTGATGGTGCCCAACGATTACGTCGGACCGGTGATGGAGATCGCCCAGCGCAAGCGCGGCGAGTTCGTCACGATGGACTACCTGGACAAGTACCGCGTCAACGTGATCTACAACCTGCCGCTGTCGGAGATCATCTACGACTTCTTCGACGACCTCAAGAGCTCGACGAAGGGCTACGCGAGCCTGGACTACGAGATCACCGGCTACCGCGAGTCCGACTTGGTGAAGATGGACATCCTGCTCAACGGCGACCCGGTCGACGCGCTGAGCACCATCGTCCACAAGGATTTTGCCTTTGAGCGCGGCCGCGTCATCGTTGCCAAGCTCAAGGAGACAATTCCGCGCCAGCAGTTCGAGATTCCGATTCAGGCGGCAATCGGCACCAAGATCATCGCCCGCAGCACGGTCAAGGCCTACCGCAAGAACGTCCTGGCCAAGTGCTACGGCGGCGACATCACCCGCAAGCGCAAGCTGCTGGAAAAGCAGAAGGCGGGGAAGAAGCGGATGAAGGCGGTCGGCTCCGTCGAGGTGCCGCAGGAGGCGTTCATGTCGCTGCTCAAGGTCAACGAGGCCGACACCAAGGGCAAGTAACGCAAAGAAGCCGGCGGGCATTCCCGAATGGGGAATGCTCGCCGGCTTCTTTGTGGCTTCACGCGATGACGCGGAAGCGCTCCTGCACGACCAGCGCCGTGGCGGGGTCGAAGGTCAGCCCGGCCGCTTGGTACTCGGCGGTGAAAAAGGCGTCGTGCACCCGGCGCCAGTACGCCAGCGTGCGGTCGCCTTCGCCCTCGGCCGCCGCGTAGTCGGCGCCGACGCTGGCGTAGCTCGCCACCGTCACGTCGGTGGTGACGGTGACGGCGACCGGTTCGCCGTGCCCATCGAGGATCACGTCGAAGGCGCCGACCGCTGGCAGCGGCTCATTGTCCAGATGGTACAGGGCCAGGCCGCTGGTCGTGGCGGTTTTGACGCCGCGCACCACCAGCTGAGAAAGCGCATCGGCGGTTTCGGGGTCGTCCCCGAAGGCGTAGGCGGAACTCATCTCGGCGTCGGGCATCAGTTTGCCGGCTTGAATGGCGCGTTGGAAGTAGGCTTGTGGGGTCATGAGGCTCCTTTCTGGTTGGCAAAATCGGTGAGTGTCTACAAGCGCCGCACCACGGTGACGTAACCCTCGAGGCAGGTTCGTCCAACCGTCGTGGCCAGGCCGCTCGCCTCGCTGACCCGCGGCTTTGCGCCCTGGGTCTAAAAAACCCGAGCACGGTGGCTCGGGTGGGGTGGCGAAGTTAGAATTCAACCTTGTCGACGTCCGACAGGGTGGCGGTCGGCATCTTCAGGCCCATGTCGTCCGCCAGCTTCTGCTTAGCGTCGTTGCGGGTCTTGATGACGTCCATGTTCCACACGATGTTTTCAATGTCACCGCCGTCGAAGTCGAAGGGCTCGGCGTAGATGTAGCCTTCCTCCTGCTTCTTCTCCCGGGACTTGGTAAGTGAGGCGGCCAGGTCGCGCGCGTAGTCGCGGTCTTTGAGGTCTGCAAGCTCCTTTTCGGTGACGAACCCTTGGTCGTTGATCGCCTTTTCGGCAATCGATAATGCTTCAGCAGTTGCTGCCATAATAATCTCTCCTATCTGCATCAGTCGCTGATTGGAGTAGGGCTGAAAAATCTTACAACATTATTGTAACACCGCCGGCGGCATTCAGCGCCGTTTTTTGTTATACTAGTTCGGTTAGAAAGGACGATGCATGTGAGCCCACGGTATGATTGGCAACTTGAGGCACAACCCGACAGTGCGCAGATTACGGAGGTGGCAACCGACCTGAAGGTGCCGCCGTTTTTGGCGCGGCTGTTGATTCAGCGCGACATCACGACGCCGGAGGACTACGAGGTGTTCATCAATCCGGACATGGCGCGGCTGCACGACCCGTTCCTGCTGCACGACATGGACAAGGCGGTGGCGCGGATCCAGCAGGCGATCGAGAACCAGGAGCAGATCACCATCTACGGCGACTATGACGTCGACGGCCTGACCGCGTCCAGCATCATGCTGGAGACCCTGCAGAGCATGGGCGCGGAGCCCAAGGTGTTCATTCCCGACCGCTTCACGGACGGTTACGGACCCAACGCCGCGGTTTACCGCTACCTGCAGAACTCCGGCACGCAGCTGGTGATCACGGTCGATAACGGGGTCGGCGGCGCGGCGGTGATCGATGCCGCGCAGGAAGCCGGCATGGACGTGGTGGTCACCGACCACCACGAGCTGCCGCAGGTGCTGCCCAAGGCGGTCGCCGTGGTGCACCCGCGCCACCCGGACGGCGATTACCCGTTCGGCGGTCTCAGCGGGGCCGGGGTGGCCTTCAAGGTCGCCACGGCGCTGCTCGGCGCCGCGCCGGTCGAAAGCATCGACCTGGCCGCGATGGGCACGGTGGCGGACCTGGTCGACCTGACCGACGAGAACCGCATCATCGTGCAGATGGGGCTGGCGATGATCCGCACTCAGCCGCGCGCCGGCATCGCGGCGCTGTTGAACGTGGCCAAAATCGACCCGGCCACGGTGGACGAATCGAGCATCGGCTTTGGGATCGGCCCGCGCCTCAACGCGCTCGGGCGACTGGGGGATGCCAACCCCGGCGTCACGCTTTTGACCACCTTCGACGACGACGAGGCCCAGGCGCTGGCGGTGAACGTCAACGACCTGAACACCAAGCGCCAGGCGCTGGTGCAGAGCATCGCCCAGACGGCGCTTGAGATGGCCCAGACGCCGGAGAATCAGGCCCGTCGCACGCTCATTCTGGCGCACCAGGGCTGGCACGAGGGCGTGCTTGGCATCGTCGCCAGCAAGGTGGTCGAGGCCACGGGCAAGCCGACGCTGGTGTTGAACATCGCGGCGGACGGCCAAAGCGCCAAGGGCTCCGGCCGCTCGGTGCCGGCCTACCACCTGTTCAACGCGCTGGACGCTGTGCGCGACGCGATGACGGCCTTCGGGGGCCACGGCATGGCGTGCGGCCTGACCGTGCCGGTCGCCAACATTCCACAGCTGCAGGCCGCAATGGAGGCCGCGGCCGAAAAGAGCCTGAAGGACCGGCCGAAGCCGCCCTTGGCAATCGCTGCGCGGCTGACGGCCGCGGACCTGACGCTCGACCACTACAAGGCCCTGCGCCAGCTCGCGCCGTTCGGCAACGGCAACCCGGAGCCGACCTTCAGCCTGCGCCCGGACCTGATCGACCGAATCAAGACGATGGGGCAGACCAACGCCCACCTGCGCTTCGTCGCCGACGGGGCCGCGGTGGTGGCGTTCGGCTACGGCGAGTCCGCCCAGGCGCTCGAGGCCGCGCAGCAGGTCAAGCTGGCTGTGCGTCTCGACGTCAACACCTGGCAGGGCAACACGACGCTTCAGCTGCGCCTGTGCGACTGGCAGCTGCAGGCACCGTCGGTCATCGACTGGCGCGGGCCGAGCGTCAGCGCGGCGCAGTTTCGTCCGGCTCTGACTTACGTGTTCTTCGACGCGCGCAAGCAGGCCAAGTTCACGCGCCAGTTCCAGTTCGGCGGGCCGACAGTGCTGGCGGACGAGCTGGCACCACACACGAAGGACGCGGTGCTGGTGGATCTGCCCAAGGATGCGGCTCAGCTGGCCGCGGCGATGGGCCAGCTCGAGCTGCCGGTGCGGGTGCTGTTTTACGCGCCGCCGGAGGACCTGGTGGCCCTGCCGACGCGTGCCGAGTGCGGCAGCGTGCTGCGCTTCCTGGCCGCCCACCCGCAGTTTGACAAGCACCACCTGCCCGCACTGGCCAAGGCGGTGCACGTCAGCGTCGGCCAGGCGATCTTGGCCGTACAGGTGTTTTTTGAACTCGGGTTTGTTACAATAAAGGGTGCGTTTATCGACGTGGCCGAACACCCGGCCAAAAAGCCGCTGCAATCGGCCGCGGCTTATCAGGCCCGGGCCACTTTCCTGGCGCTGGCGCGGGAGTTGCAAACCGCCGACCGGCGCACGCTCGAAGCAAGACTAACGAATCAGAATGAGAGGCATCAGCATGGCAATTAATTTCAAGGACTACATCGCAAGCGTTCCCGATTTTCCCGAGCCCGGCATCGTGTTCCGCGATATCTCGCCTTTGATGGCGGATGGGGCGGCCTACGCGGCGGCCACCGATGAAATCGTGGCCTACGCCAAGGACAAGAACGTGGAGATGATCGTGGGTCCCGAGGCGCGCGGCTTCATCGTCGGCTGCCCGGTGGCCTACAAGCTGGGCGTCGGCTTCGCCCCGGCGCGCAAGAAGGGCAAGCTGCCGCGCCCGACCGTGAGCGCGAGCTACGACCTGGAGTACGGCCAGGCAACCCTGTACCTGCACCAGGACGCGATTCGCCCCGGCCAGCGCGTGCTGGTCTGCGACGACCTGCTGGCGACCGGCGGCACCATCGCCGCGACCATCGAGCTGGTTGAGAAGCTCGGCGGCGTCGTGGTCGGCACCGCCTTTCTGGTGGAGCTGTCGGACCTGCACGGCCGCGACAAGATCAAGGACTACGACATGTTCACCCTGACCACCTACCAAGGCAAATAAGTCCAACCGGCAAGGCTTAGGTCTTGCCGGTTTTTTGTCCCAGGGCGCGTTGCGCTTCGTCGCCCGACCACAGCAGAGTGTGACGTTTTGCAACGGCCGGATACCCGGTGGTGCTGTGTCGACTTGCTCGCGCGGCCGCAACGTTGCAGCGCGTCGCTTCAAGTGGGATGATAGAAGGGGAGGATGACATGAGCAAGAAAAAGAAAGAAGACAAGACCCTCGTCGAGAAGATGCTGGACAAGGCCGGTGTCGCCTACGTGCCCTACGAGTTCCCGACCCACGCGGAGGGCGACGTGGCGCAGCTGTCCGTCGACCACATCGGCGTGCCCGAGCACCGCATCTACAAGACGCTGGTGCTGACCGGCAACAAGACCGGTCCGGTGGTCGGCGTGGTGCCGTTGGATCGGCACATCGACTACAAGCTGCTCGCCGCCGCATCCGGCAACAAGAAGGTGGGGATGGTGCCCCTGCGCGACCTGGTGAAAACCACCGGCTACGAGCACGGCGCCAACACGCCGATCGGCATCCACGCGCGCTACCGCTACCCGATTTTCATCGGCACCGAGGCGCTCGAGGAGGACGAGATTCTGGTGTCGGCCGGCAAAATCGGCCGCTCCGTGGGGGTTAACCCCAAGGACCTGGCCGAGCTGGTCGGGGCCAAGTTCCAAGACATCACCAGCCTGACCGAGCAGGCCGGCTAAAAAGGGGGAGACAACATGTTTACACCAGAACACAGTCGCTTTGCGACCTTCGGCGTCATCTCGCAGGTGCCTGGCGAGATCATCGACAGCATCTGGCTGATCATCGACCAGACCCTGCAGGGAGTCGTCCCGCTGGGCAACTGGTTGCGCTTCGACCTGCTGAACACACAGGGCAAGCTGACGGTGGCCTTCTCCCAGGAAGGCGACGACACCCAGATTGCCGTGGATCTGCCGTTCACCTACCAGAGCAGCTTTCCCAAGACGGTCATGGCCTACGACGACGGGCAGCGCCAGACCATCCTGCTGCCGGCGGAGGCCGACGGACATTAAGTGTCAGACAAAAATGGCCGGTGCGGCCTTTTTTGTTTGGCCCGGGTTTCCCGGCCGCTTGAACAACAAAAACGCCGCCATCTCAAGGATGGCGGCGCGACGTGAAACCGATTGAAATGATTAACTGATTAGTGGCCCAGCTTGGCCGCATCGGCGAGGCCGTCGACCAGGCGATTGAACGTGCTGGCACCGTGGGCGTTTGTTTCCGCATCTGCACTGCGCTTGGGTACCGTCTTGCCGACCACTCGGCCTTGGGCGTCGCGGTCGTGCTCGTTGGGCATCCATTCGAAGACCACGTGGCCTGAGATGGCGTTGGCCGCGGCCACGAGTTCGTCCCACAGGTCCGCGTTGGCAATCGTGACACCAGCATTGCGCGCCACCTGGCCGTTTCCCTGGTTGAAGGCCGGCTTTTTGACCTTCGTCCAGGTGCCGGTCTTTGTACCATCGGCATTCTTGGTGATCACGACGTACTCGCCGTTCCAGCTGCCGACCAGGTTCTGACGGTCGATGAAGGCGCGAATGGTCTCGGCCTCGATGCCAGCGGCGCTGATGGCCTTCAGGGCGGCGATGATGGCGGTCAGCTCGGCGCGGTCGATGGTGGCGCCGGTGACCTGACCGGCGTTTTGAAGCAGCTTGGTCGCCGGGTCGGTGTCGTTGTTGACGACAACGAAGGCCCAGCCGCTCTGGTCGCTTGCCGTGATGTGTTCGCCGGCGGCCTTGCCAGCCACCGAGGAACCGTCGGAATAGATGTTGAGGGTGTTGTAACTTGTCATGTGAGACTCCTTTCAGGGACGAATCGTTGTGGTTCGTCGTGCATGTCCATTATAGCGCGGAATTGCGTTGGGCGGGGAATGGCACACTGAGACCGCCAGACCATTTTTGGGTAAAAAAAACAGCAGCCCCGAAAGGCTGCGGAACGCTGTCATATCAGCGTTTCAAGAGGAGAGTACAGGATTAAATGGTGCCGCTGTACCGGCTTTTCTGACCTGTTATCCCACAAAATTCCCACAAACTCACAGCGCAGACAGTGCTTTTACCGCCGCTTGTGCTTGTTCCTGCTCGTGAGCTTTCAGCAGATGCTGGTAGACCCGAAGCGTGATCGTGATATCCGAGTGACCGAGCCGTCTGGAGATATAGGCGATGTCAACGCCCTTGGCGAGCAGGTAGCTCACGTGGGTGTGCCGGAGCCCGTGGAAGGTGACAGGCGACGGGAAGCCGAGCTTGTCCTCCACACGCTTGAGTCCGTGGTTCAGCGCGTAGTCGCTCGGTACTTGGTGGCGATTGTTGCGGAATACCATGTCCAGCTCGTCGCGGTAGCCGGTACGCAGGTTGGCCGCCGTCTGCTCGCTGTGCAGCTTCTGGAGCATCGCCACAAGCTCGTCCGGTATGTCTATGTCTCGCACGCCAGAGGGTGTCTTAGTGGGCTTGAATCCCGTGCCGTAGACGTAATCCCACGACTTCGTGACGTGGATAATGCGAGCACCTAGGTCGACGTCGGCCCACTGGAGCGCAATCAGCTCGGAAGCTCGGCACCCGGTGAGAATTGCGGCGGCGATGCAGTATAGGTACATACTCGACAGCTTGGCGTGCTCGCGGCAATAGACGAGCAGGGCGGAGAACTCGTCAAGCTCAAGGAACTTCAAGTCACTTGCTTTGGCGGCGGTGCCAGGGTTGACCACCCGCGCTGCAAAGTTCGCAGTCAGAATACGGTCAGCGATAGCGTCCTCACACATAGCCTTGATGTAGCCGTTCAGCTTGGACACAGTGTCGTGCGACCGTGGCTTAGGTTGCTTGGCGTTGCGCGGCGTTACGGTTCCGGCGGCATAGGCGTTGATGAAGGTCTGCCACGTCGTGCGCGTTATCTCTTTAAGCGGCTGGTCGCTGCCGAAATACTCCGCCAGCGCTTTGCGGATAGTAGCGTACCTGGCCTCGGTAATTTGTGAGTGCTTACCAGCCTTGAAGGTGGCGAGCCACCGATCATAGTAGGCAAGCAGCGTCACATCGGACAGGTCAGCACCAGAGCGCTTGTCGTGCTCGACTTCCGCCGCAGCTGCTTCTGCCAGTTTCTTCGTGCGGAACCCGGACTTAGACTTTTCGCGCCAGATGCCGTCCGTATCCTTGTACCGGACGCGGTAGCCGTAGGTCTTGCCGCGTTTTTCGATTGATGCCATGAGTACCTCCATGTGCTATACTGGAGTACGCAAAGAGCGCACTCCAGTAGTTCGCTTCGAGCGTTTGTTTGCGCGTCTACCCACGGTCCGCCAAGATTAGTGGGGTAGACGCTTTTTGTTTGCCAAACGCCAACGGACTGGTTTAATTACTTGGGCGTAAGGGTTACCGGTTCCCTTTTGCACGATTATGTGTCTCACACAACATTTGGCAGTTTGAGATATCAGTTGACCCGCCTTTGCTCCATGCAGTTACGTGATCCGCATCCATCTCGTTGAGCTTATAAATGCGAGTTGAGTTGTTACCATGTCCGAGTGCACATAGTGGACAGTTAGATACTGCGCGGTTCCTAGCATCCTTTGTTTGTGCATCGTAAACGGTTTTCTTAGTTTTAGGGTCGAAAACGCGAACGTTTAGAAGCTCGGTTTTTTTCTCTCCACCTAGAACGTATTCAAAGATGCCGTGTTTATCTGTCACCTCAAAATCAGCAAGTAAAGTAGACACTCGATCGTTTACGGTGTCTTTTGAATAGGCGTTCGTGTGGTACGTACGGTACAAATCTCCCCAATCTAGACCACGCATTTCTGGGCCGGTGTAATCAAAAAGTTTGTCGACCCAATCGATAACTGTATCAAAGAAAGTTTGGAGTTGCGAGATATCACTGTCATAGCGATGTTCTGCCATATATTCGTCAATGTTGTGGTTGCTAACCCAGTCGAGAGCAGTTTCTAGAATGGCTTGACGTTTCGGGTCACCCTTAATGTAAGCTTGCCATCTGTTCATATTGGCGTTTCCGGTGTTAGAAAATACAGCACGTGCTTGGGTAACGAATGGTCCGTGGTATGAAGCATTCCTAAGTTCTTGCTTAGTGAGGGGAACACCTGCAATGTTGATAGTCTCAAACCACTCTTGAATCTCAGAGGGCTCGCCCTCACACACATATATTGTCAATGGCGCATCAATAATCAGCCTCTGCTGGTCGGCATCGAGGCTATCAAAGTAGCGGGGCTTACCGTTTACATTGACCGCAAATGGCCATGACCGATTGACAAAGCGAGCAAACGAGGTGATGCGTTGCTGGCCGTCTAACACTTCATATTTCCCATCTGGATTCTTGACAAAGTAAATCAATCCTAGTGGGTAGCCTTTGAACAAAGACTCGACAACGGCCACGTCCTTTTTACCATCACCGTAAATGTAATTACGTTGGTATTCTGGTTGAATGATCAGTTGACCATCAAGGCCAAAGAGACCCTTGCCTTCGTTTTTGTCATAGACGAAGCCTTGGCAGACATCGCCAACTGTCCAATCAGTGTGCAGTGTTGTTTTCATTTGAAAAATCTCCATTTTTTTGACGAATCAATAACCGCTGATAGACTTTTTCGAAACGTCCCCGTTGCTTTACCACTCCGCTCGCATTCAAATCGTACTGCCCATTTCTACCAAATTTAGCAAAGTAAGCATTTTTCTTTTCGTCAGAAGTATAAATCCTAGTTTTTAGTTTATACAAATCTTCGTTTTCCGCCATGCCTATAATTTCAAACTGTTCAGGGTTGTACTTGTCCATAAACGTTATTGGTACCCCCATAACGCCGTCGTAGTCACTCGGAATTGCATCGGTAAAGGGCACTTCGATGGCATCGTAGTTGTCGTAGTGGGGGTATTCAAGCTTGCCATAGTCCTTTTCAAACTTCTTCCGCAATTTTTTGTTAAATTTCAGATTATGTTCCACAGTGTCGAGGATCAGTTGTTCGTGCCGCTTGCCATGGTCTATGTTGGTAAACCATCGTACCCCCTTGACCCGGATAAACTTCTTGCCGTCCGAATCGATACCGTAACCGGCCGCGTTCAACGGATAAGAATCAGGAACATTAAATTTTCGGTCGCCGGAATGAATTGAGTATCCTAACCAAAGCTGGTTATGGCTAATCAGTGGGAATACAGTCTTATAGGTGATCGCGTTCATGTTTCCGATAATAATAAATTTCTTATTAGCTTCCACAATCCATGCCAGAAACTCGCGGAATAGTGAGAAGGGTGGATTGGTGATAATAATGTCCGCCTCATCTCGTAATTTGCGAATCTCTGGTGACCGAAAGTCACCATCACCATCAAGATATCCAGAAAACACGATATCGTCAGTATCAATCTGGCCCGAATGGTTCGTATCACGGGTCAGCGTGAAAAGCTTGCCATGAGCTGGGTGCAGCTTCTCATCGTAGAGTGGTGAGCCCATTTCAAATAAAGTCAATTGCTGGCTACCTGAGCTTTTGGCATAGGAAGTGGAAATTAACTTCTTTAAGCCAAAACGGGTGAAGTTAGATGCAAAGTATTTAGTGAAGTTTGACCACTCCGGATCATCGCAAGGCAATAGAATTGTTTTGTTACGAAAGACATCAGGGTTAAATTCTACATAAGCATTCATTTCAGCTTCAATGTCGCTGTATTGTGTGTAGAATTCATCATTCTTGGCATGCTTGGCTGCGCCCAAGCTAGTATTATCAACCATTTAGTTCTCCCCATTCTGTTAAGGTCTGAAGCTGACGCCCGCGGCCCGGCTTGCACGGGCCTGCCGCTGGAGTGGGCTAGGCGAGTTCGACCACGTAGAGGACGACCTTGCCGACGATGTTTGTGAGGTCTGGATCGTCGTACCGGCGAACAATCGGCGCGAAGCCAGGCTTGCTTGAGTCGGGCTGGAAGATGTACGCGCGGCCCGTGCGGTCATTGAAGAACCGCTTGACGGCATACTCACCATCACAGTCGAAGACCACGATGTCACCGTCCTTGAGGTCTGCCGGGTCGTCCACGGCGTGGACACCGATAAGGGAGCCGTCCGGGATGACGCGGTTCATGCTCTCACCGTTGGCGCGCATGAGCTTGATGTCGGTGTGCCCCGCCCACTTGCCCATGACGGCGTCTGGAATCGCGACGACTTCGAGCTGGTCAGGCGTGATCGCGTCCACGGTGGCAGGAGCACCGGCAGAGATGGCGGCGGGGATGTATGGGTAGGTGTGGATTGGTAGAGGAACACCGTTATCGTGGTGCTCAACCAGTGCTGACTTCTTAACACCAAAATAATTGGCCATCATTTCAATCTTATCAATACGTGGGTAGGTCTTTCCGTTCGCCCAGTCCCACACGGTTGAGGTGCTGAAGCCAAGGGCAGAAGCCAAGTCAGTCACCGACATTTTCCTCTGATTCATCATTTCGGTTAGGTTCTTGCCGAAGATTGCTTTATTTCCTAAGTCTGACATATTGGACACCTCTTTATAGGTAACTATATACCAGTACCGGAAAAATACAAGGAAAAGCAGAAAATATTTCCGGTTAAGTCGAAAAACTTCTTGCGTTTCCGGTCTAACCGGATTATGATTGTTTGTGTTGAGAAAGGAGGTGAGCCAATGAGCATCACACTGAAAGCCGCACGAGTTAATGTTGGGCTGACCCAGTCCGAGTTTGCTAAACGTATCGGCGTCACCGACACCACGGTGCGCAACTACGAACGAGGCAAGACCTATCCAGACATCAAGGTTCTGGAACGAATTAAGCAGGTTACGGGTGTCGGCTATGAAGATCTTATTTTTTTACCCGACGCTCCGGTTAAACCGGAAACCAACACCAAGCAGGAGGCCTAACAATGAACAATTTAGTCATCATGCACGACAAGCAGGCGGTCACATCAAGCCTGCAAGTAGCCGAAACATTCGGCAAGGAACACAAGAATGTTATCCAAAGTATTGAAAATCTCGTGGCTGAAAAATCAGCCGCCAAATTCTTCGCTGCTGGCACATATGAAAACCGTGGCAAACAGTACCCAATGTACTACATGAACCGTGACGGCTTCAGTCTGCTGGCCATGGGCTTCACCGGTAAGAAGGCAATGAGCTTCAAGCTCCAGTACATCGACGCCTTCAACGCGATGGAAACCACGCTCAAGAAGGTGCCGGCCAAGAAGCTCGATCCCGTACTCCAAGCGGAGCTGGCAATCAGCCGCGCCAAGACGGCCCAGGCTAACGCGTTGTATCGAATCGCCAACAAAACTACATCCGAGTCAGCACGCGAGCAGATGCTGTCCCGCGCCGCTGAAATCATCACCGGTGAGCGCCTGATCCCGGTCATGAAGCAGGATGAGTACACCGCCGGTGAGGTTGCTAAGAAGTTGGGCATCTCATCTGGCGCGATGGTCGGGCGTATCTGCAACACGTTGGGACTCAAGGCAGAGCAGCCGGGCCAAAACGAGTACGGCCGCTGGGCGGCTGACAAGTCGCAACACGGCCCGAAGGAGACGCCGAATTGGCTGTACTTCGACAAGGGTGTCGCTGCAATCAAGGAGGAGGCCATCAGAATCGGAAAGCTTCAGGAGGTAGCCGAATGACAAAAAAACTGCAGGCGGCGCTGGATAAGGCGCTCGCCGCCATCGAGGACGCTCGGGACGCGGAAGACGACGCACGTGAAGCCGGCCTTGACACAGAAGGCCTGGGCGACGTGCTCGGCCGGGCCGCACATGAGCTTGAGCTTTACACGGGCTAGGAGGTCTAACCATGTCAAAAACAAAAGAGGTCGACGTCAACCAGGAAGTCGCGAACTATATCGTCGAAACACTGCGCGACCCAGAGCTAAAAAAAGAGCCCGCAATGGTGGCAGCCATCGCGGAACTCTACGCAACACTTATCCGGTACTACTAGAATGATGAGACACTTACGCAAGCTAAAAGGTCGCCTGACAGAGGCGGCGGACAACTTCAACATCAATCACGAGTGGGTACTACCAATCGCGTTGTCTGTTCTTACGGGAGTCGCGTATGGCATTGCGATTTACTTCTTATCTGGAAAGTAGATATGCCACGACGGCAGTTACGACGCCTGTAATGAATGGCGCCACAAAATGTTTTACAACGAAAGCTCGCTGTAATCGCTCGTGACGTCCGGCAAAGGTACGGCCTTTTGTAGTTGGCGATGCGGTGACCAGGTCGTTAGAAAAGCCTTTGCCATCGCTCCAATCGCCGTCAAGTTTGAGCCAACCGTCGGCATCTAGAGTTTTTAGATAGCCCCAGACCACTTCGTATGGCGTTGGCTTGACTGCCGTAAAAATTTTTTCGACCTGAGTGAAGCCCGGCTCTGACTGAGGGTGGGAATACACAGCCTTCATGATAGTGACGGCAACTTTATCGAATTCATCAATGTTCATTTTCACACCTCCTTCCCGGACACATTATCCGCCAAGCGAGGTTCAAACGAAAGGAGGCCTGATCCATGCCACCAATCACAATCTCAGTTCCGCCAGAACTGATTCAGCAAGCGGTCGACAAGGCCGTGGCTGAACGTCTCCAGCACGAACCCGACTACCGCCGCTGGTGGTCGGCTGCCGACGTGCTCGACCGATACGGACTGACACAGACGTGGCTGTCCACACACGTACTCGACAAGCCACGGTTCCAGCGGCAGCTCGACGGGTTCGCATTCAACTACGGTGGGCGCATCGGCTGGCGGTTCGAGCCGCTGGCGTTCTCGGAGTTCATGCGGACAGAGTTCCGCAATATCGCAAAGGAGGCTCAATCATGATTTACCTACAATTCGGCGCCATCCTAGGCGCCGTTCTGGCGGCCCTATGCGCCATCGCCGAGTTCATCGAAGACAAGCCGATGCCGCACTGGCTGACCGACATCACCGGCGACCTGCGCGCGGTGGACAACACAAAAGAGGAGGCGGACTGATGGAAGTAACATCACTGGAGCGCGCCGTCGTGGAAGCAATGCGGAAAGGCGCGCGGGTCAGCGTGACGTACTTCGATAGGTCGAACACGAAGGCCAACGAACTGCTTGCACCATTCGCGGCGGCTGTTGGAAAGCCGATCCGGCACGTAAAGCCAAAGCGGAAAGACCAAGTTAGCTATCGCACCGTATTTGACTATCCGTTCGATGCTAGTGTGATTCTTCGTCAAGGCCCGCCAGAACCGAAGCCGGAACCTGACCCGGTCGGGGAGAAGATTGACCACGACTACGACGGCCTGTTCTGAAGGGAGGTGAATGCAATGAAAAGTGACATCGTAAAAGAATACGCAGAACTGAATGAACTCATCGGCAAGAAGCTCGATGCCATCGCGTCCGAACTTATTGATATGTCCGACACGTGGGGCGAAGCGGTGGACGGTCTCGAATATCTTGATGATCCACACATGTTGACCAGCGAGCTTCACAGCCGCTTGTACGACCGAATGAAAAAGCAAGCCAACCGCCAGTGACTTGCTCTCTAAAGCTATCTGATTCCGTGCTGGCGATTCTGGACGACCCGCTTCATATCCGAGGTGAATTATCTCACACGAAAGGAGGTGAGACCATGACACTATTTGACACCACAATCGAGCAGGTTCAGTCCTACACCCGCGATGCACGCGCTAAGCAGCACGCCGACACTGTGATGGCAGCCATCCACGGCGCCGCATTCAGAGGCCAGTCCAGCGTCACCGTGAAGGACGTCAGTCCACAGGAGATTATCGAGCTGTCGTCGCTCGGGTTCACGCTAGACCCAATCAGCGGCGGCCAGTGGATCTCGTGGGACGAAAAATAGCCACCGGGGGCAACCGGTGGCCAGAAAGGAAAACATCCATGGACACATTATACAACATCGAGACTAAAATTGCCGATCTAACGGCAAAATTCCAGGCCGGGGACATCGACGAGCAGGCCTACCAGGACAGCGTCGATTCGCTTATTGACGGTTCGCTTCAAGACAAACTGGTGGCTTACGCACACATCGGAGAAAACGCCAAGGCGTTAGCACTCGGCCAACGCAACAAAATCAAAGAGTGGGCAGGCCGTGCCGCAAAGAACGAGGCACTGGCTGACAAGATGTTCGCCATTGTTAAGGAACGAATGCAGGCCTACGACTTGAAGACCATCGAGACCGACGACACCTACCTGCACATTCAAAACGCTGGTGGTCAGCTCGGCATCAACATTGATGGAGACCACTTGCAGGCTGATATGTTCAAGACCGAGCTGCGGCCTGACAAAGACAAGATTCGCCGCGCTTTGGCGGCAGGGCACAAAGTTGTCGGGGCAGAATTCAAGCCCCGCGGAATCGTATTGAGGGTGAACTGATGACTGACAAAACCGAAAAACTTGATGTTGCTAAGAAGGTCCTTAGGTCGGCAGAGGAACGCACGAAGCCAAGCCAGTTCGAGATGCTGAGCCACCTCAACGTTTCTGACCACATCCAGAAGGTCGAGACCAAAAGCGCCAAGCTTTCCTACCTGTCGTGGGTGTGGGGCTGGTCGGAGATGAAAAAGGCTGATCCGGCTGCGACACGCGAGTACACGATGTTCGACGAGGTTGGGCCTAATGGAGAGCTTACCGGACGCAAGGTACCATATCTGATTACCCCTCAAGGAGCGCTGGTCGAATGCACGGTTACCATCAACGGAATCAGTGAAACCGAATCACTGCCCGTGATGGACTTCAAGAATGCTGCGGTGCTTCGCCCGGACATGATGCAGATTAACAAGACGCGTCAGCGCGCGTTCGTCAAAGCCCTGGCGCTTCACGGCATCGGCTTGTACATCTACGCCGGTGAAGACTTCCCGAGCCAAGAAGCTGACGAGAGCGCCACGGCAAATGCCGCAGCGAACGCGCGCAACGTTGTTGACGAGACCCAGGCAAACGCCGCGTGGACGATGGTATGCGAGATTGCGAGTGGAACGGAAGGGTTCACATGCGAGCAGGTACTTCTCGGGCTTGAGCGCCGCGCACAGATTGTTGGGATTCAGTCAGAAGAAGTTGTTCCGGTGGATAAACTTACGGCTGATCAATACGGTCTTCTCTTGCGGGCTATCAATCAGTCAAAGGCTAAGCTGGCAAGTAAGCAAGAGGGGTGAGCAATGTGCGGTTTGACGGCGAGATTACCGCAATCAGCGGTGCGACCATCACAGTAAGCCTAACCGGTGGCCGGGACGTCGATACGCTTCGGGTTGCCAAGCTTGCGGCAGGAAGGCGGCCGTCTGTGTCGATTGACGTTGAGGACGGCCGGAGCATCAGCCCGGAGCAGCGGCGGAAAGTGTGGGCGCTGCTCAACGACTACGCAGACTTCACCGGGTACAACCCGCTTGAGATGGAAGCGTGGGTCAAGGCCTACTACATGGCGGAAACTGGGAGCGACTACTTCTCGCTTTCCGATTGCAGCATGAGCAAGGCAAGCGAGTTCTTGTCCTACGTGATTGACTTTGGTTTTGCCAACGACATTCCATGGCAGACAAAGCACCTGGACTCAATTCCAAGCGACTATCCGCTGATGATGCAATGCTTGAAACATCGCATGTGCGTTATCTGCGGCAAGCACGCAGACATTGACCATGAGCCACCTATTGGGAACGGGCGCAACCGGAACGAAATTGACAATCGCAGATACAAGTTCTTCCCGCTGTGCCGGGTTCACCACACCATCCGGCACGATCTAGGGATTGACGCGTTCATCGACCACTACCATATCAAGCCCGTCAAGCTCGATGAGCCAACGCTTATCAGTCTTAGGCTAAACACATGCGCTGACTTCGACCGGTTCGATGGATTGGGGGCGGGGTAATGGCAAGCTCGTACTTCTCACATGACAGCAACGCCAGAAACGACGACAAGATTATCAACCTCCGAATGAAGTACGGCATGGAGGGCTACGGGATTTACTTCTGCATCATTGAGCGGCTTCGAGATGAGCCAAGTTATACGGCTAAAAAGGACTACAACGCAATCGGGTTTGATCTACATGCCGACGCTGAGAAAGTAAGAAATGTGGTTGAGTCTTTCGGGTTATTTTCCTTCACCGATGACGGTGAGTGTTTCTACTCCGAGAGCCTAAACAACCGCATGGCGCACATGGACGGAAAACGAACGAAGCGCTCCGAAGCTGGCAAAAAAGGTGCTGCAAAGAGGTGGGATAGCAAAGCTATGGCAATGCCAACCAAAACGGATAGCAAAGCTATGGCAATGCCAACCGAAACGGATAGCAAAGCTATGGCAATGCCAACCGAAACCGATGGCAATAAAACTAAACTAAATAAAACTAAAGAAAATAAAACCAAAGACAGTCTGTCCGGCGGACGCGTGCAAGAGAAATCGGCGTTTAGTCGCTGGCAGGAAGTCTGGGGATTCCCCAACGCGGTTGCCCAGCAAGACCTTGCCGATTGGGTTTCGGAGTTCGGCGACGAGTTGGTGACATGGGTGATTGATTACGCCGCCCGCCGCGCAGTGCAGGCTAGGGCTGCCGACAAATATCTCGATCGTGTGTTGACGCAGTACCGTGAGCAGGACATCAAGACTGTCGAACAGGCGGAGGCCGAGGCAAAACAGCACGAGAAGACTGCCAAAGCCAACGCCCCGCGTCCGCAACGGTATGGCAAGCAAGCACGCCAGGAGACGACGCCTGACTGGGCTAAGCCTGACTACAAGGCACCGGAGGTATCAGTCACTGACGACCAGCAGGAAGAGATTCAGGCACGTCTGGCGGCGCTCAAGAAACTGGAGGAAAGCAAGAGTGACTAGATACAGAATCGTTGTTCCTGGAGAGCCGGTGGCGCAAGGACGCCCGCGTGTCTACCGGACGCCGCGTGGCGTTCGTGGGGTCGATCCTGCGAAGTCTCGCCAGTACAAAGCGCTGGTGTCGCAGCAGGCACAGCGCCAGTGGCACGGAGAACCGCTAAGCGGGCCGTTAGCCGTCAACGTGACCATTTACCGGTCGATTCAGCAAAGCGGCTCAAAGCGGCTCAAAATGGCGAAACATGCTGGTACCGTCCGCCCAATCGTGAAACCTGACGCGGACAACTACTACAAGGCCGTTAGCGATGCGCTGACCGGCATCGTGTGGGAGGACGACAACCAAATCGTGACCATCACCGTCGCCAAGTACTACGACGACGGCGGTGGCCCTAGGGCCGAGATTACCGTGGAGGATGAGAATTATGCCAAGAATGATGACGCCTAAAGAATGGCGTGAGCGCGAGCTTGACCTGCTCACTGTGATTGAGCAGTCATTGGACGAACGCGGGTATGTCCCAACGGTCCGTGAAATTTGCGCTGGCGTCGGGTTGTCGGTAGGAACCGTACACAACAACATGGCCAGGATGCAGCGAGCAAAACTGATTGATTGGGATCGCTGGAAACAGCGTACCCTGCAAGTCACCGAACTTGGCGACAAGCTATACCAAGAAAGCATGGAGGAACGACAACGTGAGCACGACAACGAAAAGCAGCATTACCGCCGATGATATTTACGTCGGTAATCACATCACGGTCCCGACGTGGAAAGGAAACGGGGACGGGTGGCACGAGGGGCACACCTTGAAGAACTTTAGCGGGCGGATTATCCATGTCTACGAGTGCAGTTTCATGGTCGAGATTGACCCAGGCGAGATTGACCGTAATACCAAGATTGACACTTGTGGCCGTGTCGTCGTCAGTATGAAAAGCGTCGGAGTCAGGCCGAGAGACGTTAAGGAACGCGCATTCTGCGGTATTGGCAGGTCGCTGTCTGTCATGACGGCCATTGATGCGGCGGAAATCGCGGCTCGTGAAGGCCACAAGCTGGCAGACAACTCGAAAAGGCGCAAGGATCTGCGAACCGGAACGACAACCGAATCGCGCAGGCTTGGTTACCGCAAGCGGCGTGACGCGATGGCACCGACGGTCGAGAAACTGTACGCGGAGGGGCTGTCACGAACCGAAGTTGCTCAGCAGATGAATTGCAGCAGCAACACACTGGTCAAGATTGAGACAGAAAATGGGCTCAAAGAGCTTGAGGTGTTTTCTGCAAAGCGTGTGCTGCCAGATGGTTCTTTCAAATACTATCGCAACACCGAAGAGGCAATCCGAAACGGATACAAGCCTAAAAGTACTTGGCGTGATCGTAGCAACGGTAAAGATGGTTCACATATCGAATATGGGATGTACAGGCAGGGTGCGCACGGGTGGCACGAATGTAAGAAGGGGCAGCGTCACGACAAGAAGGAGGAACAAGCATGATTAACAACGTCTCACTGACGGGTCGTCTGACCCGCGACATCGAATTACGCTACACGCAAAGCGGCACCGCCGTCGGTTCGTTCACGCTGGCGGTTGACCGTAAGTTCAAGAGCGAAAGCGGCGAGCGTGAGGCCGACTTCATCAACTGCGTCATCTGGCGCAAGAGCGCGGAGAACTTGAGCAACTTCACGAAGAAGGGTTCGCTTATCGGAATCGAGGGTCACATTCAGACTCGCACCTACGACAACAACCAGGGCCAGCGCGTCTTCGTGACAGAGGTGGTGGTCGACAACTTTGCGCTCCTGGAGAGCCGGCAGAAGCAGGCGGCGCCCGCAGCGCAGCCGGCAGCGGCACCGTCAGCTCAACCGGTGGCGGCCACCACGGTGCCAGCACAATCGGTCGGGTGGACGGCGACTGCCACGGCAGCGGCCAACCCGTTCGCAGGCACATCAGCGGCCATCAGCGATGATGACCTGCCGTTCTAGGAGGGGACGCGATATGACAGGGAAGATGATCTATATTCCGGTTCACACGTCAGGAGAGTATTCAGACTACACCGAGTACGTTATCGGCGTGTTCGACAGCAAGGAAGCGGCGCTGGAGGCTGCGGCACAAGGCGCTGCCAAGTGGAACACGAAGTCACACTATGCTGACGGCGATGTGATTAAGCTACGCCACTATCCGCTGAACCAGGCGATTCGCGGCACAAGTGAAGCCGAGCGCGTGGCCTACGCGATGAGCGACGACTGGGGCAAGGTGATCTACGAGCTGGACGATGGCGACGATTATCACGCGAAGCTGGTCAAGGTTGAGGAGGACGAGCGATGAGCATTTGGGCGATTGAAAATGATAATCAAGAGTTTCTATCGGTGAGAGGTATCTGGCTAGATGGTGATGGAGACGATGACGCCATTCGCGCTGTGTTCGGATCATATCAAGAAGACGAGGAACTTGCCAAGACCATCGCCAAACGGGAAGGTGGCCACGTCGTCGAGCTAGTCGAAGCGCCGGAGAAGGTCGTGGTGAGCGAAGAGGAAGCGGAGATGCTGGAGCAGGCAAAGTGTGATGATGACCCAGCGGAGCTACTTGTCGGGTTCGTCAACTCTCATGACCAGTATGACGATGACGGTATGGCCGAAGACCGCCTCATGCGCGCCTACGTCAACGGTTGGGAGGTCGAGAAGCCGAAGCGCTACTTCGTCCGAGTACCCCACGCAAACCGCCATTACTACTACCAAAAATGTGATAGCGGCGAGGTGATTCCGGTCTGGGATATGGAAAAAGAACCACCTACACGGTTCACCGCTGCCGAGATTGAGCACTATGAACTGACCGACTGCGAACGTGTGGAGGTGACTGACAATGAGCAATGAGACGAAGCGGGAAGTGTTTTATGACCTGGTCGACGCGTATGCGGACTCCGCTGCGAGCGGTGGACGGTTTTGCAATGACACGCCGCGGCAATACATTGATCGTTATACCCTCGCAACAGACAGTGATCCAGGCTGCCCGTACTGCCACGAACCGCATAAGGTAATTCCGACAGACGATGAGTTTGGTTGGGGCGGTGAGTCTGACAACTTTCTGCGCATTGGTATGACTGGTGGTGACGGTTGGGACGGCATACCGCCAAAGCCGACACCGGGTGGGGCTATTCACACCATTATGGCAGTGGGGTACGAAAATGCGGAAGTCGATGAAACAATATCAATAAAATACTGTCCGATGTGTGGGCGGAGACTGAGGACGGGAAAATGATAGAGAAACGGCATGAAATTCACATTCTGGGCGCGCTGTTTGTCACTGTGCCTCTGGGGCTTCTTGATGCGGTGGTCTCGATGTATGGCTGGAACACGTTTGTGGCCAGCGCTTTCGGAGTACCAAAGCTGAAGTTAATAAGTACATGGGGTCTTCTAGTATTCTTCAACTACCTAATCACGAAGAGAAAAGACTTCTCTGACGACAGTCGAATGACTTGGGAAGACCTAATAATCGCCATGCTCACGACACTGTACGTTTGGCTAATGATGTTCGTGTTGCACTTTTTCATATAGGGGGAGAACGAAATGAGCCTGCATGATTATCTTGGAATCAAGCTCTGGTGGGAGGCCATCACTACAATTATCGGCCTCACCGCGTTTGCTATCTGGTTAATTTACAACTGGTGGCATGATCGCTGATTGCCGTCATGCTGTTCATAGCCTTGGTGGGCGTGTGGTTCTGGGCTAATTGGGAAAGGAGCGGTGCGCAAGTGAGAAAGACAACAGCTAGTGCTGTGAGCCCGTGGGATTATGAAGCGTCTGTAGCAGAAGCTGACAATGTGCTAGAAGACTATCGTAGACGAAAACAAAGGTCACGGGTCAAGGCTTCTATCCAGTCGCCATCACTTGACGGTATGCCAAGATCATCATCAATCGGCAACGTTATGGAGATAAAGATCACCAACCGTTTGGATGATGAAACGTACGTAGAAGTATGCGAAAAGACAATCGAGTGCATCGAAGATGATGCTCGGCGAAACATACTGAGAGACTATTACATTAAGCGACCCATTGCCGTAGAACTCTTGATTGCGGATTCTGGATATAGTAAAGCCGGATACTATATCGCGCTCAAAGAGGCATTGTACGCTTTTGCCAGTATATGGCCTGTTGGTAGTCATGGATTGCTGGTTAATAAAAGTAGACAAACAGTGGACAAAAGGTAAACAAAGAGTAGACAAAGACTGGACATCTACCATGAAATTGCATGTTATTATTGTATTGTGCCAAAGGTGAGAACCTAAGACACACCTTCTTTCTTTGTTTATGGCGGTCTATGGTGATGATAAAGCCATGGACAGGTCACCCCGATATGGAAGCCACGCACGGCTGCCGGTCCGATTCCGGCACGGGGAAGAGCTTGCGATGACCCCATACTAAACTGGGCGAGCGAGCGACTCAAAAATACTGCATCACGCATATGGCCTTCGTGCCACTCATACCGTTGAGGACGTGATGACGGACAGTATAGCAATCGTAGCTCAGTATGGTAGAGCCATCGCCTAAACGACGTATGTCGCTGGTTCAAATCCAGCCGATTGCATCAAAGCATTGCATAACCTAGTCATACGTGTTAATATTTTGCACGTTGCTGTTTACTAATCAAATCATAGGAGGAACTCCCGTCATGAATTTAAAAAAGAGCTTAGTAATTTCCGCCGTTGCGATTGCGCTACTGGGAACTGGATTTGGCGTAAAAACTTTTGCGGATGATTATTGGGCAGGGCACGTAGATGTTGAAGCTATTAACACCGACATTGACACACTTGCCAGTCGTGTCCAAAGTAAGAACAGTCAGATTACACAGTTGACGTCTGACCTTGGTAATGCCAAGTCTTCCGTTAGCGGTTACCAAGATCAGATTAAGGCCCTACAGGACCAACTCACTCAGGCTAATGCCGACAAGCAGACTGAGATTCAAGAAAAAATTAACGAAATCAATCAGAAAATTGATGAAGGCAACCAGAAAGTTGCTGCTAAGCAAGCTGAGGTTGATGCAGCCAACAAGAAAGTCTCCGATCTTCAACAACAGCTAGCAGACGCACAGCAAAAGCTTTCCGATGCGCAAAACAAAAACAATGCCGATATGAACCAAGCATTGAGTGATGTTCAGGCGACACACGCTAAAGCTGATCAGGCCGTTCAAAATAACCAATAAGTTTTATTTCTCAAGGACGCTTAGGCGTCTTTTTATTTACGCAAGCACTCCGCCAAACGGTGAGGTGCTATTTTTGTGCAAACAAATAGCCGGCAAATGCCGGCCAAGAGATTAATCTTTATTGAACTTTTCTTTTACGTCATCAACGGTATCTTTAACGGCATCTTTGGCATCGTCTAATTTTTCTTTTACTTTGCCAAGCACGCCTTCAGCCTTACCTTGTGCTTCACGGGCCTTATCGCCAGTAACTTTACCTTCAACTTCTTTGGCTTTACCGGAGATTTTGTCCTTAGTGCTATCAACTTTACCATCTAAGCTCATAGATATTACCTCCTTTTGGTGTACCATCATTGTCCTATATTTGGAGTTATATTGCAAGCAACTTATTTTTTGGAGGCGAGGACATGAATTCAAAAGGAAAATATGATCCTTACCGATGGAAGGCAACAAATAAATGTTGGGATTGGGACGAATGGAAACATGAGTTCCAAGGAAATGGCAAACAAGTTCATCGTATGGAACGTAGGCTTGCCAAGCAAGACTTGGAACAGTTTCGGAGGCGAGTAGATGCAATGGACAGATGAACAAATCAGTGGCATTAGGAAGCTCGCCTCTGAAGGATTTACCAGACGCGAGACAGCAGACGAGCTAGGAATTAGTTACGATGCAGTCCAGAAGAAATCGCGGCGGCTTGGAATTGAGTTTCAATCACCCATGACTAATGAATATGACTCAGACGGTACACAGTCTAGTCAGACAATTCTAAAGGTTGTCAGGGGCCACAAAATGACGCCTAGAGAGGTGCTAGAAGCTCACGGGTACGATTACACCAAGTGGGAGCTTGTACGTGCCACGAGCAATTTCTGGAAGCAGACGCCCGAAGCTACTCTGTACCAGAGCAAGATACAAATTAGGCCATTGGTCGCGGCCGAACAATATGAATCATTGATGAATGACATCATCACACACAAGGAGCCCTATAAAGCCAAGGCTCCTATTTTTGTACCATCAGAACGATATCTTGTCGTTCCCGCATTTGACACACACTTCAACGGGCACACATTTGATATTTACGCAGAGTCCTTGAAGCGGCAGCTAGATATCATACAACGCGGCCATTATGCAAAGATATTGCTCATTCTGGGTGGTGACCTGGCTCACGTGGACAACATCAACTCGACCACAGCAAAGGGCACACAGCTCGAAACAACCGACCTAGGAGAAACTGTGAATGAAATGGAGCAATACTTCGAGACACTGATTGAAGCAATCATTAAGAACGCCAATGAGTGTGAGGTCATGTATTGTGCCGGAAACCACGACCCGTCAGTTGGATATATGTTCGCACGCCTATTGAAACGCGCCTACAGCAACCAAACAAACATCACATGGGATATATCGCTAAAACACTACAAGGGCGCTATTATGGGACACAACTTCATTGGGGCCACTCACGGAGACAAGGGCAAGAACAACTATCTGGCCAAGTATCTTGATGAGTTTGGCTTCATGTTAGGCACAGCACAGAACCGCGAATTGTTTACGGGGCATCTCCATTCAGAGATGAGCAAAGACCTAGGCGGCTTCGTACAACGTCAAGTATCAACGAGAAAACCTAATGACCGCTGGACTGATGACCTCGGGGTTGTTGCCCACAAAACGTTTGAGCTGGTCGAATACAGCGATCATGATACGAGGGCAATCTACTATGTCTAATCGCATGATCCGATTTGATTACGGCTACGTCAGCAGCACAGAGCAAGCAATCATTGAGAAACTATCGAGGGAAGAGAAACGTATGCACGCAATCATTTATACCAAACAAAACTGTGCCAAGTGTCGCATGACAGCCAACCTGCTGTCTCGTGCCATGCCAGTCCAAACAATCATGGCTGACGAGCGGGACTATGCACGTTTCCGCAAGCAAGGCTACCAGTCAATGCCAGTCGTTACGGTCTACAAATCAGACGGGACGCACGACACTTGGTCAGACATGCGAGTGGACAAGATTAAACAGTACACAAAGGGTGATGCTCTTGGCTAACCGAGAGCGTAACCGCGCGTTCTACCAGTCACAACGCTGGCAACGCAAGCGCGCCGTGGTCCTGCGCAAGTACAAATACGAGGACCAAGAAGCCAAGCGATACGGGCGGGTGGCGCAAGCCACGATGATCCACCACATCTATCCACTGGCTGACTATCCGATGCTGGCTTTGCAGACGTGGAACCTGTTGCCACTCTCTGCTGCATCACACAACAAGATGCACGACCGGCTCACGGATGAAGTGACCGGCGCAGGATTGTACTGGCAAGAGAAACGGCGACGCGAGTTTGAAAAATTTTTTGCCGATAAAAATTTGGATCCCCCCCGTTCACAAAAATAATTTTGGCTTACGGGAGACGGGACAGTGGGAGTTTTTTCCGACTACGCGGAAATTGTAAGTGAAAGGGGTGCCGCGGATGGCACAAGAAGTAAGAGTGGACACGCTGGACCGCAGGCGCCGCGTGGTTGAGCAGATGAAATACCTGGGCGTGTACAAATCAGCATACGATGACCTCATCACGATCTATGCCGGAATGCTTGACCAGTATGCCGCACTGAATCACCAGTATGAGGAATCGGGCTACAAGGTCACAGAAGATTACACCAACAAAGCCGGCGCCACAAACCAGCGTAAGGTGCCGATTCTCAACGCGATTGAATCGCTCCGTAAGGACATCGCCAGCTACTCCGATCGGCTACAGCTGAATCCGAAATCAAACAGTGTGGAAGTGGTGCCGACCGTCAACGCGAACCCACTAGCAGAATTCATGAAGAGCCGTGGTCGCGATGGATAACTTCGAGACTGCTACTGCTTATGCTCGTGGTGTGGTTGACGGTTCGATTCCGGCCAACCGGCTGCGTGTGCAGGCAGGTCAACGGTTTCTCGACGACCTGAAGCGAACGGATGAATTCGACATCCGCGCTGAAGATGCAGACTTCGTGATCAACTTGATCGAGAACGTGTTCGTACATCAACAAGGTGAAGACTTGGAAGGCCGTCCAATGCGTGGGCGGCCTCTGCTGTTGACTGACTGGCAGAAGTTTTGCATCGTCAACATGCTATGCTTCTACCGTAAGGACACCGACCTTCGCCGCTTCCACGAAGTGCTCATCATGATTCCGCGGAAGCAAGGGAAGACGACGTTCGCCGCGGCGCTGGGGTTCGCGCTGTCGCTGCTCGAAGCGCGGTCGGGCTCTAAGCTATATGTGTTAGCGAATAGTCTGAAACAGACGATGGAATCGTTCAGCCTGTTGAAATTCAACATCGACCGTTTCCACGATTCGACCTACCAGATTCGCGACAACAACTCCGAGCACTCGATTGCTAAGGACTTTGGCGAAGACGGTTCGATCTATATCCAAGCGCTGGCTAGCGATGAAAAGAGACTCGACTCGCTGAACGCGAACCTGCTCATCTTGGACGAACTGCATGCGTTCAAATCGGCGAAGAAATATATCCTGATGAAGAACGCGCAGAAGGCGTATCGGAACAAGCTGCTGATTGGCATCTCGACCGCCGGCGATATTCCGAACGGCTTCCTCGCTCAGCGCGTGGAATACGCCAAGAAGGTGCTGTCCGGCGCGATCGAGGATGATGAGTACTTCTTCTTCATCTGCCAGGCCGACCAAAACGACGATGGCGATGTGGACGACTTCACGTCCGACGAGGTGCTCATCAAGTCGAACCCGTCGGTGGGCGTATCCGTCTCACTTGATGACTTGAAGCGCGATGCTGAGATGGCGCTCAATGATCCGCAGACGCGGCTGGAGTTTTTCAACAAGACGCTGAACGTCTTCACGGCCAGCTCAAAGGCCTACTTCGACATTGAAGATTTCAAGGCGTCTGACCGCTCATACGATTGGTCACTGGAAGAGCTCGCAAAGATGAACGTCAAGTGGTACGGCGGAGCGGACTTGTCCAAACTGCACGACCTCACTGCCGCTGCTCTGTACGGTCGCAAGGGTGATGTGGACATTATCATCACGCACGCGTTCTTCCCGCGCCAAGCCGCACACGAGAAAGCAGACAAGGACGGCATCCCGCTGTTTGGTTGGGAAGACGATGGATGGCTGACGATGAGTAACACCGCGACCGTGCTGTACGACGACATCGTGAAATGGTTTGAAGAAATGCGTGCCATGGGCTTCAAGATTCAAAAGATTGGTTTCGATAAGAAGTTTGGCCGTGAGTTTTTCATGAAGATGAAGAAGGCACACTTCCGCATCGTTGACCAGCCGCAGTATTACTTCAAGAAGTCTGAAGGCTTCCGGCGTATCGAAGTGAAGGCCAAGAACAAGGAACTATATTATTGCCATTCTGAAGCCTATGAGTACTGTGTATCCAATGTGGCTGCAGTCGAGAAGGTTGACGACGCAATTCAGTACGACAAGATTGACGGGCAGTCAGGCAACCAGCGCATTGACCTTTTTGATGCGTCCGTGTTCGCATGCGTGCAGATGTCTGAGGACATCACGAAGAACGAGAATGCGGCGGCCTGGCTGAAAGGAGGTGATTAAATGTTTGGACCCTCAATTTTCAAGTCAAGTGCAACGATGATAACGAATTCTTGATAGTGGTCTAGGCTGTTACGCCATGCATCGGTAGTAATCGCATGGGCGAAGATAGTTCAGAATACGTCTGGGACGATGGTTCAGTGCGGATTGGACTGCTTGAATTTCAACCAGGGTAACGGCTCTGAGAGACTTCCCTTTCGGGAAGAATTCCCTAAGCAGTCCATTGGCGTTCTCGTTTGTGCCACGCTCCCAAGGCGAGTACGGATGTGCGAAGTAAATCTGGGTTCCAACAATCTCTGATAACTTGGCAAACTCGGAACCATTGTCAAAAGTGATACTCTCAAATTCCTTGGCCCCGTAGTCGTCAATCGTGTCTTGCAAGGCTTTAAGGCAGGTGCCCGCATGATAGTCAGGAATCTTGACGATGATCTCAGTCCGGCTGTACCGTTCTGTGAGCGTCATTAATGCTGGCTCATCAGCTAAGCGAATACCTTTGACCAAGTCGCCTTCCCAATGTCCCACGCCTGTGCGGTCATTCACGGCCGCAGGACGCAACTCGATTGAGTCGCCGTATGTCTTCTTATTCTTGCGCTTGTGGGCGTTCTTATAGCCTTTGATGCGGCGTCGGAGCTTCTTGGGAAGTGTCATGTTGTCTAGCTCAAGCAGCCCGGCGTCGATGTAGCGATACACAGTTGTCGTTGAAGGGCAAGCCTTGCCCTGGTCGCGATAGAAGTGTACGAAGCTATCAACGCTGTGTACGCGCGGCTTACGAGTAAGCTCCCTGGCGAGAGCCTTGAAGAACGCACGGCCGGTCTTAAGAAAGGCGTAGTGACCGGTTCTATCGCGTTTACGGTCGTGCATGGCTTGGGCAGTTTCCGCAAGATAGACTTGATGCGAGTGACGCTTCGAGTCGAGCTGAGTTACAGATCCACGCGTGATTTCTCGTGAGATTGTCGCTTTACTGCGATGAAGCTTCTGTGCAATCACGGTCGCGGTGTCACCAGCAGCCCGAAGGGCCTGAATTGTAGCACGGTCGCTAAAACTGAGTTGTTGGTAATGCTTGTGGGTGTTAGTCTGAGAGTGGGTCATGAAGATTCCTGCTTTCTTGTTTAGCTAGTACTAACAAGAATAGGTCTTCATGGCCTTTTTGGTCTAGTCGTCAGGGTGTTGCACTTGAATTGTAAACTGGGGTTAAATGTTTGGACTAAAACGGAAAACTGAAAAGCGTAGCACGCCAACGATTGTCCAACTTGGTTCACCGCAGTGGTCAGAGCTATTGCAGACTAGCGGCTACACGCGGCTGGCAGACAACCCGGACGTGCAGTCTGCTGTGAATACGATTGCCGAGTTGGTGTCTTCGATGAGCATTCATTTGCTGGAGAACACCGACAAGGGCGACAAGCGTGTGAACAATGAGCTGTCACGGCTGATTGACGTCAGCCCGTCCAAGGGAATGACCCGCAAGACGTGGCTGACGAAGATTGTTCGTGACCTGTACCTGTATGGTGACGGCAACTCGCTGTGCCAGATTGTCGTGCAACCAGGTAGCGAATACTTGTCCGAGTTACGCCCGCTGGATATGGCGAACGTCAGTTACATCTACGATTCGCAGACTGCCGACCTGCGCGTCCGGTACGGTGACAAGGAAATGGACTCAGCTCAGCTGGTGCATTTCCTCATCAACCCGGACCCACGTTACCCGCTGATTGGCAACGGCTTCGATACGATTCTTAGCACCACACTGAACAACTTGGCACAGGCCGCGAAGACGAAGTCGGTCTTTATGAGTGGCAAGTATATGCCGAATATCATTATCAAGGTGGACTCAGACAGTGACGCCTTGAGTAGTGACGAAGGTCGCACAGAGGTCAAAAATAAGTATATTGGTCACTCTGACGGGTTGGAACCGTGGATTATCCCAGCAGACCTACTGGAGGTGCAGCAGGTCAAGCCGTTGACGTTGCAGGACATCGCGCTGAATGAAGGCATCGAAATCGACAAGAAGACCGTGGCTGGACTATTTGGAGTACCGGCCTTTTTGCTCGGCGTTGGTGACTTCAATCGCGAAGAATACAACAACTTCGTCAACACGCGCATTGCCGGCCTTGGCCAGATGATTGCGCAGGCGCTGACGCGTGACGTGCTCATCTCATCGAA
The DNA here is from genome assembly GCF_020180945.1 of Lacticaseibacillus kribbianus. GTDB lineage: Bacteria > Bacillota > Bacilli > Lactobacillales > Lactobacillaceae > Lacticaseibacillus > Lacticaseibacillus kribbianus. Next base: position 1,097,992 of record NZ_JAIPUL010000001.1, on the reverse strand, counting down.
CTGGTACTTCCGCTTCAACCCACGTTCGCTGTACCAGTACGACCTAGCTGAGCTGGTAAATGCCGGCAAGGAAATGGTTGACCGTACCGCGATGCGTCGCAATGAGTGGCGTGGATGGGTAGGCTTGCCGCCTGATGATGATATGGAATCACTTATCACCCTGGAGAATTATGTGCCGACCGCGCAACTTGGCGACCAGGCCAAATTGAAAGGAGGTGATAGCAATGGAGAAAAGAACCAGTCTGACGAAAACGGCTGACTTCCGCGCAGCTACCGAAGACGATAGCGGCAAGAAGTATCTTTCCGGTTACTTTATCCGCTTCAACGACGAAACGGAACTGTATCGAGGTCAGTTTGAGACCGTAGCACCAGAAGCAATCCCAGATGATATCGCAGACCACGATATCCGCGCGTTGTTCGACCACGACACCGGAAAGGTGCTAGGGCGTACAAGCGCCGGCACCATGACGCTACGTAAAGACGACAAAGGGCTATTCGGAACCGTCGAGATTAACGACGACGACCCGGAGGCCCTTTCAATTTACGCAAAAGTAAAGCGCGGCGACGTGTCGCAGGCATCATTCGGCTTCTACATCCGAGACCAAAAGGTGGAGAAGCGCGATGACGGCTGGCACAACACGCTGACTGACGTTGACCTGTTCGAGGTATCTGTGGTGGCCTTCCCAGCCTACGAAACAACCGAGATTGGTGCACGTAGCCGTGACAACGAACACGCCGAAGAAGAAGCATTCAACGAACGAAAGCACAAGATCGTGGAGGAGCTGAAAGAAAAATGGAAAATCCAATCATTCTGAACGCACGCCTGAAGATGGCGCGTGCGGCTTTGGCCGAAAACGAAACGAAACGCGGCGAATTGGAAAGCAAAAAGCAAGTTATCTTGCGCGCTGCTGATGAAGCTGCTGACCAGGAAGCCCTGGACAAGGCGGCCGCTGACAGCGACGAGAACGATAAGTCAATGGCTGATCTTGAAAAAGAAAACCAAGACTTGAAGGACAAAATCGCTGATTTAGAAAAGCAACTGGAAGACGCAAACGAAACACCCGCGGAACCAAAGGAACCACAGACAAACGCAAAGAAAGGTGGGGAAACCCGTATGAAGACGATTGAAAAAGAAAACCCAGAAGTACGTAGCCTGATTGACTACTTGAACAGCAAAGGCCAGAAGCGTGATGGCATCGTGTCAGGTGACGTTGCTGCTATCATCCCGCAGCAAATCTTGTACAAGGCACAGGACGAACTCAAGTCCACCTATGACCTGACAAAGTTTGCTGATGTTATCAGTGTTCAACAAGCAGGCGGAACCTACGTGGTGGCTAAGAAGACTGACGAAAGCCTCCACACGGTTGAAGAGCTGGCTGCTAACCCAGAGCTGGGCAAGCCTGAACTCATTACCGTGAAGTGGAACGCCGGCACCTACCGTGGTTCCATCACCACTTCCCATGAATCCCTGCGTGATGCGACCGACCTGAACCGCTTGCTACAGAACGTGCTAGACCAGGTTGTGTTAAATACCAAGAACCGCTTGATTGCCGAAAAGTTGAAGACTGCTCCTGCTGCTTCTGCTACTGATGCAGACGGCATCAAGAAGATCATCAACGTTGACCTCGACCCCGCCTACAACAAGGTTGTCATTGCCACCCAATCTGGGTTCCAATTCCTCGACACCTTGAAAGACGGCGAAGGCCGCTACCTGATGCAGCCAGACGTAACCAGCGCAACCGGCTACCGCTTCCTGGGTCTGCAGATTGGCATCGTTCCGGACACCGCGCTGGGCGAGGCTGCGGGTGATGCACTGGCCTTTATCGGGGATGCAAAGCGCTTCGTCAAGCTGTTCGACCGCGAGGAAGTACAACTTGGCTGGGCTGTGAACGAAAACTTTGCACAAGCGATGCTGGCGGCAATCTCCGTCGATGCTGAAGTTGCTGATACTGCTGCTGGCTACTTGGTAACGCTTGGCCCAAAAGCGTAACGCCGGCTCCGAACCCGGCAACCGGGCTCAAGATGAGCCAGGCAACGGCTTCGATTAAAGTCGGCGCAACTAAGCAAGTAACCGCCGTGGCTGATCCAGCTGACGCCGATGATGCGGCTGCTGTGAACGGCGCAATCACCTACGCGTCCAGCGATGAGGCAATCGCAACGGTTGCCGCCGATGGCACTATCACGGCGGTGGCTGAGGGCACGGCGACAATCACCGCGACCAGCGGCAGCTTCACTGGCACCGTAAAGGTTACCGTTGCAGCGGCAGCGTAGGGAGGTGGCCTGAATGGCTGAATTGGACAAACTCGGCCTGCTGAAGGCCAATCTCGGAATCACGTCAGAAGCGCGTGACCAATATTTGAAGTCGATTCTAACGAGTGTGGAGGGCGAGCTGAACGCTTCTGGCGTGACCATTGGTGACGAAGACAACCCGGCAATCATGCTGCAGGTTGACTATGCCGCATGGCGCTTCCGCAATCGCGGTGAAGGTACGATGCCACGCAACATCCAGTACCGCCTACACAATCTGATGGTTGGGCAGGTGAGCGCTGATGATTGACTGGAGTGAAGACGTGACGCTCATTGGCAAAGCCTACGAACCTGACCAATATGGCAATCAAATCGCAACAGAGACGAAGAATACGGTGCAGGCCGGGAAGAAAGAACTCACGATGAGCGAGTTCTACGCGGCCGCCCAAGCTGGCATTCGTCCAGAAGTCGAGTTGATTGTCCACGCTTTCGAGTATGACGGCCAGCAGTCGATGAAATGGCGCGGAAACACGTACACCTTGATTCGCACCTACCAGCGCAACGCCGATGAGGTGGAGTTGTACTTGCAAAGGAAGGTGAGCGACATTGGCGATTGAACTTGACCTGTCGAAAATACTCGACCAGTACAAGGAAGAGGTTCAGCAGGCCGTGGACGAAGCGCAAGAAAAGGCTGCCAAGGCGGCCGTTGATGAGCTCACTGCATCGTCACCGCGTGATTCACGAGCAGGCAAGAAGTACTACCGAGGCTGGACCAGCCAGAAGAATGGCAAGAGTGTGATAGTCTACAACAAGAACAAAAAGCAGCTTACACATCTACTTGAGTACGGCCACGCCAACCGTGACGGCAGTCGCACCCGTGCGATTCCACACATCGCTCCTGCTGAGAAAACGGCCGCAGATACCTTCGAGACCGCAATCAGAAAGGGGCTGAGCTGATGCTGACTGACCTAATCACTGGACTGTCGGCAATCATGCCGACCACCTACGGCGCGTGGGGCACGGGAAACGCCAAACCCTTGCCGTACCTGATTGTGTTCGACACCGGCCCCGATGACTTCTATGCAGATGATGCACACTACCTCAAGCGCGGCACCTACCGCGTGGAGTTTTATTTTGAACACAAAGACCCGACTGTAGAAACGAAAATCGAGTCTTTTTTTGATGCTAACGAAATCGGCTGGGCATGCGATGGCGATCTATACCTCGATGCTGACAAGATGTTCGAGCGCATCTACTACATTGAAAAAGGAGAATAATCATGGCAGAAAACACAGAAAACAAAGTCGAGTTCGGCCTCAAGAACGCCTATTACGCCATCGCAACCGATGACGGTTCCAAGCTGACCTACGGCGATCCAGTTGCGCTGAAAGGCGCAACCGAATTGAGCATCGACCCGGAAGGCGAGTCCAACGACTTCTACGCCGATGACACTAAATACTATACTTCAGTAAGCAACCAAGGTTACTCCGGCAAGTTGACCGTGGCCCGGCTGAATGACCGATTCAACCAGGACGTGTTCGGTGACGTTATCGATGCCACCACAGGGATGCAGGTGGACAACACGGACGCAGAGCCAAAGCGGTTCGCACTGCTGTTCGAGTTCAGCGGCGACAAGAACCGCACCCGCCACGTGATGTTCAACGTCACGGCAACTCGGCCTTCCATTGGTTCTAAGACTAAGGAAGACAAGACTGAAGTTAACACACAGGAATTGAGCTTCACTGCCGCACCGGATCCGTATGAACATCGCTCCCACGGCAAGGTGTCCGAAGGTTCACCGGCATACAGCAACTTCTTCACCAAGGTTGTTGTACCGGGTGAAACCACGCCTACAAATCCATAGACCGCCGGTTCTGAAGGATAGTCCGTCACCTAGTCGCCTATGAAATCAACAGTACACGATCCTGTGGGCGGCTCACATTTATAGGAGGAAACGATGCTAAAAGTAGTTGACCTACCAGACGGCAAGCAACTCGCGCTGCGCTCCAGCGCGGCAACTGCAATCCTGTACAAGAATCAGTTCGGCACTGACTTTTTTGCCGACATGATCATGCTGGCGAAAACGTTTGGCGCTATTCAGGACACGTCAGACAGTGATGAATTTGATATGTCTGAACTGTCTTACGAAGACTTGAAGCATTTGGACATGACCACGCTGTACAAAGTGACCTGGGCTTTCGCAAAAAATGCAGACAGCTCAATCGGCGACCTCACCAAATGGCTTGGACAGTTTGATGAGTTTCCGCTCGACGTTGTGCTTGGAGCAGTTATGGAGCTTATCCAGAAGCTATTTTCAACGACAAAAAACTAAGCAGCACCGATCAATCAGACGAACCAATCGACACGGATTCGTTCTTGTATATGTCTAAGGTCATGGGGTTCAGCGTGAGCGAACTCAATGAGCTTTCGATTGGTCAGGTGCTTGATCAGAGTGTCGAATATGTCAACGCACACAAGGGCGGTGGCGAGAAGTCACGCAAAGCGACTCAAGCTGACTTCGACAACTTCTAAAAGAAAGGAGACGAATACATGGCTGGAAATATTAAAGGCATCACGATTGAAATTAATGGCGATACAACCAAACTCGATAAGGCTCTTTCTGATGTGAATAAGCAGACCACTAGCGTCAACAAAGAGTTGCGCCAAGTGGACAATCTGCTAAAGTTTAACCCCGGAAACACCGAATTGGTGGCGCAGAAACAGCAACTGCTGGCAAAACAGATTGAGCAGACCAGTTCCAAGCTTAAGACGTTAAAGGACGCCCAAGCCCAGGTCGAGGCGCAGTTCAAGGCCGGCGACATCGGCGAAGATCAGTACCGCGCATTTCAGCGCGAGATTGTCGCAACCGAAGGCAAACTGAAGTCATATCAAGGCCAATTAGCAGCCAGCAAGAGCGAACAAGCCGAGCTTGAGTCTTCTACCAAGCAGCTCGGCGCTTACTTCGAAGCGTCGGGGAAGGATGTGAGCGACTTCACCGACGTGCTCGGGCCGAAGCTCACCAGCGCGGTCAGGGAAGGCAAGGCATCAAGCGCTCAGCTCAACGACGCCATCAACAAGATTGGCCGCACGGTGACTAACAGTGAAGGTGACTTCGACAAGTTCAAGGGCGCGCTCAAAGGCATCAGCGATGGTGGCTCCATCGACGTGTTACGCGGCGAACTGAAGCAACTGTCGTCTAGTGCGGATAGCACCGGCGATGCGTTGGAAGGCATCGGTAAGAAGCTTGACGCCGGCAACCTCATGGACGCGGCGGATTCGCTCAGCGGAATCACTGATAAGGCCAGCGAGCTTGCCGGTGAGGCGGTCGACACCGCCAAGTCGTTGTCTGACTTTCAGACCAACGCCGAAAGATCGTTTGGCATGAGCGCTGACTCTGCTCAGCAGCTTGCCGACGTCGTCAAAGATGTGATGGAGAACGGCATTGTTCCAGATCTTGATGATGCCAGCGACGCTGTCATGTCTGCAAAGAACTACTTCTGGGGATTGAACCAAGTCGACCTGACCGACGTGTCAAACAAGCTGGCGGCGCTGACCAAGACCTTTGGCGGCGACTTCAGCGAAAACGCGAACGCGGCCAAAAAGTTGATGGATAACTTCGGTTTGAGCGCGAACGACGCGTTCGACCTGTTGACTGCTGGCTATCAGCAAGGTCTCAACAACTCCGATGACTTCTTGGACACCATCAACGAGTACTCACCGCTGATGAAAAATGCTGGTATTAGCGCCGGGGAGTTCACCGATATGTTGGCAATCGGTATGCAGAATGGCGCCATGAATACTGACAAGACCGCCGATGCGGTCAAGGAGTTTCAGATTCGACTCGGTGATGGGACATTCAAGCAGAATCTCGGCAGCTTCAGCGGTGATACCAAGAAGATGTTCGGCGAGTGGCAGAAAGGTAAGGCAACCGTGACCGACGTGATGAAGTCAGTCGGCAAGGACCTCAACGGTATGAACCCTCAGAAACAACAGGCCGCGATCAGCCTGCTAGGTACTCAGTACGAGGATATGGGCACCAAAGCCTCCATCGCGTTGCTAAGCATGAAAGGCGGTATGGGTGACGTTGCCGGTGCGGCAGATAGCCTCAATAAGAAATCACCCGGCGAACAGATGGCCGCTGATATGGCGAAGCTCAAGGACAGCCTTGCAGATGCCATTCAGCCGATCATTGAGAAGATCACGGATTTGGTGAAGTGGTTTAACAAACTGAGCGGCCCGGCCAAGCAAGTCTCTGCTGTTGTTGGTATCGTGACACTCGCGGTACTCGCACTGGTTCCCGCCATTGTCAGTTTGGCGGTGGCGTTTATGTCGCTCGACGTATCGCTTGCACCGTTTATTGCAGTGATCGTCGGCATCATCGCGGTTATCTCGGCGGTGGTGCTTGCCATCATGCACTGGGGTGCGATAGTCGATTGGCTAAAAGGCGTGTGGAAGTCGGTAAGCAGTTTCTTCTCCGACTTGTGGGCGACCATTTCGCAAGCATTCAGCGACGGTGTGAACTCAGTCGTCACATTCTTCACCGGTATGTGGACGTCAATCACGAGCGCCTTCACGGCTGCCGGGCAAGCGATTGCCGGCGCGGTCACACCAATCTTCCAAAGTATTTCGGACACCATCAAAACAATCTGGGGCGGCATCACGAGCTTCTTCAGCTCCGTCTGGGAAGGCATCAAATCCGTCTTCACAGCTGCAATCACCATTGTCGCCGTCATCATCGGCACGGGAGTCGAGATATGGAAGGCCACCATCGGCCGCGTGATGAAAGCCATCAAAGGCGTCATCGTCAAAATCTGGAACGGCATCAAGGCGTTCTTTGGGCCGATTCTGTCCGCAATCGGCAACCTCATCTCGAAGGCGTGGGGGGCTATCAAGTCTGTCACGTCTTCCGTCTGGAACGGAATCAAATCGAAGATAACAACCGTCGTAAACGGAATCAAGTCAGTGGTATCCAAGGTTTGGAATGGCATCAATTCCGTCACGTCGTCAGTCTTCAACGCCGTCAAGTCCACCGTCTCCAGCATCTGGAACGGTATCAAGTCGGTGGTCACGAAGGCCGTCAACGGCGTGAAGTCCACTGTATTGAACGTCTGGAACGGTATCAAGTCGGTGACGTCGAGAGTCTGGAACGGCATCAAGAACGCCATCATGACGCCAATCAATGCGGCACGCGATGCTGTGAAGCGGGTTGTCGATGCAATCAAAGGCTTCTTCCACTTCTCAATCTCATGGCCACATATCCCGATGCCTCATTTTGGCATTAGCCCTGCCGGTTGGAAGATTGGCGACCTTCTGAAAGGTAAGCTGCCCCACCTATCAATCAACTGGCACGCGGCTGGGGGCATCTTCAACAAGCCAACTCTGTTTGCTGGCGGAGATGGTGCTGTCCACGGTGTCGGCGAGGCAGGGCCAGAAGCAGTCGCTCCAATCAGTGAGCTGATGGGCTACGTGCAGACGGCGGTGGCTAACACGATTGGTGCCGCTACTGCTCAACAACTGACGTACGCCAAGGCACAAAACGATATGCTGGCACAACTACTATCAGCAGTAGTAGAAGGCGTTCCTGCCTATGTTGACTGGCAAGCAGGGGCGCGCAAGATGCAACCAGAAATTCAGAAAATCACTAATTCGGCGATCCGCGTAAAGAATCGGAGGTTAGGCAATGTATAAGAATGAGCTTTCAATCACCTTTAATGGAGTCTTACTAAATGACTACATCACGCCTTCCTTCGCCACTGACACAGGCTTGCTTCCGGATGCCACAGACACGGTGCTTTCATTTGTTGACACGATTGGCGAACGCTTTTCACGTCGCAAATACGGCGCGAAGACAATTAAAATTCCGTACAAAATGCACCACCCAAGTGAATCCAAACGTCAAGCGTTAACGGCAGCACTTGCAACAACTGAACCGAAGCAACTAATTCTAGGCCGCACACCAGACAGGTACTATCTTGCAATTCCAAAGAATGGCGAGTTTACGATTGAAGGCTTCAGAACGTCAGGTGCGCTAGAATTCATTTGCTACGACAGTGTCGCACATTCCAACGACCTCACGGTCCTCACCGGCACCAGCGGCGCACCGATCACCGTGTCTAACAACGGCACCGCGCCAACTGCACCTGTGCTAACTGCAACTATGACCGGCGACAACGGGCTGGTAGCGTGGACAAATAACAGTGGTGGTGTGCTCCAGTTCGGCAACCCAGACGAGGTGGACGGCTACATTGCCAAAAACAATGAGCGGCCGCTGCGCTGGAGCTTCTCCGTTGCGCCCAGCGACGCTGTGCTCAACACCAACGCCGTGACGCCATACCCGTTGCGGCTAAATAGTGAAGATTACCCGAACCAGCAGACCGGCTCCATGACCTACGGCGTCGGGTCCGACGGTAAGGTGGTGGCTGGTGGTCAAGCGGCAGCTCCAGTCTTTACCAGCGTGGCTGACAAGGTCTGGCACGGGCCATCGCTGCACGGCGACATCAAGCCTAGTGCAGCCGGTGCCATGACTGACCTTCTGTGCAAGGCACGCCTGCGATTCCTGCCGGCGCTCAAGTCGATGGGTCGCATGGAGATTACGCTGGAGTCCGCAGGTCAGCCGCTACTGACGGTAGTTGTTCGCGACAGCTCGGCCGCTAGTCTCATCAAGACGGTCGAGTTCTGGAGCGGCACTAAGATGGTCAAGACTAAGCAGCTGAGCACCAAGCAGTTCGGCGGCAGCTTCGACGAGGTGCAGATGATGCGCCACGGCGACGAGGTGACCTTCCGCTTCGCCCAAATCAAGGAAGTCAGCTCGAAGGGCGTGGTCAACAGTAGCGCGGTGTGGTCATGGCCGCTGACGATCCCGGGCCTCGGCAGCACCGCCATCGACGGCATCACGCTGTGGTGTGAGAAGTACGGATCGACGCCAGTGGCCGCCATGTCTTGGACTGACCTGTCCGTGGACTGGATCAACGTTGAGACCTGGGCTGACCAGCCAAACCGCTTCAGTGACGGCGATGAGGTGGTGGCAGACGTGGCAACGAAGACGGTCTATGTTAACGGCGTCCCGGAACCAACCCTGCAGCGTGTAGGTAACATGTGGGATAGCTTCATGCTTGCGCCAGGTGAGACCGTTATCCAGCCGGTGGCCTCTGAGTGGGCTGACCCGTTCGACGCAAAGGTTGAATATAGGGAGGCTTGGTACTAGTGGACTTTTACATTACTGACCGAAAGTATAACCTGCTCGCTGTCGCCTCCACAGACGGTACAGGGCAGTTTTACATCACGGACGATGTGGACACGGAAATCGTGCCACAGTCCGTTGGCCGGTCATACGCCGGTACGATTAACTTCGCACCGGCACAAATTGACACAGCCAAGAAGCTGGCTGAGGCCGGAAATTATCTGCTGTATCAGGATGACCGCGGCCGCTACGTCTTTGCAACAATGATGGAAACCGAATTGAACGCGTTAGACGGAACAATTGACTTCACTGCCGAGAACGGTGGGGTAGACCTGATTAACGACACTGTCGGCGCATATAAGGCCGCTAAAGCGATGACCATTGCCGACTATCTGGCAGTGTTTACCTGGGATAGTGGCTTTGACATCGGCATCAATGAAGTCTCAAACCTGACGCGCACACTGGAGTGGGAAGGGGAAGAAACCGCGCTGGCGAGAGTTGAGGCGGTGGCCGCAAACTTTGACGCCGAGCTGGACTTCCGCTTCGAGGTCACTGGACTGCAAGTGGTCAAGCGCTACATCGATATCTACAAGAAGATTGGCGATGACAAGGGCGAGCGGCTGGAAGTTAATACGCACATCAATTCGATTGTGACCACGTCTAACATCTACGACCTGTACACATCAGTGATCGCCAGCGGTGACACACCGGAAGGCAAAGACGCGCCGATTACGCTGAAAGGCTACAAGTGGACGGACCCGGACGGGCGGTTCACGCTGAAATCGGATGGTATCTTGCGTGACAGCGTGGCGGTCCAGCTCTGGTCCCGAACGTTGAGTAACGCTAACCCAAACCCGACGCAGCACCATATCCAGCGTGTGAAGACGTACACGGCCAAGACACAAGCAGAGCTACTGCAATCGGCACTGGCCGACCTCAAGAAGTACAACCATGCCACGGTTAACTACACGGTCGACCTGGCCTACCTGCCGGATGGCATCAATGTTGGCGACACGGTGCACTTGGTCGATGAAGCGCAAGACCTGAATTTGTCTGCGCGATTGCTTGAGCTGAAGACAAGTTACGCCAATGGCACCCGTGCAGCTACCTTTGGTGACTATCTGATTGAGGCCAACGCAATCGACCCCGAGCTGCGCGATCTGGCGAACACAGTCAAGATTCTGTCGGCATCGGCTAAGCAGTTTCCGTGGGTTCGCTACGCTGACGATGACCATGGCACGGGCATCAGCGCGCTACCGGAAGGAAAGTCGTATATGGCAGTAGTGTGGGGCAAGACTGCCACACCGAGTGATGATCCCGCCGACTACGCAGGAAAGTGGCAGAAGGTCACCGGTGAAGATGGTGCCACTGGCGAACCCGGAAAGCCCGGTGAAGACGGTCGCACGCCATACTTCCACAAGGCTTACGCGAACAGCGTGGACGGGAAGAATGACTTTTCGCTCACTGATGCGGCTGACAAAGCGTATCTGGGCACTTACGCGGACTACACGCAAGCTGACAGCACCGACTCAAGCAAGTACATCTGGCAGCTCACCAAAGGCGAGCAGGGGCCACAGGGACCGGCAGGCAAGGACATCACGTCATACGCCAGCGGAACGGTGATTCCATCCACGGTGCCGCCTGCCAATTCGCAATTCTGGCTCCTCGATGGTGATGGCATCGCGACAAAATTCTACAAGTCAGACGGCACAAAGTGGGTTGAACAGCCTATCAGCGCTTCCGCCATTTCGGCAGCCACTTTCAACGGGTTGACCTTCAACGGCGTTCGGTTTAACGGCTCAAAATTCGTCAGCAGCTTCTCAGGGCAGTCAGTGGATGCCTCAGGAGTGCAGTCAGAGCTGACGACGACTGGTTCGGGCACGGCCACCCTAGGCGACGGATACTTGGTTATTGATGGCAAGATTGACGATGCTAGTTTTGGCGAAGCCTTTCACACTGAGGTTGGCCCTTCGGGCGCGTTCAACCGTGTTACGTCGGATCTCGGCATGGAGAGAAGTGCATCGCTGACGATGGGCGAGCTCGCCTTGTACTCAAAAGAAAGCGATGCGAGTCCGGCATATGTCGGGACGCTCACTTCGGAGAAGCTTCAGCAGATCAACAACGCCGACAAACTGTTGTGGTCTGGCTCACTGTGGATGTTGGCCAATCACGTGATCACGCCAACCCTGCCGCTGGATCAGTGCCAGAATGGCTGGAAGCTCCTGTGGAGCCGATATACTAATGGCGCGGCCGCAGACTCGCAGTTCGCAACGCTGTCGATACCAAAATTCTTCGGGGCCATGTTCAGCGGCAAGTCATACAATTTTTCGCTCACGACTTACTCGACCAACAAGACAGTGACCAAGATGCTGTACGTTACCAACACGACGCTCCAAGGCCATGACACTAACGGCACGGCGCCGCAGAACGAATACACGCTGCGCGCCGTGCTGGCTGACTAAGAGGTGATCAGATGGACAAGGAAACAATCAAGGTGCTGTTCGACCTCGACGCCGACGGCTACATCATCGGCTGGCAGGTTGGGTTTTGGGACGGCACGGCGTGGCAGGCGCCGTTTGATACCACAGGCGCCGTCGACCTGGCACCCGCTGCACTGGCCACTGTCATCATTGGCGCCACGCGCTACACCGACGGTCAGCTGGTGATCGACGAGGCCAAGCGCGCAGAACTAGCTAATCCAGCTCCTAATCCAACTGTTGAGCAGAAGATGTTGGCGGCGCTGGCCTTGAAATTGGCAAAATTGGAGGCGGGTTGATGACAGACTTTGAGCAGTGTGAACAGTTTTACACCTGGGGCATCGACATTGCACCGTACGTGGGACTGATGATAACAGCGGAGGAATACGAGAAAATCACAGGAAGCGAAGTGAAGTGAATTGGTACATGGAATGCTAGGCCTCAGTTGGGCCGAGTGGTTGGCGGTCCTCGGCATCGTGGGGGCGGTGTATGGCGGCATCAGGTCGCTGCTAAAGAATTTTGGCGACAACATCGCCAAACCGCTGAGCCAACAGATTGCCGGGCTGACACAGGCGATTGACGACCTGACGGCGAACAGCCTTAAGGAGCACAACACCTTCGACAAGCGGCTGGATCGTCACGACATCAAACTCGGCATTCACGACGCGGAAATCGGTACGCTGTACAGCGAGGTCGGCCTCCGCAGGAAGGAGCAGAATAATGACTAAGATTAACTGGAAAGCCCGGGTGCAGAACCCGGTGTGGTGGGTGCAGATTGCGCTCGCTATTTTTTTGCCGGTTCTGGCCTACTTCGGGCTAGACGGCAAGGACATGAGCACGTGGAAAGCGTTTTTTGACCTGTTATGGCGAGCATTCAGCAACCCATATGTTGTGGCAATGATGCTGGGATCAGCGTGGTCAGCGATCAATGACCCGACGACTGCTGGGGTCAGCGATAGCGCGCAGGCACTGACGTACACCGCGCCGAAGAAGGAGGAAAAGTAGTTGGTTACTATTAATAAGTCATATATGATCGCTCCAGGCACCGCCAAGACCATCGGCCACATCTTAGTCGTCCATGCGACGGCGGACTACGAAGCCACGGCGGCGAACCTGGCGTCCTACGAGCACCGGACGTGGCGCAGTGCCGAGACCTTCGTGCATCTCGCCGTGGACGACAAGGGCGCCTTCCAGGTCGCACCGACGGGCTACGTGGCCTGGGGTGCCGGCAACGTCAACCGGCTGGCACCAGTCCAGATTGAGCTGTGCCAATTCCGCGACCGCGTCCGCGCACTCAAGGCGTACAATAACCTTATCGCTTTGGCCGTGGCACAGGCCAAGCTGTACGGCGTGCCTCTGACCCTGGATAGTACCGACAAGACAAACGGCATCAAGAGCCACTACTGGTGCTCGCGGACGTACGGCGGCAGTGACCACACCGACCCGTACGCGTATCTGCAGTCCATCGGCATCAGCAAGGCACAGCTTGCGGCTGACCTCAAGGCGGGCCACGCCAGCGTGACCGCTACGGCTACTGCGACGGTCCTCAAGCCAACAGTACCTGTCAAGACCACGGCAGCCAAGGCCACGACGACCAAGCTTGCTGTCGACGGTGACTGGGGCGCTTCCACGACCAAGCGGCTGCAAGTGATCTACAAGACTACGGCCGACGGCATCGTGTCCAGTCAGTATCCGTGGGCGTGCTTCAAGGGTGCCGTGACCGGCTTCAAGTACGAAAAGGTCAACCCGGCCGGCAGCCTGCTTATCGCCGCTATCCAGCGGTCGCTGGGCCTCAAGGATGACGGCCTGCTCGGGCCGGCCACCATCAGGGCCATGCAGCGCAAGGCTGGCACACCGGTCGACGGGGTCATCTCCGTACACTCGCAGCTGGTCATGTACATCCAGCGCGAACTCAACGCGGGGCGCAAGCCTTTCTAAACAGTAAGCTCATCGCCTTCGGGCGGTGGGTTTATTTTTTTTGCTCTTAATGCAAGTTTTTTGACTAAAAGGGTTGCACATAGTCCAAAAAGTTGTATTATATAGGAGTAGGGTAATTCAGCAAAGAAAGCCACGGAGGCATACATCATGACAGACGCAAAGGAATTTCTGTTCGGTACCACTGATAAGCCACTCAACGCAGCTCAGCAGCGTGCTGTTCGCCACTTCGATGCCTTCTACGGCACGCTGGCCTTCAACGCCGCCGACGGTCACTACTACAGCGACGGCGAGAAAATTGAAGATGGCGCCTGCCTCACGGTCGCGGCGCACCCATTCACGATGGTCGGCCGCATGGTCTTCGCCGCTGACCGGGAGCAAAACCACGGCTGGAAGCTTGAAGTCGAGCCCGGAATGCTGTCACACGACCAGATCACTGACGCACCGCTTGTAGTTGAGTACAAGGACATCGAGCTCACCGAAGGTATGCGCGTCATGACCACGAAGCAAGAGGCTTACGGCGTCCGTGGAGACATGGGATAGGGAGGAGACGATCGGGATGGCAGAAGACACAAACACACTCGACACCTACCTATCAGCGCACGGCCTGACCCGCTACCAGCTCGCCAAGCAGACCGGCATCAGCGCGTCAGTATGGCAGACGGTCAACAACAAGCCTTTCAGCAAGTGGAAGGTGAGCCAGGTGCAGGCCTTGGCCGAAGCGCTGGGCCTAGCATCAAGCACCGTGATGCGCGACCTTGAGAAGATAGAAGCACTATGATCGAGTCAAGAGCTGGGTTAGCTATTGACCTCACAGGAAGACACTTCGGGCACCTCACCGTCATCAAGGACGACGGCACGCGCTCGTCTAGGGCGATAGCTTGGCTGTGCCGGTGTGACTGCGGCAAGCTGACCCACGTCAGGACGCAGGCGCTCAAGTCAGGTGCCATCACGAGCTGCGGCCACGTGCAGCGGGCTAAGCTACCAGAGCTGCAAGAGAAGCGCAGGCAGGAGTCACCAGAGGGGACACGCCTAGACCAGCTGGGAGACACCTTGAGCCGGAACAGTGCGACGGGCTACCGCAACATCTCGATTACACATCGATACGGCCGTCTGCAGTATCGCGTGTCGGTGGTCTACCAGCGCCACCAGCACGGCGGCATCTGCGACACGCTGGAAGAAGCGATTGATCTACGCGAGCGGATGCGGCGGCAGTGGTGGCCGGGATATGACGAGAAGTAGGCGGGCTGATGGCCCGCTTTTTGTGTATCGCGAACCACCGAAAGCCCCGTCACCACGGCGGTTGCGCCGCCCGCATTTGCCCACAAATTGCCCACAAAACTTTTCAAAACATACAAAATCAAGCGAAAACAAAAACCCCAGAATGCCTATATATCAGGCTTTTCGGGGTTCAAACGAACTCATGAAAGTACTACGAAAGGAGAGTACAGGATTTGAACCTGCGCGCCGGTATTACCGGTTCGACGGATTTCGAGTTGTAATCTGACGGTTTGAATGACGTCGGATTGTTGATTTGACGGCATTCTTGGTACGATTGAAACGGTTGAAATCGGCTGAATTTGGATGAAGTGGTACTGAATTGGCACGCCAATATACTTGGTTGGTCGTCACTAGTTGGCGGCCTTTTTGTATGGCTAAACATTATTATTCAGCAACAATCTTCAAATTGACAATAAAATCAATACCATCAATGCTTATCACCAAACGCAAAAAAATCACCTTCAAAAGAAGATGATCAATGAATGATAAAAAATATCGACTACTGCTTAATTAAAATAATAGCTGCATAATATGCCTAATAGTGTCACTTTCAAGAATGATCATGATGCCTAAACCAATATAAATAATGGCCATGATCCAATCACCAAAACGATCAAGAAAGTTCTTTACAAAATTCACTTGTGAGAACTTATCACCAAGGAAAACTAAAAAATAAATACAAATGGTAAAAACAAACAGCGTTACGATTAGCTGTACCAGTGATAATGATACGAAGTAAGGAACAAAAAGGCCAATATTATCCGCACCACAAGAAGCTACCGTAATTAAAGCCACCGTTGCAATTAAATTCTTATTTTTACGCGCTTCAATTTTCTGATCAACTTCTGCGGCTTCATCTTCTTTGCTAAATATATATTTGATTCCAAAGGCAATGGGAATCAACCCTAAAAAACCTAGTAACCATTTGGCGGGTACGTAATGGAGAATAAATGCAAAAAACAAACTAATTCCAATGAGCGTATATGAGCCTAAGAACTGACCAATATAAATTTGTCGGCGATGCTTTGTTGAACGATATTTTGAAAAAAGTAACATTAAAATAACTAATAAGTCGATTGCAGTTGATGTATAAAGAATAATACTCGTTATAATTGTCCTGATCATTTTATTTTCCCCCACCAGCATTGATTTTTCCGGCATCTTCAGCTAAACACCATGCCCGTTCTAATAAAATTGCCGTACATTCATCAATGATCTGATATTCAATGAAGTTGCCATTACGCTTCGCTTTAACTATCTTTTGATCTACTAGACGTTGTAACTGGTTTGAGATGGCTTGGACCTTCATATTTAGTGATGTAGCAATCTCACTAACGGCCATATCTGGTTCACGCGTTAAGCAATGTAAAATTCTTAGCCGCGTATTATTTGCGAGTACTTTAAAAAGTAAAGCAATGTCAGCGGCTTGATTCTCATTTAACAATGCCCGATCAGCCAAATCTGGTTTACCCGGACAACAGTCTACTTGTATCATTAGATCACTCCTCGTTTATTAATCTATTACATTATATCATGTAATAGTGTTGTACCGCAAATTGCAAGAACAAGTTAGCCACCTGGCCCGATCCGGCGTATGAAAGCCTGTTATCTATGAAGTTGGTGAGTTAGTCGGCGTCGACGCTTTAGCCGCCCGGCGTCGGACCTGAGCGGATTCCGCCACGAATCGTTCTGTGGGGGTCTGGTACTTCAGGATGTGACGTGGGAGGTCGTTGATCTTACGTCCGGCCTCGGCCACCTCCTGAGGGCCTACGGTATCTAGAGACAGGCCCTTGGGGAAGTCCCGTCGCAGCATCCGGTTATGGGCTTCGTTGGTGCCGCGCTCGCTGGAGCGATAAGGATGGGCGTAGTATACGTCAGCGACTCCGTCGAGTACGAATGACAAGTCTGCGAACTCTGAACCGTTGTCCGCCGTGACGGTCTTGATGATGTCCCCGTGGTCCTTGACGATAGCGCGCATGGCATAGTTAACCGAGTCCGCATCACGACCATCAATCAGGCGCACGAACTGGAAGCGGGTTTTGCGCTCAATCAGTGTCATCAGTACACTCTCCTGGCCATTGCGCTTACCAACTATGGTGTCTAGCTCGAAATTGCCGAACTCTCTACGAGAGTCCACACGCTTTGGCCTGTCGTCAATACTGCGACCCGTCAGCATGCGTTGGAACTTGTGGTTGGCCTTATGCTTCACACGTCTACTAGGCTTCTCAAGCAGATCAATATTTCGCACCTCCAGTAGCTGAGCGTCGATATAGTTGTAAAGCGTCGCAGTACAAACCATTTCGTCGGGCAAATATAGCCCCTCTGCCCTAGCGCGGCCAACGGCCGCGTCAGGTGACCAGCTATCCTCTTGAAAGTGGCTTGTAAAGTAGGTAATGAAGTCCTGGACCTTCGAGAGCTTAAGCGGACGACGGCAGCGCTGGCGGTTTTCCTGATAACGTATCTGGGCAGTTTCAGGACTGTAAACACTATAGTAGTGCAGCTTGCCGTTGACCTTCTCGACCTGGTCAGTCTGCCCGCGAGCAATTTCGTTGGCGATGGTTTGGCGATTGATACCGAGGCGGTCGGCAATCTTTCGATTGGACTTTTCTTGCGCGTGGAGAACTGCGATTTCTCCACGCTCAGATGGGGTTAGGTGGTGACCTTTAACGTGAGGCGTGATAAGCTGGTCTTGCATCAAGACATCCTTCTTTCATTGTTTGTATGGTAGCTTCAATGATAACAGGACTTTTGTCTTGGTGTTTTTTATCGTCTCAAATTTGAGGCGATGGTGGCTAACTTGATTCTAAAACGCGGGATTTCAATAATCAGCAGTTTTGGTAGTAGCGAGTCAATCCGTTTATCGTGTCCGTCAATTTTTACTCGCCATTCATATCCAGCACGACTAACAGAACGTGAGATTCCAAAAACCTCATAAAAATCGGCCATAAATTCACGATCATGCTGCCGTTCGGTCACATGTCCCTGTTCCACTAAGGGAAGCCAGTTCTTTTGAAACGTTAGTGCCCGCTGTAATAATGCATTCTTTTCCATTTTCCATACCCCAATACTCTGGTTTGATGTTGCTGATGAACTGTCTGCGCAAAAAAGCCAGCGAATGCTCAAGATGGTTTTACCATCTCTCCTAATCCCTGGCCTCAAGCGTCTGCCAAACAGGGACGCCGCAATCGTAAGTTTATGACGTTGGTGCCGTCAATCAAATTAAGCTAGATTTTATGCCATGCTCGCTGGGCCAATCGTCAGGTTGAGCGGACGACCCAGCGCATTGGCAAGCTTGGTTAACGTATCGATGGAAGTGTTGTTACCATTTTCAATACGAACGATTGTTGTCTTAGGAACACCGGACTTGTCCGCCAGCTTCTGTTGGGATAAACCAGCTTCCTCGCGCGCTTCGAGCAGCGCCATTGCACTTGCCATTTTGTTTTTTTCTTCATTGTAGACTTCACGGTACGAGGAATCTTTCATCATTTCCGCGAAGTAGGCGTCGAGATCACCGGTGTGTTCCATCGTGAATTCGTGCATGTCTTTACTCATTTGTCGTCTTCCTCCTTGTAGGTTTGATAGAACTCAGCTCGTAGGTCGATTGCATGATCAATTTCTCGCTGTGGCGTCTTGTTTGTCTTCTTCGAGAAGCCGTGGGTGATGACATAATCACTGCCAAATACGTGAAAATACAAACCGCGCTGATAGGTTTTTCCTTGCCGCGAACGCAACTCATATAAATTGGTTGTGAGTTTCTTGACCAGCAACCGTTGAGCTGCTTCTTGTAAGCCGAGTTCTTCCGTAGTATGGATGGCTAACTGTAATTTTGCTCGTTCCTTGAGGGGCAGCGAATCAAGAAATTCAATGAATTCCATGTGGCCGTTCGGCCGCTTGTAAGGTCTAAACTTTGGCTTTTCCATAATTAGATTTTACCATATATTGAACCGATTAACAAATATGTGACCGCGTTATAGCAAATCAGATTATATACTGTAAATCTCAAGAGTGCTATTTTTGACTGTCGATGATCGATTCACGAGTTTCCTTTTCCATCTTGTCGAGGTACTCGGTCACATACCGCCGATCAAGTAAATGCGCGACATCACGGAAATGGTCATTGGTCCACATGTACATCTGAATGATTTGATCTAGAGTAGCACGCTCTAGCTTCTCATCTCCGGCTTTGCGGGCCAGTTCTGCCTCCGCAAACATCTTTTGAACCATTTCGACGTGATCGACCAAACCGTTAACGGAATGGTCTTGGTGTTCAAGCTTCTCTGACTGCCAGCTGCGCCAGTCGGCATCGTTGAGATACAAGTCGTTAGGCGTCACTTGCAACGCCTCACACAGCTGCATAATCGCTTTAGCAGACGGTGCAGAGATCGCCCGCTCAAACTTAGACACACTTTGCTCGATGCTCCCCATCGCATCAGCAAGGTCTTTTTGCGTCATACCGCGTTCCATGCGAATGCGCTTGATATTTCTAGCGAGCTTCTTGTCGATACCTTCTTCGCTTTTTCCAAACATGGGTTGATTTCTCCTTTGTGTGGCCTTACTTGAAGCTTAATGAAACCCATTGAAAGTGTCAAGGAATAATTAAACGAAACCTGTTTGTAATTTACCCAAAGAGGTTGATAAATCTCTCGGAGGATGGTATGATTCAGCCATAGCAGATCATAAACCTATACCTGTTAAATATAAACCAAAAGAGGTGATTAGATGTTAGTCGACAAGAAGATGCTTATGCAGCTTGGCTTTTCCGGTTACAAAGCCGGACAGATTATCCATCAATGCAAATTGAACTTGGTCGCAGACGGTCACGGTTTCTATGCAAACCGCAAGTGCGGTCAAGTCCCACTCCATGCCATTGTCAGTCTGTTAGGCTTCAATCCATTTGAAGATCTGGCAATGGTTACGTAACACCACGCCGCTGCGCGCGGCGTGCAGCGCGAAAGCCGCTAGCGCGAGCGGCGGCGGTCGGCGTTAGCCGGCCGCCCAAGCCCCCGTATTCTAACAGGGGGGTACAAAATGACAACAACAATCCGAAACGAGGCAGAAAACACAAGCGATTCGCCGCTATGCACGGTAATCCGCTGTTCGCAGACGGCGAAATCAGAGCACACGAGGTGAGCAATGGATAAAACAATGATGAATGGCCGTGATCATACTGGGCACGGCTGGTTGGTGGAATTTCGCCGACAAATGACTGGTGCTGGTATCAGTCAAGCGCAACTTGCGGCACAATTAGGGATGACCCGCTCCTATGTCAATCGACTGTTAAATGGAAACGGTGCACTAACGGAAGAAATGCAACGACGCTTGGGACACGCGCTCCTTGGCCTGACAAACCGTGATTCGATGTTTATCTTAGTCGATTACGTGCGAGTGCGGTTCAATACTCAAGACGCCGAGTACGTGTTCAAGAAGCTATTTCCAATGAACAGAGACTTCTTCTCCTTAACGGAAAAAGCATTTTACGGGTACGACTACACGATTCAACGCGGCGATATTTCGATTATGAGTACCCGTGTTGGTGGCCCAAATACCAAACTTGGGACAATAGTTGAAATGCACGGGTCTGGTTGCCGTCAATTGGAGGCGGTGCTTGTCCGAGACGGGTTAACTTGGTTCGACTTCTTTCAGGCCTGTGATGACTTAACTGGCATCTACAAACGCGTTGACTTCGCCATCAATGACACCGTCGGGATTATCGACATTCCCCACTTGATTCAAAAAGTCGAGAAAGACGAACTAGTGAGCCTGTTTAAGAGCAAAGGCGCAATTGAAACGATCAAGAAAGGCTGCGTTGGGAAAACCGTTCAATTCGGTTCACCTCAAAGTTTGGTGCAAATGATTGGCTATCAAAAGGACATCGAGCAATATTTCAAAAACAAAATCGACTACCCAGAAGATTCTCCAATTCTCAACCGGTTTGAAGTCCGACTTCGCGACCAACGGGCACAAAAAGCCATGAAGGAACTACTAGCCTGCCAAGACGCCGAGGCGGTCGTCTTTGGTATCATCAACCACTACTTGCGGATCGTGACGCCACAAGGCTCGAAGAACTTGGCTGATTGTCCACTGGACCCGGATTGGCAAACTTTCATCGGTGACAACCGCAATCACTTGAAGCTCGCCATGCAGCCCGAACCGATCACGTTGGACAGCGTGCTAAACTGGCTGAAAAAACAGGTTGCACCCAGTCTGAAAATGGTCCAACAGGTCGATTCACTCAATGGCACCGATATGATTGCGGACATGATCAATGCAGCCGAATTCTCCCCGCAGCAAAAGACGTTACTCAAGGAGGTGCTCGAACAAGCGCAACATGACAACGAAAAAAAACAAAGCAACGAATGAACGTGATTGCACGCACCCGATACTTTGCCCTAGACAAGCCAAGTATATCATGGTCAACGACCAAAGCAAGCGTGCCTTCAATTATTTGGAGGTATGAAATGAGCATTACTCAAGCAGCAAATGGCACCTACGTTGTCAGTGTCTCCTTTGGCACTGATCCCGTCACCGGCAAGCGTCGCCGCAAAAAGAAACAAGGCATTCGTTCAATGGCGTCTGCCCGCGAAGTTGAAAAGGAGATGATGCGTACTAGCGTCGACCGACTGTTCAATCAGGAAACAGTCACCTTCGACGAATTGTTCGAGCGGTACGTGAACCGCGTGAAGATTCACATCAAGCCGTCCTATTTGCAGTCTCAACGCGCCGTGTACAAGCGCTATATCCAGACATTCTTCGTCAATGCCGATATTAAGCGCCTGACTAGCGAGCATATCCGCGACTTTCAAGAATGGCTCACCGAAGAACGCGATTTGAGCAACAACACCAACAACAAGACCTTGATTGAGTTGAAGCTGATCCTCGACGTTGCAGTTGAGGAGAAAGTGATTGTCGAAAATCCTTGTATTGGCGTGAAGAAGCTCAAAATCGAACGCAAGAAAATGGAATTCTACACGCCAGATGAATTTCACGCGTTTACGAAGCTGATTCACCTGCCAGAAGAATTCGACTGGTACGTGTTATTCTCGTTGCTGTTCTTTTCTGGCCTGCGGGTCGGCGAACTTTGCGCGCTGGACTGGTCGGATCTTGACTTCAAACGCAAGGAACTGACTGTCAGCAAGTCCGTGTTCCGACGTGGCGGCGTGGATATCATCACCCCGCCAAAGTCCAAGGCTAGTAATCGCCGCATCAGCCTCAACCAAGGCATGATCGCCTTGCTCCTGCAGTGGCGTGAACAGCAACAGGAACTCTTTAAGCACGACTTAGCCCTCGACTGGAGCGAAGATACGCCGATGTTCCAAGCAACGCTGATACGCCGCAACAAGCACACGATCCGCATGCGCTATAAACGTATCTGCAAACGTGATCCCACGATGAAGCAGATTCGTATTCACGATTTCCGGCACTCGCACGTCGCCTTGCTGATTGATCAAGAAACAGAGTACACGATCATCAAGGAACGACTGGGGCATGCCAGCATCGTCACAACGATTGACACTTACGGGCATCTTTTCCCAAACAAGCAACGCGAAACTGCCGATGCCCTCGACAAATTCTTCTAAAAGAAAGGTCTAATCACATGAAATTCCGGACACGTTTACCGCCCAAACCGGCGGCCCGATTTTTTCAACTGGTACTGTACTGGTACTGGAAGGTCGATTTTGGTCCAAACAAGTGTTTGAAAGCAACAAAAAAACCGCAACCCAGAAAGGCTGCGGAACGCTGTTAAATCAACGTTTATTCAGGAGAGTACGAGATTCGAACTCGTGCGCCGGTATTAGCCGGTTCGACGGATTTCGAGTCCGTTGCATTACCACTCTGCCAACTCTCCGTAACAACGAGTTCAAGTATAGCAAATCTTGAGAATTTTGCAAAGCGCCTCGGGCGATTTTATTTTTGGGCGGTGACTGCGTATACTAAGGGTAATTGAATTTGGGAGTGGAAGCCGTGAATCGTTCCGTCGTCAAAATCCTGGCGCTGTTCAGCGTCGTCTACATTCTGTTCACCGTCATGGTGCTGGCCGCCGCTGTGGTCACGACCTGGTCGGGCGGCCTCACCACCGCGGGCATCGCGCGCCAGCTTTTCGCGTGGGAGGCCCGCTGGTGGTGGCTGAGCCTGATCGGCGGCGTGCTGCACCTGCTGGGCTACCTGCGCTCACTGCGCCGGCCGCGGCTGATGGTGGGCAACACGCTGTGCCTGTGGGCGTTCATCGCCTACGCCCTGGTCCCGAACTACAGCCTGATCATTCTGTTGGTTCACCTGGTTGGCGTCGGGCTGATCATGGGTTACCACCGGGCACCGCAGCCCGGCATTGGGGAGGTAAGGCAATGAGCTGGTTTGGCAAAAAGCACGAGAGAAAAGAGGAGGCCCCGGCTCAGTACGACTTCGCCCAGATGGTGAAGTCGGCGCGCGAGGACCGCGGGCACTTCCAGAAGGTGCAAGACGCCTTCAAGGACTTGAAGAAGAAACCTAAGAAGCGGCCGTGATATTCACCGCCCCTTGCCCGCAGCAGTCGGGCAGGGGGCGGTGTTTGTTTGTGAGCGCCGTCGTGGGATGGCGGCTGCCTAATCAATTGCCCCGAGTGAACGACACGGGCTGTGAATGATTGAGCGCAATCGCCGTTCCTTCTGAGGTGAAAGGTTATTGCCATAAACCAAATTATATACTATAAACGTTTTGGTTATGATCCAAATTCCCGGTCACCGATCCCATGCAGGAACTCATTAACAACGCGGCATTCAAGCTTGCGAATAAATAACTGGTGTTATAAAAACACGGTTCGTACATGATTTATTACATAACATCTACCTGCAAATTATTTTTGCCAAATTATATTGACGATTAGAATTGTAAGCGTTAAACTGGTTTTTGTAAGCTACGTTAATGTGTGAGCAAGGAGGCCCGCCGATGCAAACAGACCAGTATGTTCAATGTGTGAACCAGGAGTTGGAACGCCTTTTAGTTTTCGAGACCGTGTTCAAGGAGTACTTCCACACGTGCAGAAACATCGAAAAGGGCAATTGCTACGCAAGCGAGAGCTTCGAGCGGCTGCACCTGTACCTCAGCAAGAACATCCTGCGCTACAACCGCTTCGTCGACCAGTGCGCCAAGGTCCCGGCGCCGCAGGGCTACGAGGAGTTCAACCGCCGCCTGATCGAAGGGTTGAAGGGCATTCGCAACGGCGTCTTGATGGCGCTCATGGCCATCGAGCCGGATCGGCTGGATGCGTCGCTCTTCAACGCCGGGGTGAACACCCAACAGCAGGCGCGCGATGCCATCGACGCCGCGTTCTCCCACATTCAAGTTGCCGCAAGTTAAAAAACAGGGTTCGCCAAGCTCATGCGCCTGGCGAACCCTGTTTTATTTGGTGAGGCACTTTTCGAGCACCGCGGCCAAAAGCTCCTCGGTGAAGGCGCGCGACTCCTGGAGCATGAACGCGGTCTGCTGCGCGAGGTCGGCGTCCGGCGCCGCCTTTTGCCAATCGGCGGCGCGCTGTCTGAGCTGCACCTCGGTGAAGTGGGCGGCGACCAACGTGTCGGCGGCGTCGGCGATGGTGGCCCGCAGTTCGCTTGATTGCTTCAAATGATCACCTCCTGTGAGCCAAGTCTTGGTTGCCCCTCGATTATACTGGAGTTGCAGGGCGGTTTCACTTTTCCCCGCGGAGTTTTTACGATAAACTGTTAGCGGAAGTGCGGCGAATGCGCCGCCGAACCGGGCCGCGCAGACGCGGGCCCACTGGAGGATAACGATGGCCAAGATTGAACAGAACATGCTGGATTACATCGGCGACAAGATGGACGCGCTGGATTTCGACGGCGACTTGGACCTGAACTGGGACAAGGAGGCGCACGTGCTCGAGGTCGAGCTGACCATGTACGTGGATGCCGCGGCGGGCTACGAAGTCGAGGACCAAGACGGCCAGACCGTTGAGGACGGCGGCGAGGTCGATTACGCCGACGCTATTTTGTTTTACGACGAGACCCGGCTGAACGGGGCGGACTACGCGGACAACTACCTGACCGTTGTCGGCTTCGCGGGCAAAAAGGGCATCGAGCAGGCCAAGGTGGACGCACTGTTCACCTACCTGCAGACGCTGCTGGACGACGGTCAATCCGACCTGTTCGACTTTGTCGACGGCACCAGCGACGCCGAGACTTTCGCCTTGACCTTCAATCAGGCCAAGTTCGACGAGGCTTACGCCGCGCAGCCGGCGGCGAACAAGGCCGTGTTCCTGCCGTACCCGAAGTATTAGGCGCCGTCATGGACTACTTGACTGTGACCGTCACCACCAGCAGCGAGGCCGTCGACGCGATCAGCGCCGCCTTGATGGCGCTCAGCGCCTCGGGCCTTGCGATTGACGACGCCGCCGACATGGTCGGACAGCCGGCCGCCATCGCCGCCCAGCACCAGGCGGCGGGCGCCGCGGTGACCGGCTATTTTGCCCCCGATGCCGACCAGACCGCGATTCGCGCGGCCCTGACCGCCAAAATTGCCCAGCTGCCGGACTTCGGCCTGGCGCGCGGCGCCGGCACCGTCACCATCAGGGGGGGCGCCGAGGCCGACTGGGCGGACAACTGGAAGCAGTACTACCAGCCCCTGCGGGTGACGCGCTACCTGACCATCGTGCCCGACTGGCTGGATTACCGACCGGCGCAGGCCGGGGAGATGGTGATCCGGCTGGATCCGGACATGGCGTTTGGCACCGGCAAGCACCCGACGACCGCGATGATGCTGCAGCTTTTGGAGGCGACCGTCCGCGGCGGCGAGCGTATGATCGATGTCGGCACCGGCTCCGGGGTTTTGGCCCTGGCCGGGCGGCTGCTCGGCGTCGACTCGGTGCTGGCCACCGACGTCGACCAGGTCGCCGTGACCAACGCCGAGAAAAATCTGGCGCTCAACCCGGGCGTCTCCGGCATCACGGTTGCGGCCAACGATCTGTTGACCGGCATCACGAATCAGGCCGACCTGATCGTCGCCAACATTCTCGCGGAGGTGCTGTTGCCGCTGATTCCCCAAGTGCCGGCACGGCTGGCCCCGCACGGCACCGTGCTTCTCAGTGGCATTTTTCACGACCAGCTGGCGGCCGTCGAGGCGGCGCTTGCGGCCAGTGGGCTGGAAGTGACGACGCGGCTGCAGCGCGGGGACTGGTTCGCGCTGAGTGCCGCGCGGCCGACCGAGTGAGGGCCGATTGCAGGCCTGCGCGGCGCGTTTTGGCGTGCAGTTCGGCCTGCCGGCAGTAATTTGCGGCTGAATGCTTGTGCGGAAAGTGCTAAACTGGGAGAAAGTGACGCCGTGTTTTGGCGGCGGGTGCGACCGGCGGCCCGCGCCGGTTGCCACAATTCTTGTCGGGCCTAGGCCGGACAACTGCAGGGAGACGACTTAATGACGACTATACTGGCCTGGTTACGTTCCTATCGTGGCCGCATCATCATGTTAAGCATCACGGCAACCATGGTGCTGCCGTGGCTCTTCACGCTCGGTCACGTGAAGGTGGCTTACCGCCTCGCACTGCTGTTCATCCTGATCAACATGATTCTGGCCGTTTTGATCGGCCGCTGGCTGGCGAAGGGCCACCTGCCGTGGTGGTACAGCTTGTGCCTGCCGGTGCTGTTTGGCTTCATGGTCTGGTTCCGCTTTGCGGATTACAATTACTGGTTCATGCCGATTTACTGGCTCATCACGATGCTGAGCCTGTCCAAGGAGTAGCATAGCCGCTGCGCAGCGGCTATTTTTGTGACTAGGGCGCAGCCCGACGAAACCTAGGGCGGCGCACGGCGTTTTTCGCGAGATGAATCGTCTAACGCGGGGCGTCTGGAGGCGTCGGCGCGCGGCCATTGACACTTGTTAATCCCAAGCGAGAGGCCGGCCCGGCGGCCAAATGGCTTTTGTCTCACTCTGGGCTTTGTGCGATAATGTAAGAAAGACTTCGCCCGAGCGGCGAGGAGACGAGGTGGAAACTTGGACGCAGTCACATTGAAGGGGCGCAAGGCGGGATTCGAACTGCAGCTGGCGGATTGGGCGTCGATTACCGACATCACGGCCGAGCTGCAGACGCTGTTGACGCGCCTGGCCGGCGACACGCCGGAGGGCGATATCGACTTCGCGCTTGAAACCGGGGACCGCCGGCTATCCGATGACGCGGTGGCGTCGATTCAGGCGGTGTTCGACCAGTTCCCGCGCTTCACGGTCAAGACCATCCACGCGGAGGTCGACTTGGTCGGACCGCTGCTGGCCCGGGTGGCGACCCAAAGTGTGCACCTGGTGGGCGGCATCATCCGCTCCGGACAGGTGGAGGAGGTGCAGGGCGACGTGCTGTTCGTCGGCACGCTGCACCGCTCCGGCACGCTGAAGGCCACCGGGAGCATTTTTGTCATGGGCAGTGCCGCGGGGCTTTTGATTGCCGGCTCGGCCGGCGACCAGGGCGCGATCATCGCCGGTGACATCAGCCAGGCGGGGCAGATTCGCATCGCAGACACGGTCGAGATCATCGACAAGAACACGTACGGTCCGCAGACGACCAGCTACATCAACGATCTGCACATTCTGGAGCACGGCGAGCTGGGCAAGCTGGCGCAGCTGCGGCCCCGGATTTTCCGGAAACTGGAGGAATTGTGATGGGAAACGCATTAGTGGTGACTTCGGGCAAGGGTGGTGTCGGCAAGACCACGACCACTGCCAACATCGGCACGGCGCTCGCGCTTCAGGGCAAGCGCGTCTGCCTGCTCGATCTTGACATCGGCCTGCGCAACCTCGACGTCGTGCTGGGGCTGTCCAACCGCATCATCTACGACATCGTCGATGTGACCACCGGGCGGGCGAAGCTGCACCAGGCGCTGATCAAGGACAAGCGCTTCGACGACCTGCTGTACGTGCTGCCCGCGGCGCAAAACGCGGAGAAGGACGCGCTGACGCCGGCGCAGGTCCAAAGCATCGTCGACGAGCTGCGGCCGGAGTTCGACTGGCTGATTCTCGACTCGCCGGCGGGCATCGAGCAGGGCTTCCGCAACGCGGTCGAGGGCGCGGACGGCGCGATCGTCGTCACCACCCCGGAGATCAGCGCGGTCAGCGACGCGGATCGCATCGTCGGCCTGCTGGAGCAGCGCGACATGGTGTTTCCGCCGCGCCTGGTGATCAACCGCATCCGCACGCACATGATGGCGGACGGCCGCGCGATGGACGTCGACGAGATCACCAAGCACCTGGGCATCGACCTCTTGGGCATCATCGTCGACGACGACGGGGTCATCGCAAGCTCCAACAAGGGTGAGACCATCGTGATGGATCCGGACGACCCGGCCAGCCTGGGCTACCGCAACATCGCGCGCCGGCTGCTCGGCGAATCGGTGCCACTGATGACGCTCGAGCAGAAAAAAGTTGGCTTTTGGGCCAGATTATTTCACCGGCAGGGTTGACAAGTGGCAATTCGGTGAGTATTCTTTAACCAATCATTCAAAACGTTGAGTGGAAATGTGGCAAGCGAAACGCCTTAGCGAGTCCGGAACGGTGAAAGCCGGATGCTGATCCTTGCCCCTCACATCCACGAGTGCCCCGCTGAAAGTCAGTAGGCCGGGCCGGTTGAGCTCGTTATCGCTGTGGTCAATAAGACCATGTGAGGCCGCCTTGGTGACAGGGCGGCGAGCATGAGGTGGTACCGCGCGATGCGCCCTCATACAGCAGATGCTGTGTGGGGGCGCTCTTTGGTGCCATAGCTTATTGACCACGTGAGGTCGGCGTGGTGACGCGCCGGCGAACTGAGGTGGCACCACGCAGAAGCGTCCTCTTATCCGTGACGGATGGGAGGGCGCTTTTTGGCGTTTCGCCGGCGTTGCGGTTCGGGGGCGCACACCGCTCCGGTTTTGAATGCTGGTTGACCTGCCGCTGAGGCACACATTTTAGGAGGAATCACTATGGCTTACATGATCTCGATTTTACCGGCGCTGCTCGCCGGCACCAAGATGACGCTTGGGGTCTTTGCCCTCACGCTGGTTGGGTCCATCCCGCTGGGCATGGTCCTGTCGGTCGGTCTGATGCATCGGGATCAGCCCGGCGAGTTTTGGCTCAAGAAGTGGTTCTTCAAGTGCCTCAAGGCGATCATCGAGGCGTACGTCTGGCTGTTCCGCGGCACGCCGCTTTTGCTGCAGCTGATCTTCGTCTTCTACGGACTGCCGCTGATCGGCATCGTGTTTGACCGCTTCAACGCCGCCATCTTCGCCTTCGTGCTGAACTACGCGGCCTACTTCGCCGAGATCTACCGCGGGGGCTTCGGCGCCGTCGCCACCGGCCAGTTCGAGGCCGCGACGGTGCTGAACCTCACGCGCTGGCAGACGCTGCGCTACGTGGTGATTCCCCAGGTGCTCAAGATTGTTCTGCCGTCCATGGGCAACGAGGTGATCAACCTGGTCAAGGACTCGAGCCTGGTGTACGTCATCGGGCTGGGCGACCTGCTGCGGGCAGGCAACATCGCCACCGCGCGCGACGTCACGCTGCTGCCGCTGGCCTTGGTCGGGGTAATCTACCTGCTGATGACGCTGGTGTTGACCTTCGCTCAGCGCCGCATCGAAAAGTCGTTCGCGTACTTCAAGTAGCCGGGGAGGGCACACCATTATGTTAGAACTCAAGAATGTTTCCAAGCGTTTCAACGACCAGGTCATCCTGGACAACCTGTCTTTGACCATCGCCGACCAAAAGACCCTGGCCATCGTCGGCCCGTCCGGCGCGGGCAAAACCACGCTGCTGCGCATCATCGCCGGGCTCACCCCGGCGGACGCCGGCGAGTTCCTCTGGAACGGGCAGCCGACCACGCCGGCCCACCTGCGCAAGGACGGCGTCATCGGGGTCGTGTTCCAGGGCTTCGAGCTGTTCCCGAACCTGACCGTGCTCAAAAACATCACCCTGGCCCCGACGCTTCAGGGCCAGGGCGCGGCGGAGGCGGCAAAGGCGGCCCGCGACCTGCTCGACCGGCTCGACCTGGCCGACCAGGCGGACGCCTACCCGTTCTCGCTGTCGGGCGGCCAAAAGCAGCGCGTCGCCATCGCCCGCGCGCTGGCGCTGAACCCGCAGATTCTGCTGTACGATGAACCGACGTCCGCGCTTGACCCGAACCTGCGCCAAAGCGTCGCCAACCTGATCAACCGCGTGAAGGAACAGGGCATGACCCAGGTGGTGGTGACCCACGACATGGGCTTTGCCGAAAGCGTCGCGGACACGACGTTCACCGTCGCGAAGTTCGGGGGTGACGCCCAATGACCAAGCGCTTTTGGACCGTGCTCGCGCTCCTGGTGACCCTGGTGGCCGCCGCGGGGTGCGCGCGCACGAAGGCGGCCGACTCCTGGCCGCGCATCAAGCAGGACAAGCGCGTCGTGATTGGCCTGGACGACACGTTCGTCCCGATGGGTTTTCGCCAGAAGAACGGGCAGCTGGCCGGCTACGACATCGACCTGGCCCGCGCCGTCTTCAAGCTGTACGGCATCAAGGCCGATTTTCAGCCGATTGAGTGGTCGATGAAGGAAACCGAGATGAAGAACCAGACCATTGACCTGATCTGGAACGGCTACTCGGTCACCCCGGAGCGCAAAAAGCAGGTCGCCTTCTCTGCCGACTACCTGGTCAACCACCAGATCCTGGTCACCAAGGTCAAAGACGGCGTGACCAAGCTCAGCGACATGACGGGCAAGAGCCTGGGCGTGCAGACCGGCTCCAGCGGCGCCGCGGCGCTGGACGCCCAGCCGCGGCTGCTCAAGCGCTACATCAAGAACCAGGAGCCGGTGCTGTACGACACGTTCAACGAGGCCTTCCTCGACCTGAACGCGGGCCGCATCCAGGGCATTTTCATGGATGAGGTGTACGCCCGGTACTACGTGGCACACCAAAAGGATCCCAAGTCGTACCGCATCCTGACCGGGGATTTCGACTCCGAGGCCTTCGCCGTCGGGATGCGCAAGTCCGAAACCACACTCAAGGCCAAGATCAACGAGGGCTTCAAGGTGCTGGAGCAAAACGGCACCATCGCCAAGCTGCAGGCCAAGTGGTTCGGCACCGGCAACTGAGTCGTGTTGTTCATTCACAAGCAGGCGCACCGACAACGGTGCGCCTGTTTTGCGTTCGGACCCTGCACGCTGCAACCGGGGGCTGATGCGGCTGCGCCCGGCAGGCCGTGGCGCTGCGGCCCTTGGCTGACACCGTCCCGGCGGTTGCGTGGGCGCGGCTTGCGCCCGGCGTGTATAATGATGGCATACGGAGGGAGGGATGATCATGTGGCTTGGCGTCGTGTTGTGGAGCGTGGTGGGGGTCAACGCGCTGGTCGCGTTGATCACCGTGTTTCGCCAGCCCCGAGACATCTCCGCCACCTGGGGCTGGCTGCTGGTGCTGCTGTTGATCCCGGTGGTGGGGTTCGGGCTGTACTGGCTGTTTGGGCGCAAGCTGTCGGCGCGCAAGCTGCGGGACCTGGCGAGCCAGCAGCGGCTGGGCATCGATCAAGCGGTCGCCGGCCAGCAGGAGGCGATTGCCCGCGGCCAGGGTCTGATCGGTCAGGGGGAGGCGACGGTTGGGGTGCCCGAGCTGGTGCGCGCGCTGCTCGTGGCCGACGACGCGCTGGTGACCACCGGCAACGCCGCCGACCTGATTGTGACGCGTGCGGCCTTCAACGCCAGGCTGTTCGCGGCGGTGTCTGGTGCGCTCAACCACGTGCACATCGAGGCTTACACCATTGAGCCGGACGCGACCGGGTTGGCGCTGCGGGACCTGCTGGCCGAAAAGGCCCGAGCCGGCGTGCGGGTGCGGGTGCTGTACGATCCGTTCGGCTCGCACCGGCTGACCGCGGCGTTTTGGCAGCCGCTGCGCACCGCCGGCGGCATGGTGACGCCGTTTTTCGCCACCCGGCTGGGGCGGGCGAACCCGCGCATCAACTTCCGCAACCACCGCAAGCTGGTGGTGATCGACGGCCGCCAAGGCTTTCTCGGCGGCTTTGACATCGGTCAATCCCCCAAGCGAGTGGCCGTCACGCGCGACACGGCGCTGGCCGTCGCCGGCGAGGCGGTGGCGGCGCTTCAGGCGCGGTTTTTCATGGACTGGAACACCGCGGCCAGGGTGAAGAAGGCCCACTTTTCGCA
Organism: Lacticaseibacillus kribbianus; assembly: GCF_020180945.1. Classification (GTDB taxonomy): domain Bacteria; phylum Bacillota; class Bacilli; order Lactobacillales; family Lactobacillaceae; genus Lacticaseibacillus; species Lacticaseibacillus kribbianus. The sequence continues at coordinate 1,065,749 of NZ_JAIPUL010000001.1, read as the reverse complement.
CGCGTACTTCCCCAAGGCCGAGCCGAAGGGTACGGTCACGATGCAGGTGGTGTCCGGGGGGCCGGAGCAGCCGCTGGAGGCGATCAAGCTCGGGTACCTGCGCCTGATTGCGATGGCCAAGCACAGCATCTGGATTCAAAGTCCGTACTTCGTGCCGGACGAAAGCCTGCTGGACGCGCTGGCCATCGCGGCCAACGCCGGTATCGACGTGCGCATCATGGTGCCCAAAACCACCGCGCAGCCGCTGATGGCGCGGGCGACGCGCTACTACCTGGACCAGCTGGTGAAGCGCGGCGCCAAGATTTACTACTATCATGATGGGTTCCTGCACAACAAGCTGATGGTGGTGGATTCGCGGTATCTGGTCACTGGCACGGCCAACCTCGACATCCGCAGCTTCCGGCTGAACTTCGAGGTTGCCGCCTTCGTCTACGATGAGAAACTGGCGGTTGCGGCAGCGACACAGTTCACGGCGGACACGGAAAGGGCGCTGCGCTACACCCACGCGATGGCCAAGGTGAAGCCGCGGCGCACGCGGCTGGCCGAGGAGCTGTCTCGGCTCCTGGCACCGATCCTTTAGGCGACGCTGCCGGGGGATGTGTCTAGCCCCGAATGACTAATTCGGATACGTTTTCAGACAGACCGGAGATTTGCAATTCCGGGGTGACCTGTTAATATAAGGATGTCAATTAAATCTGTGAGGAACCGTCACAAAGGGGAGCCATTGGCTGAGAGTGGGGAGACCCAGACCCTTCGAACCTGTTCGTTAATACGAGCGTAGGGATTGTGAACGTCGACTTGTCGACCTTCTTTGTGGTAGGGAAATCACCTAGGAGGTCTTTTTGTTGTCCAAGAATTCTGACAAGCTGTTGATCCTCGTTGAAATCGCCGTGATTGCGGCGTTCGCCATGGCGCTGGAGTACATTCCGCACAAAACCGGGATCTCGTCCGTCGAGATGAGCTACGGCATCATTCCCATCACGGTGCTGGCGCTTCGGCGCGGCACTGGCGCCGGCATGGCGGCCGGGCTGACTTGGGGGGTCCTCGATCTCCTGCTGATCGGCTTCAGCGAAGGGTCGTTTTTGAATGTCGTCCAGGGCATGCTGGAGTACCCGATTGCCTTTGCCGTGGCGGGGCTCGGCGGCATCTTCGCCGGTCGGCTGCAGACAGCAATCAAGGACGGCCAGCTGGGCCGCGTCTTCGGCTACGCGTGGGCCGCGGTGGTGCTGGGCACGGTGGCGAAGTACTTCTGCCACTTCCTGGCCGGCTGGGTATTCTGGGGTTCTTACGCGCCCAAGGGTATGCCGGCTTGGCTGTACTCCCTGGCCATCAACGGTGGCTCGGCCATCGCGTCCGGCCTGGTCGCACTGATCGTGGTCACGGTCCTGGTCACCAGCGTCAAGCAGCTCTTCGTGCCTAAGCGCACGGTGGGGCTGGGCCACGCGGCCTAAAACCAAGTGATGGACTAAGCGCGCGGCGTTTGGCTTTGGACACAAAAAGTGGTTCACACGATGGTGTGAACCACTTTTTGTGTCTGTGGGCGAGCAATCACCCTAGGTCGGTGAGGCGGCTAAAAGGCTGCGAATGCCGCGGCAATTGCGCCGAAGACCGTGACGACGAGCATGGCCCAAGCGGCGATGTGGGTAATGTACCAAAACTTGGTTTTCTTCTGCTTCACTGTCCCACCACCTTTGTCTTTTTTATCAGTTTAACCGTTTTTGGTGCCTGGGGCAAATCAAAATCTGGTAAGATAAGGAGAACGCGCGCACGCGGCGCTTTGACGGGAGGGCGACATGGAAACGCTTCTGATCTATATTCTACCGGTGGTCGGCTGGGCCTTCGTCGTGGCCAGCCTGGTCTTCCGCTTCAGCAACAACCTATTTTACTTCACCGCCACCGGCTTCAACCTGCTGGCCGCGTGGCTGGCGCAGACCGCCGCCACCCAGAACCTGATCTGGCTTGAGCTGTTCTGTGCGGTCGCCATCGCCATCCTGTTGGTGATCGACCGGGTCAGCCGCGACTACGACCTGATTATTCCGGTGTACGCCCACTGGCTCTCCCGCACCTGGCTGCTCGCCACCACGGCTTGGTGGGTGACGGGCCTGATCATGCGCTGAGCAGGGCCGAGGCCCCACTGCGCCACCACGACGCACCCAGACACCCGAAAACTGGGCCGGCGCCCCACCTCAGACGAATTGAACGAACCTAGCCCCCGTGCCGCCTGCGGCACGGGGGCTTTTTGGCGTCGCGGCGGGCTTGGTGCGGGCCACGCTCGCGGGAAGCCGGCCGGGTCAAAAAGGCGGCCGAACGTTATAGAGGGCGAACAACAGTTTTGTGCGGGCATTTTGGGAAGTTGTGTGGTGGATTGTGGGGGGATGTGGTAGACTGAAAATAACAATATCAGGGGAGGTGTCGCCATGTTGATGGGTGAGTTTCATCACAGCATCGATGCGAAGGGCCGGCTGATCATTCCGGCCAAATTTCGCGAGCAGCTGGGTGCGAGTTTCGTGCTCACCCGCGGCATGGACGGCTGCCTCTTCGGCTACCCGGAGGCGGAGTGGGAGAAGCTGCAGGAGAAGGTGGCGACGCTGCCTTTGACCCGCAAGGAGGCCCGCACCTTCACCCGGTTTCTGTACTCCGCGGCCACCGAGTGTGAGCTCGATCGCCAGGGGCGCATCAACCTCCCCAAGCCCCTGATTGCCCACGCAGACCTGACGAAGGGCTGCACGCTGGTGGGGGTTGCCAACCGCATCGAAATCTGGAGCGACGAGAAGTGGGAGAGCTTCGCCACGGACGCCGAGGCCAACTTCGATGACATTTCCGAAAATCTAATGGACTTTGGACTGTAAAATGACAGAATTCAAACACGAAACAGTGCTGCTCAAGGAGGCCACGGCCGCCCTGGCCATTCAACCCACCGGCACCTACGTCGACTGCACCCTGGGCCGCGGCGGCCACACCCGGCGCATCCTGGACGCACTAACCACCGGCCAGCTGTACGCCTTCGATCAGGACGCAGCCGCCATCACCGCGGTTGAGGCGACGCTCGGCGACCGGCCCAACCTGCACCTCATACATAAGAACTTCAGAGCCATCAAGGACGCGCTGGCCGAGCGCGGCGTGACGCAGGTCGACGGCATCCTGTACGACCTCGGCGTGTCTTCGCCGCAGTTCGACGACTCCAAGCGCGGATTCAGCTACCGCTTCGACGCACCGCTGGACATGCGCATGGACCAGAGCCAGGCGCTGACGGCCCGCACGGTAATCAACGACTGGTCGTTCCAGGACCTGGTGCGCATCTTCAGCCGCTACGGCGAGGAAAAATTCGCCAAGCCGATTGCCCGCCAGATTGAGCGGGCTAGGGCAGAGAAGCCGATCGAGACCACGTTCGAGTTGGTCGAGCTGATCAAGGCCGGGATTCCGGCCGCGGCACGACGCACCGGCGGCCACCCGGCCAAGCGCGTGTTCCAGGCGGTGCGCATCGCCGTCAACGACGAGCTCTCCGCCTTGGAGGATTCGCTGACCGCCGCCCTGACGCTGCTGGCGCCGGGCGGGCGCATCAGCGTGATCACGTTTCAGTCCCTGGAGGATCGGCTGGTCAAAACGATGTTTCGCGAGGCGACCGCCTTGCCGGATCTGCCGCGCGACCTGCCGGTGGTGCCGGCGGGGCTGACGCCCGACTTCGTTCTTCCGGTTCGCAAGCCGATTCTGCCCGATGAGGCGGAGCTTGCGGCCAACCACCGCGCGCACAGCGCCAAGCTGCGCGTGATTGAAAAGCTTGATAAGGAAGGTGACGTTCATGCAGGATAGTACCGCACGGCAGCTGGATTACGCCCAGCCCGCCATTCAGCCCCAGCCGCGGCCGACTGTGGTGCCGACCCCGACGCCAACCGCTCAGCCCGCACCCAAGAAGCGCCTGGCGCTGAGCCCGCTTGAACGGCTGCTGACCTGCCTCTGCGGCCTGGCTGTGATGGTGTTTGCGCTCGGCTACCTGACAACCACGATGCAGCTGGCCGGGCTCAACCGCACCTACCAGACGGTTCAGCGCGAAACCACCACCCAGCAGCAGGGCGTCGCGGACGCCAAGCAGACGGTGGGGGAGCTGTCCAACTCTAGCCGGCTCGAGAACTTTGCCAAGGCCCACGGCTTCACCGTGATCGAGGGCAACATCAAGCGTGTGACGAATCAATGAAAAAACTTTTTTCCAGACGACAAACGAATGCGAGACATCCCGAGTTCAACCGCAAGCTTTTCGGCATTCTGCTGATTGGTCTGACTGCGGCCATCGGTCTTGCATTCGTTTGTCGTTTTGCGTATGTCGCCTTGGGCGGCAGCATCGACTCCAAGGACCTGAAGACCTACCGCAACAACCAGTACCACCGCGATGCCGTGCTGCCCGCCAAGCGCGGTGCCATCTACGACCGTCACGGCAGCGTGATTGCGGAGGACGCCAATACATACACCCTCTACGCCGTTTTGAGCAAAAAGACGACGGACGGCAAGGCCAACGTGGACGGCAAGACCAAGCTCTACGTCACGGATAAGGCCAAGACCGCGCAGGTGCTGGCCAAGTACCTGCCGCTGACCGCAAAGCAGATTCTGGCCTACCTCAACCCCAAGGGCAATCCGTACCAGGTCGAGTTCGGCAAGGCAGGCCGCGGCCTGTCGCTGGCGATCAAAAACCAGATCGAGGCCGCCAAGCTGACCGGCATCGGCTTCACCGACAGCCCGTCGCGCCTGTACCCCAACGGCGACTTCGCCAGCTACACCATCGGCCTGGCCACGCCGCCCAAGGACAACAGCACCAAGAACCCGCTGGTTGGGGTGATGGGGCTTGAGCAGCAGTTCAACACGCTGTTGTCCGGCACCGACGGCTACACCAGCTCGCAGTACGATGTGTACGGCTTCAAGCTGCCGCAGGCCAAGACCAAGGTCAAGCAGGCGGTCAACGGCGGTTCGGTCACCACGACTTTGGACGCCAGCCTGCAGTCCTACCTCGAGACCCTGATGACCAAGGTCGCCACCGCGTACCGGCCGAAGGTGCTCAACGCGGTGCTGATGAACGCCAAGACCGGCGAGATTCTGGCCGCAAGCTCCCGGCCGACCTTCGACCCGAGCACGCGCGAGGGGCTGACCTCCTGGCGCAACGCGCTGGTCGAGGACGTCTACGAGCCCGGCTCGGTCATGAAAATCGTCACCCTGGCCAGCGCCATCGAGGCCGGCACCTACCGCCCGGACGAGTACTACCAGTCCGGCCGCATCAAGGTGGCCGGCGGCACGGTGGCCGACTGGAACGACGGCGAGGGCTGGGGCAGCATTCCGCTAAGCCAGGCCTTCACTCGCTCAAGCAACACCGGGATGGTGCGCATCGAGCAAGAGCTCGGCGAGGCCAACGAGGCCAAGTACCTCAAGGCCTTCCACTTCGCGGAGGCCACCGGCGTCGCGCTGCCCAACGAGAACGCCGGCACGTACTCGCTTAAAAACCCGCTGCAGCGGCTGAACATCTCCTTTGGCCAGGGCATCTCGGTCAATGTGATGCAGATGCTGCAGGCGACGACGGCGATTGCCAACGGCGGCACGATGATCCAGCCCCGGCTGATCAAGAAGACGGTGTCCAAGACCGGCAAGGTGACCACCTACAAGCGCCGCGTGGTCGGCCAGCCGATCAGTGCGAACACCGCAACGCAGGTGCTCGACGCGATGCGCAAGGTTGTCACCGAGGACTACGGCACCGGGGCGCCGTACGCGATCAAGGGCGTCGATATGGCGATGAAGACCGGGACCGCGCAGATTCCGCGCGCGGACGGCAAGGGCTACGTGACCGAGGGCGACAACGCGCTGCACAGCGTGATGGCGATTGCCCCGGCCAGCAACCCGAAGTACATCGTCTACGTGACCCTGCAGCAGTCGCAAAAGAACGTCGAGGTGCCGATCGCCACCAAGATCAACCAGGTCTTCCAACCGCTGTTGAAGCGGGCGCTTGCGCTTGACGCCAGCACCGCGGCCAGCGGTGCCAGCACCCAGGCGACCGTGCCCGCGGTGACCAACGACGCCGTCGCCACCGCGCAGACGGCGGTGACGGAGGCCAAGCTCGCCGCGGCGGTGGTCGGCACCGGCAACCGCGTGGTCGCGCAGCTGCCGCAGGCCAAGACCGCGGCCTTGACCGGCGCCCGCGTGCTGCTTTTGACCAACGGCGCGATGACCATGCCCGACGTGTCTGGCTGGTCCAAGAGTGATGTGTTAAAATTAGCACAATTGACTGGTAAAAAATTCAAACTGAGCGGCACGGGGTACGCGAGTCACCAAAGCCTGGCCAGCGGGGCGCTGCTGGGCGACGATCCCGTCACCGTCACGTTCGCCAATACTAAGTAATGGGGTAGGATAATGCAATTCACACAGATGTTGATCCCGATGGTGATCGCCTTTGCCATCACGGTGATCGCCATGCCGCTGTTCATCGGCTACCAGCGCATGCGCAAGGAAGGCCAGACGATCCGCGAAATCGGCCCGAAGTGGCACGCCAAGAAGAACGGCACGCCGACGATGGGCGGCCTGATTCTGGTCGTTGCCATCATTGTCGCGGCCCTGTTCACCGGCTGGTGGCAAAACCAGCTGACCGTCAGCCTGCTGATCGGGCTGTTCGTCCTCGCGCTGTACGCGGCGCTTGGCTTCTTCGATGATTTCATCAAGGTGGTCAAAAAGCGCAACCTCGGGCTGCGGGCCTGGCAGAAGCTTCTCGGCCAGCTGGCCGGCGCGGCGGTCTTTCTGGTCGCCTACTTCCACGAGGGCTTCCCGCACACGCTGGCGCTGCCGCTTGTCGGCAGCCTGAACATCGCCTGGGTCTACGTCGTGTTCGCGATGTTTTGGCTGGTCGGCTTCTCCAACGCGGTTAACCTGAGCGACGGCATCGACGGCCTGTGCGCCGGGCTGAACATCGTGGCCTTCGGCAGCTACGCGATCATCGCGGTGCGCCAGGACCGCACCGACGTCCTGATCCTCTGCCTGGTCACCATCGGCGCGATGATCGGCTTCCTGCTGTTCAACCACAAGCCCGCCAAGATCTTCATGGGCGACGTCGGCAGCCTCGCGCTCGGCGGGATGCTCGCGGTGGTGGCACTGCTGCTGAACCGGCCGTGGTCGCTGCTGTTGATCGGCATCGTGTTCGTCGCCGAAACCGCCAGCGTCATGATTCAGGTGTTCGTGCACCACTTCTTCCACCGGCGCGTGTTCAAGATGACGCCGATTCACCACAGCTTCGAGATGTCGGGCTGGTCCGAGTGGCGCATCGACATTGTTTTCTGGCTGACCGGTGCGGTGGCCAGCGCCTTGTACCTGTTACTATTCATGTAGAAAGAAGATCAGTTCAATAATGAAACAGATCACCTCGTACCAAAACAAGAAGGTTCTCGTCTTAGGCCTGGCCAAAAGCGGCGTCAACGCCGCCAAGCTGCTCCACCGCCTGGGGGCCTTGGTCACCGTCAACGACAAGAAGGACTTCGACGACAACAAGGACGCCCAGGCGCTGTTGGCCGAGGGCATCCGCGTGATCACCGGCAGCCACCCCGTTGAGCTGCTCGACGAGGACTTCGCGCTGATGGTCAAGAACCCGGGCATTCCCTACAGCAACCCGATGGTCCAGCGCGCGCAGGAGCGCCACATTCCGATCATCACCGAACCGGAGCTGGCCTTTCAGGTCTCCGATGCGGCGTGGATTGGCATCACCGGCAGCAACGGCAAGACGACGACCACCACGCTGATCGGGCTGATGCTCAACGAGGCCAACCTGGGTGGGCACGCCTACGACGCCGGCAACATCGGCATCCCGGTCTCCGCCGTTGCGCAAAAGGCGGGGGCCGGCGACACCATCGTCGCCGAGCTGTCGAGCTTTCAGCTGGTCGGCACCACCACGCTGCACCCGCACATCGCAGTGCTGACCAACATCTACGAGGCACACCTGGATTACCACGGCGACCGCGCGCATTACGTGGCGGCCAAGATGCACATCACCCAGAACCAGACGAAAGACGATTACTTCATCATGAACTGGGACCTGCCGGAGATGCACGAGCTGGCCAAGAAGAGCAAGGCGACCATCGTGCCGTTCTCGCGCCTCGGCGCGGCCGGGGCCCGTGCGACCCTGACTGACGGCGACCTGTGCTTCGACGGCCAACCGATCATGGCGGCCGCCGACCTGCAGATTCCCGGCGAGCACAACATTGAAAACGCGCTGGCGGCGATCGCGGCGGCCAAGCTGTCCGGCGTGCCCGACGATGCGATCAAGGCGGTGCTGAGCCGCTTCACCGGGGTACGTCACCGCATTCAGTACGTGCAGACGGTGGCCGACCGCAAGGTGTACAACGACTCCAAGGCGACCAACGTGGAGGCCGCGACGGTGGCCATTGAGGCCTTCAGCCAGCCGGAGGTGCTGCTTGCCGGCGGCCTTGACCGCAAGCTGTCCATGGCCGACCTGATTCCCTTGGTCAAGGCGCACGTGCGCCATCTGATCGTCTTCGGCGAGACCGCACCGCTGCTGGTCGACGTCGCCAAGGCGGCCGGCGTGCCGGTCGAGGTGACCCAGGACGTGCAGACGGCGGTGCCGTTGGCCTTTGCGGCCAGCCAGCCGGGCGACGTGATCCTGCTGTCGCCGGCCGCGGCCAGCTGGGATCAGTACCCGAACTTCGAGACGCGCGGCGACCTGTTCATCGCCGCCGTCGAGGCTTACGCAAAAAAGGAGAACTGAGATGCGACTGATGATTTCCGGTGGCGGCACCGGCGGGCATATCTACCCGGCGCTGGCTTTGATCGAGCGGCTCAAGGCGACCGGCCAGCTGGAAGCGGTGCTGTACGTCGGCACGGCCAAGGGGCTGGAGAGCCGAATCGTGCCCAAGGCCGGCATTCCGTTCGAGACCCTGGAGCTTCAGGGCTTTAGGCGCCGCCTGACGCTTGAGAACGTGCAGACCGTGCGCCTGTTTCTCGCCTCGCTGAAAAAGGCCAAGCAGCTGCTGCGGGCGTTCAAGCCCGACGTGGTGGTCGGCACCGGTGGCTACGTGTCCGCGGGCGTCCTGTTCGCCGCCACGCAGCTGCACATCCCGACGGTGATTCACGAGCAGAACTCCGTGGCCGGGGTGACCAACAAGTTCCTGGCGCGCTTCGTGACCAAGATTGCGATCACCTTCCCGGAGGTCGCCGCCAGTTTTCCGGCCAAGAAGGTCGTGATCACCGGCAACCCGCGGGCTCAGCAGGTCGCGGGCCTCAAGCCCAATGACCGCCTGGCGGACTTCGGGCTGGACCCGAAGCGCCGGACGCTTTTGATTTTCGGCGGCTCCCGCGGCGCGCCGAAGATCAACCAGGCCGCACTCGCCGCGCTTGACGCCTTCGGCAAGGCGGACTTTCAGACCCTGTTCGTCACCGGCAGCGTGCACTACGAGCGCATCAAGGCCCAGCTGCCGGCGACGCTGCCGGCCAACGTGCAGGTCGTGCCGTACGTCGACGACATGCCGGGCATCCTGCCGGACATCAGCTTGGTGATCGGCCGCTCCGGGGCCACCAGCCTCGCGGAGCTGACGGCGCTGGGGCTGCCGAGCGTGCTGATTCCCAGCCCGAACGTGACGCATAACCACCAGTTCGTCAACGCGCACGCGCTGGCGGACCAGGGGGCGGCCCTGGTGATCACCGAGCCGGAGCTTGACGCGCAGTTCGCCGACACGATCATCGAGCTGATGCAAGACGATCCAAGGCTGTTGCAGATGGCCAAGGCGGCCAAGGCTTTGGGCACCCCGACCGCGGGGGATGACCTGATCGCGGTGTTGCACCAAGTGATCGAGAAGAATTAGACGTAAGTGAGGTGTTAGGCGTGGGCAGACGAAAGCCTGAGCAAGACCCGCTCACGCCTTGGGAGGCCTACCAGGCCAAGCAGGCGCGGGCCAAAAAAAAGGCGGCGAAGCTCAAGCTGCCGGCGGTCAGCCAGCTGCGGGCCAGACACCGCCAGCGCAACCTCGCGCTGGTGCTGACGCCGCTGGTGATCCTGCTGGCGTTTTTCGGCTACATGGTGTCGCCGTGGGCGCGCGTCGCCTCGGTGTCCGTCACCGGCACGACCAACGTGCCGATCCAGTCGGTGATCGATGCCAGCAAGCTGGACGACGCCAAGACCATCCTGGGAATGCAGCTGCACCGCCGCGACTTCCTGAAGCGGATCGCGCGCCAAGTGCCGGAGCTGCGCCAAGTCTCGGTGAGCGTCAGCGGCCTGAACCGCGTGGTGCTTCACGTCAAGGAGTACACCCCGGTCGGCTACGTGCAGCAGAAGGGACGCTACCGCCTGATCCTCGAAAACGGCGCGCTGATGCAAGACAGCACGGCGACGCCGGTCAACAACTACCCGGTGTTCACCGGCTTTGACGCCAAGGCCGCGACCAGCTTGGCCAAGGCGGTGCGCAAGTTCCCGGCGGCGGTGCGCCGGACGGTCAGCGAGGTCAAGGCGACGCGCGGCGGGGGCAATCCCTACCAGATCACCCTGACCATGACCGACGGCAACACGGTGGTGGCGGACTCGCGCACGGTGGCTAAGAAGATCAGCTACTACCCGGCCATCGTGGCGCAGGTGAAGACGAAGGGGACCGTGGACCTCGAGGTGGGCGCGTTTTTCACCCCCTACGCGAAATAAACGGCAGAATATTCAATTTTTCATTGGGTTTGCTGAATTGACGGGGTACGAACTAACCGCCCCTGTGGTAAACTTGGACTAGTCATATTTATCATAGAACAATAACGATTGGTAAAGGAGGTTCGGTCGACATGGGAAATCGCGACTTATACGTCGGTCTTGACATCGGGACAACGTCGATCAAGGTCATCGTGGCCGAGTCTGTGCAGGGGTCCCTCAACGTGATTGGGGTCGGCAGCCAGCGTTCCGAGGGCTTGTCCCGCGGCGTGATCGTCGACATCGACAAGGTGGCGGGCGCCATCCAGGGGGCCGTGGCCCAGGCGGAGGAGAAGGCGTCGATTAAGATCTCCGAGGTCGTGGCCGGGGTCCCGGCCAACGCGCTGCAGATCGAGCCGGTCACCGGCATGATCGCGGTCGGCGATCAGTCCAAGGAGATTCAGGACGCGGATGTGCGCGCGGTGGCCGCGGCGGCCTTGGTCCGCAACCTGCCACCGGAGCGCGAGATCCTCTCGCTCACACCGGACGAGTTCATCGTCGACGGCTTCGACGGCATCAAGGACCCCCGCAACATGGTCGGGGTGCGCCTGGAGATGCACGGTCTGCTGTTCACGGTGCCCAAGACGGTCCTACATAACACGAAAAAGGCGATCGAAAAGGCCGGCCTGACCATCCGCTGCATGGTCGTCGCGCCGCTGGCGGCCGCGCAGGTCGCCTTGAGCGACGGCGAGCAGGACTTCGGCACCGTTTTGATCGACATCGGCGGCGGCCAAACCACCGCGGCGGTGATTCACGACCACAAGCTGAAGTTCACCGCGGTCGATCCGGAAGGCGGGGAGTACGTCACCAAGGACATCTCCCAGGTGCTGAACACCGACTTCAAGGATGCCGAGAAGCTCAAGCGCGACTACGGCACCGCCGACTCGCTGGCGGCCGCCGAGGGCAACCGCTTCCCGGTCACCGTGGTCGGCAAGACCGAGCCCGCGATGATCTCCGAGAAATACCTCGCCGAGATCATCGAGGCGCGGATGACCCAGATTTTTGACCGGCTCCACAGCGCGTTGACTCAGGCCAAGGCGCTGGACCTGCCGGGCGGGGTGGTCATCACCGGCGGCACCACCGCGCTGCCCGGCATCGAGGCCTTGGCCCAGGACGTCCTGAGCCAGGGCCGCGATCAGGCCCTGGCGGTGAAACGCTTCATGCCCGACGAGATGGGGCTGCGCCACCCGGCGTTCACCCAGGCGCTGGGCCTGATCACCGCCGCGGCCAAGATGACGGACATCGACATTCTGGTCGCCGCGGTCCTGCCGACACCGGTGGCCGCGGCCACCCAGACCACCGCCACGGCGACAAGCCAGGCGGCACCGCAACCGCAAGCACCCGAGCCCAAAGAGAAGAAGCCTTCTGCACTGCGTCGCTTCTTCGGCAATTTCTTCGAATAATAAAGAATTTTCCTAGGAGGAACGACAATGGAATTCTCACTTGATGCACAAAACGACACCGGGGCAGTGATCAAGGTCATCGGGGTCGGCGGCGCCGGCGGCAACGCGGTCAACCGCATGATTGCCGAGGACGTCAAGGGCGTGGAGTTTATCGCCGCCAACACCGACGTTCAGGCCCTGGCCAACTCCAACGCCGAAACCAAGATTCAGATCGGTCCGAAGCTCACCCGCGGCCTGGGTGCCGGCGCCACCGCCGACATCGGCCAAAAAGCCGCCGAGGAGTCCGAGGAGGCCATCCAGCAGGCGCTTGAAGGCGCCGACATGATCTTCGTCACCTGCGGCATGGGCGGCGGCACCGGCACCGGGGCCGCCCCGGTGGTCGCCAAGATTGCCAAGGACCTGGGCGCGCTCACCGTCGGCGTGGTCACCCGGCCGTTCACCTTCGAGGGCCCACGCCGCGCCAAGAACGCCAGCGAAGGCATCTCCCAGCTCAAAGACGTCGTGGACACACTGGTGATCATCGCCAACAACCGCCTGCTCGAGATCGTCGACAAGAAGACCCCGATGCTCGAGGCCTTCCACGCCGCCGACAACGTGCTGCGCCAAGGGGTTCAGGGGATTTCCGACCTGATCACCAGCCCCGGCTACGTCAACCTGGACTTCGCCGACGTCAAGACCGTCATGGCCAACCAGGGCAGCGCGCTGATGGGCATCGGCTCCGCCACCGGCGAGAACCGCACCATCGAGGCGACCAAGAAGGCGATCTCCAGCCCACTGCTGGAGGTCTCCATCGACGGCGCCAAGCAGGTGCTGCTGAACATCACCGGCGGTCCGGACCTCTCCTTGTTTGAGGCCCAGGACGCGTCCGAAATCGTGGCGCAGGCCGCGACCAACGACGTCAACATCATCTTCGGGACCTCGATCAACGAGGAGCTCGGCGACGAGGTCGTGGTCACCGTGATTGCCACGGGCATCGACGAGGCCGCCGTTGAGGCGGGCCGCGGTGCGCGCACGGCCTCCCGTCCGGCCCCGGCGGCCAAGCCTGCCGCCAAGCCAGCGGACGATCCGTTCGGCAACTGGGACCTGCGCCGCGAGCCGAGCCAGCGCCCGGCGCCGACCGACGCCAACTTGGACAAGGCGGAGAAGAAGGATTTTGACATCTTCGAAAGCCAGCCGCAGGCGACCGACGGGGACAAGGGCGACGATCAGCAGCCGCCGTTCTTCCGGTTCCGCCGCCAGTAATTATTGAACGGAGGTGAAGGCGATGGCCTTTGAAAAAATTTCCACCAAATTCAATCAGTTCTTCGCCCTGGACCCCGAGGATACCGAGGAGGTCGCCCCCAAGGCGGCCAGCACGGAGCGGCCCCAGGCACCGGTAGCCGCCGGCACCCAGCCGGCGCGTCCGGCCACGGCACCGTTTCGCGGCAACAAGGTCGTGGCAATGAACGAGCCGACCAGCAAGGCAGCCAAGATCGTGGTCTACGAGCCGCGCATCTACTCGGACGCCAAGGAGATCGGCACCCACCTGCTGAACAACAAGGCGGTGGTCGTGAACTTCGATCGCATCACGCCGGAGGATGCCACGCGCATCGTCGATTTCCTGACCGGCACCGTGTTCGCCATCAACGGCGAGATCAAGCGGATCGGCCAGATGATCTTTCTGGTCACGCCGGCCAACTTCCAGATTGACGGCAGCCTGGCCGACACCGTCGGCCAGGACGCCGACTTCGACCTCGCAACCCCCTAAGGAGGTGTGGGCATGATTCTCTATCGGCTTTACCAGGTCCTGAGCACCGTGCTCGAGGCCTACATGCTTGCGCTGGTCGTGTACGTGCTGATGTCCTGGTTCCCGGGCGCGCGCGAGTCGGCGCTCGGGCGCTTTTTGGCCCGCATCTGCGAGCCGTTTTTGCGGCTGTTCAGCTTCCTGCCGACCTTCGCGGGGCTGGACTTCTCGCCGCTTCTGGCCTTCTTCGCGCTCGGCCTCGGCCAGCGCGTCCTGTTTTGGATTTTTTCCGCGCTGGTGACGGGCTGATGGCCGACGTGTATCAGCACTTCAGAAAGGATGAGGCGCCGTTCATCGCCGCCTTCCTGGACCAGATTGAAACCGCGGCCACGGAGTATCGACCGGTCCTGACCGATTTTCTGGATCCGCGCCAGGCCTACATCGCACAGACCCTGATCGGTCAAAACGACGCGGTGCGGCTGCACCTATTTGGCGGCATTCACGCCGCGGAGCGGGTGCGTGGACTGATTGCGCCGGACTACTTCGTGCCGACGGATTCGGACTACGAGCTTGCCGCCTTTGAAATCAAGTACCCGGAGAAGTTCGCGGAGCTTCACCACAGCCAGGTGCTGGGCACCATCGCCAACGCGGGCATCGCTCGCGAGCAGTTCGGCGACATCCTGGCCGCCGGCGGCCACTGGCAGCTTCTGACCACCGCCAGCATGGCGGACTGGGTCGAGAGCAACATCACGCGCATCGGTAAGATTGCGGTGCGGCTGGTGCCGATCGACCTGGACGCCCTGGTGGTGCCGGAGGTGGACTGGGAGGCCGCAAGCCTGACCATGACCAGTCTGCGTCTGGACAGCCTGGTCGGCCACGCCTTCAACCTGTCGCGGGCGCGCGCCAAGCACCTGGTCGACACGGAGAAGGTGCGGCTGAACTTCGCGGAGACCACCGCGCCGGACGCCGCCGTCGGCTTGGAGGACATCGTGTCGGTGCGCGGCTTCGGCCGGGTGCGGGTGCGCGCGCTGCTGGGCCTGACCAAGAAGGGCAAGCAGCACGTCGACGTCGAGATCATTCACAAATAGTAGGGGGAGAAAACAATGGCGCTGAGCCCATTAGACATTCACAACAAGGAATTCGCCAGCCGGATGCGCGGCTACGACAAGGATGAGGTCAACGATTTTCTGGCGCAGATCATCAAGGACTACGCCGCGGCCATCAAGCACAACGAGGAGCTCGAAAAGAGCCTGGCGGAGACGCAAGACAAGATCAAGTACTTCACCGACCTCAAGGACGCCCTGAACCAGTCGATCATCGTGGCCCAGGAGGCCGCCGACAAGGTCAAGAAAAACGCCGACCAGGAGGCCGAGCTGATCACGCAGCAGGCCGAAAAGAACGCGCAAAACCTGCTGACGGACGCGACCGACAAGGCCAACCACATCCTCGGCGATGCCACGGACAAGGCCAAGGTGATCACGGTGCAGACCGAGGACCTCAAGCGCCAGACCCGCGTCTTCCGCCAGCGCCTGCAGGTGATGCTTGAAAGCCAGCTGGAGGTCGTCAAGAGCCCGGAGTGGAAGGAGCTGCTCGCAAGCTCCACCGAGGCCGCCGAGTACCTTGATCCGGCCAACACCCCGGCCCCCCTTGACAACACCCCACAGCCTTCGGTAAACTCAGAGGCAAGTGAAGACAGCGACGGTGAGACCAAGTACACCGAGATCGTGTTCCCAACCGACGACGCGCCGGCGGAGCAGGAGACGGACGCGGACACGCCGGACGCTGAGTAAGTCACGTCAGAACACGCGCCAAGGCGCGGTGAGTGGACAGCGAATCGGGGACGGTGGAAGCCCGAGCCACAAGCACGCCTTGGTATCAGTTCGCAGTCGTGCGGTCGATAAGTAGGCCGCGCCGGTCACCACCGTTATCGGGCGCTGAGGGGTCGCTTTGCGGCCCGAACCTAGGTGGTACCACGAGATTCTCGTCCTATTCGGAGAGAATCTTTTTTTGTGCCGCCACACCACAGGAGGATAAGATGAAAGTCAAAGACACGTTGAATCTGGGCAAAACCGACTTCAAGATGCGCGCCGGTCTGCCGACCAAGGAGCCGCAGATGCAGGCGGCATGGGAGGAAAATGGGCTGTACGAGCTGCGCCAAAAGCTCAACGAGGGCAAGCCGACCTTCGTGCTGCACGACGGGCCCCCGTTCGCCAACGGCAACATCCACATGGGCCACGCCCTGAACAAGGTCTCCAAGGACATCATCGTGCGCTACAAGTCGATGAACGGCTTCCGCGCGCCATACGTGCCCGGCTGGGATACGCACGGTCTGCCGATCGAGCAGCAGCTGGCCAAGAAGGGCGTCCACCGCAAGGAGATGTCTTGGGCCGAGTACCGCGAGCTGTGCCGCCAGTTCGCGATGAAAGAGATTGACAAGCAGCGCACCGACTTCAAGCGCCTCGGCGTGCTGGGCGATTGGGATCACCCGTACATCACGCTGCAGCCGGAGTTTGAGGAACAGGAGATTCGCGTTTTCGGCAAAATGGCCGAGAAGGGCTACATCTACAACGGCCTGAAGCCCGTCTACTGGTCCTGGTCGTCCGAGTCGACTTTGGCCGAGGCTGAAATCGAGTACCACGACGTCAAGTCCCCGTCGATGTTCGTCGCCTTCAAGGTGGTGGACGGCAAGGGCCTGCTGGACTCGGACACCAGCTTCATCATCTGGACCACGACCCCTTGGACCATTCCGGCCAACGAGGGGATTGCGGTCAACCCACGCTTCGAGTACGTGCAGGTGAACGCCGACGGCAAGAAGTACGTCGTGGCCAGCGAGCTGTTGACCAAGATTCAGGCGACGCTTGGCTGGCAGGACGTCACCGTGCTGCAGACGCTCAAGGGCACGCAGCTGGAGTACATGACCGGCCAGCACCCGCTGTACGATCGCACCAGCCTGGTGGTGCTGGGTGACCACGTGACGCTTGACGCCGGGACCGGCCTGGTGCACACCGCGCCTGGGCATGGTGAAGACGACTACAAGTGCGGCATCAAGTACGACCTGCCGGTGCTGTCCGTCGTCGACGAGAAGGGCTTCATGACCGAGGACGCACCGGGCTTCACCGGGGTGTTCTACGACAAGGCCAACCCGATGGTGACCGAGGCCCTGAAGGCCAACGGCAGCCTGCTGAAGCTGGACTTTTTCACCCACAGCTACCCGCACGACTGGCGCACCAAGAAGCCGGTGATCTTCCGCGCCACGACCCAGTGGTTCGCCTCCATCGACGCGATCCGCGACCAGATTCTCGGCGCCATCGACCAGGCCAGCTTCTCGCCGGCCTGGGGCAAGACGCGCCTGCACAACATGATCAAGGACCGCGGCGACTGGGTGATTTCCCGCCAGCGCGCGTGGGGCGTGCCGCTGCCGATTTTCTACGCCGAGGACGGCACCCCGATCCTGGAAAAGGCCACCATCGACCACGTCGCCGACCTGTTCGGCCAGTACGGCTCGATCGTCTGGTCCCAGCGCGAGGCCAAGGACCTGCTGCCGGAGGGCTACACCAACGCCCACTCCCCACACGGTGAATTCACCAAGGAAACCGACATCATGGACGTCTGGTTCGACTCCGGCTCCAGCTGGGCGGGCGTCTGCGAGGCGCGGCCCGAGCTGACCTACCCGGCCGACCTGTACCTTGAAGGATCCGACCAGTACCGCGGCTGGTTCAACTCGAGTCTGATCACCAGCGTCGCCGCCAACGGCATCGCGCCTTACAAGCAGGTGCTGTCTCAGGGCTTCACCCTCGACGCCGAGGGCCGCAAGATGAGCAAGAGCCTGGGCAACACCATCGTGCCGGACACGGTGGAGAAGCAGTACGGCGCCGAGATCATCCGCCTGTGGGTCGCCACGGTCGACTCAAGCTCCGACGTGCGCGTGTCGATGGACAACTTCGCGCAGGCCAGCGACGCCTACCGCAAGATCAGAAACACGCTGCGCTTCATGATCGCCAACACCAGCGACTTCGACCCGGCGGCAAACACCGTGGCCTACGAGAACCTTGGCAGCGTCGATCAGTACCTGACCGTGCGCCTCAACCAGGTGATTGAGCAGGTCTTGGCGGCCTACGACCAGTACGACTTCGCGACCGTCGACAAGACCATCTCGAGCTTTTTGGTCAACGACCTGTCCGCCTTTTACCTCGACTTCGCCAAGGATGTCGTCTACATCGAGGGCGAGGACTCGCTGCCGCGCCGCCGGATGCAGACGGTGATGTTCCAGGCGCTGCTGGCCCTGACCAAGCTGCTGACCCCGATTCTGCCGCACACCGCCGAGGAAATCTGGCCGTACCTGAACCAGCCGGAGCAGTACGCGGCCTTAAGCGAGATGCCAAAGGCCCAGACAATCGCCGGCGCGGACGCGCTGGTTGCCCAGTGGCGCGGCTTCATGGCCTTCCGGACCAACGTGCAAAAGGCGCTTGAAACCGCCCGCGACGCCAAGGTCATCGGCAAGTCGCTGGAGGCCAGCGTGACGGTCTACCCGAACCAGGCCGTGCGCGACCTGCTGACCGGTCTGGACGCCAACGTGATGCAGCTTCTGATCACCAGCGCCTTCACCGTGGCGCCTGTTGGGGCCGCGGTGCCGGAAGACGCCGTCACCTTCGACGACGTGGCCGTCTTGGTCGAGCACGCCAAGGGCGAGGTCTGCGCGCGCTGCCGAATGACCACCGAGACGGTGGGCCAGGACCCGCACTTCCCGACGCTTTGCGCACGCTGCGCCAAGATCGTGACCGCCAACTTCCCGGAGGCAGTGGCCGAAGGATTCGAGGCGTAACATGCAGGGACGCGTGAAAAACTTTAACGAGGACAAGGGGTTCGGCTTCATCAAAGTCGAGAACCAGCCGGATGTGTTCGTCCACTTCTCCGCCATTCTCGGCGGGGGCTACAAGACGCTGCACCCCGGCGACACCGTGGACTTTGTGATTGTCGAGGGCCCGCGCGGTCCGCAGGCAGCCAACGTTCAAGTCAAGGATTAAGCCGAACGGTCATCGCACACGCGGTGGCCGTTTGCCATCGGAGGACTCAATGACCGAATTCGCCCTGATTCTACAGTTCGAAGACCACGCGGCCCAGACCCTGGTCGCCTGGCGCGCCGGGATCGGGCAGCTGATTGGACAGCCCGCGGGGGTGCCGCCGCACCTGACGCTGGCCGCCTTCAGCGCCGCAGGCGGGGCGGCGGTGCAGGCGCGCATCGCGGCTGCGGTGGGTCAGTTTGCGGTCGGGCCGGTGCGGCTGGCCAGTCTCGGGGCGTTCATCCCTGCGGTAGTGTACGCGGCGCCGCTGTGGACCCCGGGCCTAGTTGCGGCGAACCGGCTGGCCAACGCGCTGGGCGACGCAGCGCCGACATCGCGTTACGCGCCTGATGGGTGGCAGCCTCACGTCGCCCTGGCCTCACACTTGGGCCCGGCCAACCTGAACGCCGCGCTCATCTGGCTGACGGCGCGGTTCACGCCGCTGACGCTGGTCGAACCAAGGCTGGTGCTGATTGCCTGTGACCCGTACCAAGAGCTTGCCCGCTGGGCGATTCGGTAGGGGAGACGCAAGAAAAGGGTTGGCCAGAGATCGGCCAGCCCGAATTGAACACGAAAGTTGCATCACAGTCGCGGGCCATATGTCAACGCCCACGCGCACAAGGCGGCCACCACGCGTTTCCTAAGTTCGGGAAACACGCGGTGGCCGCCTTGTACTCTGGGCTAAGTGCGACTTATGGCCCAGCATTCGGTGTCGTTACTTGTCTTCGATCTTGCCGTCGTGGGTGCGGGCGACCTTCATCGCGGTGATGCGGATGTAACCCATCTTCTTCACCAGGGTGTCTTGCACCTTGGCCGATTGGATGTAGTTGATGAACTTGGCGACGTCGGCCTTAGGGGAGCCCTTGGTGTACATGTGCTCGTACGCCCAGATGCTCCACTTGTTGGTGGTGACGTTCTCATCGGTTGGCTTCACGTTGTCCAGGGCGACCGGAGTCACGCCGGACTGGATGGCGGAGAAGGCGAGGTAGGAGATGGCGCCCGGGGTCTGCTTGACCATCTTCATCACGGTGCCGCTGGAGTCCTGCTCCTGGGCGGTGATCACCTTGGTGGTCTTCAGGCCGAGTGCCTCGAAGGTGGCGCGGGTGCCGGAGCCCTGGGCGCGGTTGATCACCACGATGGCCTCGTCCTTGCCGCCGACCTGCTTCCAGTTTTTGACCTTGCCGGTGAAGATGTCGACCAGCTGCTTGTGGCTCAGGTTGGTCACGCCGGTGTCCGGGTGCACCACCGGGGCGATGCCGACCACGGCGACCTGGTGATCGACCAGGGCGTTGGCGTCGACGCCGTCCTTCTCCTGGGCAAAAATGTCGGAGTTGCCGATGGTCACGGCACCGCTTGCCACCTGGCTGAGGCCGGCGCCGGAGCCGCCGCCCTGAACAGTGATGTCGGCGCCAGGGGTTGCCTGCTGGTAGTTCTGCGCCGCGGCCTCAACCAGCGGCTGCAGGGCGGTGGAGCCCACCGCCACAATCTTGGTCGGCGCGGCGTCGGTGCTGCTCGAGCTCGTCTTCTTGGCGTCTCCCTGGGCGCTTTGGCTCCCGCAGCCCGCCAGGACGAACAGTAGTGCTAAGGTCGTGAACAATCCAGTTTTCTTCATCATCTTTCCCCCATTAGTTAGGATAGGCTTATCATACCCGCCGCCGGTAAAAATCCGGGCCGGTTCGGGTATCGGTTGCGTATCGATTCGGTAAAGTGTGTAAAGAATGACAGGACTGCCACTTGGCCTTTCAGAAAACATCGGCGTATACTAATCAGTAATCAAGCTGCGGGAGGCAATCATGCAAAGCTACGTCAACGACCCGGTCGTCCAGAAGAACCGCTGGTGGATCATCACGGCGGTGGGAATGTTCACCATCATGTCCACCCTGGACGGCTCCATTGTCAACATCGCCCTGCCGGTCATGGCCCGAGACCTCGGGGTGCCGATGAATCAGGCCGAGTGGGTGGTGTCCAGCTACCTGATCGTGATCTGCGCCCTGCTGCTTCTGATGGGGAAGCTGGGGGACACACTGGGCAAAATCCGCGTGTTTCGCCTCGGCACGGTGCTGTTCACCATCGGTTCGCTGTTCGCCGGCTTCAACCATAGCTTCGCGCTGCTTCTGGCGGCGCGGGTGGTGCAGGCGCTCGGGGCGTCGATGACCATGGCCAACAACAACGGCATCATCACCGAGGTCTTCCCGCTGCGCGAGCGCGGCAAGGCACTGGGGCTGATCGGCTCCTTCGTCTCGGTCGGCTCGATCGCCGGGCCCGGCATCGGCGGCCTGATCCTCGGCCAGCTGCCGTGGGGCTACATCTTCTGGATCAACATCCCGATCGGCCTGCTGACGATGGTGATGGGGCAGCTGGTGCTGCCGCGTGACCTGGCGCCGTCGCACGCGCCGATCGACTGGGCCGGCTTTGCCAGCTTCGTGGCGCTGATCGTGCCGTTCTTCGTCGCCGTCAACCTCGGCCAGGTGGTGGGCTTTGGCGACTGGCGGGTGCTCACGCTGTTTCTCGTCGCGGTGCTCGCGCTGTTGCTGTTCATCCGCATCGAGCGGCGGCACTCCGCCCCCCTGGTCTCGTTCAAGCTGTTTCAAAACGCGGAGTTCACCATCAGCCTGCTCGCCGGCTTCTTGATCTTCGTCACCAACTTTTTCTTCAACGTGATCTCACCGTTTTACCTCGAGAACGCGCGCGGGCTCTCGGCGACGACGGCCGGGTACATCCTGATGATTTTTCCCATCGTGCAGGTGGTGGTCGCGCCGCTGGCAGGCTCCCTTTCAGACAAGATCGGCCCGTACACCATCACGCTGGTGGGGCTGGTCATCATCCTCGTCAGCCAGCTCGGCTACGCCTTCTTGAACCTCTCGACGTCGCTGGCCTGGGTGCTGCTTTTGATCGGCGTGATGGGACTTGGCAACGGCTCGTTCCAGTCGCCGAACAACACAGTGGTGATGAGCGCGGTTGACGCGCAGGACCTCGGCATCGCCGGGGGGCTGAACGCGCTGGCCCGCAACCTCGGCATGGTGGTCGGCATCTCGACGGCCACCACGGTGCTCTTCTCCGCGATGAGCCACACCGCCGGGCGCAAGGTGACCACTTACCTGCCGGCGCACCCGGACTACTTCATCGTCGGGATGCACGTCGCCTTCGCCGTTGCCGCGGTGATCTGCCTGGTCGCAGTCGGCCTGACGGCGTACCGGATGCGGCAGCAGAAGCAGGGCTGAGGCCTGCGCGATGGTCGCCGCCACTGTATTGTATGCGGATAGCAAAGCGCCAGTGTTCCCACCAAATGGCGGGAACACTGGCGCTTTTGACTGCGGTGAGAGGGAGGGGGCTAGGCCTGCGGGTTGCCGCCGTTCATGCGGCCGGAGGTGTAGTCCAGCAGGTGATTCTTCAGGTCGTTTTCCATGTTGGCCAGCTCGGCCTCGGCGGCCTTGCGCTTGGCGCGGCCGTCCTGCTGAATCTGCAGGGTCTGCTTGAGCGTGTCGACCAGGTCGTTTTGGGTCTGGGTCAAGGTCTCGATGTCGACGACGCCGCGTTCGTTCTCCTTGGCGGTTTCGACCGCGGAGATCTTGAGCATCGCGGCGTTCTTCTTCAGCAGGTCGTTGGTGGTCTCAGAGACCTGGCGCTGGGCGGTGACCGCGTCCTTTTGGCGCAGCAGGGTCAGGGCGATGGCGACCTGGTTCTTCCACAGCGGAATCGCGGTGTTGACACTGGCCTGAATCTTTTCGGCCAGTGCCTGGTTCGTGTTTTGAATCAGGCGGATCTGCGGGGCCTGCTGCAGGGTGATCTGGCGGGCCAGCTGCAGGTCGTACGCGCGCTTTTCAAGCCGGGCCTGGAACTGCTTGAGGTCGTTGACCTCCTGGACCTTCATCTGGTCGCCGGATTCCTGGGCCGCCTTGAGGGCTTCGGGGATGGTGGTGGTCTCAAGCTCTTGAAGCTTCATCTTGGCCGCGGCAATGTAGATGTTCAGCGCGTCGAAGTACGCCTTGTTTTGGCCGTACAGCTCCTCGAGCATCTTGTTGTCGGTCAAGAGGCCCTGCTGCTCCTTTTCGAGCCGGCTGGCGATCGCGTCGATCTGGGCGCCGATCTTCTGGTACTTAGCCGTGATCTCGAAGATGGAGCGGCGCACCTTACCGAACATCTTCTTGAAAATGTTGCTGTTTTCGGCGCGCAGCTCGTCCGGGTTGGCCTCGTTCAGCCGCGCCATCAGGCTGGACAGGGCATCGCCGACGGCCCCGGTATCCTGGCTTTGCACCTGGTCCAGCATGGTCTGAGAGAAATTGCCGAGCTGCTTTTGGGCCGCGGCGCCGTAGCTGAGCACGGCGTCTTGGCTCTTGACGTCCAGCTGCTTGGCCAGCTCCTTGGCCTGCGCCTCCTGCTCGGGGCTCAGGGTCGGCGCGGCGGCCGCCTGCTCCTTGGGCTGTTCGGCCGGGGCGTTGGTCGTGGCGGAAAAGGGCTGGCTCAACAGGTCATTGACCAGGCTTTGGGTATCGGTTGACTGCTGTTCTTCACTCATGTGTTTTCTCCATTTCTTCCTTGACGGCGCTCAGGTCCAGCTCGTGGCCGGGCAGGGTGGTCGATTCACTCAGGCGCGGGCGCTCCTGCATCTGCTTTTTGGCGAGGGCCACGGACGCCTCAAGGTCGTCCAGGTCGTTTTCGACGAAGGCGGCGTAGTCGGTCTTGATCGCCTCGGCGAGGTCACCCAGCGCGTTGGCCGCGGTGGTCAGCACGTCGTAGGTGTCTTGGGTCTTGACCTCGTGGTGGCTGATCTCCTCGTACTTCTGCGCGATGTTGACCAGGTTCGGCAGCTGCTCGTAGACGAAGTGGCCCGCCGAGGCCAGCTGCTTGGGCGTTTTGACCACGGCCTTGAAGTAGGCGTGCATCACGTTGTCGAGGTCGTGGTTGAGTGCCACGCTCTTGAGCTTGGGCACGCGGTTTTCGATGGTCTCGAACTGGCGAATCTGGGCGGCGACCTGATCCATGGTCTCGCGGAACAGGTCGATCTCGCTTTCGCTCAGCCCGGACTCGGCGTAGTGCGCCGCCATGCGGTCGGTCAGAGGCGGCGCGACGGTCGGGGCGGCCGGGCGCGGGCGGCTCAGCTCGCCGATCAGCCGGGCGAAGCCGAAGACCAGCGCCACGAACACGGCCAGCCAGACCTGGGTGCTGAACAGGCCGATGGCGAGGCCGCCGAGGGTCCAGACCCCGACGCGCCACCAGCGAATCTGCTTATCTTTTTTTCTCACGGGCTCACTTCCTGAATTGTTATCGTGCCTTCAGTTTACCATAGAATACGGGGTGGAATATCGGCCCTAGGATTGACTTTCTTTTAGATTTGGTTAAGCCGTTGGCGAATCCCCGAGAGATTGGTAAGATACTGGTGAGGTATGTGATGGAAAAAATTGTTGCAAGTGAGCGCCTGTACACCGGGCGCATTCTGGAGCTGAACCGCCTGACCGTGCGCCTTCAAGATGGCACCACCGGTTATCGGGAGGTGGTGCACACCAACGGCGCGGCCGGCGTCCTCGCCCGGCGCGCGGACGGCCGCGTGCTGTTCGTGCGGCAGTGGCATACGCCGCTTGGCCAGGAGACGCTGGAGCTGCCGGCCGGGCGCATCGAGCCGGGCGAGTCAGCCCTACACGCCGCCCAGCGTGAGCTGAACGAGGAGGGTGGACTGGCCGCGGACACGTGGCAGCCGCTGGGCCGCACGTATCAGGCGGCGGGCTTCTCGGACGCGAGCATCACGCTGTTTGCGGCGTCCGGGCTGCACGCACCGGCCGCCGCGCGGTCGCAAGACCGCGGCGAGTTTGTGACCGGCACCTGGCTGACGCTTGAGGCGGCGCTGGCCGCACAACAGGCCGGCACCATCTGCGATGCCAAGACCGTGATTGGATTGCTGCACTGGCAGCTGAGGAGGTAACCGATGTCAGACATTCCCACCAGAAAGGCCTTTCGTGAGGCCCAGGCCAAGGCCGAGTCGCAGGCCGAAGAACGCGACGTCAAGCGCCGCCAAGTCGAGCGCGACTACGCCAAGGAACAGGAGAAACGCAAAAAGCCCGTTCCGGGGCGCTTCGACAGCGTGACCTACACGAAGGTCAACAGCCTGAAGAAAAAGCTGAACTGGGCAATCGGCATCGTCATCGTGCTTTTGATCATCGTGGCGGTGGTCCTGTTCAAGCTGTGAGCAATTGCGGCTTACCAATTGTTAGGGTAGAATAGAAGCTTGTAAATACGCGGCGATGAGCCGAAAGAATGGAGTCCAAGACATGAAGATTGGCGTTATCTGTGCAATGGAAGAGGAGATCCGCACGCTGCGGGCCCAGCTTGACGGGGAGTCCGAGCGGCAATTCGCCAGCCAGCACTACTACGAAGGCACGATTGAGGGCATCGACGTGGTGATGGTGGAATGCGGCATCGGCAAGGTGCAGTCGGCGATGACCACCGCGGTCTTGATCAACCAGTACCAGCCGGACGTCGTGATCAACACCGGATCCGCCGGTGGCATCGGCGAAGGCCTGCACATCGGCGACGTCGTGATCGCCAGCGCCGTGGCCTACCACGACGTCGACTCCACCGCCTTCGGCTACCTGCCGGGGCAGCTGCCGGACCAGCCGCAGAAGTTTGCGACCGACCCGGACCTGGTCGACGCCATCGCCAAGGCGGCGACCACCGTTGACCTGACCACGCACGTCGGCCTGATCGTCTCCGGCGACCAGTTCATCAACAGCACGGCTTCCATTCAGCGCATCCACGGCATCTACCCGGATGCCCTGGCCTCCGAGATGGAGGGCGCGGCGATCGGTCAGGTCGCCACCCAGTTCCACGTGCCGTTCGTCGTGATCCGCGCGATGAGCGACGGCGGCAACGAGGAGGCCAGCGTCAACTTCGATGACTTCATCATCGAGGCCGGCAAGCAAAGCGCCGCGATGCTTCTGGCCTACATTCACCAGCTGGCCGCGTAAGCCGACCGGCACCACATTTATCCGCAAAGAAGGCACAACATGGCTCACATTTACCTCGACAATGCCGCCACGACGCCGATGGCCAAGCCGGTCATCGCGGCGATGACGGAACAGATGGAACAGGACTTCGGCAACCCCAGCTCCACGCACTGGTTCGGACGGCAGGCGCACACCGTGATGGACGCGTCCCGCCAGGTGCTGGCGGCCAGCATCAATGCGCGGCCCGAAAACATTCAGATCACCAGCGGCGCCACCGAGGCCAACAACACCGCCATCACCGAGGTTGCCCACGCCAACCGGGACAAGGGCAACCACATCATCACGACCGCCATCGAGCACCCCAGCGTCTTGAAGCCGCTGGCGCAGCTGGAAAAAGAGGGCTACGACGTCACCTACCTGCCGGTGGATGAGGCGGGGCACATCAGCCTCGCGGACTTCGATGCCGCGCTTGACGACCGCACGATTCTGGTGTCGGTGATGACCGGCAACAACGAGGTCGGCAGCGTGATGCCGATTCAGGCCATCGGGCATCGGCTGGCCGACCACCAGGCGGTTTTCCACACCGATGCAACGCAGGCTTACGGGCTGCTTGACCTCGACGTGGATGCGCTTGGCGTCGACCTGCTCTCCGTGTCGGCGCACAAGATCAACGGGCCCAAGGGCATCGGTTTCCTGTACCGGCGCGCCGGCGTCAACTTCCCGCCGCTTTTGCGCGGCGGTGAGCAGGAGTCGAAGCGCCGGGCGGGCACCGAGAACGTCGCGGCGGTGGCCGGCTTCGCGGCGGCGGTCAAGCTGATCACGCCGCAGGAGAAGGCCGATCGCCAGGCCAAGTACCTCGGCTTCAAGCAGCAGATTCAGGATTCGCTGCGGGGTGCAGGTGTCGACTTTGTCGTCAACGGCACGGTGGAGGCGGGGGCTTTGAACCACGTGTTCAACCTCTGGTTTCCGGGCGTGTCGACCTACGCGCTGCAGACCAACCTAGACCTTGCCGGGTTCGCCGTCTCCGGCGGGTCGGCCTGCACCGCCGGCAGCCTCGAGCCCTCGCACGTGTTGACCGCGATGTACGGGGCCGACAGCCCGCGGATCGCCGAGTCGATTCGCGTGTCCTTCGGCAAGGCGACCACCACCATGGACATCGCGCAGTTCATCCAGGCGCTGATCAAGATTGTCACGCGCCTGCGCGCCAAGGCGGCCAAGTAAGCGCTTTGCGCCACCGCCAAGCAATGGTAGAATGGAAGAAAGCAGTTAGGGGGAGAGAACATGGCATTAGCAAGCACGGGATCCGCTCTTGGCGATCCCAAGACCTACAAGATCGGGGCCGGCATCAAGCGCTACACCTTGATGGACCTGGGATTCGTTCAGACCAAGAACGGCAACTTCCAGCTGGAGCGCAGCCTGGATCCCAACTCGCCGTTCACCGCGGCCAACAAGCTGAAGGTCACGGTCAAAAAGGACCTGACCGCCTTTCAGATGGGCGTCACCACCGGCAACGGGCTCAAGGCGCTGAACATCTTCAAGGACGACCGCACCGCGGACAACGTGGAGCAGTACCACTACCTGATTGAAAACCTGATTGAGCGCGACGTCCTCGAGGAGGCCTAGCGCACCGATCACGGCCCGGGGCGCCTCAGCGCCTGCGGGCCATTTTTGTGCCCCGGGTTCGCCGGCGCACCACTTGCTAACTTTTGGTTAGGATTGTTTTTCCAAGGGGGACTGGTATAATTGGTTCTACTGGAATTGTCGACCTTCAAATCGGAGAACTCCAGAATCTGATTGAAATGATGGTGATCATTTTGGACAATAGCAACACGCGCGTCGTGGTGGGGATGTCCGGCGGGGTGGATTCGTCTGTCACCGCACTTCTGCTCAAGCAGCAGGGCTACGACGTGGTCGGGGTCTTCATGAAAAACTGGGACGACACCGACGAAAACGGCGTCTGCACCGCCACCACGGACTACGAGGACGTCGCGAAGGTGGCCGCGGAAATCGGCATCCCGTACTACGCGATCAACTTCGAAAAGGAGTACTGGGACCGCGTGTTCCAGTACTTCCTGGACGAGTACAAAGCGGGCCGCACGCCGAACCCGGACGTGATGTGCAACAAGGAGATCAAGTTCAAGGCCTTCCTCGATTACGCCGAGGAGCTCGACGCCGACTACATCGCGATGGGCCACTACGCCCAGACGACCACCGATGACGACGGCGTGGTTCACATGCTGCGCGGCGCCGACGGCAACAAGGACCAGACCTACTTTCTCAGCCAGCTCTCGCAGGATCAGCTGAAGAAGTCGCTGTTTCCCATCGGCCACCTCCAAAAGCCTGAGGTGCGCGCGATTGCGGCCGAGTACGGCCTGGCGACGGCGGCCAAGAAGGACAGCACCGGCATCTGCTTCATCGGTGAGCGCAACTTCAAGCAGTTTTTGAGCACCTACCTGCCGGCGCAGCCCGGCAAGATGATGACCGTGGACGGCGTCGAGATGGGCACCCACGACGGGCTGATGTACTACACCATCGGCCAGCGCTCCGGCCTTGGCATCGGCGGCAACACGCAAAACTCCGAGCCGTGGTTCGTGGTCGGCAAGGACCTTGCGACCAACACGCTGTACGTCGGCCAGGGCTTCAACCACCCGGCACTGATGGCGACCAGCCTCGACGCCTCGCAGATGAGCTTTTTCACCGGCCACGCGCCAGCCGAGCAGTTCCACTGCACGGCCAAGTTCCGCTACCGCCAAAAGGACACCGGCGTGACGGTGACCATGAACGGCGACCAGGCGAAGATCGTCTTCGACGAGCCGGTGCGCGCGATCACCCCGGGCCAGGCGGTCGTCCTCTACGACGGCGCCGAGTGCCTGGGCGGCGGCACCATCGACCTGGCGTACAACGACGCCAAGGTGCTTCAGTACATCTAACTTCACAGCGACAATCTGCGGGTTGACCGGTTTTGCGGTCAGCCCGCTTTTGGCCTTCAGACGGGGGCCGTGGCCCCGGAACCCCGGTCGCCGCCGGCCCGCCACTCTGGTATAATGGTGGCAAACATACGTACGGAGGGTGAAATAGATGAACAAGCTAGATTGGACAACGCCGCTGGGCACGATGACGCTGGCGGCGGATGAGGTGGGGCTGTGCGGCGCCTGGTTTGCCGGGCAGGCGTACTTCGGCGCCGGGGTCGATCTGGACCAAGCGACGGTGGCGGCGACGCCGATCCTGCGCCGGGCCGCGGCGTGGCTCGACGCCTACTTCGCCGGGGCGCGCCCCGCAGTCGACGTGCCGCTGCACGCCGCCGGCACGCCGTACCGCCAGGCGGTGTGGACGGCTTTGACCGCGATTCCTTACGGGGAGACGGCGACCTACCGCGACCTTGCGCAGGCGGTCGGCGGCGGGGCCCGGGCGATCGGCGGCGCGGTGGGGCACAACCCGCTGTCGCTGTTCGTGCCCTGCCACCGCGTGGTCGCGACCGACGGGGCGCTGACCGGGTACGCCGGCGGGCTGGAGCGCAAGGCGGCGCTGCTGACGCTCGAGGGCGAGCGCGTGGTGGCCGGCCGGCTGGTCCGCGCCTGACCGCACCCGCGGCCGGGGAGCCGGCGCAGTTGGCCGCCTACGCGCCGTTTTGATCGACGTGCGAGGCCAATCACCGCTTGCCTTTGCCTGCGGTGGCCGTGCTTTCCCGGGAGCCCTTGAAATCCGCCCCCGAAATCGCGATAATTAAGGTTATCGATAAGGGGGTCACGGCTTGACGCGGTTATACTTTGTGCGACACGGGAAGACGGAATGGAACTTGGCGGGGCGCTACCAGGGGGCCAACGGCGATTCGCCGCTTTTGCCCGAGAGCTACGAGCAGATTCACCAGCTGGCCGGTGCGCTGGCGGGGGTGGCGTTCGCCCACGCCTACGTCAGTCCGCTGCCGCGGGCACAGGAAACCGCACGGGTGCTGATTGCAGACCTCGGCCAGGCGATTCCGGTCACCACCACGGTGGGGATGCGCGAGTTCGACCTGGGCAAGATGGAGGGCATGGCCTTCACCGAGGTGCACAAGCGCTACCCCCAGGAGCTGTACGCCTTTCGCCACGCGCCGGCCGACTACGACCCCACCGCCATTCAGGGCGAGAGCTTCCAGGCGCTGATCGCGCGGATGCAGCCGGTGGTGCTGGACGCTGTGGCGGCGGACCGCTCAGGCAACGCCAACCTGCTGTTCGTCAGCCACGGCGCGGCCCTGGTGGCGCTGATCCAAAGCCTGCTCGGCACGCCCCTGGCCGACATGCGAAAGCGCGGCGGGCTGACCAACTCCAGCGTCACCATTCTCGAGGCGGCGGGGCCGACGCTGCCGTTCAGCCTGATTCGCTGGAACGACACGGATTTTTTGACCAAGCGGCCCGACCCGACCGACACGATTTAGGAGGCACCATGGCAGACAAAATGATTGCGCAGTTCAACCGCGGCGAGCACGACGCGGCGATTCAAGAGGCGGTGCGCCGCATCGACGACAAGCCGACGGACCCCAAGCGCTACGCGACGCTGGCGACGATGCTGATCGGCATCAAGGCCTACGACGAGGCCAGCCAGCTATTGCTCAAGGCGCTGGGCCTGTTTCCCGGCGACGTGGAGCTGACCTACGACGCAGGGCTTCTGGCGTACGCCCAGGAGAACTTTGCGCTTGCGGTGCGCTACTTCCAGCAGCTGACCCAGGGTGCTTTGGCCGCCGACGCGCAGTACATGCTGGCGCTTAGCTACCAGCAGCTGAACCAGCCGGCGCGCGCGTTGGCCTTTGCGCTGACCGCCCACGAGGCGGACCTGACGCGGCTGGACGCGGCGGAGCTTGCCGCCGAGCTGCTGCTGGGGCTCGGCGTGTTCGAGCAGGCTGCGGCGCTGTTGAAGCCGTTTCGCAAGGTGCAAGACGCCAAGGTGCTTTTCACGTACGGCATGGCCGAAAGCGGCGCGGGGCGCGACGGCAGCCGGTGGCTTGAGGCGGCCGAAAAGCTCGACCCCAAGGGCTACAAGGCGCAGGCGGGACGGGTGCGCGACATCGCCGGGTTCCTGAAGGTTCAGCGCAATGACTGAGTGCCACCTGACCGGGCGCGTCAAGGCGATTTTTTACGAGAACAGCAGCACCTTCTTCAAGATTCTTCTGGTGGGCATCACCCAAAAGGACTTCGACTGGCCGGAAAAAGAGATTGTGGTCACGGGCAGCTTCGGCGACATCAAGGAGGAGGAGAGCTACGGCTTCGTCGGCAACTTGGTGAACCACCCCAAGTACGGCGGCCAGTTCGCCGCCAGCAACTACCAGGTTGCCAAGCCCACCTCCAAGCAGGGGCTGATTAACTACCTGAGCTCCGACAAGTTCCCGGGCATCGGGGCCAAAACCGCCGGGCGCATCGTCGACGCGCTGGGCATGGGGGCCATCGACAAGATTCTCAAGGACGCCAAGGTGCTGGCACCGCTGGGGCTGAACGCGCAGAAGCAGGCCGTTTTGGTCGACAACCTGACCGCCAACCTCGGCATGGAGCAGGTGATCATCGGCCTCAACGACCTGGGCTTCACCAGCACGATGGCCGCGCGCATCTACCAGCTCTACGGCACCGACGCGATGCACGTGATCGAGGAGAACCCGTACCAGCTGATCGCCGACGTCGAGGGCATCGGCTTCAAGCGGGCCGACGCGATTGCGGCGCACCTGAACGTCGCCGCCGATGCGCCGATGCGCCTGGCCGGGGCCGTGCTCGACGTGCTGGGCACGCTGACGGAGGGCACCGGCGACACCTACGCGCTGCTGCCGACGCTGCTGCACGACACCGTCGCGATGCTCGAAGGCGCGCGCAACGTTGAGATCGCGCCTGACCAGGTGGCCGACGCGATGCTGGCCCTGACGCGAAAAGGGGAGCTGTTCGTCGAGGCCCAGCACGTGTTCCCCAAGCGCCTGTACGACGCGGAGCGCACGATTGCCGACCGGCTGCGCCTGTTGACCCGTGCCGCGGCCGACCCAGTCAAGCCCCGCGCGATCCAAAAGGCGATCAAGGCCGTCGCCAAGGCCGAGGGCATCACCTACGACGAGACGCAGACCGCGGCGATCCAGACCGCGATGCAAAACCAGGTGTTCCTGCTGACCGGCGGCCCCGGCACCGGCAAGACCACGGTGGTCAACGGCATCGTGCGGGTGTTCGCCGCGCTCAACGACCTGTCGCTGGACCCCAACGCTTACAAGGACGAGCCGTTCCCGTTCATGCTGGCGGCGCCGACCGGCCGTGCGGCCAAGCGCATGATGGAAACCACGGGGCTGCCGGCCAGCACCATCCACCGCCTGCTCGGACTTGCCGTCGACAGCCAGGAGTTCGAGCCCAAGGACCTGCCAGACGGGCTGTTGATCGTCGACGAGATGTCGATGGTGGACACCTACCTGTTCCGCACCCTTTTGGCCTCGGTTCACCCCGGCATCCACCTGATCCTAGTCGGGGACAAGGACCAGCTGCCAAGCGTCGGCCCCGGCCAGGTCTTCGCCGACCTGCTGCGCAGCCGCACGCTGCCGGCGCTTGAGCTCAGCCACATCCACCGCCAGGACGCGACCAGCTCGATCATTCCGCTGGCCCACGCGATCAACGCCGGCAAGCTGCCGGCGGACTGGCAGCAAAACCGGCCGGACCGCTCCTTCATCCTCTGCCCGCCCAATCAGCTGGCGGCAGCGGTGGGGCAGGTCGTGGCCAAGGCCTCGCGCAAGTTCGCCAAGAGCGAGCTGCAGGTGCTGGCCCCAATGTACCGCGGGGTGGCCGGCATCGACCAGCTCAACCCGCTGATCCAAGACATCCTGAACCCGCGCCGCGACGCGCGGACCAAGGAGGTCACCGGGCCGTTCGGGGTGTACCGCATTGGCGACAAGGTGTTGCAGCTGGTCAACAACCCCGAGGCCAACGTGTACAACGGCGAGCTCGGCGAGGTCGTCGGCATCACCGAGGCCAAGCAGGCCGACAGCAAAACTGACGAGCTGACCCTGGACTTTGATGGCAACGAGCTGACCTACCAGCGCTCGGACTGGGGCAAGATGACCCTGGCCTACGCGACCTCGATCCACAAGGCCCAGGGTAGCGAATTTTCCGTCGTCATCCTGCCCCTGACGCTGGGCAGCCGGCGGATGCTGAGGCGCAACCTGCTGTACACGGCCATCACCCGGGCCAAGGACTTCCTGATTCTGATGGGCGACCCGCGGGCCTTCGAGCTGGCCGTGTCGGAGCTGGCGGACAACCGCCAGACCGCGCTGGTGGCGCGGCTGCAGGCGGTGATGCCGGCCACGGCCGCACCGGTTGGCGGCGCCACGGCGCCCGCGGCGGCCCCACCGAAATCGGCGATTGCGGACAGCCCGTCAGCGCCGGCGGCCCACGCGGGGGCCGAGCCGAGCGCCGCGCCTGATGCGGCGGCCGCAACCGCGGTCGCCAGCCAGCCGGCCGCGGCGTCAACCCCAAGCGGCCCCCCGTACCGGCTGACGAAGGAACTGGTGGCGCAAAACGCCATCGACCCGATGATCGGCATGGCCGGCATCGCACCCATTGCCACAAAGTAGACTAGAGAGAGGTTTTTATGGCAGACATACGATCCGAACTTGAGATTCGCCGGGTCACCCCGGCGGACCTGGAGCAGTTCAACGACCTGTTGGCTTACGTGTTTCAAGTCACCGCCGAGGACGAGGCCGAGGGCGGCTACGAGGAGGGGGAGCTCGAGCGCGCCAAGCGCCCGGTGCTCGAAAAATCCGACGTCATCGGCTGGTTCCACAAAGACGAGCTGATCTCGCAGCTGGCCATCTACCCGTGCCGCGTCAACCTGCACGGCACCATCTACGAGATGGGCGGCCTGACCGGCGTCGGCACGTACCCCGAGTACGCCGGCCATGGGCTGATGCACGACCTGGTGAAGCTCGGCCTGCGCCACATGCGCGACCACGGGCAGTGGATCTCCTACCTGTACCCCTACAGCATTCCGTTCTACCGCAAAAAGGGCTGGGAGATCATGTCCGATCACCTGACGTTCGACGTGCGCGACACGCAGCTGCCCAAGGCCGATGCGAACATGCCGGGCCACGTCGAGCGGCTGGAGATCGACGACCCCGACGTGATCGAGACCTACAATCGTTTTGCGCTCCACAACCACGGCGCGATGATTCGCAACCAGCTGAACTGGGACGAGTACTGGCGCTGGGAGAACGAGGAGGAGCGCGTCGCCGGGGTTTACTACGACGAGCACGACATTCCGCAGGGTTACGTGCTGTACTGGATTGCCTCCGAGGTTTTTCACATCAAGGAGATGGTCTACAACACGCAGGAGGCGCGCCTCGGCCTGTGGAACTTCGTCGCCGCGCACTTCTCGATGGTCGAGCACGTGCGGGGTAACATCTACAAGAACGAGCCGCTGCACTTCCTGCTGGACGACGGCGACATCAAGCAGACCATCCACCCGTACTACATGGCGCGCATCGTCGACGTCGCCGAGTTCCTGAAGGCCTACCCGTTCGTCGAGCCCGGGGCGCCGCTGCACTTTGTCGTCACCGATCCGCTGGCGGAGTGGAACAACCGCACCTTCGGCCTCTGGTGGGACGAGTCGGGGAGCATTCACGTCACGGACCGGCCGGTGGGCGAGAAGGTGGTTGTCGACATCCAGACGTTGACCACGATGCTGATGAGCTACCGCCGGCCATCGTACCTGGCCAAAATCGAGCGGCTGACCGCGTCCAAGAAGGCGCTGAAGCTGCTCGAGGGCATCATTCCCATGGATGAGCCGTACTTCTCGGATTACTTCTGATGCCGCAGACACGAAAGGCGCTAACCGCATTGATGAAGTGCCCTACAATTGTTAGACAAGAAGTCTAACGATTGTGGGGCTTTTCTTATGACTAAATACAGTAGTGAATTTAAAATCAGGGTTGTCTCCAGGTATCTTAAGGGTGGCATAAGCTATAAAAATCTGTGCACAGAGTTTGGAATACCCCATGCCAGAATCGTCCAAACTTGGGTTAATCAGGCTAAGGCTCATGGCCTCGATTCTCTAAAAGTTAAGCATACAAACGTTGAATACTCCCAAACATTCAAGATTGCAGTGGTAGAGTATGTGCATACACATCAAATAAGTCGTGCGCAAACTGCGGCTCATTTCGGCATCTCACCCAGCCAGGTCAATTCTTGGTATCGCATCGTGAGAGATCAAGGGGTGGCTGGATTGCGCACTACTCAAAAAGGGAGACCAGCCATGGGTAAGCACAAGAAAATCAAACCAATCAAGAAACTTGAGCCGACGCAGGAAGAGAAGTACCAACAGGAGATTCTGGAACTCAAAAGCAAGCTTCACGAGGCAGAGCTGGATCGTGATATTTTAAAAGCACTCGCGACCCTGACGAAGAACTCACCGAAGCACTCTCAGCAAAAGTGAAGGCGGGCATCGTTACCTCGTTGAGGTCGCGCTATGGTTTTCAAGAGCTGCTTAGGCAACTCAAGTTGCCTCGAGCAACGTACTATGATCGCCTTAAGCGGGATAAGAAGGCCGACAAGTACGCTGAGATTAAGAAGTTCATCAAGCGGGTCTACTACGATTCTAGGGAGACGTACGGTTACCGGCGGATTCATGATGAAGCGTTGAAGCACGGGTTTCATTATGCCGAGGAGACGATTCGACGTCTGATGAGCGACATGGGCTTGAAAGTGACGATTTACTCCAAACACACGGCCAAGTACCACTCATACAAAGGCACGGTTGGTAATATCGTCCCCAATATCTTGAAGCAACATTTTGGCGCGAAACAGCCGCTCACCGTCCTTCACACCGATGTCACCCAGGTTCGGCTCTATAACGGCGAATGGGGTTACATCTCGTCGATTACCGATGAGGCTAGTCGCGAAGTCCTCGCCACCATTGTCAGTGCCTCACCAAATAAGGCGCTTATCCAAGCGACGCTTGACGAACTCAAACATCATCTCAAAGCAGGAGTACGACCGATTCTTCACTCTGATCAAGGCTGGCAGTATCAGATGCCAGACTATCAGCAGCGCCTGAAGGACATGAACATTGTTCAGAGCATGTCACGCAAGGGCAACTGCCATGATAATGCGCCAATTGAAAGCTTCTTCAACCTGATGAAGCGCGAGTGCCTGAATCGTTATCGGATTGATGACCTTGCCAGCCTGCGCCAGCTGGTGAACGGCTACGTTGATTGGTTCAACAATGCCAGAATCTCGAGAACCAAAAATGGCCTGACCCCAGTCGCGTACCGGGAACAGGCCATGATTGCTTGATTCAAAATTGAACTTGTCTAACTTTTCTATTGCACTTCATTGATGCGGTTAGCGCCTTAATTTGCGTCTGGATTGATGTTTCGCTGGCCGGTGGCCTCAGTGCGTGCCGCTGCGCCCTGGTTTTCGTCGGGCTACGCGGCGCAACGGCCACTCATCCAGCTAAGAACGGGCACCGGGCCAAAGTGCGGCCCAATGCCCGTTCTTACGCTAGCCGTTGGCCTAAGTACGCGCCGCTTCGCCCTGGTATCGTCGGGCTGTGCGGCGCAACGCAGGAGCGGCCAGCTGCGAAGAGGGACTCGGGCCAAAGTGCGGTCCAAGTCCCTCTTCTTCGCTACCCGTCCTGCTAAGTGCGTGCCGCTTTGCTCTGGTTTTCGTCGGGCTACGCGGCGCAACGGCCACTCGTCCAGCTAAGAACGGGCACTGGGCCAAGGTGCGGCCCAATGCCCGTTCTTACGCTAGCCGGTGGCCTAAGAGCGCGCCGCTTCGCCCTTGTATCGTCGAGCTGTGCGGCGCAACACAGGAGCGGCCAGCTGCGAAGAGGGACTCGGGCCAAAGTGCGGCCCAAATCCCTCTTCTTCGCTAGCCGTCCTGCTAAGAGCGCGCCGCTTCGCCCTGATTTTTAGTCCAGCTTGATCCAAAACGGCTGCTTGACCACGTTGAAGTCCAGATCGTAGGGGCGGGTGCCCATCTCCTCGCCGTCCATCTGGCCGAACTCAAGCGAGCTGGTCTCGACGCGCAGGTGCTTGGCCTTGAAGTGGTGCACGGCCTTGTACTTCATGTGCTTGCCGCGGATCAGCTCCAGCAAGAGGAACAGGAAGTAGGGGATGTTCAGGTTCTCGACCACGATCAGGTCGATTTCGCCGTCCGTCGGGGTGGCGGTGGGCAGGATGCGCACGCCGCCGCCGAAGTACGGGTGGTTGGTGGTGGTGCACAGGAACGCGCGCGGAATCAGCTCGAACTTGCCGTCGTGGTGCACGGTGACGGGGAACGGCTTGCGCGAGAAGAAGACGTTGACCACGCCGAACATGTAGGCGAGGCTGCCGAGGTGGAGCCGGTTCAGGATGCGCTTGTAGTTGCTGCGGTTGGCCGCGGCGACGGCGGCGGCGTCGAAGCCGACGCCGATGTTGTTGACGAAGTAGCCGCTTTCGTGGCGGCTCGCCTCACTGTACTGGCCGATGTCGAGCACGAGGGGCTCCGTTGCGGCGAGAATCTGGTCCAGCGCCTTCATCGGCTCCTGTGCCATACCGATGCCGCGGGCGAAGTCGTTGCCGGAGCCCGCGGGGATGTAGGCGACGGGGAGCAGCGGCTGGTCCGTCTGGCGCAGGCCACTGATGGTCTGGTTCAGGGTGCCGTCGCCGCCGATGACCATCACCACCGCGTGCTCATGCTTGTTGAAGCTGCCGATCTGCTTACCCAGCTGGACGGCGTGCCCGGAGTAGCGGCTGACGCGGATCTCGTATGGGAGCTTGCGGGCGTCGAGCACCTTGCGCACGGCCTTGAAGGTCGCCACGGAGGTGCCAGACCCCGCTGCGGGGTTGAAAATAATATAGTAAAAGACGTCGGCCATGCGGATCCCTCTTCCTCAATTTCACTAAGTTTGATTATACCGGCTGATTTTGGATAAAACAACCGAATCGCGCCGCGGCAACAAAAAACCGAGGCGCCAGCAGGCGTCTCGGTTCAAGCTCACAGCGTGATCAGCATCGGTAAAATAACAGGGTGGCGCTCCGTCTTGTCGAACAGGAACTCCTGCAGGTTGGCGATGATCGCGTCCTTGAGCATGCCCTCGGTCACCTTCTCGTTTTGCTTGAAGGTGGTCTTGATGGTGCGGTACACGCGGCGCTGGGCGGAGTTGATCAGCTCGCCGGACTCGCGCATGTAGATGAAGCCGCGCGACAGCAGGTCCGGACCGGCCAGTACGGCCTGCTTTTGCATGTTGATCGTGGCGACCACGACCACCAGGCCTTCCTCGGACAAAAGGCGCCGGTCGCGGATCACCGCGTTGCCGATGTCGCCGATGCCCGAGCCATCGATGTAGACGTCGGCGGCGGGGAAGTGCCCCGCGCGGCGCACGGAGTCCTTGCTCAGGGCCAGCACGTCGCCGTTGTCCATGATGAAGCAGTGGTCCTCGGGGATGTGGCACTCCTGCGCCAGCTCCGTGTGGATCTTCAGCATCCGGTACTCGCCGTGGATCGGCATGAAGAACTTCGGCTTCATCAGGCGCAGCATCAGCTTCTGCTCCTCCTGGCCGCCGTGGCCGGAGGTGTGGATGTTGTTGACCTTGCCGTGGATGACCGTGGCGCCGGCCTCCTCGAGCTCGTTGATCACGTGGTTCACGCTCACGGTGTTGCCCGGGATCGGGTTGGAGGAGAAAATCACGGTGTCGCCGGGCTGAATGGAAATCTGGCGGTGGGTGCCGTTGGCGATGCGCGACAGCGCAGCCATCGGCTCACCTTGCGAGCCCGTGCAGAGAATCATGACCTCCCCGGCCGGAATCTTGTTGAGCTCGTGGCTGTCGATCAGCACGTCGTCTGGAATGTCCAGGTAGCCGAGCTCGCGGCCGTTGACCATCGCGGTTTCCATCGAGCGGCCGAACACCGCAATCTTGCGGCCGTGGTCCATCGCCGCCTGGGCGGCCTGGGCGATGCGCGAGATGTTGGAGGCGAAGGTCGCGAAGATGATGCGGCCCTCAATGCCGTCGAACAGGTGGCGAATCGAGTGGCCGACGAAGCGCTCGGACTTGGTGAAGTTCGGGATCTCGGCGTTGGTCGAGTCGGACATCAAAAGAAGGACGCCTTCCTCACCGAGCCGGGCCATTTTCTGCAGGTTCGGCGCCGGCTGGTCGCCAACCGGGGTCAGGTCGAACTTGTAGTCCCCGGTTTCGACGATTACGCCTTGCGGGGTGTGGACGGCGACGCCCAGGGTGTCCGGAATGCTGTGGGTGGTGCGGAAGAAGTCGACGGTGACCTTGCGGAACTTGAGCACCGTGTCTTCCTTCAGCTCGTGCAGCTCGGTGGTGCGAAGCAGCCCGTGCTCCTCGAGCTTGCCGCGGATCAGGGCCGCGGCCAACGGCGGGGCGTACACCGGAACGTTCGGCACCTGCTTGAGGAAGTAGGGGATGCCGCCGATGTGGTCCTCGTGGCCGTGGGTGATCACCAGGGCCTGAATCTTGTCTTGGTTCTGGACTAGGTAGGAGTAATCGGAGATCACGTAATCAATCCCGAGCAGATCATCCTCCGGGAACTTAATCCCGGCGTCGATGACGATGATCTCGTCTTGGAACTGAACCCCGTACATGTTCTTGCCGATTTCGCCCAAGCCGCCGATCGCGAAGACGGCGGTTTCGTTGTTCTTGACGTTAAGTTTCATCTAGGTTAAAACTCCGTCAGCTCAAAGCCCGGTTCTTGCTGCTCGAAGGCCAAGAACTTGCCTGAGAGTTCCTGCACAAGCTCGATGTTGTAAGGGGTGTTATCTTCAACGAGTGCGCGTGCTGCCGCTGCCGAATCCGCCTGGAGGTAAAGCGTCTCCGTGGTTTCCCGCTTCGGGTTGCGGATTTTGTCTGGTTGGTACAATACTTTGTAGATCATAGTGGACTCCTTTCGTGTACGCCAAAAAACTCCCCGTGAGCGGGGTGATTTAGCGATTTACCGGTCAAATGTTGAAGTTTCTTCAACAGTTACGACTATCTTATCATAGATGGCGGCGTGACGCCACGCCCTAACGCCCGCCGGCAAGGCGTGTCCAGATGCGGCCAGGTTGGTCGATGCGGTATACTGGAGTCACAAGGAGGTGCTGACATGATCTGGTGGTTGATGGCAGTGATTGCGGTGGTGGCGCTGATTTTCGCCGTCTTGGTCGTGCGCGCGCTGCGCAGGCGCCGTGCGCTGCGGCTGTTTCTGGCGCGCAACCAGCGGGTGTGCGATCAGGTTGTGACCGCGGCCCTGACGGCGCTTGGCTGGCCCGAGTCGCCGCTGGTGCCGGCCGCGCCGGTCGCCGACGTCTGGGGCCACGGCATCGCGGCCTTCGAGTACGTGACTCTGGCGCCGGATTCGGACGCTGAGGCGGTCACCAAGGCGACGCTGGGGCAGGCGCTGGTGGATGCAGCCGCGGAAATGGCGACGGCGGGGCAGGTCACCGTCACCCCGGAAGCCGCCGCCGAGTTCGTGGTCACCGATTTTTGGCTGCGCGACGGGCTGATCCACTTCGATGTGGCGCGCCTGGTCAACCCGGCGACGCGCGAGTACGTTGAGGATGTGCGGCGGGTGTGAGGGCCTGCACCGCACTGGATTCCTGAGACAAGACAACGGCGCCTGCCGCAGCTCCCCGGATCAGGGAAGCTCGCGGCAGGCGCCGTTGTCTTGTGCTTAGTTGTGTGAAGCTTAGTCGATCAGGATGCCCTCGGGCTTCATGTGGAAGGGCTGCTTCTTGTCGATGTGGTCGTAGAAGAGGATGCCGTTGAGGTGGTCAATCTCGTGCTGGCAGACGATGGCAGGGTAGTTCTTGAGCCGCACCTTCTTGGTCTCACCGGCCTCGTTTTGGTAGCGGATTGTGATGCGGTCGTGGCGCACCACGTAGCCCGGCACGTCCTTGTCCACGCTCAGGCAGCCCTCACCCTCGGACAGGGCTGCCTCCTGGACGCTGTGGCTGATGATGACGGGGTTGATCAGCACTTCCTTGAACAGAATCTCGTCGTCGGGGCCGGGCACGAGCACCGCGGCCATCGCCTTGCCAACGCCGACCTGCGGCGCGGCGAGGCCGACGCCCGGGCGCAGCTTGTACTTTTCGTTTTCCTTCTCGTCCTGGCTGATCACCAGGTACTCCATCATGTCGTCGGCCAGCTTCTTGTCTTCAGCCGAAAGCGGGAACGCGACCGGCTGCGCGGTGGCGCGCAGCACCGGGGCCCCGTCGCGGGTGATGTCTTTCATGAGATACACGGTCCAGACCTCCAATTCATTATTCCTCATTACCTTACCACACCGGCGCGCAACAAAAAAGAAAATCTGCAAGGCGCGGCCTTGACACCCGCCGGGCAATCACGTATGATAAGTAAGTAGTTGAAAACCGGTGCTTTCCGTTAGGTGAGGCTCCTATACGAACAATGCTGCTGCTCAGAAACATCCAGAGATGCCAATGAGTCAACTGCGCTTGTCTACAAAGGCTTGCGCTAACGTAGCTGAACGAGGGTTCTAGGCGTATAGTGCTAAAACTAAACGATTGGGATGCAGATCGCGCGCATGCCCAATTGGTGCGCGCTTTTTCGTGCAACGGAACGTGAATGAAAGGTGGTGAGCACATGAAACAAACAGCGATTGATGGCGGTAACCCCGACAATGCGGATCCCCGAAGATTTGTCCTTGTGCCGCCACTTAACTTAATAATGAGGTAAAGCGGCATCGGACCTCCTCGGGGTAGAGAGGAGATCGACGATGTTGATGCAAGTACAAAGCGGCTTGACCCGCTTCGAGGTCAAGCAACAACAAGTTTTCAAGCGGACGAGCGCCGTGGTACGCCCGGCGTTCGCCCTGCGCCCGATCATCCTGCTCGGGCTGGGTCTTGGCGTCGTGCTCGGCGACTGGACCACCTCCGGCATGGTTGGGTTTGCCCTGGTTGCCCTGATCACGGCGGCAACCCTGCTGGGCCACGCGGCCTTTCGCCGCTGGCTCGCCCGGCTTGACGCGCCACGCCAGGTGCTGGTGGTGCGCGACGGGCTCGCCCGCGCCGTCGACGCGGCGGAGCTGGTCGCCGGTGACATCGTGCAGGTTCAGGCCGGCACGGTGCTTCCCGCAGACGTGGCCGGGACGGTCGCGGCCAAGCCGAGTGCGTGGCTGCGCCTGATTGCCCTGGCAACCGGCATGACCGCCGGCACGATTGCCGCCGGCAGCCGCTTCACCGCGGCCGGTCAGGTTCAAGTCGTGGCCGTCGGCGCCGACCGGCTGGTGGTGCGCCAGGTCGCAGGCGATGCGACCGCCGGTGCGGCCTTCACGCTGGTGGGCTGGCTCGCTCAGGCCGCACTCGGCCTGGCCGCGCAGGTGCGCCTGGCGCTGCACCAGTTCGGGCAGGGTCAGGCAGCCC
This sequence comes from Lacticaseibacillus kribbianus, assembly GCF_020180945.1. Taxonomy (GTDB): domain Bacteria; phylum Bacillota; class Bacilli; order Lactobacillales; family Lactobacillaceae; genus Lacticaseibacillus; species Lacticaseibacillus kribbianus. The sequence continues at coordinate 1,023,577 of NZ_JAIPUL010000001.1, read as the reverse complement.
TGGCATGCCGCCCGGTGGCCCGCGCCATCGACGCACGGCTTCACACGATTCTCGGGGCGTTGAACGCCCTGGCGACCCTGGTTGGGACCAGCGGGCACGACGCCAAAGAGGCGGCGTTCCGCTACAACCAGGACCCGGTCTCGTGGCGCTTGGCCTAATTTTTGACTCAGATGACACGATTGCGCAAAGGCGGTCGGCGCGTTTCCCTCGGGGGAATGCGCCGGCCGTTTTGTGCAATGCTGCGGCCGGCGGGCGATAATTGTAGCCAATCGGGTCAAAAAGCGGTATCCTTCGGGTATCATTAGAGACTCGTGGGAGTCGGTAGGGGGACAACATGCAAAAAGTGGTGGTGTGCGGGCAAAGCACCGTGACGGTGAGGGTGTGCGAGCGGCTGATTCAAAGTCCGCTGCCGCTGGGGGTGGCGCTTGAGGCCACCGACGCCGCGGCGCTTGACTTCGAGCGGCTGGCGGCGCTTGCGCTTTTGGGCGCCAACGACTTCGCCAAGGCGACGGCCAAGAGCCTGGCCAGCGCCGACGTGCTGATCTTCACCGACTACGGCGACGAGCCGGCGGAGGCGGTGCGAGGCGAGAACGTCGCGCGCATGCGCCGCGTGCTGAATGCCGCGATGGCCGCGGGATTTGGCGGCGTCGTGCTGGTGGCGACGCGCGAAGCGGCGGTCGGTACCTACTTTGCCCAGCGCATCTCGGGGCTGCCTAAGGCCGACGTGTTCGGGGTGGGGACCCTGGCGCTGTCGGCCTGCTTCGAGCGTTTCTTAGCGACGCGCTTTGCCGTGCCGCTCAGCGCGGTAACCGCCTACGCGGTTGGCACCCAGCAGGATTACGTGTTACTGTGGAGTCGCGCCTACATCGGCACCACACCGGCGCTCAGTCTGATGAAGGACCTGGACGCCGGGGCCATCATGCAAGACGCCCTAGGCGCCTGCGACGCCTTCGCCGCGGCCACGGGTGCGGCGGTGTGGGCGGCGGCCGTCGAGCGGCTGCTCGCGGCCCTGGCCGGGGATGCGCTGCTGGCCCCGGTGACCACTCTGGTCGACCGGGACGACGGGCCACTGGCGATCGCCCAGCCGATGCTGGTCGACGGGCGCGGCGCGACGCTTTTGGCCCCGGTCACCGGCGACAATGCCGAGCAAGACGAGCTGGCCGCCATTGAGGCCAAGGTGCTGGCGAAACTTTCAACAATCGATTAACGGAGGAGCGGCACGTGAAACCTAATTACCAATACCCACTGGATCTGGACTGGACCGCGGACGAAATGGTCCTAGTCACCACCTTTTACTCCCTGGTGGAGGACGCCTTCGAAAAAGGCGTGGACCGCGCCAACCTGCTGGCGGCGTACGCCGGCTTCAAGCAGGTGGTGCCGGACAAGGGACGGAGCGCCAGCTGGGGCGCGAGTTCGAGGCCGCCTCGGGCTACTCGCTGTACCTGGTCGTGAAGGCGGCGCGCACCGAAACCGGCAAGCGCGTCAAGCTGAGGGCGGACTGATGACGCCGGCGACGCTTCACGCCCAGGTGGTGGACTGGTTCGACCAGAGCCGCAAGCGCGTGCTGGCCGCCATGGCCGCCCCCGTTGCGGTGGCGACCAAGCGCAACCGCAACGACCTAGTGACCAACGTCGACCGCGCCAACCAGGCCTTCCTCGTTGACAAGCTCCGCGCGGCGTACCCGCAGGCGGGCATTGTCGGCGAGGAGGCCAACCTGCCACGGCCGGGCAGCATGGCCGGGCTGGTGTTTTTCCTCGATCCGATCGACGGGACGATGAACTTCGTCAAGCAACGCGCCAACTTCGCGGTGATGCTCGGTGCCTACGTCGACGGCGCGCCGGTCTACGGGGCGATTCTCGACGTGATGGCCGACCGGCTGCTGGCGGGCGGCCCGGACTTTGCGCCTCGGCTCAACGGGGTGCCGCTGCCGCGGCCTGCGGACCTGCCGCTTGAGGACGGGCTGCTCGGCGTGAACTCGCGCATGACGATTCACAACCAGCAGCACCTCGGCGACCTGGCGCTGGCCAGCGCAGGGGCGCGCATGATCGGCAGCGCCGGCATGACCTTCACGGCGCTTTGCCTGGGGCAGCTGATCGGCTACGTGTCGTTTCTTCAACCCTGGGACGTGGCGGCGGGCGCGGCAATCGGCGCCGGGCTTGGCCTGCAGGTGACGCGGCCGGACGGTGGTCCCGTGGCCTGGCTTGAGCCCGGGCTGGTGGTGGCGGCGATGCCGCGCGCTCATGCGGCAATCGTGGCCGCGATGGGCCGGGCCTAGGCTTGCAGAAAAAGTTTTCAGAAAACTGCCGCAGAATCGTGCGGCTGTGCTATAATGTTTTATCGAAGACTGTGTCGACGCGACACACGTTTTTTTATGCCGTAATCAAACAGGCACGCTGAAAGGAAGTTAATACACGTGAAGACACGCGACGACATTCGGAATATCGCAATCATTGCCCACGTCGACCATGGTAAGACGACGCTGGTCAACGAGATGCTGAAGCAATCCGACACCCTGGCTGAGCACATGACCATTGGGGACCGCGCTTTGGACTCGAACGCCATTGAAAAGGAACGCGGGATCACCATCCTGTCCAAGAACACCGCCGTGAAGTACGGCGACACCACGATCAACATCGTGGACACCCCAGGGCACGCGGACTTCGGGGGCGAAGTGGAACGGATCATGAAGATGGTCGATGGGGTGCTGCTCATCGTCGACGCCTTTGAAGGAACCATGCCCCAGACCCGCTTCGTGCTGAAGAAGGCCCTGGAACAGCACCTAGTTCCAATCGTGGTCATCAACAAGATCGATCGTCCGGGCGCCCGTCCGGAGGAAGTGGTCGACGAAGTGCTGGAACTGTTCATCGACCTGGGTGCCGATGAAAGCCAGCTCGAGTTCCCGATTGTTTACGCCAGTGCGCTGAACGGGACCTCCAGCTATTCCGACGACCCGGCCGACCAGGAGCACACGATGCAGCCGCTGTTCGACACCATCGTGAAGACCATCCCGGCCCCAATCGACAACACCGACGAGCCGCTGCAGTTTCAGGTTTCCATGCTGGACTACAACGACTACGTGGGCCGCATCGGCATCGGCCGCGTTTTCCGCGGCACGATCTCCGTCGGCGACAACGTGTCCGTTCTGAAGCTCGACGGCACCAAGAAGAACTTCCGTGTCACCAAGCTGTTCGGGTTCTTCGGCCTCAAGCGCGTCGAGGTTCAGACGGCCAAGGCCGGCGACCTGATCGCCGTGTCCGGGATGGACGACATCTACGTCGGTGAAACCGTCGCGGATGCCAACACCCCAGAGGCCCTGCCGGTGCTGCGGATCGATCCGCCGACACTGCAGATGATGTTCCTCCAAAACGACAGCCCGTTCGCCGGCCGCGAAGGCGACAAGGTCACCGCGCGCAAGCTCGAGGACTACCTGCGTTCCAAGCTGCAGACGGACGTCTCCCTGCGCGTCGACGACACCGACCAGGCCGGCGCCTGGATGGTGTCCGGCCGTGGTGAGCTGCACCTCTCGATTCTGGTCGAAGAGATGCGCCGCGCCGGCTTCGAGCTTCAGCTCGGCCGTCCGGAAGTAATCTACCGCGAAATCGACGGTCAGACCTGTGAACCGTTCGAAGAGGTGCAGATCGACACGCCGGAGCAGTACACCGGGACCATCATCGACGCCATGTCCAAGCGCAAGGGTGAGATGCAGAACATGGAGAACGAAGGGAACGGCCAGACCCGCATGACCTTCCTCGCCCCGTCCCGTGGCCTGATCGGCTACTCGACCGAGTTCCTCTCCAGCACCGGCGGCTACGGCATCATGAACCACACCTTCGAGAAGTACCTGCCAGTCGTTAAAAACTGGGAACCGGGCCGCATCACGGGCGCTCTGGTCTCCATCAACGCCGGCCAGGCGACCACGTACTCGCTGCAGAGCATCGAAGACCGCGGCCAGCTCTTCATCGACGCTGGTGTCGAGGTCTACGAAGGCATGATCGTCGGCGAGAACAGCCGCGACAACGACATCGCCGTCAACGCGACGAAGGGGAAGAACCTGACCAACACCCGTGCGGCCGGTAAGGACCACGCGGCGGCCATCAAGACCCCGAAGAACCTCAGCCTCGAGGAATCCATCGAGTTCCTGAACGACGACGAGCTTTGCGAAGTGACCCCGACCTCCGTTCGCCTGCGCAAGAAGATCCTGAACACCGGCGAGCGTCAAAAGGCCGACAAGCGCCGCAAGATGGCCAAAGACATCGACTAATCGCACCACCGAAGCCCTCCATTGCGAGGGCTTTTTTGGTTTCCTGCCCGTTTTCTGTATGACCGTTGACAGCCAGTTGGTGAAATGACGCATGTGGCCACGCGAATGCCGCACGATTGCGGGATGTGTGGTAGAATTATGTTACATTTTGCCGCGAAAGGGCGACCGCCGTGCTCAAGAAACTTCACTACCTGGATTACTACCTACTCGTTCCCTACCTTCTGCTCTGCGCCACCGGCGTGGTGATGGTGTACTCCGCCAGCGCCTACTACACGCAGGTTCGCTTCGGGGCCAACCAGACCACGTACATGCTCAAGCAGCTGATCTTCGTGGCGCTCGGGCTGGTTCTCGTCGCGCTGTTTTATTACTTCAGGCTCAGCGTGCTGCGGGACTGGCGCTTCCAGTTGGTCGCCAACGTCGCGCTGTTCGGAAGTCTGGCCTACCTGATCCTGCGGGGCATCCTTCACCCGACCTCCGCGGTCAACGGGGCCAGCGCTTGGATCGACGCCGGGCCGATCAGCATTCAGCCGACCGAGTTCGCCAAGCTCGTGATGATCATCTACCTGGCGCACATGTTCACCATGCGTCAGGACCAGATGCGCCGCATCGACTTCAGGCTTCGCGACATGAGAAAACCGCTGATCTTCGTGCTGTTTCTGATTGTTCTGGTCCTGGTCGAGCCGGACACCGGGGGGGCGATGATCCTGACCGGGATCGCCGCGGTGATGCTGATCGCAAGCGGCATCCCCAAGCGCTACGGCTTCGGCTTCGCGGGGATCATGGCGGTGGTGCTCGGCGGCGGCTACTACGCGGCCAGTCACCTGACGTTTCCGGCCAGCTGGCTGAAGCACTACCAGCTGCGCCGGGTCGTCGCCGCGTTCCACCCGTTCGAGTGGGTCAAGCTCGAGGGCAATCAGGTGGTCAACTCGCTTTTGGCCATCGACCACGGCGGGCTGACCGGCGTGGGGCTGGGGATGAGCAGCCAGAAGCTCGGCTTTTTGCCGGAGCCTTACACCGACTTCATCTTGGCGGTGATCGCCGAGGAGCTCGGGCTGATCGGCGCGGCGCTGGTGATCGGCGGCATTTTCTTCCTGATCATGCGCTGCTACCTGGTCGGGGTGCGCAGCAAGAACAACTTCCACGCGCTGATGGCGTACGGCATCGCCACCATGATGCTAATTCAGACCATTTTCAACGTCGGCGCCGTGTCGGGCATGATTCCCGTCACCGGCGTCACGCTGCCGTTCATCTCGTACGGCGGCTCATCGATGCTGGTGCTGTCGGCCTCGGTCGGCATCATGCTGAACATCAGCGCCAGTGAACGCAAAGCCAAGGAGAAAGCAGGGATTGCGCATGCGTAAAGTATTGGTTGCCAACCGCGGGGAGATTGCCGTGCGGATTTTCCGCGCGGCCACGGAGCTTGGGCTCGCCACCGTCGGCATTTTTGCCGCCGAAGACGAGCTGGCCATCCACCGCTTCAAGGCGCAGGAGAGCTACCAGGTCGGCGCGGGCAAGGCGCCGATCGCGGCGTACCTCGACATGGACGACATCATCCGCATCGCGCTTCAAAGCGGCGCGGACGCGATTCACCCCGGTTACGGCCTGCTGTCGGAGAACGCGACGTTCGCGCGCAAGGTCGCGGCGGCGGGGCTGACCTTCGTCGGCCCGCGCCCCGAGCTGCTCGACATGTTCGGCGACAAGGTCGCGGCCAAAAAGGCGGCGCACGCCGCGGGGCTGGCCACGATTCCAGGCACCCCAGAGCCGACGGAAGACTTTGACGAGATCCTCGCCTTCACAAAGACCCACGGGTTTCCGGTCATGCTCAAGGCGGCCAGCGGCGGCGGCGGCAAGGGGATGCGTATCGTGCACTCCGAGGCCGAGCTGCGCGCCGTCTACCAGAACGCGGTGAACGAGGCCAAGGCCAGCTTCGGCGACGGCCGCATGTACGTGGAAAAATACATTCCAAGCGCCAAGCACATCGAGGTGCAGGTGCTCGGCGACTGGCACGGCCACCTGCTGCACCTGTTCGAGCGCGACTGCTCCGTGCAGCGCCGCAACCAAAAGGTGATTGAAATTGCACCGGCCGTCGGTCTCGACTTGGCCCTGCGCCAACGCATCTGCGACGCGGCGGTGGCCCTGATGACAAGCGTCGGCTACGAGAACGCCGGCACGGTCGAGTTTCTGGTCGAGGGGGACAACTTCTACTTCATCGAGGTCAACCCGCGCGTGCAGGTCGAGCACACCATCACCGAGCTGATCACGGACGTCGACATCGTCCAAAGCCAGCTGCGCGTGGCGGCCGGTGCCGACCTGTTCAAGGACCTGGGCCTGCCGCAGCAGGCCGATTTGACCTGGCGCGGCGCGGCGATTCAGTGCCGCATCACCACCGAGGACCCGGCCAACGGCTTCATGCCCGACACCGGCACCATCAAGACCTACCGCAGCCCGGGCGGCTACGGGGTGCGGCTGGACGTCGGCAACGCGTACGCCGGCGCCGTGGTCAGCCCGTACTACGACTCGCTTCTGGTGAAAACCTCCGTGCACTCGGCGACCTTCGCCGGCGCGGTGCGCAAGATGCTGCGGGCGCTCGGCGAGTTCCGCATCAGCGGGGTCAAAACCAACCTGCCGTTCCTGGTCAACGTGCTCAACGCGCCGACCTTCCGGGAGGGGCTGGCCGAGACCACGTTCATCGACCAGACGCCGTCCTTGTTCAGGCTCAAGCCGCAGGTCGCCAAGACCGATCAGCTGATGGCCTACGTCGGCGAGATCACGGTCAACGGCTTCCCGGGGCTCGAGCGCCACGCCCAAAAGTACTACCCGGACTGGCAGTACCGCCTGCAGTTCCCGCAGACGGCGCCCAAGACCAACCTGGTCGAGCTGCTGGCCAACGGTGGTCCGCGGGCGGTCACGGCCTGGATGAAGGACCAAGACCGCGTGCTCTTGACCGACACCACCTTCCGCGACGCGCACCAGAGCCTGTTTGCCACCCGGATGCGCACGCGCGACATGCTGCGCGTGGCGCCGGACATGCACAACGCGCTGCCCGACCTGTTTTCCATGGAGATGTGGGGCGGCGCGACCTTCGATGTCGCCTACCGCTTCCTCAACGAGGACCCGTGGCGCCGGCTGCAGGCGCTCAGGCAGGCGATGCCCAACACGCTGCTGCAGATGCTGTTTCGCGGCAGCAACGCCGTCGGCTACAAGAACTACCCGGACAACGTGATTCGCCAGTTCATCGCCACGGCGGCGAAAAACGGCATCGACGTCTTCCGCATTTTCGACTCCCTCAACTGGGTGCCGCAGCTGACCCACTCGATCGACGCGGTCAAGGCGACCGGCAAGCTGGCCGAGGGGACGATGTGCTACACCGGCGACATCCTGGGCGACGCGCACCCCAAGTACAACCTGCCGTACTACGTCAACCTGGCGCGCGAGTTGGTCGCTGCCGGCGCCGACATCCTGGCGATCAAGGACATGGCCGGGCTGCTCAAACCCCAGGCCGCGTACGCCCTGGTGGCTGCGCTCAAGGACGCCGTCGACGTGCCGCTGCACCTGCACACCCACGACACCACCGGTAACGGCATCGCGACTTACGTGGCCGCGGTGCGCGCCGGCGTCGACGTGGTCGATGTCGCCCAGTCGGCGATGTCCGGCACCACAAGCCAGCCGTCGATGGAAAGCCTGTACTACGCGCTGGAGGGCTCGCCGCGCCAGCCACAGCTCGACATCGACCACGCCGAGCACCTGAACCAGTACTTCCAGGCGATTCGGCCGTACTACGCCGATTTTGCCAACAACGTGACCGGCCCGCTGACCGACATCTACGCCGTGCAGATGCCAGGTGGCCAGTACTCCAACCTGCAGCAGCAGGCCAAGGGGATGGGCCTGACCGACTTCGAGGCGGTCAAGCGCATGTACCAGGACGTTAACGCCCTGTTCGGCGACATCGTCAAGGTTACACCGTCGTCCAAGGTGGTCGGCGACATGGCCCTCTACCTGTTGCAAAACGAGCTGACCACCGCGGACGTCCTGGATCACGGCGAGCAGCTGGACTTTCCGGAGTCCGTCGTCGCCTTCTTCAAGGGCGACCTCGGCCAGCCGGTCGGCGGCTTCCCTAAGCTGTTGCAGGCCAAGATTATCAAGGGCCAGACGCCCCTGACCGTGCGGCCGGGCAGCCTGGCCGAGCCGGTTGATTTCACTGCGGTCCGGGAACAGCTGAAGACTTCCGGCCTCGCGCACCCGACGGAGGAGCAGGTGCTCTCCGCAATCCTGTACCCGGAGGTGTTCGCCGGCTACCTGAAGAACCAGGCCCTGTACGGCCCGGTCACCCGCCTGGACAGCCCGACCTACTTCCAGGGCATGCGCATCGGCGAGCGCGTCAGCGTTGCCGTGGCGCCGGGCACCACCTACATCATGCAGCTGGACGCGATCGGCGAGCCCGACGCGGCCGGCCTGCGCACGCTGTACTTCACCGTCAACGGCCAAAAGCGCGAGGTGCAGGTCAAGGATGCGGCGGCCAAGCACACCACGACCGGCGCCCAGCTGGCCGAGCCGACCGACAAAAACCAGATTCCGGCACCGATGGGCGGTCGCATCCTGACCGTCGCCGTGTCGGTGGGCCAGGCGGTTCGAGAGGGCGACGCGCTGTTCACCACCGAGGCGATGAAGATGGAAACTACGGTGCACGCGCCGTTCGCCGGCACCGTGACCCACCTTTACGTCGCGGAAGGCGACCTAGTGCAAAGCCAGACGCTGCTGGCGACGCTCAAGCCCGCAAGCCAGGGGTAGGGGGCCAACGCGCAACGCGGGTGCGTCTAGCTACGCGCCGGCACTCGGGCCAAAGTGCGGCCCACTGCCCAGCCTTACGCTGGCCGATTGCCTAAGCCCGCGCTTCTTCACCCTCTGAAAGGAGTTTTTCCAATGCTCGATGTCACCGCTCGGCAGGGCCTGGTGGTTTGGGTGTACTCGCTCAAGCAGATCAAGGCGCTGCGGCACTTCGGCACGGTTTTGTACGTGTCCAAGCGCATGAAGTACGTGTACCTGTACCTAGATGAAGACAAGATGGCAGACACCATCGCCCAAGTCGAGAAGCTTCGGTTCGTCAAAAGCGTGACGGTGTCGCCTCAGGCCGCGCTGCGCACCGAGTACGGCGGGCACGCGAGCTTCGCCGCCGTTGAAGACGACGAGGACGACGATGCCCCCAAAGGAGGTTCCCATGCGCGTCATTAGCGGTGAGTTCCGCGGCCGCAAACTCAGCGCGGTGCCGGGGGATCAGACCCGGCCGACCGCCGACAAGGTCAAGGAATCGATGTTCAACATGCTCGGCCAGCAGTTCGGAGGCGGCGCCGCGCTCGACCTTTACGCCGGCACCGGGGCGCTGGGCATCGAGGCGGTGTCCCGGGGGATGGCCCACGCGACGCTGGTCGACAAGCAGTTCGCGGCGATCAAAACCATCCGGGCCAACATCGCGTTGACCCGCGCGCCCGAGCGCTTCACGGTGCTCAAGGCGCCGGTGGACCGCGCCCTGACGCAGCTGGGGGCGGCGCACGCGCAGTTTGACCTGATCATGGCGGACCCGCCGTACGCCAAGCAGGAGGTGCTGGCGCAGCTGGCGGCCTTCCTAGAGCTGGACCTGATCGCCCCGGGCGGTCGCGTGCTGCTTGAAACCGGTCTGGACGTCGACTACCCGGAGGCGATTCCGGGTTACAACCAGCTGCGCCTGCAGAAGTACGGCGTGGCGCAGGTGCTAATTCTAGAGCGAGGCGAGTAACTCATGGCAAGAATCGCATTGTTTCCCGGCAGTTTTGACCCCTTCACCAACGGCCACCTCGATACGGTGCGGCGCGCCAGCAAGCTGTTCGATGAGGTCGTGATCGCGGCGATGACCAACACGAACAAGCGCGCGCTGTTCACGGCAGAGGAGAAGCTGACGCTGATTCAAGACGCGACCCAAGACCTCCCGAACGTCCGGGTGGTGACGCAGCCGGCGATGCTGACGGTGGCCTACGCCGAGTCGATCGGTGCCACGGCGCTGATCCGCGGCGTGCGCAACACGGCGGATTACAACTACGAAAGCGGCATCGCGGACATGAACGCGAACCTCGCGCCCGAGATCGAGACGGTGCTGCTCTTCGGGGACAAGCGCTACCGCTTCATCTCCTCCAGCCTGATCAAGGAGGTCGCAACGTTCGGCGGCGACGTCTCCGCGCTGGTGCCGGCCAACGTCGACGCCGCCTTGAAGGCCAAGTTGGGAAGTGAGCGCCATGAGTAAGCGTCGGCGCCGCTGGCTGGGCCTCGGCCTGGTCGTCGCCCTTGTGCTGGCCTTCCTGTTCGTGCCCACCAACCAGTACGTCGAGGTGCCGGGCTCCGCGGAGTCTTTGAAGCCCTACGTCAAGGTTGCGGGCATCAAGGACCGCGAGGCGGGCAGCTACATGCTGACCACGGTCGGCATCATCGGCCCGGCCTCGCCTGCGGTGCTGTTGTGGAGCAAGTTCCAGCCCTTCTCGGAGACCATGAGCAAAACCGAGCTGATGGGCCAGGACTCAAGCGCCGAGTACCAGCTGATGCAGCAGTACGACATCCAAAGCGCGGGCAACAACGCGATTCAGGCGGCCTTCGCCCAGGCGGGGAAAAAGGCGACCGTCAATCACCTGGGCATCTACGTGATGTCGCTGCTCAAAGACTCGCCGTTTCGCGGCAAACTCAAGCTCGGCGACACCATCACCGCGCTTGACGGCAAGCACTACGAGACCGCCGATCAGTACGTCACGGCCATCAAGGCGCGCAAGGTCGGCAGCACCATCACGCTGACCTACCTGAGAGACGGCCAAAGCCACCAGGCATCGGCCAAGCTGATGCGCCTGCCAGGCACCAGCCGCGCGGGCATCGGCATCACCTTGACGGAGCACACCACCGTCACCACCACGCCCAAGGTGACCATCGACGCCGGCCAGATTGGCGGCCCGAGCGCCGGGCTGATGTTTGCGCTTGAGACCTACACGCTGATCACGCACCAAGAGCTGCGCAAGGGGCAAAACATCGCGGGCACCGGCACCATCGCCGCGGACGGCACCGTCGGCCAGATCGGCGGCATCGACAAGAAGGTGGTGATGGCCGACAAGGAAGGCGCCAAGGTCTTCTTTGCCCCGGACCAGCCGGCCACCAAGGCGATTCTCAAGGCCGACCCCGGCTACCAAAACAACTACGCCGTGGCCAAAAAGGCCGCCAAGACGATCAACAGCAAGATGGTAGTGGTGCCGGTGCGCCACCTCGAAGACGCGGTGACCTACCTGACCAGCCGCTGACGACCACCCGACCGAGGATTCCTCGGCCGGTTTTTTTGTGGCCGTTCGCGTAATCTCCTAGACAGGAGGTGAGGGCGATGCTGCAGGTGAAGCAATGGGCGCGCGACTACTGGTATGTGCCCCTGTTGGTCGTGGCGGGGCTCGCGTTTTGGTGGTGGCAAAGCCGCGCGCCGGTGGTGCCGGCGGACTCCGGCGCGGCGGAAAGCAGTAGTGCAGTGGCCGGGGCGGGCAGTGGGACGGCGACCACGGCCGGTGCCGCGGGCGGCAGCGCGGCCGGCGCGGTGAGCGGGGCGGTCAGCGAGTCCTCGGCCAAGCCTGGCTACGTCTACCTGACCGGGGAGGTGGTGCACCCCGGCCTGTACCCGATCACCGGCACCACGCGCTGGGACGCGGTGGTGAAGGCGGCGGGAGGTTTGACGGCCAAGGCCGACGTGACGCAGGTGAACCTTGCCAAGGTCGCGGTCGATGAGGAGAGCCTGCACATCCCCGCGATTGGCGAGGCACCACCGCCTGCCACGGCCGCCGCGGGTGCTGCCGGCAGTGCCGCGGGGAGCGCGAGTGCCGAATCGGCCCTGGTCAACTTGAACACCGCAACGGAGGCGGAGCTTGAGACGCTGTCCGGCATCGGGCCCAAGAAGGCCGCGGACATCATCGCCTACCGGGAGGAGAACGGCGGCTTCAAGCAGATCGAGGACCTCAAGAACGTCAGCGGCATCGGCGACAAAACCTTCGCGGCCCTGGCGTCGTCCATCACGGTGGGGCCATGAACCGGCAGGGCGTGTTTTGGCTGGCGGCCTTTCTCGGCGCCCTGCTGCTGTGCCTCGGGCCGCGGTGGCTGGGCGGGCTCCTTTTGGCCTGGGCGCTGCTGCGCGCGTGGCGCTTCGCCCTGCCGGCAATGGCGATCGCGGCCGCCCTCGGCCTGGCGCTCGGGGGCTGGACGATGCGCCGGACCGCGACCCCGCCGGTGCCCAGCGGTCCGGCGCGGGTGCTGCCGACGGGGTGGACGCTGAGCGAAGGCACCGCGCGTTATGTTGGCACCGCGGCCAACGGCGTGCCGATCAGCGGCTTCGTCACGGTGACGCCGGCGCAGGCCGCTGATCTGCGCACCCTGACGACGCCGAGCCTCGTGACCTGGACGAAGGCGCCGGAGCGGCTGACCGGCGCGCGCAATCAGTACGAGTTCGACTACGCGGCCTACGCCTGGCAGCAGTCGGGGCTGGCCTACCAAAGCGTTGCCCAGCCGCTGGTGTGGCAGCGGCTGGCCGTCAGCACCCCGATCGACTGGCTGGCCGGGCTGCGCGCCCGGCTGCTGCTGCGGTTGGGGCGGCTGCCGGACCGGGTGCAGGCGTACGCCAAGGGATTGTTGTTCGGCCAGATGGACGCCGACTTCGCCGCCCAGCGGCAGACCTTTGCGGATCTGGGCATCCTGCACCTGTTTTCGGTGTCGGGGCTGCACCTGTTCGCGCTAATCGGGGCGCTGTACGCGCTGACCGACCGGCTGCGCCTGCCCAAGGAGGGGGTGGACTGGGCGCTGATCGGCGGCCTGCCGACGCTTCTCATTCTGATTCCGCCGGGCGCCGGCATCACCCGCGCGGTCGGACTGCGGTTGGTGGCGCTTTTGAACGCACGCCTGCACTGGCACCTGACCCAGCTGGACTGCTTCAGCCTGGTGCTGGGGCTGAACCTCGCCGTGCAGCCGTACGTGCTCCACACGATGGGCGGGCAGCTGACCTACCTGCTGTGCGGGGTGCTGATGCTGGCGCCGGGCAGTCGCCTGACCACCGCGTGGCGGCTGACGCTGGCCTCCGCGCCGGTGGTGATCGCACAGACCTTTCGCTTCCACCTGCTATCTGCGGGGTTCAACTGGCTTTTGATGCCGGTCTTCGAGCTCGGCCTGATGCCGGCCTTGGTGCTGGTGACCATCTGGCCGCAGCCGCAGCTGACAGCGGGGCTTGAGCGCCTGATTGAAGTCGGGGAGCGCGGGCTGACGGCGGCGTCCGGGCTGCCCGGTCAGGTGATCTTCGGTGCGCTGCCGACCGCGGTGGCGGTGCTTGGCGTGCTCGTCGTGCTGGTGGGGCTGGCCCGCAGGCGGTGGGCGCCGCTTGTGGTGTGGGTCGGGGTCGCCTGGCTGATCGCCAACGTCCATCCCGCCTGGCGGGTCACGATGTTTGACGTCGGACAGGGGGATGCGATCCTGATCGAGGCGCCGTTCAAGCAGGGGACGCTTTTGATCGACACGGGCGGGCGCGGGTTTGGCACCAGCAGCAACCCGCCGGCCAAGCGCGCCATCGTCAACTACCTGCACGCGCGCGGCATCGCGCGCCTAGACGCGCTGCTGTTGACCCACCCCGACGCCGATCACATGGGTGATGCGGCGCTTTTGTCCGACCTGATGCCGGTGACCACGCTGTACACCACACCGGCGGCCGCGACGGACGCCGGCATCCAAGCGGTCGCAGCCAGGGTGGACCGGGCCGTGCAGGTGCAGGCCGGGGCCGCGCTGACCGTCGGCGCCATCCGGCTGGAGGTGGTGTCGCCGCTCACCTCCAGCACGGCGGACAAAAATCAGGACTCGCTGGTCGTGTATGGTAAGATAGACAACGAGCGCTGGCTGTTGACCGGCGACGCGGATGAGACGGTGGAGCAAAGCGTGCTGATGCCACAAAACCTCGACGTCGACATTCTCAAGGCCGGCCATCACGGCTCCAAGACCTCGACCAGCGCTGCCTTCCTCGCACAGATCACCCCGACGACGGCGCTGATCTCGGCGGGGGTGGACAACCGCTACGGCCACCCGAACCCGGAGACCCTGGCGCGGCTGGATGCGGCGGGCGTCGCCTGGCTGAACACGGCCGACGTCGGCATGATCTGGCGCGAAAACCACCGCTTCATGACTTACCTGAAAGGACCACGCGATGCAAGTCGATGACCTGATTGAACAACTCAAAACCAAGGAAAGGCCGCCGCTGGTGCTGGTGCTCGGCACGGAGCAGGCGCTGTTCGACCGTGCCCTGCAGGCGCTGCGGGCGCTGGTGCCGCCGGACCAGCAGACGATGAATTACGCCAGCTACGACATGCGCCAGACACCGGTGGCCGTGGCGCTGGACGACGCCAGCTCGCAGCCGTTCTTCGGCGACTTCCGCGAGGTCGTGATCACCGACCCGTTTTTCCTGACCGGCGAGGCCGGCAAGGGCGGGCCGGTGCACGACCTAGACGGGCTTCTCGCCTACTGCCAGCATCCGGTCGCGTCGACCACCATGGTGATCGCCGCCGGCTACCCGAAGCTCGACGAGCGCAAGCGGCTGGTCAAGGCGATCAAGAAGGCCGCCCTGGTGGTCGATGCGGCGCCCCTGAACCAGCGCGACGCCCAGTCCGCGATTCAAAAGGCGCTGCGCAAGCAGAAAATCGAGATCACTCCGCAGGCCTCCGCGGCGCTGGTGCAGCGGGCCGGCGGCGACTACTCGGCGATGGTGCGCGAGCTGCCCAAGCTTGCGACCTACGCCGCGGCCGGCGGCACGCTGGATGAGGCGGCAATCGACGCGCTGGTGCCCAAGCAGCTGACGGATCGGGTCTTTGACTTGGTGTCGGCGGTGGTCGCGCAAAACGCGACGCTGGCCATCGGCCTGTACCGCGACCTGCTGCTTCAAAAAGAGGAACCGATCCGCCTCAACAGCCTGCTGGTTGGCCAGTTTCGGCTGCTGCTGCAGGTCGCGATTCTTTCGCAGAAGGGCTACAGCCAGGGCAGCCTGGCCGGCACGCTGAAGGTGCACCCGTACCGCGTCAAGCTGGCGCTGCAGGCAGTGCAGCGCACAAGCCTGGCGTCGCTTCAGGACGCCTACGTCGGCCTGGTCGACACGGAGACGGCGATGAAAACCGGCCGCATGGACAAGGCACTGGCCTTCGAGCTCTTCGTGCTGCGCTACTGCGGCAAGGCGCGGCGGTAGGGGGCGGGATGGCACAGATCGACTTCATCCGCCACGGCGAGCCCGACGTGCGCGAGCACGATGATCTGAGGCGGCCGTTGACCGCGCGCGGGCGCGCCCAGGCCGAGGCCCTGGCCCAGACGCTGACCGCGACGCCATACACCGCCGTGTACAGCAGCCCGTTGCGGCGCGCGGTGCAGACGGTGCAGCCACTGGCCGCCCGGCTCGGTCTGGTGGTGCAGCTCGACTCACGGCTGGTCGAGCGACGCATGCCCGGCTGGCAGGCCGATTTTGCCGGGTACGCAGCGCACCAGTGGGCGGACTGGGACTTCACGGCGCTAGGCGGCGAAAGCCTGCGCCAGACCCAGGCGCGCTACCGTGCCTTCGCGGCGGACCTGCCGGCGGACGCCGTTGTGGCCGTCGGGGCGCACGGCACGGCGATGGGCACGGTGCTCGAGGCGGCCTGGCCCGGCCACGGTGCGGCGTTCTGGCAGGCGCTGCCGTTTGCCGCGCGGCTGCGGGTGACCTTCCGCGGCGACCGCCTGCCGGCCGTGGTACTGCCGCAACCGCTCGGGCCGCTGGGGCAGGTGGTCACGGTGACGATGGACCGGCCGCTCGGCAGCACCCACCCGCGCTGGCCGAACCTGCGCTACCCGGTGAACTACGGGTACGTCGCCGGTGTGATGGGTGGCGACCGGCTGCCCCAGGACGCCTACGTGCTGGGGCCGATCCGCCCGCTGACCCGCTACACGGGGCGCGTGCAGGCGGTGATCTGCCGCCACGACGATCGCGAGGAGAAGTGGGTGGTCGCCGACCGACCGCTGACGCCCGCGGCGGTGGCTACGGCCGTGGCGTTTCAGGAGCGTTACTTCGACACGACCGTCATCTGCTATCAAGGCGGCGGACTTGACAACTTTTAGTTGCAACGACGGCTCAGATTCGCTATAATACTCGCTGTGTTGTGTAAACAACCGATTAATCCCCGGAGGTGACATGTATGCCACAAATCAAATCTGCGATCAAGCGCGTCAAGACGCAGGCCGCGAACCGCGAACGCAACGCGGCTCAGGTCAGCGCACTGCGCACGACGGTCAAGAAGTTCAAGGTTGCGGCTGCCGCAGGTGCTGACAACAAGCAGGACCTGTACAAGGAAGCTGCACGTGCGATCGATATGGCCGCTAACAAGGGCCTGATCCACAAGAACAAGGCCGGCCGCGACAAGAGCCGCCTGTCCGCACTTTTGACCAAGTAATCACCCGGGGTCGTGATTTTTGTTGCGACCTCGGATGACCAAGCTTCGCGCTTGGGACGTGGTCAAGTTTTGAACCCGTTACTTCGCTGGCGGTTCACCGTCGCCTGCCGCAGTTTCGGGCAATTTAATGAAAGGTGGAAATAAGCTCATGGCTGTTTCTCAAACTGAAAAGAACGAAATCATCGCAAAGTTTGCGCGTCACGAAGGCGACACTGGCTCACCTGAGGTCCAGATTGCCGTTCTGACCGCCGACATCAAGAACCTGAACGCTCACTTGGGCGTTCACAAGAAGGACCACCACTCCTATGTTGGTCTGATGAAGAAGATCGGTGAACGTCGTAACCTGCTTCGCTACCTGCGGAACAAGGACATCACCCGTTACCGCGACCTGATCAAGGCTCTTGGCCTGCGTCGTTAATCTAGATTTCACCGCCGCTGCAGCGTTCGCTGTGGCGGCCTTTTTTGTTCCCAGAGCGAAGCCAGGCGCACTTAGGCAACCGCACAGCGTAAGGCCAGCGCTTGGGGCGCACTATGCCCCGAGGGCTGGCCTTAGCAGCGCGAGTTGTCGTTGCCTTGCGTAGCTCGACGAGGCCAGAGCGAAGCCAGGCGCACTTAGGCAACCGCACAGCGTGCCGGCCGCAGTCTCGCACTGAGGCCACATCGGCCAAAAAAGTTGCCCGGCGCCGGTGGTCACGCCGCTTGTGAAAGCGTATCCTAGACGGTGACCGCATTGCGGTGAGTCATGAGAAGAGGTCAAACCATGAAATTAATGACGTACAACATTCGCTACGACAACCCGGAGGACGAAGGGGGCCAGTGGCGCTGGGCCCAGCGCCGGCCGCACGTGATTGCCAACATTCAGGCCCAGGCGCCGGACCTTTTGGCGCTGCAGGAGGTGCTGGCGGAGCCCTTGGCCGCGCTGAAGCAGGCGCTGCCGGCGTACCGCTTCGTCGGGGTGGCGCGCGACGACGGCATCGCCGCCGGGGAGTTCAACGGGCTGTTCTATCTGCCCGCCAAGTTCGCGCTGATTGCAAGCGGTCACCAGTGGCTGGCGCAGACGCCGGATCAGCCGACGAAGTTTCCCGGGGCCGGCAGCACCCGCATTTTCCAGTGGGCGCGGCTGCGCGAGCGCGCGACTAACCGCGTGTTCACGGCGGTGGTGACGCACCTGGACGACCAGTCCCAGCCGGCGCGCGAGCAGGGCATGGCGCAGATCCTGCGCTACTTCGCGCCGCTGCTTGCGGCCGGCGAGGCGCTGGTTTTGGCCGGTGACTTCAACGCGGAACCCGAGGACCAGGCCTACCACCAGGCCGTCTCAGCCCTGCAGGACGCGCAGCTGGTGGCCAAAACGCGCGAGATGCCGTACCCAGGCACCTTCCAGGACAACGGGCAGTTCCGCGCGCGGCCGGACCTGACGACCAAGCGCATCGATTACTGGTTCGTCACACCGAACGTGAGCGTTGACCGCTACCAGATCGACGTCGCGCAGACGCCGGACGGGCACTACGCCTCCGACCACTTCCCGGTCGTCATCGACGTGACCTTGGAGGCGCAGCATGGTGAAGCTTGATGGCGCAACACTCTACGGCTTCGGCGACTCGCTGGTGCGGGGCCACGAGCTGGACTACGGCATGCTCGACGACCTGGCCGCCCGCCACGGCATGCGCTACGTGAAGTACGCGCAAAACGGTGCGACGGTGGTGCCGACGCGGCCGAGCGACCACACCTGGCCCTCCGACAACGATGTGCCGGACGTGGCCAGGCAGCTGCGCGACGCCGACCCGGCGGCCCCGGACCTGATCGTGTTCGACGGGCTGACCAACGACGGCGCAAGCTACGTGCCGGCGCTGCGGGCGCTGGGCACGCTGACTGCGGGCTACGATGCCGCGGCCTTCGATCCCAACACGTACCTCGGCGCCTTCGAGTGCGTGCTCGCGACGCTGCGGGCGAAGTACCCGCTGACACCGGCGTTTTTCGTCGCGCCGCACCACATGCCGCTGATTGCGCCGGCGCTGCAGGATCAGCTGCACGCCGCGGCGCGCGCCGCGTGCGCGAAGTGGGCGATTCCCGTGGTCGATGTGTACCGCGAGGGGCAGATCAACACCTGCCTGCCTGAGATGGCGCGCCGCTTCTCCTACAACAGCGGCAAGGTGCCGCACGATGGCGACGGCACCCACCTGAACCAGGCAGGGTACCAGCGCTTCTACACGCCGCTTCTGGATTGGAAGCTGGCACAGGCGTGAGAGATTCGGGGCGGGCCATGCGGCGCGCCCCGTTCGCGTCTTCGGGGCGGGTGCAAGACGCCGCGCGGTGTGGTACACTGGTAAAAGGATTTATTCGTGCCAAGACTTGGCGAAAAACCTAAATATCAACCAGAGGTGAACCCATGAGTAAGATCAAGGTGGTCGCCCTCGGTGGTGTACGTGAGAACGGCAAGAACATGTACGCAATCGAAGTGGACGACCGAATTTTTGTATGTGATTTCGGGCTGAAGTATCCCGACAACGAGCTGCTGGGCATCGACATTGTGATTCCGGACCTGACCTATCTTGAGGAGAACGCGGATCGCATCGAGGGGATTTTCCTGTCCCACGGCCACGCCGACGCGGTGGGCGCGCTGCCGTACTTCCTGCCGGAGCACCCGGTGCCGGTCTTCGGCTCCGAGCTGACCATCGCCCTGGCCAAGCTGGGCATGACGACGCCTGCGGCCAAGAAGTTCAAGGACTTCAACGTGGTCACGGCCAAGTCCGTCGTTCAGTTCGGCAAGATCAAGGTCTCCTTTTTCCCGACCACCCACAGTATCCCGGGTGCCCTGGGCATCGTGATCGAGACCCCGAGCGGCGCGGTGGTGTACACCGGCGACTTCAAGTTCGACCAGAGCGCGGCGCCGGCGTACGCGTCCGACCTGTCCCGCCTGGCCAAGATCGGCGATCGCAAGGTGCTTGCGCTGTTGTCCGACTCCGCCAACGCGGAATCGCCGTACCAAAACGCCAGTGAGCACGAGATCTACACCTACATTCAAGAGACTTTCAAGTACCACACCGGCCGCATCGTGGTGGCCAGCGTCGCCTCCAACATCGAGCGCATCCAGCAGGTCTTGAACGCCGCCGCGGCCACCAACCGCCGCGTGGTGCTGACCGGCCGCGAGGTTGAGCGCGTGGTGAAAACCGCGATGCGCCTCAACGACATCGTGCTGCCGAATCCCGAGATTCTCGCCACCACCAAGGAGCTCAAGACCCTGGACGACAGCCAGGTGGTGATTCTTGAAACTGGGCGGATGGGCGAGCCGCTGAAGTCGCTGCAGCGCATGGCGACCAACAAGCACCGCCTCGTCCACATTCACGAAGGGGACCTGGTCTTCATCACCACGTCGATCTCCCACGCGATGGAGACCATGGCGGCCAAGACCCGCGACATGATCTACCGCGCAGGCGGCGAGGTCAAGGCGGTGTCCGACGACCTGCACGCCTCCGGGCACGCCAACAAGGCCGACCTGCAGCTGATGATCAACCTGCTGCGGCCGAAGTTCGTGATCCCGGTTCAGGGCGAGTACCGTCTGCTGGCCGCGCACGCCGAGATCGCCCAGGAAACCGGCATTCCGGAAGAGAACATCCTGATTCCCAACATCGGTGACATCCTGAGCTACGAGAAGGGCAAGATGCACAACGCCGGCCACGTGGACGCGGGCAACACCATGATCGACGGCATCGGCGTCGGCGACATCGGCAACATCGTGCTGCGCGACCGCAAGATGCTGGCCGAGGACGGCATTTTCATCGCCGTTGTCACCATCGACCGCAAGAAGAAGCGCATCGTCGCCAAGCCGAAGATCCAAAGCCGCGGCTTCGTCTACATGAAGACGGCCAAGGACCTGATGACGGAGTCGGCGAACCTGGTCGCCGCGACGGTCCAAAAGAGCCTGGACAACAAGGAGTTCGACTGGAGCACGCTCAAGCAAAGCGTGCGCGACGACCTGAGCCGCTTCCTGTTCGACCAGACCAAGCGCCGCCCGGTAATCCTGCCGGTGATCATGGAAGTCAACCAGAACAGCGCCAAGCGCCAGTAATCGCAATCGCGCCCGAACGACACCGCAGTGGGTGCCGTTTTTTGGGTCTCACGGAGGTCATGATGGGAAAAGTAGTCGCAATGCCGAACAACAGTAATCGTCACCTGAGCCTCGGGCTCGCCGCGCTCAAGAAGCAGAACTTCGCAAGCGCAGTGCCGCACCTGGAAAAGGCCTTCAAGCAGGCGCCGGCGTTCGAGATCGCGCGCCCGCTGGTGCAGGCGCTCTTGGGGATGCAGGACGCCAAGGCCGCGGTGCCGTACGCCAGCCAGTTCATGGAGGACTTCCTGGCCACCCCCGAGGACACGGCGCTTTTGTACGACACCCTGCTGGCGCTGCCGGATTACCGCTTCGCCTGGGCCGTGCTGCACCACGTCCAGGGCGACCCGGCTCCAATCGCCGCGCGGATTGAAGCCGCGGAGCAGGCGGACCTGGCCGCCAACGGCGCGGCGATTGACGCGTTGGCCAAGAAGCTGCGCCACCTCGGCGGGTTCGCCCCGCATGAGCAGGAGCAGGCGATTGCAGACCTCGGCCGGCTGCCGCGCGCGGTGATGATCGACGCGGCCCAACCGAACCTGACCGACCCGGACGTGCACCCCGCGATTCGCATCAGCCTGCTGGACGCGCTGACGGCGGTGGGGGACGACACGCCGGTCAAGGTGGCCGGCTACCAGACTTCGGGCGAGATCGTGCCGAGCACGCTGCCGGGGGTCCTGAACGACCAGACGCTGCTTCAGGTGCTGAACCACATTCAGCTGGAGATCGGGCTGAACGATCCGGAGCTGATGCGGGCGACCGTCGAGGTGCTGCGCTTCGAGCTCGGCTACCTCTATCCGTTCGTCGACCGGGCGATTAAAGACCCCAAGCACTTCGCCCAGAGCTACCTGAACAAGTCGGGGGCCACGGTCACGCCAGAGGAGCACGCGTTATTCAACTGGCTGCAGGCACAGACCGCAGAACTCGTGAATATGGCGAAATGACGGGATTTTGGTGTAAAGGGAAAAAAGTTGACGTTCCAGGTTTACAAAGCCCGGGATTCTCGATATAATCATTTTCGGAATTCATTTCCAGCCAAAATATTCCTTTGGTATTTCGGCTTAAATGTAGTACACTAGAACGTAAAGGATTGCAGGGTTTAGACTTTGCGTCTTTACGAAAATATACAGGAGGTTCGTTTTTTCATGGCTGAAAAAGAACACTATGAACGCACTAAGCCCCACGTAAACATTGGTACGATCGGGCACGTTGACCACGGTAAGACCACTCTGACCGCGGCTATCACCAAGGTACTTTCCGAAAAGGGCCTTGCCAAGGCGCAAGACTACGCATCCATCGATGCTGCCCCTGAAGAAAAGGAACGTGGTATCACCATCAACACCGCCCACGTTGAATACGAGACCGAAAAGCGCCACTACGCTCACATCGATGCGCCAGGGCACGCGGACTACGTTAAGAACATGATCACCGGTGCGGCTCAGATGGATGGTGCGATCTTGGTTGTTGCGGCCACTGATGGCCCAATGCCACAGACCCGCGAACACATCCTCTTGGCTCGCCAGGTTGGTGTTGACTACCTGATCGTCTTCCTCAACAAGACTGACCTTGTTGACGACGAAGAACTCACCGACCTCGTGGAGATGGAAGTTCGTGAACTTCTGTCCGAATACGATTTCCCTGGTGACGACATCCCTGTTCTCCGCGGTTCTGCCCTCAAGGCCCTTGAAGGCGACCCAGAACAGGAAAAGGTTGTTATGGAACTCATGGACACGGTTGACGAATACATCCCAACCCCAGTTCGTGACACCGACAAGCCTTTCCTGATGCCTGTTGAAGACGTCTTCACCATCACCGGTCGTGGTACCGTTGCTTCCGGTCGTATCGACCGTGGGACGGTTAAGATCGGCGACGAAGTTTCCATCGTTGGTCTGAAGGAAGAAGTTATCAAGTCCACCGTTACCGGCCTTGAAATGTTCCGCAAGACCCTCGACCTGGGCGAAGCCGGCGATAACGTTGGTGTTCTGCTTCGTGGCGTTGGCCGCGACCAGATCGAACGTGGCCAGGTCCTGGCAAAGCCAGGTTCCATCCAGACCCACTCCAAGTTCAAGGGTGAAGTTTATGTCCTGAGCAAGGAAGAAGGCGGCCGTCACACCCCGTTCTTCTCCAACTACCGTCCTCAGTTCTACTTCCACACGACGGACGTTACCGGCGTTATCCAGCTGCCAGAAGGCGTAGAAATGGTTATGCCTGGCGATAACGTAACCTTCGAAGTCGACATGATCAGCCCTGTCGCTATCGAAAAGGGTACCAAGTTCACCGTTCGTGAAGGTGGCCGTACCGTCGGCGCCGGCGTTGTTTCCGAAATCCTCGACTAATAACGCAGTGCCAGAGAACACTCCCAATTTTTGGGAGTGTTTTTTTGTGTCCAGGGCGGAGCCAGACGCACTTAGGCCACCGGCCAGCGTAAGGCCAGTGCTTGGGCCGCACTTTGGCCCGAGTGCTGGTCTTAGCTGGGCGAGCGGCCGTTGCCTGGCAGAGCCCGACGTGACCAGGGCGAAGAAGCGCGGACTTAGCGGGTCGGATAGCCTAGCCATGGCGTTGAGGCGGGCTGGGCCTCGGCGCTAGGGCGCAGCTAGCCGCACCCGCGTTGCGCGTCGCAGCCCGACGATGACCAGGGCGAAGAAGCGCGGACTTAGCTGGGCGAGTGGCCGTTGCCTGGCGTAGCCCGACGCAGTGCCGGCGGATTGCGCAGGCACGCGGGGCGCCTGCTCTCCGTCACTTGCGTTCGGCCCAGGGAGTTTGTACAATAGTAAGCGAACGTTTGTTTCGAAAGGAGGGGTCACGTGGCCTCAGAGCACATTGAACACAAGCTGGCGCTGCTGCCCGACCTGCCGGGGTGCTACCAGATGAAGGACGTGATGGGCAAGATCATCTACGTCGGCAAGGCCAAGAACCTGAAGAACCGGGTCCGCTCGTACTTCAAGTCCAGCCACGACGGCAAGACGGCCCGGCTGGTGGCCGAAATCGCCGACTTCGACTACATCGTCACGAGCTCCGACAAGGAGGCCTTCCTGCTTGAAATCACGCTGATCCAGAAGTGGCAGCCGTACTACAACATCAAGCTCAAGAAGGGCACCGGCTACCCATACATCAAGATCACCAATGAGCGCGACCCCAAGCTCGAGATCACCGGCGACATCAAGAAGGACGATGCGTACTACTTCGGGCCGTACCCGAACGTCTACGCGGCCCAGGAGACCATGCATTTTCTGGAAAAGGTCTACCCGCTGCGCCGCTGCAACGGCTACCAGGGCCGCCCGTGCCTGTACTACCACATGGGCCAGTGCCTCGGGGCCTGCTGGCGCACGGTGCCGGAGGCCGAGTACGCCGCGCAGATTGCCAAGATCAAGAGCTTCCTGGACGGCAACACCGGCAAGGTCACACAGCACCTGACCCAGGCGATGAACAAGGCCGCAGCTGGCCTTGAGTTCGAGCGGGCCGCAGAGCTGCGCGACCAGCTGCACTACATCGACGTGACGGTCGAGAAGCAAAAAATCATCTCGACGGACAAGACGCAGCGCGACATCTTCAACTTTTACATGGACAAGGGCTGGATCTCGATTCAGATCTTCTTCATCCGCCAGGCGCGGCTGATGAAGCGCGAGTCGCGGCTTTTCCCGATCGTCAACTCGGCGGAGGAGGAGTTCGAGTCCTTCATCCTGCAGTTCTACGACCGCAAGAACAACGTGCGGCCCAAGGAGGTGCTGGTGCCCGCCGGCGTCAACAATGCGGTGCTGGAGTCGGTAATCGGGGTGCCGGTGCGCACGCCGCAGCGCGGCGAGAAGCGGTCCTTGATGGAGCTGGCGCACAAGAACGCGCGCATCAAGCTGGACGAGAAGTTTCGGCTGCTGGAGCTGGACAACCGCACGACCATCGGCGCCCAGCGCGAGATTTTTGACGCGCTCGGCCTGCCGTTCGGCCACGTGATGGAGGCCTTCGACCACAGCCACATTCAGGGCGCGGAGCCGGTGTCGGCGATGGTTCAGTTCGTCGACGGCCGGGCGGAGAAGGCCAACTACCGCAAGTACAAGCTCGCCCAGGAGGAGGGCGACCACTCCGCCAACGAGGACCAAAACACCCGCGAGGTGATCCGCCGCCGCTACACGCGGCTGCTCAAGGAGCACGCGGCGCTGCCGGACCTGATCCTGATGGACGGCGGGGCGATCGAGATGAACGCGGCCAAGGACGTGCTGGAAAACGAGCTGAACCTGGACATCCCGGTCGCGGGCATGGTCAAAAACAACAAGCACAAGACTGCGGCGCTTTTGTTCGGCGACCGCGACGAGCCGCTGGACCTTGATCCGCAGTCGCAGGGCTTCTACCTGCTGGAGCGCATCCAGGAGGAGGTCCACCGCTTCGCCATCACCTTCCACCGCCAGCTGCGCAACAAGAACTCGTTGGCCAGCCGGCTGGAGACCATCAAGGGCGTTGGCCCGCGGACGCGCACGAAGCTTCTGCGCGAGTTCAAGACGGTCAACCACATCAAGGAGGCGTCGCTCGAGGACATCCAGGCGCTTGGCATCTCCAAGGCCGTCGCGCAGGCGGTCAAGGTCTCGCTTGCGGCGCAGTGAGGCCGTCATACGCGCGTGGCGGCGGCGCCCACCGCAGGCCATCGCACCAGCGCTCACGGCACGCAAAAAATCGGCACCACCTGGCCTATGCGGTCGGGTGGTGCCGATTTTTGCCTGTGGCTTAGTTCTCCGGCTGGTTCTCCGTGCGCGGCAGGACCAGGCGCTTGGCCATCAGGACCTCGTCGTGCAGCGGGATGTCGTTGCTGCCGAGGCTTGGAATCTCGGGCTTGCGCTGGCGGGCGATGTCGACGGAGCCGCGCAGGATCTTGTTCAGGCGGTAGCCCTGGCGCTGGAAGAAGCCCAGCGCCTGCAGGTTGTCGTTCATGACGGACACGTCCATCACGGTCAGGCCCAGCATCTTGGCGCGGTTTTCGGCCATGTGCAGCAGGTGCTTGCCGACGCCGCGGCCGTTTCTGACGCTGTTGAGGCTGACGACGGCCATCGCGTTGCCGTGAATGGCGTAGGTGATCAGGCCGACGACGGTGTCGCCTTCCAGGGCGATCAGGCCGTTCAGGTCGTCGAAGTGGTAGTCACCGGCCGAGACAATCAGGGTGTCCGAGAGCCAGTGTTCAATGAAATACTTGCGGCCGGCCTCTGTGTGGTCGGCCAGCTTTTCGTAACGAATCGCATCCAAGTGGCGATGCTCCCTTCAGTGAGTTTCCATATCAGTATACCCGAGTTGGCGGGAATGTGAACAGCAAAATGCTCGGCGGGCCGGCCCGGCGTTGGCGCGCCGATCACAAAGGCCCCGCAACCGGCCGGGTGGGCGGCTGCGGGGCCTTGAGTTGGGCTCAGTCTTCCTTGGCAACCGGGCGCCAGAGGCCGAGTATGACCCCGGCGATGACGGCGCCGACCACCAGGCTGATGATGAAGCCGAGCTTCTGGTCGGTCAGGGCCAAAGCGACGATGCCGCCGTGCGGGGCCGGGACGTTGACTTTGAACAGCTGGGTGAGGCCGCCGGCGATGGCGGAACCGATGACGGAGCTGCCGATGACGTGCAGGGGATCGGTGGCGGCGAACGGAATCGCGCCTTCCGTGATGAAGGTCAGGCCAAGCACGTAGTTAGAAAGGCCGGAGTTGCGTTCGGTCTTGGTGAATTTTTGCGGGAAGAAGGTCGAGGCGAGGGCGATGGCCAGAGGCGGGATCATGCCGCCGATCATGACCGCGGCCATCCAGCGGCCGTCGGTGAAGTTGCTGGCCTGGTAGATGCCGATGGCGAAGGTGTAGGCCGCCTTGTTGAAGGGGCCGCCCATGTCGATGCTCATCATGGCGGCGAGGATCACGCCGACCAGCACCGCGTTACCGGTACCCATGTTCTCCAGGAAGCTGATCAACGCGCCGTTGATGGCGGCGAAGATCGGGTTGACGATGAAGAACATGATCAACCCCATTAACGCGAGGCCGATCACCGGGTAGACCAGGATGGTCTTGAGCCCGTCCAGGGAGTGCGGCATGCCGGCGAAGAGGCGCTTGAGCCCGACGATCAGCCAGCCGGCGATGAAGCCGGCGGCCAGCCCGCCGATGAAGCCGGCTGGGTTCTGGGCGTGCACGACCGAGGCGCTGGCGATGGTGGCCATGTAGCCGGCGACGAAGCCGGGCATCAGGGCCGGGCGATCACCGATGGACACCGCGATGTACGCGGCCAGGACCGGCACCAGGAAGCTGAAGGCGTAGTTGCCCAGGTTGTTGGTGAAGGTGAAGGCCATCGACTTGGCGCCGAAGACGTTCTCGAAAATGAACGAGAGGGCCATGATGATCCCACCGCCGACGACGAAGGGCAGCATGTTGGAGACGCCGTTCATCAGGTCCTGGTAGATGCGGCTCCACAGGCTCTTTTGGTCTTCGTCGGCCGCTTCCGGGGCAACGCTAGCGGTCGCGTGGTAGATCGGCGCGTCGGCCGCCACGGCCTTTTGGATCAGCTCCTCGGGCTTCTTGATACCGTCGATCACCGGTCGGTTCAGGAGCGGCTTGCCGTCAAAGCGCGGCATGTCGACCTTCTTGTCGGCGGCGATGATGACGCCGGAGGCCTGGGCGATGTCCTGGGCGGTCAGCTTGTGCTTGACGCCCTCGGAGCCGTTGGTCTCAACCTTGATGTCGACGCCCATCTTCTCGGCCTGCTCCTTGAGGGCAGCTTCTGCCATGTAGGTGTGGGCGATGCCGGTCGGGCAGGCGGTGACGGCGACGACGAACGGGCGGGTCGCCTGGGCGGCCGCCGCGTTGCGGTCGGCTTCCTTGGCGGCCTGCGCCGCCTCATCGGCCTTGTCCTTGGCCTCCTTGGCCGCCTGCGCGTCGCCGAACAGCTGCAGCACGTCGTCCGGCGTGGTCGCGCGCTTCAAGGCGGTGACGAGCTTCGGGTCGATCAACAGGGAAGACAGGGCGGCAAGCGCGGCGAGGTGCGTGTTGTTGGCGCCTTCGGGAGCGGCGATCATGAAGAACAGGTGCACCGGCTGGCCGTCCAGGGAGGCGAAGTCCACGCCGGCTTCGCTCTTGGCGAAGAGCACGGTGGCGCGGGTGACGGCCTTGTCCTTGGCGTGCGGCATCGCGATGCCCTCGCCGATGCCGGTGGTGGATTCCGCCTCGCGCTTGACGATGTCTGAGCGGTACAGGTCGGCATCGGTGATGATGCCTTCCGCCGCGTACTTGGCGACCATCTCGTCAATCGCGGCCGCCTTGGTCGTGGCCTTGAGGTCCATGATCATGACGTTTTTGAGCAGTAGGTCTTTGATGTCCATGGTTAGACTTCCTCCATTGTGATTGTGCGGTACACCTGATCAATCTTGGCGCGGTCGGCGAGGTCCTTGGAAAAGGCGGTGGCGCTGCCGCAAGCCAGGCCCTGCTTGAAGGCCTCCAGCGCGTCGCCGGTGGTCGCAAGCGTGCCGGTGAAGCCGGCCAGCATCGAGTCGCCGGCGCCCACGGAGTTGACCACCGTGTCCTTGGCGACGTTGCCGTGGTAGGCCTTGTCCTTCGTGATCATCAGCGCGCCCTTGCCCGCCATCGACACCAGCACGTGCTGGGCGCCCAGCGCCAGCAGCTTGCGGCCGGCGGCAACGATCGCCGCGACGTCTTGGTACTCGGCATCGCCGAACAGGGCGGCGAGCTCGTGGTGGTTGGGCTTGACGACCAGCGGGTGGTCCGCCAGGGTGTCGAGCAGCGCCTGGCCGGTGGTGTCGATGACGAACTCGGCGTGGGCCGCCTGAATCACCGGAATCAGGTCGCGGTAGAAGGTCTGAGGCAGACCGTTGGGCAGGCTGCCGGCCATCACCACCACGTCACCGGGGGCAAGCCGGGCGGCGAGGTCGGTCCGAAAGGCCGTGGCCTCCGCCTCGCTGATGGTCGGGCCCGGGGCGTTGAGCTCCGTTTCCTGCTGGGCCTTGAGCTTGACGTTGATGCGCGTGTCGCCGGCGATTGGCGTGAAGCCACAGGCCAGGCCGAGTGTTCTAAGCGCGTCTTGGATGAACTGGCCGGTGAAGCCGCCGACAAAACCCAGCGCCGTGGTCGGCTGGTTCAGCGCCCTGAGGATGCGGCTGACGTTGATGCCCTTGCCGCCGGGGAGCTTGTCGGCGCCGTCCAGGCGGTTGACCAGGCCCAGCGAGAGCGCTGGCAGGGTGACGACATAGTCGATCGACGGGTTCAAAGTGATCGAGTAGATCAAAGGGGAACCTCCTTAATGTTGACGTAATCCGAGTAGTACGGCGCAAGCGCCGAGAGTTTGGTGGTCAGAATCTGGTTGTCGGTGATCTTCGCGAACTTGGCGAAGCTGACCTGACCGAATTTGGCCGGATCGGCCAGAATCACCGTGGCTTTCGCCTGGGCGATGGCGGTCTGCTTGACTTTGGCCTCCTCGGCGTCCGGCGTGGTCAGCCCGTACTTGGGGTGCACGCCGTTGGTGCCGAGAAAGGCCAGGTCGAAGTGCATGTCGGCCAGCGCGGCGACCGTGCCGGCGCCGACCGTCGCCTTGG
This sequence comes from Lacticaseibacillus kribbianus, assembly GCF_020180945.1. GTDB lineage: Bacteria > Bacillota > Bacilli > Lactobacillales > Lactobacillaceae > Lacticaseibacillus > Lacticaseibacillus kribbianus. Next base: position 994,187 of record NZ_JAIPUL010000001.1, on the reverse strand, counting down.
TGGCCGCTTTGATGCGCCCGCCCGGCATCAGCGCCGAGACCCCGAAGTCCGCCAGCTGGCTGGCGTTGTCGACCCCGGAGGTGACCACGGTCACGTCCAGCGGCGGCAGCAGGGGAATCAGCTGCGCCGTAGTCGTGCCGGCATCGAGGAAAATGGTGCTGTGCGGCGCAATCAGCGCCACCGCCGCTTGGGCGATCAGACGCTTTTCGATCAGCGCCTGCGTCGCCTTCTCCTGCACGCTGGCCTCGACCACGTTTTCGGCCAGCCGTTCGGCCCCGCCGTGGATGCGGCGCAGCGCGCCCGCCGCCTCAAGCTCCGCCAGGTCACGGCGGATTGTGGACTCCGAGGCGTTCATGGCGGCCATCAGCTCCTTGGATTTGACAACCGCCTGCTTGGTCAGGCAGTCCTTGATGAAGCGTTGACGTTCCTCTGTAAGCATTTCCATCACCTCGCAAGCTCCATTATACACGGCATCCCGTCATGTGCAAGCAAAAACGTTCAAAAACATTCAAATAATCGGTGAAAGGTTCACTAACCGTCATCCCGGCGACAATTGTGCACGCGGCGGGCGGCGCTCACCGCGTGCACACCAAAAACCCCGGGTTCGGCGAAGGCCGAGCCCGGGGTGCTGCGGTGATGCGTGGCGTTACTTCTTGGCGGGCCGCTTGGCGGCCTGGATCAGGGCGCTGTTGACCAGCTGCGCGAAGAGGATGTCGCCCTCGCGCCGGCCGGCGAAGTGCACGCCGTCCGTGCCCTCGAACAGCTTCGGGTGCGTCGGGGCGACTTGGCCCCAGTCGGCGATGGTGATCCAGTCGTACTTGTCCGGCAGTTTGCGCTCCAGTTCGCCGAGCTTCGTTGAGTTCCAGTCGGGGCCGGCCTCGCGGTTGTACGGGGTCATGAACACGAGCTTGTGGCCCGGCGCCAGGTCCTTGATCACCTTGGCGGTCTGCGCCGCGTAGTCGTCCAGCGCGTTGGTGCCGATCGCGATCACCACGAACTCGCGCAGGGTGTTAGCCTTTTGCGCGGCCATCATCACGTTGTACGCGAGGTTCATGGTGCGGTCGCCCTCCGCGTCGACGGTGGATTCCGCGACGTGGGCGCCGAGGTACTGACGGGTGCCGAGCGTCACGGAGTCGCCGATGACGGAGACGCCGGCGGGGATGTCGTGCTTTTCTGCCGTGCTCTTTTGGTTGTACGCGCGGTAGTCCGTCACCTTGGGCGCGGGCTTGGCCGGGGCCGTCGCGGCCGGTTTGGCCTTGGGCTTGGGCGCCGAGACGGCCAGAATCTGGCTGCGGGCGGCGCCAAGCTGGTCTTGGTCCTGGTAGAGGCCGCCGACCTCAAGCGTCGCCTGCAGCGCGGTTTGCCGCGGGGCATCGCGCACCGTCCACACGCCGATACCGCTCAGCGCCAGGGCGAGCAGGGCGATTGGAACGCCGAGCACCCACCCGCGCGGGCGCCACGGGCCGATTTTGGCCGCACGCCCGGCGATGATCGGTTCGATCACGTAGTAGGACAGGGACGACAGCACCAGGCCGAGGCCGATGGTGACCAGCACCGCCTGCCAGGTCGGCATCAGGTGCGAGAAGATGACGAACAGCGGCCAGTGGTAGAGGTACATGCTGTAGGAGGTGTCGGCCAAAAAGCTGACCAGCCAGGGCTCGGTCGCGCCAAGCGTCGCCTCGTGCAGCACGCGGGCCGCAAAGATCATCACGCAGGCCAGCCCGACCGCCAGCAGCATCCCGTACTGGTAGGTCGAAAGCTGGTCGAAGCGCAACCAGCGCCCGAGGCCGAACAGCCCGGCCGCCGCGGCCAGCATCAACAGGGCGGGCCACCACGCGTTGGCCCGACGACCCAGCGCCTCGAACCAGTACGGGCGCGCGGTGATGCCGGTCAGCGTGGCCAACAGCGCTCCGATGAAGAACGGGAAGCCGTGGGTGAGGCTTGAGAAGTAGACGGGCGAGAACTCGGTGAGCCCCGCTGCCTGCAGGTTCATCAACAGGATTGAGCCGCCGCCGAACACCAGCGCAAACAGCGCAAGCCCCATGCGAAAGGACACCGTCAGGGCGCTCGGCCGCCCGCCGAAGTGGCGCACGAAGCGGGCCAGCAGAAAGACGAAGGCCCCCCAAAGCACGTAGAAGTGCATCTCGACGGCCAAAGACCAGGTGTGCACGAACAGGTGCGGAATGAACTTGGTCTCGTAGCTGCCGCCGGTGGCGATCTCGAAGTAGTTGGTGACAAACCCCAGGGCGGCCGTCACCTGCTGGCCGATGCCGGCGCGAAAGTCCGGGCTGACCAGCAGGGTGAGGGGCAGCACCACCAGCACCGACAGCACCAGTGGCGGCACGATGCGGTAGAAGCGCCGGCGGTAAAAGCCCAGCAGGTCGAAGTCCTGGCTGCTGGCGAACTCGTCAATCATCAGGCTGGTGATCAAAAAGCCGGAGAATGCGAAGAACACATCCACGCCGATGAAGCCGCCGGCCAGGGCGTCCGGGTAGAAGTGATAGGTCAAAACCAGGATCAGCCCGGTGATGCGAACCAGGCTGAACCAATTAATCCGTTGGTGCTTGCGCGCGTGTGTACTTACCATTCTTGAATGTCCCCCGATAACTGTGCTGTCCCGTGCGCAACGTGCCGGTGCCGGTCACCTGACCGGCCTTGAAGTGTCCCGTGTAGCGCCACCCCGCGTGCGAGGTGAACGTCCCGAGGCCGTCGAACCGGCCGGCCTTGAAGTGGCCGCGGTACCGGTCGCCGTTGGTGAAGGTCAGGGTGCCGACGCCGTCGAACTGCGCGTTCACCGCCTGCCCGTCGTAGCGGATGCGTCCGGAATCCAGCCGGTAGTGAACCGTTTGGGTGGGTGCCGGGCGAAGGGCGAGCCACGCGCCGGCGCAGATGGCCAGCACGCATAGGATTTCCAGGGCGGTACGGGTGTGGCTGTTTCTCATGGTTGCCTCCTGTCCAAAACAAAACGTCAAGCTAAATCATAAGCTAAAGCCGCAGCAAGAAAAAGGCCAAATTGCCGATAAAATCAATAAATCGCTTTCACCGCAACCGCGGGCTTTGTCTGCACTTCCTGCGGCACGGCGAGGAAAATATTGTTATAATGTAAGGGACGTTTGCATTGCGGTTTTCAGCGCGGATCAATATAATAGGTAGATTGCGTTGGAGTCAGGAGGACACTTATGTTTGTCGATCAAGTCACAGTAGAGGTGCAGGCCGGTAAGGGCGGCGACGGGATGGTCGCGTTCCGGCATGAAAAATTCGTTCCGTTCGGCGGCCCCGCCGGTGGTGACGGCGGCAAGGGGGGCTCCATCATTTTCTACGTGGACTCCGGGCTGCGGACCCTGATGGATTTCCGCTACCAGCGCCACTTCAAGGCCAAGGCCGGCGGCAACGGCCAGGGCAAGCAGATGTACGGCCGCGGCGCGGAGGACGTGCGCCTTGCCGTGCCGGCCGGCACCACGGTGTTCGACGCGGATACGCACGAGCAGATCGGGGATCTCACCGAGCCCGGCGCGACACTGGTCGTCGCCCGCGGTGGCCGCGGCGGCCGCGGCAACATGCACTTCGTCTCGCCGAAGAACACGGCGCCCGAGATTGCCGAGAACGGCGAGCCCGGCCAGCACCGCTTCGTCACGCTCGAGCTCAAGGTGTTGGCCGATGTCGGCCTGGTCGGCTTCCCGTCCGTCGGCAAGTCGACGCTTCTGTCCGTGGTGACCAAGGCCAAGCCAAAAATTGCGGCCTACCAGTTCACGACGCTGGTGCCGAACCTCGGCATGGTGCAGCTGCCCGACGGCTCCGACTTCGTCATGGCGGACCTGCCCGGCCTGATCGAGGGCGCCAGCACCGGCGTGGGGCTGGGCTTCCAGTTCCTGCGCCACGTCGAGCGCACCCGCGTCATCCTGCACCTGGTCGAGATGGACCCGGACAACGGGCGCGAGCCGCTGACCGATTACCATCAGATTAGAAGCGAACTTGACACCTACGACGACACCATTCTCAGTCGCCCGCAGCTGGTGGTCGCGACCAAGATGGACGTGCCAGGGGCAGCGGAGCGCTTCGCCGAGTTCAAGGCCGGGCTGTTGGCCGAAGGAGTGCCGGCATCGCACATCTACGCGATCTCTAGCATCACCCACGACGGCGTGGCGCAGCTGATGCAACACACCGCTAAGGCCCTGGCCGACGCACCGGTGTTCACGCCGAAGTCGCGCGCACTTCAAAACGCGACGTACCAGTTCGCGCCGCAGTCCGACGAGCTGAGCGTCACCCGCGACCCGGATGGCACCTTCATCCTAGGCGGGGCGAAGGTCGAGCGCCTGTTCAAGATGGCGAACCTGGATCACGACGACGGCGCGATTCGCTTCGCCCGTCAGCTGCGCGGTCTCGGCGTCGACGACGCCCTGCGCGAGGCGGGGGCCGTGACCGGCGACCTGGTGGCCATCGACGACTTCACCTTCGAGTTCGTCGAATAATTCACTGAGTGGGAGGCAGCCACATGGGGCAGAGTAAACATCGCTACATCGGCGGCTTCGACGGCTTGCGGACGCTCGGGGTGATCGGGGTCATCCTTTACCACCTGCGCCCGGAGCTGTTTCGCGGCGGCTACCTCGGGGTCTTGATCTTCATGACCATCTCGGGGTACCTGATCACCGACGGCTTCATCCGCGCCAGCGACGCGGGGCAGGGCCTGACGCTGCCGAATTTCTGGGCGCGGCGCGCGCGGCGGCTCTACCCGGGGCTGGTCGCGGTGCTGTTCGGTACCGGCGCCTACATGGTCCTGTTCAGCCGGGACCTGTTGCTGAATTTTCACAAAATCGTCCTGACCAACCTGACCTTCACGTACAACTGGTGGCAGATTTTCAACGGCCAGTCCTACTTCGCGCGCTTCGCCAACAACGAGTCGCCGTTCGTCCACCTGTGGACGCTGTCCATCGAGGGTCAGTTCTACCTGCTGTGGCCGCTGCTGTTCCTGCTTTTGGTCAAGCTGGTCAAAAAGCCCGAGCGCCGCTTCCAGGTGACGCTCGGCATCGCGGTCCTGAGCGGCCTGTGGATGACCATCCTGGCGCTGGTGCACCCGACCGGTGATCCCAGTCGCCTGTACTACGGCACCGACACGCGGCTGTTCGGGCTGATGCTCGGCGCGGCCCTGGCCTTCATCTGGCCGAGCACGAAGCTGGCGCGACACCTCAACCGTCGCGCCGCAGCGGCGCTCGACCTGGTCGGCACCGCGGCCGTTCTGGCGATGGTCTGGGGGATGCTCAGCCTCGACGCGGACGGGCGCGCGGCCTACCTCGGGGGGATGTTTGGCTTCACAGTGGCAACGGTGCTCCTGGTGGCCGTCGTCGCCTCGCCGGCCACCATCTGGGGCAAGCTCCTGAGCAACCCGGTGTTCCACTGGGTCGGCTCGCGCAGCTACGGCATCTACCTGTACCAGTTTCCGGTGATGATTTTTTGGGAAAACGGGTTCAAGAACATCGCCGACCATCCGGTGCTGTACCCGGTGCTCGAGGTGCTGCTGATCCTGGGCATCTCGGAGCTGTCGTACCGCTTCATCGAGCAGCCGCTGGCGCACTACGACTACCGCAAGCTCGCGGCCAGCGTGCGCGCGCTGTTCGACCGGAGCCAAGCGCTGCGGCGCACCCGCATCGTCTGCGGTGTGGCCGCGGTGATCCTCGCGCTCGGCACGGTCGGCCTGGTGATGGCGCCCGGCGTCAAGGACACCGCCAACGACTCGGCGGTCGCCAAGAAGCTGCGCGCCAACCAGGACGACAAGGCGCAGCACGATAAGGAGCTCGCGGCGGCCAGAAAGCGCGTCGCGGCGGCGAAGAAGGCGGCCGCGGCCGCCAAGAGCTCGAGCGCCGAAAGCGCCAAGAGCTCAAGTGCCAAGAGTAGCAGTGCCAAGAGCAGCAGTGCCAGCAGCAGCGCGAAGGCCGCCAGCAGCAGTACCAAGTCAAGCTCAAGCGCCAGCAGCACCAAGCCCGGCGTGAACGCCGATTATGTGCGCTACGGCATCAGCCAGGACGCGCTGACCAAGGCGCAGGGCGTGACCCTGACGGCCGTCGGCGACTCCGTCATGCTCGACGCCAAGCCGGGCCTGCAGAAGCTGATGCCCAAGGCCTTCGTCGATGCCAGCGTGTCCCGCCAGCTTTACAAGAGCGTGGACATCGTCAAGAGCTACGCCCGCACCGGGGCGCTGGCCAACGTCGTCGTGATTGGGCTGGGCACCAACGGCTCGTTCACCACCACCCAGATGGGGGAGATGATGCGGGCCATCGGCAGCACACGCCAGGTTTTCTGGATCAATGTGCACGTGCCGACGCGGCCGTGGCAAAACAGCGTCAACGGGACGCTGGCCGGGGCGACCAAGCAGTACCCGAATCTGACCGTGATCGACTGGCAGCGCTACTGCCAGGGTCATCGCGACTGGTTCTACGACGACCTGGTCCACCCGAACCCCGAAGGCGCCAAGTACTACGTTGCGTTCGTGACCCGAGAGATCATGGCACACCTGAAGACACCCGCCGCGGGCTAGTGACCGCGGCACAGCGCGAGGCGGACGCCTCGCGCTTTTTTGATACCAGGGCGGAGAACCGCGGGTTTCGGCCACCGGCTAGCGTAAGGATGGGCATTGGGCCGGTCTTTGGCCCGGTGACCATCCTCAGCTAGACGAGTGGCCGTTGCGATTCGGAGCCCGACGATCAGGGCGGAGAACCGCGCATTTAGCGGGACGGGTAGCTCCGCGAGGGCATTGGGCCGCACTTTGGCCCGAGGCGCCTCGCGTGGCTAGCCGTTTCCGCGTTGCGGTTTGGAGCCGGACAACCAGGGCGGAGAACCGCGCATTTAGCGGGACGGGTAGCTCAGCGAGGGCATTGGGCCGCACTTTGGCCCGAGGCGCCTCGCGTGGCTAGCCGCTTCCGCGTTGCGGTTCGGAGTCCGACGACCAGGGCGGAGAACCGCGGGTTTCGGCCACCGGCTAGCGTAAGGATGGGCGATGGGCCGGCGGTCAGGGACAGGGGTGACGCGTGCGACAGCGCCGTGCCTGCTTCAAGCGACCGCGCATTGCAGAAGGGTTTTGTGGTAAACTAATCAGTAGTCTGCACCGCGGTGCATAGATAGGAAGAAGCCAATGGAACTTTTATTTTTAGGAACCGGCGCGGGGTCACCGTCCAAGACCCGCAACGTGTCCAGCCTGGCGCTGAAGCTCTTGGACGAGCGCAACGAGGTCTGGCTGTTCGACTGCGGTGAGGGCACCCAGCACCAGATTCTGAAGACCAACATCCGGCCGCGCAAGGTGACCAAAATTTTCATCACCCACCTGCACGGCGATCACATCTTCGGCCTGCCGGGCTTTTTGGCCAGCCGGGCCAACCAAGGCGGGGAGGAACCGCTGACCATCTACGGGCCGGCGGGCATCGAGCGCTTCGTGCGCACCAGCCTGCAGGTGACGCAGACCAGGCTGCCGTATAAGCTCAGCTTCGGGCTGCTGGAGACGCCGGGCACGGTGTTCGAGGACGCGACCTTCAAGGTGAGCTTCGCGGCGCTCAGCCACCGCGTGCCGAGTTTCGGCTACCGGGTCGAGGAAAAGCCGCACCTAGGCGAGCTGCTGATCGACAAGGTGCGCGATGCTGGCATCCCCAACGGCCCGCTGTACGGCAGGCTCAAGGCGGGGCAGACCATCACGCTGCCGGACGGTCGCACGTTCGACGGCCGCGACTTCATCGGCCCCGACCAGCCCGGCCGCACCGTGGTGATCTGCGGCGACACGCGGGCCACAGCGGCCACGCAGGCCCTGGCCCAAGGCGCAACGGTGCTGGTGCACGAGGCGACCTTTGGCCCCGACGAGAGCCAGCTGGCGCGCCAGTACTACCACGCGACCAACCTCCAGGCGGCCAAAATCGCCAAGGAGGCCGGCGTCTCGCGCCTGCTGTTGAACCACATCTCGGCGCGCTACGTCGGCGCCGCCGCCCAGCAGCTGCAAAAAAGCGCCCAGCGCATTTTCCCGCGCACGCACGTGGTGCACGATCTGGAGACCATCGACATTCCCTTTGCAAAGGAGCAGTGACATGAGAGACTTGAAACACCAGATTGTCGTCGTCACCGGCGGCTCCAGCGGCCTCGGCCGCGCCGTCGGCCTGGCCGCCGCCAAGCGCGGCGCCACCGTCGTCTTCCTGGCCCGCCGGCGCGACAAGCTCGTCGCCGCGCAGGCCAAAGCCACCGCGCTGTCCGGCCAGCCTGCCTACGCCTATGTCTGCGACGTGGCCGATCCCGTCGCCATCGAGGCCGTGGTCAACCGCATCGCGCGCGAGGTCGGGCCGGTCGACGTGCTGGTCAACGCCGCGGGCTTCGGCCACTTCGAGGACGCGCTGGACACCGACATGGCCCTGGTGGAGCGAATGATGCGCGTCAACGTGCTGGGCACCATGTACATGACCCAGCTGATCGGGTGCGGCATGATCGAGCGCCGGCGCGGCCACATCATCAACATCGCCAGCATGGCGGGGAAGATGGCCACCCCCAAGTCCGCGGTGTACTCGGCCACCAAGTTCGCGGTGGTCGGCTACTCCAACGGCCTGCGCCTTGAGCTTCGGCCATTCTGCGTGCGCGTGACCACGGTCTGCCCGGGCCCCATCGACACGGCGTTCTTCGACGTCGCGCAGGCCAATGCCTACCTGGCGCGGGTCAACTGGATTGTGCTCAACCCGGAGAAGCTGGCCGCCCGCATCGTCGGCGCCTTCAACCGCCCGGTGCGCGAGATCAACGCGCCGGCTCTGATGAGCGTCGCCGCGACGTTTTACACCCTGGCCCCGCACGTCGGTGACTTGCTCGCCGGCAGTCTATTCAACCGAAAGTAGGTACGCGCCGTGAAAAATCAACAACGCCTCATCGTCGGCCTGGTGATCGCCCTGATCGTGATCATCTTCGCCCTGCTCAACGGCCAGCCGGTGGCCGTCAACTTCTTCGGCGCCGCCTTCAAGTGGCCGCTGATCGTCGTGATTGTGGTCTGCCTGCTGCTCGGCGCCCTGGTGACACTTCTGGTCTCCACCGCGGCCATCACCAAGACTCGCAAGGAGATGGCGACCCTGACCAAGGCCAACCAGGAACTCGAAACCAAGGTTGAGGCCAAGGTTGAAGCCGCGGTTGAGGCGGCGACCAAGGAGCAGACAGCGGAAATCGCCGCACTCAAGCGCCAGCTCGAGGCGGCCGCACCGGCTGCCGGCCACCAGCCGGCACCGGGCACCAAGTAGGCACAACATTGCACCGGCCGGGGGAGTCTTCCTGCGTGTCGTGCGCGCCACCCAAACCGGCGCGCTCTTTCCATTCGGAGGGGCGCGCCGGTTTTGCTGTCTTGCGGGACTGGCCCTGCGGCGGCGTGAACCGGCAGGTGGGGGGGAGGGCTTCCGGCTTGCCGCCGGCGCAAAGCGGCTACCTGGCCAGGACTGTCGGTGGTCGGTACCCTGGCGCCACAAGTCAGTCCTGCGACCGATTTTGGCCGTCAAACACGATTTGACCTTTACTGACCAATGGCACATTGGTAAGATGTCCCTGTAGCGGCGCCCTGTGCCATGCGTGTATCATACAAGGGGAGCCAGAACGCCGGATTGCCGGCGCGTCAGAAGGAGGACAACCACATGAATCCAGATAATTTGACCCAAACCGTGACGGAGGCCCTGAGCCAGGCCCAGCAGATTGCAAGCGTTCGGCGCCACCAGGAGGTTGACGTCGCGCACCTGATGAAGGCGCTGATCCAGCCCAACGCCTTTGCCACCACGCTGCTGCAGGACGCCGGGGTGAACATCGACGGGCTGACCGCGACCATCGACAAGGCGCTGGACGATCTGCCGGTGGTGGAGGGGGCGACAAGCTATGGGCAGTCCCTGAGCCAGTCGCTGTACCAGCTGCTTCAAGACGCCGGCAAGGTCCAGCAACGACTCGGCGACACCTACATCGCCACCGAGGCCATTTTGCTAGCGCTTTTTGACCAGAAGTATCTGCCGATCACCAAGTTCCTGACGGCCGGCGGGCTGACGCAGGCCGCGCTGCAAAAGGCGGTGGAAAAGGTGCGCGGCGGCGCCAAGGTCACCAGCAAGAACGCGGAAAACACCTACCAGAGCCTGAAGAAGTACGGCACGGACCTCGTCAAGGAGGCGCGCGGCGGCAAGATGGATCCGATCATCGGGCGCGACGAGGAGATTCGCAACGTGATTCGCATCCTATCGCGCAAGACCAAGAACAACCCGGTGCTGATCGGTGAGCCCGGTGTCGGCAAGACGGCGATCGTCGAGGGCCTGGCCCAGCGCATCGTGCGCCAGGACGTGCCGGATAACCTGAAGAACAAGACCATCATCAGCCTCGACATGGGCAGCCTGCTCGCTGGCGCGAAGTACCGCGGCGAGTTCGAGGAGCGGCTCAAGGCGGTGCTCAAGGAGGTCAAGTCCAGCGAAGGCCAGATCATCCTGTTCATCGACGAGATTCACACCATCGTCGGCGCGGGCAAGGCGGAGGGCGCCATGGACGCCGGCAACCTGCTCAAGCCGATGCTGGCGCGCGGCGAGCTGCACCTGATCGGCGCGACCACTTTGGACGAGTACCGCGAAAACATCGAAAAGGACAAGGCCCTGGAGCGCCGCTTCCAGCGCGTGCTGGTGCAGGAGCCGACGGTGGCGGACACCATCTCGATTCTGCGCGGCCTCAAGGAGCGCTTCGAGATTTTCCACGGCGTGCGCATCCACGACTCCGCGCTGGTCGCCGCGGCGACGCTGTCCAACCGCTACATCACCGACCGCTTCCTGCCGGACAAGGCGATCGACCTGGTCGACGAGGCCAGCGCCAACATCAACGTCGAGATGAACTCGCGCCCGACAGAGCTGGACGTGGCCGAGCGCCGCAAGCTGCAGCTGGAGATCGAGGCGCAGGCCCTGAGCAAGGAAACCGACGCGGGCTCGGTCAAGCGCCTGGCGCAGCTGCAGGGTGAGCTGGCCGACCTCAAGGAGGAGACCAACAAGCTCAAGGCCCAGTGGGCGGCGGAAAAGGCCGACATCAGCGCGGTCAACGCCAAGAAGGCGGAGATCGACCAAGCCAAGCACCAGCTGGAGGACGCCCAGGCCAAGTACGACCTGGAGGCGGCCGCGCGGCTGCAGCACGGCACCATTCCGGCCCTTGAAAAGGAGCTGGCCGACATGGAGCAGGCCGACCGTCCGGACGAGTGGCTGGTCCAGGAATCCGTGACGGAAAACGAAATCGCCGCGGTGATCTCGCGTCAAACCGGGATTCCCGTGGCCAAGCTGGTCGAGGGCGACCGCGCCAAGCTGTTGCACCTAGCCGACCATTTGCACCAGCGCGTGATCGGCCAAGACGCCGCCGTCAGCGCGGTGGCCGACGCTGTGCTGCGCTCACGGGCCGGCCTGCAGGACCCGAGCCGGCCGCTGGCCAGCTTCATGTTCCTTGGCCCGACCGGCGTGGGGAAGACCGAGCTCGCCAAGGCGCTGGCCGACGCGCTGTTTGACTCCGAAAAGCACATGGTGCGCCTGGACATGTCCGAGTACATGGACAAGATCTCCGTCTCCCGCCTGGTCGGCGCGGCCCCAGGATACGTCGGCTACGAGGAGGGCGGCCAGCTGACCGAGGCGGTGCGGCGCAACCCGTACACCATCGTGCTGCTGGACGAAATCGAAAAGGCGCACCCGGACGTGTTCAACATCCTGCTTCAGGTGCTGGACGATGGCCGCCTGACCGACAGCCAGGGCCGCACCGTCGACTTCAAGAACACCATCATCATCATGACCTCCAACCTCGGCTCGGAACTTCTGCTCGACGGTGCCGAAGACGGCGGCCACATCACCACAGCCGTGCACGACCAGGTGATGCAGCTGATCCGCGGCCATTTCAAGCCGGAGTTTTTGAACCGCATCGACGACATCATGATGTTCGACCCGCTGACCCTGGCCGACGTCGAAAAAATTGCGGTCAAGGATCTCGCACAGCTCGGCGCGCGCCTGGCCGCCCAGGACATCACCCTGGACGTCACCCCGGCGGCGCAGGAGTGGTTGGCGCACAAGGGCTACCAGCCGGCGTACGGCGCGCGGCCGCTGCAGCGGCTGATCACCATCGTGGTGGAGACGCCTTTGGCCCGCGAGCTGATCGCCGGCACGGTGGCGCCGCAGAGCACCGTCACCGTCGGAGTCCAAGACGGGCTGCTGACGTTTGCCAGCAAGCCGACGGCCGAGTAGCGGGATTTCGCCGCCCTGGGCGTCGTCGGGCTCCGCAAGGCAACGCGGGCGCGGCTAGCTAAGGGCGGCTGCTCTTCGAATATACCAGACGGTCTGTAATTTTCTAGCATTTCACAATCTCTGGAATTTCCACTATGTAGGGCGGAGGCCCGGACGCACCACTGCTGGAGGCGAAGGGCCGGGGCGAGCCAGCGTGAGATTGCACTTAGCCGGCGAATTTTGCTGGCTTAGTGCAAGGGCGGGTCCTGAGACCGCACTTTGGGCTCAGGAGAGCCCCACGCGTTCCGCCGCCCCGGACCGGAGCCGTAAGTAGTGGCGCGTCCGGGCCGGAGCCCGGATTGTCAGATTCTACTAGTCGTCGGACGGCGTGAAACCGCGCCGCGGCGAAAATTTGCTGTTAAGGTCTTGCCTTGACGGCCGGTTTCTAGTAAGATAGGTGGTGCTGTGGTAGTCCGCTACCCAAGGCATCGGGCAGGGATTTTGCCTTGCAATTTCCCAGATGTCCGGTATAGTAGAAAAGAAATCTAATACAAAGGGGTTTTCCGCTCATGGCAGTTCCAGCACGCAGAACTTCAAAAACCAAGAAGCGTATGCGCCGCGGTCACATCAAGTTGAATGTGCCTAACCTGCAATTCGACGCAACGACCGGCGAATACCGCGTTTCTCACCATGTTTCTCCAAAGGGCTTCTACAAAGGCGCCCAAGTGGTCAACAAGAAGTCAGACGCTAACGCGTAACCCAGATGGTCCGGTGCTTGCACCGGGCTATTTGTTTGCCCAAACGCTGGTGGTTTCCAACACCAGCTCTCGTGGTATACTGGAAGTATCAACGAATCAAGGAGGCTGCCATGCCAGAAGAAGAGGGCTTCACCGCGTACCTCGCGCGCCTGCGCCAGGCCAACCTGCCGCGCTGGTCGGACCTGCCGCAGTTCGACCTGTACATGGACCAGGTCGTCCAGTACGTCAACGACATCATCACGCCGCTGGGGCTGGACGAGCTGACCGCGACCATGGTGAACAACTACGTCAAAAAAGGGGTGATCACCAGCCCCACGAAGAAGAAGTACCACCGCGGCCAGCTGGCCAACATCCTGGTGATCGCGATGCTCAAGCCGGTGTTCGCGCTGGACACGATCGCCGCGGGCATCGACTATCAGCTGCAGGGCCGCGAGAAGCAGCAGGCCTTCGACGCCTTCATCCTCGCGTTCATCGGCGCGGTGCAGCAGGTGAACTCCGATTTCACCGGCGAGGTCCTGATCAACAAGGTCAACCGCCAAGACACCACCAACGTCCAAAGCGCGATGGTCTACCTGGCCATCAACGCCGTGCTGCAGAAGATGCTGGTCGAGGCCATGACCGCGATGGTCACCCCGACGCAACCCACAAAGAAGAAGGATTAGCATGCAACTGACCATTTTATCCACCAGTGACACCCACGGCTTCGTCACACCGACCAACTACGTGCAGCGCAACCTGGACCTGCCGTTCTCATTGAGCAAGGCCAAGACGGTGATCGACCGCCTGCGCCAGGCCGCCACGGGGCCGGTGCTGACCATCGAAAACGGCGACTTCGTTCAGGGTTCGCCTCTGGCCTACTACGCCGCGCGCGTGGCGGCCAAGCCAGAACTTGAGACGGCCGCCTACAACACCGTCGGCTACGACCTCGGCATCCTTGGCAACCACGAGTTCAACTACGGCCGCGACTACCTGTCAAGCGCCGTGGCGACGCTCGACTACCCGGTGCTGTGCGCCAACATCCTGGACCACGGCGATCCGGCGTTCGGCGCGCCTTACCGCGTGTTCGACAAGGCCGGCGTCAAGATTGCGGTGCTTGGGCTGACCACCGATTACATCCCGCACTGGGAAGGGGCCGACAACATCCGCGACCTGAGTTTCGAGGACGTCGTCGAGACGGCCAAGGCCTGGGTGCCGCGGCTGCACGCGCTCGCGGACGTCGTGGTGATCGCCTACCACGGCGGGTTCGAGCGCGACCTTGAAACCGGCGAGCCGACCGAACCCTTGACCGGGGAAAACGTTGGCTACGCGCTGACCCAGATCCCGGGCGTCGACGCGCTGGTCACCGGCCACCAGCACCGCGAGCTGGCCGGCGTGGTCAACGGCGTGCCGACCACGCAGCCGGGCTACCGCGGCGCCGACGTCGGCGTGATCACGCTGACGTTGGAAGAGACCGCGACCGGCTACCGGGTCACCGACGGCCAAGCGGCGCTTGAGTCCACCGCGGCCGCCGTGGCCGATCCGGCCGTTTTGGCCAGCGTCGCGGCCACGAGCGCTGAAGTCGAGGACTGGCTGGACGCGCCGCTGGGCCAGGTCGTCGGCGACATGCGCATCACCGATCCGTTCGCCGCGCGCGTGCACGAGCACCCGTACATCGAACTGATCAACCGCGTGCAGATGGCCGCCACCGGCACCGATATCGCCGGCACCGCACTGTTCAACAACGAGGGTCGAGGCTTCGGCGCGGCGATCACCATGCGCGACGTGGTGACCAACTACATCTACCCCAACACCCTGGCGGTGGTTGAACTGTCCGGCGCCGACCTGAAGGCGGCGCTTGAGCAGGACGCCGAGTACTTCAGCCTGGCGGACGGGACGCTGGTGGTGACCGAGCGCTTCGCCCGGCCGAAGCCCCAACACTACAACTACGACATGTACCACGGCATCGACTACACGCTGGACATCTCCCAGCCGGTGGGGCGGCGCGTCGTGCGCCTGGACTACCACGGTCAGCCGGTTCGACCGGACCAAAAGCTTGAGGTCACGGTCAACCAGTACCGCGCGGCCGGCGGCGGGGATTTTGCGATGTTTGACGCCAGCAAGGTCGTGCGCGAGAACCAAAAGGACATGACCGAGCTGATCGCCGACTACCTGCGGGCCAACCCGGTGATCCAGGCGACGACGGACGACAACTTCACCGTCCTGGCCTGATGTGACACGCAGTCATGTTGCGGTTGTGTTTCGCCGCGCGGCTTGGTACGGTAAGGACAACTCAATCAAAGGATGGATCTGGATGACACATTTTTCTCGCATCGTGGCGCTTGGCGCCGCTGCCTTCGCCGCGCTGGCCCTCGCCGGCTGCCAAAAGGACACGCTGACCACCACCAAGACCAACTACAAGCAGACCGGCATGGTCGCGGTCATTAAGGGCGAGGCCAAGGGGGCCAAAACCGTGCGCTACCAGGCGCCGAGCGTTAAGGGTTCGGTGAAGGTCAACAGCGACGCCTTCGTGATCACCGTGCCGATGACGCAGACCAAGCAGACCGTGACGCTCAAGGCCGGCGACCTGACGCACAAGGTCACCGTGCGGGCGGCCAAAGCCCTCGCCAGCTACCAGAAGGTTCAGACCGCGTACAACCAGGCCATCATCGCCACGGCGCTGCCGGCCAGCATCCAAAAGCAGCTGAAGGCGGCGACCTCCGCCAAGGACGTCGACGTCACCAAGCTGAGCCCGGCCGAGCAGTCGCTCATGGAGCGGCAGCGCCAAAACGTCGCCAAGGCGATGGCGCGCGCCAAGGTGGCCACCAAGGATCAGCAGATGCCGGACACCGTGTCCGGCATCAAGCAGGTGCTGGACGACAAAAGCGGCACCGTGCGCATGAACGTCCAGGACGGCCAGGTGCTCGGCATCACCGACATCGTGCCGCTCAAGGCGCTCAAGGATAAGGCCGCGCAGACGGCCTTCGGCACCCGCTTTGCGCTTTTGACCAGCGCCACCGGGGCGGACGCCAAGTCGGTGCTCAAGCAGTTCAACCAGGCAACCAAGGACGCCGACGGTAGCGCGACCACCATCGCGACCATCACGTCCAACGGCGTGAAGTTCAACGTCGGCTTCTCGACCAGCGACCTGTACGTGTACATCACCAAGTAACGATTGGACGCCAAGCGCGCCGCACCTCCAGTAGGGGATGCGGCGCGCTGTTTTTATGGGGTGTTGGTGCGTGGAGCCGGGTCGGGGTGGCGGATGCGGGCGCTACGCCGCTGCGCTAGGCCATCCGTCCCGCTAAGCCCGCGCTTATGCGCCCTGGGATCGTCGGGCTACGCCGAGCAACGCGGGAGCAGCTGGCTACGCCCAAGCGCCGAGGCCAAGACCGCCTCAACGCTTGGGCTAGGCCATCCGTCCCGCTAAGTGCGCTCGGCTTCGCCCTGGGCACAAAAAAAGGCGCAATCTTTCGATTACGCCTTTTTGGTTTTGCTGGCTTCGGGATCGAAGTAGGTCATGATCGGTGGCAAAAGCAGCAGTAGGGCTGCGAACACGACGCCGACAATCAGGCTCAGCTTGGGGTCGAAGGTGCCGCCGGCCAGCGCGCTGACCAGGAAACCGACGACCGCGCCGAGAAGGGCACCCCAGACCAAGGTTACGATATAGCGCATAGTCATCCCTCTTTTCTAAGTTATCTTAACACGCTTGTCGGATTTTGCAACCAAGCAGGGCACAAACCTCTGTTCGCGTTGCCGTGGCGGTTCGGGTATAATAATGGCGAGGTGGCAAAATGATGTTCACGCACTTACAAGTCCTAAGCAGCTTCACGCTGCTCAACGGCCCGCTCACGGTGGCCGATATTGTGTCCACGGCCAGGGAACGCGGCTTCTCCGCGATCGCCCTGACCGATGTCAACGTGATGTACGGGTCGGTCGACTTCTACCGCCAGGCGACGGCGGCCAAGCTCAAGCCGCTGCTCGGGATGACCCTTGCGCTGCCGGACGCCCGGGCCGTTTTGATCGCCGAAACCACGGCCGGGTACCACCAGCTGCTGCGGCTTTCAAGCGCCGTCAAGCTGGCGGCGACTCCGCCTGCGCTCGAGGCGATGCCGAACCTTGAGGGCATCGCGGCAATCGTGCCTAGTGGCTACCTGCTGAGCCAGGCCTTCCGCGACGCGGGCCAAAGTGCGGAGGGCCTCTTTGCGGCGCTTGCCGCCAAGGGCCCGGCCAGCCTGTACCTGGGACTCGAGCCGAGTGATCTGAACTCCGAGCTGCCCGATTTTGCCGCGGCGCACGGCATCCAGCCGCTTGCGCTGAGCCGGGTGTGCTACAAGGACCCGGCGGATGCGTTCACGCAAAAGGTGATGCAAGCGATCGGTGACGGCAGCCAGCTGAACTTTCGGGACCCGACCCTGCAGGACGCCGGCCCGGACTGGCTGATGCCACCGGACCTGGCCGCCCAGCCGTACGTGGCGGCGGGGCAGCAGGCCGCGCTTGACAACCTGGCGGCGCTTGCGGCGCGCGCCGATGCCGAGATCGCATTTCGCGAGCCGCAGCTGCCGCACTACCCGGTGCCGGGCGACGAGCCTGCGCCGGACTACCTCAGGCGGCTTGCGGAGGCAGGGCTGGCCGAGCGCTTTGGCGGCGCGGCGGTGCCTTCGGAATACACTGAGCGGCTGGACTACGAGCTGGGCGTGATCACGAAGATGGGCTTTGCCGACTACTTCCTGGTGGTGTGGGACGTGATGAACCACGCGCACGAAGTCGGCATCATGACCGGCCCGGGGCGCGGCTCCGCGGCCGGCGCCCTGGTGGCCTACGCCTTGGCCATCACCGAGGTCGACCCGATTCAGTACAACCTGCTGTTCGAGCGTTTCCTGAACCCGGCGCGCGCCAACATGCCCGACATTGATCTGGACATTCCGGACAACCGACGCGGCGAGCTGATTCAGTACGTGCACGACCGCTACGGCGGCGACCACATGGCGCAGATCATCACCTTCGGCACATTCGGGGCCAAGCAGTCTTTGCGCGACGTCGCGCGGGTCTTTGGCCTCAGCCAGTTCGACGCGGCCAAGTGGAGCCAAGCGATTCCCAATGCCTTCCACATCGACCTGCGCGAGGCCTACAAGCAGTCGCTGCCGCTGCGCAACCTGGTCGGCGACGCCGAGCAAAACCGGCTGCTTTTCACCACCGCACTTGCGCTTGAGGGCCTGCCGCGCCACGACTCCACCCACGCGGCGGGCATCGTGCTCGCCCAGGAACCGCTGACCGACACGGTCGCGCTGCAGGACGGCGGGGAGGGCATCGCGCAGACGCAGGTGCCGATGGGCGACGTCGAGGCGCTCGGCCTGCTCAAGATGGACTTCCTGGGGCTGCGCAACCTGAGCCTCCTGGCCAGTGCGGCGCGCATGATCGGCCAGATTACGGGCCAGCCGTTCGATCCCAAGGCGATTCCGCTGGACGATGCGGCGACGCTGCGCCTGTTTGCGCGCGGCGACACCAACGGCGTGTTCCAGTTCGAGTCCAACGGCATCCGCTCGGTGCTGCGGCGCATGAAGCCGACGCAGTTCGAGGACGTGGTCGCGACCAACGCCCTGTACCGGCCGGGCCCGATGGAGCAGATCGACGTCTTCATCGCGCGCAAGAACGGCCGGGAGCCGGTCAGCTACCCGGCGGCCGCACTGGAGCCGATTCTGCGCCCGACGTACGGCGTCCTGGTCTATCAGGAACAGGTCATGCAGGTGGCCAGCGTGATGGGCGGCCTGTCGCTTGGCGAGGCCGACCTGCTGCGGCGGGCGATGTCCAAGAAGAAGCAGGCGGTGATCGACGCCGAGCGTGTGAAGTTCATGGCCGGTGCCCAGCAAAAAGGGTACGCCAAAGACGTCGCCGAGACGGTTTACGCCTACATCGAGCGCTTCGCCCAGTACGGGTTCAACCGCTCGCACTCGGTGGCCTACTCCAAGATTGCCTTTTGGCTGGCCTACATCAAGACCCACTACCCGACGGCCTTTTTCGCCGCGCTGATGAACGCCAATATGGCCAACAGCGGTAAGCTGCGCCAGTACGTGCAGGAGCTCAAATCCCGCAAGGTGCCGGTGTACGGCCCGGACATCAACCGCTCCGGGCGCGCCTTTCGCTTAGAGGGCAAGGGGTTGCGGTTCGGCTTCCTGTCGCTTCAGGGTGTGCGGCGCGACCTGGTCGACGCGATCATCGCGGCGCGCGGCCACAAGCCCTTCGCCGACCTGCGCGACCTGATGCAGCGGCTGGACCCCAAGTGGCTGCGCCCGGAGACCTACGCGCCGTTCGTCGCCGCGGGGGTGTTCGACAGTTTCGACGACAACCGCGCGCAGGTGCTGGCCAACCTCGGCGAGCTGATCGACTCCGTGCGCCTGGCCGGCAACGACGTCGGGCTGTTCGCGGCGCTGGCCCCGAAGAAGGTCACCGTGCCGCCGCAGCCGGCGACCGAGCGGCTGGACGCCGAGGCCGCGGTGCTCGGCGTCTACCTGTCCGGGCACCCGGTGGACCGCTACGTGACCGCCCTTGCGCCGTTCATGGCGATCACCGCCGCGGCGGACCTTGAGGCCAACCAGACCGTCGCCGTGGTGCTGGTGGTGCGCCGCATCAAGCGCATCCGCACCAAGAAGGGGCAGGAGATGGCCTTCATCGACGGCCAGGACGCCAGCGGCACGCTGTCCGTCACCGTTTTCCCCAAGCTCTACCCGACCATCGCGACGCTTGAGGCCAACACCGTGGTGCTGGTGCGCGGGCGCACCGAGTCGCGCGAGGGCATCGCGCTTTTGGCCAGCGCCATCGAGCCGGCGGCGGAGGCAGTGGCCGCGCTGCCGGCCCAGCGGCTGTTCCTGCGCCTGGCGCCGGACCTGTCCGAACCGGCCAAGGCCGCTTTGCTGAAAATGCTTTCATCAAGCCGCGGCCAGACGCCGGTGATCACAGTGGACGCGGCGACGCGCGACAGCGTGATGCTGGACCGGCGCTACTGGGTGACGCCGAACGCCGACCTGCAGGCGGGCATCGAGCGGCTGGTCGGCCCGGGCAACGCGGTGCTCCAGGATGTGAAACTTCCCTAGGAAAAAACGGCAATAATGGGGGCCAGGGCGGGACTTTCTTTCTGAAAAGTGATATGCTTGATGAGTATTTGGGGGCAATTATGGTCCTTAAAAGAAAACGCATGAGGTGAAATGATGAAACGCATTGGGATTATGACCAGTGGCGGCGATGCACCAGGCATGAACGCCGCAGTTCGTGCGGTTGCACGCAAAGCGATTACGGAAGGCCTTGAGGTCTACGGGATCAATTACGGTTTCGCAGGGCTGGTTGCCGGTGACATCTTCAAGATGGAAGCCGCAACGGTCAGCGACATGATCTCCCGTGGGGGCACGATGCTCTTCTCCGCGCGTTACCCTGAATTCGCGCAGGAAGAGACCCAGCTCAAGGGGATTGCACAGCTGAACAAGTTCGGCATCGACGCCCTGGTTGTCATCGGCGGCGATGGTTCCTACCACGGCGCCCTGCGTCTGACCGAGCACGGCTACAACGCCATCGGCCTGCCGGGCACGATCGACAACGACATTCCTTACACCGACTTCACGATCGGCTTCGACACCGCGGTCAACACCGCGCTTGATGCCATCGACAAGCTGTCCGACACCGCCGCCTCCCACGAGCGCACGTTCGTGGTTGAGGTCATGGGTCGCGGCGCCGGTGACATCGCACTGTGGGCCGGCGTTGCCGGTGGCGCCGCCGATGTCATCATCCCGGAGCACGACTTCGACGTTGAAGCCGTTGCGGCCAAGCTGAAGTCCAGCCGCGAGCGCGGCCAAAAGCACGCGATCATCGTGCTGGCCGAAGGCGTCATGCACGCCGACGAGTTCGCCGCTAAGCTCAACCAGTACGGCGACTTCCAGACCCGTGCCACGGTGCTGGGCCACGTCCAGCGCGGCGGCAGTCCGACGGCCAAGGACCGCGTTTTGGCCTCCAAGATGGGCGCCTACGCCGTTGAACTGCTGATGCAGGGCAAGGGCGGTCTGGCCATCGGGATCCAGAACAACCAGCTGGTCAACCACGCGATGACGGACCTGTTCAACTCGAAGCACGAGACGGAACTCTCCCTGTACAAGCTGGCAGAGGACCTGTCCTACTAACCTGTTAATTCTGACGTTAAAGTCGGCATTAAAAAATTGTCAAAGGAGCGATTTCATACATGAAAAAGACCAAGATCGTTAGCACGCTTGGACCTGCAAGTAACACCACGGACATTATCGTTAAGCTGATCGAGGCGGGGGCTAACGTTTTCCGGTTCAACTTCTCCCACGGTGATCACGCCGAGCACCTTGAGCGCATGAACATGGTGCACGAGGCGGAAAAGATTACCGGCAAGACCGTCGGCATCATGCTCGACACCAAGGGTGCGGAAATCCGCACCACGGTTCAGGCCACGCCTAACGGCAAGTTCGAAATGCACACCGGCGATGTGGTTCGCATCTCCATGGACGCCAGCCTTGAAGGCACGCCCGAGAAGATTGCGGTCACCTACCCGGGCCTGTACGACGACACGCATGTTGGCGGTCACGTTCTGTTTGACGATGGGCTGATCGACGTTTTGATCACCGAAAAGGACGAGGCGCACCGTGAACTGGTCACCACCGTTCAAAACGACGGCCTCCTCGGCTCGCGCAAGGGTGTCAACGCCCCGGGCGTTGCCATCAACCTGCCTGGGATCACCGAAAAGGATGCCGATGACATCCGCTTCGGCCTGGACAACGGCATCAACTTCATTGCCGCATCCTTCGTGCGTAAACCGCAGGATGTCCTGGATATTCGCGAACTGCTGGAAGAAAAGGATGCCCTGAACGTCCAGATCTTCCCGAAGATCGAATCCCAGGAAGGCATCGACAACTTCGACGACATCATCAAGGTCTCCGATGGCCTGATGGTTGCCCGTGGCGACATGGGTGTCGAGATTCCGTTCGAACACGTGCCGCTGGTTCAAAAGTCCCTGATCAAGAAGTGCAATGCGCTGGGCAAGCCGGTTATCACCGCGACTCAGATGCTGGACTCCATGCAGGAGAACCCACGCCCGACCCGTGCCGAAGTGAACGACGTGGCCAACGCCGTCTTCGATGGCACCGATGCGACGATGCTCTCCGGCGAATCCGCCAACGGGGACTACCCGGTTGAATCCGTCGCTGCGATGGCCCGGATCGACGAGTACACCGAAAAGGCGATGCAGGACCAGGACGCCTTCGCACTGAAGGCTTACTCCAACGCCAACATCACCGAGTCCGTCGGCCAGGCCGTTGCCCACACGGCACGCAACCTGGGCGTCAAGACCATCGTTGCCGCGACCAAGTCCGGCTTCACGGCCCGCATGATCTCCAAGTACCGGCCAAAGGCTGACATCCTGGCGATCACCTTCGACGAGAAGACCCAGCGCGGCCTGATGATCAACTGGGGCGTTTACCCGATCATCGCCGAGGCTCCGGCTTCCACCGATGACATGTTCGACCTCGCGACCAAGAAGGCTCAGGAACTGGGCTTCGCGTCCGAAGGCGACCTGATCCTGATCACCGCGGGTGTTCCGGTTGGCGAAACCGGCACGACCAACGTCATGAAGGTTCAGCTGATCGGCTCCAAGCTGGTTGAAGGCTCCGGTGTCGGCGACGACTCCACCGTCGGTAAGGCGGTCATCGCCACCAACGCGCAGGAAGCCATCGCCAAGACCCAAAAGGGCGACATCCTGGTTGTGAAGACCACGGACAAGGACTACCTGCCGGCCATCGAGCGCGCAGCGGCCCTCGTCGTTGAAAACGGCGGGCTGACCAGCCACGCGGCCGTTGTCGGCATCGCCATGGGGATTCCGATCGTTGTCGGCGCCAAGGGTGCCCTGGACGCCATCACCGACGGCCAGGTCATCACCGTGGACTCCCGTCGTGGGATCATCTACAAGGGTGCAACCAACGCGCTTTAATCTGACCACAATCGCAACCGCGCTGCCTAGGCAGTGCGGTTGTTTTTTTGCCCAGGGCGAAGCAAGGCGCACTTAGCGGGACGGATAGCTACAGTCGAGTGCTTGGGGCGCACTTTGCCCCGAGTACTCAACTGGGGCTAGACGCTCCCGCGTTGCCTTGCGTAGCCCGACGAAAACCAGGGCGAAGCCGCGCGCACTTAGCCGGTCGGCTAGCGTAAGGCTGGTGCTTGGGCCGCACTTTGGTCCGAGTGACGGCCTTAGCTGGACGATCCGGCGATGCGCGGTGCAGCCCGACGAAACCAGGGCGCGGCCGCGCGCTCGCCTCCGCGGTGGCCTGGATGGTACAATGGAAGCAAACACGAAAGGAGTCGCGGATGAAAAACTTGCAGGCGGGTGGCTTTCTCTTCATCGGTGGGGCCATCATCATGACCACGACCCAGTTTGGCAAGGTAGTTCCCGTGCTCGGCGCGGTCTGCGCGGTGCTCGGGGTCGGCATGCTGATTTACTATCTGTTCAGCGACAACGGCAAGTATTAGCGCGTGAAGACCCGGCTTTTGCAGGCGAAGCCTGTGAAACCCGGGTCTTTGTGTGGGGAGAAGGGCGTAATCGGCGCGGACGGCGGTTGATTTTTTATGTTAACTCCGCTACACTGTTACAAGACTAATCACGGAGGCGGAACATGGAAAGCTGGATTTTCTTACTGGTGGTGCTCGCCATCGCGGCGCTGGCCAAGAACCAGGCGCTCTTGATCGGGGTCGGCTTCGTGCTGGTGCTCAAGCTGGTGCCGGCCTTCCACCCGTTCTTGAAGCTGCTGCAGGCGCAGGGCATCAACTGGGGGGTCACGGTGATCTCGGCGGCCATCATGGTGCCGATTGCGACCGGTGACATCGGCGTCAAGGAGCTGGCACGGGTGATGAAAAGCCCGGCCGGCTGGATTGCCATCGCGATGGGCGTGTTGGTCGCGGTGCTGTCGGCCAAGGGCGTCGGGTTGCTGGCCCAAAGCCCGGAGATGACCGTCGCGTTGGTGTTCGGCACCATCCTCGGCGTGGTGCTGCTGCGCGGCATCGCGGCGGGGCCGGTGATCGCCAGTGGCATGACCTACGTGATCCTGACGGTCTTCAACCTGATTCCGGGCAAGTGAGTCTTCGTCGCGCTTCTATAACATTGTAGCCAATGTGCAGCGCACAAAAGGAGTAACCATGAATTTTAACGGTCAAATCATCACCGCAACGGTGTCCGACCACAACGACAAGCAAGTCTTCGTCCAGTACGACGGGATCACCATGGCGGTGGACGTCGCCGAGTTCGAGCAGGTGCCGGCCATCGGCAACCCGGTCTCCGGCTTCGCCTATGAGAACACCCACGGCGACGCCCGCCTGACCACGAAGCTGCCCAAGGTCGGCCACGACCACTACGCCTTTGGCACGGTGGTCGAGGTGCGCCGCGACCTCGGCGTCTTCGTCAACATCGGCCTGCCGGACAAGGACATCGTCGTGTCTCTGGACCAGCTGCCGGAGCTCACCCGGCTTTGGCCCAACCGCGGCGACCGGCTGATGGTGCAGCTGATGATCGACAAGAAGCACCGGCTGTGGGGCAGCCTCGCCGACGAATCGATCATCCGCGCGGTGGCCAACCGCGCCAAGCCGGAGATGAAAAACCAGGACGTCACCGCGACGGTGTACCGGCTGAAGATGGCAGGGACGCACGTGTTGACCGATGATTTTTACCTCGGCTTCATTCACCCGGCGGAACGCGACGTGGAGCCGCGCCTCGGCGAGGTCGTGCACGCCCGCGTGATCGGCGTCAAGGACGGGGAGCTGAACCTGTCGCTCAAGCCGCGCGCCTTTGAGGCGATCGACGACGATGCGGGCATGGTGCTGGCAGTGCTCGAGCACAGCCCGAACCACCAGATCGCGTTCACGGACAAAAGCGACCCGGAGGCGATCAAGCAGGCCTTCGGGATCAGCAAGGCGGCGTTCAAGCGCGCGCTCGGTCACCTGATGAAGGCCAAGAAGATCCGCCAGCACGACGGCATCACCGAGCTTCTGTGAGGCCCGGCATGGACGAGCTGATTGCGGATTTCATTCATTACCTGGACGTCGAGCGCGGCCTGGCGCCCCTGACGCAGGTGAGTTACCGCCAGGACCTGCGCGAGTTCCAGGCCTGGCTGGAGGCGCAGGAGATTGACGCCTTCCCAAGCGACCTCGCCGTGATCCAGGACTTTTTGAGCGCCCAAAACGCGCAGAAGGCGCCGAGCTCCTTGAGCCGCATGATTTCGGCGATGCGCCGCTTTTACCGCTACTTGCTTAAGGAAGGCGTCATCACGGTCGACCCGATGGCCCTGGTCGACTCGCCCAAGCCTGCCCAGCACCTGCCGGCCACGCTGTCGAGCCCCGAAATCGACCGGCTGATGGCCGCGCCGGACTTGAGCCGGCCGCTCGGGCTGCGCGACCGGGCGATTTTTGAGCTGATGTACGCCACGGGGTTGCGGGTGTCCGAGGTGGTCAACCTCCGCCTGGACCAGCTGCACCTGACGATGAACCTGATCCAAGTCACCGGTAAGGGCGACAAGGAGCGCATCATCCCGATCAGCGCGCAGGCCGCCGGTTGGGTCCAGCGCTACCTCCAAGACGCGCGGCCGGGCCTGACGCAAAAGACCCGCCCGGACGCGGTTTTCGTGAACTTCCACGGCCGCCAGCTGACGCGGCAGGGCATCTGGAAGAACCTGAAGGCCTACATCACGGCGCTTGGCATCAAGAAGAACGTGACGCCGCACACGCTGCGCCACAGCTTCGCCACGCACCTGCTGGAAAACGGCGCGGACCTGCGCGTGTTGCAGGAGCTCCTCGGCCACAGCGACATCAGCACCACCCAGATCTACACGCACCTGAGCGCCAAGAAGATCGTGGCGGTGTACCACAAGACCCATCCGCGCGGCTAGGCCCCGCGGCGGATTGCCCGCCCGGTCTGGCTGTGGTATCTTATCCAGTGGGCAATGGATAGGGCGTATCCGAACTGACTGGCGCAATCGCCGCCGGTCGGAAGCGACGCCCCGTCCCGCGCCGATTGGCAGAACCTGGAGGCTGTAATGCTAACGAAGTACAAGAATGATTATTCCAAAATCGCGATGGGCTTCCTGTCGTTCATCCCAGATCTCAAGGACATCGGGCACCTCAAGACCGAGCTTAGGCTTTACACCGAGGACAACACGCACGAGCTGTACCTCTACCGCGAAACCGCCGGTGGGGATTTCGAGGGCGTGGTCGGCGTTGAGCTCGGGCAAGACTTCGTGCTGGTGCGCCACCTGTCGCTGTCGCCGGCGTTTCGCGACGTCGCGACCCAAGACGCGGTCCTCGGCGACCTGCAAGCCGTGTACCCGGACCGCCGGCTGATGGGGACGCTTGAAAACGCGCCCTTGGTGGCCGGCTTCAACCAGCGGAGAAAAGAGGACCAGCATGGCACTGACGCTCGTCCTGAATGATTTTTCCGGGCCACTCGACCTGCTGTGGCACCTGATTCGCACCAACGAAGTGGACATCTACGACATTCCCATCGCCGCCATCACCAGCCAGTACCTCGACTACCTGCGCCAGATGCAGGAGCTGAGGCTCGATGTGGCCGGCGATTATTTCGTCATGGCCGCAAGCCTGATGGCGCTCAAAAGCCAGATGCTGTTGCCCCAGGCCGAACCCGATGAGGAGCTCCCCGACGATTACGTCGACCCGCGCGCGGACCTGGTGTCGCAGCTGTTGACCTACCAGGTCTACCAGGAGGCCGCCGGCGCGTTCAAGTCGCTGGAGCAGGCGCGCGCCAAGTCCTACGCCAAGCCGGAGACGCTGCCGGACGCCGATTTTCAGGTGCCGATGGCCCCCGGCGCGGTGAAGCTGCGCGACCTGACCGCCGCGATGGCCGCCGTGGTCGCCCGTCAGCTGGCCACGGCGCAGACCATCGCTCACATCGAGGCCGAGCCGGTGTCCGTCACCGCGCGCATCGAGTCGGTGATGCAAGACCTTGCGCGCTGGCACAGCTGCCGCTTCGAGCGCCTGTTGGAACAGCGCACGGTGGAGGCGGTGGTGACCACCTTCATGGCGCTGCTTGAGCTGATGAAAACGGCGCAGGTCGTGTGCACCCAAGAGGAGCCGTTCGCCCCGATCATCGTCACCCTGAAGGAGGCCGCGTGATGCACCCGGTAATCGAAGCGATTCTTTACACCGCCGGCACCGCCGGCGTGGCGCTGGACCAGTTCGCCCAGCTGTTGAACATCAGCCCGGCCGCCGCGCGCCAGCAGCTCGCCAGCTTCGGCCAGCGGCTTGCGGACGACCCGGAATCCGGGCTGATGCTCCAACAGGCCGAGGACCGTTACTACCTGCTGACCAAGCCGGACTACGCGGACGTGCTGAAGGCCTACTTCGCCGGGCCGCCGGCGCAGGGGCTGTCCCAGGCGGCGCTTGAGGTGCTGGCAATCATCGCCTACCAGCAGCCAATCACGCGCATCGCCATCGACGAGGTGCGCGGCGTGCAGAGCAGCGGGGCGCTGACCACGCTGGCCTCGCGCCGGCTGGTGCGCGAGGCCGGGCGGCTGGATGCGCCCGGGCGGCCGATTCTGTACGCGACCACCGACTTTTTCCTCGCGTACTTCGGCCTGACCACGCTGGACGACCTGCCGGCCCTGGATGAAAGCCAGGCGCCGGCGGAGGTCGACCTGTTCGCCGACTTTGACACTGTACTGCCCACCACTAAAGGAGACTCGGATGGAACTGAATGAAGAACGACTGCAAAAGGTGATCGCCAACGCCGGCGTCGCATCGCGCCGCCACGCGGAGGAGCTGATCGCCACCGGCCACGTCACCGTCAACGGTGAGGTCGTGACCACCATGGGCGTCAAGGTGTCGGCCAAAGACGAGATTCAGGTCGACGGCGTGCCGCTGAACAAGGAGAAGAAGCGCTACTTCCTGTTCTACAAGCCCCGCGGCGTGATCACCGCGGTGACCGACGACAAGAAGCGCAGCGTGGTCACCGACTACTTCGCCGACGTCCGCGAGCACCTGTACCCGGTGGGACGCCTCGACTACGACACCTCAGGTCTTTTGATCATGACCAACGACGGCGAGTTCGCCAACATGCTGATGCACCCGAGCTTTAAGGTCGACAAGAAGTACGTCGCCAAGCTCAAGGGCATCCCGACGCGCGTGCAGCTGATGCCTTTGCGCGACGGCCTCGTGGTCGAGGGCAAGAAGCTCGCCCCGGCGCGCTTTAACATCATGTCCACCGACAAGGACAAGCAGACCGCCATCGTCTCGCTGACGATTCACCAGGGGATGAACCACCAGGTCAAAAAGATGTTTCAGACCCTCGGGTTCCCCGTGCAGAAGCTGTCGCGTGTCGAGTACGGCCCGCTGACGCTTGAGGGCATGGTGTCCGGCGAGCACCGGCCGCTGCGCGCGGCCGAGATGCAGGCGCTCAAGGACCTCGCCGCCACCGGCAAGGAAGCCGCCGCGCCGCGCCGCAAGCCGGTCGACAAGACGGGCTGGGCGAAGGCCAAGTCGCGCCGTGAAACCGCTCGCAGAAAGTAGTTGACACGCCCAATCCACTTGGTTACAATTAGTGCGTAATTAAATAACTGGTTCGTCTTCAGGGGCAGGGTGCAATTCCCGACCGGTGGTGAAAGTCCACGACCCGCGGCAACGCGGCCGATCCGGTGTGATTCCGGAACCGATAGTATAGTCTAGATAAAGAAGATGGGGCTTATTTTGAATGCTGCAATTCAAGAGAAGACTCATTATCCCCGGGGGTAGTGGGTCTTTTTGCTCCTCTGAAGCAACCATTGGAGGAATTGTCATGTCTAGTTCTAAGTTGCACCGGTTGGTTGGCGTCGCGCTGCTGGCGGCCGTCGGGTTCGTCCTGCAGATGTTTCTGGAGTTCCCGATCCTGCCCGCTTTTCCCTTCCTCAAGCTTGACCTCTCGGATCTCACGGTCCTGCTCGGCGGTCTATTGTACGGGCCGGTCGGCGGCGTGATGGTCGCGTTCGTCCGCAGCCTGCTTCACTACGTGCTGACCGGCGGCGGGGTGATCAACCTGGTCGGCGACGCGGCATCGTTCATCGCCAGCGTCGGCTTCATGTGGCCGGTGGTTGCGATGATGACCAACAAGAACTCGCTGGGTCGCCAGATCGGCGGGCTGATCGGCGGCACGCTGAGTCTGACGGTGATCATGAGCGTGCTCAACTGGCTGGTGATCATGCCGATGTACCTGGCCGTGATGAACTTCAGCCTGGGGATGTCCACGCTGAAGTACGTGCTGATCGGCGTCGTGCCGTTCAACCTGATCAAGGGCGTCGTCGTCTCCGTCGTGTTCTTCGCCCTGGCCAAGGCCCTGATGCCGTGGCTTGAAAAGCAGCGCCGCGCCAGCCAGACGCCGCACCTGTCGTAGGCTGCATGCCGGGCGGAGGCGGGGCCGCAGTGGTGCTTCCGGCTCCGGCCCGGAGCGGCGGAACGCGTTCGGCTCCCTTGAGCCCAAAGTGCGGTCTCAAGACCCGCCCTTGCTGTAAGTCGGCAAGAACGGCCGACTTACAGCAATGTCACGCTGGCTCGCCTCGGCCCTCCGCCTCCAGCAGCGGCGCGGCCGCGTCTCCGCCCTGAATAGTGGAGACAGGACAGGTGCGAGGCTGCGGGAACGCACAAGGCCCACGCGTCGATTAGGTGAACCCATGCGTCGCGCTGGGTGGCCGCCGCGCTTGACCTGAATGGCATACAAAGAAGCGCCGCGCAAAAAATTTGCGCGGCGCTTCTTCGCGTTTTTTGGCGAAATCTCAGTCGTGGGGCCAGGGGGTCTTGGCGCGCTGGATGGCGGCGGTGGGGCAGCGGCGCTGGGCCAGGGTGAAGGCAATCTGCTGATCGGCGTTCAGCGGCTGGGTGCCGGTGTTGTGGTCCGGGACGTAGCTTGCGATGCCCTCCGCATCGTACGCGAAGAGGGCGGGGGCCAGCAGCTGGCAGCGGCCGCAGGCGATGCATGCGCTTTGATCCACTTTTCCGTAGTATAATGTCATCTTGAAGTCTCGCTTTCGTCGGAGGGTGCCATGCTAGATGAGCTGATCGTTCAATTCTTCTCCGCCACGCCGCGGCGGCCAACCGCCGTGTACTTCCTGCTGACGGGGAAGAAAACCATCTCAATTCTGTTCGCCGCGCTGCAGCACCATCAGCTGCAGTGGCTTCAGCTCTACCCTACGCTGCGGCGCGGGGATTTTCAAGCTGCGGTGGCGCGCCTGACTCAGGCCAAGACGCTGGTTGAGACCGAAGACGGGCTGGTACTTGCCCAACCGGAGGCGGCGGCCGCGGCCGCCGCGGTGCTGCCGAGACCCGCTCACTACCGCGCCGACTGGGACCTCGACGGGTTCGCGCGCCGGCTGGTGCTTGCGGTGCAGGCGGTGTCCGAGGCGCGCTTTGAGAACCGCCGCTACCGGCCGGCGGTCGACGACTGGGCGACCCAGCAGGCGGTGCGCCGGTGGTACCAGACCACGGCGACGCCGGTTGACGCGCTGCCGGGCGAGCTGACCGCGGCCTTTGCGGCGCTTCCCGAGGCGACGGCGGACCGGCTGGCCAACCGGCTGATCGGGCACCATTTTGTCGGCGGTGCAGCGGCGGTCGGGCTTGCCGGCGAGCTGCGGCGCCAAGACGACCTTGGCCGCCTAGTCGCGGCCATCGCGGCCCACCCCGAGTGGGCGGCGCTTGGTGGGCTCTGGGGCGGGCCGCGGTCCTTGATCTCGACCAGCAACCGTGCGGCCTGCGAGCTGGCGGAAGCCGGGGTGCCGCGCGCGGCGATTCAGGCGCGGCTGCGCCTGAAGGAGAGCACGGTCAACGAGCACCTGCTGGGCGCCGCAATCCTGGGCTGGCAGCCGCCGGCCGGGCTGTTTTCTAAGGCGTTGACCGCAGCTTTTGACGCCGTCGCCGACCCGCACGAGCCCGACTACCGCGCGCTGCTTGCCGCGGTGCCTCAGGCCGATTTTTTCCACGTGCGGCTGTACCAGATACTTCAACTGCAAGGACGGTGGCAGCATGCAAGACCTTGACAACGAGCTGAGACAGGCCTTCGGGTTCGACGCGTTTCGCCCGGGGCAGCGGGAGCTGGTCGCGGCGGCGCTCGACCACCGCGACGCCCTGGGGGTGCTGTCAACCGGCAGCGGCAAGACGCTGTGCTACCAGCTGCCCGGCCGGCTGATGCCGGGCCTGGTGGTGGTCGTGTCGCCGCTTCTGGCGCTGATGGCCGATCAGGTCGCCCGGCTTCAGGCCAGCGGGGAAAAACGGGTGGTGGCGCTGTCCAGCCGGCTGGCGCCTGCGGACTTTGACTGGGTGCTGGCCCATCTGGACCAGTATCACTTCGTCTTCGCGGCGCCCGAGACGCTGCTCAAGCCCCAGGTGCTCGCGCGCCTGGCCGACATTGGCGTTGCGCTGTTCGTGGTGGACGAGGCGCACTGCATCTCGCAATGGGGCCCTGATTTTCGCCCGTCGTACCTGCTGTTGGGTCAGGCCATCGCGAGGCTGCACCCGGGCAGCACGATGGCGCTGACCGCCACGGCGCCGCGGCGCGTCCAGGACGACATCGTGGCCGGCCTTGGGCTGCGCGCGCCGGTGCGGGTGGTCAATTCGGTGGACCGGCCGAACATCTTCATGGGCGTCGAGCAGGTCGCAAGCCCCGCCGCCAAGCAGGCGCGTGTGCTTGCGCTGGTGCAGGCGGTGGCGGGGCCGACCATCGTCTACTTCGACAGCCGCAAGCAGGCGGAGGAGACAGCCGGGGAGCTGACCCGCCGCGGCGTGGCCGCCGGCTTCTATCACGCCGGCAT
This sequence comes from Lacticaseibacillus kribbianus, assembly GCF_020180945.1. Classification (GTDB taxonomy): domain Bacteria; phylum Bacillota; class Bacilli; order Lactobacillales; family Lactobacillaceae; genus Lacticaseibacillus; species Lacticaseibacillus kribbianus. The sequence goes on along the minus strand of NZ_JAIPUL010000001.1, from coordinate 962,423 downwards.
TGCGGCCGAGCAGCGCGACTTGATTCAGCACCAGTTCATGGCCGACCGGCTGCGCGTGATCTGCGCGACCAGCGCCTTTGGCATGGGCATCGACAAGAACGACGTGCGGCTGGTGGTGTACACCCACGTGCCCGAGTCGCTCGAGGCCTACTCGCAGGGCATCGGCCGCGCGGGCCGCGACGGCCGGCAGTCGCTGAGCGTTGTGCTGGTGGCGCCGGGGGACGTCGCGCGCGCCGCCACGTTCGCCGGCACGCTGCCGGACGCCGCCATGATCCGGCAGGTGTTTAAGCACCCGGACGCGTACCAGGACTTCGACGACCCGCAAGTCGCCTTGATCGAGGCCTACATCAAGGCGGGCTTTGCGGAACAGCAGGTCGCCGCGCGCCTGGCCGCCAGGCTCTCCGAGCGCCAGGCGGCGGCCGGCGCGATGGCCAAGCTCTTGACGACCACCGGGTGCGCGCGGCAGCTCCTGCTGGCCCATTTTGACTCGCCGAACGCCGAACACCACGCGCTTTGCTGCGGGCCAGTGACGCCTGCAGTGCTGGCCAGCGTCGCCGCGCCGCGCAAAACGGCGCCGCAACCTGAGTCCTGGCGGGAAATATTTGCCAATATCTTTAGAATCTAACCTTAGTCCTTGTGGGCTTCTATGTTACAATGGTTGAAGCTGAGTAAGGAGGATCGTTATGTCCAAAAATCAAGAAGACCCACAAGCTAACGACCCAACCAAACCGTGGGAGAAGAAGTTCGAAGACGACCGCGACGATGAGGGCAACCTGTCGCGCGTCGCAACCCGGCAGAAACACCACGGCACCACGGTGTTGACCTACGTGGTTTGGATCTTGATTGCCGCCTTTGTCATCGTGCCGATCACGATTTCGGCGATTTCGCAAAACTCGCCGAGCGGCGGCAACGACGCGATGCACATCACCGTGGAGTCGTCCAAGAAGAGCAGCTCGAGCAAGAAGTCGAGCTCAAGCTCTAGCGCGTCAAGCGCGTCCGAGAAGAGCAGCTCAAGTGAGTCGAGCGAAAGCAAGGCCTCGAGCTCAAGCGTCGCGTCGAGCAAGTCGGCGAGCGTCTCAAGCTCTAGCTCGAGCGTCGCGTCCAGCTCCTCGAGCAGCGCCGCAAGCTCAACTTCGAGTTCGAGCGCCACGGCAAGCGGCACCTACACCGTGCAGGCCGGCGACAACCCGTACCGCATCGCCAAGAACCACGGCATGACCCTGGACGAGTTCTACGCGCTCAACGGGCAGGGCACCCTGGTTCCCGGGCAGAGCGTCAAAGTGAAGTAATGACGAATTGAGTCGGCAGCGGCTCAATTTTTGTGAGCAGCCGGGTCAGCCGGCGGGAAAGGAAGCATCATTATGCAAATTGCCATCGACGGGCCTGCAGGGTCTGGGAAAAGCACCATCGCCAAGCTGGTCGCCACCAAGCTGGGGTTCATCTACTGCGACACCGGCGCCATGTACCGCACGGCAACGGTGATGGCCCAGCGCCTGGGCCTGGACTACGGCGACGAGCCGGCGATCATGGCCGCGCTCAAGGACCTCACGATCACCTTCAAGCCGGCGCCGACCGGCCAGCTGGTCTTCATGAACGGGGAGGACGTCACCCTGGCGATCCGCGAGCCGGAGACCACCAACAACGTCAGCCAGGTCTCCGCGCTGCCCGCCGTGCGCACGGAGATGGTCGCCCGCCAGCGCGCCATCGCCGCCGAGTCCGACATCGTGATGGACGGCCGCGACATCGGCACCACCGTGCTGCCGAACGCCGAGGTCAAGATTTTCCTGGTGGCCAGCGTCGCCAAGCGCGCCGAGCGCCGCTACAAGGAAAACGTGGCAAAGGGCATCGACACGCCGCTTGCCACGCTCGAACAGGAGATCAAGGCCCGCGACGAAAAGGACTCCACGCGCGCCGTCAGCCCGCTGCGCGAGGCGGCTGACGCGCACCACATCGACGCCAGCGAGATGACCATCGACGAAGAGGTTGACGCCATCCTGAAACTCGTCATGGAAAATCGGTCCGCGGCGCGTAAATAAAGTTGGTAATTTCACGCCGCTTTAGGTACAATAGATTTTGTATGACAGTCGTATAGGAGGATTTTTTGGCATGAGTGAAAACACTGCAGCAAACGAGAACGCCCAAACGATGGCGGACGCCTTGAAAGAGGTCGAGACCGTTCACATTGGGGACACCGTAAAAGGTGAAGTATTAGCCGTTGAGGACAAGCAACTGATCGTTGGGATCGAGGGCACCGGGGTTGAAGGTGTCGTTCCTCTGAAAGAATTATCTGCTCAGCCAGTCGATGACATTCGGGCAGTTGCTAAAGTCGGCGACGAGATTGACCTGGTCGTGATTTCCACGATCGGCAAGGACAAGGAGAACGGCCAGTACCTGCTCTCCAAGAAGCGCCTTGAAGCCCAGAAGATCTGGAAGGACATCCAGGCCAAGCAAGAAGCAGGCGAGACCATCACCGCGCCGGTTTCTTCCGTCGTTAAGGGCGGCTTGGTGGTTAGCGCCGGCGTGCGCGGCTTCGTGCCGGCATCCATGGTTGCGGACCACTTCGTTGAAGATCTGTCCCAGTACAAGGGCCAGACCCTGGAATTCAAGATCGTTGAAGTTGAACCTAACGACAACCGTCTGATCCTGTCCCACCGCGCCATCGTTGAAGCCAACAAGAAGGAAGCCCGTCAGGAAATCTTCGCGAAGATCCAGCCTGGCGACGTTGTCGAAGGCAAGGTTGCGCGCCTGACCAACTTCGGTGCCTTCGTTGACCTCGGCGGCGTTGACGGCCTGGTTCACGTGTCCGAGATCGCCTTTGACCACGTTGACAAGCCAAGCGACGTGCTCAAGGTCGGCCAAGACGTTAAGGTTAAGGTTCTGGCCGTTGACCCGGATCGCGATCGCATCTCCCTGTCCATCAAGGCGACCCTGCCACAGCCTTGGGATGACATCGAAGACCGCGCCCCAGAAGGTGCCGTTCTGACCGGTACCGTTCGTCGCCTGACCTCCTTCGGCGCCTTCGTTGAAGTATTCCCTGGCGTTGAAGGCCTGGTTCACATCTCCCAGATTTCCCACGAACACATCGGCACGCCGAATGAAGTGCTCAAGGAAGGTCAAAGCGTTGACGTGAAGGTTCTCTCCGTCGACCCAGACCAGCACCGCCTGGCCCTGTCCATCAAGGCCCTGCAGGAGCGTCCGGAAGGCATGAGCGAAGAGCGTCCTAGCCGTGGCAACAACAACCGCGGCAACAACGATCGTCCTCGTCGCAACAACCGTCGTGAAGAGCACACCGCCATCCCGGCTGAATACCAGCAGGATGACTCCGGCTTCTCCATGAGCGATCTGCTCGGCGACGCGCTGAAGGACTTCAACAACAAAGACTAAGCATTGACCTCTGGCGGGGGCGTGACGGCGGTCACGCCCCCGTTGGTGTGTCCAGGGCCGGGTGCGCTGCCGGGCTCCGGCGGGGACGGGCCACTGCCTCCAGCTTCTGGCCGGGGCGGCGGAACGCGTGGGGCTCCCCTGAGCCCAAAGTGCGGTCTCAGGACCCGCCCTTGCACTAAGCCGGCACAGTTCGCCGACTAAGTGCAATCTCACGCTGGCTCGCCCCGGTCCGAAGCCTCCGGCAGTGACCGGTCCGCGCCTCCGCCCTCCAGAGTGGAACGCCTGCCCATGCTGCGGCTTGGCCCGTTGGTGGGTGGCCGGTAACCGCGCCAGTCTTATGCGAGCGCGTGCCGCCGTGCCTTTTGGTTCAGACCGCTCCTACCGAGTTCCACCGATACGACTGTACTGTCATCTGATTGCATCTAAATATGAACCCTCGCACGCGTGCGGCGGGGGCCTTCGGAATTCGCCCGCAACGGGCTGCACGCGTGAAAGGAAGTGACGCAATGGTACTCCCAACATTAGCGATTGTCGGCCGGCCGAACGTCGGCAAGTCGACGATTTTCAACCGCATCCTCGGCGAGCGCGTGTCAATCGTCGAAGACACCCCCGGGGTCACTCGCGACCGCATCTACGGCAAGGGCGAGTGGCTGGGCAAGGAGTTCGCGCTGATTGACACCGGCGGGATCGACATGGGCGACGAGCCCTTCCTGACCCAGATCACCCAGCAGGCCGAGATCGCCATCGACGAGGCCGACGTGATCCTGTTTTTGACCAGCGTCGAGGCCGGGGTCACCGAGGCCGACGAAAAGGTCGCCCAGATTCTCTATCGCGCGGACAAGCCGGTGGTGCTGGCCGTCAACAAGGTCGACAACCCGGAACGCCGCAACGACATTTACGATTTTTACTCCCTGGGCTTCGGTGAACCTTACCCGCTGTCCGGGACCCACGGCATCGGCCTGGGCGACGCGCTGGACGCCGTGTTCGCGGCGTTCCCGGACGAGGGCGAGGGGGTCGAGGACGACTCGATCAAGTTCTCCTTCATCGGCCGGCCGAACGTCGGCAAGTCCAGCCTGGTCAACGCGATTCTCGGCACCGAGCGCGTGATCGTGTCCGACATCGAGGGCACCACACGCGATGCAATCGACACCAAGTTCGAGCACGACGGCCAGGAGTTCACCATGATCGACACCGCCGGCATCCGCAAGCGCGGCAAGGTCTACGAAAGCACGGAGAAGTACGCCGTGATGCGCGCCCTGCGCGCGATCGACCGCTCCGACGTCGTGCTGGTCGTGCTGAACGCCGAGGAGGGCATCCGCGAGCAGGACAAGAAGGTCGCCGGTTACGCCCACGAGGCGGGCCGTGGTGTGATCATCGTGGTCAACAAGTGGGACACGCTCAAGGAGAAGGATAATCACACCCTCCAGGAGTTCACGGACCACATCCGCGCGGAATTCCAGTACCTGGACTACGCGCCGATCGTGTTCGTGTCGGCCAAGACCAAGCAGCGGCTGCGCAACCTGCCGGCGATGATCGAAGCGGTTTCTGAAAATCAGAACCGCCGCATCCAAAGCGCGGTGCTCAACGACGTGCTGATGGACGCGCTGGCGGTCACCCCGACGCCGACGATAAATGGCAAGCGCTTGAGAATCTACTACATGACTCAGGTCGCGGTAAAACCGCCTACCTTCGTGGTTTTCGTGAACGATCCGGACCTTTTGCACTTCTCTTATGAGCGTTTTCTCATCAATCAGCTGCGCAAGACCTTCGACTTCGAAGGCACGCCGATTCACCTGCTGGCGCGCAGTCGCAAATAGGCGTCGCGCCGGGCTTTGGCCGCGCTCGCAACTTTTCAGCCGGTTTTTTCAGGCCGCGGCGGCGCGCACGCAAATTTTGGCCAAAAAGCTTGATACAGCGGGGTTTGTGTGATAAATTTAGGATTGAAATAGTGATACGGGTTTATCATTGTTTCCTCATTCTTGGGGAATCCACGAATGGGTCGTTTGGGCCTCGGCCCAAATAAATACGGAGGTGAAAAGATCATGGCAAACAAGGCAGAATTGATCGAAAGCGTTTCTGGTACGACTGGCTTGACCAAGAAGGATGCAACCGCTGCGGTAGACGCAGTGTTCAGTTCCATCCAAGACGCTCTGGCAAAGGGCGACAAGGTTCAGCTGATCGGCTTTGGTAACTTCGAAGTTCGCGAACGCGCTGCTCGCAAGGGCCGCAACCCGCAAACTGGTGCAGAAATCGAGATCCCAGCATCGAAAGTTCCTGCATTCAAGCCAGGTAAGGCACTCAAGGACGCTGTTAAGTAGTCTCTTGAACCTACCGGGACATGGGGCCGAGTTTTCACTCGGCCTTTTTGTTTGCCCCGGCGGTCGCCGATCATAGTAGGAGGATTGCAATGAGTTATTCCCAACAGATGCTGGACGCGCTCGAGGCGGGGGACATCGCCCAAAGCCGTGAGCTGTTCACCCAGGTGCTCGCGCACGACGACGACGAGCACAAGTACAACCTGGCCGGCGAGCTGTACGCCCTCGGTTTCACGGGACAGGCCCAGCGGCTTTACGAGGAGCTGATGGGCAAGTACCCGGAGCTTGAGGACATCAAGACGGCGCTGGCCGACATCGCCGTGGCCAACGGCGAGCCCGACCGCGCGATCAACCTGCTCACCTCGATTGCCCCGGACTCCGACTACTACCCGCAGGCGCTCCTGGCCCTGGCCGACGTCTACCAGACCCAGGGCCTGTACGAGGTCTCCGAGCAAAAACTGCTGCAGGCCGCGCGGCTGGTGCCGGACGAGCCGGTGGTGACGTTTGCGCTCGGGGAGCTTTACTTCGACTGGGGCAAAGACGCGCAGGCGCAGGCGGCCTACCAGCAGCTTTTGGCCCAGGGCGTCGACACCATGGCCGGCGTTTCGATTCAGACCCGCTACGCCGCGACACTGGCCAACGGCGGGCAGTACGAGGACGCCGTGGCGCAGTACGAAGAGGTCGGCGTGGACGCGCTCGACCCCACCAGCGCCTTTCGCCTGGGGACGCTGTACCTCGAGCTCAAGGACACCGGCCGCGCCATCACGACGCTGCAGCGCGTGATCGACGCGGACCCGAGCTTCGCCAACGCCTACCTGCCGCTGGCGCAGGCCCAGGCGGCGGCCAACCAGCTGGAGGCCGCCTCCGCGACGGTGACCGCGGGGCTTGCAGTCGATGACACCAATCCGGAGCTGTTCCTGGTCGGGGCCCGGCTGGCGCTGCGCCAGTCCGCGCTCGATGTCGCAGAGGGCTACCTGACCCGCGCCCGCGCGCTCGACCCGGAGAACCAGACGGTGATGCTCGAGTGGAGCAACCTGCTTTTGGCTCAGGGCAAGGACGAGGCCAACGTCGCCTTCCTGGAGGCGCTGGACGCGGCCGACGAGGTCGATCCGCAGGTCTACTGGAACCTCGCCAAGAGCTACGACCGCCTGGACAACGTGGAAAAGGCGCGCGAGAACTACCTGCTGGCCTTCCGCAACTTCCAGGACTCGGCGGACTTCCTGCGCGACCTGATCGACTTCTTCCAGTCGACCGGCGCGCGCCCGGAGCTGCGCGCGGCCTTGACCCGCTACCTGGCCCTGGTGCCGGACGACGATGCGATGCAGGCGCGGCTGGACGAGCTGGACGCCGAGAACTGATCCGACGACAAAGGCTGCCGCGGCGCGTGATGCGCTGCGGCAGCCTTTTTGAATGCTTGGTCATTTGATGACTACTGTTTATAAATAGTCGGATGATATGTTATAGACTACGGGTCACTTATGGTGTTTCGTTCTTTAATCGGCAACCGTCGGCGTGGTGTGTCGCCCCGTGAACTCGTGGTCGCACCTGGCGCGGCTACGCCTGCGCCGCTGCCAGCAGCGCGGGCCGGTCGTTGGGCAGGGTGCCCGCGACCACGGCCGTTTCGAGCCGGTGCAGCGTGCGGCCGAGCACCGGGCCCGGGGTGAAGCCGGCGGCGATCAGGTCGGCGCCGGTGACGGTCAGCTCGTCCTTGTGGTGCAGCGGCAGGGCGGCGTAGGCCGCCTCGACGGCCGCGCCGTCGATGGCCGGCGCGCACAGCGCGGCGGCGGCCACCGCCACGTCAACGGCGTCCTGGCCGGCGGTGTAGAGCTGCCAGGCGTCGGCCTCGGGCAGTGCCGCAAGCAGCGTGGTGGCCGCGGCGACGAGGTCGCTCATGGCGTTGGCTTGCTTCCAGGCCTTCATCAGCGGGCGCACCGGTTCGTGGGTCAGGTGGGCGAGCAGCGTCCAGGCGACGGCGGGGTCTTCAATCTGCGTGTCCGAAAGCTGAGCCAGCGCCTGCAGGCCTGCCAGGTGGTCCGCCAGCCGCGGGGCGTGGGCGTACAGGCCGGTGGCGATGAAGTTGGCCAGGCCCGCGTTGCGGTCGCGGCCCTGCATCAGGCGGGTGAACTCGCTGGCCACGCGCTCCACGGAGATGTGGGCGAGCAGCGCCGCGTTGTCGGTGATGGCGTCAAGCGTCGCCGGTTCAATGGCAAACCCGAGCTGGCTTTGGAAGCGCACGGCGCGCATCATGCGCAGCGCGTCCTCGTGAAAGCGCGCGTGCGGGTCGCCAACCGCGCGCAGCCGCCGCTCCGCCAGGTCGGTCAGGCCGTCGAACAGGTCGATCACCGTGCCGTCGTGGCGCACGGCCAGCGCGTTGACGGTGAAGTCGCGGCGGCGCAGGTCCTCTTTGAGCGAGCGGACGAAGGTGACGTGGTCGGGCCGCCGGAAGTCCTGGTAGCCGGATTCGGTGCGAAAGGTCGTGACCTCGTAGCCGGCGCCGTGGGCCAAGACCATCACCGTGCCGTGTTGGATGCCGGTGTCCACCGTTTTCTTGAAGATCTGCTTGATCTCCGCGGGGTAGGCGGAGCTTGCGATGTCCACGTCGTGCGGGGGCAGCCCGAGCAGCGCGTCGCGCACCGCGCCGCCGACGAAGTAGGCCTCGAAGCCCGCGGCCTCGATCTGCTTCATGATGGGGATGGCGCCTTGGAAAACGGGGTGGGTCAAATCGATCTGCATGCGATCACCTTTTTCATTAGTCTGACAATATTCTACCACAGTCGCAAAATCTGGTAAGATAGGGACAGCGGAGGTGCGATATGAGTAAAAAGGCAAGGCGAATGGGACTGGATCTGCTGCTGATTGCGCTGGGGTGCGCGCTGTACGCGTTCGGCCTGGTGACGGTCAACATCGAAAATCACCTGGCGGAGGGCGGCATCACCGGCATCACGCTGCTGATTCGCTACTGGTGGCACCTGGATCCGGCGTACTCGACCATCATCTTGAACATCCCGCTGATCATCATCGGCTACAAGTACCTGGGCAAGCGGGCGTTGGCCTACACGGTGTACGGCACGGCGATGCTGTCGGCGTGGCTGTGGCTTTGGCAGCGCCTGCCGGTCAGCCTAGACATTCACCACGACCTGTTCATCGCCGGCGTCTTGGCCGGCCTGTTCGGCGGCATCGGCTCGGGTTTGATCTACCGCGTCGGCGGCACCACCGGCGGCTCGGACGTGATCGCCCGGATTCTTGAAAAGCAGACCGGCATTCCGATGGGCCGCTCGCTTTTGGCCTTCGATGTGCTGGTGCTCGGGGTGTCTCTGACGTACCTGAACCTCGAGCTGATGATGTACACGCTGTTGGCCAGCTACGTGTTCTCGCGCATCGTCGACTTCACGCTGGAGGGCGCGTACGCGGCCAAGGGGGTCTTGATCATCTCCGATCACGCCGAGCCGATCGCCAGCGCCATCATGGACCAGCTGGAGCGCGGTGCGACCTACCTGCACGCGGAGGGCGGCTTTGCGCGCGACCCCAAGCGGGTGGTCTACGCGGTGGTCGCACCGACCGAGATTGCCGCGGTCAAGCGCATCATCGAGGGGCTGGACCGCAAAGCCTTCGTCACCATCATCGACGTGCACGAGGCGCTGGGCGAGGGCTTCACCTACAAGAAGAAGCCGCGGCGGCTGTTTCTGAGCTGACGGCGGCTTCAGGTGCCGGGCGGGCTTGGGCCACGCCCGCCGGCCTGGGGCGTCAATCGCGGGTGGCTGCCCGGTTGCGGGCCCGCCTCGCCGACGCGGCGCGAGTGCGCGCACATTTTGAAGACATTAGAACGGGAAGTGGCCGCGGCCGCCTCCCGTTTTTCGCGCGGGCGGGGGAATCCATGTTATGATGGAGGGAACAAGATAAAGTGGGGATACTATGCAAACTCTGACTGCAGACGCCATCAGCAAGGCTTACGGCGACAAGCAACTGTTCCGGAATCTGGATTTTCTGATCAACGAAGGCGACCGCATCGGCCTGATCGGGGTCAACGGCACCGGCAAGACCACGCTGCTCAACGGCCTGGCCGGGGTCGACCCGTTCGACGCCGGGGCGGTGGTGACCCCGAAGAACTACCACATCAGCTACCTGGCCCAGGTGCCGGCGCTGGACCCCGAGAAAAAAATCATGGACGCGGTGTACGGCGGCAGCTCGCCGATTTTCGACGCGCTGCGCCAATACAACCGGGCGCTGGCCGCCTACACCGCCGATCCCATGGATGAGGCGGCCCAGGCGGCGTACACCAAGGCCGACGCGCGCATGACGCAACTGGACGCCTGGAACGCCGACACCGACATCAAGACCATCCTGACGCAGCTGCACATCACCGACCTCGACCAGGTGATCGGCAGCCTGTCGGGCGGCCAGCAAAAGCGCGTGGGCCTGGCGCAGGTGTTGATCGAGTCGCCGGACCTGTTGATCCTCGACGAGCCGACCAACCACCTAGATTTTGACTCCATCGACTGGCTGGAGGCCTACCTCAGCCGCTACAAGGGCGCGCTTTTGGTCGTGACCCACGACCGCTACTTCCTGGACCGCGTCGCCAACAGCATCTGGGAGCTCGACGCCGGCAGCCTGTTCAAGTACGCCGGCAACTACGAGGCCTACGTCCAGCAAAAAGCGGAGCAGACCGTCAAGGACACCGCCGCGGCGCACAAGCAACAGCAGCTTTACCGCCAGGAGCTGGCGTGGATGCACGCCGGCGCCCAGGCGCGCTCGACCAAGCAGCAGGCGCGCATCAACCGCTTCAACGACCTCAAAGACGACATGCAGGGCCGCCCAGCAAGTGCGGGCACCGTGGCGATGAAGGTTGCAAGCACCCGGCTGGGCAAAAAGGTGATTGAGATGCACGACGCCAGCCTGACCTTGGGCGACCACCGGATCCTCTCGCACTTCGACTGGCTGGTGCAGCCGGGCCAGCGTATCGGCATCACCGGGCTCAACGGCGCCGGCAAGTCCAGCCTGCTGAACGTGATTGCCGGCAAGCTGAAGCTGGACTCGGGCGTCTGCGAGCTGGGCGAAACCGTGCGCCTGGGCTACTACACGCAGCTGAGCGTGGAGCTCGATGGCAGCAAGCGCGTGCTCGAGTACCTGCAGGAGGCCGGTGAGGAGCTGGTGACCGACAGCGGCGAGCGCATCGCCGTCGCCCAACTGCTCGAGCAGTTCCTGTTCCCGCGCAGCATGCACGGCAACCTGATTTCGCGCCTGTCCGGCGGGGAGAAGCGGCGCCTGTACCTGCTCAAAATCCTGATGCAGCAGCCCAACGTGCTGCTCTTGGACGAGCCGACCAACGACTTGGACGTCGCGACGCTGACGGTGCTTGAGGACTATCTCGACCAGTTCCCGGGCACCGTGATCACGGTGTCGCACGACCGCTACTTCCTGGACAAGGTGGCCGACCACCTGCTGATTTTCCAGGGGCAGGGCCAGATCGACCGCCACGTCGGGCTGTTCACCGACTACCTGAAGTCGGCGGGCAAGCCGGCCGCCGCACCGAGCGCCAAGAAGGCGGCCGCCGCGCCGGTTGAGCCCGCGGCGCCGAAGGTCAAGACCAAGCTGACGTACGCCGAGCAGATCGAGCACCGCGAGCTGCAGGCTAAGATGGACGCGACCGACGACCAGATCTCGGCTTTGAAGGCCGAGATGGCCCAGGTGTCCGGGGATGACTACCTGAAGCTGGGCGAGCTGCAGCAGCAGATTGACGACCTGAACACCAAGCTCGACCAGATGTTTGACCGCTTCGCGGAACTTGACGACTATGTGGAGGATTGATCGCCATGCTCGAAACGCCGTACCTGACCCTGCTTGACCATGTTCTGACCCACGGCCACTACAAGGAAGACCGCACCGGCACCGGGACCTACAGCGTCTTTGGCGCCCAGCTGCGGTTCGACCTCAGCGCGGGCTTTCCGCTGGTGACCACCAAGCGCGTGCCCTTTGGCCTGATCAAAAGCGAGCTGCTGTGGTTTTTGCACGGCGACACCAACATCGCCTACCTGCTGGCCCACCGCAACCACATCTGGGACGAGTGGGCGTTCGCCCGCTTCGTGCAAAGCGCGGACTACCACGGCCCGGACATGACCGACTTCGGCCGCCGGCGCCTGGTGGATGCCGATTTTGCCGCCGCGTACACCGAACAGATGGCGGCCTTCACCGCGCGGATTCTGACGGACAAGGCCTTCGCCGCCAAGTACGGCGAGCTCGGCCCGGTGTACGGCCGCCAGTGGCGCGCCTGGCGCACCAGCACCGGCGAAACGCTGGACCAGCTGGCGCAGGTGGTGCAGGCGATTCGCACCACGCCGGACTCGAGGCGGCTGATCGTCTCGGCCTGGAACCCGGAGGACGTGCCGCACATGGCGCTGCCGCCGTGCCACACGATGTACCAGTTCTACGTCAACGACGGCAAGCTGTCGCTGCAGCTCTACCAGCGCTCCGGTGACCTGTTTCTCGGCGTGCCGTTCAACATCGCCAGCTACGCGCTGCTGCTGGCGATGGTGGCTTCGGTCACGGGCCTGGTTCCCGGCGAGTTCATCCACACCTTCGGCGACGCGCACATCTATTCCAATCACGTTGAGCAGGTGCGCACTCAGCTGGCGCGTGCGCCGCGGCCGGCGCCGACGCTGACGTTGACCGGCGACCGCACCGCGCTTGAGGACTTTGAGCTGGCCGACATTCACCTTGACGGCTACGACCCGCACCCGGCGATCAAGGCGCCGGTGGCGGTCTGAAAAAGGGGGGACCGACATGATTGCATTCCTTTGGGCCCAGGCGGCCAATGGCGTGATCGGCAAAGACGGGCGGCTGCCGTGGCACCTGCCGGACGACCTGGCCTTCTTCAAGGCCCAGACGCTGGGCCAGCTGACCGTGATGGGGCGCAGCACCTGGGAGGCGTTGCCCAAGCGGCCGCTGCCCGGCCGCACCAACGTGGTGATGACCCGCCAGGCCGGCTACCGGGCGCCTGGCGCCGTGGTCTGCCCGGACGTTGACGCGGTGCTGGCGCTTGCGGCCGCGTACCCGGAGCAGGACCTGGTGGTGACCGGCGGGGCGCAGGTGTTCGCCGCCTTCGCAAAGCTGGTCGACACGCTGTGGGTGACGCGGCTGGCCGGGGACTTCGACGGCGACGTCGTGATGCCGCCGCTGGACTGGGACGCCTTCACCCGCGTCGCCGCCCGGACGGTGACTGACGCTGATCCCGCCTTGACCCACACCTTCGAGACCTGGGTGCGGCAGGCGCGCTAAACCAAGCGAAAGGGCCGTCCTCGTGGCTGACGAGGACGGCCCTTTTTGATCGGTCAGGCGAATCAGACGAACAGGTAAATCGAGGTGTACATCAGGGCGCTGCCGAGAATCACGAACAGGTGCCAGATGACGTGGATGTAGGGAATCTGCTTTTGCGAGTAGAGCACCGCGCCGAACGTGTAGGCGACGCCGCCGGCCACCAGCAGCCAGAAGCCAATTGGGCCGAGGTGTCGCCACAGTGGCGCCATGCCGATCAGGCACAGCCAGCCGAGCACGACGTAGATGCCGGTTTCGGCCCACTTCAGCTTGCCCAGCCAGAAGACCTTGTACAGGATGCCGCCCAGGCACAGGGCCCAGATGGCGATCAACAGGCCGATGCCCAGGCCGCCGCCGATCGCCACCAGGCAGTAGGGCAGGTACGAGCCGGCAATCAGGATGAAGACGCCGGAGTGGTCGATCACCTGCAGCACCTTGCGCGCCTTGGTGAAGTACAGGCCGTGAAACATCGTCGAGGCGGTGTACAGCACCATCAGCGCCAGGCCGAAGCCTAGGAACGTGACGAGGCGCAGCGGCGTCGTGGCGTGGAACGCCAGGGCGACGGTGCCGACCACCGACAGGCCCAGCGCGAAGGCGTGGGTGACGGCGCTCATCATCTCATTATTGAATGTGTAGTAGCGCGAGCGGGGCTTGGCGTTGAGTTGCATCTGACAGACTCCCTTCCTTTACGGGTTAATGATACCATGACGGACACTGAAATACAATGTCATATAGTTTCTAAAACTATGTGTGCTGTTACTGACAAGGCCGGATGATTTTGTTATACTGATGTGGTCAAGTACCCTATTAAGAAAGCGTGGCAGAGACATGTCCAAAATCAAACTGGTTACCGATTCCTCGATTCAACTGACGCCCGAAGAAGTCAAGCAGTACGACATCACCGTCATCCCCTTGACGATCATGATTGACTCGACCGTCTACATCGACGGGGAGACGATCACTCGCGCCGAGTTCATGGACAAGATGGCGGCGGCGCAGGCCCTGCCCAAGACCTCGCAGCCGGCCATCGGCACCTTTTTGGACGTCTTCGATGAGCTGACGGCGGATGGCTCCGAGGTGCTGGCGGTGCACATGCTCGAGGCGATCTCCGGCACCGTGAACTCCGCGCGCCAGGCTGCCGAGCTCTGCCACGGCAAGGTGACCGTCGTGGACTGCGACTTCACCGACCGCGCCATGGCGTTCCAGGTGATCGCCGCGGCCAAGATGATTGAGGCCGGCAAGTCGATCGACGAGATTGTCGCCCGCATGGCGGAGGTTCGCGATCACACGAAGCTGATGATGGGCGTGTCCAACCTCGACAACCTGGTCAAGGGCGGCCGGCTCAGCCGCGTGTCGGGGATGCTGTCGACGCTGCTCAACATCAAGGTGATCCTCGAGGTGACCGGCGGCGAGCTGGTCGCACGCCAGAAGGGCCGCGGGATGAAGACCATCCACCGCTTCGTCGACGACTTCGTGGCCAAGCTTGCGCTGATTCCGAACGTCAAGGAGGTCGGCATCTCCTACGCCGGCGGGCTGGAGCTGGCGCAGGACATCGCGGCCAAGATCACCGCGGCGCTGCCGAACGTGCCGCTTCTGTTGCGGCCGACCGACCCGGTGATTGCGACGCACACCGGCGACGGCGCCTTTGCGATTATGTACTACGTGGACTAGCCGGGTGGGCAAAACCGGTTTCGTGGATTAGAATAGAGGCAATGGGGCAGGGGTGACCCTGCCTTTTACTATTGAATGAAAGGGGTGAGCGCCGTGAAGTGGCAAAACCTCGGGAAAAACCTCGCGTTCGTGGTCGCCGTGGCAGCTTTGACCATCGGCGGCTGGGCACTGTTCGGCCCGCGTCCGCACCAGGTCAAGCTGTCGGGTCAGACAGCCGCGGTGCAAAAGCTTGAACTGACGGCGGTCGGCGACTCGCTGACCCACGGCGTCGGCGACGACACCAACGCCGGCGGGTATGTCGCGCTGATCAAAAGCGACCTGCAGGCGACGGGGAACTACGCCGTCACCACGCAGAACTTCGGCGTCAGCGGCGACACCTCGACGCAGATTCAAAAGCGCATCGACACGCAAAAAAAGCTCCAGCAGGGCATCGCCGACGCGGACGTGTTGACCGTCACGGTCGGCGGCAACGACCTGATGCACGTGCTGCAGGCGCACCTGCTGGACATGAACGCCAAAAACGTCGCCAAGGGCAGCGTGGCGTTCCAAAAGCACCTGACCAAGCTGATCACCACCATGCGCGGCCTGAACAAGTCGGCGCCGATTTACGTGTTTGGCATTTACAACCCGTTTTACGTCTACTTTCCCAAGCTGACGGCGATGACCGACGCGGTCACCACCTGGAACAAGGCGACGCAGCAGACGCTGGCCAAGCTTGACGGCACGTACTACGTGGACATCGACTCGGTCCTGACCAAGGGCGGCACCACGGCGTCCAAGGCGGCCAAGAGCAGCGTGAAGGCGGCCCTGAGCGACAGCGCCAACCCGCTGATCTTCACCCAGGACCACTTCCACCCCAACAACGCGGGGTACGCGAAGATGACGTCGCAGCTGTGGGCGAAGATGCAGGCAACCAAGAAACGGTGGGCGAAATAATGGAAAGACAAACTCGCAGTGAACGCAAGCAGGCCCAGCTGAAGGCGGCCAAGGTCAAGGCACCGCGCCAGCCCAAGGCCGACAAGCCCCGCGGCAAGTTCAACTGGTGGCAGCTGGTCGCGCTGACCCTGATCGGTCTGATCATCGGCTCCGGCATCTGGTTTGCCGTGCGCGTCGCGACGCCTTACGAGACGCCGACCAGCAAGACGGAGCCGCTCAAGGCGACGGACCCGGCGCTGACGGTCAGCCTGACCAAGCGCCAGGTCAACAAGATTGTGACCTATTACCTGAACGATTTTCAAAAAAACAGCCCGGTGAAGTACAGCCTGACCGTTGCCGACCAGGCGGTGCTGTCCGGCACATTCAAGTTCTTCAACCAGAGCATCAAGTTCTCGCTGCTGTTCGACCCGCTGGTGCGGACCAACGGCGACGTCGAGCTCAAGGCCCGAAGCCTCAACGTCGGGAGCCTGCCGGTGCCGATCAGCGCCGTGATGGGCTACGCCGGGCGCGCGTTCAAGCTGCCGGACTGGGTCAGCCTGAATAGCAAGAAGGCGACCATTGTGATAGAATTGAACAAATTCCGGATGGAAAACGGGATGCAGATCCGCGCGACCAAGATCGACCTGCCCAACGACGAGATCGACCTGAGCGTGTACCTGCCGACGAAGTAGGGCCCCCGGGGTGAACTGGCGACGGCTTGCTGCTGCGGGGCGAGGCGGCGGAACGCGTGGGGCTCTCCTGAGCCCGTTCCGGTCTCAGGAACCGCCCTTGCTGTAAGTCGGCAAAGTTCGCCGACTTACAGCAATTTCACGCTGGCTCGCCTCGCCCCTCCGCCTCCAGCGATCGCCGGTTCGCCCCTCCGCCCGCGGAGCACATCGATTTCCGGAGCGGAGTCAACTGGGCGGACTTACGTGCAAAACTCGCGCTTTTTCACCCGGTAAACGGGTTCCAAAGCGCAACGCGGGCGCGCCTTGCTACGCCGTGCCACTCGGGCCAAGACCGCCCAAGCGGCACGGCTAGGCAAGTCGTCCCGCGAAACCCGCGCTTTTCCACCCTCTAAACGGGTTCCACGAGGCAACGCGGGAGCGGCTAGCTACGCACAACCACTTGAAGCCAAGTGCGCTTCAAGTGGTTGCGCTAAGCTACCCGTCCCGCTAAGTTCGCCTCGTTCCACCCTCTCACAGAAAGGATCCTCAATATGTCTGAAACTGCTATTTTTGCTGGCGGGTGCTTCTGGTGCATGGTGCAGCCCTTCGAGGAGCAGGCCGGCATCCTGAACGTGTCGTCCGGCTACACCGGCGGCCACGTCGCAAACCCCACCTACGACCAGGTTAAGTCGCACGCGACCGGGCACACGGAGGCGGTGAAAATCACCTTCGACCCCGCACAGATCAGCTACGACCAGCTGCTTGACATCTACTGGCAGCAGACCGACCCCACCGACGCGATGGGGCAGTTCCAGGACCGCGGCGACAACTACCGGCCGGTGATCTACGTCAAAGACGCCGCGCAGCGCCAGGCGGCCGAGGCCTCCAAGGCGGCGCTTGCCGCCAGCGGCCGCTTCAAGGACCCGATCGTCACCACTATCGAGGACGCCGGGCCGTTTTACGACGCGGAGCCGGAGCACCAGCAGTTTTACGCCCGCAACCCGCGCCGCTACGCGATGGAGCACGCCCAGCGCGCGGCGTTCACCCAGGCGCACTGGCAAGACTAGGAGGCCTCATGCGACAATCTTTCTACCAATTCCTGATGACCCTGCGCAACCCCAACGACCACGGGGAGATCGCGAATTTTGCCCAAAACGCCTTTTTGGATCAGGCCTTCCCCAAGCAGGAGGACGACTTCGAGGCGCTGTCGAATTACTTGGAGCTGAACGGGAACTACCTGCCGTCGATGAGCGTCTTCGACGACACGTACGCCATGTATCAGGCCCACGAACACGTAGGAGGCAAGCATGGCCAAAATTAAAGTTCCGGTGTGGCTGATGGCGGTCGGCATGAGCGTCACCCTGGTCGGCGGCGCGGCCGTCGGTTACGCGACGCGCGGCACGGTCGATTCGGCCAAGCCGACCCAGGCGGCGCTGCCCGCCGGCTTCAACAAGGTGCTGGCGACCTACGCCACCATCCAGGGCAACTACTACAAGGACGTCAGCGCGACCAAGCTGGCCGACGGTGCGGTCAACGGGATGCTGTCAAGCCTCGACGACCCGTACTCCGTCTACCTGCAAAACAGCGACAAGACCAGCCTCGACAGCACCATTTCCGCCAGCTTCGGCGGCATCGGCGCCACGGTGCAGCAGGGCGACAACAAGCTGACCATCGAGAGCATCCTCGCCGACACCCCGGCCAAGAAGGCGGGGCTTCAGGTCGGCGACCAGCTGCTCGAGGTCAACGGCAAGTCGGTGGAAAAACTCGACGTCAACGCCGCCGTCGCCAAGATTCGCGGCAAGATCGGCACGAAGGTCAAGGTGACCGTGCGCCGCGACGGCCACGAGATGACCTTCACGATGACGCGCGCCAAGATCACCACCGACACGGTGACCTACGAGCTGGCCAAGGCCAACAAGCAGGTCGGCGTAATCACCATGGCGACCTTCTCCGAGCCGACCGCCTCGCAGTTCAAAAAGGCGGTGAAGGCGCTGCGCAAGGAGGGCGCCAAGCGGTTCGTCCTCGACCTGCGCGGCAACCCCGGCGGCATGCTGGACACGGCGCTTCAGATCGCGTCCATGTGCCTCAAGGACGGCCAGACCATCGTCAAGGTACGCCCGCGCACCGGCAAGACCGAGGTCTACCTGGCCGGCAAGGACTACGACAAGGGCTTCAAGGTGACCGAGCCGCTCGCCGTCGTGATCGACGGCAACTCGGCCTCCGCCTCGGAGATCCTGAGCGCCGCCTTGAACCAGAACGGGCGCGGCCCGCTGGTCGGGGTGAAGAGCTTCGGCAAGGGCACGGTCCAAAACGTGGCGCAGATGAGCGCCACCTCCGAGCTCAAGCTGACCATCGCCAAGTGGCTGACGCCCAACGGCAGCTGGATTCACCACAAGGGCCTGAAGCCGACCATCAAGGTGGACTACCCGGATTACGCCAAGATCGGCATGATCTCAAGCTCGAGTCTCAAGGCCGGCGACCAGAAGCAAGACGTCAAGTCGCTGCAGGAGATGCTCAAGGTGCTTGGGTTTGACCCCAAGAGCGACAACGGTTTCTACGGCCCGACCACCCAGGCGGCGGTCAAGGCCTTCCAGACCGCCAACAAGCTGGACGCGACCGGCACCGCGGACACCAAGACCATCGCGGCCGTTTTGGCCAAGCTCGGCGCCAAGTACCAGGGCGACGACCCGATGCTCGACGCGGCGATCAAGGCCGTGGCCAAATAGTGACACTTAGCCGCCGTGCAATGATTGCGCGGGGGCTTTGCTGTGGCCGGAGATGTGGCAACTGCGGCGTCGGCCAGCGCGGCGGGGCCGGTGCGAGGTCGGCGGGGGGAACGGGATTGTCAGCGGCGGACTTCGGCCAGCCGCGCGGCGGTCGCCTGCCAGTGGGCGAAGAGTTCGTCGCGGTAGCGCGCCGAACCCAGCCGACCGCGGTCGATCGCGGGGCTTGCGACCATGTGCACCGACGCGTCGAGACTTTGCAGCGTAACATTTTGCATCAGCTTGAGGGGGACGGCGAAGCGACGCTCGGCGGCCTGGAGGTCCTGCCAGGCGGTCGTCAGCGCGTCCTCGACGGGGGCGAATCCCGGGGCTTGCGCTGCAGGGATGAGCCGCGCCAGCCGCGCCGCGAAACCTGCCTGGGTGACGGTGCCGTGACGCAGTGTGGCGAGCAGGCGCGCGAAGCGTGGCCAGTCGGTTCGGCGGGTGGCGCGGTGCCACGCGTGCAGCAGTTCGGCCACGCGCGCAAGCACGCGTCGCCGATTCCGCAACACTGCGGCCTGCATCGCTTCGGGGCAGACCATGACCGCGCACACTTCGCCACGAACGGTGATGGTGTCTTGGTAATGGACGGTCAGGCCGGCGAACGCGGCATCGAAAGCGACGGCCACCGGGGCTCCCGGGTGAACGCTTGGACCACTGCCGCCATCCGTGTTGTCCGCGTCCGTTGCGAGCAGCTCGTCCGCCGTGGCCATCACGGTCGCCAGCCGGTGGATGGTGCCGTCGTCTGCAATCACCAGGACCCGCCTCGGGCGATTCAGCGTCAGGGTGATGGTTTGCGTAACCGTTGCCGTGAGTTGGGCAGGTGTGATGAGGCGCGGCGTCAGCGCGGCGGCCTCGGGGCAACGCGCAAACAGCTCTCGGCTCAAGGTTGCAGCGACTGGGCGGGCCGAAGACCTGCGGGGCGATGATCCCGTTCATCGGGCAGGTGTCCAGCGGCCCGCAAGGCAGCGGCCTCGGTGATCAGCAACTTGACCAGCGCGGCACGCGCTTTCGGCCGCGCCAGCAAGTCGGGTGGCATCCTGACGGAGGGAGCGGTTTCCGGGAAAAAGGTGACGCCAATCGTCCGAATCCGGGTGACGCCCGCCAACACCCCGACCCGTTGGAGCAGCGCCGCCATCGCCTGATTCGTCCGCCGGTGGATGGTGTTTTGTGCGCGCACCAGTTTGGACAACTGATCGTGGCGCGACCATGGAAGTGCCGCAAGCGCGGTCTGAAGACGTGCCAAGGGCTGATGCTCGCGCTGGTAAGTCGCCACCAATCGCGCCAGGCCCGGGACTTCGGGACCGTTCTTCACGGCCGCGGCACGTGTCACCGCCGCGATTCGCTCCACCTCGCGTTGCCGCAGACCTTGGGCCTGCCGCAGCGCGGCCCGATTATAGCGGTGGCGAATCGCCGCGCGCCCGGTCACGGCCAGCCGGTCGCCGACGTGCCAGAGCAGGTCGTGAGCGGCCAGGCGGGGGTCGAAGGGAACGTAGATTGTCTCGGGTGGAATGGGGTGTGGGGCCTGGTCGTCAAGCATCACCGAATCAACCCGAAGAATCAGGTGGTCGGCGCGCTCGGGCTCGAGATCGGGGCCGATCAGCGCAACACTTGTGGCGTCGAGCAGCAGGCCCTGCAGCGTAATCAGTGGCTGTTTCATCTAATCACCTCTTTTTCCTCAGTGTACGCGCGATGCGTCGATCTGTAACGAAATCTGTCCGCCGCCGCGAGCATAAAAGTTGACGGCAAAAATTACCGCGGGTACGATGGATTCAGATGAGCATCGGAGTCGTGGGGCGGCAAACGCGTTGCCGGGTCCCCCTGCGGCTCAGGCGAACGATCCGGCGGCAAGCGCCACCAGTAGCCAACTCAGACCAGGCCCCAACCAGGCCATCTTATGCATAGGGTAGTGGAACCCGCCCAGCACCACAGCGGGAAGATGAACAGGGTTACGGATCACCATCCGCGCGTCGCACCACCGGGAGGGCCTACTCACTAGAGGTAGCAGCGGCCCAACTCAGACGCCCGGCGCACGCACCGGCTGCACAGATACCAGCATTGCCCCGGGCGGTTCCGGGAGGTCCTGCAGCAACAGGCAGTGCAGAGCACCACGCGCAGAGCCAACTGAAGCTAATTCAATCGCGCCGAATCCGGTTCGGGGACACCCTGGGCCGGGTTTGGTGCGTCTTTTTGTGCGTTTGGACCAATACTTTGCTTTACAAAGTACGCCCGGGCGCCTATACTTTGCCTTGCAAGGTAAGGAGGGGTGCGCGTGGTCAAGATTTCAAGTCAGATGCTGAAGGGGACGCTCGAAAACGCCATCCTGATGATTATTGGTCAGGGCGAGACGTACGGCTACGCGCTGCTCGAGCAGCTGGCCGACGCCGGGTTCGGCGCGATCCCCGAGGGCACGGTGTACCCGCTGCTGCTGAAGCTGCAGCGCAACGGACTGGTGCACGCGGTGCGCCACGCCTCCGCGACCGGACCGGACCGCAAGTACTACCGGCTGACGCCACAGGGGGCGGCGCAACTCGATGAGTTTTTGCCCCAGTGGCGCCAGCTGCAGACCGCGATGGGCAAGCTGATCGCAAGCAGGGAAAAGGGGAGTCAACATGGGTGAGTTCGAGGCGAATAACCGGCGCGTGCAGGAGCTGCGCGGGCTGAACCGGATGTACGCGGAGACGCTGGTCAACTACCTGCGCGGCCGCTGGACCAAGGACCAGGCGGCCGTCGAGGAGACGCTGGCCGATCTTTTGGCGGACATGATCGAGGCGCAGGCGGCGGGCATCAGTGCCAAGGCGCACTTCGGCGCGGATCCGCAGCCCGCGGCGGACGCGATTCTGCGCGAGCTGCCGCCGGCACCCGGCGCGCAGTGGCTGGTGCGGCTGTGGCCGTTCGGCAACGCGCTAGGCATCCTGCTGCTCGCCGCCACGTTGCTGGACCGCGGCCTGGACGGTGTGTTCGACCCGCGCCAGGCCGTTCAGCTGCTGGTGATGCCGGTGGTGTTCCTAGTGGTGGCGGCGCTGATGCGCGGTCTGGGCTTCAACCGCCTGCGCCGCAGCGCGGTGATCGGGCTGGTAGCCGGCTGTGTGCTGTACCTCGCCGCCATCGCGGCGCTGATTCTGGTGCCGCTGCCGGCTTTGACCTGGAACGCGGTGCGCCTGGCCGCCGTGGGGCTGGCCGCCGTCGCGGTGGTCGCCAACGGCTGGCTGGCCCGCACCCGGCCGGCGCTTGCACTGCCCTGGCTAATCGCGTGGCTGATTGCGGGGCCGCTGAGCTGGTGGCTGCTGGGCCAGGTGCTGCCGGACTGGGTCGGCTTCGCGTTTCTCGCGGTGTTCGCCTTTGGCAGCGTGCTGATTGAGATCCACCAGGTCAACCGGCTGCACGTGTTGGCGGCGCGCTGAGCGGCCTAACGAAATTGGAATGACGACTGAAGCGTGCCGCGGCACGCTTTTTGCGTCTCGGCGAGCGGTGGCAGTGAGTTGCGGGCGCGGCCGGCGTTCCCAAGTCGCGCGCGGTCGGCCCTGGACTCGGTGCGCTGCCGTGCCGGGCCCCGCTGGCGGCCCGTTTTGTGCTAAACTGTTGGAAGATTCAAGTTGGGAGTGGAAGCATGAGTAATCGCGTAATGCCAAGCGGGGTGTGGGCCCGCGGCCGGAAGCTGGCCGCCGAGGGCCACGTGGCGCTGAACGGAATTGAGGGCGAGGACACCCGCGACGAGGCCGCCGTGCTGGCGACGGTCGACGACGGCGCCATTCACGAGGTGACGCTTGGCGTGGACGACTTCTTCGACGACTGCGACTGCGCCGACTTCGCCAAGCTGGGCTACTGCGAACACATCGCGGCGGTCGTGCAGTTCCTGAAGCAGCACGACCGCACCATCGAAGACGCGGTGGCCGGCGGGGCCGCCGACCTGATTGCGACACCGGCCCCGACGAGTGCCACGGCTTCGACGCGGTCCAGCGGCGGTGCCTTCCTCAACGCGCTGGGGCTTGCACCGCACCAGTACTTCACGGGGCTTGAACCGGTGAAGGAAGCCGCCAACCGGCTGGCGCTTGAGGTCACGGTGGAGCTGATGAACCGGCGCACCCGCGACTGGACCCGCGAGCCGCGCATTTTCGTGCGGCTGCGGATCGAGGACGTGGCGGTCGGGCGCTTCAACTTGGTCCAAAACCTGCAGGAGTTCCTGAACCTGTACCGCCAGGGCGGCACGTACTACGTCAACACCAACGCCTTTGAGCTGTCGCCCGCCGCCTTTTCCGCGCCCGAGCAGGCGCTGCTCGGCGAGCTGGCGGCCGCGACGCCGGTGACGGCCGAGATGCTGGACTACGGCAGCAACGCCGCGCGCTACGCGATGCTTGCACCCGGCGCCTTCGCCCGGCTGCAGCCCCTGTTTGCGCAGCTTGCACCGTACCACTACCAGCCCAACCTCGGCGCGGAGCAGGAGTACGACGGCGCCCTCGTCACGCCGCTGGACGCAACGGCCGGGGTGCTGCGCGCCGTCGTCGCCCCGAGCAAAAACGGCTACGAGCTGAGCCTGACGCTGGATTACGCCGCGATGCTGCCGGCGGACCGGATGCTGGCGCGCGGGCGGACGCTTTTCACCATGACGCCAGCGCAGATGCAGACGGTCAACCAGGTGGTGTCTCAGGTGGTCAACCTCGACCCCAACGGCGACCACTGCACGCTGGCTTTCGCCCGCGGCGAAAGCGCCGGGCTGCGCGACTTCCTGAAGCTGCTGGCGCCGATCGCCAAGGTGTCGGCGCCGGCCGCGCTCACCGCCGCGCCGGCCGTGCCGCGCTTTGACCTCGACTACGCCAAGGGCACCGTGCTGCTGGACCTGACGCTCGACGGGGACGCCGCCGACCCGCAGTACGCCGAGGTCGAGCGCCAGGCGCACGACTACCTGCGCGCGCTTGGCTTCACCTACACCAAGGGCCAGTGGCGCAAGCGGTTCAAGGACGGCGAGGCGACCTACCGCTTCTTCGTCACCGAGCTGCCGAACTTGAGGCAAAATGGCACGGTGACCACGACGCCGGCGGTCGACGCCCTGATGCAGGACGGGGCCGCGCTGGCGCCGGCGGTCAGCGTCGCCTCGCGCGACGGGTTGTTGGCAATTAACTTCTCCATGAAAGGGGTGCGGCCCGAGGAGGTCGACGCGATGCTGGCCCAGCTGGACGTCGCTCGTCCATACCTGACGCGGCCCGACGGCGGGGTGGTGATGGTCGACGACTCGCTGAAGGCGACCGTTGCGGCGCTGGCCAAGGTGCGCCAGGCCGCCAAGTGGCAAAACGGCGAGCTCGCCGTGCCCGCCGCCCAGGCGCTGGCCGTCCAGGCGGCGCTCGGCGACAAGGCGGCCTTTGACGCCCACTTCGCCACGCTGGTGCAGGACCTCACGCACCCGGAGGCCTTCGTGCCCGAACCGCCGGAGCACCCGGTGCAGGCGACCCTGCGCCCGTACCAGCAGACCGGCGTCAAGTGGCTGGAGATGCTTTACCACCACGGCTTCGGCGGCATCCTGGCCGATGAGATGGGCCTGGGCAAAACGGTGCAGATGATCAGCTTGATCAACGCCCACACCGAACCCGGCCGCCCGACGCTGGTGGTCGCCCCAGCCTCGCTGCTCTACAACTGGCAGGCGGAGTTCGCCAAGTTCGCCCCGCACCTCGAAGTCGCCGTGGTCGACGGCGACAAGGCCGCGCGGCGCAAGACGATTGAGGCCGAAGCGGCCGACGTGCTGATCGCCAGCTACAACAGCGTGCGCCTGGACATCGCCGAGTACGCGCGGCTGTCGCTTCAGCTTCTGGTGCTCGACGAGGCGCAGTTCGTCAAGAATGCCAGCGCCAAAACAAGCCAGGCGCTGCGCAAGCTGCGGCCGCGCGCGACCTTTGGCCTGTCCGGCACGCCGATCGAAAACCGGCCCGAGGAGCTCTGGGCGCTTTTTGCCCTGATCCTGCCGGGCCTGCTGCCGGGCCTCAAGGCGTTCAAGCAGCTGACCCCGGACGAGGTCGCGGTGCGCGTCAAGCCGTTCATCCTGCGGCGCGAGAAGAAGGCCGTGCTCAAGGACCTGCCGCCGTTGAGCGAGACCAACCTGACCAACGAGATGACCGCGCCGCAAAAGGCGGTCTACCTCGCGCAGCTGCAGCAGATGCAGGTGCAGGTCGCGGGGCTGGGCAACCAGGCGCTGGTTCACAACAAGCTGGCGATTCTGGCCGGGCTGACCCGCCTGCGCCAGCTCTGCGACACCCCGGCGCTGTTCGTGCCCGGCTACACCGGCGGGTCCGGCAAGCTCGAGCAGCTCGCCGAGCTGATCAAGGAGGCCGCGGACTCGGGGCGGCACGTGCTGATTTTCTCCCAGTTCACCCACATGCTCGCGCAGGTCACGACGCTGCTTGAGGACGCGCGGCAGCCGGCCTTCATCCTGACCGGCGACACTCCGGCGGCCAAGCGCCTCGCGATGGTCGATGCGTTCAACCGCGGCGACCGCAACTTCTTTCTGGTCTCGCTCAAGGCCGGTGGGACCGGCCTCAACCTGACCGGCGCCGACATGGTGATCCTGGTCGACCTCTGGTGGAACCCGGCGGTCGAGGACCAGGCCATCGCCCGCGCCCACCGCATCGGTCAGACCCGCAGCGTCGACGTCTACCGCCTGATCACCAAGGGCACCATCGAGGAGCAGATCGTGAAGCTCCAGGAGAAAAAGCGCGACCTGGTCGACCAGATTCTCAGCGGCACGGAGAACAAGGCCAGCCTGACGCCGGAGGAGATTCGGCTGATTCTTGGGGTCGAGGAGTAGCAGCGATAACGGAAATGAGAGGGAGTCGGTTCGCGGAGGCGGGCCGGCTTATTTTGTGTGAATGATGTGAGACAACGAGGAGAGGAACAATGGTGTCGGTTGACGAGTTGATTTAAAATGATACACTTTCAATATGGAAATGCCGGTTTGATGGGATTTGGTTAGTGTGCTCCCCGCATAGGCGGGGGTGATCCCAATACACGGCACGGCCGATCCTGTAAACCCCTGTGCTCCCAGCATAGGCGGGGGTGATCCCGGGCGAGCCTTTGAGGTGATCGCGGCGGGGACGTGCTCCCCGCATAGGCGGGGGTGATCCCGCCCCCGGCGGCTTGGCTTAGCGCCGCGCCCCGTGCTCCCCGCATAGGCGGGGGTGATCCCATATAATAGGGCATAGCATCCGATAGCTACTGGTGCTCCCCGGATAGGCGGGGGTGATCCGTACACACTTGTTCCGGCCACGGCGTCGGCCAGGTGCTCCCAGCATAGGCGGGGGTGATCCTACAAAAATTCAGTTGAATCGCAAACACCAGAGGTGCTCTCCGCATAGACGGGAATGTGCCAATAATAGATTAAGCTTCGTAATTCTCGTAGTGATAGCTCCACATCTACAGCTGTAATTTTCAGAATACACCTCAAGATAACTCGGCATGACAGTGTGTCTCAGATATGCGTGTGCTATGCTTTGATCCGTTTCAAAAAACATTGAAGTCGCCGTATGACGGCTTTTTTTGTAACGATTTCTAGCAGCGCGAGGTTCTGAAAATAATAATTTAGAACAACTTTCACCGTAGCAGTTCTCAGTCAATTGAAGTCGCTACTTCCTCCGGAACTGATTATATATATTCCTCCTCAAACCGGTTAGACTACCGATTCGCTCTATATATAGACAACATCAAATTTTATATCTAAGGCTCTGATTATAATGATATATCGATGGGCGAACACTCATCTAAGAAGCCCACATACTTGCACGCTATTTCATGTGCCGTTATGATAGGCGAATAGAACCCGTGAGGAGGATCTGCGATGACCTTGCAACGTGTGCCATACCAATCCACTGAAAAGGCCTTATGGGCCAAAAAGCGTACCTCGGATGGCCAACAGTATTGGTTACCGCTCCTTGCGCACCTCGAAGACACCGAGCGCGTCATCAACTGGCTGTACCAACACTGGCTTTCCGACGGTCAGCGCGCGGTCCTTGAGGCGAATCTTGGCGAGACCGGGGCCCCACAGCTGGCGAAGTTTCTCGGCTTCACCCACGATCTCGGCAAGGCAACACCCGCGTTTCAGACCAAGCCCTCGTACGATGGGAACCGGTCGCTCGACGGAGAACTGATTGAGCGCTTGATGCGCGCCGGTTTCAGCGGCTTGGATGACCTGACCTTGGTTGCCGCGAATAAGTCGCCGCACGCGCTGGCCGGCGAGGCGCTGCTTGAGGCGGCGGGCGTGCCCGACAGCATCGGCGCCATCGTCGGCGGGCACCACGGCCGGCCCGCGAACCGGGTGCCCTTCAACCAGATTGACGACTACCGCAAGAATTACTGGCAGGCCGAGCACGACCAGGAGATTCAGGAAGTCTGGCAAACCCTTCAGCGCCACCTGATCGACTGCGGCCTGACGCGTGCCGGGTACGGCAGCGTCGCCGACTTGCCAGATGTTGCCCAGCCCCAAGCGGTGCTGCTTGAGGGCCTTTTGATTATGGCGGACTGGCTGGCCTCTAGTGAATGGCTGGGCGAGGACGGTGGGACGCCGCTTTTCCCGCTGATTCCGCTCGCTCAGGGCCTAGACGACATCGAGCTGCAGGCGCGCTTTGAAAACGCGATGGAACACTGGTACCTGGGCGAGGAGTTCCGCCCGGATCCTGTGGTGATGAGCGCCGATCCGTACCGGGCGCGCTGGGGCTTTGCCCCGCGTCCGGTTCAGCAGGCGGTGACGGCCGCCATCGCCGCAACCACGGATCCTGGCCCGGTGATTCTCGAGGCTCCGATGGGGGTGGGCAAAACCGAAACCGCGTTGCTGGCGGCGGAACAGCTGGCGTACCAGTGCGGGCAGACCGGACTGTTTTTTGGCTTGCCCACACAGGCGACGGCCAACGCGATGTTCGACCGGGTGCTGGCCTGGCTGGCGCAGCTACCCGGTAGCGCGGAGGCGGTGCGGTCGCTGGAGCTGCTGCACGGCAAGGCCGCCTTCAACCCGCAGTTTCGCGCGCTGCCCGCCGCGGCCAACGTCGAAGGCTCGGGGGCGGTCGGGGTCAATGAGTGGTTTTCCGGCAAAAAACGTATCCTCGATGCCTACACGGTCGGCACGATTGATAACCTGCTGGTGATGGCCCTGAAGCAAAAGCACCTGGCGCTCAAGCACCTCGGCCTGTCCAAGAAGGTCGTGGTGCTCGACGAGGTGCACGCCTACGATGCATATATGAGCCAGTACCTGTACGAGGCGGTTGAGTGGCTGGGGACGTACCACGTGCCGGTGGTGATTCTCTCGGCCACGCTGCCCAAGGCGCGACGCAACGAACTCTTGGCCAGCTACTACAAGGGCCGCTTCGGAAAGGGCCTTGCGCGCACCGCGGACTTGAGCCAGGTGCCGGCGGATTGGCAGGACACCGCGGCCTACCCGCTGCTGACGCTGCTGGACGGTCGGACCGTCCGCCAGGTCACGGACTTCCCGGGCACGTCCGATCAGGCGGCGCTTGCGGTGCAGGTGCAGCGCCTGGCCGGCTCAGCCGATGCGACGACCGTGGTTCAGCACGTCACGGCGGCGATTGCCGACGGCGGGGTGGCGGGCGTCATCGTCAACACGGTGCGCCGCGCACAGGAGCTGGCGGCCGCGGTGCCGGCCGACGTGCCAGTCGTGGTGCTCCACTCGGCCTTCCTGGCGCCGGATCGCACGCGCCTTGAGACCAAGCTGCAGGCGCTGATCGGCAAAAATGGCGCACGCTCCGAACGGCTGATTGTGATCGGGACCCAGGTGCTAGAGCAGTCGCTGGACATCGATTTCGACGTCATGTACACCGACATCGCGCCGATGGACCTGCTGCTGCAGCGCATCGGCCGCCTTCACCGCCATACCATTCCACGACCCAAGGCGCTGCGAGTGCCGCGGGTGGTGGTGATGGGCATCAACGCGATGGGCGACTACGGTGACCCGAATCAGGCAATCTACGGGGATTACCTGCTGATGCGCACCGACGCGGCATTGGGGGACCAGATTCGGCTGCCGGCCGACATCTCCCCGCTGGTTCAAGGTGTGTACGATTCGACGCAGGACCCGGCGATTTCCGGCCTGGAAGCGGCGCGCGAGG
This sequence comes from Lacticaseibacillus kribbianus, assembly GCF_020180945.1. Lineage (GTDB taxonomy): Bacteria > Bacillota > Bacilli > Lactobacillales > Lactobacillaceae > Lacticaseibacillus > Lacticaseibacillus kribbianus. Next base: position 933,303 of record NZ_JAIPUL010000001.1, on the reverse strand, counting down.
CGTTCGAGGGCGCCAAGGCGCAAGCGGAGGGCAAGGCACAGGCCTTTCGCATCGCGGATCCGCGGCCCCGCCGGACGCTGCACGGCTGGCTGGCGGATTCACAGCAGAGCGTCGACCGCGACGTTCGGCGGGCGGAGGCTGCGGTGCGCGACATCCAAGAAACCCTCGAGGTGATTCTGGTGCGGCGCACCCAGGACGGCGACCAGCTACTGGATGGGCGGCGACTTGCGGACTGCCCGCCGGCGACCATCGCCGCGCAGGTGATCCGGCTGCCGCACGCCGTCACGCTGGATATTCGGGCGGCAATCAGCGCGCTGGAGCAGACGACCATCAAGGCGTTTCCCGACTGGCAGGACAGCAAGTGGCTTCGCGGCGCGCTGGCGCTGGTGCTTGACGAGGCGAACACGGCCACACTCGGTAAGTGGCGGCTGCGCTATGACGCCGCGCTTGGGCTGAGCTACGAGAAGAAGGAGGAAGTCGATGGCACCGCAAGCGTTTAACTTAATCAGCGACCCTTGGATTCAGGTCATCGAAAAAAAGACGGGTACCGTGGCAACCGTCAGCATGGGCGATCTGTTCGCCCACGCGCAGGACTACGCGCGCCTGGCCGGCGACATGGCGGCGCAGGACCTTGCGGTGATGCGCCTGCTCTTGGCGGTGCTGCACACCGTTTACTCGCGGGTGGACGCAGGCGGGCGGCCGTATGACTGGCTGGACTTGGACGACAGCTGGCAGGTCACCGGGTTCGATGACGATGACGAGGCGTGGTCGGACGATCTGCTGGACACTTGGCAGGCGCTGCACGAGCGGGGCGGGTTCACGGCAGCGGTCGGCGAGTACCTTGACCGCCACCGCGAGCGGTTCGACTTCTTCGGCGACACGCCGTTCTACCAGGTCACAGCGGACGAGTACGACGCGCTGGTGCCTAAGAACAAGCGGATTGCGACCGGCGCCGGGACCGTGGCGCTCAAGCAGATCAACCGGCTGATCTCGGAAAGCGGGAACAGCCCCGCGCTTTTTGCCCCCAAGAGCGGGGACGGAAAGAACGTGCTGAGCCTGCCCGAGCTGGTGCGGTGGGTGATCACCTACCAGAACTTCACCGGCGTGACCGATAAGACCAAGATCGAGGCACCGGACAAGTTCTCGACACCGGCCGGCTGGCTGTACCGCCTAGGTCCGGTGTTCGCCCAGGGTAAAGACCTGGTCGAGACGCTGCTGCTCAACTTGGTGCTGACCGATGAGACCGCCTACCACGTCGAGCGACCGGTGTGGGAGTGGCCAAGCGTTGCGGCTTACGTGAAGGATCGCATTCGGCTGGTGCTGCCGGATAACGTCAGCGAGGTGTACACCGCCCTGGCGCGGCTGCTGCACCTCGAGTGGGACGCGTCCGGCAACCCGACCATTTTCACGGCGGGTGTGCCGATGTTTGCCAGCACCAACGCGTTCGTCGAGCCCATGACCACTTGGCGCCGCGACGACAAGGCCCAGGTGGAAAGCTACTATCCGGCGGCGCGGAGCAAGCGGAACCTGGCGTATGCGATGTGGCGTCACTTCGGTGATTATGTGGGCACCGGTTCCGCAACCGGGATGCCCCAGCCCGGCGTGGTGACGTGGCTGGGCAGGCTGCAGGAAAGACGGCTCGTCGCGCGCGACCGGCACCTGACGCTGGCCGCAGTGGCCCTGATCAGCGATGGCAATGCGACCTCACAGGCGCCGGTGGCCGAGATCACCGACGACATGACCCTGGAGGTGGCGGTGTTGTTCGATGCGGATAACCGCAACTTCTGGCCTAGACGGATTGAGGACACGGTGAAGGCGACCCAGCAGATCGTCAAGGATTACGGGAATTTTCTCCGCACTGTGGCCATCATTCGCAACCTCGATGCCAGCAGCTTTGAGCCCAAGTATTCGGCCGATTTTTACGCCCGGCTCAACGGACCGTTCAAGGACTGGCTGGCCGGGCTGCGCAACACCGACGACCGCGACGAGCGCATCGCGGCGTGGTACCAGACGTTGCAGCGGCTGGTGCTGACCACCGCCGACGAGTTCGTGCAGCACGCGACGCCGCGCGATATCCGCGGCATCGAGACGGAGAAAGGCGTGCTGAACATTTTTGTCGCCCGCAATCGGTTGGCCAAGGCGGTGCGGCAGGACCTCGAGTTGAAAAAGGGGGAGAGCTAATGGTTAATCAGACACAACAGGCCGCAACAGGCATGCTGCACGTCCTGGCAGCGGGCGGCACCAGCAGCGGCGCCATCCTGTCCGCGCTGCGCGGGGCCAGCTCGCTGGCCAGCCCACGGGCGCAGGCGGTGTGGCCGCTGATGCTGGGCAGAATGCCCGCAGCGCTTTTGAGCCGCACGGGCGAGCCGACGAGGAGCGAGGTGGCGATTTTCACCGCACTGCGGCTTTACGCGCTGGCGCAGCAGGGTCGAACGACCGGCGGGTACGTGCCGGTCGCGCGCGGTTCTCAAACTGCGGAGACTGAGGCGGCTCCAAGCGGCGTCACGCTGTTCACGGCGCTGCGCAAGGCCAAGGGTACGCTGCCGTCCGCCGAGGCGCTGGACCGGCGCGTTCAGGCGGTGCTCGGCGCGACCAGTTTCGCCGCCGTTCAGGACGGGCTCACGCACCTGGTGACGATTCTCAAGGCCACCAAGGCGATGCCCGCCATCGATTACGCCCAGCTGGCGGGCGACCTCGCCAGCTTCCAGATCAGCTTCGAGCAGGCCAGTCGCGTGCGGCTGCGCTGGGGTCAGGATTACTACCACACGTCAGAAACCATCAAAGGAGCGAACTAACCATGACGCAACCAAATTTGTACGTTGATGTGCACGTCCTGCAGACGGTGCCGTCCTCCAACATCAACCGCGATGACACCGGCGCACCGAAGACGGCGCAGTACGGCGGCGTGACCCGGGCGCGGGTGTCGTCTCAGGCGTGGAAGCACGCGATGCGCGAAGATTTTGCCGACCTGCCGCAGGAGATGCAGGGCAGCCGCACCAAGGACGCCGCGGCGCTTTTGACCGCGGCTATCCAGGCCCGGACCGGTGAGATGAGCCAAGAAGACGCCCAGGCGCTTGCGGATTCGGTGTTCACCGCGGCCGGCGTGAAGCTGGACAAAAACCGACAGACCGGCGCGCTTCTTTTGATCAGCCGCGGTCAGATTGCCAAGCTGGCCGATTACGCCCTGAGCCACGACACGCTGGACAAAAAGGAGCTCAAGGCCGTTTTGAAGGGCGACCAGTCCCTAGATCTCGCGCTGTTCGGCCGCATGGTGGCCGACAACCCCGAGCTCAACGTGGAAGCTTCGGCCCAGGTGGCGCACGCGCTGTCGACTCACGAAATCGTGCCTGAGTTCGACTACTTCACCGCCATGGACGACGAGCAGCCGGAGGACAACGCCGGCGCCGCGATGCTCGGCACCGTCGAGTTCAACTCGGCCACCCTGTACCGCTACGCCAACCTCAACTTCCGCGAGCTGGCCGAAAACCTCGGAACCACGGACGCGACCGAGGGCGCTCTCGACTTTCTGAAGGCCTTCCTGCTGTCGATGCCGACCGGCAAGCAGAACACCTTCGCGAACAAAACACTGCCGAGCTACGTGATGGTCACGCTGCGCGAAGACACCCCGGTCAACCTGGTGTCCGCCTTCGAGACGCCGATCACCACGCGCACCGGCTACGTGGCCAAGTCCGTCGATGCCCTGGAAAAGGCCTACACCGCGGCCGAAGCCTTCGTCGCCGCGCCGCTGGCCACGCTGGTTCTCGCCACGACGGACACGACGGTCGGCGATCGGGTGGCCAACGTCGATGCACTGTTGGCGCGGGTTGCGGACGTGCTCAAGCGGGAGACGCCAGATGAAGACGCTAACGCTTGAGCTGAGGGCGCCGCTGCAGTCCTACGGGGATGAGGCGGCGTTCGCCCGCCGCACCACCTTTGACCACCCGACCAAAAGTGCGGTGGTGGGGATGCTCGGCGCGGCCATGGGCTATGCCCGCACGGATTCGCGCCTGTTGGCCCTGAACCGGCTGCAGTTTGCGGTGCGCGTCGATCAGCCCGGCGTCTTGACCACGGACTACCAGACCGTCGAGTGGAAGGCGGGCACGCGCAAAATCACCTACCGCGACTACCTCCAGGACGCGCGGTTCGTGGTGGCGGTGGGCAGCGACGATTCGGCGCTGATCGACGCGCTGGCGCAGGCGCTGCGTCGGCCGCGGTTCGCCCTGTGCCTGGGGCGCCGGGCGGATCCGCCGGCGGGGCCGCTGGCGATTGAGGTCCACCAAGGCGCCGATCCAGTGGCGGTGCTGCGCACGATGGCTTGGCGGGCGGCGCCGTGGTTCCAGAAGCGCCGGCGCCGCCTCGGCTTCGTCGCCGAGTTGTTCGCCGATGCGGCGCTGGTGCCCGACGGACGCGTGCGGCTCGTGAAGGACCTCGCGACGGCCACCGCGCAGGTTGATCGCCGCTTTACGTTCCGCGGCGAGGCTGTCCTGCGGGTGCCGCTGGCCGAACCTGCCCCCGCAGATACCGCGCACGACGCCCTGGCCGCCATTAAGGAGGAGTGAGATGTTCCTATCACGCGTAGAAATCGACTGGCGGGACCGTCGCCGGCTTCAGCCGCTCACCCACCTCGGCGCGTTCCACGACTGGGTTGAGCAGAGTTTTCCTTCGGCCGTCGCCACCGGCGCGCGCCCGCGCCACCTGTGGCGCCGCGACGTGCTGGGCGGCCGCGAGTACCTGCTGGTGCTGAGCGATGTCCGCCCGGATGAGTCGGCGCTCGAGCGCTACGGCGTACCTGGCAGTGTCCAGGTGAAAAGCTACGACCGCTTCCTGGCGGCCCTGACGCTCGGGCAGCGCCTGCGGTTTCGCCTGACCGCCAACCCGACGCACGCCGTCAAGGAATCTGGCGACCTCAAGGCGCGGGGCAAGGTGTACGCGCACATCGGGCTTCCGAACCAGCTCCAGTGGCTGCTGGACGTGGCGGACCGGGCGGGCTTCGCGCCGGTGGCAGGCGCCACCGGGCCGGCGTTCGACATCGTCAACCGCGACCGGCCGCTGCTGCGGCACAAGGGCGCGCGCGAGGTGCGGCTCCAGCAGGTGACCTACGAGGGGCTGCTTGAGATCACGGACCTCGAGCGGTTCCGCGAGACGCTGACCGGCGGCCTCGGCCGCGAGAAGGCGTACGGCATGGGCCTGATGACCGTGATTCCGGAGGATGCCGAATGACCAACCAAATCGCTGGTGCGAAGAAGGCGGACCTGACCGAGCTCGGTCGGGTACGTGATCGCATCAGCTTTTTGTATCTGGAACACGCCGAGTTGAACCGCCAGGACAGCGCCATCACCGTGACCGATAAGCGCGGCGTCGTGGCCGTGCCGGCGGCGATGATTGCGGTTTTGATGCTGGGACCAGGCGTTGACGTCACGCACCGAGCGATGGAGCTGATCGGCGACTCCGGGGCCAGCGTGGTCTGGGTCGGCGAGCGCGGCGTGCGGCAGTACGCGCACGGCCGGGCGCTGAGCCACAGCGCCGCGCTGCTCGAGGCCCAGGCGCGCCTGGTGTCCAACCAGCGCAGCCGGTTGGCCGTGGCCCGGCGGATGTACCAGATGCGTTTTCCCGACACCGATGTCAGCAAACTCAGCATGCAGGCGCTGCGCGGCAAGGAAGGGGCGCGGGTGCGGCGGGTCTACCGTGAGGCCTCGGACGCCTCCGGGGTGGCGTGGAGCGGGCGCACCTACGACCCGGACGATTTTGCCGCCGGCACGCCGATCAACCAGGCGCTGACCGCCGCCCACGCCGCGCTGTACGGGCTGTGTTACAGCGTGATTGTCGCGCTGGGGGCCTCGCCAGGCCTCGGTTTCGTGCACACCGGCCACGATCTGTCCTTCGTGTACGACTTCGCCGACCTCTACAAGGCGGAGGTCACGATCCCCATCGCCTTTTCCGTGGTCGCGGGGCTGACGGCGGGCGACGACATCGGGCGCAAGACGCGGCTTGCCGTCCGCGACGCCTTCGTCGACGGCAAGCTGATGCTGCGCATGGTCGCCGACCTCAAGGCGCTGCTGGGGCAAAAAGACGGTGAGGGTGAAGACGACGTGGTGAACCTTTGGGATGATAAGCTCGGCCTGCAGAAGTTCGGTGTGTCGTACCGGGAGTTCACGGAGGACCCGTCATGATTGTGGTCACGCTCTCCAAGGTGCCGCCTTCGCTGCGCGGCGCGCTGACCCGTTGGTACCAGGAGGTTCAGACCGGCGTGTACGTCGGCAGCGTCAGCGCGCGCGTGCGCGATCAGCTGTGGGCGCGCATCACGCGCGACATCGGCAGCGGCGAGGCGACCATGGTGTACAGCGCCCGCAACGAGCTCGGGTACGCCTTCGTCACCACCCGGCACGATCACCAGGTGGTCGACTTCGATGGCATCCCGCTGATGCTGCGAACGCAGGCCAGGGTGGCCGCCGTCAAGCCGGGATTCAGCGATGCGGCGCATTTTCACCAAGCCAAGCAGGCCGTCAAAAAGCGCCGGGCGATCGCGGCGGTCGTGCCACCGACGCCCGAGATGGTGGCACTCGACCTGGAAACCAGCGGTCTGACGCCGGGCGCGGCGCAGATCATCGCTATCGGCGCCGCGCGGGTGAGTGAGGGAGCAACCGTGGCCCACTTCTCGCGTTTGATTGCGGCGGGCGTTGCACTGCCCGCTGCGATTTGCGACCTGACCGGCCTCACGGAGGCGCGGCTCGCCACTGAGGGGGTACCGCTGGGAGAAGCGCTAACAGCATTGCGCGAATTCGTCGGCGACAGAACGATTGTCGGCTACAATCTGCCGTTCGACGACAAGTTCCTAGCTGCGGCATTGCGCGCGGTTGGGACCGAGCCGCTGGCGAATCCGCGTGTCGACCTGGTGCCGGTGGTCAAGCGCGCACAGAAATTTCTCGACAACTACCAGCTGGCAACGGTGCTGGAAAAGTACGGCATCATCAATGACCGCCCGCACGATGCGCTGGCGGATGCCGAGGCCACGCTGGCGCTGGCGCAGCGGCTGGTGGCGGACGGGCGGCTGAAGCTTTAGGTGGCTTCAAACGTGACAGTCTGGTGGTTCGGGTAGATAATGGGGGACGGCCAGGATATGCGGTCACGTCACTTGCTGCGTCGTGGAAGCGGGAAGAGTATGGTGATTCTCAGTTGAGTTGATGACTGGAATTAAGCTCAATCTTTGGCAAAGCTTCTGGATTAAGGTTTGCTTAGTGTGCTCCCCGCGCATGCGGGGGTGATCCCCCTCTTCATCCGCTCAGGGCTGATCACGACGAGTGCTCCCCGCGCATGCGGGGGTGATCCCACCGGCTTTAGTGTGAGCGACCCCACCAACAAGTGCTCCCCGCGCATGCGGGGGTGATCCTACTGGTGTACAGATCGTAATCCCTTTTGCTTAGTGCTCCCCGGCATGCGGGGGTGATCCCATCAAGTGCTTCACCGGAAAAGAAGGCGCGATGTGCTCCCCGCGCATGCGGGGGTGATCCTCCCCGTGTTACCGCACAGGGGCAGACGACGAAGTGTTCCCGCGTATGTGGGGGGAGACCCGCGACCAGCGTGCTCCCGCAATTTGGCCCGAGCTACTCGTTGGGTGCGGGCAAGTCTAGTCTCAGCTTTGGCCATTCATTTGTTCCCCGCATCCGCGGGGGTGCTCCCGGGAATTACAACGCGTTGTGGAGCTATATTATTTTGTTCCCCGCATAGGCGGGGGAGATTCCCCGGAAGCCGCTTGCATAGATAGCCTGAACGACTATGCCTTTGCGCTTCGCGGGGGTGAGCGGCAGCCGTGTCGCCATTCGGCCGAGACAGCAACGAACCCGATGACAAAAAGTCATCGGGTTCGTTTGCGTCCAATGGTTTTGCTTCACGCCTCGCCGTACTTCCGCGCGAAGTCGGCAATGATTGCGTTGCTCTGCTCGGTCCGCACCAGCGCCTTCCGCCACGCCGCCGGCACATCGCCATCCAGGTGCCCCGCCTGGTACAGGCAGGCGGCAATCTGGGCGACGGTGTCGGTGTCCTCACCGAGGTTGGCGGCGGTCAGAATCACGCCTTCAATCGAGCACCCGTTCGCCGCGCACCACACGGCGGCCTCCAGCGTGTCGATCACGTAGCCACTGCTGCGGATCTCGGCGCGGGGGGTCTGGGCAAAATTCGCCTGCAGCAGCCGGGCGAAGTGGCGGTGCTCGCCTGTGGTCGCCGGCTCGAGCGCCACGCGCTGCCAGGCCGTCGCCAGGGCCGCATCAAGCGGCTGGCCGGCGAGTTCCTCGCGCAGTGTTTCGACGTACAGCCAGCTGGCCAGAATCGAGCGGGCGTGGCCGTGCGTCAGCGTCGTGGTCGTCTTGATGCGGTCGCGGCGCACCGGCCACGGTTCGTCGGCCAGCGCAAAGGCCAGCGGGGCGATGCGCATCAACGCCCCGTTGCCGTTGGCCTGGGGCGCGCGGTCGCCGGCCTGCGTGGCGGGAACGTGGCGGTCTGTGAAGTTCTCAATCGCCTTGCGCGTCCCGATCCCGATGTCAAAGAGGCGGCCGAACGGTGTGTAGTCGCCCTTAGTGTACGCGGCGAAGCGCTGCATCAGCGCGGTGTCATCCCCGTCGGCCACGAGGTTTTCGGCCAGCGCCAGGGTGAGGGAGCTGTCGTCCGACCAAGTGCCGACGGGCTGGTTGTAGGTGCCGTGCCCGAGCATGCGGTCGACGTGGTAGGTGTCGCGCGCCTTGAATTCGACGGGCACGCCCAGCGCGTCGGCGATCAGGCCGACGGTGAGAAAACGGTCAATCTGGTTTTGGCTAGGCATGTGGGCCTCCTACTGCGGGCTTGTCCCCGCGCACAATCAACATCATCGGCGCGCGCGTCCACGGGGCGCGGTCCGCACGGTCCGCCGCGCTGCCCTGCGGCTCCACCAGCGCCTCAAGCGTCAGGCCGGCGCCAAGCACCGCGGAGACGATGGTCTGCAGGGTGTGGTGGTACTTGGGCACCGGCTGGCCGAGGAAGGTGGTGGTGCGCAGGCCCTCGTCGAAGTAGCGGTCGACCGGCCAGACCGGCTCGCCCGCCTTGGTCTCGACCCACTGCTCGTGGCCCTCGGCGGTGAAAAGCGGGTGCTCGATGGTGAACAGCAGGGTGCCGCCGGGTGCAAGCATCGTTCCGATGCGCGCGAATAGGCCGGTGAGGTCCTGCACATAGTGGAAGGCCAGCGAGCTGATCACCACGTCGAAGCTCGCGGCTGGGCGGTCAAAGGTCGCGAGGTCGCCGCGCGCGTAGCGGATGCGCGAGTCGTTGGTGCGGCGTGCGGCCTCATCCAGCATTCGCTGGGAGTTGTCGATGCCGAGGACCGAGGCGGCGCCGTGCTCGACGGCGTAGCGGCAGTGCCAGCCGTAGCCGCAGCCCAGATCCAGCACCCGCTTGCCGGTGAGGGCCGGCAGCAGCGGCTGAAAGTCGGGCCACTCGCCGGCGCCGGCCAGGCCTTCTTGGCTGCGCGTCATTTTCGCGTAGGCCGCGAAGAATTCGGGATTGTCGTAAGTGTTGGTCATGATTGCCTCCTTGCGTTGCATGCATACTGACTCAGCATAGCATCCGCGGGATGGGATTGGAAGCGCTTGTGCGCAGTTCCCGGGCGGGGTGGGGGAGACCGCCGCGGGCTGTTGAATCAGTGGGTGGGGGCGACGAAGGACAGTTGAACGATAAATAACGGGAAATTGTTATTTAATCAAGCAGTCTTAACCAGCATGAATATTTATTCATGCGGATCTAGGCCTCATACGCGTCGGGCACCGCTTGAGGCCCGGATGCGTGTCAGCGACCGTGCTTGTGCAGCGAAACACGTTTAGATGGTAATCGTTCCGCAACAATATACTGGCGTCGGAACGAGGCGAGCGCCGAACTATAGGCGGTTTATCTGTGTTGTCCTCTCGTTGCCTGCAATCCAATCTGAAATTTCGCCCGAATTTGTTCAACACTGCACTAGCGCTGGAATACCCCCGTGGGGTATACTGAAAGCGAAATCATTACGAGGGAGTGTTCAGCATGGGAAAGCACTATGTCATTATCGGTGGGGTCGCGGGCGGCGCGTCGACCGCCACGCGGCTGCGGCGGCTGGATGAGTCAGCTGAAATCACGATTTACGAGGCGGGACCGTACGTGTCGTTCGCCAACTGCGGGCTGCCGTATTACGTCGGTGGCGTCATCGCCGACCGCGAGGCGCTTTTAGTCAGCTCGGTTGCGGCGCTGAAGCAGGACTTCAACCTCGACGTCCACGTGAATCACCGGGTGACCGCCATCGATCCTGCGGCCCAGACGGTGACGGTGCAGGCGCCGACGGGTGTGTTGACCACTCACTACGATGAGCTGATCTTTTCCACCGGCGCGCGGCCGCTGGTACCGTCGTTCCCGGGCCTGGACGACGCGGACAACTGCTTCACCGTGCGCACGGTGCCGGACGTCGACGCCATCACCGCCTACCTGGCCAGTCATCCGGCCAAGCACGCGACGGTGGTCGGCGGCGGCTTCATCGGCCTGGAGATGGTCGAAAACCTCGCGCACCGCGGCTTGGCCGTCACGCTTGTCGAGGCGGCGCCGCAGGTTCTGCCGCCGCTGGACTGGGAAATGGTGCAGGCCGTGCACGAACACCTACGCGACAATGGCGTCGACCTGCGCCTGAACACGAAGGTGACCGGGTTTGGCGCCAACGGCCACGAGGTCAACGTGGCCGGCGGCGAGGTGATCGCGACGGACCTGGTGGTGCTGGCCATCGGCATCCGGCCCAACAGCGAGCTGGCGCAGGCCGCGGGCGTCGCCACCGACGCGCGCGGGTTCATCACGGTTTCGCCGCAATTTGAGACCAGCGTGCCGCACATTTTTGCCGTCGGCGACGTCATCAGCGTCACCGACGCCGTCACCGGGGAGAAGCGCTCGGTCGCGCTGGCCGGCCCGGCCAACCGCCAGGGCCGCTACCTGGCCGACAGCCTGTGCGGCATCGCTCGCACCAACCCGGCCGTGCTGGGCTCGTCCGTTGCCAAGGTCTTCGCGCTGACCGCCGCGAGCACCGGCGCCAACGAGCGCCAGCTGCAGGCCGCGGGGCAGGCCTACCAGGTGATTCACCTGCACCCGAGCTCAAGCGCCGGCTACTACCCCGGCGCGGCGCCGTTGAGCCTGAAGGTGCTGTATGCGCCGGACGGCCGCATCCTCGGCGCCCAGGCGGTCGGCACCACCAAGGTCGCGCAGCGCATCGACGTGATCGCCACGGCCGCGCGCCTGGGCGCTAAGGTCGCGGACCTCGCCGACGTCGAAGTCTGCTACGCGCCGCCTTACGCCTCGGCCAAGGATCCGGTCAACTTCGCCGGCTACATCGCCGACGACCTGCAGCGTGGGCTGGTCAAAACCATCCAGTGGTCGCAGGTCGATGCGCTGCTGGCGGCGGGCGCCCACTTCCTTGACGTGCGCGAGGACGACGAACTCTTGGCCGAACCGGCGCTGCCCGGCGCCATCCACATTCCGCGCAGCCAGCTGCGCCAGCGCCTGGCCGAGCTGCCGCAGGACGCGCCGCTTTACGTCTACTGCGCGGTCGGCCTGCGCGGCTACAACGTCTGCCGCCTGCTGAGCCAAAACGGTTTTGAGACCTTCAACCTCGACGGCGGCCTGAAGACCTACCGCACGGCCAAGGCCAGCCCGCTGGCGCCGCCGTTGACCGCGGCACCGGTGGCGGTTGAGGCGCAGCAGGCGGGTGACCGCCCGGCAACTGCGGCGGCGACCGCGGCTCAGTCGGCCGGGAGTCGCCCGACCGCGCAGCAAGCCGGCGCTCAGCCCACGACGGCTCAGCCGGCCCAGGCGCTGACGCTCGACGCCTGCGGGCTGCAGTGCCCCGGGCCGATTGTGAAGGTCCGCGCCAAGATGGCCACCATGCAAGACGGCGACCGGCTGACGGTCACGGCCTCGGACTTCGGCTTCCACAAGGACATCGCCGCGTGGGCGCTGGCCACCGGCAACACCGTGGTGACCAACGCGATCCAGGGCGACAAGGTGGTTGCGACTCTGCAGAAGGGCACCGCAGCCGCAGCGCCAACCACCGCGCCGGACGCGGCCGCATCCCCGGCCGTGACCCACACTGCCGAGGGGACGACCATCGTGGTTTTCGACGGCGACTTCGACAAGGCCATTGCGAGCCTGATCATCGCCCAGGGCGCCGCGACGATGGGGCAGCCCGTCACCATGTTTTTCACCTTCTGGGGCCTCAGTGTGATCAAGAAGCCGGGCGTCAAGCTGCGCAAGACCGGCCTGGCCAAGGCCTTCGACATTGCGCTGCCCGCAAGCGCCACGAAGCTGCCGCTGTCGAAGATGAATTTTCTCGGCGCCGGCCGCAAGATGATCAAGCATCTGATGCGCACCAACAACGTCGACCAGCTCGAAGTGATGCTGGCCAAGGCGCAGGCCGCCGGGGTCAAAATGGTCGCGTGCACGATGAGCATGGGGCTGATGGGCGTCGAGGCCGGCGAGCTGATTGACGGCGTGGAGCTCGGCGGCGTCGCCACGTACCTCGGTGACGCGCGCAACCGCAGCACCAACCTGTTCATCTGAGAAAGGAGAACGCAATGGCTTGTGATCCAAAACTGCTCAACCGCCTCAAGCGCGCCGAGGGCCAGCTGCGCGGCATCCAGACCATGATGCAGGAGGGCCGCGACTGCACGGCCATCATCACGCAGCTCGCCGCGGTGTCGGCCAGCATCAAGAGCATCATGAGCGTGATGGTCGCCACGGACATTCAGCGCGAGCTCGGCACGGCGATGACGCCGGAGCTCGAGCAGGTGATGGCGCTGATCAAGAAATTGTAGGGAATTCGGGGGTGTGCTGGGCGGCGCGCCCCTGTTTTAGCCCGCGCGCTCGAAAAATTAGAAAACAATTGACAATGACTAACATATCAATTAGAGTTGCTTACTGATAGAGGTTGCGACCAACAAGAGTAACGGTGCCGAGTAGCTCACACTACCACGACGCACCGCGAAAGGGGCGGTCGCCGAAACTTCCCGCGCGGGTGTTGCGTGAGGGGAGTTGGGCCAGGCGCGAACAACGGCTGGACTGTCGTCAAATAGACGGGGCGCTATTCAAGCATTGATCCGACTGGGGTCATTTTGTTTGGCAATCGTCAAACAAAATGGCCCCATTTGTTTGGTTTCAAGCGAATCAACCCCCACCACTCAGGAGGGTATTTTCATGACAATCACCACCAACGCACAGGGCCACTTGACCATCGGCGGGGCAGACGCCCTTGACTTGGCACAGCAGTTCCAAACGCCGCTTTACGTGTACGATGTTGCGCAGATCCGCAGCCAGATTCGCAGCTTCCGCGCGGTTTTTGAGGCCGAGCACGTCGACTATGCGGTGAGCTACGCCAGCAAGGCCTTCGCCACCGTCGCCATGTACCAGGTCGCAGCCCAGGAAGGCGCCCACATCGACGTCGTCTCCGGCGGCGAGCTGTACACTGCCATTCAGGCCGATTTTCCCATGGCCGACGTCGCCTTTCACGGCAACAACAAGTCGCAGGCGGAGCTTGAGATGGCCCTGGCGCATCACGTCGGGACCATCATCGTCGACAACTTTGAAGAAATCGACTTGCTGAAGCAGCTGCTGGCCGCAACGCCGAGCCGCCGGCAGGACGTGCTGCTGCGGGTGGCACCGGGCATCAGCGCCCACACCCACGCCTACGATCAGACGGGGCAGGTCGACAGCAAGTTCGGCTTCGACCTGGCGTCCGGGCAGGCCATCGCGGCGGCCAAGGCCATCCTGGCCGCACCGCAGCTCAACCTGCTCGGGATTCACGCCCACATCGGCAGCCAGATTTTCGAGGTCGCGGGCTTCGTCGGGGCCACGGAAAAACTGCTGGCGACGCTGTGCGACTGGCACGAGCAGCTCGGCTTCACGCCGCAGGTGATCAACGTCGGCGGCGGCTTCGGCATTCGCTACACCGAAGGCGACGATCCGCTGCCGGCCGCGGAGTTCGTCCGCGCCATCGTTCAGGCGGCCAAGGGCGCCACGCTGCCGTTTGCGCTTCCGGCCATCTGGATTGAGCCCGGCCGCTCCATCGTCGGCGAGGCGGGCTATCAGCTCTACTCGGTCGGCAGTCGCAAGGCGGTGCCCGGCCTGCGCCCCTACGTCGCCGTTGACGGCGGCATGGGCGACAACATTCGCCCGGCGCTGTACCAGGCGGACTATGCCGCGGTCAAGGCGGCCACGCCGCTGGCTCCCGCGGTTGAAACCGTGCACCTGGTGGGGAAGTACTGCGAATCCGGTGACATCCTGATCGACGCGGCCCCGCTGCCGGCGACGGCGCCGGGAGATGTGATCGCCGTGCTGGCCACGGGGGCGTACGGCTACACGATGGCGTCCAACTACAACCGCAACCCGCGCCCGGCGGTGGTGTTCGTTGAGAACGGCCAGGCTAAGCTCGTGGTCCGCCGCGAATCCTACGCCTACCTGACGCAAAACGACCTGAGTTACAGCGAGGATTAGGCCATGACAAAGCTTTGGCAGCATTACAAAGACACGTTCCTGCTCCTCGGCGGGGTGATCATCGGCGGCATCATCGGCGCCGTGGTCGGCCCAAAAGCCACCGTCCTGCAACCCTTCGGCGAGCTGTTTTTGAACCTGATGTACATGATCTTGATCCCGCTGATTTTCTTCTCGATCACCAGCGCGGTGGGGGCGATGGGCAACCGGGCGCGGCTGGGCAAAATCCTGGGCGCGACCGTCCTGGTTTTCCTCGGCACCGCGGCCGTTGCCACCCTGATCGGGTACTTCGGCGTGCGGCTGTTCCCGCTGATCCAGTCCGGCGACGTGGCCGGGCTCAAGGCGACCATGGGGCACGTTCAAGCCGAACAGTCCGACATCCCCGTGCTCCAGCGGCTGGTGGAGCTCTTCACCGTCGACGACTTCGCCAAGCTTCTGTCCAAGTCGAACATGATGGCGATGATCGTCTTCTCGCTTTTCGTCGGGATCGCCACCTCTGCCAGCGGCGCGCGCGGTGAGGCCTTCCGGGCGTTCCTGCAGTCCGGCAACGCGGTCGCACTCAAGGTGGTCAGCTACATCATGAAGTACGCGCCGATCGGGCTGGCCTGCTACTTTGCCGGCGTCGTCGGCAGCCTGGGCAGCCAAATCGTCGGCGGGTACCTCCGCGCCTTCGTGCTCTACCTGGTCCTGGCCGCGCTGTACTTCTTCGTCGTCCTGACCGCCTACGCCGCCATCGCCGGCGGCCGGGCGGGGATGCACAACTACTGGCGGCACGTCAGCGTCCCGGCCATCACCGCGATTGCGACCAGCTCGTCGGCCGCCTCGATTCCGGCGAACCTGACCGCGGCCAAGGCGATGGGCATCCCCGATGACATCGTGGACACGGTGATTCCGCTGGGGGCCAACATTCACAAGGATGGCTCGGCCATCGGCGGCGTGTTCAAGGTCGCCTTCCTGTTCCTGCTGTTCGGCCGTGACATCACGACGCCGATGAACATGCTCCTGATCATCGCCGGCGGCTTCTTCGTCGGGGCGGTGATGGGCGCCGTGCCGGTCGGGGGCATGATTGCCGAAACGCTGATTGTGACCATGTTCGGCTTCCCAACCAACGCGATTCCGCTGATCCTGGTGATCTCGACCATCATCGACGTGCCGGCCACGCTCCTGAACTCGACCGGCAACCTCGCCAGCTCGATGATCGTGGCGCGCCTGGTCGAGGGCCGGCACCCGCAAGCCGGCGCGCCTGGGCCCACGTCAACCAAAGACTAGCGCCGGCGCAAGAAAGCCGTCCATCCTGTGATGGGCGGCTTTTTTCATGGCCCTGCAGTGGCTCGGCTGCTTGAGGTGGTGGCATCCGACCGTGCGCTACGTTATAATGAGAGCATGCTCAGCGCCGGGATTCGGCGCTGTTTTCATGAGCGGCGGCAGACCATCGCTGCGAGGTGCGGTGACAAGGGTGCACCCAAGTGGACCAATCGAACGGACGAATGGGCCTTGTCGCCAACGAACGAAAGGAAATTCTTATGCCAAACATTAACTGGTTCCCAGGCCACATGGCGAAGGCCCGCAACCAAGTCCAAGAAAAACTCAAGCAGGTCGACCTGGTGCTCGAGATCGTCGACGCCCGGATTCCCGAGGCCAGCCGCAACCCGATGATGAACCAGATCGTCGGCCAAAAGCCGCGGATCATGGTGCTCAACAAGCAGGACCTCGCCGACCCGCAGGCCACCGCCCGCTGGCTGCGCTACTACCAAGACCAGGGCTTTGCGGCCCTGGCCATCGATGCGCAGCACGCCAAGCGCCTCAACCAGATCTCGGCCCTGGCCCGCAAGCTGATGGCCGCCAAGCTGGAGAAGCAAAAGGCGCGCGGCATCCGCAACCCGAGCCTGCGCGCGATGTGCATCGGCATCCCCAACGTTGGCAAGTCGACGGTGCTCAACCGTCTCGTGAAAAAAAACATCGCGGTGGTCGGCAACCGCCCCGGCGTCACGAAGAACCAGCAGTGGCTCAAGGTCGACGACAGCCTGGCGCTTTTGGACACCCCGGGCATCCTGTGGCCGAAGTTCGACGACCAGCTGATCGGCCAAAAACTGGCGCTGACTGGTGCCATCGCCGACTCCGTGTTCCAGGAGGACACGGTGGGGCTGTACGGGCTGGACTTCTTTCAGACCCACTACCCGCAGGCCCTGCGGCGCGCCTACCAGCTGACCGCAGACGACATGGCGCTTTCGGCGCCGGACCTGATGGTGGTATTGGCCAAGAAGCTGGGCTTTGGCGACAACTACAACCGCGCGGCCGAGCGCGTGATCTTCGACGCGCGCCAGGGCAAGTTCGGGCCGTTCACCCTGGAGGTGCCGGATGACGACGCTGAAGGCTTATAAGGAACTGCTGGCGACGCCAGACGTCGACCTGGCGGTGCTTGAGGCGCTTGCCGCCGACCCGCGCGCCGGGGCGCAGGCGCTGCTTGCGCAGTACCACCGGCGCGAGGCCAAGGCGGAAGCGGCGGCGCAGGCCCTGGCTGAGCGCAGCCGCTTTGAGCGCGAGCTGTGGCCGCGCTACCCGCACATCGCCGGTATCGACGAGGTCGGGCGGGGGCCGTTGGCCGGGCCGGTGGTGACCGCCGCCGTGATCCTGCCGCACGATTTTGCCCTGCCCGTCAACGACTCCAAGCAGCTGACCGCCCACGAGCGCACGCAGCTGTTCCCGCAGATCATCTCGCAGGCCGTCGCCGTCAGCCTGGGGGTCGCCGACGCCCCGATGATCGACCGGGAAAACATCTACCACGCCACCGAGCTGATCATGGGCCAGGCCGCGGCCAGGCTGCGCGTGCGCCCGGACTTCCTGCTGGTCGACGCGATGACCGTGCCCGGCGGCTGGCCGCAGCGCAAGCTGATCAAGGGGGACGCCAACTCCATCAGCATCGCCGCCGCAAGCATCGTCGCCAAGGTGGTGCGCGACCGGTTGATGGCCACGTACGACGCGGTCTACCCGGGCTACGACCTCGCGTCCAACGAGGGCTACGGCACGGCCAAGCACCTCCAAGGCCTCCGCGCGCTGGGCGTGACGCCGATCCACCGCCGCAGCTTCTCGCCGGTGCGAGACGCCGTGGCCCGCACGGGGCGCTGAGCGCGGGGTGTCGCGGCCTGCGGTGACCGGGTCGCCGGGCCACCACTTGCGCCGCGTTGTGCGCGCCGGTCGCCCACCCACCGTATCGCCTGCCGGCCACCGATCGGTCCGGCCCGCCAGAATTTTGCCAAAGCCGCCTGCCTCGGGCGGCTTTTTGGCGTCCAACCGCGTAATCTGCTCCAAAAGGGAGGGAGCGCGATGCAGGTTCGAGAACTCTTGGTGCACTGGCACCTGGCGATGCACACGACCGCCTGGGCCAGCGAGCAGGCGCTGTGGGAAGCGATTGAGGCGCGGGGGCTGGGGCCTGAGGACGACGCGCACGCGCTGGCCGGGGTTGCGGCGCTCGCGCCGCTTCAGGCCAAGTGGGCCGACCACGCGTGGCGCAACCAGGCGGCGACGCTGTACGCCAGCGGCGGGGTGCTGACGCGGCTGGATGCGGCGTACCCGCCGCGCCTGGCGGAGGCCAGCCAGCCGCCGGCGGTGCTGTTTTACCAAGGCGACCTCGGCGCCTTGCACCGGCTGAGCGTGGCCATCGTCGGCGCGCGTCAGGCCAGCCGCTACACCCGCCAGGCGCTGGCGGCGATTGGGCGGGGGCTGCCGGCCATCACGGTGCTGTCGGGGCTGGCCGCGGGGGCGGACACGTTCGCACACGAGTACGCGCTGAGCCGCGGCTGGCCGACGGTGGCGGTGGTCGCCAACGGGCTGGACCAGGTCTACCCGGCCCACAACCGCGCGCTTCAGGCGACCATCGCCAAGACCGGGCTGCTGTTGTCCGAGTACCCGCCGGGGGTGGCGCCGGCGCCCTTTCGCTTCGTGGCGCGCAACCGCATCATCGCCGGACTGGCGCACGGGGTGCTGGTGACCGAGGCCGCGGCGCACTCCGGCAGCCTGATCACGGCCAACTATGCGCTGCAGAACAATCGCGAGGTGTTCGCGCTGCCCAACCGCGTCGGCGAGCCCTTGGGGGACGGCACCGCGGCCCTGATTCAGGCCGGCGCCAAGCTGGTCTGGACCGACGCCGACTTGCTGGACGAGCTGCAGTTTTACCCTTAACATAGGTAGAAATGCGCGCAATTCATTTGACAAAGTTCAAGCGCATAGCATATGATAGCCTGTGTTTTTGAGCGGTCGTTGAACCGCGGTGTTCAAACACGCCGGGCGCACTGCGCCGAAGCTTTAGCAGTTTGCGAGCAGCTCGCTCAGTGAAAGGAGGGCGCACATGGCCACCAAGAATTTGGTCATTGTGGAATCGCCAGCAAAAGCCAAGACGATCGAGAAGTACCTCGGTCGCAACTACAAGGTCGTCGCCTCACTCGGGCACATTCGGGACCTCCCGAAGAGCCAGATGGGCATCGATTTTGACCACGATTACGAACCCAAGTACATCTCCATCCGCGGCAAGGGAGATGTGATTAAGAATCTCAAGAAAGCCGCCAAGGGCGCCGACCACGTCTACCTCGCAGCCGATCCGGACCGCGAGGGGGAGGCCATCGCCTGGCACGTCAGCCACATCCTGGGGCTCGACCCCGCGGGCACCAACCGCGTGGTGTTCAACGAGATCACCAAGGACGCGGTCAAAAACGCGTTCAAGACCCCGCGCGCCATCGACATGAACCTGGTCGACGCCCAGCAGGCCCGGCGCGTTTTGGACCGCCTGGTGGGCTACTCGATCAGCCCGCTTTTGTGGAAAAAGGTCAAGAAGGGCCTGAGCGCCGGGCGCGTCCAGTCGGTCGCCTTGAAGCTGATCATCGACCGGGAAAACGAGATCCGCGCGTTCGTTCCGGAGGAGTACTGGAGCCTCGACGCCGAGTTCAAGAAGGGCGCCAGCAAGAAGTTTGCGGCCAGCTTCTACGGCCTGAACGGCAAGAAGACGGCGCTGCCCGACAACGCGGCGGTGCAAGACGTGCTGGCCCAGATCGACCGCAAGGCGCCTTTTGACATCACCAACGTCGTGAAGAAGGAGCGCAAGCGCTTCCCGGCGCCGCCGTTCACCACCAGCTCGCTGCAGCAGGAGGCCAACCGCAAGCTCGGCTTCCCGGCCCGCAAGACCATGATGCTGGCCCAGCAGCTGTACGAAGGGATCAACCTCGGCGGCAAGCTCGGCACGGTCGGGCTGATCACCTACATGCGTACCGACTCGACGCGTGTCTCAAGCGTCGCCAAGACGGAGACCTCGCACTTCATCCACGAGCAGTACGGCGAAGCCTACGCGGCGGTCAAGATCCGCCAGGGCAAGCTGCAGGAAGGGGCGCAAGACGCCCACGAGGCGATTCGCCCGAGCAGCACCAACCGCACGCCCAAGAGCCTCGAGGCGGTGCTCGACAAGGATCAGATGCGCCTGTACAACCTGATCTGGAGCCGCTTTGTCGCAAGCGAGATGACGCCGGCCGTGATCGACACGGTGCAGGTGACCATCCAGCAGGGTGCTGCCACCTTCCGCGCCAACGGCAGCCAGACCAAGTTCGAGGGCTTCACCAAGCTCTACGTCTCCAGCCGCGACGCCGACACCAAGGACAACCTGCTGCCGGAGCTCGCCATCGGGGATGCGGTGACCCTGGTCAAAACGGACCCGGCCCAGCACTTCACGCAGCCGCCGGCACGTTTTTCCGAAGCCAACCTGGTCAAGGCGCTGGAGGAGAACGGCGTTGGCCGGCCGAGCACGTACGCGCCGACCATCGAGACCCTGAAGAAGCGCTACTACGTCAAGATCACGGCCAAGCGCTTCGAGCCCACCGAGCTCGGCGAGATCGTCAACGATCTGATCACGAAGTTCTTCCCGGACATCGTGGACATCAAGTTCACCGCCAAGGTCGAAGGCGACCTCGACAGCATCGAAACCGGCAAGGTCAAGTGGGTGCCGGTCATCGACCAGTTCTACAAGCCGTTCTCCCAGGAGGTCGCCCACGCCGAAGAGGGCATCAAGAAGATCCAGATCAAAGACGAGCCCGCCGGTTTCGACTGCGACATCTGCGGAGCGCCGATGGTGATCAAGCTCGGGCGCTTCGGCAAGTTCTACGCCTGCTCGCGCTTCCCGGATTGCCGCAACACCAAGGCCATCGTCAAGGAGATCGGCGTCGTCTGCCCGAAGTGCGGCAAGGGCCAGATCGTCGAGCGCAAGTCCAAGCGCAACCGCGTCTTTTACGGCTGCGACCGCTACCCGGCCTGCGATTTCGTCTCCTGGGACAAGCCGGCCGGCCGCGACTGCCCGGTCTGCGGCCACTACCTGGTCGAAAAGAAGCTGCGCGGCGGCCGCCAGATCGTCTGCCCGAACAACGACTACAAAGAGGCCGTGCAGAAGTAAGCAGTACGGGGGCCTAGCTCCGGCACGAACGGGCCACTGCTTCCGGCTCCACGGCAGGGCGGCGCTGGTAGCTCGGCAATTGCGGTAGTTGAAACCCGACAGATGAATCGTCCGAGTTTTGCGGTGCCTGATAATTGGGTCACTGTGTAAGGGCGGAGGCACGAACGGGTCACAGCTGCAGGCGGAGGGCCGAGGCGAGCCAGCGTGACATTGCACTTAGCCGGCGGGTTGTGCCGGCTTAGTGCAAGGGCGGGTCGCAAGACCTGGCTTTGGGCTTGCGGGAGCCCCACGCGGACCGCCGCCTCGGCCCGGAGCCGGAAGCTGTGACCGGTTCGGGCCGGAGCCCGGCATTTTATCACCGCACGACAACAATTTTCCGGCCCGCTCGCGGGTCGAACGGAGGGATTTCATGCCTAAGGTCAACGTCATCGGTGCCGGGCTTGCCGGCAGCGAGGCGGCGTGGCAGATTGCCAACGCCGGCGTCGATGTCACGCTTTACGAGATGCGCCCGGTGGCCACCACCCCGGCGCACCACACCGCCAACTTCGCGGAGCTGGTCTGCACCAACTCCCTGCGCGCCAACGGCCTCACCAACGCCGTCGGGCTGCTCAAAGAGGAGATGCGCCGGCTGAACTCGGTCATCATGGCCTGCGCCGACGCCACGGCTGTCCCGGCCGGCGGCGCGTTGGCCGTCGACCGCGAGCCGTTTGCTGAGATGGTCACGGCCAAGGTGCGCAACCATCCGCGCGTCACCGTGGTCAACGAGGAGCTGAGCGATTTTCCCGAGGGCCTGACGGTGGTCGCCACCGGGCCGCTGACGGCGGACGGGCTGGCCAAGCGCATCGCCGCACTCAACGGCGAGGACGGGCTGCACTTCTTCGACGCCGCCGCGCCGATCCTGGACGCGGCCAGCATCGACATGACCAAGGTCTACAAGAAGTCGCGCTACGACCGCGGCGAGGCGGCCTACCTGAACTGCCCGATGACCCGAGACGAGTTCTACGCCTTCCAGGAGGCGCTGGTCTCCGCCGAGGCGGCGGAGGGCCACGGCTTCGAGGACCTGACCGTCTTTGAGGGCTGCATGCCCATCGAGGTGATGGCCCAGCGCGGGCCGCGCACGATGCTGTTCGGCCCGCTGAAGCCGGTCGGCCTCGCGGACCCCAAGACCGGGCGCGACCCGTACGCCGTGGTGCAGCTGCGCCAAGACAACGCGGCGGCCAGCCTGTACAACATCGTCGGCTTCCAGACGCACCTGAAGTGGGGCGAGCAAAAGCGCGTGTTCCGCATGATTCCGGGCCTTGAAAACGCCGAGATCGTGCGCTACGGGGTGATGCACCGCAACACCTACATGAACTCGCCCGAGGTGCTCTTGCCGACCTACGAAAGCGCCAAGCGCGCCGGGCTGTTTTTCGCCGGTCAGATGACCGGGGTGGAGGGCTACGTCGAATCCGCCGCCAGCGGCCTGCTGGCGGGCCAAAACGCCGCCCGGCTGGCGCTGGGGCTATCCGCCCGGGTCTTTCCCGAGACCACGGCGATCGGCTCGATGGCCCACTACATCACGCACACTAGCGGCGCGCACTTCCAGCCGATGAACGCGAACTTCGGCATCATGCCGCCGCTCGCCCAGCGCATCAAGGACAAGCGCGAGCGCAACCAGGCGCTGGCCGACCGCGCGCTGGCGGACCTGGCCGCGTTCACGGAATAAGTCACAAATTCGGGGCCAAGCATTCGCTGGGCCCCGTTTCTGTGTTACCGTGAAGAGGCAACAGGAAGTGGGAGGTGACGCCATGGATGAACAGATCAAGCAGTTTTTGCAATACCTGCTGGTGGAGCGGCAGTACTCGCCCGAGACCAAGAAGGCCTACCAGGAGGACATCACCGAGTTCCGCGATTTTCTGGCGGCCAACGGCGGGCTCACCAGCTTCAACGCGGTCGACGACCTCGACGTGCAGACCTACCTCGGTGAGCTTTCGAATCGCAACCTGGCTCGGGCCAGCGTCGCACGCAAGCTGTCGAGCCTGCGCAGCTTCTACCGCTACCTGATTCGCGTGGGCGAGGCCAAGGTCGACCCGTTCGAGGCGGTGGAGACCAGAAAAAGCCACCACCACCTGCCCGATTTCTTCTACGAGGCCGAGATTCAGGAGCTGTTCGCCGCCGTGGCGGGCGACAACCCGCTGGACCAGCGCAACCAGGCGCTGCTGGAGGTGCTGTACGGCACCGGCATCCGCGTCAGCGAGTGCGCCAACCTGACGCTGGATCAGCTGGACTTCGAGCTCGGCGTCATGCTGGTGCACGGCAAGGGCAACAAGGACCGCTACGTGCCGTTCGGCAGCTACTGCAAGGCGGCGCTTTTGCACTACCTGGACGACGGGCGGGTCACGCTGATGGCCAAGCTCGACCGCCAGCACGAGCGGGTGTTCGTCAGCCAGCACGGCCAACCGATCACGCCGCGCGGCATCGAGTACGTGCTCGACCGGCTGGTGGAAAAAACCAGCCTGACCGGCGGCATCCACCCGCACATGCTGCGCCACAGCTTCGCCACCCACATGCTCGACCACGGCGCCGACCTGCGCACCGTGCAGGAGCTGTTGGGGCACGAAAGCCTGTCGACCACCCAGATTTACACGCACATGACCGCCGCGCACCTCAAGGCGGACTACCTGAAGCATTTTCCCGGGCACAACTAGGGCGCAGGGCCGAGGCGCACCCGCCCTTGCCCTGTTAAACTGAGTCATAGTCAAAATTGGTCAAAGGAGTCTTACGATGACAACAATCGCAGCAGTACGCAAGAACGGCCACACGGCAATCGCCGGCGACGGCCAGGTCACCCTCGGCGAGAAGGTGATCATGAAGGGCAACGCACAGAAGGTCCGCCGCATCTACGGCGGCAAGGTCGTGATCGGCTTCGCCGGCGGGGTCGCCGACGCCTTCACCCTGCAGGAGTGGTTCGAAAAAAAGCTTGAGAACCACGCCGGCAACCTGCGCCGCGCCGCCGTCGCCCTGGCCCAGGACTGGCGCAAGGACCCGACGCTTCAAAAGCTTGAGGCGATGATGATCGTGATGGATGCAACCGACCTGCTGCTCGTGTCGGGGTCCGGCGAGGTGATCGACCCGGACGACGATGTGGTCGCCATCGGTTCCGGTGGCAACTACGCCCAGGCCGCGGCGATGGCGATGATTCAGCACACCGACATGGCGGCCGTTGACATCGCGCGCGCCGCGATCGACATCGCCGGCAGCATCGACATTTTCACCAACCACAACATTCGCGTCGAGTCTTTCTAGGAGGTCGCCATGACACAAACACCCAAGCAGATCGTTGAGGCCCTGGACCAGTACGTGATCGGCCAGACCGCGGCCAAGCGCGCCGTCGCCGTCGCCCTGTACAACCGCCACCGCCGCATGCAGCTGCCGGAGAAGCTCCAGCAGGACATCACGCCCAAAAACCTCCTGATGATCGGTCCCACCGGCGTCGGCAAGACCGAGATCGCCCGGCGCCTGGCCAAGATCGTCAACGCGCCGTTCGTGAAGGTTGAGGCCACCAAGTTCACCGAGGTCGGCTACGTCGGCCGCGACGTGGAGTCGATGGTGCGCGACCTGGCCGACGTCGCCGTGGCGATGCAGGAGCAGCAGGCCTTCGCCAAGGTCCGCGGCCGCGCCACGCGCGAGGCCAACAAGCGCCTGGTGCGCCTCCTGGTCCCGGCCATCAAGAAGGAAAAGAAGTCGACCAACCCGATGGCCGACATGATGAGCATGCTCCAAAACCTCCAAAACGGCGAGGGGGCAACCCCGCAGGCGCCCAAGGAGGAGCTGACCGACGAGATTCGCAACCAGCGCCTGACCGTCACCGAGCAGCTCGACAAGGGCCTCTTGGAGGACCGCGAGCTGACCGTGGCGGTGACCGACGAGAAAAAGCCCAACGGCGGCAACGACATGTACGGCCAGATGGGCATCGACCTGTCGGAGACGCTGGGCGCGATGATGCCCAAAAAGCGCGTGGAGCGCACAATGACCGTCCGCGAGGCCCGCGAGGTGTTCATTCGCGAGGAAAGCGACAAGCTGGTCAACCACGCCGACATCTACCACGACGCGATTCAGGCCGCCGAGAACAACGGCATCATTTTCATCGACGAAATCGACAAGATTGCCGCCGGCGACAAGCACAACTCCGGCGAGGTGTCGCGCGAGGGCGTCCAGCGCGACATCCTGCCGATCGTCGAGGGCTCGCAGGTGTCGACCAAGTACGGGCCGCTCAGCACGGACCACGTGCTGTTCATCGGCTCCGGCGCCTTCGCCACGGCCAAGCCGTCGGACCTGATCGCCGAGCTGCAGGGCCGCTTCCCGATTCGCGTCGAGCTTCAGGACCTGACGCAGGAAGACTTCGTACGCATCCTGACCGAGCCGGACAACGCGCTGGTCAAGCAGTACATGGCGCTGATTCGCACCGATGGCGTGCGCCTGACCTTCACCAAGGAGGCGATTGACGCCATCGCCGCCATCGCCATCCGCGTCAACCACGACACCGACAACATCGGCGCCCGCCGCCTGGCCACGATTCTCGAGAAGCTGCTCGAGGACGTGTTGTACGAGGGGCCGGACATGCAGATGGGGGACATCACCGTCACCGAGAAGTACGTGATGGACAAGGTCGGCAACATCGCAGAAGACAAGGACCTCACCCGCTTCATTCTGTAGGCCAAAAACTGCCACGCCGGGCGTGGCAGTTTTTTTGCGGCCATGCGCGCGGTGGCGCGGGGCTGCCGCCCAACCGCCATTTCGTCGCACGAGGCGGGCTGAACCGCCGGGCGGCCGCGGAATCGCGCCCGCGGCCCCGCGGCTCGGATTGGTACGGGCCAATTTGTCTCGCCACCCCGGCGCGATGAGTTGAACGAAAAGCGCTGTCATGGTATAAAAGAGGGGCATGCCGCCTCCGTGGCGGCCGACACCACACACAAAGGAAGATAGATCATCATGGTAACCCTAACGAACGATTTTCTGACCGCGACGCTTGCGACGCACGGCGCAGAGCTGACGAGCTTGGTCGATAACCACTCCCAGCACGAGTACATCTGGCAGGCCGACCCCACCGTGTGGCAGCGCCACGCCCCGGTGCTGTTTCCCTTCGTCGGCGCGCTGAAGGACAAGACCTACCGCTACCAGGGTCAGGACTACCACATGGGCCAGCACGGCTTCGCCCGCGACCTGGACTTCACGGTGGCCGAACAATCTCAGACCAGCGCGACCTTCGTGTTGAGTGACACGCCCGAGACCCGCGCCAACTACCCGTTTGCCTTCAAGTTCGCGATCACCTTCACGCTTGAAAACAACACGCTGGCGGTGGCCTACCACGTCGAGAACCCGGATGCGGACGCGCCGCTGTACTTCTCCGTCGGCGGGCACCCGGGCTTCAACGTGCCGATGACCGAAGACTCCGACTTCACCGACTACTACCTGTCCTTTGCCCCGCGCAAGTCGCGGGTGCAGATTCCGCTGACGGCGGGCGGCATCGACTACGCGCACCGCACGCTTGCGGCGACGGACACGAACCTGCAGCTGGACCGCAAGTTTTTCAAGAACGACGCGGCGATCTACCAGCTGACCGGCAAGAACACCTTCTCGATCCGCTCGGAAAAAACCACGCGCGGCGTGGACCTGACGGTGAAAGACGCGCAGTTCATGGGCGTCTGGAGCCCGTACACGGATGACGCGACCTTCGTTTGCCTGGAGCCGTGGTGGGGCATCGCCGACACCACCGACACCACCCAGGAGCTGACCGACAAGCTTGGCATTAACAAGCTTGAGCCGGGCGCAACCTTCGACCACGGCTACGTGATCACCACTCACTAGGCCAAACAAAAAAACACCCCGCGGGGTGTTTTTTTGGTGGCGGGCTACTTGCCGGCCTTGCGCCGGCGCAGGTACAAGCCGAGGCCGAACGGCACCATGTTCTCCTTGCCGGCGCGGATGCGCGCCAGGTTGTCCTTGTGGCGGATCATGAAGAGCACCCAGATGCCCGCGCAGACCACCGTCAGCGGCCAGTCGTGCATGAACAGGGAGCCGATGGTGACGATCGCCATGCCAAGCGTCGAGGCGACGCTGACCATCGAGGTGAGCAGCACCAGCGAGATGAACACGGCGCAGGCGAACAGGAAGAACACGGGGCTGTATGCCAGGCAGATGCCCGCCGAGGTCGCGACGGCCTTGCCGCCCTTGAAGCCGATGAAAATCGAGAAGGTGTGGCCGAACACCGCGGCGAGCCCGACGAGCAGCACCCACCAGTGCGGCGAGATGCCGAACATCATCGGCAGGCTGGCGCCCAGCGTCCCCTTGAGGATGTCCATCGCCAAGACGACGGTGCCGCCGATCGGGCCAAGCACCCGGTACGCGTTGGTGGTCCCGATGTTGTGGGAGCCGCCGGCGCGGATGTCCTTGTGGAAAAAGGCGCTGCCGACCCAGACGCCGCTGGGAATCGAGCCGATGAGGTAGGCGAGGACAAAGCACAGTGCGAGTGTCATGATTCAGATCCTTTCTGAGGCGCGGCCTGGCGCGCGGTGGCCTGGGCGAAGACGGCCGGCGTCAGGCGCATGGTGATGCTGGCGCGCGGCTTGCCATCGAGCACGAGGTCCTGTTCGATGCGGCCGGTCGCCGTGAAGCCGAGCTTCTCGTAGACGTGTTGGGCGCGCGGGTTGAAGTCAAAGACGTTAAGCGTCAGGGCGGCCAGACCAAGCGTCGTCAGCGCATAGGCGCACACCAGGTGCAGCGCCTGATACCCGAGGCCGTGGCCGGTGGCGTCGTCTGCGATCAGCACGCGGAGGTTGCAGCTGTTGGTGGTTGGGTCGTACAAGTTGAGCACGACCTCGCCGACGAGCCGACCGGCGGCCACAATCGCCAGGTCCAGGCGGTCGGGCTGTGCACTGCGGCTTTCGTACCAGGCGGTGATGCGCGCGGCCTCCGCCGGGTCTGAGGTGAAGCGGTCCGTCGGCTTGGGCCAGCGGTCGAGCGCTCCGGTGTACAGGTTGACCGCCGGGAGGCTGAGAATCTCAAGCATCCGCGGCGCGTCCGCCGCCGTGAAGGGCCGCAGCAGCACTGCGGTTCCCACAAGCGTCGGTTTGGTGGCAAAATCGGGCATGGCACGCCCTCCCTTCGTTCCTCCAGTTTACCATTTTTTGACGAATCGCGAAATCGCGCGTAGACTAGATATCTCGAACAGACATTCGCCCGGGCCAAGGCCCGAGGGAGCGGCAAAAAAGCTTTCATTCCGGCGTGAAGCTGGTGTATTGTAATGAGAGTTGTATTCGTAAAGGAGCACATCATGGCAAAAGGTAGCGACACTTACACAGATTCATCGATCCAGGTCCTTCATGGCCTGGAAGCCGTGCGTAAGCGACCGGGGATGTACATCGGGTCGACCGACGCACGCGGGCTTCACCACCTGGTCTACGAAATCGTCGACAACGCCGTCGACGAGGCCCTGGCCGGCTATGGGGACATCATCAAGGTCACCATCCACCAGGACAACTCGATCACCGTGGTCGACCACGGGCGCGGCATGCCGACGGGGATGCACGCCTCGGGCAAGCCGACCATCGAGGTGATCCTGACGGTGCTGCACGCGGGGGGCAAGTTCGACCAGAACTCCTACAAGACCTCCGGCGGCCTGCACGGCGTCGGCTCAAGCGTGGTCAACGCGCTGAGCGAGCGCCTGACGGTTCGCGTCGTGCGCGACAAGCAGGCCTACTGTGAGCACTTCATCAACGGCGGGCACCCGGACGGCGGGCTGGAGAAGCTGGGGAAGGTCAACGAGCCCAACGGCACGACCATCACGTTCAAGCCGGACCCGACCATTTTCACCACCACGACCTACTCCTTTGACACGCTGGCCGAGCGGCTGCGCGAGTCGGCCTTCCTGCTCAAAAACATCGAGATCACGCTGGCCGACGAACGCACCGGGCGCGTGGAGACCTACCACTACCCGGACGGGCTGGTCAGCTTCGTCAAGTACCTCAACGAGGACCGCGACACGGTGTCGCCGGTGTTCAACTTCGAGGGCGAGCGTGACGGCGTGGTGGTCGATTTTGCCGGCCAGTACAACGACGGCTACTCCGAAAACACGATCAGCTTCGTCAACAACGTGCGCACCGGCGACGGAGGTACGCACGAGGCGGGGATGAGAAGCGCCCTGACCAAGGCGTTCAACGACTTCGCGCGCAAGGTCAACCTGCTCAAGGACAAGGACAAAAACCTCGAGGGCTCGGACGTCCGCGAGGGCCTCGCCGCGGTCTTGGCCGTGCGCATTCCCGAGGAGATCCTGCAGTTCGAGGGTCAGACCAAGGGCAAGCTCGGCACCCCGCAGGCCCGCGCCGTGGTCGACGCCGTGATCTACGAGAAGATGAGCTTTTGGCTGATGGAGGGCGGCGAGGCCGCCCAGGAGCTGGTCCGCAAGGCGATCAAGGCGCGCGAGGCCCGCGAGGCCGCGCGCAAGGCCCGCGACGACTCGCGCACCGGCAAGCGCAAGAAGAAGGACCAGGGGCTGTTGTCCGGCAAGCTGACGCCGGCGCAGAGCAAAAACGCCAAGAAAAACGAGCTCTACCTGGTCGAAGGGGACTCAGCGGGCGGCTCGGCCAAGCAGGGCCGCGACCGCAAGTTTCAGGCCATCCTGCCGCTGCGCGGGAAGGTGCTGAACACCCAAAAGGCCAAGCTGGCCGACATCGTGAAGAACGAGGAGATCAACACGATGATCTACACCATCGGGGCGGGCGTCGGTGCCGAGTTCGACCTGGCTTCCGCCAACTACGACAAGGTGATCATCATGACCGATGCGGATACCGACGGTGCGCACATTCAGATCCTGTTGCTGACCTTTTTCTACCGCTACATGCGGCCCCTGATGGACGCCGGCAAGGTCTACATCGCGCTGCCGCCTTTGTACCGGCTCCAAAAGGGCAAGGGCGCAAGCATCAAGATCGCCTACGCCTGGACCGACGAGGAGCTGGAGAAGGAAACCAAGAAGATGGGCAAGGGCTACACCCTGACGCGCTTCAAGGGGCTCGGCGAAATGAACGCCGATCAGCTGTGGGAGACCACGATGAACCCCGAGACCCGCACCCTGATTCGCGTGCGCGTCGAGGACGGTGCGCTGGCCGAGCGGCGCGTCACCACCCTGATGGGCGACCGCGTCGAGCCGCGTCGCGACTGGATCGAGGCGAACGTCGACTTCGACATGGATGAGGACGGCTCGATCATGGAGACCAAGACCGCCGACCACACCGACATGCAGTTCGGCGTCAGCCAGATCAAGTCGCAGCTGGCCAAGAAAGGAAAGTGAAGATGGCTAACCAGATCCAAGACATGACCCTCGAGGACGTCATGGGCGAGCGCTTCGGCCGCTACTCCAAGTACATCATCCAGGAGCGCGCGCTGCCGGACGTGCGCGACGGCCTCAAGCCGGTCCAGCGCCGCATCCTGTACGCCATGAACCAGGACGGCAACACCTTCGACAAGGGCTTTCGCAAGTCCGCCAAGTCGGTCGGTAACGTCATGGGTAACTTCCACCCGCACGGCGACTCGTCGATTTACGAGGCGATGGTGCGCCTGTCGCAAAACTGGAAGCTGCGCGAGCCTCTGATTGAGATGCACGGCAACAACGGCTCGATGGACGGCGATCCGCCGGCCGCGATGCGTTACACCGAGGCCAGGTTGGCCAAAATCGCCGGGGAGCTGCTCAAGGACATCGACAAGGACACCGTCGACATGGTGCTGAACTTCGACGACACCACTGAGGAGCCGACCGTTTTGCCGGCCGCCTTTCCCAACCTGCTGGTCAACGGTGCCACCGGCATCTCGGCGGGGTACGCGACGGAGATCCCGCCGCACAACCTGCGCGAGGTGATCAACGCCCTTTTGTACCTGATGAAGCACCCGGACGCGACGCTGGCGCAGCTGATGGCCTTCGTCCAGGGGCCGGATTTTCCCACCGGCGGCATCATTCAGGGCATTGACGGCATCCGCCAGGCCTACGAAACCGGCCGCGGCAAGATTGTCGTGCGCGCCCGCACCCACATCGAGGAGGTGCGCGGCGGCAAGCAGCAGATCGTCATCACCGAGCTGCCCTACGAGGTCAACAAGGCGATGCTGGTCAAGAAAATCGACGAGCTGCGCCTGAACAAGAAGGTCGACGGCATTGCCGAGGTGCGCGACGAGTCCGACCGCTTCGGGCTGTCCGTGGTGATCGAGCTGAAGAAGGAGGCCAACGCGGACGGGATTTTGACCTTCCTGTTCAAAAACACCGACCTGCAGATCAACTACTCCTTCAACATGGTCGCCATCGCCGACATGAAGCCGCGCCAGCTGGGCCTGGCGCCGATGCTTGAAGCCTACCTGAAGCACCGCCGCAGCGTCATCACCCGCCGCACCCAGTACGACTTGGCCAAGGCGCAGGCCCGCCAGCACATCGTTGAGGGCCTGATCAAGATGCTGTCAATCCTCGACCAGGTGATCCACACCATCCGCCACAGCGCGGACAAGGCGGACGCCAAAAAGAACCTGGTTGCCTCGTACGGCTTTTCCGTCGCCCAGGCGGAGGCCATCGTGTCCCTGCAGCTCTACCGCCTGACCAACACCGACATCACGGCGCTTGAGGCGGAGGCCGCGGCGCTTGCCAAGGCGATCGCCGAGTACCAGGAGATTCTGGGCAACCCGGCGGCGCGCGACGCCGTGATCGAGCGGGAGCTCGCCGCCATCGCCAAGACCTACGGCAGCGACCGGCTTTCGAGCATCGAATCCGAGATCGAGACGCTGGAGGTCGACACCACCGTCACCGTCGCCGACGAGCGCGTGATGGTGCTGGTGTCGCGCGACGGCTACCTGAAGCGCAGCTCGCTGCGCAGCTTCCAGGCCGTCGCCGAGGCCGACAACGGGCTCAAGGCCAACGACTTCGTGCTTTTCTCCCGCGAGATGAGCACGCTGGACCACCTCTACATCTTCACCAGCGCCGGCAACGTCGTGTACCGGCCGGTGCACGAGATTGCGGACCAGCGCTGGAAGGACGCCGGCGAGCACCTGAGCCAGACCGTCGGCATCGACCCGCGTGAGCACGTGATCGCTGCCTTTGGCCTGAGCGACCTCGAGCAGCCGGGCAACTTCGTGCTGGGCTCCACCGACGGCTACATCAAGCAGGTCGCCCTGGCGGACCTGCAGCCGCAGCGCAACTACCGCAGCCGGCCGATGGTGGCCATGAAGCTCAAGGACCAAAAGGCAGAAGTGACCAACGTGTACTTCGTCGCGCCGGACAGCCAGCAGACCGTCTTCGTCGCGACCAACCGCGCATACGGCCAGCAGTTCCCGTTAAGCGAGGTCAGCCTGATCGGCGCCCGCGCGACGGGGGTCAAGAGCATGGACCTCAAGGATGCAGACACCGTGGTCAACTTCATTCTGGCCGACGACCCGGAGCGCACCGAGGTCGGCATCTTGACCCAGCGCGGCGCGTTCAAGAAGATGAAGCTCAAGGAGATGGGGGTCGGCGCCCGCGCGCGGCGGGGGCTGATGATCCTGCGCGAGCTCAAGCGCGACCCGCACCGCATCGTCGCGATGACCACCGTGGACGACAACACGCTGCTACAGGTGCTGACGACCACGGACCAAGTCTGTGAAATTCAGCCGGCAGGGTACCCGGACGGCGACCGCTATTCCAACGGGTCGTTTGTCATCGACACCGATGTTGACGGCGCGCCGGTCTACGTGCACGCGACGCAGGTTTTGGCCACGCCGGAGGACTAGTGTTACCAAGCGCAGCGACTCAGTCGCTGCGCTTTTCTTTGTGAAAAATGAATCCTGTTATATAACGAAACTTGTTTAACTGTACCATGCGAGACTGCAACACTAACCGCTTACATCCCGGTTGGGTTGCGCGAAATATTTAGAAAGTTTTGTGAAGTGCTTCGCGAACTATCGGTTCAAGCCCGCGTGGCGAAAGCGATTCAACGCCTAAAACAGCGGGAAAGAAAGTGCTTGCATAAGACCTGTGACGTGTTATACTAAGAATGTAAAATCTGTGATATGAAATCAACATTAGGAGGCTACACAGATGAAGCAGTTAGACAAGACTGACATCAAGACCTACTGGGAAGGCTTTAACGGTGGGGACTGGCAAGATGAGATCAACGTCCGTGATTTCATCCAGCACAACCTGACCCAATACAACGGCGACGAATCATTCCTCGCCGGCCCGACCGAGGCAACGACCACCCTCAACAACCAGGTGCTGAACCTGAAGAAGAAGGAACGCGAAGTTGGCGGCGTGCTTGATGCCGACACCAACGTGGTTGCCACGATCACCAGCCACGGCCCTGGCTACCTGAACAAGGACCTTGAAACCATCGTTGGTCTGCAGACCGACAAGCCGCTCAAGCGCGCCTTCATGCCATTCGGTGGGATCCGCATGGCTGAAGATGCCCTTGAAGCTTACGGCTACAAGCCAGATCCAGAGATGCACAAGATCTTCACCGCGTACCACAAGACGCACAACCAGGGCGTGTTCGACGTTTACACCCCAGACATGCGCAAGGCGCGCCACTACAAGATCGTGACCGGCCTGCCGGATGCCTACGCGCGTGGCCGCATCGTGGCCGACTTCCCACGGATTGCCATCTACGGGATCGACAAGCTGATGGCGGAGAAGTTCAAGGACTTCAACAACACCGGCGACGGCGAGATGACCGACGACATCATCCGTCTGCGCGAGCAGATCAACGACCAGTACAAGGCCCTCAACGACATCAAGAAGATGGCCGCAAGCTACGGCTTCGACATCTCCAAGCCTGCGACCAACGCGCAGGAAGCCATCCAGTGGATCTACTTCGGCTACCTGGCCGCGGTTAAGACCCAAAACGGGGCTGCGATGTCCGTTGGCCGCATCGATACCACCATCGATGCCTTCATCGAACGCGACATGAAGCGCGGCATCCTGACCGAAGAGAAGGCCCAGGAATTCATCGACCACCTGGTCATGAAGCTGCGCATGGTTCGCTTCATTCGTACCGAAGAGTACAACTCCCTGTTCTCCGGCGACCCGATCTGGGCAACGCTGTCCCTTGGCGGTGTTGGCTTCGACGGTCGTCACCACATCACCAAGACCGCATTCCGCTTCCTGAAGACCCTCGACAACATGGGTGCGGCTCCAGAGCCGAACATCACGCTGCTTTGGTCCGACCTGCTGCCTGCAGGCTTCAAGCGCTACGCCACCGAAGTTTCGATCACCAGCTCCACGATCCAGTACGAAAACGATGACCTGATGCGCAACGAATGGGGTACCGACTACTACGGCATCGCCTGCTGTGTGTCCGCTCAGCCAATCGCCGGTGGGGTTCAGTTCTTCGGTGCCCGCGCCAACCTGGCCAAGGCCATCCTTTACGCCATCAACGGTGGGATGGACGAAATCGGCGAGACCCAAGTTGGGCCTAAGACCGAGCCGATCAGCTCCGACGTCATCGACTACGACGACTTCATGGAGAAGTTCGACGTCCAGGCCGGCTGGCTTGCCGATGTCTACGTCAACGCGCTGAACGCCATTCAGTACATGCACGACAAGTACTACTACGAAGCCGCGCAGCTTGCCCTGAAGAACACGCACCTTGACTACACCTTCGCCACCGGGATCTCCGGCTTCTCCCACGCCGTTGACTCCATCTCCGCGATCAAGTACGGTAAGGTTCACCCGATCCGCGACGAGAAGGGCGTTGCCGTTGACTTCGAAGTTGAAAACGACGACTACCCACGCTACGGGAACAACGATGACCGCGCCGACAACATTGCCAAGTGGCTCATCAAGTACTTCTACAACAAGATGAACACGCACCACCTGTACCACGGTGCTAAGCTGTCCACCTCCGTATTGACCATCACGTCCAACGTCGTTTACGGCAAGAACACCGGGACGACCCCGAACGGCCGCAAGCGTGGCCTGCCATTCTCGCCTGGTGCCAACCCGGCATACGGCGCCGAAAAGAACGGTGCGCTGGCTTCCTTGATGTCCACCGCGAAGATCCCGTACCACTACGCAACCGATGGGATTTCCAACACGTTCGGCGTAACGCCTAACACCCTCGGCCACG
The DNA here is from genome assembly GCF_020180945.1 of Lacticaseibacillus kribbianus. GTDB lineage: Bacteria > Bacillota > Bacilli > Lactobacillales > Lactobacillaceae > Lacticaseibacillus > Lacticaseibacillus kribbianus. The sequence goes on along the minus strand of NZ_JAIPUL010000001.1, from coordinate 898,257 downwards.
ACGACGAGACCCGCAAGGACACCTTGGTCAACATGATCGACGGTTACATGGCCAACAACGGGATGCACCTGAACATCAACGTCTTCAACAAGGAGACCCTGATCGATGCCCAGAAGCACCCTGAAGAATACCCAACCCTGACCGTCCGCGTGTCCGGCTACTGCGTCTACTTCGCAGACCTGACCAAGGAACAGCAAGACGACGTCATCTCCCGGACCTTCTTCGAAGAGATGTAGTCACCAACAGTCATGCACGACAGACGGGAGCCCATGGCTCCCGTTTTGTCCAGAGGCGGCAAGTTTTGCCGCTTGTGGCCAAAACCGTTTGCTTCACGAAATGGAGGAAGAACGATGAAATTATTCGACAACAGCAGCAGTCCGCTGAACATTCTGGATCAGGTGGGGCTTGAACAAGAGGGGCCGGTCAAGGGTTACGTCCACTCGGTCGAAAGCTTCGGCTCCGTCGACGGCCCCGGCATCCGCTTCGTCATCTTCCTGCAGGGCTGCCGCATGCGCTGCCAGTACTGCCACAACCCAGACACCTGGAACATCGGCGTCGGCGACGAGATGACCGCAGACGAGCTGCTCGACGACTGCGAGCGCTACCAGGCCTTTTGGGGCGAGACGGGCGGTCTGACCTGCTCCGGCGGCGAGTCGCTGGTGCAGATCGACTTTCTGCTTGACCTGTTCACCAAGGCCAAGGCCCGCGGCATCAGCACCTGCCTGGACACCTCCGGCAACCCGTTCACCCGAGACGAGCCTTGGTTCTCCAAGTTCAAGCAGCTGATGGCGGTCACCGATGTCTCTTTGGTCGACATCAAGCACATCAACTCCGCCGAGCACAAGAAGCTCACCGGCTTTGGCAACGAGAACATCCTGGACATGATCCAGTGGATGTCGGCTAACGGCTGCGACATGTGGATCCGCCACGTTCTCGTGCCGGAGCGCACCGACGACGACAAGTACCTCGCGGAGCTCGGCGACTACATCAAGACGCTGCACAACATTCAGAAGGTCGAGGTGCTGCCGTACCACACGCTCGGGGTCAAGAAGTACCACGAGCTGGGCATCACGTACCCGCTGGAAGGCATCGAGCCGCCGACCGCCGCGCGGGTCAAGAACGCCGAAAAGCTGCTGCACACCGACGATTACACCGCCTGGAAGACCTGGCGGCCGAAGAAGTAAGCCCCTCCAACTTTTAGATACGATAAGAAGATGCAGAAATTAGTTGCGTCTTCTTTTTCGTTATCTTATTATTAAGTCAGACGTTACGTTAAAAAAGCGCGAGTCGCGCGTGAGAAGAGGGCTCAATGATGAAGACTAAGCAGGACAGCATTTTTTCCTCCAAGACACTGTCGTATTTCCTCCAGCTTGCCGAGACCATGAACTACACCCAGGCGGCGCAGCTTCTGGGCATCACCCAGCCCGCCTTGACCCAGCAGATCAAAAAGCTGGAGCGGACGGTTGGGGCCCCACTGTTCTACTCGGTCGGCAAGAAGCTGCACCTGAGCGACGCCGGGCGCACCATGCTCAGCGCCACCCACGACATCTACGACGTGCTCAACCGCGCGACCGACGAGATTCAGCAGGCCAGCAACGCCAACACCGGGACGATTCGCGTCGGGCTGTTGGCGTCCGTCGAGGACTCGGCCTTCACCGGCTTCATCTCCGAGTACTACCTGGACAACCCGGACGTCGAGGTGGTGCTGCTCAACATGACGCGCCACGATATCTGGGAGCACCTCGAAAACAACCAGATCGACCTGGCGATCATGTACCTGCCGGACGACACGATCAAGAACTGGAAGCCGTACGAATCGCGGCGCATCGTCGAGGAGCAGCTCCTATTCCTGCACCACAGCGAGAAGCTCGCCAAGCGCAAGCGCGTGCACTTCAACGACACCATCGAAAACCCGTGGGTCACGTACCCGGAGAGCTACTTTCTGAGCCACATCCTCAAGGAGGCCTACAAGAACCAGATGGTGGACTACCCGCAGTGCGTCGCGCAGTTCACCACGCCGTACCAGATCACCCAGTTTTTGAACCGTACCGGGGTGAACACGGCGCTGCCGAACTCCTTTTACCAGGCCCACCAGGAGCAGATCCACGCCCATGCCGTGGCTTTCGACCCGGCCATCACGTTCGAGCTGGCCTTCGTCTACCGCAAGGGCAAAGACGAGATTCCGCGCGTCGCGCAGTTCCTCGAGGGCTTTGACCGCTACCTTGATGAGAAGGATTACCTGTCGCGGGTGGCGGAGAACCGTGTTAAACTGAATGAGTAAAAACTGATACCACAAGGGAGATTCAATCATGACGACATTGATTTTTGGCCACCAAAACCCCGACACCGACGCGCTGACCAGCGCCCTGAGCTTCGCTGAGTTCCAGCGCCAGCTCGGCAACCCGGACGTCGAGGCGGTGGCTTTGGGCGAGCCCAACGACGAGACCAAGTTCGTCCTGGACTACTTCAAGCAGCCGGCACCGCGCGTGATCAAGACCGCGGCCACCGAGACGGACACCGTGATGCTGGTCGACCACAACGAGCCGCAGCAAAGCGTTGAAGACATCGCGGACGTTACCGTCACGGCCGTGGTGGACCACCACCGCATCGCCAACTTCAACACCGCGGCACCGCTGTTCTACCGTGCAGAGCCGGTCGGCAGCACCAACTCGATCATCTACGAGATGTTCCAGGAGCACGGCTTCACCATTTCCGCGCAGCTCGCCGGGCTGATGGCCAGCGGCATCATCTCCGACACCTTGCTTTTGAAGAGCCCAACCACGACCGACCTCGAGCGCCGCGTGCTGCCTGAGCTTGCCAAGCTCGCCGGCATCGACCTGGAGCAGTACGGCCTGGCGATGCTCAAGGCCGGCACCAACCTGGCCGCCAAGTCCGACCTCGACATCGTCGAAGGCGACGCCAAGAGCTTCACCATGGCGGGCAAGACCGTCCGCATCGGCCAGGTCAACGTCGTGGACCTCGGCGAGATCGAGGCGCGCCAAGGCGCCATCGAGGCGACGTTGAAGGCCGAGGCCGAGAAGAACGGCTACGACACCTTCGTCCTGATTGCCACCGACATCCTGAACTCCAACTCCCTGGGCCTGGCCTTTGGCGCCGACCTCGACAAGCTCGAGGCCGCCTTCGGGGTCAAGTTCGACGCGGATCACCGCCTGGCACTGCCCGGCGTCGTGTCCCGCAAGAAGCAGGTTGTGCCGCCACTGCAGGCAGCCTACGAAGCGTAGCAAGGAAGCCCGGAGACGGGCTTTTTGTGAAAAAAGGGGAGATTCCATGGATACCACGAAGCAGATTCAGCTCATCAAAGACCTGTCCAACGCGTTCGGCCCGTCAGGTTTCGAGCAGCCCGTGATTCGGCTGTACCGCGACGCCGTGAAGGACTACGGCGACACCACCATCGACGGCATGTTCAACGCGATCACCCGTCGCAAGGGCAACACCGGCAAACTGCCGGTGGTTCAGCTCGACGCCCACGCCGACGAGGTCGGCCTGCTGGTGCAGGCCGTGCGCCCGAGCGGCCTTTTGAAGTTCGTCACCCTCGGCGGATTCGTGCCGACCAACGTGCCGGCGATGAGCGTGATGGTGCGCAACAAGCGCGGCGAGTACATTCCCGGCGTCGTGGCGACCAAGCCGCCGCACTTCATGACCGCCGCGGAGCGCAACGCGGTGCCGCAGATTGCTGAGATGTCCGTCGACATCGGCAGCACCAGCCGCGAAGAAACCATCAATGACTTCGCGGTCGACACTGGCTGCCCGATCGTGCCGGCGGTGGACTGCCAGTACGACGCCGCGCACGGGATGTTTTTCGGCAAGGCCTTCGACGACCGCATTGGCACCGCCGCGATGATCGACACCCTGGCGACGCTTGACGGCGAAAACCTGAACGTCGACGTGGTTGCGGGCCTCTCGACCCAAGAGGAGGTCGGCCTGCGCGGCGCCTACGTGACGGCGCGCAAGGTCGAGTCGGACCTCGCCATCGTCTACGAAGGCGTGCCGGCCGACGACACCTTCGAGCCCGACTGGCTGAGCCAGACCCGGATGAAGGGCGGCCCGATGCTGCGCGACCTTGACACCACCTACATCGCCAACCCGCAGTTCCAGCAGTTCACCGCCGACCTGGCCGACGAGCTGCACCTGCCGTACACCCGCGCGGTCCGCACCGGCGGGGGACAGGATGGGGCGGCCATCGGCTACTGGAAGGGCATTCCGACCATCGTCGTCGGCCTTCCGGTGCGCTACGAGCACACCGCCTTCAACTTCACGGCGCTGGCAGACTTCCAGGCCTCCACGCAGCTGGTCAATGAGCTGCTGCGCCGACTGGACGCCGACACCATCGCCAGCTTCTCCTCGGTCGACTGAGACAATCGGCCGCGCACAACCTAATGCTTGGTGCGCAAGGCAGCGGCAAACCGCTAATCGTCAGCAAAAGCTTGTTTCGGACGCCGCCACAGCGTCTGAAGCGAGCTTTTTGCGTGTGGCTGGAGCGTCTGGCTAGCTCAACGATCGGTGACGCGCCGCGCCGGCGAAGCCAATCAGCGAGGAACGCGTGATCAGCACCGGCCGTAACCATGTGTGGCTGGCGCAAGTTCACAGGATTCGAGCCGCTGATCGATGCCGGTGCTGAGAGTCGCGCCTGAGTGTCGAGATGAACTGGTCATGGCAAAGAGATGGTCAACGTGTCGCACAGGCCGCTGTCAGCGCAAGAAGCACCGAGAGCATCACGACAGTTGGTGCTTGGTTTCAGATGAGCGTCGCCAGTCGTGCGAGTGACCATGCGGCGTCAGCCGAAGACTGACGGAAGAACTGGATGAGCGGCTGGAGGATTTGAAGCCACGACGAAGGCAAAGCGGACTGATTGGCTTGGCGAGCGATTGATGATTGCGGCGCGACGGCAGCATGCGCAGCAGCAGGCTGATTCGCCCTTCAATTCGTCCGATTACGTTACTTCGTATAATATGTATTATGTTAACTAAAAAGAAGGCGAAAACTGGGCAACTTATTGCCGGTCGTCCCCCCTCTTGTGCGTGCAAGAATCCGTCTACCGATGGCGACGACCCCGGTGCCGCAATGCTGGCCATCGGTGTTGACGTTCTGCGCTGGATCAGGCCGCTCGGGCGTCAATTTGGGCGTATCCACGCGTTACCGTGCCACTTTTGATTGTGCTGTGCGCGAGCACGCGCGGCTTCTGCGCTGGCGTGGCCGTCGATTGCGGTGCCGGTGCTGCAGTCAGCTTTCGATTCACGGTTATTCACGGTTATGGTAGGCATGAACCCAACCGAATTTGGCATCGCGCGACGTTTTCAGATCTCGACTGGTCGGCTGTGCGCGCACGGCTGCAATCGCGTCGCATTGCACTCCCAGTCGTAATCCAGGTGCACGCCGAGGCCCAGGCTGCTCCGGGTGAACGTGCAAGTCTGGCAGTGCCTAGTCGTCGCCGAACGCAGCCCGCATCTCGATGAATGGATACGCCCCGCCGTTCGTTTCTTGAACGTGTGTTCGGACAATGGTGAAGCCGGCCCGCGCGTAAACCTTTTGCGCGCGAGTGTTGAACGCGGCGACGTCCAGCAGAATCTCGCGACAGGCGGACTTGCTGCGAGCATCCGCCAGCACCGCCGCCAGGAAGCGGCCGCCGTCGCCGTGACCGGTGCGCGCCGGCGCCATGCCCAGCCCGAGTTCAAGCACGCCGGGCGTCGCAGTCGGCATCACCGCGTAGAAGCCGATCAGGGCGCCCCGCTCGTCGGTGACCTGAAAGTACTGGTCGCCGCGGGCGGCCGGGTCGATCAGCTCGGCGTAGTCCTCCGGGTCGGCGGTCATGTCGTAAAAATCGTAAGGCGCCGGATAGTGCCAGTCATCGGCGATGCGCAGCGCGTTCGCCTGCGTCAGCGGGGCAAAAATCAGGTTCATGATGGGGCCTCCAGCGCATCCGGGTAGCCGGACGCTTTGTAGTAGCGGCGAATCAGCGGGGTCACCGTCTCTCGCAGCGGGTTACTTAGGAAGTACAGCGTCTTCAGGATGCGCTGCCACGCCGCCAGCCGGTAGTACGGCTCGGGGTCTGGTCCGGCCGCCTGTGCCTCCCAGCGCGCCGCATCGGTGCGGATCAGGTACTGGCGCACCCCCTCCGGGTGCGCCGCGGCGGCCTGCAGCACGACCATCGCCAGGCGCTCCTCCTCGTCGGCCTCAAAGGGCGTGGTGAGGCGGTCCAAAACGTCGGTGACGGCCAGCAGTGCCGCCTTGGCGTAGGCCTCGCCGCTGGTCGGTACCGCAACCGCCGCCGCCAGCAGGTCGCTGCCGTGCGCGATGCCGTGCGCCCAGCCGTGACCGGGCACGAACGCCCGCCAGTCCTGCTCGGTCTGCAGGTAGCGCAGCGCCCAGGTCAGCCAGATCTCGCGCTGCGCGGTGGTCAAAAAGGGTTCGGTGCGGTCTGTGCTCAGCAACAGCTGCCCCAATAGCGCGGTGAAGGTGCGCGTGAACACGCGATCGCCGACCGGCTCGGCGATGCCGGCGAACAGCCCATTGCCCGCCGTGACCCGCGCCGCGATGGCCTGCTTTTGTTCCTGGGTGAAACCGCCGGCGACAAAGCCGCGAGCCAAAAGCTGGGACACGAGGTCGTCGCGCACCGCGCCGTCCAAGTCGCCGATGTGATCGAGCAGCCAGTCGACCTGCCGCGGCGTGAAGTGCAGCGGATCCGGCCTTGTGCTGAGCTTGCGCAGGTTGCGCTCGTTGATGTCCATGTGACGTCCCCCATTCGTCGGGCCTGCTGCCGCGTCAGGTACCCGTTCAGTTGTCATTGTATTATAATGTCTCTAATAAAGAAAGAAGTGAGTCTCATGACCGACATCCGAATTGTTCCTGCGAGCGTTGACGACGACTTCGCCGCGGTGGCCGCCGTCTACCTGACCACCTGGCGCGCGGCGTACCGCGGCATGGTGCCCGCCGCCTACCTCGCCAGCCTGACCGCGGCGACGTGGCACCCCGAACGGCGTGTCGCCACCACCTTTTTGGCCAAAACGGCGCGGGGTGAAACCGTCGGCGTCTGCGCGTACGGCCCGGCGCGGCGGCCCGAGCGCGCCGGTCAGGGCGAGGTCTACTCGCTGTATGTGCTGCCGGCCTACCAGGGCCAGGGTGTCGGTGGCCGGCTGCTCGACGCGGCGCTGGCCCGGCTGACACAGCCCACCGTGTACCTAGTGGTGCTTGAGGCCAACGCCAACGCGCAGCGGCTGTACACCGGACGCGGCTTCGCCTGCACCGGCGAACGGGTGCGCACCGCCACCCCTTACGGTCCGCTGGACGAAATCATTATGCAGCGCTGAGCGCGAAAAGACGGCGGCCCTCCGGACTAGGAGGACCGCCGCCTTTTGGCTACAGTCTAGAACAGCATCACGTACTTGGCCACCTCTGGCGCCAGCGGCTGGTTCAGCATGCGGGCGACCTGCACTGCGGCCGGATCGAGGTCTGACACCGCGCCGGTCAGCCAGCCAAAGCTGCTGGCCAGGGTGCTCAGGGTCTGCTCGGCCAGCGCGGTCAGGTCGGCGGGGTCGGCAGCCCAGGTCAGCCCAAGCTTCGCCGTGTCGGCGTTGACCGGGTGCACGAGGCAAAAGGCCAGGAGCTCGTCGCCGCGGTGCAGCGCAACGGGAATGTCCGGCACAAGGTCTGCCAGCTTGGGCGACAGCGCCGCCACGGCCGCGGGGTTCACCGGGTCCAGCGGGTGCTGTGCAGCGTAGGCCGCCTGCGCCCGCTCGCGCAGCGCCGCCAGCACAGCGGGCGACTGGGCGAGGCCCGTCGCCGACAGCAGCGCGGCACCGGCCGGCAGCGCGTGGCTTGGCACCGCCACCTGGGCGAGGCTCAGCCGCGGCTGGTAGACGGTCGCGATGCGGCGCAGGCCGCGGGACACCATGTCGCCGATCAGCGGCGTCGCCGCCGTCGCGGTCAGCAGAATGCCCGCGGCGCGAAAGGCCTTGGCGGCGGCAATCGCGGTGCTGACCACCGCGTCGGCCAGCGCCGCGGGCGGGGTCGCAAGCCCGGCCTTGGTGCAGGCGCAGGTGAAGCGCAAGAGCTTTGGGTGCCGGCGGCTGCGCCACGTGACCACCACGGCCAGCGGCGCGGCGTCTGCGACTAAGAAGCCCTGGGCCCCCTGCTTTTTCAGCGCCGCAAACACCGCCTGGCCGGCAACCAGGGTCGGCAGCCCCTGCAGTGGGCTGATTGTCAGGTCTTGCATCACGCCACCCCCTCATTCATCAGCTTGACGTCCGCCACGTGGGCGGTGAAAAGCGCGCGCAGCTCGGTCAGCTGCGCCGCGTCGAGGTCGGCCTTTGGCAGTAGCTGCGCCATCCGTTTGGCGACCAGCAGCACGAAGACGCGGTCGGTTTCGCCCACGCTCAGGAAGCTCGCCCAGTCGGCGTGGCTGGTCGCGTGCGCCGACGTCACGGTGATGCCCGTGTCGTCGATCACGAGGTCGCGGGACTCGAACATCGCGGCGTTTTTGGTTGCGCGAAACTCGCGGCGCGCCTGCCAACGCAGGGCCACGTGCAGGGTGACCAGAAGCAGCAGGACGGCCAGCACTAGGTAGAGTGCGGCCTCTGCCAGGCGCCCCTGCCACGCGAACAGGCCAGCGAAGGCCAGCAGTAGCACGCCCAGCACCGGACCTGCGTAATTGGCGACCTGCACCAGCCAGTTGTGGCTGTGGCGGATCATGTACAGGTTGTACTCGGTGTAGTCGGCAAGTTGGATGCTGACGTTGTGAAGCTCCATGCGATTGCCTCCTATTGGTGGGCCGCGATGACCTGGTCGAGCACCTGCAGCACGCCGTACTCCGCGTTGCTGGCGGTGCGGTACTTGGCGTACTGTTCCATGCCCGGCGCGGCGTTGGCCACCAGGTAGCCGTGACCGACGGTGGCCAGCATCTCCGCATCGTTGAAGGTGTCCCCGAAGGCCATCATGTCGGCCGTCGCGATGCCGAGCTTCTCGCCAATGGCCTGAATCGCGGTGCCCTTGTTGACGCCCTTCATCATGATGTCGATCCAGACCGGGCCGGACACGGCAGCGGAAAAGCGCGCTCCGTACCTCGGCGCGATCTGGGCGGCAAAGGTCTCCTGCGCGTCGCCCTTGGGCAGGTAGATGGTCACCTTGTTCGCCTCGCCCGTCCACGCGGCCGGGTCGGGCACAAAGTCGAGGTTGTGGTAGAACTCGCGGTAGACCGCGTCGTACTGCCGGTCGGATTCGGCCGCAATCGCCGCGTCGAGGCCGCACACCAGCGGTCGGCCGTCGGTGTTGGCCGCCACGAACTGAGCAATCTCCTGGTAGTCTGCGGTCGGCATCAGCGTTTTGTCCAGAATCTGGCCGCGGTGCGCCACGACGGCGCCGTTGTCGGCGATCAGCGTCAGGCGATCCTTGTGGCGGGGAAAAAGGTTGCGCAGCGTGTACAGCGGCCGGCCCGACGCGATGGCGAACTGGATGCCCAAAGCCTCCAGGCGGTCCAGGTAGTCCTCAAAGTGCGGCGGCAGCGCCCCGGCCTCGGTCAACAGCGTGTGGTCCATGTCGGTGGCGATGAATTTGATGTTTTGCAAAACGAGCTCCAATCTGGGTTAGTGACGGACGAAGGCGAGGTAGTAGCCGAGGGCGCTGACGCTTTGGGCGGAGGTGATCTGGCCGGCCTTGACCGCCGCGACGACCTCATCCAGCGGCACCAGCGCGCTTTGGACGAACTCGTCTTGGTCGAAGTGCTTGGCCGTGGTTTCCGCCGGGTCGATGCGGGCGAGCACCAGGTGCACCAGCTCGTCGGTCATGCCCTCGCTGGAGTGCACGGCGCACATCTCGGTGAGCGCGCCGGGCACAAAGCCGGTTTCCTCGGTCAGCTCGCGCGCTGCGGCGGTCAGCACGTCCTCGCCGGCGTTGATCAGGCCGGCCGGCAGCGCGAAGGCTTCGCGGTTAACGCCGACGCGATACTCGCGGTTGACCAGCACCCGGTCGTCCGGCGTGATGGCCAAAAGCGCGACGGCCTGGGCGTGGCGGATCAGGTCGCGCGTCACGCGCAGCCCGTCCGGCGTGTCGATGGTCTGCTTGACGACGGAGAAGATGGGACCGGTGTAGACCTCACGACTGGACAGAATCCGGCCGGTCGGCTGCGGGGTTTCAATGAACATGGGAATGCCTCCAACTTAGTCGTGGCGGCAGCGCGTGCCGTCCGCCCTTACTATAACAAAAAGCTGACCAAGTAAGAAGTAGTTTGTGATGTCTCGTCGCCCGGCGCACCAAAACGGCCGGCAGCCGCGACCCAGTGAGCCGTTGCTGCCGGCCGCCAGGGTCGTCATGTGCGCGCCGCGCGCCGTCAAGCCGTGGCCGACACTGGCCATTACTAGCCGAGGCTGCACGGCTTTACGCTGCGCCTCGGCCGGTTTGAACGGCTTGGAAATCGCTAGCGCGTCGCGGCCTGGTCTCGAATCCAGGCCAGGGCAATCGCCTTTTCCCCGAGGTGCGTGCCGATCACCGGCCCAAAGTAGGAGCGCCCCCAGTTGACCGCCGGGAAGCGCGCCTGCATCTCGGCCAGCCACGCGTCGCCGGCCTCGGGGTCGTTGGCGTCGATGATCCAAGCCTTGACCGGGTAGTCGACCGTCGCAAGCGCGGCCTCGAACAGGTCCTCGACGCGGCCGTACGCCTTCTTGAGCGAGCGAATCTTCTCGAAGGCGACGATCTTGTGCGAGTCGTCGTCGAAGGTCAGAAGCGGCTTGATCTTGAGCATGCCGCCGATGAAGCCCGCAGCGTTGCTCAGCCGGCCGCCCCGCACGAGGTTTTGCAGGTCGTTGACGATGAAGTACTCGCCGATGGTGGCGCGCAGGTCGTCGAGCGCGGCCACAATCGTGTCGATGTCCGCGCCGGCCTGGGCCATGCGCGCCGCCGTCAGCACCAGCTCGCCCATCAGGATCACCGTGATCTGCGAGTCGTAGACCACGACCTTGGCGTTTTGGACCTCGCTGGCCGCGGCCTTGAGCGTGTTCACGAAGCCGGAGATGGTGCTGGCCAGGTGGATGCTCAAAATGGTGTCGTAGCCCTCATTGGCGAGGTTTTGGTAGAGCTTGAGCATCTCACCGAGCGGGGGCTGGGAGGTGTTGGGGAAGGTTTTGGCGCCGCGCAGCTTCTCGTAAAACGCCGCGGAGGTGATGTCCTTGCCTTCGTCGTACACGTTGCCGTCCAGGATCACCGGAATCGGCACCACGGTGACGCCCGCCGCCTGAACCTGTGCCGGCGTCAGGTACGCCGTGCTGTCTGTAACGACCGCGATCTTCATATCGTCTCACCCTTTGCGTAAAAATTACTGCTTTTACCATACCATGAAACCCGGCATTTTTGAACGATTTTCGCCGCGTCCCCCGCCCTTTTGCGCCGCCTGGCGAAAAACGTTACAATAATAGGCATGATGACGCCTCGAGATTGGGGCGATCCAAAGGAGGCACTTATGTCATTCGATGGGATGTTCACCCACGCGATGGCGCGCGAGCTGGCCGACAAGCTGGTCGGCGGCCGCGTCAACAAAATCACCCAGCCCTACGCCAACGAGGTGATCCTCGGCATCCGCGCCGAGCGCAAGACCTGGCCGCTTCTGCTGTCCGCGCACCCGGAGTACGCGCGCGTGCAGATCACACAGATTCCCTACAGCAACCCGGCGGTACCGACGACCTTCACGATGACGCTGCGCAAGTACCTCGCCTCCGCCACCCTGAAGCGGCTGGCGCAGGTCGATAACGACCGCGTGCTGCACCTGGACTTTGCCGCCAGAGACGAGCTCGGCGACGACCTCAGCCTGCGCCTGGTGATCGACCTGATGGGCCGCCACTCCAACATCACGCTGGTCGACCTGAACGCCAACCGCATCCTGGACCTGATCCACCACGTCAGCCCGGACCAGAACCGCTACCGGCTGCTGATGCCGGGCGCCCAGTACGTCGCCCCGCCGGTTCAAGACAAGGTCGACCCGTTTCAAGACCCCAGCCGCGGCTACCGCGAGCTGATGAAAACCACCGAGCTGCCCCTGGCAAAGCTGTTGCAGCGCCACTACCAGGGGCTGGCCGTCGATTCCGCGCAGGAGCTCGCCGCAAGGCTTCAGGTGGGCGACGCCGACGCCGCCTGGGACGCGTTTTTGGCCGCCTTCGACCAGCCGACGCCGACCATCACCACCGGCGCCAAGGTCGCCTTCACCGCTACGCCTTACCAGACGCTGGCGGGCACTGACCAGCAGTACGCGACCTTAAGCGAGATGCTCGATCGCTTCTACGTCCAAAAGGCGGAGCACGACCGCGTCCACAACCAGGGCAGCAACATGATCCACGTGCTCAACAACGTGATCGACAAGGACAACCGCAAGCAAAAAAAGCTGGCAAGGACCCTGGCAGAAAGCGCGAAGCAAGACGACTACCGCATCCGCGGCGAGGTGCTGACCACGTACCTGTCACAGGTCGAGCGCGGCATGACCGAAGTCACCCTGCCGAATTTTTACGACGAGATGCGCCCGCTTGAGATCACGCTGTCCAACCAGCTCTCCCCGTCCCAAAACGCGCAGAAGTACTTCGCCAAGTACCAGAAGCTGAGAAACGCCGTGGCCTACGTCAACCAGCAGATGGCGGAGAACCAATCCGAGCTCGACTACCTCAACGGCATCGCCGCACAGATCGAGATTGCAAGCCCCAAGGACCTCGAAGACATCCGCCTGGAGCTTCAAGACGGCGGCTACCTGAAGGTTCAAAAGAAGGGCAAGAAGCCGCTCAAGCACAAGGTCGCCGCCCCCGACGAGTTCTATGCGCCGGACGGCACCAAGATCTGGGTGGGTAAAAACAACCTGCAAAACGACCAGCTGACCCTGAAGAAGGCCAAGAAAACCGACATCTGGCTGCACGCCAAGGACGTGCCGGGTTCCCACGTCATCATCGACTCGGCCGCCCCGAGTGACGCGACGCTGATGGCCGCGGCGACGCTTGCCGCCTACTTCTCCAAGAGCCGCGCCAGCGCCAACGTGCCGGTCGACTGGATCGAGGTCAAGAAGATCAGAAAGCCCAACGGCGCCAAGCCGGGCTTCGTGGTTTACGAGGGCCAGCGCACCGTTGCCGTCACGCCGGACGCCGCCCTGGTCGAGAAGTACCGCCGCAAGCCGACGATGTGACCCAAACGCAATCAGCTCCCAAACCCTGCGCCTGGTGCGCAGGGTTGGGGAGCTGTTTTTGTTGGTTAAGGGGTTAGCTGAGACCCAAGCCGGTTTGTAGTCAGCAGCGAGTGGCCAGCGTTGGTGGATTAGCCACCGAACATTCGGAGACGCGCTACCGCGTGCCCCAGGCCGCGGGGTCCTCGCGCCAGGCCTTGAGCAGCGCGAGCTCGGCTTCATCGATGGTGCCGGCGGCCTTGGCCTCGTGAATCAGGCTGGTGTAGTTGGTCAGCGTCGTGAACGGGATGCCCGCCGCCGAAAAGTTCTGCGTCGCCGCCGGCAGCTGGTAGCTGAAGATGGCGACCACGCCGATCACCACCGCCCCCTCTTTCTGTGCGGCCGCGGCGGCCTTGAGCACCGAGCCGCCGGTGCTCAGCAGGTCGTCGATCAAGACCAGTTTTTGGCCCGGCGTGAACGCGCCCTCGATCTGCTTGCCCTGCCCGTGGTCCTTGGGCTTGCTGCGCAGGTAGACCATCGGCAAGTCCAGGCGGTCGGCGACCAGAGCGGCGTGCGGAATGCCCGCCGTCGCGACGCCGCCGATCACCTCGGCGTCCGGAAACTCGGCCTTGATGGTTGCGGCCAGCCCGTCCGCGATGCGACTGCGCACCGCCGGGTAGGAGATGGTGATGCGGTTGTCCGTGTAGATCGGGCTCTTCAGCCCGCTGGCCCAGGTGAACGGGGCGCTCGGCGAGAGCGTGACGGCCCCGATTTCCAGCAGGTCCTTGGCAATTGCGGTTTCGTAATCGATCATGATTGGCTCCATTCTTGGTTGATCTGACGGTAGGCGGCAAGCGGTTTTTCGGCCTGCGTGATCGGCCGCCCCACCACGATGGCGGAGGCGCCGATGCGCGCGGCCTGCCCCGGGGTGACGACGCGCACCTGGTCGCCGACCGCGGCGTTTTGCGGCCGGATGCCCGGCGTGACGATGAGAAAATCCGGGCGGGTGACCGCGCGAATCAGCGGCACCTCCTGGGCGCTGGCGACCACACCGTCGGCCCCGGCCGCCTGCGCGACCGCCGCTAGGTGCGACACGGCCTCCGGCAGCGGCACGGTGATTGAGAGCTCCGAGGCAAGCATCGCCTGCGAGCTGGAGGTCAGGTGGGTGATGGCCAACAGCTTCGGCGGGCGCACCCCGGCCTCCGCCGCGCCGCGTTCAAGCCCCGCCTTGGCGGCCGCAATCATGCGGCTGCCCCCGGCGGCGTGCACGGTGGTCATGGCGACGCCGAGCCGCCCAATCTGCGCCGCGGCCTGCTCGACCGTGTGCGGAATGTCGTGCAGCTTCAGGTCCAAGAAGATGTCCAGCGGCCGAATCGCCTGCAGCTCGCGGATGATGCCGGGGCCGCCGGCGTAAAACAGCTCCATCCCGACCTTGACGAACAGCCGCTCGCCTGCAGGAAACTGACGGACGAACGCGGTGGCCTGGTCCGTGGTGGCAAAATCTAACGCAATGATGGGTGGCAATGTGGCACTCCTTTCTGATTCGACCGGCTGAATCGACCGGTCGGGGCCCGGACGACCGGGTATGGCCGGCAACTACAGCGCCTGGGTCGTGAACGCGCGCGACTCGAGGACGCGGACGATGGCGCTGGCGGTGTCGAGGCTGGTCATCAGCGGCACGCCGTGGGCAATCGCCGCCTGGCGGATGCGGTAGCCGTCGCTGGTGGCGGCGCGGTCGGCGCTGGTGGTGTTGATCACCACCTGCAGTTTCTTGTCGGCGATCGCGTCGAGAATCGCGTTCTCCCCGCTTTCGCCCAGCTTGGCGATGGTGGTCACCTTGATCCCCGCGTTTTTGAGCGCGGCGGCGGTGCCGGCGGTGGCGACAATCTGGTAGCCGACCTCGCGGAAGCGCTTGGCAAGGGCGACGGCCTCCGGCTTGTCGGCGTCGGCAACGGTGAACAGCGCGGTGCCGTAGCTTGGCAGGTGCGTGTTGCTGGCCTCGAAGGCCTTGTAAAGCGCCTTTTCAAGCGTGGCGTCGGAGCCCATCACCTCGCCGGTCGACTTCATCTCGGGGCCGAGCATCGAGTCGACGGCGTTGAGCTTGGAGAAGCTGAACACCGGCGCCTTGACGTGCACGCCCGGACGCAGCGGCTGGATGCCGGAGGCAAAGCCCAGCTCGGCCAGCTTCTGGCCGAGGATCGCCTGAGTGGCGAGCTGGGCCATCGAGATGCCGGTGACCTTGCTCAAGAACGGTACGGTGCGGCTGGCACGCGGGTTGACCTCGATCACGTAGACCTTGCCGTGGTTGACGATGAACTGGATGTTCATGATGCCGATGCAGTGCAGCGCCTTGGCCAGGGCCATGGTCGCGTGCTCGATCTGATCCAGGATGTCTGGGCCGAAGTCCTGCGGTGGGTAGACGGCCATCGAGTCGCCGGAGTGGACCCCAGCGCGCTCGATGTGCTCCATCACGCCCGGAATCACCACGGTGGTGCCGTCGGTGATCGCGTCGACCTCGCACTCGGTGCCGACCAGGTACTGGTCGATCAAGACGGGGTGGTCGTTGGAGACGGACACGGCGCGGTCGATGTAGCCGGCGAGTTCTTCCTCACTGTGCACGATTTCCATCGCGCGGCCGCCCAGCACGTAGCTCGGGCGCACCAGCACCGGGTAACCGATGCGGTTGCCGATGGCGATGGCGGCCGCCTTGGTGGTGGCGGTGGCGCCCACCGGCTGCGGAATGCCCAGCGACTTGATGATCGCGTCGAAGCGGTCGCGGTCCTCGGCGGCGTCCAGGTCGTCGAGGCTGGTGCCCAGAATCTTGACGCCGTGCGCGGCCAGCGGTGCCGCCAGGTTGATGGCGGTCTGGCCGCCGAACTGCACGATCACCCCGGTTGGCTGCTCCAGGTCGATGACGTTCAGCACGTCCTCGATGGTCAGCGGCTCGAAGTACAGCTTGTCCGAGATGGAAAAATCGGTGGACACCGTCTCGGGGTTGGAGTTCATGATGATGGCCTCGTAGCCGGCCTTTTGAATCGCCTTGACCGAGTGCACGGTCGCGTAGTCGAACTCCACACCCTGACCGATGCGAATCGGGCCCGATCCCAGCACAAGGACGCTCGGGCGGCTGTCCTTGTGGGACTCGGTCTCCTTTTCGTAGGTGCTGTAAAAGTACGGCGTCGAACTGGCGAACTCGCCGGCGCAGGTGTCGACCATCTTGAACACGGGCACCAGGCCCGCCTGCTTGCGCTGCGTGCGCACGGCATCGCCGCTGGTGTGCCACAGCGCGCCGATCGTCGCGTCGGAAAAGCCGTTGGTCTTGGCGACCCGCAGCAGGTCCAGGTCACCGGGGTGGGCGCCAAGTTCTGCCTCAAGCTCGGTGATGTGCAACAGCTTGTCCAAGAAGAACGGGTTGATGCCCGAGAGCTCGGCGAGCTCCGCGATGGTGTACTGGCGCCGGAACGCCTCGGCCAGATAGAACAGCCGCTCGTCGTTGGGCGTGACGATCTTGGCGGTCAGCGCGTCGTCGGTGAGCGCGGCATCCCCCGCCCGCCACAGGTGCACGGCGCCGACCTCGAGTCCGCGCACCGCCTTGAGCAGCGCCTCCTCGATGGTGCGGCCGATCGCCATCACCTCGCCGGTCGCCTTCATCTGCGTGCCCAGGGTGCGGTCGCCGGACTCGAACTTGTCGAACGGGAAGCGCGGAATCTTGGCGACCACGTAGTCCAGCATCGGCTCGAACTGGGCGTAGGTCGCGTCCGTGATCGGGTTTTTGATCTCGTCCAGGGTCAGGCCCACGGCGATTTTGGCCGCCATCTTGGCGATCGGGTAGCCGGTTGCCTTGCTGGCTAGGGCCGAGGAGCGGCTGACGCGCGGATTGACCTCGATGACGTAATACTTGAAGGAGTTGGGGTCAAGCGCCAGCTGCACGTTGCAGCCGCCCTCGATCTTCAGCGCGCGGATGATGCGCAGGCTCGCGTCGCGCAGCATCTGCACCTCCTTGTCCGTCAGGGTCTGCACCGGGGCGAACACGACGGAATCGCCCGTGTGCACACCGACCGGGTCGAAATTTTCCATGTTGCAGACCACGATCGCGTTGTCCGCGGCGTCGCGCATCACCTCGAACTCGATCTCCTTGTAGCCGGCAATCGAGCGCTCGATCAGCACCTGGTGAACCGGGCTCAGGCTCAGCCCGTTGTCGCAGATGACGGCAAGCTCCGCCTCGGTCTTGGCGATGCCGCCGCCGGTGCCGCCCATGGTGAAGGCCGGACGGACGATGACTGGGTAGCCGATGGTCTCGGCGAACGCCTTGGCGTCCTCAAAGCTGTGGGCGATGGTCGACTCGGGAATCGGCTCGTGGAGCGACTGCATCAGGTTTTTGAACAGCTCGCGGTCCTCGGCCTGGTCGATGGCCGACAGCTTCGTGCCCAGCAGCTCGATGTTCAGCTCGTCGAGGATGCCGGCGTTGGCGAGGCTCATCGCGAGGTTCAGGCCAATCTGGCCGCCGATGGTCGGCAGAATCGCGTCCGGCAGCTCCTTTCGCAGAATCTGGCTGAGGAATTCGACGGTCAAGGGCTCGATGTAGACCTTGTCGGCTATCTCGGTGTCGGTCATGATGGTCGCCGGGTTGGAGTTGACCAGCACCACCGAATAGCCCTCCTCGCGCAGCGCCAGGCAGGCCTGGGTGCCGGAGTAGTCGAACTCCGCGGCCTGGCCGATGATAATCGGGCCGGAGCCGATGACCAGAATCTTGTGAATGTCTTGTCGCTTAGGCATGGTTGGCTCCTTTCCGAGCGTTCTCTTCCATCATTTCCATGAACTCGTCGAACAGGTGGTCGGCGTCGTGCGGACCAGGCGCCGCGTCCGGGTGGAACTGCACGGAAAAGGCTGGGTACAGGCGGTGGCGCAGGCCCTCGACGGTGTGGTCATTGATCTCCTCGTGGGTGACCAAGAGCACATCCTGGTCGATGCTGGCCGGGTCGACCGCGTAGCCGTGGTTTTGGCTGGTGAAGTCGATGCGGCCGGTGGCAATCTCGCGCACCGGGTGGTTGAAGCCGCGGTGGCCGTACTTCATCTTGAAGGTGTCCGCGCCGTTGGCCAGCGCGAACAGCTGGTGGCCCAGGCAGATGCCGAACAGCGGGATCTTGCCCTGCACGCCGCGGATCATCTCAAGCGCACCCGGCACATCCTTGGGGTCGCCGGGGCCGTTGGTCAGCATCACGCCGTCCGGGTTCAAGTCGAGAATCTCGGCAGCCGTGATGGTCGGCGGCAGGATGGTCAGGTTGCATTCGCGGCGCGACAGCTCGCGCAGGATGCTGTGCTTGAGGCCAAAGTCGATCACCGCCACGTTCTTGCCGGTGCCAGGCGCCGGGTAGGCCTTGGTCGTCGCGACCTGCGCCACCTGGTTTTTAGGCAGCACCAGGGCGCGCAGCTGGTCGAAGGCGTGGTCATCGGCCGCATCGACGATGCTGGCCTTCATGGTTCCCGCCTCGCGCAGGATGCGGGTCAACGCGCGCGTATCGATGCCCGAGATGCCCGGAATCTTCTTGCGGCGCAGGAACTCGTCGAGGCTCATCTGGGCGCGCCAGTTGCCGGTCACGCGAGCGACCTCGCGCACCACCACGCCCTTGGTCGTCGGGTTGATGCTTTCGTAGTCGTCGCGGTTGATGCCGGCGTTGCCGATCAGGGGGTACGTGAAGGTGATGATCTGCCCGTTGTAGCTCTGGTCGGTGATGGTCTCCTGGTACCCGCTCATGCCGGTGTTGAACACAATCTCGCCGGTGGTGACGGTCGGGGCGCCGAAGCCCTCCCCGGCGAACACACTGCCGTCTTCAAGGATTAAGTAGCGCTTCACTGCTGGTCCTCCTTTGCGTACGCGACGCTGCCGTCAACCAGGGTCCACAGCACGCGGCCGTACACCTGCCGCCCCAGGAATGGGCTGTTGTGCCCCTTGGAGAGAAAATCGTTGGCGTCAATCTGGTACGGCGTGTCGAGGTCGACGATGGTGAGGTCGGCCGGGGCGCCGATGCTGATGCGCCCGGCACTCAGGCCGAACGCGTCGGCCGGCTTGGTGCTCATCCAGCCGATCAGGTCCTTCAGGGTGCACCAGCCGGAACGCACGAAGCTGGTGTACAGCAGCGCAAAGGCGGTTTCCGACCCGACGATGCCAAAGGCCGCGTGCGCAAAACCGCCGCTTTTCTCTTCCGCCGTGTGCGGGGCGTGGTCGGTGGCAATCATGTCGATGGTGCCGTCGCGCAGCCCGTCCATCAGGGCCAGCCGGTCGGCCTCGGCCCGCAGCGGCGGGTTCATCTTGAACATGCCGTCGTCGCCCGGGATGTGGCCGTCGTCCAGCAGCAGGTGGTGAGGCGTCGCCTCGGCGGTGACGTGCACGCCGCGGGCCTTGGCGTCGCGGATCAGTTCGATGCTCTGCTTAGTGGAGATGTGGCAGGCGTGGTAGTGCACGCCGGTGGCCTCGGCCAAAGTCAGGTCGCGGGCCAGCTGCGCGGACTCGCTGACGTGGTTGATGCCGGGCAGGCCCAACGCCTTGGCCTTTTGTCCCTGGTTAATCACGCCGTGGTTGACCAGGCCGATGTCTTCGATGTGCGCGACGATCGGCGCGTCGACCGCGGCGGCGCCCTTCATCGCGTTGTACATGGTGGCGGCGTCTTGCACCCCCACCCCGTCGTTGGAAAAGCCCAACGCGCCGGCCTGCTTCATCGCCGCGTAGTCGGTCAGGGTCGTGGAGTGCAGGCCCTCGGTGATGGCGGCGAACTGCGCGACGTGAATCTTGGCGTCCGTGCGGTTCTTGGCGATCAGCTTGGTCAGGTCGGCGACGTTGTCCGGCACCGGGTTGAGGTTGGGCATCGCGCAGACGGTGGTGAAGCCGCCGTGCGCCGCGGCCGCGGCCCCGGTGGCGATGGTTTCCTTGTCCGTGAAGCCGGGTTCGCGGAAGTGCACATGCACATCCACCAGCCCGGGCATCACCGTCGCCCCCGCGGCGTCGATCACCCGGGCGTCGGCCGGGGCCGCCAGGTGCTCGCCGAGTGCGGTGATGCGGCCGTCTTGAATCAGGATGTCGCCCTTGAAGATGTGGCGGTCGGCCACAATCGCGTTCTTGATTAACGTGTTCATGTGTTCTTCCTTTCTAAGCTTGGCTTAGTCGTTGGCGCAAACCGCCTCGAGCATCGCCATGCGCATGTAGACGCCGTTGTGCATCTGAGTGAAAATCCGGCTCTTGGGCGCGGTGACCAGGCTTGAGGCCAGCTCCACGCCGCGGTTGACCGGCGCCGGGTGCATGATGATTGCGTGCGGCGCGAGGCGCTCGTACAGCTCCTCCGTCAGCCCGTACGCCTGGTGGTAGGCGGCGGCGTCAAAGCCCGCCGTTTCCTCTCCGCTCAGCCGCTCGAGCTGCACCCGCAGCAGCATCAGCACGTCGCACTTCGGCACCAGGTCGGCCATGGCCAGGCGCGGCCCCACCGCCGCGAACTCCGGCGTGTACCACTCGGCCGGCCCGCCGAACATCACGGAAGCGCCGAGCTGCGTCAGCAGCGTCATGTCGCTGTGGGCGACGCGCGAGTGCGTCAGATCGCCAACGATGCCGACGCGCAGCCCGGCGAAGTGGCCGAACTCGGCGCGGATGGTCATCAGGTCCAGCATCATCTGCGACGGGTGCTGGCCCGCGCCGTCGCCGGCGTTGACCAGGTGCAGGGGCAGGTCGGCCTCAAGCAGCGGCGCGTAGTACGCGTCCTTGGGGTGTCGCACCACCGCGACCTGAACGCCGATGGCGGCGAGCGTGCGCAGCGTGTCCTCGAGCGTCTCGCCCTTGGTGACGGAGCTTTGCGCGGGGTTGAACGGCAGCACCGTCATCCCCAGCTTGCGCTCCGCCATCTCGAAGCTGGTGTGGGTGCGCGTGCTGTTTTCAAAAAACAGATTGGCGGCGTAGTACGGCGTCGTGAGAAGCGGTGCGGCGCCCTTTTGGAACGCCTGGGCGCGGTCGATCAGCTGATTGGCGAACGCCGGGCTGACCTGGGTTGCCGAGACAAAATCATGCAGAGTCAAGTTTTATGCCTCCTCGTTGGCCGCTTGGGCCGGCAGGACAAAGTTCAGGATGATGCCGATGACGGTGGCCAGCGCCAGCCCGCTGAACGTGAACTTGCCCAGCTGAAGCGTCGCGTTGCCGATGCCGATGACCAGAATCGTCGCGCCGATCATCAGGTTGCGCTTTTGGCCGAAGTCGACCTTGTTGTCGATCAGCACCTTCAGGCCGTTGGAGGCGATGACGCCGAACAGCAGGAAGGAGATGCCGCCGATGACGGGGCTTGGGATGGTGTGGATCAGGGCCGACAGCTTGCCGATGAAGGCGAACAGGATGGCGAAGAACGCCGCGCCGCCCAGCACGTAGACGCTGTGGACCTTGGTCATCGCCATCACGCCGATGTTTTCACCGTAAGACGTGACCGGCGGGCCCCCGACGAAGCCGGCGATGATCGAGGCCGTCCCGTCCCCGGCCAGCGTGTGGTTCAGGCCCGGATCCTTGAAGAAGTTGCGGTGCGTCATCTCGTCGAGCACCATGATGTGGCCCATGTGCTCCGTCATCGTGACGAAGGCGATCGGGGCCATCGAGATGATCGCGCCCCAGTAGAATTGCGGGTGGTAGCTGATGAATGGAATCTGGAAGGCCGGCAGCGAGAACCAGGCGGCCTTGGCGACCGGCGCGAAGTCGACCAGGCCAAAGGCGATGGCGACCAGGTAGCCGGTGACCAGTCCCAACAGGATCGGCAGCAGGCTGATGAACTTCTTGAGGTACATGTTGTAGATGATGGTGGCGGCCAGCGTGATGATCGCCACGGCGAAGTAGCGCAGGTCGTACACGCTCTTGGTCGCACTGATGGTCCGCATCGTCGCGTCGGTTGCGGCGGTGCCGGCCAAAGACAGCCCGATGACCATCACAATCGGCCCGACCACGATCGGCGGCAGCGCCTTGTCGATCCATGAGGAGCCGGCGAAGTTGACGATCAAGGCGACCACCAGGTAGACGCAGCCCACCGCGACGGTGCCCTGGGCGATTGCCGGGTAGCCAAAGCCCTTCATCAAGGACTGCATCACCACGATGAAGGAGAAGCTCGAGCCCATGTAGGCCGGAATCTTGCCGCGGGTGATCAGGATGTAGATGAGCGTCCCCACCCCGCTTGAGAAGAGCGCGATGCTGGGGTCAAGCCCCACCAGAATCGGTACCAGAACGGTGGAGCCGAACATCGCGAACAGGTGCTGAATCGAAAGCCCCATCCAGTGCCCGAAGCTCGGGCGGTCGTGGATGTCTAAGATTGCGTCGTCGTTGCGGTATGCCATGCGCTACTCCTTTAACTGGCCGATGCTGATGCCATCGTGCCCATCGATTTCCTTGACCGCCACGTTAATCTCCTCGTGGCGCGAGGTCGGAATGTTCTTGCCGACAAAGTCCGGCCGGATCGGCAGCTCGCGGTGCCCGCGGTCGACCAGGACGGCCAAGATGATCTTCTTCGGCCGACCCTGGTCCATCAGGGCGTCGAGCGCGGCGCGGATGGTGCGACCGGTGAAAATCACGTCGTCGACCAGGATCACGTGCTTGTCGGTGATCGATACCGGAAGTATGCTGCCGGTCACGTCCGGCAGCTGGCGGTAGTCCGCCTTGTGCACGTCGTCGCGGTACAGGCGAATGTCCAGCTCGCCGACCGGCACCTCAAGCCCCTCCAGCTGGTTCAGGCGCGCGGCGATGCGCTGCGCCAGGTAGATGCCGCGGGTCTTGATGCCCACCAGCACCAGCGCGTCCAGCTGCTTGTTTTGCTCGATAATCTCGTAGGTGATGCGCGTCAACGCCCGCTGCATCGTTACCTCGTCCACCACTTGTTTTGCCATCTTCTCCATCCTTTCAAAAGCCCCTCGGCACAAAAAAATCGCCTCCTGCATCCAGTATGGGTGCAGAAGGCGACCGTAGTCGTGACCTAGTCTCCCGCCGCGGCGGGACGTTACCTTCTGAGCCTCTCTGGACTTAGTTAAAGGTGCTTGTTAAGTTAGTCATACTTTAGCGTATCTTCTGGGTTCTGTCAATGCCGGCGCGCAGATCCGCCAAAGTTTTCGCAAACAGCGGCGGCACCTCCCGGCTGAAGGTCAACAGCTCGCCGGTGGTCGGGTGCACGAACCCCAGCGTCCGGGCGTGCAGGAACTGCCCCGCCCCGGGCAGCGTCACGCGCGGCGCGTACAGCGAGTCGCCGGCCACCGGGTGGTTGATGTAGGCCATGTGCACGCGGATCTGGTGGGTGCGCCCGGTTTCCAGCACGCACTTGACCAGGGCGTAGCGGTTGAACTGCTCAAGCACCGTGAAGTGCGTGACCGCGTGCCGGCCGCCGACCACCACCGCCTGTTTCTTGCGGTCCTTGGGGTCGCGGCCCAGCGGCGCGTCGATGGTGCCGGTCGCCTCGCGGAAGGTCCCGTGCACGATCGCCCAGTACTCGCGAATCGTGGTCTTGGCCTTCAGCTGTGCGCTGAGGCTGGCCAGCGCCTGCGGGGTTTTGGCCACCATCAAAAGGCCCGAGGTGTCCTTGTCGATGCGGTGCACGATGCCCGGGCGGATCACGTCGTTGATGGCGGAGAAGTCCGCGTGGGCCAACAGCCCGTTGACCAGCGTCTGATCCGGGTGACCGGGCGCCGGGTGCACCACCAGCCCCTGCGGCTTGTTGACCACCAGCAGTTGGTCGTCCTCGTACACGATGTCCAGGGGCATCGGCTGCGCCACCGCCTCCAGCGGCACCGGCGTCGGCGGCGTGATGGCGATGCGGTCACCGGGCTGCACCTTGTACTTGGCCGGCACCGTGGCGCCGTTGACTAGGACCGCCCCGTCGGCCAGCCACTTGGCGGCCTGGGAGCGCGACAGGTCGGGCTCGTGTTCGGCCAGCACCTTGTCGATGCGCCCCGCCTCGGTGGTGACGGTGAAGTCGCTCATGCCTTGTGCCGCCCTTCGATGAACAGTAGGTAGATCATCACGATGATCACCCCGACGGTCAGGCAGGCGTCCGCGACGTTGAAAATCGCGAAGTTCATGAAGTCCAGCTGGAACATGTCGGTGACTTCTTGGAAGCGCAGGCGATCAATCAGGTTGCCGATGGTGCCGGCCAGAATCAGCGCCAGGCCGACCTGGTAAAAGACGCTTCGGTTCGCCTCGCGCCAGAGGTAGGCCACGATGATCAACGACACCACCGTGATCACGTAAAAGAACCACTGCTGGCCCTCGAGCATCGAGAACGCGGCGCCGGTGTTTTTGATGTGGGTCAACGACACCACGCCGGGGATGAAGCCGATGGTCTGGTTCAGCGCGATGTGGCCGATGACCCAGGCCTTGACCCACTGGTCCAGCCCGACCATGGCGGCGGCGAAAACAAGGTAGATGATGATCAAGCGAATGCCTCCAGTAAAGTGTGTGTGTAGCCGGCCAACGCGGCCAGCGTGTCTGCTTGCGTCTGCGTGCGGTACAGCAAGGCCGCCGGGTGGGCGCAGACGCCAAAGCGCCGAACGGGGCCGGGCACCAGCCGGCCGCCGCGGACTTGGCTCAGCGGCGCGTGCAGCACCTGGCCCTGCCAGTCGGCGACGCGACCGTGGTACAGCCGCCACAGCGCGGTGTTGCCCATCAAAAGCACCGGTGCGGTCGGGAACGCGGCCAGGTCGGCATCGAGCAGCGGCTCGGCCAGCATCTCCGCGTGCGTCGGCGGACGGTTGGCGAGCCCGTTGCCGCGCGCTTTCACCGGCCGGCGGTGGAAGGCCATTGTGATGAAGACCGCATCGCGGGTCAGCCCCAGCGCCGCAAGCATTATGTCGAGCTTGCTCCCGGCGCGCCCGGTGAACGGGTGGCCCGAGGCGACCTCGGTTTCGCCCGGCGCCTCCCCCACCAGAATCAAGCGGGGGTGCCGCGGTCCAACGCCTGGCACGAAGCCCTGCGTGTTGGGAAACACGGCGGCCTTGGCCTGCGCCAAGAGCGCAGCATCGCAGGCGGGAAAGGCCGCGGCCATCAGAACAGGCCGGAGATCACGCCGTCATCGGACAGGTCCATGCGCATGGCGGCCGGCACCTTCGGCAGTCCCGGCATCGTCAGGACGCTGCCGGTCATGACCACCAGGAAGCCGGCGCCGAGCCGCGGCGTGATGTCGCGCACGTGGATGGTGAAGCCGGTTGGCGCGCCGAGCGCCTTGGGGTCGTCGGACAGCGAGTACTGGGTCTTGGCCATGCAGATCGGCAGCTTGTCCCAGCCGTTTTTGGCGATGGTGCGCAGCGCGAGCTCCGCCTTGTGGTCGTAAGCCACCGCGGCGCCGCCGTAGATCTCGGTGACAATACGCGCAATCTTTTCCTTGACGCCTTCTTCCGGGTCGTACAGCGGCGTGAAGTCGGCCGGCTGGTCCAGCGCGGCGGTCAAAGCCGTCGCCAGGCCCAGCGCGCCGGCACCGCCTTTGCCCCACACGTCGGCGGGCACCGCGGTCACGCCGGCATCCGCGCACAGCGCGACCAAGTCGGCCAGCTCCGCGTCCGTGTCGGTGGCAAAGCGGTTGATGGCGACCAGCACCGGCACGTTGTAGCGGCGCATGTTTGCCACGTGCTTGGCCAGGTTGGCAAAACCCTTGGCAAGCGCCGGCCGGTCTTCGGTCGTCAGGTCCTTGAGCGCCTGGCCCCCGTTGTACTTCAGGGCCCGCACCGTCGCGACGATCACGATGGCGTCCGGCGTTTTGCCCAGCACCGGCACCTTGATGTCCAGAAACTTCTCTGCCCCCAGGTCCGCGCCAAAGCCCGCCTCGGTCAGCGCGATGTCGCCGAGCTCAAGCGCCGTGCGGGTGGCCAAAACGGAGTTGCAGCCATGGGCGATGTTGGCGAACGGCCCGCCGTGAATCAAAGTCGGGGTGTGCGCCAGCGTCTGCACCAGGTTGGGCTTGATCGCGTCCTTGAGCAGCATGGCGATTGCGCCGGTCACCTGCAGGTCGGCCACGGTGATCGGGGTGCGGTCGTAGGTGTAGCCGATCACAATGCGGCCGATGCGCGCCTTGAGGTCGGCGATGTCCTTGGCCAGGCACAGCACGGCCATCAGCTCGGAGGCCACGGTGATATCAAACTCGGTTTCCCGCGGCACGCCGGCGGTCGGGCCGCCGAGGCCGATGGTGACGTGGCGCAGGGCGCGGTCGTTGATGTCCAGCACCCGCCGCCACGTGATGCGCCGCGGGTCGAGGTTCAGGGCGTTGCCCTGCTGCAGGTGGTTGTCGATTAGGGCCGCCAACGTGTCGACGGCGGTGGTCAGCGCGTGCATGTCACCGGTGAAGTGCAGGTTGATGTCCTCCATCGGCACGACCTGGGCGTACCCACCCCCGGTGGCGCCGCCCTTCATCCCCATGACGGGGCCAAGCGACGGCTCGCGCAGCGCGATCACCGCGTTTTTGCCCTGCAGGCGCAGGGCGTCGCCGAGGCCGATGGTCACGGTGGACTTACCCTCGCCAGCCGGCGTCGGGTTGATCGAGGTGACCAGCACCAGCTTGCCCAAAGGTTTCTGGCGCAGCCGTGCAAGCGCGGCGAGGCTCAGCTTGGCCTTGGCGCGGCCGTAAAGCTCGAGCTCGTCTTCCGTCAGGCCAACGGCGGCACCGATTTCTTGAATCGGCTTCATCTCGGTGCGTTCGTTCTCCTGTGCAATCTCAATGTCAGACATGGGACACTCCTTCCTGACGGTGTGCGCCGTCTTGGCTTGCGGCCTGCACCGCGGCGAGCGCGGCGCACAGTTTTGCGGTTTTGCCCAGGTGGACCAGGCGAATGCGCCCGTACTGGCGGGTGGTCAGGCTGACCGTGTGCGCGGTGTGCGCCACCCCCAGCAGGTCGGCGGCAGCGAAGTGCAGCGTGTTGGCCGGCGACAGCCGCCGCACGGTGATGCCGCCGGCGCCCACAATCAGCCGCGCCCGCAGCACCTGCACCGCGGCGACGAGCAGTACCGCCACCAGCAGCCTGCTGGCCACCAGGTTGGGGATGCCGTAGCCCACCACCTCCATCTGGATGATGACGGCAAGGGCCACGCCGCTGACGATCAACGCCCAGAAAATGCAGAAGTCCAGCCAGTCCGGCTGGACGAAGAACCGTTTGTCAGTCACACGAACACTCCCTTGGCCTCTTGAATGATTATATAGTAACACGCCACTTCGCCCTTCGCCACCGCGTCAAGTGTTCGGGATTGGCGGCCGGCGATGGCGGAAGCGCGCTCGGCTGGCGTATAATGACTGGTAAGGAAGGTGTATCATGCTCAAACTTTACACAGATGCCGCCACCCGCGGCAACCCCGGGCCCAGCGGCATCGGCATCCTAGCGGTCGAGGGGGGCCGAGCCGACCAGTACCACCAGGCGCTTGGCGTCATGTCCAACCACGACGCCGAGTTCCAGGCCGTGATCATCGGGCTGACCCGGCTGATTGGGCAACGGCGCACCAAGGCCGTGACACTCTACAGCGATTCGAAGATTGTGATCGACGCGCTGGACAAGCGTTATGCCAAGCACTACGGCGATGACGTGGCGCAGCTTGAGGCGCTTGTGCCAAAGTTCGGCCTGCTACTGTGGCAGTGGGTGCCGGACCGCCAGAATCACGCGCACGCGCTGGCGCAGCAGGGGCTGCGGCTGGCGGTGCAGCAGGCGGATTTCGAGTAGGACACGCGGTCGAGTGCGGCTCACCCCCGGGCCAGGCAGCCCGTCCCGCTAAGTGCGCGGTGCTCCGCTCTGGTGTCGTCGAGCTGCGCCGGGCAACGGCCACTCGTCCAGCTAAGGACAGCACTCGTGGCAAAGTACGCCCCAAGTGCTGTCCTTACGCTAGTCGGTGGCCTAAGTGCGCCCCGCTGCGCTCTGGTATCGTCGAGCTGCGCACCGCAACGCGGGAGCGGCTTGCTACGCGAGGGCACTCGGGCCAAAATACGGCCCAAGTCCCCTCGCTAGGCAACCCGTCCCGCTAAGTGCGCGGTGCTCCGCTCTGGTATCAAAAAAGCCGTGCGTCGCCGCACGGCTCGAGCTTAGTCTAAGACCTTGAACTGGTCGTCCTTGCTGAGGGTGTCCTTGTCGCCGGCAGGAGCCTCGATGGAGCCGAACGGCATCTGCGCGCGCAGCGTCCAGCTGGCCGGGATGTTGAAGGCTTCGCGGACCTCGTCATCGATCAGCGGGTTGTAGTGCTGAAGCGAGGCACCGATGCCGTTGTTGGCCAGGCCCGTCCAGACGTTGAGCTGGCTGGAACCCTGCGCCTGCTCCGCCCAGGTCGCGAAGTTGTCCGCGTACAGCGCGAAGTCCTTCTCCATCTGGTGCACCGTCGCCGTCTCCGTGAAGTACAGGATCGTGCCATGCGCGGCCTTGAAGCTAGCAATCTTCGCCTTGGTCTTCTCGTACGCGGCCTCAGTCGGCACCTCGGACTTGAGGCGCTTGACCACGATGTCCCACAGCTGGTCGTGCTTGTCCCCGAAGAGGAAGACGGCGCGGACGGTCTGGGAGTTGAAGGCGGACGGCGTGGCCTGAATCAGGTCGGTCGCCAGGTCAACGATTTCGCTGTCGCTCAAGGCGACGTCCTTGCCCAGGGCGTAGATGGTGCGGCGTTGGTTCAGCAGGTTCAACAGGTCGTTAGTCATAAGATAAGAGCTCCTTTGTCTTGAATGACATTAGTTTACCAGCTAACTAATAGTAAGTAAAGCATTTTTCAAAAAAAAGTAAGTAACCTGGCTTTGAACAAGGAGGTCGCCATGTCCATTCTCTCCGTCTTCGTCATCGTCGTCCTGGTGCTGAACACCGCCGGGGCGGTCTTCACCGTCCTGCGCGAGGTCCGCGACATCTCGACCACCTGGGCGTGGCTTCTGGTGCTGATCTTCCTGCCGGTCATCGGGTTTGGCATCTACCTCTTCGCCGGGCGCGGCCTGTCCGCCCGCAAGATGCGCGCCATTCAGGCCGAGTACCGCAACGGGATCGACGCGTTCGTGCAGCTGCAAAAGCGCGAGAACGCCAAGAACCGGCTGCTGCCGCCGGCCGCCCTGTCGCAGGCGTCCAAGGAGCTGACTACCCTGTTTCTCAACACGGACGGCGCGCCCCTGCTTTCCGCCAACACGGTTGACATCTTCACGGACGGTGACGCCAAGTTCGCCGCGCTGTTTCAAGACATTCAGGCGGCGCAAGACCACGTGTTCGTTGAGTATTACACCATCTACAACGACGAGCTGGGCAACGCCCTGCAGCGCCTCCTGGTCCAAAAGGCACAGCAAGGCGTGAAGGTGCTGGTGCTGTACGACGCCTGGGGCAGCCAGGGCGCAAGCGCCAAGTGGTGGCGGCCGCTCACCGACGCCGGCGGCCAGGTCGAGACCTACTTCTCGTCGCGCCACCTGTTCCTGGATTTTCGCCTGAACTACCGCCTGCACCGCAAAATCGTGGTGATCGATGACCGCATCGGCTACATCGGCGGCTTCAACGTCGGTGACCAGTACGTCTCGCGCAAAAAGAAGTTCGGGTTCTGGCGCGATACCCACCTGCGTGTGAGCGGCAACACGGTGCTGGCGCTCAAGGTGCAGTTTCTGATGGATTGGAACGCCACGGTCGCAGACAGCCGCGAGGAGCCGTACAACCTGGTCGCACCGGCCGGCCGCGCCGCAGAAAGCGGCAGCGTGCCGATCCAGATCGTGTCAAGCGGCCCCGAGAGCAAGGGCCAGCAGATCAAGTACGGCTACGTCAAGATGATCACAAGCGCCGCTAAGTCAGTTTGGATCCAGACCCCCTACCTGATTCCCGACGACACGATGATCGACGCGTTGATCACCGCCGCCCTGGCCGGTATCGACGTCCGGGTGATGATTCCCGACATGCCGGACCACCCCTTCATCTTCCGCGCAACCCAGTACTACGCCAACTACCTCAGCCGCTTTGGGGTGAGAATCTACCACTACCAAAAAGGCTTCCTCCACGCCAAAACGGTGGTGGTCGACGGCCGCATCGCAAGCGTCGGCAGCGCCAACTTCGACATCCGCAGCTTCAAGCTGAACTTCGAGGCCAACGCCTTCATCTACGACCGCGGTGTCGCCGGCCAGCTGACCGCCATTTTCGAGGCCGACCTCAAGCACGCCCGGCGGCTGACCGCGGCCCAGATCGAGGCGCAGGGCCGCTGGCTGCGCTTCAAGCAGTACGGCTCACGCCTGCTGTCGCCGATTCTGTGACGGCACCCAGAGACACCAAAGGCCAAGCCGCAACAGTCGGCTTGGCCTTTTTGTTAGGTAAAAGTGGTGAGACGAACTCAGCGCTGCCAGTTGTCCAGCTGCGTGGTGTGCTGGCCGAGGTACGTCACCGCGGTCTTCACCAGCTGGTCGCGCGCCGTAGCCAGCTCCGCATCCGCCAGGTGGTAGCGGTCGACGAGGTAGCCCTGCGCGACATCCTGGTAAATTTTGCGCCCGATTCCGCCGTCTTGAAGCAGGTCGTCCAGGCCGCTCAGGTCGGGGCTGGCCGCGTCCGCCAGGCTGCGCGCCAGGTCCGGGACCTTGAGCCCGTGCTTGCCCGCGTAATCCACCAGCTGCTCGTTCATATCAACAATTGCCTCTTGATCCATGTGCTTGTCCGCTTTCATGAACGCTTCCTCCTTCGTGTGCGCCTTGCGCCACCTCTAGTATAGGCCTTTGGGCGCAAACGGCGCGAAAATCTTGCGCCCACAATATCTTGGGGCTCACGATTGACAACGGGCACCAGTCGTTGTATGCTGGGGCTACTAGAAAAGCGAAGAGAGTGAGCACAATGACCAACATCACAGTATTTACCAAGAACGGTTGCCCGCAGTGCCGCATGACCAAGAACTACCTCAAGACCCACAACATCCCGTTCACGGAGCACAACATCAACGACGAACCCGAGTACATCGCCTACCTCAAGGGCCAGGGCTTCCAGGCCGTGCCGGTCCTCGAGGCCGACGGCATGGCGCCAATCGCCGGCTTCCGTCCGGATGCGCTCAAGCAGCTCGCCGTCTAACCAAGATATGCCACTCACCCGGCCGCGTGCCGGGTGTTTTTGTCTGGCGTGGACCGTACTTTGACCATGACCGGGCTTAGGCAGACGACTCGGCGTTGTCTGGCCCCGCCCGACGGGGGCCAGGCCGCGACCGCAGATATCCGCATACCCACCAAAAAGGCGTTTCCCCACTCGCAGCGGGGAAACGCCTTTTCGTGTTGCCGAGTCGGCTTACCAGATGGTGATGCGCTTGTCCGGTGCCAGGTACATGCCGTCGCCCGGCTTGACGTCGAAGGCCTCGTACCAGGCGTCCAGGTTCTGCGGCTGCACGTTGGCGCGCAGCTTGGCCGGCGCGTGCACGTCGACCGCCAGGAACATCTTTTGAAGCTCCAGGCGCGCCTTTTGCCGCCAGATGCGCGACCAGTTGATGAAGAAGGCACGCAGGTCGCAGTCGTCAAGGCCCTGGGCCGTTTCAAGCGCCGCGGCGAGACCGCCGGCGTCCGCGATGTTTTCGGACACAATCAGCTTGCCGTTGGCCTTGCCCGCCTCGGTTTCCAGGCCGTCGAACTCGTCAATCATCGCCTGGGTCAATTCCTTGAAGTGGGCGTAGTCGGCCGGCTGCCACCAGTCCTTCAGGTTGCCGAACTCGTCGAACTGGGCCCCGTTGTTGTCGAAGCCGTGGGAGATCTCGTGCGCGATGACCGCGCCGATGCCGCCCAGATTCTGGCTGGCCGTCTGGTCGAGTGAGTAGAACGGCGCCTGCAAAATGGCGGCCGGGAACGTGATGTCGTTGCGGGACGGGTCGTAGCACGCGTTGACCATGTGGCCCGGCATCAGCCAGGTCGTGCGGTCGACCGGCTTGCTCAGCTGCGCCAGGTTGTACTGGTGGCGCGTGGTCGCCAGATCGATCGCGGTGGTCAAGAGGTCGGCGTCCCCCACCTTCAGCAGGTTGTAGACTTCCTGAACCTTGTCCGGGTAGCCCATCTTCAGGACCATGGTGTTCAACTTGACCACGGCCTTGTCCTTGGTGCTTGCGGAAAGCCAGCTGGAATTGGTCAGGCGGCGCTTGTAGGTGCTAATCATGCGCTCCACCAGCGCGGTGACGTCGGCCTTGGCCTTTTCGCCGAAGTAGGTCTGGCCGTAGTAGATGCCGATTGGCTCGGAGAAGAAGCGGTCCGCCAGGCGGTAGGCGTGCTTGATCTGGCTTGGGGCCTCGGGACTACCGGACAGCGCGCGCGAGTACGTGCCGCCGAGCTGGCGCAGGTCCTCGGAGAGGTAGCCGGTCAGGCTGATCAGCTCGATCACGTAGGCCCAGTGCTTGTACTGGGTGAAGGTCGCGGCATCGAACAGCTGGGTGAATTCCTTGAGAAAACGCGGATCCTGAACGATGATGGTTGCCGGCTTCTCGCCCAGGTTCTCCTGGGTGAAGGCGCCGAAGTCGAAGTCGCCGAACTGCGCGGCGACCTCTTCAAAGGACTGCGGGTTGTACGCCTTCGGGTAGTCCGCCCACTCCTCGGAGCTCTTGACGTGCGTCGCAATGGCGGCGTCAAAGGCCAAGGCGTCCGCCAGGTAGCTCGCCTGGTCCGCCTCGCTCAGGTCGGTGGCGGCCAGAAGCTTGGTCGCCATGTCCGTCCAGGTCTTCAGCAGTGCC
Source organism: Lacticaseibacillus kribbianus (assembly GCF_020180945.1). Taxonomy (GTDB): domain Bacteria; phylum Bacillota; class Bacilli; order Lactobacillales; family Lactobacillaceae; genus Lacticaseibacillus; species Lacticaseibacillus kribbianus. Next base: position 865,474 of record NZ_JAIPUL010000001.1, on the reverse strand, counting down.
TGACCCTGCGCGTTGCCTTCGGCGTAGTAGGTCGTGTCCGGCAGGATGGTGCTTGGGCCGCTGATCTGGTAGAGGTTGCGGCTGGTGTCCTTCATGTCGGGTTCAACGCCACCGGAGAACGGCAGCGGGAACAGGCTGAGCTCAAGGTCGGCGGCCTTGGCGTTGAACGCGGCCAAATCGGTGGTGGCGTTCAAAACGGCCAGCCGATCCAGTGCGGGCTTGATGCCCAAGGCGTCACGGGTGGTGAAATCCAGCGCCTTTTCGTAAAGCTTGACCGCGGAGGCGAAGTAGTGGTCCGGTGCGGGCTTGTCGCCCGCGGCCACGGCCTTGAAGTCGGCCATCAGGTGCTCCTCGACGCCGTCGGCCAGGTCGGTGAAGCCGCCGGTGCGCGACTTGTCCGGCGCGATGACCGCCGTCTTCTCCCATTCGCCGTTGACCGCGGCGTAAAGATCATCTTGATAACGTGGTGTGTCAGTTGCCATAGTGAACCCCTTTCGCCGGTTCTCACCAGCTCTTAATATACTCATCATTGTAGCGCACCGCCCGCCCTTTTGCACCACAAAAACGGCGGGCACTGGCCCGCCGTGTCCGTTATTCAGTTGTGGTCATGCCCAGGCGATCTTGGTGATCGCGTACTCCTGGACCCGCTTGGCGCCTTTGGCGGTGTCGATCAACACCGTGCTCCGCTCGGCGTACGGCTTGACCGTGCCGGGGGTGATTGCCTGAATCACCCCGTGAAGCATCCGCTTGTCCATCGTGTGGATCTTGACCGGACGCTTGGTCAGTAAAGCATCCTCCAGTAAGCCGAAAATCTCAGTGGTGTGTTGCGCCATGAGCATGAACCTCCTTTTGTTTGCTGAAACCGATTACATCTCCAGTATACAAAAGCGGCGGCCAAAATACAGCCCCCCTCGCCTCGGCGAGGGGAATCTTAACATTTGGGCGCGCGGTGGCGGGCGAAGGCCGGATGAGGACGGGGACTCAAGCGCGCTAATCTCGCACCCGCTTCAGTGGCGCCACAAGGGGTCAAAACGCTTGCCTGCCGGGACTCACCTCATATAATTAGCCTAGGCTATTTTATAATCGCATGACGGAATACATGACTGTCGGGCGGCGATAGCGCGGTATCCGAGGTTTATCAGCCAATTGGTTGCCCGCGCACGTTTGAATCATTTATCATTAAAATAAGGTTGGCCTTAAAACTTAGAAAGGATGATTACAGGATGACAACGTTAGCTCATCTAGTCAACACTGTTGGGACCACGGCGCTGACGGGGGCCGCGTTTTTACCCCGAACTGGTACGAGCGCATTCAAGCTGCTTGGCTATCTCGGGATTTTTCTCATCGCGCTGATTGTGGGCTTCACACTTTACACGAAGTGGCGCCGAACGCGTAGCCGCCGCTAAAGGAGGGACGCCATGCTGGAAACCGTGAACACGATTGTCATTGTCATGAGCGCCTTCGGCTTGATCCGCATCTTCATTTCATACTGGACCGCCAATGTGTACGACCTCAGGGCAATCAACCGGACCCGCGGCACCCCGCCACCGACGCCTGGAATCACCGTGGTGGTGCCGGCCTACAACGAGGAGGTCGCCATCGCCACGACTCTGGCGTCGGTAGTGGCAAGCGATTACCCCAACATGAAGATCATCGTGGTGGATGACGGCTCAAGCGACCGCACCTCCGAGGTGGTGACGGCCTTCATGCAAGACCATCCCGATGCGCCGGTCGAGCTGGTGCGACAGGCCAACGGTGGCAAGTCCGTGGCAATCAACCGCGCCTTGTTCAAGCACGTCCAAACCGAGCTGATGATGGTTCTGGATGCCGATTCCCTGCTGGCGACGGACGCGGTGCGCAACATGGTCGCCTGGTTCGCCGATCCACGCACTCTGGCCATGGCGATGCAAGTGAAAATGCTGCGACTGCGCTCGGCGTTGGGCCTCTGCCAGCGGTTCGAATTCCTGAGTGCCTACCGGGGCAAGTGTGCAGAGCACGTTCTGAGAACCCTTTACATCATCGGGGGCATCGGGTCGACCTTCCGGGTGGCCGAACTGCGGGCAATCGGCGGCTACGACACCGACACCCCGACTGAGGATATCGACCTGACGATGAAGTTGCTTTCGGTGTACGGCAACACCAAGCACACCATTGGTTACGCCCATGACGCCGTGGCCTACACCCAGCCCGTCACCAAGTTCACCAGCCTGGTGAAGCAGCGCTTTCGCTGGAAGTACGGGCGGTTCGTGGCCTTCATGAAGTACCGCCACCTTTTTTTCTCGCGCAACGCCAAGCACGCCAGGTTTCTGACGTTTGGCCAGCTGCCCATGGCCGTTTTCCAGGAGCTGTTCATGCTGATTGAACCCTTCGTCTACCTGTACCTAGTGGGCGTCGTGCTGGTGTTTGGCGATTGGCTTCTCCTGTTTGCCATGGTTGGCTACGTCGTGGCGGTGATCGGCCTGTCCGTCACCACCTCGGGCGAGCCACCAGCCGAACAATTGCGGCTGATGCTGACGGCGCCCTTGAACTTCGCCTTGGCCTTTACGCTGACCATTGTCGAGTACGTCTCGCTGATCAAGGCCATGGTGAAGGCCAAAGACATCATTAACTACCAGAACAACCACGCAAGCTGGGACCACGTCGAACGCCTGTAACACCACAAAGCCCTACCTCTGACGCTCAGAGGTAGGGCTTTTCTAATGCTTTGACGACCGTTTCGCCCAGTACTGGAAGTAGTCGGTGCGCAGGCTGCCGTTGTACAGCTTGCGGCGCTTAGTCGCCTTGTTGCCGTACGCCTTTTCGAAGCCGAGGTCCGCGGTCAGGATGTACTTGCTCCAGCCATCCAGGCGGCGGTACGCGTCGCCCATCTCGGCGTAGAGACGGCGGGCCGCCTCGAGCTCGCCCATGCGCTTGCCGTAAGGCGGGTTGCTCACGATGACGCCGCGCGGCTTGTCGGTCTTGAAGTCCTTGACCGCCAGCTGCTTGAACACCACGCGGTGGCCGAGCCCGGCCTCGTGGGCGTTGAGGCGTGCGATTTCGATCATCTCCTGGTTGATGTCGTAGCCGGTGATGTCAAGCTCGCGGTCCATGTCGGCGGCGGCCAGCGCGGCCGCCTTGACACTCGCCAGGGCATTTTGGTCGAAAAAGGCGAAGTCCTCAAAGGCAAAACGGCGGTGCAGGCCGGGCGCGAGGTTCAGCCCGATCAGCGCGGCCTCGATGGCGATGGTCCCGGACCCGCAGGTGGGATCGACGAACGGCAGCTCCGGGCGCCAGTTGGTGAGCATCACTAGGGCGGCCGCGAAGTTTTCCTTCAGCGGGGCCTCACCCTTGGCCACGCGGTAGCCGCGCTTGAACAGCGACGGACCGGTGGTGTCGATGGTCAACGTCGCGACGTCCTTGAGAATGGAGACCTCCAGTGGGTACAGGTGGCCAGTTTCTGGCAGACGACCCCGGCGGTGGTACACCGTCGCGAGCTTGTTGACGATTGCCTTTTTGGTGATCGCCTGCACATCCGGCTCGGAGTGCAGCGTCGAGCGCACGCTGCGGCCCGCCACCGGGAACTCGGCGTCAAGCGGCAGGTACTGGTCCCAAGGCAGGGCCTTCACCCCTTCGAACAACTCGTCGAAGGTGGTCGCCTTGAACTGGCCGACGATGATCTTGACGCGGTCGGCGGTGCGCAGCCACACGTTGGCCTGCGCGATGGTGCGGTCGTCGCCTTCGAAAAACACCTTGCCGTTGTCGGTGGTGGTCGCAAGCCCCAGGTCCTGCAGCTCGCGCGCGGTCAGGCTCTCAAGCCCCGCCGCCATTGTTGCCATCAGTTTGTGTTGCATAATTGGCTCCTTTGTATTTGCTGAATTCATTGTACCCGTTCTGTCGAGCGGCGACCAGCCTAGAATCTGCGCAGCGCCGGCCGAACGCCGAAGATCAAAGCGGCGCAAGCGCCGCAGTTGCAGCCGCGCACCGATCACTTCCAGTACTGGGCCAAGTGGCACCGGCCGACCGGCTAAGTGCGCCTTGCTTCGCTCTGGGTCTTCGTCGAGCTACGCAAGGCAACGCCGGTTCGTCTAGCTAAGCCCGTCACTTGGGCCAAGGTGCGGCCCAAGTGACAGGCTTACGCTAGCCGACCGGCTAAGTGCGCCTTGCTTCGCTCTGGGTCTTCGTCGAGCTACGCAAGGCAACGCCGGTTCGTCTAGCTAAGCCCGTCACTTGGGCCAAGGTGCGGCCCAAGTGACAGGCTTACGCTAGCCGACCGGCTAAGTGCGCCTTGCTTCGCTCTGGGTCTTCGTCGAGCTACGAAGCGCAACGGCAATTCGTCTAGCTAAGGCCGAACACTGGGCCAAAGTACGGCCCAGCGTCCACCCTTACGCTAGCCGATTGCCTAAGTACGCGCTTCTTCGCTCTGGGTCTTCGTCGAGCTACGAAGCGCAACGGCAATTCGTCTAGCTAAGGCCGAACACTGGGCCAAAGTACGGCCCAGCGTCCACCCTTACGCTAGCCGATTGCCTAAGTGCGCGCTTCTTCGCTCTGGGTCAAAAAAACAGCCCGGGAAACCCGGACTGTGCCTGCTTGCAGACCCCTATAAGCCATGTTTTGTTCCAGCGCGCTGTCAGGCCAGCGCGCCTTCAGTAATCATCTATCTCAGCTTTCGCTGGAAGGCCGTCGGTTCAATTCCCATGGCCTACCGCCCCTACCAAAGTTTGGGTTACTCGCTCGCGGGGTTTACCCGTTCCAATCCGCTTGTTTCCAAGTGGCATCGTCTCTGTGGCACTTTCAGGTGCGCGTGCATGGCCGAAGCTTTAGCACTGAACACCGCCGTTACCGGTTACCCGGTACCCAGGCTTATTGGGCCTGGCACGAACACTACAAGCATCGCAGCTTGTGCGGGCATGGACTTTCCTCACCGGGCATGCACCCGGCGCGATTACTCGTGATCTGCAAAGGGTTGACGGAAATTAGTAACGATCGATCCCGCTCCCATCCGTCGGCTTGATGCCACCGTCCGCGAGCTTGTTGCCGAAGACGTGGCGCTCAAGGTTGGACAGGCGCTTCAGGATGTCGTAGTTGGTCACGGTCGCGTTCGGCTGCTGCGGCGTGGCCGCGGCGACCTTGGACGACACGTTCAGCTGCTTGGTCAGCTCGTCGACGCGGCTGCGCAGCCGCGCGTTGTCGCCGTCCAGGCGGTCGACCTCGGCCTGGTACGCCTCGTAGTCCTTGATAATCTGGTCGAGGAACTCATCGACCTCGGCGGCATCATAGCCGCGCATTTTGGTCTTAAAGCTCTTCTCCAGAATGGCCTGGGGCGCAAGCTGAACGTTGAACGTTGCCTCGTTGTTGTTATCCATAACCGAACACCTCGTTGATTCCTTAACACAGGATGAGTTAATCATACCATACCGACCGGACTTTGAAAACGGCAAAATGCGTCAGATGGGCATCGGCGAACTTTTTTCACGAATCGAACTCGTCGTGTTCGGCCGCTTGGGCCTCGCCGTACGCGCGGGCCTCCTCCTCGAGGTCCGGCATCGTGATCAGCGTGAGCGGGTACGCTCGCCGCCGGGCCTCGGCCTGCGCAGCGCGGTACGCGAACGCGGGCTTGCCATCGAAATCGGGATCGAACACCAGAAGCGCCGCGTCGGTGTGCTGGGACATGAAGCGCGTGTAACCCGATAGCTGCTGGGGCGACTGGTACGGCGCCTTGGACACGCTGACAGAAAAATCCACCGCGCCGGCCAGCGCCGCAAGCGCCGCCTGGTTCTCCGGTTTCCACTGGTGGCCGAAGTCCTCGAAGGGCAGCATCACCGCCACCTTGAGCTCGGGGTAGTCCTTTTTCAGGGCAACGGCGACCTGGGCGCCCCACTGCTCCACGCCCTGCTCGCCGCCGGTGATCACCCACTCCAGGCCGTCGTCCAGGGCGGTTATCAGCCGATTTTTTAACGCAAGCTTAATCACCGTGATCTTGGGGTCGGAATCGCCGTACGCGTTCAGCTCCCAGGACCGGTAACCCGTCAACCACAGGCGTGTTCCCATCTTGTCTCTCCTATTCGATTAGGCCTAATTCCAACATCTTGTTATAATGTGACTAGGAGTTGATCTTATGCCCATTCACTACCCTAATGGTAAGCCATACCAGAGCCCAGCGCAAACCGCGGCACCGGCCCCCGTCAGCTACGGCGGGCGCGGCATGACGCTTGAAGACGAGCTGAACCAAAGTAACCAGTACTACCGCGACACTAAGCGCGCGGTGGTGTACAAGAAGCCCACCCCGATGCAGATCGTGAAGGTGGACTACCCGAGCCGGGCGCAGGCCGTCGTGCGCGAGGCCTACTTCAAGACCCCGTCGACCACCGACTACAACGGCGTCTACCAGGGGCACTACCTGGACTTTGACGCCAAGGAAACCAAGAACAAGCAGAGCTTCCCGCTCAAAAACTTCCACCCCCACCAGGTCGCGCACCTCAACGCGTGCCTGGCGCAGGGCGGCATCTGCTTCGTCGTGATTCGCTTCGTGACGCTGCATCGCCTGTTTTTGTACCCGGCCAGCGACCTGAACCGCTGCTGGGAGGCGGCCCTGGCCGACGGGCGCAAGTCGATTCCCCTGACTGAGATTGTCGAACACGGCTTTGAGCTGCACCCGAAGCTCGCGCCGCCGGTGCCCTACCTCGATGGGGTCGACTGGCTAATTGCAACCAAGAAAGGACAGACACATGGCTAATCAAGCGCCATCCAGAATGGCAAAACGGCGACAGGCGAACAAGCGGCCGCGGCCCAAGACTAAGCCGCGCGGCTCGCGCCTGCTGCGCTTCTTCAAGTTCCTAGCGCTGGCCTTCGTGGTCGTTTTGGTTGCCGGCATCGGGCTGTTCGCCTACTACGCCAAGGACGCCCCGGCGATCACCAAGACCGAGCTGATGAACGGCGGCGGCTCGACGCTGTACGCGAGCAACGGCCAGGCGCTGACCCACCTGGGCGTCGAGAATCGCATCTACGCGACGGCCGATAAGATTCCCCAGACCCTCAAGGACGCGGTCGTGTCGATCGAGGACCGGCGCTTCTATAAGGAGAAATTCGGCGTCGACCCGATTCGCATCGCCGGAGCCGCCTTCGCCAACCTCAAGGCCAAGGTGACCGGCAACAGCGCCGGGCTTCAGGGCGGTTCCACCCTGACCCAGCAGGTGGTCAAGCTCTCCGTTTTCTCCACTAAGGTCTCCGATCAGACCTTGCGGCGCAAGGCCCAGGAGGCGTGGTTGGCGGTCAAGGTCGAGCAGAGCTACTCCAAGGAGCAGATCCTTGAGTTCTACATCAATAAGGTCTACATGAACTACGGCCAGCGCGGCATGGCCACCGGCGCGCAGTTCTACTACGGCAAGGACCTGGGCCAGCTGGACCTGGCGCAGACCGCGTTCATCGCCGGGCTCGGCCAGTCGCCGTCCGGCTACGACCCCTACGTCTACCCGGAGCGCGCCAAGACCCGGCGTGACGCCGTGATCGACGCGATGCTGCGCGACAGCAAGATCACCCAGGCCCAGGCCGCCACGGCCAAGGCCGAGGCGATCACCACCGGACTGAAGAAGAAGGGCCAGATCACCAACTCCGCTACGGTCGACAAGGTGATCGACGCCTACCTGACCCAGGTGGTCAAGCAGGTCAAGGCCAAGCTGCACGTCGATCCTTACGCCGAGAACCTGAAGATCTACACCAACCTCGACTACAACGTCCAAAAGCGCCTGTACGACATCGTCAACACTGACCAGTACGTCGCCTTCCCGGACAGCAAGGTCCAGACGGCCGTCACCCTCACCGACCCGCGCGACGGGGCGGTGATCGCCCAGATCGGCGGGCGCAAAACCGGCAACGTCCGGCTGGCTTACAACCGCGCAACCCAAAACGACCGCAGCAACGGCTCGACGATGAAGCCCTTGATGGATTACGCGCCGGCCATCGAGTACCTCAACTACTCGACGGCCACCACCCAAACCGATGCGCCCTACTTCTACCCGGGCACCGACACCCCGCTTTACGACATCGATCGTAAGTACATGGGCACGATGACGATTCGCAAGGGGCTGGAGCTGTCACGCAACATCGTGGCAATCAAGACCCTGGCCGACGTCGGGCTGACCAAGTCGCTGAGCTTCCTCAAGGGGCTGGGCATCACCCTCCCCAAGAACCAGCAGGTCTACCCGAGCGGCATCGGCGCCTCCGTCACCACCGAGCAGGAGGCGGCTGCGTACGGGGTCTTGGCCAACGGCGGCACCTACTACAAGCCGAGCTACGTCAAGAAGGTGGTCACCCCCGAGGGCGACCAGGTGACCTTCGACAACGCCGGCACCCGCGCGATGAAGTCCAGCACCGCCTACATGGTCACCGACATGCTCAAGGGCGTCATCACCCGCGGCACCGGGATGGCGGCGCAGATCTCCGGGCTTTACCAGGCCGGCAAAACCGGCACGACGGACTACTCGGACCAGGAGCTTGAGGCCAACGCCGCCTTGCACGGCACCGCCAAGGACTCCTGGATGACCGGCTACACCCGCTACCGCGTCGCCTCGGTGTGGATGGGCTACGACAAGGCCAACACCGCCGGCGTCAGCGTCGCGATGCAGGTCCTGCCCAAGCAGATCTACAAGGCGCTGATGACCTACGCCTCAAGCAGTCTGCCGAACAAGGACTGGACCAAGCCGACCAGCGTGATTGCGCGCACGGTCTCGGGCAATCGCGAACTGTACGTGCGCGGCTTCGCCCCGACCACCCCGACGGTCACCGAGTCCTCAAGCTCCGTCGTGTCGAGCAGCAGCAGCACCTCCTCCAGCACCACAAGTTCTTCCAGCAGCGCAAGCACCAGCAGCAGTAGCAGCAGCGCGTCGTCTGCCACCAGCTCTTCCGAACCGGCCGCCAGCTCCTCCGAGCCTGCAGTCAGCTCGAGCAGCGAGTCGCTGCCGAGTGCTGAAACGCCGGAGACGCCGGACACCGAGTCGTCCGGGCACCAGCAGGAATAGACCTAAAGACGCCAATGGCCCCGCAATCCGAAGATTGCAGGGCCATTTTGGTGCCGCTAGTCTGCGGCCAGCTGCACCACGGCGACGTGGTGCGCGGCCAAAAGCTCCAGCGCGTACGGGTCGTTGCGATACGCCCGCGCGTAGTACACCGCGGTGATGCCGGCCTGGATCAACGCCTTGGTGCAGTTCAGGCACGGGAAAAAGGTCACGTACACGGTCGCGCCCTTGGTCGAGACCCCGTTTTCCGCGCACTGGAGAATCGCGTTCATCTCCGCGTGCAGCGTGCGGATGCAGTGGCCGTCGCGCATCAGGTGCCCGGCGGTGTCGCAGTGCGGGTCGCCGGCGATGCTGCCGTTGTAGCCCGTGGCGATGATGCGGTGGTCGACCACCAGGATCGCCCCGACCGTCGCGCGCTCGCAAGTGGAGCGCTCCGCGACGTTTTCGGCCAGCTTCATGAAGTAGCGGTCCCAAGACTCGCGGTGGGTGTGCCGCGTGGAGCGAACAATCTGATCGGTCATGCCTTTTTACCTCCAAGTTTCTTCGGTGGGTTGTAATCACTGGCGAAGGCCTGCCACGCGGGGCCCGGCGGCAGCTTTGGGTTGCGCGCCGTCAGCCACTCGCGCCCCAGGCGAATCAGGGCGCGGTGCAGGTTGATCCAGGTGCCGGGCGGCATCAGACCCTCCAGCCGGCGCTGAATCGCCGCCGGGGTCGCATCGGGCGGCGCGATGCCAAACCCGCGGATGATGCGCGAGACGTGGGTATCGACGGCCACGCCGGGAATGTTGAAGGCATCGGTGCGCACCACCGTCGCGGTTTTTTGGCCAACGCCCGGCAGCGCGACTAGCTCCTTTTGCGCCTCCGGAACCCGGCCGCCGTGGCGTGCGACCAGCGCCTGGCTGAGTGCCACGAGGTATCGGGCCTTGTTGTGGTAGAGTCCGAGCCGGTCGATGTAGGCCTCAATTTCTAGCGGGGTGGCCTGCGCCATCGCCGCCGCATCGGGGTAGTCCGCAAACAGGTGCGGCGTCACGGCGTTGACCGCCACGTCGGTGGTCTGCGCCGACAGCAGCACCGCAACGAGAATCTCGAACGGATTGTGGGCGGTCAGGGTCGGCGGCACGCCCGGATACAGGTCGAGCACAAGGTGCAAAAGCGTTACGGCACGGTCATCCTCCATCGTCGTCCCCCTCCTTTCTAAAGGCCTAGATGGCGGGCCTTGTCCGCCTGCACGTCGGCCGGGGTGGTGAAGTGGCGCCGCTCCCAGTCGAGCAGGATCCGGTCCATGTAGCGCAGCGAGTACACGCGGTTCAGTACCGCCTCGCGCAGCGCCAGCTGGATCATCTCCGGGGCGTAGTGGTCGACGGCCAGCCAGTCGGCGATGGTCTGCTGCTCGATCGGCGACAGCGGCCGGCCGAACTCGACTTCAATCTGGCTGAACACTGCCCTGCCCGTCTTGTCGGCCTGGGCCACCGCTTGGGCGTCCACCGGCGCCAGCACCTGATCCAAAAGCGGTGTGACGTCGTACTGGTCGACCGTTTTACCGTCGCGGTCCGTCGTCTTCACCAGGCGAATCGCGTGCTTGTCCGTCAGGCTCTGGATGACGCCGAAAATCTCCTGGGGCCGCAGCTTCGCTGACTGTCCCACCGCCGCCAGATCCGGCGTGTCTTGGTGCTGCTGGGCCCACTGGGTCAACAGCAGGTACACGACGAACTCGCGGTGCGTCAGGTCGGTCTGGGCAAAACGGGCCAAAAGCGCGTTGGACACGCTGGTGGTGCCCGCCTGCAAGTAATCGTTCAACGTCGCCATGATAACTCCCTTCGTGGTGCAAAAAGAGACTGATCGCCCAGTCTCTCGTGTGATTACGGCTTGATGCGGTTGAGCATCCGTGGGAACGGAATGGTCTCGCGCAGGTGATCAAGGTGGCAGATCCAGGTGATGGCGCGCTCAAGCCCCAGTCCGAACCCGGCGTGCGGCACACTGCCGTACTTGCGCAGGTCGAGGTACCACTCGTACTCGGCCAGATCCAACCCCTTGGCCTCGATGGCGGCCTTGAGCTTGTCGTAGTCGACCTCACGCTCGGAGCCGCCGATGATTTCGCCGTAGCCTTCCGGTGCCAGCAGGTCGGCGCAGACGTAGGTGTCGTCGCGGCCTTCCTCCGGCAGCATGTAGAACGGCTTGATGGCCTTCGGGTAGTTCAGGACGAACACCGGCTGCTCGAACTGATCGGACAGGTAGGTCTCCTCCGGGGAGCCGAAGTCGTCGCCCCACTTGACGTCAAAGTCCGCCTTTTGCAGCATCTCAATCGCCTTATCGTAGCGGATGCGCGGGTAAGGCAGCTTGGTGTACTTCTTGAGCACGTCGATGTCGCGGTCCAAGAGCTTCAGGTCGTAGGCGCAGTGGTCGATCACGTTTTGCACAAGAAAGGCGATGTAGCGCTCCTGGACCTGGAGGCTTTCCTCTTGGTGGGTGAAGGCCATCTCGGGCTCGATCATCCAGAACTCGGTCAGGTGGCGACGCGTCTTGCTCTTTTCGGCGCGGAACACAGGGCCGAAGGTGAAGACCTTGCCGTACGCCATCGCGCCGGCCTCGGCGTAAAGTTGGCCGGACTGGCTGAGGAAGGCCGGACGATCGAAGTATTCGGTTTCGAACAGCTCGGTGGTCCCCTCCGGCGCAGATCCCGTGAGGATCGGCGCGTCCATCTTGATGAAGCCCTCCTGATTGAAGAACTCGTAGGTGGCGCGGATCATCTCGTTGCGGATTTGCTGGATCGCAAACTGGCGCTTGGAGCGCAGCCACAGGTGCCGGTGGTCGAGCAGGAACTCGATGCCGTGCTCCTTGGGCGTGATCGGGTAGTCATCGGCCGTGCCCAGCACTTCGATGTCGTGGACCTCGATCTCGTAGCCGAAGTGGCTGCGCGTGTCCTCGTGGATCTCGCCGGTCAGCCACATGGAGGTCTCCTGGCGCAAGTCCTTGGCCGCCTGGAAGACTTCCTCGCTGACCTTGTTTTTCAGCACCACGCCCTGGAAAAAGGCGGAGCCGTCGCGCAGCTGCAGGAACGCGATCTTGCCGCTGGAGCGCTTGTCGGTCAACCAGACGCCAATGCGCACTTCCTCGTTGACGTGGTCTTTTGCATCGATGATGCGGATCTGTTCTGTCATAGTATCCCCCTGTATCGTGAAAATGAATCTGTCCCGGTGCTCAGTTCTGTGCGACGAAGGCCTGAATGCGGCCCAGCGCCTCAACGAGCACGGGCTTGGCCGCCGCGTAGCTCAGTCGCGCGTGGTCTGGCATGCCGAACGCCCGGCCCGGCACCATCGCCACGCCGGTTTCGGCCAGCAGCGCGGCGATGAAGTCGTCGACCGTCTTGTGGTGCGTCAGCACCGCGGCCCGCCGCACGTTCGGGAACAGGTAAAACGCCCCCTGCGGCTTCTCCGGCAGCTCGAAGCCCGGCACCTGCTGCACCAGCGGGTACACGGTGTTCAGCCGGTCCTCGAAGGCCTGGCGCATTGACTCGACGGTCGCATCGACCGCCGGGTTGCCGAACGCCTCAATGGCGGCGTACTGAGCGACCGCCGTCGGATTGCCGGTTGCGTGACCTAGCAGCGTGCTCATCGCGCCGATCAGCTTGGCCGGCCCGGCGGCGTACCCGATACGCCAGCCCGTCATCGCGTAGGACTTCGAGGCGCCCGAGATCAGCACCGTGTTCTGGGTAATCTGCGGGTCGATCTCGATGATCGAGTGGTAGGTCGTCCCGTTGAACAAAAGGTCGCGGTAAATGTCATCGGCCACCACCAGGATGTCGTGGCGCAGCGCCCAGTTGCCGATCAAGGTCAGCTCGGCCTTGGTGTACACCACGCCGGTCGGGTTGCTCGGCGAGTTGATGATCACCGCCCGGGTCTTTGCCGTGCGGTTGGCCTCGAGGTCGTCGACGGTGACCTTGAAGTGCGCGAGACTTTGCACCGGTCGCGGCACCCCGCCGGCCAGGCGCACCTGTTCGACGTAAGACACCCAGCCGGGAATCGGAATCAGGACCTCGTCGCCGGGGTCCAGCAGCACCTGAAACAGGCTGTAAAGGGCCATCTTGGCGCCGGTGGTCACCACCAGCTGCTTGGGCTCGTACGTCACACCGGTCTGGGCGTGGATATGGGCCGCGATGGCGGCTTTCAGGGCCGGCAGACCGGCCGCGGGCGTGTAAAAACTGGCGGCGCCGGATTCAATCGCCGCGACCGCCGCCTGGTTGATCACGGCCGGGGTCGTGAAGTCCGGCTGGCCGATCGACAGGTCAAACACGGTTTCCCCGCGGGCCTTCATCGCCTTGGCCGCGGCCGAGACGGCCAGCGTCGCGCTGGGAGCCACGCTGCGAATTCGTTGGGCTAGGTGCAAATTGGTCACTCCAATCGGTGTCTTGGATCACCCCGGGGATGGCCCCGGGGTGGTCCTAAAGGTTGCTGATCGCCGCCAGCTGGTCTCCGGAGGCGAAGTCGTAAGTCACATACCCAAGTTTACCAGACTTTGTGCGATAGCCAACATCCCAGACAAATTTCTTTGCTCGGCGGCTGAGGCCAATGCTCGTGATGCGCTTGGGCGCAAAGCTTGCGGTGGTTTGGGCAATCACCTGCTGGCGGGTGATGCCGGCCGACTGGCCCACCACGTGGACCTTGCCAGTTTTCTGGCGGATCACCACGTACACCCGCTTCTTGCTGGCGGTGGTGCCGGCGACGGTGAGGTAGCTCTCGCGCTGTGTATCCCAGTAGAACTGGGACACGGTGGTGACGCCGGCCTTCGCCTTGGCGATGGCGGTCGCCTGCGTGCGCACCGAGCGCAGCGGCGACACGCTCTTGGTCCACACGAAGACCACGGCGGCCAAAAGCGCGAGCCCGGCGATGAGGCGAATCATTCGAAACAATCTACGACGTGATGCTGGACGCATGGGCGTCCTCCTTTCTGGTGGCTTGAGGAACTGGCTGGTCGAGCCAGCGGGCGGTTTCCGCCACCACATCCGGCAGCGAAAGCGCCAGCGGCTTGAGGTTGGGCAGGCTCTTGGCGAGCTTGCGGCCGTAACTGGTGGTGGTCAGGCGCGGATCCAGCACCACGAACACTCCCCGGTCGTGCTCGGTGCGAATCAGGCGCCCGAAGCTCTGGCGAAACCGCAGCGTGGCGCGCGGCAGCGCGTCCGCCTTGAAGGCGTCTTGTCCCGCCTGCCGCAGCGCGACGTAGCGCGCCTTGGTGACCGGCGCGTCCGGGGCATCGAACGGCAGTCGGGTCAGAATCACGAGCTCCAGCTGCTTGTCGGGGTAATCGATGCCCTCAAAGAAGCTGGCCGCACCCAAAAGCAGGCTGTTGTGCCCGAGGGCGAAGCGCTTAGCGATTTTCTCCGCCGAGCCCGTCACCCCCTGGGCCAAGATCTCCTTGTGCTGGGCCAGCGGCATGGCGGCCAGCCGGCGGTACACGGCCGCAATCACGCCAAGCGACGTGAACAGCGCGATGGTCTGGTGCTCCCCCGCCGCAAGCGCGGCGATGGCCGAAGCCAGGTAGTCCGCGTAGTCAGCGGGCGCAAGGCTTTGGGCGTTGGGCGCGTCGGCCACGGTGAAGGCCGCGGCCTGGCGCTTGTAGCGAAACGGACTGCGCAACCGCAGGCACTGGTCTTCAAGAAGCGCGGTGTAACCCAGCTGACCGGCCAGAAAGTCGAAGCTGCGGTCGACGGTCAAAGTCGCCCCCACGAACGTCGGCGCGGTGAAGCGCGAGAGCACCTCCTGAAGCGGCGTTGCGACGCTGAAGCGGTCCCAGGTCAGGGCCAGCCCCGCGGCGCCGGCGCCGGTTTCAAGCGTCACGCAGGTCACCCCGTCTTGGGCCTGGGCCAGAACCGCCGGCGTCAGGGCGGCGACCTCTTGGCTCGTCGCGTCCAAGGCGGCGGTCAGCCCTGCAAGCGCCTGGAAGACGGCGGCGTCGGAGGGTAAAAAGCGCGCGGGTTGGGCGGTGTACGTGCCGTGAAGCGCGGTGCAGGCCGCCACCAGGCCGGCCAGCCCGGTCGCCAGGCGCCGCTGCGGCTCGGCGAGCGTTTCCTGAAGCCACGCCACCTGCTCGGGCATCAGCATCTTGGTCACGGCCCCAACCGGCGGCTGGCGGAAGAAGTGGCCGTAAAGTGCCGTCTGCAGCGCGATAATCTGCGCCTGCAAGGCATCAATCTGCTGCTGCATCGTCGCAAGCTGGTAGCGGTGCACCGCGCTTGCGGCGAAGGCGTGCTGCAGGTCGCGCGCGTCGTGGCGCTCCAGCAATGCCCGCAGGTGGTTGAGGCGCACGCGCAGCGCCGGCAGCGCGAGGCGATGCGAGAAGGCCGCCGCGGTGTTGTCCGCAAAGTGCTGGGCCTCGTCGACCACCAGAAAGGGCTTGGCGTCGCCCGCAAGTGCGGCGAAGTGGCGCGACAGGTACGCGTGGTTGGTCACAACGACGAACGCCGTTTCGACCGCGGTCTGCTGGCGGTGGTAAAAATCGGCGGCCGCGTACGGCCCCCCCACCGCACGGCCGGCGGCAGTGTGGCGCACCCTGGCAAACAGCGGTGCCTTGTAGGTCGTCAGGTGCAGCTCGTCCAAGTCGCCCGAGGTCGTCTGCGTCAGCCAGACAACCAGCCGCATCTCCAGTAGCCGCGACAGGCGGTCATCGACGGTGACCAGGGCGTCCGCGAGCTTCTGCAGGTCCAGGTAGTGGCGCGGGCTCTTGAGCGACACCGCCGGTAGCTCGCGGCCGGTCATCGCCGCCACCTGGGGCATCGCCGCCATCAGCTGGGCCTGCAGCACCGTGGTCGAGGTCGCGACCACCAGCTTGTGCGCCGCGTCCGCGACATAGGCGTAAGGCAGCAGGTAGCCGAGCGTTTTGCCCAGCCCCGTGCCCGCCTCGATCATCAGCGGTCGCTGGGTGCCGGTGGCGTTCTCGTGAATCGCGTCCATCATCCGCGCCTGGCCGCGGCGAAAACGCAGCTTGGGGCGCAGCAGGCGCCGCTTCGCCGCGTCCCCCGCCGGGTAGGTCGGGGACGCGCCCAGCGGCTCAAGCGGCGCTTGGGCGGTCCGGATCACGAAGCGGCCGCACTGGCGCTGACCCGGGCCCAGTGGCGTGTCCGGCGCCACCTGGGCGGCCAGCCACGGGCCGGTCTGGCGAATCAGGCTGCCGGCAAGCGTCGCGAGCAGCTGCTGGGTGCTGCCCGGCAGCGCCCGCAGGCGGTCGCGCAGCTGCCAGAGGAGCTTGGCGGTCGACACCGCGTCGGAGTCGGCGCGGTGCGGGTTGTCGTGGCGGATGCCCAGCGCGTGGGTCAGGTCGCTGAGGCGAAAGCTCGGTGCGGTGGGCAGGAGAATCTGCGCCAGCTGCACCGTGTCAATGGCAGGCCCGATCAAAGGCCTCGACCCGACCCGGGCGAGCTCCGCGCTCAGGAACGGGTAGTCGAAGTTAACGTTGTGCGCCACGATCACGCGGTCGGCCACCAGGTTCTCGATCATGTACGCGACGTCCTCGAAGTAAGGCGCCGCCACGAGGTCTTCCGGGTGGATCCCGGTCAGCGCCTGAATTGCCTCCGGCACCGGCCGGTCGGGGTTGACCAGCTGCGACACCGTTTGCGTGATTTGGCCGTTCTCCATGATGGCGCAGCCGAACTGAATGATGCGGTCGCCCTCGTCGACGCTGGTGCCCGTCGTCTCCAGGTCGATGACGGCGTATGTGGCTGGAAAAGTCATGCACTCACCAATTTTCTCAAGTCTTGCTCCATTCTACTCTGGTTGCGCCGCCAGGTCGACCACCGCCCCGGTCGCAAGCGCCACCAGGTATTGGTGGCGCACCGTTTGGCCGGTGGCCGCCTCAAGCGCGGCCGCGTACATCGCCAGCTGTCCGCGGTAGCGCTCAACGAGCGGGCCTAGGTCGGCCGTCACGTGGTCGGTCTTGTAGTCGAACAGCGTGATGCCGGCCTCCGTTGTGAAGTAGCCGTCGATGATCCCGTGGACCAGGATGTCGGCAGTTTCGTTTTGCATGTCGGCAAACAGCGACTTGGCCGGCCGCAGCAGCGAGAACGCGGCCTCGCGGTGCAGCGTCTGGCGGTTCGCGACGATGGCCGCGCCCAGCGGCGTGGTGAAAAAGGTCACCAAGTTGGCCACGGCGATCTGGGCCGCCACCGCTGCGTCCAGACTGCCATCCTCAATCAACCGCTCGATCAAAGCGGTCAGGTGCGCCGCGTCTAGCGGCTGCGCGAGGTCCACCAGCTGCAGCACCAGGTGCGTCGCCGTCCCGATTGCCGTCGCGCTGGCGGCCTGAGTGGCCGTCAAAAAGCGCGGGCTGGCGAAGTCGCTGACGAAGCGGTTGCCATCGGTCTGCGCCGCGGCGGCGAGCAGCTCCTGCTGCGTCGGATCGGCGTAGGCCTGCTTGATCTCGGACACGGTCTGAAAGCCGGTGGTGCGCGTCGCCAGCGCGTGCGGGTACGTAAAGGCCAGCCAGTCGTCGATCGGCGAGTCCGCTTCGGCCGCCGGAGCGGCGGAAGACGCCGTGTGTGTTGCGGTCACCGGCGCCTCAACGCGGTCGATGAAGGTGACGCTGATCGGCGTGGCGAATGGCGCCAAAAGCGGGCTGTCGTGGTCGGCCACGGCCGCGGTGCGCGCGATGGCCATGCCCAGCCAGTCCAGGTACGTGCGGGCGGCCGCTCGCCGCCCGGCCGGCAGCAGTAGGGTATCGCATTCTTGGTCGCGGGCCCACTTGGCCTCAAGCTTGGCCTGATCCGGCGTCGAGCCGATGATCACCAGCCGCTGCTCCGCGCGGGTCAGTGCGACGTAAAGCAGGCGCATCTCCTCGGCGGTAAGCTGCGCGTCCTTGGCGACCTTGGCGGCCTCGTACTGCGGCAGCGGGTAGCTGACGCGCGTCACCGGGTCGACCCAGTTGACCCCGACGCCGTGGGCGGTGGCGATGACCGGTCGGCGCAGGTCTTGATCGTTCATACGCTTGCCGGTGTTGAGCAGGAACACCACCGGAAACTGGAGCCCCTTGCTGGCGTGGATGGTCATCAGCCGCACGGCGTCGACGTCCGGCTCAAGCGTCACCGGGGTCGCCAGGTCCTTGGCCTTTTTTTGCATCAGCTCGATGAAGTGAATGAAAGCGAACAGGCCCTTGAAACCGCCCTGCTCGTAGCTTGCCGCGCGGCCGGCCAGCGCCTGCAGGTTCGCCTGACGCTGCGAGCCGCCGGGCAGCCCGCCGACGAAGTCCAGGTAGCCGGTGCGGTCGTACAGGTGCCAGACCAGGTCGACCAGCGCGTGCTCCCGGGCAAAATCGCGAAACTCGGTCAGGTTCGCCAAAAACGCCGTGACCTTGGTGCGCGTGGCCTGCGCCTGCGCCGTGCCACCGGTCTGCTTGGCAAAGCGGGTGAGCGCCTCGTCGAAGGTCGCCCGCGGCGCAGCCAGCCGGATCAGCGCCAGCGCGTCGGCCGACAGCCCGACGATCGGCGAGCGCAGCACGGCGACAAGCGCGATTTCCTGGAGCGGATTGTCGATGATGCGAAGCAACGACAGCATCACCATCAGCTCGGTGGTCTTGAAGTACTTCTTGGCGTTGCCGACCACAATCGGCACGTTGGCGGCCGCAAACTCGCTTTGCAGGATCACATTTTGCTTGCTCGCGCGGGTCAACAGCGTGATGTCTTGATAGCGGATGCGGCGCGTGGTGTGCAGGTCCGAGTCGTACAGGGTGTAGGTGGGGTCTTGCACCATCTTTTGGATGTGGGCAATCACCATCCGGACCTCCGCCTGGTCGCGATCCAGGGCCGCCTGGGTGTCGCCTTCTTCATCCGAGTCCTCCTCTGATTCACCGCTTTGCGTGACGTGAATCAGGAACTCGGTGGTCGGGGCGAAGGCGCGGTACTTGTCACCGTCGCCCAGCACCAGCTGCGCGGGCTTGTCGTAATCCAGCTCCCCCACCTGCCGGTCCATGATCTGGCTGAACACCAGGTTGGTGAACGACAGCACGTTTTGGCTGGAGCGGAAGTTCTTCGTCAGGTCGATGCGGCGGCCCGGCACCTGGGCCGGGTCGGCGTCTGGGCCGGCGAAGCGGCGGTACTTGGTCAAAAACAGCGTGGGATCGGCCAGCCGGAAGCCGTAGATGCTCTGCTTGACGTCGCCGACCATGAAGCGGTTGCCCGGATTCTTGCGGCTGACGGCCTTGAGCAGCGCCTCTTGAAGCTGGTTGATGTCCTGGTACTCGTCGACCAGAACGGCGTCGAACTGGTCCTGATAGGCCGCGGCGACGGACTCGCCGGTCGCCGGGTCGACCGTCGTCAGGATTCGCAGCGCGGCCTGGGCGATGTCGGTGAAGCCCATCACCTGCCGGCGCGCCTTTTCGGCGGCCAGCGCCGCGGCGTACCGCGCCGCGACTCGGCTGAGCTGCTGCATCATGGCGTGGGCCGCGGGTTGAACCGCCGCCAGGTCTTCCGGCGTAATGGCAAGCTGAGCAATCAGTTTATCAACCCGCTTTTTCACTACTTCGCGGTCGCCTTTCACCGCCTCCTTGATGGCCTTGAGGTCGTCGTCCAGCTTGCGCACCGTGGGCCAACGCGGCCAAGAGATGCCGGCAACGGCGGCCTGCGCCGCGGCGTAGGTCGTCGGGTCTTCGGCAATCGCGTTGGTGACCGCATCGAGCGTGTCGGCAAGGTTGCCGGCAAACACCGCGAGCTCCCCACCCGGCAGGTCGACCCGCTGACGCAGCGCCTCAAGGTCGCTAGCGGCAGCGACCAGCTGGTCCTTGATTGCAGGCCACAGCCAGGTCGTGACGGCGCGGTCGGTGCCCTCCGGCGTGTAGCCTTCGGGAAAAGCAGCCAGCCAGGCCGCCGGATCCGGGGTGGTCGCCGCAAAGTCGGTCAGCTCAAAGACGATGTCTTGAAGCTCGGTGCCGGTGGGCTTGGTCGCAAAGTTGTCCGCAAGTGCGGCGAACGCCGCCGCGTCTGGACCGTCGTAAAGCTCTTCGACCAGTTTCGCCCACACGTCGGTCTGAATCATCAGGGCCTCGGTGTCGTCGGTCAGCTGCCGGAATCCCGGGGCCAGGTTGATCACGTAGTAGTACTGGTGCACCACCTGCAGCGAAAAGGCGTCGAGCGTCATGATGGACGCGGCGTTCATCTTGGCGACCTGGTTGGCGACGTGCCGCCGCGTCGCCTCATCAAGCGGGGCGGCACCCGGCTTGGGCTCTGCGGTCAGCTCGGCCTTGAGCGCCTTTTGAATTTTCAGCTTCATCTCCGCCGTGGCGGCGTTGGTGAAGGTCACAATCAGCATCCGCGTCACATCGGCGCCGGCCTCGACGTCTTCAACAATGCGGCGCACCAACACGGCCGTTTTGCCCGAGCCGGCGCTGGCCGACACCAAAAGGTCGGAGCCGTGCAACCGAATCGCGTTGAGTTGATCAGTCGTGAATCCCATCGTTGTCCTCCTTTGCAAGCAGCGCCAAGACCTCCGGCAGGCTGAGCCGGGTGACGTGGCGGTACTGATCGAAGCCCGTCGCCGGGTCGAACAGCATGATCGCCTGGTAATCGCTGTTGGTGATCACCGTGCTTTCCTGGTCGAACTGAATCGGGGCCAGGTCGATCGCACCGGTCAGAATCTTGGCCGCCGCCTCTTGAATCATGCGGCGGTTGTGCGCGACGAAGGCGGCCAGGTCCCCCGGCGTCAGCAGCTTCTTGAAGCTGCGGTCGATGGCGCCCTTGGCGGTGACCCCAATCGGCACCGCCGTGGACTTGCCGCCGTGGGCGAGGTCCGAATCAAGCGCCACGGCCAGCTTCACGGCGGCCTCCGGCTCCTCCGGGACCACCAGCAGCCCGGACATGCGGTGCTCCTTGGCCGTCGCCTGTTCCGGGTTCTGGCGCGCCGCGTACTTCAGCCGCGGCCGCTTGAACATCATGTACACGCCGCCCGCGGCAAGCGCTGGGCTGGTCGTGCCGGTCGCGTACGCGTCGATGTAGGTCAGAAGCTGCAGCGACACGCCGTAGTACGCCTTTTGCGGATCGAAGTCGTGACTTGACGACTTGTAGTCGACCACCAGAAAGTAGTCCTGACCGTCGACTTGCACCCGGTCGAGGCGGTCGATTTTTCCCCGCACGCTGATGCTACCGCCGCCCGCCACCGGCAGGATCAAGGGCGGCAGGCTGCCCTCGTGGTTATCCAAAGCGCCGAAGGCAAGCTCCGTGGCGCGCGGACGAAACGCGGCGTGTGACAGCTGACCGGAGACGGCGGCAAGCACCGCCGCAAGCATCGCGGCGATGCGTCCCTGCACCGCCTGCATCGCGTGCGAGCTGAGAAGAATCTGGTACTGCGGCATGGTCGCCACGTCCTCTGCCAGCCGTGCCGCCACGGCCGCCTGCAGGGACTCAGCCGTCTGAGCCTGAAGCTGCTCAAGCGGCCACTGGGCCACCAGCGTCGCGGCGACGTCGTGGTACAGCGTGCCGAGGTCGGCCGGTGTCAGTTCGAACTCCGGGCGCGTGTTCAGCCGCAGCCCGTACGCCAGGAAGTACTCGTAGGGGTTTTTGTAAAACGACTCGAGGCGCGACACCGACAGCTTGAGGTTCTCGCCGTAGAGCTTGCGCGCAAGGCTTGGGTCGAGCTTGCCCACCGCGTTTTTGTAGTCGATGCTGGCCGCAAGCCTTGCGGTCAGCCCGGCAAGCTTGGGGTCCTTTCGCAGCGCGGCGTACACCCCCTGCCAGGCGGTCGCCACCGGCCGGTTCTGGTCCCGGGAGAGCCTTGCGACGGTGATGAAGTCCGACAGCAGGCTGCGGGCGGTGCCGGCCACCAGGCGCGGCGGCGTCTGCGGTGTCACCGTCGACCAGAGCTCAAGCGTCAGCCCGAGCCGCTCGCGCATCGCCGTCAGGTACGGCGACGCCTGGTTTTGGTCCTCGGCATATGTCGGGTAGCTGACGGTCAGCGTCGTTGCGCCGGCCATCATGCCCAGGTAGTTGACGAACGGGTCGCCCAGGGTCGTGTCGGCGCCGGTCTGCGGCAGGTACGCCCCGTCCGGCAGCCGCTCTTGCAGCACGCTGCGGTCGGCGGCCGTGAGCACCCCGGCATCCGTCGGGGTGTCCGGCATCACACCGCTGGTCGCGCCGATCACGAAGACGTGCGCGAACTTCGCCTGCCGGGCCAGCGCGGTTTCGGACACCACCACCTGATCCAGGGTGGCAGGAATCTGGGTGAAGGTCGCCCCGGCGATGCCGGCGGTCATCAGGGCGATGAACTGGTCGCGATCAAAGGCAGTGTCGCCAAGAATCGTCACGTAGTCGTCCAGAAGCGACACGAAGGTGGCCCAGGCCTGCTCACCGGCGGTCGAGGCGGCAATGTCCCCCGCCGCGATGGCGGCGGCGCGCCAGGCCTCAAGCTGCTTTTGCACGCCGGACTCGACCAGCCAGGTGTACAGGGTCGCCGCGGCCTCACGCCCCGACTCGCTTTGGTCGAGTTGGGCAAACAGCGGCGCAACCCGCGCGGCGATCAGGTCCTTGATCAGGTTAATCTGGGCCGACTTCTCCGGGTCATTGTCCGTGCGGTCCGAATCGCTGTAGCGCTGAAAATACTGCCACGGCGCCTTTTGCAGCCACAGACTGCCGGCGATGCCGGTGCGCAGCAGGTGATTGTCGCAGACGTCAAGCGCCGCGCGAAACGCCGCCACCTTGGTGCCTTCAGGCAGCAAAAGCTCCGTGCGCAGCAGCCGCATCACGTCCTGGTACTGGAAGTGGTGCTGCCACACGGCAAACAGGCTGTCGATGAGGGCCATCAGCGGGTGATCCTGCATGGGGTGCTCGACATCGACGAACACCGGCACGCCAAGGCTGTTAAACACCGGGGCGATCAGGTCCTTGTAGGGATCCAGGTGGCGTGCCATCACCAGGAAGTCCTGGTAGCGGGCGCCTTGGTGCACCAGCTGGTTAATGCGGATGGCGACTTGACGCAGCTCGACGTAAGGCGAGCTGGCCACGGCGAGGGTCACGCCGGCCGGCGCGGTCACGTCCTTTGGCTTCGGCAGCGGGTCAAGGTGGGTGTCGGCAACCCAAAAATCGGCCACCGCGGCCATGCCGGCCGACAGCGCACGCTTTGGCGCCTGACGATCCACGTGCACCTGAATGTGCGCGTCCTTGGCCGCGGCCACCAGCGCTACGTACAGCCGCGCCGCCGGCAGGAACAGGCAAGGCGGTGCCGGCACCGCAGTGACGCCGCGGTCGAGCACCAGCGCGACCGTCACCTCTTTTGCGTGCTGCATCAGGGTCACCACGAGGTTGCGCTCGGTGGCCGACAGCTCGTTAAAGTGCTCGAGGTAAAAATAGGTGTGCGCCAGGTCGAGCCCGGCCAGCTTGCTGGCCAAAGCCGTCACCAGGCTCGCGTTGGTCACGTACGGCCCGATTGCGGCGGTGTACGCGTCGAGCAGCACGGCGAGGTCGGCGAACTTGCGCCCCTGACGACTGGTCGCCGGCAGGTCCTGCACCACCTGCCGCAGGTCGTCGGCGCTGACCCGGCCCTGGGTCAGCTCGGCGAGCTGCTTGGCCAGCTGGGCGATGAAGCCCGGCTTGTTGGCCTCGCCGGGGTAGACCCGCAGCTCGTCTTGGTGTTCGGCCAAAAGTCGCGCGACCAGCATGGTGTTGCTCGGGCCATCCAGGCGCGGCTGCTGGTACACCGGATCGTTTTTCAGGAAGTACCAGGCCAGCCGGCTCGGGGAGAAGGTCTGAACGGCGAACTCGGCGAACGTCTCGACCGCCGCCTCGCCGCGCAGGCCCTGAAGCAGCCCGACTTCGGCCTCGAACTTGACGTGGTTGGGCACCAGGTAGAAGATCCTCGCGTCCTTGTCGTGCTTTCGCGTCGCGGCCATCGCGTCGATAATCGCGCGGTGATGATCGGCGGCCGCCGTGCCCAAGATGAACTGAAGTCCCATCGCAACTCTCTCCTTTTGCGTCTCCGATTCGACAATGCCTTAAGTTTACCATACGTGCCTAGTTCGCCCCGCCCCTTTGCGGTATCATTATAAGAAGTTAATCTGCCGGGTGACGCCGGCCTTAGGAGCGATCTGCTTGAATTCTGCATCTGCAACCAGTTTTGCCAAAATCATCCTGATCGGCGAGCACGCCGTGGTGTACGGCCAGCCGGCCATCGCCCTGCCGGTGCCGACCATCACCCTGACCGCCACGCTGACGCCACGAGCCGACGGCGCCCAGCTGATCCACTCGACCTACTACGCGGGCACGCTGCAGGCGGCCGCGACCACGCCCTTCTCCGGTATTGCAACCCTGATTGCGCAGCTGCTCGGCCACTTCACCGCCACCACGCAGGGCTTTGACCTGACCATCCAAAGTCAACTGCCGGCCGAGCGCGGCATGGGCTCAAGCGCCGCCACCGCCACCGCGTTGGTGCGCGCCTTCTTCAAGGCGTTCAATGCCCCGCTCGACCGTCCGATGCTGCTGGACTGGGTCGGCGTGTCCGAGCGCCTGATTCACGGCAACCCCAGCGGTCTGGACGCCGCGACCACCAGCGCCGAAGCGCCCCAGTGGTTCGTGCGCGGAACGGCGCCTGCGCCGATCGCCTTCCCGCAGGCCGGAAGCCTTGTGATCGCCGACACCGGCGTGATGGGCCAGACCGGCGCGGCCGTCGCGGCGGTCGCCGCGGCCCGAGCCAAGGACCCGGCCGTGGTCGACCGCGAGCTTGCGACGATTGGTGCGGCGGTGCGCCAGGCGGCCGCGGGGCTGGCCGACTCCGACCTGCCGCGGCTGGGGGCCGCGCTGGACGCCGCCCAGCGGTCCCTGACGACCCTTGGGGTCAGCGCGCCGGTTCTGCAGCGGCTGATCGACGCCGCCCACCGTGCCGGGGCGCTGGGCGCCAAGCTCACCGGCTCCGGCCAAGGCGGGTGCATGATCGCCCTGGCAGCCACACCCGAAGACGCGCGGCGCATCGAGGCCGCGCTGCGGGTGGCCGGCGCCGCCACCACCTGGCGCCACGATTTTGCAGAAAGCGAGGCCTTGTCATGACGCTGGCTCGAGCCCACACCAACATCGCCCTGATCAAGTACTGGGGCAAGCGCGACGCCGCCCTGATCCTGCCCTACACCAGCAGCATCTCGCTGACGCTTGCCGATTTTTACACCGACACCGCCGTCACCTTCGACCCGGCACTCGACGCGGACGCCTTCACCCTTGACGGCACGGTGCGGCCGACGACCATGGTTACGCCGTTTCTCGACCTGGTCCGCGCCCGCGCCGGGCGTCACGCCTTCGCGCGCGTCACCTCGGTCAACCACGTGCCAACCGCCGCCGGCCTGGCGAGCTCGGCCTCGGCCTACGCGGCGCTTGCGCTGGCTGCGAGTCGGGCGGCCGGACTGCGCCTGTCGCCGCGCGAGCTGTCGCAACTGGCGCGGCGCGGCTCCGGCTCCGCCAGCCGCTCGATTTTCGGCGGGCTGGCCATCTGGCACCGCGGCACGGATGATGCGACTAGCTTCGCGGAGCCGCTGCCCGCGCCGAACCTGAAGCTGGCGATGGTGGTGGTGCTGGTGTCCGCCGCGGCCAAGACCCGCTCGTCGCGCAGCCTGATGGCCAACACGGTGGCGACCAGCCCCTACTACCCGGCCTGGGTCGCGCACAATCAGGCCGCCGTGGAGGAGATGCTTGCCGCGATCGACGCGGCCGACTTCGCCGCGATCGGCCACCTGACGGAGCAAAGCGCGATGCAGATGCACGCCGCCATCATGGCCGGAGACCCCGCCTTCACCTACTTTGAACCCGAGACCCTGGTCGCCTGGCAGGCGGTGCAGGCCCTGCGCGAAGCCGGGGTGCCGGCCTACGCGACCATGGACGCCGGTCCCAACGTCAAGGTGCTGACCGTGCAGGATGCGGTGCCCCAAGTGCTTGCCGCACTTGAGCCGCAGTTTGCCGGGCGCCTGTTGACCACCACGCCCGGCCCCGCCGCGACCATTCTGGAGGACTAACATGGCCCAGTCGATTCAATCCCACCGCAAGGACGAGCACGTCTTCTTGGCGGAAAAATACTTTCAAGCGGCCGCTTCGGCCGGCTTCGACCAGGTGCGGCTGCTGCACAACCCGCTGCCCGAGCTGGCCGTGGCCGACGTGTCGGTGCGCCCGAGCCTTTTTGGCTGGCGCTGGCCCTTTTTCATCAACGCCATGACCGGCGGCTCCGCGCAGACCCAGGCGCTCAACGCCCAGCTGGCGGCGGTCGCCGCCGCGTGCGACCTGGCCATCGCCTCGGGCTCGCAGTCGGTCGCGATTCGCGAGCCAGCCCTAGCCGGCAGCTTCACCGTGCTGCGCGAGCACGCGCCTTCGGCCTTCATCCTCGGCAACCTCGGGGCGGACGCCGACGCCGCCGCGCTCCACCGCGCGGTCGCGATGCTTGACGCCGATGCAATCGAGCTGCACCTCAACGCGGTTCAGGAGCTCGTGATGCCGGAGGGCGACCGGGACTTCCACTGGCTGGCCAACCTGCAGCGGCTGGTCGCCGAATCGCCGGTGCCGGTGGTGGTCAAGGAGGTCGGGTTCGGCATGACCCGTGAGGCCCTGGCGCGCCTGCGCCAGGCCGGCGTGCACGTGGTCGACCTCGGTGGCCGCGGCGGCACCAACTTCGTTACCATCGAAAACGCCAGGCGCCCGGACCGCGACTACGCCTACCTCGCCGACTTCGGCCAGACCACCGTCGAGTCGCTGCTCGAGGCGCAGGGCTGCGGGATGGCGGTGATCGCCACCGGTGGCGTGCGCACCCCGCTGGACGTGCTGAAGGCGCTGCGGCTAGGCGCCGGCGCGGTCGGTATCAGCGGGCTGATCCTTCACTGGCTGATCCAAGACGGGCAGGCCGCCACCATCGCGCGCCTCTCGGCCTGGCAGGCCCAGCTGCCCGCGCTGATGGCGGCGGTCGGCGCCCAAGACTTGGCCGCGCTGCGGCACGTGCCGGTGGTGCTGAGCCCCGCACTCGAAGCCTACGCGCGCCAGCGCAACCTGGCGCTGCCGTAAAGCGGGCACGAAAAAAGCCGAGGCAATCCTGCCTCGACTTTTTTCGTGGGTCTAGAAGCGCAGCCCCTTGGGGTAAGCGTTCTTGATGGTACCGTTGACCAGCTTGCCGACGGCGAAGCTCTTGTCGTCAAGGGTCAACAGCACGGTGCGCTTGCCCTCAAGCGCCGGGCGAGCCAGGGTCTCGCCGTGACAGTAGCTGGCGTACTCGGCCGCGCTGACCGCCACGGTCTGCTGAAAGTCCGCCGGTGTCAGCGCGGTTGCCAGGCTGTGACTGGCCTCGAAGCGCCCTTTCTTGAAGGTGCCGAGGTGAAGCCCGGCGCGGATCACCTTGAGCCCGGAGACATCCGGCGTGCCGGCCGGCAAGGCGAACAACTGGTCGCGCCGCGCCCACAGCAGGCGGTCAACGAAGGTGGTCGTCAGGCTCTGGCGGCAAAACGCCTGGAAGCTGGCGCGCTGATCCGGACTCAGCCGCGGTACGGCCAGCTGACTGGCCCGCGGTGCGTCGCCCGCGGGCTTTTTGAACTTGGCGACGAAGTGCCCCTCGCCCGCCAGAAGCTGCGGCCACAGCCGCGCGGTGCGCGTCAGGTGGGCGTTGCCGTCGGCCCAGTCCGGGCGGCCGTCGGCGATGCCACCGGTTTTGGCGATTGCAACCAGCTCCCAGCCCAGCGTTTGCTCGGCCCAAGCGGCGATCTGCTCGTCCTCCTCCGGGGCAAAGGTGCACGTCGAGTACACCAAGGTGCCACCGGGGCGCAGCATCACGTCGGCCTGAGTCAGGATCTCGCGCTGCCGCGTTGCGCAGGTCGCCGGGTAGTCCGGCTGCCAGTAGGTCATCGCCGCGGGGTCCTTGCGAAACATCCCCTCTCCCGAGCACGGCGCGTCGACCAGGATGCGGTCGAACGCCGCGGGAAGCGCCTTGGCCAGTGTCTGCGGGTCGTGGTTGGTCACCACCGTGTTCTGCAGGCCGAAGCGTTCGACGTTGGAGGCGAGCACTTTGGCGCGACCGGGGTTAATCTCGTTGGCAATCAGCACCCCGCGGTTTTGCATGAAGGACGCGAGGTGCGTGGTCTTGCCCCCCGGCGCCGCGCAGAGGTCAAGCACCGTGTCCCCGGGCGCCGGCGCAAGCGCCGTGGCGACGAACTGGGCACTGGGCTCCTGGCTGTACACGTAGCCTGCGACGTGGTCGATGCCGTGGCCTTGGACCTTGCCGAAGTGCCCCCACTGGCTCCAGGGAATCGGCGCGCCGGTCACCTCGAGCGCGGCGGCTGGCCTGAGTGGGTTGACCCGGTAGCCGTGGTGCACGGGCATTTCAAAGGTGGCCAAAAAGGCCGGTGCCTCGGCCCCCAAAAGGGCGGTGTACTTGGCTTCGTAGCCGTCAGGTAACGTCATGATTGTGCTCCTTTCTTCAGCTGCCGGCGTGTCATCAGCCACAGGGCGATGGCCCAAACGGCCCAGACGGCCACGGCGAAGGCCAGCATGCGGGTCCTCAAAGTGAAGTAGAACCACCACCACGCCCCGGCAACCCCGATGGCCGCGGCGATGGCGCTGCGGCCGAGCGCGCGCGCCAGCAGGCTCAGGGCGTAGCGGCGCCGCATCGCAAGGTCCAGCCCCTGCGGCAGCCCGTCGCCGATCATCCGAGCGGCCACGGCCGAAAGCGCGCAGGCGGCAAGCGCGAGCCCAACGCTGCGCAGCGCGGTCAGGCCGATCTCCTCCCACCACGACCGGTCGCCCGTGGCGTCGTACGCGTAGGTGTGCCATTTGACGCCGAGCAGCTTGGCCAGCGCCGCCTTTTGGTCCGACAGGTGCTTACCGTCGACGTACACGGTGGTGCTGGCCAGGCGCTTGCCGGCCGCGGCAGACCCGCTTGCGTTGTGGAAAATCACGCGGTTGAGTGGACTGTCCCCGCGCGCCGTCACCACGCCGAGCACCGGCAGCATCGCCTGTTTGGTCTTCAGGTACTGCTGGTGGCTGCCCATGTGCAGGTTGCCCACCGCGCTGCCGACCACCACCACCGGCAGCTTGGAGCGCAGATCGGCGTCCGAGAACCACTGACCCGAGGCCAGCGGCAGGCTCCCGTAATCGCCGGTGGCGTAAAGCAGCCGCTCATGGGCGCCGACGCGAAACTGCACCTGCAAGTCGCGCAGATCGGATTCGGCAAGCTGCGTGGCGGCCTTGCCGACCGTGATTGCCTTGGTCGGGTGCCCGACCAGCGCATGCTCCGACAGGCCGTAGTGGTTCAGCCGATCGGCGTACTCGGACTGGTCGTGCAACGACCAGGTCCAGCCGACCAAAAGAATCAGCACGATCCACAGCAGGTCAATGATCATAAATCGCTTCACAGGATTCCTCCTTGCTAACGCATCAGGTAGAGGCGCTCGTTGATGGCGTCAAACCGTGGCAGCCCACGGTTGACCGCAAGTAGCCGGCGGTCCGGCACGAACTTGGCGAGCTGCCAAAACAGCGTGCTGTTGGTCGCACCGAAGCGCTCGCCGATCACAAAGAGCCTCAGGCCGGGAAAGTGGCGGCGCAGCGTCGTCAAAAAGCTGGCGTCGCTCCACTCGTTGTCCGGTGACCAGGCCATCACCACCGCGTCGACCTGGTCGCCGTAGCGCCAAAGCGCCGCGCTGGCGCCGGCGCGCGCCACCGGCACCAGCGGCCGCTGCCCGGTGACGTTGTGGGCGGTCCAGGTCAGCGCGTCGGTGGTGATGACCGAATTGCCCGCTGCGATTAGGCCGGCCGAGACGTAGCCGTTACCCGCCGCGACCTCCAGGTAGCGCGCCGGGCCGAACGCTGCCTGCCAGCGCGCGAAGAAGTCGCGGTTGACGAAGGCCCACATGCCGTAGTGGTAGGCGATGTACTGGCGAAAGTTGCGCGCCAGGT
Organism: Lacticaseibacillus kribbianus; assembly: GCF_020180945.1. Classification (GTDB taxonomy): domain Bacteria; phylum Bacillota; class Bacilli; order Lactobacillales; family Lactobacillaceae; genus Lacticaseibacillus; species Lacticaseibacillus kribbianus. Next base: position 835,618 of record NZ_JAIPUL010000001.1, on the reverse strand, counting down.
GGTCGAAGCGGACCAAGTCGGCGGCGACGTCCGGCGCCTCCCCCAGCCCCGCCAGCGGATCAAGTCCAAGCCTCGGCAGCGCCGCGTCCGGCAGCCGACCGGCCGCCACCGCATTTTTCCAGCCGGACATCGCCGCCACCTTCGCGGCCACTTCCGGCTGCGCCAGGCGTGAGGCAAGGGCCGTCACGTTTTGCCAGTAATCCATCAGGTTGTCCTTTCCTTACGGGTCTCAGCAAAAAGGCCGCCAGCGGCGGTCTTTATCAGTGAATCCCAAGCGCCATCTTCGCGTAGCGGGTCATGCGCTCCGGGCCCCAGGCCGGGTACCACACCAGGTGGATGTCGACCGAGTCGATGCCGTCGATGGCGAGCATCGCGTGGTGGATGCTGTCGTCCAAGATGTCTGTCAGCGGGCAGCCCATGGTCGTCAGCGTCATCTCGATGTCGCAGTGGCCGTTCTCGTCCAGATCGACGCCGTAAATCAGCCCGAGGTTGATGATGTCGATGCCAAGCTCCGGGTCGATGACCGTCTCGAGGCCGGCGACGATTTTTTGCTTCATGTCGGCGAAGTACGCCTGCTCTTCGGGCGTCTGCGCCTTCTCTGCTTCTGCCATGGCGCGCCTACTCGTCGGCCTTCAGGACGCCGCCGACTGCGTAGTGCTCCTTGGCCATCTCGTTGAGGACGATGTGAATGTGTTCCTTCGGGGCGCCGGTGTTCTTGGCGATGGCGGTCGTCACGTCGGCGACCATCTGCCGCAGCTGCTCTTGGCTGCGGCCCTCGATCAGATCAATGTGTACTAGGGGCATGCTAATCTTCCTTTCGTGCGCCTTGCAGGCGGTTAACGCCTCTATTATCACACATCACGCCGCCCCTGACCACCGCAAACTTGCCGGGTGCCGGCCGCCTTTCGGGCACAAAAACGGGCCAGCCATCATCGGCCGGCCCGCAAGCCCGGATTAAGCCAAGCGTCCGTTCATTCGCCGGCGCGGCGGCTCAGGCGCTGGGCTGATGCCCCGTGGCCTGACGCTTGGCGTCCTGCTGCTCGGAGGTGAGGAACTCCCCGACCACGTCGACGGTGTTCAGGATGTCGATGAAGGCGCTGTGGTCGGCCTCAAGCGTCGCCTGCGTGAGGTCGTACAGCTCGTAGCGCGTGATGACGATCATCAAGGTCGTGTTCGGCCGGCCGAGGAAGCCGCCGCGGCTGGGCATCACCGTGATGCCGCGGATCAGCCGGGCACGCACGGCGGCGATCACGGCGTCCTGGTGCTCGGTGACGATCATCGCCGTGATTTTCTGGTTGGAGGTGTGGATGCCGTCCACCACCCGCGTCATGCAGTAAATTGAGATGATGGTGTACAGCGCGCTTTCCCACTGCACCCCAAAGCCCGCAATCAGCACGATGCAAAGGTTGATGACGAACAGCAGGACCCCGACCGTGTGGCGCGTGGCCTTGGCCAGGTACATCGACAGGATGTCAAGGCCCCCGGTGGAAAAGCCGAAGCGCAGCGCGATGCCGACCCCCGCGCCAGTCAGCACCCCGCCGAAGATCGCGTTCATCAGCGGGTTGGTCGACAGCGCGTGCACCGGCAAGACGATGGCCAACGCCGAGATCATCACCGTGTTGAGGAAGCTGAAGGCCGTGAAACTGCGGCCCAGCTTGCGCCACCCGAGGTAGGCCAAAGGCAGGTTCAAAAGGAGGTTGAACCAGCCGGTGACGTCGTGGTGGGTGAACCCGATTGACTGCAGGAAAATGGAGATCAGCTGCGCGATCCCGGTCGCGCCGGCCTGAAACACCTTGGCGGGGGTCAAAAAGAAGTTCAGCGCGATTGCGGTGAGCAGCGCGGACACGACGGCCACACCGAGGCGGCGCAGCGTGTCGTGATCATCGTAACGGGTGAGGGTTGCCATGAGCAAAATAACTCCTTTTATGTTCATGATATATGTACAAATATTTGCGATTAATGACCGGCGTCGACGGAACCTTGACGCCAACTTCCCTAGAATACACGCTGGTTTGACGAATTAACAGCCTTGACGGCAACTTTTTGCTACAATTGGCTTAGCCCCCGGCCGCACGTTCGCGATTCGAGAACACGCGCAACCGGGCAGGAGACGGCATTCGCCACAAGGAGGAATCGGTATGACCCGCAGTTCTTGCACCAGCATTCTAATTGGCAAAGGCGCCAGCGCCGACGGCAGCGTGATGATCGGCCGCAACGAGGACAGCAAGGCCGCCTGGCCCAAGCACGTCGTCGTTCACCCGGAGGAGACGCGCGATTCGGCGCCGACGTTCACCTCCAAAGACAACGGCTTCACCATGGTGCTGCCGGCCCACGCCCTGAAGTACACCGCCACCCCGGAGTGGACCGATCAGTACGGCCTGTTCGAGGAGGCCGGCATCAACTCCGCAGGCGTCGCGATGAGCGCGACGGAAAGCGCGTACGCCAACCCCCGGGTACTGGCCTTCGACCCCTTCGTTGAGAACGGCATCATCGAAGAGGCGATGGTCACCGTCGTCCTGCCCTACGTCAGAAGCGCCAGGGACGGGGTTCTGCGCCTGGGCAAAATCGTGGCGCAGCACGGCACCGGCGAGGCCAACGGCATTCTGTTCGCCGACCACGACGAGGCCTGGTACATGGAGGTCGGCTCCGGGCACCACTGGGTCGCCCAGCGCATCCCGGACGACTGCTACGCGGTGGTCGCCAACCAGCTGGCTATCCAGCGCGTTTTGCCCGACTCCCCCGACTTCCTGTACGACGACGGGCTGTTTGACTTCGCCGCGACTCACCACCTCTGGGAGCGCGGCACCAGCTTCAACTTCCGCCGGATCTTCGGCACCACTGGGCCCTTTGATCACACCTACAACACCGCACGGGTCTGGGACGGCCAACGCCGGCTGAGCCCGTCGCGCAAGTCCGAGCCGACCGACGACGACCTGCCGTTTTGCCTGCAGCCTGACCAGCCACTGTTCGTCGACGACGCGTTTTCCGTGCTCAGCGCGCACTTTGAGGAAACCGCGTTCGACCCGGCCGACAGAAGCGCCGCGCACAACCGCCGCTTCCGGCCAATCAGCCTGGCCCGCACCCAGGAGGCCCACGTGCTGCAGCTGCGCCCGGACCTGCCCTACGAGATCGCCGACCTGCACTGGACGGCGATGGGCGTCGCGGCCCAAAGCCAGTTCGTGCCGTTCTTTGCGGGCACCACAACGACGCCTGCCGACTACCAGCGCGGGGAGCTGCCGGCCAGCCTCGACTCGGCCTACTGGCAGTACAAGCTCGCCGGCGTCTTGATGGACGCGCACTTCAAGTACTTCGCCAACGACCTGAACAACGTCCAGCAGGCCACCCACGCCAAGCTCTTGGCCAACATCGACAAAACCGACGCCGCAAGCGTTGGCCTGGATAAGGCTGGCCTGGCCGAGCTCGCCACCGCCGCCACCGCCGACAGCGCCGGCATCGCCAAGGCCGCCTGGCAGGCCTTCACCATGAAGCTGCTGGTCGCCTCGACCGACCTGTCGCCGCTGAACTTCACCACCGACCCGAACCTGTAGCACACAAATAGGCGCCGACCCAGCAGCAATGCGCGGGTCGGCGCCTATTTTGATGGTCTTGCGTTACAGGAACGTGAACGGCTCGGTGTCGACCTGGGAGGCCAAAACCGCCAGCGGCCAGTCCAGGGCCTGCGCCCAGTGGATCAGCAATTCGCGCACGTGCGGCACCATGATGGCCTCGATGTGGTGGCCCGGGTCAATCACGGGAATGCCCGCCGCCAGCATGTCGTGGCCGGTGTGGTAGTAAACGTCGCCGGTGACGAAGACGTCCGCGCCGGCTTCAAGCGCCTCGCGGTAGACCTTGCCGCCGTCCCCGCCGAGCACCGCCACCGTCTGCACCGGCCGCGAAAGGTCGTTGGCCACCACCCGCAGCCCGCGCAGCCCGAACACGTGCTTGAGCTCACGGGCGAAGTCAGCGAGCGGCTGCAACTGCGGCAGTGTACCGATGCGGCCCATGTTGGCGAGATCGCCTTCTGCCACGAACGGGCGTACGTCGAGAAGCCCCATCGCCGCGGCCAGCCAGTCGTTCATGCCGCCGGCTGCGCGGTCCAGGTTGCTGTGGGCCGCGTAGACCAGGATGCCGTGCTGAATCAGCCGGCCGTACATGCGGTTTTGCGGGTCGGCGAAGTCGAGGTTTTGCGCCGGGCGAAACACCGCGGGGTGGTGGGCGAGAATCATGTCGACGTTTTGGGCGATCGCCTCCTCCACCACCTCGGGCCGCACGTCCAGCGTCACCATCACCGTGTGCACCGGCTTGGTGGCATCGCCGATCTGGATGCCGATCGGGTCGCCCGGCACGGCCAAGGTCTTTGGCGCGAACTGTTCGAACTGTTGGATAATCGTCTCACCGGTTAGCATGGGCTCCTCCTAACGCTCGGCCTCAAACAGCGCGAGCCGGCTGGCTTCTTCTTCCTTCTTGGCGGCCAGTTCCTGGCTGGACTGCGCAAGTGAGTCCAGCACCGCCTGCGTTTTCACAATGCGCCGATCGAGCTCCGCCAGAAAAAGCGGGCTGCGGCGCTTGCGCAGCACCGGACCGAGGATCAGGTCGGCTTCGGTGTACGGCACCTCCGGCTTGGTCTGCCCCGCCACGATGATCGGGTAGACGTGCCCGGCGTCTTCGAGCAGGTCCTCGTCAAGGATGCCGAACTCGTGCTTGGCCAGCCACGTCCGCACTGCCTCGTCGTCGCGGTTGGGTGCAAGCACCAGCGTCTCCGTGCCGTCGAGCCGCGCGAGGCCGGCGGTCAGGATGTCTCGAATCAACAGCCCGCCCATCCCGGCGATGAAAATGGTGTCGATACCGTCTTCGGGGTCAAGCCCGAGCAGCCCGTCCGCCTGACGCACCGCAATCACGTCCTCGAGCCCCTGCGCCGCGACGTTGGCGGTGGCGATGGCCACGGGCCCGGCGCCGATGTCCGACGCGACGGCGTAGTCGATCAGCCCGGACTGGGCGAGCTGGATCGGCAGGTAGGCGTGGTCGGTGCCGATGTCGGCAATCCGGCGGCCGTCGCCCAGGAAGTTGGCGATGTGCTGAAGGCGCGGGGACAGGTGAATTTTTTCCATGACAGTTAGCTCCTCATCTATGCTACTTCTAGTGTACACGAGCGGTCGAGCCCGTTCCAAAAAAGGCGCCAAAGCCAGGCGCCTTTTTGCGATGCTATTCCAGGAAGTCCTTGAGCTGCTTGGAGCGGCTCGGGTGGCGCAGCTTGCGCAGCGCCTTGGCCTCGATCTGACGGATGCGCTCGCGGGTGACGCCGAAGACCTTGCCGACCTCTTCGAGGGTACGGGTGCGGCCGTCGTCCAGCCCGAAGCGCAGGCGCAAGACGTTCTCCTCGCGGTCCGTCAGGGTGTCAAGCACCGACTCCAGCTGCTCCTTGAGCAGCTCGTAGCTCGCGTGGTCCTCGGGGCTGGTCGCGTCCTGGTCCTCGATGAAGTCGCCCAGGTGGCTGTCGTCCTCTTCCCCGATCGGGGTCTCAAGCGACACCGGCTCTTGGGCGATCTTCAGGATTTCGCGCACCTTGTCGGTCGGCATGTCCATCTCGGCGCCGATCTCCTCCGGCGTTGGTTCGCGCCCGAGGTCCTGCAGCAGCTGGCGCTGGATGCGGATCAGCTTGTTGATGGTCTCGACCATGTGCACCGGAATGCGGATGGTGCGGGCCTGGTCGGCAATCGCGCGGGTGATGGCCTGGCGAATCCACCAGGTCGCGTAGGTCGAGAACTTGAAGCCCTTGCGGTAGTCGAACTTCTCGACCGCCTTCATCAGGCCCATGTTCCCTTCCTGGATCAGGTCCAAAAACTGCATGCCGCGGCCGACGTAGCGCTTGGCGATGGACACCACCAGGCGCAGGTTGGCCTCGGCCAGACGCTGCTTGGCCTCCGCGTCGCCCTGCTCGATCTTGAGCGCCAGGGCGACCTCCTCGTCGGCGGTCAAAAGCGAGACGCGGCCGATCTCCTTGAGGTACATGCGCACCGGATCGTTGATCTTCACGCCGCTTGGGGCGGACATGTCGGACAGTTCTTTTTTGGAGACGTTCTTCTCCTTTTTGAGGGAGCGCTCGGATGGGTCGCCGTTGGCATCGACCACGGAGATGCCGCTGTCCTCCAGGTTTTGCATCAGTTCATCGACGGCTTCACTCTTCAGGGCGAATGGCTTGACGATCTGGGTCACCAGCTCCGCGTTGGTGATCGCTTTTTTGGTCTTGTAGTCCTTGATGAGTTGCTTTACTGCGGTTTCGTACTTCTTATTGGTCGTCTCTTCAGCCATTAAAGTTCCTCCTTAACCGGCGCAGGTGCGCGCCATGGGGTTCAAATGTCACACGGATTTTTTTAGGTTGAAATACTCTCTTGTCAGCTGGCGCGTCAGCGCGACGTCGCCCAGGGTCTGGGCCTGGTTCAGACGCTGCTTGAGCGCCTGCAGGTCGGCCACGCGGCGGCCGGCGGCGATCTGGTCGATCAGCTCGTCTGCCACCGTGTCCGGGCCCTGCGGCACCGGATTGAAATCGATGCCCGTGACCACCGGCACCAGCGGCGTATCGACCTGGTCGATGAAGCCCGCCACGGTCGGCTCGTCGGTCCCGTGCGCGTAGGTCAGCCAGGCGTCGAACAGCGCCTGGTACGGCGGCGTCGGGAACTGGAAGTCCTGCGTGTGCAGGCGGCGCGCCAGGTCGGGATCGGCCCAGGCCATCTGCAAAAGCCGCCGCTGCGCCTTCTCGTACTTGCTGAAGTGCGCAGCTTGCGCCACGGCCGGCTCAGGACCGCCCGCCGCGGGCTCTTCCTCGGGCGGCGGTGGCCCGAAGTCTTCAAAGGCGCTGGCCGGGGCGGGGTTGGCCGCCGGGCGCGCCGCCGGAAGGCTGGCCAGGGACTGCTCCAGGGCGCTTGTCGGCACCCCGGTGAGGCCGCCGAGCTGCTCGAGGTACACCGCCCGCGCCACCGGGTCGGACTCCGTCGCCACCTCGCGCAGCGCCGCGTCGATGTAGGCCAGCTTGTCGGCGTCCGCCGTCAGATCGCGGTCGCGCGCCAGGAAGGTCAGCTTGAAGCCAATCGGCGTGACGGTGTGGCCGACCTGTTTTTGAAACGCCTCCGCCCCGTACTTTTGGATGTAATCGTCGGGGTCCAACCCCTCCGGCAGCACGCAGACCTCGACGTCGAGGCGCGGGTGTCCGGCCACCAGGCTGAGGGCGCGCGCCGCGGCGTTTTGACCCGGTGCGTCGCCGTCGTAGCAGATGGTCAGCCGCTTGGTGTGGTGGGCGATGATCTCGACCTGCTCGGTGGTCAGGCTGGTGCCCATCGAGGCGATGCCGGTTGTGACCCCGGCCTGGTAGGCGGAGATTACGTCCATGAAGCCCTCGAACAGGACGGCGCCGCCGTTTGGCTTGAACTCGTTTTGCGCGTTGTCGAGGTTGAACAGCACGTCCCGCTTGTTGAAAAGCGTGGTCTCGGGGCTGTTCAGGTACTTAGCCGTGCCCTCGGCCTTGTTCAGCAACCGGCCGGAGAAGCCGATGACATCGCCGTACACGTCGCGCAGCGGAAACATCAGCCGGTCGACGAAGCGGTCGTACAGATGGCCCTCCTGATCCTCCACGAAAAGGCCTGAGGCGCGCTGCTCCGCGTACGAGACGTCGTGGCTGTCCAGAAACTTCTTGAGCAGCGTGCGGTCCTTGGGCAGGTAGCCCACCGCGAAGTGCTCGAGCGTCTCGGTGGTGAGGCCGCGCCCCGTGGCGTAGGCCAAGGCGGCCTCGCCGCCCTGCGTGCCCATCAAAACGTGCTGGCACAGCGTGGTGACCAGCTTGAGAATCTCCTTTTGGCGCGTCACGGCCGCACTTTCCTGACGGCGCGGGCTTTCGATGGTGACGCCCAGCGGGACATGGGCGAAGTCGGCGACCTTGGCCACCGCTTCCGGGAAGCTCAGGTGCTCGTGATCCATGGCGAACTTGAAGACGTTACCGCCGCGCCCGCAACTGAAGCACTGGAAGATCTGCTTGCTCTCGTTGACGGTGAAGCTCGGGGTGTTTTCCGGCACGAACGGACAGATGCCGAACAGGTTTTGGCCCTGCTTGTGCAGGCTGACGAACTGACCGATGTAGTCGGCGATGTTGACCGTGTTGCGGACCAAGTCGATCGTCTCGTTGGGAATCATGACCATGTGCTCACCTCCCGTCTGGTCGAATCGCGCGTTAGCGGTAAAAAGTCGCACTTCCGTGGGAAATGCGACTTTCGATTGCTGATTTACCGCACACTGACACAACGTATAGTATACGCGTTTTTCTCACACTGTCAAACGGGCTACTTGACGATGACCGCCGTCACGTCCCCGAACTGGTGAATCATCGCGGCCAGGCCGGTCAGCTCGGACAGGCGGTTGGCGCGCACGGCCGGATTGTCGGCCATGATCATCGTCTCGGTGAAGTAATCCGTGATCGCCGGGGTCAGCGCGCGCAGGGCCTGGTAGTCAGACTCGCTCGGCTGCTCGCCGTAGCCTGCCTTGGCCGCGCTGATCGCGTCGTGGAGCGCCTTTTCGGTGCTGTTTTCGAACAAGGCGGAGTCGATGGCGACGTGGGCCGGCTGCTTGTCGGCGATGCGCACGACGCGACCCAGCGCCTCCATGACGGCCTTGAAGTCGGCGTCGTCCTGGTGCTTGGTCAGGATGGCGGCGGCGTCAATCATCCCCGCCACATCGACCGTGGCGCTGCCGGCCACCGCGTCCAGAATGTCGTGGCGAATCGCCTGCCCGGACAGGTACTGGGCGACGCGGTCGCGCATGAAGTCGGTCAGGGCCTTGGCGTTCTTGAGGTAGTCGAGCGTGCCGACCTGGTCGGCCGCCTGAAGGGCGACGGCCACGGCCTGCTGTTCCGCCGCGACGTCGAAGGCCAGGTGGTGCGCCGCCAGCATCCGGACGATGCCGAACGCCTGCCGCCGCAGCGCGTACGGGTCGTTGGAGCCGCTTGGAATCAGGTCAACCGCAAAGAAGCTCATCAGAGAGTCCAGCTTGTCGGCGATGGCCAACAGCGTGCCGACGGTGCTGGTTGGCAGCTCGCCCTCCGCGGAAATCGGCTGGTAGTGCTCCTTGATTGCCAGGGCGACGGCCGGGTCCTCGCCGGCCAAGCGCGCGTACTCCTGCCCCATCACGCCCTGCAGCTCGGCGAACTCGCCGACCATGGCGGAGACAAGGTCGAACTTGTAGATCTCGGCCGCGCGGAGCAGGTGCGCCTTGTCGGCCTCCGGCAGGCTGACCTGATCGGCGAGCACCCCGGCGATGGTCTTGACCCGCGCCATCTTGGCCGCCATGGAGCCGATCTTGTCGTGGAAGCTGACGGTGTCAAGCCGCGCCACGAAGTCCGCAATCGTCTTCTTTTGGTCCTCGGCGTAAAAGAACGCCGCGTCCTCAAGCCGCGCGGTCAGCACCTTGACGTTGCCGGCGATCACGTTGTCCAGGTAGTCCGAATTGCCGTTGCGCACGCCGATGAACGCGTTGACCATGTGGCCCTGCGCATCGCGCGCGTAGAAGTAGCGCTGATTGTCCTTCATGGAGGTGATCAAGACCGCCTCCGGAATCGCCAGGTACTTCTCATCGAAGCGGCCGGCAAATGCGGTCGGCCACTCGACCAGGTTGTTGACCTCTTCCAGAAGGTCGGCGTCCAGGTCGATGGTCCAGGCGGTGGCCTTGGCGATCGCGTCGATCTGCGCGGCAATCTTGGCCTTGCGCGCGGCCGGGGTGACGATCACCTTCTGCGCCTCAAGCGCCGCCACGTAATCCGTCGCGTCGGCCAGGTCGACGGCCTCACCGAGGAAGCGGTGGCCCTCCGTGCGGCGGCCGGCGGTGATGTCCAAAAGCTGCATCGGCACCACCTGCGTGTCAAGCAGGGACACCAGCCAGTGAATCGGGCGGATGTACTCGAAGTCGTTTTGGCCCCACTTCATGCGCGTCGGGAAGGTCAGCGATTTCACGACGTCGATCAGGCCCGGCAGCAGCTCCGCCGCCGGCTTGCCGACAATCGACTTGTGAAGGTAGACGTACTCGACGCCCTTGACCTCGCGGAACGTGATGTCGTCGACGGTCATCCCCTGGCCGCGGGTGAAGCCGATGGCCGCCTTGCTCCAGTTGCCCTCGGCATCCTGCGCGATTTTACGCGCCGGGCCCTTGGCATCGACCTCAACGTCTTCCTGCTTGTCGGCCAGGCCGGTGATCAAAATGGCCAGGCGCCGCGGCGTCGCGAACTTCTCGATCCCGGCGAAGTCGAGGTGGTTCTCCTTCAGGAACTTGGCCGCCTTGGTCGCGAACTGGTCGAGGCTTGGTGTGACCACGTGGGCCGGCATGTCCTCCAGCCCGATTTCTAATAAGTAGTTGTGAGCCATTATTTTACCTCCTGTTGGTGCTTCAAAAGCGGGAAGCCGAGCTTCTCACGCTCGGAGACGAACGCGCGCGCTACCTTGTGCGCCATCTTGCGGATGCGGTTCATGTAGCCGGCCCGCTCCGTCACCGACACGACGCCGCGCGCATCCAGCAGGTTGAACGTGTGGCTGCACTTGAGGATGTAATCGTAGGCCGGGTGCACCAGACCGAGGTCCATCAGGCGCCAGGCCTCCTTCTCGTAGGCGTCAAAAAAGCTCAAAAGCATCGCCTGGTCGCTTTCCTCGAAGCTGTACTTACTGTGCTCGTACTCGGGCTCCTTGAAGATGTCGCCGTAAAGCACGCCGTCGCCCCATTCGAGGTCAAAGACGTTGTTGACGTCCTGAATGTAGGACGCGAGGCGCTCCACCCCGTACGTGATCTCTGAGGTCACCGGCGACACCTCGAGGCCGCCGACCACCTGGAAGTAGGTGAACTGGGTGACCTCCATGCCATCCAGCCAGACCTCCCAACCGACACCGGCACAGCCCATCGACGGGTTCTCCCAGTTGTCCTCGACGAAGCGGATGTCGTGCTCCAGGGGCTCGATGCCCAAAGCGCGCAGGGAGTCCAGGTAGTAGGTCTGAATCTCCTTGGGACTTGGCTTCATCACCACCTGAAACTGGTGGTGTTGGTACAGGCGGTTGGGGTTTTCCCCGTAGCGCCCGTCGGCCGGGCGACGGGACGGCTCAACGTAGGCCGCGGCCCAAGGCTCGGGGCCGATCGCGCGCAGGAAGGTGTACGGGCTCATGGTCCCGGCACCTTTTTCCGTGTCGTAGGACTGCATCAGCATGCAGCCCTTGTCGGCCCAGAAGTTCTGCAGCGTCTGGATCATCTTTTGGACGCTCATTTTCTCTGTCATGGTTTTCTCCTTTTGGGAATCGGTTGCCGGCAGGCGGGTGGGCAGCAAAAAAGCGCCACTATGCCAAAAACGACATAGGGACGCTTCCACGCGGTTCCACCCTACTTCAGGACCGAAGCCCTGCTCTTGCTTGCTGGCTCGAAAACGCCGGTGACCTGCGCGGCGGCAAGGCTTGCACTCCCCCTTGCTCGCTGAACGCCGCTTGTCAGGCACCCTTTTTCTCAGCACCGATTTAATTAAGTCCAGTATAGCACAAGTCGCCGGCTTGACAAGCCGATCACCCACGCTTTGGGTACTGCCGGATCGCCGGGGGCGTGTAGGACACCATGAAGGCGCCGATTTCCTCCAGGTCATCTGAAAACAACAGCTTGGCGCGGTCCGCCGCCGTCAAAAAGCCCGCAGCCACCATGTCGTCGAACATCGCGGCCAGGTGCCGCCAGAAGCCGCCAACATCGTAGAAGACGCAGGGGCCGGCGAAGTCGCCGATGCGCGCCCACGAGAAGGCCTGGCTGATTTCCTCCAGGGTCCCGACGCCGCCGGGCAGCGTGATGCACCCGTCGGCCTGCGCAAGCATCTGCTGCTTGCGCACCGACATGTCGGGCACCACGGTGAGGTCCGCCAGGTTGGCGAGGCTGGCCCCGCGCGCGTACAGGTTCTCGGGCATGATGCCGCGCACCTGCCCGCCGGCGTCAAGCGCCGCCCTAGCCGCTGTGCCCATCAGGCCCAGGCCGCCGCCGCCGTACACCATGGTCCAATTCCGGGCCGCCAGCCACTTGCCCAGTGCGGCCGCCGCCGCGGTGTGCGCGGGATCGTTGCCCGAGGCCGCGCCGCAAAACACTGCAATTGTTGTCATCTTCTCCCCCCTCTTTGGCCATGATACCAGAAAAGCCGCCGTGTTCGGCGACTTTTTGTGGTCAGTGCGTGGTGCCTGCGTGCTCGCGCCGCTCGTGCCAGTCGGTCAGGCTGATCAAGGCCGACAGGGTCAGCGGCAGAATAATCACCAGGATGGCCAGACCGAAAATCACGCCCAACGCCACCTGGATCAGCGTGGTGACGCCGCTTGGCATCAGGGCCGCAAAGGTGCCGGCCAGGATGATGGCGGCTGAGACCACCACGGCCCCGATTGCGGTCGCGGCCTTTTGCATCCGCGCCTTGAGGTCGGGCTCGACCGCGTCATCCTTGTAGCGAATCATCAGGAAGATGCTGTAGTCGACCCCAAGCGCCATCAGCATGATGAACGTGAAGAACGGCGTGTTCCAGGTCAGCATCGCCCGCCCCAGCAGATGAGCGGAAACCAGCCGGGTCAGCCCCATCGCGCTGACGTAGGCCGCAAGCAGCGTGCCGATGATGGTCAGCGGCTGCAACAGCGACTGAGTGACGACAATCAGCGCCAGGCCGATGCCGATCACCATGATGGTCGCGGTGCGGGTGAAGTCGCCGTTGGCCAGCTGGCGCAGGTCGTGATCCTGCGCGGTCTGACCGCCGATGGCAACCGTGGCGCCCGCAAGCCGGCCGTGCCTGAGCTGGGCCGCCAGATCCCGCTTCAGCGTGGTGAACTGACGGTCGGTGGTGCTTGAGTTCGGGTCGCCCTTGAACACCACGGTCAGCGTGGTGATCTTGCGCCCGTCGGCCATGTAGGCGGCAAGCGACGGCTGGAACGCCTTGGCCGCGATGCTGGCCTGCGGGAGGTAAAAGGCATCCCCGATGTAGGACCGCCGCAGGCCGCCCAGGTACTGACGCATCGCCTGGTTGCCGGTTTGCAGCGTGCCCAGGCCCTTGGTCGCGGTTTTCAGGCCGTCCTGGAGCTGGTCGACCTGGTCAACCAGGCCGGACAGTTTGGACGTCATCTGCTGCACCCCGGCGTTGGCATGGGCGTTGCCGGTGGCCAAGGACTGTGCGCCCGTGGTCAGCGCAGCGCTGCTGCCGGCAAGCTTTTGGGTGCCGGCCTGAAGTTTGCCTGCGCCCTGCGCGAGCTGAGTGTTGGCCGAAGCGACCTTGGTGGCCCCGCCGGCCACCTGGTTGAGGCCGCCGGCCAGCACCGTGTTGGCCGAGGCAATCTTGTCGTCGGCGGCGGCAAGCTGGGCGTTGGCCGAAGCCAGCTGTGTTGCCCCGCTGGCCAGCTGATCGGCGCCGTTGGCCAGCGCCTGCGTGCCGGAAGCGAGCTGCTGGGTGCCGGCGGTCAGCTGGGTGACCTTGCCGGTGAGCGTCGGCAACGTCTTCGTGAAGGCGGTCACCTGGTCGTTCATGGTCTGGGTCCCCGTGGTCAGCTGTCCAACCGCCGTCTGCAGTGCGGCGATGCTGTCGGCGGACAGCTGCCCCTTGGTCGCCGCCGTGATCAGCGGCATCATCGACGACATCGAATCGGCGAGCGTCACCAGCTGATCCACCTTCGATTGAAGGGTCTGCATGCCGGCGCTGATGGTCCCCGTGCCGGTCTGAAGCTGGGTCAGCCCGGTGGTGAGGGCCGGCAGCTGCTGGGTCAGCGTGGTCACGCCGGCGTTCAGGGCGTCAGCGCCGCTCGCCGCAGTCTTGGCGCCTTCCGCCAGCTTGGCGCTGTTGGCCGCGACGCTGGCCGCACCGGTTGCCGCCGCTTTAGCCCCCGCCGCGGCCTGGCTGCTGCCCGTCGCGGTTTGCCCGGCCCCAGTGGCCGCCGTCTTGGCGCCTGAGGCAACCTGATTGGCACCGCCTGCGGTCTGGGTCGCGCCGGCAGCCAGCTGCCCGGTTGCGGCGTTGGCGCTTTGCACCCCGGCGGCGTACGTGCTAAGCCCCGCGTTCAGGGTCTCGGCCCCGCTGGCCAGTTGCTGGGTGCCGGCCGCGAGGGACTGGACCTGCTTAATGCTGCCGGACACGTCTGCGGCGCCCAGCTGATCGGTTGCGCCGCTCAGGCCGGCCTTGATCTGTGCCAACCCCTTCTGCGAGGCCGCAAGCCCCTGGGTGATGGTGGCCAGCTGCGACCTCAGGTACATCGCGTCGATCTTGGTGCCGCCGGGCTCGGTGACACTCGCCACGGTTTTGACCCCCGGCTCTTTTTGCAGGTACTGGGTCAGCGCGTCGATGGCCGCAAGCTTCGCCGGCGTGTCCAGCCGCGACTTGCTTTGGATGTAAATCGTGGCCGGGGCGGTCATGCCCTTGGAGAAGTGCTGTTGAATCACCACGTAACCGGCCTTGCTCGGGTAGCTGCTCGGCAGCTCGTCTGCGCTGTTGAAGTTCTCCTCGGCGCCAAACGTCGCGGCGAATGGTACGGCCAGCGCGAACACCGCCGCGAGAATCACCGCCGGCCTTGCCAGCGCGGCCTTAGACAGGCCGTGCCACAGCCGCGAGCTGGTGCTGCCGCCGGCGACCTTACTCGGCCAAAACAGGCGCGGGCCAAGCGTTGCCATGAAGAACATGTTCAACGTCAGCAGCACCGGCAGCAGCACCAGGACACCGATGGCCACGGCCGACGCGCTTTGGTAGAAGGAAAACTTCGCCAGCCACAGCACAGAAAAGCCAATCAGAACCGAGACGCCGGAGTACAGGACCGTGCGGCCGCCGTGGCGCCTAGTAGCCCGCATTGCGTCGTACGCCGACCGCCCCGCCGCCAGCTCGCCCTTGAAGTAGTCGTACAGCAGGATGTTGTAGTCGGTGCCGATGCCGAACAGCACCACCACCAAAAAGACCTGGGTGAAGTTGGAGATCGGGAACCCGGTGTACTGCGCGAGGTTCATCACGATGCTCAGGCTGGTGATGAAGGCCACCCCGACGTTCAACAGCGAGATTACCGGCACGATCGGCGAGCGGAACACCAGGATCAGAACCACGAAGATGAAGACAATCGCGATCACCTCGGTTTTTTGAATACCGCGCTCGGTGACGGTGGAGAAATCGTCGTTCAGAGCGTCGACCCCGGTCACGTACGTCTTGACCCCGGCCACCTTCAGCTGGTGCGTCAGGGCCTCGACCTGTGGCTTGACCGTGCCGGTCTTCTTGACCGTGATCTGCGCCAGCTGGGTGGTGCGGTCCGCCGCAATCAGCTTCTTTTTGGTCTGGGCGTTGGCGCTTGGCGCGAGCACCGACTGCACGGTCAGGTGCTTTTGGCTGTGCAGCGCGGCCAGGGCGGCCGCAATGCGGGCGCTTTGCGCCGCGGTCAGCTTGCGGTTGCCGTTGCTGAAAACGGCGGTGTAGGCGCGTACGTTCTTGTTGCCGTTGGCGGTCTTTGAGATGCGGTCGGCGACGCTGCTCTGCGCGCTGGCCGGCAGGGTGACCGCGCCGTTTTGGCGCACCAGCGCCGAGACGTTGGGCAGCGTGACCACGGCCACGACCACGATGAGGAGCCAGGCGATCAGGGCCGGCCACTGATTTTGACGAAACTTTTTCACTGCAATCACATTCCTTCTCGAGCGTTAACCATCTAACATTGGACGGTTGTCAAAAGACAAGTTCGATGATAAGGTGGACGCGGTGAGGAAACAAGTGACAGTGCTCGGAGTGACGACCAGGATTAGACACATGGCCAGGCATTGTCCAAAAGGAAGGCGATTTCATGAAGTACGACCCGACCCACAAGCAGCCGCGCGGCATCGTCCGCACCCAGCGCGCGTTCAGCGACGCGATGTTCGGCCTGCTGGCGCAAAAGCCCTTCGAGAAGATCACGGTCAACGAGCTCTGCCAGCTGGCCGACTATCCCCGGGCGACCTTTTACAATTACTTCGATGACAAGTACGACCTGATTGGCTACTGCTGGTACTGCCTCAGCAAGGAGATTCACCTGACGGACCTCCAGGAACACCCGCAGGAAGGCGCGCTGCTGGAGCTGTTCGCCCAGACCTATCGCGTGTTCGCCGCCCACCAGCCGCTGCTGTTGGCCATCGTCGCGCAAAATCCGCTGGACAGCCAGCTGGTGGCGAACTTCCTGCACCACTTCGCCGGCGTCGTCGAGGACCTGATTGTCACCCGGCTGCGCCTGCAGGACACGGTGACCCCGGTGGCGCTGGTCGCCAAGCACTACAGCAACACGGTGCTGCTGATTCTCGAGTGGATTTTTCTGGACCAGCACGAGGCCACGCTTGCCGAGGCCGAGGACTACCTCAAGGACCTGCTGACCCCGCCGGCGCAACACGCGATCAGCAACGATTGAATGACAATAGGCGTCTGCCGCCGTTAATTCGGAGGCAGACGCCTATTTAGTTGGTGCGCTTAGCCCTGCGCCGGCAGCTGACCGGCCAGCACGAGGTCGATGCCTCGAAGCACCCCGGCCTCGTCGTTGCTGGCGGTGCGGTAGTTGGTGTGGGCCGCCATGTTCGGCGTGGCGTTGGCCATCCGCACCCCGTAGCCCACGGTCTGCATCATCTCGATGTCGTTGTCGGTGTCGCCGAAGGCCATCATCGCCGCGGGCGCGATGCCAAGCTTCGCCCCGAGCTGCCGAAGGGCGCGCCCCTTGTTGACGTTCGGCGCCATCAGGTCGATAAACGTCGGGCCGCCGACGGTCACCGCCAGCCGGTCGCCGAAGTGCGGGCGGTAGAACGCATCCGCCTGGGTGTAGGCGTCGCCGGCCGCAAAGTACACGGTCGCCTTGGGCACATCCTCCGTCAGGGCCAGCAGGTCGGGGATGAAGCCCATCGTGGCGATGAAGTGCGACATCTCCTGCTGGACGCCGCGGTCCGCCTCAGCAAAAAGTGTGCTGTCCAGCGTGCAGATCAGGGGCACCCCGAGCTGGCGCGCCTGGGTCGCCCGCACGACCTCGTGATAGTCGGCCGGGCGCATCAGGTTGGTCGCAAGCAACTCGCCGTGGCGCTTGATCACCGCGCCGTTTTCCGCCACCAGGGTCATCGCGTCGAGCACCGGGGCGAACATCGCCTCCAGCGTGTACACGGCACGGCCGCTGTCGGCGACGAACTCAATGCCGGCGGCGGCCAGCGCGCGGATTCGGTCAAAGGTCCCCGCCGGCAGCTGCTTGTCGCTCTTCAAAAGGGTCTGGTCCATGTCCGAGGCAATCAAGCGAATGTCCGTCATGCGCTTGCTCCTTTGGTTGCAGTGAAGGCCTGAAGCCTGGCGTCCAGCTCGGCAATCACTTGCGCCTGATCGGCGGCCAGGCCGCCGCCCAGCCAGTCGGCGACCAGCCCCACCGTCCCGGAGACCAGGTAGTTCAGGGCCAAGGCCTGAGCCGCGTCCAGCGGGTTCAGCGCCCACGCCGTATTCAGGCTGTCGATCAAAGTCGCCTTGATGCGGCGGGTCACGGCGCTTTCGTTCGCGCTGTCCTGGACCAGGTTGAGGATCGACTGCTGGGCCGACAAGTAGGTCAAGCAGGTCGCAAGCCAGTTCTGGTAGCTGCCGCCGATGGGCTGAATGCTTGCAGGCGTGAACTGCTTGACCAGCGTGTCGACCACCTGGTCCACGATGCTGGCCTCAAGCGCCGACAGGTCCTTGTAATGAAGGTAGAAGGTACCGCGGCCGATGTCCGCCAGGTCGGCGACGGCGGCAACCGTGATGGCGTCGGCGGGCGCGGAGCGTCGCAGTGCGACGTAGGCGTTCTCGATCGCCCGCCGGGTCTTGATGACGCGTCTGTCCATGAAATCCCTGCTTTCGTGTCAAATGTTAAACAGAAGTTCGCTAATGAACACATTTTACCATTGATGAGTCACCGCCGTAAAGACCGGACAGCAAAGATGACACGTGTCGTTAAACGATCATTAGTTGGTTAACCGACGATGGCGTTGCGCGTGAAATGCACCAGTTAGCGGTTCCAAATTGTGTTCGCCGGCTCGTTGGGCTACGATAGACGTGCAAGGAACGCCCGGTGTCGCGGGCGCATGGAGGCAACCAATGAAGCAATTAATCACCAGCTGGGGAGCGGCGCTCGACCGCAGCGCGCCGCTCCCAGAATACCCCCGCCCACAACTGCGCCGGGCGAACTGGCAGAGCCTGAACGGACCCTGGGACTACGCCATCACGAAGACGGCGGCGGAGCCCGAGGCGTTTTCCGGCCAGATTATCGTGCCGTTCTCACCCGAAAGTCCCCTGTCGGGCGTCAACCGGCAGCTGCAGCCCGGCGAGACCCTGTGGTACCGCCGCACCATCACCCTGCCCTGGCACACGCCGGGCCAGCACGTGCTGCTCCACTTCGGGGCGGTCGACCAGTTCTGCCGCGTCTTCGTCGACCGCAAGCTTGTCGGCGAACACCTGGGTGGCTACTGGCCGTTCACGCTGGAGCTTGCGATCGACCGCGAAACCGTGACGCTGATCGTTGCGGTGCAGGACCGCTCGGATCAGGGCCTTGAGGCGTACGGCAAGCAGAAGCTGGACCGCGGCCACATCTGGTACACGGCCCAAAGCGGCATCTGGCAAACCGTGTGGCTTGAGGTCACGCCTGCCGTCTACATCACCGACCTGACCATCACCCCGCAGCTGGCGGACCGCCGCGTGAAGGTGGCGGTCAAGCTGAACCGACCGGGCCACGCCGCGCTCACCGTGCGCGTGCTGGCCGAAGGCACGGTGGTGGCGTCGGCCACAACGGACCGCGCCGACCTGACGCTGGCGCTGCCCGACCCGCGGCCCTGGTCGCCTGACGACCCGTTCCTCTACGACCTGGAGCTGACCGCCGGCGACGATCGCGTCACCAGCTACTTCGGAATGCGGTCGTTCACCCGTGGGCGGGACGCCCACGGCCACGCCGCGTTTTTGCTCAACGGCGCACCCGTTTTCCAGACCGGGGTGCTTGACCAGGGCTACTGGAGCGACGGACTGTACACCGCGCCCAGCGACGAAGCGGTCGTGGCGGAGCTCACCGCGCTCAAGGACATGGGCTTCAACATGCTGCGCAAGCACGCCAAAATCGAGCCGCTCAGGTGGTACTACCACTGCGACCGCCTCGGACTACTGGTCTGGCAAGACATGGTGTCCGGCGGCGGCCCCTACCGCGACCTGATCATTCGCCAGCTGCCCTTCGTCGGTGTGAGCTTGGACGATCACGATTACGCACGCCTCGGGCGCGGCGACGTCCGCAGCCGCACCCGCTACCTCGCCGAGCTCGACGCCACCGTCGCCCTGCTCAAAAATGCGGTGGGGTTGTGCACCTGGGTGCCGTTCAACGAGGGCTGGGGACAGTTCGACGCGCTGCGCACCGCCGCGCGCGTGCGCAAGCTCGACCGCACCCGGCTGTTGGACCACGCCTCAGGCTGGTACGACCAGGGCGGCGGCGACTTCAAGAGCACGCACCGCTACTACAAGCCTTACCGCATCAAGCCGGACGCCCACGGTCGCATTCAGGCGCTCACCGAGTTCGGCGGCTACACCCTCGCCGTCGCCGACCACACGGCCACGACCGCGCCGTACGGCTACAAGCAGTTCAAGGACGCCGCCGGCCTGACCAAGGCCCTTCAGGCGCTGTACCGCACCAAGGTTCTGGCCAACCTCGACTCCGGGCTGGCCGTGGCCATCTACACCCAGGTTTCAGACGTCGAAGACGAGTGCAACGGCCTGTGGACCTACGACCGCGCGCAGCTCAAGGTGGCGCCTTCGGTTTTCCAGGCCATCAATGCCGAGCTGAAGCGGCGCTACAATCATGGCTGACGCTGGCCGCGTCAATCGTTATTTTGCAACCCATCTTTACAAATATTGACGTTTCCGCGCCCCGTGCCGTGTTATATTAATCAATGTAAACAAACCATTTGCTTACACCCCAAAAATTTCGTCGTCGCTCACGGTGCCCCCACACCGCGGGCAAAAAAGCCGCAGCTGCGGCTTTTTTTAGTTTTCAACGCTGAACGGGCCTGACTCAGCGGACCGGGTTGCCACGTCGCACGCTTGATAGTCTGCTCACACGCACCGGCAACACAGCCCACCACAAAAACACGGCCACCCAATTTGGGTGACCGTGTTTGGCGTTACTGGGCCAAGACCTTGCTGAGGAAGTCCTGGGTGCGCGCCTCCTTAGGCGCGCTGAAGATCTGTTCTGGGGTGCCCTTTTCGGCGATCACGCCCTGGTCCATGAACCAGACCTGATCGGCCACCTCGCGGGCAAAGCCCATCTCGTGGGTGACCACGACCATGGTCATCCCCGACTTCGCTAGGTCCTGCATGACCTTGAGCACCTCGCCAACCATCTCGGGGTCAAGCGCGGAGGTCGGCTCGTCAAACAGCATCACGTCCGGCTCCATCGCCAGGGCGCGCGCGATGGCCACGCGCTGCATCTGCCCGCCCGACAGGCTGGCCGGGTATGCCGAAGCCTTATCCGCCAGCCCGACCTGATCGAGCAGCGCCGTCGCCTTGGCGGTCGCATCGGCGTCGCTTGCGCTTTTGACCTTCATTGGCGCGAGCTTGATGTTTTCCAGCACCGTCATGTTCGGGAACAGGTTGAACTGCTGGAACACCATGCCCATCTTCTCGCGCACGGCGTCCAGCTGCTTTTCGGACAGGCCGACCAGGTTGGTGCCCTCGAAGCTGATCTCGCCCGACGTCGGCTGGTTCAGCAGGTTCAGGCTGCGCAGGAAGGTCGACTTCCCGCCACCGGAGGCCCCGATGACGACGATCACGTCGCCGCGGTTGATGGTCTCGGAAATGTCGTTCAGGACCACGTTGTCGCCGAACTTCTTGACCAGGTGGTTGATTTGAATCAGTGGCTTGCTCATGTTTAGCTTCCTTTCGCGCGGGCGCCGCCCTGTACAGGCAGCCGCGTTGTTCATCTTGGTTAGATAATACACCGGTATTTATTTTTATGCAAGTAATATGCAAACTTTTTCCCGTAGTCGCGGCTGGTATGCGCCAAGGCGGCATGCTATAATGCGAGGGAAAGCGGAAAAGGAGTGGCAACTATGGCATTAAAGGTGAATACGAAAACCGACTGGGGCGAGATGTTCGACAAGTTCGCCACCGTCCCGGCCGAGGAGAAAAAGGCGGGTCCAGATCCTAAGAAGCAGGAGCAGACCGCCAAGAAGGAACCCAAGAAGTAAGCAAAAGGCCGCGACTGAGTCGCGGCCTTTTGCTTACTTCTTGGTCTTTGGGTACTTCGCCGCAAGCGTCTCCAGGTTGGCGCTTGCCACCTCGTCGAAGGGAATGTCCGCCCACAACGCAATCTGCGACAGGTACCACAGCACGTCGCCGAGGTCGGCCTTCAGCTCGGCGCGGTCGAGGTCGTAACCCTGGAAGGTGTACTTCTTGACCAGGTCCACCACCTTGCCACCGTCGGACGCCAGGCCCAGCGTCAGGTTCGTCAGCACGTGCTCGTTGCCGGCCAGCGTCTTGTTGGCCTGGGTTTGATAATCGTTCAGTTCCACAGTCTTGCCTCCATCAGTCCGCCGCGGGGATGCCCGCGGTCTGTTCAAGCCACGCCCACACCTGATCCTTGCCCTCACCGGTTTCCGCGGAGAAAAGCACGAGCTGGTCGGTCTGGTTCAGATCCAGCGTGGTTGCAATCTGGCGAATCGTCTGGGCGCGGCGGGCGCGGCTGGTTTTGTCCACCTTGGTTCCGACCACGAGCACCGGCTGGTTGAAGTACTTCAGGTACTGGTACATGCTGACGTCGTCCTCGCTCGGCGCGTGTCGCGCGTCGACCAGAAGCACCGCACCGCGCAGCGGCTGGCGTGTGGTGAGGTACTCCTCGATCATCGCGGCGAACTTGGCGCGCGCGGACTTGGAGACCTTCGCGTAGCCGTACCCCGGCACGTCCACGAAGTACAGCTTGGATTCGATGTTGTAGAAGTTCAGCGTCTGCGTCTTGCCCGGCACGCTCGAGGTGCGGGCCATGGCCTTGCGATCGATCAGCCGGTTGATCAGGCTCGACTTGCCGACATTGCTGCGGCCGACGAACGTGATCTCGGGGTAGCCGGTGTCCGGGTACTGGACCTTGCTTGCGGCGCTGATCGTCAGTTCGACTTGGTTCACTTTCACGGGGAGATCCCTCCTTAACTGCAGTCTAGTGTAGCATACAACCGGCGCCTGCGGTTAGGGCAAAAACCACGGTCGGCTGCTAGAGGCCGTGCGTGGACACGAAAAAAGCCGCAGCTGCGGCTTTTTCACGTTCTAAAAAACGTCTGTGTGCGGTTGGTTCAGGCGCGTAGGCCTTAGGAAGCCTTGCGCCCGTTCTCGAGCTTCATCTCCGGTGCGGCGGTGCCGTCGACGGCGGCCTTGGTGACCACGGCCTTCTTGACCTCCGGACGGCTCGGCAGGTCGAACATCAGATCCTGCATGACCGCCTCGATGATGGAGCGCAGACCGCGGGCCCCAGTGTCGCGCTCGATGGCCTTGTGCGCGATGGCATGCAGCGCGGCCGGCGTGAACTCAAGCGCGGTGTCGTCCAGGCTCAACAGCTTCTGGTACTGCTTGACCAGGGCGTTCTTAGGCTCGGTCAGAATCCGCACCAGGTCGTCTTCGGTCAGCTTCTCCAGCGCGGCGATGATCGGGATGCGGCCGATGAACTCCGGGATGATCCCAAACTTCATCAGGTCCTCCGGCACAATCTGCTGCATCACGGACTTGCTTTCGTCGTAGCCCTTGGCCTCGTCGGAGTTGGCGCCGAAGCCAATGGTCTTTTCGCCCATGCGGTTCTTGACGATCTGCTCAATGCCGTCGAAGGCCCCGCCGACGATGAACAGGATGTTCGTCGTGTCGATCTGGATGAACTCCTGCTGCGGGTGCTTGCGCCCGCCCTGCGGTGGCACGTTGGCGATGGTGCCTTCGAGGATCTTCAAGAGCGCCTGTTGGACGCCTTCGCCCGACACGTCGCGGGTGATGGAGACGTTCTCGGACTTCTTGGCAATCTTATCGATTTCGTCGATGTAGATGATGCCCTTTTCGGCGCGCTCCACGTCGTAGTCGGCGTTTTGCAGCAGCTTCAGCAGGATGTTTTCGACGTCTTCGCCGACGTAGCCCGCCTCGGTCAGCGTGGTGGCATCGGCGATGGCGAACGGCACGTTCAGGATGCGCGCCAGGCTCTGCGCCAGAAAGGTCTTCCCGGAGCCGGTTGGGCCGATCAGCGCGATGTTGGACTTTTGCAGCTCCGTGTCGCCTTCCTCGGCCACTTCCATCTGGTTGACGCGCTTGTAGTGGTTGTACACCGCCACCGCCAGGGCGCGCTTGGCGGCGTCTTGGCCGATGACATAGTCGTTCAGGATCTTCAGAATCTCGGCCGGCTTCGGCACCTCGAGCTGGCCCTGAACGGCGTCTTCCTTGAATTCCTCATCGATGATCTCTTTGCACAGGTCGATACATTCATTACAAATATATACACCAGGGCCAGCAACGATCTTTTTCACCTGGTCTTGGGACTTGCCACAAAACGAGCAGGTCACAGGGCCGGTGGTCTCAACGTTGTCAAACATGTTTCAGCACCCCTTCGTTTAGGCACGCGCCCATTGCGGCGCGTTAATTGACTTCATCCAGACTAGCATACAGCACCGCTGTCTGCAAGCCCCGGGAACGAGTCGCAGCGCTGCCGCACCATCCGGTCGGGCCAATCAGTTAACCGCCACAACCACCGGGTGTTCGTCGACCGCGACGAAGGTCGGTGCGCCGGCCGCAAGCGCCGATTCGGTCAGCCGCACCCGCGTCAGGCGGGTGGCGGCGTAGGCCTGAAAGTAGTAGGTGGAAGCCGCAAGGTCCAGGTACGCGCGGTACTGGGTGACCTCGGGGCGTCCGTCCGCCATCAACTTGACGTCCGCCGCCTGATCGAACGGGGCCAGCGCGTGGCCGAGCGCCACAATCGCGTCCGTGGCGGGCGCTAGGTGCTGGCGCACGAAGGCCGCGCGGACGAAGCGCGACACCGAGGTGTAATCCCCCGGCAGCCCCACCGCACCGGTTCCCGCGGCCCCCGCGCCGCTCGCAGTCAGGGTGCCGTACTCGCGCGACGGTGCCACGCGGTTGGTCAGGTGTGGGTAATTGCCCAGATTCTGCAGGTGCCAGGGAAACTGCGGGCTGTTGGTCATCACGCCGACCGGGTTGTCGTAGTAGGTCAGCCCGGCTTCGGTCTGCTCAATCACGCCACACGCCCCCGTTCGGTCCGCCACCAGCCAGTGCAGCGGCACCGGGTGCCCCAAAAGCGCGTTGGTCACGCGCACCACGTTGAGGCCGGCGAGGCTGGCCTTCACCTCCGCGGCGCTTGCGCAGTGGCCCAGCAGGTAGGCAATCACCTCGTAGGCCGCCAAGTTGCGCTTGCCGGGCACCGGGGACACCGTGGCCTTGGATTCCGTCAAGTACTGCGCTGTCGCGGCAAGGCCGGCCGAATTGACGCCGTCGAGCATCACCAGCCCGTCGATCAGCCTGCCGGCACCGACGAAGCCGTGGGGGCCGGCGAAGCCTTCGGGCGCGGCCGCGGCGGTGAAGCGGTGGTGTCTGGGCACAATCACGGGCGCGGCGTCCAGCGCCACGTCAAAATCCATCGTGCGCGCCAAGTACCAGCGACCGGCGTCGTCTTGGTAGGTCATTCCTGTGCACATGGGTCTCACTCCTTGTGGGGTTTACCTTCAGTATACCCAAGCGCGGGGGGCCGCCGCGCCTTTGCGGCTTCACGAAACCTTACCAAAATCACCACGGTCCGCACACCGCTTGGCGCCATACTGATCGCGTACTAGGAAAGGATGAGTCAGATGTCAATTCAGTTGTTAACCGGGCTGAGTGCCCTAGGCATGGTGGTCGCCGCCACCCTAGTTGCCCGCAGCGTCACCCGCCGCCGGGCGGTATTGGTGCCAATCCCCGCCAGGGAGGCATCGCGTTAAGCCCGCACTGCCGACAGAAAACACGGACGGCCCCGCCCCCTGCGTCAGCCCGGGACGGGACCGTCTTTGCGTGGCGTCGTGCAGGCCGCCCCTGTCAGTGGCGGCGGCCCGTGTTTGACGGCATCAAAAAACCCCTGCAATTGCAGGGGCCAAAGACTGATTAGTCTTCCTTTGGTGCGTCATCTTCCTTAGGCGCTTCGACTTCCTTAGCGGCATCGGTGATGATCTTGATGGCCTTCTTGACGCCGATGTCGTGCTTCAGCATGTCATCGGACAGGGCGCGGCGTACGGCCTTTTCGTCCATGTTGTATTCCTCGGCCAGGTCCTTGATCTCAGCGTTGACTTCGTCTTCGCTGGCGTCAAGCTTCTCTTCGGCCACGATGGCCTCGAGCACGAGGTTGGTCTTCACGCGGGTCTCGGCGTTGGCCGCGAACTGCTTTTTCAGATCGTCCTCGGAGGTCCCGGTCAGCTGGAAGTACATCTTCGGGTCGATGCCCTGCTGCTGCATGTTGCCCATGTACTGGTCGTACTGGTTCTGGGTCTCGGAGTCGAGCATGGCTTGCGGCACTTCCTCGATCGTCGCGTTGGCAACGGCCTTGGCGATGGCCTGCTCCTGCACGGCATCTTCGGCGGCTTCGACCTTCTTTTGCTGCAGGTCGGACTTGATCTTCAGCTTGAGTTCCTCAAGCGTGTCGACGTCTTCGTCCAGATCCTTGGCAAAATCATCGTCGAGTTCTGGCAGTTCCTTGCTCTTGACTTCGTGAATCGTGGTCTTGAACTCGGCTTCCTTGCCGGCAAGGTCCTTGGCCTGGTAATCCTCAGGGAAGGTGACCTTGACGATGACTTCCTCGCCGGCCTTGTGCCCGATCAGCTGGTCTTCAAAGCCCGGGATGAAGGAGTTGGAGCCCAGTTCAAGCGCGTAGTTCTTGGCGGAGCCGCCATCGAACTCGGTGCCGTCGACGGTGCCGACGTAATCGATGGTCACGGTGTCGCCCTTTTCAGCGGCCGCGTCTTCCTTGAGAACAAGTTCAGCCTGGCCCTGGCGCTTGTTGTCCAGTTCCTTGGCCACTTCCTCGTCGGTGACGTCGCGGTCCTGCTTGTCGACCGTGACACCCTTGTAGTCGCCGAGCGTCACGTCAGGCTTGACGGTCACTTCAGCGGTGATCACCCAAGGCTTGCCCTCGTCCATGGATTCGATGTCAATCTTCGGCTGGTCGACTGGGTCAATCCCGGCTTCTTCAATGGCAGCCTCGTAGCTGTCCGGAAGCAGGATGTTCAGCGCATCTTCGTAAAGTGCGGATTCGCCGTACATGCGGTTGAACACGGTGCGAGACACGTGACCCTTGCGGAAGCCCGGCACGTTCAGGTTCTTCTTGACGCGGGTGAACGCCTTATCCAATCCTTCTTTAATTTGGTCTTGTTCGATTTCAAAGGTCAAAACACCGGTGACGGTGCCTTTCTTTTCCCATTTTGCAGCCATGCTGTACCTCCGACATAAGTTTTCGCAATTCGTATTGCATACCTGACAAGTCTACACGAAAACCGAAAGATTGTAAACGTTGCGCCGGTTTTTTTGACAAGTAAAAAGCCTTGGCAATGCCGCGGCTTTCTATCGATACTATTTGGCTGCGGCGCGGATTGCCGCCACCATCTCGCGGGTGTACGCCCCGATGACCTGCGGCGCATCCTTCCCAGCCGCCGCTGCCTGTTCGACGATGGCGGAACCGACGATCACCCCGTCGGCGACTTGCGCCATCGCCTGCGCCTGCTCCGGCGTGTGAATCCCGAACCCGACGCAAAGCGGCGCATCGGTGACGGTCCGCAACTGGCCGATCAGGTCGGCCAGGTTCTGGGCGAAGCTGGTCCGCGTGCCGGTCACGCCGAGGGCGGAGACGATGTAGACGAACCCGGTCGCCGTCGCCACCAGCTTGGCCAGCCGCGGCCCCGAGGTCGGGCTGACCAGCGGAATCAGGTCGAGGCCGTGCTTGGCGGTGAACGGCAGGATTTCTGGCGCCTCCTCCGCCGGCAGGTCTGGAATCACAAGGCCCGAGACGCCAAGCGCCGCGCACCAGGCGCAAAACGCGTCGTAGCCGTACTTGAACGGAATGTTGGCGTAGGTCAGAAACACCAGTGGCACCTGGGTCTGCTTGCGAATCTCGGCCACGATGTCAAACACGCCGTTGACGGTGATGCCGCCGGCAAAGGCCCGCAGTCCCGCGGCCTGGATCACCGGCCCGTCGGCGATGGGGTCCGAAAACGGCACCCCGAGCTCGACGATGTCGGCACCGGCCTCAGCCAGCGCCACGACGTTGGCCACCGTGGCCGCCGCGCTCGGGTCGCCCGCGGTGACGAACGGAATGAAGGCCTTGTGGTTCTTGAACACGTCTCGTAAGTTAGTCATGAATCTCTTCCCCCCGGTACTTGGCAATGGACGCGACGTCCTTGTCGCCGCGTCCCGACAGCGTGCAGATGATGCTTTGGTCCGGCCGCATCGTTGGGGCGAGTTTTTGGACGTAGGCGACGGCGTGGCAGCTCTCGATGGCGGCGATGATGCCCTCCTGCTTGGCGATGAACTCAAAAGCGGCAACCGCCTCTTCGTCGGTGATGCCGACGTACTTGGCGCGGCCCGCCGCCTGAAGCGCGGCGTGCTCCGGGCCGATGCCCGGGTAATCCAGCCCGGCCGAGATGGAGTAGACCTTGGCGATCTGACCCTCGGTGTTCTGCAGGAAGATGGACTTCATGCCGTGGAAAATCCCAGGCGTGCCGAGCTCAAGCGTCGCGGCGGTTTTGCCGCTGGCCACGCCTTCACCGGCGGCCTCGACCCCGTAAAGGGCGACGGATGGGTCGTCCAGGTAGGCCGCAAAGCTGCCGATGGCGTTGGAGCCGCCGCCGACGCAGGCAACCACGGCGTCCGGCAGCCGACCGGCGACGGTCTGGTACTGGACCTTGGACTCCTTGGAGATCACGGACTGAAACTCGTGGACCATCGCGGGGTACGGGGCCGGGCCCATCGCGGAGCCGATCACGTAGAAGGTGTCGTTCGGGTGTGCGGCCCAGTCCTGCAGCGCCGCATTGACTGCGTCCTTCAGCAGGCCCTGGCCGGAGGTGACCGCGGTCACCTTGGCCCCAAGCAGCCGCATCCGGTAGACGTTGAGCTGCTGGCGCTCGGTATCCTCCTTGCCCATGAAGACCTCGCACTCCATCCCGAACAGCGCGGCGATAGTGGCCGTGGCGACGCCGTGCTGGCCGGCGCCGGTTTCGGCGATCAGCCGCGTTTTGCCCAGCCGCCGCGCCAGGAGCACCTGGCCGATCACGTTGTTGATCTTGTGCGCGCCGGTGTGGTTCAGGTCCTCGCGCTTCAGGTAGATCTTGGCACCGCCGAGCGTCTCGGTCATGCGCTTGGCGTAATAAAGCAACGACGGCCGGTTGGCGTACTCATTGAGAAGCCGGTGGAACTCGGCCTCAAATTCGGGATCGGCGAGCGCGTCCTTGAAGGCGCCGGTCAGCCGGTCGAGCTCTGCCATCAGCGTCTCCGGCACGTACTGCCCGCCGAAGTCGCCGAAACGATTCGCAATTGTCTCTGTCATGTGTTGCATCCTTTCATTATATCCTTGCAGCCGCCACGAACGCGGCGACCTTCTCCGGGTCCTTGTGCCCCGCCGTTTCCAGTCGACTGGAGGCATCCACCAACGCGGGGTGCGCGATGGCGATCGCCGCCCCGACGTTATCGGCGTCCAGGCCCCCGGCCAGCATCAGCGGCCGGTCGACGGCCGGCAAGTGGCGCCAGTCCAGGGTTTGCCCTGACCCGTCCCCCGCGTCCACCAGGGCAAAATCCGCCGTGGTGTGCGGCTTCGCCTGCGTGACGCGGGCCATCACGGTCAGCCCCTTTGCGTGCAGGGCGGCGATGCCAGCGGCGCAAGCGGTGCGGTGCAGCTGCACCGTGGTCACCACGTCACAAAGCGCGGCCAGCATCGCCTGGTCCGGCTCCAGCAGCACCGCCACCGGGACGATGCCCGGAGCCAGCGCGGATGCGAGTGCGCGGCACTGCGTCACGCTGACATGGTGGCGACCCGGCGCCAGCACGAAGCCGGCGTAATCCGGGCGCACGTGGTTGATCAGCGCGACGTCGGCCGCGGTCATCAGCCCGCAGACCTTCACCGCCGTCACCGGGTGGCCTCCCGGAACGCGGCGATGGTCGCGGGCCGATCCGCCGCCCGCATCAGCGCCTCGCCGATCAGCGCCCCGTCGAGCCCGGCTCGGCGCAGGCGCCCAAGCTCCGCGGCGGTCGTGATGCCGCTTTCGGCAATCACGCGGACGCCGGCCGGCACCTCTGGACGCAGACGGATGCAGGTGGCGAGGCTGACCTGAAACGTCGTCAGGTCGCGATTGTTGATGCCGATCAGCCGCGGGTGCAGCGCAAGCGCGCGCCGGATTTCCGCCGCCGAATGGCACTCGACGAGCACATGCAGACCCAGCGCGGTGGCGTGCTGGTAGTACGCCGCCAGCTGGGCATCGCTCAGAATGGCGACAATCAGGAGCACCATGCGCGCCCCGGCGACCTTGGCCTCGTCGATCATGTAGGCGTCGATCACGAAGTCCTTGCGCAGCACCGGCGTCGCCACCTGCCGCGTCACCGCGCGCAGGATGTCGAGCGACCCGTGGAAAAAGTCGGGCTCGGTCAGGCAGCTGATCGCGTCGACCCCGGCCGCGGCGTAGTCCGTCGCGATGGCAATCGGGTCAAAGCTGGCGGCGATCACGCCCTTGGACGGCGAGGCCTGCTTGACCTCCGCAATCAGGCCAAAGTGGTCGCCGAGCGCCTCGATGAATCCGGGACGCACCGGCTCGGCCAGGGCCTGGGCGCGGGCGGCCATCACGCTTGGGGCGCAGGCCGCCTGGTGCTGTACCAGGCGTCGGCGCGTGGCGGCGACAAGCTCATCCAGAATCATGCGCTCACCCGCCCGTCAAAGGCCGCAAGCGCAGATTCGAGGCGGGCCTGCGCCGCGCCGCTTTCAAGCGTCCGCTGCGCAAGCGCCACCCCGGCCGCCACGGTGGCGGTGCGGTGGGCCAGGTACAGGGCGAGGCCGGCGTTCAGCACTACCGCGTCGCGCTGGGCCGAAGTCGCCCGGTTGGCCAAAACGGCGCGCGTGATGGTCGCGTTCTCCTCAGGGCTCCCGCCGACCAAAGCGGCCGGTGCGGCCAGCGCCAGGCCGTAGTCGCGCGGGTCGAGCGTGCCTTCGGTGATCACCCCACCTCGAATGTAGCGCACCTGCGTTTTACCCGTGACGGTCACCTCGTCCAGGCCGTCGGTGCCGTGCACCACCGCGCCGGAGGTGACGCCCAGCTTCACCAGGGCCTCCGCCATCGGGTCCAGCAGATCCTCGCGGTACACCCCGAGCAGCATGTAGGCCGGCTTGGCCGGGTTGCTGAGCGGCCCGATCAGGTTGAAAATCGTTGGGAAGCCCAGCGCCTTGCGCGTGGGCCCGACGAAGCGCATGGCCGCGTGGTACTTCTGCGCGAACAGGAAGCACAGGTTGGTGTCCGCCAGCAGCCGGGCGCTAAAAGCCGGGTCGGCGTTGATGTCAAAGCCCAAGGCCTCGAGCACATCCGCGGCGCCGCTGCGCGAGCTGGCCGCGCGGTTGCCATGCTTGGCGATTGGCACCCCGGCCGCCGCGATGACAAACATGCTGGTGGTCGAGATGTTGAAGGTGTTGGCGTGGTCGCCGCCGGTGCCGACCACCTCGAGCACCGGCGTGGCCGGGGCGAAAGCCAGCGCGTGGTCGCGCATCGCCGCCGCGGCGCCGGCGATTTCCTGCGGCGTGCTGCCGTTGGCCGCAAGCGCCGTCAGGTAGCTGGCAATCAGCTGCGGATCGACGGTGCCGTCCATCAGCTCGTCGTGGGTCGCGCGCGTCTGTTCGTAGGTCAGGTCAGTGTGGTTCAGTAACGTGGTAATGGCTTCTTTGATCATGTTCGTCTCCTTGGTGCCTTCGCACCGCATCCATTGTGTCGGTCTGCTGTGGCCGGCGCCGCCATCGTCTCATCACCATGCTTGTCACCGCTTCCTTGTCGAGATAAACAAAAATTCCGCCCCAAACCAGTCTCCACGACTGATTAAGGACGGAATTCTCCGCGGTACCACCTTAATTGGCGCGTGCAAAAAGCTTGCACGCTCCCCCTTAGCGAAGGGCTAACACCCTCCCGGCAACTGACGTATGCCCGACGTCCAGCCTGACTCGCCGCAAGCGGCTTTTGGGCTGACCCTCAGTGGTCCATTTAACTGCCTGCGTTCGGCGACACTCTCAGCTCCGGTCGCTCTCTTGACGTGCACAACAGTCTTGATCTCCACTTCAACGGTTTAGGACGAAATGTTTGAATGACCTGAATATAGTCCGGTTCTCACCGAACGTCAACCCTTTTCTCATCTTTTTTAGCGCTCAAGTGCCAGCGTGTAGCCGGTGAGCTGGGCCCATGATCGCGTATCATTGACCTTCGCGAACTTCGCCTGGATGCGCACCCGTCCATCGGCTTGCGGCATCAGCCGGTAGATCAGCACGTCGTGGAGCCCGTCCAGGCACGCCACGGTCAGGCTGCCGTCCTTTTGGGTGGTGTTCAGGCGGTACGGCCCGCCTACCGTGTCGACGATGCGCTCGGTGTTCCACTGAATCGGCGTCTTGGTCGGGGCGAACTGCACGCTCGCCCGCTGGAGAATCGCGGTGGCGGCGTGGATGTCCTTGACTGGGGCCACCGCGGCATTCGGAACCGCAGTGCGCCCGGTGCGCCAGATGGTGGCAAAGGAGTCAGTCAGTCCAGCGTCCTTGGCGACGGTGAACACCGTGGTGCCCGCGTCGTTGCTGCGCTCCTGCTTCGTCGCCAGCACCTGCGGCTTGCCGTCGTGCAGCGTAAACAGTAGCAGTTGGCTTTGCCCCAGCACCGCGTTGCTGTCGTTGCAGTACGCGGCCACCAGCGCGTAGTCCGCCGTGGCCCGGTCCGATGTCGCCCAAGCGACGGCGATGGTGTTGGTCGGCTTGTTCAGCGCGACCAGATTGTCGTCGAGCATCGCGTTGGGCACATCCGCGGCGTCGCTGTAGTAGGTGCCGTTGCGCTTTTTTGTGTACTGGTGGTACACGAAGCCTTGCTGGTTGCCCCAGGCCGTCACGTAACGCTTCAGCTGCGCGGCCTTGGCCGCGGTCCAGCGCGGTTGGCTGGCGCTTGACGCCGTCTTGGCAGCAGGCGCCTGCTCGGTTTTCGGCGCACAGGCAGCAGCGCCAAGCGCTAGCCCCGCCGCCATCAGCAGCAAGCCAATTCTTCTCATCGCAATCCCCCGTCTCTGAGCTCGATTGTAGCAGAGCCCGCGACAACTCTCAATCTCACAGCCGCACGAAAAAACGCCGCGCAAAGGCGTGGCGTCGACGCACTGGTGCCGGGTATCAGTAGGGCTCGTGGCGGCTGGTGTCCCCTTCCACGAGCTTGCGGAAGTTCACGAATCCCGCGTCCAGGCCGCGCAGCAGCACCTCGGCCGCCCCAAGGTTGGTCGCCAAAGGCACCGCGTAGACATCCGCCAGCCGAATCAGGGCGTTGACATCCGGCTCGTGCGGCTGCGCGGTCAGCGGATCGCGCAGAAAAATCACGAGGTCCAGCGCGTTTTGGGCAATCAGCGCCCCGATCTGCTGGTCACCACCCAGCGGGCCGGAGTGAAAACAGGTCACATCAAGGCCGGTGGCCTCCGCAACCAGCTGACCGGTGTGGCCGGTGCCGTAGAGCCGGTGGCCGGCCAGAATGTGGCGGTAGGCAGTGACCAGCTGACGCATCTCGGGCTTCTTCTGGTCGTGGGCAATCAGGGCAATTCGCATGGGCTTCCTCCTCCGTTGTGCAGCGACTCCGTGCCTCTCCACTATACCGGAAGCCCTTTCAGTTGTGCAAGTGGGATTGGCGATCCATCACCGAGCCCTCAAGCGCAACGGCTGATCGTCTGGCCAAGCCCCCGCGGGTCGCTCCGGTCCATCGCCGAGCTGCGCGGGGCAACCCCACTCGTCCAGCTAAGCCCATCACTCGGGCCAACGTCCGGCCCAATTGCCGGCCTCACGCTAGCCGGTGGGCACAGTGCGCCACACTTCGCTCCGGCACAAAAAAACCGGCGGCTGCCGGTTTTTTGTCATGCCTCGAACATCTTGAGCTTGTCCTTGGTGATCTTAGTCTTCTTGACGAATTCACCGCGCACAATCACGCGGTCGTGGCGGCTCTTGGTGGCGAGCTCACACGTGACCAAGGTGATCAGCTTCTTGCCCGGCACGTCGTCGACCCACTGAACCTCAGACATGTCGACCAGCACCTTCTTGGTGACGCGGTACTCGAACACGTGCTTGAGGTCGGTCAGGTAGATCTTGTCGCCCTTCTTGGCGTAGTCGAGTGCCGAAAACAGGAGGCCGTTCCAGGTGATGTCGTGGCCGGCCAGGGCGTAGTTCCCCTTGCCCATGACGTCGTTGGCCTTCATGGTGGCGGCACCGACGGACATGTTGTCGTTGTCCAGCCCCTTCAGGATCGGCAGCTTCAGCTTGACCGCCGGGTACGCCATCAGGCCGATGGAGTCCTTGCTGGCCATGGTCGCACTGGCGACCGTCTGCAGGTCGAGCGCGTCCACGCTATCGAAGTCGAAGTTGGCCTTTTTCTTCTGGTTCTGCTCGATGGACTTGCGCGACACCGACTTGATGGCCGACTGCGACATCTCCTTGACCACGAACATCTTGATCTGCTCGTTGAACACCATCGCCAGGCCCAGCAGCAGGCCGAGCGTCAGCAGGATGCGCACGGTCCAGGTCCTAGCGCGGGAGCGTTTATGCTTTGCCACAAAAATACCTCCTGTCCGATTCATTTGTGCCATTGTACAACGTTAGCGGCCAAAGGACAAGCCACCTCACTGCCCGCGCGTGGCCGTCACGGTCAGGGTCTTGGCCGAGTAGGTGAAGTTGAAGGTCACCCCGTTGCTGGTGATGGCCTTGGGTGCGGTGTTCGCCTGACGGCTCTGGTCGGCCGCGCTCAGCCCGGCGCTGACGTCGGCCGACTTGGCGCCAAGCGCCGCGGTCAAAAGGCCGAGTTGACGGCCGAACGCCTGGTTGCCCATGCTGGTGGCCAGCGTGGTCAGCGACACCCGATCTGACAAAGCCAGCAGCTGACCGGCGGCGCCCGTCGCCTCGACTCGGCCACCAGCCGTCTTCGTCAGGATTGCCGTGCCGGTCAGGACCTTTGGCAGTTGCTTTTCGGCCGCAGTCTTTTTCGCCTCGGCCACGACGGCGTTGGCCGCCTTTTGGGCCTTCAGGAAGGCCTTTTGCTTGGCCACGCTGGCCTTAGCGATGGTCTTGGCCTGCTTGTTCAGCGCCGTGAGCTGCGCGCGCTCGCCTTGGCTCAGCAGCGTCTCCCACAGCGTGTCGTTGTAGGCTGCGGCGACCGATGCGTAAGGACCGATGGCCGTAGCGGCCGGCACCCGAACGCTTTTGTGCAGCGCGCCGGCGGTCACCCGCACCGTGCGCGCGGTCAGCGACAGCGGCAGCGTGATGCGAAAGCGGCCGCCGGACACCTCGGCGTGGCCCTTGGCGGTGCCTGCGGTGTAAGCGACCCGCGATTGCTTGGTGGCGCGGCCGGCCACCAGCACCTGCGCGCCACCGTTGGCGCGCGTCGGCTGCTGAAGGCTCAGCGTTGCCGGCTTGGCGCAGCCCGCAAGGCCCAAGAGCCCCAGCACGACTACCCCCCACGCCCGCCTCATCGAGCCGCCTCCGCCCGTTCGACCAGGTCGGTGAACAGGGCCAGCTGCGTCGGATCCTGGCGCCACAGGTTCTCGGGGTGCCACTGCACCCCGACGAAGGCCGACCCGTCCTCGGACTCGGCCCCCTCGATCACGCCGTCGGCCGCCCGTGCGGTGAGGACCAGCCCGTTGGCAAGGCGGCGCACCGCCTAGTGATGGCGCGAGTTGACCAGGCAGTCCGTCCCGACGAGCCCGGCGGTGCGGCTACCCGCCGCGATGGCCACACGGTGGCTCGGCGCCGCCTCATCGGATGACTGGCGGTGTCGCAGCCGGTAGTCGGGATCTTGGGTTGGCAAATCCTGGTACAGGGTGCCCCCGAGCGCGACGTTGTAGACCTGAAGCCCGCGGCAGATGGCCAAAACCGGCCGGTGCGCCGCCTGCGCAGCCGCAACCAGCGCAAGTTCGAAGGCGTCGCGGGCCGGGTCGGCCGCCCCGCAGGCCGCAAGCGGCTCCTCGCCGTAGCGCCCCGGGGCAACGTCGGGACCGCCGGGCAGAATCAGCCCGGCGAAGGTTGAAGCGTAGGCGGTGGCAAGGACGGCCGCTTGCTCGGGGTCTTTCGGCACCGGCAGGATGATGGGCAACCCGCCGGCGGCCTGAAGCGCGGCGGTCAAAGGCGCCGGCGCGTACGGGGCATAACGCTGGTTCAGGGCCGGCGCGGTGCCTGGCAAGGCGTCAGCAACCACAGCAATGATGGGTAACATGGACACACCTGATTTCCACTTTTGAGTGGCTCCAATATAGCACGCAACCGCGGTTGGCACAACTTTTGGCGCGGCTCTGACGTGCTTCGCCACTGCGAAGCGGTGACCGGTGCCAAAACACCGAGGGCAGAACTTGACCAACGGCAGAAAAAAGACGCGGCTTCCGCCACGCCTTTCCATCTCGCGGTGCAACTCTCACCCGAGGTCCGCGCCATTGCTTGCAATCACCCGCTGGTACCAGGTGAAGGAGTCCTTGCGGCTGCGCGCCAGGGTGCCGACACCCGCGTCGTTCTTGTCGACGTAGATGAATCCGTAGCGCTTGTCCATCTGCCCGGTGCCGGCGGACACGAGGTCGATGCAGCCCCAGGGCATGTAGCCCAGAAGCGGCACGCCGTCCTCCACCACCGCCGCGATCATCTGCTCGATGTGCGCCTTGAGGTACGCGATGCGGTACGGGTCGTGAATCGACCCGTCCGCCTCGACCTTGTCGTAGGCGCCAAAGCCGTTCTCGACAATCATCAGCGGCACCCGGTAGCGCTCGCTGAGCCAGTTCAAACTGTAGCGCAGGCCGACCGGGTCGATCGGCCAGCCCCAGTCGGAGGTCTTGAGGTTCGGGTTGGCCACGGCCGCGTTCTCGCCGTTGAAGTCGTAGTGCGGGTTGGAAGCGGCGTAGGCCACGGCGCCGGACGCGTAGTACGAGAAGCCGACGTAATCGACCTTGCCCGCCGCGAGTGCCGCGCGGTCTTCCGCGGTGATGTCAGGCCGCATGCCGGTGCGGGCGAAAAATGCCTCCATGTACGCCGGGTACGCGCCGAACACGTGCACGTCGCTCCACCAGAAGCGTTTTTGCATCGCCTTGTCCGCCATCAGCACATCCTCCGGCTTGGCGCTTGCCGGGTACTGCGGCGTGAAGTTGACCATGCAGCCGATCTGGAAGTCCGGGTTGATGGCGTGGCCGATGGCAACCGCCTTGGCCGAGGCGACCAGCTCGTAGTGGCTGGCCTGGTACATCGCGGCCTCCTTGTCCTTAAGCGGCGTGTCCGCCGGGAAGAGCAGGCCCGAATTGGTCGCGACCGCGAACTCGTTTTGGTAGCTGCACTGGTTGTTGATCTCGTTGAAGGTCATCCAGTATTTGACCGAGTCCTTGTAGCGCTTGAAGCAGACCGACGCAAACCGCACGAACAGGTCGATCAGCCGCCGGTCGCGCCAGCCGCCGTACGCCGCCACCAGGTGGTACGGCATCTCGAAGTGCGACAGGGTGATGACCGGCTCGATGCCGTACTTGTGGCACTCGGCGAACAGGTCGTCGTAGAACTTGAGTCCGGCCTCGTTGGGCTCCGCCTCGTCGCCGTTGGGGAAGATGCGCGTCCAGGCGATCGAGGTGCGAAAGGCCTTGAAGCCCATCTCGGCAAACAGCGCGATGTCTTCTTTGTAGTGGTGATAAAAATCGATGGCGGTGTGGTTCGGGTAGTTCTTCCCCGGCAGCACCCCGGCCGTGATCTCGCGGGGCACCCCGTTGGCACCGGCGGTCATCACGTCGGCGATGGACACGCCCTTGCCGCCGGCCTGCCAGGCGCCCTCAAGCTGGTGCGCCGCGACGGCGCCGCCCCACAGGAAATCATCAGGTAATTGAGCCATGCAAAACCCTCCATTCTATGTGTTCATCATCAGCGTAACACGCCGAACGCGTCGCGCCAATGAAGCGCCACCAGACTGGCCGCAATGTTCAAGGGCCTGCCGGAATGCGCGGTAATCATTGAACAAAATGTTCACGGCGGGTACAGTAGATACAAAGGAGCTGATTGCCATGACGCGCTTCACCCAACTGGCGCAAGGCGCCGATCTGACCGCCACCGAGCGCCGCATCGCCGATTACATCGCCGCCCAGCCGGAGGCCGCGACCGAGCTGACCATCCAGCAGCTCGCCGCCAAGACCTTCGCCTCGCACTCCGCCGTCGTGCGCCTGGCCAAGAAGCTGGGCTTTGCCGGCTTCGTGCCGCTGCGCAAGGCGATCGCCGCGGAGAACCTGCAGCGGCTGCTCGCCATGCGCCCGGTCGACGCGAATTTTCCCTTCCGCACCGGCGACTCCGCGCTGACCATCGCCCAGAACCTGGCGGACCTGACCACCGCGACCGTGCGGCGAACCCTCGCGCAGCTGGACGCCGCGCAGCTGAGTGCCGCCGCCGACCGAATTCAGCGCGCGTCGCGGCTGTTTTTGTTTGCGGTCGGCGACTCACAGATTCGCGCGCGTAGCTTTCAAAACGAGATGACGAAGCTGAACAAGTTCGCCGTGCTGGCCGGGGCCTACCAGGACGAGTCCTGGGCCGTGGCCAGCCTGACCCCTTCGGACCTCGCGATTTTTATCAGCTACAGCGGCGCAATTCCCTCGCAGCTGCGCACCCTTCAGGTGCTGGCGAACTGCGGCGTGCCGACGCTTCTGATCACCGGCAACGCCGGCAGCGCGGGCCGCGATGCCGCCACCCAGACGCTGGTGTGCGCCCAGCCGGAGTACGACCTGATGAAGGTCGGCACCTTCGCCTCGCAGGCGGCCTTCGAGTACGTCCTGGACACGCTGTTCGCGATTCTTTACGCCCGCGACTACCAGCGCAACCTCGCGCGCATCAAGACCCGCGTCACCCGCCAGCCGCCGCTGACCTGACCGGAACGCCAAACAGCGCCCCGACCACAGTCGAGGCGCTGTTTGGCGTTAGTTTTCCTCCCTGGGTGGCAGCTGGTCCTGCCACTTGGGCATCTGATCTAGGAAGCGCTTGGCCTTGGGCACGACCCCGACCATGTCCGCATAGATGCGGTCCAGCACCCGGCGCAGCTCCGCCTTGGTCGCCGGGCTGACGGTAATCGTGTGCAGCTGCGCGAGGTCCACGACCGAGAAGCGCCGCAGCAGGTACAAGGCCTTGGGCTGCACGCGGAAACGGTAGGCGTCGAGGTCCCAGTGCGCCTGGCACAGCAGCCCGCCGTAGCGCTCGGAAAAATCCAGCGGCAGGTCGGTGCGACCGTCGAGCACGCACCCCCGCCACTCCGGCTGCACGCCAAACGCCCCCAGAAGCTGCACCTCGGCGATGTTGGTGATCACGCTGGCATCGAGCCCGGCGTCGATCAGGCCAAGCGCCGTCGCCGCAAAATCGTACCAGCGCCCCAGCGGCTCGCCGTCCGCGAAGGCCTGGTCGATCAGCGCCAGCACGTAGGTCGCGTAGGCGTTGAGCGCGATGTCCTGGGCGATGGTCTGGAACTGGTGCGCGTCCTTAACCGTGCTCATGAACGACAGGCCGTCCTGGTTGATGGTGCCGACGTACGTGCCCTGCGTGAACGGCAGGATGCCGGCCGTCATCTTGAAGCCGGGCTTGCGCGCTCGGTTGAACATGAACATTTTCTTGCCGAAGCGGTCGGTCATCAGCTTGACCAGCATGTCGGACTCGCGGTAGTTGTGGCGCGCGAGCACCAGGCCTTCGAATTCGGCCAGCTCGCGGGACATTACCTCAAGTCCTTCTTGTTGTAGCCCAGGCTCTTGAGGTAGGCGTTGTTGTCGCGCCAGTTCTTTTGGACGCGCACCCACAGCTTCAGGTTGACGCGCTCGCCGAGCAGCCCCTCGATCTCGCGGCGCGAGCGGGTGCCGATCTGCTTGAGCATCGCCCCACCCTTGCCGATCACGATGGCTTTTTGCCCGTCGCGCTCGACGATGATGTAGGCCTCAATCTGAAGCTTACCGGTTTCGCTGCGGTCCTTCATTCGCTCGACCTGCACGGCCACGGAGTGCGGAATCTCGTCGTGGGTCAGGTGCAGGATCTGCTCGCGGATCAGCTCGCCGACGACGAAGTACTCGGGGTGGTCGGTCAGCTGATCGTCCGGGTAGTACTGCGGCCCTTCAGGCAGGGCCTGGGTCAAATCATGCAGCAGCTCGTCCACGTTGTTCCCCTCGGTGGCCGAAATCGGGTAGACCGCCTTGAAGTCGTGGCTCTCCTTGAAGCTGGCGATGAACGGCAGCAGGTCGTCCGGGTGCACCAGGTCGATCTTGTTGACGATCAGGTACACCGGCACGTGGACGTGCGCCAGCTGATCCAGGATGTACTGGTCGCCCGGGCCCTTCTTCTCGTCTGCGGCCACCATGAACAAGACGGCGTCGACTTGGTTCAACGTCGACAGCGCCGCCGTGTCCATGTAATCGTCCAGGGCGTTTTTCGGCTTGTGGATGCCGGGCGTGTCGACGAAGACGACCTGCGCGTCCGGTTCGGTGTAGATGCCGTTGATCTTGTTGCGCGTGGTCTGCGCCTTGGGGGACATGATGGCGATTTTCTCCCCCAGGATGCGGTTCATGAAGGTGGACTTGCCGACGTTGGGGCGGCCGATGATGGCAACGAAGCCAGAGTGATGAGTCAAGCGTTCAGATCTCCTTTCAGGAATGCGCCGGGCAAAAGCGCGGCGACGGTGGTGTGAGTGGTTGCGCCGTGCAGATTGGCAAGGGTCACCGCGGCACCTGGCGCCATGAACTCGGCCATCACCTGGCGGCAGGCGCCGCAGGGTGAAATCGGCCCCGCGGTGTCGCCGATGACGGCGATGGCGTCGACTTGGGTGCAGCCGGCCGCGACGGCGGCGAACAGCGCGTTGCGCTCGGCGCACATGGCCAATCCGTAGCTCGCGTTTTCGATGTTGGCGCCGGTGAACACCCGGCCCCCTGCCAGCACCGCAGCCCCCACCTTGAAGTGGGAGTACGGCACGTAGGCCCGCTCGCGCTGCGCGCGGGCGGCTTCAATCAGATCAGTCATGTTGCCTCCTTGTCATCGGGCCGCAATGAGCCGCCACAAAACGGGCAGGAACACGTAGGCCCCGCAGATCACCGCGATCAGCGCGGCGACCAGCACCGCCCCGGCGGACATATCCTTAATCCGCTTGGCGCGCAGGTCGAACTGCTCGTTGACCACCAGGTCGACCACGGCCTCGATCACCGTGTTCCAGAGCTCGGCGAGAAACACCAGCAGGATCGCCAGAATCAGCACGAACCAGTCGAAGCGGCTGACGCGAAAAATCGCGGCGCAGGCCAAAACGACCAGCGCGAAGCCGGCCTCGCGCCGGAAGTTGCCCTCGTGGCGGAAGGTCTCGCTCAGCCCGTGCCAGGCGTGCTTGGCCGAGCTCACCCAGTGGTGGTTTTTTTGCGTGCGCTCATCGGGTGAGGCCATAGTCAGTCAGGATCTTTTCTTGCAGCGGGATCATGACCGCCTCGTCCTCCGGCTTGATGTGGTCGTACCCGTTGAGGTGCAGGAAGCCGTGGACCACGGTGTAGCCCAGCTCACGCTCAAAGGAGTGCTCATAATCGACGGCCTGGCGCGCCACCTGGTCGGGGTCGATGAACAGGTCCCCGATGTTGCGGGGAATGTCGTCGAAGCCGACCAGCTCCTCGTCGCCCTCCTCGATGGCGAAGCTGATGACATCCGTCACCCGGTCGGTCTGCCGGTACTCGCGGTTGATGCGGTTGATCTCCTCATCGGACACGATGGTGATCGCCATCTCCGTGTTGTCCGCCAGCTCCAGCTGCTGGCCCGCAAAGCTCACAAGCTCCTCCACCAGCTTGGTGTGCGCGGCGTTCAGCCGCTTGTCGTCGTCAATCAGTTCTAGATCCATGTGTCTGGTCTCCTTCGTCTTCGTTCTTCAGTTTCGGGTACTCAATGCGGTTGTAAAAGGTGCTGGCCAGGCCGTTGACCAAGGATTGCTCCACCACCGCGAACTGCGCCATGCTGATCGGCGCCTCCGCGAACTGGCCGTCGACCACGCGTTCGTTGATGATGTTGTGCACGAACGTCGCGATGCCGTCCGGCGTCGGGTGCTTCATCGAGCGCACCGCGGCCTCGCAGGTGTCGGCGATGTTGACCACTGCGGCCTCAAGCGTCTGGGGCTTGGGGCCGGGGTAACGGAAGGCCGATTCCTTGGTGCTCGGGTCCGCGTTTTTGGCCGTGATGTAGAAGTACTTCATCAGCGTGGTGCCGTGGTGCTGCGCGCAGACGTCGATGATGAACTGCGGCATGTGGCGCTTTTGGAGCATCGCGACGCCGTCGGACACGTGGGCGAAGATGATTGCCGCCGATTCCTGCGGCGTCAGCGCGTGGTGCGGGCTCTCGTAGCCCGCCGGCATGTTCTCCGTGAAGTACAGCGGCCGCGTCAGCTTGCCGACGTCGTGGTAGTAGCAGGCGACCCGCGTCAGCATCTGGCGGCCGCCGACCGCGGCCACGGCGTTGGCCGCGAGGTTGGCGACCATCATGCTGTGGTGGTAGGTCCCCGGCGCCTCCTCCAGCAGTTGTTTAAGCAGCGGGTCGTTGGGGTTGGACAGCTTGTTGAGCTTGAAAATTGCGTCGTCTCGCCACAGCATCTCAAGGTAAGGCGTGACGCCGATGGCCAGCACGTACCCGAGCACCAGCCCGATCAGCGTGTAGCCCACGGTCTGCCAGGTGGAGGCGCGCGCGAAGTCCGCGCCCTGCATCAACAGCAGGCTGAGGTTCACGACGCCGTTGACCCCCAGCACCCAAAAGGCGACGGGCCCCAGCGCATCGTTGAGGCGCACCCGCGAGATCATTACGGCCAAAACGCCGGTGACCAGGTACACCACCGCGGTCCCGCCGGTGAAAATGTAGCCGGTGGTCGAGTAGAACGCGTAGTAGGCAAACAGTGTCTGCATCAGGGCGGCCAACAGCGCAAAGCGCCGGCCGATGAAGGTGCGCAGCAGAAGCGGCGCAAAGGCGGCGGGCAGCAGCAGCGTCAGGTTCAGCTGGCCGGTGGTCGCCACGAAGCGCAGCCCGGCCATCACGGCAAGCATGAACAGCATCACGCCGGCGTAAAGCCCCGCGTTCTTGGCCCGCTCGCGTGGCGGGTAGAGCCGCAGCAGCCCCCACAGCGTGGCGACCTGGACCACTTCAAGCAGGATCAGGCCGATTAGCGCCAGCGGTTTGCGCTGCTTGGTCAGCCCGAGCACCGCCAGCTGGTGCATCGTGGTGGCGTCAACGAGGTGACCCGCCTGCACGATGACCTGCCCCTGCATGATCAGCACCGGGCTGACGGCCGCTGCGGCCGCCGCCTTCTTGGCCTTAGTCTGGGTCGCGTCGATCAGCTCGTTGGGCACGATGGTCTGCTCGGCCAGCGTACCGGCCAAGGCGCGCGCCGACTTGCTCAGGCTGGTCAGCCGAAGCGTCGTCTTCGCGTTTTGGACCGCCGCGGCCACGGTGTCTGGGTTCAGCCTGCTGGCCATCTGGGTGCTGACGACGCCGGCCGCCGCGGTGAACACCGCGGTGCGGCTGGAGGCGGTCAGGTCGAACAGCTTCGTGTAAAAGCTGTCCTTGAACTGGTAGAAGTACGGGTAGTCCGCCTTGGCGTAGGTGTCGCGGAAGGCCTCACGCAGTGCCTTGGCGCTCGGGGCCTTGTAGGTCCCCTTTTTGTCCTGGGCCTTGGCCGTCTCGGCCGTCACCGTCGCGGCCACCGCCTTCTTGAGGCGGGTCAGGGCATCCTGCTGCTTGCCGGCGACGGTGTTGTCAAAGGCGTAGACCGGCGTGACCGCGTTCTTCGCCGCAGTCTTGGCCTCCTTGGTGCGCTGGACGTCCTGCACCGTCTGCGTCGCGATGATGGTCTGGGTCGCCACCGAGTTCACCTTGATACTCAAGGGCTGGGGCAGCACCTGCCAGACGAGCATCAGAAAGCTCACCACGGCGAACACCACAATGATCAGCCCGGTGCCGAGCTGCCGAATCCCCCGCTTGCGATCGTCCATGTGCCTGCCTCCTGTTTCGTGACGCGCGCCGTTGGTCAGCGCCCGTTCGATTCGTTCGTGCCGTACGCCTCAATGATCTTGGCCACCACGGGGTGCCGCACGACGTCGCTTGCGGCGAAGGTGGCAAAGCCGATGTGGTCGATGTCTTGCAGAATGCGCTGGGCCTCAATCAGCCCGCTGACCTGGTGGTTCGGCAGGTCGATCTGGGTCACGTCGCCGTTGACGATCATCTTGGAGCCAAAACCCAACCGGGTCAGAAACATCTTCATCTGCATCCGCGTCGTGTTCTGCGCCTCGTCGAGGATGGCAAAGGCATTGTCCAGCGTGCGGCCGCGCATGTAGGCCAGCGGCGCAATCTCAATCACGCCGCGGTCCAGCAGCCGGTTCGTGTGCTCGGTGCCCAGCACCGCGTGCAGCGCGTCGTAGATTGGCCGCAGGTACGGGTCGACCTTTTCCTTCAGGTCGCCGGGCAAAAAGCCCAGACTCTCGCCGGCCTCAACCGCCGGCCGGGTCAGGATCAGACGCTCGACCTCGCCGGCCTTCAGCGCGGCGACGGCCATCACCACGGCCAGGTAGGTCTTGCCGGTGCCGGCCGGGCCGATGCCGAAGGTGATGTCGTTGCGGCGGATGGACTGGATGTACTGGCGCTGGCCGAAGTTTTTGACTCGAATCGGGGCGCCCTTGGCGTCCTTGATCAAAGTCTCCGCGTACATGTCGGCGAAGTACTCCAGCGTCCCGCGCTTGGCCATGTTGATGGCGGACACCACGTCCTGCGGCGCGACGCGGATGCCGGAATTCAGCAGGCGCAGCAGCTGGCCGATCAGCTGAAAGGCGAGGCTGGCCTGCTGCGCGCTGCCCGAGATGCGCAGCTCCTGGCCGAACGGGGCAATCAGCACCTCAAGCCCCTCCTCGATGAGCTTGAAGTTCTGGTCGTTGATTCCCGCCAGCTGAATCGCCTGATCCGGGTCTGCAAGGGTGATGAGTTTTTCTGTCCTGTCTTCTGCCAACACGTGGCCTCCAATG
This sequence comes from Lacticaseibacillus kribbianus, assembly GCF_020180945.1. Lineage (GTDB taxonomy): Bacteria > Bacillota > Bacilli > Lactobacillales > Lactobacillaceae > Lacticaseibacillus > Lacticaseibacillus kribbianus. Next base: position 791,361 of record NZ_JAIPUL010000001.1, on the reverse strand, counting down.
CCCTAGTCTGCTTCCATTCTATCATAAACGCGCCCGCTCTTTGCGCGTGACGAGACGAAAAAAGCAGGCAGCTGCCTGCTTCATCCCTGATGCGGTTTTGCCTAGCCCAGCTTTGCCTTCACCAGCTTGTTGACCAGTGCGCCATCGGCCTGGCCCTTGAGCCGCGGCATCAGGACCTTCATCACCTTGCCGAAGTCGCCCTTGCCGGTGGCGCCGACCTGCGCAATCACCTCGTCCACGACGCCGGCCACTGCGGCCTCGTCCAGCTGCTTGGGCAGGTAGGCCTCGACGATCTTGATCTCCGCCTCAAGCGGGGTGACCAAGTCATCGCGCCCGGCCGCGGCGAACTCGGCGAGGCTGTCCTTGCGCTGCTTGAGCTCCGTGGCCATCACCGCGGTTTCGTCGGCCGTAGTCAGGGCCTCACCCTTGGCAATCTGCTTGTTTTGAAGCGCGGCCTTGAGCATCCGGACGGTGCTCAGCGTCGGCTTGTCCTTGGCCTTCATCGCGTCTTTCATCTGCGTGTTCAGCTGATCCATCATTGACATATTCATTACCCCTTCATGGTTAGTCTCGTGTCCAGTATAGCAGTTTTGCGGCGGTGCGGCCGAAACATCGGTGCCGGCGCCGCGCCCTAGCGCATCGTCGGGCTTTGCGGCGCAGCGCGGAAGCCGTGAGCGACGCCCGCCGGCTCGAGGCATCGTGCGCTCAACCGCCAAGCGAGGCTACCCGTCCCGCCAAGGGCGCGCCGCTGCACGCTGGACACAAAAAAGCCGAGGCGAGAGCCCCGGCCGGTGATGCTGATTAGAACTTCTTGCGCTTGCGAGCTGCTTCTGACTTCAGCTTCTTCTTAACGCTTGGCTTTTCGTAGAATTCACGCTTGCGGTATTCGGCCAATGTACCTGACTTGGATACGGTGCGCTTGAAGCGCCGAAGAGCATCATCGAGAGATTCGTTTTTCTTAACGACCGTCTTTGCCATATGATATCCCTCCCTCCGACACTGTGTAACCACCGACAGATATCATTGCCAACAGTTCTTGACCATTATATCGGACTTGAAAAAACGCGTCAATACGGCATTCCCAGTTTCTGGCGAATCTCGGCAAAAAATTTGCCGCTTTAAGCAAAATTCGGGTTAATCCGTCGCAACCGCGCCAAACCGGCGCCGGATATGCTAAAATAGCGCTATCACCAACATCTCGGGCGCCCCTTGCCCATTCGGAGGAACGACATGCCGCAAGAAACGAACTACTACATCATCTCGGATTCCATTGGCGAAACCGGTCTGAAGCTGGCCCAGGCCGTGGCCGCCCAGTTCGAAGCGCAGGCCGCCCACTACCTACGTTTTCCCTTCACCCACACCGAGCCCAAGCTGATGACGACGCTTGACGCCGCCAAGGCCGACAACGGCGTCGTGATTGCGACCCTGGTCACCCCGGGGCTCGCCAAGCTCGGCAAGACCTACGCCAAGCAAATCGGCGTGCCCTTCATCGACGTGATGACCCCGATGGTGGACGCCGTCTCCGACCTGACCGGCGCCACCCCGAGCGGCGTGGCCGGGGCGGTTCACGACCTCAACGAGAAGTACTTCGACCGCATCTCGGCCATGGAGTTTGCCGTGCTGTACGACGACGGCAAGGACCCCAAGGGCTTCCTCGAGGCCGACATCGTCCTGCTCGGCGTGTCGCGCACCAGCAAGACCCCGCTCTCGCTGTTTTTGGCCAACCGCAATCTCAAGGTCGCCAACCTGCCGCTGGTGCCCAACGCCCACATCCCCGCCGAGATCTACAAGGTCGACCCGAAGAAAATCGTGGGCCTGACCACCGACGCCTCGGTCCTGATGGAGTTTCGCCGCGAGCGCATGATCGCATACGGGCTGAACCCGGACACCGCCTACTCCGCCCGCAGCCAGGTCGACGCGGAGCTGAAGTTCGCCGCAGACCTCTACGAGAAGCTCGGCTGCATGGTGATCAACACCGCACGCCGCTCCATCGAGGAAACCGCGATGCTGATTCTCGAGCGGATGGGGCTTGACGCCTTCGACGACGCCGCCAAGCACTGATGACAGGAAAACAAAGCCCGCGCTGCAGCCGCAGCGCGGGCTTTGTTTGGCTCATCAAGCGGCGCTATTCTTCGGCCAGCGCCGTAAGCGCCGCCGGCTCGTAGCGGCCGCTGCGCAGCCAGCCAAGCTCCACCCCGTACGGTGCGTGCATACGCTTCTTGTCGGTGCCGACGTACGGGGTCTCGAGAATCTTGGGCACCGCGGTCAGCTGCGGGTGATGCGCGATGGCGTTGAGGCAGTCAAACCCCAGATAGCCCGCCCCGATGTTGGCGTGGCGGTCCTTGTGGGCCCCCTGCGGATTCTTGGAGTCGTTGACGTGCACCACCGCCAACCGGTCAAGGCCGATGACGTGGTCGAACTCGTTGAGCACGCCGTCAAAGTCGTCACGCACGGAGTAGCCGGCGTCGCTCATGTGGCAGGTATCCATCGTGATGGCCAGCTTGTCGTTGTTTTGCACGCGGTCGAGAATCTCCGCAAGCTCCTCAAAGCGCCGACCGACCTCCGTGCCCTTCCCGGCCATGGTCTCAAGGGCGACCAGCACATGCTGGTCGGGTTGGAGGATGCGGTTCAATCCCGCGGCGATCTGGGCGATACCCGCCGCCGCACCGGCCCCGACGTGAGCACCGGGGTGAAACGGCATCGCGTAGGCGTGCAGCGCGTCGGCGCGCTGAATCTCGGCCTGCATGAACTGCACCGCGAAGTCGAAGCTGTCCGGCTTGGTCGTGTTGCCTAAGTTCACGATGTAAGGCGCGTGAATCACCAGGTGCGACAGCCCCGCCGCCTGCATCGCGGCCAGGCCCTCTGGAATTCGCATCTCGCTGGTTGGCTTGCGGCGCGTGTTCTGCGGCGCACCGGTGTAAAACTGCAGCGTGGTTGCCCCGTAGCCTTGGGCCTCGGCGACGGCCCCTGGGAACATCTTCGGGGCCTTCATTGAAACGTTCGCGCCGAACAAAAGCTCACTCGTCATCGTCATCCTCCGTTTCGTCCTCATCGGCGGGTCCACCGTAGGAGATCTCAATCGTCGCGTCGTTCAGCATGATTGGAAAATCGTGACCCGCCTTGGCCGGCGCCCACTCGTCCGTCGCCTTTTCGATGATGAAGCGGGTCCGATCCAGCGGGTACGGGACGTGCTGCCAGTCGAAGTAGTCCATCGCCACAATCGTGCCGATGGTCGTCGTGTTGTTGACCGGCACCAGCACCCGGTCGCCGACCGCCAGCCGCTCGTCGGTGGTGCGGTAGCTGTAACCTTCGCCCTCGTGGTGGAACATCACCTGCGCGTACAGGTAGTCGCCCGGCTTCTTGGCGTGCCGGCCGTAGACGCGCGGATCCAGTGTCACGGCGTCGTGCGCGGCCAAAAAAGCACGCAAAAGCGTCGCCACCGCGGTCCAGCCCAGCGGTTGGGTGTCCAACGTCAGCGTCCCCGCCACCTTCTTGACCCCGCGGTAGCGGAAGCGCCCGGTCGCGTGCAGCTTGCCGGGCAGCGGCCGGTGGTAGGTGGTGGTGAAAAATGCGGTGTGCGCGATGCGGTCGAGCAGCTGGCCGACGCCTGCGACCTGAAGCGACTGCTTACTGCGCGTCGTCGCATCGCGGTGTGTCAGGCTGATCACCCCGTTGGCCGCGTCGACCACGAGTTTCTCCAGCACCGCCGGCTCCTCGCGGTAATCAATCACCAGCCGCGTCAGTCGGTCGGGATCGTGGTCGAAAAGCCACAGGTGCGCGTGCGGAACCGCCGCGCGGATTGCCTCGGCCAGGTCGATGGCGGCCGGATCGTCGCCCATTGCCCCGTCGTAGCCGAGCCGGCGCCCGTCCTCCGTCGTGATCACGGCCTGCCACGTGTCGCAGTCGCTCTCCGGCACCTGCTGGTAGCGCTCAAAGAACGTCGCGGCTGCGGCCAAAGCCGTGCGCAGGCGGCGCGGCGCCACAACCAAGTGCTCGGTTGCGGTGGTCCCGCCGCCTTGAATCGAATCGAGTCGGATCGTCCCGTCTGCGTTGAGCGTCAGCACCTGGTTCATGACCTCATCTGCCGCCACCGGCGCATGGTACCCGTCGAGGCTTGAGGTCAGCCGAAGCGTCGCCAGGCGCCCCAGCGGCTTGGCCAGCGCCTCGAGCCGGCCAAGCGCGGCCAAAAGCCACGTCCGCTCCGACTCGGTCGGCGCGGTCCCGGGGCGGCTGGTCGCCCGCTGCCACACGGTGCAAAGCCCGTTGCCAATCGCCCAGGGGGCGTCCAGCCCAGCCAGAAGTCCCTGCCAGGCCGCAACGTCCGCCAGTTCCGGCAGGGCCTGTAACGCCTGCTTCAGGGAGTCGAACAAGTCGGCATGAAAGCCGAACTTCGCCGCCTCCTTGTCAAGCGCCACCGGCGGCACGCTGTCGCCCTTCAGCAGGGTCTGCCAGCGTGTGGCAAATTGTTGAAGCTCCGGATCAACCATCGTGTGCCTCCTTGACTCAGTCCGTCTTGGGCTCGTAGAAGTGCCCCATAATCTTCACCGACTCGGTGATGGACACGAAGGCGTATGGGTCCGCCTTCTTCATCGCCTTTTCGAGGTCGTACATCTCGGCGCGGGAGATGATGGTGAACAGAATCGTCTTCTCCTCGTGGCGGAAGGCCCCTTCCGCGTCGTGGACGATTGTGATGCCGCGGCGCAGCGTGTTTTGAATCTCGTTGACCACCGCTTTTTGCTGCTCCGTGACAATCATCACCTGCAGGCGCTGCTGGCGCGTGTACAGCGAGTCCATCACTTTGCCGTTGATGAAGATGGCCAAGGCGGAGTACAGCGCGTGTGGCCAGCCGTTGACGAAGCCGGCCAGGAAAATGATCACGATGTTGACCGCGATGTTGACCGAGCCCACCGTCGTGCCGGTTTTCTTCCGCCAGACGATGCCGATGATGTCCAGACCCCCGGTCGAGATGTTGTTGCGCAGCGCAAAGCCGGTGCCCAGCCCGTTGACCACGGCCCCGAAAATCCCGCAGACGATTGGGTCGGTGGTCAAGGGCTTCACGACGCCGAGCAGCCGAATCGACACGGTCGAGAAGATGACCGCAAGGAAGGTGAACAGCGTGAAGCGGTGCCCGATCTGACGCCAGGCCAAAACGAACAGCGGCACGTTCAGCAGGAACAGCAGCGTCCCGGTGCTGAACACGTCGGTGGTCCGCATCCCGAACACGGGCAGGTCGAACCACTTCCGCACGACCGTCGCCAGCAGCTGCGCGGCCCCGGTAATGCCGCTGGCGAAGACGCCACCCGGCTCCCAGAACATGTTCAGCGCAATGGCCACGCAGATACTGTAGAAAATCGCCGCGGAAAACCGGCTCCAGTTCTGGTGTCTGCGAATCAGTCGTTCAATGTCTTGCATCTAAGTCATCCTCCTATTCGGTAGACTCAGTATAACACGCCGGCGATTTGCGGCGCCGCCAAAATCACGCGGCGAACCGCAGAAAGGGTGCGGCTTCGCCGGCTTCAGCCGGTGACGATCACCTCGCAATCGGCAATCAAGACCGGTCGCGGAAGTGGTTGGCGTAGAGATTGATGCCGCCGACCACCGCGGCGACCACCAGCCCGGCCAAGGCGCAGATCACCGGGTGCGTGAAACCGGCGATGACGAAGAACAGGCCGCCAGCCAGCACCCAGGTCCCCGTGGTCATCGCCGCCAGGAAACGCCAGGACCGCAGCGGCGCGTCCTGCATCGGCGTGCTGATGTTCACCGACAGGATCAGCACCGTGTAGCAGCCGACCATCAGCGCCGCAAACAGCGGCTGGCGGTACGAGATGACGTCCTCGTACGCCTGGCCACGCCACAGCATCACCCCGAGCACCGCCGCAATGAAGAGATTCTCCACCGCAAAGGCCGCCTTGATGTTCTTCAGGTTCCGCTGAATCAGCCGCTCGTCTTTAATCCGTTTCATCATGATCCTCCCAAAAGACGCCATCCAGCGTCTGCCCTAGCTGCCGACAGATCCCGATGCACAACCGCAGCGAGGGGTTGTACGCCCCTTTCTCGATCAGGCTCAGGGTCTGGCGGGTAATGCCCACCGCTTCCGCCAATTCCTTTTGGGTCAGCCCGCGCGCCGCGCGAAGCTCCCGCACACGATTATCCATCTGTCCCTCCCGTCACATATATCTTCCATCGCAAGGAAAATATAAGTTATATCCAACCGAAAGTCAAGCGCAAAAAAACGGGCTAATCAGCCCGTTTCGCGTGTCACTCGAATAAGGAAGCGTAGGCTCCGTACCCCTGCGCCTCAAGTTCAGCCGCCGGCACGAAGCGCAGCGCCGCCGAGTTAATGCAGTAGCGCAGCCCGCCCGCAGCCGTTGGGCCGTCCGTGAAGACGTGGCCCAGGTGTGAGTCGGCCTCCGCGCTGCGGACCTCGGTGCGTTCCATCCCAAAGCGCGTGTCGCGCCGGTTGGTCAGCTTGGCCAGCGGCTTGGTGAAGCTCGGCCAGCCGCACCCGGCGTCGTACTTGTCCAGACTTGAAAACAGCGGCTCGCCGGACACCACATCGACGTAGATGCCGGGCTGATCGAAGTTGTCGTAGTCCCCAGAGAATGGCCGTTCCGTGCCGCCTTCCTGGGTCACGCTGCGCTGAAGCGGCGTCAGGGCCGCGATGCGCTTTGCCTTGTCGTCCATGTTCATCACCTCAGGCTCAGTATACACGATCGGTTCCACGTACACAATCTAGTTGTGCAGCTTCACTTAAGCCGATTGGCCAGTGCCAAGGCCAGTGCAAAAAAGTCCGCACCAGGCACGGCACGTTCAGCCCGCCTCTCGTGCCACTGTCCGGCAGCCGCATCAAGGTGATCGGCGGCAGTGAAGAATTGATAGGTGGCAACCCGGCGGTAGGCGCCCCAGGCCGCAATGGCCGCCGCCTCCATGTCGACAACCCGGCAACCCGCCGCCTTGCGTCTGGCGGTTTTGGCCGCCGTCTCGCGGAAGAAGGCATCGGTACTCCAGGTCTTGGCCGTGACCGCGTCAATGCCCTCTACCTCAAGCGCCGTGAGCAGTTCGGCAACCCGCGTCGGTGCCATGGCAATCTCCGAACTCGCCGGCGCGTAATGGTAGCTGGTGCCCTCATCGCGAACGGCCGCGGTTGGCACAATGACCTGATGTGTCTTAAGCGACTGATCCAGCACACCACAGGTTCCAAACAGGATTACCCGTTTGACGCCCAATGCCATCATCTTCTCCAGGCGGCTGATGACCACCGGCGCCCCCAGGCCAGCCGGCACCACCGTCACCCCGGCGTGCCAGTATATCGAGACATCGCCGGACAGACTGTGTAGGGTCCCGATTCGCCTGGTCGTCGCGGCCCGACTCACGGCCGATACCACCGCTTGGCTGAACGGCATTATCAAAGTTTCCGCAACCGGTTCACTGGTTTCTGAGTCGGTCGCTCAAGGCGTGATAAGCCCCTCCGCAGGATCGAATTCGTCAAGTATCATGCGCAGATCTCCTTTCGGCATATGCAAAAGGCCGTCAACGAGACGGCCTTTTCAGGTTACTCTGTCAGCTCTTCATCCCCGGCGTGGGCAGCCTCGGCGTCGACGCCGGCGCGAACCTGAATGCCAAGCTCAGCCAACTGCGCGTCCTCAACCGGTGTCGGTGCCTTGGTCATCGGCTCCGAGGCCTTACTGTTCTTCGGGAAGGCAATCACGTCGCGGATGTTGTCGCGACCGGCCAGAAGCATCGCCAGCCGGTCCAACCCAATCGCCATGCCACCGTGCGGCGGGAAGCCGTAGGTCAAAGCCTCAAGCAGGAAGCCGAACGCCTTTTCGGCGCGTTCCGGCGTGAAGCCCAGGGCACGAAGCATTTTTTCCTGAATCTCGCGGTCGTGGATACGAATCGAGCCGGAACCCAGCTCGTAGCCGTTCAGCACCAGGTCGTAGCTTTGGGCGTGGGCCTTGTGCGGGTCGGTGTCGAGCAGCGCCACATCCTCCGGGTTCGGCATGGTGAACGGGTGGTGGGCCGAAACCCAGCGCTCGATCCCCTCGTCGTACTCGAACAGCGGCCAGTTGGTGATCCAGCAGAAGTGGAAGGCGGACTCGTCAATCAGGCCGAGCTCGTGGCCGAGGTGCGTTCGCAGGTAGCCGAGGCTTGCGGCCACGACCTTGGCAGAATCGGCGACGAACAGAATCAGGTCACCGGACTTGGCGTTCAGCTTGGCTGTGAGCGCCGCGCCGTCCGGGAAGAACTTGGCGATCGGGCCGCTGATGCCGTCATCGGTCACCTTCAGCCAGGCCAGGCCCTTGGCGCCGAAGCGCTTGATGTAGTCCTGCTGGGACTCAATCTTTTTGCGCGAGTAGTCGGCCGCGGCGCCTGGCGCGACGATGGCGCGCACCTGGCCGCCGTTGTCCAGCGCGGACCGGAAGACCTTGAAGTCCGAGTCGGCGACGAAGGCCGACAGGTCCTGGATTTCCATGCCGAAGCGCAGGTCCGGCTTGTCCGAGCCGTACTTGTCCATCGCCGTTTGCCACTCGATGCGCTCGAACGGCAGGCTGACGGTGATGCCCATCACGTCCTTCATGATGCGGGCGGTCAGGCCCTCCATGATGTCTTGGATCTCCTTGGCCGACAGGAAGCTGGTCTCCATGTCGATCTGGGTGAACTCCGGCTGGCGGTCACCGCGCAGGTCCTCGTCGCGGTAGCAGCGAGTGATCTGGTAGTAGCGATCGAACCCGGCGCCCATCAGCAGCTGCTTGAACAGCTGCGGAGACTGGGGCAGCGCGTAGAAGCTGCCCGGGTAGACACGGGACGGCACCAGGTAGTCGCGGGCGCCTTCCGGAGTGCTGGCGGTCAAGGTCGGCGTCTCAATGTCCAAAAAGCCGTTGTCATCGAAGTAGTGGTGCGCGGCGCGCATGATCTTGGCGCGGGTGATCAGCCCCGCCTGCATCTCCGGGCGGCGCAGGTCCAGGTAGCGGTAGCGCAGCTTGGTTTCCTCGGCGGCGTTGACCCCGTCCTCGATGGCAAACGGCGGCGTCTGGGCCTTGTTCAGGATCGTGGCGGTCGCAATCTCGACCTCGATCTCGCCGGTCTTGATCTTCGGGTTGGCCGCAGCGCGCTTTTGCACCGTGCCGGTGACCTCAATCACGTACTCGGAACGCATGGTCTCGGCCACGGCCAGGGCATCCGTCCCGAACTCCTGGGAAAACACCAGCTGGACGATGCCCGCGCGGTCGCGCAGGTCGACGAAAATCAGGTTGCCCAGGCTGCGGCGCTTTTGCACCCAGCCCTTCAGCGTCACGGTCTGGCCGATGTTTGCGGCGGTGACGTCGCCGGCGTATAAACTTCTCGTGCTCATTTTGCTTCCTCCATCATTGCCTCGTAGACTGCCTTGAAGTCCTTGAGGATGTCGGCCTGCGGCACCGTCTGCTGGGTGCCGGTGGCCATGTTCTTGATTGCAACGGTGCCGTCCGCCAGCTCGGTTTCACCCAGCGTCATCACCAGCTGGGCGTTGGCCTTGTTGGCCGACTTGAACTGGGCCTTGGTCTTGCGACCCAGGTAATCCAGGTCGACGGCAAAGCCCTGCTGGCGAATCGCGTGGGCAAGGCGCGTGGCCGGGGCCACCGCATCGTCGGAGATGGTCACGATGTAGGCCGGCAGGGTCGGCTCCACGACCTGATCTTGCATCAGAAGCATCAGGCGCTCGATGCCCATCCCGAAGCCGATGCCCGGGGTCTCGGGGCCGCCGAGCTCCTCGACCAGCCCGTTGTAGCGCCCGCCGCCGATGATCGTGGTGTAGCCGCCGCCGAAGACCGGATCGTTGCTCATCACTTCAAAAATCGTGTGGTTGTAGTAGTCCAGCCCGCGCACCATGTCCGCATCGACCACGTAGTCGATGCCCAGGTCCTCAAGCAGCTGTTTCACCGTGTCGAAGTGCGCCTGGGCGCTCGGGGTCAGGTAGTCCAGGATTTTCGGCGCGTCGGCGACGATGGCCTGATCGCCCTTGTCCTTGGAGTCCAGCACGCGCAGCGGGTTTTTGACCAAGCGCACCTTGGAGTCCTCGGACAGCTGGTCCTTGTAGGGCGTCAGGTAGTCAATCAGTGCCTGGTGGTAGGCAGCGCGGGACTCCGGATCACCCAGGCTGTTCAGCGCCACGCGCAGCGACTTGGCGCCGAATGCCGCGAGCAGGTCCGTCGCCAGGGCGATCACCTCGGCATCGAGGGCCGGACTGTCGGCCCCGAAGGCCTCGACGCCAATCTGATGGAACTCGCGCTGGCGCCCGCTTTGCGGCCGCTCGTAGCGAAACATCGAGCCCATGTAGTAGACCTTGTAGGGCTTGGCGAACTCGGGGCCGAAGAGCTTGTTTTCGACGTAGGCGCGAACCACCCCGGCGGTGCCCTCCGGACGCAGCGCCATCATGCGCCCGCCCTTGTCCTCGAAGTTGTACATCTCCTTGGTCACGATGTCGGACGTCTCACCGCTCGAGCGCGTGAAGACCTCCTGGTTTTCGAACAGCGGCGTGCGCACCTCGCGGTAGCGGTAGCGCTCGAGCACGGCGCGCGCCTGGGCCTCCACCCGCTGCCACAGCTCGCTTTGGCCCGGCAGAATGTCTGCGGTGCCCTTTGGTCGTTGATAACTCATAGTTGTCCTCCTTTGATGTCGGGACGCGAAAAAAAAGCACTGCCCCCTCTGACGAGGGTGCAGTGCACGGTACCACCTTGTGATTTAACTCAGCCATAACGGTGGCGACCGGAGCGCGTCTGCCTCAGAAGTGTCTTTTCGGTCGGTCCCGGCTTTCACCATCCCGGGTCGCTTCACGTTGACCTATCCTGCTTCGTCATCGGCACATTGATTTAAGTGCTACGATAGACGGTTTTCCCCCGCTTGTCAAGGTCGCCCCGCGACTTAAAGTTCACCCGGGCCGCGCATTTCGGGCGGGGACTTGGTATAATAAGAGGCAAAAGCAAAAAATTGTTAGGGATGATGAGATTGCCACAACTCAAGCTCAAGCGCTGGCCGCTGATTCTCGCGTTCGCCGCCCTGATCGGCCTTTCGATTGCGACCAGCACCGTGCTCGCGTCGAGCCAGACGCTGACCGTGCGCGCTAACCTGCTGAACGTGCGGCTCGGCCCGGGGCTCTCCTACACCGCCATGGGCCAGGTTCAGGGCGGCACCAAGCTGACGGTGCTGAAGAAGGAGAACTCGTGGTACCAGGTGCGGCTGGCCGGCAACAAGATCGGCTGGGTCGCCAGCTGGCTGGTGGACAACACCGAGGCGACGACCAGCACCGCCAGCGTCGCCAAGACTACGACCGCGGTCAACGTTCGCCAGACCGCCTCGGGCAGCGCCACCCTGCTCGGCACGCTGAAGGCCGGCAGCACGCTCGACGTGCTCTACCAGGAAGGCAACTGGACCGAGATCGCCTACAAGAACACCGCCGCCTGGGTCACCTCTAGCGCGGTCAAGCTGACCGGTGCCACCACCGCCCTCGCCCAGCCGAAGCAGACCTACGTCCAAAAGGCGCAGACGAAGGCCCCGGCGCGCGCCATCACGGTCAAGACCAACCTCAGCGTCAACCTTCGTCAGGCCGCCGGCATCAACGCCCCGATCGTTGCCAAGCTGGCCAAGGGCACCACGCTGACGGTGCTGAGCCAGGCCAGCGACTGGTACCACGTCCGCACGGCAGACGGCAAGACCGGCTACGTGGCCAGCTGGACGGTCACCACGCCGGGCAGCGCCAGCGCCAAGGCGGCCACCAGCCTGGCCGAGGCGACCATCGTCCTCGATCCCGGCCACGGCGGCCAGGATGCCGGTGCCGAGTCCACGAGCAACAAGTACGAGAAGACCTACACCCTGGCCATGGCCAAGGCGGTCGGCGCGGCCCTTTCCGCCCAAGGCGCCAACGTGATCTACACGCGCGACAACGACACCTTCGTCGATCTCGAGCCGCGCGCCGTGGCAGCGAACAACGCGCACGCCGACGCGTTCATCTCGATTCACTTCGACTCCAGCCCGAACCCCAACGAGGCGACGGGTTTCACCACCTACTACTTCAGTGCCGCCACCAGCAAGCCGCTGGCGACCGCAATCAACAAATCCCTGGCCGCCGGGCTGACGCTGGCCAACCGCGGCATCGCATACGGCAACTTCCAGGTGCTGCGCGACAACAAGCAGCCGAGCATCCTGATGGAGATGGGCTACATCAACACCGACAAGGACTTCAAGTTGATCTCGAGTCCGGCCTACCAGCAGCGCGTTGCGGTGGCCGTGGTGTCGGGGCTGCAGGCCTACTTCCAGGCCGGCAACCATCAATAGACAATTGTATTCAAATGAACTCCCGCCACCGATGTGACGGGAGTTCATTTTTGTCTCGTACCAGCCGTTATTGCCAACCGAATCGACCCGGTCCGCAACACCAAAGGGGCGCCGATTACCGCCCGAACAGCGCCGGGATCTCGTGCAGGTGATCGACGTGATGGTCGGCCATCGGCGCGTCGGCCAGGCCGTCGACGTCAAAGTAGATGCCCTGCACGCCGGCCGCCTGCCCGGCCACGATGTCGAGGCTGCGGTCGCCGATCATGGCGGTCACCGCCGGGTCGAGCTGCCAACGGTCGACGATGTACAGAACCGCATCGGGCTTGGGCTTGCGCGCCAGCTTCGCCGTGGAGGTCACCCCGCCGGTGAACAGGTCGCGCAGCCCGGAGTTTTGAAGCAGCGTCCAGGCGGAGTCGTCGCGGTGCGTCATCAGGAAGTTGCGCCCGCTGGCGGCCACCACCGCCTCAAGCGTGGCGCGCGCCTCCGGGTATGGCTGGCAGCTCAACACGCGCTTTACTTCGACGTCGTGGTACTCGGCAAAAATCGCCTTGGCGTCCCAGCCGAGCTGGCGCGCGTAGTCCTCGATCACCGCGTGCACCGACGTCTTCTTGGTGGTGACCAGAAGTGCGGTCGGATCCACGGTGACGCCGTGCTTGGTCAGAGTCTCGTGCAGCGCACTCAGGATACTCGGGTAGGTGTCGTACAGGGTCCCGTCCAGGTCCCAGATTGCGTTAGTCAGCATGGTTTCCCTCCGTGTCGTAGATAATGGTTACCGGGCCGTCGTTGGTGAGGCTCACCTTCATGTCCGCGCCGAACGCACCGGTCGCAACGTCAAGCCCGGTGGCACGCAGCCGCGCGACGAACAGGTCGTACAACTGCTCCCCGAGCGCCGGGTCGGCGGCCTGCGTAAAGCTCGGGCGGTTGCCCTTTCTGGTGTCGGCGTAAAGCGTGAACTGCGAAATCGCCAGCACCGCCCCGCCGACCTGGTCCAGGGCCAGGTTCATCTTGCCTGCGGCGTCGCTGAAGACACGCAACTTGCTGATTTTTTGCACCAGGTAGGCGACATCCGCCTCGGTGTCTTGCGGACCGACGCCCAAAAGTACAACGAACCCCGTGTCGATGCGGCCGTGGACCGCGCCGTCGATGACGACCTGCGCCTGGCTGACGCGTTGAACAACTGCTCTCATCATTTCTCCTTTTCTGTGTTCCGCGGTATCTGGGCCGCAGAACTGCAAAGGGCCGCCAATGCGGCCCTCGTGTCATCCCTGCTTGCGCTTGACTTCGTAGATATCCGGCACGTTCTTGATGGCGTCCATCAGGCGCTCGAGGTGCGCCTGGTTGCGGATGCCGACCGTCACGTGGATGTCGGCCATCTTATCGTGGTCGACGCGGCCGTTGATGTTGGTCAGGCTCTTGGTCTGGGCGTTGAGCGTCTGCAGCACCTCGTTGAGCAGGCCGTTGCGGTTGTAGCCGTAGATCTCAAGGTCAGTGTCGAACAGCTGGGTCTGGTCGTTGAGATTTTGCCACTGCACGTCGATCAGTCGCCCGGCGTTGACCGGGTCGGTCATGTCGACGTTGGTGCAATCCTGGCGGTGAATCGTGACCCCGCGGCCCTTGGTGACGTAGCCGACAATCGGGTCGCCCGGCACGGGGCTGCAGCACTTGGCCAGGTGGACCAGTAGGTTGTCGACACCCTCGATCACCACGCCCTCCTCGGTGCGGCTGGTCGGCTTGCGCTCCTTGGACAGGGTCGTGACCTTCTGGTTGGCGGCGAGGATGGCGGCCTCGCGCTCGCGTTGGTCCGCTGCCTCCTTCTCGCGCCGCGCCTTTTCGGTCAGGCGGTTGGCGATCACCCGCGGGCTGTACTCGCCGTAGCCGATGGCCGACAACAGCTCGTCTTCGGTGGTGAAGTTCAACCGCTGGAGGAGCTCGAGCATCGCCGGCTTGCCGTTCATGAAGTCACGCGGCGCAAGGTCCATGTCGGTCAGCGCGTGCTCCAGGGCCTCGCGCCCCTTGTCGGCGTTGACGCCCTTGTCCTCCTGCTTGAAATAGCGGCGAATCTTGTTGCGGGCGCGCGACGTGTAGACCAGGTTGATCCAGTCACGGGACGGCTTGGAGCCGCTGCTGGTCAGCATCTCCACGATGTCGCCGTTCTTGAGCTGGTAGTTCAGCGGCACAATCTTGCCGTTGACTTTGGCGCCGACGCTCTTGTTGCCGACCTCGGTGTGCACCAGGTAGGCGAAGTCCAGCGGCCCGGCGCCTTTGGGCAGCTCGTACACATCCCCGCGCGGCGTGAACACGTACACGCGATCGGAGAAAATGTCCCCCTTCACGCTTTCCATGAAGTCGGTCGCATCGCTGCTTTCGTCCTGAATCTCTAGGATCTCACGGAACAAGTCGAGCTTCTTGCCGGACTTGTCGTACTGGACCTCCTGGGTCTGGCCTTCCTTGTACGCCCAGTGGGCCGCGACACCGTACTCGGCGACGTGGTGCATCTCGGCGGTGCGGATCTGCACCTCGAGCGGCTTGCCCTTGGGCCCGATTACCGTGGTGTGCAGACTCTGGTACATGTTCGCCTTGGGCATGGCGATGTAGTCCTTGAAACGGCCCGGCATCGGCTTCCACTGGGTGTGAATGGCGCCGAGCACCGCATAGCAGTCCTTGATGGTCTCGGTGATTACGCGCACTGCCAGCAGGTCGTACAGCTCGTCGAACTGCTTGTGCTTGTCGCGCATCTTCTTGTAGATCGAGTAGATGTGCTTCGGACGGCCGTAGATCTCGTACTTGATGTTGAGGTCGGCCAAAGACTTTCTGATGTCGACGATGGCCGAGTCGATGTAGGCCTCGCGCTCACCGCGCTTGGACTTCATCAGCTGGGCGATGCGGTAGTACTGCTGCGGGTTGAGGTAGCGCAAAGACAGGTCCTCAAGCTCCCACTTGATCGCACTGATCCCCAGTCGGTCGGCAAGCGGTGCGTAGATCTCCAGCGTCTCGTTGGCGATTCGGCGCTGCTTGTCGGGCCGCAGGTGCATCAGCGTGCGCATGTTGTGCAGGCGGTCGGCCAGCTTGACCAAGATGACGCGCATGTCCTTGGCCATCGCCAGGAGCATTTTGCGGTGGTTCTCGGCCAGCTCGTCCTTGTGGGCGACGTAGGTCACCTTGGACAGCTTGGTCAACCCGTCCACGATTACCGCGGTCTCTTGCCCGAACACCTCCTGGATGTCGCCCAGGGTGATGTTGGTGTCCTCGACCACGTCGTGCAGGTAGCCGCTGGCGACCGTCACCGGGTCCATCCGCAGATTCGCCAGGATGCCGGCCACCTGAATCGGGTGGATGATGTAGGGCTCGCCGGACTTGCGGCGCTGGTCCTTGTGCACGTACGCCGCAAAGTCGTAGGCCTTCTTGACGAACGCCAGGTGCGTCTCGTTCATGTAGGCCCGGCACAGGTCCATCACCTGGTCTTGGGTCAGTTCAGGTTCTTCAGCCATGTTGTTCCTCCTTCTGCAGGGGCCGGCGCGAAGCAGCAGCCGATGCAACGTCTAATACGAGTGAACGCAATGCAGACAAAAAACGATTTACCCTAGTATAGCGTATGGTCACCCGTAATCAAAGGGGCAGTCGGGGTGGCCGCCCCACATCCGCCCGCATAAGGCCGACGGGGCGGCCCACGTTTTACGCAATTTTCGCCGGTTTCTTGCGTTTATGCAACACACGTGGTTGAGCCACGCGTTAGAATGCGCGATAGTTAAGGCGGCGCCGTTGCGCCGTTGGGTCGTCACACTGGCGCGGGTGCGCCAAAAAGGAGTCGATATGGGGAATCAAACGCTGGGCGCGTTCGTGCGCCAATACCGCAAGGATCATCAGCTGACGCTGGCCGAGGCCGTCTCGGGCGCCGGCTGCTCGACGGCCGCGTTGTCGCGCTTCGAGCGCGATCAAAGCGACCTCGGCCTGGCCACCGTTAACCGCATCCTGAGCAACCTGCAGCTGTCCGCCGAGAACTTCGAGCCCTTCCTGAACGCGCGGCCCAATGCCCTGGGTGAACCCCTGTACCGCGAGTACATCGGCCGCAAGCTTGAGGCAATCAAAACGCGCGAGCTGGCCTACCGCGGCTTCTGGCCAGCCGACCGCCCGAGTCGCAGCCGGGACCTCGCGCTGCTACTGCTGCGCCTCTGCCAACGCCCGCTGGACGCGCCCGTTCACCTCACGTCGGAGGAGGAGTGCCTGTTGGCCGATGTGCTGGTCGTCAGCCCCGGCTGGACCGCGACGCACGCGCTGGCGATCGCCGCCGGGCTGCGCTTTGCCAGTGCCGAGTTGCTAGGCCTTGTCGCCAAGCGGCTGAGCGATTACGCCACTGGCCCCAACGGCATGACCGGGCTGCGCATCGGCCTGACCGGCGCCGACTACGCGATGCTGTTGATCCACGCGCTGATTCGCCGCGACCACGCGGTGATTGCGGCGCTGACCCCGGCGCTTGCCGCCTACCAGGCCGCTCAACTGAAGGAACCGACCTTCACCCGGCGCCGCGTGGCGGCAACGCGCAGCCAACCCGTGGTCGCGTTCGCTCAGGCCGCCGCGCGCTGGCTGACCGACCCCAGGCCCGCGACGGTGGCCCCCATCACGGTGATCTTCCGGCAGCTAGCTGGGCTGCGCGCAAGCGACTTACTGCACCATTTGCAGGCGCTGTGGGCGCTGATTCAGACTGGTCAGGCCGCGTGGCACAACCCGACGTTGAGCGAGACCCGTCCCGTGCCGGCAGCGCCAAGCAACTGGGCGGACTGGCAGTTCGACGGCCCGACCATCAAGCAGGTCCGCCGGCAGTACCACTTCAGCCTCGCCGACGTCTGCGTCGACTGGACGCCCGCGACCCAATCGCGATTCGAGGCCGGAAAGACGCAGCTCGGGTTCAACGCGGCCATTCAGCTGATCGATGCGCTTTTCCTGGACGTCAGCCTGATTCACCGGTGGCTGTTCTCGCCGGCCGCAAACGCGTTCGAGGTTGCCCTTGCGGCGCAACCCGAAGGCGACCCAGTCGCCGCCAACCTGGCCGCGCTGGCAGTGGCCAAGGCTGCCCTTCCACGCCATCCGCACGGCATCTACCTACTTCAGGCCAGTGCCTTGTCCGGTCGCACCTACCAGCGGCTGGCAAGCCTTGGTCTGAGCGATGAAGCCGCGAAGGCCGCGCTTGGTGAGCCCGAGCTGCCTGCCCAGGTGCTGCAAGGGTTGCGGCAAACGCCGCACCTTTACCTCTCACAGCTCAAGGACCTGACCAACTGCGCCAACCTGATGTCGGCGCCTGAGCTGCTGACGGCGTGGCGCCTTGTGTTCGCCAAGGCCCGCTTCAACCCGGCCACCACCCCAGCCGTGACCACCCTGTTCATGTACATCATCCTGCGTCTGGCCGAGGACGGCGACGCAGACGCCCTGGCATCGTTCCAGCCCGCCGCGGTCAATCTGTACGCCGACCGGCTGTCGGTCACCGGCAGCGTTGAGTTCTCCGGGCCCGCGCTGTTGCTCGAGGCCTACCTATCGCCGGAGGACAGCGACCGGGCGTGGGCCACCATCGCCCAGAATCGCGAAGCGATGCTCGCCTTCGCGCGGCCAGACGCGGAAACCGCGTCCTGGATTGGCGACCTGTTCACCTGCATCGAGGAGACGGTGCACCCCGCCTTCCTGCGCTGGCAGCGCGAGCAGGCGATTGCCGCCGACTGACCCCGCGGCTGAGTTTCAGACAACAAAATAGGCGGTGCGTACCCCACAGCTGGCGTACGCATCGCCTATTTTTGCCTCATTCATCAGCGCTAGTCCTGCTCCTCGAGCCTTAGCGACCGCAGCAGCTTGCCCAGCGGCGCGTACACCAGCGCGAACAGCACCAAGTTGACGGTCAGCCCAGGCCCGACGTGATTGGCCACCAGGGTGACAAAGCCGACGCTGGTGGCGCCGAGGAACCGGGCGACGAAGTAGTTGGCCACCAGGTACGCGGTCAGCGTCAGAATCACCACGGCACCGACGTACAGCACGGTCTGCGGAATCAGCGGCTGAATCTGTCGCACCACGTAGATTAGAAGCGGCCACAGCAGCAGGTCCACGCCGAGCATCCCCGTGTAGAAGCTGTCGGCGATCAGACCGAGCACCGCCGCGATGGCGACGATGTACGCCTCATCGGGCAGAATCAGTGCGATCATTACCAGCGCAATCAGTGTCACCTGCGGCACGCCGGTGAACAGCGGCGTCATCAGCCACTGCGCGAAGACCTGAGTCAGCGTGCCGTCGAGCAAGAGCGCCACGATCAGGACCAGGGCGACCCAGCCGTGGCCCTTGAAGACGGGGTCAGTTAGCATTGCCGTCACCACCGATCGTGCGGTCGATCACCGTGACCACGCTGGCGTCGGCCAGGTTGGCCGCGGGCTTGAGGTAAACGGTGTTCGCCAGCCCGAAGTCGTCCTGCTTAACGCTGGCCACTGTGCCGATGAGGAGCCCCTTGGGCGTGCTGCCGCCCAGGCCGGAGGTCATCACGCGCTGGCCCTTCTTGAGGCTCTCCTTGGTGTCGATTTGGCCCATGATCAGCTCGTTGCTCTTTTCGCTGTAGCCGGTGATCACCCCGTTGATGATCTTGCCGCTGCCGGTGATAATCTGAGCAGCGAAGCGGTCGGCGGCCTTGTTGTCGGTCGACAGCAGCTCCACCTTGGCGTTGGTCTTGGCGACCTCGACCACGCGACCCAGCAGCCCGGAGCCGGACATCACCGGCATGTTCTTGACGACGCCGGCGCCTGAGCCCTTGTTGATTACCAGCACGTTGCGCCAGTCGTTGGGCGAGCGCAGCATCACGGTGGCGGAAATCTGGGTGTAGTCGCTCAACGTGGCGTTGAGGTGCAGCTGTGCCTTGAGCGCCTTGTTCTCCTGGGTCAGCGTCTGGTTGCGCACCTTGGTCTGCGCGAGGTCGTCGATCTGCGCCTTGAGCCGCTTGTTCTCCTGAAACGTGTCCAAGAGCTGGTTGATGTCATCGAGCCCGCCCTTGAACAAGTTGGCCGGGCCGGAAACCACGCGCCCGGCGATGCCGACCACGTCGTTGCCGATCTGCTGCACCAGCGGAGGCGCTGCCCGGTTGTTGCGCACCGTGATCGAGGTGAAAATCAGCCCCAGGCTGGTCAGCAGGGCGATCATCAGCACGATCATTTTTTTGTTTGAAAAGAACTTCTGCATCCTAACCTCCCGGGGATCAAAGCGCTTGAACTAAAAGGGGCCGGCCCAAAACAGCGTGTTTTGTCACCGGCCTCCCGCTTAGTGTTTTTTCAGAACGTCGATGTTCTTCAGCGACTCGCCGGTGCCGATGGCCACGCAGTCGAGCGGATCCTGAGCGATGAAGACGGGCACCTTGGTGGCGTCCGAGATCACCTCGGGCAGGTTCTTGAGCATCGCCCCGCCGCCGGTCAGCACAATCCCGTGGTCGATCACATCGGCCGCGATTTCCGGCGAGGTCTCCTCAAGGGTCTCCTTGATGGCGTCGATGATGGCCAGCACGATCTCGTTGATCGCGGTGGCGACGTCGACGGCCGAGACGTCGATGGTCTTCGGCAGCCCGGACAGCAGGTCGCGACCGCGAATCGTCATGGCGTCGATGTCCTTGGCCTTTTCGATGGAGGCGGAGCCGATCTGAATCTTGATGTCCTCGGCCGTGCGCTCGCCGATCAGCAGGCTGAAGTTCTGGCGAATGTAGGTGATGATGGCCTCATCGATCTTGTCGCCCGCCATGCGGATCGAGCGGCTGGAGACGATCCCGCCAAGCGAGATGGTCGCGACGTCGGTGGTCCCACCGCCGATGTCCACGACCATGCTGCCGGTCGGATCCATCACCGGCAGGCCGGCGCCGATGGCAGCGGCGTAAGGCTCCTCAATGACGAAGGCCTCCTTGGCCCCGGCCACCTTGGCCGCGTCGATGACGGCGCGCTTCTCCACCTCAGTGACGCCGCTTGGCACGCAGATCATCACCTGCGGGTGGTTGCTCTTGCCGCCAAGCGCCTTGTCCATGAAGTACTTCAGCATGGCGGCCGTCGTGTCGTAGTCGGCAATCACGCCGTCCTTCATCGGCCGGATGGCGTTGATGTTGGCGGGAGTGCGGCCGATCATCGCGCGGGCCTCTTCGCCCACCGCGATGATTTCGTCTGTCTGCGCGTTCTTGGCGACGACGGAAGGCTCATGCGTGACGATTCCCTTACCGTCGACGTACACGAGGGTGTTGGCCGTGCCGAGATCAATTCCGATGTTTTTCGATCCTAATCCGAGCAAAATATTCTCTCCTTCAACTGACTGCCGTATTTCGGTCTTTTGCATTATAGCATACAACCCAAGCCCTCACACACTGCCGGGGTAAAACCCCCGGTTTTGGCCGCCAAATTTCAAAATTCTTAAATGTTGTGGTCCGCGCGAAACGAGTAGTAGTCGTGCTCGCCAATCACGAGGTGGTCCAGGAGCATCACCCCGAGCGTCAGGCCCGCGCTGGCGAAGCGGCGCGTCGTCGCCTTGTCCGCCTCGCTGGGCGCCGCCCCGCCGCTCGGGTGGTTGTGGATCAGGATCACCCCGGCCGCGTTCACTAAAAGCGCCGCGCGAAACACCACGCGCGGGTCGGCCACCGCGTGGTCCAGCCCGCCGCGGGCGACGTCGCGCTCGGCGATCACCCGGTTGCCCACATCCAGGTACACCGCCAGCAGGTGCTCCTCGGTTTCGCCGGCCAGTCGCGCCACCATCTCGCGGCCGACCTCCGCGCTGTCCACCGCCGTGCCCTGCCGCAGCGTGCGGCGACGCAGCACCCGGCGGCCGAACTCGATTGCACCGGGGAGGGTCGCGGCCTTGGCTAGGCCCAAGCCGGGAAGCGTCATCAGCGCCGCGAGCGGCGCCTCCTCCAGGCCGACCAGTCGCGGGTAAGCCGCCTCAAGCGAGGCCACCGTGGCAGTCAGCGGGACCGCGGCGCTGCCGGCACCCAGCAGAAGTCGCACCAGCTCCTCATCCGTCAGCGCCGTGGCGCCGTACGCCTGGATTTTCTCCCGTGGTTGCATGGTTGCCCTCCGCACGGCCGCACACCGCCTCACAAGAGATTACGCCAAGAGGGTCTGGCGCACCGCGCTGGCGAGGTACAGGGAGCCCGCAATCACCACCGGTTCGTCCGGGTACTCGGCCAGGTGGGCGCCAAGCGCCGTCTGCCAGTCGGCAAACACGCGAAGCCGGGCATCGGCCGGGTAATCCGCGGCCACCGTGGCCCGCGGGTTGTCCGGCACCGGCACCAGCCACAGGCGAAACCGGGTCTGCTCGAGCAGGTTGAGCATGGTGCGGACGTCCTTGTCGGCCAGCACGCCGACAATCAGGGTCAGCGGCTGGCGACCGAAAACTTGGTTCAATGCGGCGACCAACGAGCGCACGCCCTGCGGGTTGTGCGCCCCGTCAATCACAATCAGCGGCTCCTGGCTCAGCCGCTCCATCCGCGCGGGCCAGGTGCTTTCGGCCAAGCCGCGGCGGATTGCGGCCGCGCTCAGCGGTACCCCGAGGGCCTTAGCCGCCAGCTTGGCCGCCTGAATCGCCACGGCGGCGTTGTGCACCTGGTACGGCCCGACTAGCGGGATAGTCAGCTGCGGCAGGCGCCCGTCCGCATCGCGGTAATCGAAGCGCTGACCCCACCCGGCAAGCGTCGCGTGGCTTGCGGCAAAGTCGGTGTCCGCGGTCAACCAGCGGCTTTTGGTCTGCGCCACCCGCGCGGCGACCACGTCCGCCGCCTCTGTTGGCAGCGCCGCCGTCACCACCGGCCGCCCCGGCTTGATGATGCCGGCCTTGTGCGTCGCCACGCTGGTCAGCGTGTTGCCCAGCAGCTTCGCGTGGTCCAGACCGACGCTCGTGATCACGCTGACCAGCGGATCGATCACGTTGGTCGAGTCCGTGTCCCCGCCGATGCCGACCTCAATCACCGCGACGTCGACGCCGCGTTCGGCGAAGTACCAAAACGCCAGCGCCGTGATGAACTCGAACTCGGTCACGGCAAAGTCGGACCGCACCGCCTGCAGCTTCGCCAGCGCCGCGGCCGCCGCGTCGTAGGCCGCCACCAGGTCCGCATCGGGAATCGGGTGGCCCGAGACCTGGATGCGCTCGTTGAAGCGCATGATGAACGGCGAGGTGTAAAGCCCCACCTCAAGTCCGGCCGCCGCCAGCATGTGGGCGATGGCATTGGCCACGGACCCCTTCCCGTTGGTGCCGGTCACGTGGACGTACCGGCCGTGCTGCGGATTCCCGAGCGCCGCCAAAAGCGCCTCGATGCGCTCGTGCCCACCCGTTTTCGCCAGCCGTGGCATCCCGTGAATCGCCGCCAATGCCTCATCGTATGTCGTCATCGCGTCCCTCTCCCATCCGGCGGTGTTCCGCCAAAGCCCTAGTATACCCCAAAATCCGCCGCATCCCACGGGTTCCCCGCGCACAACGCAAAGACGCCGCGACTCAAGGAGAGTCGCGGCGTCACGAAATGCGTCTAGAACACGATGACCGGGGTCCCAAGCGCCACCACCGGGTAGAGTTTGGCGATGAAGGACGGCGGGTTGTTGACACAGCCGTGCGAGCCGTGGTCTTTGTACCAGTCGCCGCCGTACTGCTTTTGCCACGAGCTGTCGTGCAGGCCGACCCCGGTGTTGTCGATCGGCATCCAGTAGGACACCGGCGTTGCGTAGTCGGCGCCGCGCAGAATCGCGTTGCGCTGCTTGCTCCAGATGGCGAAAACGCCGCTCGGAGTCGGGGTCGACGGCTTGCCGGTGACCACCGCGGTGTCCATGACGAGCTTGCCGTCCTTGTAGTACCACTCGTGCTGGTTGACCTTGTCGACCTCGATGTACGTGCCGCCGATATCCGCGCCGTCTGCGTGGTAGCCGCTGCCGACGTGGCTCAGGGCGTAGGTGAAGTCCTTGCCCTTCAGGATCTCGGCGACCACCTTGGGCGTCTCGGTGTCGCTTGGAATGCTCCAGCCGTAGATGCCGGCCGGGACGGACACCGTGCCGCGTTTGGTGGACTTGAACTGGCGCGTCTTCGTGTAGGTGCCGTACTTAGCGTTGATGCTTTGGATGAAGGTCTTCACGCCAGTGCTTGACACCTTGACCGCGCCATCGGTGTAACTCAGCCACTTGTGCAGCGTCGCCGTCGGAATCGTGACCGAATGGTTCTGGATGGTCAAGACCGCCTTGAGCTGGCCGATGGCCTGCAGCTTGGTCTTGGCCTCCTGCAGGACCTTGGACTTCGTGGTCAGCTTCGGGGCAACGTACGTGGTGCTGACGTCGACCGCGCTGCGGTTGGACGTGACCGCCTGCTCGATGGCCTTGGCCAGCCGCGTTGCGCTGACCTGCGTGCCGGCCACCTCGGGCTGAATCACGTAGCCGTCGTCTTGGGCCACCACCTTGGCGTCGACCGGCGCCTTGCGCGACGGGTTGAGCTTATCGGCCAGCGCCTGGGCGTAGGTCGTGATCTGCTGGTTGTCGCTGACGGCAAGCATCGCGGTCTTCTCCGAGCCGGCGAGCACGACGGCGCGGAAGCCCCATGGGTTCTGCTTGGCCAAGAGCTTCTTGAGCTGCGTCTTGAAATCACGCTTCAGGCCAAGCTGCGTCCCGCTGGCGGTCGCGACGGTCTTGCCGCCTTCGGTCAGCTTGTAGGTCACCTGCTTGAAGTGAGACTCGACGACGGTGTTGGCCGCGTCGACGGTGCGTCCGCCGACCGCCACGCCGAAAACCGTCGTGTCCGGCAAGAACCGGGTCTGGTAGTGATGGGTGCGCACCGCGTAGGCGCCGGCACCGACCACCGCCACCGCGGCCAAACCAATCAGAATTGCGTGCTGTTTTTTCATGAGGCATCTCCTAGCTTTGCTTCCCGCCTCGAGACGGGAATGGGCATATTATAACACAGGCTGCCGCAGACGGGACTTTTGCCGCTTGCTGCAGGGGGCCGCCCCGCCAAGTTAAGTATACCTTTATGACAAAGAGATGACAATGTTACATTACTGTTGCACGCGGCTCAGGCGGCCATCGGTCATCTCGAAAACCGCATCGGCGAACGGAATCAGCCGCGCATCGTGCGTGACCACCACCACGGCCTTCTGACGTGTGTGCGCGAGATCGGCCAAGAGCTTCCCGACCACCTGCACGCGCGGCCCGTCAAGCGCCGCGGTCGGCTCGTCGGCCAGGAGAATCGCCGGGTCCGGGTACAGGGCCCGGGCGATGGCGACACGCTGCTTTTGGCCGCCCGAAAGCTCCGCCGGGTACTTCTTCAGCAGGTTGGCGATGCCGAGCTGGTCCAACAGGTCAGTCAGCTCGGTGTGGCTCAGGTTGCCGGATTTCTTGATGCGGTCGACCAGCGCGAACTGGTCTTCGACGGTCAGGTACGGCAGCAGGTGGTAGGCCTGCAGCACAAAACCGATGCTCCCCAGCCGCAGCTGCTCGCGTGCCTTGGGGCTTCGAGCCTGGTAGCTGTTGCCGGCCACCACGACGGCCCCTTTCGTCGGCGTCAAAAGCCCGCCGGCGATGGTCAAAAACGTGCTCTTGCCGGACCCGGACGGCCCCACAATCAGGCTGAGCGTGCCGGCCTCCGCGGCAAACGAGACGTCGTGGAGCACCTGCACGCGGGCCGAGCCCTGACCGAAAATCTGATCGACATGTTCTAGTGAAAGTACTGCCATATTATCCTCCAATCACGCTGACGGGATCGACGCGCAGCACCGCGCGAACCGGGATCAGTCCGCCGAGCAGCGCCATCACCACCAAAAGCCCCGCGGCACCAGCCAGAATCGGCACGTCGAACGCCATCGGCACGCTGGCCGGCATCGCCACGGCGGTGACCACCGTCAGCAGTGTGCCGAGCACCAGTCCCGCACCGACCAGAAGCACCGACTGCGCGAGCGTCGCCCGCACCAAAACGCCGCTCGGCACGCCCTGCACGCGCATCACGGCGTAGTTCGGCAGCTTTTGCATCGTCAGGATGTACAGGAACACCGCGATGACAATCAAGGAGATCACCATCAGAAAACCGATCATCAGCTCAAAGGTCATGTTCTGCGCCGAATAGCCGGGCAGCTTGTTGATGAAGGTCTTCAGCTTGTAGGTCGTCAGCGCGTCGCTTGAGGCCTTGTAGTCCGCGTCCTTGGACACCACGGCGCTTGCAATCGGGCCGGGCATCAGGTTCTTGAGCGTGCGCCACGCCGCGAGCTTGCCGTAGATCACCGGTGCGATGTTCATCTTGGCGTTGTCGGTGAAGCCGACGATGGTGTAGGCCGTCTTGTCCGCGTTGAGCTTGACCTTGTCGCCAAGCTTGTAGCCTTCCTGCTCAAAGGCGGTGTCGGCCACGACCTGGTGGGCCGTCTGCGGTCGGTGGCCGCTTGTCAGCTTGACCGTCTTGGCCACGAACTGCGTCGCATCAAGACCGATGAACACCGCGCTTTCGTTGTCGTGGCCCTTGGCCTTGGCAACGACGGAGGCCTGGCCGATGTACGCCTCGTCGGCGCTCAGCGTGCCGGCCTGGGCCTTCGTCAGAAGCGACTGGCGCATGTCCACGTTGGCGTTGGCGTTCAGCGTCACGTTGTCGATGCCCCACGAGTTCAGGGCCGCCGTGTTCTGGCGGGCCAGCCCCAGCGCGAGGCTGGTGAGAATGAAGATCAGGTAGCTGATCAGCACGATCATGGCGATGATCAGGCTCGAGCGCAGCTTCTCCTTGCGAATCTCCTTGAGTGCTAAAAACATGTTGTCATCCCTTTATCTGTTGAATTGCGGCGGCTAGCTGGGCCAGCCGGGCCGCTTCGGTGTCGGGGTCAAGGATCACGTCCCTGATCGTCTCGTGGCACAAAACGGCCACGGCCCACGCCACCGGCGTCTTGCCGATGGCAGAGGCGCGGCTGCCGACCACGCTTTCGTTGGTGCGAAAATGCTGCTGAATCAAGCCCCCGTACGCCGACGTGCGGATCCCGTCAAGAAAGTCCCGCGTCGCGCCCACGTAATCGGTCGCGTCGCCGCGGCCAAGCCCGGCGTGAATCGTGCGCATCGCCTGGCCGAACAGGTACTGGTAGGCATCCGTCAGGTCGGTGAAGTACTTGTAAAACGCCCCGCGCGCGATGCCCGCCGCCGTCACGATCCGAGCGACCTGGGCCTCCGCCAGCGGGTGCTGCGAGAACTCCTGCAACAGCGCTGACTCGATTCTGGCCCGCTTGGCCGACGGCAGGTTCTTGAACGTCGATGTTACCATGTTGCTCCTCCCTCTCCTTGCTGACGCCTCCCCGTGCCGCGCCTCCCCAGGCGAATAGTGACACGGTGTCAACTCGATCAGTATACGCCGAAGTGACACCGTGTCAACATTTTTCTTTTGGGTTGTCACCACCGCCTACGCCGAGCCGAGCACAAAAACACGGCCGGCACCCCGCAATGCGGAAGTGCCGGCCGTGCCGGTTGACTGCTTGGTGATGACTACTTGGCCGCCTGAAGCTCGGCGATGCGCGCCTGGGTTGCGGCCAGCTTGGCCTCGAAATCGGCCTGCTTGGTGCGCTGCTCCGCAATCACCGTTTCCGGCGCCTTGGCCATGAAGCCGGGGTTGCCCAGCTTCTTGGTCACGCGGGTGATCTCCTGGGTCAGCTTGCCCGCCTCCTTGGTCAGCTTGGCGATTTCCTCGTCGAGGTCGACCAGCTCGGCCAGTGGCACGTACACCGTTGCGCCGGTAATCACCGCAGACGCTGCCAGGGTCGGCACGTCGAGGTCGGTACCGACGGTGAACGCCTTGGTGTGCACGAAGCGGTTGATGAACTCGGCGTTGGTCTCAAACAGCGGCGCCAAAGCGGCGTCTTGCAGGCGGACCTGAATGTCCAGCGGGGTGGCCAGCGGGGCGTTGACCTCGGTGCGGATGCCACGGACCGCGCGGATCAGCTCGATGATCGACTGCATGTCGGTGATTGCCTGGTCGTTTTCGAACTCGGCGTGCGTGACCGGGTAGCTGGCGGTGACGATCGACTCGCCGATGTGCGGCATGGTCAGCCAGATTTTCTCGGTGACGAACGGCATGATCGGGTGCATCAGGCGCAGCACCTGATCGAGGATGTAGCGCAGGTTGATGCGCTTGGCCGCCTTGGCTGCCTCATCCTCTCCGGTCAGGACCTCCTTGGCCATCTCGATGTACCAGTCGGCCAGCTCGTTCCAGATGAAGTTGTACAGGTCGCGCTCGGCCTCGCCGAACTCGAAGCTGTCGAACTTGGCGGTGACGCTTGCGATGGTCTGGTTCAGCCGCGCAAAGAGCCACTGGTCGGACAGGTCGAAGGTCGCAACGTCTGGTTCCTGCGTCGCGGTCGTGTCCTCGAGGTTCATCAGCACGAAGCGCGACATGTTCCAGATCTTGTTGACGAAGTTCCAGCTGGCCCCCATCTTGTCCCAGGAGAAGCGGGTGTCTTGGCCAGGCGTGGAGCCGTTGACCAAAAACCACCGCAGGGCGTCGGCGCCGTACTTGTCGATGACGTCCATCGGGTCGATGCCGTTGCCCAGGGACTTGCTCATCTTGCGGCCCTGCTCGTCGCGAATCAGCCCGTGCAGCAGCACGTGTGAAAACGGCCGCTTGCCGGTGAACTCAAGGCCCTGGAAGATCATCCGGGCGACCCAAAACGGAATGATGTCGTAGCCGGTGACCAGCGTGTTGGTCGGGTAGTAGCGCTTGTAATCCGGCGCGTCCGTGTCCGGCCAGCCCATCGTGGAGAATGGCCAAAGCGCCGAGCTGAACCAGGTGTCCAGGACGTCCGGGTCCTGCTCCCAGTTTTCGGCGTCCGCTGGCGCCTCCATGCCGACGTACATCTCGCCGGTCTGCTTGTTGTACCAGGCCGGAATGCGGTGACCCCACCAGAGCTGGCGCGAAATGACCCAGTCGTGGATGTTTGCCATCCAGTTGAGGAAGGTGTGTTCGAAGCGCTCCGGCACGAAGGTGACCTTGTTTGGTCCCTCCTGGTTTTTGATTGAGGCCTCCGCCAGCGGGCCCATCTTGACGAACCACTGGGTCGATAGGCGCGCCTCGACCTGAACGCCCGTGCGCTCGGAGTGGCCGACACTGTGGACGATCGGGTCAATCTTGATCAGGTCACCGCTGGCCTGCAGATCGGCCACCAAGTTCTTGCGGCACTCGAAGCGGTCCTGGCCGGCGTACTTGCCGGCGACGTCGTTCATCGTGCCGTCGTCGTTCATGCAGTTGATGCGCGGCAGGTCGTGGCGGTTGCCGACCTGGAAGTCGTTGGGGTCGTGCGCCGGGGTGATCTTCACCGCACCGGTTCCGAACTCCGGATCCGCGTGCTCGTCTGCGATGATTGGAATCTCACGGCCGACGCCGGGCACGATGACCTTTTTGCCGATCACGGCCTGGTAGCGCGCGTCGTGGCCGTTGACCGCGATGGCCGTGTCCCCGAACATCGTCTCCGGGCGCGTGGTGGCAATCTCGATGCCGCCCGGCGTGCCGTCGGCGAACTTGTAGATCAGGTGGTAGAACGCCCCTTCGTCGTCCTGGTGCAGCACCTCGATGTCGGACAGCGCGGTTCTGGCCTGCGGATCCCAGTTGACGATGTACTCGCCGCGGTAGATCAGGCCCTTGTTGTACAGGTCGACGAAGACCTTGCGCACGGCCTGGCTCAGGCCATCATCGAGCGTGAAGCGCTCGCGGGAGTAATCCAAAGAAAGCCCCATCTTGCCCCACTGCTTTTTGATGGTGGCGGCGAACTCGTCCTTCCACTCCCAGACCTTGTCGACGAAGGCCTCTCGCCCGAGGTCGTAGCGGGTGATGCCTTCCTTGCGCAGCTTCGCCTCGACCTTAGCCTGCGTCGCGATGCCGGCGTGGTCCATCCCCGGCAGCCAGAGGGTGTCGAAGCCCTGCATCCGCTTTTGGCGAATAATCATGTCCTGCAGCGTGGTGTCCCAAGCGTGGCCGAGGTGCAGCTTACCGGTGACGTTCGGTGGCGGGATCACGATGCTGTAAGGCTTGGCGTCCGGGTTGCCGGACGGCTTGAACACCCCTTGCTCAAGCCAGGTCTCGTAGCGCCCGGCCTCGACCGCCTTGGGGTCGAATTTTGGTGCCAGTTCTTCTTTCATTTGCTTACCTCCAGGATTATTGCGGGAACAAAAAAGACCCGTCCATGTCTAGGACGAGTCAACTCGCGGTGCCACCTAAATTGAGGGCAAAGCCCTCCAGCTCATCGGATAACGGGCTTCAGCCCGGCCTTTCCTACTCCGTTCAAAAAGGCAGCTCGCAAGCTACAGTCAAGGCCAGTGTCGAGGCTTGCACCAGCCGCCTCGTCGCTGAAATCACTGGGTCCTGACCCTCTTGTTCAACGCGTTACCCGCATTATATGCCAGCCGGCTTACGGCCGTCAACGTTAATTTCCCCGCCGATTGCGCAGGCTCTTCAGTGCACCCTGTCGTGGGCGCCCTTCTGGTGGGCGACGAACAGCAAGCTCTGCAGCTCGGACGTCAGGTCGATGTAGCGAATCGTCGTGTCGGGCCCGCAGACCACCGGTTGGGGCGCAAAGGTCAGAATCGCGTTGACCCCGGCGGCTTCCAGCGCGGTGACCACCGCGGTCTGCGAGGTGCTTGGCACCGCCAGAATGGCGGTGTGAATCGCCGGCGTCAGGTGCTGCCGCAGCGTCTTGAAGTCGTACACCGGGATGCCCGCCACGGTGGTCCCGACCTTGGCCGGATCGGCGTCGAAGGCCATCGTGATGTTCAGGTCCGGGTTGCGGCGGAAGTTGTTCTCCATCAGCGCCGCCCCGAGGCCGCCGACGCCGACCAGCAGCATCTCCTCTTTGGTGTGCACGTCGAGCAGCTTGCCGAACTCGTCGACCAGCGTGCCGACCGAGTAGCCGTAGCCGCTTTTGCCCAGTTCCCCGAAGCTGGAAAAATCGCGACGAATCGTCGCCGACGGAATGTGAATGAGTTCACTGAGGCGATCCGAGCGGATGCGGCTGACGCCTTGCTGCTGCAGCTGCTGCACGGCGCGGTAGTACAGCGGAATCCTGCGCACGGTTGCCTTGGAGACTTGTGCCTTGGTGTTTAACAACGTCTTCACCCCTTGCGATAACTGTTAACGCTTTCAGTAACAGTTTATCACGAAGATTGTGAACGAGCAAACAAAGTCTGGCCTCGGGCCGCATTTTTACTGAAATGAGGACGTAAAAAAGTGCCGACAACGCGACGGTTGTCGGCACCTCCACAGGGCTACAGCAGCTCGGCGATCACGTCCTGGTTTTGGGCCATGAACTCGTCGGAGCCGCGGATCTCAGTGATCTGAATCCCGTCCAGTGCCCGCTGCATCAGGCCCTCGACGTCCAGCTTGCTCTCGTAGTAGCGCGCGCGGTCCAGGTTGGGCTTGGTCTTCGGCGCCGGGGGCGCGAAGATCGTGCAGCAGTCCTCGAACGGCATGATCGACAAGGCGTAGGTGTCGATGTCCTCCGCGACCTTGATGATCTCGTTTTTGTCCATCGTCGCCACCGGCCGGATGATCGGCATGGTGGTGACATCGTTGATTGCGACCATACTTTCAAGCGTCTGCGAGGCAACCTGGCCGACAGATTCGCCGTTGAAGATGGCCAGGGCGCCCTGCTTCTTGGCGATGGCCTCGGCCAGCCGCAGCATCAGCCGCCGCTGGATGGTCATCAGGTAGCCCTCCGGCAGGCTGGACTTGATGGTCTCTTGAATCTCGGTGAACGGCACCTGGATGAAGCGGATGCTGCCGACGTAAGGCGCGAGCTTCGTGGTCAGCTGCTTGGCCTTGGCCAGCGCCTGCTCGCTGGTGTACGGCGGCGAGAAGAAGTGCACCATCTCGATGGCCACACCGCGCTTGAGCGCCAGGTAGCCGGCGACCGGCGAGTCGATGCCGCCACTGAGCATCAGCACACCCTTGCCCGCGGTGCCCACCGGCAGCCCGCCCGGGCCCAGGACCGTTTTGGTCGACAGGAAAATCGCCTCGCGCCGCACCTCGACGCGCAGCACGTAATCCGGGTCCTTCATCTTGACCACGAGATCCGGCCGCGCGTCCGTCAGCATGTCCCCCAGGTTGAGGTTCATCTCGTTGGTGTCGAGCTCAAAGTCGTGATCGGAGCGCTTGGTCTGAACCTTGTACGACGCGCCGGTCGGCACCGTCGCCGCCATCAGCTCAAGCACCGCCGCGTGCACCGCGGTCATGTCCTTGGCAACGGCCACGGAAGGCGAGAAGCTCTGAATGCCGAAGACCTTGCTCAGCCGCGCCATCACTGCATCCGCGTCCTCCCCGTTGAGGTCGATGTGGAGCCGGTCGCGCTTGGGATGCATGCGCAGGGCCGGGAACTCGTGGAGCGCCTTGGTCACGTTGCCGTTCAGGCGGCCGATGAAGGCCTGGCGGTTCTTGCCCTTGGTGGACAGCTCGCCGTAGCGAACCATGATTTCACTGTATTGCACAATATCTTCCTTCCTATTGTTGAGGCGTTGGGAAAAGCTTGGCGAAGCCTGCGTACACCTGGTCGAAGGCCGCGTTGAAGGCGTCGGCCTCCGCCAGCGTGTTCTGATCGTCCAAGCTGACGCGAATGGCGCTGGTTGCGATCTGGCTTGGCACGTGCATCGCCGCCAGCGTGCTCGACTCGGTGCCCTTTTTGCTCGAGCAGGCGCTGGTCGTGCTGATGTAGATGTCGTGCTGCTCGAAGGCGTGGACGATGGTCTCCCCGCGCACGCCCGGCAGCGCGAAGCACAGAATGTGCGGGGCGAAGTCCGGCGTCAGCTGGCTGAACATCACCACGTTCGGGAACTTGGCGACGTGTTCGTAGATGCGCCGGCGAATCGCCTGCTCGTGCGCCACCTTCTGGTCCTCGTCGGTCAAAAGCAGCCGCAGCGCCTTGGCCATCGCGGCGATGGCCGGCGTGTTTTCGGTGCCGGAGCGCTGGTTGTCCTCCTGACCGCCACCGGCCAAAAGCGGCGCGATGTGGCGCCCTTCCTTCATGTAGATAAAGCCGGTGCCGCGCGGCGCGTGGAACTTGTGTCCGGAGAAGGTGATGAAGTCGATGCGCGGGTTGCGCAGCGTCGTCATCAGCCCCTTGCCGATGCCCTGAACCGCGTCGACGTGGAAGTGCACGTTCGGATGGTCCTTGAGAATGGCCGCGATTTCGTCCAGCGGCTGCTTGGCCCCGACCTCGTTGTTGACCGCCATCACCGAAACCAGGATGGTGTCGTCGCGCAGCGCGTTTTTCAGGTCAACCGGATTGATGAAGCCGCGGTGGTCGACGGGCAGGTAGGTGACCTCAAAGCCCAGCTGCTCGAGCTGGTGCATCGTGTTGATGACTGCCGGGTGCTCGATGGCGGTGGTGATCAAGTGCCGACCGAACTGACGCTTCTCAAAGGCCGTGCCCTTGATCACCCAGTTGTCGCCTTCCGTGCCGCAGCTGGTGAAGTAGATTTCCTCCGGCTTCGCGTGCATCAGCGTGGCAATCTGCTTGCGCGCGCTTTGCAGCATCGCGTCGCCCTTGCCACCCACGGCGTGCAGGCTGCTGGGATTGCCGAAGAAGTCCTCCGACACGGTGCGGTAGGTGTCCAGCACCTCGGGCAGCGCCTTGGTGGTCGCGCTGTTATCAAAATAAATCATGTGGGTCTTCCTTCCAAATTGTAAGCTACTGCGTCTCATTATAGCAAAAGCGCCCGGCAGGCGGTAGTGAAAGATGTGGGAATGGACCGAGCGGCACAGGCGACGGCCGAGACCCACCCGCGCCCCACTTATCGTTGACGTTCGTCCCGAATGCAGCCCACCCATAACCCCGAGTGGTCGGGCCTGCCGGGGTGGTTAGCAGCCGTTACTGTTCAATTGGTATACGCTTAAAACCAATTCAGTTTTCTGGTAATGAGCTGCGACGGCGTCTTTCGTTTGGTGTGTGCTGTTTCC
Organism: Lacticaseibacillus kribbianus; assembly: GCF_020180945.1. GTDB lineage: Bacteria > Bacillota > Bacilli > Lactobacillales > Lactobacillaceae > Lacticaseibacillus > Lacticaseibacillus kribbianus. The sequence continues at coordinate 758,139 of NZ_JAIPUL010000001.1, read as the reverse complement.
GCGGTCACATTCTTTGACAGGTAATTTTACCGGTGCTACCATTTGCAAATAATCGGCGCAGTCGCCGGCTTCGACGGCCGCCGTTGGTAATTGGTATGGTTGAGTTTGCTAAGGAGGAATACTATGTCATTGCATTCATCGACGCACCTCAAGAACGCCACCACGGAGCGCAAATCGCGCTTCAAGCTGTACAAGTCCGGCAAGTTTTGGCTGATTGCCGGCACCGCGATCGGGATCTGGCTAGCGGAGCCGCATCAAGTGTCGGCGGCCGAGGCGACACCTGCTGAAGACGCCGTTTTGAAGCGCACAACGGCCGACCTGACGCTGGCCAAGACGGTGCCGCTGCTAAGCTCGGTTACGACGGTGAGTCCGCAGGCAACGGCCACCGCCAACGATGCGGCGCCCGTGGCACCCAACGTTGCCGAGCCCACGCCGAGCGGAGACGCCGCCACGGCCTCGGAGTCGGGCCCCGCCACAACCGCTGCCAGCAGTGAGACCGTCGCCGCAAGCGACACGGAAGCCGCCACCGCGCCATCGACAGGGGCCGCCTCAACCAGCACATCAGAACCCGAAGATCGCAACTTTTCGAGCGGCGACGCGGCAAATGACGACGACGCCTCAAGGGTGGCCACCAAAGAGAACCCATCCCCACTGACCACTGCGCCCACGAGCACTGCAGATTCCGGACAAGACGAAAGCGGCCCGGACCGCGCCCCCAGCAGCAAGGCGGTGACGACAGCGGCGGGCGCGTCGAGCTCACCGTCGGACACACCGTCCCAGGGCGCACCGAGCCCCCAGGCCGTGGCGATGGACGATGGACCCATCACCCAGGCGGAAGACCCTGCCACCCCCGGGGAGGTTACCCCCTACGCCCTGGCCTTCACCGACGCCCCTGCCTGGGACGCCAAGGTCCTGACCGGCACCGCAACCCCGGGCAACACCGTCCGCCTATGGAACGGTGGCTACGTGGCAACGGCCACCGTCGGCGCCGATGGCAACTGGGCGTTCAATCTCGAGTCGCTTGGCCTTGATCTGACAAATTCGTTGGCCGTTCGGGAGGATGGACCGTCGGGCGGTGCGGTCGGGGTCACGCTTGCGCCGTACTATAAGCCCGTCACTCACCGCTTTTACCAGCGCGACGGCATGAAACCTAACGATGATAATAATGGCAATCTCCTGGACCAGTTCGAGTTCAACGATTACGTCCTGATCACCGGCACCGCCACGCTGTCCGGCGATACCGTGAACTATTCGTACAATTCAGAGCCCAACTACTACTGGCCGCCGCTTCGCCACGAGGATTACCCGGTGATCGACGGCATGGTCGCCCAGTGGCGCGCCACGCCAGAGCGGGTCAGCGCGCCCAACGTGACCATGATCGAAGCGGTCTACTATTTCCCCGCGACGATCACCGTCTCCCCGAACGCCACCGCCGACGACGTGGCCACGGCGGTCACCCCCAAGGACCCGGGCACGCCGGTATCCGGCTTTCACCTCACCTCACCGAACTACCCCGCCGGCGTCACGGCAAGCGAGCTGACCAAAACGGTCACCCGAACGATTCACTTCGTCAACGAAGACGGCGACACCGTTGCACCCGACATCACGCAGCCGATCACCTACTTCAGGGACGGCATCGTCAATTTCGGCACGGACCCCGGCACCATAACCTACACGCCTTGGCGCGCAGCAGATCCGGTCTGGGAAGCCGTCACGTCCCCGTCCATGCCTAACCTCATCCCCGGCACGACAACCGTCGAGGCCGTCACCACCACCGGTGACACCGGGGACGAGGAGGTGACGGTCACCTACTTCCCGCAGCTCGTGGACTTCGAGGGGCCAAAAGTTGCAGGCAGCCCAGTGTCGACCAACCCGGATGACCCCCGCAAGTACCCCGAAGGCATGACGCCGGCCGACAGCTACCTGACCAAGACCCGCACCATTGTCTTGATCAACGCCGTCACGGGGGAAAGCTTCAATGAGGACATCGTCCAGCCCATCACCTTTGTGCGTCGTGGGACCATCGATTTCGGTCAGACGCCGCCCACTATCGGCAACATCACCTGGTGGGCGAACGACATTCAGTGGGGTGGGGTCGTCGCCCCGGCGAAACCCGGCATGATTGCAACGCCTGCGCAACTGCAAGCGGAAACCGTCTACTCGACCAGCCCTGATGTGACGGCCTACATTCGCTACTACCCAAGCACCGAGGTGGTGACGAGTGAGAACCCAAAGAACGAGGGCGACAAGGTGGGCCTCGACGACGAAGACCCCCGCGAGTACCCGGCCGGTCTGACCCTCACCGACCTGAAGCAAACCATCACGCGCAACATCATCTACGTGAACCAGGACGGCGATTTGGTTGCGCCAACCGAGCACCAGGAAGTGAGCTTCACCCGCACCGGCACCGTCGACTGGAGCAGCGGCACGGCAGTCGTCGCGTACAGCGCCTGGACGCCGGTTGACACGACATTCGAGGCGGTCGACAGCCCGATCGTCTCCGGCCTGATTCCGGCCCAGGCGGTGACCGAGGCGCTGCCAGTCAATCCCGGTGAAGGCGACAGCCAAGTCACGGTGATTTACTATCCGGACACCGTGACCGTCCCGGCCACCGACCCCAAGGACGGAGGCACCCCGGTCACCGACAACCCGGATGACCCACGCGAGTATCCCAACGACGTGGGCAAGGCGGATCTGAACCGAACCATCACCCGCACCGTGACGTACGTCACCCCAGACGGCACTGTTCTGGAGACGGCGACGCAGCCGGTGATCTACACCCGCGACGCGACCGTGCACTTCAACGCCGATGGCTCCAGCACCACCACCTACACCGAGTTTACGACCACCGATGCCCTGTGGCCGGCCCTCCCCAACCCCGAGATTCCGGGCTGGGTCGCAGGCACCGGCACTGTTGAGGCCGTGACCACCGATGCCGATACTGCGGACACGACCGTCACCATCACGTACTACCCCGACCGCGAAACCGTCACCGCCGATGCGCCGAAAAATCCTGGGGACAAGGTGACGGATGAACCAACCGACCCGCGGACTTTCCCGGCGGGTGTGACGGCCAGCGACCTGTCGCGGACCATCACGCGCACCATCACCTTCGTCAACGGGGAAACCGGCGACACGGTGGCCGATGCCGAGGTTCAGGAGGTGACCTACTCCCGCGATGCCCTCGTCATTTTCGGCGCAGGCGGCACGACCGTCAGCTACGGCGCCTGGAAAAGCAAAGACGCCGAGTGGCCGGCACTCACCAGTCCCGACGTGGCCGGGCTGATGGCGAACCCGACGACGGTTGAAGCAATCACCACCGATCAGGACACAACTAGTGCCACCGTGACCGTCCGCTACTACCCAAGCGAGATTACGGTCACCCCGAGCCAGCCGAAGAACCCGGGAGACGCGGTCAACCCCGATGACCCGGAGGACAACCGAGTGTTCCCAGACGGCGTCAAGGAAACCGACCTGAAAAAGGATGTCGCGCGCACCATCGAGTACCGGCGCGCTGACACCCGCGCCGACCTTCCATTCGATGAGGTTCAGACCGTTCACTACACGCGCACGGCCTCCGTCAATCTGCTGACCGGCGCCGTGACCTATGGCAGTTGGACGACCAGTCAGCCCGTCTGGACAGAGGCCGGTAGTCCGACCTACCCTGATCTGGTGCCAACCCTGATGGCGGTGCCCGCCGTGACGACCACGGGCGATAGAGCGGACGAGACGGTCGTGGTCCTCTACTACCCGGCCATCATCCCGGTGACCCCAGACGATCCCAAGAACCCGGGTGATTTGGTCGATCCCGAGAACCCGGAGGACAACCGAGAATTCCCGGCCGGCGTCACCTATGAAGACCTGCACAAGACCGTCACCCGCACCATCACCTACGTGGACTTAGCCGGTAAGACCGTCGCCGACCCGGTGATCCAGCCAGTGGCCTTCACCCGCACCGCTGAAGTTAACCTGAATGCCGGGGTCACGTACGGCGACTGGGTCAGCGAGGACCCAACTTGGGAGGCGGTCGAAAGCCCGAGCGTCAAAGGCCTGGTCACCTTCACCACGGTTGTGGCCGCCCAAACCATCGTCGGTACTACCGCCGGCGCCACGGTGGTTGTGACGTACCACCCGACCACCTTCACCGTCACGCCGGATCAGCCGAAAATGCCAGGCGACAAGGTCAGTCCGGGCAGCACCGACGACAACCGCGAGTACCCGACCGGGGTTGACCGACAAGATCTGAACCGGACGGTAACCCGCACCATTCGCTTCCTCGCCCGCGGCGGCCAGGCGCTGGCGACACCAGTCGTTCAGCGTGTCACCTTCAGCCGCACTGCGACCGTCACCTTCGCCGCGGATGGCGGCGTCACGGTGACGTACAGCGAGTGGCAGCCGACAAGTGCCGAGTTCGCGGCCTACAATGCGCCGGCCATCAAGGGCTACACCGCCCGGCAGCCCCAAGTCCCGGCCGCAACCGTCACGGTGACTGACCTAGACGGCCAAGTCGTCGTGCGTTACCTGCGCAACCCGCAGGATTCGGTGCCACCGACACCGGAGCCTGAACCGGAACCTGAACCGGAACCGAAGGCCAAGAATCCGACCCCAGAGCCGATGAACGACAACAATCATGCACCGGCCCCGATGCCGTTGCCAGGCGGCCAACGGGCAGGGCTCACCGCGCAGAACGACAACACAACGCTGCCGCAAACCGGTGACGCAACTAATCCACTCCTCAGCCTCGTCGGCCTGACCCTGAGCGCGGCGATGGGCCTACTCGCACTCGCAGGCGTGAAACGGCGCCGAGACGAGAACCGGCACTAACCCTACCAACCGCCACTCCGTCTAGCACAAGCACAACGTCCGGCCACAGCCGGGCGTTTTTTGACGTCCCGGATAATTTTTTCAGAAAACCCTTGTGCCTCGCGAGATTGATGTTACTATTAAAAGTACAGGTTCCAACTAAAACGACAAGAGGCAGAATACGTGATCGAATTCAAAGCAATTACCAAAGACTACGCCGATTCGGCGGCACTGCAGGCCATCGACCTGTGCGTCGCATCCGGTGAGCTGTTCGTGCTGGTGGGCCCCAGCGGTTCGGGCAAAACCACCCTGCTCAAGACGGTCAACCGGCTGGTGGTGCCAACCAGCGGTCAGGTGCTGATCGACGGCGTGGACGTCGCAACTGGCGACCTGCAGACACTGCGCCGGCACATCGGCTACGTGCTGCAGTCCAGCGCCCTGTTCCCAAACATGACGGTGATGCAAAACGCTTCGGTGCAGCTGGAGGCGCTGGGGTGGCCCAAGGCGCGCATCCGCCCGCGCATCGAGGCGCTTTTGCGGCTGGTCGACCTCGAACCGACGCTGTACGCCGAGCGCCGGCCCGCCGAGCTCTCCGGCGGTGAGGCCCAGCGCGTCGGGATTGTTCGGGCCCTGGCCGCCGATCCGAAGCTGATGCTGATGGACGAGCCGTTCTCCGCGCTCGACCCGGTGTCCCGCCGCCAGCTCCAGGCCCTGATCCTGAAACTGCACCGGGAGCTCGACACGACCATCCTCTTTGTCACGCACGACATGCAGGAGGCCCTGCACCTTGCCGACCGCATGGCGGTGCTGCACGACGGCGTGCTGCAGCAGGTCGGGCAACCACAGGCCGTGATTGCCGAGCCGGCCAACGCATTTGTCGCCGATTTTTTCAAGGACGTTATCGCCGGCCAGCGCACGCTGGCCCAGGTGCTGGCCGCGGGCTTCGGCCGTCCCACCACCGCCGCTGGCAAGCCCCTCCCCGCAACGACCTCCATCTATGCCTGGGCCAATGCCCTCGCAGCCGAGCCGCGGCTTGCGGTGCAGGTTGGCCAGACGCAGCTGGACGCCACAGACCTGATCGGCTACCTGGCCAGCCTGGACCAAAAGGAGGTGCCGCATGCTTAACGAAACGTTGCACTACGCCCAGGCGAACGGCCACGAAATCCTCGTTGCGCTGGGCCAGCACATTGAAGTGGCGCTGATCGCCACGCTCATCACCATCGTCATCGCGATTCCGCTCGCCGTGGCCTTGATGAACCACCGCCGCGCCGGTGAAACCGTGCTGCAGCTTGCCAGCATCATCCAGACCATCCCCAGCCTCGCCATTCTCGGCCTGCTCATCCCCTTCGTCGGCATCGGCACCGTGCCCGCCGTCATCGCGCTGGTGCTGTACGCCGTGATGCCGGTGTTCCAAAACACCTACGCGGGTCTGACCAACATCGACCCGCTGCTGATCGAGGCCGCCGACGCGATGGGCGTGTCCCGGCGCTACAAGCTGCTGCGGGTGCAGATGCCACTGGCGATGCCGATGATTCTGTCCGGCATCCGCATCGGCGTGGTCATGATCATCGGCACCGCGACGCTGGCCGCCCTGATCGGCGGTGGCGGCCTCGGGACCTACATCCTGCTGGGCATCCAGAGCAACAACAACGCCGCGCTTTTGATTGGCGCGGTGCTGGCCGCCGCCTTAGCCCTCGTGGCCAGCTGGCTCATCAAGCTGCTGTCCCGGGCGACCCCGAAGCGCCTGCTGGCAGGCCTGGGGGTGCTGGTGATGGTCGGCGGCACGGCATACGGCGTGCGCACCCTGACCGCGCCGAAGACCGAGACCATCACCATCGCGGGCAAAATGGGTGGCGAGCCCGAGCTGCTCATCAACATGTACAAGGACCTGATCGAGGACGGCGACGCGAAGGTGGAGGTCACCCTCAAGCGCAACTTCGGCGGCACCAGCTTTTTGTTCAAGGCGCTGCAGGCCAAGCAGATCGACCTTTACCCCGAGTTCACCGGCACGGTGCTGCAATCGCTGGTCAAGACCGACAAGGCCGTCAGCCACGACCCGAACACCGCGTACCGCGACGCGAGAACCGCGTTAGCCCAGCAGTTCCACATGACGCTGCTTGACCCGATGGCGTACCAGAACGGCTACGGCATCACCGTCACCGCCGGCACCGCCGCCAAGTACCACCTCAAGACCATCGGCGACCTGGCCAAGCACCCGGAATTCCGCGTAGGCTTTGACCCCGACTTCTACCAGCAATCCGACGGTTACCCCGGGCTCAAAACTGCTTACGGGTTGGCCTTCACCAACGTCAAGACGATGGAGCCGTCGCTGCGCTACCAGGCGCTGGCCCAAGGTGACCTGGACGTCACCGACGCCTACACAACCGACCCGCAGATTCGTCAGTACCACCTAGTGCTGCTGACGGATTCCAAGTCCTTCTTCCCACCCTACCAGGGGGCACCTTTGATGCTGACCAGTTTTGCCAAGGCGCACCCGCAGGTCGTCCAGCGCCTCAACCGCCTGGCCGGTCAAATTTCAACCAAGGCGATGCAGCAGATGAACTACCGCGTCACCGTGCGCCACGAAAAGGCCGCAGTGGTCGCCCGCCAGTACCTGCAATCCCATCACCTGATCAAGGAGGATTAGCCATCGCCAGTACCTGCAATCCCATCACCTGATCAAGGAGGATTAGCCATGACCTATCTTGTTACCGGCGCCACCGGCCACCTCGGCCAAAAGGTGGTGGCCAACCTTGCGGCACAGGACGGCGGCAGCGCCGTTACGGCCGCCGTCCACACCCCGGCCAAGGCGGCAGCGCTCGCCGCCAGCGGCGTCCGGGTCGTTCCCTGTGACTACCTGGACGTCGCCAGCATGACCCAAGCCTTCACCGGCCAGGACGTCGTGATTCTCATCCCCAGCAAGACCTACGACCTGATGCAGCGCATCACGGAATTCGAGAACACGATTCTGGCGCTTCAGCGCGCCGCGGTGCCCGCGGTTGTGTTCGTCAGCTTTTTCGCCGATCAGGAGAACAACCCCTTCGTCATGTCGCCCTACTATGCCTACGCACCGCGCAGGCTTGCAACCAGCGGCCTGCGCTATGCCGTCGCCAAAAACGCGCTGTACGCCGACCCGCTGGTGCCGTACCTGCCGGAGCTGATCAAACGCCAAGCCCTGATCTACCCGGTTGGCGACCGGGCCATGACCTTCATCACACTTGACGACAGCGCGGCTGCAATTGCAACCCTCGCGACCCACCCGGCGCTGCGTGACCGCGGCCAGATCTACACCCTGACCCAGGCGCGGGCCCTGACCATGCCGGCGCTGGGCCGAGTGATGACCGCGGTCACCGGCCACCCGATCGGCTACGCACCGGTCACCACGGCAGCGTTCGGGCGCATCTACGCCTCTGACGGCGACGGTGCGGAGCTCGCCAGCATGTACGCCGGCGGGGCGCTGGGACTGCTCGACCGCGTCACGCCCGACTTTCACACCATCACCGGTCGCCAGCCGGAGGACATGGCGGCGTTCCTGCGGCGCAGCTACCGCCCGAGAACCTGACCGCGGCGGCGGTCGGCCCCCTCTCCGCAGCCGGATTGCACCATCCGCTCGCGACAACACCGAGTCAGCCGACGCCCATCCGTCGCGTCGCGGAACAAAAAAAGCACCGACCAATTGGCCGGTGCTTTTGTCGCCTCTGGTGAGGCGGGATGACGATTACAGCTTCTGGTGGTAACAAGGCAAATACAGTCAATTCGACTCAACGTAAATCCAGACGTATCAATGTATTCAAGCAAAACATCTTGATGCAATGCTGCGAAATTCGGCATGGATTGAGAACTTCTGCAACAGTGTGCAACATTGAGCTGACCCGTAAATACTAGCAGTAACTCGTACACTTGACCGGTGTGCGAGTTTTTCCATGATTGTTGACTGGTTGAACCTAGGCTGAGTGGCAATGCGACTCATGGTGGGTATGGAATCTCGGACAAATCTGAATGTAAATTAGCAATAAAGCCCGTTAACTCGGGCTTTTTGAGTGCTCTGCAACTTTGTAGGAAACTTGTGGGAGGAATCGGCCATGCATTCGTAGCGGCTGGTTCTAAGCAATGCTTGGCAAATAGAATCAGATTCTATCCACTTTTTTACCCATACATTTCGTCGAACAGCACCCGGGCAGTTCCGGGGAGTTACTTGGGCTTTGAATACGCACATGCTCACAGTTCTATGGCCGCCAAAGAAGTCAATAAGCTGGAGCCAGAAAAGTATTATCCAGAACGCATTCAAGCGAAGATCCCCTCCTGCGAAAATTTGGCGGGATTGTTTTGTGTAAAAAATCTTGACACGCAAACGGTTAAGTTCTAAACTGTAAAAAACTTAACTATGGAGGACTAATATAAGCGAACATACGATTATCGTGACTGGTGGTAATTCAGGCTTAGGTTATGAAGCCGCCAAGAACATTGCCGACACCAATCAAAATGACACCATCATTATCGCCAGCCGTAACCAACAAAAAGCAGAAACAGCGCGTAAGCGGATGGTGAACGAAACTGGGAACCACAACATTTTCACGCAGCCATTAGATTTAGGGTCGTTACAATCAGTGCGAGATTTTGCTAGTGACTTCAAGCAAGCCGACTTTCCACCTTTGTATGCATTGGTTTGCAATGCTGGCTTGAATCCAACGACGTTGAGTTATACTAAAGAAGGCTTTGAAACCACCTTTGGGGTCAATTATCTGGGACACTTTCTGTTAGTTAACCTGTTGCTGAGCTCAGTGGTTGAGAATGGACGAATTGTTTTTGTTTCTAGTGACACCCACAATCCGCCGAAGCTGTTTCCTTTCCCAGCCCCACATTTCGAAGACATTGAACCATTGGCTCATCCGACTGCCAACAGCAATGCCTTACTGCGCTACCCGACATCTAAATTGTTGGACCTGATGGCGGCCTACATCTTTGCGGACAAAGTAGCTGAACAAACGGATAAACAGATTACGGTCAATGCCTTTAATCCAGGACTGATGACTGGGACTAACTTGAATGGTGATTCTGGCTCAAACCGAATGATGAAATTCACGATGAATGCTTTTTCATATTTGATTGGCCGCCACGGGAGTGCAGAAACTTCTGGGCAAGCACTGGCCAAGATGGTGACTGGAAGTCAATACGCAGGCGTTACCGGAAAATATGTTGATCGCGGCAAAGATACTAAGTCATCGCCAGCCTCTTATGACCGCGAGGCGCAAGCGAAGCTTTGGCAGCAAAGCCTCGTATTGGCTGACGTTCAACCGGACGAGGCGATTCTAAGATAGGAGCGGCCTATGACAGACGATATCAAAATGACCTATTTGAAAACTATTTTTCAGTTCAAGAACCTGATCAACACTGAATTTGGCCGTGGCAAGCAACACGTGTTGAGTTTGACAGATCTATTGATCTTGCAAGGTATTCAAGCCGGCCAAAGTTCAGTGGAAATCGCGACAAATTTACACATCACGAAAGCAGCAGTTTCCCAGTGTACCACTGCATTGGCGAAGAAAGGGCTTATTACGCGCGCCACCGATCCGGAGAATCGCAGGAATCTGAGCCTCGCTTTGACTGGCGAAGGCGTCGCGCAACTCAAATTGACAAATGCGGAATTTGATCAGGCTTTCAATAGTTTTGTTGATGAAATGGGTGAAACTGAACTTCGACAGATGCTGAAACTCATGGATAAAATGTCGGCAATCATCGGTGAGTGATACAGTATTTTAGCCAATTAAGAGGTATATCATCATAGTGATACGTACAGGACAAATAATTCAGTGACCTGAGTAAGGGCGATGTCTCAAATAGACGTCGTCTTTTCTTTTGCTCAAAGGTTGCGTGAAATCTTGAACGACGTGGGCATCATTGTGTGAATAGTTTTCAGATTTGGTTAGCTGTGCTCATGCTTCTCATACTCTTTTATCACTAGTATTTTGTTGTAAAGCTCGTCAATTTTTTTGACTGGCAGTCGCCGGTAGCGTGAGGGACGCGTTACAATTCGACCGTTTTCATCTAATTCAGGATCTGGTTCGCCATCTTCGTCGTAGTGAACATCAGGTTCGAAGTATTTGAAGATCATTTCAAGCTCTTCGGCTAGATGATCCAGTTGGCGAGGACTGAAATCTTCCATTCGTCGTGTGAGTCGATCCACCCTTTCCAAATTCGGCAGGTAGTCGTCGATTCGATCCAGTATCGCGCCAGCGCTATGAATATGTTGTTCTGCCGGCGAACCAAATAAGTCGGCGGCTGTGACATCAAGGGCTTCGGCTAATAGATCGAGGGTTTCAAACGAAGTATAGCTGACCCCTCGTTCAATTTCAGAAATGCTTTTAGGAATGATATGCACCTTTTCGGCCAGCTGCTTTTGTGTCATACCGCGAGCTAGGCGAAATTTTTTTACGTTGGAACCAAAGTTTTCAATCATTGTGATCACCTCGATTTCATTTTACGAGGCAAGTTTCTGGGACACAACTTTTAAGCGGTAGCTCTCTATCTCTGGGTGAGTTTCACCGTGTGTTCACAGATTGGGGCAAGCTTGTTACGCTTATTTAGCAATGAAAGGTATCACCAAATTATGAAGGGAGGAGATTGCCTTCTCGCGTGGTTTCGAGCCCGACGCAGCGCAATCAGTGTTGCCCGACTGCTCGCCTCGGCGCCGCTGCGTGCGAAGCGAAAGCAAGCGAGCGCCGATGGCGGCGGACGGCGTAGCCGGCCGCCAAGACCCCCGTTTACTAACAGGGGGGTCGTAACTGAAGACAATCGGCCTGATTACCGGGTTCAACCTTTGACTGATGCAAATAACCTTGACCAGACACGATTCCGCGTGGTCTGGTCAGACAGGAGGACAATTGAAACATTGGAGTGACTCAGTGCGCAAGCGACGCCTGACCCTGAAATTAACGCAATTACAACTTTGTAAAAGGCTTGGAATTACAGAACGTCATTTAAGTCGCATCGAGAACGGTGCGTCTTGCAGCGGAGGCCTGCAGATGCATATAGACAAGGTGTTGAACAATTGGACAGACAAGCCCGAGTTGCACGTGTTGATTGATTATGTCCGGATTCGTTTTCTTACCCAGGCGGTGAGCTCGATTCTGCTTGACGTGCTTCACCTCAGTACCGACCACCTGCTGACCGACCCTCGAGCACCCTTTGGCTATGAGACCACCCTATCTCTGGGTGAGATTAAACTTTATACCTCATCCCCACAGCAACCCAAGCTGGGCACATTGTTGGAGCTGCGCGGCCAGGGCTGCCGTCAGTTTGAAAGTTTGCTATTAGGCCGCGGAGAAACTTGGTACGACTTCCTTGCCACCTGCATGGAAGCACATGGCGTCATGAAGCGATTCGACTTGGCGGTCAACGACATGGTCGATATGTTGGACATCCCTGCGCTCATCCAAAAAATCCGCAATAATGAATGTATCACGGTGATGCGCCAGTTTGAGGGCATCACGTCTGGCCGGATCTACCGTGAGGACGGCGAGGATGACGATGACGAAACCGGAACGACCTTGTATATCGGCTCAAAGAAAAGTGATTTGTATTTTTGCTTATACGAAAAAGACGTCGAGCAGCGCAAGCATCCTGGGAAGTCCCATTCTGCAAGTGGCGTCTACAATCGCTTTGAAATCCGTCTGAGTAATGACCGCGCGACCAAAGCGGCGGAGGATCTGCTGAACTACCGGGATGAGGAGCGGACAATCTTTGGCATCATCAAGCGCTACCTGCGTTTTGTCGATGCTAGGCCCACCGATCGGTTGAAGTGGCCGGTCAACAAGACTTGGGAAAGGTTCGTCGGCCAAGGACGCGAACCGCTTCGCCTAACCATGGCCCCTCAGCCCTTAGATCTGAATCGAACTCGTGCCTGGATTGACAAGCAAGTCGCACCGATGCAACGCGTTCTGCATGAAATTGATGGTTACTGGGGCAATCAGCAGACCATGAACGCCATTCGCAACGCGCCACTAACAGAAAAACACGAGAAGATGATTGCACAGTACACCACTGAATCCGACCAGCTGCAGAATGGCCTATTTGAATCAGAACCTGAATGTGAGCAATCAAAAAAGGATGACCACGCCGACCAAAGCATGTAGCCACCCTTCACAGATAAGATATGCGTCCTATCTGGCTTGATTATCTCACACAACCCCGTTGGAGATAAGGAGTGAGATTAAAATGGAACAACTGAATACTAGGCAACTCCCCTATCTGCTGAATCGGCAACAAGCCGCAGATTTTCTTGGCATTGATCCGGTGACCTTCGACAAAGTCTTTCGCCGTCATCGTGATTTTCGCTGCTTTATGATCGGTAAACAGGCACGCTTCACCGTTGAAGAACTGACGAGCTTTGTCCGCCTGCACCTCGCCGACTAAGTTGTGGTTGTCGATTAAGCAGATTGGATGCTAAGCTGAACCCATGTATTTACGGGGTCAGCTTAGTTTTTTTAGGAGGAAAACAAGTATGGCTTCATTCATGAAACGCGGTAAAAGTATTTTGACGCAGGTCGCCTTCACCAAGAATGGAAAGACTTATCGGCTATCGAAGTCTTTCTCCAACAAGCAGGACGCTCAAATTTGGGCGCACACGCTGGAGATAAAGAAGGCCGGCGGTGTGGATCTCGTGGACCGCCAAACGCCGATGATGGACTACTATGACTACTGGCTCGAATTCGCCAAGAAAGGAGAACTGAAGGAAACGTCCTACCTGTCCTATCGAAGAATCGGCCAGACCTTTCGTAAACTGTTCGACGATGTCCGCCTCTGCGATGTGACCGACACCTACTTGCAAAAGATGCTGGATGAGTACGGGCAAACTCATGCCCAAAAGACGGTCAGTGACATGGTGCGCCCGCTTCGCGCGATGCTTAAATATGCGTATGCGCACGGCCTGTTGCTCAACGACATCTCAAGCTTGGTCAGAGCACATGGCAAGGTGTCCGAAAAACGAAACGTAGCCTTGTCAATCACCGACATGCGAACGCTGAAGCAGTATTGCCTGGACCATGCCGAGGAAGACGAGTTTTGCGTGTTGGTGCTAGTGGCCCTACTGACAGGCTTACGCCGTGGTGAGTGCCTCGGCCTGCGCCCAGATTCCCTATTCGAGGAACCAACGGATTGCGGGATTCATGTTCGCGAACAACGCAGCCCGTGGGTCAAGCGCGACAAAACGCTGAAAACCAAGAACGCCTACCGCACGTTGTCGCTGCCTCGGGAAGTGTTCGAACTGCTCAAACAAGTTGAGCCAAAGTCAGACGGCTACATTTTTGAAACCTATGGGTATCGTGTCGCCCTGCGGTTAGAGCCGCTGTTGCAAGCAGCGAAGGTCGGGCACACAACTTTTCACGGCTTACGAGACACGTTTGCCTCATTCCTGTTCAGCCAAGGTATCGACTTAGCCTACGTTTCGAGGCACCTGGGCCATGCCAGCTTGAGCATTACCCAGGACTACTACATCTCGCTGATGCCAGAAAAAAAGCACGCCCAGAATGGGCGTGCAATGGACCTGCTGTCGAAACTGTAGCTTCTGCAACAATCTGCAACAGCAGAGGCCCGATAAACGTTGAGTTGACAACGTTGGTGGTCTTGAATATTACAGCTTCTGGTTGTAGTATTCAACGACCAGCGCTTCGTCAACATCTGGTTCCAGTTCTTCGCGCTGAGGCAGACGAACCAGAGAACCTTCCTTCTTGTTGTCGTCGAAGGACACGTAAGCAGGGCGGGAAACCGTGCTTTCGAGCGCTTCGTTGACGATTGCCAGGTTCTGGGAGCGTTCGCGCAGAGCGATCACTTGGCCAGGACGGACTTCGTAAGAAGGAATGTCAACGCGCTTGCCGTCCACGGTGATGTGACCGTGGTTGACGAGCTGACGAGCCTGCGGACGCGTGGTCGCAAGGCCCAGACGGAATACCAGGTTGTCCAGACGGGTTTCGAGCAGGACCATGAAGTTATCACCGTGGGTGCCTTCCTTGATCTTGCCGGCGCGAATGAACAGGTTCTGGAATTGGCGCTCGTTCAGGCCGTACATCCAACGCAGCTTCTGCTTTTCGGTCAGTTGCTGACCGTATTCAGAAATCTTACGACGTTGGTTGTTGCCGTGATCGCCAGGGGCGTACGGACGGCGAGCGAGTTCCTTACCAGTGCCGGAGAGAGACAGGCCGAGACGGCGAGACTGCTTCCAGCGAGGACCAGTATAACGAGACATATTGAAATTCCTCCAAGAATTAAGATTGTTGGAGTAAGTTAATGAATGCGAACTCAGCACACGGGCAGTCGCGCTAAGCGTTCACCTTAGCAGCCGGGTTACTGTGCTCTCTCTCACGGAGTTGCGCCACTGGAGCCGACCATGCCGTTCGCCGCTGCATTAAATTACTCGCAGGCTAGTATACCAAAGCCAGGGCGTCAGCGTCAAGATGTTTCGCAAGCGCGGCGGCAAAGGCCGTGAGCGTCGCCTGGTCGGCCGCGGTGAAGCGGTCCAAGGACGGCGAATCGAGATCGAGGATGCCGACACAGCGGTCGCCCACGACCAGCGGCACGACCACCTCGGAGTTGCTGGCGGCGTCGCAGGCAATGTGGCCGGCAAAGGCGTGGACATCCGGCACCAAAAGCGATTCCCCTTTGGCGAAGCTTGTGCCCACCACCCCGCTGCCGGGTTGGATGTGCATGCACGCGACCTGCCCCTGGAACGGGCCGAGGTCGAGCGTGCCGGTTCGCTTAGAGTAGAGATAAAAGCCGCACCAGTTGAGGTCGGCCATGCTGTTGTAGAGCAATGCGGCTGCGTTGGCGAGGTTGGTCACCGGGTTGGGCTCCCCCTCCAGCAACGCATCCACCTGGGCCACAACGATAGGATCGAGTACTGTCATCTAATCACCTTTCAAAAAACGCAAGATACCGGCCTTTTTCCCGCTAAAGGCCTTTCATGTTCGGGTCCTTTTTGAGATACTAGGGGCAAGGAACTTGCGCGTACTAGTTTGCCCAGAATTTTAGTGGATAGGGCCGCAAATTGCAAGTCGCGCGATGTGGAAGGTGTAATCATGGTGTGGATCATTATCGCAGTACTAGGAATTATCATTATCGTGGGGTTGGGGCTGTGGCTGTTCCAAATCCGCAACAACCGGGCGATTCAGGCCCTGGACACGCGAATCTCGACGCTTGACAGCGGCGAGGTGACCGGCCTGATCCGCAACATCGCCCAGCTCGGCCTCACCGGGACCAGCGAGACGGCGTTCAAGGCGCAACAGACCGCCTACCAGAAGCTGGCCGAGGGCGAGCTGACGGACCTGCAGACCGCCCTGCTCGACGTCGAGCAGGCCAACAAGCAGTTCCGCTTCAGCACGGTCAAGGAGGATTTGGCAACCATCGACAACCTCCGCGAGGCCACGGCCAAGCGCCTCCACGGCATTCGCCAGGCGCTTTTGGCGATCCAGGAAAGCGAGGCCGACAACCGCCGGCTGCTGATGAACCTGCGCGAGCGCTACCTGGCCGCGCGCAAGACCATCTTGGCCAAGAGCTTCGCGTACGGCGATGCCCTGCCCGCGCTTGAATCGGCGCTTCAGGCCATCGCGGCGCAGCTCTCCGAGATCAATCAGACCAACAGCGATGGCGACCACGACCTGGCCAAAAAGCAGCTGAGCAAGCTCAAGCTGAGCGTGGCCACCGTCGAGCTGCAGGTCAAGTCCCTGCCACCGCTGGTGAACGCCGTGGTCAACGAGTTCCCCAACCAGCTCGGCGAGATTGCCCGCGGCTACGAGCAGCTGGCGCAGCGCCACTTCCATTTCACCGAGGACGTCCCTGCCACCGGCCAGGAGATTCAAGAGCAGGTCAACCAGGGCCTCGCCCAGATCGAGTCGCTTGACGTGACTGAGTTGACGGCCAACACCGCCACCATCGCCAACCGCATCGACGCCCTCTACGCCGTGATGGAAAAGGAGCTGACCGCCAAGGACGCCGTCGACCAGGCGCAAGGCGACCTGCGCCAGTTCATCAACCACGCCAACAAGCAGAACCACGCGCTTTTGATCGAGCTGGACCACGTCAACCAGTCTTACACCCTGAACCACGACGAGCTCAAGCAGGCCAACGCGCTGAAGCAGCAGCTGGACAACCTGGCCGCCGCCTTCGAGCAGGAAAGCCTGCGGTTGAACGACCACGAGGCGATTTACTCCGAGACCAGCGCGACCTTCGTCAAGATGCGCAGCGACCTCAAGGACATCGAGCTCAAGCAGCAGGCCATCAACACCAGCATCGGCGGCTTCCGCGCGACGGAGGAAAAAGCGGCCAAGCAGGTCGCACAGTTCGTCATGGACCTGCGCGATGTCAAGTACGAGGTGTTCCGCCACGGCCTGCCGGGCCTGCCGAAGCCGTACCTGGACTTCTTCAACGCCTGCTCCAAGGCCGTCGCCGACCTCAACCACGACCTCAACCAGGTCAAGATTGACCTAGACGCCATCGCTAAGCAGCTGATCCAAAGCGCCGAGGACATCGAGCAGCTCAAGCAAAAGAGCCGCGACCTGATTCAGGCCGCGGGGATGACCGAGGAGCTCCTGCAGTACGCCAACCGCTACAAGACCACGCATTCGGACGTGGCCCAGGCGGTTGCCGACACCAAGGCCGCGTATGCCCGCTACGATTACAAGCAGGCCGCGGACACCATCGCCACGGCGCTTGAGGCCATGGAGCCGGGAAGCTACAAGAAGGTCGAAGACGACTACCTCGCCGCGCAGGACAGCGCCCTGTTCTAGCCCAAACACACGAAATGAGGCTTCCACGATGACGATGTGGAAGCCTCTTTTCGTGTCCTCGGCGTTAGGCCTGCGGGTCAAACGGTGCGGGCAGCGGCCCGTCGCCGTACGTGTGCGCGATGGCCGCCAGAATGCGTTCCGTGGCGTGGCCGTCGCCGTACGGGTTTTTGGCCTGCGCCATGCGTGCGTAGGCCGCCTGGTCGTCCAGCAGCGTGGTCATCGCGGCCGCCACGGCGTCCGGGTCCGTCCCGACCAGCTTGAGCGTACCCGCCGCCACCCCTTCCGGGCGCTCGGTGGTGTTGCGCAGCACCAGCACCGGCTTGCCCAAGGCCGGCGCCTCCTCCTGCACCCCGCCGGAGTCGGTCATGATGAAGGCGCTTTGGGCCGCCAGGTTGTGGAAGTCCACCACATCGAGCGGCGCGATCAGGTGAATCCGCGGGTCGCCGTCCAGCACCGCGTGGGCGACCTTCTGGACGGCCGGGCTCAGGTGAACCGGGTAGACGACCTCGATGTCCGGGTGCGCGTCGACCACGGCGCGAATCGCCTTGAGCACGCCGGCCATCGGCGCCCCCTGGTTCTCGCGCCGGTGCATGGTAACTAGGATCATGCGCTTGGTCGGGTCGAGCTCGTCCATCACCGCGTGGTGGTAGCCGGCGTGCACCGTTTGACGCAGGGCGTCGATGGCGGTGTTGCCGGTGACGTAAATGGCGTCGGCCGGGTGGCCCTCCCGCAGCAGGTTGGCCTGGGACTGCGCGGTCGGCGCGAAGTACAGGTCGGCCAGCACGTCGGTCAGCTGGCGGTTCATCTCCTCGGGGTACGGGTCGTACTTGTGCCAGGTGCGCAGCCCGGCCTCAACGTGGCCGACCGGAATCTGCTGGTAAAAGGCGGCGAGGCTGGCGGCCAGCGTGGTGGTCGTGTCGCCATGCACCAGCACGATGTCCGGCCGCTCCTTGACCAGAATCGGCTGCAGCGCGGTCAAAACGGTGCTGGTGATCTCGGCTAGGCTCTGCTTGCGGCGCATGATGTCGAGGTCGTAGTCCGGCGTGAGCTTGAAAATCTCGAGCACCTGATCGAGCATCTCGCGGTGCTGCGCGGTGACCACGGTCACCGCGGCGAACTGGTCGGCCCGCTCCTGCAGCGCCAGGCACAAAGGCGCCATCTTGATTGCCTCAGGCCGTGTGCCGAACACGGTCATAACTTTGATTTTTTTCACGTGAGTCGTCCTTTCCCCCGCCCGCGGCGGTCTGTGTTAAGTCTACCAGATATCTTGGTGGGTGAAAGTCGCCTTTGCCAAAAGTTTCCTTTTGGCACGCAAAAGGCCGCCGCGGCCACCCGGATGGGCGGCCGTGACGGCCTGACGCTTAGTGGTGCAGCTTGCGGGCGATGATGTCGCCGATGAACTGAATCAGGAAGACGAGGATCAGCATCAGGATCATGGCGGTCCAGATGACGTCGTTTTGGTAGCGCTGGTAGCCGATCGCAATCGCGATGTTCCCCAGGCCGCCGCCGCCGACCGCCCCGGCCATCGCGGTCAGGCCGATGGCGCTGATGATGGTTAAGACACCGACGCGGACCAGCTCGGACGCGCCTTCACGCAGGTAAACGCGAAAGACGATCTGCCAAGGACCAAGCCCCATCGCCTGCGCGGCCTCGATGACGCCGGGGTCGACGGTCAAAAGCGCGTTTTGGACCTGGCGCGCGAAGAACGGCGCGGTGCCCAGAATCAGCGGCACCAGGGCCGCGGTCGGGCCGATGCCGGTGTGCACCAACAGGCGGGTCAGCGGGTAAACCACCGCGAGCAGGATGATGAACGGAATCGAGCGGAAGATGTTGACGACCTTGTCGAGGATGAAGTACACCGGCCGGTTCGGCAGCAGCCCGCCCTCATCGGTGAGAATCAGCAGGAAGCCCAGGAACAGCCCGAGGATGCCGGAGACCACCGCGGTCCAAAAGGTCATGTAGACGGTCTGCCAGATCGCCTGGAGAATGCCGCCGTCGCCGCTCCAAAGCGGCATCACGTTGGGCAGAATTTTGTTCAGAAAACTCATTGTGCATCCTCCTTTGCGTTGAGATCAAGCACTGTCACGTCGTTTTGCGCCAGGTAGGCGAACGTCCGCTCCAGATCGGCCGCGGTGCCGGACAGCACCACGATCAGATTGCCGAATGGCGTCCCCTGCAGGATCTGGATGTCGCCGAACAGGATGTTGGCCGTGACGTTGAAGTCCTTGTACAGGGTTGCCACCAGCGGCTGGTCCGTCGAGGCGCCGAGGTAGGTCAGGCGCACCAGGCGATCCGGTGACTTGAGGTTGGCGACGGCGGGCTGCTGCTTGACCGCGGCGACCGCGGCATCGAGCTGCAGCGTGGTGTCGATGAAGTCCTTGGTCAGCTTCTGTTCGGGCTTGGCGAAGATGTCCAGCAGGTTGCCGCGCTCGATGATCCGCCCGGCGTCCATCACGGCCACCTTGTTGCAGATCTGCTTGACCGCCTCCATCTCATGCGTGATCAAGACGATGGTCAGGCCGAGCTTCTCGTTGAGGGACTTGAGCAGGTCCAGAATCGCGCTGGTGGTCTTGGGGTCAAGGGCGGACGTCGCCTCGTCCGAGATCAGGATCTCGGGGTCGGAGGCCAGCGCCCGGGCGATGCCGACGCGCTGCTTCTGGCCGCCGGACAGCTCCGCCGGGTAGGCCGTGGCGCGGTCGGCCAAGCCGACCAGCTCGAGGAGCTCCTCGACCTTGGCCGCAATCTCGGCCTTGGACTTGTGGCCGCGCAGCGGGAACGCGACGTTCTCGGCAACGGTGCGGGAGTTCATCAGGTTGAAGTGCTGGAAAATCATCCCGATGCGCTTGCGCTCGCCGCGCAGGGCCTTGGCGTCAAGCGCCAGCATGTCCTGCCCCAAAACCGTCACGCTGCCGGTGGTCGGCCGCTGCAGCAGGTTGATCACCCGCACCAGCGTGGACTTGCCGGCGCCGGAGTAGCCGACGATGCCGTAGACGTCGCCGCGGTTAACGGTGAGGTCCACGTGGTCGACCGCATGGACGCTGCGGGCCTTTTCCTTGAATAAGACATCGATCTGATTGAGCGTGATAATCGCTTCAGCCATGGTGATCCTCGCTTTCGCTAATTAGAACTTGTAGTTCCAGGCCGGTTCGGTGGAGTTCTTGTAGTACTTCTTCAGAAGCTTCGCGGTGGCGTCGGTCTGGTAGGCCTTCACGATCTTCTTGTAGGTCTTGTTGGACTTGTCCTTCGGAGACTTGGCCGCAATCACGTTCAGGTAAGGCTTGGACTTGGCCGTGATCTTCTCGACGTAGATGGCGTCCTTCGGGTTCAGGTTGGCGGCGGCGGCGATATCGTTGTTGACGATGGAGGCCGCAACGTCCTTCAGGCTGCGGGCAGTCTGGGCGGCGTCAAGCTCGGCGAACTTAAGGTCCAGCTTGTTGTCGGTGATGTCGCGCACGGTCGGCGTCGCAACGCCAGACTTGAGCTTGATCAGGCCGTACTGCTCGAGCAGCTGCAGGGCGCGCCCTTCGTTGGAGGCGTCGTTTGGCACGGAGACCTTGTCGCCCTTCTTCAGGCCATCCAGGGACTTCAGCGAGCTGGAGTACGCGCGCATCGGGCCGATGTAGGTGTTGCCGACGCTGGTGATGGTCTGCTTGTGCTTTTGGTTCCAGGTGTCCATGAAGGAGACGGTCTGGAAGGAGTTCAGCTGCACGTCGCCGTCGTTGAGCGCCTGGTTCGGCGTGTTGTAGTCGGTGAACTCAACCAGCTTGATGTTGACGTCCTGCTTCTTCAGGCGCTTTTGGATGTCCTGCCAGATCTCCTTGTCGTTGCTCATGATGCCGACCTTGACCACCTTGCTGTCCGCGGACTTGCCGCAGGCCGCCAAGCCGAAGACCGGAGCCGTCAGTGCCAACGCCAGAACTACTTTTTGCCATAACTTCATAATAATTGCCTCCCAAATTTTGCAAACATGATTGATGATTCAGAACTGTCGGCCAAGACGCAAAAACACCGCTCCTAACCAAAGTTAGAAGCGGTGTCCCGCGGTACCATTCTAATTCGACAGACTTCCCGGGAGTCTGCCCTCACTAACGGGTCGTAATCAACCCGCGTGCAAGATAATGGATGCCAGCCATTGCAGCCTTACCCGAAGGTTCGGTGCACCGATCCGTGAGCCATCTTCGTCCCGACTTGCTACCCCGCTCTCATCTACCCGGGTTTTCTGTGCAGTCTTGCCGGCATTACTCTCTCACATCGTTCGTTTGCGTTCTGAATTGACTCTGATATTACGCAGTTTGGCCGCCGGTGTCAACCCCTTGGGCGAAACTTTTTTAATCCTGCGCTCATCTGCGGTGACGCCCCGTCGGCCGACGGAACCAGACCACCAGCCCACCGACCAGCGCAAGCGCAATAACACCGGCAATCGCCCACGGCCAGCGCGGCGCCTTGGCCGCCGGTTTCGTGGTAGTGCTTGAGGCCGCACTCGCGCTGCTGTGCGCGCTTGAGGTGCTGGCGGTGCTGCTGGTCGCGGCCGGCTTCCTGGCGTTCAGGGTCAGCGGCTTTTGGAGCCGCTGCGCCGTCCCGTCGCCCAGCGTGACGTCAACCACCAGCGCCTGCGCCTTTACCGTCAGCGGCACGGACAGGCTGAAGCGCCCAGCCTGGTTCGGCGTGGCGTGCGCAATCGCTTTTCCCGAGCGCGTCAGCGTCACGCGCGCCTTTTGAACGTCTGCGCTACGCACCGTGCCCGTGACCGTTGCGGCCTTAGCCCCGTACTGCGGCTTGTCCAGGGTCAAGGTCGGCGCGACGAACTTGGCCGCGCTGAGCAGCCCTAGCTTGCGCTTGAGCTTCAGCAGGCGCACGGCCGCGGTGCGGATCGTCGCGGGCTTGACCGTACCGGCCGCCACCGCGGCCTTGATGGCGGGAATGCCCACCGCGTAGTCGTCCGCCATGATCGCGTCGTTGCCGGCCTGCAGGGCCAACACATCCGGCGTCTTGAGCCCATGAGCCGCGTCGTACTGCTGGATGGCGCCCATCGCCAGGTCGTCGGTGATGATCACACCCGAGAACCCTAGCTCCTGCCGCAAAAGCCCCGTGATCACCTTGGGCGACAGCGACGCCGGCAGCGCCGCGTCGATCTGGCGCATCACGATGTGCGTCACCATGACGGCGTCCACTCCGGCCGCGATGCCGGCCTTGAACGGCACCAGCTCGCTGGCCATCAGCTGGGCCTTGGTGCGGTCAACCGTGGCGAACAGCTTGTGGGTGTCGACCGCTGAGCCGTAGCCGGGAAAATGCTTCAGCGTGGCGGCGACACCGGTGCCCTGAATCGCCGGCACGACCTTTGCGATGTAGCTTGCCGTGTTGGCGACGCTTTGGCCCAGGGTGCGGGCGTAAATAAAGCTGTTGGGGTCGCTCGAGACGTCGGCGATCGGCGCGTAGTTCCAGTTGATGCCCAGCGCCTTGAGCTGCTTGGCCTGGCTCACCGCCGTGTTGAGCACCGCAGTCATGCCGCCCTGAGCGAAGGCCTGCTGCGGCGATGGGTAGCGCGTCGGGTACGCCGGGGAATCGTTCAGCCGAGACACCGTCCCCCCCTCTTGGTCGGTGGCGATCAGAAGCGGCACCGCGGCCGCGGCCTGGAAGCGCGCAAGCTGCGCCTTCAGGCTTGCGGTCGGCTGCGCCATGTCGGTGCCGAACAGGATCAGCCCACCCAGGTGGTACTTGGCCACGTCGCTTGCGGCCTGATCCGCGCTGGCCGGCTTGCGCGCGATGAACAGCGAGCCGATCTGCTCGTCCAGGCTCCAGTTCGCCACGGTGCGCGCGAGGTCCTGATCCGTGATTGTGGCCGCCTGGGCCGACCGGCTCGGTCCCAGCGCCAGGCCGAGACCGGCCAGTGCCGCCAGTCCCCAGCCCATCCATTTTGTTTTCATGCCCATCCCGCCTTTCCCCATGATGGTACCACACGACGCACCGGATACAAAGCACGCACAAGGCGCCTGCCACGCTTTCCCCCATTGCGGGTAAAACGCGGCAGGCGCCTTGTGCACTGAGCGAGGTGCGGCCCTGTGCCCGGTTCATCTTACTGGAACGACTCCTCCTCGCGGGAGAACATGTAGCTCTGGTGGTGGAACCGCATCGAGAGCACCATCCCGACCGACAGCATGTTGGCCAGCAGGAATGACCCCCCTTGCGACACGAACGGCAGCGGAATCCCGGTTAGTGGCAGCAGGCCGATGTTCATGCCGATGTTTTCGAACACGTGGAAGAGAATCATCATGATCACGCCGGTGGCGATGTACGCGTAAAACTCGTTTTGGGTGTCGAAAGTCACGCGAATCATCTGGTAGATCAAGAGGAAGTACAGCAGGATCAGCACCGCCGCGCCGATGAAGCCGAACGCCTCACCGATGGCGGAAAAGGCCATGTCCGACTCGCGGACCGGCACCGACACCTTCAGGTTGTTGAAGCCACGGCCGAACATCTCCCCTGAGCCAATGGCCTTCATCGACTGCCAGAGCTGGTAAGACGAGCCGCTGGTTGCGCCGCTGGGGTTCAACCACGAATCGATGCGCTTGAACTGGTAATTCTTGAACCCCACGTGCAGCAGGATCTTGCGGCCCCAGTCCTCGACCACCAGCAGGATGGTTCCGGTCCCGACCGCGCCGGCGGCCAGCCCGATCGGCAGGATGATCTTCCACGAGATGCCGGACACCAGCACCACCCCGGCAAAAATGGCGGCGAAGACCAGCGAGGTCCCGAAGTCCTTTTGGAGGATCATCAGGGCCAGCACCGGCAGCGTCCACAGCAGCATCTCGCCGATCAGCCGCCAGTCGTTGGCCCAGGTGTGCTTCATCGCGACGTTGTGGTTGGTGACCACCCGCGCGAGCATCAGCACGTAAGCGGGCTTCATCACCTCGGACGGCTGAAAGGTCACCGGCCCGAAGCGAAACCAGCTGTGCGCCCCGGTGTTTCTTGCGACGTCCTTGTCGTAAAACACCAGCACCGCGATCAGCAGCAGGATGCCCAGCGCGTACAGCAGAGGTGCGATGCGCCACAGCTGCTCGGCGTCGAACTGCATGACGAAAAAGATGCCCACGCCACCGATGACGTACCACACCGCCTGCATCACCATCGCCCGCATCGGGCTTGAGGAGCCGTCCTTGGACACCGCCATGTAGATGGCGGCCATGCCGAACAGCGCCAGGAGCATCACCGACAGGATGATGCCGTAGTCGATGCGGTCTTCCTTCTTTCGTGTGCGCGTTTCCGCCATGATTGCCTCCTTGAATTGCAAATGCGCCGGCACTTCGCCGGGCCGCCTGACAAAAAACCGCGCCGGATTGCGATCCAGCGCGGCCGTGCACCGCCTAGCTGTGGTGCAGGTGGTACTCCGAGATCAAAAATGCCACCGCGTCGTCCATCGTCTTGAAGCGGTTCGCGCTGGTCTGGCCGGCGATGTAGGCCAAAAAGCGGTTCTCAATGGTCTCGACATAGCCAATCTCGTTCTTAGCCACGGTCAGCACCGACACGGTGTGGCCGTTGCGCGTGACATCTTCTTGTTGCACCATGATTTTCTGTTCCTTCGCCATGTGTTGCTCCTTGTCTAGTGATGATGATAGTCGAACTGGTCGGCCTCGTCGAGGTTGCGCTGAGGGTCCGGGTTGCGCCGCAGGGTGAAAAAGTCGGGCACCGGATCCAGCCCGCCGCGGATGAAGGGATTGCACCGAAAAATGCGCGCGAGGCCCATGATCAGGCCCTTGATGGCGCCGTGCTTGACCAGGGCCTGAATCATGTAGGTCGAGCAGGTCGGGTAGTAGCGACAGCTGGGCGGCAGGAGCGGCGAGATGAACCGCTGGTACCCGCGCACCAGCCACATCAGCAATTTTTTCATGCCGGCCTCACCTCAGGAAGTCGAGGATGTGCGACCAGGTGCTCGGCTCGAGCACCTGCCACGGGCTGCCGCCCCCGATGGCGTAACCGATCATGCCCCCGACGACCAAGGCCACGATCACCAGGACCACCAGGACCAGCAGGTGCTTCAAAACCCGGGTTGCGTACTGTGTACTCACCGCGTACCTCCTTCGTGTCTAATACTGCTTGTGGTGCGCGATGTTGTCGAGCAGCACGCCGGTCCCAAGCGCCACGGCGTCGAGCGGGTCGTCGGCCAAAAGCACCGGCACCTTGAGCTCCGCCGCAAACAGGTGGCTGATGCCCTTGAGCAGGGCGCCGCCGCCGGTCAGCATCACGCCGCGGTCGATGATGTCCGCGGACAGCTCCGGCGGGGTCTTTTCCAGCACGTCCTTGGCCGCGCTGACGATGGCCGCCATGGTGTCGCTCAGCGCCTCTTGAACCTCGAGGCTTGTGACCTCGACCTCGCGCGGCAGGCCGGTGGCGATGTCGCGCCCGCGGACCTCCATCTTCTCCTCCGGGTCGGCCTCGTACACCGCGCCGATCTGAATCTTGAGCTGCTCTGCGGTGTGCTCACCGATCAGGAGCTTGTGCTTGTTCTTGACGTAGGCGGCGATGGCCGAGTCCATCTTGTCGCCCGCCAGGCGTAGGCTGCGGCTGGTGACAATCTCACCCATCGACAGCACCGCGACGTCCGACGTGCCACCGCCGATGTCGATCACCATGTTGCCCTGCGGCTGGAAGATGTCAAGGCCCGCCCCGACCGCGGCGACCTTGGGCTCAAACTCGAGGTAAACGCGCTTGCCGCCGGACTTCTCCGCGGCCTGAATGATCGCCTTTTGCTCAATCGAGGTGATGTTGGTCGGCGCGCAGATCAGGATGTTCGGCTTGGACATGAAGCCCTTGACGTTCAGCTTGTTGATGAAGTACTCAAGCATCGCCTCGGTGATGTCGAAGTCGGCGATCACCCCGTCCTTGAGCGGGCGAATCGAGCGGATGTTGCCCGGCGTGCGGCCGACCATCTTGTAGGCCTCGGTGCCGACGGCCAGAACCTTGCCGGTGTGCGTGTCGATTGCAACGACAGAAGGCTCGTTCAAGACGATTCCCTTACCCTTCACGTTGATGAGGACGTTCGCGGTCCCCAAGTCGATCCCAATGTCTTTTGCCATTGTCTTCTTCTCTCCTCAATGATTTCTAACACAAAAGTATACCACAGCTTCGCCGCGCTTACAGCAAATACTGCAGATCCCGCGCAGACTGAAGCAGCGACAGGAAGAACTCGCTGACCGTGAATCCGAGCGCGATGGCGATGAAAACCATCAGGAGCTGGCTCTCCCGCACATGGTTGGGCCGCAGCAGCTTGTCAAAGCGCAGCGCCGTCAGCAGCCGGAAGCTGATCAGGATGAAAACAAAGTGTGAAAGCATCGTCACCCCAGCGGTGATCCCTAGACCTGAGTACATGTGGCGCCTCCGATTCGTAATGTCTGTGTCCATCATACGTTACCTGCGCGGCCCGTGCCGGCCAACCCGCAGACTTTGAGAAAAACTTCAAAGACTGGCGCACAGGCCGACCGGCTCGGGTTGGTCGTCCCCGGCCTGTCCGCAACTCGGCTTCCCGCCGACGCGGCGCCCAACCCTGCCGAGGGCCAGGGACACGCAAAGAGCCCGCCAAGCGGCGGGCTCTTTTGGGGAATCACTTCCCGGTTTTGACGTGGATGCGGTTGATCGCGCGTTGGAGGGCGACCTCGGCGCGCTGCAGGTTGTCGACATCGCGCTGGGCCTTGGCCTTCTCGATGCGACGCTGTGCACGCTCGCGGGCGGCCTCGGCGCGGGTCAGGTCGATGTCGCGGGCCCGCTCGGCGGAATCCGCGACAATCGAGGCGACGTTGTCGGAGACCTCCATGAAGCCCCCGTTGACCGCAATCTCGTCCTCGTGTCCGGGGTTGTCGGTGCGCTTGACGCGCACCTCACCGATCATCAGGGGCGCGACGATGGGCTCGTGGTTGGCCATGATGCCCATGTCACCGGTGGTCGTCTTCACGACGACCATGCTGGCGTGGTGATCGTACACCAGGCCATCCGGCGTCACGATGTTGACCCGCATGACTTTAGGTTGTTCAGCCAAGAAGAATCCCCTCCTTAGTTGGCAGCCGCTTGCAGCGTGTCGTCCTGTGACTTGTCAGGGTCGTAGCCCAGCGTCTTGGCCTTTTCGACGACGTCCTCGATGCGGCCGACCAGACGGAAGGCCTCTTCGGGGTAATCATCCATCTTGCCGTCGAGGATCATCTTGAAGCCCTTGACGGTTTCTTCAACCGGCACGTAGCTCCCCGGCAGGCCGGTGAAGCGCTCCGCGACGTTGAAGGACTGCGACAGGAAGAACTGAATGCGACGGGCACGGGCAACCGTGGTCTTCTCGTCGTCGGACAGCTCGTCCATCCCGAGGATGGAGATGATGTCCTGCAGTTCCTTGTAACGCTGCAGCACCTGCTGCACGCGCGTTGCGACCTTGTAGTGCTCCTCGCCGACAATGTCCGGCGTCAGGGCGCTGGAGGAAGACTCCAGCGGATCGACGGCCGGGTAAATGCCTTGCTCGGTCAGGCGACGCTCAAGGTTGGTCGTGGCATCCAAGTGGGCGAAGGTCGTCGCCGGCGCAGGGTCCGTGTAGTCATCGGCAGGCACGTAGATCGCCTGGATGGACGTGACGGAACCCTTCTTGGTCGACGTGATTCGCTCCTGCAGCTGGCCCATTTCGGTGGCCAGGGTTGGCTGGTAACCAACCGCGGACGGAATGCGACCGAGCAGCGCGGACACTTCGGACCCCGCCTGGGTGAAGCGGAAAATGTTGTCGATGAACAGCAGCACGTCCTGCCCTTCGACGTCACGGAAGTATTCCGCAATCGTCAGCCCAGTCAGCGCAACGCGCATCCGGGCACCAGGCGGCTCGTTCATCTGACCGAACACCATGGCGGTGTTTTGGAGCACGCCTGATTCCTTCATTTCGAAGTACAGGTCGTTCCCTTCACGGGTGCGTTCGCCGACCCCGGTGAAGACCGAGATGCCGCCGTGCTCTTCGGCGATGTTGTGGATCAGTTCCTGGATCAGAACGGTTTTGCCGACCCCGGCACCCCCGAACAACCCAACTTTCCCCCCACGCAGGTAGGGTTCAAGCAGGTCGATGACCTTGATCCCGGTTTCGAGAATTTCGGAGCTCGTGCTCAGATCCTCGAAGGCCGGGGCATCTTTGTGGATGCCATCGCGCCGGTGATCGGGTCCAAAGACTGGACCATTGTCGATCGTCTGTCCCAAAACGTTAAATACCCGGCCGAGCGTGTCCTTGCCGACGGGAACGGAGATGGAGCCACCGGTATCGGTGGCGACCATCCCACGAACCAACCCATCGGTCGAGTCCATGGCGATCGTGCGCATCACGCCGTCGCCGAGCTCGAGGGCGACTTCCAGCACAAGCTGTTTGCCGTCCCCCTTCTCAACGGTCAGCGCGTTGTTGATTTCGGGTAAATCATCATTGATTGGAAATTCGACGTCGACAACAGGGCCGATCACTTGCACGATTTTACCTAAGCTATTACTCAATGAAATCGTCCTTCCCTGTTGTGATTTGGACGGGTAACCCGTCCAGTGCGGGTATCCCCGCTGTGTGCTGGCTTACGCCAGCGCGTTGGCACCACCGACGATTTCGGTGATCTCCGTGGTGATCTGCGACTGCCGGGCCCGGTTGTAGGTCACGGAGAGGCGGGAGATCAAATCGTTGGCGTTGTCGGTCGCGCTCTTCATCGCCGTGGTGGAGGCGGCGTGTTCCGCCGTCTTGGCATCCATGATGGCACCGTAGATCAGGCTTTCGCCGTACTGAGGCAGGATGGCCTCAAGCACGGCGTCCGGATCGGGCTCCGTCAGGTACTCGATGCTGGTGTCCGCCACTTCGGCGACGTCAAGATCGGTGATCGGCAACATTTTTTCTGCACGGAAGGCAGAAGTCAGGGAGTTCACGTGGTGGTTGTAGCACACGTACAGCTCATCGAACACCCCGTTATCGAACATCGTCACCGCCGTGCTCAGAATCTCACGCACCTCGTTGAAGGTCGGGATGTCCGAGACGCCGCGGTACTCGTAGGCGAGGTTCATGCCGCGGCTCTTGAAGAAGTCCGCGCCAGTGCCCCCGATGGCCATGATCACGTAGTCGTCCTTGGCCTTGTGGTCGTCCGCAAAGATCTGCATCATGGCCTTGAGCACGGTGGAATTGTAGCCACCGACCAGACCACGGTCCGAGGTGATGACCAGGTAGCCGGTCTTTTTGACCGGGCGCTCGGCCAGCAGGTTCGCCAGCTCGAGGCGTGCCTTAGGGACATCGGTGCCCGCCAGCGCCTCGCTTTGCTGCCGCTCGATTTCGAGCAGCTGCGCGGCGGCGAGGTGCGTGACGATTTCGCGCACCTTGTTGGCGTAGATCTGGTAGGCGTTGGAACGCTTTTCAATGCGCGTCAGCTTGGAGCCGGAGACCATCTGCATGGCCTGGGTAATCTGCCCCGTCTTCTTGGTCGACGCGATCTTGCGCTTGATATCCATTAACGATTCAGCCATGTGGCACCTCCTTATTTGTCGGTGCTGCTAGCAAAACCGTCGGCGAAGCTCTTGATGAGCTCGTCGAGCTTGGCCGTGTCGGGCAGCTTGCCGGTGTCTTGAATCTGCTTAAGCAGGTCCGCACCATTGCTGTCGGCGAAGTCAAAAAGCTCGTCTTGGAAGCGCGCGATGTCGTCGATGCCGACCGCGTCCAGGAACCCGTGGGTCAGGGCGTAGAGAATCAGCACCTGCTTGGACACCGGCAGCGGCTTGTGAACCGGCTGCTTCAGCACTTCAACGGTGCGGCGGCCGCGGTTCAGCTTGGCCTGCGTCGCGGCGTCCAGGTCGGACCCGAACTGGGTGAAGGCTTCCAGCTCGCGGAAGGAGGCGAGGTCAAGACGCAGGGTCCCGGCCACCTTCTTCATCGCCTTGATCTGGGCGTCCCCACCGACACGGGAGACGGACAGCCCGGCGTCGATCGCCGGCCGCGTCCCGGAGTAGAACAGGTCGCTTTGCAGGAAAATCTGGCCGTCGGTGATCGAAATCACGTTGGTCGGAATGTAGGCGGAGATGTCCCCGGCCTGGGTCTCGATGACCGGCAGCGCCGTCATCGAACCGCCGCCGAGCTCGTCGGACAGCTTGGCCGCCCGCTCCAGCAGACGGGAGTGGGTGTAGAACACGTCACCTGGGTAGGCTTCACGGCCTGGCGCGCGCCGCAGCAGCAGCGACAGCTCACGGTAGGCGGTCGCCTGCTTGGTCAGATCATCGTAAATGATCAGGACGTGCTTACCGTTGTACATGAACTCCTCGCCCATGGCGGCACCCGCGTAAGGCGCGATGTACAGCATCGGCGCCGGCTCGGAAGGCCCGGCGGTCAGCACGATGGTGTAATCCATCGCGCCGTACTTGCGCAGCGTTTCGACCTGCGTGCGCACCGTCGAGTCCTTTTGGCCGATGGCGACGTAGATGCAGATCATGTTCTGGTCCTTCTGGTTGATGATCGTGTCGATCGCAATCGAGGTCTTCCCTGTTTTGCGGTCGCCGATGATCAGCTCACGCTGACCACGGCCGATTGGAACCAGCGAGTCGATCGCCTTGAGCCCGGTCTGCAGCGGTTCCGTAACGGACTTGCGCTGCATAACACCCGGGGCCTTGACTTCGATCGGCCGGTGCTTGGTGGTCTCGATGGGGCCCTTGCCGTCAACCGGCTGACCCAGCGCGTTGACCACGCGCCCGATCATGGCCTCGCCTACGGGAACGTCCATGATGCGCCCGGTCC
The DNA here is from genome assembly GCF_020180945.1 of Lacticaseibacillus kribbianus. Lineage (GTDB taxonomy): Bacteria > Bacillota > Bacilli > Lactobacillales > Lactobacillaceae > Lacticaseibacillus > Lacticaseibacillus kribbianus. The sequence continues at coordinate 726,807 of NZ_JAIPUL010000001.1, read as the reverse complement.
GCTTGACCTGGTCGCCTTCACGAATGTTGTCAAAATCCCCCAAGATGATGATACCAACATCATCACTTTCGAGGTTTTGGGCCATCCCGTATGAGCCGTTGGCGAATTCAAGTAATTCACTGGCCATCGCGTTCTTGAGGCCGGTCGCACGTGCGATCCCGTCACCGACGTAGGTCACGGTGCCGACTTCCTCGACGTTCAGGTCGTCTTGATAACTTTCAAGTTGTTTTTTGATCAGAGAACTGATTTCCTCAGTCTTGATGCTCATCCGGTTCACCTCTTTTGCGTATTGGTGAGCAACTGCTTTTGAAGCTTGCCGAGGCGGGTCTGAATCGTGCCGTCGATGATCTGATCTTCGGACACGATTTTGACCCCGCCGATGACCGCCGGGTCGACCACTTGGGTCAACAGGACGTCCTTGGCGTCAAACTTCACGGCAATCGCTTGTCGCATTGCCTGTGTCTGCTGGTCGGACAGGGCCACGGCCGTGGTGACCGCCGCCTTGACGATGCCCGCTTCTTCGTTGAAGTGCGCATCGAAGGCTGCAATCACCCGGCTGAGGCCGCCGATGCGACCGTTGACAAAGACCACGTCAACTAGGTTCTGGACCAGCGGGCTGCAATCGCGCTTGAGCAGCGCGAGCAGCGCGGCCTTTTGCCCCGCGGCGAGATCCTTGCCTGCAAGCAGCACAAGCAGGTCTGGGTTTTGGTCGATAACAGTTGCGAGTTCTAGCAGCTCGTCGTGCACCGCCGTCAGCTGCCCGTCAGAGGATGCAACCTCGAACAGGGCCTTGGCGTAGCGCGGTGCGACCATCTGATCAGTGACTGCCATTGGCGTCACCTAAATCCTTGATGTACGAGTTGATCAACTCGGCCTGGGTATCGGCGTCCAATTCCTTGCCGATGATCTTCTTGGCGATGGCCAAGGAGAGGTCTGCAACGTCATTCTTCGCGTTGTTCAGCGCGTCTTGCCGCTCTTGGGCAATGTCTTTGTGCGCGTTGGTCTTCAGCGTTTCGGCCTCGGACTTGGCGGCAGAGACAAGTTCCTGACGTTGTTTCTCACCGTTTTCCTTCGCCGTGTTGACGATCTTCACGGCGTCGGCCTTGGAATTCTTCAGCTCGGCCTGACGCTTGGCGGCCAATTCCTTGGCCTCCTGGCGTGCGTTGTCCGCGTAGTCCAGATCGCTTTCGATCTTCTCCTGACGCGCGGCCATAATCGCCGTCACCGGCTTCCAGGCAACTAACCCGACAAGTACCAATAAGACAGCGAAGGTGAAGACGGTGAAAAGCATATCGCCTGCAGTCATATTTTTTGACTCCCTTCTTGCGTGGCGGGCAATCCCGCCTGCGCTTTGTCTTACTTGCTCAGCAGCATGAACGCGATAACGATCGCCATGATCGGCACCGCTTCAATCATGCCGACACCGATGAACATGGTCGAACGAAGGGAACCGGAAGCTTCTGGCTGGCGTGCGATGCCTTCCAGGGTCTTGGAAATAACTTGGCCGTTACCATAGGACGCGGCGAGCGCGGCGAAAGCGGCAACGATAGCAGCTGCGATGTATTGCATGATTTTTTCCTCCTATTATTCAGAAACTACCTTTTCGGACGTGTAAACCGTCGCTAAGGTGACAAAAATGTACGCTTGAATCGTACCAATGAACACTGAGAACCCTTGCCAGATCATCTCGATGAGAAAGGCCCCGACAAACGACACGACGCCGATTGCGCCGTGCCCCGAGAATGCGAGCTGCTTGATCAGAAGCAGCAGGACCTCGCCGGCGAAGATGTTACCGTAAAGACGCATCGACAGCGTGACGAAGTTCGTGAAGTTCTCGAGGATGTTGATCGGAAGCAGAATCGGGACCGGCGAAACGTATCCCTTCAGGTAACCCTTCATGCCATTGAAGGCCACGCCGAAGAAGTGCGACAGGACCATGACCATCATGCCCAAGCTCATGGTAATGATGGGGTCGGCCGTCGCGGAACGGAACCAGGTCTTCCCCCCCACATCGACCTGAAAAATCAGGCCGATCTGGTTGTTCACAAAGATGAACAGGAACAGCGTGAAGGCGAACAAACCAAAACGACCGCCTTCCCGCCCTGGCATCGCCTGCTTGACAATGCCGTTGACGAATTCGATCAGGTACTCCAGGACGTTTTGCTTACCGTTGGGACGCAGTGTTGGCTTGCGCGATAAGGCAAAGACGAAGAGGAACACCAGAATCGCACTCACCAGGATTGCCAGGTCGTTGGCCGGGTTGAAACGCAGTCCGAAGAGTTCGAATGTGGGATAACTTTCGTTCACAGAATTCACCTCCTTAACCGAAGCAAGGTGGCACCAATATGTACGGACGTCAAGCGGCGGCGTGCAGTGTCACATTGTTTCTAAATTGCGGATTGGCGGATACCCATCCGACAAACACACAGAACACTTTAACACCTTTCAATCAAAAAGACAAAGCAATCTCGTGAATTTTCATTCCCGGTCTCATGCCCTTTTCATCGAATTTTTCAAAAACCGAACGATCATTCACGCCCCAATCCGGCCCCCGATTGCCTACAGTGCTCACGGGGTGTACCAGTTGCGCAGGTCGCGAATTTCGCCCATTGACATCCGTCACGGTCTCCCCTGCCACATATTATATGGTAGAAACGGGCCAGGCCCGTTGCGGTTATCATATCACGACCGCCGCGGCATTGCCACGTACCGCCGGCAGCGGCGGCCACCCACAGCACCCCGGAGCAGCCCGCGCACGTTCACACCGAACGCCCTAGCGCCCGCTTCGCCGCGGCGCCGTCTCGGGACGCTTTCAGCCCGCAAGCGGCGCCAACGACAACGCGGCCGGCACGTCCTGCTGGAGGACGCGCCGGCCGCGTGGCTGCGGGTGCGTGGGGTTACTTGGTGCCGAACAGGCGGTCGCCGGCATCGCCGAGACCCGGGAAGATGTACCCGGTGTCCGTCAGGTGATCGTCGAGCGCGGCGGCGTAGATGTCAACGTCCGGGTGGGCATCCTGGACGGCCTTCACGCCTTCCGGAGCGGCAACTAGGACGACCAGGCGCATGGACTTGGCCCCGCGCTTTTTCAGCGCCTCGATGGCCATGTTGGCACTGCCACCCGTGGCCAGCATCGGATCAACGATGAACAGGTCGCGCTGATCGATGTCGGCGGGCATCTTGACGAAGTACTCGTGCGGCAAAAGTGTTTCCTCGTCGCGGTACATCCCGATGTGACCGACCTTGGCGGCAGGGATCAGACGCAGCACGCCGTCGACCATGCCCAACCCGGCGCGCAGAATCGGCACCACGGCCAGCTTCTTGCCGGCGAGCTGCTTTTGGGTCGTCTTCCCCATCGGCGTCTCGATCTCAACATCCTCAAGCGGCAGGTCGCGCGTGATTTCGTACACCATCAGCTCGGCGATTTCGTTAGCGATCTCGCGGAACTCCTTGGTGCCGGCGTTCTTGTCGCGAATCAGCGTCAGCTTGTGTTGAATCAGCGGGTGGTTCAAAACCGTAAATTTGCCCATGTGCAAAAGGTCCTCCTTTATTTATGGCAAACGCCAAGTCCCATCTGGGAACTTGGCGTCATTGGCATCGCTGCCCAAAACCTTGTCTATGATACCGGATATGCACTGGTCAGCGCAAGTACCGATTGCCGAATCTCGGCCAGAACTTCCTGATTATCGCGATTGGCAATCGCCTTGGAGATCAGGTGGGCCACCTGCTTGCAATCCGCCGGGGTGAAACCGCGGGTCGTGATCGCCGCGGTGCCGACGCGCACGCCGGAGGTCTTGAACGGGCCGTTCTGCTCGCCCGGAATCTGGTTCTTGTTGGTGGTGATCATGACGGTGTCCAACAGGTCCTGGACCTCGCGCCCGGTCACCCCGTAGCCGGTGACGTCCAGCAGCACCATGTGGTTGTCAGAGCCACCGGAGATCATCTTCAGGTGTGCGTCTTCGGCGAACCCGTCGCACATCGCCTGCATGTTGGCCACGATGCGCTTGGCGTAGTCGGCGAACTCGGGCTTTTGGGCCTCGCCAAGGGCCACGGCCTTGGCCGCGATCACGTGGTCGAGCGGCCCGCCCTGGATGCCCGGGAACAGCGCCGAGTTGATCGCCTTGCCGTACTGCTTCTTGGCGAGGATCATGCCGCCGCGCGGGCCGCGCAGCGTCTTGTGCGTCGTGGTGGTCACCACATCCGCGTAAGGAACGGGGTTCATGTGCACCCCGCCTGCGACCAGGCCTGCGATGTGCGCCATGTCGACCATCAGGAAGGCGCCGACGCGGTCGGCGATGTCGCGGAAGCGTGAGAAATCGATCTCGCGGCTGTAGGCCGACGCCCCGGCGACGATGAGCTTCGGGTGGATGGCCTCCGCCTGGGCCTGAATTGCGTCGTAGTCCAGGCGCCCGGTCGCGGGATCCAAGGCGTAGTGGTGGAAGTGGTACTCCTGGCCTGAGAAGTTCACAGCCGCGCCGTGGGTCAGGTGGCCGCCGTCGGTCAGGTCCATCGCCAGCACCGTGTCGCCGTCCTCGAGGAACGCGCGGTACACGGCCATGTTGGCCTGGGAGCCCGAGTGCGGCTGCACGTTGGCGTACTCGGCGCCGAACAGCGCCTTGGCACGGTCGATCGCCAGCTGCTCGATGACGTCGATGTAGGCGTTACCGCCGTAGTAGCGGTGGCCCGGGTAGCCCTCGGAGTATTTGTTGGTGAGCACACTACCCTGCGCCGCCCGCACCGCGGGACTGACGATGTTCTCCGATGCGATCAGTTCAATGTTTTGCTGCTGCCGTTGTTCCTCTTGCCGGATTGCGGTGAAAACCTCCGGATCGATCTGCGTGTAGTCCATCTAAAACACTCCCTTCGAATTGGTTCCAGTATAGCAAAGGGTTCAGTTCCCGTCTCGTTGGAAGTGCGTATTGCCAGCGGATTTTAACAGCCGGTTCATGTAAGCGGCGCCAAGGCCTTCAGGCGCAAAGGCCTCGGCCAAAATCAGCTTGATGGTCGGGTGCAGGTCGAACCACCTCAGCCCGGCGAACAGGTTGTGCGTCGCGGACTGGACGTCGGCGCCGAGGCTGTAGCTCGCCACTGCCGCCGGCACCTTTGTCAACAGCTCGTCGGTCGCCATCACGCCGAACGGCACGCCCTGGGCCTTGGCCCATGCGAGCGCGTCCGAAAGGTCCGCCGGGTGATCCAGCACGACCACCTGGGCGCTTGGGGCGTAGTGCTTGTACTTCATGCCCGGGGCCTTCGGGGTCTCCTTGGCGCCGACCTTGTGGCGGTCCGTGGCGACCTCGCCGATCACCGGCGCCAACAGCGCAGGCGTCACCTCGCCGGGCCGCAGGATGGCCGGCGGCGTCACGGTCATGTCGATGACCGTGGACTCCACCCCCACGGCGGTCGGGCCGTCGTCCAGGATGCCGGCGATGGCCCCGTCAAAGTCGTGCAGCACGTGCGCGACACGGGTGCCAGACGGCTTACCGGAAAGGTTGGCGGACGGGCCGACAATCGGCCGGCCGGCCAGCGTGATCATCTCACGGGTCAGCGCGTTTTGCGGCATGCGAAAGGCCGCCGTCTGCAGGCCACCGGTGACCACCATCGACAGGGCGTTCGGCAGGATGTTCAGGATGATGGTCAGCGGCCCGGGCCAAAACGCGGCCATCAGCTTGGCGGCCTCCGGTGTGATCACGGCGTACTGTGCGACCATCTCGGGGCTTGCCACCGTCACGATCAGCGGGTTGTCCGCCGGCCGGTGCTTGGCCGCGTAGACCTTTAGCGCCGCCTTGGGGTCGGTCGCGTCCGCGCCCAGCCCGTACACGGTTTCGGTCGGAAAGGCGACGACCTCGCCGGCGCGAATCAGCGCCGCGGCCTCCGCCACGGTGTCCTTGTCAAAAACTTGTGTTTCCATCACTCAGTCCTCCTTGTCAAGATGCGTCAGCCGCACCATGCGCTCGTGCCCCGCCAAGTCCTTCCGGAAGGTCGCCGTTGCCTGTGGCAGCGCGGTGGCAAACAGCGCGGCAAGCGCCGGTCGCTGGTGGTAGCCGAACTCCAGGTACACCGTACCGCCCGGGTTCAGGTGCGCAGCGACGCCTTGCACGAAGCGCTTGAACAGCGCCAGGCCGTCGTCTTCGGCAAACAGTGCGAGGTGCGGCTCGAAGGCCTTGGTGCTTGCGTCCATCACCGGCTCCTCGGCGTGCGCGATGTACGGCAGGTTGGCGACGATGAAGTCGAATTTCCCCGTGATACCGGCGAACAGGTCGCTTTGCACAAAGGTTACGCGCCGATTCAGCCGCTGCGCGTTTTGTTCGGCCACGGCCAGCGCGGCCGCGGAGACGTCGCTCAGCGTCATCGCGGCGGGCAGCTTGGCGGCAAGCGTCAGCCCGATCACGCCGCTGCCGGTGCCGACGTCAAGCCCGGTGCGCGCGGTCTGCTGCTCGGCCGCCGCCCACGCGACCAGCTCCTCGGTCTCAAAGCGCGGGATCAACACCGCCGGCGACACGACGAACAGGTCACCGTAAAACGGCGCCAGCCCGACAATGTACTGGGCGGGCTCGCCGGCCAAAAGGCGCTTGACGTCCGCCTGAAACCGCGTGGCAAGCCCTTCCGGCAGCGGGTCGCGGCCGTGCAGCCGCAGCCCGCTTGGGGTCAGCCCCGCACGCAGCTCCAGCACGTAGCGGGCGCCATCCGGGTCGATGCCGGCCGCCTCCAGCAAAGAAGACGCCCCGCGGAGCGCCTCATCGTAGGTCTTAGTCATTGATCGATTCCAGCTTGGCCGTCTGGTCTTGAACGATCAACGCGGCGATAATGTCGTCGAGCTCGCCGTTCATGATGCGGTCCAGCTTGTTGAGCGTCAGGCCGATGCGGTGGTCGGTCACCCGGTTTTGCGGGTAGTTGTATGTGCGAATGCGCTCGGAGCGGTCACCGGAGCCGATCGCGGTCTTGCGCTGCTCGGCGTACTCCGACGCGTTTTGGCTTTCGTAGAAGTCGTACACGCGGGCGCGCAGGATCTGCATCGCCTTCTCACGGTTTTGCTGCTGGGAGCGCTGATCCTGCATGGTGACCACGATGCCGGTCGGCAGGTGGGTCATGCGGACGGCGGAGCTGGTCTTATTGATGTGCTGGCCACCGGCACCGCTGGAGCGGTAGACGTCGGTGCGGATGTCCTTGGGATCGATCTCAAGGTCCACCTCGTCGTACTCCGGCATCACGCCGACCGTCGCCGTGCTGGTGTGCACGCGGCCCGCGGACTCGGTCACCGGCACGCGCTGCACGCGGTGCGCGCCGTTTTCGTACTTGAGCTTGGAGTACACGGAGTCGCCCTGGATCAGGACGGAGACCTCCTTGTAGCCGCCGACCTCCGTCGGGTTGTCGTCGATAATCTCGGTGGTCCACCCCTGCTTTTCGGCGTACTTCATGTACATGCTCAAAAGGTCGGCCGCAAACAGGCTGGCCTCGTCGCCACCGGCCGCGCCGCGAATCTCCATGATGATGTTCTTGTCGTCGTTGGGGTCCTTGGGCAGCATCAGAATCTTGATGCGCTCCTCAAGCTCGGTCTGGTGCGGCCGCAGCTCGTTGAGATCCTCCTTGGCCAGCTCCTCCATGTCCGGGTCGTGGCTGTCGCGCAGCATCTCGTCGGCCTCGGCGATGTCGGATTGCACCTGCTTGTACTCGCGGTAGGCGGCCACGACGTCGCGCATGCTGCCCTCCTCTTTGGAAAGGGCCAGGTAGCGCTTGGTGTCGGCCAACACCTCCGGGTCGGACATCAGCTCCTGAAGCTCCTCGTAGCGGTCCAGCAGCCCGTCTAGTTGTTCAAAAATCTTGTCCATGGTAACTCCTTCGTTTCTCTGATTAGCCCAGCATATCCTTGGGCGGGAAGTAGTAGTGGTGGCGGCACACCGGGAAGTAGGCCTCGTTGCCGCCGATCTGAATCTGCTCACCGGCGTACACCGGCTGGTGGTCGTGCACCCGCAGGTTCATGATCGCCTTTTTGGCGCAAAACCAGCAGATGGTCTTCATCTCTTCTATCTTATCTGCGTACAGGAGCAGGTACTTGGAGCCCTCGAACAGCTCGTTGCGAAAGTCGTTCTTCAGCCCGAACGCCATCACCGGAATGCGCAGCTCGTCGACCACCTGCGCGCACTCGAAGACGTGGTGCTTCTGCAAAAACTGCGCCTCGTCGATCAGCACACAGGCCGCCTTGGGGTTGAGTTCGGACACTAGGTCGAACACGTTGGTGGCCGCGTCGATCGGGTGTGCCTCCCGCTTGAGGCCGATGCGCGAGGCGACCACGCCGACGCCTGAGCGGTCGTCGATGGCCGAGGTGAGAATGATCACCTGCTTGTTTTGCTCCTCGTAGTTGTGGGCCACCTTCAGGATCTCGATCGACTTGCCCGAGTTCATCGCGCCGTAACGGAAAAACAGCTGTGCCATCGCGCACACTCCTTTTTATGAAAATACCCTTTCCAGTATAACGAATCCGGGCGGCAATTGACACCGCGCGCCGCGAATTTTTCGTCAAGGCCGCGCCGGTTCTGTGTTATCATTAGTCAGATAGTGTGACAGAAAGGCGCGTTTAATCATGAAAATCACTGCAAGGGCCCGCTTGGCGATCGCGCTGGGCCGGCTCAGCTACTGGTACCTCCACAAGTTCCGCGGCGGCGGCAGCTCCTTTCCGGGCAAGCTTGCGCTGCGCATCGACCCCAACGTCATGAATGCCCTCGGCCAGGACCGCGACGTGATCATCGTCACCGGCACCAACGGCAAGACCCTGACCACCAACCTGATCGTCAAGGTGCTGCGCCAGAAGTACCAGGACGTCTTGACCAACCCCACCGGCTCCAACATGGTGCAGGGCATCACCACGGCCTTTTTCGCCCACCAGCCGGTTGCCGGCGCCAAGCGGCCGCTGGCGGTGCTTGAGGTCGACGAGGCCAACGTGGCGCCGGTCGCCGCGGCCCTGCACCCCAAGGCCTTCGTGATGACCAACATCTTCCGCGACCAGATGGACCGCTACGGCGAGTTCTACACCACCTACGAGAAGATCCTGGCCGGCGTGCGCGCCAACCCGACCGCGGTCGTGATGGCCAACGGCGACGCGCCGATTTTCTCTTCCCGCGAGCTGCAAAACCCGCTGCGCTACTTCGGCTTTGACCTCGGCGAGTCGGACCAGACCGACCTGGTCGCCCCGCCCAACACGGACGGCGTGCTGTGCCCGGTGTGCGAGCACATCCTGCACTACCACAGCCTGACCTACGCCAACCTCGGCGACTTCTTCTGCCCCAACTGCGGCTTTAAGCGGCCGGTGCTCGCGCATCAGGTCACGGCGATCACCGAGCAGACGCCGACCAGCTCCGCCTTTGCCATCGACAACCACCCGTACAGCCTGGCCATCGGTGGCACCTACAACATCTACAACGCGCTGGCCGCCTACACCGTCGGCGCCGAGTTCGGCATCACCCCCGAGCAGGTCAAAGACGCCTTCGGCTACGACGAGAAGGTCTTTGGCCGCCAGGAGGAGATCACCATCGCCGGCAAGAAGGTCACGCTGATTCTGGTCAAGAACCCGGTCGGCCTCAACGAGGTGCTGGCGATGATCCAGCGCCAGGCCGAGCCGTTTGCCTTTGCGATGCTGCTTAACGCTAACTACGCCGACGGCACCGACACCAGCTGGATCTGGGACGGCAACTTCGAGTCGCTGGTCCAAAGCGGCCAGGCGACCACCTACCTGGTCGGCGGCGAACGTGACAAGGATGTCGCCTTCCGCATGCAGGTCGCCGGCGTCCCGCAAAGCGAGCTGATCGAGCGGCCGAGCCTCGACGCGGTGATCGACACCGTCAAGGGCTTTTCGGAGTCTCAAGTGTACGTGCTGGCCACTTACACCGCCCTGCTGCAGCTGCGCCAGAAGCTGAGCGCCGCCGGCTACATCAAGGCCGGCTTCTAATCACCGGACAGGAGGCAACACCATGAAGAAAAACAACTCGAACTGGGGCTGCGGCGCGTTGATTGTGATCACGCTCATCCTGGCGGTCCTCGTCACCTACTGGTACGTGTTCGTCGCGCTGGCGGTGCTGGGCGTGGCGATCTGGTACTACCTGCACCAAAAGGAGGCCAAGGCCAAGGCGGAGGCAGCGGCCGTGGCCAAGCAGCAGGCCGCCGAAGCAGCGGCGGCTGCGCGCGAACACACCAAGGCCGAGCAGATTCGCCACTTCAAGGCGCTGCTAGACGAAGGCGCCATCACTCAAGCGGAGTACGACCAGCAAAAGACCAAGATCCTCAACGGCGATCCGGACAAGCTGGAATTCTAGTGAGCCGAACCGGATCTACGGCCCCCGGGAGGTAGATGGCCTCCCCTCGTATTTTGACGCCTCAATCGCTGATGGCCAACCGTTACACGTCCAGCCCGGAACGACGATAAAAGCTGAGGACAGGTTTGGGAGATTCTATCATGGAACAAAAGCATGGGCGCAACTCGTTTTTCGACGGCGGTTTACTTTCCTACATCGGTTGGTCACTTCTGGCGGTCATCATCACCGTATTCACGTTCGGCATCTGCTATCCGTGGGCCCTTTGCCGCCTTTACGGCTGGAAGATCAACCACACCGTGATCGATGGTCACCGGATGGTCTTCTCTGGATCGGCAATCGGCTTATTCGGCAACTGGATTAAATGGCTCTTCTTCTCCATCATCACCCTTGGCATTTATGGGTTCTGGGTCAACATCAAGCTTGAGGACTGGAAGGCCAAGAATACCTCCTTTCTGAATTAGCCACGGAAAAAAACAGCGGATCCACGCGTTCTGACGTTGGAAAAATCCAACGCCGGAACGCGTAGCCCCGTAGCTGAAACACTTCGCCAAGCACCTCGGGCGTCAACAACGGGCCTCGCATCTCACCGGATGCGAGGCCCGTTTTGGGTAACGTTCAAAAAATGGGTGGCAAAAATGTGGCAAACCTGAAGGCTACGCCGCCCAAAACCCTTGCAGATTGCGCGGTTACCGCGCTACCCGACGCTTCCGTCCATCTCCATCCCGATCAGCCGGTTGAGCTCGACGGCGTACTCCATCGGCAGCTCCTTGGTGAACGGCTCGACGAAGCCCATGATGATCATCTCGGTGGCCTTGGCCTCTGGGATGCCGCGGCTTTCGAGGTAGTACAGCTGCTCCTCGGAGACCTTGGACACCTTGGCTTCGTGCTCCATCGCGACGGTCGGGTTGTGAATCTCGTTGTAGGGAATCGTGTCGGACTTGCTCTGTTCGTCCATCAGGATGGTGTCGCACTCAACGTGGCAAAATGCGTTGTCGGCCTTGTCCGTGAAGCGCACGGTGCCGCGGTAGTCAACGCGCCCGCCGTCCTTGGCGATGGACTTGGAGACGATGGAGCTCGAGGTGTTCGGCGCGTTGTGGATCATGCGCGCGCCGTTGTCCTGGTCGACGCCGGCCCCGGCGACGGCGATAGACAACATCGTGCCGTGCGCGCCTGCGCCGTCGAGGTAGACGCTCGGGTACTTCATCGTGGTCTTGGAGCCCAGGTTGCCGTCGACCCACTCCATCGTCGCGTTTTGCAGCGCCTGTGCCCGCTTGGTCTCCAGGCTGTAGACGTTTTTGGACCAGTTTTGGATGGTCGTGTAGCGGCAGTAGGCGTCGTCTTGGACGAACACCTCGACCACCGCGGCGTGCAGCGAGTCGCTGGAGTAGTTCGGCGCGGTGCAGCCCTCGACGTAATTGATGTGGGCGCCGGGGCCGACGATGATCAGCGTGCGCTCGAACTGCCCCGTGTTCTCCGCGTTGATGCGGAAGTAGGACTGAATCGGCACGTCGGTCTGCACGCCGGCGGGCACGTAGATGAACGAGCCGCCGGACCACACGGCCGAGTTCAGCGCGGCGAACTTGTTGTCGTTGGGCCGCACCAAGGTCCCGAAGTACTGGCGCACCAGGTCCGGGTACTCCTTCAAAGCGGAGTCCATGTCCATGAATAGGATGCCGAGCTTATCGAACTCGTCTTTCATGTTATGGTACACGACCTCGGACTCGTACTGCGCGGACGCCCCGGCGAGGTACTTGCGCTCCGCCTGCGGCACGCCGAGGCGGTCGAACGTGTTTTTGATGTCATCCGGCACATCGGCCCAGTCGCGGTAGGTGCGGTCCGTCGCCTTTTGGAAGTACAGCATGTTCGCCAGGTCCAGGCCGGACAGGTCGGGGCCGAAGGCGGGATCCGGCATCTTGAGGTAGGTGCGGTAAGCCTTCAGGCGGTAGTCGAGCATCCATTCGGGCTCGTGTTTTTTCCTTGAGATGGCGCGCACGGTGTCCTCGGTCAGGCCGCGGCCGGTGGAGAACACCGGCGTGATGTCATCCTTGAAGTCGGCCGGGTTGTCGTCGGGCAGAAAATCGACGGCCGACGCCACCTGCTCGTTGTTCTTCGTGTTCTTGGTCTCAGTCATGTTCCGCTCCTTTCGTCAGTGCCTGCGCGGCGGCCTTCCAGGCCAAAGTGGCACACTTGACCCGCGCCGGGAACTGGTGGACGCCCTTCAGGATGGCGGCATCTCCCAGCGCGTCTTCGTCGGCCACCTCGCCCTCGATCACCAGCTCGGAGAACTGGCCGACCAGATCCAGCACGGACTGCGGGGTCTCGCCGATGATGCGGTCGGTCATGAGGCTGCCGGACGCCTGCGAGATGGTGCAGCCGCTGCCGGCAAAGGCCGCGTCCACGACCTTGCCGTCGCTCACCTGCAGCTGAAGGGTCAGCACGTCGCCGCAGCTGGGGTTGCGCACGGTGATCTCGTGGGTCGGCTTGGCCAGCTTGCCGTGGTGACGCGGGTGGTAGGCCTCGTCGAGGATGACCTGCCGGTACAACTGATCAAGTCTAGTCAGTCCCAAGGAAATACCCCCTTGCTTCGGCCACCGCGGTGGCCAGGCGATCGACGTCCTGCTCGGTGCTGTACAGCCCAAAGCTTGCGCGCACCGTCGCCGGCACGCCGAGGCGCGCCATCAGCGGCTGTGCGCAGTGGTGCCCGGCGCGCACCGCGATGTCCTGCTCATCAAGAAACGTCGCGAGGTCGTGCGGGTGCACGCCAGTCAGGTTGAAGGACACGATGCCAAGACTCTGAGCCGTGCCGTACACGGTGACGCCGTCAATCGCGGCGAGGGCCGCGCGCAGCCGGCGCACGAGGCGATCCTCGCGCGCCCGCACCGTCGACCAGTCCTGCGCCTGCAGGAAGGCGACGGCCGCGGCCAACCCGAAGGCGCCGGCGATGTTGGGCGTGCCGGCCTCGAACTTCAGCGGCACCGGCGCCCAGGTCGACTTGGCGTCGGTGACCTCGTCGATCATCTCGCCACCGAACTGAACCGGTGGCATCTGGTCCAAAAGCTCGGCGCGGCCGTACAGTGCCCCGATGCCGGTCGGCCCGTAGACCTTGTGGCCGGAAAAGGCGAAGAAGTCAGCGCCCATCGCCTGGACATCAACCGGCATGTGCGGCGTGCTCTGCGCGCCGTCCACGACGACGAACCCGCCCTGCGCGTGGACCTGGTCCGCCAGCCGGCGCACCGGCACCAGCCCGCCCGAGACGTTGGTCACCTGCGCCACCGCGAGGAGTTTGGTCCGCGGTGTGATCAGCGCGGCCAGCGCGGCGGGGTCGGTGTCCCCGAGTGGCGTTGGCGGCGCCACCACGAAGCGCGCCCCGCGGGCGGCGGCGAGCTGCTGCCAGGGAATGAAGTTGCTGTGGTGCTCCGCCGCGCTGACGAGGATTTCGTCGCCCGGCTGAACCGCCAGCGGCCCGAAGCTTTGTGCCACTAGGTTCAGCGACTCGGTGGTGCCGCGGGTGAAGACGATTTCTTCGGCGTGTTCGGCGTTCACAAACGCCGCCACCGCCTCGCGTGCGGCCTCGTAGCGCTCGGTTGTGCTGTAGGCCAGGCGGTACAGCCCGCGGTGGACGTTCGCGTTGTCCTGCGTGTAGTACGCGGTGAGCGCGTCAAGCACCGCCTGGGGTTTCTGGCTGGTCGCCGCCGTGTCCAGGTAGACGAGGTTGGGGTGTTGGGTGAAGAATGGAAATTGCTCACGCATCTGTGGTCACCAAGGTTTCATCGATTGTGTCAAAAAGTTCCTGCTTCAGCCGGCGGTCGGTGATCTCGGCCAGCCCCGCCTCGAGGAAGCCGCGAATCACCAGCCGCGACGCAAGCGCCCGACTCAGGCCGCGGCTCATCAGGTAGTACAGCTGGGCCTGGTAGACGCGCGTCACGCTGGCCGCGTGGCCGGCGGTGACGTCGTTCTCATCGATCAATAGGATCGGGTTGGCATCCCCGCGCGCCTGAGACGCCAGCATCAGCACGCGGTTTTCCTGCTGGTTGTCGGCGCCCTGCGCCCCCTGCACGATGTGGCCGATGCCGTTGAAAATCAGGTGGGCGGCGCCTGTGATCACGCCACGCTGGTTGATGTGGCCCACCGACTTGCGGGCGTAGTTGGTCATCCGCGTGGTGTAGCCCAGGTGCTGAACCCCGCTGGCCAGCACGCCGACGTTGACCGTCGCCTGAGCGCCGTCACCGATCAGGTCGGTGGTGATCAGGCTGGCCCCGCTGGCCTTGGAGAAGCCGGCGACCGTCCAGTTCAGGCTGGCGCCGGCGCCAAGCGTCGCCTTGTGCTGCGCCACCACGGCGGTCGCGGCCAGGCTGTCGTAGGTCAGCCAGCTGACCGTCGCGCCTTCCGCAACCTCGAGCCACACGCCGAGACCCAGGCCCTCGCCGGTTGTTTTCCAGGTGTCTCGAATCGTCACCTTGGCGTGCGGGCCGACGACGACGCGCACCAGCGCGCTGCCGTCAGCCGGGCCAACCACCTCAACCGGCGTTGTGCCCGCGTAACGCTCCGGCACAGTGACCGTCACCGCGGTCCCTGCCGCGGCCAAAAGCCAGTCCTCCAGGCCGTCTTGCGCCTCAATGCCGAGGCCCGGCGTCACCGTCACGGCCGCGTCGGCGCTGACGGTGACGGGTAAAACGGCGGCCGCCGGCGCGCGGCGCAGCATGCGCCCCAGGGCAATCTTGGGCGTGCTTGGAAGCTCACGCATCGGCTTCACCCGCCTTCAGGTGGCTGTAGCCGGTTTTTTCGAGCGACTTGGCCAGCTCGGCGCCGCCGGTTTCGATGATCTCGCCGTCCTTCATCACGTGGACGAAGTCGGGCACGATGTAGTCGAGCAGGCGCTGGTAGTGGGTGATGATCAGGCCGCCGAACTCGGGGCCGCGCTGGGCGTTGACGCCCTTGGCGACGATGCGCAGCGCGTCGATGTCGAGGCCCGAGTCGATCTCGTCGAGCAGCGCGAAGTGCGGCTTGATCATCATCAGCTGCAGGATCTCGTTGCGCTTTTTCTCTCCGCCGGAAAAGCCCTGGTTCAGGTAGCGGTCGGCCATGTCCTCCGGCATCTCCAGCGTGGTCATCGTCTGATCCAGCTGCTTCAAAAACTGCATGATTGGAATCTGATCATCCTGCGGGCGCCGGGCGTTGATGGCGGCGCGGATGAACTCCGCGTTGGTCACCCCCGCGATCTCGGCCGGGTACTGCATGCCCAAAAACAGGCCGGCGCGCGCCCGCGCGTCGACGCTCAGGTCGAGAATGCTCTGGCCGTCGATCAGGATGTCGCCTTCGGTCACTTGGTAGCGCGGGTTGCCCATGATGGTCTCGGCCATCGTCGACTTGCCGTTGCCGTTGGGGCCCATCAGCGCGTGAATCTCACCGGTGCGAACGGTGAGGTTCACGCCGCGCAGGATCTCCGGGTGCTCGGGCTCATCCTTGACTTTGACATGCAGGTTCTTGATTTCTAGTGTGCTCACAGTGTCGCCTCCAGTTGAATTGTCGTCTCCATTGTACGTCATCCGCGGGTCGAAGACAAACGCTTTCACGAACAGCTGAATGCCCGTGTGATGCGTGTTTCGCCGTTTGATGATACAGTTGCGAGGTGTGCTTAGGTACAGTGCCTCGGTCACCTTCCATTATACCAGTGTGAGTGAGTCCTTACTTCATTATTTGGGTTTCGCGTGACCAACGCCTGCGCCTAGGCTATGATATGACCGAACGGAGGCGAGACCATGGAACTGCTGATCATTGAAGATTCCCAGGCGCTGGCGCAGAGCTACGCCACCTACCTGAGCGCCACGGCGCACGTGACCCTGGCGCCGACTCTGGCCGCGGCCACGGCGGCCGTCACCGCCAACCCGCCCGACGCCATCATCCTGGACCTCGCGCTGCCCGACGGCGACGGGCTGGCCTGGCTGACCGAATGGCGGCCGCTGCTTTTGGCCAAGGTCCTGATCCTGACCGCCAACGACGCGGAGGCCGCGGAGCTGGCCGGGCTGAGCCTGGCCGACGACTATGTGATCAAGCCGCTCAGCCTGCGGGTGCTGGGTGCCCGCCTGGCGAAGCTTTCGGGCGGCGCCCCGCTGGCCCTGGGCGACCTGACCGTCGATCTGACCCGCGGCACGCTGACGCGCGGGGGCCAACCGATTCCGCTTTCGGCCACCGAGTGGCGCCTAGTCGCCTACTTTGCGCAGAATCAGGGGCAGCTGCTGACCCGTGCGCAGCTATTGGCCGGCATCTGGGACGCCCGCGACCAGGTCGTCTCGGACAACACCCTGACCGTCACCATCAAGCGCCTGCGCGAGAAGCTCGAAGCCGACCCCGCGCACCCGCGGCTGATTCGCACGATTCGAGGAATGGGGTATTTCATTGCGGAAAACTAACGTGTTCACCACCCCGGAGACCCGGGCCGCGGCCTGGCTCGGCATCCTGCTTGCCGCGCTCGTGACCACCGCACTCGGCGTCGCTGGCGGTCTTTCGCCGGCCGCCCGTCCCTGGTTGGTCGCCCTCTGGCTGGTGGCGCTGGCCGCCATCGGGGCGGTCTGCGTCGGCTGGCTGCGCCGCATCCGCCGCTCGCTTGCGGCGCTTGCCGCCCAGCTGCACCAGGCCGAATTGGGGCAGTCCGACTACCCCCTGAGCCTGAACGACGAGGGGGCGTTTTCGGCCCTGCACAACGACCTGTACCGCTACGCGCGCGAGTCCCAGGCCGCCAAGGCGGCGCTGACCCGCGACCGCGCCCAGCTCAGCACCGCGATTCAAGACATCGCCCACCAGCTGCGCACGCCGATTGCCACCCAGGCGAACCTGATCGAGCTGCTGGGCACCGCACCGAATCCGGCGACCCAGGCGGAGCTAACACTGCAGAACCGACGGCTGCAGAGCCTGGTCGAGCAGCTGATCCTGATGGCCAGGGTCGACACACACACGCTGAGCCAAAACCGCGAGGCCGTGGCGCTGGACGACTTGCTGCGCCACAGCCTGGACGTGCTGCTGCCCCTGATCGCCGACGCCGCCCTGGAGGTGGTTTGGCAGGTGCCGACCGGGATCACGGTCTCGGTCAACCCCCGCCTGATGCAGGAGGCCTTCATCAACCTGCTCAAAAACGCGGCGGAGCACGCCCCGGCCGAAAGCCGGCTGGTAATTGCGGCGGCGCAGACGCCTTTGGCCACCACCGTCACGATTCAGAACTTCGGCGCCGCACTCCCCGAAGCGGAGCTGCCGCACCTGTTCGAGCGCTTCTACCGCGGCAGCCAAAGCGCGCCGAACAGCCTGGGCGTCGGCTTGGCCATCGCCCACGGCATCGTGGCGGCCGCCAGCGGTCGTCTCACGCTGGCCAACACGCACCCGGGCGTCCGCGCCACCGTCACGCTTTTTCGCTAGCCTGATCGGGCTGTCACGCTGTTGTCACTCTCGCGCGGTACCTTAAGGCTGGAGGTGTTAAGATGTCAATTCTAACCGCAACAGACTTAACCAAGACCTACCCGGGCGAGGAGCAGCCCGCGCTCGATCACGTGTCGCTTCGGATCGAGGCCGGCGAGTTCGTCGCCATCGTCGGGCCCAGCGGCTCCGGCAAGTCGACGCTCCTGCACATGCTTGGCGGCGTGGACCGCCCCACCGAAGGCCACGTGTCGCTGTACGACACCGACCTGGGCGGGCTCAACGAGACGCAGCTCGCCATTTTCCGCCGGCGCCAGGTGGGGTTAATCTATCAGTTCTACAACCTGATGCCGACGCTGACCGTGGCGGAGAACATCACCCTGCCCGCCGAGCTGGACGGCAAAAAAATCCCGGAGGCCGAGCTGACGGATTTACTGGCCGCGCTCGGGCTGACCGCCAAGGCCCACGCCCTGCCCAGCCAGCTCTCCGGCGGTCAGCAGCAGCGCGTCGCCATCGGCCGCGCGCTGATCAACCAACCGGCCATCGTGCTGGCCGACGAGCCGACCGGCAACCTCGACCAGAAGAACTCCCAAGAGATCATGGAACTGCTGCATTACGCCAACGTCAAGCAGGGCCAAACCGTCATCGTGATCACGCACGATCCACAGGTCGCCGCGCAGGCCCAGCGCGTTTTGACCATCGCCGACGGCCGGCTGACGGAGGCAAACGCATGATTATCGCCAAAATCAGCTGGCAGAACCTGCGGCAGACGCCGGCCCGCACCCTACTGACGATTCTTGCGATGGGCATCGCCGCAACGCTGGCCGTCGCCTCACTGGTCGGCCTTCGCAGCGCCCAATCCAGCCTGTTCACCTACCAGGTGGCGCAGACCCAGGCCATCGTCCGATTTTCCGACCTCAGCCAGGACCAGCTGCACCGGCTGATCAAGGAGCCTCTCTTGATTCACCAGCGACGCTACGTGACCACCACCCTGCACCACGGTAAGGACGCGGTGCCGGCGGTGACGGTCACCCCGGCCGTGCTGCGCAAGCTCGGCCCGGCGCTGCTCAGCGGTGGGCGCCTGCCGCGCACCGCCTCCGAGGCCCTTGTGACCGACACGCTGCTGCCGGAGGGCACCGCGCTCGGCGACTGGCTGACCCTGACTCAGGCTGGCAAGCCGCGGCGCGTGCGGGTGGTCGGTGTCATGAACCGCTACAGCCCGAGCTACCTGGACCCCAGCGGCATCATCCAGGTCAGGCACACCCTGCCCGAGGGCCGCGATACCCTGATGGCCGACTTGGCAACCACGCGCGACGCGCATAACCGCGTGGCCGGGATGGCTGCCAAGGCCGGCGTCGGCCCCACCCAGTATCAGCTCAACGACGACGCACTCAAGGTGATGGGTGAATCTGACAAGGCGAAGACCCGGCTGATCATCGTCGGCACCGTCGCCGGCGTGCTGGCCGTCATCAGCATTGCCGCGCTGCTTCTGATCTACACCAGCATCAACCTGACGGTGCGCGCCTACCGCACACGCTACGGGCTGCTTCGATCGTTGGGCACCACGCCCAAGCAGCTGCGGCGCATCGTGCTGAGCGAGGCCCTGATGCTTTTGGTGCCCGCCATGATTCTGGGGCTCGGCTTTGGCGTCGGCGGCATGGCGGTCACGCTGGGCTGGCTCAACCGCCTGTTTGCGGACAATGACTTCGCCTTCGCGCTCAGGCTGACCGTCGACTGGCTACCGCTGGTGGTGGCGGCCGGCTTCATGACCGCGGTCACGCTGATCGCCGCCGCCCGGCCCGCCTGGCGCGCCAGCCGCGTGTCGCCGATTGCCGCCATCCGCGCACTCGACGCCTCGCCGCGCGTCTCCAAGCGCCGCCTGCGCCCCGGCTTTTGGCTAAAGCGCATCAAGCGGCCGACGCTGCGGCTCGCCCTGCGCAACTACCGCCGCACCGACCGCAAGGCGACGATGATGGTGACGCTGATTGCCACGGTCGCGCTGTTCGTCGGCCTGACCGGCTTCACCGCCAACTTCCTGCGGGATTACGCTGACCTGACCGGACCGGACATCATCGCCACGGCCGGCGGTGACCGCGTGGCGGCCGCGGAAAAGGTGCTGGTGCGCACCGGCGCGGTCAAGCAGCACTTCGTCGCCCCGCACTTCGGGCTGGAGGTTCGGCGCGGCCCGCTTTTCCTGAAAGGCTTCGACCTGTCCATCTACGTCGTGTCAAAGACGCTAGCCCGGAAGCTCAAGCACCCGCTGCCTTACCTGGTGGACACCAAGATTCAGACGGAAAACGCCCAGGGCAAGACGGTGATGCGCTACACGGTGCCGCTGGACTACGCCAAGCCGCTCGTGCTGCGCGGTCAGCGCAACAAGCGCACGGTCAGCGTGACCCCCACCCTCGTGCCTTACAACGCGCAAACGCCGGAGGCCCTAGTCGTTTACGAACAGGGCGAGGCCGCGCTGATGATTTCCCAGGCGCAGTATGCGACCTGGCGCCAGAAGCTCGGCCTGTCCGAGCGGGATCTGCAGACCACCGCGGCCGCCACGCTGACCAACCCCAACGATCACAAGCGCGTGGCCCAGGCGCTGAAAGCAAACTTTGCCGGCATCACCATCATCGACGCGGTGGCGACCAACCAGGAGTCGTACGCGATGACCACCATGATGCGCGTCTTGATGAGCGGCTTCGTCGCGCTGCTCGCGCTGGTCAGCCTGGCCACCATCGTCAACCACACCTTCGCCGACCTGATGGCCTCACGCCAGAGCCTGGCGATGATGCAGTCGATCGGCACGACTCCCAACCAGCTGACGGCGGTCAAAAGCCTGGAGTACGCCTTTCTTCTGGGCCAGGGCCTGCTGTACGGCGGCATTCTCGGCAGCGCCGTGAGCTACGGGCTGACCATGCTGCTGTTCCAGGGCAGCAGCAACGCGCCGGCCTACATCTGGCCCACGCAGGGGCTGCTGGTCGCGGCCACCGCGATTGTCGCGATTTGGGGCGGCTTCGTCCTGGCGACCCACCGGCTGCTGACGCACCAAAACATCGACGCCCTGATTCGGCGAGTGTAATCAACGACCGGGCCCGTTAGTCGGGCTTGGCCCAGCGTAAAAGGAGCCTGCCACGCATTTCCCGAACTCGGAAAATGCGCGGCAGGCTCCTTTGGCTTGTGGGTATGACTGCCGGTCTGCGACTGCGCTGCAGATGACCTGTACTTCAGCTGGCGACGCATGGGCAGCCCCCAGTGCTTGGCTAGATTTTCTGCTCGATGTCGTCGATGGTCACGACCAGAAGCCGTGACAGCCAGGGAAACTGCGCCTGCTTGGCGTCGAAGGCCGCGCCTTCGGTTTCGAAGTGCCCGCGACCGTGGACGTGAAAGCCCGCCCCGGGCCCCACGGTGCCGACCACGTCCTTGCTGCCGAAGGTCAAGGTGACCCGGTTGTCGGTGGCAAAGTCGGTCTCGATGCTGTGCATCCCCGCCGCGGGAATCAGCAGTTGATTGTCGGCAACGGTCACGTAGGACATCCAGGTGTTGACGACATGCGCCGGATTGGCGTTCACGGTGATGATGGTGACAGGGCCCTCGTGCTTCAGGACCTCAAGGAAAGTTTCGTTCATGGCTGGCTCCTTTGGAAAAATTGGTGGCCACGACAGGCAGGAGAACACCCGCCGCGGCTTCGTCTCAAGTGTACCGCGGCAAGGCAGGTCACTGCGCATCCAATTCTATCCTTTTTGTGTGATTCATTATCCCAGTTCTGTATCACCGCCGAGGCAGGCAGCAGTCCGCCGGGTGGGTCGCGCCAGCACGCGCAGCCGCCGGCGCAGTCACCTGATCGGTCACGTGGCGCACGATGCGGAAGCCGAGGTTGGACGCCGAGGACTGCCCCGCCTCGCCGTTGCGCGCGCTGATGCGGTACCGCTTGCAGTACGAGTCGTGGCAGAGAAACGATCCGCCGCGCGTCGCGAAGGTCAGGTTCGGCTCAAGCTTGTCCATCGCCGCAAAGTCCTTGGCCGACAGCATTGCCAGGCTGCTGAGCGGGATGCGTGCCGGGTTGAGGCACCACTCCCAGACGTTGCCGATCGGCTGGTATAGCCCGTAGCCGTTGGGTTCGAAGCTGTGAACCGGCGCGGTGCCGACGAAGCCGTCTTCGGCCGAATTCGTGTAGGGAAAATCGCCCTGGAACGTGTTGCAGTGGTAGGTGCCACCGGCCATCAGGGCATCCCCCCAGTACCAGTGGTCGTAGTCGGTGCCCCCACGCGCAGCGACCTCCCACTCGACTTCCGTGGGCAGCGTCGCGTCTGCCCAGGTGCAGTACGCCAGCGCGTCGGTGCGCGACACGTGCACCACGGGGTGATCCGCCAGCCCCTCAAGCGTCGACTCCGGGCCGAAGGGGTGCGCCCAGTCCGCACCGGCCACCGCGTACCACCAGGGCATTCCCGGAACCGGCTGGTTGGCCGCCTTGGTCTCGTCGCTGGCCAGGAGGTGGAACACGAAGCTGTTGCCGAATTGCTCTGCCTCAGTGCGGTAGCCGGTGGCCGTCACGAACGCCTGAAACTCGGAATTTGTGACCGTGGTCGCCCCAATCTCAAAGTCCCCCACGTGAACCGTCACCTTGGGCGTCTCGTTGTCCTCAAAGAATCCCTTGGTCCGGTCGTTGGTGCCAATCTGATAAGTTCCGCCTGGAATGTGTTGCATGTCCTAGCCTCCATGGCCGCAGCCAAAATTTGAATGCGGTCTCATTCTAACACAGTTCCCCGGATGTGTGCCATTGGCCGTAACTATCCTCCACCGCCCCCCGGGCGGCGGCTTGCATATCTGCAAAATAGTTTTTTTATTCAACCGATTGCGGTGTCGCGCGCGGTGTCGTATTATTTAGGTTGTTATATTGACATTATTTTTTCACTCATCACAGTCAGGAAGGAAAGAATTCATATGAAGACATGTCCTCAATGCGGGGCCGAGCAGGCCGAAAGCGCCAAGTTCTGCACCCACTGCGGCTACAACTTTGCCACCGCACCGGTGACCGGCAGTGCACCGGAACCACAGCAGACACCACAACCGGAACCGAGCCCGGCGCCACAGCCGACACCCGAACCACAGCCCGAGCCAACGCCAGCACCGCAACCTGAACCGGCACCGCAACCGACCGGCCAGGCCCAGCAAGCCGCACCGGCTCAGCAGCCCGCCGCGCCGCAGTCCGACAGCCTGGCCAACGCCAAGCAGGCCGGTCTCAACTACTGGAGCTGGCTGATTGCCGGCATCAAGCATCCGACCGCGACCAACAACCCGGGCGGCCGCTGGTACGGGCTCACCTCGCTGCTTTTGATCACCCTGTTCACCACGATTGCAATCATCAAGCCGATGTTTGCGGCCGCCAACACCGTGGCCGCCCCGACCACCAGCCTGTTCGGCACGGCCATCGGCGGCGCCGTCAGCTCCACCGCCAACTCCGCCATCTGGGGGACCGGCTTTCGCCTGTTCTTCCTGCTGTTAGCCGTCAACGCGGTTTACTACGTCGGGGCCTTCGTCGCCCGCCGCGCCGTCACCGGCACCGCCAGCGACTTCTGGGCGCTTTTGACCGCCTACCAGCAGCGGATGGCCATTGTGGTCTTCCTGAGCTTTGCCGCCGCCGTCCTCGGCTTCGTCGCAGGCGTTGCAACCATCATGCTGATTGTGATTCTCATCGCCCTGGACTTCACGTTCACGACTGTCGCCTTCTACCAGATTTCCTTCGGCCCGCAGCAGCCGACCGGTATGGACCCGATCTACGTGATGGTCCTGGTCAACGTCTGCCTGATTGCCGTCAACATGATTGTCTTCTCAGTGTTCGGCAGCTCCCTGTACAGCATGCTGCAAAACCTGTTTTAGGAGGCCCACATGACAACCTTCTACTATGACGCAGACACTGGCGCCGGCGCCGCCGCGCAGTTTTGTCCGAACTGCGGCACCAAGGTGACGGTCGACGACCGCTTCTGCCCGAACTGTGGCTTCGATCTGACCCCACAGCCTGCCGAGACGCCAACCGCCGGCGCTGCTCAGCCGACCACGCAGGCCGCCACTCAGCCGGTTGCGCCAACCCCGCAGCCGGCCGCACCACACCAGACCCCAAGCCGCAGCGCGGCGCCGGCCAAGCCGATGAGCAAGGGCACCAAGATCAAGCTGGGCGTCGGCCTCGGCGTCGCCGTCGTCCTGATTGGCGGCTACCTCGGCCTCAAGAGCTACTACGCCCCGGAGCGCCAGGTGACCCGCTTGGTCAAGGTGATCACCAGCGGCTCCACCGACCAGTTTGCCGCCAACATGGCGACCAATGACTCGGTGCTGAAGCTCAACACCCGCACCGTCAAGCCGTTCGTGACCTACCTGCGTGCGGACAAGGAGCGTCTGGCCAACTTCACCCGCAGCATTCAGGGCCACTCAAGCACCCGTTACGGCGTTCGCCTGGGCGTGCGCGGCAAGCACTGGCTGCTTTTCCCCAAGTACGTGCTGACCGCTGACGCGCCGACCTACGTCACGCTGAGTTCCCGGCGTACGGGCGTCAAGCTGACCCAGGACGGCAAGACCCTTTTGACCACCGCCGCCGGCAAAAAGTCGGTGAAGGCCGGTCCGCTCCTGCCGGGAGCCTACACCTTCGCCGCCAGCGGCGAGGTGGCGGGCAAAAAGGCCACGGCCAAGCTGAAGACCACCGTCGATTCCAACGGCAGCCAGGAGCCAGTCGCGTTCGACTTCACCACGGTCAAGCTCGCCATCGACTCCGATCTTGAGGGTGGCACGGTCACCGACACCAACGGCGACAAGCTCGGGACGATCAAGGATGGCGCCGCTAACATTGGGCCGGTGCTGTACGTCAAGGGCATGAAGTTTTTCGTCACCAAGACCTTCAAGTCCGGTGACGTCACCTCGAGCAAGTACAACCCGGCCAACGACTACGACGTGAGCCGCAACATCGACGGTGATGCCAGCCTGAACAGCAAGAAGACGCTGAGCGAGGACACGGCCGACAATCTGGTCTACAACGTCCTGAGTGGCGTGCAGGCCCTGTCGTCCGACAGCGATTCGGACCTGTCGGATTACTTCCAAGACACCGCCAACAACGCCTACAAGTTCTTCCATGACGTCGGCGACCGCTACGCCAAGCGCGACGACGTGTCCTACTCGGGCTTTGGTGGCAACGTTCGCAAGGTCTCGCGCACCGACGTCAACACATGGCAGGTCAGCTTCGACATGACCTACACGGTGGATTACACCGACTATGAAAAAGACGAGCGCGTTCAGACCTTCACCGGGAACCTGAACGTCGTATCCGATGGCGAGGACGACTACGGCGACACCGTCTACAAGGTCGCCAGCATGGCCACCACCACTAGCAACGGTGAAACCGTGCCAGCGATGTACAAGGTCTACGACAACAACGCCAATACATCCAACGACTCGCCGACCGGTGACTCGGACCGCGTGTACTGACCCTAGCACCTAGCCAACAAAACACCAAATGGCGCTGACCGTTTCCCCACAGGAAACGGTCAGCGCCCTTTCTTTCGTTCTGGCCTCACCGGTGCCGCTGCATCTTGCGGGCACGCACGGAAGCCAGTGAGATGATTTTGCCGCTATCCGCCGTCGGAGTGGCGAACGGCCGGAGCAAGGCGCTCAGCTCGGTCACCTGCTGAGGCGTCAGGGTCTCGTGCCGGCCAAGCTGCGAAATCAACGCGAGCAGCACCGTTCGGTAGGCTTCGAAGTCGGCGGTGCGCCGCAGCCCGGCGAGCACCGGTCCCGCGGCCGCCGCCGACCACCGCTTGGGCGTCTGCAGCGCCGTCGCGTACAGCCCGTCGTACCAGGCCGCAACGGCGAGCACCGCCTTTTGCTGGTCGACCTGCTCACGCAGTGCGGCGTTGGCCGTGTCACTCCACACTAGGCGCGCCGCATCGATGCCGGCGTTGTGCATCCGCGTCGCGGTCGCCTTGGTCCACCGGCGATCGCCAGCCGTCTCAACGTGTGGCAGGTCCTGGTGGCGGTCATCCGGCTGGTACACCAGCGGCGACTGTGCAAAACGCGGCAGGTGTAGCGCGTCGTGAACCGCCTGCACCTCCTCGTACCGCTGGGCGAAGCGGCGAACCGCGGCCTCATCGCTCAGATCGATGCCAGCGGCCACCATGGCCATCACGACGCGCTTGCGCGGGTGCCAGCGCTCGGGGTCCGCAGCGGCAGCCGTCATTTCGGGCACGGCACCGTCAACCGCGCGCAGGTCACGGCCAACCACCTCCGGTCGCAGCCATCCCTGCTTGCCCACGAAAGTGAGAAAATTGCGCAACAGCGGCGCAACCAACCCGACTGTGGTTCGATCGATCGGCAGCTCGCAGGCGAACAAGTCAACCATTGTCTCTTGAAGCATCGCCGGGGTCCAAGTTTGAGGAGTCTTTCGGCGCCACTTGTAGCCAGCCTCGACTAACGCCGTCAGCAAAAGTCCGCATAAGTCCGCGCTAAGGGTCTGTTTGCGGCCAATCGGTGCAACCAAAAACCGGTCCACCCACGCCTGGGCAGTCGTGATGAGCTCAACGTAGGTCGCCTCGTGAAAGCTAGGTAGGCGTGGATCTTCAATCACGTCAAGCTGGCCCGGACGCGTCACCGCCGCTTTGGCCGCCGCGTGGTGCGGTCGCAGTGCGCTCACCACCTCGCCCGGGGTCAACCCGATCAGGTTGGCACTTGCGGCGACCAACAGGAAGGCCTGCGCAATCTCAAGCAGTGCGGTGACCGCCTCAGGATTGGTCGTCGCCCGGTTGAGGAAGCCGGCCAAGTGGTTCAACCCCTTGGCAAGCTCAAAAACATGCCAGGAGGCTGGTGGTAACGGCGTGACCGCGGTCATGGCCGAGCCGAGCAGCCCGACCGCCGCCCGAATCTGATCGGCCGGGTAGGTCACCTCGAGTTGACGATACGACGCGGATTGGGTGAAGCGCTGCCAGAGCGGACGCAGCGCGGGCGCGAATGGGACTGATTTCATCGTTTACCTCCGTTTCAACCATTATACGCCATCCCCTCGGGCCCGCCAGCTCAGAGCATGCCGCGTGGTCTGAAAATTTTGAGGTCCATCACAGCGAAAATTGCGCACTTAGGCGTAATCTCTTGATGACCGACAATTGGAGGTGACCCCATGCTTCGTAGATGGCTCCTGCGCCCCTTGGTGGCGCTCATGACCGCGTTGGTGCTGACAGCGACCGTGACCGCAGCGATTTGGCTGGCGCTGCCGGTTCAGACACTCAATGCAAGTGACCTGACCGCCGCGACCAATCCCTTCCCCAGCGCCGGCTTCTCGGGTGGCGGCACAACCTGGAATCTGGCGGCTGAGGCAGTCCCGTCAATTCCGCAGGTGTCAGTCGGCGGGAATGCCTACTACGCCTTCACCGATGACTCGAACCGCGGCGGCCTGACGCGGCGCACCATCGAGACAACCACCACCGGCTTCACCGTCACGACCGAGACACTCGCCGGCCCGGCGCAACCCACCCAGGCCGAGGACCTGGTACTGGTGATCGCCGTGTCGCCGGCTTAGCAGGCGCAGGCTTCGGCAGTGCTGGACGAGCTGGCAGCCGGCCTGATGACCGCGACGGCCAACACCCAGGTTGCGGTCATCATCAGCCACCGCAACGGCGACGCGCTTCAAAGCACGGTCCCGCAGCTTTCGGGTACCCGGCGCTTTACCAACGATCCCGCGGCCCTTACCGCGCTCATGCTGTCCGCCAATCCAGACCCCGCCATCGATTGCAGCTTCCAGGTCGCCAGCGCGCTGCTGGTAGATTCAAAATCCGGTGAACGGCCGACCGCCACCAAGCGCATCATCACACTGACCGACGGGGCGGCCGCGCTTACCGCAGGTCCGCCCGCCGCTACCGCCACCGGTGCAACACAAGCAATCGTCTCGAGCTCACTGGCACCACTTCCGGATAGTCGCAGGGACCTAATTGATATGGCGGCGGTGCCGAACGAGGCGGCCGATCGCATCCTCGTCGGTGGCGGCGGCCGTATCCTCGACGGTGCCACACCGGACGCGCGGCGCAGCGCCCTGAATCAGCTCGTGGCGCCGGCCTTTTCCCGCATCATCAACGCGGACTGGCAGGATCAGCTGGGGCCGGCCTTCGCCCTTGCCGGGACGCCGAAGCTTGACTGGCTGCGCGTAACGGCAGATGACCAGGTTGCCGCCACCTCTCCCCCTGCATACAGCGCGTCCGCCATTCAGCAAGACGGCTCGAGCCTATCCGTCGGCGGGCTGACCCTGGCGAGCAGCCCCACCTTCCGCGACGGGTTTCGCATCACGTACGATGTGATCCTAACACTACCTTACAAGGACGGCACCTTTTGGCCGGTCAGCACCGCCACACGGCTGACCGTTCCGACCACGCCGCCTTGGTTTCTTTACTACCAACCGGTGGCCGCCAAGGGTGAAGGCGCTCTAATCAGGCAGACCATTACCATCACCCAAACCATTGTGAGCAGTGTCAATGGCTGGAAAATCGCCCTAGACGACCACTCTTACTATGCTGTTCCGCACACCCCACCGAACTACCAACCGGGAGGCCCCCTCGCCTTTTCCGATAATGGCGCCAACAAATTCACAATTGCATTGAGCGTCTACCTCAACCACGTGCCGATTCAATACACGTTTGTTGCCAAGCCGATGATTAACTATGTCACCACAAGCGACACCGAGCGAATCAATGATCTCTCGGCTCAAAAGGAGATCGCGATGACGCTAACCCCCAAGACCTTGACGCTGAGCTGGGAGGTCCCCAAGGCGGCGGACGGTAGCCGGCCGGACCTTCTCATCACGCGCGGGACAGACACGAAAACATTTTCTGCACAGGATAGTCTGGCCGTCAAGCTCCCGACTGGGAACTACACGGCGGCTCTGGCCGCCCCCAGCGGCTTCACGAGCTCAACCATCGCCTTCCAGATCATCGGCAACAAAGACGTCTCCGTGCCATCACTGCTGCCCGCCGGCACGCCGCCGACACCTGTCCTGACCCTCAAGTCCTTCACCCTGACCGGCGCGCTGGACTGGGCGAACGCCAGGCTGTACGGTCCGAGCAGCGAAACCGCGACCCACACCTCAACTGGCTTCAGTGGTCTGGCTCCGGGGCGCCACGAGCTGATGATCGACGGCCACACCACGCTGTTCACTCTGACGCCCAGCGGCACCCTGACGGCGGTCAGCGGCGGCGAGTTGACCGCCGAGCTGACACCCGGACCGGCGGCCAACCAGCTCGAGCTGACCAATCTGACCTCCGGCACCCTCGTTCTCCCGACCACCGGCGGGCACGGCGGGCTCGTCGCGGGTGTCGCCCTGCTTCTCATCACGATTGGACTCATCCAAAGGAGGAACCCCGAATGAAAAAGTTTTGGCTACTGCTGTTCGTCGCACTCGGTGCCTGGCTCGCGCTGAATCCGACACACGCGCGGGCCGCCACCACGGTTGTGCTCCACCCGGCCCAGACCAACGACAACACCGCCACCGCGAACACCGGCGCGCCGATGCCCGAACTCGCCGCGCTCCCCAGCGTGAACGGGGCAACCTTCAGCGCCTACGACATCACCACGCTGTTCGACGAGAAAGCGGCCACCGACGGCCAACTCGCCGCCCAAGCGGCGATTGCCCGCGACTGGGACCGCTACGTCGGTGATTACAAGGCGGTTCAAACGGCCACGGCCGTCGACGGCGCCGTCACCTTCACCGCGCTTCCCACCACGGCAGACAACCTGGACCGCGTCTACCTCTTTGCCCAGACGGCAGGTCCTAGCGACCTGCTGAAACCGCAGCCGACGATTCTTGGCCTCGACGGCACCGATCGCGACTACACGCTGTACCCTAAGAGCACCGGCGCTGATTTGCGCCTGACGATTGGTGACACCCCAATCACCACCGGCGTGCACAGCGTCCCCCGTGGCACGGTGCTCACCTACACCGCGCAGTTCACGCTGCCAAGCAGTCTGGCCGCTGAGTCCTCACCTTACACCGCCCTCACCATCGCCACCGGCGCGACTGCGGACGGGACGGTTCCAGTTCCGGACAGCGTCACCGTGACCCACAACGGGACGCCGATTGCCGCAAACTGGCTGACGCTCAACCAGGCGATTGATTTGGCCAAGCTGCCCGCAGCGGCCGGGGCCGACCTAGCCGCGCTCGCCGGCAAGACCATTCAGGTCTCCTATCAACGCCGGGTGGTTGACCCGCAGCCGACCGCCGACATCACCGGCACGCTGACCATCACTTGGCAGGGAGTCGATGCGCCAACAGTGCTGCACGCAACTAGTGCAGCGGTGGAAACCGGTGGGCAGCGCTTCACGGCCGTCAACCCCTTCGATAAGCAACCCGTGGCCGGCGGCAGCTTCGTTGTCCGCCGTGAGCAGGCCGGCACCACCCAGTACGCACTGTTCTCCCCCGATGATTTCACCTGGGTGACCAGCCGGGACGAGGCTACCAGCTTTACCGCAGACGGGGACGGTCAGATCCGCGTCGAGGGGCTTGAGGCGGGCGATTACGCGCTCGAGCAGCTGGACGCCGCGGACGGATACCGTGCGGCGACACCTCGCATTTCGTTCACGGTGGCCAAGGCGGCGCCCGGCACGGATGAGGCCGCGTCAATCACCGTGTGGCAGACCCCACTGACCGGCATCCTGCCGGCCACCGGGGGGCTCAGCCTGCTGGTGCTGGCCCTGTTCGGGGCGGCACTGACGAGCCTTGGGCTTTACCGGCGGCGTCATGTCCGCGCGTAAGTCCCTCCGCGGTCTGATTCCGCTGGTGCTCGGCGTGGTGCTGTTGGCCATCGCGCTGGCCGCGCCGGCCGTCAACACGCTGTGGACGCAGCACGTCCTGACGACGGCGCAGGCCCGCAGCCAGGCCAATGCGAAAGCGGCCATCGCCGCCAAAACCGCACAAAACAAGGTCTTGGCCGCCGCAGGACTGGTGCCAAACGCCGATGTCTTCGCCGCCGCCAAGGGCGATCCCGACGCGGCGGCGCACCTGGTCGGCCAGGTCAGCATCCCCAAGCTCGCGCTGGTGGTCCCGCTTTTCGACGTCTCGAGCCCGGCCCTGCTGCAGCAGGGCGCGGTGGTGGTCCCGGGCACCAGTTTTCCAAGCGGCGACCCCAACACGCACGCCGTGATCGCGGCGCACGACGGGTTGTTCGGCAACGAGCTGTTCACCCACCTCGACCGGTTGACACTCGGGGACCGCTTCCTTGTCACCATCGGCGCCACCACGCGCACCTATGCCATCGAGCGACGCCTGATTGTTGCCCCGACGCGAACCGACGTGCTGCGCATCGAGCCGGGGCGCGAGCTGGTCACCCTTTTGACCTGCACCCCTTACATGGTGAACACCGAGCGCCTGCTGGTCACGGCCCACCGCGTGCCGACACTGCCCGCGGCAAGTACCCCGAAGCAGGTCGCAACGCTGGGTCAGACCCGCGCCTGGCTGACCCTCGCGGCAGTGCTGCTGGCGCTGATGGCACTCGCCTTCTGGGGCTGGCGACACCGAGTCGCGGGCCGAAACCGTTAACGCAAAAAAAGAATTCGATTTCACTGGACGCGAAACCGCATTCACGTTATAATATTTCTTGTCGCGTGTTATCCGTGCTAACGATTATGGCAACGACAGACAATTTTTTAATGAAGCGCCCCCCTCGATTCAGGGTCGAGGGGGGCGCTTTTTTTGTGAGGCGGCCGGCAGAGGACAAAAAGGGCCGCAGCAGCAGTCGTCATCCGACTGCTGCTGCGGCCCAAGTTCGGTTACAGGTTCTTGTCCATGTTGAAGGTGAGCTGCGACAGCTCCATGCTCTGCATCAAAAGGCTTTCGATCTGCGCCTGCGTGGCCTTTTTGACCGCTGCCACGACCTTGTAGTTGGCCTGAGTCTGCGCGTCGGTCAACGCCTGCCCCTCGAGGTCCTTGGTCGCCTCGTCCGTGGCCGCAACGTGGATGCGGAACTGGCGGGACAGTTCCGTCAGGTAGTCGCGATTTTGCTGGATGAACTTGCTGTAGTGGCTTTCCACCAGCGCGCCGAGGCTGCGGTGCAGCCAGTAAGCGGAGTCCACGCCCAGCGTCAGCTTCTCCGGCGTGTGCGAGTAGCTTGGATCCGTGTCGTCGGCGTTGCAGTAGAACGGCACGTAAGGGCTGTACGTCGGCATCCCGAGGTTCAGCCACATGATGGCGGCGTGACCGAAGTCGGCGTCGCCGCGCAGCTGCAGGATGTGCGAGTTTTGCGTCCGGTTCAAGCCAATCGGACGGTAGCGCAGGCGGTCGGCGTCCGCGCCGTGGCCGAAGGGATCAAAGCGCGTCTCGTTGTAGTGGCTGCCCAGGATCTGCGCGATGTCCTCGCGGGTAATCTTGTGGTCGGTGTGCATGATGAACGGCAGCTCCGCGGATTCGGGTTCTTCCGGGACCTCTGGGTTCAAGATGTGGTGGCCGTACCAGACGCGCGGCGTGTTGTAGTGGCGGTCCTTCTCGTTCATGGTGCCGAAGATGTGGCGGAAGTTCCAGCCCGTCTTGTCGGGGTTCAGGTGGTGCGCCTCAACGAACTCGCGGATCCCCTCACTCCAGATGAAGTTGTCCGAATCCTCGAAGTCGACCTGCTGGATGGCGACCTGGTTGGCGGCAATCGCGTAGGCGTCGTCGGGGATGCGCTGCGCCACCCAGTGGTGCCCGGTCACGATTTCCATGTACCAGACGTTGTCCTTGTCGGAGAAAAGCACGGAGTTGCCCGCCGGCGAGCCATACTGCTTGATCAGCTGACCCAGGTACTCCACGGCGTGCCGCGCGGATTCGACGAACGGGAGCGTCATGTTGACAATCAGGTCCTCGTCCAGCCCGTTTTCAACCAGCGGGTCGAAGGCCAAGGTGCGCTCGTTGCCGTAGGTGCTTTCGGTGGCGGACATCGCGACGTTCTTCGCGTTGATGCCGCTCTCCTCGTAGTCACCGAGCTTGGCCGTGTCGACGTTTGGAACCGCGTTGTAGCGGTAGCCGTTCTCCGGCAGCGGCGCGGTGAAGCCGTTAAGCGGCGACTTGACGCTCAGCCCCTTTTCGCCGCGCCAGGCCGGGTGCATGTAAAAGCGGTGCGGTGCAAGCACGTGGAAGGTGTCATCGTTGCGCGCGATCATGGTGCTGCCATCAATGCTTGCGGCCTTCCCAACGAGGATCGATGTGCAGGCGGTTTCTTTCTTCATTTGTGAGCCCCTCTTTTCCAAAGTGTAACTTCAGTGTACGCCTATCAGCCGGCAAAAGGAAACCGCGGGTGGGTGAAAAAGCAACCAGACTCGCCACCGCCACGATCGACCGCCGAACCGCGGTGGCAAAGCCCAGCCTTCAGGTGCGGCCATACTCCGCCCCTGCTTCGTCCATCACGACGCGTCAGGGTGCGCATCCGGCTGAACCCGAACACAGTTGCGACCGCTGCGCTTGGCCAGGTAGAGGTTGCGATCCGCCCGCTTGTAGCCGTCCTCCGCGCTGTAGTCGCCTTCCTGCACCCTGGCCTGACCGATGGAGCAGGTCAGCGCCAGCGTCGCGTCTCCGGCCGTGAAGTGCACCAGCTTCAAAAGCGCCAGGAAGCGCTCGCCGATGGCCTGCGCCTCGGCCTGCGACAGCTTGGCCTCCGCGATGATGGCGAACTCCTCGCCCCCAAGGCGATACGCGGTGGCGGGAAACGGCAGCGCGGACGCGAAGCCATCCAGTTCTAGGGCCAGCCGGCGCAGCACCTCGTTGCCGCCGGGATGGCCGAACGTGTCGTTGATCGACTTGAAGTGATCGAGATCCCCCTCGAACACGGCGTACGGCGTTTGGTTTTTGGTGAAATCCGCAAACAGCCGCTCGAGCGCCGTTCTGAACGTGCCGAAGTTCTGCACCCCGGTCAACTCGTCCGTGCGCGTCCTTGCCGCGATGCGCTCACTGCGCCGCCACGCCCGCCGCATGCGGTTGTCAAACGCCAGGACCAGCCCGCCCAGAATCGCTAGGCTTCCGAGCTGGTGCGCCCAAAGGCCGGCGGACAATTCCTGCCGCGTCGCCTGCATCATCAGGACACTTGCGGCAAAAAGCGCCAGGAACCCGGCATCCGCCCAGCGGTGACGTCGGCGGAAGTTCGGCACGGCCGCAACCGCAATCAGGACCACCCCGGCCCCGACCGCCGCAACCAGGCCCAACACGGTGATCCCGTGCGCCAGCCCCAGCCCGGCGTAGCCGATCAAAAGCCCCGCATCCACCGCCGGTTGCCAGCGCGCACGCGACTGGCGCGCGAGCAGGAAGAACCCCACGATGAGCAGGTTGACGCCGCGCCAGGCGAACCCACCCGCGATCTGCCAGGCCAACAACGTGAGGAGGTAAAAAGCGCTGACGCCCTGCACCACGCCGCGCCTGTGGGCCACAACAAAGGGGCTGGCCCAACTCGACTGCAGCCAGTAAAACAGCGCGGTGGCCCCGACCAGCACAATCAAGTCGGTTGCTAGATTTAGCCCCGTGGTCAGGGATAACGTAATCGAATTCATAGGCACCTCCGTCAATTCCGGCGACCCGTCGCTGCCGAGCGGGTTCAGTCTTAATCTGTAGTCTAGCACAACCAGCGCCGGTCTGGTGCTTGGCGGTCCGCTCGCCACCCGGAATGTGGCCCATTGCAACCCGAAGGCCACGTCCCAATCCAGGGCTTCTCACCCAAAACAAAAACCCCGGCTGCCTGATTTAGGCCCTCCGAGGTTCTCGATGCTGCGAATTTATTCTTTTATCACCCGTACGGGATTCGAACCCGTGTTTTCGCGCTGAGAACGCGACGTCTTAACCCCTTGACCAACGGGCAATGATTGTTTCTGTGCCTCAAGCACAAAAACTACTATACCGGGTTTGGGGCCGTGCGTCAACCGTTTTGACAAAAAAAGTTGCAGACGCCTAAAACTTCTCAGTACTGGCCAAGTGTCGCCTTGAGCGAGCTCAGCGCGGCGCTGCCGTTCAGGTCGCGGTAAGCCTGGTAGGCCTTGACCCAGTCCCCCGCCGCGACCGCCTCGCGCACGTCGGTCAGCTCGGGGCTGGCAAACAGCAACGCGGCCGCCGCCTTGGCTTGCTCGCTGGTCGCGCCGGTGGTCTGCTTCAGCAGGCTGGTCATCGCGGTCTGATCCCCCGCCGCCTTGACGATCGTGGCCATCTTGGTGGCCTTCAGGGTGCTGGCCGCCTCGTCAATGCGCGCGTCAACCGCGCTGTTGCCGGTTTTTTGTTCTTCGATCTTCTTGACCAGCGTCGACTTCACCGCCGTGTCGGCCGGCGTGTCGGTGCCCGTCGTGTTGCGCCAGGCGTTGTTGATGGTCGGAAATTTCACCACGAAGATTACCCCCAAAACCACCAGCACCAACAGGATGCCCAAAAGCACCTTGGGCCATTTTTTCTTGCGCTTTCTAAGCGCCAGTTGTCGTTGCGAACGCATTTCGTCACTCCCTCATTTTTCCCCAGTGTAACACGTAATTGTGAAAAATCTAGGGCCGGCGCGAGCGCACCCCGATGTGAATCACGCGGCTGAAGCGCAGGTAGGCGATGAAGTGAAACACCACGCCCGTGACCAGAAGCGCCCCCGCCAGCAGGTTGGACACGCAGGTCGCCGCAGCGGATGCCAGGTAGATGGCGACGCTCCGGGCCGGATCCAGGCGAATCCGGTTGTAGTGGCGCTCGATGCCGGTGAAACTTTGCAGCTCCGGGTGCCGCTCGAGGTAGCGGTACACAATCAGAAACGACAGCGAGATCATCAGCGCCACGGCGTCGTACACGACGAAGGCCAGCTGAATGTCCCGGGCGTCGCCGTTGGTCAGTGCCTCAATTAACAGCACCATCGCGTAGTTCACCAGGGTGACCGTGAACAGGATGAAGAGGTTCAGGATGTTCAGCGTGCGGTTGGTGTGCTTGACGTACTGAAAGTAGTCGTGGTGAAACAGCCAGCTGGTGCCGACGTAAAAGTACGACAGCGCGTACATGGCAAACAGCGGCGCCTGCTGCAGCACGACTGCGCCGAGCTGGCCTGGTCGAATCGTTGCGGGCTGGAATTCGAGGATCAAGATGGTGAGCAGGATTGCGAAGACCCCGTCGCTCAGTGCGTTCACACGTGCTTTGCTCATGTCACACCTCCAAGGTTGTGGTGCGCTCATTATCCGCGCTTTGCCCGCAGATGGCAAGCCAGATGCTCGTGCGGACATCAGGTAACGGCACCCCTGATGGTATCGTCGGGCCGCGCGGGGGAACGCGGGCGCGGCTAGCGACGCACGAGTTGCTGGCTGCACGCCGACACCCGGGCCATAACCCGGCCCAACGACCATCGCTGGGCTACCCGACCCGCTCAGTGCCCTCCTCCGCCCTGGCGCACAAAAAAGCCGCCTCGGCGAACCGAGACGGCGATGATTGGGTAGATAGGGATCGAACCTATGATTATGGATTCAGAGTCCACTGCGTTACCACTTCGCTACTACCCAATGACTTAACGAACGAGTATCAGTTTACGAGAAAATGGGGACGTTGTCAACGGCAAAACCACACTTTTCTCAATTTTCTTTCCGGTACTCGTCTGAGAATAAAAAAAACCGCGTCGACCGACGCGGGATAATTGGGTAGATAGGGATCGAACCTATGATTATGGATTCAGAGTCCACTGCGTTACCACTTCGCTACTACCCAATAACTTATCGAACGTTTATTAGTTTAGGTGAAAACGGCGGCGGTGTCAACGCCTTGCGCGAACTTTTTTCGCGAATTCCTCAAATTCTCGGTGGGTCGCCACCGTCCGCATCAAAAACCGGGACACGCCGCCGCGCGCCCCGGTTTTCGGCCCCCTCGCCGTGGTATGATGAACCTGCGCGGCTCACCGCGCAACCAAGGGAGGAAAGCGCATGAATGTCATCTTTCACCTCGACGAACCCGCCAAGTGGCCGGTCGTCACCGGCAACATCGTGAACTACCTCAAGGCCGCCGCGGATCAGGGCGTCTCGGGCCAAGTCGAACTTCTGATCAACGGCCCCGCCATCGAAGGCGCCCGCCGCGGCAGCGACCAGGTGCTCGCGCCACTGCTTGAGGCGGGCGTCGAAGTCGCCGCGTGTGCCAACGCCATGGCCAGCCACCAGATTGCGGCCGCGAACCTGCAGCCCGGGCTCACCGTGGTGCCGGCCGGCGTCTTTGAGCTCGCGCGCCGCCAGCACGAGGGCTACGCCTACATCAGACCTTGACCTTCGCCATCAAGAGGTCCGCCCGGCCCCACATCGCCCACAGCGTGACCCCGTGCAGTGCGACCGCCAGTACCAGCCATCCCAGTAACATTGTCATCGCCTCCTGTTTTCGCCTCAACTTTAGCGCCGGATTGTATCGATTCGTGCCGCTGCGGGTAAAAATTCGGTTCCGATTTGTAAACATGGGGTAAACGTGCTTTGCGGTCAGTAGAGCTGGTGCGAAGCCTTCTTGTAGGCCTCAAACACGGGCAGCGTCAGGCCGCGGTCGTGCTGCACCAAGGTCAACGCGTCGCCTTGCAGGTGGTGCTCGATGAAGTCGTACATCGCCGCGTCGCGAAAGCCGATGGCCGCAGCGTCCGCTGCCGTGTTGCCGTAGTACACCACGCGGATGTTGGCCCACATGATGGCCGCCAGGCACATCGGGCACGGCATCGCGTTGGTGTACAGCTCACAGCCACCCAGGTCGTGGGTGCCAAGGGCCGCTCCGGCGGCCCGCAGCGCGACGACCTCGCCGTGGGCGGTCGGATCGCAGTCGGCAAGCACCCGGTTGTGGCCCGTCGCCACCACGGCGCCGTCCTTCACAATCACGCAGCCGAACGGTCCGCCGTCCTGTTGCGTTAGGTTCACGGCGGCCGCGGCCGCCGCCTGCTTCATGAAGCGTGTCTGGTACATTACATTCCCGTCCCTTTCAGATCATTTCACCCAAGGAGGTGCACCATGACCCAATCATCACTCGCCCAAGGCATCGTCACGACGGTTGCCGGTGGGCTCACCCTGCTGGCCGGTGCGATCACGCTGACCTGCGGCATTGTCGGCATCGTCAACCACCGCCAAGGCTAGCGCGACCGCCTTTTTTGTCAGAGCTGCTTGACCATGTCCGTAAGGATGGCGTGCGTCAAGCGGCTTGTTTGTGGTGCCACCGGGTTGGCTGTGGCCTGCCCCACCGCGCCCACGAAGGCGCGAATCATCGGGGCAAAACCGCGAGTCTCGAGCATCGGCTGCCAGTCCGGCGCCTGCGAGCTGGTCACCTTGGCGCCGGTGTAAAGCTGGAGGCGGCTCAGGTCCTGGACCCGTGCGACGCCGGCCGTGGTCGCCACCGTCGCCTCCTCGAGGTTGCAGCCGGCCACCAGGTTGATCGAGGCCGTGGCGCGCAGCCCCGCCGCCGTGAAGGTCACGCTGGCCTGCTCGAGCAGCCCCTTGTCGTTGAGGTGCAGGCTGTAGCGGGCTTTGGGCTCCTCGGGAAAACCGGCCAGTGTGAGCGCCGTGTCCAGCGGGTGGATCAGCAGGTCGAAGATGGCGTGCTGTGGTTCTTGGGGATCGGCCACACGGTTTTTGGTCACGGTGATCGCGTTCTTGTTCTCAAGCGCAGCCAGGCTTTGCATCTGCGGGGCGAAGCGGCGGTTGAAGCCGACCGTCAGGAGCTTGCGGTGCTGGGCCGCCAGCAGGTACAGCTCCGTCACCTCTTCCTGCGTGGTCGCCAGTGGCTTGTCCACGAAAACGTTGACGTCGCGGCTCAGGAAATGCTTCACCAAGTCGTAATGCACCGGCGTGGCGGCGTGAATCATCACCGCGTCGAGGCTCAGCTGGTCGAGCGCTGCGATGTCCGTCCCCGCTGCCACCATGTGAAACTGGTTGGCCAGCCGCGTGACCTTGGCCAGGTCGCGGCTTTCCAGGTACCACTGCACCTGATCTTGCATCTGCGCGTACACGGGCAGGTAGGCCTTTTGGGCGATGTTGCCCAGTCCAATCACTCCGATGTTTAACATACTGCTCACCTATTTTCATTAGTCGTTACTTTAACGCTAGCACAGCAACCCGCCGCGGTCAAAGCCGAACGTCAAAACTTAAGCCTATGAACAAAAACGCTTACAGGGCTAGCAAAGCCGCGCGTTATCCCGGATAATAAAGGGGTACGGGAGAAAAAGTTGGGGGGAAACCTACATATGAGACAATCGACGAAACGACGCGGCGGTCTGCTCGCAATTGCAGTCGCCGCGCTGATGGTGACCACCGGCTGCGCCAATAACGCCGAGGCGCAGAAGCCGGCGCCGGTGCGCATCACCCAGGCCCAGCGCAAGGCGGCTGACAAGACCGCCAAGGCCAAGGTGACGCTGGCCGCGGCACTTGACACCAAGTCCGCCAAGCTCGCCAAGCTGAGCAAGGAGCGCGACGCCTTGCTGGCCGAGCAGGCGAAGCGCGAGGCGGAGGCGGCCAAGGCGGAAAGCATTCGCCAGGCCAAAGCGGACGCGGAGGCCGCCAAGAAGGCCGCAGCTGAGGCCAAGGCCAAGGCGGACGCGAAGGCAAAGGCCGCGGCGGCAGCCAAGGCCAAGGCCGTCGCTGCAAGCCAGGCCAAGGCGCAGGCGGCGGCCAGCAGCAGCCGGGCGGCAGCGGCGGCAGCCGCCAGCCGCAAAGCGGCCGCGGCGCGCAGCACCGGGGGTGCCCGCGCCCAGGGCAAGCTGGACACAGGGGCGGCCAAGCGCATCATCGGCAACGTGAACTCCAAGATCTACCACGTGCCCGGTCAGGCCGGCTACCACATGAACCCGGCCAACGCGGTGTACTTTGCTACTGAGGCGGAGGCCCAGGCGGCCGGTTATCGAAAGGCGAAACGCTAATGATTAAAAAAATAATGCACAGCGGCCTCGTGCTCGGCCTGCTCCTTTTGGCCGGCTGCAGCGCCGAACCCGCAAAGAAGACCCAGGACCCGGCCGTCACCAAGTTCAGCACCAGTGTCAAGGCAACCAAGGCCGCCACCAGCAGCCTGCAGGCCGCCATCAAGGACGTCGACCACGACCTCTCCTCCACCAAGGCGGAGATTGCAAGCCTCAAGGACGACCTTGCGGCGGACAAGGCGGCGTCAAGCGCCAGCGCCGAGAGCGCAAGCAAGGCGGCGACCGAGGCCGCAGGCACCAGCAAAAACGCTGGCACTAGCCAAAAGGCCAGCGCCAGCCACAAGCCGGCCACCGTCAGCCGCGGCACCACGCCCGCAGCGCTAGCCGCCAAGACTTACGCCGGTAACCAGGAGCTGACCGTCGACAACAACGCGCCGGGCTTTTCCGCCGCGGAGCTGAGCACGGCGCACGGCGCCTGGGAGCGCTACGCGGACCTAGACGGCTACAACCGCGCCGTGGTGGCCGACGCCATGCTGAACACCAGCCTGATGCCGACCGAGGCGCGCACGGCCCTGACCTGGGACCCCACCGGCTGGCACAATCGGCGCACCGCGCACGGCTGGCTGTACAACCGTAGCCATCTGATCGGCTTCCAGCTGTCCGGGGAGAACAACAACCCCAAGAACCTGATCACCGGCACCCAGTCGCTGAACAACCCGCTGATGCTTGCGCACGAGATGGACATCGCCACGTACCTGAA
This sequence comes from Lacticaseibacillus kribbianus, assembly GCF_020180945.1. GTDB lineage: Bacteria > Bacillota > Bacilli > Lactobacillales > Lactobacillaceae > Lacticaseibacillus > Lacticaseibacillus kribbianus. The sequence continues at coordinate 686,509 of NZ_JAIPUL010000001.1, read as the reverse complement.
GGGCAGCAGCCGCCGCTACGTGCGCTACGAGGTGCGCCCAATCTACCGCGGCCAGGAGCTCGTCGCCCGCGGCGTCCAGATGCGCGCCCAGTCCATCGGCGACAACACCATCCGCTTCAACGTCTTTATCTTTAACGTTGAGGACGGCTACACGATCAACTACGCCACCGGGACTAGCACCACCAACTGAGGTTTCAACGCCAACGCGGCGGCCCGCTATAATTGCAGGCCGCCGCGTTTTTGATGTGTCAAAAAAAGAAGCCCACGAGTGGGCTTCCAATCTGTGTACGCCGCGCCATTACAGGCGTGCGTTGAGTTCCTTGGTCATGTCTTCGTAACCCGGACGGCCGAGCAGCGCGAACATGTTCTTCTTGTAGGCTTCAACCCCTGGCTGATTGAACGGGTTGATGCCGTTCAGGTAACCGGAGATGGAAACCGCGGCTTCGAAGAAGTAGATCAGGTAGCCCAGCGTGTAGGCATCCTGCTTCGGAATGGAGACGGTCATGACCGGCACGCCGCCATCGGTGTGGGCCAGCACAACGCCTTCGTAGGCCTTGCGGTTGACTTCGCTCATGGAGCGGCCTTCCAGGTAGTTCAGGCCGTCCAAGGAGCCCGGCTCGGCCGGGATGGTCAGGTCGTGGTTCGGCTGCTCAACCCAGACGACGGTTTCCATCAGGTTGCGCAGGCCTTCCTGGATGTACTGACCCAGGGAGTGCAGGTCGGTGCTGAAGTTGGCGCTTGATGGGTAGATGCCCTTTTGGTCCTTGCCTTCGGATTCGCCCATCAGTTGCTTCCACCATTCGCCGAGGTACTGCAGGGTTGGCTCGTAGTTTTCAAGCAGCTCGGTGGTGTAGCCCTTGCGGTACAAAATGTTGCGGTACGCGGCGTACTGGTAGGCCTCGTTCTTGGTCAGGTCGGCGCTTGAGTACTCGGTGCGCGCGTCGGCGGCACCCTGCATCAACTGGTCGATGTCACCACCGGCAACGGCGATTGGCAGCAGGCCAACGGCGGACAGCACGGAGAAGCGGCCGCCGATGTCGTCTGGGACAACGAACTCTTCGTAACCCTCGGCGTCGGATTCATCCTTCAGGGCACCCTTGGCGCGATCGGTCGTCGCAAAGATACGATCCTTGGCGGCTTCCTTGCCGTACTTGGCAATCAGCTTAGCCTTCAGAACGCGGAACGCGATGGACGGCTCGGTGGTGGTCCCGGACTTGGAGATCACGTTCAGGGAGAAGTCGCGGTCGCCGATCACGTCCAGCAGGTCGGACAGGTAGGAGCTGGAGATGGAGTTGCCGGCAAAGTAGACTTCCGGCAGCTTGCGCCCAGGCTCCGCGTTGCGGAAGGTGTGGGACAGGAAGTCGATAGCAGCGCGGGCCCCGAGGTAGGAGCCGCCGATGCCGATGGCAACGAACACTTCGGAGTCGCCCTGGATCTTCTTGGCCGCGGCCTTGATGCGGGCGAATTCGTCCTTGTCGTAGTCGACGGGCAGGTCGATGAAGCCGCGGAAGTCGTTACCGGCACCGGTGCCTTCGCGCAGTTCCGTGTCGGCGGCCGTCACCAGCGCCTGCATCTGACCAAGTTCGTTGTCGTGCACGAACTTGCCCAGCTTGGATGAATCGAATGAAATGTGAGCCATAAGAATCTATTCCTCCTAAGATGTTTCAGTATTCGGTTTCAACTTTAAGCATGTTCTCGGGCAATTGCAAGGTGGACCACTGCGATTGTGAAAAGTCACCAGTCGGTAACACCCCTACGTATTATAGCACCGGACTACTTCATCATGCCCAAGACCACGCCACCGGCGATGATCAGAATCGAGCCCCAGGCGATCCAGGTCATCTCCTTGTGGGTCTTGCGTTCGCCGAGCAGGAAGATGGCGCCGAAGGTCGAAATCACGATACCCATCTGGGACATCGAGTAGGCGATGGCCAGCCCGACTTGGGCCATGGCCATCAGCATGAACACGTTCCCGGTGCCCCACAAAAGCCCGGTCAGCACGTTCTTGCCGGTCTCCTTGTTGAAGGCGTCGTGGCCGATGGCGAACAGCAGCGCGCCGACCACCATGCCGACCGCCTGAGGCAGCACCACGGCGGTGGCATCGAGGTGTCCGGCGTTGACCACGATGGTGTAGCCGGCGTAACCGGCGGTCGAGAAAATCAGGGTGCGCAGCCCCTGCGCCAGCTTGGTCTGCCCCTCACCGGCCGCGGCCTTTTCCTTGCGGGAGGTCAAAACGGCGCCGAGGACCAAAAACAGTAGGGCCAAGAGCCCCATGCTGACGTCCTTGCCGCTTTGCCACTCGTGGAACAGCAGCGCGCCGGCCAGGGTGTTGGCGACCAGCTGCATCCCCGTCGACATCGGCACGGTCATGGAGACGCCGATGTACTTCATGGTCTGGAACTGCTGGCTCTGCCCCAGGGCCCAAAACAGCCCGGACAGGATGCCGAGCGCCCAGACCTTCGCGTCCATCGCCGGCTGGGCGATGAGCCAGGTGCCGATGCCGAACACCAGGGCCCCCAACGTCATCCCAAGCGTCTGCTGGTATGCGTTACCGCCCAATTTAGCACTGACTAGCCCGATTGATCCCCAGGCCAGTGCCGGGATCAGCGCGATAATGATTGCCATTTAATTTCCTCTTTTCATCTCAGGTTGCGTTTCGTAAAAGTCACAAGTAGTTATTTTATCGTGATTTCGTTTTCAAGGCAAGCCCGGTGCGGGGCCGTCGCGTTCATGAAACCGGATTCTGAATTCGGTTGCACGACTCGACCAGTCGCCGCAAAATTCATCGGATCTGCACGGGACTGGCGTTTGGACAAAAAACCATTTTTGCCCCCTTGACGCCAAATATTTCGCAAAATGACGCCGTGTCGCCACATTTTCAGCCGTCGTTTTCACAAAGCGACCGGTGGCTTACTTTTTTTCTGAAAATACGAAGCGTGTCGCGACAGCGCGATTCGTTATTCAATCGGCTGCGCACTGAAAACGCGGTGCGGCAGTGCCCTCGATTTGCGCAAAACCGCGCCCGACCGTTGCCTTAAGCGTAGCCCCTCTTGCGCAGTCTCGCAACTAATCGGTCCGCCGCGCAAAAAGGGTGGCCATCCGCCACCCTGCGTTACCTATCTTATTGGCGCCTCGGCCGCCGCACCAGCCGGCACAGCACGTAGCCGACCAGCGCCCCCACCGTGTTGAAGATCAGATCGTCGATGTCGGCCACCCCGCTGTACAGCAGGAACTGAAGGCCCTCGATCATCACCGACAGCAGGATGCCCGCAAGCAGCACCCGCCAGAGCCTCGGCCGCGGGGCCAGCCACGCCAGGCCGAAGCCGAACGGCACGAACCACACGACGTTGCCCAGCGACTGGTACCAAAAATCCAGCTGCGAGGCCCCGAGCCGCAGCTTCATGGTCTCGACCATCGGCGTCCAGTTGATGTCCGCCAGCGGGTGGTTGAAGTAAAAGTGCAGCTGCCACGGGTAGTACCACTGGCGAAACACCGTCAGCATCAGCAGCAGGATCACGTAGCCGGCGAACACGTGCACCTTGAGCTCGTGGCCGAGCCGCCACGGCCGCTTGGTCGCAAAAAGCCACACCCCGCGGATCAGCGCGAACGCCAGCAGGTACAGGATGGTTTTGTCTAGACTGTACATCATCAGGCGCACCAACGGAAAGTGGTTGATGCGCCCCTCCAGGTGTGCGCGCACAACCTGGTACACGGGTCCCAAAAACAGCATAAGCTCCTCCAATCGCCCATTCATTCTAACAGACCGTGCCTACCGCCGTGCAGCGTTTAAGTCATTCTTACAAAAGGCGGCCGCCACCGCAATTCGTTTGCCCCCCAATAGCGTTACGGGTACAATGAAACGGAACCTTACGAACGGGAGGATACCGTGAAAAACCTGATTACGCGCGTGCGCACCACGCGCCTCGGCTTCTTAAGCCTACTATTAATATTAATCTGGCTGAAGACCCTGTTCGCCTACTACGTTGACTTTCGGCTCGGCGCGACCGGCATCTTGCAGCAAGTCATCTTGTTCTTCAACCCGCTGGGCACCTCGGCCGCACTGCTGTCGCTCGGGCTTTACCCGCGCCGGCCCAAAGCCGGCTACGCGGTCGGCGGCATCGTCTACGTGCTGCTGTGCCTGCTGCTGGTCATCAACGTCCTGTACTACCGCGAGTTCTCGGACTTCATGACCGTCGGCACCGTGATGAGCGTCAAGAACGTCTCGTCCGGGCTGGGCGGCTCGTTCATCAACATGGTGATCTGGCGCGACCTCGTGTTCGTCTGCGACTTTGCGGCCATCCTGCTTGGCTTTTTGGGCTACGGCGTCGTCAACATCTGGCGCTACATCCACCACCAGCCGCTGAAGTGGCCGCACTTCGGCCTGCGTCTGGACACCCGGCCGTTGCCCTACCACGTGCCGCAGGCGGTGTCCGCCGTGGCCGTCGCGCTGTTTGGCCTCAACATGACCATCAGCGAGCTGAACCGGCCGCAGCTTTTGACCCGCACCTTCGACCGCAACTACATCGTCAAGTACCTCGGCCTCGCCCCGTTCACCGTGTACGACGCCTTCCAGACGGTGCAGAACAACCAGGTTCGGGCCACCGCCGACAGCGCCGACATGGACGACGTGCTGGCCTACACCAAGGCCCACTACGCCAAGCCAAGCACCGAATACTTCGGCGCCGCTAAGGGCAAAAACATCATCATCATTCACCTGGAGTCCTTCCAGCAGTTCCTGATCGGCGCCAAGATCGACGGCCAGGAGGTCACACCCTTCCTCAACTCGCTGATCAAGGAACAGGACACGCTGAGCTTCGACAACTTCTTCCACGAGGTCGGCCTCGGCAAGACCTCGGACGCGGAGAACATGCTCGAGACCAGCACCTTCGGCCTGTCGACGGGATCGTTGTTCTCAAGCCTCGGCACCGACAACACCTTTCAGGCCGCCCCGGCCCTACTGGATCAGTACGCCGGCTACACGAGCGCCGTGTTCCACGGCGGCGACGGCACCTTCTGGAACCGCTCGAACACCTACAAGAGCCTGGGTTACGACTACTTTTTCGACGGGGATTTCTACAACCACGAGAAAGGCACCACGACGGAGTACGGCATCAAGGACAAGCTGATGTTCGCCGAGACCAGCAAGTACCTCACGCACCTGCAGCAGCCGTTCTACGCCAAAATCATCACGACGACCAACCACTACCCGTTCTACATCGCCAACTCGGACACGGACTTCCCGGACGCCGGCACCAGCGACGCCTACATCAACGGGTACTTCCGCACCGCGCACTACCTCGACGCCGCCCTGCGCGAGTTCTTCACCTACCTCAAGCAAAGCGGGCTGTACGAGAACAGCCTGGTCATGATGTACGGCGATCACTACGGCATCTCCAACGACCGCAACCAGACGCTGTCCGACCTGCTGAGCTCAAGCACCTCAGATTCCACCGGCGACACCGCCGCCAACTGGACCAGTTTCGATGACACCAACCTGCAACGCGTGCCGCTGATTTTCCACATGCCGGGGTTAAAAGGTGGCATCAACCACACGTACGGCGGCGAGATCGACGTGCTGCCCACCCTGCTGCACCTGGCCGGCGTCGACACCAAGCCCCTGGTGCAGTTCGGCACCGACCTGCTGTCGCCGCAGCACGACCCGGTCGTGGCCTTCCGCAACCACAACTTCGTGACCCCGCAGTACACGGTGCTCGGCAGCACCGTGTACCGCAACCGCACCGGTGAGGTGGTCACCCCGACCGCCTCGCTGCAGCGCAAGCTCGATGCGGCCCAGGCCAGCGTCGACGCACGCCTGACGCTGTCGGACACGCTGGCGACCAAGAACCTGCTGCGCTTCTACGTGCCCGCCGGCTTTACGCCGGTCAACCCGCAAAAGGTCATGTTCAACCGCAGCCTGGCCAACATGCTCAAGCAGGAGCGCACCCTCGGCAAGCGTTCCACGTCGCTGTTTTCCCAGCACCCGAACAGCCCGACCATCGCCGATTACCAGACCGACGCCCCCGAGGTCCAGACCGACCCGGACGTCATTTCCGCCTGGCCGGCCAAGGTGGCCGGCCAAGCCGATGCGGCCGCCGATACCGCGGAAGACGACACAACCGATCAGTAACGCACGGTCACGCGGCCGGTGCACGCCAGAATCCTGGCGCGCACCGGCCGCTTTTGGCGTCGCGTGCGCGGGGCGTTTCTTCCGGGGAACTTCATATATTATTCAAAAGTCCCGGCTATACTCATTAGTGTCGAGGTGGTCACACCTCAAATTCGAATGACGGCAAGGAGGCGGTCACATGCAGTTTCTCACGCGCACGTTCGCGGCGCTGCGGTACCACCGCCGTGCCTACCTGGCCGAGTTCGGCTTTGTGCTGCTGCTGTGCGCCGCCAGCATTGTGACGCTCACCGTGCGCGCCCAGGGCCTTGGCATGCGCCAGAACTTCAGCGACCGGCTCGCGCAGTTCACCCCGAGCGCCGTCAGCAAGGCCGGCCAGCTGGTGAGCAGCGTCAAGGCCACTTACGGCCAGCTGGACGTCCGCATCCTCTGGACCTGGGCGGCCCTGATCGCCGGCACCGCGCTGGTCAGCTTCGTGCTCGCGCTCGTGTTCGCCCACCGGCGCCGCGAGGAGAGCCTGGCCTACATGCTGGTCGGCAAACCCACCGGCGCCATCCTCGGCCAGTACCTGCTTGAAGGCCTGATTGTCGCCCTAGCCGCCTTCCTCGGCATCTGGCTGTTGTGCCTGCTGTTCGGCACCACCGTCGCCGACTGGCTCGGCCACCTGACCCGCACCACCTTCAACGACCAGCTCAAGGGCACGCTGACCGACGGCACGGTCGCCCGCGACCTCAATCAGCTGATGCACCAGCACGTCACCACCTTCAGCGGCCCCGGCCTGCTGGCCCCGAACCAGCCGCTCGGACCCAAACCGGCGCTTGCGCTGAGCGGCGAGGTCTGGACCCTCGCGGCCGTGGTCGGCGCAACCACCGTCGGCCAGGCCGCGGCTTGGCTCTGCCAGCTGACGCATCAGCGCTTCCGGCTGCGCCATCCGCGTCAAGCCGCCTAATTCCACCCAAAAAGGAGGGCCCAATATGCCAATCTTTCACAACCACGCTGCCACGGCCTTCCAGGCCCGCCTGCAGCAGCTTTTCACCCCGGCCGACCTGTACTTCATCTACGCCCAGGACGCCGCCGCGCTGGCCACCACGGCCCGCAGCTACACCCAGGCCTTCGTCGCAAGCGGCGCAATCAAAACCCTTGGCATGGTCGACCAGCACGAAACCGGCATCGTGCCCTACCTCAGCGTCCGCGCCAACCTGCTGATCAACGGGCAGACCCAGCCGACCGACCTGATTCCGCAGGCCATCCAACGCGATCTCATGCAGCTGGACGAGCCGGCCGCCGCGCTGACTCCGGCGCAAAGCCTGTACCTGCAGCTCTTCCGCGGCCTGTTCGCCGGCCGCCGCTTCCTGTTGATGACCGATTTTCCCGCCAGCATGACGCTTCAGGAGAAGCGCTACTTCATGAATAGTGCCACGGCGGCCGTGCGGCGCACCGCCACAAGCCTGCTGGTGCTGACCACGGACACCAACCTGGTGGCGGCCCACCCCGGCACGAGCTGGTGGACGGCGCCAGACCTCGCGCCGCTGACCGCCGACTCGCACTGAGCGCAGCCAACGGCACCACATCGATGAGCCTCGCCAATCTCAAGGACGCGTCCAATGGACCCGTCCTTTTTTGCTGCCGCGCGCCACAGCCCGATCATGACACCGCGGCTTCCCACCTTGCGTTTTACGAACATACGTTTGTATAATGAGCGTGAGGTGATTCCATGACGTACGCAGCTGAAGCCCACCGCGTGGTGTTCCTGATCGATAACAAGTCCTTTTACGCCTCCGTGGAGTGCGTCGCGCGGCACCTGAACCCGCTCAAGACGCCGCTCGTGGTGATGTCCGAGCAGGAAAACACCAACGGCGGCCTGATTCTGGCGACCTCGCCGACCGCCAAGAAGCGCTACGGTCTGCAGGCCAACGTCAGCCGCCAGCGCGACCTGCCCCAGGACCCGCGGCTGATTGTCGTGCCGCCGCGCATGAACCTGTACATCAAGCGCAACCTCGCCATCAACGCGATTTTTCAGCGCTTCACCGCCGGCGGGGACTGCTGGCCCTACTCGATTGACGAGTCGGTGCTCGACGTCACCCGCTCCTGGCGCCTCTTCGGCAGCTCGCCCTACGCCGTCGCCCGCCGCATCCAAGACACGGTGCACCGCGAGTTGGGCCTGTACGTCACCATCGGCATCGGCGAGAACCCGCTTCAGGCCAAGCTTGCCCTGGACCTTTTTGCCAAGCACACGCCCGACCTCATCGGCACGCTCAGCTACGCCACCTTTGCCGCGCGCATCTGGCCGATCACCGAGCTGGACAGCATCTGGAGCATCGGGGCGCGCATCGCCAGGCGCCTGAATCGCCTCGGTGTGACCAGCGTGTACGATCTCGCCCACCTCGATCAAGCCGCGCTGAAGGCGGAGTTCGGCGTCATCGGCACGCAGCTGTACGCCCTGGCCTGGGGCATCGACCGCACCGTCTTGTCTCGGCGGCACCGGGTCAAGTCCCCGAGCATCGGCAACTCGCAGGTCCTGCCGCGCGACTACGCGACGCAGGCCGAAATCGAGCGGGTGGTCACCGAGATTGGCCAGCAGGTCGCGGCCCGGCTGCGCCATCACCACCAAAAGGCCGGGCGCGTCAGCCTGAGCATCGGCTTCTCCTACGCCGCCAGCGAGGAGGAGAAACGCACCGGCTTCAGCCACAGCGCGACGATTCCCCCGACCAACCAGGACGCAGAGCTCAGCGCCGCCCTGGTGCGCCTGTTTCGCAGCGCCTGGGACGGTCAGGTCGTGCGCAACGTGGCCGTCAGCACCGGCCACCTGAGCCCCGACTGCGGCGAACAGCTCAACCTGCTGGAGCCGGTGCGCACCCAGCTGCACCGAAGCGACCTCAACCGCGCGCTGGACGCCATCAGAACCCGCTTCGGCTTCACCCGGCTGGTCTACGCCACCAGTCTGCTGCAGGGCGCCACCGCCATCTCGCGTGCCGGGCTGGTCGGCGGCCACAACGGCGGCAACGCCTACGACTGAGACCGGTTTTGGGCAGCAAAAAAGGGCCGGGTGAGTCCCAGCCCTTGCGTGCTTCAATTCGTGGTTCGCGTCGTGCCTACTCGACGGAGATCAGCGTCACGTCGGTCACCCCGCGGGAGCGCTTCAACGACGCCATCAGGTCGTCGACCGTGCCCTTGAGGTTGGAGATGTCAAAGGAGATCACCACGCTGGCCCAGTCGTGAATCGGGATGTTCTGGTTGATCGTCACGATGCTGGCATCGGCCGCCGACATCGTGTTCAGCACCTCCGACAGGATGCCGCGGTCGTGGTGCAGCATCAGCGAGATCACGGCCTTGCGCTGGGTGAGTCCGGCGTCCGGCATGAAGACATAGTCCTTGTACTTGTAGTACGTGCCGCGGCTGATGCCCACCATCTTGACCGCCTCGGAGACCTGGCGCACCTGGCCGTTTTCGATCAGGTTGCGCGCCTTGATCACCTTATCGACCACCTCGGGCAGAATGGAACTATCAACAATGTAATACTTTTCCATGGGCAAGACCCCCGTACCAAAATGTTGCCCTAATTGTACCACGAAAGCTAGACACGTGTTCCAAAATGTTTACGATTTACAGGTGATCTTCGCGGTACCCGTCGGCCGCGGGCCGCTGCGGCTTGGCCTTGGCCGCGGCGCGGCGCCCGCGTACCAGCGTCACGGCGAGCCGCACCAAAAGACCCACGAACAGCGCGAGCAGCAGCAGTGCAACCAACACCAGCCCCCACTCCAGGCGCCCCCGCAGCGTGGCAAAGAGCAGCCAGCCGCTGAACCCGACGCCGACGAGGTTGACGACCCCGGCGATGCCGAAGCGCACCCGGTTGCGCCGCGGCCGGTTCGGCGCGTAACTCGGCGCAAACAGGTACTCGATCACCGGCTCGAGCAGAAACTCCAGCAGCATCCCCAACAGGTCCCCCATAAGCCCACCTCCACTTTGACTCATTATCGCACTAACGCCTGCGGCCAGCATCGGTCCGCAGGCGGACGCCCAGCCGTGTGATGATAATTCTTCACATTTCAATCGCGGCCGCTTCACGGATTCGTGAGACCATAATAGGGCACAGGCACGCGGTCTTACATCGCCGGCCGCGGTCACCGCCTGCCCAGCAATTTTTTGATGTTACCAAAATGTTACCCGACATAGTAAATCAGCGTTAATTCTTGAAACTAAAGGCACAAAAAAATGCCGGTATACCGGCATTCTAGATCTCCAATGGAGGTGAGGAGAATCGAACTCCTGTCCATCAGCCCCGCGACGTGCAGCTCTACACTCATAGTGAGCTTATTTGAAGTTCGCGCAGGCGGCGCGCCAGATCACAGGGCTAACCCGCAAGCGCTAGTCTGATAATCTCTTGTCGCTGATGCAGACGGGAACAGCGACCGTAGCCCAATTAATTTGAGACCCAGATCCGCCGCTTGAGCGACAACGGGAGGATCACGCTAAGACGCGATTAAGCAGCCAGAGCGTAAGAGTTTTCGTTGTTTGCAGTTAAATTAACTGTGTCCGTTGATGACGGAGCCGGACTCCGGAGTGCACCACACGTGCCAAAACAAATGTCGAGACCATTACACCCCCGATATTGCACCCTATATGGTAGCACGGCTTGGAATCGTTTGTCAAAGCGTGGGTGGCGTGCTAATCTGAAACATGAAGAAACCAACCGCAAAAAGCGCGGCCAACGTGGCCACGGCCGCGGTCCCGAAACGCCCGGAAAACGGCGCAGGCAGCAGACAATTGAGGAGTAAGATATGAAAATTCTGATGATTGAAGACAACGAAAGCGTTGCTCAGATGATGGACATGTTTTTCAAGAAGGAGAAGTGGGAGGTCGTCAACGGGTACGACGGCGAGGAGGGTCTGGCCCTGTTCAAGGCCGCACCGGACAGCTTCGACATCATCACCTTGGACCTGAACCTGCCGAAGATGGACGGGATGCAGGTGGCCCAGGAGATTCGCAAGCTGTCGGCGACGGTGCCGCTGATTATGCTGACGGCGCGCGACTCCGAAAGCGACCAGGTGCTCGGCCTTGAGCTCGGCGCCGACGATTACGTCACCAAGCCCTTCTCCCCCATCACGCTGGTCGCGCGCATCAAGGCGCTGCACCGGCGCGCGGAGGTCGAGGTGGCCCCGGCGGCGGAGGGCGACACCCCGAGCGGCGACTTCGACGTGGTCACCGCGCACTTCAAGCTCAGCACCAAGACGCGCGAGGCCTACCTCGACTCGTCTTTGATCGAGGGGCTGACGCCCAAGGAGTTCGACCTGCTGCACACGCTGGCCAAAAATCCCAAGCAGGTCTTCTCGCGCGAGCAGCTGCTGCAGCTGGTGTGGGACTATGAGTACTACGGCGACGAGCGGACCGTGGACGCCCACATCAAGAAGCTGCGGCAGAAGATCGAGAAGGTCGGCCCGCAGATCATTCAGACCGTGTGGGGCGTCGGCTACAAGTTCGATGACTCCGCCCTGGACACGCAAGCATGAAGATGCTTTATCAGCAGATGCTGGCGATTTTCGGCGTCATCTTCGTCATGATGGCGATCGTGTCGGTGCTGTTCATCCGCTCCACCACCGCCAACGTCTGGTCCAACAGCTTCGATCAGCTCGAGGAGTACACGGACGTGCTCGCCGATAACGCCCTGCAGGTCAACGTCGCCCGCAGCGCCTTTGAACCCAACGCCGCCTTCATCCAGAACTCGGAGAAAATCCTGCAGAATCAGCGGGTGCGCTTCATCATCTACAACGCCGACAACGCGGCGGTCTACCCCAACCAGCAGGCCCAAAGCGCCGTCAGCATCGAGGCCAAAACCTGGGCGAAGCTCAAGGAAGGCACCTCGGTCGCCCTTCCCGAGCTGACCACCGACCCACGCAACGGCAAGCAGCAGAGCATGACTATCTACTACCGGCCCGTTTTCCTCAGCAACAAGTTGCTGTTCGTCGTCGCCGCCTACGCGCCGGTCGACAACATCCAAAGCTCGATTCGCAAGACCGAGTACAACCTGTTCATCGCCTTCCTGCTGTCCGCGCTGGTGGCGGTGGTCGTCTCCTACTTCGTGGCGCGCTACCAGGTCGGCCGCATCAACCGCCTGCGCCAGGTCACCCACCAGGTCGCGGAGGGCGACTACGACGTGGACCTGAACCTGCGTTCCAAGAGCCACGACGAGGTGGCCGACCTCGCCAACGACTTCCAGGACATGGTTCAGTCCCTGCGCGACAGCCAGGCCGAGATTCACCGCCAGGAGGAGCGACGGCGCCAGTTCATGGCCGACGCGGCCCACGAGATGCGCACGCCGCTGACAACCATCAACGGCCTGCTCGAGGGCCTGGCCTACGACGCGATTCCCGAGGAGAGCAAGGGCCAGTCGATCACGCTGATGCGCAACGAAACCAAGCGCCTGATCCGCCTGGTCAACGAGAACCTCGACTACGAGAAGATTCGCACCAACCAGATTCTGCTCAAGAAGCAGACCTTCAACGCGACCGAGGCGCTGCAGGACATCGTCTCGCAGCTGAGCCAAAAGGCCGCGGCCGCCGGCGACAAGCTGGTGCTCGAATCGGCGGCGGACGTGCCGGTGTACGCCGATCACGACCGCTTCGTGCAGGTGATGTTCAACATCGCGCAAAACGCGATCCAGTTCACCCAAAACGGCACCATCACGCTGAGCGCCAAGGCCGGCTACCACCAGACCGAGTTCGCCGTGGCGGACACGGGCATCGGCATGAGCGAAGACCAGCTCAAAAACATCTGGGAGCGCTACTACAAGGCCGATCCATCGCGCAAGAACACCAAGTACGGCGAGTCCGGCCTCGGTCTGGCGATCGTGCACCAACTGGTGACGCTGCACGGCGGCACCATCGACGTGGCCTCCAAGCCCAACGTCGGCACCACCTTCACCGTCACCCTCCCCGACGAGGAAACCGCGCCCAAGCAGGCGCCGATCACGCACACCAAGTAACCCACAGGACGCAAATAGGCGCCAGTCCTCTCACGCGAGAGGGCTGGCGCCTATCTTTTTGGTCGTGATGACCGGCGCGGCACGTTAATGCCGTGCGCCACGTACGCCGCTGCCCTGCGACACCGTCAGCGGGCGCGTCGGCGCGTCAGCCGGTACCCGGCGCCGACGGCCAGCAGCCAGACGATGGCCAGAATGGCTGGCAGCGCCGTGTCCGCGCGGGCCAGCATCACCACCCCGGTCACGGCCAGGAAGGCCAGCGCCAGGTAGTCGCCAACCGGGAACCACGGGGCCCTGAACGTGTCGGCCGTCGGATTTTGACGCCGGTACTTCATGTGGGCCAGGATGATCATCCCCCAGACGAACAGGAAGCTGGTCGTGGCGACGCTTGAGATCAGCTTGAACACCGCGCCCGGCAGCAGGAGGTTCAGCACCACCGCCAGCGCGATGATGAGGCTCGACGCGAGGATCGCGTTGGCCGGAACCTGGCGGCGCGACAGCCGGCCGAAGCGACGCAGGAAGCGGTTGTCGCTGCCCAAGGTCAGGGAGAACAGCATCCGCCCGGTGGAAAACAGGCTGGAGTTGCAGGCCGAGGCGGCCGCGGTGAGCACGACGAAGTTGATGATGTCGGCGGCCGCGCGCACCCCGACGTTGTCGAACACCTGCACGAAGGGGCTGGTGTCCGGGCTGACCGCGGACCACGGGTAGATGCACATGATCACGAACAGCGCGCCGATGTAGAAGAGAATGATGCGCAGCGGTAGCTCGTTGATCGCCTCGGGGATGACCTTTTTCGGGTCGGCGGTTTCGCTGGCCGTCAGCCCCACCATCTCAACCCCGGCGAAGCTGAAGGTCACCATCTGCAGGGACGCCAGGAAGCCCCCGGCCCCCTTGGGGAAAAAGCCCCCGTGGCTGACCAGGTTTGAAAGCCCGGCGGTGCCGCTGGTCGTGCGGTAGTGCACGATGATCATCCACGCGCCGACGACAATCAGCGCGACGATGGCGGCCACCTTGATCAACGCGAACCAGAACTCCGCCTCCCCGAACAGCCCGACGGAGATCAGGTTGAGCAGCACCAAAAGAAGTAGCGCGATCAGCCCGGGCACCCACTGCGGTAGCTGCGGCAGCCAGTAGCGGATGTACATCCCGACGGCCGTCACCTCGGCCATCGCGATGGCCAGCCAGCACACCCAGTAGGTCCACCCGGTGACAAACGCGGCACCTTGGCCCATGTAGCGGCCGATGAAGTCGACGAAGCTGTGCTGTGACAGGTCCGACAGCAGAAGCTCCCCCATCGCCCGCATCAGGAAGAAGCACATGCCCCCGGCCAGCAGGTAGGCCAGCAGGATCGAGGGCCCCGCCTGGTGAATCGACTGCCCGGCGCCGAGGAACAGGCCGGTGCCGATGGTGCCACCGATGGCGATCAGTTGAATGTGCCGACTCTTCAGGCTGCGGGCAAGCTCGGGTTGTGCGGGCGTTTCAGACATAGACTCTCCTCCAAACATGTCGTCAGTATACCAGTTCCCGGGCGCGTCACAAAGCCCACGAACCGCGCCGCGACGGCAAAAAACCGCGTGGTGAGCCGTCACCACGCGGTTTTGTTCACTTTATTTAGTGCAAGGTGAAATTAATTCACTTCGGCATGACCACGCGCTCCGGCGGCATCTGCCGCTTCAGGTACTTGGCCAAAACCGCCGGCGCCTGGGCGAAGCGCATCTTCACGACCGTCACCTGACCGACCGTGGCGACCAAAAGCGTGCCGCCCTTGTCCGCGCTCAGCTGCACCTGCGTGAGCTGCGACAGCGGCCGCATGCTGCCAAAGCCGTTGACCAGCTCCAGGTGGCTGATGCCCCGCCGCCACCCGGCGAAGACCAGAAGCATCCCCACGATGAAGGCGCCGCTTGCGTAGTCGTCCAGCGTGTGGCTGGTGGCCAGCGTGAAGGCGACCATCAAAGCTGCGGCGGCGAGGTAGAAGGTCAGCCACCAGGGCCGCAGCCGCGCCTTGTACACCAGCGTGTGGCGCACGTACAGGAGCGCCCCGACCGCCACCAGCAGCACCGCCAGCAGCGCGTAATTCATCAGACTCATGCGATTCCTCCGTTTCCCGGTCCCGCAGTGGGGCACCGGGTTCAAAAACGGGTGCGGACCGAGGCCCCCACCCGTTTGTGTTTACTTGCTCAGGCGAACCACGTCGCGGGCAATCATCAGCTCTTCGTTGGTCGGCACCAGAAGCACCTTGACCTTGGAGTCGTCGCTTGAGATCACGCGCTCCTTGGCCATGACGTCGTTGCGCTCGTCGTCGATCTTGGCCCCGAAGACGGACAGCCCCTCGATGATGCGCTTGCGCTCGCGCTTGTCGCCCTCGCCCATGCCGGCGGTGAAGACCAGCACGTCGATGCCGCCCATCTCCGCGATGTAGCCGGCGACGTACTTCACGATGCGGTTGGTGAAGATGTCGATGGCCAGCTGGGAGTCCGGCCGCTCCTCGCGGGAGTTTTCGATCTCGCGCATGTCCGGCGACAGACCGGAGATGCCGTACAGCCCGGACTGCTTGTTCAGGATGTCGATGATGTCCTGCGGATCGGACAGGTTGAGCTTTTGCATCAAAAAGGCCACGAGGGAGGCGTCGATGTCGCCGCTACGGGTACTCATCGTGACGCCGGCCAGCGGCGTGAAGCCCATCGAGGTGTCAAAGGACTTGCCGTCTTTTTCGGCCGTGATGGACACGCCGGAGCCCAGGTGCATGGTGACCATGCGTAGGTCCTTGAGGTCCTTGCCGAGCATCTCGGCGGCGCGGTGGGAAACGTAGCGGTGGCTGGTGCCGTGTGCCCCGTACTTGCGGGCGCCGTACTTCTTGTAGTAGTCCTGCGAGATGGAGTACAGGTAGTTCATCTTCGGCATCGTGGTGTGGAAGGACGTGTCGAACACGCCGACCTCCGGCACCCCTGGCAGAAGCTTCATGAAGGCGCGAATGCCATTGGCCTCGGCCGGGTTATGTAACGGTGCGTACTCCGCCAGGGCGTCGACTTCCTTCAGGGAGTCGGCGGTCAGCAGCTCGGATTCCTTGAAGCGCTCGCCGCCGGCCACGATGCGGTGACCGACGCCTTCGATCTCGGCGTAGTCCTTGATGATGTTAAGCTCGATCAGGGCCTTGAGCAGCATGTCCACCGCCATGTCAGCGGTCGGGATGTCCTTGATCACGACGTACTTTTGCCCGTCGCCGTACTTCACCTTGAACTCGGAATCGGTCAGGCCCATGCGGTCAACCATGCCGCTGGCGATCACGGTTTCCTCCGGCATGACGAACAGCTTCCACTTCAGGGTGGAGCTACCGGCGTTAATTGCAAGAATCTTTGACATTGTTACATCTCCTCTAAATTAGTTGCAGACCAAGTGCGCACTTCACCGAGAAAGGCGCTGAAGGCTTGCTGATCGTTCAGGTCCGGGAAGGTGCCCAAAAGCACCTGCTTGGCCTGGTGCGTGCCAGGTCCCGGCTTTTGCAGCACCAGCAGTGACTTTTGCGCCGCCGCGGTGGCAAAAAGCGTGGTCGGCAGGTTGAGCAGCCCCTGGAAGTGCACGTGCGCGGTCAGCCAGGCGACCAGCCCCGCGGCCTCCTCGGACTGGAACACGCCGCTCGGCACGAAGAACAGCCCGAGCCCGCCCGGCCGAAGCGCCCGCATGCTCTGCTCGATCAGCAGGTGGTGGGCGAAGCTGTGCCCGCTTGACGCCGCCGTCTCGAACTGCTTGGCCCGCTCGTCCAGCGGGTAGTAGCCGACCGGCAGATCCGACACGGCGATGTCGCCGTCGGTGGCGGGAAGCTGCGCCAGCGCGTCCTGGTGGTACAGCGTCACGTCCAGCTGCTGGGCCCGACCGCTCATGTCGGCGAAGCTCAGCAGCAGGTCGTCGTTATCGACCAGCACGCCGCGCGTGGTCACCCCAAGCGCCTCGTGCAGCCGGTTCACGACGGCGTACACCAGGTTGCCGGAGCCCGCCGCCAGGTCGATCACCGTCAGCGGCTTAGCCTGCTTGACGAAGGTGGTCACCAGAAAGGTCGCAAGCCCGGCCATCAAGTCCGGCGTGACCTGCTTGTTGGGCTCGATGCCGTCGACCTGAATGGCCTTGACCAAAACCAGCTGGAAGGCCTCGCGGATCTCTTCGGCAGTGAAGGTGCTCAGGTCAATCGGGTCGAGCAGTTCCTGGAGCGCCGCCACCGTGGCCTGGTTGGGCCGCCCGTCAAGCTGCGCAATCTTGCCTGCAAGGAGGTCGTCGCCAATCTCCACTGCGCAGTCGAGGTAGCTCTGGTCCAGCTGCTTGTGCAGCAGCGCCGTTGCGGCTTCTAGCGCCGCGTACAACGACTTCAAATGTGCGTTTGACATAGTGCCTCCTTAAATGTACATGACCAATTCTACCGGTCAACTGTATCATAATCAAGCGGTTTCTTTCGCATCACCGCGGCGTTTGACCCGCCGTCGCCGCCGGGCTCTGCTCCTGCCACCGCTTGTAGGCGGGCACAAACAGCTTCCGTTCCACCACGAACTGGCTGCTGTACTCGTCGTGCCAGACGGTGAACTGGCGCGTCAGTGCCGCCGCGGCCAGCAGCACCACGCCCAAAAGCACCAGCGCCGAAAGCATGGCACTGGCGCTACTCCGTCTCATCGAGCACCCCCATCACGACCGCCGAATCGAGAAACACTAAGCGAAAGCCAATGTGACCATTGCCAAGCGCGGTGAAGCTAATGCTGGCCACGTTTTCGACCAGCGGCATGTGGCCGCCGATGGCCGTGGTCACGCGAAGCATCGCCGGTGCATCCTTTGGCGGCTGGTAGACCTCGACGTAGACCGTGGTCGGTTGACCGTACTTGGTCAGCCCCGGCATACTTAGCCGGCCACCACCGTCCTCGACGGTCAGCGGCTTACCTTTCGTGTAGGCGGCCAGCGCCCGCTCCGCGGCCATGCCGTTAAGCGTGGCGCGCTCGTGCGTCCAGACCTTAAGTCCCGCACTCACCGCCTCGACCCACGCCCCGATTGCCGCGGTCAAAAGCGCCAGGGCCGCCACCGCCTCGACCAGCGTGAAGGCCGCACGCTCACGGCCACGTCTCAAGCTTTTGCCCATTCAGCCACACCTCCAGTGTTGTCCCGTGGTTGCGGACCAGATAGTTCGCATCGCCCACCGTGATGGTCACCTCACCATCGCGGTCGGGGCTCAGGTACGAAAGCCCCGCGCGGGCGGCGTACCAGGCACTTGCTTCCGTGCGGGCCGGCACCACCTGAACCTGGTAGGCGCGCTGCACCAAAAGCACCGTGGCAACCACCAGCGCCACTACGGCGAGTGCGCCGAGGTGCTCCGCAAGCAGCAGTCCCTTCAGTCGTCTACGCGTGTGATCATCCCCCAGCTCATGTTGAACGATAGTGCGACCCGCCCGCCTTGCTGACGGACAAAGTATAGCGTCCGCACACTCTTGAACGTCCCAGCATTTTTCGATATCAGAACGTGACTACCGTACGTCAGCGGCACCCCCTCCTTGTTCACCAGCGTCAGGCTCGCCGGCATCGGCAGCTCCCACTGCAGGCCGGGCGAATCGGTCAGCTGAAAGGCGATGCGCGACTGGCTGTAAGAGAGCGAACCGGTCTGCCCCACCAAGAGCGCTGAGTGCCGCGCGTCGTCCCACTCGTCGATCAGTGCCGCGAAGAACTGCTCCTGCTCGCGTTGGACGATCACCGCGTGGCCGATGCGGACGCCGATCAAAAGGGTGGCGGCGGTCAGCGCCAGCACCGCCAGCACCTCGATCAGCGTGAAGGCCCGCCTGATCATTTGACCACGAACTTAGGCGGCTTATCCTGGGCCTGGTAGCTCGCTCCGGACGCCAGCGCCTTTTGCTGATCGGCGGTGATGATCTTGGCCGCCACCAGGCTCGCGGTGCTGCCGAAATCGGCCGCCTCCGCGCCCGGCGCGGCGTAGGCCACCTCAATCTGGGTGTTCACGCTGGCCACCGTCGCCTCCAGCTGCTTGTCGTTGGCCTGCTGGACCTGCGCGCGAATCGTCACCACCAGGGTCAGCGTCAGCACGATGATCAGCCCGAGCGCGGCCAGCACCTCGATCAGCGTGAACGCGCGGCGCGTGCGCCGACCATGTTTTATCAATGTCATCATCCGAACCCTCCCCCGCCGTACAGCGGTCCCAGAAGCGTCTGGTACATCAGCACAATCTGAATTCCGATCAGCAGAAACATCAGCGGCTGCACCAAGGCGAGCAACCGCTCACTGCGGGCCGTCAGCGCCGCCATCAGCTCTTTGGCCAGCAGTGCCATGCCGGCCGTGACCAGGGCCGGGGTCTGGCCCAGCGCCAGCAGCTTACGCGCCGGTGGATACACCAGCGGGTGGTCCAGCGCCGCATCGAGGCTCTCACCGGCCGCCACCCGCGACAGCATTCCCTGTGCCGCGACGCTGAGGACGTTTGGCTCAAGCGCCGCCAGCTGTGTCAGGTACGCCGTCAGCGGCAGCCCGCCGGCGAGAAACTGCGCCGCGCCACTGACGAACTGGTAGCGGTAGTAGCCAAGCGCTAAGCCCCGAACTCCGGGCAGCCGCAGCATCAGCCGGCCGCGGTGCAGTGGCGAGAGGCGGTGCCAGCCCCACACTGCCGGCAGGACTAGCAGTCCCACACCCGCGACGGCCAGCGCCTGCTGCCGCAGCGTCTGCGTGCCGTCCGCCCCGAGCGCCGGAAGGACCTGCACCCACAGCACCGCCTGAATCACCGCCAGAAAACCAAGCAGCACCGCCGGGTACACCAGCAGCTGCCGAAGCCTGCGCCAGCCGGTTTGCTGAAGCTGCAGGAAGTCCAAGCCTGCCGTCAGCGCGGCGGAAAGGCGCCCGTGCGTGCCGGCCAGGGCCGCCTGCGTGACGAGCACGGCGTCAAAGCCGGCACCGGCCAGCGCGTCGGCAACGCTGGCCCCGGCCTCTAGCTGCAAGGCGAGCACCGCCCAGTGGGTCTGGTACCTAGGTTGGCTCACGCCGAGGTAGGCCACGCCTGTCGCCAGGGGAAAACCGACCTGCAGCAGACTGATCAGATCCCGCCCCGCCGCCAGCTGGGCCGTATGCGGCAGCCGGCGGGTCACGACGCCGCCCCGCGGTCGAACACCGCAATCGTCACCACGGGGTGCGGGGCGGGCGCCTGCACCAGCCGAACGGCCCCGGCCGCAGTCAGCGCGGCCGCGACCAAAGACGGCGCGACGCCCAGCGCCTGCAGCCGCAGCGGCACTAGGTCCGCGGTGCGGGCGTGCACCGTGGTCAACACGAGGTGCCCGCTGATGGCGGCCTCGCACGCCTGCTGCGCCGTCTCGAAGTCGCGGACCTCGCCGATCAAAAGCACATCCGGCCGGTGCCGCAGCGCCGCCTTGAGCAGCGCGGCGTAGCTCATCTCCGCCTCCGGGTTGACCTGCAGCTGAAGGAACTGGGGCTCGACAATCTCCACCGGGTCCTCGATGGTCATCACCATCTGGGTCGCGGACAGCTCCCGCGCCACCTGGTACAGCAGCGTGGTCTTGCCACTGCCGGTCGGGCCGCTCAGCGCAATCAGCCCCCGTCGACTCGCCAAGCCCAGCAGCCGCTCGACCACCGGCCGACTTCCGGCATCAAGCGGCGGCACCCCGTGGAGGAAGCGCACCACCAACGTCTCGAGCCCGGCGTGATCCGCCACCGTGGACAACCGAAGCGGTGTTGCCAGGCCCTCCAGCACGACCGCGCCGAGCTGGACGCGCCGGTGCTCGCTCACGTTCATCCCCGCCTGGTACTTGAGGAAGTTGAGCCACCGCTGTCCCTCTGCCTGGGGCACCGTCCGCAGCACCTCAAGTCCTGCGCTGGTGCGCATGATCACCTCGTACCCGCTTGGCTTAGGCAGCAGGTACAGGTCGCTGGCCCAGGCCGCGACCGCCTGCCGTAACAGCGCCATTAACAGATCCATCCCCTCACCCCCTCCTGTCATCCGCCCGTCATCGCGCACCGGGAAAAAGGCGGCTACTCTAAATTATGCCAAACGCAGTAAATTGCCCCGTTTCCGGTCAAATTGCGGGTCGCGCCGGTCGGCCGCGACTCGGCCACACTGGGCATTGCGCGCCCGCGATAACTGCCGCATTCCCGGGAAAACCAAAAACCAAAAAGGCCGCGCCAGCCGGCACGGCCTTGAAAACGAATTTGATTGCGCTCAGCGGATGATCTCGGTGGCGACCCGGCGCATGATGCGCAGCAGGTCGTCGGCGTCGGCAGTGCCGATCTGAGACACCCACCCGTAGAAGCGCTGGTGGATCACCGAGTTCAGCTCGGTGGTGACCCGCTCGCCGGTGGTTGTCAGCCGCAGGTACAGGCGCCGGCGGTCGACCGGGTCGCGCTCCTGGACGATGTAGTCGTTCTCAAGAAGCGTCTTGATCTGACGCGAAATCGCCGCCCGGGTCACGCCGCGGGTCTTGGCCACGTCGGAAATCGACAGCTTGGAGCCGCGGTTCAGGTCGCGCATAATCAGGAACTGCTCGAAAGACAACTTGTACTGCTTCATCGGCTCGGAGACCAGGTCCCCGACGTACTTGAACCCGGTCATGTAGACGTCGATGTACTCATCCAGAAGATCACGGTCGGCCATGACGGCGCTCCTTTCTGCTTGCGAATGGCGACTTACAGCTGGCTGTGCAGCTGCGGTTGGTCGGCGGCGGCCTTGGCCGCCTCCTGGGCGCGCAGCTTTTCCGCAAGCTCCGGTGTGATCACCGGCAGGTCGATGCGAAAGCTCGAGCCGTGGCCCAGGGCGGAGTCAACGGAGATCTCGCCGTGGTAGCTCTCAACCAGCTGCTGCGCGATGGACAGGCCAAGCCCGTTGCCGCCTTTTTCCCGGCTGCGGGCCTTGTCGACGCGGTAAAAGCGGTTGAACACGCGCTCGCGGTCCTTGGGGCTGATGCCCTCGCCGAAGTCCTGCACCGCCACGGCGGCGCCGTCGCTGTTGTCTGCGGCGGAGACGTGAATCTCCTTGCGGTTGGTGGAGTACTTGACCGCATTGTCCAGCAGGATGATCAGCACCTGCTCTAGGTGGTTGCGGTACATGCGAATGTACGTCGCCCCGGCCAGGTCGTTGTCCAACGTGAACACGAAGTCGCTGTGAATCATGCGAAAATCGTTGACCACCTGCTCGATGATCTGATTGAGGTCGCACACCGCGTTGGGGAACTGCACGTCGACCTGGTCGGCCCGCGTCAGGTCCAGCATCTCCTGGATCAGGCTCTTCATGCGCGTGACCTCTTGGAGGCTTGCGGCAAGCGACTCGTCGAGCACCTCCGGGTCGTCCTTGCCCCAGCGGTTCAGCAGCTGGAGGTGACCCTCCAGAATCGCCACGGGGGTGCGCAGCTCGTGCGAGACGTCCTGGACGAACTCGCCCTGCTGATCGATGAAGCGCTGGATGCGATCGAGCATCTCGTTGAACTCGATGACCAGGTCGCCCAGCTCGTCGCGCCGCCGCAGCTGCGGAATGCGCACGCTGCTTTGCGGCTCCTCGTTGACCACGTCGATGGTCTTGGTGATCAGCTTAATCGGCTTGACGAAGTTGCGGGCAAGGAAAAAGCCGATGGCCAACGACACCAGCAGGGCCGCAGCGAACAGCGCCCCGATCAGCGTCCAGATCTGGCGCATGGTCGCGTAGAACGTGGTCATGCGATCCGTCACCTGCACGTAGCCGATGCGGTGGCCGGTCACTGTCGAGACGATCGGCGCACTGCCGATCATGCCCTGAAACTCGCTGTTTTTGGTCATGTCGATCTTGGTGGTATCCACCTCGATCAGCGGCTCATCGTGGTGGTGCGAGGAGAAGACAATCATGCCCTGCTCGTCGTACACCGCGACGCTGATGTCGGCGCGGGAAATTTTTTGAATCACGGAATCGGAGAAAATGCTGGTGCTGGCGCTGGTGCTCTTGGCGCCGTCGGAGGCCGGGGCGTAGGTGCTGTTGGTCCCGTTCACCCGCGGCTCCACCGTGGACACGGAGAGGTTCGAAGCGACTGGGGATAATCGCTGCTCGACCGCGCTTAGGGTGTCACTGACGCTGTTTTTCTCCTGCTCGACCAGAATCTGCCGCATCACGGTGACCAAAACCAGGGACAAGACCGTGAAGGTGACGAAGATTCCGGCTGCCACGATCGCCGTCCACTTGAAGCCAAGCGGCAGGCGGTGGCTGCGGGCGCGTTCGCCCTTGGGTGCGACCATTAGGAGCGCATGACGTAACCGGTTCCCCGCACGGTTTGAATGTAGCTCGGCTCACCCGGCCGGTCGATCTTGTTGCGAATGTAGCGGACGTACACGTCGACCACGTTGGTTTCCACGTCTGAGTGGTAGCCCCAGACCTTGGAAAGCAGCACGTCGCGGGCCAGAACCACGTTGATGTTCTCCATCAAAGTCAACAGCAACTCGTACTCGCGCTTGGTCAGCTCGATGATGTCGTCGCCGCGGCGGACCACCCGGTTCTCCTTTTCGATGGTCAGGTCGCGGTACGTGATCGTGGTCTGCTTGGCCGCGTTGTGCTCGCCCTCGATGCTGATGCGCCGAAGCAGCGCGCGCAGGCGGGCCAGCAGCTCCTCGATGGCGAACGGCTTGACGATGTAGTCGTCGGCGCCGTGGTCGAGGCCGGAGACGCGGTCAATCACGGAGTCACGAGCGGTCATCATGATGATCGGGGTGTTTTTGACCTGACGCACGCGGCGGCAAACCTCAAGCCCGTTGAGCTCCGGGAGCATCAGGTCGAGCAGAATGGCATCCCAATCCTCGTTCAGGGCCGCCTCCAGGCCGGTGCGGCCGTTGAAGTGCACGGCGGTTTCGTAACCTTCGTGCTTCAGCTCGAGCTCGACGAAGCGGGCGAGGTTTTTCTCATCTTCAATAATTAAAATTCGGCTCATCATTCTACTCCTTCACGGTTTCATCAGTTCACCGTGCCCCGCCGAGATTCTCTCATTATCGGGCGCGGTACGCGCGGGTTTTCTCATGCAACTTCTTGCCTGCCTAGTGTAACACAGTCGCCTTTTTTTGACTATCACACGAAGCTTTAACCAAGCAATTTTTTTGCGTAATGTGGGCACTTTGCCCATCTCTATCGGTCTATACCTATGACGATTAATTAACGTGTCTTGAGCCCAGTTTTATATTGGTCTATTCCAATGCTGTCGATGCCGCTTCCAGCCGCTGGCCAGTTCTACAGGCGTGAGGCTGCCGCGACATCGGCGGCAGCCTCCGGCGGCGCGGCATCGACGGCAGCCTCCGGCGGCGCGGCACACTGGCAAGACCAACGGTGCCGCGACAATCTGTACGCTCGTTTGGACCGATTGTTCGATGACCCGAGATGGCCCGGAATGCGAAAACGGCGTCTGCCAGCGCCGCCACATCGGGGCGAAACGCTGGCAGACGCCATTTGGCATCATCGAAACTGTTACTGCTCGTCGTACCACGGGAAGTGGAAGGTCCCCTCGCGGTCCGTGCGGTTGTAGGTGTGGGCGCCGAAGTAGTCGCGCTGCGCCTGGGTCAGGTTGGCCGGCAGCACCTCTGCGCGGTAGGAGTCGTAGTAGGCGATCGCCGCGGAGAAACCCGGAACCGGCACGCCGGCCTTTACGGCAAAGCCGACGAGGTCGCGGACGCTTTCCTGGTAGTTCTTGGCGATGGCCTTGAAGTAGTCATCCAACAGCAGGTTCTTCAACTCAGCGTCCTTGGTGTAGGCGTCGGTGATGTTTTGCAGGAACTTGGCGCGGATGATGCAGCCGGCACGCCAGATCTTGGCGATGGTGCCGTAGTCCAGGTTCCAGCCGAAGTGGTCGGAGGCCACGCGCATCTGTTCGAAGCCCTGGGCGTAACTCATCAGCTTGGAGAAGTACAGCGCCTTGCGGATCAGCTCGATTGCCTGCTTCTTGTCGTCAAAGGTGACGTTACCGACCGGCTGCGGCAGCACCTTGCTGGCCGCCACGCGCTCGTCTTTCATCGCGGAGATGTAGCGCGCGTAGACGGACTCGGTGATGACGCTCTGCGGCACGCCGAGCTCAAGCGCCGACTGGGAGCTCCACTTGCCGGTACCCTTGTTGCCGGCGGCGTCGAGAATCAAGTCGACGATCGGCTTGCCAGACCCCAAGTCGTCCTTTCGGGTCAGGATCTCGGCGGTGATGTCGATCAGGTAGGAGGACAGCTCGCCTTCACTCCATTCCTTGAAGGTGGCGGCGATTTCGTCGACCGACATGTGCAGCATGTTGCGCATCACGTTGTAAGACTCCGCGATCAGCTCCATGTCGCCGTACTCGATGCCGTTGTGGACCATCTTGACGTAGTGACCCGCGCCGTCGGGACCGATGTAGGTGACACAGGCCTCGCCGTCCTCGTCGGCCTTGGCCGCAATCTGGTTGAGAATCGGGGCGACCAGGTCGTAGGCCGCCTTTTGGCCACCCGGCATCAGGGATGGACCCTGCAAGGCGCCGAGCTCGCCGCCCGACACGCCCATGCCGATGAAGTTGATGCCGGACTTGTCCAGCTCGGCGTTGCGCCGGCGGGTGTCCTCAAAGAAGGTGTTGCCCCCGTCGATCAGCACGTCGCCCTTGTCGAGCAGCGGCAGCAGCTGGCCGATCACGGCGTCGGTGCCGGCGCCGGCCTTGACCATCATGATGATGCGGCGCGGCTTCTCGAGGCTGGCCACGAAGTCCTCAATCGTGTAGCTTGGCACCAGGTGCTTGTCCGCGTGCTCCGTGGCAACGGCCTCGGTCTTGCTGCCGGTCCGGTTGTAAATGGCGACGGTGTAGCCGCGGCTTTCGATGTTCAGGGCCAGGTTCTTGCCCATGACGGCCATGCCGATGACGCCAATCTGTGGTTTATCCATGTTTTGCCTCCTGCTAATTACGTGAATTTAAGTCAAATCCAGCGTTCCTGCTTTATCTTAGCAAATTCGGGCGGCAAATTAAAGGCAGGCGTCACTTATCGTCCCCGTCGTCTTCGGGGAAAAGCCCCTGAAGCTTCGCGAACGCGGGGTTGGGCTTCTCGTCCTGGTGGGTGGCTTCGTACTCGTCCTCCGAGACCACCGCCCAGTCGGTGCCGGTCGGCATCTCGCCGGTTTCGGCCTCGGCCGGGGTCAGCACCTGCATCGGAATCGC
Organism: Lacticaseibacillus kribbianus; assembly: GCF_020180945.1. GTDB lineage: Bacteria > Bacillota > Bacilli > Lactobacillales > Lactobacillaceae > Lacticaseibacillus > Lacticaseibacillus kribbianus. The sequence goes on along the minus strand of NZ_JAIPUL010000001.1, from coordinate 660,267 downwards.
CAGCAGAATGTGGTCGGTGACCGCGGGCATCAAATCCAGCGCGTCGCCGTCCAGGTCGATCAGGAGCTGGCCGTCGTCGTACTTTTCACGGTCGGAATCCGCGGTGACGTAGACCTCGCTGAAGGTGAAGTCTAGGGGCCAGTCGACCGGCGTCAGGCTGCGCGTCGACGGAATCACGAGCTTGCCCTTCAGGCTGACGGTGGCGATGAAGTCGCCTTCCGAAAAGCGCACCTCCCCGCTCACCGCGACCGGGCTGACGCTCAGAATCTCGGGGTCGCGGGCCGTCAGCTCGTCCTCAAGGGCCAGCACCTCGCTGAAGGTCAGCGGAGCGCTGCGGTGTTTCATCAAATCTGCCAAAGACCACTTAAGCATGGTATCCTCCTTGGGCCGCCCCCCTGAGCGGGACGCGACCGTAATCTTGTGTCGTGTGCGTGAGCGTGCCGATCACCCGATCGGCGCGGTGCTCCGCGGCCATCAGCCCGCCCGGAGCCAGCATGTCGGCGGAGACCCGGGTGATCAGGGGCAGGCCCACCTGCTTTTTCACCTCGTGCAGGTACGCCTGCCCGGCCGGGGTGAAGCCCAGCACGTGCAGGTAGCGGTGGGCGCGCCCCGCCGCCACCAGGTCGTCCGTCAGGTTCAGCAGCGTGCAAAGCGCCAGGCGCCGCAACCTGGCATTGGTGTAGCGCTTGGACTTGACCCGCGCGAGAAAATCGGCGAAGTCCGCCGCCCCATCGATCTGCTGGGTGAAGCGGTACTCCAGCCCCTCGGCCATTGTGGTGACGCAGCGCAGCTCCGCCAGGTCGGCGGTTTGAAGCCGATGGCGCAGCAGTGGAAACAGCGGGGCCCAGCTCATCAGCGGGCCCGCCGCCAGCGCGGCCGCGGTGGCCGGTGGCACAAGGGCTGCCACCGGCTCGCCCGCGGCCACCGCCCGGCGCACCGCGCTGCCCGAGGCCGTGGCCCCGGCGGCCGCCGCGGCATCGTGGTCGGCGCCGCGGCGCTGAAACGGCAGCAGGGTCAGCGGCGCGTCGAGCGCGCGGCTGGCCTGCGCGTAGCTGAGCCCGAGCATCAGGTTCGGCGCGGTGGTGGTCACGCCCGCGACCGCCTCGAAGTAGCGGTTCAGCTGGGTGGCGTAGGTCTGGGTGAAGTCGCGAAAATGGGCGCTGTCCGGCGGCGCTGCGGCCAGCCGTTCGGCCAGCGCCGCGTAGTCCAAGTCGGGGTCCTCGGTGCCAAAGGCCAGGGCCGAGACCCCAAGCGCCGCCAGCAGCGCCACGCCGCCGGTCGCAAACTCGTCCGCGGCCTGCACGGCGTCGAACACCGGCAACTCCACCACCAGGTCGGCGCCGCTGGCCAGCGCGGCCTGGGCGCGGGCCCACTTGTCGACAATGGCCGGCTCCCCGCGTTGCACGAAGTTGCCGGCCATCACCACCACCACGACGTCGGCTGCGGCCTTGCGCCGCGCCTCGGCCAGGGCGTGCACGTGGCCGTTATGCAGCGGATTGAACTCCGCAATCATCCCGACCGCTTTCATCACGCTGCCCTTTTGCGCGCGTGAAAGAACCAGCGGGTGCTGGTCTCGGTGACCGGACCGCGCCCAAAGTCCGCCGTGGTGGACACCAGGTCGAAGCCGGCGGCGTCAAGCGCCGCCTCAAAGTCCGCCTGTGCGTACGTGCGCTCGTGGTGCGTCTCAATCATGGGGTGGTAGGCGTCGATCGCCTCGTCGTACACGAAGAAGGTCAGGTCGTGCTCCACGGCGTGCGGCACCTCCCCCTCGTAGCTGCTCCAGAGGAAGGCGTAATCCTCCGTCTGGTAGTTGTACATGTAGCCGGGGAAAACGGTGTCCATCTGGTACAGCGAGTGGGCGTCGAACATGAAGTCGCCGCCGGCCGGCAGGACCGAGGCGACCTGGCGGAACACGTTGGTCACCGCCTCGAGGTCTTTCATGTAGCAGATGGAGTCGTCGAAGCAGGTCACAAGGTCGTAGGTCGGCATGTCAGACAGATCCTGCATATCGCCGAGGATCAGCGGTACCTCGACCCCCGCCGCGGTGAGCTTCTGCTCTGCCAGGGCCAGCATCTCCCCGGACAGGTCGAAGTCGGTCACTTGAAAGCCTGCGGCCACCAAAAGCAGCGCGAGGCTGCCGGACCCGCCGGCAAGCTCCAGCACCTGCTGGTGGCGCGGCGCAACGCGCGCGGTCACGTAGTCGCGCCACTGCGCGTAGAGGGTGTCGTCCATCAGGGTGTCGTAGACTTGGGCGAATGTGCTGTAGATCATGCCTCGCTCAGCCACGCCGTCAGATCGACCAACGGCGCCTGGGTCCAAAGCTTCTCCAGGTTGTAGAAGGCGCGGGCTTCCGGCACGAAGACGTCGACCACGACGTCGCCGAAGTCCATCAGAATCCAGTTGCTGTCCTTTTTGCCCTCGATGCGCACGGCCGGGCCGCCGGCTTCGGCGACCTTGTCCTCGATGGCATCGACGATCGCCTGCACCTGGCGCACGGTGCCGCCGTTCATCAGCAGGAAGTAGTCGGCCAGCAGGCTGACTTCCTTCATGTCCAGCGCCACGATGTCGGTGGCGCGCTTATCGTCCGCGGCGCGAACCGCGATTTCCAGTAATTCTTCGGCTTTCAGGGTAATCCCTCCTTTATTAGGCACGCGTCGTCACGAACGCGTTGTAGGTCAACAGGGTCTTGGGGTACACCACTTTGCGGTTGGCGATCAGGTACGTCAGCGTGTTCTCAAGCTCGATGCGCGTGGCCTCGGTCATGTCGGTCTTGGCCGCCTCCCGCGCTTTTTGCTCGATGGCAAGCGCGCGGTCCGGCTCGATGAAGTCCGCGACGAAAATGATCTCGTCCAAAAGCGTCATCTCGGGGTCCCCCGTGGTGTGGCGGGCGATGGCCTGCAGCACCAGCTTGTCGGTGATGCCGACCTCGGTCTCGATGAACCAAGTGCCGACGATGCCGTGCCAGACGCCGCGGTTGTAGTTCAACAGGTCGGGGTCAAAGCCGTTGCGCACGATGGTCTCTTGGTAGGTGCTGACGGGCACCTCTTTGGCGTAGTCGTGCAACAGCCCGGCCAGCCCCGCGCGGTCGACGTCGGCGTCGAAGCGCTTGGCCAAGGCCCGCGCGGTTTGCTCGACGCGCAGGCAGTGCTCGTAGCGCGGCGTGTCCAGCCGGTTTTGCAGGTGATTGAGGATCTCCGCGCGGCTCATGCCGTGCGTCAGGCTGCTTGGGTACGTGATATCAGTCAAGGTAAAGTCCTTTCTCCGCGATGTACTCGCGAACGCCATCCGGGACGAGGTAGCGGATGCTGGCACCGGTGCGGATGCGCTCGCGCAGGTCCGTCGAGCTGATCTCGATCACCGGGGCATCGACCCAGACGATCGGGTACGGGCTGGCCGGCACGAAGCCGCGGCGCCGCACCCCAACGAAGGTCACCAGCTTCGCCAGCGCGTCCACCTCCCGCCACTTGGGCAGGTAGTTGACCATGTCTGCGCCGATGATGAAAAAGTAGTCCGTGTCCGGGTGCAGCTTCTTGAGCGCCCGCATCGTGTCGATGGTGTAGCTGACGCCGCCGCGACGAATCTCGGTCAGCTCCAGGCCAAAGCGCGGATTCCCCGCGATGGCGCGCTGAAGCATCGCCACGCGGTCCGCCGCGTCGATCGCCTGCTTGGCGTCGACGTGCGGCGGCTGGTTGTCCGGCATGAACAGGACCTGATTCAGGCCCAGCTGGCTGCCGACCGCCTCGGCCATGATCAGGTGGCCGTTGTGCACCGGGTTGAAGGTGCCGCCGAACAGGCCGACCTGCTTTCTGCGCGGGCCCAGAATCTGGACGCTTTCCGCCTCCGTGATCACCGGCTGCGTCAGGGTCTGCGAAGCGAACACTTGCTCACGCCCTGCCATCGTTACAGCTTCTTGAGCTCGGCGGACAGCTTACGGTCCGCCTCCTGCTCAGCCTCGCGGAACACGACCAGGCTGTGGCCGATCACCTGCGCGACCTCAAGCCCGGGAATCTTGGCGCTGAGGTACGCGCCGGTCTGCGCGGCTGTGGCCTCTGCGGTCGGAAGCAGGCTGATTTTGATCAGCTCGCGGGTGTTCAGGGCATCCTTGACGCCGGCGACGAAGGTGTCGCTCAGGCCGTTTTTGCCCAGGTTGATCAGCGGGCGCTGGGTCATGGCCAGGCTCCGCAGGTAACGTTTTTGCTTTCCAGTTAACATGTTGGTCTCCTTTAGATCAGCGCCTTGCGCATCAGAACATCAACGCCTTGCGGGGCGTAGCCGGCGACGGTCTGGCCGGCCGGCACCACCACCCAGCCCAGCCCGGCAAACACGAGGTCGGACTTCTCCTTGGCCGTGAACTCAAAGCGCGCAAGCGGCGGGAAGTCGGCGCCCGGCCGCGGCGGGGTCAACAGCCCGCCCTTGTGCTTGGCGTAAAAGGCGTCGGCGTTCTCGAGCTTCGTGCGGTGCAAAAGCAGCTGGTTGTCACAGTAGAACGTGAAGCCGGACTTCTTGCCGCGCAAGAAATCGAAGCGCGCCAGGCCCGCCAGGAAAACGGTCTGGCCCGGGTTCAGCTGAAAGACGGTCGGGCGAATCGGCTTGGTCGGGGCCACCAGGTTCAGGTCGCGCGGATCGATCACGTGCGCCATCTGGTTGCGGTGAATGATCCCCGGGGTGTCGATCAAAAAGTGCCCGTCATCCAGCGGAATCTGGATGCGGTCCAGCGTGGTGCCCGGGAACTTGGACGTGGTGATCAGGTCGCGCACGCCGGTCAGCTGGCTGATGATGCGGTTGATCAACGTCGACTTGCCGGTGTTGGTCACGCCGACCACGTAGACGTCGCGGCCCGCCCGCTCCTTTTCGATCACCTCGAGCAGGTCGTCGACGGCGGTGCCCTTCTTCGCGCTGGCGAGGATGGTGCGCACCGGGCGCAGGCCCTGGGCGTGCGCGGCCTGGGTCAGCCAGGTGGTCACGCGCCGCGGGTTGATGGACTTGGGTAGCACGTCGGCCTTGTTGCCGACCAGCACCACCGGATTGTCGCCGACGAAGCGGTGCAGGCCAGGGATGACGCTGCCGTTGAAGTCGAAGATGTCGACCACGTTGACGATCAGCGCTTCGCTTTGACCCAGCGTGTTCAACAGGCGCAGAAAGTCGTCGTCGGTCAGCTCAACGTCGGCCACCTCGTTGTAGTGGCGCAGGCGAAAGCAGCGCTGGCAGTACAGGTCCGCCTCGGGATCCGCCTTGGCGAGCGTGGCCGCCGGCAGGTACCCGGCCTTGGTTGGGTCAACGGTTTGCAGCTTGGCGCCGCAGCCGATACAGAACAGTTCAGTGTTTGTCATTCAGTTCCTCCAGGTAGTGCACAGGGCTCATCATCTTGAACAGCAGCCGCTCGAAGAAGCGGTTGATGCGCGTGTTCCACTGGTCCGACGCGACGAGCGGCCGCACCAAAATGGTGCGCACGCCGGCCGCGTTGCCGGCCCAGACGTCGGTCAACAGCTGATCGCCGACCATCACGCACGCCGTTTTGGCCACGCCCAGGTGGCGCACCGCCCGGTTGATGCCGACCGGCAGCGGCTTGAGCGCGCGGGGTTCAAACGGCAGGTCCAGCCGGGCCAAGGCGCGGGCGATGCGTTCGCGGTTGTTGTTGGACACAACCATCACGGTGATGTCCGCGGCCTTCATCTCGGCCAGCCACGCCCGCAGCTCCGGGGTACCGTCCGGGTTATTCCAGGCAATCAGGGTGTTGTCAAGGTCGGTCAGGATCACCTGAATCCCTTGTCGCTTCAGGCTTGCGGGGGTCAGGCGGTAGATGGCCTCGACCGCCCAGGTTGGGGTTAATGCAGCCACGCAGGCGCCTCCTTCAAAGTTGTCATATCCCCTCATTATAGCACCCGTCACGCCCAAGTTATACCCGTCGGTGGGCGAAGTTCCGCGCGGCCCCGCCACGCAGGCGGTCGCGCGGGGCGCCGAGGCAGATTTCTTGCGTTCCCAAAAGGCCTCGGTATACTGAAGTTAAGCACCCGTTGTTGAATGTGTGCGGCATGCGCCGCCCAAGGAGGATGACAGATGATTCGGTTTGGTTTTGATCAGTTCGGCGCCCCAGACGTCTTTCGCATCGTGAACGCGCAGGCGCCTGTGCCCAAGCCCGGCCAGGTGCAGATCTCGGTGCTCGGCTTTGGCCTCAACCCTTACGACGCCAGCCTCCGCCGCGGCGAGCAGGCCGAGTCGCGGCCGCTGCCGATGCCGATTGTTCCCGGCGTCGAGCTGGTCGGTGAGGTGACGGCGCTTGGGGACGGCGTCGCGGACTACGCGCTGGGCGAGCGGGTGTTCAACTACCGGTCGTTGGGCGCGTACAGCGAGATGGTGACCGCAAGCACCGGCAAAATCGCCCGCGTGCCGGCCGGCATGCCGCTTGAGGTCGCCGCCGGGCTGAGCCAGGCCGGCATCGCCGCCTACTCGCTGCTGAAGGCGCTGAACCTAAGGCCCGGCCAGACGCTGGCTGTGGTCGGGGCCTCCGGTGCCGTCGGCGCGCTGACGGTCCAGCTGGCCAAGGCCGCCGGGCTGCGCGTCATCGCAGTGGCCGGCGCCGCCAATCGCCCCTACCTGCAGGCCATGGGCGCGGACGTCGCGGCCGCCTACGACGACGGCGCGGACTGGCAGTCTGACCAAAACACCGCGGACGCCGCGGTGAACGCGGTCCGAGACGGCGCCGACCGCGGCGTGGCGCTGGCCCTGGTCAAGCCGACCGGAACACTGGTCACCACCGCCTTTGCTAAGGTCCCGACGCACCCCAAGCCGCAGGTCACGCGGCTTCAGCTCGGCGCGCACGGGCTGGTGCGCGCCGAGGAGGCCTTCCCCGCCCTGCTGGCGCTGGCGGCGGCCGGCACGCTCAACCTGCGCATCGCCCGCGCCTTCCCGTTCTCCCTCGCCGGGGTCCAGGCCGGCCACATCGCGCTGGAGCAGCACCACGCGGCCGGCAAGCTGGTCATCATGAAGGGCGTCTGAATGCCCGCTCCCAGACAAAAATAAAATCACGGCCGCAAGCGACCGTGATTTTTTAGTGCTGATTATAACGACGCGTCATCCACCGCGTCCAGCGCCTGCTGGATGGCGGCGAGCAGTTCGTCCAAGGCGCCGGGCGCAAACGGCGAGCGCAGGTGACCCGTGGCCAGCAATTCGAGCAGTGTCTGGCTGCCGCCGGCCTTGGCCATCGTCTCGTAATCGGTCCAAGCCTTGGGATCGTGGTCCACGTTGAATCGCTTCCAGAACTGGTACGCCACGACCTGGGCGATCGTGTAGTCGATGTAGTAGAACGGCGACTCGAAGATGTGACCCTGGCGCATCCAGTAGATGCCCCGCTCGAGGTCCGGGTTCTCGGCGTAGTCCTTGTCCGGGTTGTAGAGTTTTTCCAGCCGGCGCCACTCGGCCTTGCGCTCGGCCGGCGTCCAGTCGGGGTGCGTGTAAACCTGGTGCTGGTAGAGGTCGACCAGGATGCCGTACGGCAGGAACTCGAGTGCGGCCTGCAGGTGGGCGTACTTGTACTTGGCCGTCTGCTTGCCGAAGAAGTGCGACATCCACGGGTAGGCGATGAACTCCATGCTCATGGAGAAAATCTCCGCGGCCTCGAAGGTCGGGAACACGCAGTCCCCCGGGCGAATCCACTTGGCCAGGTAGGTCTGGAAGGCGTGCCCCGCCTCGTGGGTCAGCACGTCGACGTCGCCCGAGGTGCCGTTGAAGTTCGCGAAGATGAACGGGGAGCGAATGGCCGGAATGTACTCCGCGTAGCCGCCCGACGCCTTGCCCGGCTTGGCCAGCAGGTCCAGCAGGTGATCTGAGATCATGTGGTCGAAAAAGTCCCCCGCCTCGGGCGACATCTCGTGGTACATCTGCTGCGCCGCGGCGACCAATTCCTCTGCAGTGCCCTCCGGCGTCGCGTTGCCGGACTTGAACTGCACCCCGAGGTCGTAGTAGGCCAGGTGGTCAAGCCCCAGGCGCTTGGCCTGCTTGGCACGCTGCTTGAGCACCAGCGGCACGACCTTGGTCTGCACCTCGTGGCGGTAGGTCGCCACCATCTCCTCGTCGTAGTCGAAGCGGTCCATGAACACGTAGCTCATCTCGGAGAAGTCCTTGAATCCGAGCTTCTGTGCTATCGCCGTCCGGGTGTGCACCATGTCGTCGTAGAGCTTGTCGAACTCGGCCTCGTGAGCGGCGAAAAAGCCCCAGTAAGCCTCATTGGCGCCCTTGCGCACCGCGCGGTCCGCGTCGTCGCGCAGCGGGCCGAGTTGGGCGAGCGTGTAGGTCTGGCCGTTGAAGTCAACCTGCGCGCTTGCAATCAGGTTGGTGTAAGCGGAGGCCAGCGCGTTGGCCTTTTGCTGAAGCGCGATCACCTCAGGCTTGTTGGTCTGCAGCAGGTTCTTGGCCTTCAGGAAGTACGGCTTCGGGTAAAGGGTGCCGAGTGCCTCCTTGAACGGGCTGTCCAGCACCGCCTTGAGGTAGGCGGTCTGCGCCTCATCCGCCTGCGGGCCGAAGTCGTTCCAGAACTCATCCTCGGCGGCGTAAAACGCGTCGCGCGTGTCAATGGTGTGGCGAATCTGCGCGATCATCCCCATCGATTCCGTGTCGTTGATCAGGTCGGTGATGCGAGACGCCACGGCGACGGCCGCGTCAGCATCCTTGGCCGCCGCGAGCTCGTGCGCCCCGGCCGCGATCGCGGCCAGGTACGTCGCCGAATTCGGGCGCTTGTAGGTCACTTGTGTAAAGTCCATTGTCATCCTCCTCGGGCACCGGTTGGGCGCCGCATTGCCGGGCGACGGTCGCTGCGGCGCCGTCACCGGCGCCACACGCGGTCTGCCGCCACGCGTTAGTCCCATTATCACCCAACGCTCACCGCTTTGCCACCGGATTTCTGTGTACAGTAAAAACCGACCCGTCCTGCATAAACGTCCCGCTTCCCCCTGGTTTCGTCGGGCTACTCGGCCTGCTAAGTTCGCCCCGTTTCGCCCTGGTTTCGTCGGGCTACTCGGGGCATCGCAGGCGCGGCTAGCTACGCCATGGTGCTCGGGCCAAAGTACGGCCCAATCCCCTTGGCTAGGCTACCCGTCCTGCTAAGTTCGCCCCGCTCGCCCTGGTAAACAAAACCCCCACCGGACAAGTCCGGTGGGGGTTGCACTAGTTGGATTAAGCCAAAGCCTTCTTGGCAGCGTCTGCAAGGGCCGTGAAGCCTGCAGGATCTGCGATGGCGATGTCGGCCAGCATCTTGCGGTTCATGTCGATGTTAGCGACCTTCAAGCCGTGCATCAGCTTGCTGTAGGAAATGTCGTTCAGGCGCGCTGCGGCGTTGATCCGCGCGATCCACAGGGAGCGGAAGTTGCGCTTCTTAGCGCGACGGTCGCGGAATGCGTAGCGGTAGGATACCATGACCTGAGCATTGGCTGCCTTGAACAGCAGGTGCTTGGCCCCACGGTAGCCCTTGGCGAGCTTTAAGACCTTCTTACGACGTTTGCGAGTAACGGTTCCACCTTTAACACGTGGCATTAGAAATTCCTCCTCTAATAATTAAGCGAACTGAGTAATGTGCGCGGCGCGCAATTACTTCATCTGGCTGAGCATCTGGCGGATCCGCTTCATATCGGAGTGGGATACCAATGCTGACTTGCGCAACTGACGGCGTTGCTTCTTGGTCTTACCGTGGAAACGGTGGCTGGTGTAGGCGTGACCCCGCTTCAGAGCACCACTAGCGGTCTTCTTGAAGCGCTTGGCAGATGCACGGTGTGTCTTGAATTTTGGCATGACGATAATTCCTCCTAGTGACTTAGTCTGACTATTTCTTGTCAGCTTTTGGTGCGAGCATCATGAACATGCTCCGTCCGTCCATCTTCGGGCGGGCTTCAACAGTAGCCAATTCCTCAACGGCCTTGGCCATCTGTTCCAGAACCTTTTGTCCGAGGTCTTTGTGGGTGATCGCACGACCGCGGAAGCGGACGGTCACCTTGACCTTGTCCCCTTTTTCAAGGAACTTGGACGCGTTTTTCAACCGGGTGTTGAAGTCTGCCTCGCCGATGGTCGGGCTCAGGCGGATCTCCTTGATGCTGATGGTTTTCTGCTTCTTACGCGCCTCACGCTGCTTTTTTTGCAGCTCGAAGCGAAACTTCCCGTAATCCATGATCCGGGCAACTGGCGGCTTGGCCGTCGGCGATACCAGGACCAGGTCCAGGCTAACCGATTGCGCAAGCTCGAGTGCCTTGTGCGTACTCTTGACCCCGAGTTGTTCACCAGTCTGGGAAATCAGTCGAACTTCGCGGGAACGAATCCCGTCGTTGACCATCATATCTCTTGCTATGGCAGTTCACCTCCGAAAATATTTTGTGACAAAACAAGGACGCCGAAGAGCCCACTGTGAGCCCCGCCGCGTCGTTAAATACCGATCATATCAACCCAGCGGCCAGAGGCATAGGTGAGAAGCGGGAACTTCTGCTTGTTTTCTCAACGTTATCTAGTATACGGAATCGCAGGTCGGGTGTCAAATGAAAGTTTCATTCGTCGTCCGACTGCGACTGGTGCAGCGAGTCCAGCCACTGCCGCCGCTTCAGAATCAGGTTGGCCAGCCACGTCACCGCCGCGATGCCAACGCTGCCGAACACCGCAACCCCGTGCGGTTCAAAGGCGATCAGTGCAAACCACCAGCTCGCGATGCCGTACACGGCCCAAAGCGCCAGGGCCATCACCAAAAGCCAGATCAGGATGAACCCCCGCCCGTTGTGGGCCAACAGGCGCATCATCCGCCGGTCGCGCCGCCCGGGCAGGGTCGCGAGCAGCAGCACGCTGCCGGTCAACAGCCCCATCGCAATCAGCTCGGTCACCCCAAAAAGCAGGAACCACGAGCCCCAAAGTTGCAGGATCACCCTACCGCCTCCATTTCTAGGAGACAGCTTAGCACGCCGGCGTTGCCGGTGCAAGCAGCGCCGCCCGCTTGCATCCGCTTCCCCAAGGCGGTACACTGGCCAAAAACAGGAGGCCACCATGCAGATTGACTTGATTCGCCACTCCGAACCCGACTACGGCCAGGTCCGGGCCGCCGACTACTTCGGCTTCGGGCTGGATTTCAGCCAGCTCACCCCGCGCGGCGTTGCCATCGCCCAGGCCGCGGCGCGTGACCCCCGGCTTCAAGGCGTGGAACTGCTGCTCAGCTCCCCTTACACCCGGGCCCTGCAGACGGCGCTTGAGCTGACCCGCCACACCACGATTCCCGTGCAGGTGGAACTCGGGCTGCACGAGTGGCGCCCCGACATGACGGGCACCAGGCTTCGCACCGCCGCTCAGGCCGACGAAGCGCACGCGGCCTTTTTGGCGCACCACGGCCAAGCCACCCCCGACAGCCCCTGGGACTACGAAACCGCCGCGCAGGTGCGCGCCCGGGCCGCCGCGGTGTTCGACCGCTACGCCGACCAGGGCTTCCACCACATCGCCTGCGTCACCCACGGGGTGGTGATGCGCCAGTTCCACCCGCAGGCCAAGATCGGCTACTGCGAGTTCATCACGATCGACTGGCGCTAGCGGCCGGCGGTCTCGCACCACCTGGAGGCAGCAAAAAAGCGTTTCGCAACGGACTGCGAAACGCTTTTTGATTGCACTAGTCGGCGAGCTTGGCGCCTTCGCCGCGCTTGTGCTTGCCGTCCCGGGAGAAGTTCTTGACTTCCGCCTGAACGGACTCGAGGAACATGTTGGCCGGCATCTCCTCGGAGTCGCTTTGGCCGTACTTGCGAACGGACACGCTGGCCGCGTTCACCTCGTCATCCCCCACCACGATGGTGTACGGAATCTTGTTGGTCTGGGCCTCACGAATTTTGTAGCCCATCTTCTCGTTGCGGGCATCGAGCTCCGGACGAAGACCGGCTGCAAGCAGCGAAGTCTTCAGGTTCTTGGCGTAGTCCAGCTGCTTGTCGGAAACCGGGATGATCGCAATCTGGGTCGGGGCCAGCCAGGTTGGGAAGGCACCCTTGTAGATTTCGGTCAGGTAGGCGATGAAGCGTTCCATGGTGCCGACGATGCCGCGGTGGATCATGACCGGGCGGTGCTCCTGGTTGTCGTTGCCGACGTAGGTCAGGCCGAAGCGCTCAGGCAGCATGAAGTCCAGCTGAATGGTGGACATGGTCTCGTCGTTGCCAAGCGCGGTCTTGGTCTGGATGTCAAGCTTCGGGCCGTAGAAGGCAGCCTCGCCTTCGGCCTCGTAGTAGTCAAGGCCCAGGTCGTCCATGGCGGCCTTCAGCATGCTCTGGCTGCGGGTCCACATCTCCTCGTCGTCGAAGTACTTCTCGGTGTTCTTCGGGTCGCGGTAGGACAGGCGGAAGGTGTAGTCGTTGATGTTGAAGTCCTCGTAGACGTTCATGATCAGGCGCAGGATCTTCTTGAATTCCTCTTGAACCTGGTCGAGGGCAACGAAGGTGTGGCCGTCGTTCAGGGTCATTTCACGCACGCGCTGCAGGCCGGACAGGGCGCCGGACTTCTCGTAGCGGTGCATCATGCCCAGTTCGGCGATGCGCAGCGGCAGTTCCTTGTAGGAGCGGATGTGGTGCTTGTAGACCTGGATGTGGCTCGGGCAGTTCATCGGCCGCAGCTCAAGCATTTCGCCGTCGCCCATGTCCATCGGCGGGAACATGTCTTCGCGGTAGTGCTCCCAGTGGCCGGACGTCTTGTAAAGATCCAGGTTGGCCAGCACCGGGGTGTAGACGTGCTCGTAGCCATCGGCGAGTTCCTTGTCGATGATGTAGCGCTCGATCACGCGGCGAATCGTCGCGCCGTTGGGCATCCAGTAAGGCAGGCCCGCACCGACCTTGGGATCGACGAAGAACAGGTCCAGGTCGCGGCCGATGTTGCGGTGGTCGCGCTCCTTGGCCTCCTGGCGACGCTTGGCGTCGTCTTCAAGCTCCGCCGCCTTGTAGTAGGCCGTCGCGTAGATCCGCTGCAGCATCGGGTTGGAGGACTTGCCCTCCCAGTAGGCGCCGGCGACGCTCAGCAGGGAGAAGTGCTTCAGGTCCTTGAGGCTTGGCAGAAGGGCCGAGAGCTCGAAGTCAAAGAAGTCACCGAGCTTGAAGCCGTCAATCTGGTCGCCGTCAATCTTGGCCAGCAGCTGAAGCTTGAACGGCTCGTTGGCAAAGTACGCTTCGGCCTCGCTGCGGCTCAGGCTGGCCGCCTTAATCTCTGGGTTGGCCTTGACGATCTCGGCCATTTTGGCGGCGATGGCCGGCAGCTCGTCGATCGTCAGCTGACGGTCGTCGCGGTCGGTATCGTAGAAGAAGCCGTCCTCCTGCGCCGCGCCCTTGCCCAGGCGGGTCTCGGGGTGCAGGGCCTTGATGGCGGCGGCCAGGACGAAGGCCCCGGTCTGGCGCAGCACGGCCAGGGACGTGGAGATGGACTTGGCGACGTCAAGGACGGTGGCGCCGGCCTCGAAAGGCTTGACGCTGTTATCTGGGAATGTGATGCTGATCGACATAGAAATCTCTCCTTTTGGTAGTGAAAGCAGGGGCGGAAAAGAAAACGCCCCGGACGTCAATTATGACATCCGGGACGCTAAACACGCGGTTCCACCCGACTTGAAAGCACTGCTTTCCTCTCGATTGGCGCATAACGACGCGACCCGGCCTCAGCGAGGCACTCTCGGAAAGTGGTGCGGATCAGGTCCTGCTCGACTTTCAGCCACGGTCGAGGCTCTCTGGTGAAACATGGTCCTTATTGCTTTCGTCTTCGATACCTAGATTAAAGCACGTTCCGGCAGGCGGCGCAAGCCCCGCCGGTGAAAAAGTTTGAAAACCAGCGACAGGTGTTCGCCTACCGCCTACCCGTTGCGCCGATCGCGGCCGCCGACCACGACCTCGGTCGCCAAAAAGCGAATGCGCTCCATGATCCGCTGGGCCTTGAGCCCCTCGTTGTTGCCGACCTCGACGCCGGCCAGAAAGTCGGTGAGCTCGCGCATCGTTTTGTTGGACGTGAACAAGGTCGGCAGCTCCTCTTGCATCCGGTACTGCAAGATGATGCCCAGCACATCGTCGCGGATCCAGGGACTGAGGCTTTCGGCGCCGATGTCGTCGATCATCAAAACCGGCGCCTTCTTGATGGCGGTGAGCTTGGGCATCACCGTTTTGTCGCCGATGGCCGCCTTCATCTCGACGGTGAAGGTCGGCCAGTGCACCAGCGTGGAGGCGATGCCCTGGTTGGCCAGGTCGTTGGCGATCGCCCCCATCAGGAAGGTCTTGCCGACGCCGAAGGGCCCGGTCAAGTACAGGCCCTTGTGGAAGGCTTGCGGCGCCTTGGCCAGCTCGGTGGTGAAGGTCAGCGCCTGAACCAGCGCATCGCCGCGGTTGGTCGGGTCGTAGTCGGCCAGGTGCGCCGAAGCGATCGCCTTGGGCATGTTCAAGGACGTCACCAAGGCCTTTTGGGAGGCCATGGCGTCTTGCGCCTGCTTGGCCGCCGTCGGCTCGTAGGTGATGTCAATCAGGCGGTTGGACACCACCAGGCGCGGCGTGTAGCCCGCCTGCTGCATCGGCGTCTCAAGCTTGCCGTCGCGGGCGGAAACGTACTCGTAGATCTTGGCGGCCCCACGGTTGACGGCGTCGGGCGCCAGGGCATCGGCGTTGGCCTGCAGGAAGTCCTGCACCGCCGGGTCGGCGACGGCGGTTTGCACCATCTCCGCGTAGGCGCGGTTGAGGCGGCGCTTGTCCATCAGCTGGGCCAGCTCATCTTTCATGGGTTTCATTCGCTGCTTCCTCCCTGTTCCTCAAGCTGCCGAAGCGCCGCGAGCCTGGCGGCAATCTCCGCCTGCTGCGTGCTCGACACGGTCTGCTCCTTGGGTTGGTAGTCGTCCTTGGTCCACGCCGGCATCTTCTCCTGGCGCGCGGGCCGAGTGCCACCGCGCCGAGCGGGCTGGCGGGTCTTGCGCGCCGCGAAGGCCTTGATCTCGGCCAGGGCGCTTTGGGGCGTGGTCACCCCGGCCTTGAGCCAGCGGTTGACGATGGCGTCGAGGTAGGCCTGGTTCACCGAGTCGTTGGTCTGCAGGATGTAGTCGACCAGCACGTTGATGGTCGCATCCGGCAGCACGTGGCGCTGCACCAGCTTGCGCAGGGCGGCCACCTCGTTGGGTGCGGCGTACATGTTCGGGTTTTTGGCCTTCTTGGTTTCCTCCAGAAAGTCACGCACGGAGCGCTGCGCCGCGCGCGCCACTAGGGCCTGCTCCGCGGCATCGAGGTCGCTGGCCGCGGGGGCGGCGGCCGGCGCGGTCGCCGGGGCACCGGCGGGCACCAGGTGGGGGGCGCCGCGCTTGGTGTACTGCTGCTCGGCGAAGCGGCGCACCTGGGCGAGGTCCAGGACCCCGGTGGCAAAATCGCTGGCCTGCTCGATCAGCCGGGCCAAATCCGTCGGCGCCAGCCCGTAGAACTGGGCAATCTGGTAGAGCCCCGCCTGGTTGCGGTTCAGCTCACCTTCCTTCAGGTTGCTGCGCCGCAGCAGCTGGGCAACCAGCGCCCAGTCGTAGCCCCCGCCGTTGCCAAGCGTCACCTCAGGCGTCGGCTTCTCCGCCACCTGGGCGTTGGCCGTGGTGACCGCGGCCGGCGGCGCCACACGCGTCAGGGCGAACACGTCCAAAAGCTTGGCAGACACATTCTGCCACTTTGCGCTGTGCACGGTGTGCAGGGCGTAGCGGGCGACCAGCTCGTTGTAGCGCACGGCCCCGACCCGGTCGTACAGCAGCATGCCGAGCGTCGGGTCGGCGAAAAAGTCCGCGGGGGCCACCGGCCGGTAGAGCTCGTAGGCCCAAAAGCGCCCGCCGTCATCGGCCTGCGTGTAAGTCTGAAGCAGCCCGAGCGCCTCCAGCCGCACCCGCGCGTCGTAAAGCGCGTCCAGGCTGATGCCGAGCAGGTCGAGCAGCTCGGTCTGCTTGCGCCGCCTCATCTCGGTCGGGCCATCAAGCGTCTGCCACAGGCTGAGGTACAGCCCCAGTGCCGCGGGGCCGATCAGTGGCTGGTACAGGCACACCGCGACGTCGCGGTCGAGGTCTGAGTAGTGTGTGGCCCGGGTGACGATGTAGTCGTCTTGAGCCATGAAGTTAGTGGGCCGATCCATCCGGCATCCCCCTTTCGGCGCCCCGCGCCACCGCCCAAAAAAGGCGCCGGCGCAATCGCCAACGCCTATTTATTGGACTGCTTTTCCTTTTTCATCATGTCCTGCAGCTCCTGCATGAACACGGACATGTCCTTGAACTGGCGGTAGACGCTGGCGAAGCGGATGTAGGCCACGTCGTCGACGTCGGCGAGCTGCTTCATCACGTACTCGCCGATCATCTGGCTGGAGACCTCGTTTTCGCCGATTGCGCGCAGCTTGTTCTCCACGCCCTCGACGATGCCCTGCATCTGCTCCATCGTCACCGGCCGCTTCTCGGCGGCGCGGATCAGGCCCTTCAGGATCTTCTCGCGGTTGAATTCCTCGCGGGTGCCGTTCTTCTTGATGACCAAAAGCGGCGTCTGCTCCACGCGCTCGAAGCTCGTGAAGCGGAACCCGCAGTTCTCGCACTCGCGGCGCCGCCGAATCGCGCGGCCGCCGTCCGTTGGCCGCGAGTCAACGACCCGCGAACTGTTGTGATGACAATGTGGGCATTGCATTAGGCCACCCTCTTTGTAGTTGATACCACATTATAACACGCCACATGTGGTGTTTCACCTGTTTCATGACAACAGTTCAGGAAGCGGCCGCACCGCGCGGTCAGCACTTGCTAGCGCCGACCAGCGCACCGCGCACCCGGACCACGGACGCGGTCGCGGCCCTACCTGCTGAGCGCGGCGAGCAGCTCGCGGACCTGCTGGATCCGCGCCAGCTCACCCAGCGAGTTATCGATCAGGAAGTCGGCGCGCGCGATCTTGTCCGCCAGCGGCATCTGCGCGGCGATGCGCGCCGTTGCGGCCGCCCGCGTCAGGCCGTCGCGGGCCATCAGCCGCTCCAGCTGCAGGTGCGGCGGCACCGTGACCACCGCCACGCCGTCGAAGGCGGCGACGTAATCCGTCTCGTACAGCAATGGAATCTCGCCGACCACCACCGGCGCGCCAGAGGCCTTGGCCTCGGCCAGCGCGTCGTTGATCGCCGCCCGCAGGTACGGGCGGTCGATCGCGTTGAGGCGCGCGAGCTTGGTCGGGTCGCTGAACACCGCATCGCCCAGCCTACGCCGGTCCAAGGTGCCGTCCGGGCGAATCATCTCCTGGCCAAACGCCGCGGCGATCTCGCGCAGCGCGGGGCGGCCGGGGGCCACAATCTCGCGGGCGATCACGTCCGCGTCCACCACCGGGCAGCCGAGCCGCTTGAAAACGGCGGCCACCGTGCTTTTGCCGGTGGCGATGCCGCCGGTCAATCCCAAAAGATAGGTCATGCTAACTCACGCTTCCTCAACGGCTGGCAGTGCGGGCAAAAGTGCGTCCCGCGCTGGCCAACCTTGGTTTTCACAATGGTCGTGCCGCAGCGGTCGCAGGGCGTGCCCTCGCGATCGTACACGTGCAGCTGCTCCTGAAAGCCGCCGCGCCTGCCAGTCGCGTCGACGAAGGTGTGCACGGAGGTGCCGCCCATGTCCGTCGCCCGACTCAGCGTCGCGATGATCGCATCGTGCAGGCGGTTGGTCTCCCGGCGCGTCAGGGTGTTGGCCGGCTGGGCGGGGTTGAGCTTACTCTCCCACAGCGTCTCGTCGGCGTAGATGTTGCCCACGCCGGCGACGACGGTCTGGTCTAGGATCACGGCCTTGATCGGCGCGCGGCGCTTGTGCACCGCCTGGTAGAACGCGGCGGCGGCGAAGTCCGCCTCGGTCGGTTCCGGGCCCATCTTCGCCAGCCCGGCCACCACCTGCGACTCGGTGCCGGTGTCGGTCAGCCGCATCCGGCCGAACTTGCGCATGTCGTGGTAACGCAGCTCGGAGCCGTCGGTGAAGGTGAACCACACGTGCACGAAGCGGTCGTGCGGCAAGTCGGTGTCCGGCACCAGCTGGTACTTACCCTCCATGCGCAGGTGAGAGACAAGAGTCAGGTCGTTGTCAAAGCGCAGCAGCAGGTACTTGCCGCGCCGGTCGATGGCAACCACCGTGGCGCCGTGCAGCGCCTGGTTGAACGCGGCCAGGCCGCCGACCAGGATCTTCTCCCAGTCGGTGCCCACCGCCGCGACCGTTTTGCCCGTGATCAGCGCACTCAGGCCGCGCCGAACATTCTCAACTTCTGGTAATTCTGGCATTGCCCCTCCTTGTCACTTCGCGTCAAACCAGGTGTCGCCGTAGTGGCTCTCCACCTTCAGCGGCACCGCCAGTTCAACGGCCGAGTCCATCACCTTGGGCACCAGCTCGGCCAGCTTGGCCATTTCCTCAGCCGGGCCTTCAAAAATCAGTTCGTCGTGCACCTGCAGCAGCATGCGCGACTGCAGGTGGTTCGCGTCCAGCATCTGCTGCATGCGGATCATCGCGACCTTGATGATGTCGGCCGCGCTGCCCTGAATCGGGGTGTTCATCGCGGTGCGCTCCGCAAACTGGCGCAGGTTGAAGTTCTTCGAGTGAATCTGCGCCAGGTAGCGCCGGCGGTGAAACAGCGTCTCGACATAGCCCTGCTCGCGCGCAATCGCCACCATCCGGTCCATGTAATCGCGGACCTGTGGGTACTGCTCGAAGTACCCGTCGATGAAGGCCTTGGCCTGCTTGCGGGTGATGCCGATATTTTTGGCTAGGCCGAAGTCGCTGATGCCGTACACGATCCCGAAGTTGGTCGCCTTGGCCTGCCGCCGCATGTCCGGCGTCACCTGGTCCGGGCTGGTCAGCCCGAAAATCTTCATCGCGGTGTTGGCGTGGATGTCGCGGTCCTCCTTGAACGCCTCTTGCATGTTGGCGTCGCCGGAGATGTGCGCGAGCACGCGCAGTTCGATCTGGGAGTAATCGCTGGAGAAAATCTGCCAGCCCGGGTGCGACGGCACGAAGGCGTGGCGCACCTGCTTGCCGACGCCGCGCGCCGGAATGTTTTGCATGTTCGGGTCGACCGACGAGAGCCGGCCGGTCTGCGTCAGCGTCTGCAGGTAGCGGGTGTGGATCTTGCCGTCGGGCAGCACCGCCTTGATCAGGCCGGTGACGTAGGTGGACTGCAGCTTCGCCACGGTGCGGTAGTCCAGGATGTCCTGGACGATCGGGCTTGCGTCCTTGAGCTGCTCGAGCACCTCCACGGCCGTCGAGTAGCCGGTCTTGGTCTTCTTGATCACCGGCAGCTTCAGCTTCTCGAACAGGACCTCGCCCAGCTGCTTGGGCGAGTTGAGGTTGAAGGTCAGCCCCGCCTCGCCGTAGATTTTCTCCTCCAGCACGTGCATGCTGGCGGTCCATTCGTCGCCCATCTTGGCGAGCACCGGCTGGTCCAGCGGGATGCCCGCGATTTCCATCCGGGCCAAAACCAGGGCCAGCGGCAGCTCGAGGTCGGTGAACAGCTTGGTTTCGTCCTGCTCCTCAAGGTCGGCCGTCAGGTGCGGCCGCAGTGCCAAAAGCGCCTTGGCCTTCATGGCCAGGTGGGCGAACAGATTGGGCTCGTCCGGGACCTTGCGCTTGGCGCCGGTGCCGTAGACGTCGGCGTCGAACGGCAGCCGGTAGTCGTGGTCTTGGGCGATCTGGCCGAAGTCGTTGCTGTTTTGGTCCGGGTTCAGCAGGTAAGACGCAAGCAGCGCGTCGAACACCACCGGACCGAGCGTCACGCCGAGCCGGGACGCGGCGACCAGGTTGCGCTTGGCGTCAAACACCGTCAGCTCGTGGGCGGCCAGCCAATCGGCAAGGGGCTTCACGCTCAACAGCGTCGCGTCGCTGGACACGAAGGTCGCCTCCGCCGTAGCGATGACAAAGCCGATCGGTTCGGCCACGTGGTAGTTCTCCTCAAGCATCTCGAGCTCGAAGGCCACCGGCGCGCTGGTGGTGGGCAAAAGCGCCAGGTTCGCGTCGGTCAGCACCGTGTAGGTCGGCGCGTCCTCCGCCGCCGTGGCATCCTGATCCGGGGCCGGCAGCTTGGCCAGCGCCTGGCGCATGTCCAGCCGCGTGAACAACCCGCGCAGCGCCTCGATGTCGGGGCCGGTGTAGCGGATGTCGTCCAGGCCGATGGCGATCGGCGCGTCCTGCAGAATCGTCGCCAGCTTTTTGCTCATGAAGGCGTTGTCCCGGTCGTTGATCAGGTTCTCCTTCATCTTGCTCGGCTTGAGCTCATCGAGGTGCGCGTACAGGTTCTCGATCGAGTCGAACTGGGCCAAAAGCTTGAGCGCCGTCTTCTCCCCGACCTTGGTGACGCCGGGGTAGTTGTCCGAGGTATCCCCCATCAGCCCCTTCAGGTCAATCAGCTGGCGCGGCGTGATGCCCAGCTTCTCCTGCATGTAGGCCGGCGTGTAGGCCTCAAGCTCCGCGACGCCCTTCTTGGTCACCTGCACGGTCACGGCGTCGGTTGCCAGCTGCGTCAGGTCGCGGTCGCCGGTGACAATTGTGGTGACCATGCCGGCGGCCTCGGCCTGCTTGGCCAGCGTGCCGATGATGTCGTCGGCCTCGTAGTCCTGCAGCGCGTAATGGGCCATGCCGTGGTCTTGAATCATCTCGTGGATCAAAGGCAGCTGCTCGAGCAGCTCGCTGGGCGCCTTGTCGCGGTTGCCCTTGTAGTCGTCGAACATCTTGGTGCGGAAAGTGCCGCCGCTTTTGTCGAAGGCGACCAGGATCCGGTCAGGCTTGACCTTGGCCACGATGTTGTCGAGCATGTTGTTGAACGCGAACACCGCGTTGGTGTGCAGGCCCTCGCTGTTGGTGAAGCGATCCAACTGGTTGTAAAGCGCGTAAAACGCACGGAATGCCACCGAGCTGCCGTCAATCAGCAGTAATTTTTCTTTCGCCATGAGTCTCCTCCATCTTCTACTGCCATTGTAACATGCCGCGCAAGGCGGTGGCGGGCAACCGCAGGGCTACTCGTTTTGCTAATTGTGCCAGGCTCCGCCTGGTTATCGTCGGGCTGCGCCTGGCAACGGTCACTCATCCAGCTAAGACCTCACATTGGGCCAAAGTACGGCCCAACGCGCTACCTTACGCTGGCTGGTGACCTAAGTGCGCAGGCTCCGCCCTGGTTGTCGTCGGGCTGCGCGGCGCAACGTCGGTTCGCCCAGCTAGGGATGTCACTCGGGCCAAAGTGCGGCCCAAGTGCCATCCCAACGCTAGTCGACCGACTAAGTACGCGCCGCTCCGCCCTGGTTGTCGTCGGGCTCCGCCTGGCAACGTGGAAGCGACTAGCTACGCCAAGTCACTCGGGCCAAAGTGCGGCCCAAGCACCTTGGCTAAGCTACTCGTTCCGCTAAGTGCGCCAGGCTCCGCCCCGGGACACAAAAACCGCGCCGAAACGGCGCGGTCGGTGGAGCTAGTTGCGGTCTGAGCCGCCGAAGATTTGAAGAATCGCCAGGAACAGGTTCAAAAAGTCGAGGTAGAGCATCAGCGCGCCCTGAACGGCCAAGGCACCAATGCTGTAGCCGAGCTGGCCACCGGCGTCGGCGGTCAGGTACAGGCGCTTAATCGCCTGGTTGTCCCAGGCCGTCAGGATGATGAAGATGATCAGGATGGCGTAGGCAATCAGCAGGCTCATGCCGCTTGAGTGCATGAAGAAGATGTTCGCGAGGCTCATCAGGATCACACCCCACAGCGCGGTGCCGGCGATGGCGCCCGGCCGACTGAGGTCGCGGTTGGTGACGCGGCCGAACACCGACATGGAGATGAACACAATCGCGGTGGTGAACAGCGCCGCCGTAATGTTTGCGCTCGGGTAGACCATCCAGATTGACGCGTAGGTGAAGCCGAACGACGCTGTGATCAGCAGGTACACCACCGTGGCGTACCCGACGTTGCTGCGCGCCGCCCGGTTATTGATGACGAACGACAGGATCAGCGGCAGCGCCATCAGGACGTAGAACATCACGGGGTGCTGGCCGATCAGGCTCAGGTACTGGGCCTGAAAAACGTTCCCCAGCAGGTAGGAAATCGCCCCGGTCACCGCAATTCCCAGTCCGACCGTGGCGTAAACCCGGTTGAAGAAGCTCGCCACGCCGGTTTCATTGACAACACGACGTTCTTCCATCGTATCAGTCCTTTCTCGTAAGTGAATACACCCATTGTACCAAGTCGCGGGCTGCCGGCCGTCGGACCTAAGCCCGATTTCTAGTTGGTCTTCGGGGAGACGTCGGACAGCAGGTTCTCGAAGGCGACCTCGTACTTCTGGATGTCGCCGGCGCCCATGAAGACGTAGGCGGCGTCCTTGTAGTCCAGAAGCGGCGACATGTCATCCAGCTTGATGACGTAACCCTGCTTGATCTTGGCGGCGAGGTCTTCGGCCGACACGCTGCCGGACTGCTCGCGCGCGGAGCTGAAAATTGGCGTGACGTACACGGCATCGGCGCTGCTCAGCGTCTCGGCGAACTCGTCGAGGTAGGCGATGGTGCGCGAGAAGGTGTGCGGCTGGAAGACCGCGACCACCTGCTTGTCCGGGTACTTCTGGCGGGCGGCGTCGAGCGTCGCCTTGATCTCGCTTGGGTGGTGCGCGTAGTCGTCGATGATCACGGCATCCCCCATCTTCTTTTCGGAGAAGCGGCGCTTGACGCCGGCGAAGCTTGCAAGCTCGCGCGCGATGTACTCCGGATCAAGGTGCTCGGTGACGCCGACGGCCACGACGGCCAGGGCGTTCAGGACGCTGTGATCCCCGAACAGCGGCACGAAGAAGTGGCCGATCAGCTGGCCTTCGTGGAAGGCGTCGAAGCTCGAACCCGTGGTGGTGCGGCTGATGTTTTTGGCCACGAAGTCGTCCGTGTCCTTTTCGCCGTAGTAGTAAACCGGCACGTCGACGTCGAGCTTGCGCAGCCACGGGTCGTCGCCCCAGGCGAAAATCGCCTTTTTGACCTGCTTGCCCTCCGCCTCGAAGGCCGAGTAGACGTCCTCGATGCCGGTGTAGTAGTCCGGGTGGTCGAAGTCGATGTTGGTCATGATCAGGTAGTCCGGGGCGTACGCGAGGAAGTGGCGCCGGTACTCGTCGGCCTCGAAGACGAAGAACTTGGAATCGGGCGTGCCCTTGCCGGTGCCGTCGCCGATCAGGTAGGACGTTTTTTCGATGCCGCTGAGCGTGTGGGCCAAAAGCCCGGTGGTGCTGGTCTTGCCGTGCGCGCCGGCGACGCCGATGCTGGTGTAGTCGCCCAGCAGCTTGCCGAGGTACTCGTGGTAGCGGAAAAACGGCAGGCCGAGCGCCTTGGCGGCCTTGACCTCTGGGTGCTCGTCGGTGAACGAGTTGCCGCAGATGATGGTGTAGCCCGGCTTGATGTTGGCCGCGTCGAACGGCAGCATCTCGATGCCAGCGGCGGCGAGGCCGCGCTGGGTAAAGGTGTACTGCGTGATGTCGGAGCCCAGCACCGTGTGGCCCAGGTCGTGCAAAATTTCGGCCAGGGCGCTCATGCCCGAGCCCTTGATGCCGATGAAGTAATCAGTTTCTGTCAATTGTGTTCCCCTCTTAATGTGCGGTTTGGTCGATCGGCTTGGGCAGGTCTTCCTTGTTGAAGTAGACGTCGCGCGGCTTGGACCCGTTGGCCGGCGAGATGTAGTGACGCATCTCGAGCTCGTCGATCAGGTTGGCGGCGCGGTTGTAGCCGATTGAAAAGACGCGTTGCAGCTTGGACGTCGAGACGTTTTTCTCCCCCACTAGGTACTTGAGTACATCAGGGAAAAGCGCGTCCTGCGCCTCAACGGCGTTGGCGTGCGCGACCAGCTTGTCCGGCTGGAACAGGTACTGTGGCGCCCGCTGCTGCTTGACAAAGTCGACGATCGACTCGATCTCGCGGTCCACGAACGTCCCCTGCAGCCGAATCGGCTGGCTGGCGCCGTTGCCAAGGTATAGCATATCACCTTTGCCCAGCAGGCGCTCGGCGCCGTTGTGGTCGATGATGGTGCGCGAGTCAACCTGGCTTGCGACCATGAAGGCGATGCGCGTCGGAATGTTGTTCTTAATGGTGCCGGTGATCACGTCCACCGACGGGCGCTGCGTCGCGACAATCAGGTGAATGCCGGCAGCGCGTGCCTTGGCCGTGATGCGCGCAATGTAGTCCTGGAACTCGGTGGCCGCGACCATCATCAGGTCGGCCAGCTCGTCCACGATGATCACGATGTGCGGCATCACCAGCCCGTAGTCGCCGTGCGCCTCCGCCATCTCGTTGAACTGCTTGAGGTTGCGGGCCCCGGCCGCCGCGAGCTTCTGGTAGCGCTCCTCCATCTCGTCGACCGCCCACTTCAGCGCCGCGCTTGCGGCCTTGGGGTCGGACACGACCGGCGACACCAGGTGCGGCAGGCCATTGTAGACGGCGAGCTCCACCGCCTTGGGGTCGATGAGCAACAACCGCACCTGCTGCGGCGTCGCCTTGTAAAGCAGCGACGTCAAAAGCGAGTTGATGAACACGGACTTCCCGGACCCGGTGGCGCCGGCGATCAGGCCGTGCGGCATTTTGTCCAGGGTGGTGACCTGAGGCTGGCCGAACAGGTCGACCCCAAGCGCCACCGTCAGCGGTGACTTGGCGTCCTGAAACACCGGCGAACCCAGCACCTCGCGCAGCATCACCGGCCGCGGGTGGAGGTTGGGAATCTCGATGCCGACCGTCGACTTGCCCGGAATCGGCGCCTCGATGCGGATGTCCTTGGCGGCAAGCGCCAGCTTCAGGTCGTCGGTCAGGTTAGTGATCTTGTTGACCTTGACCCCCGGCTCGAGCGCCACCTGGAACTGGGTGACGGTCGGCCCGACGGTGTGCGCCACCGTGTGGGCCTCGACGTGAAAAGCGGCCAGCGTCTCGTCCAGCTGCGCGGCCTTGTCGGCCACCCAGCCCTCAAGCGCGTCGTGATCCTGGACCACCGGTGGCGCCAGCAGGCTCAACGGCGGCATCGCGTAAGGCGCCTCGGGCGCCGTGGTCGCAGCCGGCTTCGACGCGGGTAGCGCCTCCGGCTCGGACGCGCTCACGGCTAACGCCGGCACGACATCGGGTGGCGTCGGCTCTGCGACACGCAAGGCGGCCGGCGTAGCGGCCCCCTCCCCTGCGCCCGCCCCGACATCATCGGTGTTGCCCGGAGCATGAGGCGTCAACGTGTCAGTCGGCGCCGGTTCCGCGATTGCGGCGGACGGGCCGGTCATCGGCTCGCGCGACGGCGCGGCCGGTGCCGACTGCGCGATGGTTGGCTGAGGCGACGGCGGGGTCACACCCACCGCGGCCTTTTTGGCGGCCCGCTTGGCCTTCAGGTACTCGCGCACCGAATCCCGCACCGCGTACGGGTTCGGCAGCTTCGAAGGCCGCGCCGCCGGCGTCTTCGCCTTCTTTTGCTCCGACTTGAGCGTCGGTTCGGCCGGCAGTGGCTGGCCGGTGGCGATCAGCTCCGACACCGTGGCGGCCACCGGGGCCTCCTCCGCAGTCTCGCTCACTTTCGCCTCGCCGGCGATCGGTGCGCCATCCGCAGCTGCAGTCGGGTCATCCCCTGTCGCCGCCGCATCCGCCTCAACGATTGGCGTCGTGATCACGTCGTCAAGCGCTTCGTCATCACGGGAGGCGGCCACATCGACAGTTTCTGCGGTTTCTGCAGGTTCATCAGGTTCTGCCGTCACCGCTGCCCCTGTATCGGTCTCGGCGATGTCGGGCTCATCGTTTGCACCGACATTCTCGGGCTCACTCGGGCTCGACCCCTCGGCGGTTTCGGTGACCGCCGCAGTCGCTTCGGTCTCGGCCGCCACATCATCGTCTGCGTTCTCGACAATCTGCTCGTGGTCTTCGACAGCCGCATCGGCCGGTGCTTCCTCGTCGGCCGCGTCCTCCGCGTCCGAAGCGCCAACGGCTGCAACTGAAGCCGCATCGGCCGGCATTGGTTCGAAGTCCGGGGTCGCCGTGGCAGCAACCGGCGTGGGGTCAGCCGGTGCCGGCGCGACGGTGTCCACCTGCTGGTCGTCTCCAACAGTCTGGGCCCCCGGCGCCTCGACCGTCGCAGTCGCGGTCAGCGCCTCGGCCTCATCGTCCGCGGCCGTGGTGAACAAATAAACCGCTGCCGGATCCGGCCGCATCGCGGTCACGATTGCGCCGTAGTCCACGACCACCTTCTTCGGGTGCGGGCGGTGCTTGGGCACCGCGATCAGGGCCGCGAGCGGGTCGATGGAGTGCCGCCCCGCATCCTCGAGCGCGGGCTTGGCCGCCGCTGCCGCCATTTTCCCAGGCTGGTCTGCGCGGGGCTTTGGCTGGCGCGGCTTGTACTTCGGCAGTGGATAGGCCGGCTCTGTTGTGTGTGGTTCCCGGTTGAACGCCGGACCGTCGTAGTGCGGCATATCATCAACTCCCATTTTCACTAATGACATAATTCTACCATACGTTGCGCCGCCCCAATCAAAAAACCGCCGAACTCGTCGGCGGTTCTGTGGTTCGGGTCTATTGCGCGGCGACGACGGCCGCGGCCACGGTCGGATCGTAGGCGGTGCCTGCCGCGATGTCGTCGGGCATAATCAGGATGCCGCGCTGCTGCGGCGCGTTCGGGATGGCCAGCTCGCGCGCGGCGCACAGCATGCCGTACGATGCGACGCCGCGCAGCTCACCCGGCCAGATCAGCTTGCCATCCGGCATCATGGTGCCGGGCGTCGCCGCCACCACGGTCTGCCCCAGAGCGGCGTTCGGCGCGCCGCAGACGATCTGCTCGGTGTGGCCATCGCCCAGGTCGACCTGCGTGATGTGCAGGTGGTCGGAATCCGGGTGCGGCTCAAAGCCGACGATTTTGCCAATCACCAGGTGCGAGCCATCGACCTCAAGCGTGCCGGGCAGGTCCGCCGCGGCAAGCGCGGCGTTGAGCTTGGCCACTTGGGCCGCGTCCAAGAACACCTGACCCTCGCCTTCGAGCTCACCGACCCATTGGCTGGCGTGAAAGAAGTTGAAGCCCACGGCGCTGCCTTGTTCGTCGTAGATGCCCACGATGTCCTGGGCAACGCGCACGGTCTGCTGGTCCGGATCCGGACCGAGCACGGCGACGAGGGTGTCCCCCCACGCCTGATGGTTAACACTGGTGATCAACATACTGGTAATCGTCCTCCTTAATTATGCTGGCAAGCCGTTGATGAAGGTCTCAACCTCCTGGCGGGTCTTGCGGTCGCCGTTGACGAAGCGGCCAATTTCCTTGCCGTCTTCGATGGCGATGAAGCTTGGGATGCCCATGACACCCTTGTCCTGGGCAATCTCGATGTTCTCGTCGCGGTCAACGTAGATGAACTGGTAGTCCGGGTACTCGGCCTCGATGGCGGGCATGGCCGGCTTGATGAAGGTGCAATCCGGGCACCAGTCCGCGCTGAAAAACAGCATCTTCTTGCCGGCGGCGTTAGCGGCGGCCAAAATCTTCTCGTTGGAATCAAATTTTTGCATAGTCCTCGTCCTTTCACTTACGTTTTACAAGTGAATCATACACGATTTCGGCGCGTTTGACAATGCAGCCAGTGTACTTCTGGATTATAATTAACGCAACCACAGAAAAGAGGGACTCACATGGCCAAACGTCTGCATTACGCCGCGGCGACCGCGCTGGTCGCCGGCGCCGCCGGCTTCACTGCCACCCGCGCCTACGCGTACTACTGGCACCACTACCTGCCCAACCGCCTGTTCAAGAAGGTCAGCGCCCAGATCGCCGACGCCGCCGATCGCACCGGCGGCTGGATCAACATGACCCCGGACGCCGGCTGGGTGGACGACCACCTGATCGCGACCTACCGCGGCGGCATCACCACCGCCACGGCCACCTTCACCTTCGTCGTCAGCCAATCCGGCAAGCTGCTGTCGCTCACCCGCGCTTGAAGTGCGCGACCAGCTCGTGAATCCGCCCACCCTTGGCCGAGAACTTGTGCTCATACTCGGTCTCGACGTTGCCCTCGATGCGCGCGTCCTGGTGCACGTCCAAAGACACGAGGTCGAACACCATGCCGTAGTTGTTCATGCTGACCAGTGAGTATTCGAAAAAGCCCTGGTTGTCGGTCTTGAACTGCAGGCTGCCGGCGGGATCCATGATCGCCTGATACTGCGCCAGGAAGCTGGCGTAGGTCAGGCGTCTTTTGACGTGCTTGGACTTCGGCCAGGGATCGGAGAAGTTCAGGTAGAGGTTGGCCACCTCGCCCGGCGCGAAGTAATCCGTGAGATCCGCCCCGTCGCCCAGAATCAGCTGGAGGTTCGGCAGGTTCAGCGCCACCTGCTTGCGCAGGATGTACGCGATGGCGACCTCCTGGATCTCAAGGGCGATGAAGTTTTGCTCCGGGTGGGCCTGGGCCATCTCGACGATGAACTTGCCCTTGCCCGAGCCCACCTCAAGGGCGAGCGGCCGCGCCTGGTCGAACTTGCTCTGCCACTTGCCGGTCATGCCGACGGGGCGAACCGTGATGTACTCGGGGTGCGCCGCAATCAGCGGGGCCGCCCAAGGCTTGTTTCGTAAACGCATGATTTCCTCCAGTTTTAGGCATAAGTTACGGGCTGTGCCGATACGACACAGCCCGCAGGTTTCATTCGGCCACCAGCTGTGAGAGCTGAAGTAAGGCCCGGTTCATATCGGTGTAGCGCTGCTTCTCGTAGTTGCGCTTGATCTCATTGAGCAGGTGCAGCTGCCCGTACCACGCGATGCGGGCGCTCAGGTCCGGCGTGAGCGCCACGCCGTACGCGGCCAGCCAGTCCCCCCACTGTGCGCGCGGCACGTAGTTGATCAAGACGACAGACAGGTCAAAGGCGATGTCGCCGAGGCTGGCCTGGTCCCAGTCGACCAGGTAGAGCTTCTCGTTGTCGGACAGCAGCCAGTTCTTGTGGTTCAGGTCGCCGTGACACACCCACAGCGTGCGCGGCCGCGGTGGCAGCTGGCGCAGGCGCTTGGAGACCTCGAGCACCAGCGGGTGTTGGCGCAGCGCCTGGGGCAGGTCGGCCACGTACTGGGCGCGCAGCTGCTCTGGCGTCTGGGTGAGGCCGCCGACCTTCTGCAGCATGCGCTTCAGAAGCGTCGAGCGGTGCACCTTGGCCAACAGCCCGGCCACCATCGGCGTGTTCATCTGCTCGCGCGTCAGAGTCCGGCCGTTCAGCCATTCCTGCGCCGTCAGGACGTCGCCGGTCGAAATGCGTTTGGTCCAGATCAGCTTGGGCGTGATGCCCTCAACGGATAAGGCCGCCAAGAAGGGGGACGCATTGCGTTTTAAGAAGAATTTCTCGTGGGCGTAGACACCCATAAAGGCCCCGCCGGTGGTGCCGCCAACTGGCTGCAGCGACCACCCGGGCTCTAAATCTAGATCCATAGGCTTCTCCTTGGTTCGAGTGCCGCAGGACTGCCCATCTAGGCGCCGCTTGCGTATCCCGACAAGAGTCGTGTGACTAATTTCCTACATTAATCTTACACGATTGACGCCTGACGTCAAGGCGTTTCGCGCGATTTTAGCCCCGCGCTTGCCGGCCCAGCCGCATCGGCAGGTACCACAGCGCAAAACCACAGGCCAGCACCAGTCCGGCGCCGACGGCCACGCCCGCCGCCAGGAAGCGGCCGGTGACCACAAGCCCCACAGACAATAGCAGCGCTAAAAGCACCAGGAGCACCAGCACCAGCCGGCCGAACGCGCGGTTGCGCTGCGCCGCCGGCAGCGGGTAAAGGTGCGTGAACACGATGTCGTCGGAGGCCAGGGCCAAGGGCAGCAGCTGGAACCCGACCAGGTAGACGAACAGTGCGGCCAAAAGCGCGACCAGCCACAGCGGCTTGGCGAAGGTCAGCACCACCGCCCCGATTACCAACAGCCGCAGGTACAGCCCGGAGAACTCGGTGCGGCGCAGGAACCCGCGCACGTAAAGGAAGTCCCAGGCGTGCGCGTGGTTTTGCGACACCAGGTGCGCCAGAAAGTCGAGGTACCGCCTGCGCCGCACCCCACCGCCGAGCCCCGGCACGTCGGTGAACAGGTTGTAGAAGCGGTAGAGCCGCCCCTGCCGCCGCTCCTCAAAGGCGATGAGCCCGAGCCAGTCAAGTCCGGCCGGCGCGAAGTGGTCGCCGAGCTGCCAGCGCAGCCCGAGGTCCAGCACCAGCGCGACCGCCGCGGCCACGACCGGGTGAAGGAACAGCCCCAGCGTGAGGGCGGCAAAGGCCACGAGCAGCAGCAGTGCGCGCGTCGCCCACCGCGGCAAAAATGCGGGGTAGAAGCGTAAAAGCTGCAGCCACAGGTCGCAGTCCTTGAACGCGACCAGCGCCACGCCCAAGGTCAGCGCCCCGGCCAGCGGCGCGATGCCCAGCACCTGAAGCATCGGCGCGCAGGCCAGGGCGGCCAGGGCCAGCACCACCAGCGGCAACAGCAGGCTATAGCGCCGCGCGCGCAGCAACAGCTTGGCGAACGCCCCGGTTTGCGGCAGCAGGAAGGTGCTGTCGGCCGCCTGGGCCAGCGACGCGAGGCCGCCGAGGCTCAACAGCCCCGCCAGAATCAGGCCGAGCAGCAGGCGCAGCCACCAGGTCACCGTGAGCGTCTTGATCCAGGTGCTGTAGGCGTAGAGCAGCGCGCCGGCCAAGATGACCAGCACGAGGACGAAGTGATCGTTGAAGACGAACTGCAGGTACTTGAACTGCGTTTTTTGGTGCCGACGCAACCGGCTTCGCCACAGCTCACCCATTGGCGGCCTCTTTCGTCATCGCCATGTAGATGTCGTCCAACGACGCCCCCGGCAGCGCAAAGTCCTGCTGAAGCTCAGCCTTGGTGCCGGCCGCGCGCACCTGCCCGTCCTGCAGCAGCACGAAGGAGTCGGCGAACTGCTCGGCCGTGGCCAGAATGTGTGTGGACATCAAGACCGCCCCACCGGCCGCGCGCCGCGCCACCACGAGGTCCAGCAGGTCGTGAACGGCCAGCGGATCGAGGCCGGTGAACGGCTCGTCGATGATGGTCAGCTTGGCCTCCACCATGAAGGCGGCGACGATCATCACCTTCTGCTTCATCCCCTTGGAGAACTTGGCCGGAAACCAGTCGAGCTTGTTGGCCAGCCGGAACTTCTCAAGCATCGCGTCGGCGCGGGCCCACGCCGCCTTGGGCTCGAGGTCGTAGGCCATGATGGTCAGCTCGAGGTGCTCGCGCAGCGTCAGCTCCGGGTACAAAACCGGCGTCTCCGGCACGTAGGCGATGGCGCGCCGGTAAGCGTCCGCGTCGGTATCGAGGGTCGCCGAGTCGATGGCGATGCTGCCGCCGGTCGGCTTGAGCAGCCCGATGATGTGCTTGATGGTCGTCGACTTGCCCGCGCCGTTGAGCCCGATCAGTCCGACGATGGCGCCGTCCGGCACGGTGAAGCTCAGCTGTTTCAGGACTGGAAGGTTGCCGTAGCCGCCAGTCACATTGGTCAGCGTTAAGGTCATGTGGGTCCCTGCTTTCGTCTGTGATTTCAGTTACATTTATGATAGCATGAAATCAAATCAAAAACTCAACCGCACGGCATTTGAGGAAAGAGGAAACCGCATGACAGATTGCATTTTTTGTAAAATCATCGCCGGGGACATTCCCAGCGTGAAGGTGTACGAAGACGACGACGTTCTGGCCTTTCTGGACATCAGCCAGGCCACCCCGGGCCACACCCTGCTGGTGCCCAAGACCCACGTGGCCGACCTGTTCGCCTACGACACGGCCTTGGCCGAAACCGTCTTCGCCCGCCTGCCAAAGATTGCCCGCGCCATCAAGGCCTCGGACCCGCGCATTCTCGGCCTGAACGTGCTGAACAACAACGGTGAGGTCGCCTACCAAAGCGTGTTCCACTCGCACATTCACCTGATCCCGCGCTACTCGGAAGACGACGACTTTAGCATCCACTTCGGCGATCACACCGCCGACTACACCCCGGCCCAGCTCGAGGCCATCGCCGAAGGCATCCGCGCAAAGGTTGGTGACTAACATGAAGTTCACGACTGGTTTTCTCATCGGTGCCGCGGTCGGCACCACCTACGCCCTGCTCACCGCCAAGAAGACGGGCCCGGCCCGCCAGCGGGACTTCGTCGCCTACACCGACGGCATCACCGACGCCACCCGCGACGTGCAACACGCCGTCACCCGCCTGGGCAAGGCCGCAACCGAGCTCAAGGCGACGATTGCCGAAACCCTGACGCCCAACGTCGAGGCGATCCAAGACGCCGTCACCGACTTCAGCTTCCAGACCGAGGCGCACACCAAGGCGCTGAACGCGCACGTGGAGAAGATCAACGACGCGCTGGAGGCGGTGGCACCGGCAATCGACGCGGATCCGCAGGCCTGATGTAACGAGCCCCCCAGCCCACCACCCATTCACAACCGGCTTCGTGACGCCCGGTAACCCGACCAACGTCCAGCCCGGAACGACGTTAAAAGCTGTGGGTAGTTTAGGGGGAAACATGAAAAAAGTGGTTCTGACCGTTCTGACGGTCCTCTCGTTCCTTTTGGTTCTGACGGCATGCAGTGGTGCAAAGGCTGCTGATTACCCAACCGCCGCCAAGGCCGAGGCGGCACTGAACGCCGGCAAGAAGCTTGATGGCAAGACGGTGTCGTTCAAGGTCACCAAAGTCGAGCCCAAAAGTGTGCTCGGCTACAACCTTCAGGCAGGAGAGCACCTGAACTTCGTGTCGCAAGACAATCCCGGCGTCAAAAAGGGCGACGTGGTCACCGTCAAGGTCAAAAAGGCCGGAAACGTACTTGGGTCCTTCGTGATCTCGTACACCGATCTCAAGAAGTAACCGGGTTGCCTCCCCTAGCGGCTGGTGCGTGCGAGCCGCACCGGAGGCATCGACTGTAATGTTTGAAGCTTCTGTGAAAAGACCCCACGTTTTTCGTGGATGTGTTATAGTTGAAAACGTGCAAAATCAAAACATATAGGATGTGTCAAGATGAAAAAATGGATTGCCGGCTTAGCTGGCTTAGTTCTCGCAGCGGCCTTGGCGGGCTGCTCAAGTGGCAGCGCAACGGTTGCCAACATGAAGGGCGCCAAGATCACCAAGGACGAGTACTACGAGCAGATGAAGACGTCCAGTGATGGTGGGGAAGCAACCCTCCGGAACATGATCGTCGAAAAGGCTCTGGAGCAGCAGTACGGCAAGAAGGTCACGACCAAGCAGGTCACCACCCAGTACAACAACGTGAAGAAGTCCTACGAGGCTCAGGGCCAGGACTTTGCCTCCGCGCTGACCCAGGCCGGCCTGACCTCCAAGTCCTTCAAGGATCAGATCAAGACCTCCCTGCTTTCCGAAGTTGCCCTGAAGGACCTCAAGAAGCCGACCCAAAAGCAGCTGGACAAGCAGTACAAGGCCTACTACCCGAAGATCACCGTGCAGCACATTCTGGTGGCTAAGAAGGCTAAGGCAACCGAAATCATCAACCTGCTGAAGAAGAAGAACACCACGGCTTACTTCTCCACCCTGGCCAAGAAGTACTCCACGGATACCGGTACCGCGTCTGACGGCGGCAAGCTGACCGCGTTCGACAACACCGACACCCAGCTGGATTCCACCTTCAAGGCGGCGGCCATCAAGCTCAAGACCGGCGAGTTCACCACGACCCCGGTCAAGACCACTTACGGCTACCACATCATCCGTGCCATCAAGGCACCTGAAAAGGGCTCCGAGGCCAGCTTGAAGAAGACGCTGACCAAGCAGCTCTACACGACGTGGCAAAGCGACCAGACCGTCATGACCGGTATCATCAAGAAGGTCCTGGTCAAGGCCAAGGTCAACATCAAGGACAGCGACCTGAAGAACGTGCTTTCCACCTACCTGGACTCCTCTTCAACCACCGCTTCCAACTAAGCACCGCGCGCCCCTGCCACTGGCAGGGGCGTTTTTTTGGTTCTCTGAGACCCAAACAAAAAAAGAGACCCGACTGCCGCAGCAATCGAGTCTCTATTTAGTCTGTCTGGCCTAGCGCGGATCCGGATAGGTCTGGCCGTTGGTCGGCCGGTAGAAGCGGCGGTTGTCCATGCCGAACAGCCGCTCGGAGAACGTGCCGGGCGCCACGTGCTGGTAGACGGTGGTCATCATGTTGACCGACGCGTCCAGCTCGTCGAGGTCGTGCAGGATCTGCGCCTCCAACAGCTGCGGGCGCACCGGGCTGCCATACTCCAGTAGGCCGTGGTGGGACAGGATCATGTGGCGCAAAAGCACCATGTCCTCGCCGTGCACGTCGATTTTCAGCTGCTTGGCGGCGGCCACAATCTCCTCGTCGACTAGGACAATGTGGCCGATCAGGTTGCCCTCGACGGTGTATTCAGTCGCCGTCGGGCCGGTCAGCTCCATCGTTTTGCCCAGGTCGTGCAGGATTGCACCGGCGAACAGCAGCGACTTGTTGACGCTCTTGTACTGCGCGGCGACGCCCTTGGCCAGGCGCAGGATGCTCAGCGTGTGGAACGCCAGGCCGCCGGCGAACGCGTGGTGGTTGGACTTGGCGGCCGGGTAGGTCAAGAAGGCCTGCCGGTGGTCGGCCAAAAGCTGGCGCACGATGCGGTTCCAGTTCGCGTTGGTGATCTCGAAGATGAAGCTGTTGAGCTCCTCCCCCATGTCCGCGGCGGTCTCCGGGGCGCGCTCCATGTAGGCCGCCGGGTCGTTGCCCTCCTCCTGCGTCGCCAGGCGCAGGTTGTAGAGCTTGATCTGCGGGTTGTTCTGGTACAGCTCACGCTTACCGGTCACGAGCACGACCTCGCCGGGCTTGAACTGCTGGATGTCGTCTTCGGTCGCGTCCCAGAACTTGGCCGTGATGTGGCCGGAGGGATCTTGGAACGTGAAGGCGATGAACTTCTTGCCGCTTTTGGCCATGCGCACGTCCGCGCCCTTGACCAGCATTGCGAGCTTGACCTCGTCGCCGTTTTGATAATCAAAAATCCGTTTTGCCATGTCGTTCACCTTTTCCTAAAGCTTTGCCCTCATTCTACCAGTTCCCGCGGCGCGGCGCCACGCGCAAGGCGCAGTTGCGGCGAATTGGGCGGCCAAGCCCCGAGCCAAATGACCGCCGAGGCGCCCAAGCCCAATTACGGCCCAATCGCCCCGGCTAGGCCACCCGTCCCGCTAAGCCCGCGCTTCTCCGCCCTGGGTCATCGTCGGGCTGCGCAAGGCAACGCGGGAGCGGCTGGCTACGCTATCGCACTTGAGGCAAAGCCCGCGCCCCAATCGCGATAGCTAGGCCACCCGTCCCGCTAAACTCGCCTTGCTCCGCCCTGGGTCATCGTCGGGCTGCGCAAGGCAACGCGGGAGCGGCTGGCTACGCTATCGCACTTGGGGCAAAGCCCGCGCCCCAATCGCGATAGCTAGGCCACCCGTCCCGCTAAACTCACCTTGCTCCGCCCTGGGTCACAAAAACCGGCCGCGCATCTGCGCGACCGGCCGTGGGGCTGATTACTGCTTGTCCTGGTAGAGCTCGGCGATCGGCTGGGCAATCACCTGGTTCAGGTCGTCCATCATCACGGACAGCGCCTGCTCCTTGGCCATCAGGTCCTGAATCGGCTGGATGGTCTGCATCTTCTGGCCGAGATCCTGAAGCGGCTGAACCATCTCCTGGGTGATCTCGATGCCCTGCATCTGCTTTTGCTGCAGGTCAGACTGAAGATCCTGGAACTGCTTGAACAGCGCGTAAGCCACCGCGTCGAGCTTCAGCATGTCATAGGACTTCTTCAGGTCCAGGAACTGCTGGCTTTGGCGCAGGTCCGCCGCCAGCTGGTTTGCAGTATCGTATACGTTTGCCATAAGGCCCTCCTCATTGTGGCGGGTCGCCCCGCCCTGGGTCAGTTGAACCAACCCTTGATTTCATTATACCATCCACTGAGCGTATCTTTGGCCTGATCCAGCCCATTTTGGAGGCCACTTTGCAGGTCACCCCACATGTCCGCCCCGCCGGCGTCGCTGGTCGGTGTCTGCAGGGTCGCGCGGGCCTTGGCGTCGGTGGTGTTGAACGCGGTTTTTGGGGTGTACTGCAGGATGTTTTGCATTTCCGAGCGAAAAAGGGTGGCGCTTGAGCTGCCCGGCGCCAGGAAGTGCTTGGCGTCCGAGTTGGCAAACCCGCTCCACGTGGCGACCACAACGTCGGGGGTGTAGCCGATCACCCAGCTGTCGTGGGTGCCGGAGCCCCACGCGCTTGGAATTTCCACCGTGCCGGTTTTGCCGGCCACGGTGTAGCCGCTCGGCTTGGCGGCGCGACCGGTGCCGTCCTGGAAGGTGCCGATCATCATGCTGGTCATTTCCTTGGCCACGGATTTGCTGATGATGCGCTTGGTGGACGTCTTCGTGTTGTCCACCACCGTGCGGCCGGTCGCGTCAACGATGCGGGTGATAAAGTGCGTCGTCGGCAGGCTGCCACCGTTGGCGAACACGCTGTACGCCCGGGCCAGGGTCAGCGGCGAGTAGCCGCTGGCCACCCCGCCGAGCACGGTCGACAGCTGGTGTTGATCCTGCTTTTTGAGGGTGATGCCAAAGCGCGACAGCTCGGCGACACCCTTGTCGATGCCCAGCTTGTTCATCAGCCAGACCGCCGGCGCGTTGATTGAGTCGGCGAGCGCCGTGTACATCGGCACCTGGCCGCGGTACACACCGTCCACGTTGGTCGGTGTGTAGTTGTCCTTGCCATAGCTCAGCTTCTTGTCGGTCAGCTCGGAGTCATAGGCGTAGCCGTTTTCAAGCGCGGTGGTGTAGACCATCATCGGCTTGAGCGTCGAGCCCGGCGAGCGCTGCAGCTGGGTGGCGTAGTTGAAGCCCAGGTACACGTGCGGTCCGCGGGAGCCGACCACGGCGAGCACCCCACCGGTGTTGGGGTCGACGGCAATTGAGCTGGCCTGCGCCTTGGTGCCGTCCGCTGCGTTGGCCGGGAAGTTCCAGCTGTTGTTGAAGCTGGCCTGCATCTGGGTCTGGTACGTGGTGTTCAGGGTGGTGTAGATGCGGTAGCCCTTGTTGACGATGTCGTCCTCGTCGATGCCGTACTTGTTTCTGGCCTCCTCGATCACCGAGTCGACGAAGTACGGGTACTTCTGGGTGCTGTCGGTGGTGTAGGTGTCCTTGAGCGTCAGCGTCTTGGCCTTTTCCGCCGCGGCCTGGGCCGTCGTCAGCTTGCCGGTCTGCACCTCAAGATCCAGCACCAGGTCGCGCCGCGCGATCGCGTGGTCCATGTGGTCGATCGGGTTGTAGAAGCTCGGGCTTCTCAGCATCGCCACCAGCGCCGCGCCTTCACTTGCGGACAGGTCCGCGGCGTGCTTGCCAAAGTACCGCCGCGACGCGTCCTCGACGCCCCACACCCCGTTGCCGAAGTACGCGTTGTTGAGGTACATCGCCAAAATGTCCTGTTTAGAGTAAACTTTAGTCAGCTGCACGGCCAGAAAAATCTCCTGGCCCTTGCGCAAAAACGTCTGCTTCTGCGACAGCAGCGTGTTTTTGGCCAGCTGCTGCGTGATGGTGCTGCCGCCGCCCGTGATTTGGCCGCGGTTGACCACCAGGGCGACGACGGCGCGCAGGATGCCCTTGATGTCGAAGCCGGGATTGCTGTAGAAGCTGCGATCCTCGGTGGCGATCACCGCGTTTTGGACGTTGACCGAGATGTCTTTGAGGTCCACGTACGTGCCCTTTTGGCCGTACATCGTACCGGCCAGCTTGCCGTCTTGGTCGTAGTAGGTCGTTCGCGTCTGCATGCTGGACTTGATCTCCTGCACGTCGGCGGTCTTGGCCTTGTACGTGAACCAGGTCGACAGGCCCAAGACGGTGAGGAGCACGATGAGGATTCCCCAGCGGATCAACTGGAAGCGCCGGAAGAACCAGGCGATGGCCCTGCCCGCCTTGGCGAGGTAAGGTCGCACCGCCGACCAGAATTGCTTGAGCACAACGCGCACCCCCTTTCACATAATGAGCCTATTCTAGCACACGACTTGCATTCCCCAGTCCTGCTGGAGGCTGATTTTTACCCAATCTCAACAAAGGATTCGCCATGACAACTTTCACCCTAACCAGCACCACCGAGACGCCCGCCGCATCGGTGCGCGCCCTGCTCACCGGCTGGCGCGTGCCCAAGAAATGGCGCCACGAGCTGCGCATCACCCGCGCCGTCCTGATCGACGGCGTCTACCACCACTTCGACGAACCCGTCGCCGCGGGTTCGCAGGTCACCCTGACGCTGACCACCCGGGAGGACCCGCAGTACGCGCTGGACCCCGGGCCGCTTGCCGTGGTCTATTCGGACGCGGGCATTCTGGTGGTCGACAAGCCGGCGGGCATGAAGCCCCACCCCAACCAGCCGGGCGAGACCGGCACCCTGATGAACCGCGTCGCCGCAAGGCTTGCCCCGCGGCCGGCGTTCATCACCCACCGGCTGGACATGCTGACGTCGGGGCTGACCCTGATCGCCAGGGACCCGCTGACCCAGGGCATCCTGAACCAGGAGCTGGGAGACAAAACGATGGCCAGAAGCTACGTCGCGCTGGTGCGCCCCGGACTGCCGGCGGTCGGGACAATCGACGCGCCGATCGGGCTGGACCCAACGGACAAGCGCAAGCGCCGCGTGCGCCCGGACGGCCTGCCCGCCGTCACCCACTACCGGGTGCTGGCGCGCACCGCCGCCTTCGACCGCGTCCGGCTGACGCTTGAAACCGGCCGCACCCACCAGCTGCGCGTCCACCTCGCGTCCCTGTGTTTTCCCATCCTGGGCGATCCGCTGTACAACCCGGACGACGCAGCGCCGCGCCTGATGCTGCACGCCGACGCGCTGACGCTCACCCGACCGCTGAGCACGCAGCGTCTCAGCCTGAGCTGCCCCGTACCGTTCTGACCGGTTAACGCAAAAAGCACGCCTGCCAGCCATCTGTGCGCTGGTCCTGTACGTGACAGGGCCGAGTGCACTTGGCTGCGCAGGCGTGCTTTTACGGGGTCTACACTTTCTGGTGTTGGAGAATTCCAACGCCGAGAGTGTAGACCTTTTTTCAATAACAGCGCAAAATAAAAGGGCACCATCTAGCACCCGTTCTTCGCTCCAAGCGACCAAACCTAAAACAAAGCGAGGTATTAGTGATGTCCAACCTTGATTCTACGCTCTCTGTCCTGGGATTGCCATACGAGAACATTCATGTAACCGCAGTTTACGACGGCTACCGAGGCCGGGGCAAGCGGCGCCTTCAGTACCACGTCATTGCGTGTGATCTCACTTACCACCGCGATACTTGTCCTCACTGTGGTGAAGACGCGTTGCGACCTAACGGTCATAAGGCGACACACATCCGCATTCAATCACTCAGTCAACTTCCAACGCTTCTTGAGCTTTCCAAACAGCGCTGGCTCTGCTCGGCCTGCCATCGTACCTGTTCCGCAGAGACACCGCTTGTGGCCTACAATGACACGATTGCCCACTCAATCAAGCAAACAGTCCTACAGCTTGCCAGGCAGTCCCTCCCCGAAGCAGTGATTGCCAAAAATACGGGTATCTCTGCAGCGACAGTTCGACGAGAACTCAAGTCCCATCTCCACCATCGCAGTCGCCCGGAGTTGCCGACCAACCTATGTTTTGACGAGTTTCGATCAACTCAGAATATGATGTCCTTCATCTGTATTGATGGCGATACCCATCGATTGGTGAAGCTTCTTGGCGACCGTCTGAATAAGACTATCAAGGACTTCTTTCTTGCCAACTACTCCACGGCAGAACGCGCCGCCGTTCAGACCATCACAATGGACATGAACGCCTCCTACCAAGCTTTTATCCACCAAGTTTTCCCCAATGCCCAGCTCATCATCGATCGCTTCCATATCGTTCAGTTGCTCGGTCACGCGGTGGACACTGTGCGCGTCGCAACGCTTAAGCAGCTCGACGACAAAACGAGCCGAGTCTACCGTATTCTTAAACATCAGTGGCGGCTCTTCCACAAGGCCGCACCGGACGCGATACACACCAAATACATGCGTGGGCTGAACGAGCATATCACGGAACAGGGCGCCCTAGATGTGGCGTTCACCGCCAACCCTCGGTTGGCCACAGTATGCGAAACCTACCAAGCGCTTCACGATGCCTTGATGGGCCACAATCCGCGGCGGTTGTGGCAGTTACTTGAACACTACGAGTCAACCGGAACCGAAATGGACACCGCAATCCGCACGCTCAAATCGAACCAGGCTGGAATTCTGGCGGCAGCGGACAGTTGGCGTTCCAACGGTCCACTTGAAGGGATTAATCGCAAGATCAAAGCGCTCAAGCGATCGTGCTATGGATTCAGAGACCAAGCTCACTTCTTCGAGCGGATCTACCAGATTATCGCATAAATAACAAAAGAGCCCCTCCAAAGAGGAACTCCCAGAAAATATCAAATTATTCTTCAACACCAGTTGACGCAGAGCCCTTTTACGTTGGTCAGGCGAACGCCTTTTGGTACTGGGTGTTGAACCAGATGGCAGCCTCGACGCTCGGGCTGATCACCACGATGGTGTCATGCCCGGCGACAGTGCCGACCACCTGCGGGAAATTGATCTCGTCGAGAATCGCCGCCAGCAGGTTGCCGTTGCTCGGCAGCGTCTTGATCACGTTCAAGAATTCGACGCGGGTAATGCCCAAACCGACCTCGCGAATCGAGTCGCCCAGCCGCTCGAGCTGGGACTCCGAATCGCCGCGGTACAGGGTGTAGCGCACGGTGCCGGTGGCGTCTTGCGCCTTGACCACGCGCATCTCGCGGATGTCGCGGGAGATGGTGGCCTGCGTTGCGTCGATGCCGGCCTCGCGCAGGGCCGTCAGGAGTTCGTCCTGGGTGCCGATGGCCTTTTGGTTGATGATTCGCGCCAACGCCGTTTGTCGCTCCGTCTTGTTCATGCGCGCACCGCCTACATCTCGGCCGGTGCGGCGACGCCCAACAGCGCGAGGGCGGCGGTCAGCACACTCGAGGTGGCCTTGACCATCGCCAGGCGGGCCGGCAGCTCGGCGTCATCGACCAGCACCTTGGTGTTGACGTAGTACTTGTTGAACGCCTTGGCCAGGCGCAGCGCGTACTTGGCGATGATGGACGGCTCGTAGGCCTTGGCCGCGCGGGCGACGACGTTCGGGTAATCGCCGAGCAGCTTCAACACGTCCCAGGCGGAGGCGTCGGTCAGGGCCACCTCGGCGGCCGGCTGCACCGCCGTCTTGCTCAGGATGCTGTTGGCGCGAGCGTTGGTGTACTGCACGTAAGGACCGGTCTCGCCCTCGAAGCGGACGACCTCCTCGAGGTTGAAGTCGAAGCTGTCCAGCCGCTCGTTCTTCAGGTCGTGGAACACCACGGCGCCGACGCCGACCTGGTGGGCAACCTCATCCGCGTTGGC
Organism: Lacticaseibacillus kribbianus; assembly: GCF_020180945.1. GTDB lineage: Bacteria > Bacillota > Bacilli > Lactobacillales > Lactobacillaceae > Lacticaseibacillus > Lacticaseibacillus kribbianus. The sequence continues at coordinate 618,950 of NZ_JAIPUL010000001.1, read as the reverse complement.
GAGGTCCGGATGCTTCTCCGCAATCTGCTTTTTGGCCAGCGCAATCGCGTCGTTCAGGACCCGCTCAAGCAAAATGATATTGCCCTTGCGCGTCGACAGCTTCTTGCCGCCGGAGGTGATCAGGCCGAACGGAATGTGGTGAATGTCATCGGCCCAGTCGTAGCCCATCTCCTTGATGACGGCCTTGAGCTGGTCGAAGTGCTCGCGCTGCTCGCCGCCCACGACGTACAGGGACTGCACGAAGTCGTACTGCTGGTGGCGGTAGAACGCCGCGGCTAGGTCGCGCGTCATGTACAGCGTGGCGCCGTCGGACTTCTTGATCAACGCCGGGTTGAGGTCGTAGGCGCTCAGGTCGACAATCTCGGCGCCCTGACTCTCCTTGAGCAGGTGCTTGTCCTCAAGCTCCTGCACCACCGCGTCCATCTTGTCGTTGTAAAACGCCTCGCCGTTGAACGAGTCGAAGGACACCCCCAGCATGTCGTAGATGCGGGTGAACTCCTTGAGCGACTCATCGCGGAACCACTGCCACAGGGCGTGGACCTCTTGATCGCCGTCCTCCAGCTGCTTGAACACCGCACGCGCCTGGTCGTCGAGCGACGGATCCTTTTCCGCCTCCTCGTGGAACTGCACGTAATACTTCACCAAGTAGTGGATCGGGTCGCGGCGCACGTCGGCCTCGGAGCCCCACAGGCGGTAGGCCACGATCAGCTTGCCGAACTGGGTGCCCCAGTCGCCGAGGTGGTTGATCTTGATCGGGCTGTAGCCGACCTTCTTGAGGATGTTGGCCAGCGCGTTGCCGATTACGGTGGAGCGCAGGTGGCCCATGCTCATCGGCTTGGCGATGTTGGGGCTGCTCATGTCGATCGGCACGTTGCCCGCGCCCAGCGTCTGGTCGCCGTAGTGGGCCGGGTCGGCCGCGATGGTCGTCAGCACGCTGTGCGCGTAGCTGACCTTATCCAGGAAAAAGTTGACGTAGCCACCGACCGGCCGCACGTCCTGGAATGGGGTCGCGTCGATCTTGGCCACCAGGTCTTCGGCGATCGCCTTTGGGGCCTTGTGGTAGAGCTTGGCCAGCGCGAACGTCGGAAAGGCGTAGTCACCGAGGTCCGAGGTCTTGGGCACCTCGATGGCGGCCGTGATGTCCGCCGCCGAAAGATCTGCGCCAAGGGCCGCAACCAGCGCGTTGACGACATTTTGCTTAAAGTTCATCTGTTTTCCTCCTCAAAAAAAGACCCATCCCTTCCAATGCCACATTGAAAGAGACGAGTCACCCCGCGGTACCACTCTTGTTGGCGCATGCGCCCACTCACGTATTCTGCTGTGCCTCGACTGCGCGCCCCCTGGCGGAAGGACCGCTTGCACCAGCCGCGGCCTCACTGGACTTCCACTCAGGCTTCCTCAGTCTCACCGGCCGGGATGACCCGTGTAACAAAAAACTGGCGCCTTCGCACCAGTCCAAAAGCGGTTGACGAGAATCGAACTCGCGACGCCAGCTTGGGAAGCTGGAGTTTTACCACTAAACTACAACCGCAACAACATCAATGAGTATACCGAAGCGCCGCCCGCTTTGCAAGCCGCTGGCGGAAAAAAACGCCAAAACGCGGCCGCGAAAGTTAAGCCGGTGGCCAATAATTAAAATGTCTTAATAACTTGCACAGTCTTTTTAACCGCGTTATAATGTTACAGAATGAAAGGATGGGACCCCGATGGTTAAGACGACCAGAAGATACTACTTTGCGGCCCGCAACGCGAAGACGCCGCACGGCTACGAGATCAACTTTGTGAACATTCCCCACGCCCAGGCCGTTGGCGTCACCTACGAGGAAACCGTCTACTACGCGTACCGCGTGCTAGCCGACTTCCTGCTGCACCTGCCGGAAGACGCCGACCTGGCCGACTACACGCTCCACCAGATCCCGGTCAGCGAGGACGAGAACGTCTTTTACTCGCTGGTCAGCGCCACGCCGGACTTCGATCCGCACAAGATGATGACGGACTTCACGCTGTCCCAGGCGGCGCCGCTCGAGATTCGCCGCCAGGCCGACCGCATTGCGCGCCTGGTCGCCCACGCGCGCGACCTCGCAGCACTGTAATTTCCGAACATTAAGCACCACCTTTCGCCGCTTTTTGGCGGGACGAACGCGATTACCGCGCGGTTTACCGTCGCCGGTTCGGTTTTTTGTAGCCAAACCGGCTTTTTTGTGTTTTAATGGCCAAAAAGGGTCGCACACACAAAAAGGAGTGGCAATCGTGGTTAACCTACACACATCGATCGGCAAGTTTCAGTTCAACAACCCGTTAATGAACGCAAGCGGCGTGCACTGCATGACCGCCGCCGAGCTCGACGAGGTCGCCCAAAGTCCGGCGGGCACCCTGGTGACCAAAAGCGGCACGCTTGAGGCCCGCGCCGGCAACCCCGAGCCGCGGTACGCGGGGCTGGCGCTTGGCTCCATCAACTCGATGGGCCTGCCGAATCTCGGCTACCAGTACTACCTGGACTACGCCGTCGCCTTCCAGGCCGCACACCCGGATCAGCCGATTTTTCTCTCCATCGCCGGCACCGGCCCGGCCGACTACCAGCAGATGGCGGAGGCGATTCAGGCCAGTGCCTTCACCGGCCTGACGGAGTTCAACCTGAGCTGCCCGAACGTCCCCGGCAAGCCGCAGATCGCCTACGACCTCGACACCACCGCGCGCATCCTGGACGACCTGTTCAAGGTGTTCAAGAAGCCGGCGGGCATCAAGCTGCCGCCGTTCTTCGACCTCGCCCAGTTCGACGCGATGGCCGACCTCTTGAACCGCTATCCGCTGACCTTCATCAACTCGATCAACTCGCTGGGCAATGGTCTGGCGATCGATCCGGCGACGGACACCGCGCTGATCCGGCCCAAGGGCGGCTTCGGCGGTATCGGCGGCGCCTACGCCAAGCCGATCGCGCTGGCCAACGTCCGCGCCTTCCGTGAGCGCCTGCGCCCGGACATCGCCATCATCGGCACCGGCGGCGTGACCTCCGGCAGAGACGTCTACGAGCTGATCCTCTGCGGCGCCAGCCTGGTGTCTCTGGGCACGGTGCTTCAAAAGGAGGGCCTGCCCGCCTTCGCCCGCCTGACCGGCGAGCTCGAGGCCGAGATGACCGCCAAGGGCTACGACGCCATCCCCGACTTCAAGGGGGCGCTCAAGACCCTGTAATCCACCTCTTCAAACGCAAACTGGCCGGTCCAACTTCCCTGCCGAGAAGTTGGACCGGCCAGTTTTGTCTTGTCTTGCGACCTAATCGCCGAAAATCTTGTGCCGAATCGCCTTGCCGGTCGGCGTGGCGGCCAGGCCGCCCTCGGCCGTCTCCTTGAACACGGACGGCATCAGCTTGCCGACCTGGTCCATCGCGGCGATCACCTCATCGGGTGGAATCACCGAGCGCATCCCCGCAAGCGCCATGTCTGCACTGACGAAGGCCTGGCTGGCCCCCATCGCGTTGCGCTTGACGCAGGGTACCTCGACCAGCCCGGCGACCGGATCGCAGACCAGCCCCATCAGGTTGGCCAACGACATCGCGACCGCCTGGGCGGCCGTGTCGGCGGAGCCGCCGCGGGCGCAGACCAGGGCGGCGGCCGCCATTGCGCTGGCCGAGCCGACCTCGGCCTGGCAGCCCCCCTCGGCCCCGGCGATACCGGCGTTGTTGGCGATCACCAGCCCGAACGCGCCGGCGGTGAAGAGAAAGTCGATCTGCGCCTCGCGGGTGAGATTAAGCCGCTTGGTCGCCGCCAACAGGCAGCCCGCGACCACCCCGGCCGAGCCGGCCGTCGGCGTCGCGCAGATCAGGCCCATCTTGGCGTTGACCTCGTTGACCGCCACCGCGTTTTGAACCGCCTCGAGCACCGTGTCGCCGAGGAAAAAGTCCCCGCGCTCGAGGTAGCCGTGCAGCCGCTTGGCGTCGCCGCCGGTCAGTCCGGTCACCGAGCGCACCCCCTGGATGCCCTCTTCAATCGACTGGGCCATCACATCGAGGTTGTGGCCCATGATGGCGCGAATCTGCTCCGACGTGCGGCCGCTGGTCTCGGCCTCCTGGGCCACCATGAAGGCGGCCACCGACGGGTAGGCGGCGCTTTTTTCGACTAACTCAGAAATGGTGTAAAACATGGCACCCTCCTACTCGAAGTACGTGACGTTGTCGACGTGCGGCAGCGCCTTGAGCTGCGCCACGAGGTCCGGCCGGCGGTCATCGACCTCAATGATCATGATCGCCTTTTCGCCCTTGGACTCGCGCGTGACCGTCATCGTCCCGATGTTCACCGCCGCGGCGCTGAAGACGTTGGTGACGGCGGCGATCATGCCCGGCACGTCCTGGTGCACGGTGATGAAGGTCGGCGTGCCCATCGCAAGCGAAATCTTGAAGCCGTTGATCTCGGAAATCTGGATGTTGCCACCGCCGATCGACACCCCGAGCACGGACAGCCGGTGGTCACCCTTTTGCAGGATGATGCGCGCGGAGTTCGGGTGGTCGACCTTGTCGCTCTTGGGCACGAAGGCCACCTTGATGCCGGCCTCGTGGGCCAGGCGCAGCGAATCCGGCAGCCGCCGGTCGTCCGGGGCCATGCCCAAAAGGCCACCGACCAGCGCGATGTCGGTGCCGTGCCCGCGGTAGGTCTTGGCGAAGGACTCGTAGAGGTAGATGTCGACGCGCTCCGGCTGCTCGCCGAAAATGTTGCGCACCACCTTGCCGATGCGCGCGGCGCCGGCGGTGTGCGAGGAGCTCGGCCCCACCATCACGGGGCCGATGATGTCAAACACGCTGTGAAACCGGACTTGTTTTTCCATGACTCACCCATCCTTTTGGCCGGCGAAACCGGCACACATCAATGCATTCCAAACGCTGGCCCAAGTGCGCCGCACTCCGCCCTGGTATCGTCGGGTTCCGCGCGGCAGCGGCCACTCGTCTAGCTTAGGTCGGACACTGGGCCACCGGTCCACTGCCCACCCTGGCGCTGGCCGCTGGCCCAAGTGCGCCGTGCGCCGCCCTGGTTTCGTCGGGCTACGAAGCACAACGCGGACTCGGCTAGCGACGCACCAGCCGCCGAAGCCAAGTGCGCTTCAGCGCCCGGCGCTAGGTTATCCGTCCCGCTAAGCCCGTGCTTCTTCGCCCTGGTAACAAAAAGCCGCGGCGCTGGCGTCGCGGCGGTTGCCTACTTGAAGTAGTAGCGGCCCGTTTCCAGGGCACTGGTCGGCATCAGAAGCTTGCCGTACTCGGACAAAACGGCGCTTGAGATCGCCGCCTTGTCGCCGTACTCCAGGGCCACGGCAATCTGGTCCTTCGCGTCCTCCGGGGTGACGTGGTTGGGGTAGAAGCTCAGCACCAGGTAGTAGCGGTCGTTGTAGCTGTAAAGGTCGCTCGACGCGCCTTCAAGCCTAAGCACACGCGCCAGGCCGATGAACGCCTCGAAGTCCTGAAGCTGCAAGACCAGCTCCTCTTTGCCCTCGTCGTTGACGGAGATGTAGCTGCCCTCGTCTTGGGCATCGCGGTCCGGCGTGTCCAGCTGGTTGAGCTGGTCGCGGATGAAGTCCGGCACCGAGACGTCGGTTGCGTCCGCGTCCTGGTCGTCGTCATCATCAGCTTGATCGTCGTCTTGCTGGGAGCGGCTGATCAGAAGCTCGAGCCCGGACTGGCTTGGCATCACCTGGAAGGTGACGGCCGAGTCGGTCGAGAAGCTGTGGTCTTGGTCCACCTCGTCGAGAATACTGTAGAAGAAGTTTTCAATCTGCTTGTGGTTGCCCAGCAGGTCCAAAACCGTGATCCCGCGGTCGGCAAGGTCGTCGTTTCCAAGTAAGACGCGAATCGTGTTGTCGTTGATGCGTTCCATTTTCATATGACTGCACCTCACTTTGTCAGCAAATATGGCGACTCTGAAAGTCCCATCGTCTCGACATTCTACGCGTCCCAGTACCAGAATGCAAGCGTTCCACTGACTAAAACCAAGTGGTTGCCGGGCGCGAACACCGCCTTGCGCAGACAGCAAAACAGCACCGACAACCGGAAGTGTCGGTGCTGCAGCCCGGGCTCGGTGCGGTCAAAAGCCCGCAAGAAGCTGGGCCTGCTGAAGCTCGACGGCGCGCACCTCCCGCGGCAGGAAGCGGCGCATCTCGTCCTCGTTGAACCCCACCTGAAGGCGCTTCTCGTCCATGATGATCGGGCGGCGCAGCAGGCCCGGGTGCGCGACCACCAGCGCAATCAGCTGGTTGGTGGTGAGCGCCTCGAGGTCGAGGTTGAGTTCAATGAAGGTCTTAGACCGAGTGGAAATGATTTCGGCGGTGCCGTCCTCGGTCATCGCCATGATGCGCTTGAGTTCCTCCGGCTGCAGCGGATCCGCCACCACGTTGCGTTCCTGGTAGGCGATGTGACGGGCGTTCAGCCACAGACGGGCCTTGCGGCAGGACGTGCAACTCGGGGATGTGAATAACAGGATCATCGCGATCGCTCCAATCTATACGGGTCGAATCAACTTGGCTACCCATTAATTATAAAGGATTGAAGTAAGCGTAAACAATCACATTTGAAAAATAATTTTTTCCAAAGTGTCGTCGCCCGGTCGTTCGCCTTAGCAATCGTTCCCCGGGTTATCGCGCAGTGCGACGGCCGATCCGGAACGAATGCGCGGATTGAGTCTCCTGCCAAGACATGGATAAAAACCGTAAAATAATTTTTATCTTAAATGTTTATTACTTTTTCTGTGGAAGCCAGCGTCACCAGCACACTGCCGGCCGCCGCCTGCGCCTCGCGCTGCAGCTGCGCCAGGTCACTTTCCTGCGGCAGGTGGGTCAACAGGAGCGCGGCGGCCCCGGCGTCCTTGGCCAGCTGACCCGCCTGCGTCGAGGTCAGGTGCCACATCGGCGCCGGGTGTTCGGCCAGGAAGTTGGTGTCGGCCATCAGCAGGTCGGCCCCTTTGGCGAAGCCGGCCAGTTCCGGGAAGGCGCGCGTGTCGCTGGTGTTGACCAGCACGCGGCCGGTGCCGGCCTCCTCGATGCGCACGGCGAAGGCCGGCACCGGGTGCTGCGTCTCAAGGAAGGTCAGCGTCAGCGGGCCAAGCGTCAGCGTGGCATCCGCGGTGTAGCCGACACCACGGGTGAAGTCGCCGAACGTCAGGGCCGCGAAGTTCAGCGGGTCCTTGGTGTGGCCGTACACTGGCAGCGGCAGCACCTTCTTGGCCCCCGAGTGCAGCTGGTAGTAGTACTGCAGCACGCCTAGGTCGGCGGCGTGGTCGTGGTGGTAGTGCGTCAAAAGCACCGCGTCGAGGCTTCGCGGATCGCAGACGGCCTCAAGCGCAAGCAGCGCGCCGCTGCCGCAGTCCATCAAAAGGCGGTAGTCCCCGCTTTCGACCAGGTACGCGCTGGTGCCGACACCGTGGTCGGGATAGCCGCCGTAATAACCCAGAATCGTTAATTTCATCGCTTTGATTTCCCCTTTCCAGAATGAAAGCGTGTTAGACTAAGTGTGGAGGTGGTCTTATGACCAGTAAAGTTCAAATGATTCTTGGGACAAGGTACTACCTGCTGCAGCTGATGCACAAGCACGACCAGCCGATGCTGCTGCTCGACGGCTTGGTGAAGGGCCAAAACAGCGCGCTGCTGGATCCCAGCGGCACGGTGCCCTTCGCCGCCCCGATGCGCGGCACCGTGCTCGCGCACAACGGCGTGCAGCCCAAGGAAGGCTTCGCGCACGTGATGTACTTCAAGCTGAGCAAGGACGATGCGCCGATCTTTGCGGCCGAGGCCAAGAAGCTTGTGGAGCAGGCCGACCGGCTGTCCGGGCTTGAGGGCATGTGGCTGCTGCAGACGGAGAGCAAGGTGATCGAGTACGTGCTGCTGTCGTTTTGGCAGGAGCGCCTCGACGTCTTCGCCGCCAAGGGCACACCGCTGTTCGCCAAGGTGCTGCCCTTCGCCAAGGTGGCCAGCCACGGCCTCGGCTTCCACGAGGCGGCCTACTCGATCAGCGACCCGAACAAGCCCGAGCCCGACCCGGCTGACGAGAACGCCAAGCCGGACAAGCGGCCGGTGACGCTGACCGATCTGTTCCGCAAAGCGCCGACCGCCTAGCGACTGCGGGCGCTTGCAGCCAGGGCCAGCCGCACGGTGAGCGCGGCGAAGGCCAGGTACACCGCGGCGAACACCGCGATCACCAACACCACGGTGCCGACACCCGGGTCATCCAGCATGATGCCGATCAGGCGCACCACCAGGCCGGTGTTCACGGTGCCAAACACTAGGGGCAGCGCGAACACCGCCAGGGTCTCCTGCCACAGCACCCGGCGCAGCACCGCGTCGGGCATGCCGAGCTGGCTCAGCGTGACCGCGTCGCTTTCGGTCTGCGTCTTGACCAAAAGCTGCTTCATCAAGAGGATGCTGGCCGTGGCCAGCAGGAACACGAAGCCGGTCAAAACGGCGATGAACAGGCCGAGCCCAAAGGTCGCGTTCATCACCTTCACCATCGGCCGCCTCAGGTTAACCGCACTTCGCGACAGCTGCGCGCGCGCTTGCGCCGTCTTGCTGACGCGGAGTGCGGTTTTGCCTGCAAGCGCGGCCTTGCCGAACGACACGTAATCCTCGGTGTCCTGGTTGTCCAGCGACGTTAGGTAGCGCCCCACCGCCTGCGCCGAGCCCAGCGTGTAGCCGTGCAGCACGTCAAGCGGGGCCTTCAGCTTGGCGTAGGTGCGGTTGCTGACCACCAGCGCGCGGTCGAAGTAGGCATCTGCGCCCAGCGGGTAGCGGCTGGTGGTCTGGACAACCGACAGCCGGGTCTTGGTTCGCGGCAGCCGCACCCACCAGTCGTCGCGCTGGCGCATCCAGGTGTTTTGAAGCAGCGCACGGCCGTACACCACCATCAGGGCCTGATCGTCCTCAAGCGGTGCCCGGGCCGGCAGCGTGGCGTCTCGGCGCCGCATCGCGTTGTAGCTGCTTTGGGCCATCACATTGTAGATGGTGAAGTCGTTGGTCGTGGCGTCCACGTTCACGCTGTCCAGCTCGCCTGCGACCAGCTTGGTCTCAAGCGCGACGTGTCCGCGCACCCAGGCCGGCTTGACGCCGGCCATGAAGGACTTTTGCCCGTGCGCCGACACCACGGCGTCCATGGCAATCGACTGGCGCACCGTCTGCTGCGAGAACTGGTAAAGCATCGCCCCGGACCCCAGCACCGTCATGGTCAGGGTGGCCAGCATGGTGGTGAGAAACAGCGACTGGCTGTTGGTGCGCAGGCGCTTGCGCAGGTCGACGACGGTCAACAGCGCCCCGGCGGACAGCCGCAGCCGCGTGCGGCTCAGCGCAATCATCAGCACCGGCAGCGTGGTGCGAAACATCAGGTAGGTGCCGATCAGCCCGGCCAGGATGATGCCGCCCCACAGCGCGGCCATCGCCGCGCCGCTGTCCAGCCGAAAGGTCCAGGGAATCAGGTTGTAGGCCCTGACGTAGGCGCCGCCCAAAAGCAGCAGGCCCAAGATTGCCCATACCACCCGCCAGCCGCTCAGAGGCGCGAGCGTCGTGTCCTGACCGACGCGCCACAGCGGCCGCCGAAGCGGGCTAGCCGTGACGTACAGCGCGTTGATCGCGCCGAGCACCAGGTAGACCAGCAGAAACAGCGCGGTCAGCTCAAGCGCTGCGCGCGGCGACCACAGCAACCCCGACACGATGCGCAGGCCCATCAGCCGCACCAGCCCCATCACGAAGAACTTGGACAACAGCACCCCGAGCACCAGCCCGACGCCGATGGCCGCGGCGCCCTGAATCAGCGCCTGGACGATCAGGCTGACCCCGATGCGCCGCGCGGACAGCCCGAGCAGCCGGTACACCCCGATCTCGCGGTCGCGCCGCGCGACCAGGATCGCGTTCATGTAGAGGAGAAAGACGATGGTGAAGATCAGGATCACCACCACGGTCACCACCAGGAACGCGGGCACCATGTCCGGCGTCAGTGCCCCGGCGTCGAGCTTGGCCATCAGCGCCACGTTTTCCGTCATCGCAAGCACCGCGTAGAGCACGGCGATGATCGCGCCACCCATCAACGCGAACAGCACAGTGGTGGTGGCGTGCCGCCTGAGGTCGCGGCTAATCAGCTGTCGCACGGTGCCGCCCTCCCCCGTTGATGGTTGCCTCCATGTCGATGATGCTGTTGAAGAACGCCTGCCGGGTGCCGTGCCGCGTCACCTCGGCGAAGTACGCGCCGTCGCGGATGAAGATGATGCGGTTGCAAAAACTGGCGGTGAACGCGTCGTGGGTGACCATCAGGATAGTCACGTCCTCCTCCAGGTTCAGCCGGGTCAGGTACGACAAAAGCTCGGTGGCGGCCATCGAGTCCAGGCTGCCGGTCGGCTCGTCGGCCAGAATCAGGCTGGGCTTGCCGAGCACCGCGCGCGCGGCGGTCACCCGCTGGCGCTGGCCCGCGCTGAGCTGATCCGGGTAGCGCCCGAGCAGCCGCTCCAGGCCAAGCGTCTGCGCCACGTGGGCCAGCCGCTCGTCGAGGTCCTTGGGCCGCGGCGGCACGAAGGTCTGCGGCAGGGTGATGTTGGCGGCCACGGTGAGGTCCGGCAGCAAGTTGTACTCCTGAAAGATGAAGCCCAGCTGGGTGCGGCGGTACGCCGCGGCCTGCGCCTCGTTCATCGCAGAGAGCGCCGAGCCGGCCACCCACACCTCGCCGCTGGTCGGCGTGTCGATGGTCGCCAGCATGTTGAGCAGCGTCGACTTGCCCGCGCCGCTTGGCCCCATGATGCCGACGAACTCACCGTCGTCGACGCCAAAGCTCAGGTCGTTCAAGGCCGCCACCCGGTTGAAGCGGTGGCCGTAGATTTTCGTCAGATGTTCCGCACGCACGACGCGCATTCGTCTGCCCCCTTCACGCCGAAAAATCCGGCATCTCCCTCTATTCTAACAGACTTGTCTCAAACTTGTTTTACCAGTACCATTAAGGTAACGGAGGTGGCTCATGTTTAAAATTATGATTGTGGAAGACGACCGCACCATCGCGGACCTCATCGCCAGTGCCCTGACCAAGTGGCAGTTCGAGGCCCACACCGTCAAAGACTTCAACACCGTGGGTGAGCAGTTTCAGGCCCTCGCCCCGGATCTGGTGCTGCTCGACATCAACCTGCCCGTGTACGACGGCTACTACTGGGTCCAGCAGATCCGCGCGACCAGCCAGGTGCCGGTGATTTTCATCTCCAGCCGCAACACCAACATGGACATGGTGATGGCGATGAACCTCGGCGCCGACGACTTCGTCAACAAGCCGTTCGCCATCGAGGTGCTGATCGCCAAGATCAACGCGCTGCTGCGCCGCACCTACAACTACGGCGACACCGGCGCGGACACGCTGGTCCACAACGGCCTGACCCTGGACCTCCAGACCGGGGCGGCCAGTGCCGGGGACCAGCAGATCAACCTGTCCAAAAACGAGTACAAGCTGCTGCAGATCCTGATGCGCGCCCACGGGAGCACCGTCTCCCGCTCGCGCCTGCTCAAGGACCTGTGGCAAGACGAGCGCTTCGTCGACGACAACACCCTGACCGTGAACATCAACCGGCTGCGCCGTAAGATTGCGGACGCCGGCCTGCCCGACTACATCGAAACCAAGGTCGGGCAGGGCTACATTGTGCCCTAGGAGGTTCGGGAATGCGCGATTACTTGTCGGACCACGTCGGCCAGATTGCCCTGTTTCTGCTCGGCCTGATTCTGTTTTGCTTCGGCATCTGGCTGGACCCCAACCAGCAGGTGCACGCCGGCACCCTGCTGTACATGGCGGGCCTGAGCGTCCTGGCCGCGGCCGCGGCCGTCTGGTGGCGCGCGCGGCGCGAGCGCAAGTTCAAGGCGTTGCTCGCCGAGCGGGCCGACGCCGGCCTGAACGCGCTGGACTGGAAGCTGCCCAAGGCCGACTCGCACCGCGAGCAGGCGGTGGTCGACGCCTACAACCACCTGCTGTGGGCCCACCAGCAGGACCGCTCGCGGCTTTTGGCCGCGCAGGCGGACCAAAAGGCGTTCATCGACTCCTGGGTGCACGAGATCAAGGTGCCGCTGGCCGCTAGCACCCTGCTGCTCGACAGCCTCGACGGCCAGGCGCCCGAGAAGCCGCTGGACGACATGGCGCTGCAGCTCGACGCGATCGACCACTATGTCGAGCAGGTGCTGTACTACTCACGCCTCGACAGCTTCTCCAAGGACTACCTGCTGCAGGAGTACGCGCTGCGCCCGGTGCTGGACGCGGCAGTCGTCGCGCAGCGCAACAGCTTCATCGCGCGTCGCATCGGCTTTTCCGCCACCGGCGACGCCACGGTGGTCACCGACGCCAAGTGGCTGGGCTTCATCCTCGCGCAGCTGCTCTCCAACGCCCTGAAGTACACCGCCCCGGGCGGCAGCCTGACCGCGGCGATCGAAAGCGGCCGCGATGAGGTCACGCTGAGCCTGACCGACTCGGGCATCGGCATCCCCGAAGACGAGCTGCACCGGGTCTTTGAGAAGGGCTTCACCGGCACCAACGGCCGCAATGCCAACCAGAAGTCGACCGGCCTGGGCCTGTACCTCGCCCAGCGCCTGGGCCACAAGCTCGGCCACCGGCTGACCATCGCCTCGACGCCGGGTCAGGGCACCACGGTCACCATCCACTTCCCGCACCTCGCCTACTACGGCGAAAGCGGCAGCACGCTGGCCAAGCCGGCCTTGCAGGATCCGCCCCAGCCGTGAGACGCCAAAACGCGCCGCCCGCCGACCCCTCCACTCGGGAAAGATCGGCAGGCAGCGCGTTTTTACGCTGCTCGCGTCGGCAAACCTACGTGGTATCCGATAACAAACACCATGCTGGTTAGCTCGAATGTGACAAGTTAATGAAGTAACCACTATACAGGGCGGAGGCGCGGACGCAACAACACTGGAGGTGCAGGGCCGGGGCGTGCCAGCGTGAAATTGCGGTTAGCCGGCTGCTTTTGCCGGCTTACAGCAATGGCGGGTCCTGAGAACGGGCCGGGCTCAGGGGAGCCCCACGCGTTCCGCCGCCCAGGCCCTGCGCCGGAAGTGTTGGTTCGTCCGCGCCGGAGCCCGGGCTTCCGGCGACTGCCTAGCGCACCAGCCGCGGCCAGATGCGCACGTCACCGGCGGCCAAGGACGCCGGCACATCGATGATGCGCTGGTTGCTGCTGCCGCGAAACTGCAGCGTCAGGTCCTTTTGGGCCTCGAGGAAGCGGCCGTCGACCAGGATGTCGAGCATTCCCAAGAGTTCCAGCTTGTCCTCGGACTCCTGCATCAGCTCGTCCCACTTGTAGCCGGTCCAGCTCCAGATGTCCTTGGTGTGGCCGAACTCCGCGCGGACGCGCCGGCACAGCTGCAGGCAGACCTGGGTGTTCAGAAACGGCTCGCCGCCCAGAAGCGTCAGCCCCTGCACGTAGCTTTGGCCGAGGTCTTCGATGATGCGGTCCTCAAGCGCCTGGGTGTACGGGCTGCCGTAGTGGAAGTTTTGGGCGACCTTGTTGTAGCAGCCCGGGCAGGCGAACTTGCAGCCGGACACGTAGATGCTGCAGCGCACGCCTTCGCCGTCCACGAAGGTGAACGGCTTGTAGCTGGCGATGTAGCCCTGCGACCAGTCCGAGGCCAGCCATTCCATCGGTTGGGGGTCATTCGGTAAAGTTTTCGGCACGACACTCACTCCATTTCTGAGTCTCATGCTACCATAGTTTCACCCCCAGATATAGGAGAAAAAACCGCCGTGCCACAAAATGTGGTGGCAAAAGGCCGAGCCCGCGTGGGCTCGGCCTTTTTAGCGTGCAATCCTTCCGGGCGTGGCTAATCCTGCGGCTGACGCAGGCCCTTGGCCCCGATGTCCTGGCGCATGGCCAGCTCGCCGAGCAGCGGCGCGACGCGGGCGTAGGCCTGCAGCTGCGCGTGAGCGAGGTTGGGCCCCGCGCCGACCACCGTGAAGACGCGGCCCCCAGCGGTCGTCAAGGCGCCCTGAGTGCCGGCGACCCCGGCCGGCAGCCAGTAGTCCAGCGCCGCCTGGTCCGGGGTGGCTACGGGAAGCGGCCGGCTGGTGTCGCCCGGGTAGTCCGGGTGCACCGCGACCACGCCGCAGTACGTGCGCCCATCAAGGACCAGCGGCTGCGCGTGGCCGGCCAGCAGGTCGACGGTCAGCTGGTAAAAATCGTTTTGGACCTGCGTCAGCAGCACCTGGGTCTCCGGGTCGCCGAAGCGCACGTTGTACTCCAGAAGCTTCGGGCCGTCCACGGTGAACATCAGGCCGAGGTAGATCACCCCGCAGCCGTCAAGGCCGTCCGTCACCGCGCCGGCCAGCGTCGCGTCGACTAGGGCCGCCGCCTGCGCCTGCTGGGCCGCGGTGAACTGCGGCGCCGGGCTGATGGCGCCCATGCCGCCGGTGTTGGGGCCGGCATCGCCGGCCAGCCGGCGCTTGTGGTCCTGCGCCAGCGGGAACAGCACGCGGGTGGTGCCGTTGAACATCGCAAGCACCGACGCCTCCTGGCCCGCCAGGTAATCCTCGATCAGCACGGTCGCCGCAGGATCCGCGGCGTAGGCCCGGGCGAGCGCCGCCTGGGCGGCCGGCAGGTCCGAACAGACCACGACGCCCTTGCCCGCGGCCAGCCCATCGGCCTTGATCACCACCGGCAGCCGGTGGCCGGCGAGCGCCGCCTGACCGGCGGCCAGGTCGTGCACCACCGTGGCGGCCGCGGTCGGCAGGTCGTGGCGAGCCATGAAGGCCTTGGCGAACTGCTTGGAGCCCTCCAGCTGCGCCAGCGCCCGCTTGGGGCCGAACACGGCCAGCCCCGCGGCCTGAAAGGCGTCGCAGATACCGGCGGTCAGCGGCTGCTCGGGGCCGACGAAGGTCAGCGCGACGTGCGCCTTGGCAAAGGCGATCAGGGCGGGAAAATCCATCGCGTCGATGGCGACCGGCGTGAGGCCGATCAGCGCCATGCCGGCGTTGCCCGGCGCGACGTACACCGCTTGGACCTGCGGCGAGGCCAAAAACGCGCGGCCGAGCGCGCTTTCCCGCGCCCCGGCGCCGATGACTAAGACATTGACCATGTGCTCACCTTTTTTCTAGTGGCGGAAGTGACGGACGCCGGTGACCACCATCGCGATGCCGTACTTGTCGGCCGCGTCGATGGAGTCCTGGTCGCGAATCGAGCCGCCCGGCTGGATGATTGCGCGGATGCCGTGCTTGGCGGCGTAGTCCACGCAGTCGGCCATCGGGAAGAACGCGTCGGAGGCCAGCACGGCCCCGGCGAAGTTCGCGTTGGTCTGCGCCTGCTTCAGCGCGATTTCGACGGAGCCGATGCGATTCATCTGCCCGGCCCCGATGCCCAGCGTCTGCCCGTCTCGCACCACGACGATCGCGTTGGACTTGACGTGCTTGACCACCTGCTGGCCGAACAGCAGCGCGGAAAGCTGCTCCGGCGTCGGCGCGACCTTGGTCACCACCTTGACGTCGTCTGGCCCCTCGATCGCCGCGTCGGTGGTCTGCAGCAGCACCCCACCGCGCACCGGCGTCGCTTCGACGGTTGCGGCCGCCGGCTGCGCCAGCTGGATGGTCATCACGCGCAGGTTCTTCTTCTTGCTCAGGACGGCCAGCGCGTCCGGTTCGAAGGCCGGCGCCATCACGATTTCAAGGAACAGCGCGTGCATTTTCTCCGCCGTCGCCAGGTCGACCGTGCGGTTCAGCGCGATGATGCCGCCAAAAATCGAGGTGGAATCGGCCGCGTACGCCTTGTCCCACGCCGCCTCGATGGTGTCGGCCACGCCGATGCCGCAGGGGTTCATGTGCTTGACGGCGACCACCGCCGGGTCCCGGTACTCGTTGAGCATGCTCAACGCCGCATCGGCATCGCGGATGTTGTTGTAGGACATCGCCTTGCCGTGCAACTGCACCGCGTTGACCAGAGACGACTTCGGGGCCCCCGGGGCCGCGTAGAAGGCGGCCTGCTGGTGGCTGTTCTCGCCGTAGCGCAGGTCCTTAAGCTTGCGGTAGGTCGGCGTGTACAGCGCCGGGAACGGCTCCGGGTTCAGGTAGGCGGCGATCTGCGCATCGTAGGCCGCCGTCACCGCGAACACCTTGGCGGCAAGCGACTGCCGCAGCGCGGCGTCGTTCTCGTCGAGGCCAACCAGCACCCGGTCGTAGTCCGCCGGGTCCACGACCGCCCAGACGCTGTCTGAGTTCTTGGCGGCGGCGCGAAGGGCGCTCGGCCCGCCGATGTCAATCTGCTCGATGGCCTCGGCGCGGGTCACGTTCGGCTTTTGGATGGTCTCGGCGAACGGGTACAGGTTGACGCAGATCAGGTCGATCGGCGTGATCTGGTGTTCGGCCAGCGCCGCCATGTGTGCCGGATCGTCGCGCTTGGCCAGGATCCCGGCGTGGATCAGGGGATGGAGCGTCTTGACCCGGCCGTCGAGCATCTCGGGAAAGCCCGTGACGTCCTCGACGGCGGTGACGGCAAGCCCGGCCGCGTCCAGCGCGCGCTTGGTGCCGCCGGTCGACACCAGCGAAAACCCGCGTGCTAAAAGGCCCTGGGCGAAGACCACCAGGCCGTTCTTGTCGGAAACACTGAGTAAGGCTCGTTTCATTTTCAAATCGCTCCTTTTGAGATGAGTTGGTCAACAGTCTGCGGCAGCAGCACGTGCTCGACCGCGTGGATGCGCGCCTCCAAATGGGTCAGTGACTCGCCCTCCGCAATCGCCACCGGCGCCTGGGCGATGATGCGCCCGGAGTCGACGCCGGCGTCGACGTAGTGCACCGTCACGCCGGTCACACGCACCCCGTACGCCAGAGCGTCCGCGATGCCGGTGCGGCCGGGAAAGCTGGGCAAAAGCGCCGGGTGGAGGTTGATGATGCGGTCGGGGAACGCCGCGAGCAGCGTCTCCCCCACGATGCGCATGAAGCCGGCCAGCACCACGAGGTCGGCCGCGGGCAGCCGAGTCAGCAGCGCCTGCTCGGCCGCCGCCTTGCTCGGGTAGTCGCGGTAGCGCACGATCACCGTCGGAATGCCCAGCGCCTGGGCGCGGCCGATCACGGCCGCTTGGGGCTGGTCGCACACCAGGGCGACGATGGCGGCCACCGGGTGGGCGGCCAGATGGTCGGCCAGCGCCTGGAAGTTGCTGCCGGTGCCCGAGGCAAAAACAATCACTTTTTTCATTCGGTCCACGTCACTCCCTGATCGGCGCGCGGCACGACGCGGCCGATGACCCGCGCGTTGGGCACTGCGGCCTGCACCCGGGCCACCGCTTCCGGCGCCACGGCCAGCACCATGCCGATGCCGAGGTTGAAGGTGCGCCGCATCTCGGCCACGCTCAGGTCCCCCGCCGCCTGCAGCCGCAGGAACAGCTCGGGCCACTGCCAGCTGGAAGCCGAGATGGCGGCCGCCAGGTGCTTGGGCAGCATGCGCGGCACGTTGTCGGTGAAGCCGCCGCCGGTGATGTGGGCCGCGCCGTGGATCAGCCCCGCCGCGATCAGCGGCCAGACCTCCTTGACGTAGATCTTGGTCGGCGTCAGCAGCGCGGCGGTCACCTCGCGCCCGTCGGACAGCGGCAGGTTGCCGAGGTTGGTCTCCGCCAACAGCTCGCGCACCAGCGAGAAGCCGTTGGAGTGCACGCCGCTTGACGGCAGGCCGATCAGCACGTCCCCCGAGACCACGCCCCGCGGCAGCATCCGGTCGGCGGAGGCCAGCCCGACGGCGAACCCGGCGAGGTCGTAGTGCTGCTGCGGGTACATCCCCGGCATCTCGGCGGTTTCCCCGCCGATCAGGGCCATGCCCGCCTGGCTGCAGCCGTACGCGATGCCCCGCACGACGGTTTCCACCCGCTCGGGCATCAGCGCGTCGGTGGCCAGGTAATCGAGGAAAAACAGCGGCTTGGCGCCGTTGGCCAGCAGGTCGTTGGCCACCATCGCGACCAGGTCGATGCCGATAGTGTCGTGCGACTCGCACTGCAGCGCGAGCAGCAGCTTGGTGCCGACCCCGTCGGTGGCGCTGACCAGCACCGGGTCCTTGACGTCTGGCAGGCGGTACGCGGCGGCGAAACCGCCGATGTTGGCCATCACGTTGGCGTTGTGCGTCGCCTTGGCCAGCGGCGCGATGCGTGCCACGACCTCGTTGCCCGCGTCGATGTTGACGCCGGCGTGGCGGTAATCGATGCTCATGCGGAGACCTCCTTCACGTTGATGGACAGGTGCGATAGCTCCCGGGTCAGGTTGGCCTGGTAGTCGTCCAGGCCGGTCGGGTAGACGCCGGTGAAGTACGCGACGCACAGCCCGCCGTTGGGCGCCGTGGTCTTGAGCCCGACGCTTTGCTCCAACCCCGCCACGGACAGGAAACCCAGCGAATCGACGCCGAGCATCGTGCGCATCTCCGCCACGCTGTGGTTGGCGGCAAACAGCTCGCGGGTGGTCTGGATGTCGATGCCGTAGAAGCACGGGAAGCGCAGCGGCGGGCTGGCGATGCGCAGGTGCACCGCGCGGGCGCCGGCGTCCTTGAGCAGCTGCACCAGCTGAATCGCGGTGGTGCCGCGGACGATCGAGTCATCGACCAGCACCACGGACTTACCGGCGACCACCGCCCGCACCGCCGACAGCTTCAGCCGCACGCTGCGCTCGCGCAGCGCCTGGGTCGGCTGAATGAAGGTGCGCGCGACGTACTGGCTTTTGACCAGGCCGAGCTCGTAGGGAATGTCGCTTTCGCGGGCGTAGCCGATGGCCGCGGACAACGACGAGTTGGGCACCCCGACGACGATGTCGCCGTCGGCCGGCTGCTCCTGGGCCAGGCGCCGCCCCATCGCGACGCGGGCCTGGTGCACGTTGACCCCGTGAATCTCGGAGTCGGGCCGGGCGAAGTAGATGTACTCCATCGAGCAGACCGCAAGCTGCGTGCGCGTGGTGTACTGCGTGGCGGTGAAGCCGTCGTCGGTGATGGTGATCAGCTGCCCCGGCTGGACGTCCTGGATGAACTCGGCGCCCACGGCGTTCAGCGCCGCGGTTTCCGAGCAGACGATCAGCCCGCCGTCCGGCCGCCGCCCGATCACCAGCGGCCGAAAGCCGTTGGGATCGACCGCGGCGTACAGCGCCGTTTCGGTCAGCAGCACGAAGGCAAAGCCGCCGTGCACCTGGTTCAGCGCGTCGATCAGCTGGCCCTGCACCGTCTTTTTCGGGCTGCGGCGCAGCAGGTGCATCAGCACCTCGGTGTCCGAGGTCGACTGAAAAATCGCCCCCTCCGCCTCAAGCTTCGCCCGCAGGCTGATCGCATTGGTCAGGTTGCCGTTGTGCGCCAGCGCCATCGCAGTGTCGGAGAAGCGAAAGAGCAGCGGCTGGATGTTTTCGAGGATGCGCCCGCCCGCCGTGGCGTAGCGGACGTGGCCCAGGGCGGCGGTGCCGGCCAGCTGCGCCAGGTCCGCCGGGTCGGCGAAGACCTCGGACACCAGGCCGAAACCGTAGTGGCGCCGAAGCCCCGCCGCGGTTTTGCCGACGATGCCGGCGCCTTCCTGGCCGCGGTGCTGCAGCGTGTGCAGCCCCAGGTGGGTGATGGCCGCGGCGTGCGGGTCACCCCAGATGCCAAAAACGCCGCACTCCTCGTTGAGGCTTCGCACCTCGGTCACTTCAGCAGGCATGCTAATCCCTCCGCGTTAATCTTGGTCAGTTCGGCTACGTCGCCGGCAACCTGGCCGTCCTGCGCCGTCACGGCAAGCTGGGCGCCGCCAGTGGTGCCGATCAGCGTCGCCGCCGCGCCGGCCAGTTGCTCAAAGGCCGCCTGGTTCTCGGGCGCCACGGTGAGCACGAAGCGGCCCTGGCTTTCGGCGAACAGCCAGCTTTGCGGCATGGCCACCTCAACGGTTGCGCCGATGCCGCGGCCGAAGCTCATCTCGGCCAAGGCGACCAGCAGGCCGCCGTCGGCCACGTCGTGGGCGGCGGTGGTCAGGTGGGCGCGAATCGCCGCGAGCACCAGGTCCTGGTCGGCCTTTTCACGCGCCAGGTCCAGCGGCCGCAGCGTGCCGGCCACGCCTCCGGTGGTCACCGCCTGAAGCAGCGAGCCGTCGAAGTCCGCCGCGGTGGCCCCGATCAGGTAGATCAGGTCCCCCGCCTCCTTGAAGTCGGCGGTGCTGATGGCGGTCAGGTCCTCGATCAGCCCGACCATGCCGATCATCGGCGTCGGGTAGATGGCGACGCCCGAGGTCTCGTTGTAAAGCGAGACGTTGCCGGAGATCACCGGCGTGTTCAGCGCCCGCGTGGCGGCGACGATGCCCTTGGCGGACTCGGCCAGCTCGTAAAACATCTCGGGCTTGGTCGGATCGCCGTAGTTCAGGCAGTCGGTGATGCCCAGCGGTTCCGCACCGGTGGCGACCAGGTTGCGGGCCGCCTCGGCGACCGTGATCGCTCCGCCGATTTCCGGATCCAGGTACAGGTAGCGGCCGTTGGAGTCGGCCGTCATCGCCAGCGCCCGGTGGGTGCCGCGCACCCGCACGACACCGGCGTCGGCGCCCGGTGCCAGCACGGTGTTGGTCTGCACCTGCGCGTCGTAGCGGCGGTAAATGCAGCGCTTGGCCGCCACGTTGGGCTCGGCCAAAAGCGTCTTGAGCGTCGTCAGGCCGTTCTTGAGGCGCGGCTGCCAGTGCGGCGCCGGGTGCGCCAGCCGCTGTGGCCGGCGGCTCTCCTGGTGGTAGACCGGCGCGTCGGAGGTCAGAGCCGACACCGGCACGTCGCAGACCACCTGCCCGTGGTGCAGCAGGCGGTAGCGGTGGCCTTCCTCGACGTGGCCGACCACCACGGCGTCCAGGTCGTAGCGGCGGAACACCGCAAGAATCGCGTCCTCGCTACCGCTTTGGACGCAGAGCATCATGCGCTCCTGCGACTCACTGAGCATGATCTCAAAAGGCGTCATGTTCGGCTCGCGCTGCGGAATCAGGTCGAGGTCCAGCACCATGCCGGAGTTGGCCTTGCCCGCCATCTCGACGGTCGATGAGACCAGCCCGGCGGCGCCCATGTCCTGCATCCCCACCAGCTGGTCCTGGTAGTCCCGCGTCACCTCGAGGCAGGCGTCCATCACAAGCTTTTCCATGAACGGGTCGCCGACCTGAACGGCCGAGCGGTCGGCCGCCTCCGTCTCCGAGAACTCGGCGGACGCAAAGCTGGCGCCGTTGATGCCGTCGCGGCCGGTCTTGGCCCCGACGTAGATCAGGGCGTTGCCGACGCCGGCCGCCTTGCCCTTTTGAATCTTAGCTTTGTCCATCACGCCGACGCACATCGCGTTGACCAGCGGGTTTTTGGTGTAGGACTCGGCGAAGCGCACCTCGCCACCGAGGTTGGGAATGCCGATGGCGTTGCCGTAGTCGCCGATGCCGGCGACCACGCCGTCGATCAGCTGCTTCTGGTGCGGGTCGTGCGGATCCCCGAAGGCCAGCGCATCGAGCACCGCGATCGGCTTGGCCCCGATGGAGAAAATGTCGCGGATGATGCCACCGACGCCGGTGGCCGCCCCTTCGTAGGGCTCCACGGCGCTCGGGTGGTTGTGGCTTTCGGCCTTGAAGACCACCGCCTTGCCCTCGCCGATGTCGATCACCCCTGCGCCTTCGCCGGGGCCCATCAGCACGCGGTCGTTGTGGGTCCAGAAGGTTTTGAGGACCGGCTTGGAGAACTTGTACGCGCAGTGCTCGCTCCACATGCCGGACGCCAGGCCGATCTCCGTGAAGTTCGGCAGGCGGCCGAGCAGCTCGGCGTAGCGATCGTACTCGGCCGTGGTCAGGCCCCAGGTCAGGTACGGCTGTTCGGCCTTGATGGCCTCTGGACTAAGCTCTTTTTGCATCCGCTGCTCCTTTCGTCGCGTCAATCAGGGATTGGAAAACGCCCAGGCCGTCGGTGCCGCCGAGCAGCGCCTCGACCGCGCGCTCCGGGTGCGGCATCATGCCCAGCACGTTGCCGCGGGCGTTGACGATGCCCGCGATGTCGTTCAGGCTGCCGTTGGGGTTGGCGGCGTATCGGAACACCACCTGGTGGTTGGCCTCAAGCGCGGCCAGCGTCGCCGCATCGGCGTAGTAGTTGCCCTCGCCGTGCGCAATGGGCAGCGTGAGCGACTGGCCATCCGAGTAGGCGCTGGAGAACGCCGTGGCCGCATTGGCTACGGTCAGGGGTTCCGGTTCGCAGATGAACTTCAGGCTGGTGTTGGCCTGAAGCGCGCCGGGCAACAGCCCCGCCTCGGTCAGAATCTGGAAGCCGTTGCAGATGCCGATCACGTACCCGCCGGCCGCAGCGAACCGCCGCACCGCCGGCATGATCGGGGCGAACTTGGCAATGGCCCCGGAGCGCAGGTAGTCCCCGTAGGAAAAGCCGCCGGGCAGCAGGACCAGGTCGTAGCCGTCAAGCGCCGTGGCGCTGGCCGGCACTAGGTCGACGTCCTGCCCGCACACGGTGTTGAGCGCCCACACCAGGTCCTCGTCGCAGTTAGAGCCCGGGAAGCTGATCACCGCCGCCTTCATTGCGCCACCGCCTGCACCGTGAAGCGGTAGCTTTCCATGTTCACGTTGGCCAGCATCGAATCGCAGATGCGGTCGATCTGTTCCTCGGCGGCCGCCTGCGAGTCGGCGGCAAGCGTCAGCTCGAAGTACTTGCCGACCAGGACGGTGGCGACGTTGGTGTCGCCCAGGCGCGCGAGGGTCTGCTTGATCACCTCCGCCTTGGGGTCGAGGACGCTTGGCTTGTAGTTCACGTAGATCTCGGCTTTATACATGTTGGGCTCCCTTCAGGCGATCCAAAACGGTCTGGTAAACGGGCGTCAGCGGCCCGAGGTCCTTGCGAAACACGTCCTTGTCAAGCGACGCACCGGTGGTCTGATCCACCAGGCGGAAGTTGTCCGGCGACAGCTCGTCGGCCAGGATCAGCGTGCCGTCTGGCAGGCGGCCGAACTCCAGCTTGAAGTCGACCAGGTCGATGCCGGCGCCGGCGAAGCGCGCCGTCAGGTAGGCGTTGACCGCGTCGCTTTGGCGGTGCATCTCCGCGATGGTGGCCGCATCCGCCAGTCCCAGCGCAATCGCCTGCTCGTCGTTGATGAACGGGTCGTCCAGGGCGTCAGACTTGTAGTAGAACTCGTGCACCGCCGGGGTCAGCGGCATCAGGGCCGGCGTCTGGAACTTGCGGGCGAAGCTGCCCGAGGCGAAGTTGCGCACCACCGCCTCCAGCTTCACCATCTCGCATTTTTTGACCAGCATCGTGTGGTCGTCCAGGGTCTGCAGGTAGTGGGTGGCGAACCCGTTGGCGTTGAGCTCTTCGAACAGCAGGCTTGAGATCTGGCGGTTCAGCGCCCCCTTGCCCGCGATCTGAACCTTCTTCTTCCCGTTGAGGGCCGTCGCCTGATCCGTGTACTCGACCCAAAGCACTGCCGGGTCCTCCGTGGCGTACATCCGCTTGGCCTTGCCGTCGTACAGTAACTCAGTCTTCACAATCTTCCTCCTCTAAGGCAACCGCCTTCAGTCGTTCTGCCAACTCCCCACCGCACACCGTCACGTGGCCCATCTTGCGCCCGGGCCGGGCTTTTGCTTTGCCGTAGTCGTGCAGGTGCCACTCCGGATGTGCCGGCCATACTTGCCGCGCGCGCGCCAGGTCCGCTCCCAGCAGATTGCGCATCACCGCCGGCTGCACCAGCGTGATCTCGGGCAGCGGCAGGCCGCAAATGCTCAGGATGTGGGCCGTGAACTGCGACACGTTGCACGCCTCAATCGAGTAGTGGCCCGAGTTGTGCGGCCGCGGTGCCAGCTCGTTGACCACGATGCCTGTCGTGCTTTCGAACAGCTCGATGCCCAGCACCCCGCGCAGGTCCAGGGCCTCGGCGATGGTCTTCGCGAGGCCGTTGATCTGCTGGGCCAACCCCGGGGCCAGCCCCGGCGCCGGAGCCAGCGTCTCGTGCAGGATGTGGTGCGTGTGGCGGTTCTCGACAATCGGGAAGCAGCGCACCCGGTCCTGGCCGTCCTGCGTCACCATCAAGGACAGCTCGCGGCGAAACTCGAGGCGCTCCTCCAGGATGCACGGCGTCTTGGCCGCCAGTGCCCGCGCCGCTTCTAGGTCGGCCGTGCCGTTGATGTCAACCTGCCCGTGCCCGTCGTAGCCGCCCGTCGTGGTTTTCAAGATGCTTGGAATGCCCACACGGTGAATCGCCGGGATCAGCGCCGCCGCATCGGGGACGCTGGCGAACACCGCCGTCGGAATGCCGTGGTCCCGCAGGAAGGTCTTCTCCGCGATGCGATCGCGGGTGATGGCCAACAGCGCGATGCCCTGCGGCAGCGCGGCGTCCTGCTTGGCCGCCTCGAGCGCCGCCAAGTCGACGTTTTCGAACTCGTAGGTCAAAACGTCGCTGCGGCGCGCAAGCTCCTCGAGCGCGGCCTGGTCGGCGTAGTCCGCCGTGAGCTGAAAATCCGCGACCTGGCCGGCCGGGGCCTGCGGTGTCGGGTCGAGCACCCCGACCGTGTAGCCCATCGCCTTGGCGGCCAGCGCGAGCATCCGGCCGAGCTGTCCGCCGCCGACGATGCCGATGGTGGCTGGGGGAATGATCACCTTAGTCAAGGGCCGCCTCGCTTTCGATGGCCGCCTGGGTCTGCGCCGCGCGGAAGGCGGCCAGCCGGCCCGCAACCGCGGCATCGGTGACGCTCAAGAGACTGGCCGCGAACAGCGCCGCGTTCTTGGCCCCGGCCTCGCCGATCGCCATGGTCGCCACCGGCACGCCGCTGGGCATCTGCACAATGGACAGCAGCGAGTCAACGCCGTTCAATGTTCGGGTTTTAACCGGAACGCCGATCACCGGTAGCGTCGTGTTCGCCGCCAGCATACCCGGCAGGTGCGCCGCGCCACCGGCGCCGGCGATGATGGCCGTGATGCCGGCGCCGCGTGCCGCCTTGGCGAACGCCGCAAGCTCATCCGGCATGCGGTGCGCCGATATCACGCGTTTTTGGTAAGGAATTTCGAGCTGATCAAGCAGCGCTGCTGCCGCCTTCATGGTCGGCCAATCGGACACCGACCCCATGACAATCGCCACGGTCATAGCTGTCACCCGCTTTCATAAGTTGCCTTGAGTTTAGCATGGACCCTTGACTTTTTCAACCACAATCAGGAACGTTTTAAGAATACAATTCTATTAATGTTCGTGTTTAAAAACGGTAATATTGACGTGGCCGTGTGTCCTGACACTCGACGAAGGCAAAAAAAAGAGCCGATTGCTCGGCTCGGTGCGGTTAGTCCGCGTAACGCTGCTTGAAATTGGCGATCGCGCCCATCAGGTTGGCCGCCTCCAGGTACT
Organism: Lacticaseibacillus kribbianus; assembly: GCF_020180945.1. GTDB lineage: Bacteria > Bacillota > Bacilli > Lactobacillales > Lactobacillaceae > Lacticaseibacillus > Lacticaseibacillus kribbianus. The sequence continues at coordinate 593,664 of NZ_JAIPUL010000001.1, read as the reverse complement.
TGCAGCTTTCGACCTGCGGCGTCACATCCGCGATCTTGACGTAGGCCATCACCTGCTCGATGTGGCGGCGGATTCCCGGCAGCAGTGCCGGGTTGCGCGAGATGCCGCCGCCGACCAGAAAGAGCTCGGGGTCGTAGCTGTACTGCAGGTTGAAGATTGCCTCGGCCAGGCTCTGGTACAGGGCCTCGGTCAGCTCAACGGCCAGCTTGTCGCCGTCGTCGGCGCGGTCGAAGACGTCCTTGCCCGAGACGTTCTCGCCGCTCGCCTCGCGGTAGGCCTTGCCGACGGAGACCGCGGTGCCCTGCTCGCTGAGGGTGCGGCCGTTTTGCATCATGTAGCCGAACTCACCGCCGAGCAGGTGGTGCCCATGCTCCACGTGGCCGTCGGCGATGATGGCGCCGCCGACGCCGGTGCCCAAAACCAGCACGGCCACGCGCGACTTGCCAGCGGCGGCACCGGTGTCGACCTCTGCCAGGGCCGCACAGTTCGCGTCGTTTTCAATGGCGACCTTCAGGCCGAAGCGGCGCTCAAGCTCCGGCACGATCTCGAAGTTGTGGATGTACGGCAGGGCGCTGGCCCCTTCAATCACCCCGGTGGCCTGGTTCACTGCGCCCGGGGAGGAAATCGCGACGCCGGCGAGCGGCCCGCGGGCCTTCATGTGCGCGACCTCCGTGGTCAAAAGCGCGTAGAACCCCTCGAGGTCGGCCGGCGTCCCCGCCGCGTGCCGATCCTGAAGCGTTGTGCCGTCCCAGCGCGCGAACTTGATTGAGGTCCCGCCGATATCAATGACTGCTAATTCCATGTCTGTAGCCTCCTGCGTCTAATTGGTCGGCACAACTTGCGGCCGACCCCACCAATTCAGTGTAGCCCGCTGTGTATGCGCTGTCAAACGCTTTCGGGCGGGCGCAGGATGGCCAACGGCCACATGATGCCAAGTCAGCGCCCGGCCAAAGGACAGCGCAAGTGTTGCCCTTACGCTGCCCGGTGCCCTAAGTGCGCGCTTCTTTGCCCTGGACATCGTCGGGCTGCGAAGCGCAACGCGGGAGCGGCTTGCTACGCTGGGGTGCCCGGGCCAAAGTGCGGCCCAACCACCCCAGCTAAGCAACCCGTCCCGCTAAGTGCGCGCTTCTTCGCCCTGGACAAAAAAAGAGCCCGTCTCCGGGCTCTTCTCTCGGTCTCACCCTACTTGGTGTAGGCTTCGACCAGCTTTTTGTTGTCGTCGTTGGAGATGGAGTCGTTGAGCGCCTTGTCGGCAAGCTCTGCCATGTCCGCGGTGGACAGCCGCTTCATCAGGCTGCGGATCTTCAAAACGGAGGTCGCAGACATCGAGTACTCGTCAAGGCCCATCCCGAGAAGGATTGGGACCATGATCGGGTCACCGGCGGCTTCCCCACACATGCCGGCCCACTTGCCTTCCTTGTGCGCCGCGTCAATGACGTTCTTGATCAGGCGCAGGATGGACGGGTTGTACGGCTGGTACAGGTAGGACACGTGCTCGTTCCCGCGGTCAGCGGCCATGGTGTATTGGATCAGGTCGTTGGTGCCGATGGAGAAGAAGTCGACGTGCTTGGCGAATTGGTCGGCGAGGACGGCGGCGGCCGGAATCTCGATCATCATCCCGAGTTGGATGGTGTCGGAGACCTTAACGCCGTCGGCCACAAGCTTGGCCTTTTCTTCCAGGAAGACGGCCTTGGCGGCTTCGAATTCCTGAATGGTGGCGATCATCGGGAACATGATGCGCAGTTCACCGAACGCAGAGGCGCGCAGCAAGGCGCGCAGCTGGGTGCGGAAAATGTCCTGCTTATCAAGCGAGATGCGGATCGCACGGTAGCCCAGGAACGGGTTTTGCTCCTCTGGCAGCGGCAGGTACGGCAGGTGCTTGTCGCCCCCGATGTCCATGGTGCGCACAACCACCGGCTTCGGATTCATCGTCTCGAGGACCTTCTTGTAGGCCTCGAACTGATCGTCTTCCGTCGGGAGCTCTGCGGAGTCCATGTAGAGGAACTCAGTGCGGTACAGGCCGATCGCCTCGGCACCGTTAGCCAGGACCCCATCGAGGTCCTTCGGCGTTCCGATGTTGGCGGCGATGTCGAAGTGCTTGCCATCGGCGGTCACGGACTTGGCGGTCTTGAGCAGCGCCCATTCGGCCTTCTGGTCGGCGTAGGCCTTGGCTTCCTTCTCGGATGCCGCAACCTGGTCTTCCGTCGGGTCGATGGTGATGTCGCCGGTCAGGCCGTCGACGGTGAGCAGCTGGCCCTCCGTGACGCTGGTCGTGATCTCTTGGGTCCCAACGACGGCTGGGATTTCAAGGGAGCGGGCCATGATGGCGGAGTGCGCCGTGCGCCCACCGATATCGGTGACGAACGCCTTGACGTACTTCTTGTTCAGCTGAGCAGTGTCGGACGGGGTCAAGTCGTGGGCAACCACGATGACCTCGGAGTCGATCAATGCCGGGTTCGGCAGCGGGCGACCAAGCAGGTGCGCCAAGATGCGCGTGGCGACGTCGCGGATGTCCGCGGCACGCTCCTGCATGTACGGGTTGTCTTCCATCGCCTCGAAGGTGGCGATGAACATATCGGAAACCGACTTCAGTGCGGTTTCGGCATTGACCTTGTCGTCTTTGATCTTGGATTCGATCGCGCCGGTGAACTCCGGATCTGCCAGAATCATCATGTGTGCGTCGAAGACTTGCGCCTCTTCTTCACCCAAAGATTCCGCCGCCTTGTCGCGGATGATCTTCAGCTCGCCGTTACTTTGGTCCAGTGCGTCGTGCAAACGGTCGATTTCTTTTTCTGGATCGTCAATTGTAGACTGAGAAAATGACAAATCGGGTTGCACTAACATGTAGGCCTTCGCAGTCGCGATGCCGTCACTAGCAGCGATCCCTTTGAGTTGCTTTGTCATTAGTCAGACAGACCTTCCTTTTTCATCGTTTCTTCGATGGCGTTGATGGCGTCGGCTTCGTCGGCACCTTCAGCAGAGATGGTCACGTTGGCACCCTGGCCAACGCCGAGGGACATCACGCCCATGATGGACTTCAAGTTGACGCTCTTCCCCTTGTATTCGAGGTTGATGTCGGAGTTGAACTTGCTTGCTGCCTGAACCAGCAGGGTTGCTGGGCGGGCGTGGATCCCTGTTTCTGCAATGACATTAAATTCGCGTTTTTCCATGAGTAATCTGCTCCTTCGCATAAATAATCAGTTCCGAATAGAATGGACAATTCTATCTCTTGTAAACCTTACCATCATTCCGTTTTCACGGCAAGTCTGAAGTCGCTTTTTAATCTCCCGACCCGGATTTGTAATGGTAGACGATGTTACCGCCGCGCTTGGCCTGGCCCACGATTTCGTCGCGGTTCGGGTAATCGGTCCAAACGGCGCGAAACGCGCCGAACGTCTCCGGGGTTACCTCGATCTCGCTTCGCTTGCCAGCGCGTAGGTCATCCATCATCTGCTGATAGTCCGGTGCCATTCGCCTGCCTCCTTTGTGGCGCCAGCCTTTGCAGTTGACGCGCTTTGACGTACAAGAATATGCTAGCATTAAGCGGCTGAAACCGCAATCAAAACCGATAAGAAAAGGGTTTCGCCGAAATTTTTAGCACTCTCCAAGTTAGAGTGCTTGCAAATCCTGCCGACTGTTGTATACTAGTCCTTGGTCAAGAAAGGTCAAATCTTTTTTGACAAGGGGGCGTCCCCCCCCACAAAGAAAGGTCGTGATCGCGATGCTATGTGAGAACTGTCATCAAAATCCAGCGACCATCCACCTGTACACCAGCGTGAATGGTCAACGCCAAGAGATCAACCTGTGCCAAAGCTGCTACCAGCAGCTGAAGGCGCAAGCAGGAGGTTCTATGAATCCAACCAATGCAAGTAACGACCCGTTCGGCTTCAACAGCTTGGACGACCTGTTCAAGGCGATGAGCCAGGGCCAGGGTCAACCACAGCAGGGCCAGCCAGACGCCCAGACCCCACCGACCCAGGCCGGCCGCGGCGGCAACAACCGCGGCAACGGCAACAACGGGGTTTTGGCCCAGTTCGGCGTCAACCTGACCGACAAGGCCAAGAACGGCGAGATCGATCCTGTCATCGGCCGCGACGCCGAAATCGCGCGGGTGATCGAGATCCTGAACCGGCGCACCAAGAATAACCCCGTTTTGATCGGCGAGGCCGGCGTGGGTAAAACCGCGGTGGTCGAGGGCCTGGCCCTCAAGATTGCCAACGGCGACGTGCCGGCGAAGCTTCAGGATCGCCAGGTCGTCCAGCTCGACGTCGTGTCGCTGGTTCAGGGTACCGGCATCCGCGGGCAGTTCGAGCAGCGCATGCAGCAGCTGTTGACCGAGCTCAAGAAGAACCCGAACATCATCCTGTTCATCGACGAGATCCACGAAATCGTCGGCGCCGGCAACGCCGAGGGCGGTATGGACGCCGGCAACGTGATCAAGCCGGCGCTTGCGCGCGGCGAGATGCAGCTGGTCGGTGCCACCACCAACAACGAGTACCGCCAGATTGAAAAAGACAGCGCCCTGGCCCGCCGCCTGCAGCCCGTCACCGTCGACGAGCCGACCGAGGCGGAAACCGTCAAGATTCTCGAGGGCATCCAAAAGCGCTACGAGGACTACCACCACGTGCGCTACACCCCAGAGGCCATCCAGGCCGCCGTCACCCTCTCCAACCGCTACATCCAGGACCGCTTCCTGCCCGACAAGGCCATCGACCTTTTGGACGAGGCCGGCTCGCGCAAGAACCTGACCATCACCGTCGCCGACCCGAAGACCGTGCAGGCCAAGATTGACGACGCCGAGAAGCAAAAGCAGGCCGCCCTGAAGCAGGAGGACTACGAAAAGGCCGCGTTTTACCGCGACCAGGTCACCAAGCTCCAGAAGATGCAGGATCAGCAGAAGCAAGACGCCAACGCCGACACCCCGACCGTGACCGACAAGGACATGGAGCGCATCGTCGAGCAGAAGACCAACATCCCGGTCGGCGAGCTGCGCAACCAGGAGGCCCAGCAACTCAAGGACCTCGCCGCGCACCTCGAGGCCAACGTGATCGGCCAGGATCAGGCGGTCGACAAGGTCGCCCGCGCCATCCGCCGCAACCGCATCGGCTTCAACAAGACCGGTCGCCCGATCGGCAGCTTCCTGTTCGTCGGCCCCACCGGTGTCGGCAAAACCGAGCTGGCCAAGCAGCTGGCTAAGGAGCTCTTCGGCTCCCAGGAGGCGATGATTCGCTTCGACATGTCGGAGTACATGGAAAAGTTCAGCGTGTCCAAGCTCATCGGTTCCCCTCCGGGCTACGTCGGCTACGAGGAGGCCGGCCAGCTGACCGAGCAGGTGCGGCGCAACCCGTACAGCCTGATTCTGCTGGACGAAATCGAAAAGGCGCACCCGGACGTGATGAACATGTTCCTGCAGATTCTGGACGACGGCCGCCTGACCGACAGCCAGGGCCGCACCGTTTCCTTCAAGGACACCATCATCATCATGACCTCCAACGCCGGCTCGACGGATGCCGAGGCTAACGTCGGCTTCGGCGCCTCCCTTTCCGGGACCACCAAGAGCGTGCTGGGGCAGCTGGGCAACTACTTCAAGCCCGAGTTCCTCAACCGTTTCGATGACATCATCGAGTTCAAGCCGCTGGACAAGGACGCCCTGCTCAAGATTGTGTCCCTCATGATCGACCAGACCAACGCCAACATCCACGACCAGGGCCTGACGATTCACGTCACCGACCCGGTCAAGGAGAAGCTGGTCACCCTGGGCTACGACCCCGCGATGGGCGCGCGGCCGCTGCGCCGCGTGATCCAGGAGCAGATCGAGGACCGCGTCGCGGACTTCTACCTCGATCACCCGCAGGCCAAGGCCCTCGAGGCGCGCATCAGCAACGGCGACATCACCATTTCCGAGGCCACCGCTTAGCCCCGCACCACGACAAAAACCCCGCCAACCGAGCATTCGGTTGGCGGGATTTTTTGCGTCTGCAAGCCGCGTGGTGGCAGCGCAGGCGTCAGCCCACGACGGCACCCGACCTCAACGGTGCTTGCCCGCCCGCCGCTGGTGGACGATCAGCCAGGCGCTCCAGACGAAGTAGCCGAGGACAAGCGGGACCATGATGGCCACAAGCCAGCCGGCCTGCGCCTGCGTCATGGACGTGCCGCTGTCCTGGTAGTACTGCCGCACCAGTGCGTTGGCGGCAAACAGCGCAAGCATCAAAAGCGTCGGCACCATGACCCCAACCGCGCGGGCCCGCACCGTCCAGCGCGCCACCCAGGCGAAGGCCGCCACGAAGCTAACGGCGATCAACCCCCAGTCCCACGGCGCCGGCACGGAAATGGCCGGTCCGGGCTGGCCAACCGCCAGCGCGATGGTGACCGCGGCCCAGGCCGCCCAAAGCGCGGCGAGCGCCGCAAGCCAGCCCCACCACCCCGGGCGCTTGGCGAAGGCGATGGCGACCGTCCAGCGCGCGGTCAGGCTCATCGCAAGCGCCGTTGCGGCAACCACGCCCGCCACCGCCACCAGGTGCAGGGCAAGGCCGGGCTGGCGCCCGGCCGCGCCGATCACAACGATCAGCCACCCCAGCCCGCACACGGAAAGCCCGCCGCGCAGGAACGTGGGCCAGGGCAGCGGCGAAAGCTCCCGGAGAATCGCCTTGACCATGCCCCGCGGGTCTTGGCCGAAGTACTCGGCCGCCGTGCCGCCCGCCGCCTCCGCATCGCGCAGGTCCTGCGCCATCGCCACGAGCTGGGCGAGCACGGCCGCCCGGTTGCGCGTCCAGCCCATCACCTGCATCTCAAGCCGCACCCGACCGAACCATCCGCGGTCGGCTTCGGTCATGCCGTTTTGAAGCGCGTCGAGCTGCGCCTCGGTCTCATCATTGGTCATTATTTTCCTCCTGTTGGGCCGCATCGGCCAGCACCCGGGCCACCTGGGCGCCGAACTGCGCCCACTCCGCCTCAAAGGCGAAAAGCCGCGCCTCACCCTGGGCCGTCAGCGCGAAGTACTTGCGGGCGGGGCCGTCCGGCGACTCGCGCTGCGACCCGACTAGGTCCCCGCTCGCCTCCAGCTTGGCCAGAAGCGGGTAAAGCGTGCCACCGGCAATGGAGGTGAAGCCGTAATCGTGAAGCGCCTGCATCAGCGCGTAGCCGTACGTCGGGGTCTTGGCGAGAATCGCCAGGACGCAGCCCTCAAGCACGCCGTGCAGCAACTGTGTCTGTTTCATTGTGCCTCCTAGTTAGTCATCCTGACTAGTGCAGTCTACCGCCGCCGCACTAGTTTGTCAACCTAACTAGTGACTTGGTATACCACTGGCGCCCAACTTCTTGACTCGGCCTTCCTTGCCCGGCCCGCGGCAGCATGGGACAATGGAAGTGAACCCGATAAGGAGGTCGATTCACCATGTCAGAGAAGGAAAAATCGCTTGCCGGCCAGCTGTACCAGCCGGGCGACGCCGCGCTGACCGCAGAGCGCGACGTCACGATTCAGAAGCTGTACGATTACAACCACCTCCACCCGCTGCAGCGCAGCGAGCGCGCGGCCGCGCTTGCCGACCTGCTCGGCGGCGTCGGCAAGGGCTGCGTGATTGAGCAGCCACTGTTCACCACGTACGGCAGCAACACCACCGTCGGGGACAACTTCTTCATGAACGTCAACGGGCGCCTGATGGACAGCGGCCGCATCACCATCGGCGACAACGTCTTCATCGCGCCGGACTGCGCCCTGATCACCGAGCTGCACTCGCAAAACGTGCCGGAGCGCATCCAGGGTCTGGAGTACACCCGCCCGATCACCATCGCAGACAACGTGTGGCTGGGCACCGGCGTCAAGGTGCTGCCCGGCGTCACCATCGGCCGCAACACCGTGATTGGCGCCGGCAGCGTCGTCACCCACGACGTCCCGGCCAACGTGATGGCGGCAGGCGTCCCGTGCCGCGTGATCCGCGAGGTCGCGCCCGAGGACCGGGCGTAAGCCAATCGCCGCAGGCATCCAGCAAACGCGACTCGCCCGCCGAAATGCTCCCGGCTGCGCCCTGATCATCGTCGGGCTACGCCGGGCAGCGGCGGCGCGTCTAGCTTATACCGGAACTCGGGGCATAGACCGCCCCAACTTCCGGTCTGGCGCTACCCGCCCGCCGAAATGCGCCCGGCTGCGCCCTGGGTTCCAGAAAACCCACCGGATTCGCCGTCGTTTGTGGAATTCCAGCGTGAAATCTTATATAATTTAAGCAGATAGAAGAACGGGGGCACACAATATGCGCTTGATTGATATTACCAATAGCTACCCGCACTTGGTTACGCAGCAGCTGGCCCACACCGATGCGACCTTCATCAAGGTCTTCTCACTGGGCAACGTGACGGTCATTTTCACCAAGGCCCCGACACACAACGAGCTGCTGTTCACAAGCGATTCCCGCAACATCAAGGACGCCGAAATCGCCTTTGCGCTCGAGAAGCTCTGCGGCGTCGCCTTCAAGGACGTGACCGTGATTCGTGGCGACAAGCTCGCCGAGGTCACGCTGACGACCAGTAACTAAGCAACGCCGGCCTACGCCGGCGTTTGTTGTATCAAGGAGACCTTCATGGGATTATTCGCCAAACTTCGCGCCTGGCTGCGCCCGCAGCCGGTCAAGGCGCCGACGCAGGCACCACGGTTCGACCCAACCGAACACAAGCAACCGGAGCGCCGCACCGTCAGACCGGCGGATCCGGCGGTCGCGGTGCCTGCAACGGTGACGCCGCGCGAGCCCGCCGTCACCGGGCCCACCGCGCCGCGCGTGCGAGTGTCCGTGCGCTTCTGCACGCGTGCCGGCCAGCCACTGCAGGCCCCACTCAGCCTGGCCGGACCGATTGGCGGGCCGCTTGGCGTGAGCGTGCCGCTGATTGAGGGCTATGTGCTGACCGAGATCGTCGGCTTCACCGCAACCTTCCCGGACGCGCCGCGCACCATCACCTACCTCTACGAGCCGCGCGTCGCCGCGCCGGTTCTGGTCTACCACCGCGAGTCCGGGGGGCGGCTGCTGGCCCCGCCCGAGGTGTTAATCGGCAAGCTCAACGCCGACTTCACCGCCCGCGCCCTGCCGGAGCTGGCCGACCACGCAGACCAAGCCGAGCAGACCGGGCACTTCGCCGTGACCAGCCAGCGCCTGACCTTCACCTACAACCTCGCGCGGCTAACCCCGGGCACCCCGCCCGCCGCCGCCTTCGTCGAGCTTCTGGCGGCCAAGGCGACATTCGCCGCGCCAGACTTCAACCAGCCGCTGGCCACGGACCTACCGGCGCACACCTTCTGGCGCGTATTCGCGCTAGCACGGGAGCACTCGGGCCAGGTCTGGCTGAACATCGGCGGCGCCCAGTGGCTGACGGCCGAAGACACGCGCCCGCAAAGCGCCGACCCGTTCCGGCTGGCGGCGTCCGCTGCACCCGAGCCGGACGCGCGCTTCGCGTTCACCACCACGCCAGACCGCCGCGCCGCCACCATCGTCGGCGGGGCCAACGGGGTCACCCAATGGGCCGAACCCTACGGCGCCGTCCTGCCGCTGCGCCTGGCTCCCGGCACGCGGGTGATGGTGATCGCCTCGGTCACCGCGGAGAACGGCAGCGCCTGGCTGCGCCTGCAAGATGACAGCTACATCCTGGCGCGCTACGCCGAGTAGCGCCGCCCACGCAAAGAAAACCCCACCGGATAAATTTTTCCGGTGGGGTTCTTTGTCCTGATTAGGCCTGGTAGGCGGGCTTGCCGCCCTCGACCAGCTGAGTGGAGTCGTCGTCCAGCGGGGCGGCAGTCATGCCCATCGCCGCGTCCTCACCGAGAACCCCGACGGCCACGGCGTTGAGCGCATCGATCAGCGCCTGCGTCGCGTCCTCAGACTGGTCCGGAGCGTCGATGATCAAAAGCAGGTGCGACTGATCGGCGAAGTCCAGCTGCCGCAGCCAGGCGCGCTTGATCTCCTGGTGGTCGGCCAGCTCGGTCTCAACCGCCAGCCACAGGCCGGCCGGTACGGTGCTTGGCTCGGACACGGCCACCTGAGCCTGGTCCGGGTGTTCCTTGCGCGCGTTGGCCTGGGCACCGAGGTCGGCCAGTGCCTCGCGGTCGAAGTTGATGTTGTCATCGAACGGGTTGATCACAAGCCCGGCGACGTCGGAGTTGTCGGTGATCAAGGACGCGATGTCGAGGAAGCCGACCGGGATGACCGCGGACTTCGCCACGTTCTCCTCCAGGCCGTTGGCGTTCCAGTTGTCGTACATCTGGTTGACGGACAGCCAGTCGGTGAACAGCGGCTGAATCTTCTCGTCCTTAGTGGTGGTCAGAAGCGGGAACTGGAGCTCGGCGTCGTTTGGCACCGTGGTATCCCCGTTCGGCGCGATCTCAAGCGGGTCGTCGGACATCACCACCATCAACAGCGTGGCACGCTCGATCAGCTCCTCGAGAAACTCGCTCATGTTGTCCTCGGTGTTGTCCAGGGAAAACGAGCGCCACTTGGCGAGCAGGTCGTCGTTGGTGATGGCGTGAACGGAGCGCGTGTTCTCATCGTTTTGGTTTTCAGTCATGGTTGGCTTCCTTTCTGCTTACAGCTTGGCGGTTAGCGTGACGTCCGGGTACTTGTCGGCGAACCAGCGCATGGCGTACTGGTTCTCAAAGAGGAAGAGCGGCTGGTCGTGGACGTCCTTGACCAGCAGGTTGCGGGAGCTCGACATCCGCTCGTCCAGCTGGCTCGGGTCGATCCAGCGCGCGACGCGGCTGCCGATCGGGGTCATCACGACCTCGGAGTTGTACTCGTTGAGCATCCGGAACTTGAAGACCTCGAACTGCAGCTGGCCGACCGCACCGAGGATGTACTCGCCGGTCGCCAGGGTCCGGTACAGCTGCACGGCGCCTTCCTGCACCAGCTGCTGCATCCCCTTGTGGAAGGATTTTTGCTTCATGACGTTCTTGGCGGTCACGCGCATGAACAGCTCCGGCGTGAACTGCGGCAGCGCCTCGTACTCGACAGGTTCCTTGCCGGCGTAGATGGTGTCGCCGATCTGGAAGTTGCCGGTGTCGTACAGCCCGACGATGTCGCCGGCCACCGCGGTGGCGACCTGCTCGCGGGCGTCCGACATGAACTCGGTCGCGTTGTTCAGGCGCAGCGGCTTGCCGGTGCGCTGGAGCGTGACGTCCATGCCGCGGTCGAACTCACCGGCCCCGATGCGGACAAAGGCGATGCGGTCGCGGTGGTTCGGGTTCATGTTGGCCTGAATCTTGAAGACGAACCCGGAGAAGGCCGGATCCGTCGGCGCAAGCTCCCGCCCGTCTTGCAGCACGTGGGCCCCGGGCTCGGGCGCCAGGTCGACGAAGTGGTTCAGGAAGGTCTCGACGCCAAAATTGGTCAGCGCGGAGCCAAAGAACACCGGCGTCTGGTCCCCCTTCATCACCTTCTTGAGGTCGAACTGGTTGCCCGCGTCGTTGAGCAGCTCGATGTCGCCCAGCGTGTCCTGGTAGATGGACTCGTTGACTAAGGGCTCGCTTGGGTCGAGCTTGCCGTCCGTCAGCGGCAGGTAGCGCTCGCCGGCCTCGTTTTCGCGGTAGAGCTCGATGCGCGAGTCGACGCGGTCGTACAGCCCGACCAGGCCCTTGCCCATGCCAATCGGCCAGTTCATCGCGTAGCCCTCGATGCCCAACAGCTCCTCGAGCTCGGCAATCAGGTCCAGCGGCTCGCGGCCGTCGCGGTCCAGCTTGTTCATGAAGGTGAAGATCGGAATGCCGCGCTTCTTGACGACCTTGAACAGCTTTTTGGTCTGGGCCTCGATCCCCTTGGCGGAGTCGATCACCATGACCGCCGCGTCGACGGCCATCAGGGTGCGGTACGTGTCCTCGGAGAAGTCCTCGTGCCCGGGGGTGTCGAGGATGTTGATGCGCTTGCCGTGGAAGCCGAACTGCATCACTGAGCTGGTGACGGAGATGCCGCGCTGCTTTTCGATCGCCATCCAGTCGGACTTGGCGAAGTGGCCGGTTTTCTTGGCCTTGACGGTCCCCGCCTCGCGGATCACGCCGCCGAACAGCAGCAGCTGCTCAGTGATGGTGGTTTTCCCGGCGTCCGGGTGCGAGATGATCGCGAAGGTGCGCCGCTTGGCGACGGCGTCCTTTAATTCTTGTGGTTTCATTGTAATTCCTTTCGTGGTGCGAAGCGTCGGTTACCGGCCCCTGATCTACATCCGCGTCTCCTCCGTGCAAAAAACCCCTGCGACTGCAAGGGCTGTCTATTGTTCAATTATAATGAATGAACGCCTGCGTGGCTAGGGGCGCGCCGAAATACTTTGGCGCGCCGCCTTGCGGGGTGTCCCGGTCGGTTGCGGGCTACTCGCCGTCTTCAACCGGAGCGGCGGCGATGTGCACCCGCACGTCGACCAGCCGCGGCCCCGCCATCTGGCCGGTGGTCAGCGTCATCCCCTGCCCGAGGTCCAAGCGCTCGGGTTTCGCGTTGGTCGGCAGCGCGCCGAGGCGGGTGATCACAAGGCCCGCGACGGTGTCGACGTCCGGCTCCTTGAGCGTGCGGTCGAAGTAGTCGTTGAAGTCGTTGAGCGTCATGCGCCCGGAGACGAGGAACTCGCCCTCGGCAAGCCGAGTGACCATCACGGTGGCCGAATCGGACTCGTCGTCGATGTCGCCGACGATCTCCTCGATCAGGTCCTCAATGGTGACCAGCCCGACCACCCCGCCGTACTCGTCCAGAAGCACCGCCATCTGCTGCTGGCGCTCGCGCATGGTCAAAAGCAAGGCCGGCACCGCGATGGTTTCGGGCACGAACAGGGGCTTGGTCATCACGTCCTCCAGCCGCACGTTCGCAAAACCGACGCGCCGCGCCTCCTTCAGCAGGTTCTTGATGTGCACGACGCCGATTACGTTGTCCTTTTCCCCGCGGTAGACGGGGATGCGCGAGTAGATATTGGCCAAAATCGCGTCGATCGCAGCCTGATCCGGAATGTCTGCGGACACCATGAACGCGTCGATGCGCGGCACCATGACGGAGCTGGCCAGCTTCTCGTTGAGGCCGATGATGCCCTCGAGCATCTCGTACTCGTCGGCGTCAATCGCCCCGCTCTGCTTGCCGGACTCGGTCACCGACACCATCTCGTCGCGGGTGACCTGGTTCTCGTCTTCGCTCACCCGCAGCGGGGTCAGGCGCATCAGCAGGTTGGTCGACGCGGCCAGCAGCCAGACGAACGGCCGCATCAACAGGCTCAGCACCCCGATCGGGCCGACGGCGGCCTTGGCCACCTGCTCGGTCCGCGCCAGCGCCAGGCGCTTGGGGTACAGCTCGCCGAACACCAGGGAGACGTAGGACAGCAGAATCGTGACCAGCACCACCGAAAGCTCGCGCGCCCCTGGCACCGGCAGAAGCGGCGCGAGGCGGGCGGCGATGGTGGTCGCCGCCTGGGCGGACGACAGGAAGCCGGCGAAGGTGATGCCGACCTGAATCGTCGCCAGGAAGTTCGTCGAGTCGGCCAGAATGGCCAAAAGCTTAGCAGCCTTCCGGTCGCCGGCCTTGGACTGCGCGGCCACGCGGCTTCTTGAAAGCGACACCACCGCGATTTCCGACGCGGCAAAGCAGGCGTTGAGCACCGTTAGCAACGCGATCAGCCCCAGCTGGGGCCACAGACTGGCAGGACCACTGTCCATCGTACACACATCCTTTGGGAATTTTCATTGAGTATAGCAAGGCAACCGCCCGAATTCAAGGACGGCGGAAGCGCCGGGGCGCAATCAGCGCCGTTTTTTGCTGCTCGCGGTGGAAGCGGTAGAGCTCCAGCGCGTAGGTGACCAGGGTCTTGGCCACCGCGTACACCGGCACGGCCAAAATCGTGCCCATGATGCCGTACAGGTTGCCGGCGAGCAGCAGCAGCACGATGATGGTCAGCGGGTGAATCGCCAGGCGCCGGCCGATCACGTTGGGGTAGATCAGGTTGCCGTCGGTCTGCTGCACGATCAGCACCACGACCACCACCAGCACGACCTTACCCCAGCCGGACGCCGCCGCGACGGCCAGCGCCGGGGCGATGCCCAGGTACGGGCCAAGGTAAGGAATGATGGTGAAGACCCCGGCGATGAAGCCGAGCAAAAAGGCGTAGGGCAGGCCGATGATCAGGTAGCCGATGAACGTGAAGGTGCCGACGAAGAGGCACTCGATGGCCTGGCCGGCGATGTAGTGCGACAGGGTCTCCCCCATGCGCGTGAACACCGTCGCGATTTCGTCGGCGTAGCGGTCCGGCAGCAGCTTTTGCACCGCCGGCACCAGGCGCTCCCCGTCCTTGAGCATGTAAAACAGCATCACCGGCACGGTGATCACGTTGACCACCACCGACGCGACGCTGCCGATCAGGCCGGGCAGTCCGCTGGAGAAGCTGCCGAGCACCGTGTTCAACAGCTTGCTCGGCTGCACCTTGAGCTTGGCCACCACGGCCTCGACGTCGAACTGCTGGTACCAAGAGTAGCGCGCCAGCCGGTGGACGAACGCGCGCACCGTCTCCAAAAAGTCCGGCAGCCCGGTGATCAGGGCCGTCACCTGGCTGATCAGGTTGGGGATGATGGCGGCGACGATCAGCACGGCCCCCGCAAGGACCGCAACGAACACCAACGCGATCGCCCCGCCGCGCGGCAGGTGCAGCCGCATCAACAGCTTGATCAGCGGGTTGAACAGGTAGTAAAGAAAGCCCGCGGCGATCAGGGGCACCATCAAGGTCGAGAAGAACGCGGCGACCGGCGTGACCAGAAAGCTCAGGTGCGACAGCGCAATCAGGAGCAGCGCGACGATCAGCGCCTCAAGGGACCAGTACATCAGCTTGGAGCGGCGCAGTTTTTCGAACATTCTCTCTCCTCCTTTGGTGCCACCGGGTGGCCGCAATGTTATAATAGCAGCTAACTTTGAGAAAATAACGAAAGATGTGACCCAATATGGAATTTAATGTCACCCGCGACCTGCACTCGACCACCTACCAGGACGCCCTGGCGATCCGGCAGACCGTCTTTGTGGAAGAGCAGCACGTGCCCGCCGACTTGGAGGTCGACGCAGACGAGGCCCGCGCCATTCACTTCGTCGCCTACGAGAACGGGCTGGCGCTGGCCACCGCGCGGCTGTTGCCCGAGGACTACGGCTACCACGTGCAGCGCGTCGCCGTGCTTCGGCCCTACCGCCACCACGGCGTCGGCGAGGCCCTGCTGGCCCACCTCGCGGAGTTTGCGACTGCGCACGGCGCAACCGCGCTTAGGCTTGGCGCCCAGGTGCAGGCCATCGGCTTGTACATGCGGCTGGGCTACCAGCCGACCGTGCGTCCGGAGTTCATCGAGGCGGGGATCCACCACCGCGAGATGCAGCTGACGCTATAATCGACAAAGGGGGACAATCCGAGCCGAGTCGGATTGTCCCCCTTTGTCGTGACCGCCAAGCGGCCGTCTAGTCGAACTCGTCGTAGCCCTCGAGCTCGTCGAGGTTGATGTAGAGCTTGTACTGAACCGACGACACCTGGCCGTCTGTGAGGTCGTAGCGCTCGAAGTAGTACGGGTGCGTGGTCTGGCCGATGTGCGCGGGCAGCGGGAAGCCGGCCTTTTCAAGCATCTCCAGACCCTTGTTGAAGCTGGTCTGCACCGGCAGCTGGTTCAGGATGCCCGACGCCTTGGCTTCGGTCTGGCCGATGGTGCCGGCCGGCATCTGGAAGCACTCAAACCCCTCAGGCGCCACCGCGTCGTCGGGCAGAATGCTGCCGATCCAGTACTGAAACTGGCCGTACGGCGAGAAGATCACCATGTAGCTACGGTTGGGCGTGTCGGTCAAGGCGTCCAGCGGCGCGAACCAGTGGTTGTCTTCGAACTCGGTCCAGCAGGGGTAAAAGGTTCCCATCTGGTCGCTGTCGACCACCGTGTAGACCTTGCCGATGAACTTTGCCGGGGTTTGATTCAATAGTGCTGTCATGGTGTCTCCTTTCCCTGCCGGAGTGGGTCAGACCCGGTGGGATAGCTGTAAGTAACGGTTGTACCAAAGGTCGATGTAGGCCTGAGAGAACGGGCCCTTGCCGTGGTTGATCCAGTCGACCAAAACGCGCACGTTGGCCTTCAGGATGCGGTCCGTGGTGGTCGGGTACTGCCACTTGCGCCGGTGGGCCTCGTACTCATCGACGTCCAGCAGGCGTTTTTCCCCGTCCGGGAAGACCTTGACGTCCAGGTCGTAGTCGATGTACTTCAGCGCCTCCTGGTCCAGGGTCGCGGGGCTTGCGAGGTTGCAGTAGTAGGACACGCCGCCCTCGCGAATCATCGCGATCACGTTGAACCAGTAGTGCTTGTGGAAGTACACGATGGCCGGCTCCCGCGTCAGCCAGCGGCGGCCGTCGGACTCGGTGACCAGCGTGTGGTCGTTGCAGCCGATCAAGGCGTCCTCGGAGGTCTTGAGCACCATGGTGTCGCGCCACGTGCGGTGCAACAGCCCCGGGTGCTTGTAGCTTTGAATCGCGATGTAGTCGCCTTCCTTGGGGATCCGCATAGTCAACCAGCTTTCACTTATTCTGAGTTCAGTATAACAAAAATTCGCGGCCGCGCAAAACGGGGCCGGTGCACCGACCCCGGGACGCCTGGCATCGCCCTCATGAAACCGGGACACGCGCTCAGGCGTTGGCGTCCGCCTCCTCAAGCGCCGCCACCGCCGCATCGATTGCGTCGAGCTCGAAGCCCTGGCGAAACAGCGCCTGGCGCACGCGGTTGCGGCGGTCGTAGCCCTCATACCGCCGCTTGAGGCGCCACTGCTTGGCCGCCGCGGCCTCAAGCGTCGTGGCCTCAAGCGCGGTGTCGCGGGTCAGGTCAAGTCCAGCCAGCGCCGCGCTGCTCTGGTCTTGATCGAAGCCCTTTTGCATCAGGGCTAGGCGAATCTTTTGGCGCCGGTCGTTCAGGGGCTTGCGCTGGGTCTGCCGCGCCGCCTTCTCCGCCACGCGCGTCGCGACTGTCGCCCAGTCCGCTTCGGGCACCTCGGCGATGGCGGCCTGAATCAGCGGCTGCGGCACGCCCTTTTGCGCCAGGGCCGAGGCGACGAGCTTGGGGCCGCGGCTGCCCATCAGCGCGTTGTCGTGCAGGAAGGCCCGCGCGAACTTGGCGTCGTCCAGGTAGTTCAGGTCGACCAGGCGCTCAATCACCGGCGCGATGGCGGACTCCGGCAGCTCCTCCTTCTTCAGCCGGCGCCGGACCTCGGCGACGGTGCGCATCTGGTGGCTGAGAAAGTCCAGCGCCAGGCTGTTGGCGGCGGCGTCGACCTCCGCGGCCTTGATCGCCGCCTCGAGCTTTTCGTCCACCACCATCCCCTTGGCCAGCATGAACTGGATCAGCGTGGTTTCGCTGACGGGAAAGGCGTACTGGCCGTCGAGAAAAATGTTATAGCGGCCGGGCCGCTTCTGGGCGCTGATGCTGGTGATTGTGGGCATGACGGGTCCTTTCCGCGCACCGAACGGGGTTGGTGCGCCGTGCGTTTATGTTATACTATAAGCAATTTCAACGGAGGTGCGCGGCGTGTTCGAGGATAACTTTTTTGATAAGCGGGCCAGCACGAACTACCGGGTGTTTCGCTACCTGAAGGCGCTTGAGGCCACGAACTTCACCATCAACCGGCTGGCGCGCGAAAGCCGGCTCAGCTACTCGCAGACCTACAACGCCTTTCAAGACATCATGGTCTCGCTTCAGCTGATGCAGCACCGCACGATGGCCGACCTCAACGAGGCGGACTTCGCCGACGTCGGGGCGGCCGTGTCGGTGGACACGTACCGCTTCCACCTGCTGTCGGACACGGTCGCCTACGCCTTTTTCGACCGGCTGTTCACCGTGCCGGGCTTCGACGCTCACGCCTTTTGCCAAGACAGCGGGGTCAGCCTGCCGACGCTGCGGCGCCGCATCGCGCCGTTTCGCGCCTACATGGCGCAGGCCGGCGTGACGCTCAACCCGACCACCTGGCGGCTGGAGGGCTCGGAGCTGCGAATTCGGCTGCTCATTCTCACCTTCTACCAGATGGCCTACCGCGGCGTGGGGTGGCCCTTCTCAACCGCCGCGTACCGCCAGGCGGTGGCCGACCTGGACGCTTGCAACGCCGCGGACTCGCGCTGGTTCGACGCGTCCGCCCAGCCGACCAAGCTCGACCTGATGGTGCTGGCAATCCAGCGCCTGCGCCTAGCAAGCGGCCACCCGATCGCGGTCAACCGCCGCTTTCAGGGCATCATCGGCGACGCCGGCATGACGCTTGCGCCCCTGATTTATACCCCGGCGACTTTTCCCGCACTCGATTCACCGACACTTGCGGCCGAGCGGGACTTCTACTACTTCTGTCGCGTGCACTTCCTGTCCTTCAACGCGACGGTTACGCCGATTCAGGAGCGGATTATGGCCGCCTTTGCCGTGGGCGACCACGCGATCAATCGCTTCGCCGGCGGGCTGATGACCGCCCTGATCGACGCCACCAACCCGACCATGCGCGAGGCGGCGCCGTCCTGCCACGCCGTTTTGGCCGTCAACCTGCACCGCATGGCACTGTCGAGCTACGTGACCGACGGCGCGTTCGCCAAGCGGCTGGACTTCATGCCCGACCTCGGGGACCGCGCGGAAAACGGCGCCCTGCCACGGCTGATTCAACGCTTCTTCACCGGGCTGACGCCGGGCGACCCGGCGGGCCTCTTTCGGCCCTACTACCAGGCGATGCACCGCGACCTGTACCGCATCATCGCCCCCGATTTCCCGGGGCTCAACGCCGACCACCTGCTGACAGTTGCGGTGTTCGTCGAGCCCGGCACCTTCGTCAGCCGTGACCTGCTTCAGTTTCTGACCGGGCTCGACTTCGTGCGTGTGCTCGACCCGGCGGCCACCGAGCGGCCGGACCTCATCATCAGCGGGCTGAGCGACACAACCATGCTTGCCGCCCATTACGGCGAGGACGCGCTGGCCAACATTCAGCTGGTGCCATGGGCCGAGTGGGCCGACGACAACGACTTTTTCCACCTGATGACCGTGCTGCAGCTGGCACGCCGGGCATGATGGCGGAACTGACGCAAGCGGGCGAGCCCATGGACTCGCCCGCTTGCTTGTTGGGTTAGCGCTTGCGCCCGTCGTGCCACGGCACGGCCGCGTAGCCGGTGAAGTAGTTCAGGAC
Organism: Lacticaseibacillus kribbianus; assembly: GCF_020180945.1. Classification (GTDB taxonomy): domain Bacteria; phylum Bacillota; class Bacilli; order Lactobacillales; family Lactobacillaceae; genus Lacticaseibacillus; species Lacticaseibacillus kribbianus. The sequence continues at coordinate 574,525 of NZ_JAIPUL010000001.1, read as the reverse complement.
CTCGTAGCCGATCAGGGCCACCACGACAATCACCGACAGCCAGGTGTTGTCGACCTGCTTGAGCAGGTACAGGCCGCCTGCCAGGATCATCATCGCGGCGACGAAAATGATCTGCAGCTGCTTGTTGGGCACCACGGCGAACTCGGCCTGCGGTGACTGGAACGCAATCTGGTGCGTCTTGGTGAAGCGGCCGACGCGGAAGGTGACGGCGTCGCCGCGCCGCACGGCAAGCTCCAGGCTTTGGCCCGGGGTGAGGACGTGCTCCTGACCGTTGTGGGTCACGAACACCGGCGCGCGCATCTGGCCGTTTTGCGGGTAAGTGATTAACATGTTGAGCCTCCTGGATGTGGATGGCTCCATTATACCCACTGATGAACTTTCGTGCCAACCGCGGCTGGATTACGGCTATAATGGAACTATCGCAAGGAGGACACTATGGAAAATACGGTCACAGTCGGTCAGCGCTTCCCGCTGACCATCAAGCGCCTGGACATCAACGGCGCCGGCATCGGGTACTACAAGCGCAAAATCACCTTCGTCACCGGCGCCTTGCCGGGCGAGGTGGTAGTCGCAGAAGTCACTGCGGTGCACGAGCGCTACCTCGAGGCGCTCACCCACCGCGTGAAGTCGCCTTCCAAGGATCGCATTCCACCGGTCGACCCCCTGTTCGGCACGGTCGGCGGCATCGAACTCGGCCACCTCGCCTACCCGGCCCAGCTGGCCTTCAAGCGCGACGTGGTCGCCCAAAGCCTGGCCAAGTACAAGCCGGCCGGCTGGCAGCACTACGACCTGCGCCCCACCATCGCCGCGCCGGAGCAGCTGCACTACCGCAACAAGGCGCAGTTTCCGGTGCGTGAGGTTGACGGGCACGTGGTCGCCGGCCTGTACGCCCCGCAGTCGCACAAGCTGGTGCCGCTGACCACCTTCGCCACCCAGATGCCGACCACCATGCGCGTGATCACCACGCTGTGCGGCATTTTGGAGGAGCTGAAGGTGCCGATCTACGACGAAAAACGCAACAGCGGGATCGTCAAGACGCTGGTGGTGCGCGAGTCGCGAAGCACCGGCGAGGTTCAGCTCACCCTGATCACCCACACGGCCAAGCTGCCGCACCAGGCGCAGCTGCTCGCCGCCATCGCGGCCACGCTGCCCGAGGTGGTCACGGTGATGCAAAACGTCAACGCCGCCCAAACCAGCCTGGTGTGGGGGCAAGACAGCACCCTTTTGGCCGGCAAGCCGACCATCACCGAGCGCCTGCTCGGCCTGGACTTCGCGCTGTCGCCTCAGGCCTTCCTGCAGCTGAACCCAAGCCAGACGCCGACGCTTTACGAAACCGCGCTGGCGGCCCTTGACCTCAAGCCGGACGAGACGCTGGTCGACGCCTACGCCGGCATCGGCACCATCGGCCTGAGCCTCGCCGCCCACGCCAAGGCGGTGCGCGGCATGGACACCGTGCCCGCCGCCGTCGCGGACGCCAACCAAAACGCAACGGCCAACGGCATCACAAATACCCACTACGAAGTCGGCACCGCCGAGACCGTCTTCCCCAAGTGGCTGCGTGAGGGCTTCAAGCCCGACGCGGTCATCGTCGACCCGCCACGCGCGGGGCTTGAGCCGGCGTTCATCAAGGCGCTGTTGACCGCGCGGCCGAAGAAGTTCGTGTACATCTCGTGCAACCCGTCGACCCTGGCCCGCGACCTCGTCAAGCTGACCGCCGGCTACCGCGTCGACTACATCCAGTCCATCGACATGTTCCCGCAGACGGCGCGCTGCGAGGCCGTCGTGAAGTTCACCCGGCGCTAATCGCGTCAACGGGGCAGGCCAGGCGACCTGGCCCGTTTTTGCGTACGGCCGAGGCGGGACGCGCCGCTGGAGGACTGGCCGAGTGCGCCGCACGCCGCCCTGGTTTCGTCCGGCTCCACGGCGCAACGCCCTGGTTTCGTCTGGGCATCAAAATAGCCGAGTCACTCCTGCCTCGGCCTTACACTTACACATACGCTTGATTGGCGACCCCTGCGTCCAAGTCGATGTTGACGGCCTGTTCCGCAAAGCGGTCGTTGGTGATGAAGTCGCACGTCACCGCGCGAAGCATGGCAATCATCTGCTCGGGCGAGAGGTCGATGAACCCCGCCGCCACCAGATTGGCGATCCCCGTCGCCACAATCCACACCCCGGTGACTGTGTTTTGCCGCTGGGCGTTTGACAGCCCCGCGGCCGGCGGGTAGTCACCGAGCCGCGCCACCGCGTGGTCCAGCGCGTACCCGCGCATGGCGGCGACGCCGAAGTGGTCCTCGACGAACACTGCCTTGTACAGCGCCTGATTATCAAGCGCAAAGTTGATGTATGCCAGACCCAGATCCACGATCGGGTCGGTGGTGTAGCGCCGGCTCATTTTCGTGTCCAAGGTCTGCTTGATCTGATCGACCACCGCCTGCCGGAGCTCGGCCATGTTGGCGAATTCAAGGTAAATCGGCTGCGTTGAGCACGCCATTCGTCTGGCAATGTTGCGCGCCGTGAACTTCTTGAATCCCTCCTCCACAACTAGCTCGTAGGCCGCAGTCAGAATCTGATCTCGGGTGATCGTTTTCTTTCTGGCCATATTGTTCCCCCACTGCAGTTCCCGGCACCGGCCGCGGTCAGCGGTCCGTGTCACCGTTATTTTACCAAAGCGGTTGAAAAACGCAATCCTTAACGCAATCTATTTGTGCCGCCGTCATCTCAGGCCTCAAATAACGCCGCGACGGACCTAAGCGGCACGTTGCGAGGGCCGGTCGCCGTTATCCTCCCGCAGGCGGTTCGGTGTGGTAAAATCAAGGCAGTGTGGTCACGCCGCACAAGAAGGAGGCAACCCAATGACTTTACCCAACTTTGACGCGAACCTGAAGAAGTACGCTGAGCTGATCGTCGACCTCGGTGCCGGCGTTGGCGCCGGTGACACGGTGTACCTGCAGATTGGCACCGACCAGACCGCCCTGGCGCACCTGATCGTCGAAACCGCCTACGCGCGCGGCGCCGCCGAGGTGTCCATGTGGTGGCAAGACGACTTCATCCGCCGCCAGGATATGGCGCACGCCGCGGAGGACCGCCTGTTCAACCAGGCGCCGCAGGTCAAGGCCCAGATGGACTACTGGCTGTCACACAACGCCAAGCGCATCACCATCATGTCCAGCGACCCGGACAACCTGGCCGGCATCGACAATGCCCGCGTCGCCGGTTACACCGCAGGCTTCCAGAAGGCCTACGCGCAGCTGTCCGAGGCGATTTCCGCCGAGCGCATCTCCTGGACCATCGCCGGCGCGGCCGGCACCAAGTGGGCGCAAAAGGTGTTCCCGGACGCGGCGACCGCAGAGGAGGCAACCGACCGGCTGTGGGACGCCATTTTCAAGACCGTGCGCATCTACCAGGATGACCCGGAGGCCGCCTGGGCCGCACACGTGGCCAAGCTCAACGAAAAGGCCGCGTGGCTGAACCAGGAGGCGTTCGACCACCTCGAGTACCGCGCACCGGGCACCGAGCTGACCGTCGGCCTGCCGAAGCATCACATCTGGACGGCCGCCGGCGCCCGCAACCCGCAGGGCGAGGCCTTCATCCCGAACATGCCGACCGAGGAAGTCTTCACCGTGCCGGATTTCCGCCGCATCGACGGCACGGTCGCCTCGACCAAGCCGCTGTCTTACGCCGGCAACATCCTCGAGGGCATGCACTTCCGCTTTGAGAACGGTCAGGTCGTTGAGGCCCACGCCGACAAGGGCGACGCCACGCTCCAGCACCTGCTGGCGATTCGCGGTGCGCGCTCGCTCGGCGAGATCTCGCTGGTGCCGGACCCGTCTCCAATCAGCCAGTCGGGCATCATCTTCTTCAACACCCTGTACGACGAGAACGCATCCGACCACATGGCGCTCGGCCAGGCCTACCCGTTCTGCGTCGCCGGGGGCACCGACATGACCACCGCGGAGCTGACCGAAGCCGGCCTGAATGACGCCGACACCCACGTCGACTTCATGATGGGCTCCGCAGAGATGGACATCGACGGCATCAAGGCCGACGGCACCCGCGTCGCCATCTTCAGAAACGGCGACTGGGCCTAGCCCGTCGCTAATGCCTCGGCTTCGGCCGAGGCATTTTTGCGTTGCAATCACAGCGCCACCCACCGGGCCGGACCGCGGAATCGACCGGACGCCGCCGATGTGACCGCCGGGTGCTCGCTTACCCCCGGTGCATCAAAAAAGCCTCGGCAGGGCCGAGGCGTAGGTCTAGTTGGCATAGTAGATGTTCAAAGGCGGAATCGCCGTGCCGTTCGGGACACAGGTCTGAAAGGAAATGCCGCCGGTGGCGCGTTTTTGCGCCAGCATGCTGATTACCCCGGCCTGGTCGTTGGCCACGCTGTAGCTGACCTTGCGAACGTGGTAGACGTGGCCGTTAACGCTGACGGCGGAGCCGATGCCGACACCGGCCAGGTAGGCATGCGCCGCGCCGGTGTACTCGATCAGGTAGTGGTTGGCCACCGCGGTCCACTGGTAGACGTAGCTGTCACCGGGCACCTGGCCGACGCCGTTGAAGGTGCGAATGCCGAAGGTGCGGCCGCCGATGGTGAAGCCCGTGGTGGCAACCGGCGCCGCGGCCCGGCGCACCGGGGTTGCTCGACGCGTCACGGTTGTGGTGGCCGCCTGAGTGGTCGGCTTGGCAGCGGCCGGCGCACTGGCGGTCCGCGGCGCTGCTTGGGTTGTCCTGGAGGCCGTCGCAGTCGCTGCGGTGTGCGTGGCGGCCGTGGCCGCCGGGTGGTTGGCCGCCGGCTTGCTGGCCGTTGGCTCGGTTGCGGCCACCGACTGCTTGGTTGCGGTCGTGGCCTTCGGTTCTGCAGTTGCTTTGGTGACATCAGCCGGCTTGGCGGCTGTGGCCGCGTGCTTTTGGCCGACCGACTTCGTTTCGGTCTGGCTAGAAGCCTTGGCGGCGGCCGCCTCGCGCGCGCGTCGCGCGGAGACAGCCGAAACATGCGTTGGTGTGGCTTCAGCGGCCGTTTCGTTGGAGGTCAGTGCAAAGTCGACCCCGCTTGCGAAAGCCAAAACCGTTGCAGCAGCAATAAGCACACGCACAAGAGATTTATTCAAAAAAGGTCGTTCCCCCAAAATTCTTTCACTGACAAAGTTGGTCATCCCCCTCACACTGCCCCAGACAGGCGAAGCCGGTCCCGCAGCTCAGCTGTGGGATCATCGCGCGACCCAACTTCCACGCCGGGTCAGGCGGGTGAAAATCCCTTATGCAGCGACCGCGCGGGGCCGCTCCATGAAACTTTCATTTTGCAACCTTAACAGCTTTCACGACCGGTTGCAAACGACGCGCACGCGTGGCGGCGCTTACCCTAAGTAGTTCACGGGGGCTATTACTAATCGCAGACCCGCTCGATTTGTCCCGAAGCCCGGCGCCGCCCCCCTGCTTGGCCGCAGGCATAAGGTTTACCATCGCCAGCATGTGGCTTTTATTTTTTTTGAAAATATTTTTCTGAAATTAGTGTCTTGTCACATACTGTCACCCCTCACCACCGAGTGCCAGCCGACCAGCCGCCATCATTTCGAAAAGAAATTAATGTATAACGATTCACACATTAAAAAAGGACCGCTGCGCCGCAGCGGTCCTGATCGTGATTTAGTGCACCAGCGCCCGCTTGACCCCACGGACCTCGAAGTCGGCCTGGTACTTGCACATCGCGGTGTAGATGCGGTCGGCCTCCTCGTCGTTGCCGCGCAGCTCGAACAGGCCGATCACCGGCGAGTTGAAGCGGCGGGCGTAGTGCTTGGCGGTCAGGCCGAACTGCGCGTTGAAGTTGCGGTTGCCCGAGCCGATGATGCCCAGCAGGTTGGCCGGGTCGCCCGCGGCAAGCTCGTCGCGGAAGTCGACGGTCATGACCTCCTTGTAGCCGCTGTTGATGCCGTCGCCGCCGTCCAGGTAGGTCGGCACCATCGCAAAGAACGGGTGCGCCATGATGTCGGAATCCAGCTCCTCGGTGTACTCGACGGCGTGGATCAACGGCTGCGTGGCGTCGGCCGCGTGCACCTTTTCGGCGTAGGCGACCAGCCGCTTGACGAAGCTGCGGGTGTTGCCGGAGATGGAGACGTAAAACAGGTTGATCACTTGTCGTCACCGTCCTTTGGGTCCGCAATCACGTCGATGTTGTAATCGTCATCGCTCATCGCCTCGACCTGACCTAGCAGGTAGCCGTTGCCGACCTGGGAGAAGAAGTCGTGGTTGGACGTGGTGGTGTTGATCCCGTTCATGATGATCGGGTTGACGTCGCTGGCCGTGGTCGGGAACAGGCCGTCCTTACCCAGGTTCATCAGCGCCTTGTTCGCGTTGTACTCGACGAAGGTCATGACCTCCTGGGTCCAGCCGACCTGGTCGTAGCACAGCGCCGCGTACTTCTGCTCGTTTTCGTACAGCTTGTACAGCAGGTCGTAAGCCCAGTCGTCTTGCTTCTGCTTCTCGGCGGCCGACAGCTGGTTGTAGCCGATCTGGTACTTGTAACCGATGTAGGTGCCGTGCACGGACTCGTCGCGCAGGATCAGCTTGATGATCTCGGCGACGTTGTTGAGCTTGTTGTTGCCGAGGTAGTAAAGCGGCGTGTAGAAGCCGGAGTAGAACAGGCAGGTCTCAAGGAAGACGTTGGCGACCTTCTTGTGCAGCGGATCCGGATCGTTGCGGTACAGGTCGACGATCCACTTGGCCTTGTTTTGGAGGTACTCCTCGGAGTCCGACCAGGTGAAGATTTCGTCGATCTCGCTTTGGGTGTTGAGGGTCGAGAAAATGGTCGAGTAGGACTTGGCGTGCACGCTTTCCATGAACTGGATGTTGTTCAACACGGCCTTCTCGTGCGGCGTGATCGCGCCGGTGGTCAACGCGCGCATGCCGTCTTGGCTCTGGACGGTGTCAAGCAGCGTCAGCCCGCCGAAGACATGGCCGACCACCCACTGGTGCACGTCGTCGAGCTCACGCCAGTCGTCCATGTCGTTGGAGACGGGCACGCGGGTGTCGAGCCAGAACTGCTCGGTGAGTTTCTCCCACGTCGCCTTGTCGACATCGTCGCTGACGCGGTCCCAGTTGATCGCGTTGTAATTGTCGGTGAATGTCATTTTTTAACTCCCTCTGCGTCACGCCTGACAGTGTTTTGACGCACGCAATTGATTTCAATATGTAGGTCACCAATTGACCGCAACCACAATATACAGTATTATGTCCGTATCGGCAAGTTAGAAAATCGCCGCCCCCACCGGCGGCTGAAGGAGCACGCACATGGGACTCAAAGACATCGACCCGGCAACGGTCACCTATTTCAAATTAAACAACGAGATCAACATCCCCGTCAACGGACAGATTCCACTGGGTAAGGACAAGGAGGCGCTGGCCGCGTTCTTCAAGGAGAACGTCGAACCCAACACCATGCGCTTCGACAGCCTCCAGGCGCGCCTGGCCTACCTGACCGAGCACGACTACTACGAAAAGGACTTCCTGGCCAAGTATTCCCCGGCATTCCTGGAGCGGCTCAACGACCGGCTGCAACACGCCGGCTTTGCCTTCCAGTCCTTCATGGCGGCCTACAAGTTCTATGCCCAGTACGCCCTGAAGACCGACGACAACCAGCAGTACCTCGAGGGCTTCCCCGACCGCGTCTTCGCCAACGCCCTGTTCTTCGCTGACGGCGACGAGCAGCTGGCGGACACCCTGGCCACGGAGATGATCAACCAGCGCTACCAGCCGGCCACCCCATCGTTCCTGAACGCCGGGCGCGCGCGCCGCGGCGAGCTGGTGTCCTGCTTCCTGCTTCAGATCACCGACGATATGAACGCGATCGGCCGCGCGGTGAACTCCGCGCTGGAGCTGTCGCGCATCGGCGGCGGTGTCGGCATCACGCTGTCCAACCTGCGCGAGGCCGGCGCCCCGATCAAGGGCATCGAGGGCGCGGCCAGCGGCGTTTTGCCGGTCATGAAGCTGCTGGAAGACAGCTTCTCCTACTCCAACCAGCTGGGCCAGCGCCAGGGCGCCGGCGTCGTGTACCTCAACGTGTTCCACCCCGACATCATCTCCTTCCTCGGGGCCAAGAAGGAGAACGCCGACGAGAAGTACCGGGTCAAGACCCTGAGCCTGGGCACCATCGTTCCGGACAAGTTCTACGAGCTGGTGCGCGAGGATCAGGACATGTACCTGTTCTCCCCATACTCCGTCGAGCGCGAGTACGGCCAGCCGTTCTCCTACCTGGACATCACCAAGGAGTACGACAACCTGGTCGCCAATCCCCGGATCAAGAAGACCAAGATCCGCGCCCGCGACCTTGAAACCGAGATCTCCAAGCTGCAGCAGGAATCCGGCTACCCTTACGTCCTGAACGTCGACACGGCCAACGCCGCCTCCCCGATCAAGGGCAAGATCATCATGAGCAACCTGTGCTCCGAGATCATGCAGGTGCAGACGCCAAGCCTTTTGAACAACCGCCAGGAGTACGACGTGATGGGCACCGACGTCTCCTGCAACCTGGGCTCGACCAACATCCCGAACCTGATGAAGAGTCCGGACTTCGAGCGCTCGGTCGACGCGATGGTGCGCGCCCTGACTTTTGTCACCGACCACTCCGAGATCGACGTCGTGCCAAGCGTCCAAAACGGTAACGACCTCGCCCACAGCATCGGCCTCGGCGCCATGGGCCTGCACACGTACTTTGCCAAGCACCACATGCAGTACGGCTCGCCGGAGTCTCTGGACTTCACCAACCAGTACTTCCTGCTGTTGAACTACTACACCCTCAAGGCCTCCAACAAGATCGCCAAGGAGCGCGGCAAGGTGTTCGACAACTTCGCGGCCTCCAAGTACGCCGACGGCAGCTACTTCGACAAGTACCTCAACCAGGACTGGGCGCCGAAGTTCCCTGAGGTGGCTGAGCAGTTCAAGGGCATCCACCTGCCGACCAAGGCCGACTGGGAACAGCTCAAGGCGGACGTGATGAGAGACGGCCTGTACCACCAGAACCGCATGGCCGTGGCCCCGAACGGCTCGATCTCCTACATCAACGACACCAGCTCCAGCCTGCACCCGATCGTCAACCGCATCGAGGACCGCCAGGAGAAAACCATCGGCACCATCTACTACCCGGCAAGCGGCCTGGCCAACGACACGCTGCCGTACTACAAGAGCGCCTACGACACCAACATGTGCCGGGTGATCGATGTGTACGCCGCCGCCCAGCAGCACGTCGACCAGGGCATGTCGATGACCCTGTTCATGCGCTCCACCATCCCGGCCGGCATCTACCCATGGAAGGCGGGCCGCACCGACAAGATGACCACCCGCGACCTGAACATCCTGCGCAACTACGCGCACGCCAAGGGCATCAAGTCGATCTACTACATCCGCACCTTTACGGACGACGCCGATGAAATCGGCGCCAACGCCTGCGAGAGCTGCTCCATCTAATCAACGCGTTGCGCTCCGACCAATTTGACTGGCCGGGGCGCTTTTTGTATCCGGTGGAGATAGCGGAATCTCACGCAACCGTGCAGCGACAGGCCAGCCCCTCACCCGATGGCCATCAGCTGCGGCCGGCCGAAGTGATAGCCCTGCAGGACGTCCGGTGCGAACGGCGCCACCAGCGCTAGGTCGGAAGCATTCTCAAGGCCCTCGACGGCGAACAGCTTGTGGTCGGCCGTCGCGCGGTCGCGCCACTCGCCGAGCATGGCGAGGACCGGCCGCGTCCGGTCACCGGCCAGGTTTTGCAGCGCGAACTTGTACTCGCTGGTGTAGGGCATCAAAGCCTGCACCAGCGACTCCCGGTTGGCGCCGGTGCCGACGTCGTCGATCACCACCCGGATGCCGGCGGCCACGTAATCGCCCGCCGCCGCCTGCAGCGCCGCGAGCGTCACCCCCTCGTCGGCCTCTGTCAGCTCGGCGAACAGGTTCATGCGCCGAAACGCCTGCACGCGCCGCAGCGCCTGGCTGAAGGCCGGATCGATGAACTGGCGCTGCGACAGGTTAAAGGAGATCAGATCGAGGCTCGCGGGCATTGCCGCCAGCGTCTGCGCCAACAGCCGGGAGAGGTCATCCGGCGCGTAAGCGGAAAAATCCCCCGGCAGCTGCCAGCGGCCGCGCGTGAACTCGCGCAACAGTAGCTCGTAGCCGATTTTGACCGGCGGGGTGGCGTTACTGAACTTGGGTTGGCCGAAATACCTGAGCATGATTGTCCTCCTGAAGCCAAAACAACCCGCGCGCATCTGGTTATGCGCACGGGTCGTACTGCCACTGGCAGTTGAGCAGGTCTGTTAATCTGAATCCACTGTACCACGAACCGCAGGCGCGGTCAACGCGGCGCGAACAACGCCTGCGTGCCGGCCTGCGCCACCGATGCCGCGGCCGCGAGGTAGTCCCCCTGCATCTGGGCCTGCGGGCAAAGCACCCGCAGGCGGCGGTACAGGTCGGCGGTCTCGACGCCCTCGATCACCAGCGCCACGCCGGCCCCGTCGGCCCGAGTGGCCCAAAAGTCCAGGCGGTCGAGCAGGTCGGCCGAACTGCAACCGTACAGGTCCTGCAGCGCGAACTTGTAGGTGTGGGCAAAGGGCGTCAGCCCCTCGACGAGGCCCGGCAGGTTCTGGCCGCTGCCCACGTCGTCCACGATGATCGGCTGCCCCAAGGCCGCGTAGCGTTCGGCCGCGGCGACCAGCTCGCGCGTCGGCACCAGCGGGTCGCGCTTTTCCGTCAGCTCGACCACGACAGGACTCGGGCAGGCCGCCTGCAGCTCGGCGATGGCGGCGACGAAGGCCGGCCGCACGAACTGGCGCGGGTGCAGGTTGACGCTCAGCGGAATGCCCGCCGGCAGCGCCTTGGCCGCGGCCGTCACCAAGGCGATCAGCTGCGGCGGCGTCATCGCCTCGACGTTGGCCGGCAGCTCCCATTCCCCGCCGTGCCGCGTGCGGGCGAGCAGCTCGAAGCTGGTCGCCCGCGGGTGCGCCGCCTCGACGTCAACCGTCGGCTGCGCCCAAAAAGTCATACTCTCCATGCGAGTTCCCCCAAACGCGCGTGATAGAAGCGGTCACAATGTAACCAAGTGTAGCGTATCAGTCTGGGCCGCGCATTTCAACAATCAGTTGCGCCGTATTGGACGATTAGGTGCCAGTGTGCAAAACGTCAAAATGCCGTCCTCCCCTTGTGCGGGAGGACGGCATTTTCGCGTTCAGTCAGCAGGCGTAATCCGGCTACTCGGCACGCAGCGCAATTGCCGCGTCCTTTTTGGCCGCCATGCGCGCCGGCACGTGCCCGCCCAAGATGGTGAGCACGGTGCTGATCAAAACCAGCACAATCGCGTGAACCGGGTTGAGCACCGCCACGCCGGACAGGCCGGTGACGCTCAGGAGCACGGCGTTGATCGGGAAGGTCAGCGCCCAGGCGACGACGATGCCGAACACCCCGGCCCCGAAGCCCAGAATCAGGGTTTCGGCGTCGAACACCCGCGTGATGTCCTTCTTGCGGGCACCCAGCGCCTTGAGCACGCCGATTTCCTTGGTCCGCTCCAGCACGCTGGTGTAGGTGATGATCGCGATCATGATCATCGAGGTGACCAGGCTGATGCCGGCGAAGGCCACCAGCACGTAGGTGATCGCGTCCATCAGCCCGCCGGTCATGTCGGACACGGTGCCCGCCAGGTCGGTGTAGATCACGCGGTCGGCCTTGGCTTTACCCTTGTTGTACTTGTCCAGGTAGTCCAGCACCTTGTCCTTGAGCTTGAAGCTGGTCGGGTAGATCTGAATCGAGGTCGGCGTGTCGTTGCCGCCCAGGCTGGTCAAAATCGCGGTCTTGGTCGCCGCGTCCATGCTCTGCCCTGTGATCACGTTGGTCGCGGCCGCCTTTTGGGCCGTCACGATCGCCGAGTCGGCGTTGGCGTTGAGCACCTGCTTGGTTAACGCCGCGCTGTACGCGATGCCGCTGGCCAACAGCCCGTCGGAGTTCTTGGACCGCACGCGGATGATGCCGCTGATGGTCAGGGTCTTGGTGCCGCTGGCCGTGGCCACCTTGGCGAGGTCTTGGCTCGGCATGTAGGTGCCGGTCGGGAGCTTTTGGTAGTAGTCGTCGTTGGCCACCAGCTGAATCTTGGTGCCGACGAGGTCCGAGAAGTCGAGCTTCTGGTTCTCGCTGACGTCAAAGCCGAGGTTCTTCAGCGCGTTGATGTCCACCGTGTTGTCCTTGTTGATCACCAGCACGATGTCGGTCGCCTGGGTCGGGTACTTGCCGGCGATCACCTTGTAGTAGGTCTTCAGAAAGCTCTGGCCGCCGTCGCGGTCGATCGGGTAGACCGTGCCGCCGATGCCGGTGGACGCGGCCATCATCGCCTGCGCGTTGATGGTCTTGCTGTCCGGGTTGGTGGTCGAGAAGGACACGCTCTTGTACGTGCCGTCCACCTTGCGCACCAGGTTCATCCCCGTGCCGTAGGTGACCGCGATGTTTTTCGCGTCGGCCTTGGGCAGCTTGTTGATGTAGCTCAGGTAGCTGGCCGTCAGCTTGTTGACGTGCTGCGCCTTTTCCGCGTCGGACTTGGCCGCCGTCACCTGCTTGGTCTTGGCGAAGGTCTTGGTGCTGGTGCCGGTCATCATCGCGGAGGTGTCGGTGCCGGTCTGGGAGATCGTCACCGGCATCGAGGCCATCGCCTCGCTTTGGGTCTTGTTGATCTGCTTTTGGAAGCCGTTGGACAGCGCGAGCACCACGGCGATGCCGATGATCCCGATGCTTGAGGCAAAAACGGTCAGGAACGTGCGCCCCTTCTTGGTGCGGATGTTGTTGAAGGACAGGCGCAGCGCCGTGAAATAGCTCATCTTGGTGTGGTTGAGCTTGAACTGGTCCGTCTTCTCGTGCTCGACGTGCGGGTTGGAGTCGTGCTCAATCTTGCCGTCGGCGAACTCGATCACGCGGTCGGCGTACTTGTGCGCCAGGGCCGGGTTGTGCGTAACCATGATGACTAGGCGCTCGCGCGACAGGTCCTTGATCAGCTTCATAATCTCCTCGGAGGTCTCCGAATCAAGCGCCCCGGTCGGCTCGTCGGCCAGCAGAATCTCGGGGTCGTTGGCGATCGCACGGGCAATCGCCACGCGCTGCATCTGGCCGCCCGAGAGCTGAGACGGGTTCTTGTGCATGTGGTCCTTGAGCCCGATGCGGATCAGCGCGTCCTCCGCCCGGCGCTTCTTCTCCGCCGCCGGCACGCCGGACAGGGTCATCCCCATCTCGACGTTTTCCATGATCGACAGGTGCGAGATCAGGTTGTACGACTGGAAAATGAAGCCGACGGAATTGTTGCGGTAGGCGTCCCAGTCCGCGTCCTTGAAGTCCTTGGTCGACTTGCCGTTGATCAGCAGGTCGCCGGAGTCGTAGCGGTCCAGCCCGCCGATGATGTTGAGCATCGTGGTTTTACCCGAGCCGCTGGGGCCGAGGATCGCCACGAACTCCTGCTGGCGGAAGGCGACGGAGACGTCGTCTTGCGCCTTGGTCAGGGTGTCCCCGACGTGGTAGTACTTCTTGATGTGTTTGAGTTCGAGCACGGTAGTCACTTCTTTCTTGCGTTTCGCTTGCGGTATGAGGTCCATATTACGCAAACATTTAACAAATGTCAACTGTTAACAATTGATAATTATTTGGCGAGGTGCTAGACTGGTTGAATAGAAAAGGAGCTGACGCTTTGACAACCGAACCACACATGGCCGACACCACGCTGTTCGCCAACCTGTTCGTCACGCTGGCGCAGGCGGTGTCGCAAAACCTGTCCCTCGCCCACCTGGGGCTGAGCAACCTTGAGCTGATCACGGTGATCACCGTCTACACGCACCCCGGCATCGCCATGTCCGCCCTAGCCGAGCAGATGGGCATCTCCGGCCCGCAGCTGTCGCGCACCATCGGCCAGCTCGAGGCCCGCGACCTCGTGCGCCGCGCGCACAACCCGGCCAACCGCCGCGTCGTCAACGTGATGCGCACGACGGCCGGCGTCAAGCTGGCAGAAGACCACATGGCCATGGTGCAACAGCGCCTGGCCGAGCGCCTGGCCGGCCTGAGCGCGGCCGACCACGCGGCGCTGGCCAAGCACCTCGGCGCGACCATCGACCTCTTGGCCAAGGTCGGCATCGTCCAGCTGCCACCGCCGGGGGCTCAGGACTAACTCTGGCATTGTCGCACACCCGCCCAGCGGTTCAATCGGGCTAAAGGCCGATTGTGACGACGTGTCACCGCCGGGCGGGCCGCATACCCGCGGCATCACCGGTGCCCGCTGGCGGGCCCGCAGAAGACCCGCAACACACAGCGACCCCCTGCATCCTTTGCTGATGCAGGGGGTCGTCGGCTGTGCCGCCACGCTTGGTCCTTTGGTCGACTTAGGTGCGGCGGGCGCAGATGGGGCTACGGGTCTGATGGCGCGGCCCCGAATGGTGATCAGTCATCGCACTTGTCCTCGTGCCTCAGCGCCTAACTTCAGTCTACCGGGTTGACCGGCAGGCGCGCAAGCCGGACGCCTCGGGGCCACCACGGGTACCGCGCAGGCCAGGGGTCTCGGGCCCCTGCGACCGCGGAGGCGTCGACGCCGCTGGTGGTCGGCGCTACCGTAAGTCAGGCATCCGACGCCTCCGGTGGTCAGCCATTCCTCGCGAAGAAGATCGAAGCTGGGCCTCAGCGCCGCATCAGCACCGCCGCCAGCAGGCCGAGCAGCAGGCTGAGGGCGGTGACCACCGCGCCGGCCAGAGCCAGCAGCGCGTTGCCCGTGCGCCAGGCGGCAAGCCCCGCCGGCCAGACCAGTGCCAGCGCCGCGAACACGCCGAGCACCAGCGCCGCCACCGCCGGCAGGCCGCGCATCAGCTGGCGCAGATCCGCCGGCGACAGCACCGCGCCCAGGCTCAGCGCAAGGCTCATCACAAGCCACCCCGCAACCCCTGGCCACGTTGGGGCCAGCGTCGCCAGGCCGACGGCGCGCCAGGCCACGCGCGGCCACCAGACCATTTTCCCCACGCCGAGGATCACCGCGGCGCTGGTCCACACCGGCGCGCCGGCGGCCGCAAACAGCCCGACGTGCTGCCACCAAGAGCGCGGGTTCAGCGCGAAGGTCACGTGCCCCGCCGTCTGCCCGCTGGCCCGCACGGACACCTCGCGCACGGTCAGGCCAAACAGCCGCCCGACCAGCGCGTGCGTCCCCTCGTGCCACCACAGTCCGGGGCGCGCCCACCAGACGTGCGCGCTGTCGCGCTGCGCCCGGTTGACCAGCCGCTGCAAAAGCGCCCGGTTGCCCCAGGTGATCACCGCCGCGAAGCCGACAAGGAGCGCCAGGGTCGCGCCGGCGGTCAGGGTCAAGTCCTCAAGCATGTGCATCCCTCCTGTGTTCAGTATGGCGACGGATTCGTCCGCGCGGCGCCAAGGTGATTGCACCGCGTCGCAAAAACCCTTATAATGGTCTGGTTCGCGATAGTAGCTCACCTGGATAGAGCAATGGTTTCCTAAACCATAGGTAGAGGGTTCGAGTCCCCCCTGTCGCATCTCGCAACCGCTAGATCAAATCTCACCGGGCCGCAGCACGTTCAAAACGTCGTTGCGGTCCGTTTTTTTGCGTGTTTGCGCGGTGCCGATGCGAGTCGCAACCAGACGCGTCACCCGACTGTCGGCCGAGCCGGAATGCCCCGGCGCCGCACAGACCAATCGCGAGGCCCGCCTGGACCACCCGCACCGCAGGCAACCGTCCCGCACCTCACCGCGGCGGTCTTGACCCGCCCGCCCGTGCGCACAATTCCAATCGAAGCCAAAAAAACAGCCCAGACTCAACGTTACCGTAAGTCCGGGCCGCTCCTATGGCGTCAAACGCTAGACATGCAAAGACACCATATCCGATGCACCGCAATATGCCGGTTGCTGTGCAACCTAAATATACCACCGATTCGCCCGCGACGAAAGTTTTTTCTGAAACTTATTCGGCGGCGTGGTACTGAGACGCCATCGTGTCGAGCATGTACTTGATGCGGCGCTTGCGGCGGCGGCCCAGCAGCATCATCATGAGCATCTGGTTGAGCTCGCGCGACTTGTCGTCGTACAGCGTGTTTTCGGTGTAGGTCACCTTGGTCTGGTCGTCTTGCGTCTCCTGCAGGGCGTACTCGACGTAGTAGGTGCCCCGGCCGATGCGCGTCTGGAAGGCGTACGCGCGGTTCTTGTCCGCCTTGGTGATTTTCACGCGGCCGTGCCCGTTTTTGCCCATCTTCTTCTGGTACTCGTAGCCGGTCAAGGCCCCGGGCGCGATGCTGTTGCCGGTTTCCTGCTTGATGTCGTACAGCACCGAGTCGATGATCGTCTGGTAGATGTAGCTGGCCGGCGCGTTGACTGTGCGTTCTAGTTCCATAGTTGACCCCCCTCTGTGGTGCCCAGCACCACGCGCGGCCTCATGATACCGCTGTCTTTAGTGTACACTGTTGAATTGGTGGGAACAAGTCATCCCTTCTTGCGCTTGCCCTTGTTCTTCTGGTCGCGGGCGCGCGCCTTCTTGTGCGGCTTGCGCGCGGCCGGGGCGGCATCCGCCTGGCGCGGCGCGGCGGCCGGCTTCTCGCGGCGAACCGGCTTGGTCGCCGGACGCGCGCTGGTGGTGCTCCCCGTGGCGGCCCCGGTGCCCGCCGCGGCGGTTTCTGACTCAACCGCCTCGCGCGGCGGCGGGGTCAGGCTCAGCTTGCCGTCGACCAGGAAGGCGCGGCGAATGTCGTACTGCGGCACCAGCTTGCGCAGGTTTCGCTTGTCGTGGTCGTCGCCGATGGTCACCACGGTGCCGGGCTCGCCCATCCGCCCGGTGCGACCGGCGCGGTGAATGTAGGCCTCCGCGCGCGTCGGGGTCTGGTAGTTGATCACCGCCGGGAGCTTGGGGATGTCCAGGCCGCGCCCGGCCATGTCGGTGACCAGAAGCAGCGTCAGGCGGCCCTTGCGAAAATCGGTCAGCGCCTTGGCGCGGTTGGCCGCCCGGTCCGTTTTGGACAGCACGGCGAACTTAATCTGCTGGTGCGACAGCGTCCGCGCGACCTTCTCCATCACGGCGTTCTGGTTGAAAAACACCAGCGCCTGGAACTTGTCCAGGTGGGCCAGGTGCCGCAGCCAGGTCTCGCGGTGGGCGTTGTCCGTCTGCACGAACAGGTGGCGCACCGCGCCCTGGGTGTGGTCGATGTCACGCACGTCGATCACGCGCACCTCCTGGCCGAACCACTTGGCGAGGTCCGAGAACATCGGGCTCGGCGTGGCGGAGAAGAAGGCCAGCTGCACGTCGCTTGGCGCCTCCATCGCGAGGTCGCGGACCTGCCCCAGCCCCGGATCGCGCAGCAGCTCGTCGGCCTCGTCGACCACCAGCGTCTGCAGCGTGTGCAGGCGCACCTTGCCGGCGGCGACCAGCTCGAGCAGCCGGCCGGCCGTCGCCACGATCACCTCGGGCTTTTTCTTCAGCTGCTCCAGCTGGCGCTTGACGTTGGCCGAGCCGGTCACCGCCACGATCGACACGTCGACGGCGGCGGCGTACGGCCGCAGCACGTCTCTGGTCTGGACGGCCAGCTCCTGCGACGGCGCCAGAATCAGGATCTGGACGCCGCCCTGCGGCACCACCTTGGTCAAAAGCGGCAGGCCAAACGCCAGGGTCTTGCCGGATCCCGTCGGCGCCAGGCCGACGATGGACTCGTCTTGGCGCAGCGGCTGGTCAACCGCGGCCTGAATCGGGGTCTCGTCCTTGAAGCCGGCCTGCTGCCAGAGGGGTAAAAACGGGGTTGCAATGGTCATAATCTGCCTCTATTCTGCGTTGTTCGTGAAGTCGATGCCGCCGCTTTGGCGCAGCTGCGCCATCACCCGGTGGACCTTGGTGGCCAACGCCATCAGGTCCGCGGCCGCCTGGCGGTCGTCTCGGGTGATGATGGCCGCGAAGTCGGCCGCCTCGTCGGCCATCGGGTTGGCCGCCTTGGCCACGGTCAGCTCGCGCTCCTGCTCGCCGACCAGGGCGACGCGGTTGAGCTCGCCCGGCGAGTCGAAGGACAGGGTCTCGCGGCCGCTGTAGATCTCGCTTGGGGCGAGGCTGTTGAAGGTCTTGCCCGCCGTCAGGGTGACGTCAAAGCCCGGGTACTGCAGGCGCGCGGTGCCGGAGCCGTCGATGCCGTTGGCCAGCTTGTGCGGCAGGTACTGCGCGGACTCGGGCACGCCAAACCACGCGACGGCGGCGTACACCAGGTAGACGCCGAGGTCCATCAACGCACCGCCGGCGAAGCGCGGCGAGAAGATGTTCGGGTTCTCGCCGGCCAGGTAGGCGTCGTAGCGCGAGCTGTACTTGGCGTAGCGCAGGTCGGCGCCGGCGATGTCGTGCGTTGCCACCCAATCTCGAATCACCGCGAAGTTGGGGTCGTGCACGTGGCGCGCGGCCTCAAACACCATCACGCCGGGGTGGGCGGCCAGCGCGTCTTGGATGGCCGCCAGCTCGTCCAGGCTTGCGACCATCGGTTTTTCCACGATCACGTGCTTGCCGGCGGCCACCGCCTGAAGGGTCTGGGCGGCGTGCAGGCTGTTGGGGCTTGCGATGTACACGACGTCCAGGTCGCTGGCCAAAAATGCGGCGAGGTCCGTGTACGCCACCGCCGGCGCGGTTTTGGCGATGAAAGCCTCCGCGGTCTCGGCGCGGCGCGAGTACACCGCACTGAGCGTGTAGGCCCCGCTTGCCTGGGCAGCCGCGACGAACTGCGCCGTGATCCAGTTGGTGCCAATAATCCCTAACTTCATGCGCGCATCTCCTGTCTGTTTTATCCTATTGTAACAGCACTGCAACAAAATTGCAGGCCAACTCGTAACCGGTTGTCACAGTCGCGTGTTAGAATAGACCTATCAACTTGGAGGAGGAGTTCAGGATGGCACTGCACAAACCCCAATTGAAGGCCTTCCTGCTGCGATTGACGGGCAAGACCCCGCAGCAGGCGCCGGCCGCAAGCCCGGTTCAGCAGCTGGCGCACCAGTACACGGGCAAGTTCGCCTTCCTCGACGAGCAGACCAACAAGACCCACCAGCTGGCCGTGGAGCCCGACCTGACCATCAAGATCGACGGGCGGGCGCTGCCCGGCCAGGTCACCGGCATCACGACGGAGAAGCTGACCTTCCTCGACCACTACGGCTACTCGCTGGTGATCACCGCCGGGCTGAACGGCCCGACCGCCGTGTACGACGAGGCGGAAGACGCCACCTACCAGGTGATCGACCCCACCGCGGAAGACTAGGTCGCACCTGAAAATCCGGGCTCCGGCCCGGATGCACCAGAGCTGAAGGCTCCAGGCCGGGGCGGCGGAACGCGTGGGGCTCTCGTAGCCCGTTCCGGTCTCAAGACCCGCCCTTGCTGTAAGTCGGCAGGTTCAGCCGACTAACAGCAATTTCACGCTGGCTCGCCCCGGCCCTCCGCCTCAGCAGTGGTGCGTCCGAGCCTCCGCCCTACACTGTGACAAGCTTCCGCCGTTGGCGAAGCCCGAGACATTGCAGAAAGGTTTTATTTTCAGCTGCTGCCCCGCGAAACGCAAGCCACGCAAAGACGCGCAGTCGTTCCCCGACCAAAATGGCCGAGAAACGACTGCGCGTCTTTGTGTACACAGGGCGGAGCGCGGCGCTCTTAGCGGGCCGCCTAGCGCTGCGTCGACAGTTGGGCCCGCACTTAGGCCCAAGTGCCGGTGCAAGCTAGGTGCGCCCGCGTCGACGCGCGGAGCTCGACGATCCAGGGCGGAGCGCGGCGCTCTTAGCGGGCCGCCTAGCGTGACCCGCACTCAGGGGACCAGCATAGTCCCCGCCCCCTACTTCAGCTTGGCCATTGCGCCGGCCGGCACGTCCTTGGCCTCAACGGCGGTCCAGCGGGTCACGCCCTTCTTGTCGTTGACCGTCAGCTTCAGGTAGGCGCCCATGCGCAGCGGCCGGGACTTGTTGCCGTTGAAGGTGACGGTCTTGGCCGCGCCGTCTTCAGTGTAGGCCAGCTGGCGGTAGCGGTAGTCCGTCCAGGTGCCGCCGTTCGATCCGCGCTGCACGATTTTTTGGCCCGTCGCGACGACTTGCGTGTAGTAGGCCGTGCCGCCGTAGTTGGTCACCTCGAACAGCTTCAGTCCGCCGAACGCGAGGGCAACCAGCACGACAAAGCCGATTAATACTTTTCTCATCTGCTTCACCTCTCCTCCATTGTGCCAGTCCGCCGGCCGCTCCGCCAGCGATTGGCGGCACTTTGAACGAACGCTTTTGTCACCTTGCATTAGGGAACGTTTGTTCGTATAATGACCACGAGGTGATTTCATGAGCACACAGCAAGACATCCGCGTGATCAACGACCGCATCGACGCGCTGTTCAAGCGCGCACCGCACACCCGCTACTGGCTGACCGCGGTGCACAACGGCTACGACCACGAGTTCAGCTTTTTCTTCTGGCAGCAGCGCCGCGGCGAGCGCCAGAAGTCCCTGCCCCTGCACAGCCTGCAGACCGAGGACATCGACGTGTTCGCCGCGGTCATCGCCGGCATCCGCGCCCACACCAACCTGAGTATCGACTACTTCGGCTTCACCAAGGAGCGCTGGCCGGCCACCGGCGAGCTGATTCAAAAACGCCAGCGCGACATCGAGACCAACGTCGGCCTACCCTTTTGAGCACCGAGCCAGGACGCCAAAAAGCGGCCGCCACCCTCCTCTTGGAGGCGTGACGGCCGCTTGGCTTGTCGGTCAACCCGGCAGGCGCAGGTCGTAGTGAATGCTCTTGGGGTAGCTCGCCCACACGGCCCAGCCAATCAGGGCAAACACCAGGGCCAGCCCGAGGTCAAGCCAGATGGAGAACACGAGGCCGCACAAGACGACGATGGCCATCATGATGATCATCCCCACCAGCACGGCGGCGACGCCGATCATGCCGTTGGTCGCACCCTTTTGCGCGGTGAACTCGCTTGAAAACGGCAGCGTGCGCCCGATGATCATGCGCCCGAACACCAGCGCAAACATCGCCGTCATCACCACCGTCAGCACCAGGGCCGAGAGCGCGTGCACGCCGACGAACGGTACGAACACGATGCCCCACAGCAGCACGAACGGCAGGATCAGCCGCGCGTAAAGCGCCGCGATCACGCCCCGCAGCAGCAGGCCGTGCGTCTCGAAGGGCACGGTGCGAAAGATCCCCATCGCCTCCGGCTGGTGCGAGAAGGACAGGTTCACGATTGCGGTGGGCAGCGCGATGGTCAGCCCCACGCCGAGGTACGGCAGAAAGTGCGTGAAGGACAGCGCGTTGTCGCCGCGCAGGAAGCCGGCCCCCATGATGACGGGGATCATGAAGCCGTACGCCAGCTGCGGGTAGACGCGCAGCTTGAAGTCGCGCTCGTATTGCATCATCCGCCAGCCCAGCGTGAAGTAGGTCGCCTCCGCGCCCTTTTTTGTCAGCAGGCGGCGCGTCGCGGTGAACCACCAGGAGTGGCGCCGGTTGTGCTCCGAGCTTTGCTCCAGTTTTTCAAGCGACTGCTCGAACTGCGCCGCGCGGCTGAAGTACGCCGCGATCAACAGCGCGGTCACCCCGACGGCCAGGACGGTCAGCACCAGGCTGACCGGCGCGAAGATGCCGTCGGCCAAAAGCGCGGGCCCGGCGAACCACACCGGCGCGGCCGGCACGTACCACCACAACAGGCGCGTCGGCATGGCGAAGTTGACCTTGGCCATGGTGTCGACGCCGACGAGGTTGGGCAGCTGGCTGGCGGCGTACATCAAGACGATCAGGCCGATCTGCACGACGTTGAGAATGTTGCGCAGCCGCTCGCCGTCAAAGAACCGCAGCACCAGCAGGTAGAGAAACAGCGACAGCACGAAGGCGAAGATGGCGAGCATCACCGCGCCAAGCGCCGCCCCGATGGCGACCAGAGGCCCCTGCTGCAGCCCGATCATGATCAGGCTCGGCACGGCCAGGGCCACCAGCGTCACCGCCAGGAAGAACACCACCACCGCGATGCGCGCGGCGTTGAGCGTCTTGTCGCTGACCCCGCGCACGGAGAAGATGCGCCGGTCGCGCGGGTCCAAGATCAGGCTCGAGTAGCTGGCCAGCATCTGCAGGAAGAACATCACGAACAGGCTGGTGTCAAACAGGGTCAGCTGCGTCATCAGGGGCAGCGGCAGGATCATCGTGATGCCGATCACCACCCCGATCAAAAGGTTCATCAAGAAGGTGTTGCGCAGGCCGTGGTCCGGCGCGTCCGCCCGTTTCTTGCGGCGGTTGGAGACGCCGATGCCGCTCTTGCTGCGCGCGGCCAGCTTGAACTTCGCACCGACGATCAGCGCGAACTGGGCGAAGTCGACGCCGGCTCGGGTCAAGGGCCTTTGCAGCGCGGTCAAAAAGCCCAGCCCCCGTGGCAGCTCAGTCATGGCGCTCACCGCCCGTCACGATGTCGACGAAGGCCCGCGCCTTTTCCCCGTGCTCGGCAAAGCCGGTCAGCTCGTTGAACAGCTCCTGCAGGTTGGTGTCCGCGCCGTTGGTGATGGTCGCAAAGGTCCCGTCGGCCTGCACCTGCCCGTCGTTGAGCAGGATGATGCGGTCGGAGAGCTTTTGCACCACGTCCATGATGTGGCTGGAGTAGAAAATCGTCTTGCCGCGGTTGCGCAGCTCGACTAGGATCTCCTCGATCACCAGCACGGTGTTGGCGTCCAGCCCGTTGAGCGGCTCGTCCCAAAACAAGACGTCCGGGTCGTGCAACAGGCTGGCGATGATCAGCACCAGCTGGCGCATCCCCTTGGAGTACGCGGTGATGCGCCGGTCAAGCGCCGGGCCGAGGCCGACGATCTGGGCCAGGGCCACCGCCTTGTCCTCGGCGGCCGCCTCGCTCAGCCCGTACAGCTGGCCGATCAGGGTCAGGTACTCGCGGGCGGTCAGCGCGTCGAACACGTCGGCGCTTTCCGGCACGTAGCCGATGTGCTGCTTGTAGCTCGGGTCGTCCGGCCGCACCGGCTGGCCCATCAGCTCGATGGTGCCGGCGTCTTGAGTCAACAGCCCCAGAATGATCTTGACGGTCGTGCTCTTGCCCGCGCCGTTGGGGCCGATGTAGCCGACGATGGTGCCCGGCTCGATGGAAAAAGTCACGTCTTTGAGGACCTGCTTGGCCCCGAAACTCTTTTGAACATTGGTCAGTGCGATTGCAACTGCCATGGTGCGCCTCCTCTGCGGCCACGCCGCGGTTAACCCGACTACCGGGGCGACCGGTCTGATTCACCCGGTCGCTGGTCAGACAAAGTATAGCAGGTTCGCATACTTTGTAAAGCAAAGTATCTGCGGTGCTCGGGCCCCCGGGCGACGCAAAGACGCGCCAAACCCGGCCCGGGGTGCCCCCGAACCGGATCTGGCGCGATTGAATTAGCTTCAGTTGGCTCTGCGCGTGGTACTGTGCACGGCCTGTTGCTGCAGGACCTCCCGGAACCACCCGAGGCAATGCTGGTATCTGTGCAGCCGGTGCGTGCGCCGCGCGTCTGGGTTGGGCCGCTGCTACCTCAGTGAGTAGGCCCTCTCGTGGTGCGACGCGCGGATGGTGATCCGTAACCCTGTTCATCTTCCCGCTGTGGTGCTGGGCGGGTTCCACTACCCTATGCATAAGATGGCCTGGTCGGGGCCTGGTCTGAGTTGGCTACTGGTGGCGCTTGCCGCCGGATCGTTCGCCTGAGCCGCGGGGGGGACCCGGCAACGCGTTTGCCGCCCCACGACTCCGATGCTCATGTGAACCCATCGTACCCGCGGTAATTTTTACCGTCAACTTTTATGCTCGCGCTCAGCGCCCCAGCGCGGCGAACGCCTTTTTGCTCCCGAGAAAGGCCGCGGCGGGCAGCCGCGTGCCGTCGCAGTCAAGCGTCCCGGACTGCCAAAACTGCGCGTGACTCGGCCGGCCGCCGCCGATGACGAAGTGCTGGCACGCCAGTTGCGACACGGCCTTCAGCACCCGGGCACTGCCCATCAGGACCACCGGCTTGCCGGTCGCCTTTTGGATCAGCGCGACGAAGCGCCCGACATTTTGCGTCAGCGTCGGTGCGGCCGGCGGGTCGTCCGCGTAGCCGCCGTAGTAGGTCAGGTAAACCCCGATCGGCAGGCTGCCCCAGTCGCGGCCGGTCTGCTTGAGAAACTGCGTGGCCTGGGCCTCCGGGGTCGAATCGAAGCTGAAGTAGTGGTACACGCCGATGCGCACCGCGGCGCCGACGCTGCGGTCGTAGTTGACCGTGAACGCGTCGTCGAAGTAGCTGGCGCCCTGCGTCGCCTTCAGGTAGGCGAAGTCGACGCCGGCATCCCCCAGCGCGGCGAAGTCCTGGTGGCCGGCGCTTTGGTCGAGCACCACGCCCGCCACCGGGTAGCGGGCAAGGCCGCGGCGCTGCCAGGCGCGCACGCCAAGGGCGGCGGCCACCACAGCGGCTACCACGCAGGCGACCAGCACTAGGAACCGGGTCCAGCGCCGCCTTCTCTCGT
Source organism: Lacticaseibacillus kribbianus (assembly GCF_020180945.1). Lineage (GTDB taxonomy): Bacteria > Bacillota > Bacilli > Lactobacillales > Lactobacillaceae > Lacticaseibacillus > Lacticaseibacillus kribbianus. The sequence goes on along the minus strand of NZ_JAIPUL010000001.1, from coordinate 550,047 downwards.
ATGTCGTCGCGTAGATCGGACGCTTGCTTGCGATGGGAATCACCTCCGTCGCCCATTATACCGGATATCCCGGCGGCTGAAAGGCTGAATCAAAATCAGCCTCGCGACTGATTCCGGCTGGCACCCATGGGTTATGATTGTCTCATCCTCAGGTAAGCCTTATCATAGAGGAGAAGGGAGGTGGTAGCATGAATCAGGAGAACAAGACGCTGGATTCGCGGCTGCTCGGCGCCGTTTTCACCCTGCCGGCGACCGGCGATACGGTGTGCCTGTACGGGATTCACTACCACTTCCTGGTCCTCGATGGGGCAACGCCCGGCGACCTGGTCGTCGTGGTCGGCGTCACCCCGCTTGCGCTGCGCGTGCGCGCGGCCGAGCGAGACTTGCAGTACTGAGGCGCGGGGTCACCCGCACACTAAGGAGGAGTTTTTTATGGGACAAATTATTCTGTGGACCGTGGTCGGCATCGTCGCCGTCCTGCTGGTCGTCATGATTTTGAGCAGTGTGGCCATCATTCACACCGGTGAGGTTGGGATCGTCGAGCGCCTGGGGAAGTACGTTCAGACCCTGCAGCCCGGGTTCCACGTGGTGCTGCCGATCATCTACCGCATCACCGAGATCGTCAACATGAAGCAGATCCCGCTCAAAGTCGACGAGCAGGAGGTCATCACCAAGGATAACGTTGTGGTGCGCATCTCCGAGACCCTGAAGTACCACATCACCGACGTCAACGCCTACGTCTACCAGAACAAGGACTCCGTGTTGTCCATGGTTCAAGACACCCGCGCCAACCTGCGCGGCATCATCGGCAACATGGACCTCAACGACGTGCTGAACGGCACCGAGACTATCAACCAGACCCTGTTTCAGCAGATTGCCGCGACCACCGCGGGCTACGGCCTGAACGTCGACCGCGTCAACATCGACTCCATCCAGGTCGACAAGACCATCCAGGAATCCATGAACAAGCTGCTGCGGGCCTCCCGTGAAAAGGAAGCCAACATCATGGAGGCCGAGGGGCTCAAGCAGTCCGCCATCGCCAAGGCCGAAGGTGAAAAGCAGGCCGACATCCTGCAGGCCGAGGCCAACAAGCAGACCCAGATTCTGGAGGCCCAGGGCCGCGCCGAATCCCAGCGCCTGATCGCCGAGGCGGTCAAGGACCAGATCAACTCGATCAACGCCGGGCTCGCCAAGGACGGCGACATGTACCTCAAGTACAAGAACGTCGAGGCCCTCGAAGCCCTCGCCAAGGGCACGGCCAACACCGTGGTGATGCCAAGCACCGCCGTCGACTCGCTGGGCCAGATTCCAGCCGTCGGCCAGGTTCTGACCGCCGCGGCCAAGAAGTAAGCCCGTCAATAAACACGAACCGGCCCCCGACTTTGCAGTCGGGGGCCGGTTTTCTGGTTGTCAGCGTTTAGATGGCGCGGGCCGCCTGGATGGCTTCGAAGCGGCTCGGCGCAAGCTTGCCGAGCTCGACCAGCTTAGACTCGATCTGGTCCAGCACCGCGTTGCGGTCGGCCGGGTTGTTGACGAAGTCGAAGTGATCGCGGTCGACCGTGATCAAAGTCGAGCGGGTGTAGCCCTTGGCCCAGTCGCGGTAGGCCTGGTTGACCCGGTTGTAGTAGGCGACAAGCTCGGGCTTTTCGCGGATGTCCTCCATCTCGCGGCCGCGGCCCTGGATCTCTTCGATCTCGTGCTCCGGGTCGATCTGCAGGTAGATCGCCAGGTCCGGCAGGCCGTTCCACGGGCTGCCGTTGACGTTGGCCTGCATCTCCTGGGACAGGGTAACGTAGATGTTGAAGTCCGCGTCGTCGATCTCGCCGTTCTTGTGCAGCTGCGAGGCCATCACGAAGTCGGATTCAAGCGAGGAGTCCATCACGGCGTTCTCTTGCATCACGGCCTTTTTGAGCTGCTGGTAGCGGAAGGTCAAAAAGGCAATCTGCAGGATCGTGCCCGTGGTCTTGCGGCTTTCGGCACCGGCGTTGTAGAACTTCTGGAGCATGTTGGCGATCATGCCGTTGCCCTCAACGTCTTCGTAGTAGGCAGGCGCGCCAAGGTCCGCGGATAGCAGCCGGGTCAAAGACGTTTTGCCTGCGCCGATGCTGCCGAGAATATAAATCATGTGTTGTAGTTCCTCCTCTGATGAATCGAATCAAAATACCGGAAACGGGTGAACCGGCTCGCTGGGCAGGTGGTTGAAGTCAAAGGCCTCAAGCGCCGCGATGTCCGGCAGGAAGGTCGTGACCCCCGCCGCCAGCATCAGGTTGAGCTTCTTGTCGGCCAGGTCGGCGGCCAAAGGCACCAGCACCACGGGCTTGTGCAGCGCCCGCAGGTAGCCGATCTCGAAGGCACAGCCGGCATCCTCCTGGTCCAAGTCGTACAAGAAGACGCCGGCGTCGGCCGTGGCCATCGCGGACAGGTCGTTTTGGTAGGTCGCATCGACCCACTCGCGGGTCATCGTCTCCCCCGTCACCGGCTCGTCGTGGTACTCCCAGTCGAAGGGAAAATGCACCAGGGCGACCGTGTCGTTGGCGTCAAGCGCCGCCTTGGCGGCCACCACCCGCGCCTGTTGCGTCGGGTTGAACCACGGGCTGCCCAGGTACAGCTTGGCCAAAGGCACCCGCCGCTTGCTTTTGTCTGTCATCTCGTCCTCCCAAAACCGGCAGTCTCTATCATACCAGAAACCGCCCGGCGACAATCACTTAATTTCGCTCAGGCCCAGCTTGCGGCGCCCGGCGTTGAACCACGGGCTGATCGTGAAGGCCAGAATGTCGTTGATCACGTAGATGCTGGAGTTGATCGCCATGCCCAGGCTCGCGTCGCCCTGCGCGTAGGTGATGCCCCAAAGAATCAGCTGGGCGATGCCGGAGAACAGCCACCAGAAGTACTGGTTGGAGTAGCGCAGGTAGCAGACGATGCCGCCGGTCAGGCTGATGGCGAAGGCCATGCCGTCGTAAACCGGCCGCGGGTCATTGGTGAAGTTGCCGATCAGGTACGCGGACAGCGCCCAGACGATCAGGGTGAAGCCCAAAGAAATCGCCCACTCCTTGGCCCCGAACTTGCGCAGGTGGTTCTTCGTGTCGTCGTTCCAGCTGCGCACGGAGATCAAGACGGGCAGGTCGAGCGTGATCACGTAGGCGATCTGCTCGAAGATCGACAGGTAGTTCTTGGCGGTGAAGCCGACAAAAATGAAGCAGGCGGCGGACACCAGGCCCAGCCAGCCGTTGACGGCCTTGGTGGCGTTGATCGCCAGAACACACAGCACGCCGATGGTGGTGCCGATGAAGGTGACAACCGACACGGCCGTGATCGGCGCATTGACCAGCGTCATGATCTGACAGCCCAGAGCGAACCAGAAGAGGTAGTAGTTCTGCTGCGGCCAGCCCTTGAGTTGATTGAGCAGCCAGGTCCCGTAATTCTCGTGCGTCATAATGAATAAGTCCCCTTTTTTCGTCTCGTCTGCAAAAGCAGCATGTCATCCATTATTGACCTCGCTGGGGCATTTGTAAACCCGCAACCACCACATCTTGTGTTAATTAAATATTGAGCATACCACTAGTGGGTGCTCGGCACCGCTTTCACCCCGCCGGCGGCCACCAAAAAGGCCAGGCCGCAACCGCGGTCTGGCCCCATCGTGTCTATCCTGTACCCCCGCTGGCGGGATTGCGCCGGCGCCGGGCCCGCGGCCGGTGCAGGCCCGGCATCCGGGTCAGCGCAGCGTCAGCACCCGCCGCCGGCCGAGTCGGGCCAGGGCGACCGGGTGCAGCACCCAGGCCCCGTCCACCAGCGGCACGGCGTCGCGCGGGTTTTGCGGGCGCGGGCTGCGGCCGTACTGGTGGTCGGCGCACAGGCCGAGCACGAACAGCCGGTTCAGGTCGGCCAAGGGCGCCAGCGTCTCGAGCAGCCGGCAGTAGGCCTGCCCCAGCGCGTGCTCGCCGGTTTCGATCGAGCAGCGCAACGCCCCGGTCGCCAGCAGCACGTCGGCGTCCAGCCGCTGCAGCAGGATCTGGCGGATGAAGGCCGCGTTGCGCAGCCCCGGCACCGCATGGACCCCGGTGGTCTGCTCGACCATCTGCGGGTTGTGGGCATCGCACCGGGCCAACAGGGGCTGGCTCACCACCGTTTTCTCCCCCGTCTGGCTGACCTGCACGAAGTGGCCGAGGCCGTACGTCGCGGCCTCCTCGAGCAGGGCCCCCGGGCGCAGGTAGCGCGCGTTGCCGCAGACCACCGGCACGACGTTGACCATGAAGACCCGCGCGTAGCAGGCCGGCGCGTCTAGGCAGACCCGCACCGCCGTCTCGTCCAGCACCCTGCACGCACTGCCGCTGGGGTGCTTCATCACCACCACCAGGGTCTTGTCGCCGGTGATGGCAAGCGGCTGGCCGTCGACCGTGCAGCTGGCGCGGTCGATCTCCGTGCCGTAGCGCAGGTAGTCCACCACGCGCGCGGCGCCGGCCCGCGACACGAGGGCCGCAAGCGTCGGCTGGCCCGCGATCACCACCCGCTGATCCAAAATGCGCTGCCGCGCGCGGACCCGAACGGCGCGCTTGGGCGGCGTCTCCGCCCAGCACCAGTTGCGCTCCTCCGCACTCGCCCGCTCGAACAACGACTCGCCGTCCACGTGATGACCTCCCCTGCGCCGCGGCGCCTTTTGCCAACATTGTACCATCCTTCACAAAGTTGTGCCACCAGCCCAGGCCAGGCATTGCATGAGAGTTTTGCCATGTAACCCGTTTTTCGCGTGCGCGCCGCCCGCCGCGGTGGTAGACTCGTCACTTGTCGGTTTCACAACACGGAAGACTGGGGGTAACGGCATGAACACAACACTGCGCAGGTGCACGCTGGCAGACATCGATCAGTTGGCTACCATGATGGCGGCCCCCGCGCTGGCGCCTGCGCCGAGTGCGGCCGCCCTGCGCCGGGCCTTGGCCACCCCGAACGTCGATTTTTACTTCTTGTTTGCGGGCTGCACCCCGGTCGGCTTCCTCCGCTGCAATGCGGGCGACGCCCAAAGTACCGGGCTTTGGCCCGATCAGCTCGAGGTCGCCCAGCTGTACGTCGCCCCCGCCTGGCGCGGCCACGGGTGCGGCCGGGTGCTGCTGCACCAGGCCGAGCAAGTCGCCCAGGCAGGCGGCCAGACCCGGCTGTGGCACCGCGGCCCGGCCGACGCCGCCTTCCTGCGCGCCACCGGCTTTTGGCCGGACGCGACCCAGACCATGTGGCAAAAGGACCTGCAGCGCCCCGGCCGCCGGATCGGAGGCCTTTGCCTGGCGCCTGCCGCCGCGGCGTTCGCCTAGCTCCCCAGACTCGCTTTCCCCGCGTTTATTTCGCGGGGATTTTTTTGTCTTGTCACCAGCGATGCGCCTTTAAATAAGAATAAAAAAGATGGATTGACAAATAAATCGTTGACCAGGATAAATAATCGTCATAATGTTTCATGAATCAGTCTTGACCATGCTATGCTTTAGTGGTAGGCGATGCAAATACTCAAAGGGAGGCTACGCTGATGCTAACCAGCTTCATTCTGCTGTATCCGCTCACCATGACCTTGGTCTGGCTGATCGGCACCTTGTTCTACCGCTTAACGTCTCCGCGCCGCTCCCAGGCCAGCCACGACGATCTCGTGAGCGTGATCGTGCCTTGCTACAACGAGGAGGCCACACTTCACGAAACGGTTCAGTCGCTGTGCCAGCAGGCGCACCGCAACATTGAGCTGATTCTGGTGGACGATCACTCCACCGACAACACCCTGCTGGTGATGAATGCGCTCAAGCAAAAATTCCGCCGGGTGCCGATGACCATCGTTGCCCAGCCGCACAACGGGGGCAAGGCGGCGGCGATGAACGCCGGCGCCAAGGCCGCCCACGGTGAGTACCTCCTGTGCGTCGACTCCGATTCCTTGATCGACCCGCACGCGGTTGACCACCTGCTGAACAGCCTGAAGAAAGACGACCGCATCGGCGCCGTGACCGGCAAGCCGATCGTGCTCAACCGCGGCGTGATCGTCGAGAAGATGCAGACGATGGAGTACACCGCGATCATCGACCTGATCAAGCGCTCGCAGATGTTTTTCACCAGCAACATCCTGACCCTGTCCGGCGTGCTGGTGCTGTACCGCAAGGCCGCACTGGCCAGTGTCAACGGCTGGAACGAGAACGTGCAGACCGAAGACATCGACATCACTTGGCGCATGAAGCTCAAGAACTGGCGCGTGGCCTACCAGCCGCAGGCGACGACCTGGATCCTGGTGCCATCGACCATCAAGTCCCTGCTCAAGCAGCGCCAGCGCTGGGCGTACGGCGGCCTGCAGGTGCTGGTGAGCAACTGGCGCCTCCTGTTCAAGCCGTGGCAGCCAAACACCTGGCTGCTGTACGAGATGATGACCTCGATTCTGTGGTCCTTCGGCACGCTGTTCTCCATGTCCTTCTTCGTCGCCTCCTCGATCATCAACCAGGCGGTGCAGCTGGACGGCAACGTGATTCTGATGATCTTCTTCATCGGCCTGCTGCAGTTCTTCGCCGGCATGATCATGTCGGTGCGCACCGCCAAGCTGCGCATGCGGATGTTCCTCTACACCCCGATGTACCTGTTCTTCTACTGGTTTTTGAACCTGTACTCGCTGGTGACCGCGGTGCTGAAAATGGTGTACACCCCGATCGAACACGGTCGCTGGGAGTCCGCCGACCGCAGCCGGTCACTGGGCCAAATGAAAGGAAAATCGACCAATGCGGGTTAAAGTGATCTACGCCACCAACCGCTGGGCCACCGCGGTCAACGCGCTTTGGCTCATCCTGATGTGGGCCGCGATTGCCGGGCTCTTAGTGCTCAACGTGCTGTTCGACATCGGGTACTTCAGCGACTTCATCGCGCCGATCTACAACCTCTTCAACATCGAGTGGCAGCTCGGGGCCGACGTGGTCAAGGCCCTCGGCTGGATCATCGCGACGATTGGCAGCCTCGCGCTCCTGCGCGTGCTGTGGACCCACGGAAAGGAGAATTAACATGGCCAAGCGGATCAAACGCTGGGCGATCATGATTGTTTTCACCATCGCCCTGATTGCCGTCGGCGCCACCATCGGCGCGCAGGAGCTGCGCGTGCACTCCGAGGTGGAATCCGGCTTCGAGATCCCGACCGAAGAGCTTCAAAAGGAGGACGGCATCGCCATCCTCTCGTACCACCGCATCCTGAAGGACCAGGTCAGCCTGCGCGTGGCCCGCAGCATGAGCAACAACAACCAGCTCAGCGAGTACAACATCACCAAGGACAACTTTATCGCCCAGATCGAGGCGATTGAGGCCTCCGGCGCCGAGATCATCTCGATGGACCAGGCCCACGACATCATGGCGGCCGACATCAAGCCGGTCGGCAAGTACGTGGTCCTGACCTTCGACGACATCGCGGAAAGCGCGTTCCAAAACGCGTACCCGTACCTGAAGGCCAACAAGATCCCCTTCACCGCGTTCATCATCACCAGCAAGGTCGGCAAGTACGACGCCGACCAGAAGCTGGCCAGCTGGGCGCAGCTCAAGGAGATGCACGACTCGGGGCTTGCCACCATCGCCCTGCACACCAACGACATGCACTACCTGAAAAACGACATCCCGGTGGGGAACCTGAAGAGCTACGAGGACTTCTTCCAGGAGGACTACGAGGCCTCCCAGGCGACCTACCTGCGCCACTTCGGCGAGTACGCCCACTACTTCGCCTCCCCGTACGGGACGATCACCAAGAACAACGTGAGCTTCCTGAACCACCAGACCGAGATGTACGGGGTGTTCAACCTCTCCCAGCGCATCATCGAAACCACCACCCCGCACAAGGGCACGCTCGATCGCATCCTGATCACCAACAAGAACTGGAACCAGTTCCAAGCGTGGCTGGACTACAAGTGAGCGCAAATAAGGCCTCGGCAAAAGCCGAGGCCTTATTTCTTTGTCATCTCACACAAGGTGTGCCGCCGGTGCGCCCGCCGCAGTTGGTCGTGCAGCAGCGGATGGGCCACCGATCAGCGGCCCGCAGCCATCTTCCGGCGCCAAAATCCCCTACCCGAACACCGGCAGCATGTTGGCCTGCATCCCACAGACCTTGGCGGCCAGGCGGTTGGCGATGGCGATTGAGTCCGGCACCGACAGCCCCTTGGCCAAGCCCGCCAGCATCCCGCCGCAGTGGGAGTCGCCGGCGCCGACCGTGTTGACCACGCGCACCTTTTCGCCAGGCACGATGCCCTGCTCCGTGTCCGAGACGTAGTAGTAGGTGCCACGCGCCCCGAGCGTCACGACCACCGGCTGGTGCGTCAGGCCGTGCAGGTAGGCGACCTGCTCCTCAAAGGTGTCGCCCTTGGCCACCTGGGGCAGCTCGACTTCGTTGCAGTGGACCATCACGCCGGATTTCAGAAGCGTCATCAACAGGTCAGGATCGACGCTTTGAATCCGCGCCGCGACGTCGAACAGCACGGTGGCGTCTGGGCGGCGCTTGCTGTAGGTCGCGACCACGTCCTCCGCCACGTGCGGCTGGGTGAGCTGAAAACCGCTGAGGTACAGCAGGTCGTAGCTCGCCATGTCCAGCTCGCGCAGCCAGTCTTGGCGAATCAGCTTCTCCATCCCCGGCAGCACGATGAAGGTGCGCTCGCCGTTGGGCTCGATCATGGCGACGGTCCAGCCGTTGTCCGGGGCGCCGGAGATCACGTGCGGCACCTCGCCGATGCGGCGGATGTGGGCGGCGATGCGATCGGCGTTGGCGCCGTGGCCGACCGGCACGAAGAGGTCGGCGGTTTCACCGGCCGAGCGCATGGCGCAGTAGGCATTGATGGCGCAGCCGCCGACTTGGTACTCCAGGAAATCGCCGAGGGCGTTGCCGCCGGTCAGCGGGACGTTCGGGACATTCATCAGGGCATCGACCAGCGCCGAGCCGAAGATCAGGGTTTTGTTCGTCAACGTAATCTTCCTTTATCACGATTTTTAATGTATGCGACTATATTACCAGATTTCGAACGACTTTGGCATTGCGCGTGCGAATTGTTTGCGGTATGCTACCCGTAACAATTTCGGAGGCGCATCATGACGCACGCGTGGCAAGTGACCATCTACACGATTACATACATTCTGGCGGCCTAACGGGGATAGTCTACCCTTTTTTGGACCGCCGCTGGCGCAAGCGGCGACGCTTGCGCTTTTTCTATGGAGAAAATCATGAAAATTAACTCACAATTACGCGCCGCCTACGCGTACAGCTTCTTCGCCTTTTGCGGCATCACCCAGCTGTGGGTGATCTACCTGGGCCGCATGGGCCTGAGCCTGGTCGCCATCGGCCTGTGCGAAAGCGTGTTTCACGTCGCCTCGTTCCTGTTCGAGGTGCCCTCGGGCGTCTTGGCCGACCGCTTCACCTACCGCCGGATGCTGACGCTGTCGCGCATCGCCGCCCTCGTGTCCGCCGCCATGATGCTGTACCGCGGCGGCTTCTGGTGGTTCGCCGCCAGCTTCGTCTTTTCCGCCTGGTCGTTCAACCTGCAGTCCGGAACGCTCGAGGCGCTGCTTTACGAATCGCTGAAGGCGGCGGGCGAAACTACGCGCTGGCCCCAGGTCACCAGCCGGCTCAACACCGTCATCGAGGTCGCCTCAAGCGGCGGGCTGATCGTCGCCGGGGCGATGACGCACTGGCACTTCGCCGCCACCTACGCGATCGCCCTGGGCCTGGCGGTGCTCGCGATTGGCGCGGTGTGGCGGCTGGCCGAGCCGCCGTTGCACGCGCAAAGCGCCCCGCACCAGACCATCAAAACCATCGTGACCACCGCCTGGCGCGTGCTGCGCCACGATCGGCGCCTGCTGGCCCTGATGGTGTTTGACGCCAGTTTCAGCGCCATCACCACCGGCTACTACTACTACTTCCAAAGCGTGATGACCGCCCGCCACTTCGCCGGTGGCGTGATCACCGCGCTGCTGGCGGCCGCCGCGCTGGTCGCCATCCTCGCCATCCAGCTCAGCCCGCACCTGCTGCGCCTCTCCCCGCGCCGGGTGCTGATCGGGCTGAGCGCGGCGCTGGCGCTGGCCCTGCTTGCCGCCGGGCTCGATGCCGCGTGGCTGCTGGCCGCGGTGTACCTGCTCACCTACGCGCTGTCGGCCCTGCTGCGTCCGGTGTTTGACGTCTACTACAACGACGGCATCCCAAGCGCCCAGCGCGCGACGCTGCTGTCCGTCGCGTCCTTGCTCTACTCCGTATGCATGATCGTCTTGTTCCCGCTGTTGGGCTTTGCGGTCAGCCGCTTCGGCTTCGGTGCCACCTTCGCCGTCAGCGGTGGCCTAGTCGCCTGCGCCACGCTGGTGCTGCGCCGCAGGTAGGCCCACTGCTCACGCCGGGGAATCCCCGGCGTTTTTTTTTGCCACAAAAAACGTTTGCGACCTAGCGAAAATTGCGCTATGCTCGTAATCGTTAGCTAACTAACAAATTTCAGGAGGTGAGCCCATGCCCGAATACGGCAAGCTGCTCAAACACGCCGCCAACCAGATGGCGCGCGGCATGGACGCGTACGCCAGGCAGTTCGGCCTGACCGGCGTGCAGATGTCCATCATCGATTACCTGGCCGACCACCCCGACGCCCTTCAGCGCGACATCGAGGGCGAGTTCAACATTCAGCGCTCCTCCGCCACCCTGCTGCTTCAGCGCATGGAGCGCGCCGGACTGGTGGAACGACGCCAGGCCGCCAGCGATGGTCGCCAGAAAACGGTCGCGCTGACGGCCAAGGCCCAAGAGCTGCAGCACGGGGTGTCGGCCTACATCAGCGCCCAGCAGGCGGCGATGACCGAGGCCTTCACGCCCGAAGAGCTGGCCCTTTTCGTCACCATGCTCACCCAATTCACTCAGATTACAGGAAGCGATATCACTCATGACTGAATCCAATCACCTGAGCCTCGCCACGGTGCTTGCCATCGTGGCGACCGGGCTCATGTCGTTTTGCGGCGTGATCGTCGAAACCGCAATGAACATCACCTTTCCCACCCTGATGACGGAGTTTCACGTCACCACCAACACCGTGCAGTGGCTGACCACCGTGTACCTGCTGGTCGTCGCCGCGCTGGTGCCGCTGTCGGCGACGCTCAAGCGGCGCTTTCGCACCCGGTCGCTGTTTCTGGTCGCCATCAGCTGCTTCATCCTCGGCGTGTTGATGGACGCCCTGGCCCCGCGCTTCGTCTGGCTGCTGCTCGGCCGCGCCGTGCAGGGGCTGGGCACCGGCATCGCGCTGCCGTTGATGTTCAACATCATCCTCGAGCAGGTGCCGCAGGCTTTGATCGGCACGATGATGGGCGTCGGCACCATGATCACCGGCGTCGCCCCGGCGATCGGGCCAACCTTCGGGGGCGTTTTGGTCGCGACGCTGGGCTGGCGCAGCGTGTTCTGGTTCCTGCTGCCGGTGCTGGTGGTCGCCCTGATTCTGGGCATCACCTGCATTCGCCAGGTCAGCCCGACTCAGGCGGCCCGGATCGACAGCGCGAGCGTCGCGCTGATCAGCCTGACCTTCGCCGGGCTGATCTACGGCCTCGCCAACCTCGGCACCGTGCCGTTTTGGGGCCTGCAGGTCGCCGGCGCCTTGGCGATCGGCCTGATCGCGCTGGTTGGCTTCGTCTGGCGCTCGCGCCGCCTGGCCGCGCCGATCCTGAACCTGCAACTGTTCGCCAACCGCGGCTTCACCACGCACCTGTTGGCCTTCGCCTGCCTGCAGGTGGCCGCGCTCAGCCTCTCGTTTCTGCTGCCCAACGCCATTCAGCTGGTGAACCACCGCTCGGCCCTGATTGCCGGGCTGGTGGTGCTGCCGGGCGCGGCGCTCGGCGCAACCGCAGGCCCGTGGGGCGGGCGGCTGCTCGACGCGCACGGCGCCCGGCTGCCGCTGCGCGCCGGGGCGCTGTTGACGCTCGCCGGGCTGCTCGGGCTTTTGGGCTTTGCCGCCCACCTGAGCGACACTGCGATCCTGGGCTGCTACTGCGTCTTCATGCTGGGCATGGGCGTGAGCTACGGCAACCTGATGACCAGCGGCTTGCAGGCCCTGCCCGCTGAGTCTCACCCGGACGGCAACGCGATTTTCAACACCGCGCAGCAGTTCTTCGCCGCGGTCGGCACCAGCCTGGCCGCCAGCCTGGTCGCCGCGGGGCAGGCCGAGTCCGGCCGCCTCGCCGCAGGCACCGTGACCGGCACCGCCAAGACGCTGGTGATCCTGGTCGGCCTGATGGCGGTTGAGGCCGTGCTGGCCTTCGCCCTGACGCGCCGCCCGGCCAAAAAAATGGTACACTGAAGGCGCCAAAGGAGGCGCATCCCATGACTTCATCCACCCTGCCGACCACCGCGCAGGCGGCGTACATCACCACAATCGGCGGCCCCGACCGCATCCGGATCGGCGCCTTGCCGCTGCCCCCCGTCGGCCCGAGCGACTGCCTGATCGCCGTGCACGCCGCGGCCGTCGACCGCGTCGACACCTACGTGCGGGCTGGCACCTTTCAAACCGCCCTGACCTTCCCCTTCGTCGTCGGGCGCGACGCCTGGGGCACCGTGGTCGCCACCGGTGCTTCGGTCACGGAATTTGCCGTCGGGGACCGGGTCTGGACCAACAGCGCGGGCTACGACGGCCGCCAGGGGGTGACCGCGACCAACGCCGTGATCCCCGCCGCGCGGCTGGCCCCACTGCCCGAGGGCGTGGACCCGGACGCCTGGCTGGCGCTGGTTCACCCCGGTGCCACCGCCGCCATCATCGTCAACCAGCTGCTGCAGCTCAAGCCCGGCGCGCGCCTGCTGGTGGCCGGCGGCGCCGGGCACGTCGGGCGCCTGTTGATCCAGTGCGCCCGCCTGCAGGGGCTGACCGTCACTGCGACCTGCGCCCCGCGCGATTTTGACACGGTGGCCGCGCTCGGCGCCAACCCGGTCGACTACCATGAGGGCTGGGCGCGGCACCTGAGCAGTCCGGTCGCCGCGGTGGTCGACACCTCCGGGCGCGTGCCGCTGCAGCAAAGCCTCGACGTGCTGGCCCCGGGTGGCCAAATCGTGGTGATGGCCACGCCGCCCAAGCCGCAGGCGAGCTTCGACCTGCCCCGCTTTTACATGAACCGCCAGCGCCTGGTGGGCTTTGTGATCAGCCACGCCAGCCTGGCCGAGCTGACCGCGGCGAACCGCTTTTTGGTCGCGCACGCTGCGGCGCTGGCCCCGCTGGCCTATCGCGTGCTGCCGCTGGCTCAGACCGCAGCGGCCCACCGCGACGTCTGCGACCCGCGCGTCAAGGACCGGCTTTTGATTCGGCCCTGAGCGCACTAAAATACGCCTTTCGATTACTCGAAAGGCGTATTTGCTTGTCTCGGTTAATCGCGTTCGGCTAGGACATCAGCTTCTCGCCGACCATGGGCTGCGCCGGGCACGTGCGGGCCGCCGCCCCGGCGTAAAGCCGGGTCAGCGCGCCGACGTTGTTGGCCAGCTCGTACATCACGATCGTCATCAGCTCAAAGCGCGTGAACAGGCGCGGTCTGCGCGGCTGGGTGTCAAGCCACGCGGAGAAGTGCATCTCAAAATCCGCAAGCGTCCAGTCCAGCCGGCTGAGCAGCGACTTGAGCATCGACTTCTCGAACTGGGTCATCTTCGCCCAGGTGGTCTGGTAGCTGAACGTCGCGCCCTCGATCGGGCCGCGTAGGTCCAGGTCCTGGTCGATCAGGGCCATCAGCGTGCAGATGGCGGCCTCGTCGTGCTGCGTGTCGTACTCCAGCCGCAGCTGGTGGCGCAGGATCACCGCCAGGTAGGCCGGGTCGTCCTGGTTGCGCGCGGCCGCCTGAACCAGGCAGTCGTGCAAAAGCGGGTAGCCGGTGCGCTTGGGCTGCCAAGGGTGGCGCCGCAAGCGGGTGAAGTCGATCACGTCCGGCAGGTAGTACTCGTGAATCCAAAGCCAATCGGCAATGTCGGCCAGGGCCGCCTGCCCCTTGGGCGTCAGCGTGAAGCCCTCCGGCAGCTGGTGAACCAGACCGCGGTGAACCAGCCGCCCGATCAGGCGGCGTGGCTCGATGTGGTAGCGCTCCTGCCACATCGTATCGGCCTGAACGTCCGGCTTGCCCGACATGGTCAGCATGTACATGAAGACCTTCGTCTCTGGTGCGAGTCGCATCGCGATTCCCCTTTCCCCCAACATTCCAATTCTAGCCTTGGCTGAAAACGCTGTCAACTAGTTTCGGGCGCCCTCGGCCGTCGCAATCTGGTCCAGCACGTCGGGTGAGTCCAGGTTCCGAGCCAAAAATGCCGGCGTGTCCGGCAGGTGCAGCTGCACGTCCGCAAACGTCTGCACGCCAAGCGTCCCGGACACGGCGCCGAAGTCCAGCACGTGCCCGCCGAAGTCGTGCGTCGCGGCCAGAAAGTGCAGGTGAAAGCCCGGCACCGCCATGCCGCCGTACAGGGTCGGCGCAAAGTAGCCGATCAGCGTCCCCTCAACGTCCTCACGGGTGAACACCGCCTGGTCCGCCGCCGTGGCCACGAGGCTTGGGTACGGCGCGTGCTGCGCCTTGACCGCGCGGGCGGTCACCGACTGGAAGCGGCCGGTCAGGCGCACGGCGGCGAAGCGGTTGGCGCTTGCGATCGCCTTTTCAAACCGGTGGCTGGCTTCGGCCATCCCCGTGGCCGAAAAGGTGCCGACGGCTTCGAAATCCGCGGGGTGCACGTTGGCAAAGGGCACCGTCTTGTCCGCATCCGGTCGGTTCACCGTCCCCGTCGCCGTCACCTGGTACACCACGCCGTCAAGGATCACCAGCTCGCCGTCAAGCCCTTCAAGCGTGCCGATGCCGGTGTCGCCGTGCGTGAGCAGCTCCCCCAAAGTCATCGTGCCTTCAAAACCGCCTGGCACGAGGTTCGCCAGGGTGCCGTGCTGATACATTGTCGTCATTGCTGCCTCCTGTAAGTGATTACGCGAAACCGCGCGGGAATGCCCGCGCGGTCGCTTGGTTTTAGTAGAATTGATCCTCGAGCATCGCCGCGCCGAGCGACGGGTTGTCGCTGTAGTCGACCGGAATGTCGACCACCACGGGCCCGTCCGCTGCGAAGGCCTCGTCGAGCACCGCCTCCAGGTCCTCCTGGCGCGTCACCCGCAGCCCCTTGGCGCCGAAGCTTTCGGCGTAGGCCACGAAGTCCACCGGCCCGAAGCTGGTGCCGGCCGCCCGCCCGTACTTCATCTCCTCCTGGAACTTCACCATGTCGTAGTGGCCGTCGTTCCAGATGATGTGCACGAGGTTGGCGTGCAGGCGCACCGCCGTCTCAAGCTCCTGCCCGGAAAACAAGAAGCCGCCGTCGCCGGACACGGACACCGCCTTTTCGCCCGGGCGCACCAGCGTCGCCGCGATGGCCCACGGCAGGGCCACGCCGAGCGTCTGCATGCCGTTGGAGAAAAGCAGCCGCCGCGGCTCGTAGCTGCGGAAGTGGCGCGCCATCCAGATGTAGAAGCTGCCGACATCCACCGCGACGGTCATGTGGTCGTCCACGCGCTGCTGCAGCGCCGCGACGATGGCCAGCGGGTGCACCAGCCCGGACTTGGCGGCTGCTGGCGGCACGTCGCGCTCGGCGAGCTTGGCCTGAAGCGCCGTCAGGTAGTCCTTGGCGCCAGGTGCGACCCGGTAGCCGCGCAGAAGCGGCGTCAGCACCGCCAGCGTCAGCGCGATGTCGCCGACCAGCTCGGTTTCTGGCTGGAAGTTGTGGTCGATCTCGGCGGCCAGCGAATCGATCACGATCACGCGGGAGTCGCCGGCCGGGTTCCAGTTGCGCGGCTCGTACTCGATCGGATCGTAGCCGATCGCCACCACCAGGTCGCTGCGCTGCAGCAGTTGGTCGCCCGGCTGGTTGCGAAACAGCCCGACGCGGCCGAAGAAGTTGGCCTCAAGCGCCTGGGGAATGATGCCCGCGCCCTGGAAGGTCTCGACCACCGGCAGCTCGGTGACCGCAAGCAGGTCGCGGATCGCCGCCGTCACCTCCTGCGAGGAGGCGCGCATGCCAAGCAATAGCACCGGCAGCTGGGCCTCCTTGATGGCCCGCGCGAGGTAGGTCATGTCTTCCGGGCTGGCCGGCCCGAGCTTTGGGGCGTGCAGCGGGCGAATCGCGTGCGTGGTCACGGGACTGTCGGTGACGTCCTGGGGCACGGAGACGAAGCTTGCCCCCTGCTTGCCCGATTCCGCGGCGCGAAAGGCGTTGGCGATGGTCTCGGAGATGTTGTCCGGGTCCTGGACCTCCACGGCGTACTTGGTGATCGGCGCGAAGAGCTCGGCGTTTTTCATGCTCTGGTGCGACGAGCGCTGAAGGTCGGCGCGGCGCACCTGACCGGAGATGGCGACCACGGGATCGCCCTCCGCGGTGGCGGTGACCAGGCCGGTGGCGAGGTTGGAGGCGCCGGGCCCGGAGGTGGTGATCACCACCCCGGGCTTGCCGGTCAGGCGGCCGACGCCCTGGGCCATGAATGCCGCGTTTTGCTCGTGCCGGGCCACAATCAGCCGCGGGGCGTTCGGGTTTTTCGGGTGCGCCAGCTGGTCGAAGACCCGGTCAATCTTGGCCCCGGGAATGCCGAAGACATAATCCACCTGGTGGTTGGCCAGGCTATCGACGATCAGGTCGCCACCGTACTGTTTATCCGTCATGATAAACCTCCTTCGTTTGCTGTTATACAAGATACCACACATCTGTACCGGAGGAAAGCCAAATATTATGGTGAAACGGGGATTTACTGTTACACGATTGTCCGAATTCTGTTTAGTCCCGGCGGAACGTTCGGACATTCTCCCCCTAAGTCTACCCGAGCGCGCGCAACGGCGCCAGTGGCTAGGTGCGGCGGCCGTTGCGCGACGTCGCCAAGGCCTCGTCGCGCCCGTACCGGCGGGCCGAGGAGGAGGCGACCGGACCCCGGTGGCGAGAGCACGGTCGGTCATGAATACGTTTTCTTTCCATTAATAAATAACGGTGCGAGTTCGAAGATCACGCGCTTGCGGCGTCCCTTGCCACCCTCCGGCGCGGCCCCGGAGGTTGAAAATGAAACCGATTTCGCTTTCAAAAACAATATCGGTGTAAATGAATATTGACTTTTTTGTGACATCGTTCGGCTCTTGCCGAACAATTTTTGAAAATCGCGTGAACTTCCGGTTGAATTTAACCGTATCCCGTTTTATACTGCTTGTGGCAGTTGAAATTCGGACTTCGCCGCCCGATCATCGGCACAGGATACATATCGTTCGGATTTTGCCATGCTGTGAACTGACACAGACAAAAACTTACTGGGGGACCAAATAGAATGAAGATCTGGAAGACACTCGCCGTCACCGGCACGCTCCTGCTCGCCGCGGCCTCGCTTGCCGCCTGCAGCAGCAAGTCGAGCTCTGCCGACAAGGGTAGCAAGGACTACACGCCAAAGTCGTTGAACATTCAATTCGTACCTTCTTCCCAGGCCGACACCATCGAGGCCAAGGCCAAGCCACTGGAAAAGCTGCTCAAAAACGAGCTGCACATTCCGGTTAAGGTTTCGGTTTCCACCGACTACAACTCCATTGTTGAAGCGATGGACTCCAAGCAGGTCGACGTTGGCTTCCTGCCGCCTGATGGCTACGTGGTTGCCCACAAGCAAGGCGCCGCGGACGTTTTGCTTCAGGCCGAGCGCTTCGGCATCAAGCAGCCGGGTGGTAAGAACACCGACAAGCTGGTTGGCTCCTACCGCTCCATGATCGTGGTCAAGAAGGGTTCCGACATCAAGTCCTACAAGGATCTCAAGGGCAAGAAGATTGCGGTTCAGGACGTCACCAGTTCCGCCGGCTACATCTGGCCGGTTGCCGAGCTCCTGCAAAAGGGCGTCGACATTCCTAAGGACGACACACTGGTCACCGTCAAGGGCCACGACCAAGGCGTGATGTCCGTTCTGAACGGCGACACCGACGCGGCCTTCATCTTCGAAGACGCGCGCAACATCGTCAAGAAGGATGTGCCGGACATCATGAACAAGGTTGTCCCGATCTACTTCACCAAGCCGATTCCGAACGACACGATCACCGTTCGCACCGACATGAGCCAGGCCTTCCGCAAGAAGCTGGCCGCAGCCTTCAAGAAGATTGTGAAGTCCAAGGAAGGTCACGCGATCATCTCCTCCATCTACACCCACGAAGGCTACGTCAACACCAAGGATTCCAACTTCGACATCGTCCGCAAGTACGACAAGATCGTCAACGACGACGCGAAGTGATTCTTCTCAAGCGCGGCAGTAAGTAGTACACTAAGATTTGGCACTGACCGCGCCAAATCCCCCGCCCCGGGGTCCGGGGCGCTACATAACCAGTTCTCGTGAGCAATCACGACGCCGCGTAAGCGGCAATACTTAGACGCGGCCACGATCAAATTTGTGGCCGCGTTTTCAGGAGGAAAACACATGTCAGAACCAAAGCCCGTCATTGAATTCGACCATGTCAACAAGATCTATGACAATGGGGTCCTCGGCCTCAAAGACATTAACTTGACGATCATGCCTGGCGAATTCGTTGTCGTTGTGGGCCTGAGTGGTGCCGGTAAGAGTACCCTCATGCGCGCCGTGAACCGCCTGCACGATATTTCCAACGGGGATATCCGCATCGATGGAGAGTCGATCACCAAGGCCCGCGGCAAGCAGCTGCTGCACATCCGTCGCAACATCGGGATGATTTTCCAGAACTTCAACCTGGTGCGTCGCGCCACGGTGCTGAAAAACGTCCTGACCGGGCGCGTCGGTTACTACCCGACCTGGAAGATGATGTTCGGCCTGTTCAGCCCGGAGGACAAGCAGCGTGCCTACGAGGCCCTGCAGACCGTCGAGCTTGAGGACAAGGTCTACACCCGCGCCGATCAGCTCTCCGGCGGTCAGCAGCAGCGTGTCTCCATCGCGCGCGCACTGACTCAGGCGCCGAAGATCATTCTGGCCGATGAGCCGATCGCCAGCCTCGACCCGCAGACCACCAAGCGCGTCATGGACGACCTGCGCCGCATCAACCAGGAGATGGGCATCACGGTTCTGATCAACCTCCACAACGTCGAGCTGGCCCAGGAGTACGGGACCCGCATCATCGGCATCCGCGCCGGCGAGAAGGTCTTCGACGGGCCGGTCTCAGAAGCCGACGACGCGACGATGGCGCAGATCTACAGCGGCGAAGAGGAGGGTTAAGATGACCTTACCAAAGCGTGCTTTTCCTTGGCAAAAGTGGGTCTTGACCATCATCATGGTGCTCGGGCTGATCTGGTCGGCCTTCATCACCGACGCGCACATGGGCAAGTTCTTCGAGAACTTCGGCGAGTTCACCAAGATTTTCGTCGAGATGTGCCAGCCCGACTGGTCCTACACCACCTACGTCTTCCAGCCGATGATTGAAACCATCAAGATGGCCGTCATCGGGACCCTGATCGGCTCCGTGCTCGCCTTCCCATACGCTTTGCTGGTGGCCCGCAACATCGTCACCAACAAGGTCGTGGTCGGCGTCTTCCGCTTCATCCTGAACATCGTCCGCACGATTCCTGACCTGATGCTCGCCGCCCTGTTCGTTGCCGTTGTCGGTATCGGCCCGGTTGCCGGTGTCATCACCCTGGCGATTTTCACCTTCGGCATGGTCGGCAAGCTGTTCTACGAGGCCGTCGAGACCATCGACCCCGGCCCACTTGAGGCCGTGCGCGCGGCCGGTGCCGGGCGCCTCGAGATCATCCGCTTCGCGGTGCTCCCACAGATTGCCAACTACTTCGTCTCCTACGTGCTGTACGCCTTTGAGATCAACGTCCGCGCCAGTACCGTGCTTGGGTACCTGGGTGCCGGTGGTATCGGGGTTTACCTGCAGCAGGCCCTGTCGATGTTCCGCTACGACCGCGTCGGCCTGATGGTGCTGGTCATCTTCATCGTCGTGCTGTTGATCGATTACACCAGTGGTAAAATGCGGGAGGCCTTGCTATGACCGAAATGAAAAAACTGCCGGCACAGCCGGCGCAGCACCGCTGGCCGTTTTGGCTCGGCTGGGCGGCCGTCATCGTCCTGATTGTCTGGTCCTTCACCGGCATGCCGAGCTTCGAGCTCAAGCAAAACGCGGTGATGGTGGCCAAGTCCATGCTCGACGGCCTGATTCACCCCGACTGGAGCTACGTCTGGACCGGCGACGGCGAGGACCTGACCAACGCCCTGCTCCAAACCCTGGGCATCGCGTTCCTCGGGACCTTCATCAGTGCGATCATCAGCCTGCCCTTCGCCTTCTGGGCGGCGCACACCAAAAACAAGTTCTGGCTCACCTCGCGCTCCGGTAAGTTCGTGCTCACCGCGATCCGCACGTTCCCAGAAATCGTCATGGCCCTGATGTTCATCAAGGCGGTCGGCCCCGGCTCCTTCGCCGGTGTCCTGGCGGTCGGCTTCCACAGTGTCGGCATGCTCGCCAAGCTGTTCTCCGAGGCGATCGAAAACATGGACAACGGCGCCGGCGAGTCCGTCACCGCGGCCGGCGGCACCCGGCTGGACGTCACCATCCTGGCTTCCCTGCCGCAGCTGCTCCCCGAATTCGTCTCCAACACCCTGTACCGCTTCGAGCTCGCGATCCGTTCTGCCTCGATCCTGGGCATGGTCGGTGCCGGCGGGGTCGGGACGCCTCTGATCTTCGCGATTCAGACGCGTTCCTGGCCGCGGGTCGGCATCATCCTGATCGGCATCATCATCATGGTCACGGCCGTCGACTGGCTGTCCGGTGCGCTGCGCAAGCGCCTGGTCTGACTTAAGTCTTCCAAGACAACAGAAAAGCGCCAACTTCCAAGATTCTGGAAGTTGGCGCTATTTGTATTCCAAGGCGGAGCGAGGCGCACTTAGCGGGACGGGTTGCCTAGCCGGGATGATTGAGCCGCACTTTGGCTCGAGCACCCCGGCGTAGCAAGCCGCGCCCGCGTTGCCCCGCGCAGCCCGACGATGACCAGGGCGGAGCGGGGCGCACTTAGCGGGACGGGTTGCCTAGCCGGGGGGATTGGGCCGCACTTTGGCCCGAGCATCCCGGCGTAGCAAGCCGCGCCCGCGTTGCCCCGCGCAGCCCGACGATATCCAAGGCGGAGAAGCGCGGTCTCAGGGCACCGGCTAGCGCAGGGTGGCGCTGGCTACCGCGCCGTCGCCCAGGCGGCAACCCCGTGCGGCGCGATGGCGTCTGCCGTCCACAGTGGCTCGGCGGTCGCCGCCCGCTTTGGCAGCGGCACAGGTTGCTCGGTCAGGTTGAACACCGCGACGTAATCGTTCTTTGCACCGCGGCCGTGCCAGATCACCCGCTTCTCGTCCGCGTCAACCTGCCAGGCCTCAATCAGGTCCTCGCGCATCGCCATCAGCTTCGGGTTGGTGTAAAGCGCCTCCTCGGGGCCACTGGCCGTCAGGTCGCCGCCGAGAAACATCGGCGCCTGCAACAGCGACCACAGCGTCAGCATCGTCTGGGCCTCGGCGGTCGTGAAGCGCGAGCGCGGCCCGCCCTGGCGCTGAAGAATCGCCCCGAGCGGCAGCATGTCCGGATCCGGCCAGCTGCCCTGCCGCACGAACGGCGCCCACTTGGCGGCCACCGGGAACATCCCCTCAAGCTGCGGCCAGGTGTCCCAGAAGTCGTCGGTCAGCCGCCACATGTTGGCGTTTTGCTGCAAAAAGGCGCCCTCGTTGATGTCGGCCGGGCCCGGCGATAGGCTGAGCACCATCTCACGGCCCGTTTTGTCAATCGCCCGGCGTAGCGCGACGATCTCCGACTTCATCATCCCGTACAGCGTGGAGTCGGCGATGTCGTCGCACTTGATGAAGTCCACGCCCCAGCTGGCGTACAGTGCCGCCACGCTGTCGTAGTAGGCCTGGGCGCCGGGCTTTGCCATGTCAAGCCCGTACATGTCGGGGTTCCAGCGGCAGATGTTGTTGGCCGCCACGTCGCGCGCCCGGATCCCGTCCCCGAAGGTCAGGTCGCGGTGCACCGCCTGGCGCGGAATGCCGCGCATCATGTGGATGCCGAACTTCAGCCCCAGCCCGTGCACGTAATCCGCAAGCGCCGTGAAGCCGCCGTCGCCTTTTGCCGAGGGAAAACGGTTCGGCGCCGGGATCAGCCGGCACTGGTCGTCCATCAAAAGGTCGGTGAACGGGCGGTAGGCCCAGCCGTCCGGGTTCGGCTGCGACCACTGGATGTCCACGACCACGTAGGTGTAGCCGAACTGGCGCAGGTGGGCGGCCATGTAGTCGGCGTTGGCGCGCACCTCGGCCTCGGTCACGGAGGCACCGAAGCAATCCCAGCTGTTCCACCCCATCGGCGCGCGCGGCGCCCATTGTTGAAAGTCTGCCATGTTGAGTTGTTCCCTTTCCGCATGCCGCCGCCCGATGGCAGCGGTCACATTGTGAGATTGGACCGCGGCGACGCGACGTCGGCGCGGCTAGTTTACGTACAAATTCTAGTCGGTTGCGCCGATAATGACAAGTCACTTGCGCCAACAAAAGCCGATTTTTGGCCGATACCGCGGGAAATCTCCGCGGCCGTCCGAGACGTCCGGTCACCGTCGCCCGATTAGTTGTCCGATTTTCGTCGGTCGCAATTGAATTATCCGGACAAATATTCTAGTATCGTGACGAAAGCCCTACCAATTACCCGGTCCTCGCGACCAGCAAGGAGAACAACTCATGCTCACAACCCATTCCTATCAATTCTGGTTCATCGTCGGCTCCCAAGCTTTATATGGCGAGGACGACCTGCGTCAGGTGCGCGCCGATGCTGAACACATCGTCGACGCGCTGAACGCGGCCAAGACCCTGCCCTACCCCGTCGTCCTCAAGGAGGTCGCCATCGATGCGGCCACCATCACCCGCGGCATGAAGGAGGCCAACTTCGACGACACCTGCGCCGGCGTCATCACCTGGATGCACACCTTCTCACCCGCTAAGAACTGGATTCGCGGCACCAAGCTGCTGCAAAAGCCGCTGCTGCACCTGGCCACCCAGTTCCGCCAGGACATTCCGTGGGCCACCATCGACATGGACTACATGAACCTCAACCAAAGCGCCCACGGCGACCGCGAGTACGGCTTCATCAACGCCCGGCTGCGCAAGCACAACAAGGTCGTCTACGGCTTCTGGGGTGACGCGGCAGTGCAAAAGGAAATCGCCGACTGGATGGACGTCGCCGTCGCCTACAACGAAAGCTTCAACATCAAGGTCGCGCGCTTTGGCGACAACATGCGCAACGTCGCCGTGACCGAGGGTGACAAGATTGAGGCCCAGATTCAGCTGGGCTGGACCGTCGATTACTACGGCATCGGCGACCTAGTGGACGAGATGACCCGCGTCAGTGAGGCCGACATCGACGCCGAGTACGCCGACCTTAAGGCCCGCTACGACCTGGTCGTCGGCGCCAACGACCCCGCGTTTTACGAACAGCAGGTCCGCTACCAGCTCAAGGAAAAAATCGCGATGCAGCGCTTCTTTGAGCGCGGCGGCTACTCGGCCTTCACCACCAACTTCGAGGACCTCTGGGGCATTGAGCAGCTGCCGGGCCTGGCCGTCCAGCTCCTGAACCGCGAGGGCTACGGCTTCGCCGGCGAGGGCGACTGGAAGACCGCGGCGCTGGACCGCCTACTCAAGATCGCCAGCGGTAACCGGGCGACCGGCTTCATGGAAGACTACACGCTGGACCTGCGCCAGGGCCACGAGGTGATCCTCGGCTCCCACATGCTGGAGGTCGACCCGACGCTTGCGACCACCAAGCCGCGCGTCGAGGTTCACCCGCTGGGCATCGGCGACCGCAAGGACCCGGCACGGCTGGTCTTTGACGGCCAGGTCGGCGACGCGATCGACGTCACCGTTTCGGACTTCGGCGACGAATACCGCCTGATCGGCTACAGCGTCGACGCCAAGGCGGCCGAGGCCCCGGCCCCACACCTGCCGGTTGCGCGCCAGCTCTGGACGCCCAAGGTCGGCCTGAAGCGGGGCGCCACCGCCTGGATTCAAAACGGCGGCGGTCACCACACCGTCTTCAGCACCACGCTGACCATGGCGCAGCTGGCAGACCTCGCCACCATGTTCAAGCTCACCTTCGTCAACCTGGACGAAAGCCGGTGAGCGCCATGACCCGCCATCCCTCCGAGCGCCTCAGCCTGGGCATCGAGCTGGGCTCCACGCGCATCAAGGCCGTCTTGATCGATGGCCAGGCGCAGACACTGGCCACCGGCAGCCACGCCTGGGAGAACCGGCTGGAAGCCGGCTACTGGACCTACGACCTGCAGGACGCCTGGCGCGGCATTCAGGACTGCATCGCCCAGGTGGCGACGCAGGTGCAGGCGGCCACCGGACACCCGCTGACCACGCTTGATGCGATCGGTGTGTCCGCGATGATGCACGGCTACCTGGCCTTCGCCGCCGACGGCACGCAGCTGGTGCCGTTTCGCACTTGGCGCAACAACACCACGGCCCAATCCGCCGCGGCGCTCAGCGATGCCCTTTCGTTCAACGTGCCGCAGCGCTTCAGCGTCGCCCACCTCTACCAGGCGATGCTCGACGACGAGGCGCACCTGCCGCGCCTCGCCTTCCTGACGACGCTGGCCGGCTACATCCACTGGCAGCTCAGCGGAAAAAAGGTGCTGGGCGCAGGCGACGCCTCCGGCATGTTCCCGCTTGACGCCGCTGGCCGCGCCTACGACCCCGCGCGCCTGGCCCAGTTCGACGCGCTGGCGGCCGCGGCCGGCTACCCGGTGAGCCTGCGCGCGCTGCTGCCAACGCCCCTGCCGGCCGGCAGCGCGGCCGGGCGACTGACGGACCACGGCGCCCAACTGCTGGACCCCACCGGCACCCTGCGCTCCGGTGCGCTGATGGCCCCGCCGGAGGGCGACGCCGGCACCGGCATGGTCGCCACCAACAGCGTGCGGCCGGGCACCGGCAACGTGTCGGTCGGCACCTCGGCCTTTTCCATGATCGTGCTGAACCGGCCGCTTCACACCGTGCAGCCGGACATCGACTGCGTGACCACCCCGGCCGGCGCGCCGGTCGCGATGGTGCACGCCAACAACTGCACCAGCGACCTCAACGCCTGGTTCGGCCTGTTCGGCGAGCTGGCGGAGGCGCTCGGTGCGCCCCAGGCCGCCGATGCGCTGTACGGCAGGCTGCTTTCACTCACCGCCGCGGCCGATGCGGACGCCGGGGGGCTGGTGAACTACGCCAACCTGTCGGGGGAAAACATCACCGCAGTCGCCGCCGGGCGGCCGTCGGCGGTGCGAACCCCGGACGCGCACTTCACCCTGGCCAACTTCATCCAAAGCCAGCTGTTCGCCGCCTTCGCCCCGCTCAAGATCGGCAGCGACCGGCTGGTGCAGGCGGAGGGCATCCGCGCGACGCGGCTGGTGGCCCAGGGCGGGCTGTTTCGCACCCCGAAGATTGCACAGCAGGTGCTGGCCGACGCCCTGGCCACGCCGATCACGGTGATGCAAAACGCCGGCGAGGGCGGACCGTGGGGCGCTGCGGTGCTGGCGGCCTTCGCGCTGGATTCGCACGGGTTTGACAACCTTGGTGACTACCTGGACCGGGTGATTTTTGCCGGCGCCAGCGGCACGACCCTTGCGCCGACCGCCGCGGGCACCGCGGGCTTTGACCGCTACATCGCCCAGTACCAGCGCGGCCTGCCCGCGATTCGCCTGGCAGGGGCTGACCTGCCGCTGCACGCCGCTTGGTCCTGACCGCAGGCGGCAGCCAACCACCCGCCGGATTCGTCAGCTCCCACGGGCGCGAGCCATCGCCGGACCGGCCTGCCCCGGCGGGATTGTCGCGGCACACAAAAAGGCACGCCGCGTTCGGCGTGCCTGTGGGTTGTCGTGTTATTCGGCCAAGTCGCGCACCGTGTCGCCCGGCACCACCACCGGGGCGTACACGCGCGACTGGGGCAGCGCGGCCTTGGGTGCGGCCGCAAGCATCGAAAGCATCATCGCCGCGGCGTCTTGCCCCATCTGCGCCTTGGGGTGGTCGATCGAGGTCAGCTGCTCCCCGGTGGCGGTGGCCAGCCCCGCGTTGTCAAAACCGATCAACGACAGGTCGGCCGGCACGGTCAGCCCCAGCCCCTGCGCCACGGTCGCCACGCGCAGCGCCACCGTATCGTTGTAGCAGACAACGGCGGTCGGCCGGTCGGGGCGGGCCAGGACGGCCGTCAGCTGCGCCTCAAGCGTTGCCGGGGCCGTCTCGGTGCGGTACGTGACGAGGCTGGCGGCGGTCGACCCACTCATACGCTGCAGCGCGGTCACGAAGCCGTTCATGCGGTCGATGCCCTGCTGGTCGTCGGTCTTGAACACCCCGAGCAGGCGGCGGTGGTGGCGCGCCAGGACGTACTCGGTCGCCAGCCGCCCGCCTGCGGCATCGTCCATCACCAGGGCCGGCACCGGCAGATCCGCCGCGCGCGCGTTGATCGTGAGCATCGGCACCCCGGCCTCAAGCAGCTTGCGGTAGCCGTCGCGGTTGGCGAGCTCGAAGGCCGACTGGCTGGGCTCGATGATCAGCCCGGACACCGGGTTGGCAAGAAAACGCGCGAGCGTCTGGGCCTCAAGCGCCGGGTCATTGCGGGTGCTGGCCAGCATCAGCGCGACCCCGGAGGCGCTCAGTGTTTGCTCCACGCCCTCGATGATGGCGGGAAAAATATAATCGTTCAGGTAGGTCGCAATCACCGCCACGGTGCCCTGCGCCGGCTGACCGGCTCCCCGCTTGGCCTTAGGGGTGACGAAGCTGCCGGCCCCCTGCACGCGGTAAACCCAAGCCGCGGCCTCAAGCTCGGCCAGCGCCTTGCGGATGGTGTGGCGGCTGACGGCAAACTGCTGCATCAGCGCGCTTTCGGTCGGCAGCTGGGCGTCGTCGCCGTACTGCCCGTCCGCGATCCAACCGCGGATGGCGGCCGTGACCGCCTGGTACTTTTTTTCCATAAGCTCGCGTCTCCCTTAGATTGGTGCGGATAAATTCTACCGCTTGGCGCGCCGAAGCTCAAGTCCGCGCACCGCTTAGCAAAAATGATACGGAGGAATTGCAATGCTTGAACAACTGAAACAAGAAGTCTACGAGGCGAACATGCAGCTGCCAAAGCTCGACCTGGTCACCTTCACTTGGGGCAACGTCTCGGGCATCGACCGCGCCGCCGGCCTGTTCGTGATCAAGCCCTCGGGCGTCGCCTACGACAAGCTGACGCCCGATGACATGGTGGTGGTCAACCTCAAGGGCGAGGTCGTCGAGGGCAGGCTGAACCCCTCGAGCGACACGCCGACCCACACGGTGCTGTACAACGCCTTCCCCGACATCGGCGGCATCGTCCACACCCACTCACCGTGGGCCGTGGCCTTCGCCAGCGCCCAGCTGCCGGTGCCGGCCCTGAACACCACCGCGGCGGACACCTTCTACGGCGACGTGCCGGTCACCGCACCGTTGACCCAGGCGCAGATTGAGCGCGCCTACGAGGCGGAAACCGGCAACGCAATCGTCACCACCTTCCAGGATGAGGGCATCGACCCCACCGCGGTGCCGGCGG
The DNA here is from genome assembly GCF_020180945.1 of Lacticaseibacillus kribbianus. Classification (GTDB taxonomy): domain Bacteria; phylum Bacillota; class Bacilli; order Lactobacillales; family Lactobacillaceae; genus Lacticaseibacillus; species Lacticaseibacillus kribbianus. The sequence continues at coordinate 522,537 of NZ_JAIPUL010000001.1, read as the reverse complement.
TGCTGGTCGCCCAGCACGGGCCCTTCGCCTGGGGGGCGACGCCGGCCCAGGCGGTCTACAACGCCAAGGTGCTGGAGGTCGTCGCCGAGATCGACTACCACGCGCTGACGCTGAGCCACAAAGACAGCCACGTGCCGCAGTACCTGCTGGACAAGCACTACTACCGCAAGCACGGCAAGGACGCCTACTACGGCCAAAGCAACCCGCAAAGCGGCACCCACGCCGCACACCAGGCGTAACCCCAACTCAGCATAACACAAAAGGCGATTGCCTCGACCGCAGCAGCGGTGACGGCAATCGCCTTTTTGGCAGCGAGGGTCAGCCCACGATGCCCAAGGTCTGAAGAATCAGGTACACGTTCAGCGCGATCAGCACCCAAGTCGCGGTCCAGGCGCACACGCGCACCCAGGTCTTGTTGGCGAACTCGCCCATCAAGTCCCGGTTGGAGGTGAAGGCCACCAGCGGGATGACCGCAAACGGCAGCGCCACGCTGAGGAACACCTGCGAGAAGGTCAGCAGGTCCTCGATCTTGGCCTCGTTGCCGTGGTAGTAGATGGCAAAGACCAGAACCGGCGTGACGGAGAGCAGCCGGGTCAGCAGGCGCTGCGCCCACATCGGCATCTTCAGGTGGATGAAGCCCTCCATGATGATCTGCCCGGCCAAGGTCCCGGTGATCGTCGAGCTTTGACCCGACGACAGCAGCGCGACGGCGAACAGCATGGACAGCACGGGGCTGGCGATAGCGCCGACCACCTGCGAGTCGCTCAGCGCGTGGAACAGGTCGACGAAGCGACCGAGGTCGGAGTTGGTGCCGTAAAACAGCGCCGCACCGAGGATCAACAGCAGCGAGTTGACGATGAACGCCAGGAACAGCTGCATGTTGGAGTCGATGGTGGAGAAGCGGACGGCCTTGGCCAGCTCGTCACGGTTCTTGCGGTCCACCTTACGGGTCTGGGAGATCGACGAGCCGAGGTACAGGTCGTGCGGCATCACGGTCGCACCGACAATCCCCAGCGTCAGGTACAGCATGCCGTGGTTGGTCAGGATTTCCTTGACCGGCAGGTAACCCTCGAGGATCCCGGTGATGCTCGGCTTGGCGAGGAAGACCTCGTAGGCGAACACCAGGAGAATCACGGCGACCAGCGTGGCGACGATTGCCTCGATCTTGCGGAAGCCCAGCTTCATCAAAAGCAGCAGGATCAAGACGTCGGCGGCGGTGATGATGATGCCGACGATCAGCGGAATGTTGAACAGCAGCTTGATGGCGATCGCCGAGCCGATGATCTCGGCGATGTCGGTTGCCATGATGGCGAGCTCGGCGACGATCCAAAGCAGGAAGCCGGAGACCTTACCGGTGTGCTCGCGCGTCAGCTGCGCCAGGTCCTTCCCCGTCACGATGCCCAGTTTGGCGGCCATGCTCTGAAGCAGCATGGCGATCAAACTGGACAGCAGGACGACGGCCAGCAGGCGGTACTGGAACTGCGCGCCCCCGGCGATCGAGGTGATCCAGTTACCCGGATCCATGTAGCCCACGGCGATCAGGACGCCGGGGCCGGTGTAGGCCATCAGGGTGCGGAAAAAGCCCGCGTTCTTGGGGACCTCGACGGAGCCGTTGACCTCGTCTAAACTCTTTTGCCCGGGTTCCTCCGCAAAGTGCAGGACCTCGCGCTTCTTCTTCGGTTCATTTGCCTTCATTTCGAGTGGCCTCTTTTCTATTGGATTAGAAATTTGGTGTCAAATCCGCCCGGCCTAACCGGGTGCTCGTGTAACCCCACATGATACTGTACCCCGCGAGCAACCATAAAACAAGTATATTTTTTGGGCTTCCTAATCTTTCTGTAATGCCGCGCGGCGCGGCGGCTTGCGCGCGATTGCCCCCGCCGTCACCGACCGGAGTTTAGCGCCGCCTAGCCAGCTCGCCGGCCTCGGTCACTCGGCCGTGTGGGTCGCCTCGTAGGCCGCCTTTTGGGCCTCCCAGTCCGCCTTATCCGCTTCCGTGATCGGCCGAATCACCTTGGCCGGCACCCCGGCCGCCACCACGTTGGCGGGCAGATCGTGCGTCACCACGGCGCCGGCGCCGACCACGGTGTTGGCCCCGATGGTCACACCGGGGCACACCGTGACGTTGCCGCCCAGCCAGACGTTGTCGCCGATGGTGATCGGGTGGCCGTACTCCAGGTCGGCGTTGCGAATGGCCGGAATCAGCGGGTGCCCCGCCGTGTAAAGCCCGACGCGCGGGCCAAACATCACGTGGTCGCCGATGGTGATCGGCGCGATGTCGAGGAGAATGCAGTCATAATTGGCGTAAAATCTTTGGCCAACGTGAACATTTTCCCCGTAGTCCACGCGGATCGGCACCTCCATGTACGGATCGCCGCTCGGACTGTCGATCAGCTGGTTCAAAATCTCCTGGCGCTCATCCATCTGCTTGGGGGCGGTCTGGTTGAACGCGTACACCAACTCCCGCGCCCGTTCGCGCCCGGCCTGAAGCTCCGCGCCTCCCGAGTAGTACAGCTTGCCTGCGACCATCAATTCCTTATCCGTTGCCATGTTAGGCCCTCCATTCTGATTCCGGGCGTGCGCCTGAAACCGTTACCCCAAGCTTAACACTCCCGGTGGTGCGCGTCATCGGGTTGCCAAAGCGCGATACCGGTAACCAAGGCGTCCCCGCGCCGCCCGGCTAGCTAAAGGCGCTCCACGCCCTGCCTGTCGCTACCCGGGATCTCAGCGCGCCTTGCGCCGCGCTGGGTTCGTCGCGCTGGGACGCAAAAAACGCCAGCCGGTTGCCCGGCTGGCGCTCGCAGGTCTGTTCAGGGTTTGGGTCACGCGCCGTCGTCTGCGGGGACCACCGGGCGAATCAGCTTGTCGCCGACCTTCTGGAGCAGCCGCAGCAGCTCGCGGGCGTCCGGCTCGCCGAGCGCGACCACCCAGCGGTCGAAGCGCGCGGCGATGGTGACGTCCAGGCGGGCGACCACCGCCGCGCCGCTTGCCGTCAACACCAGCGGCAGCCGCCTTCGGTCGCTCACGTGGCGCTCCTGCGTGATCATCCCCCGGGCCATCAGCGCCTTGATCTGGCGCGAAATCGCCGCCCGGGTGACGCCGCGGCGCTGCGCAATCTCGGTCATGGCCAGCCGGTGGCCGGCCGCCAAGTCGTGCATGATGAAGAACTGCTCGAAGGACAACCCGTCCGCCTTCATCGGCGCATTGATCAGGTCGTCGATGTTCTTGAACGTTTCGAAGTACATCTCAATGTAGTCGTTCAACAGCTGTGCGTCCGCCACGGCGCTCCCCCCTTTTTCGCCGGCTGTGTCTTAATCCGTCGTCTTCAGTCCTTGGTGCATCATGACCGCCGGAATCATCAGGGCCAGTGAGATCAGGCCCACGGCCAGCAGGATCACGACGCTTGTGACCGTGGTGTCCGTCGCCATCCCGCCGGTGATCACCTCGCGGTAGCCGTTGATCGCGTAGGTCATCGGCAGGAACTTCTGCGTCGACTCGTACAGCGGGCTGATGGTCTCCGCTGGGAACAGGCCGCCGGAGCCGCTCAGGGTCAAAAGCCCCAGGGCGATGAAAATGCCGGCGCGGCCGAACGCGAGGTTCAAGACCATGGTCAGGTACTGCGCGGCCAGCGCGAAGAGCAGCGTCATCGCGTAGAACCCGGCGACGTTGGCCACCGGCAGATGCATCATCAGAAGCATCAGCGTGGCCTCAATCAACGCCGCCGCAACGGCGACCAGGGTGCCGATGGCAAGCTTGCCGAGCAGCCAGGCAAGCGGGCTGCGGTCGTCGTCCTCCGTCCGCTTCATCGGGTAGGCGAAGTTGAAGATGATGATCGCCACAAACATTGCGAGGGCCAGCACGTAAGGTGCAAGTGCGGCGCCGTAGTTCTTGACCGTCGTGTACTTGAGCTGGACGTCCTGGGCCGGGGCCGCGAACATCTTGGCCGTCAGCTTGGTCAGCTTGGTGGCGACAATCTGCTGGTAGCCATCGTCAAGCCCGGTGGCCAGCTGCGTGTTGCCGTCCAAAAGCTGGTCCGCACCGGAGGTCAGCTGCTTGTTTTTGGCCGTCAGCTGCTGGGTGCCGTCGTAAAGCTGCTTGACGCCACTGGTCAGCGTCGGCACCTTGCCGTTGAGCTCGTTGAGCCCCGCGGCCTCCTTGACCGACCCGTCGTAAAGCTGCTTGACGCCGCTTTGCAGGGCCGGCACGGCGTTGTTCAGCTGCGTGCTCCCGGCGTACAGCTGGGAGACGCCGCTGGTCAAAGCCGGCACCTGACCGTTGAGCTGATTAAGCCCCCCGGACAGCTGCCCGGCGCCATTGTAGAGCTGGTTGATGTCGGAGGCCAGCTGCGGCGCCTTCTTGTTCAGGGCGTTGATCCCCTCATCGAGCTGCTTGACGCCGTCGACCAAGGTCGGCGCCTGGACCTGGAGCTTCTTGAGCCCCGCGACCAGGGCGGCCAGCCCCTGGGCAAAGGTGTACTGCGCGTCGGTGCCGACGGCCGGGCGCGGCGTGTTCAGGCCAAGGTTGATCTGGCTCAGGCCGTCGTCGAGCTCGCCGACCGCCTTCAACAGCCCCTTGGGATCCTTCTCGCCGGTGTCCGGGTTGACCGTCGGATCGGTGTCCTCCGTGGTCAGGTTGTACTTGACCGTGTTCAGCACCATGTACGCGGTGCCGAGCTTGGTCGAAACCGCCCCGGACGCCTTCTTGTTGGCGGCAAAGGCTGCCTCAAGCGCCGCCTTTTGGTCCGGATCGCTGACCGCGTCGATGGCGGCCTGCATCTGCTTGTTGCTGGTGTTGAGGTCGGCCACAAGCGCCTTTTTCTCGGTGTCAAAACCGCTGCCGGTGCCCATCATGCTGGCGACGGCCGGGTACTTGGCGTCATTGTAGAAGGTCTTGAACAACCCGATCTGGCTGGTGACCGTCTTGTGCAGCTTGCTCATCGCGGCGCTCAGGCGGCTGGCGCCCGAAGGCAGTTCCTTGGTCGCCGTCTGAATCTGCTCCAGGTTGGCCGTCAGCTGGTCGATCGCATCGACGAACTTCGGGTCGTCCCCGGTCTTCGTCGACACGGCCTTGTACAGCTGATCCAGGCCGTCCGTCAGCTTCTGCACCGACCCGGTCAGGTCCGTCTCGGCCGTCTTGCCGTTGACCTGACCGTTGATCTTGCCGAGGTTGTCGTGGATGCTGACGCCGCCGGCCTGCAGCTGCGAGACGCCGCTGGCCAGGGCCGGGGTCTTGCTGTTGAGCGTCGCGAGGCCGCCGTTGAGCTGACCCACGCCTGAAGCCAGGGCCGGCGCCTTGCCGTTGAGCTGGCCGAGACCGCTCTGTAGCTGGCTGCCGCCGTCCGTCAGCTGGGCGACGCCCGAGGCCAAGGCCGGCACCTGGCCGTTCATCTGGCTCAGGCCGCCGTCGACCTGGCTCACGCCCGCCGTGTACTGGCCCAGGCCGTCTTTCAGCGTGGTCTGGCCGGCCACCAGCTTGTTGGCGCCGTTTTTGGCCACCTTGAGCTGGCTGCCGATCTCGGACACCTTGGCGAACAGCGCCTGGGCGAAGGCGGTGGTCACCTTCTCGCGAATCTGCGCGTTGAGCTTGTCCGCGCCGACCTGGCTGATGATCTCCGACACGTAGTTCAAAGAGCCGTTGGTCTGGTAGGTCAGCTTCATCTGCTTGGGGTGCGCATCGAGCAGCGTCGCCGCGTTGGCCGAAAAGTCCTTCGGCAGCGTCACGACCGTGTAGTACTTGTTGCTCGCCAGGCCCTTTTTGGCCTGCTCCGGCGTGCAGAAAATCCACTTGAGCTGCTTGTCGTCCTTCAGCTCGGCCACCGTGTCGTGCCCGGCGTTGATCGGTTCGCCCTCAAGCTCCGCGGGCTGGTCCAGGTTCACCACCGCCACCGGAATCTTGCCGGTGTTGCCGTAGGGGTCCCATGCCGAGGTCAAAAAGCAAAACGAATAGGCAAAGGGAATGAACAAGATCACCAGCATCGCCCACATCAACCCCTTGTGTTTGACGATGCTTTGAAATTCGTGCTTGAACAAATCACTTTCAACTCCTTCATCGCCCCGTGGTGAGGCGGAATTACGCACCATGGCGTGGAACTTCAACCGCATTGAATGTTTATGCCATTGACAATGATTAACTATCGGGCCTCGCCGCGTTTTTGTCAAACGTTTTCTGTGCTTCACAAGCCCCGGCCGCCGCGAAAAACCGCCGTTTCGCCGCTGACGCCGGCCCAAAAAATTGCCGATTTCACAAAATTTCAGCCGCCGTTTCCCTCGGCGCCACCCACGCGCGTCGAACGTGCGCCCAAGCCGCCAGCCGCCCGGCACCAAAAAAGCGCCCGGATTGCGGCTGCAATCCGAGCGCCTGTGGCAGGTGTCTGTATTAACGGTTACTCCGCCCGCGTCAGCACCGTGACCGACTCGATCGAGGTGGTCTGCGGGAACATGTCGACCGGCTGCGTCGCGGTCGCCTTGTAGCCGAAGCCCTGAAGCGCCGCGATGTCGCGGGCCAGGGTGGCCGGGTTGCAGGAGACGTACACCACCTTGGGCGGCAGCATCACGCCGACCGCCGCGACGAACTCGGGGGCAAGCCCCTTGCGCGGCGGGTCGACCATCAGCACGTCCGCGTGCAGCCCCTCTTCCTTCCAGGCCTGCATCACGTCCTCGGCCTTGCCGAGCACGAACTCGGCGTTGGTCACGCCGTTGAGCCGCGCGTTCTCGCGCGCGTCGGCGACGGCCTCCGGGACAATCTCGACGCCGTAGACCTGCTTAGCGTGCTTGGCCATGGTCAGGCTGATGGTGCCGATGCCCGAGTACGCGTCGATCACCACCTCCTGGCCGGTCAGCCCGGCCGCCTCAACGGCCTGGGTGTACAGCACCTCGGTCTGGGTCGGGTTGACTTGGTAGAAGCTCAGCGGGCTGATGCGGAAGCGGCTGCCCAGCAGGCTGTCTTCCAGGTACGGCGTGCCGTACAGCATCTGCGTCTTTTTGCCCAGAATCACGTTGGTCGCCCGCTCGTTGAGGTTCAAGACGATGGACACGACCTCCGGCAACGCGGCGGTGATCCCGGCCACCAGCTCGTCGAGGTAAGGCACGGCCCAGGTCCGGCTGACCAGCACGATCATCATCTGGTGCGAGAAGTAGCCGCGCCGCACCATGATGTGGCGGATCACACCGGTGTTGGTCGCCTCGTCGTAGGCGGGCACGCCGTAGCGCCGCAGCAGGTCGCGCACCACCAGCACCGCCGTATCGATCTTGGGGTCTTGAATGTAAAAATCCTCGAGCGGCAAAAGCTCGTGGGAGCGCCGCTTGTAAAAACCGGTGGTCGGCTGCCCGTTGACCATCCTCACCGGAATCTGCGCCTTGTTGCGGTAACCCGACGGCTGGGCCATGCCCAGCGTCTCTTTGACCGGCACGTCCAGGTGCGCCTTCTTGTAAAGGTTGCGGATCTGCGCGGCCTTGAAAGCCAGCTGCGCCGGGTACGCCAGGTGCTGCAGCGGCGCGATGCCGGTCTGCGTGTAGGCCGCGTCGCGCGGCGTCACGCGGTCGGGCGACGTGGTTTCAAGCGTCTTCAGCCGCGCGAAGGCGAACTTCTTTTCCGCCTTCACCACATGCACCACGGCCCGCTCGCCGGGCAGCGCGCCGTCGATGAACAGCGGGTAGCCGTCAACCTTGGCCACGCCCATGCCCTCGTAGGTCAGATCCTCAACCGTGACCGTCAATTCTTCGTTTTTTGCTACCGGTGTTTTTGCCACGATGGCCCTCCTCATTGGTTCGTACCCGTAGTGTAGCAGACTTGGCGCCGGACAACAATGCGCAGCGCGGCCGACCGCCGCATGGCAGCACCCGGCCGGCCGCGAACTGAGCCCTCCTGCGCGTCGGGCGTCGGCGGGCTTTGAAAGGCAACGCGCAAGCGGCTTGCTACGCCAAGGCACTCGGGCCAAAGAACAGCCCAAGTGCCTTGGCTAGGCTACCCGTCCCGCTAAGTGCGCCGGCCTCCGCCCTGGGCATCGTCGGGCTTTGAAAGGCAACGCGGGAGCGGCTTGCTACGCCAAGGCACTCGGGCCAAAGTGCGGCCCAAGCGCCTTGGCTAGGCAATCCGTCCCGCTAGGTGCGCCTTTCAAAGCCCTGGGCACAAAAACGGCCGAGCCTTTCGACTCGACCGTGTGCAGACGGCGGATTACTTCTTCAGAAATTCGTTGTACTGCTTTTGGATCAGCTGTTGAACCTTGTCCCAGCCAGCGCTCTTCAGCTCGGCGTTCATCTTCTTGATGGTCGGCATCGGATCCGCGGTCCCGGTGTTCAGGATGTCGGAGTACTTGCTCATCACGTTGGCGATGTTGGTCATTTCGGTCTTCACAGACGTGGTGTCCGGAACAAAGCCCAGGCCGGCAGACTGCTTGGCGTTGGCGATCTTGTCGTCGCGATCCTTGATCATCGCGTCGGTCACTTCGTCCTTGGTGTAAAGCAGCTTGTTGTTCCCGGTCATCCAAGCGCCGTAGTAGGTCTTTTCCTTGTAGCCATCGAGCGTCTTGACCTTGCCCTTAGCCTTGTCGGTGAATTCCCACTGCTTGCCTTCGATGCCCCAAACCATGGTGTTCAGGATCTTCTTGTTGGTGTTGATGGCGTTCAGGACCTCAACGGCTTCCTTCTTGTGCTTGGAAGACTTGGAGACCACGTACATCGCCATCTGGGCGTCGGACGTCGCCTTGTAAGGCTTGGAAATCTGCTTGACGGTGACGGTCTTGCCGTTGCCGCGGGCGTTGTTCAAAGCGGTTGAGCCGTAGTCGAAGGGACCGTTCGTCTCGACGCGGGTGAACCAAGTGTCCTCAGGCAGGTTGTAAGCGGTGCTGGAGGTTGCGGCATCCTGTGGGATGTAGCCCGCCTGGTACCAGCTGTGCAGGGTCTTGAGGTTCTTTTGCATCGTCTTGGTGTCGTACGGGTTTTCAACCTTCGTGGTCTTGCCCGTCTGGTCGATCACGAACGGGTAGGCGTTGCTCAGTGGGTACTCGTAGCTGTGAGTGGCGTCAAAGGCCGGGGCGTGGTAGCCCTTGCCGATGGCAAACGCCGCGACGCCAGGGTTGGCCTTGTGGAAGGCCGCAAGCGCCGGGGTGGCGTCTTGAAGGGTCTTCACGTCGTCAACACTGATGTTGTACTTCTTCAGGAAGGTGTCGTTGAAGGTCAGGGTTTCCTGGGAGAAAACGTTCGCGTTGGTCGGGAAGCCGTAGATCTTGCCGTTGACGGTGACCCCTTTCCAGTAGGCCTTGTTGATGCCATCGTAGGCCTTCTTGGCGTACTTCTTCAGCAGTGGCGTGAGGTCTGTGAACGCGCCTTTGTGGGCGTTGTCCACGTAGCTGCCTGAGGAGAACGCCAGGTCGAACGGATCACCGGAAGTCAGCATCACGTTGAACTTCTGGCCGTAATCGCCCCAGGAAAGGGGCTTGATTGACAGCTGAACGTTCGGGTACTGCTTTTGGATCTCCTTGTTGACGATCTTCATCATGGCCTTGTCGTTGGTCAAAACGTCACCGGGGCGGTACATCGTCACGGTCACTTTGCCATTGCTGCTGCCGCTGTCACCGTTGCTGCCGCTCTTGCCACAACCCACGAGGGCGAGGGCCGCCGCAGCGGTGCCTGCGAGTGCTAATCCTTTTTGCCACTTACTCATAGCTTAGTTCCTCCTACAAAACACAATTTTTTGGCTTTCAGCCAGTTGGTACCACATTGAGATAATTCGTTAACCATTTCACGAGGCGCTCAGGCAACAAAAATGGCAGGACACGGCAAGGGAGTGTGCGCAGATTCCGCGGTCCCCTGGCCGGCCCTGCCTCCAGGTCCGGTTGTGAACAGATACGGGTTGCGAGTGCTTGTGATGGTGTTGAAAACGGTCTAGCCCTTGACCCCGCCGACGGTCATGCCCTTGACGAAGTACTTCTGGAAGAATGGGTACGTCAGGGCGATTGGCAAGGTGGCGACCACGACGACGGCGAAGCGCATGCCTTCAGACGGGATCTCCGTGCCGGCCGCCATGGTCGACCCGCCCTGGGCCGCCTGCTGCGTCAACATCGTGATGTTGTTTTGGATCTTAACCAGCAGGTACTGCAGCGGCGTCACATCCGGACTGTCCGTGTACAGCATCGCGTTGAACCAGTCGTTCCAGTAGCCCAAAGCGGAGAACAGCGAGATGGTCGCAATCCCGGGCACCGCCAGCGGCACCACGATGCTGCGGAAAATCTTCAGCTCAGACGCCCCGTCGATGCGGGCGGACTCGATGATCGATTCCGGAATGTTAGTCAGGAAGAAAGTCCGCATGATCAACACGTTGAACACCCCGAAGGATGCCGGCAGAATCAGGGCCCAGATGCTGTCCTTCAGGTGCAGCATCTGCGTGACAACCAAGTAGTTCGGCACCATGCCCGGGGTGAAGAGCATGGAGATCAGGGCGAAGACAGTGAAGAACTTCTTGTAGTCGAAGTCACGCCGCGAAATCGCGTAGGCGTAAGTCGACGTGAAGGTCGAACTCATGATGGTCCCGACCACCGTCACGATGACGGAAATCAGGAAGGACTTGCCGACCTGGCCACCCATACCGGTCAGGTACGTGTAAGACGCCAACGTCCAGTGCTTCGGCCAAAACTGGTAGCCGTACAGGGTGATGTCCGACTCCTTGGTCAACGACAGGATGATGATGAAGACGAACGGCACCACGCAGGTGAAGGCGAAGATGCCCAGAAAAATGTTGAAGAACAGGTTGGTGCCGGCGCTGAACTTGCGGATGTCCACGGCGCTGACGACTTTTTTCTTTTTTGCCATGCGCGCGCCTCCTAAAACAGTGCCGAATCCGGCTGCAGCTTACGAACAATCGCGTTGGAGCCCAGGATCATGACCGAGCCGACCACGGACTGGATCAGACCGGTCGCGGTGCTCATGCCGATGTCGCTGGTCGTGGTCAACGCGCGGTAGACGTAGGTATCGAACGTCTGCGTCACGTTGATCAAAGTGCCCGAAGCGCGCGGCAGCAGGTAGAACAGCCCGAAGTCGGACCGGAAGATGCCGCCGATGTTGATGATCAGCATCAACGTCGCAATCGGCAGGATGTGCGGCAGCGTGACGTTTTTAATCTGCTGCCACTTGTTGGCGCCGTCCATCATCGCCGCGTCGTAGTACGACGGGTCGATGCCGGAAGCGGTCGCGAAGTACAGGATACTGTTGTAGCCGATCCCCTTCCAAACGCCCATGAAGACGATCAGGAACGGCCAGACGTACGGCGTGTTGTAGAAGTCGATGGCCGTGCCGCCCGCCCCGGTGATGATGTGGTTGATGATCCCCTTATCCGCGCTCAAGAAGGCGTAGAGGAAGTAGGCCAGAATCGCCCAAGACAGGAAGTACGGGAACAGCATCGAGGTCTGGTAGACCCGAAGCAGCCGCATGTTGCGCATCTGGCTCATCACAATGCCGAAGAAAATGGCAAAGAAGAAGTTCAGAAGCAGGAACGTCAGGTTGTACCCGACGGTATTGCGAAGTACCAGCCAGAAGTCGGCGGACTTGAAGAAGAAGATGAAGTTCTGGAACCCGACCCACGGGCTGTGGAACAGGCTGTACAGGAAGCCTCCATCCGAGTACTGGAAATTCTGGAACGCCACGACATTGGCCAACACGGGAATGTAAAAGAAGATGATCAGGAAGATGGTCCCTGGTGCGACCAGCAGGAAAAACGTGCTGTTCTTTTTCATCTTGGCGATGAAGCCCTTGTTATTACCCCCGACGACCGCGGACTGTTTCGTCTGCATTGCCATCCCTCCTTTGTGGCTCACGACTACACTATTCAGTATAAAGCGTTTACAAGTTTGACGACTTGCCATATTAAGGGTCTTACTTCACAAATTCAATGTCTTGGCGCGAATACGGCCAGTCGGTGACCCTTTTTGCAACCCGTAAAAAGAGACTGGAAGCCTCCAGTCTCTTTCTCGGCGATGCTTAGTTGTTTTCAGAACGGAACTTGTCGTACTGATCCTGGATCACCTTTTGAACCTTGTCCCAACCGGCGCTCTTCAGCTCGGCGTTCATCTTCTTGATTGCGCCCATCGGCTCAACCGTCCCGGTGTTGATGATGTCGGAGTATTTGCTGACAACGTTGGAGATGTTGGTCATTTCCGTCTTCACAGACGTGGTGTCCGGAACGAAGCCCAGCCCGGCAGACTCCTTGGCCTCCGCAATCTTCTTGTCGCGATCCTTGATCATCGCGTCGGTCACTTCGTCCTTGGTGTAAAGCAGCTTGTTGTTCCCGGTCATCCAAGCACCGTAGTAGGTCTTTTGCTTGTAACCATCCAGGGTCTTGATCTTGCCCTTCGCCTTGTCGGTGAATTCCCACTGCTTGCCCTCAATGCCCCAAACCATGGTGTTCAGGATCTTCTTGTTGGTGTTGATGGCGTTCAGGACTTCAACGGCCTCCTTCTTGTGCTTGGAGGACTTGGAAACCACGTACATCGCCATCTGGGCATCAGACGTGGACTTGTAAGGCTTGGAAATCTGGCGCACGGTTGCCGTCTTGCCGGTACGTGCGTTGTTCAACGCGGTTGCACCGTAGTCGAATGGGCCGTTGGTCTCGACGCGGGTGAACCAGGTATCCTCAGGCAGGTTGTAGGCCGTGCTTGACGTTGCGGCATCCTTTGGAATGTAGCCCGCCTGGTACCATTCGTGCAGCGTCTTCAGGTTCTTCTGCAGGGTCGGCGTGTTGTACGGGTTAACCACCTTGGTGGACTTGCCGGTCTGGTCGATCACGAACGGGTACGCGTTGCTCAGCGGGTACTCGTAGCTGTTGTCAGGCCCGAACGCCGGGGCGTGGTAGCCCTTGCCGATGGCAAACGCCGCGACACCAGGGTTAGCCTTGTGGAAGGCCGCCAGTGCCGGGGTCGCGTCTTGCAGCGAGTTGACGTTGGACACGTCGATGTTGTACTTCTTCAGGAACGTGTCGTTGAAGGTCAGCGTTTCCTGCGAGTAAACGTTGGCGTTGGTTGGGAAGCCGTAGATCTTGCCATCTACCTTGACACCCTTCCAGTACGCCGGGTTAATGGCATCGTATGCCTTTTGCGCGTACTTCTTAATCAACGGCGTCAGGTCGGTGAACGCGCCCTTGTGTGCGTTGTCGACGTAACTGCCGGAAGAGAACGCGAGGTCAAAGCCGTCGCCGGAAGTCAGCATGACGTTGAACTTCTGGCCGTAATCCCCCCAGGAGAGCGGCTTGATGGACAGCTCCACGTTCGGGTACTGCTTTTGAATCTCTTTGTTGACGATCTTCATCATGGCCTTGTCGTTGTCCAGCACATCCCCTGGACGGTACATGGTCACGGTGACCTTGCTCCCTTTGCTGCCGCTGTCACCGCTATCGTTACCCTTGCCACAGGCCACTAGTGCCAGTGTTGCCGCTGCAGTGCCAGCCAATGCTAAACCCTTTTGCCACTTTCTCATCACAAGTACCTCCTGAACATAATTTGAATGAACCCCAACTACCAAAACGAATTATGCGGGCCCCAAGATTTGGGCCAATGAGCGATGATGGTGCGATGGAAGCCTGCCGTCGCAGGCAAAGCACATGTGCAGTTTTGTTAACATTTACATTATAAAGCGCTTTCAGAATCCGTGGACTAGCCAAACTATGGAGATTACTGGTCAAATTTAAGGTGACATCGGCGAGTCGCGACGGCGGCGGTCGCCGCCACCATCGGACCGAGCGACGCGACACCCACTGGCGAGGCTGTCAACTGAAAAGGACTGGCCATAATGTGGCCAGTCCCCGTGTTGTTCAAACCTGATGATCACGCGATGATCAGCTGCGCCTCAAGCATCCGGTGATCGGACAGGATGGTCGGCACCAGCCGCGCGCCCTCAAAGCGCACGTCAGGCGTCATCAGGATGTTGTCGATGGTCATCACCTTCATCGTGTCGTCGCGGCCGATGAAGCTTTCAAACCACGTGCTGTTCCCGTTCACCCGGCGCAGCGGGTTGAAGCTTGCCCACTCGTCTTGCGACTGGTCGCAGTTGAAATCGCCGAAGCACACCGCAGGGCCGTCCTCCGCCCGCATTGCGGCGAGCAGCTCCGCCGCCTGCTGACGCCTAAGCGCCGGGGTTTCAAAGGACAGGTGCGTGTTGTACACGGCAAGCGTCACGCCGTCTCGGGTGTAAAGGCTGCGCTGAAAGACGCGCGGCTCCAGCCCGTGAGTGGTGTAGGCGACCGCGCGTGACGCCTGCAGCGGCCCGGCGGCCAGCGTCGCGATGCCGTACTCGCCGCCCATCAACGGCATGGCCGCGGCGAACCGGTAGGTGTAGGTCTGGCCCGCCAGAAGCGCCGGCATGTCGTAGGGGTTGCGCCGGGTGTTTCGGTCCACCTCCTGTAGCCCGACTAGGTCCAGCCGCTCGCGCTCGCACAGGCGCGTGATGGCGGTGAGGTCCGGTGCGTTGCCGCCGGCGATGTTGAAGGTCGCCACGTTCAGTCTCATGCCTGTCGCCCGCTTTCGCTCGGTGCGGCCAAGGCGACCTCGCGGTACTCGCCCGGGCTCATGTTCAACTGCTTTTTGAACGTCTTGAAAAAGTAGCTGGCCGTCTGGTAGCCGACCGCGTGCGCAATCTCGTTGACGTCCATCTCGGTGCGCTCCAGCAGCTGGATCGCCTGGTTGATCCGGTAGTCGTTGAGGTACTGCGCAACCGTCTGGCCGACCTCTTTTTTGAACTGCTGGCCCAAATACACCGGGCTGAGGTGCAGGTCACCGGCGATGTCGCCGAGGGTCAGCGGCTCCTTGAAGCGCTGGGAAATGATGCCCAGCACCTCGGAGACGTTGCGCGAGTAGCGCTTTTGCGCCGTCTGCGACATCGACGCCGCCGTTGTCAGCAGCACATCCGTCAGCTCGGCGACCGTCGCCGCCCCGTTGATGCGCCCGAAGCTCGCGGAGGTCAGCTCGTAGCTGGGGTGCAGCGCGCGCATCGCCAGCAGGATGACCACCGCAATCTGGCGGGTCAGTTCGACTGAGGCATCCTCTTGCTCCATCTGCGAGAAGCGCGCGTTCAGCCAGTCGGCCAGGCCGGTCAGCGGCACGTCGCGCAGCTCGCCCTTGAGTGTGTCCACCGTCGGCAGCTTCACGCTCGGGCCCGCCTCCTGCTCCGGTAGGATCACCAGTCCGTTGGCGACGGCGAAAAAGTACCGCCGGTTGATCGCCCAGCGTACGCGCTGATAGACGTCGGCAATCGCCGCGTGGTTTTTGATCACCGGCGATACCACCACCGGCCGGCGAGTCGGCCCGACACTGTCGGGCAGCTGATCGAGGAACTGGCGCACTTGCATCGTGGTCCCGGTGAACAGCACAATCACGTCTTGACCCTCGGAAAAGAAGCCGGCAACCTCGCGCTGCGACACTAGGTCGGCCTGCAGCGCCGCCCGCTGCTGCGGATTGAGAATCGCCAGCAGGCGCCACTCGCAGTTGTCCGGCAGGCTGAGCGCGAGGTGGGCCGCGGCCGGGTCGACCGGGGCCTGCGAGCGGCCGGTGACCAGCTCGCGGGTCAGCGCCTGGTGGGCCAGCTGCGCGTTTTGATCCGCCGTGTCGTGCTGGGCGAGCTGCCGCAGCGCCTTTTGCAGCGTTTTGACCAGCTCGTCGGGGTCGATCGGCTTGCGCAGGTAGTTCAGCGCGCCCTGCTCGAGGCCGGCCTTGACGTAATCGAAGTCGCCGTAGCCCGACAGCACGATGATCTGCATGTTTGGCTGCAGCCGGCGGGCCGCGGCCAAGAACTCGGGGCCGGCCATCTCCGGCATGTTCATGTCCGACAGCAGAATGTCGATCGGCTCGTGCTGCAGATAGGTCAAAGCGGCCACCGGATTCTGCTCGGTCTGCACGATGGTCAGATCCAGCGCGGCCCAGTCAATGAGCTTGGGAATGCCCCGCAGAATCATGAACTCATCATCGACTGCCATCACACGTTTCATGGGGATAACTCCTTTCAGAGGGTGGACCAAGGCGGGCTTAGCCGGTCGGCCAGCGTAGGACTGGCGCTTGGGCCGCTCTTTGGCCCGAGTGCCGGTCCTAGCTGGCCGAACCGGCGTTGCCTTGGGGAACCCGTTTAGAGGGTGGAAAAGCGCGGGCTTAGCGCCCGGCCGCCCTTTCGAGCTTAAGCCGCTGCCCCCACCCTTTTCAACCCACAATTCCGACGGTTTGCCTAAGCCGTTGGCCCGCCAGGCAGCATCGGGGTCTGGTGACGACGCCTGACCGGGTCCACGTCAAAGCTGACCACCACGCTGGTGCCGCCCTGGTCGTTGCCCTGCAGGCGCATCCGGAAGCTCGGGCCAAAGTAGTTGCTCATCCGGGCGTACACGTTCTGCAGCCCGATCGACTCGTGCTGGGAGTTGCCCAGCGGCTCGGTCATGCGCACGTTCAGCCGCGCCAGGTCGGCCGGGATGACGCCGCGCCCGTTGTCCTTGATCACGATGCGCACGCCGGTTTCGGTGCGCGTGGCGCGAATCGAGATGGCGTTGTCGTGGCGGGAAAAATCGACGCCGTGGACGAAGTAGTTTTCGACCAGCGGCTGCAGGCTGAACTTAGGCAGCTCAAGGTCAGCCAGCGTCGGATCGATCTCGACTTGGTACGCCAGCCGGTCCGGGAAGCGGACTTGGTAGAGGTAAATGTACTTTTCAACGAAGGTCAGCTCGGAATCGAGCGTCGCCACCGCCGAGAGGTCCGTGTTGTTGCGCAAAAGCGCGGCGAAGCTGTACACCACCTTGGCGAGGTCCGGCTGGTCGGCATCGAGCGCCGCCATGCGGATGTATTCCAGGGTGTTGGACATGAAGTGCGGGTTGATCTGCGCCTGCAACGCCTTCATGCTGGCCTGCTGCTGCGCCATCTGCAGCTTGTAGATGGTGTTGATGTACTGGTTGATGTCGTCGAGCATCGTGTTGATGCCCGAGGCCAGCTCCGACAGGTCGGTGTGCGAGCTGACAATCGGCACCTGCGCGCTCAGGTTGCCCGAGCTGACGGCCGACACAGTGGTCACGATGGTCGAAAGCTGGCGCTGGTAGCGCAGGAAGGTGACCCACAGCGTCGTGCCAAGCAAAAGCAGCACGATCAGCCCCAGCCCGGCGATCGGCAGGATGTGCCAGATCATCATGTTGGCCAGGCCGGAGCGGTTGATGGCGACAATCATGGTCGCCTGGTCGTTCACCGTGGTCGAGCCGACCTGGTAGGTATCCACCGTGTAGTGGTTGTTGCTCTTCAGCGTGCCGTGGCGAAAGGCCTGCATCAGCTCCGTCTTCTCGCCGGCGGTGACCGAAGAGTCCGCGTAGTGGGTCAACAGCGCCCCGCGGTCGTTGACCACCAGAATCTGCATGTGTGCCGGGCTTTGGCTCTGGCGCAGCTGCGAGATCAGACTGGTGTCGTTGAAGGTCAACCCCAGCGTCCCGGCCGAATCCAGCTGGGAGCTGCTGTTGATCAAGGGCGCGACGAACGCGCCGGCCGACACTTGGGCCTTGGGCGCGATGCGGCCCGAGCGGTTCAGCCTGGTCGCAACGAAGTGGTTCTTGCCCGACGTCAGCACGAGTTCGAGCTTGTCGACCTCATCGTGATTAATGAAGAAATTGAAGACCTGCTGCGGCCAGTAGAAGTAGTTGCCCCCTTTTTCCGCCGCGTTCAGCGCGTACTGCGCATAGCTCGGCACGGATTCGGAGAAATACGCCTCAAGCGAGCCCAGGTTCGACTGGTCCGCGCCCAGCTGCCGCGCGAAGTCGCTGGTGACCTCCTGGTAGCGCAGCAGCGCCGACGCCACGCGCTGGCGGGCGTAGGTCTTGGCCTGGCGAATCTGCGCGTTGTAGCTGTCCACGCTGATGATGCCGGCGACCAGCGTCACCCCGATCACCATGATCGACAGGATCAGGGTGTACCACTGCATCAGGCGCTGAAAGTTCGACCGCCGCATCCTACGCCAGCTGCGCGTCAATCTGCGCGTACCAGCGGGCGGACTGAATGTGGGTCCAGACCACCACCGCCGCGATGCTCAGAAACAGGATCAGCCCCATGGCCTTGGCCGTCAGGATGATGATCACCCCGAGTCCGCCGAAGTACACCAGAAGCTGCAGGAAGTTCTGGAAGAACTGCCCGATGGCCAGGCGAAACGCGTTTTTAAGGCTGATCTCGTAGTGGCTCTCAATCGACAGCGTGAACAGCCCGGATGTCGCGCACAGAAGCAGTGCGAACAAAATGATGAACTGAATGAACACCATCCAGCCGAACTTCAGCTGTGTGGACAGGTACAAGCTGTAGCTGAGAACGCCAAAGACCGCACCGAAAATCCAGAAGTGACCGTTGGCCTGCCAGAAGTGGGTCTTGAACAGCGCCCAGCTGTCCTTGAAGCGGTAGTCGGCCAGCTCCCACTGGTTGGCGGAAAACAGCTCGGCGATTGTGCGCAGCGCCGGGCCGACGCCCAGCACCACCAGCCCCATGATGGTGAACAGCCAGAATTGAAGGTTCAGAATCAGCAAGATGAACACCTTCGTGAAAATACTATTGATACCGCGTCCTAACATCGTACCGCGTCCTTTCTTGTGCGAGCCACGTGCCGGCCCCGTAAGTGTTCATTCTATCACGTGCAGCCGCCGGAACAACCCCGCGTCGGCCGCAACTCACTAGCATTGTAACAAAATTCTAAAAGGCTTACAAAGGCGGCTCCCGTAGCTCCTCTCTGCCCCAAACCACGGCACCGTGAGCCACGGCTGTGGTCCGGGCGATGGCGCCCGGGCCGACACGCCAGCCGCGTCCGCCTGCAAGCCGCAAGCCGACGCCAACCACAAAGAAGCACCGCGGCTTGGCGCGGTGCTTCCGAGGGGTCATGATGCGCGCCTAGCGTGAAATGTCACAGGCGCTTGCAATCTGCATGTACAGGCCGTGGCCGATTGGGCCGCTGGTCCACTTGTCGGCGGGCAGGGCTTTGGCGTGCAGCTCGGCGAGGTCGTCGTTGCCGGCCTCCCACTCGCCAAGGCGCCACAGCACGGTGTTGATGCGGGCAAACTGGCCGCCGTAGCGGATATCGATCACCTCAAAGCCGTTGCCGCGCCGCTCGTCGTGCCAGACCGGGCGGTAGGCATCGAGTGTCGCGGTCAACAGGTCGCGGTACGTGACCAGCTGCGCCACCACCTCGCCGGCGTCGCGGCGTGGCTGGTGAATCAGCTGCTGCAGGGCGACCAGCACGCGCGCCTTTTGGGCCAGCGCCTTGGCCAGCGCGTGGTAGTAGGCAAACAGCGGCCGGCTGACCGCGGTGGTGGTCACTGTCGCCAGCTGACCTGCGAGCCTGTCGTAGTGCGCCGCCAGGTTGAACTTGCCGAGGTTGACGCGGTACTTCTGGAGCAACAGGTCCTCGTAGAGCACCAGCTTACTGGTGTTTTCGCCGGTCAGGTTGACCGGGTTGCCTTCGACGTGGTCGAACTCGTCCAACAGCATGAACGCCGCGGCGTCCTCGCCCTGCATCAGCTTGAACTGCTGGGCCAAAAATTCGGGGCTCACCGTGTCGTGGTACTGGTACTCGATGAAGGTCTGAAGCCCCAGCCAGGAGGCGGCAAACGGCGTCTCGGCGCCGTCGTCGAACCACATGGTGGCCACGGCCTGGCGCACGCCGGCCTGCTTGGCGCCGGTCATGCCCGCTTTGACGGACTGCAGCATTTTCTCCTGGTGCGGGGCCAGACTCGGCCAGGTCCACAGACCGCCGGCGTAGACCACCGGCTTTTGCAACTCGAAGTGCTGGGCCAGCCGGGCTGCGTAGGTCTCGACGTCCTCGTGGTAGTAGTCCCAGTACACCTGACCGACGTTGGGCATCTGCGCGGCGAACTCCGGCGTGAAGTGCACGGTTTCGTCGTACATGGTGTGCGTCGGGCTGGCGATGGTGAACCACATGTCGCTCCACATGTACGGATCGAGGTGAAGCTCCTCACACAGCGCCGCGACTGTCTTCAGGTGGGCCTGAATCAGCGTCTGCTGATCAACGAAGCCCTCCTTGACCGCGCGGTTGCCCATGCCCAAGCCGTACGCCTCGTCCATGCCGATGTGAATCTTGTTGGTCAAAAACGGCGCGGTGGCCGCCTTCAAAAGCTCACGCAGGAACTTGGTGGTCTCGGGCTTTTCGACCCACAGCACGTCCGGGGTGTCCTTGATCTCCTGAAAGGCTTGCCACTTCAGCGCGTTTTGCAAGTGCGCCAGCGTCTGGATGGCCGGCACCAGCCGCACGCCGAAGCGATCGGCGAACACGGCCAGTTCGTGGAGATCGGACTGACTGTAGCGGCCGCGCAGGTGGCCGAAGTACGGCTCCTCCGGGACTTCGAACACGTCCTCCATGTACATCCAGATTTCCGTGTAGCCGAGGCTTGCCATGCGCACGATCACGCGCTTGAGCCCCGGCACCGACAGCACGCCGTTGCGCGCCAGGTCGATCATCGCGCCGACCTCGTCGAACGCCGGGGTTTCGTGCAGTGCAAAGCTGGTCTCGTGCTGCGCGTGGCCCAGCCACAGCGTGACGCCGCGCATCAGCTCGTGCACGGTGCCGTAAGTGATGGTGCCGCTTGCGCCGTCGCGGGTCAGGGTCAGCCCGGGATCGCCTTGGGCCACGGTCACCTTGGCCGTCACGTCGTTGTCGTGGTGCGCGCCTGCAATCAGGGCCACCGCGTCTTGGTACTTGCTTGGAACGCCTTGCCAATCCGTCATAATTTCCTCCTCCGGGCACCGCAACAGCCGCGGACACAGGTGCCCGCGGTTGCGGCGGTGTACAAGTTACTTGAACAGGTAGGTCCGAATCTCGGCCGGCCGCAGCGCGGCGGTCACGTCACCTGCAAGCGGTTTGTCGACCAGGTCCAAAAGCCCGGCCGCCGGCTTGCCGTCGTACTCGACGGTCAGCGGCTTGGCTTCCCCGGTCATGTTGTAACCGCGCACGATCAGACCGTCCGCCCCCTGCTTGGTCGCGGTCACGGCAAAGGCCGGGTCGCTGACGGTCAGGTAGGTCGCTTGGACCGGCTTGCTGCCGGCGTGGGCGCCAGTCTGCTTGGTGATCACCGGCACCTGGGCGGCGCGGGCCGCCTGGTAGGCGGCAAGCTGAGCGGCCTCGCTGCCGTCGGTGAAGGTCAAAGAGAAGGCCGCGGTGAAGTCGCCGAGGCACTGGGCCGCCGGGGTTTCGAAGTAGCCCCAGTCCCCCATCTCACCGATGCAGCGCAGAAGCGTCACGGCGATGGTGTCGCCGGTCGGGCTGACCTCGTACTCGTTGAGGCCGTAGTTTCCGACCACCACGCCGCGCTGTTCGTTGTGCACGGTCGCGAAGGCCTGCTGGTGCTGCGGGTTGGTCGGGTTCTGCCAGTTAGGGCCGACCTGGTTTTGGCGGGTGACGACCTCAAAGATCGACTCCGCCTGGTGCGTGGTCGTGGTCAGCCCGGTGGCGACCACGGCGCGCAGCCGGTGGTCCTTGACCGTGTTGTGGCCTGCAACCGTCACGCTGAGGCGGCTGTCCTGATCGAGCCGCAGGGTGATGGCCAGCGGCAGGTCAACGTCGTGATCGCCGCGCTTGCTGGTGCGGTTGGTGATGTCGATCACCGCCTGGCGTTCGTAGTCAAGCGTCGCCGCGGCCTGGTCCGGCACGGTCAAGGTCAGCGTGAAGTCCAGCTCCTGGCCGGTGGCCGTCGCCTTGGTGGTGACGTCAGAGACCTTGCCGTCCTTGGACGTGAAGGTCAGCTTATCGGCCGACTGGCGGTAGATGTACTCGTTGCCCATGTCGCCGGTGTCCTCGATCAGTAAGGCGTCTTGGTAGCGGTGGCCGGTGAGGCGGTCCTCAACCGTGATGCTGTTGTCGGCCTCCAAAACGACGCGGAGCTTGCCGTTGTCAATCGCGTTGGTCGCAGCCGGTGCCGCGATGGCAGCAGGGGTACCCGGCACCACGGCCAGGGTCTGCCAGCCAAAGGCCGGCAGGTCGGCCGCCACCTGCACGTCGACGTACAGGGCCATGAACGGCACGCGGAACGTGCGGTCCGGCAGCTCGTAGTTGAAGCGGACGTGCGGGTTTTGGATGATTGCAGGCACCGCGTTGCCTTCGTGGTCGACCACGGTCAGGGCCGGCAGGTCCTGGGCCAAGGCGCTCAGCTTGTCGTACTGGGCCTTGGGGGCGCCATCCTTGAACAGCGCGCGCTTGAGCTCGACTTCCACCGTCACGGGCTCGCGCTTGGCGGCGCCGGTCGTGTTCAACAGCACGAACGGGTGGGCGTCGTCTGCAAAGCTTGCGGTGTCCAGCTGCTGGGCAAAGCGGGTCAGCGCCTGCGCACTGAGGCTGTCGCCGACCTGCTGCGCGGCGTGGAAGCGAGTCATCATGCGCTCGTGGATGGGGTCGACGGAGCAGCCGCAGATGCTGTCGTGCGGGTGGTTTTGAAGCAGGAAGTGCCAGGCGTAGTCCAGGCGGTCCTGGTTCTCGGCGGTCGCGCTGTCGCTCAATGCGAGCAGCGGCTCCACCTGATCCTCGAGCAGGCGCTCGGTCTTGGTGTTGTTTTGCTTCAGATAGATGCGGGAGCTGGACGTGTTGGCCAGCGTGTACCAGCCGTCGGTGGCCTGAGAGGTCAGCTCGCCGTGAATCGTCGACAGGTCCGTTGGCAGGTCCTGGCGCAGCGCCTCGATGTAGGCCGGGAAGTTGCTGTGCACGAACTCGTAGTCCGGGTACAGCTCGTTGGCCACGCGGATGGCCTCGCTGAGGTCCATCTGCACCGGCTGGTGGTCGACCCCGTTCATGAACAGCAGGTCGGGCGTCGAGGCGAAGCGCTCGGCGTCGGCCAGGTGCTTGTCCCAGTAAACCTTTGCCTTGGCCGGGTCCGCCGGGATCTCGTTGCCGTTGGAGTACCAATTGGCAAACAGGATGCCCAGCACCTTGCTGGCATCGGGGCCTTCCCACCACATCTCGGAGTAAGTGGAGTCGAAGTCGCCCTTCCCGCCGACCTGGTTGTTCAGCCCGGTTGGAGTGACGCCGCGGCCGAACGCCACGGTGTCAAGGCCGGCCAGCTTCATCATCTGCGCGGTCTGACCCATGTTGCCGAAGGTGTCCGGGAAGTAGCCCAAAGGCACCGGGGCGTGGCCCCACTTCTGGGAGGCGGCCAGGCCGTACTGCGTGTTGCGGACGTTGGCCTCCGGGCTGATCAGGAAGTCGTCTTGCAGGATGTAGAACGGCCCAATGCGCAGCTTGCCCTTTTGAATCCACTTCTCAAGCTCGGCGCGCTTTTCCGGGCGCACCTTGAGGTAGTCGTCCAAAATGATGGTCTGCCCGTCCAGGTGGAACGAGTCGAAGTTCGGGTCGGTTTCGAACAGGTGAAACAGGTCGTCAATCAGGCTAATCAGGCGCATGTGGTGCTTCTCGTACCCCATGTACCACTCGCGATCCCAGTGACTGTGCGACACAATGAAAACTTTTTTCTTAGCCATGTTGCTCCCTTCCGACTGCTATCAGTCTTTTACGTCGTTGACGTTCTCGCCGAAGTAGTCCATGACCAGCTCGCAAAACATCATGTTGGCCCATGAGAACCACTCGCGTGTGTACTGCGTCGGGTCCTCGACGTTGTAGCCCTCGTGCATCATCTTCGTGCCGGCCGTCGTCGCCACCAGCGAATCCAGAATTGCGGCCTTTGCCTCGCGGTCGGTGGAGGTCAGCCCCTCGACGGCCTTGGCGATCGGCCAGATGTACTCGGCCGGCGTGTGTGGTGAGCCCAGGCCCTGGCCGTAGGTGCCGGCGTAGTAATACGGGTTCTCGGTGGACAGGATGGTCTTTCTGGTGGCGACGTAAATCGGGTCGTCTTCCGCCACGGCGCCGAGGTACGGCAGCGCCAGGAGGTTCGGCACGTTGGCGTCGTCCATCACCAGCTGGTTGCCCAGCCCGTCGACCTCAAAGGCGTAGATGCTTTCACCCGCCTTGTTGGTCGTCGTACCGTAGCGGGCGACGCCGGCCTCGATGGCGTTGGCCAAGTAGGTGAAGCGCTCCGCCGGCTGGTGCAGCACGTCCGAGTAGATCTCGGCCAGGTGGCGCAGGATCTCGACGGCAAACAGGTTGCTTGGGATCAAGTAGCCGTACACGCAGGCATCATCGCTTGGGCGGAAGCCGTTCCAGCTCATCCCAGTTTTGGCAACCGGGCGGCCGACGCCGTCGATCAGCGTGTCTTCCGGCCGGTCCCCCGTGCGCTCGAAGCTGTACGGGGAGTGGGCGTGATCCTGCTCGGCCGTGATCACCTGCACGAGCTTTTCGATGGCGACCTCAAAGCCCGCGTTGAAGTGGCTGGTGCGGCCGGTGTTCTTCCAGAACAGGTAGGCCAGCTGCACCGGGTAGCACAGCGAGTCCAGCTCGTACTTGCGCTCCCAGATCCACGGGTTCATCGTGGTCTTGTCGGTCTGGTGGCCGGCGTTGTTGGCGCTTTGGTTGAAGGCGTTGGCGTACGGATCCATCGCCATGTTGAAGAACTGACGGTTGATCACCTTTTCGATGGTGTCGGCCAGCTCCGGGTCGGTTCTTGCAGGGACCAAGTACGGCCGCATCTGCGCGGTGGAGTCGCGCTGCCACATCGCCGGGATGTCACCGGTCAAGACAAAAATGCGCGAGGTACCGTCTTCAACAAGCGCGTGCTTCAGCGTGTCCGCGTAGGTCAGGGCGAAGGTCTCCGCCCACTCCGGGTGCGCGGTGCCGCACAACGCGACGATCTTATCAATGTAGGCGCTGGCGCCTTTGGTCAAATAGTCTGTCATTTTTGTGCTCCTTGGTATGTTTTTATACTTGCAATATATCATGTTAGATGAGACTATGGGTGCAAGCGTTCACAAAAATTGAAAAAGTCGGACTATCAACGTATACCAACTGGAGGGCGTCATGACCAAATATCAGGAGTTATTCGATCAGCTTCGCACCGCGATTCTTCGCGGCGAATACGCGCCCGATGCCCTGCTACCAAGCGAGAACGCGCTGGCCATTCGCTACCACGTCAGCCGCATCACGACCAAGCGTGCCCTGAACGAACTTGCCGACGCGGACCTGATCTACCGGGTGCAGGGCAAGGGCAGCTTTGTCAAACCGCACGCCGCCAACCGTTCGCGCACCTTGCTCCTTGTCTTACCATTCGCCAACCCCAAGATGGGCGACTACGCCAGCGGCATCACTCAGATGCTGGCCGGGACCACCTGGCACCTGGAAACCATCACCACCCGCCAGTTCAAGCGCGTGGCGCTGGACACGTTCACCGAGCACTACGCGGGGATGTTCTTTTACCCCCAGGAGCTCGCGGCGGACATGCCCACGCTCATCACCCTGTCGCAACTCCACATCCCCACCGTGGTCTTCGATGAGCCACCGAGCACCCTGGCTTTGCCCAGCGTCTGCTCGGACAACACCGCCGGCGGGGCGCTGGCCGCCCGACACCTGCAGACCCTGGGGCACAAGCGCATCGCCTTTTGCAGCCGCGTGCCTTTTTGGCAGGACTGGACCGGCACGGTCGCCGACCGCTTCTTCGGCTATGTGAACGCCTACCAGCCGACCGACCTGATGCCGACCCAGCAGCTGTTGTGGGCCGAGGCGCTGAGCACCTTTGCCTCGGTCGCCGAAACCGCCGCGTACCTCAAGCACGAAAACATCACCGCCCTGATCATGGGCAACGATGTCGAGGCCATCAAGATGGCCCGCGAGCTGCAGGGCCGCGGCTGGCAGCTACCCTTGGACCTGTCCATCGTCGGCTTCGACGACATCGAACTGGCCGCGACCAACACCCCGTCTTTGACCACCTTAACCCAGGACTTCACGGAGATGGGGCGCCAGGCCGTCGACCTGATGCTGTCGCAGATCAACGACCCGCAAAAGGGCTGCAGCAAGCGCATCACCGTGCCGGTCAAGCTGGTCGCCCGCGACTCGACCGCCCGGCCGGCCAAGAACCGCTGAACCACCACGAACCACCGTTGTTGAGAGTTCTACCGCACCCGCGTTTTGTCACCCACACTTTTTTTGGAGGCTTCTTAGATGAATCCTGAATCAATTGACACCCGCATCGGTTCCCAGAACACGTACACCTTCTCACACGGCAACACCCTGCCCCTCACCGGATCGCCGTTTGCCATGAACTATCTGGCGGTGCAGACCACCCTGGAAGACACGCCTTGGTGGTTCGACCCGACGGCCCAAAGCTTCGCCGGCATCCGTTTGACCCACCAGCCGAGCCCTTGGGTTGGTGACTTCTCCAGCGTCCTGTTCACGCCGGTTGCAACGGCCGATGCCGACTACCTGGGCACCTACGCCCGTGCCGACGCAACTTTCGCCCCGCACCTGATTGCAGTCTCGGCGCTCGAGGCCCAGATCAAGCTGCAGGCAACCGCGACGCGCTACGGCGGCGCCCTGCGCCTGGACGGTGATAAGCCGCTGCTCAAAATCAGCGCCAAGGGACTGCGTGTGCTCGACCAGACGGCTGAGCGCCTGAGCCTTGCCATCACCAACTTCGCGGCCAGCGAGGATCCCGACTTCACGATGTACTTGACGGTGGCCCTGCCGGAGGACACCGCGGTGTCGCCGCTTCGAACCGCGGACAAAACGGCTGCCCTGGTGCTGAGCCTGAGCGGCGCGGCCACGCTGGCGTTTGCCACCTCGTTCATCAGCGCCGAGCAGGCGGCTGCAAACCTCGTACCGCTTGCGGCGACCGACTTTGACTCCCTGGTTGCGCAGGTGAAGACCGAGTGGGCCCACAAGCTCGCGCAGGTTGAGATCACCGACCACAACAAGGCCAGCGTCGCGCTGTTCTACCACAACCTGTACCGCGCCTCGCTGTTTCCGATGACGTTCTACGAAGTGGATGCGGCCGGCCAAGAGATTCACTACGACACCACGAGCAAAACCGTGCGTCCGGGCAAGCTGTACACCAACAACGGCTTTTGGGACACCTACAAGACACTGTTTCCGATGCTGTCGCTGCTCGACCCGGCCATGTACGCCGACATGCTCGAGGGCTTTTACAACTCGTACCTGGAAACCGGGTTCCTGCCGCGCTGGCTGTCTCCTGACGAGCGCGGCATGATGCCGGGCACCATGGTGGACGCGGTGATCGCAGACGCCGCCGTCAAGGGCATCGCGTCGGACCTGATGCCAAAGCTTTTGGTCGCCATGCAGCAGGGTGCCACCACCATCTCTGAAGACGTCAAGTACGGGCGCGAGGGGCTGGCCGAATACCTGCGCCTCGGCTACGTGCCGGCCGACATCGGCGAGTCCGTCAACAAGACGCTGGATTACGCCTACTCCGACTGGCTGATCTCCGTGGTCGCCAAGACCCTCGGCGAAACCGAGCTGGCCGCCGAGTACGAGGCAAAGAGCCAAAACTGGCGCAACGTGTTCGACCCGAGCGTCAAGCTGATGCGGGCCAAGGACCGCGACGGCAAGTTCGTCGCCGCCTTCGACCCGATTGCCTGGGGCAACGGCTACACCGAAGGGTCGGCCTGGGCCAACAGTTTTGCCGTCTACCAGGACCTGCCGGGGCTGATTGAGGCCACCGGCGGCAAGGACGCCTTCGTCGCCCACCTGCACCACATGGTCAACCAGCCGGCCGCCTTCAAGCCGGGCACGTACGGCCAGACCATCCACGAGATGCGCGAGCTGGCTGCCCAGCCGTTCGGCCAGATTGCCATCTCCAACCAGCCGAGCTTCCACCTGCCGTACCTGTTCACCCTGGCCGGTGACTCCGCCTCGACCGAGGTGCTGGTCCGCACCATGCTGACCACCGCCTTTTCGGCCAAGGCCGACGGTTACCCTGGCGACGAGGACAACGGCTCGATGAGCAGTTGGGTGCTCTTCTCCTCGCTTGGCTTCTACCCGGTCACCCCGGGCTCCGGCCGCTACGTGCTCGGCGCCCCGCTGTTCGACCGCGCCGTGTTGCACCTGCCTAAGGGCGACCTGGTGCTGACCGCTACCAACAACCGGCCGGGCTTCAACTTCGTCGGCGAGCGCACCTTCAACGGCGAGCCGCTGGGTAACCAGATCGACCACGCGCAGCTGGCCGCCGGCGGCACCCTCGCCGCAGACATGCAGCTGCTGCCGCACGACCGCAAGTAACCCAGGGCGGAGCCAGGCGCACTTAGCGGGACGGCTAGCCTAGCCATGGCGTTGAGGCGTACTTTGCCTCGGCGTCATGGCGTAGCTAGCCGCTCCCGCGTTGCCTGGCGGAGCCCGACGATAACCCAGCGCGGAGCCAAGCGCACTTAGCGGGACGGGGCCGCAAGCTCCGGGGCGCGGGCAGGTCGGACTGCGCCCCTCCGCTTGCTACATTCTGATCTGACGACTGGCAAAGTGGAAGCGCCGGTAATCAAGCGTAGAGGTCCCAGAACACCCCCACTCAGTCCTTTTAGCCACCCGACGTAATCACCCCAGCAAGTTGGACGCTCAGGCTAAAAACTACCTCGTGTCGCGCTTCTTGACTTTTAAAACCGCCTGCTAGTTATGTGCTCCCTCGTCAGCGCTCGATCATAAAATCACAAGACCCACCGCCAGTAATTTGGCGGTGGGTCTTGTTTGGCTACATGTTTTGCGAAATGCCGCAGGCCGAGATGATCTGGATGTAGCGGCCGCGGCCGGTCGGGCCGCTGGTGTACTTGTCCATCTCAAGCACGGGCGCCTGCAGCTCCTCAAGCTGGTCGTCACCCTTGACCCAGGCCGCCACGCGCCACAGCGTCGTGTCGATGCGCCCAATCAGACCGTTGAGGCGCAGGTCCATGATCTCGTAGCCCTGCCCGCGGCGCTCGGCGTGCCACAGCTGGCGGAACTCCTGAATGGTGACCAGCATGGCCTGGCGCAGCCGGTTCAGCGCCTGGGTGACCGCGGGCACCGCCTCCGGCCCGCGGGCCAAAAGCGTCTGCAGCTCAAGCAGCGCGGTGGCCTTGAGGCTCAGGGTGTGGGCGAGGTGTGCGTAGTAGGTGAACATCGGCCGGTCGGGCTCGGCCACCGTCGCCCCGGCCAGGTCCTGCGCCAGCTGCGCGTAGTGGCCGGCGTAGTCGAAACCCTCAAGGTTCTTGCGGTAGCGCTGCAGCAGCAGGTCCTCGTACAGCAGGATTTTGCCTGGGTCGTCGATGGTCATGTTCGGCCGGTCCTCAAGCTGGTTTTCGAACTTGTCCAACAGCAGGTAAGCGTTGTAATCGCGCCCCTGCATCAGCGCGAACTGGGCCGCGGCCCAGGCGTCCGGCACTGTGTCGTGGTACTGGTACTCCGCAAAGGTCTGAAGCCCCAGCCACGCCGCGCGCAGCGGCACCTCGGAGCCGTCATCGCCCCACATGGTGGTCACAACGTCGCGCACGCCGGCCTTGGCCGCCGCGGCCATGCCGGCACGCAGCGTCGCCTGCGCGGTGCGAACCGTCGGCGCCAGGCCGTTCCAGGTCCAGATGCCGCTGGCAAAAATCAGCGGCTGCTTGAGCTTTTGGTGCAGTTCAAACATCCGGTCGTACGGCGCCTCGTCTTCGTGGTAGTAGTCCCAGTAGACCTGCGCGACCGGCGGAATCGAGGCCACCAGGTCATCCGAGAACTCGGTGTCCGGGTCGTACAGGCGGTGCTGCTTGCTGGCCATCTTGAACCACATGTCGCTCCACATCGCCGGGTGCAGGCCGAGCTCGTCACACAACCCGACCACCGTCTTGAGGTGGGCCACCATCAGGTCCTCCTGCGAAACCAGTCCGCGGTCGCGCAGCAGCTGGCCGCGCCCGAGGTTGTACGCCTCATCCATGCCGATGTGAATCTTGTCGGTCAAAAACGGTGCGCTGGCCGCCTTGAGCAGCTGGCGCAAAAAGGCGGTGGTCTCCGGCTTTTCCACGTACAGGCAGTCCGGGGCGTCCATCACGTCGTCAAAGGCGCGCCACTTGAAGAGGTTGCGCAGGTGCGCCAGCGTCTGAATCGCCGGCACCAGGGTCAGCCCCACCGCGTCGGCGGCCAAGGCAAGTTCGTGCAGGTCGGCCTGAGAGTAGCGGCCGCGCTGGTGGCCGAAATACGGCTGCGAAGGAATCTCGAAGCAGTCCTCCATGTAAAGCCAGACCTCGGTGTAGCCGAGGCTCGCCAGGCGCACGAAGGCGTCCTTCAGCGTCTGGACCTTGGGCACCGCGTTGCGGGCGACGTCGATCATCACCCCAACCGTGTCGTAATGCGCACGCTCGGTCAGCGTGAACGCGGTCTGGGTGCGGGCGTGGCCCAGCCACAGGGTGACGGCGCGCATCAGGTCGCTGGGGCTGTCGTACGCGATCATGCCGTCTTGCCCGTCGCGCTCGACGGTCAGCCCAGGCGTGGTCTGCTTGACCACCTTGACCGTGGCCGTGAAGTCCGGCGCCGGCTGAAGGGCAGCGACCGCGGCGGCCCCCGCCTCGTATTTGTCTGGAATTCCCTGCCAAGTAATGCTCATGTTTTTTCCTCCCTCTACCCCAGCCCGAGCACTGCCAGGCCGTTGTAGGCGTTAATGCCAATCACCAACACAATCGCCGCGCGGTACAGCCACGTCACCCGCGCGGATTTGAAGCGCTTACTCAGCGCCGCGCCCAAAAAGCCGCCGAGCGCGGCCGTGGGAATGATCACCCACAAAACTCTGAGGTCAAACTGCCACAGCTGACCGGTCGCCACCACCTGGGCGAGCTTGGCCAGCTGGGAGAACAGGATGGTCAGAAGCGACCAGCGCGCGGCGTCCTTGATGCCGATGCCGCAGACCGCCATGAACAGCGTCACGTTCACCGGCCCGCCGCCGATGCCCATCAGGGTCGCAAGCCATCCGGCCACCGCAGCCAACGCGACCACCACCGCCGGGCGTAGCCAGTGCCCGTGCGCCAGCGGCCACACCGAGTAGGCGAACGCCACCGCCAGCGTCAGGATGGTCAGACCGACCTGCAGCTGGAGCACGGTGCGGGCCGGCCAGGTGTTGACCAGCCAGTTCAGCGCCCCATCCCCCACCAGCCCGCCGAAAAGCGCGCCGACCGCAAGCGCGGCCACGGGCTGCCCGCTGCCTTTGGCCTCGCCCCGCGCGCGGAAGGAGGCCGTCAGCGCCATGGTCAACACGGCGACGCAGGAGAAGAAGTTGATCTGAATCAGCGGGTGCGCGCCGATCATGTCCAAAAGCGGCTTGATCAAGACGCCGCCGCCCATGCCGACGACGGCACCGAGCACGTTGGCGACCAGAATGATGACGGCGTACAGCAGGTAGAGCATCGGCATGGCAGGCTCCTTTCGTGGTGGGCGCAAGGATCGAGTCGTGGTGCGGCGAGGCGAGCGAGGCAGCACTCGGCCAGCGGTTGAGGCCACCACTGGTCCGGCGTCTTGGCGGGCCGCGAGCAGTGGTTCGACCGACCGGCAGTCCAGCCCCTACCGCTGACGCGAAAGCGACGACGCTTCAGGCGTCGGGCCCATGGTCAGCCGGGCGCCGACCATGGCGAGGCTCACCGCCAGGCCCAGCGGCAGGATTGCCGAGTAGTCCAGGTGCGAGACCTCGATCAGCATGAACATCGCCATGAACGGCGCCTGCTGCGAGGCGGCCAAAAGCGCGGCGGCGCCGATGATGGCCAGCTGCCAGACCGGACCAACGACCGGCCCCAAAAGCAGCGCGAGCACCGCGCCGAGCGACGCGCCGATGGCGATCGACGGCGTCAGGGTGCCGCCAGACGCGCCGGCACGCAGCGTTGCCACGGTGACCACCGCCTTGAGCGCGGCGCCGACCAAAAGCAGCGGAATCAGCCTGGCGGCGTCGCCGTGCATCGCCGTCTGCGCCAGCGCGCGGCCGTTGCCCATGATCTGCGGGAACTTGACGGCGACGACGCCGGTGGCCAGCGCGACCAGCGGCAGCTGCCACAGAATGTTGCGGTCCTTAGTGGCGCGGGCGCCGGCCCACTTGAAGGCGCGGCGGAACCAGCCGCCAAGCGCCCCGCACACCGGCGCAAGCACCAGCACCGCCAGCACGATTTTCGGTGCGAACGGCGCCTGCCCCACCAGGTAGTAGGGCTTGAAGCCCTTGAGCAAGGACCCCACCAGCATCGCGATCACGGACATGGTGAAGCTGACCACCACGGTGCGGCGCGACACCTTGTGCAGCAGAATCTCGACGGCAAACATGGTGCCGGTCAACGGCGCGATGTAGACGCCGGCAAAGCCGGCGCCGGCCGCGGCGGCAACCAGCAGCTGGCGGTCCGGCTCGGAGAAGCGCAGCCCGTGGCGGGCCAAGACGCGCTGGAGGCGCTGGGCGACGGCGGCGGCCAGCTCGCGCGGCGCGAGCTCGCGGCCGACCGAGCCGCCGGCGCCGACGTAGAGGATCTGGGTGAAGTCGTGCACCAGGGTGGTCAAAAGCGGCATCTCAGTGCCCTTGATGGCGCTGGCGATGCCGACGGTCGGGCGCGCGAACCGCCGCAGGAGGTACCAGATGACGGCCGCGGCCACCCCGCCGCCGAGCAGCGCGAGGACCTGCTGCCACGGCGCCAGGCCGGTGGCGAAGGGGTGCGCCGCGGACTCCTGGAAGTGCAGGAAGAGCTGCTCGATCACATCGAGAAAAACGCTGAGGAGCACCGCCCCGAGGCCGGCCGCGACCCCCAAAACCAGGGTTGCGGCCGCCAAGACTAGATTTTCACGTCGTTTATCCAATGTGTACCTTCCATTCCACGGTTGTCACCGTTCGTTCATTTGCGCCACGCGCAGTGTTTCCATTGTCTCACGGATTGCAGACGAGCACTACCCCACCTGGCTCGGCACGGCGGGTTGGGCGCGCGCAACTAGGCTCATGATGGCCTGCGCGTTGGGCAGCACCGTCTCAAGCACCGTCCGATAGCCGCAGTAGCGGTTGCACTTGGCGACGTACATCGCGTCCTTCATGCGCTTGCAGCCGCCGCAGCACATCTTCTTGAACGGGCAGGTGTCGCAGTACGACGGGAGCTCGCGCTTTTCAGCCAGCCAGTCGATGGCGATCGGCTGGCTGAACAGCTCGCGCAGCGTCTGCTTTTGGATGTAGCCCAGGCGGTACTGATCCAGCGCGTAGAAGTCACAGGGGTACACCGACCCGTCGGCCTCGATCACGTACTGGATCTGGCACTGGCCGGCCAGCCCGCACGCGGTGACCTGCCCCTTCACAAACAGGTTCAGCACGTCGTCGAACAGCTTGATGCTGCGGTAGCGCCCCGCCTGAAGCTCCTGAAACCACAGGCCGAACAGCTGCTGATAGAAGCTGCCGAAGCGCTCCGGGGTCAGCGCGAAGTCGCTTTTTTCCTTGGCGTCCAGGTCGTCCAGGCACGGGATGAACTGCACGAACTCGATGTGCTGGTCCTGGAAGAACTTGTAGACCTTCTGCGGGTGCTTGGCCAGCTCGTTGGTCAGCACGCACAGGATGTTGTACTGGATGCCGTACTGGTCAAAGAGTTCCTTGGTCTTCAGCACGCGCCAGAACGTGCCGCGGCCGTGGGTGTCGACGCGGTTGAGGTCGTGGTAGATCGGCCCGCCGTCGATCGACAGTCCGACGAGAAAATGGTTGTCGCGCAACAGCGGCATCCAGAGCTCGGAGATGATGGTGCCGTTGGTCTGAATCGCGTAGTGGACGGTCACCCGCTTGGTCTGCGCGTTGATCACGGCGATGAAGTGCTCGAAGTAGCTGAGGCCGGCCAGCGTCGGCTCCCCGCCCTGAAAGGCGATGGACAGCTCGTCGCCGTCGTTCAAGTCCTCATAGATGTTGGGAATCATCTCATCGACAACCGCCTGCTTCATCTTGCCGTAGGAGCGCACCTCGCGAATGCTTGAGATGTTGGCGTAAAAGCAGTACTTGCACCGCAGGTTACACAGCGCGGAGGCCGGCTTAATCAGGATATTCACCGTTTTTTTCATGAGTCGATTCCTTTCGTTCGCCCTCACCACAAAGGCTGCCTAAAGCTTGGGCGACGCCGCGCGCCGAGTGGCACTCGCCGTCGCCCAAGCGTGGCGTCAATTAGAATTCACGTCCACTGTACCGTTCGTTCAGGGGGAGGCGCAGGTGGTTGAATTCGTAGATCAGGTTGTCGTGGTGGTCAATCATCCAGTCGCGCATCGCGATGCGCAGCGTGTGCAGCAGGTTCTGGTAGCCGACGTTAGCGACCTGATTGACCTCCTCGTGGGGGTCGGATTCCAGATCGTACAGCTCGTCGATGTCGCCGCAGTTGAAGATGTACTTGTACTGGCCCTGGCGCAGCATGCGCTGGGAGAACAGCACGGAGCCGATGCCGGAGCACTCGGTGACCACGTTTTGCGGCCAATCCACCGGCGTGTGCTCGAGCAGCGGCCGGAAGGACTGGCCGTCGCGCTCGCGGTCGGCCTTGCCCACCCCGGCGTAATCCAGGATGGTGGAGTACATGTCGGCGTTGGAGAGCAGCGCGGCTTCGCGGCCGGGCGCGGTCTGCTGCGGCAGCTTCACCATCAGTGGCACCGTCACGGTTTCCTCGTACATGAAGATGGCCTTGTCGAACAGACCGCCGTGGATGCCGAGGGACTCGCCGTGGTCGGCGGAGAAAATGATCAGCGTGTCGTCGTACAGGTCGTTTTGCTTCAGCCAGTCGATCAGGCGGCCGATCTGGTAGTCGATGTGCGTGATCTCCGCGTAGTAGTGCTTGACAATCGGCTCAAGCTCCTCCCAGGTCGACACATTGCCCCGCTTGAGGTCGTGGATCTTGGGCTTCTCCGAGCCCGCCGGGTCCTTCCAGTTCGGCCAAGGCGGCAGCTTCACGTCGTCGTACTTGTGCAGGAACTCGCTTGGCACGAAGTACGGCTCGTGCGGGCCCCAGAAGTTGAGCTGGAAGTACCACGGCTTGCCGCCCTGCTTGAACTCCCCGAGGTAGTGCTCGGCGCGGTCGATCAGGTACTGATCCACCGACGTCTCCACGCCGCTGGTGATCTGGCCGGCCTGGTGCCCCTCGTAAAAGCCGTTGATGCGGTGCTCGATGATGACCTCCTTGCCCTGATCCTTCAACCACTGGCGGTACTCCGGGAAGCCGAAGCCGCCGAAGCCGTGGCCCGGGAAGTCGTCGCCCGTATAGCCGATGTGCGTCGGCACGGAGTCGAAGCCCTTGTCGTACTCGGCGAACTGCACGTCGCCCATGTAGTGCTGAAGGTACTCGTCGTGCTGGACGTTGTAGATGCCCGAGCCCAGGTGCCACTTGCCGGTGTAGCCGGTCTGGTAGCCCGCAGCGTTGAGCTGGCGGGACAAAAGCTTCGGCGAATCCGGCAGCTCCTGCACCATGTTGCCGACGTTGTAGGAGTTGGTCAGCATCCCGTGGTGCATCGGGTACAGCCCGGTCTGAAGCGTCGCGCGCGCCGGCGTGCAGATCGGACAGGTCGTGTAGCAGTTGTCGAACACGGTGGCGTGCTTGGCGAGCTCGTCGAGGTTCGGCGTCTGGCACAGCGCGTCTGAGGCGTAGGCCTCAAGCGTGTCCTTGCGCTGCTGGTCGGTCAGAATGAACAGAATGTTGGGTTGCTTAGTCATGCTTTTCCTCCCTGAAATTCAGTTCGACGGTCACGGGAAAATGATCCGACGCGTACTTACCGGTCTCCGACACCGTGGTGTCCACCGCGTAGCTTACGACGTCAAAGTCGCGCACGAACACGTAGTCCAGCCGCTGCATCACGGGGTTTTCGTGCGGCACGTAGGAGTAGTCGTCCATCCAGGTGCCGCTCAGCGGATCGGCCACGGTGGCCGCGACCTTGAGGGAATCTTCAAAGTCCTCAGGCATCGCGACGTAAGCCGGGTCGTCCGGCGCCATGTTGAAGTCGCCGCAGACGAACACCGGCAGGCCGGGCTGCTGCGCGGCCAAGAAGGCGGCAATCTGCCGCACTCCGGCGACGCGGGCGTCCGCCGAGCCGTCGTCCAGGTGCGCGGTGACCGCGACGAACGCGCGACCGCTGGCTTTTTCGACCAGCTTCGCCCACTGGAACACGCGGCGGTTGCCGGTGCCCGGGTAAAAGGACGGCTCGTCCGGCGTCGGCGAGAGCCACTGGTGCCCCGCCTCCGCCAGGCTGAACTTGGTCCGGTCGTAGTAAATCGCCGCGGCCTCACCGGCATCGACGCCGTTGTCGCGCGGCACGCCGACGTGGGCAAAGCCGATCAGCTTGTTGAGGTCTTGGTACTGGTTGGGCAGTGCCTCCTCGACGCAAAAGATGTCCGGGTTCAGGCGGCGCAGGTTCTCGAACACGTAGGGCTTGCGCTGCGCCCAGCGCCAGTCGCCGTCCACCGGCGTGTCGTAGCGAATATTGTAGGTGGTTAACCGCATCATTTTTCCTCCCGTGCCCAAAAGCGCTGGCCCTGGCTGAAGGCCAGGTCACCCTGAACTTCGGCGAACTCGCGCAGCCGCTTCCGCATCGCGGCGATCACCGGCTGGGCCTTGGCTGTATAGGATAGATCAACTTCTTCGTCCGGATC
The DNA here is from genome assembly GCF_020180945.1 of Lacticaseibacillus kribbianus. Lineage (GTDB taxonomy): Bacteria > Bacillota > Bacilli > Lactobacillales > Lactobacillaceae > Lacticaseibacillus > Lacticaseibacillus kribbianus. The sequence continues at coordinate 486,123 of NZ_JAIPUL010000001.1, read as the reverse complement.
CAGGTGCCGGTCGAACAGCTGCGTGTGCGAGCCGTCCTTGGTGCGGTACTCAATCAGCTTGTAGTCCGGCGTCACCAGGCCGCGAATCTTGTCGGTGAACTGCAGGTAGACCTCGTCGCGCCCGTCCGCCTGCCCCGCAATCTGCGGCAGCAGGCTGTGGCCGAAGACGCCGTCGGGCACCGGCAGCCCCGCGTACTCGAGCAAGGTCGGCATCATGTCGAGCAACAGCGCCTTGCCCGCCACCCGGTGGTCCTTGGGAATGCCGGGGCCGGCGAGGATCATCGGGATGCGAATCGAGTTGTCGTACAGGTTCTGCTTGCCCATCAGCCCGTGCTGACCCAGGGAGATCCCGTGGTCGGCGACGTAGACAATCAGGGTGTTGTCCAGCTGCCCGGTTTCCTCAAGCGCGGTGACGATGTCGCCGACGCGGTCGTCGATGTGGGTGATCATCGCGTAGTAGTCGGCCAGGTGCTGGCGCACGCGACTAATCGGGCGCGGGTAAGCCTCAAGCTGCTCGTCGCGCTCGCCTCTGATGTCGAACTCGAACGGGTGCTGGGGCAGGTAGTTATCTGGCAATTCGATCTGCTCCGGGTCGTACATCGCCGAGTACTTGTCCGGCATGGTCCGCGGGTCGTGCGGCGCCATGAACGCGCCGTACATGAAAAACGGCTGTGTGGCCCCCTGGTGCGCGCGGATCTGGTCAATCAGGGTGTCGGCGAACAGGTCGGTGGAGTGCTTGCCGACGTTGATGCGGTCGGCCGGCAGGTGCCAGACCGTGTTGGTGGAAAACGGGTCGTACGTGAAGTTCAGCACGTGGTCATACTTGCCGGTCGGGTCGTAGTCGTTGACCGGCACGTTCCAGTGGTCCCACATGCCGCCGAAGTACACGTTGCCCGCGTTGTTAAAGCTGCGCGCGAAGCTTCGGGTGCCGTTGTGCCACTTGCCGGTGCCGAAGGTCGAATAGCCGCCCTTTTGCAACTCCTCACCGAGCAGCGGCTGGGAATCTGGCAGGTCGTCGCCGCAGTCCTCCCAGGACGTCACGTAGCGGCCGGTGTGCAGCATCGCGCGACTGGGCATGCAGACCGCGCCGCTGGAGCCGCCGGGGATGAACGCCTCGGTGAAGCTCGTGCCGCGGTGCACCAGCTTGTCGAAGTTCGGGGTGATGATCTGCGCGTTGCCCAGCGCGTGAATCGTGTTGAAGCGCTGGTCATCTGCGATCATCAGCAGAATGTTAGGTTTCATGCGGCCTCCTACTTTTCGTCGCGGGCCCAAAACTGCTCGCCCTGCGAGAAGTCCAGGTCGCCCTGCGCCTGCGCCAGCTGACGCAGCCTGCGCCGCATCTTGGCGATGATCGGCTGGGCCGACGCGGTGTGCGACAAGTCGTACTCCTCGTTGGGGTCGGTGTGACGGTCGAACAGCTGGGTGTGCGAGCCCTGAATCGTGCGGTACTCGATCAGCTTGTAGTCCGGCGTCACCAGCCCGCGGATCTTGTCCGTGAACTGCAGGTAGACCTCATCGCGCCCGCCGGCCTTGCCCTGAATCTGCGGCAGCAGGCTGTGGCCGAAGATGCCGTCCGGAATCGGCAGCCCAACGTAGTCCAGGATGGTCGGCATCATGTCGAGCAAAAGCGCCTTGCCCGCCACCCGTCGGTCCTCGGGGATGCCGGGGCCGGCGAGGATCATCGGGATGCGAATCGAGTTGTCGTACAGGTTCTGCTTGCCGATCAAGCCGTGCTGGCCCAGGGAGATCCCGTGATCGGCCACGTAGACAATCAGCGTGGTGTCCAGCTGCCCGGTTTCCTCAAGGGCGGAGACAATGTCGCCGACGCGGTCGTCGATGTGCGTGATCATGCCGTAGTAGTCGGCGATGTGTTGCTTGACCGCGCTGATTTTTCTCGGGTAGGCCTCAAGCGACTCGTCGCGCTGGGCGCGCATGTCGAACTCGAAGGGGTGCTGCGGCAGGTAGTTGTCCGGCAGCTCGATTGCCTCCGGGTCGTACATCGCCGAGTACTTGTCCGGCATCGTGCGCGGATCGTGCGGCGCCATGAACGCCCCGTACATGAAGAAGGGTTGATCCGAGCCTTGGTGGTCGCGGATCGCCTGAATCATCGTGTCGGCGAACAGGTCCGTGGAGTGCTTGCCGATGTTGATGCGGTCGGCGGGCAGCTGAATCGTGCGGTGGGTCGAGAACGGATCTTGGGTGAAGGTCTTCAGGTGGTCGTACTTGCCCGTCGGGTCGTAGTCATTGACCGGCACGTTCCAGTGGTCCCACATCCCGCCGAAGAAAATGTTGGCGCCGGAGTTGAAGCTGCGCGCGAAGCTTCGAGTGCCGTTGTGCCACTTGCCGGTGCCAAAGGCGGTGTAGCCGCCCTTTTGCATCTCCTCACCGAGCAGCGCCTGGGAGTCCGGGATTGTCGCCCCGTCGTCTTCCCAAGACGTCACGTAGCGGCCGGTCGCAAGCATCGCGCGGCTTGGCATGCAGACGGCGCCGCTTGAGCCGCCCGGAATGAACGCCTCGGTGAAGCTGGTCCCGCGGTGCACCAGCTTGTCGAAGTTCGGGGTAATAATCTGGTCGTTGCCCAGCGCGTGGATCGTGTTGAAGCGCTGGTCATCGGCAATCATCAAGAGGACATTTGGTTTCAAAATCCAATCACTCCTTTGAGTGGACCGCGCAGGCCGCACGGTCTCGTTATCTTCAGTATGCCAACCCCGTAAAAAAGCGCAATCAATCCACCCCTAAAGTTGGTATCCAGAGGTATATCATGAGCGGCCCTGCACCGTTGAGGGGGGTTCGCCGTAGTGCTGCTTGAACAGCCGGCTGAAGTAGAACGGATCCTGGTAGCCGACCGAGGTCGCGACCTGGTTGATCGGCAGGTCCGTCTCCTTAAGGATCTGCGTCGCCTTTTTCATCCTAAGGGCCGTCAGGTAGCTCATCGGGCTCTCCCCCCGCACCGCCTTGAACGTGCGCGACAGGTGGGCGGCGGAGACGTGAAGGTCCGCCGCCAGGTCCGTCAAGGTCACCGCCTCCTGGTAGTGGGCCTCAAGGTAATAGGTCGCGCTGGCCACCAGCGCCTGCTGATCGACGCTTGGCTCGGCCTGGGTCGTCGTGACCGCGCGGTCGGCGGCCACCCGGTTATCCGGCAGCGCCCGCATCAAAAGGCACAACAGCTCCACCACCGTCGCCTGCACCAAAAGCTGGTGGCCGAACGCGCCGTTGTTGGTGCTTTCGACCGCAATCCGCTTAGCACAGGCGAAAAAGGCGTCGGCCTGATCGCCGAGCGCAACCACGGAATCCGCGAACGGCAGCGTGTCCGGCTTGACCCCGGGCAGCGCGATCTGGCGGAAGCCGATGTGCAGCTGGGTGCTTTCGGTGCCGGGCAGCTGTGTCTCCTGGTGGTGAACCCCGGGGTTGAACAGCAGCACCTGCCCCGCCGTGATGCGGGTGGTCACGCCCTCGATGGTGTAATCCGAGGTGCCGCTGAGCATAATCGACATCTCCAGGAACGCGTGGCTGTGGTACGGGTACGTGCCCGGCCGTGCGTTGTGGTAGGTGAAGGCGTACAGAATGTCTGGGGCAAACGTTTTGAGTTCGAACATTTTTAGGGTCCTTTGTTTTTACCATTGCGCGGCTGACCGTTCTCTGCCACACTTAGTCGTGTCATTTTGGGTGCGGTTACAGCACCTTGAGGAGGAAAATCATGAAGTCACAAGTTTCAACGCGCGAGGCGACCAGCGACCTGCTGTTCGTCATTCTGGGCAACGGCATCTCGGCCTTTGCCTACTCCTGGGTGCTGGTTGCCCTGAACATCATCAGCGGCGGCGTCACCGCCACCAGCATGATTGCCGGGCGCCTCACGCCGCTGTCGGTCACCTTCTGGACCAACGCGATTACGCTGGTCTGCCTGGCGGCCTCGCTGCTTTTCCTGGGGCGGCGCAACTTCCTCAACTCAATTGTCTCAAGCCTGAGCTACATGGGCTGGTTCTCCCTCGCCCAGGCGGTCCCGGTCCACGTGCCGCTGCCGGTGTGGCTCAGCCTGCCGTTGGCCGGCATCTGCGTGGGCGTCGGCTACTACCTGTGCATCGCCCACCACGCGTCGACCGCAGGGCTGGACGTTTTTGCCCTGGTAATTCACGCCAAGTGGGAGAAGTTCCCGGTGGCCACCTCGCTGCGCGTGATCAACCTGTTGATCCTGACCATCGGCGCCTGGCAGTTCGGGCTGCACTCGTTCCTGCTCGGTTTGGTCTTCATCATCATCTACACCCAAACCTTGAGCTTGCTTGAGAAGCGCTTCGGCGTCGCCTTGTAACTGGCAGCGGTTGCGCTACCCCAATTATACCGAACCCAGCCCCGAATGCGTGTCATCAAACTAAAGGACAGGAATTAATTTGAAGACCAGGGCGGAGCCGGACGATAACCAGGGCGGAGCCGGGCGGTCTTAGCGGGTCGCACAGCGTCGCGCTGGCACTTGGGCCGCCCTTTGGCCCGAGTGCCAGTGCAAGCTGTGCGCACCCGCGTTGCCCGGCGGAGCCCGACGATAACCAGGGCGGAGCCGGGCGGTCTTAGCGGGTCGCACAGCGTCGCGCTGGCACTTGGGCCGCCCTTTGGCCCGAGTGCCAGTGCAAGCTGTGCGCACCCGCGTTGCCCGGCGGAGCCCGACGATAACCAGGGCGAAGCCGGGCGATTCTAGCGGGATGGCTAGCCTAGCCCAAGCGCTTGGGCCGCTCTTTGGTCCGAGTGATTGGGCGTAGCTAGCCACTCCCGCGTTGCCTGGCGGAGCCCGACGATAATCAGGGCGGAGCCGAGCGAGTCGAGCCCCAATGTATGGCGCCCAGGTCACACCTTTGGCTCAGGGCGGAGGACCAATTTGGTGCCGGACCGAACCGAGTGCGCGAACCCGGGCCGCAATTGGTTCCCGGCGCTGGTCCTCTGGCAGTTTACTCAGATTGGTCCGCACCGCGTTTGCAGGCCGACGCTCAGTCGGCGTGCGCCTATTCATGACGCTCCGGGTTCTCACTGAATCTTTGACGTCTCGCAACGCGAGGCGTTTTTGGCGTGTGTCGGCCGCACGCGCCCCATTGACTCGGCCCGGGGACCGCCAGTCGGGGGTTACCCGTGCCGGCATCTCAGCGTTTCTTCACAATCGCGCGCCGCCGCAAACTTTTTCGCGTGACCCGGTCCGCGTTGCGAAGCGGTTTGCGGAGGGAATCAAAAAACTCCGGGTAAACAGACAAAAAAGTCCATTCATGTTCCCAGTGGTTCGGGTAATATCAACCCACGTAGTCAACTAACCCGACTGGCATTATTGTTTCTGTAATGGAAGGAGCACACTATGAATCCCTACACCTGGGTCTGGCAGTACGTCAGACGCAACCACGCCAAAATGGTCATCGCGGTGATTCTGATTCTGCTCAACGCCTTGGCCATCGTCGTCGCCCCGCTGCTCGGCGGGATGATCGTCGACCAAGTCATCGAGCAGGGCCACACCGACCGCCTGATTCCCATGCTGGCCATCATGATCGGTGTCACGCTTTTTCGCACCATCATCCGCTACATCTACTGCATCCTCTTCGAGCAGATCGGCCAAAACGCGCTGTTCGACATCCGCCACGACCTGTTTGCGAAGCTTCAGTCTCTGGACTTCAACTTCTTCAACACGGTTCGCACCGGCGACATCATGGCGCGGATGACCGGGGATACCGACGCGATTCGCAACATGATTGCTTGGGTCTCCTACAACGCCATCGAGTGCGTCCTGTGGTTCTTGGCCGCGGTGATTGTGATGAGCGTCATCAACGTGCCGCTGATGATCGCGCTGGTGGTGCTGACGCCACTGATCGGCATTTTAACCTACAAAATGAGCTCACAGGCGTTGCCGATCTTCTTTGAGCTTCGTCAGAGCTTCGCCCGCCTCAACGCGATGGTCGAGGAAAACATCTCCGGTAACCGCGTGGTCAAGGCCTTCGCGCGCGAGCAGTACGAAATCGATAAGTTCGAAAAGCTGAACCTGGAGTACAAGGCCCGCAACATGGACTCCGCGCGGATTTCACGGCGCTACCTGCCACCTTTGGACTTCATCGCCTCGCTGCTGTCCGTGATCGTCCTTTTTATGGGCGGCGGGTTGGTCATCGCCGGCAAGATGTCTCTGGGCGACCTTGTGACCTTCAACGGCTTCCTGTGGATGCTGAACCAGCCGATGCGCATGAGCGGCTGGCTAATCAATGACATGCAGCGCTTCTCTGCGGCGACCATCAAGATTCGCTCGATGCTCGCGGCCAAGCCGGCGATCACCGGTAAGCCGGCCGCGGTGCCGGCGCGCGTGCGCGGCGAGGTCACCTTCGATCACGTCAGCTTCGCCTACCCGGATGATCCGGACACGCCGGTGCTCGACGACATCAACTTCGACGTCCTGCCTGGCCAGACTATGGGGATTCTCGGGGAGACGGGCTCGGGTAAGTCCACGCTGATGGACCTGATTGCCCGCTTCTACGACCCGACCAAAGGCCAGGTGCTGATCGACGGCAAGGACGCCAAGGACTGGCCGGTGCGCACCCTGCGCGACCAGATCACCGTCGTCATGCAGGACCTCTTCCTGTTCTCCGACAGCATCCAGGATAACATCAGCTACGGTAACCACACGGCCGACGCGCCGTTCATCAAGCAGATGGCAACCGTCGCCTCGGCCGACGAGTTCATTGAAGAGATGCCCGAGGGGTACGACACGGTTGTTGGCGAGCGCGGCGTCGGCCTGTCCGGCGGTCAAAAGCAGCGCATCAGCCTGACCCGCGCCCTGGTCAAGGATCCGCGGATCCTGATTCTGGACGACACCACCTCGGCCTTGGACATGGAAACCGAGGCGGAGATCCAAGGGCACCTGAAGTCCGCGGCGGCCGACAAGACAGTGTTCATCATCGCCAGCCGCATCAGCTCGCTGCGTGCCGCCGACCAGATCATCGTCCTGCGCCACGGCCGCATCGTCGAGCGCGGGACCCACGAGACCCTGCTGGCGCAAAACGGCTACTACGCCGAAACTTACAAGAAGCAACTTGGTGCCACTGACGGAGGTGATGACCATGGCCAAGCGTAACACCTTTGACGAAGACGAGGAGTACTCCGAAAAGTTCAACTTCCACGACTACGCCCGGCTGGGCCACTACCTGCGCCCGTACAAGAAGAAACTGGCGCTGGCCCTTGGCTCCATCCTGATTGGGAACGTCGCGCTGATCCTTGGCCCGTACCTGACCAAGGTCGCAATCGATAACTACATCCCTAACCACAACATGGCGGCACTCGGAATTTTGTCTGGGGTGTTCCTCGTCACCCTGATGATTGCCTTTGCGTGCTACCGCTACCGGATCTGGGCCATCACCGAGATCGGTCAGGACCTGCTGCGCGACATGCGCACGGACATTTTCACCCACCTCCAGACCCTGCCGTTCTCCTACTTCGACTCGCGGCCGCACGGCAAAATCCTGATCCGCGTGGTTAACTACATCAACACGCTGTCCGACCTCCTGTCCAACGGGCTGATCAACCTGATTTCCGACCTGATCAACCTTCTGGTCACGCTGGTATTCATGTTCGCCATCAACTGGCGGCTGACCCTGTACAGCATGCTGCTGATTCCGGTCCTCGCCGTGTGGACCTGGGTCATTCAGCACTACCAGCACAAGGCCTATCAGGAGCTGTCCAACAAGCAGTCCAACCTGAACGCCTACATTCACGAAAGCATCGCCGGCATCAAGGTGACCCAGGGCTTTGCGCAAGAGGCCAACGCGACTGAGACCTTCGACGGCGTCGCCGAGGAGAATCGCCGGACCTACATGACCGCCGTGCGTTGGCAGTTTGCCCTGTGGCCTGGGGTGCAAAACATTTCGACGTTGACCACCGCCTTGATCTACTTCATCGGCATCCAGCAAGTCGGCGTGGTGGTTTCCACCGGTACGCTGATCGCGTTTTTGGGCTACGTCAACAACTTCTGGAACCCGGTAATCAACATCGGGAACTTCTACAACTCCCTGATCACCGCCAGCGCCTACCTGGAGCGCATCTTCGAGACCCTGGACGAAAAGCCCGAGGTCACCGACCAGCCCGGGGCCTTCGCCCTGCCGCCGATCCACGGCGACGTGCGCTTCGATGACGTGTCCTTCCGCTACGATCCGGATGAACCTGAGATTCTGCACCACGTCGACTTCCATGCCGCCCCGGGCGAAACCATCGCGCTGGTCGGCCCGACCGGTGCCGGCAAGTCCACCATCATCAACCTGCTGTCGCGCTTCTATAATGTTTCCGACGGCCGCGTCCTGATCGACGGCGTGGATATCTCCCGCGTCACCATCCAGTCGCTGCGCGCGCAGATGGGCGTGATGCTTCAGGACACGTTCATCTTCTCCGGCACCATTATGGAAAACATCCGCTACGGCAAGCTCGACGCGACCGAAGAGGAGATCATCCAGGCCTCCAAGGTTGCCCGCGCCGACGACTTCATCCGCGACCTCAAGGACGGCTACAACACCATCGTCCAGGAGCGCGGCGTGTCCCTTTCGGCCGGCCAGCGCCAGCTGATCGCCTTCGCCCGGACGCTTTTGGCCAACCCGAAGATTCTGATCCTCGACGAGGCCACCGCGGCGATTGACACCCACACCGAACAGCTGCTCCAGGCCGGCCTGCAGGAGCTCCTGCGCGGCCGCACCAGCTTCATCGTCGCCCACCGCCTGTCCACCATTCAGCGCGCCGACAAGATTCTGGTGATCAACCACGGCGAGATCGTCGAGGCCGGCAACCACAACGAACTGATGGCCAAGCACGGTGAGTACTTCCAGCTGTACGATGCGCAGCTGCGGATGCTCAAGGCCCTGTGACCCGCAATTGAACGAACCGCGCGGCGGCCGACACGCTCCTTCCATTCGCGAAGGCGGCGTGCCGGCCGCTTTTTTGCGCGCATTCGGCCACGCGGCGATTGACAAATTGCAAATTTGGCGACATGATGGCTCTAGCTTTCTGAAAGGATCTGCTGATCATCAACCGTAAAACTAACAGTCCCATGCTCGTCGTGAGCATCGTCGCGCTGATGTCCTTCATGGGCGTTCTGACCGAAACCTCAATGAACGTCACCTTTCCAACCCTGATGCGCGAATTTGGGGTCTCCCTGAGCACCGTCCAGTGGGTGACCGCCGGCTACCTGCTGACGGCAGCCCTAGTGATGCTGACGTCGGCCTACATGAAGCGCCGCTTTACCAACCGCCAGCTCTTCTCCGCCGGCGCCTTGCTGTTCGCGCTCGGCGACGTGATCTGCGGCGCCGCGCCCGCCTTTTGGGTACTCCTGGCCGGGCGGCTGATCCAGGCCGGCTGCGTCGGGCTGTGCACGCCCCTGATGGTCAACATCATCCTAGACGTGGTGCCGCGCGCGAAGCTTGGCACCTACATCGGCATGGCAAACCTAATCATCCTGGTGGCCCCGGCGCTCGGGCCAACCTTCGGCGGCGCGGTCGCCGCCTTCGCCAGCTGGCGGGCGATTTTCTGGTCCACGCTGCCGCTGGCGCTGATCCTGCTGGTCATCGGCCGGCGGGTGATCCGCCAGTACACTGACACGGAGCGCTACGCCTTTGACTGGGGCCGCTTTGCGGTGCTCGGCGCCGGGCTAATCGCCCTGATCGTCGGCCTGAACGCCGCGGGCACCGGCGGCTGGTTGGCGTTCGGGCTGCTGCTCGCCGCCGCCGGTGGGCTGCTGTACTGGTTCTACCGCCTGTCGCTTAGGCCGCGGCGCGCGCTTTTCTCCCTGGCCGTGTTCCACCAGCCGGCCTTCCTCTTCAGCTTCCTGCCTTACGTCCTGCTGCAGTTCGCCAACGTCGGCATCAACTTCCTGTTGCCCAACTACGTGCAGGACGTCTTCGCCGCCTCGGCGCTGATCGGCGGCCTGATCCTGCTGCCGGGCAGCCTGTTCAACGGCTTCGGCCAGCCCGTGTACGGCTGGATGCTCGACCGCTTCGGCGGCCCGCTGCCGCTGTACCTGGGTGACGCGCTGTTCACCGTGGCGCTGGTCGCCTTCGCCGCGTTCGGCGCGCGCATGGGCGTGCTCGGCGTCACCGTCGCCTACCTAGTGTTTGCCATCGGCCGCTCCATGGCCTTCGGTAACTCGGTCGCGTTCGGCCTCAAGCACCTGAGCCGCGAGCTTCAAAACGACGCCAACGCGCTCTACAACACCGGCCAGCAGGTCGCAGGCGCCGTGGGCACCACCGTCCTCGCCCTGCTGATGGGGGCGGTGCAGCGCCCGGGCTACAGCCACGCCCAAAACGTCGCGGCCGGCTCCGCGCTCGCCTTTTGGCTGCTGGTCGCCATCGGCGTGGTCAACGCCTTCCTGTACGCGCGGCTGTTCGCCCGCACCAAAGACTGAAAAACGCGGCGCCGCACCCCCCATTCGGGGTGCGGCGCCGCGTTGGTGTCTCGCGGACTGCTCTTCTAGCGATCGCCGGCGACGTCGGCGACCGTGGTGTCGCGACCGCCGCGCTTGGCCGCGTACAGGTTGGTGTCTGCGCGGCCGATCACGTCGTCCGGGGCGACGTCGGCCTTGAAGATGCTGGTCATCCCAGCCGACACGGTGAGCGTCAGGGAGTGCCCGTCAACGGTCACCGGATTTTGGCGGCAGTTGGCGACTAGGGCCTCCACCAGCGCGGTCGCCGCCTCGTCGCCGGCCCCGCCGGCGATGATCAGCGAGAACTCCTCGCCCCCGGTGCGGTAAAACGCGCACGGGTACTCCGCCTGTTCCAGAAAGCCCTGGCAGGTATCCGCGAACTCGCGCAGCACCGCGTCGCCGGCCAGGTGCCCGAGCGCGTCGTTAATCTGCTTGAAGTGGTCGAGGTCCAGCATCGCCAGGTGGACCGGCGGCACCTGGCCGCGCACCCGCAACCTGCGCCACCGGGCGATGTCGGACGCGAACTTCGCGCGCGACAGCACCCCGGTCAGCGCGTCGTGCTGGGTGTCGTAGACCAGACTCTGTTTTTGCTCCTCGCGGTAGATCAGCAGCCGCCCGTACCCGTCCGCGACCGCCATCACGATGCAGTAGCACACGAGAAGAATCACCGTCTGCGCGGCGGTGTATCCGTAGGCGTAGGCATCGAACACCCAGTAGACGGTGCTGACCGCCGCGGACACCGCGGCCAGCCGCCAGGGCCTGCTGTGCAGCCCCTCGCCGTAGTGTTGAAGCGGCACCAGCAGGAGCACGGTCACCGTGAAGCCGGCAAGCGCCAAGGGGTTCCAGTCCCAAAACGGCCAAAACGAGAGGAACGTCGCCGCCATGAACACCCACAGCGCGTGGCGGTTGCGGATCCGTGGCGCGACGAACATCAAGGTCCCGTTGCGCAGCGCATTGGCCGTCCACGAGTAGGTGGTGCCGTTCACCCGCAGCATCCGCACAAAGACCAGGATGATTAGCGCGTAGCCGACAATCAGCCAGGCGCTTTCAACGCGACGATGCAGGAAGCGTCGCACCAGCTGCGGACCCACACCGTCGATCAGCTCCAGCGTCGCGGCCAGCCCGATCATGAAGAAGAAAAACCAGAAGAAGGTGTTCTCGAACAGTTCCATGTTGTCCCCCAACCAGGTTAATTGCTCTTAGCCTACCGCATTTTTGCGCAAAAAACGAGGAATAAAAGCACCCATTTTGACCCTTTTCTCAGCACCGGTTGGCGACGCAAAAAGGCCGTCCCCTCGCGGAAACGGCCCTGTCACGACATTGCACGTCAGCAGCTCGCGCCGGCGACCGTCAGGCCCTGGCTGAAGGCTTGAAGCACCGCCTGCCCGGAGGCGATCCGCACCCCGTCGTCGAAGGCGTGGGCGTTGTCCTTGAGGCGAATCTGGTGGCCGCGAAAGTCCAGCGTCAGCCCGTCCTCAAGGAACAGCAGGTCGTATTCGGAGCTGAACAGGCCAAGCCCCTGCGCGTTGGTCAAAGACACCGCGTAGTCCGGATCCGGCGCGTCCAGCACGATCAGGGTGAACTTCGCCCCGATGCTGCAGGCGCCACCCTGAAGCGAGTACTTGCCCCCGCCGTCGTCGGCAATCAAAAGCATGGTTTTCTCGGTCAGCCCCTTCTCCTGCATCAGGCGATAGAACGAAGCGGTCAGTGTGATGTTGGTCATGTGTCCTCCTCCAGGGTGTGAAATGGTGCGCGGTCACCACGTCGGGTGGCCGAGCCATGCGGCGATGCGCTTGTAGCGTTGCAGCCGGCGGCGCGCGGCGAGCACCGCCCGGTAGCGGCGGGGCTGCTTGCGGTAGAAATCCTGGTGCCAGGCCGGCGCGGGCCAAAACGGTGCGGCGGGTCGCAGTGCAACCGCCACCGGCCGCCCCAGCCGCTGCGACAGCGCCGCAAGCTTGGCCTGGGCCACGTCCCGCTGCCGGTCATCCTGGTAGAAGATTGCTGGCGTGTACCGGTCGCCGCGGTCGAGGTACTGCCCCGCCCCGTCCAGCGGATCGATCAGCGCCAGGTACTGATCAACCAGCGCCGCGTAGCTCAGCTCGCGCGGCGCAAAGCGAATCTCCACCGCCTCGCGGTGCCCGGTGGTGCCACTGGCCACCTGATCTTCCGTGGGGTGCGGCACGTGCCCGCCCGTGTAGCCGGACACCGCCGCCCGCACCCCGGGCCGGCTTTCGAAGGGCTGCACCAAGCACCAGAAGCAGCCACCGCCGAACACCGCGTAGGCATCGTCCAGCGCCACCGGCCCGGCCACCGGCTCATCGACCACCGCACCGCCGGTCAGTGTCTGGTAAAGCGCTGCGACCTGCGGCGTCAAGTTGTCGCGCACCGCAAGCGGGCGCAGCGCGGCCTCCAGTTGTCCCAGCACCGCGCGCTCGCGCTGGCCCGCCTCGAGCGCCCGCTTGGCCGAAAGCAGGTGTTGACGCTCGAAGTCGCGGGTGCCGGGATCCAGCAGCGCGTTGATGATGGTCGCAAGCATCGCCTCACCTCCCCGGCCATTGTCTCACGGTTTTCGGTTGTGTACAACCGGCCTCACGCCGAGAGTTTTTTTCGGCCAGGCGTTGACAAGCGCGCCAGACGTGATAGGATAGTCGAAACACATCAATCAACGGCACAGGAGAGACAAGTAAGGCGCGGCGCCTTCGCAGTGAGTCGGGACCAGTGAAAACCCGACAAGTAAGCCGCCCCTGAATAACACTCGCCAGCCTCGGGCTGAACCCACAGTAGGCCTCGACGTCACCGGCACGTTACCATCCGGACACGCATGCTTGTGCGTGATAGAGGTGGCCTGCTTGCAGGCAACTTGGGTGGTACCGCGAAAACAGTCCTTTTCGTCCCTTGTCTTTGAGGCAAGGGACTTTTTGTTTGCCCCAGGGCGACACACGGCGCACTTAGCCGAGCGGAGCCCGACGAGAACTAAGGCGCAGCGCGGCGCACACAGCGGACCGCATCGCTTACGTCGGCGCTTGGGGTGCATGCCCCGAGTGCTGGTGCTAGGTTGCCAATCGGAGCCCGACGAGAACCAAGGCGCACTTAGCCTCTGCCGCCAGAGACCACAATAGATTACGGAGGTTCACTCATGACCACAATTTTTCCTGAAGATTACGATCCTAAGCTCAGCGTGCGCGAGACCCAGGAGGCCATTCGCTACATCCGCGAGACGTTCCAAGACGAGTTCGGCAAGCAGCTGAACCTGTCGCGCGTGTCGGCGCCGATGATGGTCGACGCGGCCACCGGGCTCAACGACAACCTGAACGGCACCGAGTCACCGGTCTCCTTCACGATGGCCGGCATGCCCGGCGCCACCATGGAGATCGTCCACTCGCTGGCCAAGTGGAAGCGCGCCGCGCTCGGCCGCTTCGGTTTTCAACCCGGCGAAGGACTCTACACCAACATGAATGCGATTCGCAAGGACGAGGAGCTCGACAACTTCCACTCCATCTACGTCGACCAGTGGGACTGGGAAAAAGTGATCACCCAAGACCAGCGCACCGACGCGGTGCTTGAGGCCACCGTCCGCCAGATTTTTAAGGTGATCAAGCACATGGAGCACGAGGTCTGGTACAAGTACCCGCAGGCGGTCCACCGCCTGCCCGACGCCGTGCACTTCGTCACCACGCAGGAGCTCGAGGACCGCTGGCCGGACCTCGACCCGATGGAACGCGAGAACCGTATCGCCCATGAGCTCGGCTGCGTCTTCGTCAAGCGCATCGGCGGCCCGCTCAAGTCGGGCAAACGCCACGACGGCCGCGCCCCCGATTACGACGACTGGTCCCTGAACGGCGACCTGATCTTCTGGTACGCGCCGCTCAAGCGCAAGCTGGAGATCTCCAGCATGGGCATCCGCGTCGATTCGGCCGCGATGCAGCGCCAGCTGACCGCGGCCGGCGCGCTCGACCGGCTGGAGCTGCCCTTCCACCAGGCCATCATGAACGGGTCGCTGCCTTACAGCATCGGTGGCGGCATCGGCCAGTCGCGCCTGTGCATGCTGCTTCTGGGCAAGGCCCACGTCGGCGAGGTCCAGGCCAGCGTCTGGCCGCAGGCGACCATCGACGCGTGCGCGGCGCACGACATTCACCTGCTGTGATCACCACCTAGCCCCCGAAGCCTGGCCCGCCGCCGACTCCGGGGGGCTTTGCTGCGTCAGCTGGGCCGCTTGCAAGATGACGCCCTATCACTGGTCAATCTTCGCCACCAACACGGACGGGATCGTGATGTTGCCACCCATGGTCGACTCGTAGGTCAAAAGGCCGGTCGACACCCCGTAGATGGTGATGGTGTCGTCCTCGAGCACGCGCGACGTCACCGCCGAGCTCGGCCACTCGGCGTAAAGCATCGTGTCGTAATCGCCGTTGACCGCAATTCTGGCCTGCACGGTCTCATCCCCTTCGAGAATCTGGGCCACGGTGCCCGAGAACTTGACCTTCTTGCCCTCGTAGCTGTCCGGCGTGCGGGCCAACTGGCTGTACGTGATGCCGGTTTCGTAGCCGCGCGCCTCAGCAGCTGCCTTGTCGGCGGCCGCCTTCTTGGCCGCGGCCGCCGCTGCTGCGGCCTTTTGTTTCGCCGCCGCTGCCGCGGCGGCCTCTTTCTTCAGCACCGCCGGCAGCGCCTTTTCGAGCGCAACCAGCGGGGCATCCGCGACCAGCTTTTTCTGGTCGGGCGTCAGCTTGTTGTACGCGGCGCGTGCGGCCTTCACCTTGGCCTGATCGGCGCCGGTGAGCTTGCTCGAATCCGGCAGCGCGTTCAGCAAATCCTCCACCGCTGCGGCGGCCTCCTTGTCCGCGGTCTGCTTGCGCGCGTCCGCTTCCTGCAATGCGGCATACGGGCGCATCTCCTCTTGGTACGACTCGTACTCGTCGGTCACCGTCTTCAGGTCCCGATTGGCCGCCACCAGCTGCTCGTCGCTCGCCGCCCATTTTTGCTCCGCCGCTGTCAGCTTGCTCGCGGTCTGCTTGGCCACCTTGACCTCGGCCGCCAACTGCCCGGCCAGCGCGGCGGCGCGGCCGGATTCCGCGGCCACCCCGACCAGCACCAAGGCGCCGACTGCGGTGTACACGATGCGCGTCGTGCGGCTCAGGCCGCGCCGAAACCACACGAGAATCAGCCCCAGCGGCAGGGCCGCGACCGTGATGACGAGAAAAGCCGGCCCCTGCACCGCCCATGTCCAAACCCTGATCAGCTTGTCCTTCATGATCCGCCTCCATTGTTGTGGCTGTCCACGACGAGTCGAACGTCGCCGCGGGCATCTGTCCCGTCGCGGGCGGCCAGCTATCTTGGCCGTCAACTCTAGATTACGCAAAGCGGCGTGCTTCGCCCCACACCAAAAAGGCCCTCCCCACGACAGAGGAGAACCCAAATAATCGCGTCACGCGGTCAGGCGCTCATGCCAGCGGCGTGTCCCGCCGAATCTTGGCCACCGCCTTGCCGCGCGCCAGCTCGTCGACCACCTTGTCGGCCTGGCGGATGCGCCGCATCAGCGGGTCCTCGATCTCCTCCACGCGCACCCCGCAGATGACGCCGGTGATCTGTGCCGCCGCGACCGGCACGCGGGCGGCCGCGAAAAAGTCGCCCAGCGTGTCTGTGGTCTCGTGCAGCCTGGCCGGCGCGTAGCCGGTCAGCCAGCCCAGGACCTCATCGAGCTCGGCCTGGATTCGGCCCTTTTTCGTAATCTTGTTCAGGTATAGCGGGTAAATCGCGTCGAACGTCATGTCCTCAACCCGTTTGCGCATGTTCTCACTCCTTTTGGCCTATTTTACCACACCTTGACCGGCCGGCGGAAAGCGGTTACCATCAAGAAGAACGACGTATCTAGGGAGGAAAAATCTAATGGTCACACGATTACTGAGTACGAATTCCAGCGAGCTTCTGGCGATGAACGGCGCGGAGCTCAAGCAGAGCATCAAGGCCAGCGAAGGCCGCACGGTGCTGTCCGAAAACGTGGTGGAGGAGGCGGTCGGCGACGGCTTGACCAACAGCGAGATTGCCGCCGCGTTCGGTGCCGACCTGATTTTGCTCAACGGCCTGAACGTCCTGGCCCCGGCGATCTTTGGTCTTTACCCCGATGAGGGCGCCGTGGTGCACAACGACGGGGAGAGCATCCACCGCCTGCAACACCTGGTCGGCCGCCCGATCGGGGTCAACCTCGAGCCCGTCGACCCGGACGCCGACATGGCCGAGACCCGACTGGAGATCCCGGAGGGCCGCATGGCCAGCGAAAAGACGCTGAGGGAGGCCGAAAAGCTCGGCTTCAACTTCGTCTGCTTCACCGGCAACCCGGGCACCGGAGTCACCAACGCGCACATCGCCCAGGCCATCAAGGTGGCCAAGCAGGTGTTCTCCGGGCTGGTCATCGCCGGCAAGATGCACGGCGCCGGCGTGAACGAACCGGTGGTCTCGCTTGAGGCCACCCAAGCCTTCCTCGATGCCGGGGCCGACGTGATCCTGGTGCCGGCGGTCGGCACCGTGCCGGGCCTTGACGAAAGCGACCTGAAGCCGATCGTCAAGCTCGCCCACGCGCACGGGGCGCTGGTGATGAGCACCATCGGCACCAGCCAGGAGAGCTCGGGCGCAAGCTTCATCGAAAGCGTCGCGATTCGCAACAAGATCATCGGCGTGGACATCCAGCACGTCGGCGACGCCGGCTGGGGCGTGATGTCGCCGCTCGACAACATCTTCGCGATGAGCAAGGCAATCCGCGGCGAGCGCCACGCGATTTCACGCATGGCCCGCTCGATCAACCGCTAACCCGCAAAAAGGCAGTGCCAGCACCGGGGATTCCGTGCTGGCACTGCCTTTTTGCGCTCCCACACCCGGCTCAGCGAAACCGCTTGGCGTGCGCGGCGATGATGCGCGTCACCGTCGCGCGGGAGGTGCCAAAATGCGCGGCGGTCGCCTGCTGGGTGTGGGTGGTCGCGTAGTCGAGCACCGCCAGCCGCTGCCCCGGGCCGAACGTAGGCGGCCGGCCGCGCCGCGCGGGTTCCGGGGCCAGCCGCACCTCGGTGGCCAGCATCCGCGCCTGCGCGGCCGCCACGCTTTGCAGCACCGCCAGGAGTCGCACCGTCGCTGTGGGTCGCTTACCCCGGCGATCGACCGCAAACCGCCCGGTGGCCGCCACCGTGACGCTGACGCCACCGTCGAGCAGCGCCACCAACACGTTCAGGGCGCCGACCAACGACGGTCCAAGCGCCGAAAGGTCCGCCACCGTCAGCTCGTCGCCGGGCGCAAGCGCCACCCGCAGCGCCGAGAACTGGCGGCGAAACTGGTCGGTGTCGTGGAAGCGCCGCGCCGGCAAGACGCCCCGCAAGGCCTCAGGTGCCGTCTCCTCGGGTCCCCACCAGTAGCCGTAGCGCATCGCGCCACCTCCTTGTCTCAAAAATATGCCTTTATGATACAAGCTGTTGGGCGCGCTTCGCAAGCCCCGCGGCAAAAATCTATACTGAACCTCGTGGCCGTTTTGGGCCAGGAGGTTTTTATAATGGAAGAATTATTCGAACGCACGCCCATCCCCAAGGCCTACTTCACCCTGGCCCTGCCGGTGGTGGCGGGCATGGTCGCCAGCATGATCTACAACCTGGCGGACACCTACTTCATCGCCCAGACCCACAGCGCCGCCTTGGTGTCGGGCGTCGCGCTGTGCACGCCGCTGTTCTCCTTTCTGCTGGCGCTCGGCGACATCTTCGGCCTCGGCGGCAGCTCCGTGATCTCGCGGCTGCTCGGGGCCAGCGACCGCGTGACCACCCGCCGCGTCTCGAGCTTTTGCCTCGTCGCCGCGGCGGTGTGCGGCGTGGTCTGCGCCGCGCTTTTGCTCGTGTTTGAGCGTCCGTCGCTGGCGCTTTTGGGCGCGACGCCGGCCACCTATGCCCCGGCCGCTGCGTTCTACCGCATCATGGCGATCGGCGCGCCGATCATCATCGTCTCGCTGGTGCCGGGCAACCTGATGCGCACCGAGGGGCAGGCCACCGCGTCGATGGTCGGCACCGTCGTCGGCACGCTGATCACCATCGTGCTGGACCCGCTGTTCATCCTCGTGCTGCACCTCGGCGCGGCCGGCGCGGCGCTGGCGACGGTGATCGGCTACGGCATCACCGACGCGCTGCTGCTGACCCTGACCGCCCACCGCTGCGTCGCCATCACCGTTGACCCGCGGCTCTGGCGCCTGCCGGTTAAAACGGTGGGCGCGGTGATCGCCATCGGCATCCCCGCCGCCATCACCAACCTGATGCAGGCGTTCGGCACCGCGGTGCTCAACCGCCACGTGGTCGCGTACGGCACCACGCAGATGGCGGCGCTTGGCATCACGCTGAAGATCTACATGGTGGTGATGCTGGTGATGGTCGGCTTCGCCTTCGGGGCCCAGCCGCTTCTGGGCTACAACTACGGGGCGAAAAACCACCGGCGCCTGCGCAAGCTGATCGACTTTGACCTGCTGGTGCTGGTCGGCTACGCGGTGATTCTGGCCGCGCTGTTGGCCGCCGTTGCGCCGCACCTGATCGCGCTGTTCATGCCACAGGCCGCGGTGGTGCAGGCCGGGGCGCTGATGCTGCGGCTGCTGCTTTTGTCCACCCCGGCGGTCGGCATCGTGCTGGTGATGACCACCCTGTTTCAGACCATCGGTGCGGCCCCGGCGGCGTTCACGCTGGCCGTCGCGCGCCAGGGCGTGGTCTTCTTCCCCGCCATCGTGGTGCTGCACCAGCTGGCCGGCTACCTGGGCGTGCTGTGGGCGCAGCCGGTGGCCGACATTCTGTCGGCCGCGATCGCCCTTTGGCTCTTCCTGCGGCACAGACACCAGCTGTTCGCAGAGGACGCGCGCTGAGCGCAAATAGGCCCTTCCCAAATCGGGAAGGGCCTATTTCGTCACGCGATTAGCGCGCGGCCTGCTCGATCGCCGCGAGGTTAACCTCCGCGGTGTTGGCGAACACGAGGTCCGCCTGGCTCAACAGCTTCGCGTCGCCGATGCCGACGGCGAACTCGCCGGCCGCCTTGATCGCCGCGATGCCGGCCACCGCGTCCTCCAGCCCGACGGCCTCCGCCGGGGCGATACCCAAAAGCTCGGCGCCCCGGGTGAAAATCTCGGGATCCGGCTTACCGTGCGTCAGCGTGGCCGGGTCCACCACGGCGTCGAAGTAGTCGCTCAACGACAGCCCGGCCAGGATCCGCGGCGCATTGCGCGAGGCCGAGGCCAGGGCGATGCCGTAGCCGGCGGCCTTGATGGCGTTCAAAAACCGCTTCATCCCCGGCAGAATGTCGTCGGGGGTCATGTGGCTGATCAGCGCGACGTAGCGGTCGTTTTTGGCCGTCGCGATGCGCACCTTCTCCTCCTGGGAGTAGCGGTCCTCCTGGTGACCGAACTTCAGAATCACCTCCAGCGAGTCCATGCGCGAGACGCCCTTGAGGCCCTCGTTGACGCTGGGGTCGATGGTGATGCCCAGCATCTCCTCGGCCACTTGGGCCCAGGCCTGGTAGTGGTAGCGGGCGGTGTCGGTGATGACGCCGTCCAGGTCAAAAACAAATCCTTTAATCATGTGATGCCTCCTGCTTGGTTTGCCAAATTGCCGGGACGTCCAGCGTCAGCGGCGCGGTGGTCAGGTCAACCTGCTTGCCGTACACCTTGAGGGCGACCGGGGCGCTGGCCGTCAGGGTCACCTGCTTGGCCGCCACGGCGACGTGAATCGTGGCGCCGCGGTAGCTCAGGCCGAAGCGGTAGCCGCGCCACTTGGCGGGCAGCCCCGGGTTCAAGATCAGCTCGGGCCCATCGCTGCGCAGGCCGCCGAAGCCGTACACGATGTTCAGCCAGGCCGCCGCGATCGACGTGGTGTGCAGGCCGTCTCGGGTGTTGCGGTTGTAGTTGTCCAGGTCCATGCGCGTGGCGAAGCCGAAGAAGCGGTACGCGCCCGCGTCGCGGTGCAGCTCCTGGGCCGCAATCGAGTGAATCGACGGCGACAGCGAGGACTCGTGGATGGTGCGCGGCGTGTAGTAGTCGTAGTTCAGCCGCTTGGAGCGCAGCGAGAAGTCCTGGCTGTACAGGAACTGAAACATCAAAACGTCGGGCTGCTTGATCATGTCGTTGCGGAACAGCCGGTCGTAGGACCAGTGGTCGTACAGCGGGAAGTCCGTCACCGGAATCTTGGCCACGTCGACGTGCGGCAGGTCGAAAAAGCCCGCCTGCTGCTCGATCAGCCCGTTGTTGTCGCCGAGAAAGACCATGTGGTCGGCGGCGTCCTGCCAATTGGCAAGCTCCGCGTCCGTCACCCCGGTCGCCGCAACCAGCGCGGCGTAGGCCTTGGCGTCCCTGGCCTTCATCTCGGCCAGAACGGCGAGCGTGTAGGCGAAGGTTTTTTGCCCCATGTAGTTGGTGTAGGCGTCGTGGTTCACCATCACCTGGAACTCATCGGGGCCCATCACGCCGTAGAAGCTGAACTCGTGCTTGCGGTTCCAGTCGCCGCGCGAGTACAAAAAGCGCGAGATTTCCGTCAGCATCTGCGCGCCATGCCCGTAGAGGAAGGCGGCGTCGCCGCTGATGCGCGCGTAGTGGAAGACGGCGTAGGCCACCGCGGTGCTCGGCTGCAGCTGCGTGTTGGCGTGCTGCCACAGGCAGGTCGCCTCGTCGCCGTTGATGGTCGAGATCGGGTAGCTCGCACCCAAGCAGTCCACCATCTTGGCGCGCCGCTTGGCCGCCTCGAGCGTCGAGTAGCGGTACTCGACCAGGTTTTTGGCCGCCTTGAGGTCGGTGAACAGGTAAAACGGCAGGCACATCGTCTCGGTGTCCCAAAAGGCCAGCCCGCCGTACGCCTCACCGGTCAGGCCCTTGGCGCCGATGTTGTTGGTCGCATCCTCGCCGTGGTAGGTCTGCGCCATCTGAAACAGGCAGTAGCGGATGCCCTGCTGATCCGCGTCGTCGCCGTCAATCTGGATGTCGTGGTTGGTCCAAAACGCGTCCCAGTACGCGCGCTGGGCGGCAAGCGCCGTGTCGTAGTCCGGCTGGGCGGCAAGTGCTTCCTGGCCCGCGGTCCACACCGCGTGGTTAGAGGCCGCCGGCGCCTTTTGCACCAAGTTGGTCACCCGCTTGACCACGGTCAGCGGCCGGCCCGCTTCCAGGTGCAGTCGAAGCGTGCGCCCGACCTGGCGGGTGCCCCGCAGCTCGGTGTTCGCCGCCACGGCCGCCGGGTCAACGGTCAAAGCGGCGAGCGAGAAGACGCGCTTGGACGTGCCCTTGGTCTGGCCGAGGATGCCGAAGCTCAGCCCGTCGCTGAAGTCGCGCACGTCCTCCCAGTAGCTGGTCGACCCATCCCCGTGGCGCGTGTCGAAGTCAACCAGGGCGGAGAAGTCCAGGTCGCCTTCGAAGTTCAGCGCCGTGGCCGTGATGCGCTGAAAGCCCTGGCTTGCCGTCACCATCGACAAGAAGCGCTCGAAGCGAAGGGCAAGCTCACGCCCATCTGCCAGCACCCAGGTGAACTGCCGCGTCAGCACGCCGGACTTGAGGTCCAGCGTGCGGCTGAAGTCGCGGTACTGGCTGTGGTTGAGATCCAGCTTCTCGCCGTCGAGGCGCAGGACCACGGCCAGCCAGTCCACGGCGTTGACCATGAAGTGGCTGCGCTTTTGGATGCCGGCGTACTGCACCGTGGTGTCCTCCGGCGAGTGCACATACACGCCGTTGAAGTAGCTGCCCTGGAGGCGGTCACCGGAGTAGCCCTCCTCGAAGTAGCCGCGCACGCCGGCGTACTCGTTGGCCACGGCGAAAATGGACTCCGCCACCCGGCCGTGTTCCGGATCGAAGCCGGTTTCGCTCACGGTCCACGGTGCGACGTTGAAATACTGATCTGCTTGTTTTCCCATTACGCTTCCTCCAATTCTTGAACCGTCGCCCCGTCGTGCGTCACCCGCACGGCGAAGCGCTTGTTGCGATACGCGACCTCAAAGGCCATCGCGTTCCAATCGGCCGGCAGGTGCGGCGCAAAGGCCAGCCGGTTGGCGGTCGTGGTCATGCCGGCGAAGCCGCGCAGCGCCACCAGCCACGCGCCGGCGTTGGCGGCCGGGTGCGTGCCGCCGATGTAGATGTCGCCGGCCCACTGCTTGGACTGCCCGGTCAAGTCGACCGTGGCCGTCTTGCGAAAGAATTCAAGCGCCGCGTCCCCCTTGCCGAGGCGCGCGGCCTCGATGGCGTACATGCTCCAGGACAGTGACGACCCGTGCTCGGTGCGCGGCTCGTAGTAGTCGTAGTTGGCGCGGTGGGTCGCTAGGCTGTAGTCCTGCGGGAACTCCTCGAGCATCATCACCACGTCGGCCTGCTTAAGCACCTGCGTCTGGGCGGCCACGCCGTACGCGCCGCCCCAGTACTCGCGCGGATCCAGCAGGCGCGAGCGCACGTCGGCCACGCTGCAGTCCTCCAGCTTGAAGTAGCCGGCGAACTGCTCGAGCACCCCGTCTTGCTCCACCGGCCGGCGCAGGTGCGCCAGCGCAGTGTGGACCAGCGCGACGAAGTCCTCGCCGCCCACCGCGGCCAACGCCGCTTCGCGCTGCGGCGCGTCAAGGTGGGCCAAGACATCCAGCGCGCACTGCCAGGTCGCGGCGACCACCTTGTTGGTGTAGGCGTTGTCGGTCACGCGCTCGTGGTACTCGTCGGGGCCAATCACGTCGGGGATGCTGACGCTCGGCCTGAGCAGCCCCTGGCGCGCGTAGTCCAGGTAGAACTCGGCACACGCGAGGATCACCGCCGCGCCGCCTTCAGTCAGCAGCGTGTCGTCGGCCAGCCACTGCGCGGTGCGCCAGATGGCCAGGGCGACGGCGCCGGAGATGTGCACCTGCTTGTCTTTGAAGTAAGTGCGCATCGGGCGCTTGGTGAACACGTCCGTCACGTTGTAGTCCGAGCACGCGTCGAGCCCGTGCTCCTGGCTCTCCCAGGCGTAAAACGCGCCCCGGAAGCCGTACGCCGCGGCCTTCGCCTTCGCGCCGGCCAACCCCTGAATGCGGTAGTTGACCAGGCTGCGGGCGGTTGCGGCGTCCGTGGCGGCGAAAAACGGCAGCATGAACATCTCCGTGTCCCAAAACACCGCACCCTTGTAGGTCTGGCCAGACAGCCCGCGCGCGGGGATCGACTGCGCCACCGCGTCGTGCGGTGCCACCGCCAGCAGCTGGTAGATGCTGTAGCGCAGGGCCAGCTGATCAGCGTCCGGCCCGTCGAGCCGCACGTCGGAGGCGGCCCAGTACTTGGTCCAGGCGGCGACGTGCGCGGCCAGCCAGGCGTCGTAGCTTGCGACCGTGGCCGAAGACAGCGTGCGCACCATCGCGGCGCGGTCGTCGTCGACGCCGACGCCGAACAGCACGGTCAGCGTGACCGGCACGCCCGGGGTCAGGGCCAGCGGGTAGCTCATCTGCAGCCCGTGCGCCGTGGTCTGAAGCGTGCCGGCCGCATCACTGCCGCTTAGAAACTGGCGCTGCCACACCGCCACCTGGCGTTCGAGCTCGCCGGTGACCGCGGTGACCACCAGGCCGCCCGTGATGGCGTAGTGCGTGGTGTCGACCAGGTGCGGGCCGTTGATGTCCCAGACCTGCTCGTCGATGCCGCAGGTCAACGTCACCGGGGTCGCGACCGTGCTGGACACGGTGTAGCGCGCCGCGCCCAGCGTCCGGTCGGCGCCGCTGACGAACCGCGAGGCGGTGACCGTCACCGTGCCGGCGTCCACCGCAAAGCTTGTGGTGCGCGCAAACACGGCGCGGCGCAGGTCAAGCCCCACTTGGTGGCTGACGGGTGTCGTCTCAAGCACCGACAGCGGCGTTTTGCCTGCCGTCAGCGTGATGTACAGCGGGTTGGGCGCGTTGACCGGCTCGCGCCAGGCCGTGCCGTGCTGGTCGTACACCCCGGCCAGGTTGAGCGCCACCTGCTGAGCCGCCGTGTACTCGCCGAGCGTCCCGCGGTAGCCCATGTAGCCGTTGCCGATCAGGTAGCGGTTGCCGGTTTCGCTGATGGTCTCCGGATCAAAGCCCGTGGCCCCAACATGCCAATTCTCATCTGTCATGCGTTTCTCCTTTGTTCGTTGCGGCCGGGGCGAACCGCCGCACCAGCTGCGCGAAAATCACGCTGCGCCCCCACGCGGCGACGCCCAGGCCCAGGAAGCTGAACCAGTACAAAAGCGTCCACCAGCCCACCGGTCCCGCCTCCAGCAGGATCAGGGGCAAAAGCGTCGTCAGGGCCAACAGCGCCACCCACCCGACGTGGTGCGTCAGGATGATCACGCAGTTGCGCGCGGCGTGGCGCAGCGACTCGTCGTAGTGGCTCAGGTAGGTGACCAGCAGGCAGGCCACGAGCACCGCGACCACCGCCATGATGGCCAACAGGTTGAAGGCGGCCAGCCGCAGCGTGATGGCGACTCGGCCCAGGTAGCGAAAGTCCAGCCAAAACAACGCGATTGCAAGCGCAACCAGGCCGGTCCAGGCGACGCCCTGTTTGAGCGCCTCGCGGAAGGCGGCGAAGTAGTCGCGCGTCACGAGCGCGTTTTGCCCGCCACGGATGCGGGTCGCGGTGCGGTCGCCGGCCATCATGGCGGCGCCCAGCGTCACCACCGGCAAACTGGTGAGCAGCATCCAGAAGTTCAACAGCAGCAGGTTCGTGATGTTTTCAAGCAGGCGCATGAAGGGGCTGTTGTAGCCCAAAGCCCCCCGCCACCGCGTGCCACCAGTTGTTTTCATCCGCGCTCCTTTCCCCCGCGCCTTAGCGTGGGCCGGGCCAGTGCCCGCGAATCAAAAGGCAAGGGCAACCGAATCGCCCTTGCCTTTCGCGTGCGTTACTTTACTTGTTCAGCGTCTTCTCGTAGCGGTTGTACGCCGTGCGCTGGATCTTCACGAAGTCCTTGAGGCCCATCTGGTTGAGCTTGGACACGTAGCCGTCCCACTCGGCGTTGACGCCGCCCTTGGTGACCCACTTAGAGGACTGCTGGGTCACGAACGTGCTGATGTCGGTGTACTGCTGCGAGGTGGTCTGCAGCTCTTCAGGCGAGAAGGTGACGTTCGGGAAGGCCGGGCGCGCGTACTGCTTGTACGCCTTGTCCAGCTGCAGCTTCTCGTAGTCGCCGTTGCTTGCCGGCAGCTCGACTTTCTTGTCGAAGCTTGGGTCGGAGTACTTCGGGCCGAAGTCGCGGAAGGAGTTGGTCCAGGCGAAAATGTCGGAGGACTGGCCCTCAGGCGGGGTCAGCACCTGAACGTTGCCGTTGGCCAGCTTCTTGGTGCCGATGCCAAAGGAGCCGTAGTAGGTCTGAATCGTCGCGTCGTTGGTGTAGTACTTGTCGGCCCACTTCATCAGCTTGTCCACGTTCTTGGCGTGGGTGGTGACCATGAACTCGTTGCGCGAGTAGTTCCAGTGATCCGGGTCGGAGTTGACGTAGCGCTTGCCGTCCGGGCCCTTCAGCGGTGGCAGGGCGACGTACTGCTTGGCGTTGGCGCCAAAGATGGCATCGGCGGTCCAACCGGCGGCCACGCCGACGATTGGGGTCTTGGCCTGAACCTTGGCCTGGCCCTGAGAGGCGTCTTCGGTGAAGATCTGGGAATCGATCAGACCCTTCTTGTAGGCGTCGGCCATCCAGGCGATGCCCTTCTTGTAGTTGGTCGTGGTCGGCTGGTAAACCGGCTTGCCGTCCTGCATCACCATGTTTTGAGCCGAGGTGTTCGGCGAGGTTATGCCGAAGGGCTGGATGAAGTTCAGGATCGCGTCGTCGTTGCCGGCACCGTAAGGAATCTCATCGGCCTTGCCGTTGCCGTTGGGGTCGTCGTTCTTGAAGGCCGTCAGCACCTTGATGAACTCGGTGTAGGTCGTCGGCATCTTCAGGCCCAGCTTGTCCAGCCAGGTCTTGTTGATGAACAGCTGGTTGGTGATCGTCGGGCGCATCGGGGACTTCTTCGGCAGGCTGTAGATGTGGCCGTTCGGGGAGGTCACCATCGCCTTGAGCTTGGGATCCTTCTTGAAGGCCCGCTGAAGGTTCGGCATGTCCTTTTCGATGTACTTCTCAAGCGGAATGAAGCTGTCTTGGTTCTTGGCCACCTCGGCGTCCGTCAGGCAGATGTCCCCCCAAAACGCGTCGGGCAGGTCGCCACCGGACATGACGACACTCTTCTTGTCGCCCCAGTCAGCGTTCAGGTATGTGTCCCACTTGACCTTGATGCCCGCCTGCTTCTCGGACTTGGCGACGAAGCCCTTCAGGAACTTGGTCCCCCAATCGGACCAGCGCACCGTTGCGATGCGGTACGACGGGGTGCCGCTTTCCTTCTTGTCGGCGTTGTTGCCGGAGGCCGAGCAGCCCCCAAGCACCGCCAGGCCGGCCGCAAGCGCAACGCTTGCAACCGTCACTTTCTTACTCAAACTCATGACGTCTCCTCCTATTCCTGGGCGCCCCACTGGCACCCTAACCCTTGACTGAACCCAACATAACACCTTGGTTGAAGTATTTCTGCAAAAACGGGTAGACACACATGATCGGCAGCGTGGAAATCACGATCGACGCGTACTTCATCATGTCCGACAGCTGCTGCAGCTCCGCGGCCAGCTGGCCGGTGGTGTTGCCGGCGACCTGCTGGTTGGTGATCAGGATGCGCCGCAGGATCAGCTGCAGCGGCTGCAGGTTCTCGTTTTGCAAGTAGATCAACGCGTTGAACCACTGATTCCAGATGCCGACGGCCGTCCACAGGCCGAGCACCGCCATCACCGCCTTGGACAGCGGCAGCACAATCTTGAAGAAGTACTTGAAGGTGCTGGCGCCGTCCAGCTGCGCGGCCTCCCAGAGGCTGTCCGGGATGCTGGACTGAAAGAACGTCCGCGCGACGATGATGTTGTAGGGCGACACCGCGAACGGAATGATCATCACCCAGAAGCTGTTGAGCAGCCCGACCCCCTTGACGGTCAGGTAGATCGGCACCAGGCCGCCGCTGATGAACATCGGGATCACGTACAGGGCGTTGATCCACTTGCGGCCGACCAGGTCCTGGCGCGACAGCGCGTAGCCGGCCGGGATGTTGACGGCCAGGCCGAACAGCGTGCCAAGCGCCGTGTACAGAATCGTGTTGCCGTAGCTGCGCCAGATGATGGTCTGCTTGAACAGCGCCTGGTACCCCTTCAGGTCCAGGTGTTCAGGCCACAGCCAGACGCGGCCGTTGGCGACGTCCGAGGGGTTGCTGAACGACGCGATGATGATGAACCACAGCGGGTAAATGATGGCGAGAATCATCAGGGCGGCCACCACGTAGATGAACACCTGGAAGGCGAAGTCCCTGCCGCTCAGCTTGACCCGCTTGGCGCGTGCGGGGTGTTGCGATGAATTCGACATGTTCCTCCTCCTTCCTAAAACAGGCTCGTGTCGGTGGTCTTCTTAGAAATCCAGTTGACCCCCAGCAGCAAAATAACGTTGATCACGGTGTTGAACAGCCCGATGGCCGTCGACAGGCTGTACTGGAAGTTCTGCAGCCCGATCTTGTAGACGTAGGTCGAGATGATCTCGCTGCCCTGCAGGTTCAGCGGGTTTTGCAGCAGCAGGACCTTCTCGAAGCCGACGTTCAGCAGGTTGCCGACGCTCATGATCAAGATGATCATCACGGTCGGCATGATCATCGGAATGTCGATGGCGCGAATCTTCTGCCAGGCCGTCGCCCCGTCCATCGTCGCCGCCTCGTAGTAGGTCGGATCGATGGCCGACAGCGCGGCGATGTAGATGATGCTGTTCCAGCCGAGGTTCTGCCAGACATCCGTCCACACGTACACGTGCGCGAAGGCGCCGGCGTCCGACATGATGTCCGGCAGCTTGGCGCCGAACAGGTGGAACAGGTTGGCGATCATGCCCGACTGCGGCGACAGGAAGATTAAGATCATCCCGCACATGACCATCGTGGAGATGAAGTGCGGCAGGTACGAGATCACCTGGAACACCTTCTTGAAGCCGACGCGCCGCATCTGGTTGGTCAAAATGGCCAGGGCCACCGGCAGCGGCGTGTTGACCAGCAGGCTGTACACGCTGATCACCAGCGTGTTTTTCAGCGTGATGGGAAACTGGTACGACCGGAAGAACTGCATGAAGTTCTGGAACCCGACCCACGGGCTGTGGAACACCCCGAGCGCCGGCGAGTAGTTCTGGAAGGCCATCACCAGCCCGTACATCGGAATGTAGGCGAAGACCAAAAGCAGCACGGCGGACGGCAGCAGCAGCACGTAAAGCGGCAGGCTCTTCTTCAGGTCGCGGCGACGCTGACGCTTCCGCCGCGCGGCCGCCGCTTCCGGTAGTGGCGCTTCTTGCACATTCATGTTTTCCCCCTCCTTTCATGAACCAGTGTACGACGCGCGCTTTGCGTCAATCTATAACTAACGCGAGCCGAAGTGGCACATTCTGGAGGTTGTAAAAGCGCTCTCTTTTTGCTGACACCGTCCTTTGCGGCGGAAATAGCACGTTCACGACGCCTCCTCCGGAATGTGTCAAATAATCCCCGGTTAGCGCCAGAATCGCCGCGCCGCTGGCGGTATACTGGTAAGCGTAAGAAAGGGGATGGGCGAATGCGAGGCAAAACCAGCGAGGGCCACTCGATCAACCGCTACCTGCGGGTGCTGATCGCGAGCCTGGTCGTCGTGTGCGTGCTCAACGTCGTGCTGTTGGTCGCCACCATCAACGCCTCGCGCAACGAGCGCCTGCAGCGGCTGAACAGCACCATCGGCATCTACATGGACGACGTCGCCACCAAGTTCAAGGCGATCGATCACTTCATGGACTACTCCGCCGTGCGCGAGCCCAGCCTCGCCGAAATGACCACCATCGACCCGGTGGCCGACAACGTCGCGCTCGGCGAGCCGCTCGACAGCATCCGCCGCCGCGTCTTTGACTTCCAGTACTCGACCGGCAGCGATTACCAGTTCTTCTTCTACTCCCCCAACACCGGCTACTTCACCAACCTCTCCACCATGACGGTCTCTTGGGACGACTACGTGCAGCTGCGCGACTCGCTGATCACCGGCTGGGCGACCAAGCAGAAGGTGATCGAGAACCCGTGGAACGCCGCGCGCATCAACGGCCGCTACTACCTGTACCACGAGGTGAAGTACGACAGCGTTGTGCTGTTTTGCGCCGTTCGCGTCAGCGCCTTGACCAGCCCGATTCAAAAATCCT
Source organism: Lacticaseibacillus kribbianus (assembly GCF_020180945.1). Classification (GTDB taxonomy): domain Bacteria; phylum Bacillota; class Bacilli; order Lactobacillales; family Lactobacillaceae; genus Lacticaseibacillus; species Lacticaseibacillus kribbianus. The sequence goes on along the minus strand of NZ_JAIPUL010000001.1, from coordinate 456,531 downwards.
ACCTATCTAAGGACGACCTCGCCTACGTCCACCTCAACGGTCACGACCTCGTGAACCGCAAGGACCCGCGCTACGTGGCGCGCGGGCGCACCGCGTCGAAGCTGATTCACCGCACCGACGCCTACGCCACCCTGCCCTTCTCGCTGAACGTCGCGCTGAACCGCTTCGGCCGCAGCGAGCAGTTCACCCTGATCCAGCTGGTGCTGATGGCCCTGACCATGGGGATTGCGATCGTCGCGATGTTCGGGGTCTTTTACCTCTGGCGCAACTTCGTGGTGCCCCTGCGCGCGTTCTCGTCCACGGTCACCATGCTCAAGGACACCGACGCGACGCCGGGGCTTCAGAACTCGCACATCAAGGAGCTGGAGAACGTCAACGCCCAGTTCCACCAGCTGATGAACCAGGTCCGCAGCCTGAAGGTGTCGCTGTACGAAAACGAGATCCAGCAGAAAAAAACGCAGATCCAGTTCATGCAGCTTCAGGTGCGCCCGCATTTTTACCTCAACATCCTGACCACGCTGTACTCGATGCAGCAGATGAACCAGACCGCGCACATGGGCGAGCTAATCCTCGCCGCGACGCGCTACATGCGCTACCTGCTGCACGCCGGCGCCGAGCTGGTGCCGCTGAAGCAGGAGGTCGCACACGTCAACGACTACCTGAAGATCCAGGGCATCCGCTACGGCAAGGACGTCCTGCAGTCCACGCTGACCATCGCACCGGCCGTCGCCGAGTGCCTGGTGCCGCCCCTGATGCTTCAGACCTTCGTGGAAAACGCGGTGAAGTACGCCGTCTCCTTCGACCACCCGACGCTGATTGCAATCGACGCGCGCGAGGTGGTCGGCCGCGACTCCGACGTCCTGGCGATCCACATCCAGGACAACGGCGACGGCTTCCCGCAGGAGATTCTCGACGCCCTGAAGAACCAGCACCTGATCGCCCTGAGCGAGCAGCACATCGGCATCAACAACGTGATCAACCGCCTGGACCTGCTCTACAACAAGAGCTACCGCCTCGACATCGGCAACCGCCAAAACGGCGGCGCCTACATCGACCTCACGCTGCCGGTTCAGCGCGTGGTCAAGAAAGGAGACCTCCAAGATGATCGTCCTCTTAGTTGACGATGACCGCTTCGTCATCAACGTGCTCAAGCAGACCATTGACTGGCCGGCACTGGGCTTCACCACCGTGCTCGCCGCGGCCAACATGCGCCAGGCTCAGGCCCAGCTGCAGGCAAATTCGGTCGACCTCGTGATCTCGGACATCGAGATGCCCCAGGGCAGCGGGCTGGACCTGCTGGACTGGATTCGCCACACGCTGCACCGGGACACCGAGACGATTTTTCTCACCAACTACGCCGACTTCAACTACGCGCAAAAGGCCATCGAGCTGGGCAGCTTCGACTACTACCTCAAGCCGATCATCCCCGACCGCTTCACCGCCGTGGTCCACAAGGCGGCGGCCAAGATCCGCGCCCGGCAGGTGCAGGCGACGACGCCTGCCGCAGGCCCCACCCCCGCCGCCTGGCGCGCCGTGCTGCTCGGGCCGCCGTCTCCCGCCGTCGCCGGCGAGTTCACCGGGCTGACGCTGCTCCCAATCGTGCTGCAGCCCGAGGCCAGCACCGACCTGGCCGCCCTGCGCAAGGCCCTGATTCGCGCCGACCTGGCCCTGCCCGGCTGGCGCCTGGGCACCCAGGCCGTCGACGAGAACCACCGGCTGGTCAACGTGCTGCAGACCAGTACCCCGACGGCGGCCGCCGCGCCCCTGGCCGTCGCCAGCCGGCTGCGGGCCGTCCTGGCCCCGGTCGCGGCGCCCTTCACCACCTTCATCGGCACCGCGACAACGGCCGAAACGCTTTCCGCCGTCTGCCAGCGGCTGACCCTGATGGTGGACGACCTGGCCGTCCACCGCGACACCGATCACCTGCTGGCGGGCTACCGCCACCAGGAGACCGCCTACCTGGAGCCCGACCTCCAGCGGCTGGCCGCGCTGATCGCCAGAAAGGACGCGGACGCGCTTGAGGCGACCACGGACGCGTACCTGCAGACCTGCCTGCGCGAGGGCAAGCTGTCACGCCGCACCCTGCGCAACTTCCGCGAGGACCTGCTCCAGCAGATCTACGTGTCGCTTGAGCGCCACAACGTGCAGGCCCACAAGCTTTTCTCCTCCAAGGCCTACGCGGCGCTGTACCAGGACTCGCTGAACAGCCTGGAGGCCCTGGCCGAGTTCATCCGCTACGTCACCCAAAGCGCGTTCTCCTACGCCGCCTTCGCCGACTCGCAGGTCAGCGTCGGCAAGCAGCTGCAGCAGTACATCAACACGCATCTGGGCGACGACCTGACCCGCGAGAAGCTGGCCGAGGTGGTGTTCTTGAACCCCGACTACGCGGCGAAGCTGTTCAAGGATGCGTACGGCATGTCCTTGACGCCTACATCATCGACCGGCGCATCGCCGCGGCCAAAACCCTGATTGCCACCGACGCCCGGCCAATCAACCAGATTGCCGAAAGCCTTGGCTACACCAACTTCTCCTACTTCACCCGCCTGTTCAAGCGCGAGGTCGGCCAGACCCCGCGCGAGTACCGCCAGGCGCAGCAGTAGGCGCTGATCCGCCGGCGGCCCGAACGCCGCCAACCCTCGACCACGCAAAACGGCCCCGGAACTGCCGCACAGCAATGTGTGCGACGGTTCCGGGGCCGTTAATGCTCAGCGGAACGGATTGAAGAAGCGCCCGCCGTTGACGCGAAACAGCAGCAGCCCGACGACGATGATGCCCGCGGTGCCGGCAATCACCGCCCAGTCCGCGGCGGCAAACGGCCGGTCCATGTACCACGACCGTTTCTTGTCTCGGCCGAAGCGGCGCAGTTTCATGGCTTGGCTGATGGTTTCGATGCGGTCCAGCGAGCTGAAGATCAAGGGCATCAGAACCTGCGCCGCGCCGCGGAGGCGGTGCAGCGGGCCGGCCTTTTTGGACAGCTCGTAGCCTCTGGCCTGCTGGCTTTGGCTGATCTGGTGGTAGACGTGCTGGATGTCCGGAATGTAGCGGAGCGACAGCGCGACGGCGTAGCTGATCTTGTAGGACAGGTGCAGCTTGTTGAGGCTGGCCGCGAACTCGCTGGGGTTGGTGGTGATCAGGAACAGCAGCGCGAGCGGCACGGTGACGACGTACTTGAGCGCCAGGTTGAGCTCGTAGAACAGCTGCTCCTGGGTGATGGTGAAGTACCCGCTGCCGGCCAAAAGGTGCCGCGTGCCGTACAGGCTGACGCCGTACTCCGGTGAAAACAGGTAGACGGTCAGCAGGTTCAACAGCGAGAACACTAAGATCAGCTTGACCACCAGGCGGATCTGGCGCCAGTGGATGTGGGCCATCTTGAACAGGATCAAAGACATCACCACGATTGCAGCGGTGAAGCGCGTGTCGTAGCTGGCCATGGCGATCAGCGAGATGCCGACGAACGCCAGCAGCTTGGTCGCGCCGCTGAGCCGGTGCAGCCAGGTGTCCCCGGCGGCGAACCCGAACAGGTTATTCGTCATGGCTCATCCCCTGCCTTTCGTGTTCGATCACCTGGCCGGTGAAGCGGTCGGGGTCCAGCCCGAAGCGCTGCGCCAGCTGGTACAGGCTGGTCTCGGCGAGGCTGGCCGCCTCGATCACGCCGGTGTCGCTCAGCACCCGCGCCGGGGCGGCGTCCATCAGGATGCCGTCGTCCCCGAGGACAATGGTGCGGCTGGCGTACTCCAGCATCAGGTGCATGTCGTGCGTGATCAGCATGATGGTCATGCCGTGCTCTTGGTTGAGCGACTCCAGAAACCGCATCATCTGCGTGTAGTGGCGCCAGTCCTGGCCGGCGGTCGGCTCGTCCAGGATCATCATGGCCGGCTGAAGCACCAGGATTGCGGCGATGGTGACGCGCTTTTTCTGGCCAAAACTCAGCGCCGAAATCGGCCAGTGGCGAAATTCGTACAGGCCGCAGATGCGCAGCGCCTCATCGACCCGCGCGTCGCGCTCGGCCGCCGGCACACCGCGCAGGTCCAGCCCCAGCCCGACCTCGTCTCGAATCAGGTTCTTGGAAATCATCTGGTTGGGGTCCTGCATGATGTAGCCGATGCGGTCAGCTCGCTCCTTGATCGACAGCGTCTTCAGGTCGGTGCCGGCAAAGCGCATCGTCCCGGCCTGAGGCTGCTCGAAGCCGACGAGCAGCTGGCTCAGCGTGGTCTTGCCCACCCCGTTGCGGCCGACCAGCGCGACCATGTCGCCCCGGTTGATGGTCAGGTCAAGGTCCTTGAAGATCTGGGTGTGGCGGTCGTAGCCGAAGCGCAGCCCCTGGATGGTCAAAAGCGGTTCGCCAACCTGGCGGCGCGGGGCGGCGGGCTCGGCCGCCGACCAGGCGCGCAGGCGCGATTCGAGGTGCGGCGCCGCCACGGTCTGGACACTCGCGATGCCGGTGACGGTGGCGAGGTCGACCCCCGCCGCCGTCAGCGCCTGCAGGTAAAGCGGGCTGCGCACCCCGATCTGGGGCAGCAGTGCGCTGTGCAGCAGGTCGCTTGGCGTCACGTCGGCGATCAGCTGGCCGTTGTCGATCACCAGCACCCGGTCGACCGGCTGCGTCAGCACATCCTCGAGGCGGTGTTCGATGATCACGACGGTCACGTCCAGCCGCGCGTGCAGGTCCTCGATTAGCTTGATGGACGACTTGCCCGTCGCCGGGTCGAGCGCCGCCAGCGGCTCGTCGAACAGCAGCACCTGGCCGTTGTCGATCAAAACGCCGGCCATCGCGGTGCGCTGCTTCTGCCCGCCGGACAGGTCCTGCGGCGACTGGGTGAGCTGGCCGGAAATGCCCAGGGTCTTGGCCACTGCCGCCACCCGCTCGTGCATCTCTGGCACCGGCGCGCCGTCGTTTTCCAGCGCAAAGGCGATGTCCTCGGCGGTGGTGAGGCCGACGAACTGGCTATCCGGATCCTGCAGCACCGTGCCGACGTGCTGCGACAGGTCGAAGACCGAGGAGGCCGCGACGTCTTGGCCGCAAACCGTGACCTTGCCCGTCAGCTTGCCGGGAATGGCGTGCGGAATCAGGCCGTTGATCAGGTTGCCGAGCGTCGACTTCCCGGAACCGGACGGGCCGACAATCAGCACCTTTTCGCCGCGCGCAATGGTCAGGCTCACATCGTGCAGCGTGGGCTCGGCCTGGCTATCGTATTGGAACGACACGTGGTCGAATTGAATGATGGGTTCAGCCATGAGGGACCGTCCTTTCAGAGAGTGGAGAAGCGCGGGCTTAGCGGGCTGAATAGCCTAGCGCTAGCGTTGAGGCGCACTTAGCCTCGGCGCTAGTGCGTAGCTATTCACGCCCGCGTTGCGCTTTGGAACTCGTTTAGAGAGTGGAAAAGCGCGGGCTTGGCGGGTCGGATGGCCTAGCGAAGGCGCTTGGGTCGCACTTTGGCCCGAGTGCCTTCGCGTAGCCAGTCGCGCCCGCGTTGCGCTTTGGAACTCGTTTAGAGAGTGGAGAGCGGCGGGCTTAGCGGGTCGGCTAGCGTAGGACTGACACTTGAAGCGCACTTGGCTTCAAGTGTCGGGCCTAGCTGGACGAGTCCGCGTTGCCGGTCGGAACTCGTTTAGAGAGTGGAAAAGCGCGGGCTTAGCGGGTCGGATGGCCTAGCGAAGGCGCTTGGGCCGCACTTTGGCCCGAGTACCTGCGCGTAGCCAGCCGCGCGCGTTGCGCTTTGGAACGCGTTTATCGCGTGGCGCGCGTCAGGCAACTACTCCTTCTTCAGGCTGCCCTTCTTGGTGCGGGTCGCTGCGTAGGCCACCAGCAGGATTGTGCCGATGACGCCGGCCGAGACGCTGTTGGAGATTGCGGAGACCAGACCCTGCAGGTAGACCTTGTTGGCCGGTTCGGAGTAAACCAGGATGTCGAGGGTCGGGGCAACCAGTGCCCAGCCAGCGACGTTGGTCAGGATCTGCACGATGTTGTAGGTGACGATCTTGCGAACGCCGAAGTCACCCTCGCTGACGTCCAGGCGCTTCCAGAACAGGCCGATCACGCCGCCGACGAGGCCGGTCGTGAAGACCCAGGTCCACCAAGGCGAACCGTACGCGGTGAAGTCAGTCAGCGCGTGGCCGAGGAAGCCGGAGACGAAGCCCGCCACCGGCCCGAACAGGAGGCTGAAGAAGCCGAGGAAGCCGTAGGAGGTGTCGATGTTGGTGTTCGGAATGCCGCTTGGGATGGAGACCCAGCGCTTGAGGATGAAAATGATGGCGGTGCCGATGCCGATGGCGACGACCGTTTTGACGCTCAGTGTGTTCTTGTTGTTTTTCATTGTGATTACCCCTTAGTCAATCTTCTTGAATGTGATTTGCCAGTCAACGCCGGTGCCGATGTGGTACAGCTTGGAGAACGAATCCTGGTTGATGGCGACGCCCAGGTTCAAAAGCGAGTTGACGTACACCAGCGGCTCGCCCTCCGACACCGCCGCGAAGGTGCGGGTGAACGGAATCTGGTTCTGGTAGCGCAGCTTGCCGTTGTTGCGGATGGTGACCTGCACCTGGTCGCCCGCCGCGATACCGGCGGCGCGCGCGGCGGCCGACGAGATGTTGGTCCACAGCGACCCGAAGCGGATGTCCAAAATGTCGATGGTGCCGCTGATCTGCTCGGCCGTCGTGGTCACGTTGCCCAGCGGCAGCCGCACCAGCTCGCCGATGGCCAGCGGCTTGCCGAGGTCTTCGAGCTTGATCTGCCCGCTGGCCAGGCGCGCGCCGTTGTACGCGTACACGTCGCGGCCGTGGAAGGTGTGGCTCTCCTGGCTGCCCGGCAAGGCGGAGGTCACCTCGTCGATCTGCACCGCGCGGCGGATGCCGACGTAGCGGTCCAGGTGCGTCAGCGTGCCGTTGTCCGGCGTGATGATGAAGTGGCCATCGGTGGTTTCGACCGCGATGCTGCGGCGGTCGGACCCGACGCCCGGGTCGACCACGGAGACGAACACGGTACCGACCGGCCAGTACTTGGTGGTCTGGTACAGCCGGTAGGACGCGGCGAAAATGTCGTAAGGCGGAATCTCGTGCGTCAGGTCGTGGACGCTCAGGTCCTCATCCACGCCGTAAGCAACGCCGTACATGGCGGCAACGGCCCCATCGACTAACCCAAAATCTGTTTGCAGCACTAATTTGTTACTCACGTTAACGCATCCTTTCTTCTCCTTGACCATTGCGACTGCGGAAAAACCAAAGGGTCGCCCCAAGATGTTCTCAACATCTCAGGACGACCCTTTCGTCGCGGTACCACCTGAATTGCCCACTGCGGGCCACTCTAGGCTTAAGGCGCCACCACCCGGAACTTCCGCCCCTTGTAGGATTCATTCGTTTGAGCTGCGAGTTGACTTTTCAGCTACCATCAATCTCTTTGCACGCAGGTGATCAACTTACTATTTCCTAGCCGGGTTAAAATATACACGCATTGTAGCACAGGTTTTCCGAAAAAACAAAAAACGGTCAACTTTTTTTCACGCGCGCCGTCAGAATCAGCCTCCGGCCGCATCCAAAGCGCCGCCAAAAACGGTACACTACAATCAGATCCAGGCCCGCAACACGGGCCCGACATAAGGAGTGACACCATGATTCAACTTTCTAGGCTCTCCCGGCAGGCGCTGGTGCTCGCCACGGCGGCCGCGGGCCTCGCGCTCGCCGGCTGCAGCGTGAACGCGGACGGCGGCCTGACGGTGGGCAACCACGCCGAAAGCAGCAAGGTCAGCAGCAAGGCCGACAGCAGCAAAACCGCCAGCGACAGCGCAAGTGACAGCAGTCCGAGCAACGACGACGCCGACACCAGTGCCAGTGCCGACAGCGCCAGCAGTACCGACAGCGATAATGCCGAGAACAGCGCCAGCACCGGAAGCAGCAGCACTGAAAGCGACGGCGCCGAAGCAAGCAGCACCGAGAGCACACAGACCCCAGCAAACAGCCTGCAGGCCGCGGTGGCGGCACTCGCCCAGCGCGGCCTGACCGCCAACGACCAGACCGAGGTCGACGTGGTGACGCTGCCGGGCGCCGTCAAGGCCACCGACGGAATCAGTTTCCACAGCGACAGCGGCTTCAGGCTGACGCTGCTGCAGTTCGCCGCAGGCAGCGACTGCCAGGCGGCCCGCACCTACTACGCGCGAGCCAACCAGAAGGTGTAGGCCACCGGTACGCGGCTGTTGATCGGCGACCGCGGCCTGAGCCAGGGGTGGTTCGAGAAGTACCAGCGCGCCATTTTCCGGCAGTAGGCAGCAAGCCTGCACCACAACGAGACGACAAAACCGCGGATTCGCACCCACCCAATCGGTGCGAACCCGCGGTTTATTTTTGGCTAATCAGCGGCGTTACTTGGCGTCGCCCTCGACGCGCTTCTCGTAGGTACGCACGATGTCGAAGTTGCTGTCCTTGGAGGTCACGTACCCTTCGTGACCGTAGACCTCGGAGACGATTGCGTGGCCCTTCTTGGACTTGGCGATCTTGATGAACGCCGCGGCCAGCTTCTTGCGGAAGGCCGGCGTCAGATCTGTGGACACGGAGATGGTGTCGTTCGGGATCGGCTGCGTGAAGTAGATTGGCGTCAGCTTCTTCATGACGTCCGGCACGTCCTTTTGCACCACGGTCCGGGCGTCCTCCCAGACAAAGGCCGCGTCGGCGTCGCCGTTGAGCACCGCCATCACGCCCTGATCGTGGCCCTTGACCGTGACCAGCTTGGCGTCCTTGGCCACGTCGATGCCCTTGGCCTTGAGCTCGGCGGCAGGCCAGATGTAGCCTGACGAGCTGGTCACCTCCTGCGTGGCGATGCGCTTACCCTTCAGATCCTGGATGGTCTTGATGCCGCTGCCGGTCTTGACCAGAATCTCGCTGCGGTAGCTGGAGGTCAGCTTGTCCGAGGTGCGACCGTTGGGCTGCACCACGGCAAAACGCTGGGCCTGAAGCAGCACGTCCGCGGCCTTTTGGCGGTGGGCCTGCACGTAGCCGTCGGGCGGCAGGAAGCCGACCTGGACCTGCTTGGAGGCCATGGCCTCGACGATGGAGTTGTAGTCGGTGGAGACCGAAACCTTCACCGGAATACCCAGCTCCGCCTGCAGCAACTTGGCCAGCGGCTTGGCCTTGGCCTCCAGCGTGTTGGCCTGCTGCGACGGCACGAACTGCACGTTCAGCTGCTTGGGCTCATCCTTTTTCGCCTCGGCCTTCTTCGACTGCCCGCAGGCGGCCAAGGACAACGCGGCGGCGAGGCTGAGGCCTGCCAGTACGATCCGTTTGAAATTCATTTTGCACCCTCCAAAAAGTAGTTGTGTTCGTGAATTCTTGAACGGACTTATCATAACACCCGTGTCTTGACACGGCAAGCGTGGATGTCAGGTTTGTGAGAACTCGACCATTCTGGCAGTACATGCCAGCGCAGGCCGGGGGCCAACGTGCGGGCCCAAGCGTCCGCGCTAGGCTAACCGATCTGCTAAGCCCATGCTTCTCCGCCCTGGGCATCGTCGGGCTGCGAAGCACAGCGCAGATGCGTTTAGCTACGCACGGACACTCGGGCCAAAGTGCGGGCCCAAGCGTCCGTGCTAGGCTAACCGATCTGCTAAGCCCGTGCTTCTCCGCCCTGGGCATCGTCGAGCTGCACGCGGCAACGCCGGCGCGTCTAGCTAGGGTCGGCACTCGGCCCAAAGTGCGGGCCAAGCACCGCCCCTACGCTAGCCGTCCGGCTATGTGCGCCGCGCTTCGCCCTGGGCACAAAAAGGCACGCGCCGCTGTCACGACGCCTGCCTTAGAGGATTGAGGCATCCCCACTGAGTTTCATCGCCTGCCAGAGACCGCTATGCGCGGGCCTTGCGCCAGAATGCGGCGCCACCCAACATCAGCACCGCTGCGCCGAGGCCGGCGAGCCCGGCGTTGGCCGCCTCACCGGTTTGCGGCAAGTTCTTCTTGGCTGCCTTTTTGGCCGCCTTCTTTGCGGCCTGCTTGGTCGCCTTGGCCGCGTGCTTGGCGTCTTTTCGCGCCTTCTTGTCGGTCTTTTCGGCGTGTTTGGCCGCATCCTTCTTTGCCTTAGCCTCTTGCTTCTTGGCCTTGTCCGCTTCGTGCTGAGCCTTCTTGTCGGCCATCAGCTTCGCGTAACCTGCGGCACCGACCTTGTAGCCGGCGGCGTAACCCGCCTGGAATTGCTCCGGCTGATCGGTGAGCGCTGCGGCACGGGAGGCCTTGCCTGCAAGGCCGTCCTGGTTGCCGGCCGCGTAGCCTTCGTCGTAGGCCTTCTTGGCCTGAGCGGCGATGGCGTCTTCGGCCGTCTTGATTGCGGCGGTCAGCGCCTGAGTGGCCTGATCCGCTGCGTCTTGGCTTGCCCAGCTGTCGGCAGCGACGGTCTTGCCCGCCGCGATGGCGGCGTTGAGCGCCGTCTTGTCGGCAACGTTAGGCAGCAGTGCTTCGGCCTGGGTGATGGCGGCGTTGAGCGCCGTCACGTCAGCCATCGGGTTGTTGATCTCGAGCACGGCGTCGAACGTCGGGTCAAGCGACGCCTTGTAGTCATCGGACATGAAGGCACTGTAGACGTCGAAAATGGTCTGCGCGTCGTTGATCGCCTTGGTGGTCTTGGCCACCGTCGCGTCGTCCCACTTGAGGCCCGCCTTCACGCGTGCCACGTGCTGCAAGCCGGCCTTTTTCACCTGGTCCAGGGTGTAGCCCTTGGTCTCGGCAATGGCGGTCTTGGTCCAGCGGTAAGTGGTCGGCTGAACGTGCTGCAGGTCGTCGCTGGAGTACGTGCGGCCGTCACGGTCGACGGCATACATGAACATCCCGCCCAGGTCGCTCTTGGCGAGGAAGTCCGCCTCCTGGTGGTTGTGGGAGCCCAGGAAGTCGGCCGGATTCTGGTCGTACCAGCGGTTGTTGTCGCCTTCTTCAGGGAAGGTCAGGCCGGCCAGGAAGTGGCGGGTGTCGAAGCCAACGGCCTTGTAATCAGCCGCGGCGGCCGCGGTGCGGCCCGTGCTGCTGCCGTACTGCTGATAGCCGACGTAGCTGAAGTTCTTCACGACGTTTTGGAACGGCGCCATGTAGGAGCCGTTGGAATCGTAAATGAACAGCGTGCCGTTGTTGGCGCGCGGGCCGATGTACTTGCCCAGCGCGTTAATCAAAAGATCGGTCAGGCCGGTCGTCTTGGCATCCGGGTACTGCTCCATGTCGATGTCGAGCCCGTCCAGGCCGTACTGGCCGGACAGGGTCTCGATCTCCTGCTTGGCCCAGGTGTCGACCGCGGCCAGCAACTCTTCGTCGTTGAAGTTGGCGCTACCCTCAAGCGTGGCGTAGTACTTCTGGAAGTCGGACACCATCCCCATGTAGCCCAGCGCCCGAACCAGCTTCACGCCGCGCTTGTGCAGCGCCGGCGCGTACGTGTCCTTGAGGGTCTTGAAGTAAGGCGCCGCCGCCTTCTCCTGACCGCCAGGCACGTAGCTGAAAACGTTGACGATATCGATGCCCTGCGGCAGATCGAGCATGGTCTGCGTGTTGGCGTCCGGGATGTCGGTGTTGACCCCCTTCATCTCCTTGTCGCGCCAGGCGCGGTAGTACACCATGAACGTCTTACCGTTCGGACTCGTTGCCGCAGCCACCCGCTGCGGCATCGCAAGCGCCAGACCGGCGAGAAGCGCCAGACCCATGCCGGCCGCAGCCAGCAGGCGCTTGATGCTATATTCGCATTGCTTCATTATTCTCCTACCTCCATAATTCGCGTGGTTCGCCTCGTTTGCCAGAAAATCAGGGAATAAAAGCCAAAAATAATATCTTCACGTGTCGCCACCGTGGCTGAAACGGTTCTCACCACGGCCTAATTTTTATCTAATCTCTTCCCTCGTCTTCCAGCGGACACATTGTAATCGGTTTCTTTCGGTCGTGCAAGGGGGTCGGCACGGAAGTCCACACTTCTTGGTATGACGAGACATAACAGGACACGCGGTGAATGATTCACGAATCCCCACAGATTGGCACGGCTGCAATGTAAGGACAACGAACCAACTCGACTCGTTTCGACCGTTTTGTGAGATTGGTCTAGATGATCGGCGATGGGTTCCTCAGCCAACCGGTGTTGCAGGCGCGAATTATGGCAGGAACGGACGGAAAGCCGCGAAGACAGTCAGGATACATCTTTGAATTAAATATTCAATAATTGCGACAGCAAAGGCCCATCCCTGATGGGGATGGGCCTTGCATTGCCTCGTTCAGGATTCTTGTGCGGGAGCGTCCGCCAGCAGGAACCCCTGCCCCTGCAGCGCCGCCAGCAGCTCGCCGCGCTTGGCCGGCGTGGTGGTCGCCGCCCCGGTCAGCAGGTGCGTGAAGGACTCCTGCCGGGCATTTCTGCTGCGGTTGGCGTAGTAATCGGCGATTGTGGTGTCGTAGTTCGCGATGTCAGCCACGGCCGCGCGCGTGTCGTACCCGTCGGTGAAGTGCATCATCCCCTGCGGCATGCGCGGCTTGGGCTGCGTCGCCTGGTCCGGATAGCCGACGATCAGCCCGAGCACCGGGAACGTGTAGCGCGGCAGGTGCAGCAGCGCAATCAAGCGGCGCGGGTCGTTGAGGATGCTGCCGAGGACCACCGTGCCCAGCCCCAGGCTTTCGGCGGCGTTGACCACGTTTTGGGCGGCCAAAACGGCGTCGCTCACCGCCTGCAGCAGCTTGTCCGCCGAGCCGAGGGCAGAGACGTCCGTCGCCTGCGCCAGCGCCGCGGCGCGGTACTGGTCGGCGACGAAGACGAACAGGTGCCCGTTGCCGTTCACGTAGCGCTGCGTGCTGATGGCGGCGACCTGCGCCCGCACGGCCGGGTCCGTCACGCTGATGACGGAAAAGGCCTGCATGAAGTGCGACGTGGCGGTGTGCTGCGCCACGGACACCAGCTCGTCGATCACGGCCGCCGGCAGCGGTTGCGCCGTGAAGCGGCGAACGGACCGGTGGGCCAGCTGACGTTCAATCTCATCGTTCATTGCGATTCCTCCTAAGGTGGTGGGGCCCGCCCCGAAGCAACGCCGGGGTTCCCGACCGCGCCTGGCACGGGTCGCAGCCACCGCAGTTGCTGAATCCGACTGCCGGCCGTCCCCACTGGTTTCTGCTCATTTTACCACTTGTCGCCGCGCGCGATGCGCCCTACTCCGCCGTCGCCGCTGCAAACGCGTCGATCAGCTCCTGGATCAGCGCGCCGCGGTTGCCGCCGCGCAGGGTCACCGCGTAGTTTTGCGTCGCCATCGTGAGGCCCCGCGGCAGCGCCAGCGCCACCAGAAGGCCTTCGGCGAGCGCCGGGCGGGCCAGCGGCGCCGGCAGCACGGTCGCACCCAGCCCGGCAACCGCGGCGTTCAGGAGCACCGCCGTGTTGGTGCTTTCCATCAGCGGCTCGACGTCCTGCCCCAGCCGGTGCGCGGTGGCCTCGAACACGTCGCGCAGGGTGCTGCCGGGCTCGCGCAAAAGCAGCGGGGCCTGACCCAGCTCGCGGGCGCTCAGCCGCCCGTGCGGCCAGCGCCCCGGCGCCGCCACCAGCATCAGCTCGGTGGTCGACAACCGTGTTGCGGCGTACGCCTGGCTGACCACGCTGCCCTCGATGAAGGCCACGTCGATGTCGCCGTCCGCCAGCCGACGCTTGATTGCCGCAACGTTCTCCGCGTACAGCCGCACCCGAAGCTCCGGGTGCGCGGCGGTGAAGGCCGCCATCACCGCCGGCAGCGTCACCTGACCCAAAGTCAGGCTGGTGCCGATGCGCAGCGGCAGGCGCGGCACCGCCGTTTGGCCGAAGTCGGCCAGCGCGGCATAGTCTTTGAGCAGCCGCTCGGCGCGGGCGCGAAACGCCACGCCGGCCGGGTTCAGGCGCAGCCGGTTGTCGACGCGGTCGAACAGCTGCAGCCCGAGGCTTGCCTCGAGGTCGCGAATCGCGTTGGACACTGCCGGCTGCGAGATGTACAGCCGAGACGCGGCGCGCGTCATCGAGCGCAGGTCCGCCACCGCGGTGAAAATCTCCAGTTGACGCAGGTTCATCTGCTTCTCCTCCTTGGTCGGCACCATCATTTTTCGCTGATGCCGGCGACACCGAATTCATATTATGAATGATACCACAAGCCCGGTATGCTGGAGCCAGGAGGCATCACAATGACAACCAACTGGCTCTTATTTCGCATCTACTTCATGGCAAGCGGCTTCACCTTCTCCGGCGGCATGGCGATGCTGCCGGTGATCGAGCGCGAGCTGTGCGACCGCCGGCAGCTGATCAGCCAGGCCGACCTGTAAGAGTACACCACGCTGTCGCAGTCGCTGCCCGGCGTCATCGCCGTCACCAACGCCTGCTTCGTCGGGCGCAAAATCAACGGCCGCGCGGGCATGCTGGCGGCCGGCGCCGGCGCCGTTTTGCCCGCGTTCCTGCTGATGCTTCTGGCGACCACCGCGTACCAGAAGCTGCCGCGCACCGGGGTCGTGATGGCGGTCATGCAGGCCGTGCGCGCCGCCAGCGCCGCGTTTCTTTTCACTGCCGCGTACCGCCTCGCCCGCTACAACCTGACCGACCCGATTGCCGTCGCGCTCGCCGTCGCTTGCCTGGTGCTGACCGTGCTGGGTCTGGTCACGACGCCGGTGCTGATCGTGGCGGCCGGCATCATCGGCGTCGCGTGCTACCGGCCGAAAAAGGCGGTGACGCGATGATCTGGCAGATGATCTGGGCCTACCTCAAAATCGGCTTTCTGGGCTTTGGCGGCGGCTACGCGATGCTGTCTCTGATCTACGCCGAGTCCACCAAGCTCGGCCTGACGCCGGCGCAGTTCGCCGACCTCAACGCGCTGGACGGGCTGATCCCGGGTCCCGTTGCGATCAACTCGGCAACTTACATCGGCCAGCTCGCCGGCGGCTTCTGGGTCGCTTTGGCCGTCACCCTGACCGTGTGCATCCCCTCGCTGGTGTTCGTGCCGCTGTACATGCGAAACGAGCAGCGCATCCAGGACAACTGGGTCCTGAGCGCGCTTCTCAAAGGCATCAAGCCGGCGAGCGCCGGGCTGATCGTCGCCGTCGCCGTGCAGCTGGCGCTGACCACCATCGGCGGCATCGACTCCGTTTTCGCCCTCGCCCGGGCCCACGTCGATTGGGTCAGCCTCGGCGTGCTCGGCGCGGTGATGGTGCTGGACCTCAAGTGGCAGGTCAATCCGGTGGTGTTGATCGCGCTGGCCGGCGTGGTCGGCGCGATTGGGTACTGGCTGTGAGGACGTCGGCGACGCCAAAAAGCGCGGCCCGCTACAGGCCGCGCTTTTTGGCGTCTTGGAAGGTCGTCCACGCAATGCCGTGCGCGCGCGCCAGAAAATCCCAGAAGATCACATCGTAGGGCGTGCCGTCGACGGCGGTAACCCGGCCGAGCTGGCGCGGCTGGCCACCGGTCGGAAGCGGCGCAGACCAGAACAACTCGACGTGCAGCAGCGTGCCCTTGGGGAGGCAGACCCGCTGCCCGGAGTGCGCGCCGGTGGTCCAGACCTCAAGCGCATCCCACAATTCGTAGCAGTCGCCGAGGTGCCCGCAGATGGAGACGAGCGCGATGCGGTAGAACGGCTGGTAGCCGACTATCCGGCGCTTGGGCCTGGCGTACTCGCAGAGCGCCTCATCGAAGCGGCGCACCAGCTGCGTTTTGAACGTGGCCAGCTGCTTGGGCGCAACGTGGACGATCTCACGGCGCCGGCCGGCCTGCACGGTAAGGTCGACGCCGAGGTGCAGGCGCGGATTCGCCAGTCCGCGGATGTACCACCGCCCAAGCGCGGCCAACAGGCGCGTGCGTGCACCGGCTTGCGGCACGTCGCTCATCGGGCTCACCGCCCAACCGCCGCGCGGTCGAACAGCCGCTCCAGCTGGGCGAAGTTGTACGGGTAGGCGTTGCTGCCGTAATACTCGACCGGCTTGCGGTGGTCAAGGTAGGTGAACGTCAGGGTCCACTGCGTCCCGTCCAACACCTCAGGATTCTCGTACTTGGCGCGCCACTCACCGATGTGCAGGTCGGCCAGATCGGCCAGGAACTGCGTGGCGCCGAGCCGCACCGGCCACACCGCCGGGTCCGGCCAGTCCGGGCTCGGTCCCCGCCGCCGCGTCACGTAGCCATCCGGCAGCGTCACGAGCGTTGTGACGTAGCCGCCAAAAAAGCCCCCGATGCTGAACTCGACCGTCGCCACGGCCCCGAGGCTCGCCTCGAAGGCCGCGGCGGTTTTTTCGCGTCGCGTCGGCTTGTAGACGCCGCCGAGTGCGGCGTAGACCTCGTGGGCACGGGCCAAGTGCAGGCGCAAGACGGTCAGCCGAGTCCGCCTCCGCACGTCAACCCCAGTGTCTCGCAAGGCGCGTAACTGCTCGCGCTCGGCCGTCAGCCGTTTGACGAGGGTCAAAACCTCGGCAGCGCTGCGGCCGGTCAGCTCCCGCAGCTCAAACTCGGCCGTGCTGATTTTACTTAGCATCCTTACTCCCCTATCTCCGTCGCGATGTCGACGGTCAGGCGGGATTGGGCCGCGAAAAGGGCTGACCCAACTGCGTCACACTATTGACCCGATTATGCCCGCCTAATCAATAAGATAATCCGACATATTTCTCCTCACTCTCTTCCAACCAAACGGCCTGGCGCACGCATTCGGTGTTCCGGGCATCGGTTTAATTATAGAGAATATTATCTTGCCTTGTAAAGCGCTTCAAGTATACTGAAATTGAAGAACAAGTCAAAGGAGCTGTGTCCACGATGCCAGAGACAGCCGATTGGATTACGCGCAACCGCCAGATTCCAGCCACCGTTAGAGATTTTTGCCGCGATACTGGGGCCGAGGACCTGGCCGATTCGGCACCGGAAATTGCGGCCATTTGCGGTCAGTGCCGCCAGCCCAGCGATTGGGGGATTGCGCCGCCGCTGGCCACGCTCAACGCGGAAATTGCCGACTCTGCCCGGGCCCTGAGCAGTCCGAAGCCCCAGTCCTGGCCAGCGCACCAACACACTGAAAAAATTCAGCGTCTCTGCCTCGAATTGTTTTCACTGGAAATCCAGCGACGGGGACTCACCAGCCGGTCGACTGCGACCCAGTATGACGCCTGTCGAACGGACAGCGCCCCATCCTCCTCGCAATTGCTGGCCCTTTTCCGCATGAGTTGGCCGCAGCTCGTCAACCGAGCCGGTCTCATTCGCGCGGATAATGCGGTTGACGCTTACTGGCATCACCCCATCACCGAACTGCCACACGCACTGCAACAGCGCAACCCGACGTGTGCCGCACCCGCCACCACCAAGAAGGCACCGAAGAAGCAACCACGGTCCCGGCCCAAGCCCAAAGCGACCGCGCGTCGGCGCAAGTCGAGCACGACCGCCAAGCCGACCCCCGCGCGCCGTCCGGCAGTCACCACTAGCCCGCGGAACACAGTGGCAATGCGCAAGTTGACGACCGTGGAATACGACGCGCTGCTCGCCAACCTGGTGGCCGAATCCGGCCGCCTTGGGTTGCCCATCATGCGGGATGCTTCACGCTACGATCGCGTGAAGCGGCCCGAGGCCCCGACCGCGCATGACGTCTGCGATGCCATGCGCCTCCCCTGGTCTGCCGTTCTGGATTACCTTGCTTTTGAGCACATGCGCCACTAGCCCAACCGGCGGTGGCGATGCCTGCCCTCGCGCGGCGACTTGCGACCGGGCGCGGTCAACCGATTCAAAATAAGTGCCAAGCATCGGCGAAATGCTCGTCGATGCTTGGCACTTTTGCGTGGTTATGGGATGACTGGGCCTGATGAACACGATCAACTGACCACATCGACTGCTTCAGTCGCGCGACCGGCAATCCGGCAGCCGCCGTTCACCCCGCTTGCGCCCGGGCGCCTCCAGGTGCACCAGCCACTTCAAAATGGTGCCGTCCACGCAGAACTCGTGCAGGGTGCCGGTAAAAAAGCGGTCGCCGCGCACCACGCCAATTCATCAGCGCCAGCGTGGCCGTCGCGTTGAGCTGGCTCACATCGGCCTGGCGCATCACCTGCGGCCCCCCGTTGCGTTCTAGAATTGCCTCATACTCGCGCTGGGCAGGGTCGGCGGTCTTCAGGGAGGCCACCACCGCGGCCTCGAAGCGGGATTCCACCCGGCCGGACGGCTACTTTTGCATCGGAACGATGAGACGCGTCAGTACGTCGTATTTTGGCCTGTTTTTCCCCTTGAGCTGAGAATCGCACTGGTCCGGCATATGACATTCAAACGCCTAGTCCTCCTCAAAGTAGTAGTCGCCAAGCGTGTAGGACTGAACCGGTGTCACGTGCAGCCGATAGCGCGCGACCAAGGCCGCAATGCGGTGACCATCAATCAGCGTCACCGTCCGAGTGCCCTGCACCGCCTTGCGTTTGGCGGGGGCGGTGAACGACGTCGTGGTGATAAAAATGCCGTATTCGGCGTTGTGCGCATCCATCACACCCCTGAAATTATCGATCTCAGGGGCAGAGACGGCCGCCTTGACGTAGCGTTTCGCCTGAATGGCGACCCGCGCCGTCCGAAATTCGTCGGATTCGAAGTATCCGAATCCGTCAATGCCATTGTCGCCGCTGGCCACGATGCCTTTTTCCTTATCGATTCTCACCCCCATCTTGGAGATCAAGAGGCGAGCGAAGCTTTCGAACTTCAGCGGGGTGAACTGCTTCAGACACTCGATGAGTTCGCCCTGCCACGCCTCCTCTCGGGAATCCAGCGCATTGGCATCCTGCGACGCTTCATCCCCCGCGACCGCGGTTGCCCGCCAGGCATTGCGTGCGCGCAGCCCCTTCCTGCTTTGCCAGTAGTCATCCATCAACCGTTGCTCGGCCGCGCTGGGAAACTGCCCAAGGTCGGCGGTGCGGCCGCGCGCCGTTAGGACCAAGGACGCGCCGCCCACCGGTGGCTGGATGTAGCCAATGGCCTCCAACTCCTTGACGCCCAGGTTGAACTCGTAATCGAAGGGCTTGTACTTCTCGCCGGAGGGCTTGGACTCAACCTCATCGTAGACCTCATTGTAAGTGAATCCGCTCGCCGGATCTGCTGCTATCAGCTCCTTCAGCTTCGTGCGCGAAGCGCTTCCGCCGACTTCTCTGAGTGCGGTGATGATGGCAAGCTTGGTGGAACGTGTCTGGTCACTCATTACAACGCCTCCTTATCGGCTCAGGAAACACGCTTGTTGGTTAACGTCTAGGGTAAAAACATGATTCGGTCGGGCACGGCCACCGACCCGCCGCCGCACCGGCGTCTGCCACGTCGTCGTTGAGTGTTTGGCCCACCGTTGCCAATGCTGCAGTAAGCCCAGATTGTCTCCTGGTCATAACCTCTCCACCCACTTTTGGGGAAGACCGTCCTGTCTCCCCCTGCCCCTTCTTAGGGCGCCATTTGTTGATGAATGACGCGCCCACTTTGGGTAATGCAATCAGCAGTGGCAGCGCAGGCGTGATGATTCTTTTCCTGGTTGATTGCTCAATTCGATTGTAGCAATTTCAATCAACATGCGTCAAAGCGTTTCCAACGTCTCAAGCCCAGTCCGCCTCGCCAGTCCAAGAGACAAAAAAAGCGCGTGCCCCGAAACCCGGCGCACGCGCAGATAGAACAATCCAATCACTTCTTGTGCTCGCCAATCCCGGCGACGGCGGTGCGCTTGTGGATCAGCACCCCGAGCACCGCGTTCACCACGTACTCGAACACCCAGGAGATTGCGAAGGTGGCTACGACCACCAGGAGGAAGTACGGAATCGGGTTGGCCTGCAGCCCGAGCCTGCTGCCGACGATCATCGGCAGCCGCTGCAGCATGTACAGCGAGAACATCGCCCCGCCGCCCATGTAGGCCAAAAGTGGATTGACCACCCGCACCCGCATCGCAAACCAGGTGACGCCCAGCGCGAAGCTGACGCTCATCAGCTCGTACCACAGCACGCGCCAGCCGAAGATGGTGCGGCTGACCAGCAGGTAGGTCGCGCAGAACGCAGCCGCCAGCAGCAGCCCGGTCAGCAGGTAACGCGGCCAGCTGCCCGCCACCCAGCGCGTGATGCGGTCCTTGTGCACGGCGTAGAGCATCCCCGCATAGTAGCAGAAAATGGTGTTGTAAAACGCCGGCACCATGCGTCGCCGGTAGGCCACCACGACGTAGGCCAGAATCAACAGCCCGGTCACGACCAAGGCGAGGGTCTGCCGCTTGCCGAACAGCTTGAAGGCGACGTAGGTCACGATGTACAGCACCAGTACGACGAAGATGTACCAGTTGCTGTTGCCGATCGACACCAGCCCGGTGTAGGCCAGTGCCACTTTCCGCAGCGGGTAGTCCACGTGCATCACTAGGGACACCAGCCAAAACAAGCTGACGGCTACGAAGAAGCGGAACCAGACGAAGAAGAAGCGCTTCACCGGAAAGGAATCGACGTACTGGTGGCCGCGGCGGATCAGCTGGGTCATGATGCCGTAGCCGGAGAAGAACAGGAACGGCGTGACGATGACCTGCCGCTGAATGTGCAGCCAGATGCCGCTGAGGTGAAACAGCTGCGTCTGCGCCGGCAGGTAGCTGGAGAAGTGGCTGAAAAACACCAGGAACAGGAAGAAACCGTTGATGGTCATGGTGGTGCGGTGGTCGATGTAGTCGCGCGCCAGCGTGTTCGGCGCCCAGCGCCAGCTCAGCACGAACAGCGCGCCAATAGCAAGTAAGATGAGATCCATGTGATAACCCAAGCCTTTCCCCGTAATCAATCGTGTCCCGCGCCAGACGGGCAGTCCCAAGTCACAATAAAACTTGGCCCCTCACAGTCTAGCTGTGGGCAGGCCAAGCACGTGTGACAACTCGTTTTTTTTAGAAAAATGCAAACAGTTGCGCTTACCGCGCGAAGTAGACGATGGCGGCAGACGCCCCCATCTCGCGGTTGCCCTGCAACCACGAGAGCTTGCTCCAGACGTCTGCAATCGTGTGCTTGCCGGTGTACAGCCGGTTAGCGTACGGATCGGAAACCGTGGTCTTGCCGTTAGCGTACCCGTGCAGCACCACGATGTGCCGGTAGCCGCCGAGGTCGAGGCAGACCGTCGCCGGGTAGCCCTGCTTGAGGTAGCTAATCAGCTCGGCGCTTGACGCCATGACCTTCCAGTCGAGGCCGAAGCGCGTCGCCACCGTGGTCAGGGTTTCCTGGTTGGTGCCCGCCCCGTCGCGGTCGAAGTCGGCGTACTTGTAGCCGTAATCGGCGGTCGTGATCGGCGTCACGGCACGGCCGTAGCCGGCCAGCACCATCGCCATGGAGGCCATGCCACAGCCACTGGGGCCGAACGCGTAGCCGCCGTAGTTTTTCTTGGCCCAGCGCGCATCCAGCTGGCTGAAGTAGGTCACCGCGTAGGTCTTGGTGTAGCGGTCCTTGAGGTTATCGTAGTAGCGCAGCTGGCCGCTGACCGGGCGCCAGACGCCGGCCGGGGTCAGCCCCTTTTCGTTGACGTAGCCGACCCACTGGCCGCCCAAGGTGTAAAGCGAGGCGTAGCGGCTGCCGTTGAGGTGGTTGTAGTAGCAGCGGACCTGAAGCGCCTGACCCTGGTAGCTTGCGGCCTGCTTGGCCAGCGCGAGCCAGTCAAAATTGCGCCAGAGCTTGTAGTTGGTCTTGAGGAGCACCTCGCGGCTGTCGCTGACCGGGCGGCCCTGTTCCCCGGCCGCCTTCGTCACGGCCGTCGCGTTGACGTAACCCTGGGGCTGGCCTTTGCCATCAGTCAGCTGGAAGTACTCTGGCCCGGCCTCCGAGACGAAGCGCTGGGTCACCCGGTAGGTCCGGTTGAGCACGGTCCTGGTGTCGGTGAGCTTTGTGTGCATCGCAAGGTCCGTCCAGACCTTCAGGCCCGTCTCGGTGACGCTGACGATCTGGTCGGTCGGCAGCGCCGCGCCGCGCGCGGTGTCGGCCAAAGTCATCGCCTTGGCGTTGACGTAGCCCTGCCACTTGTTAGCCCGGTACAGCGAGTAGTACACCGCCCCGCTCGCGTGGTGGTAGGCGTAGCGCACCTCATAGGTCTTCGGCTTCGTCGCGTCCGTCGCCCCCGCCTTGTTTTTCCATTCAAAGCCCTTCCAGATGGCGTAGCGCGCCTTAGAAGTCGTTGTGGCGTACTTGTCCACGCTCACGGCGACGCCGGCTTGGGTGGCCGCCGTCTTGACCGTGGCCGCGTTGATGTAGCCGAAGAGCTGGCCGTCGCGGTAGAGCGCGTAGTAGTCCGCGCCGTTCACGTGGTGGCTGACCGTTTTGGCCAGGAAGGTCTGCTGGAAAACGTCGGGGGCCATCGCGGCGACCGTCTTGAAGCTCAGGTCGCCCCAGATCTTGGCGTTCGCCGTCGTGGTGATGGTCGCGTAACGTCCGAACGGCTGCGCCACCCCACCCGGCTGGTCGGTGATGGCCAGCGCAGTGGCGTTGATGTAGCCGACCACCTCGCCCTTGGCCGTGGCCAGCTGGTAGAACGGGTTGCCGTTGGCCAGCGTCACGCGCGCGACGGCGACCAGCGTCTGGTTGAGGTAGTCGTCACTCGTCTTGCCCGCCTTGTCCCAATTCAGGGAACGCCAAAACGCCATGCGGCCCTTGATCACCGTCGCGTAGGTGTTGATCAAAGGCGCGCTGGCCGGCGTTGCGCTCGGCGCCTTGCTCGGGTTGGCGGCCGCCGGTGCGGTCTTCGCCAGCGCCTGCTGGGTGCCGGCGTCATCAGCCTGCGCCGCCGGCTTCGCGGCCGGGTCTGCGGTTGCAGCGGCAGCCGCGCCGGTCTCATCGATCGCGCCGGCGGGCTTCGCCGCTGCAGCATCGCCGGTCACCCCGGTGGAAGTGGGCGCCGAGGACGTGCTGGCCGCGGTCTGGTCGCCCTGAGCCACCGCGCCGCGCGTTGTGGTCGCTGCCGGCTGTGCCTGGGCCGCAGCGCCCGCGTCGGTGCCACTCGCGTTGACCGCGGTTGGGGCAGCCAACCCTGCCGCCATGCCCAAGGTGACTAAGGCGAGGCCCAGGCCACGTGTCACATTAGTTTTTATCATTCGTCTCTCCAACCTGTTCGTTTTATACCCCAACGGTACGGGAACAGCTTAGCATACTATCCTTCAGATTGCATAACATTAATCGGCCACGGTCTCACCGACGCAAAAAGCGCCCAGACCGTTCGGGGTCTGAGCGCTTCGCGCGGTGGCGCCGCTCACTGCGTCTCGGTCGCCTGCGTCGCCTCGGACAGCTTGGCGCGCAGCAGCACGCTGCCGTCCGGCTGTTCGAGCACCACGCTGACCGCCGGCTTGTCCACCACCTTTGCGGCGGCGTTGAGCGACGGCGTCAGCACCTTGGCCAGCGCGACCTTCAGCGAGGCCGCGTCGACGCCGCTCAGCTTCTGATTCAGCACCATGCGGTATCTCAGCGAACCCTTGGCGGGGCTTGTCACCGTGATTGCCTTGTAGGTGCCGTTGGCGTTTTGCTGAATCTGCGCCAGCGGACCGCGGGCCGCCTTGAGCAGCGCCGCGGTGGTGTCTGCCGCACTCGCGCTGCTGGCCTTTTTGTCATCGGTCGTCGACTTGTCTTTGGTCGCCGGCTTGGCGCTTGATGCCTTGCTGCCGGCGGATTGGCTGGACACGTCCTTGGCCGCCGAGTGCTTATCAGCGGCCGGCTTGGCGCAACCACCCGCCAGCAGGGCAACCAGTGCGAGCCCCAGTACTACTCGTGTTCCGGTTCTCATCTTGTGACCCTCCTACTTGGCGATGTACACAACGGCCGCGGACTTGCCCATGTTGACGTTATCCGAGCGCCAAGACAGCCGCTTCCAGACGTCCGTCACCTTGTGCGAGCCGCTGTAAAGCAGGGAGCTGTATGGATCGGACACCGTAGTCCACCCGTTGGCGTAGCCGTGCAGCACGACGATGTGCCGCACGCCGCTGCCGAGGTCCAAGCACATTGTGGCCGGGTAGCCCTTCTTGAGGTAGCTGGAAAGCTGCGAAGCGGAGCTCATCACGGTCCACTTCACGCCGTAGTGGCTGGCCACCGAGGTCAGATCCGACTCCCAGGAGCCGGCCGCACCGCGGTCGAAGTGCCCGTACTTGTTGGCGTAGTTGGCCGCCGTTGCCGGTGTCACGTTTTTACCGAAGCCGGACAGGATCATCGCAATTGACGCCATGCCACAGCCGGTCGGGCCGAAGCGATAGCCGCTGTACACGCGCGACGCCCAGCGCGAGTCGAGCTGGCTGTAATACTTCACGGCAAAGGTCTTGGTGTAGCTGCCGGTGTTGGCGTTCAGGTAACGCAGCTTGCCGCCGACCGAACGCCAGCCGCTCTTGGCCGGGCTCAGGGCCGCGGCGTTGACGTAGCCGACCCACATGCCCGATTCGGTGTAAACGGAGTCGTAGCGCGTGCCGTTGACGTAGGTGTAGTAGCGGCGCGTCTGCAGCAGCTGGCCGCTGTACGATTTGGCCTGCTTGCCCGCCTTGACCCAGGCGAAGCTGGTCCAGATGGCGTACTTCGTGTTCATCGTCACCCAGCGCGACTGGGTGGTGTAGGCCCCCTGCGGCCCGTTGCCCAGCGTCAGCGCCTTGGCGTTGACGTAGCCGCGAAAAATCTCGTTGCTGTCCGCCAGCTTGTAGTAGACCGCGCCGTTCTCCGCGATGTTTTGGCCGATCACGTGGTAGGTCTTGTGCAGCATCGTGCTGCTGACGGTCAGCTTGCGGCTCCAGGCGAGGTCTTGCCAGACGGCATAGCTGCCGGAGGTGACGGTGCCGTAGCGGTCAAGCGCCTGCGTGGCGCCGACGGAAGACGCCGCCAGCGTCAGCGCACGGCTGTTGACGAAGCCGTACACCGCGCCGTTTTTGCCCAGCGCGTAGTAGGTCGAGCCGTTGTCGTCGGCGTACAGCCCGAGCAGCTGATAGGTGTGATTCTGCTGGGCCTTGGTCGTGGTGACGCGGGTCTCCCACGCGCCGTTGTTCCAGATGGCGTAGTTCGTGCTGCTGGTCACCGTGCCGTAGCGGTCGGCGCCCAGCCGGTTCGTCCCGTTCAGCGTCGTCAGCGTGACGCCGGCCGCGTTGACGTACCCGAGGCTTTGGCCGCTCAGCGACTGGAGCAGCAGGTACACCCCGCCGGTCGGCACGGTGACCTTCGCCGTCACGCGCACCGTCTGGCCGAGGTAGTCGTGGCTGACGTGGCCGGCGGCGGTCCAGGTCGTGACGTTGGCCCAAAGCTTGTAGTTCGCCCCGCCGACGATGCCCAGCAGATCCAGCTGCTGGGTGACGGCTTGCGGCTCCTCGGTAGTGGCCGCGGTGGCCGTCATCGCAGCAGGTGCCGTCGCACGCGCCGCGGTTGCGGGCGCGGCCTTGGTGCTGGTCGCATTCTGGGCGGTGGTCACCGCCCGGGTGCCGGTCACCGTATCGCTTGCGGTGACTAACTGTGATTGCGTGCCGGCCCCCACCAGCAACGTCAGGGCGATGCCCGCCACTAGTCCTGTCATTCTTGACTTGTTCATCTGTTCCTCCCGAGTTGCCGTTCTGTGTCCGTAGACAAGGTTTACTTTACCACATCCCGGCCCGGTTTTCCCGCAAGCGGGCGCACTTGGCGCGAAGTTTCCGCATCGCCGCCCACCAGGGCGATGCGGCCTGCCCGTCCGTCGCCCGGGCCGAATTCCAACGAGTGTCACCCCACCATCGCGGGCCGCACGTCAACGCCTGCGCGCAAAAGGCGCCTGCCGCGCACCTCCCAAGTTGGGGAAATGCGCGGCAGGCGCCTCGCACGCAGGACCCAGTGCGACCTGTGGCGGCCGCGCGAATCGCGCTTTACTTGAACGTCATGCCGAGCTTTTGGCTGTACTGCTTGCCCG
This sequence comes from Lacticaseibacillus kribbianus, assembly GCF_020180945.1. Lineage (GTDB taxonomy): Bacteria > Bacillota > Bacilli > Lactobacillales > Lactobacillaceae > Lacticaseibacillus > Lacticaseibacillus kribbianus. The sequence continues at coordinate 430,745 of NZ_JAIPUL010000001.1, read as the reverse complement.
TCGTGATGTCGTACTGAAGCAGCTGGTAGTCGTGCAACAGCGACTTCTGCTTGGCGGTCAGGTCCGCGTAGTGAATCAGGTGCCCGTTGTTGAGGATGAAGCGCATGCCGACGGTGCTGTCGTCGACCGAGTCCTCGTCCTTAATCCAGGCGAACGGCAGCTGCTCAGCCACCCGCGTGAGCAGGGCGGTCATCGCGTTGACCTTCGAGTTGGACTGCTTCAGCGCCAGCGCGATGAAGTTGCTTGGGCCGGTGACGTTGACGTCCTTCATGGCCGTCAGTGCCCCGTGCTCCCGCGCGTACTTGTTGGTGTAGATGAAAAAGTCGGTCTGGTGAAGGAGCAGCGACGTCGGGCCGGACAGCGCGGCGTTGAACATCTCCGCCGGCAGGTGATCGCCGTAAAAGACCCAGGTGATTGGCTTTTGGATCTTGTCCAGCTCCGCCTTGAACGCCGCCACGGCCTGATCCGTGTAGGCGATGCCCTGCGCGTAATGCTCGAGCATCGTTTTGGCGTCCGGGTCCTTGACCGTGGTGCCGCTTGCGGTGTAGTTGTACTTCGGATACATCGGGTCGGCGTACGGGTAGTGGTTTTGAATCGAGATCAGGTTCATGAACTGCCCGCCTGCAGTCTGGTTGATGCGGTACACGGCGTTGTCGTACAGCGTCTGGTCGGACAGGTAGGTGTTGGTGCCGATGTGCTTCTTGAAGCGGATCTTGTCCTTGCTGCCGAGGTACGAGAACTTGGTGAACCCGAACTTCTTGTAGACGCCGACGCGGTTGTAGAACGTCGCGACGTACGGGTGAATTCCGACGGAGGTCTTGAACGCGTTGCTGATGGCCGGCGCCACCTTCTGGCGCTCGACCAGCTGCGAGTACGGTGAGGTCAGGCGCTCGTCTAAGTTGCCGAGGGCGAAGCCGGTCAGCGACTCGTACTCCATGTTGGCCGTCCCGCCGCCGTAGCCGTTGGAGACCATGCGGCCGCCGGTGGCCGCCGCCTCGATGCTGTGGACGGCCTTGATTGGGTCGCTGCTGAGCGTCACGCCCGGCACCCGTGCCGGGTCGGTGAACGCCTCGCTCAGGTTGAAGATGATGGTCTGATCCGCCAGCTTGTTCGTACGGGTGCGGTTGATGGCCGTTGCGGCCTTTTGGTACTTGGCGTAAATCTGCTTGATGGCCTGCTCCGAGTAGCCCTTGGGCTCGGCCATGATGACCAAAGACAGGTTGTTCGTGAACTGAAGGATTGGCCCGTTCTCCTGGGCCAAAAGCAGCTGGTTGGAAAAGCGCGGGGCGTTTTGGAATGCCTTGGCCACCCGATACCCCGCGGTGTCCTCGCGCCCGGTGTTGCGCATGGCGAACAGCCCGAAGCCCAGCAGCACGACCAGCACCGCGCGCTGCGCGTAGCCGGTGCGCACCGAACCGGCGCGGACATCCGCCCACACGGCCAGCGCGATCAGCGCAAGGCAGGCGACCGCGATCAGGATGATGGCGCCCATGCCGACCATGCCGCTCAGCTCGCTGGCCGACTTCAGCTCACTGACGTCGGCCGGCAGGATGGGCTCGTCGCGCGCGAGCATTTTCATGCGACCCGCGATGCCGAAGCCCCCCACCACCAGCACCATCAGCGCCAGCGGCGTCCAGAAGCGGTTCGTCAGCGCGACCAACAGCCAAAGCGCCCCGCCGATCAGCGCGGCAGACAGCAGCATCACTGGCAAGTGCTTGACCATGTTGTAAATAAAAATGGACGGGTACGGCGGCTTCATCATCTGGTCCATCCAGATGGTGCGGTGCAGCGCAAACGTCGCGCCGAACTGCAGCACAAGCACCACCGGCACCGCCACCAACAGCCGCCAGTAGTGGCGCACCGCGTGCCAAAGCAGCACCGGTCGCTCCCGAATCGCCACCACCAGTGTGCCCAGCGTGTAGCGGTCAAGCCGCACCGCAAGCCACTGGTACCCGCGGCTGAAGTGCAGCAGGGTGGCCAAAAGCGCCACGAAGCAGCCGAACGCGGCGAGGGTCGCGGCGGCCAGCCGCAGCTGACCGACGAAATCCGCGCGGGTGAGCTCGCCGAACACCGGCGCAAGCGCCTCACGAATCAGCAGCCAGTCGGCATTGCGGGTCGCGCTCAGCGCAAGCGCCGCCACCGCGGCCAGCCCGACCGCGCCGCGCGGCTTGGCACCGGCGCGCCCGAGGACCCACTGCACCAGGCCGACGCCGGCGATTGCCGGCAGCACCACCAGCGGCGAGTAGAGTTCGATGAACCGACTCGCCGTGGTGAGGTCGCCGTTGACGCGCCGCGACAAAAAGCCCATCGCCGCGATGCTGCCGATGGCCAGCACAACCGCAATCACCGTCCACACCGCCGTACGCCGCGCGTCCTTGAGGTGTGCGCCCACGAGGCCCGCGAACCCGAGCACCACGACCCCCAGCAAGCTGAAGTCCGTCGTCAGGCCGAACAGGTCCTGGTGAAAGAGCGCCGGCACGCTGAGCGCGAGCACCAGCACCGGCAGCGCCCACTTGGTCTTGGCCGCGCGCAGCAGCCACGGCTGCACGAGCAGGAACACAAGGCCCCCCGCCGCGACCGGAAAGGCGTTGCGGGCCAGCGGGAACAGCACATCGTAAAAGGCCTTGTAGGTCAGGTCGTCGGTCAGGTTGATGCCGAGAATCAGGACGGCAAGCCCGGACACCACGACGAGCAGCCATGCCGTCACTGGTGCCTTCAAAGACGTCGGCCGCCTGGCGGTCTGCGCCGCCAGCAGCGCAATCAGCAGGGCCAGCCCGACGTGGTACAGGTACTTTTGGCCGTAGTACGGCCCCCAGACGCGGATGACGTGTTCGGACAGGCTGGCCACGGTCGGCGCGTCCAGGTCGTGCACGTTGCCGACCAGCAGGGCCCCCAACAGCATCAGTGTGATCAGCGCACCGAAGAGGAGCGTGGGCGCCCAGTTTTTCAAAGCTTGTTTCATCCAAAAATCCTTTCCCGCCAGGTGCCCAACCGGCGACGTCAGCAGTTAAATGTAATCAATGAAGCGGCTCCGGAACTTCAGGTGGATGTGGCTGCCGACAATCAAGAGCAGCCCGATGATCGACCAGAAGATGATCATGGCGCGAATGTCGTGGAAGAACCAGCCCGTGCCGAGGAACGTCTCGCGCATCCCCGCGATGACGTAGTAGAACGGGTTGATCTCGATGATGCGAATGATCAGCGGGTGCTTTTCGAGGACGGCGTTGCCGCCAAAGTTGAAGACCGTGCCACTGATCCAAAACATCAGCTGCATGGCACTGTTCAGCAGCGTGTGGAAGTCACGCACGATCACGGTGATGGTCGAGGTGACCAGCCCCATCGCGTACAAAAAGGCGATCATGCACAGGAAGAAGTACGGGAACTGCAGCCAAAACAATGACGGCCGCACCCCGTAGATGAACATGATGACCATGCTGATGCCCAGCATCCACCAGTAGTTGATCAGCTGGTTGGCCAGCGTCATGCTGGGAATCGTGGACACGGGAAAGCGCATCTTGCTGACCATCTGCGCCCGCCCGACCATGCTCTTGCTGGCCCCGAGAATCTCGGAGCGCATGAACTGCCAGGCGATGAAGCCGGGCAGAAGCCAGGCGATGTAGGCGTAGCCGTCCATCAGCTTGTTCCCGTAGAGGATCAGGCCGAAGACGAACCAGTAGATGGCGATGTTGATCAAGGGATCCAGAATCTGCCAGACGTTGCCCAGCAGGTGGGCCTGGAAGGTCGACTTCTCGTCGTACTTGGCCAGGCGGTTGATGATGTTGAAATTCTTGAACTGCTCACGCAGCACTAACCAGGTTTCTTTCATTAGTCCAGTACATGCCTTTCCTTGCGCTTACGACTGAGGCTGCCGCCGATGATGGCCGCCGCGATGACCACTGCGATGCCGATCCACCACTTCAGACTGATGATGGCAAGCGGCGCCTGAACGGCGGTGCGCAGCGGAATCCCCTTGAGGAAGGCCGCAAGTGTGAATGCCAGCACGAACACCAGAATAGTCAGCACCGTCTTGGTCTGCCACGTGAACGGCTGATCGTACAGGCGCTTTTCAAAGAAGCTGGAAGGCTCCGTCGGGTTGGCGTCGCGCAGCTCCTGCAGGCTGAACTGCTTGCCGGACTCGCGGGTGATCTTGGCCCGCTCCGCCTTGGACTTCTTGTTGTAGGTGCGCTGGAACTCCTCGAACTGAGGCAGCACGGTGTCGGCCGGCCCCTCCATCACCACGCGGCCGTGGTCGATCCAAATCACCTTGTCGCAGAGCTCCTGGACCTGCGTCAGGCTGTGGCTGACGAACATGATGGTCTTGCCCTGGGCCTTGAACTCCTTCATCCGGGCCACACCCTTCTCGAAGAACGGCGCGTCGCCGACACTCAGGGCCTCGTCGATGATCAGGATGTCCGGATCCTGGTGCACCAGCACACTGAAGCCCAGCCGGCTCTTCATCCCGCTGGAGTAAGTCTTGACGGGCTGGTCGATCTTGCCGATGACCTGGTCGCCGGCGAACTGGATGATCTCGTCCATCTTCTCGTGGATCTCGGTCATGCTCATGCCGAGCATCTCACACTTCATGATGATGTTCTCGCGGCCGGTCAGGTTGCCGTTCAGCCCGGCACCGACGGAGATGATGTTGGTCGCCCCGTTGACCTCGAGCTGGCCGGAGGTCGGCGGGATGATCTGGGAGACGATGTTCAACAGCGTGGACTTGCCGCCGCCGTTCAGGCCAACGATCCCGACGCTGTCGCCCTCGTAAATATCGAAGCTGACGCCCTTGAGCGCCCAGAACTTCTCGATGTTGGTGTGACCGAACGGCATCAGCGTTTTCAGCATGTCGCTTTTGGTCTTCATCATGTCGTATTCCTTGGTGAGAAAACGCGCACGAATCTTGAGTTTCTTGTCCAAGCTGCCTGCAGCCCCTTTCTGAGTAAAGCCTTTGTCTATTATACACACGGGCGCATGGGCCTCGGTGCCTTGGTGAAAATTTAAGCAAAACGATGCCTTTGCCCTGAAAAAAGCAAAAGAGCCTCACGCAGCTCCTGCGCGCGACTCCCCTGCCTGGTATTCGTGTTAGGCCTTCGCGGCGCCGATGGCGTCGAGCACCTCATCGGTCGAGCCGACGTGCTCTTCGGTCAGAAGCTTCGTTTTGATTTGGGCCGAGGCCTCCCGGGTGTCCGGCGCGTTGAGAATCGCGGTGGTCAGCTCCGGGGCCGTGTAGCTGCGGGCGTGCAGCCCGGTTTCGGACTCGATGTCGAAGTACCAGCCGATGCTTTGCTGGTAATCTTCCTCGTCCTCCTGCATGACCAGAATCGGCTTGTTCAAGAGCGCGTAGTCGAAAATCGCGGAGGAGTAATCGGAAATCAGCAGGTCGGACAGGACGTACAGCTCCTGGATGTCAACCAGCTCGTTGTAGAAGCAGAAGATGCGCGGATCGAGCTCCGCGTACTGCTTGCGCAGGCGGCCCTCAAGCGGGTGCAGCTTGACCACAATCAGGTACTCCTCCGGCAGCGCGTCGACCACGGCCTTCAGCTCCAGCTCGGAGACATCCGAGCGGTTGCCCTTGCGCCAGGTCGGGCAAAACAGCACAATCTTGTGCTTGCCGTCGTACGGCCGGTTGAAGTACTTCTCAAAGACGCGCTGCTTCTCGGCTTCGGAGTCGCCGTTGGCCAGCAGGTACTCGTTTTTCGGCGTCCCGTTGTGGAAGACGGTGAGATGGTCGTTGTCGGCCAGGCGGAAGGCGGAGCGCAGCAGCTCGACGTTGTACTCGGAAGAGGTGGTCAGGTAATCCCACTTCTGCATCCGGGGCGCGAACGCCGTCGATTCGTTCTCGCGCTGCTCCGGGTCGGCCAGGTCGTTGACCATCTGCTTCATCGGAAAGCCGTGCCAGGTCTGAACGAAGACCTGGCCGTCGCGCTTGCCGGCCTTGTCCAGGGTGTTGCCGTTCATGAAGACGTACTTGGACTGCTGGAACTTCTCCAGGTAGCGCAGGCTGCCCACCCGCACCGGCGTGAAGCCGTTGGCGATGGCCTCCATGTCGACCAGCTGGTTGCGCGAGCTGACGTAGACCTCGGCGTCGGGATGACGCCGCTTGATGGCCAGGCCGAAGTACTTCGGGTCCCCCGAGATGTTGGTGCCGTGGAAGGACTCGATGAAGTACTTGTTGTCGCTGATCGGCTCCTGCGACGTGAAGTCCGGGGTCTCGCCGACGAAGCGGCTGAGGAAGTGCATGGCCGGAACGCGAATCCAGTCCTGCTTGATCAGCGCCCCGAAGGCTGGAATCCGGCGCAGCTTGTAGTAGAAGCGGCGGAAGCGGCGCATGCCGTCGAACTTGGTGCGCTTTTGAAGCGCGGTCCACATTTCGTCGTAGCTGTAGGAGGCCGGGGCAACCGACTGGCTGCCTGCCGCGAACGCGGCGGTGTTTTGCTCGAACTTCTCGACGTAGCCCGCCTTCATCTCGGCAATCAGGGCTAGGTTGTGGCGGTACGCCTCCTCGGTCCGCGGCTTGGCCACGAAGTCAAAGATGTTCGGCACATCGTCTTCCGGCACCTTGGTCAACCAGACGCAATCGGCAAAGGCGCCGAAGTTCTCCTTCACCACGCCGTCGTTGCCGGGGAACAGCAGCACCGGGTGCCCGGCCGCGAACTCCTCGAGCACCGAGTAGCCCAGCGTCTCGTAAAACGAGGTGGAGATGTAGAGGTGGCGCTCAGGAACGACCTTCTCGTTGAAGTGAATGTGGTCCTCGAGCTGGTAGTACTTGGTCAGGTTGTGGTACAGGGTGCCGCTGGGACCGTAACCCGTGATGTACATGTGGTACTCGTCGTGCTTCAGGTAGTTCACCAGGTAGTCGATCAGCTTGATGGCCGCCGGGATGTCCTTTTCGTGGTCGAAGCGCGAGCGAATTGCCAGGTTGATGTGGCCCTCCGAATCGACCAAAGACGGGTCGAAGGGCTGCGGCGTCACGTCGATGTGCTCCAGGCTGACGGTCTGGACGTACACGTTGTGGCAGCCGAAACGGCGCTCGACCTCCGCCTTGATGGAGGCCGTCGCCACGCGGACGCAGGTGAAGTAGCGCAGGTAGCTTGCGAGGTCCTCCTCCTCGATCATGGCCAGCGGCGTGTGAATCTCGCCGACCACCTTGGCCTGGCTGTTCGCACGGATGTACGGCGCCACGCAGAAGAAGTTCTCGCGGGTGATGAAGAAGTACTCGTAGTCCAGCGGATCGTTTTCAAGCTCCTTGATGAACTTGAAGGCGACGTTGGCCGCGGCGGGCTCGCGCTTTTGAAGCTTGCGCAGGTCGCCGTGCGTGAACGGCCGGAAGTTGTAGAACGTGATGGTGTACCCTGCCCGGCCGAACTCCTCCAGCAGGTTGATGTTACTGCGCGAGGTCCCACCGGGTGAGAAAATGTTGAACCCCAGAATGGCAATTTTCTTCATGAGTGGCTAGGCTCCTACTTCGAGTTGAGGTCGGTCTTGATCCGCGTGGTCGAGATTTCCGGCGTGCGCGGCAGGTAGATCACCTCGGCGTCGGTGTCGTCGCGCAGGTAATCGAACTTGCCCTTCCAGTCGTCGCCCATGACGAAGGTGTCGATCTGGTAGAGCTTGATGTCCTTTTCCTTTTGGTCCCAGCTCTCTTCCGGGATCACCAGGTCGACGTAGCGCACCGCCTCCAGAAGCTTCTTGCGCTTCTCGTAGGAGAAGTAGGACTTCTTTTGCTTGCTGTCCCAGTTGAACTCGTCGGTGGACAGTGCCACCACGAGGTAGTCACCGAGGGCCTTAGCCCGCTTGAGCAGCTCGATGTGCCCGTAGTGCAGTAAGTCGAAGGTACCGTAAGTAATCACACGTTTCATCGGTTTTTTCCCCATTCCATAAAGTTGCCAGTTTAACCCTCATACTACCATGAAAGGCGGGCGAAACAAATACATCCCGGCACCGTGGCAGTCAAAAACGACCAATCATAGCCATTTCTTTAGAAACTGTCCGCCACCAGCGCCAGCAGCCGCGCCCCGGCGTGCCCGTCGTTGTACTGGTTCCACGCCGCAAGCGCCGCCTCAACCGCCGGATCCGGCGGCTGATTCAGCGCGGCGACCAGCCCCGCGCCGTCTTGCACCAGCGGCCCGAGCGCGCCGGCCGCAAAGTCGGCCTGAAGCCCCGGCCGCTGCGCGTAATCGGCGAGATCCGGGGTGAAGAACACCACGTGCGGCCGGTCGCGGCAGAGCACGTAGTCGAACGCCGCGCTCGAGTAGTCGGTGACCAGCGTCGCCGTCCGACCGTACAGGTCCTCAAGCGGGGTGGCGACCAGCGTCACGTTGGCCGGCAGCGCCGGCACCACGGCGTCGGTCACCGCCGGGTGCAGCTTCACCAGCACCGGCACGTCGAGCTTGGCGAAGGCGGCGAACGCCTGGGCGAGCACCGCGCGCATCGCCCGCGGGTTGCGGCGGTAGGTCGGCGCGTAGAGCACCGGCACCGCGGGCGCCTGCGTCGGGTGCTGGTCCACCAGCAGGTCCGAGCGCACAAAGCCCAGTGGCCTGATCACGTCGGGCGAAACCCGCCAGCTCTCGACGAAGATGTCCCCCATGCGGTCGGACCCGGTGAGGATGTCGGTGTACTTGCCGTAAACCGTGGTGAAGCGCCGGCGGTCGCCGGCCGGGCGCCGGCCCGTGGCCGGGTTGCCCCAGCCGAAGCGCTTGATTGCCCCGTTGGCGTGCCACAGCATAATCACCCGCGGGTGCGCCACCAGACTGAGCTCGGGCAGGTAGTCGTCGACCACGACCACCCGCGCCGACTTGAGGTAGCTGATCAGGTTCTGCGTGAAAAGGCGCGAGCGTCCGAGCAGCTCGACGTGCACGCCGGCCGCCCTGAGCGCAGACAGCTGGGCCTTGGCCTTAGGTGTTGCGAACACCACGAAGTCCTGGCCGTAGCGCGCGTGCAGCGCCTCGATCACCCCAGCGTCGTTGCCGGCGAAGGTCGCGTAGTACAACACCTTGGCCGTTTTCCTGGCGCTGATCGGCAGTACGCGCAGTGCCAACAGGTAGGCCGCCTTGATCCATTCCTTGACCAGCTCTTTCATCGCGACTCCTTCTTGCGTGCGCGCCAGACCACCCAGACGAACTGGGGCAGCACCATCATGCGGCCGAGGCGGCTGGGCTCCTTGAGAAGCCGGTAGAACCACTCCAGGTGCGCGCGCTGCATCCACCGCGGTGCGCGGCGCACCGCCCCGGCGAGCACGTCGAAGCTGCCGCCGACGCCCATCAAAAAGGCGTGCGGCAGCCGCTCACCCACGCCGGCCAGGAAGAACTCCTGCTTGGGAAAGCCGAGCGCGGCAAAAACCAGGTCGGGCTTGGCCTCGACCAGCGCGGCGGCGACGGTCGGGTCGTCCAGCACGAAGTAGCCGTTGTGCAGGTAGCACAGGTCCAGCTGCGGGTACTGGGCGGCCAGCTTGGCGGCGGCCTGCTCCAGCACAGCCTGCTTGGCACCGACCAGGGCGACGCGCTGGCCGCGCTCGGCGGCCTGGGCTAAGAGTGCGGTCATCAGGTCGTAGCCGGTGACACGCGCGGCCAGCCGCTGGCCCATGATGCGGGCGCCGAGCAGCACCCCGATGCCGTCGGCGGTCACGAAGTCCGCCTGCGTGTTGATCAGGCGGCGGTACTCCGGGTGGCTGCGGGCGTACATCACAATCTCGGGGTTGGCGGTCACCACGAAGGTGCCGACGCCCTCGCGCATGCGCGCGGTGAAGCGGGTCAGGAAGTCTTGCTGGGTGCCGTCGTCGAACGGCGTCCCCAGAAGGGTTAGGCGTGCCATGGGTGGGCCTCACTTTCGTCAGTTTCTTTGATAATGTACAGCGGCCGCTTCTTGGTTTCCAGGAAAATTTTGCCGATGTACTTGCCGATGATGCCCAGACACAGCAGCTGAATGCCGCCGATGAACAGGACAATCGACACCAGGGACGGCCAGCCCGCGGTCGGGTCGCCGTACAAAAGCGCGCGGGCGATGATGAACACCATCGCAACGGCGGAGCCGACGCAGGACAGGGCGCCGACGACCGAGGCCAGGTTCAGCGGCAGCTCGGAGAAGTTGACGATGCCCTCAATCGAGTAGTTGAACAACTTGGCGAACGACCAGGACGTCTGCCCGGCCACCCGCGCCTGGTTCTCGTAGCTGATGTAGTCGACGTTGAAGCCGACCCAGCTGAACAGGCCCTTGGAGAAGCGGTTGTACTCGGTCAACGCGAGGATCGCGTCCACCATCGGCCGCGTCATCATGCGAAAGTCGCGCACGCCGTCGATCATCGGCGTCTGGCTGATGCGGTTAATCAGCCGGTAGAAGGCCCGGGCGAAAAAGCTGCGCACCGGCGGCTCGTTTTTCCGGTCGGTGCGCCGCGTGCCCACGCAGTCGAGCTCCGGGTTCTGCCGCAGCATCTCGTGCATCTTGGGCAACAGCTCGGGCGGGTCCTGAAGGTCGGCGTCCATCACCGCCACCAGCTGCCCCTTGGCCTGCTGCAGGCCGGCGTAAAGCGCCGCCTCCTTGCCGAAGTTGCGGGAGAAGGAGACGTAATGCACGTTCTCGTGCGCGGCGGCCAGCCCGCGCAAAAGCGCGAGCGTGCCGTCGGTGGAGCCGTCGTTGACGAAGATGTACTCGAGCGCCTCGGCCAGCGCGTTGCGCTGTTCCTCGACCGCCGCAAAGAAACGCGGCACGGTTTCCTCCTCGTTGAAGCACGGCACAATGATGGACAGCATGGCGTCCCCTCCTCTCTGGTGGTGGGTATTCAATCACGGTAAGGCCGGACTCCGGAACGGCCTGGCCACGACTTGCAGTTTCGGGCTGAAAGACAAACACCGACAGCCAAATAGTCGGCCTTGAACCGGAATCTAAGCTGTCGTCCCGCCGTAGCCCGCGCCCCTTCGCCCTGGTTTCGTCGGGCTTCGCCCTGGTTTCGTCGGGCTTCGCCCTGGGTTCGTCCGGCATCCCAAAAAGGCCGCGCCACAGCGCGGCCTTACGGTTACAGCAGGTACTTGGCGTCCGCCACCGGATCCTGACTGGTCAGAATCTTCGGGCCGTCGTCGGTGATCACGATGGTGTGCTCGTACTGGGCACAATCGGAGCCGTCGGCGGTCACGTAGTACTCCCAGTCATCGCCGGGCAGGTCGTGCGCCTTGATTTTCCACGTGCCGGTGGTGATCATCGGCTCGATGGTGATGGTCATGCCGGCCTTCAGGCGCAGGCCGTGACCGGGCTCGCCGTAGTGCGGCACGTTCGGGCTCTCGTGCATGGTCGGCTGGATGCCGTGGCCGATCAGCTCGCGCACGTCACCGTAGCCGTTCTCGTCTTCGGTGTAGTGCTGGATGGCGTAACCGATGTCGCCGAGGCGGTTGCCAACGACCGCGGCGTCAATGCCCAGGTACAGGGCCTTTTTGGTCACGTCCATCAGCTTCTGGCGCTTCTCGGAAATCTTGCCCACCGCGTAGGTCCAGCAGGAGTCGGACATGTAGCCCTGCCAGTTGACCACGGTGTCGACGGCCACGATGTCGCCCTCCTTGAGGAACAGACCCTTGCGCGGCGTCGCGTGGGCGACCTCGTCGTTGATGGACACGCAGGTCGCGTACTTGTAGCCCTCGAACCCAAGCTCCGCGGGGATCGCCCCGTGGCTTTCGATGTACTCGCGGCCGACCTTTTCGATCTCCCAGCTGGAGATTCCCGGCCGGATGATGGCGGCCACCGCCTTGTGCATGCCGGCCAGAATGGCGCCGGACTTGGCCATGCCCTCAATTTCGCGTTGTGATTTTAATGTAATCAAAAACTTGCATCTCCCAATTCTAGGCTATCTGTGTGAAATGAATCCTTGATTATCTTACCACACTGCCAAGACATTGGCATCCGGCTCAAAAAGGCCGCCGCGTCGCGCTGCGCCGCCCGGGCCACCACGCCAAGCCCCGTGCCCAGCGCGGTGGGACAGGTCAGCCCAAGCGCGGCTACGGCCGAGACGTCCGCCTGGGAGGCTGCCACGTCCCCGGCGCGCGGGTCACCCCAAAGCCGTCGCAGCGGCACATTAAGCCGGCCGGCCAAAAGCGCCAGCACCTGGTTCAGGCTGGTGGCGACCCCGGTGCCGACGTTGACCACCACCCCGGCGGCCGGGCCGTGCAAAAGCCCGGCAATCACGGCGGCGACGTCCGAAACGGCCACGAAGTCGCGGGACTGCCCGCCGTCGCCGTGCACGGTGAACGGCAGCCCCGCGGCCAGCTGCCGCGCCGCGGTCGCCACCACCCCGCAGCCGCTCAGCGTCCCGTCGGCGGCCGGGCCGTACACGTTGAACAGCCGCCCGCACACCGCGGGCAGCTCGCTGGTCACCACGGCGCGTTCCGCCGCGTACTTGGCCACCGCGTACGGGCTCTGCGGCGCCACGGCGGCGGCCTCGCGCTTGGGCAGCCCCGGCAGGTCGCCGTACACCGCCGCCGAGCTGGCAAAAAACAGCTTGCGCACGGGATGCCCGGCCGCCTTCAGCTGCTCAATCAGCGTGAGGTTGGCCATCAGGTTGACCTGCGTGCTACCGACCGGGTCGGCCACAGTGGCCGGCACCGAGGCGTCGGCGGCCAGAAGCGCCACGTAGTCGAACCGCCCGCGCGCCGCCGGGTCCCGCAGCAGCCGCCGCACCAGGTGCCCGCCGATGAAGCCCGCGCCGCCTGTTATGAGGTAATTCACCATCGTTTTCTCCTTTTTGGGCTCTTTACTCTATCGTACCAGCTTGAGCCCGCAAAAAGCCACGCAAAGCCCGCCACGCGGCGCTTCGCGGGGTTAACCAAAGTCCCTGGGCGCGCAAAAAAGGCCGCCGCAACATTGAGCAGCGGCGGCCGCGCCGAAGCCACCGCACTCACACTGTGCGGTGGCTTTGGCCCTGTTTAGCTAGGTTTCTGTCTTCCTCTTACCGTGGTGGTCCTTGTGGTGCACCCACCGGTCCCGGCAACCGCGCTGCTGGCTCGTTTAGGAGTGGCGGTTGCCAGCATGCAGCCGGCGGGGTGGAGCGGGTCTCCCTGGTGTCCCCTCACTTAGTACCGGGGTTGCGACTAAAGCGTTTGCGCTTAAAAGCCGTGTGGCACAACACTGCGGCTTGGCAAGGGCAGCTTGACGGCGCGGTGCTAACCGCAACCTCAGGCCCGCGCGGTGGAGGGTGCGCAGCCACGGCCGTGGCTGCCTCCCCGTGCCAAGATAATCATCTGAGTGCATCTTAACACCATACCAGTTATCCGTCAACAATTTGCGTTCGCCCATTCAAAGGCGGAATTAAGTTCTAAGATACAAATACCAATTTTCGTTTTTCATTCCTGGTTGCGTGTCTCCCACCTCCTGGTCCACACGCAAAAGGGCGCCCGCGGCGCGTTTCCCAATCCGGGAAAACACGCCGCGAGCACCCCCACTGCAGGCGAAGGCCGACTGGCGCCCCCCTGCGCCGCCTCACTTGCGGCTTGCGAACACCAGCCACTTGCTCAGCGCTAAGTTAGCCACGACGACCACGACCTGTGTGACCAGCTTGGCGACCAGGCTGCCGGCACTCAGCCCCGAGATCAGCGCCCACATGCACGGGTAGTCCAGACCAAGCGAGGCGAGCCGGGCGGCGACGAACTTGGCCAGCTCCCACCAGGCGCCGGCGACCCCCGCGGCGGCAGAGCCGAAGACGTAGCGCCGGTTGGTGACGAAGGCAAAGGCGACGGCCGCAATCCAGGCCCAGGCGTTGGCCGCGGTCCAGCCCAGGTGCAGCCCGCGGTCAAACAGCGCGAAGATCGCGACGTTGACCAGCGTGGTCAGGCCGCCGAACCACAGGTACAAAAGCAGCTCGCGGTGCGCGGTGAACAGGCGCCTAATCGCGGCTTGCATTCGCTCGCCGCCTTTTGACGAAGTCGCGCACCTTGCCGCGCGAGTGGTGCAGCCGCCCGGTGAAGTACTCGGCGACCACCGCGTTGATCACCGCGCCGATCAGCCACATCATCGCGCTGAAGTTCAGCCACAACAGCAGCACCATGAACGTCCCGATGGTGCCGTACGAGTTGAACCGGCTGCCGAAGTAGCGCATGTACGTGGAGAACGCCTGCGCCAGCCCCAGCCAGGCCCCGATGGTGAAAACGGTGCCGGGAATGATGGACCAGAAGCGAATTTTGGCGTTGGGCAGGAAGTAGTCGATGCTTGAGATCACGAGGATCAGGGCGGCCAGGGTGACCGGCCAGCGCCAGGTGTTGAAGGTCTCAAGCCAGGCGTCGGACAGGCCAAGCAGCGGCACCAGCCACTCCAGGAACTGACGGCCGAAGGTGAACGCCACCATGATGGCGCCCAGGGCGACAATCATGACGAAGAAAATCATCATCGACAGCAACCGCTGAATGAAGAAGTTCTGCGGCGGCGTGACGCCGTACGCCTTGTTGAACCCGTTTTTGAGCCCGTCGATGCCGAGGCTCGCCGCCCACAGGGTGGCCACCGCCCCAATCGACAGCACCCCGCCGCTGGTGGACGCCAGCAGGTTGTGAATCACCGGGTTGATGAAGGCCATGATGTCTTCGGGAATCACCTGCCCGAGGTAGCCGCTCACCCCGTCGTAGTTGAGGCCGAACACCGGCAGCAGGTTCCCCAGCGTGATCAGCATGGGAAAAAGCGACAGCAGCGTGTAGTAGGCCAGAGACGCCGAGGTCGGCCCAAGCTCCGCGGCCATCACGCGGGTGAACACCAGCCGCCCCACCGCCTTGGCCTTGGCGCCGGCGGAGAGCTTCTGGCGGGCCAGCGGCAGCTGCGGGTCAAGCGGCGGCACCACCGCCGCCTTGGCCTTCACTGGGTGCTTGGGCCGCACGAGGCGCACGCCCTTGTCTTGTTCTTTCACCGCCGCCGTCCCCCTTTCAGTCTTGTTTTCATTATACCAGATTGCGTGGTGCCGGTTGTATTTTCCTTAAGGCGAGGCCCGGCGCGTGCGCGTCCGGGACGTGCGGGGCTATGATATAACACGATTAATGGGAGGTGATCGCATGCACCCAACACTTGAACGCTTCTTTCGCCTGTACAACCTCGCGCTGACCGCCGTGTCCGTCGGGGCCCTGATGCTCGTCGGTCTGGACTGGCTGAACTGGATTCACCTCAACGCCGTGCCCGGTCGCATTCTTTTGACCGTCATCCTGCTGGTGTTCGCCAGTGATTACCTCGCGCGCCTGCTGATGGCCCACACCAAGGCGCGGATGCTGGCCACCAACACCTTTCGCCTGTCCGCGCTGGTGCCGACCGACCGCGTGATGTCGCCGGCCCACCTGCAAAAGCTGGCCCACAGCGTGCGCACCGCGCGCCAGACCGTGAGGGCGCGCGTGCACCGCGCGCTGGCCGGCTTCCACCGCCGGCTGATGCGCTTCCTGCGCGGCGGCGGGCTGATCTACTACCTCGGCCTGTCCGCCGCCCTGATCCTGGTGGCCACGTTCGTCTACGCCTACGCCGAGCACACCGACTTTGCCAACGGCCTGTGGTGGGCGATTGTCACCGCGACCACCGTCGGCTACGGCGACATTGCGCCGCACACCCTGCTCGGCCGCACCGTCGCCGTCATCCTGATGTTCACCGGGATCGGGTTGATCGGTACCCTGACCAGTTCGATCACCGCCTACTTCACCCAGACCCCGCAGGCCACGGCAAGCCCGGCCGACGAGCTGCTCAAGTACAACCAGCTCTACTCGGCCGGCGTGATCACCAGGCCCGAACTCGAGGCCCAAAAGCGGCGCTTACTGCCATGACCAGGGCGGAGTGCGGCGCACTTAGGCCACCGGCTAGCGTAAGGCCAGGGCTTGGACCGCACTTTGGCCCAAGTGCTGACCTTAGCTGGACGAGTGGCCGTTGCCGCACACAGCCCGACGAACCAGGGCGGAGTGCGGCGCACTTAGGCCACCGGCTAGCGTAAGGCCAGGGCTTGGGCCGCACTTTGACCCAAGTGCTGACCTTAGCTGGACGAGTGGCCGTTGCCGCACGTAGCCCGACGAACCAGGGCGGGGTGCGGCGCACTTAGGCCACCGGCTAGCGTAAGGCAGGGCTTGGGCCGCACTTTGGCCCAAGTGCTGACCTTAGCTGGACGAGTGGCCGTTCCCGCACATAGCCCGACGAACCAGACCGACGTAAGGCCACTGCATGGCGCCTCACGCCCGTCAATCCCGGCACCGTCCCCACAGTCAAGCCCGCGTCGTTGTTGCAAGTCCCCCGTCATTTCTTAACATTTTCGTTACTTTACCGCGTCAATGAAGCTTTTTTCCCGGTAATCAAGTAAAATACAGGGAGCTAAAGGTTGGAGGATTATCCGTATGAGTAGGAGCAACACCCCGAACCCGTCACGCCGACGGGTCATCAAACTCGTGCTATTGGTCGCGCTGACGGCGCTTGCGCTGGTCGGCGGCTACGCGCTGCGGATCTACTCGCAGACCAAGACCGCGGTTGATTCAACGTTCGTCAAGACCAAGGAGACCACCAAAAAGACCACCGTGCACCTGGCGGACCGCAAGCCCATCAGCATCCTGCTGATGGGCACGGACACCGGTGCGTTCGGGCGCAGCGACACCGGGCGCACCGACTCGATGATCGTGGTCACCATCAACCCGCAACAGAAGCGCACGACGATGTACAGCATCCCGCGCGACACCCTGGTCCACGTGGACACCGCCATGTACACCGGCTTCACCAAGATCAATGCCGCCTACACCTTCGGCAAGGTCGACACCGCGATCAAGGCGGTCAAGGACCTCATCGAGGTGCCGGTCAACTACTACGTGCTGGTGAACATGGCCGGCCTGTCCAAAATCGTGGACGCGGTCGGCGGCATCGACGTCAACGTCAAGTTCTCCTGGACCGACGCCGACGCCAAGGGCTCCTTCACCAAGGGCCCCGCCCACCTGAACGGCGCCCAGGCGCTGGCCTACGCCCGCATGCGCCACGAGGACCCGCTCGGCGACTACGGCCGCCAGCAACGCCAGCAGGAAGTGATCACCCAGATTGTCAAGAAGCTGCTGTCCGCCAACACCCTGACCAACTACAAGTCCGTCATGGCGTCGCTGACCACCAGCATGCGCACCGACCTGACCTTCGACGAGATGGTCACCATCGCCGAGAACTACCGCGGCGCCGCCAAGACCATCAACAAGGAGATCCTTCAGGGCCTGGGCGTCTACATCAACCGCGGTGCCTACCAGGTGCCGTCCACCGCGGACCTGCAGAAGGTCTCCACGGCCGCCCGCGCCGAGCTCGGCCTCTCGCCGGTGGTGCTGAACAATTACAACACCAAGCAAAACGCGCTGAACACCGCCAACGGGTTCAACTGGAAGGACCTGAACAACCCGACCTACACCGTGTACGACCTCGGCAACTAACCGACCACAACGAACGGGCCTCGGCAATCGACTGATTGCCGGGGCCCGTTTTGATTTGACCAGTTTTGCCCGTGTCAGGTGGCAGCCCGCGGTTCGGCGCCGGGCGACCGTCCGCCCGGGCGTGGCTCACAATCAGGGCGCGCCGCGGTCCTCACAGCCACCCGCCGGGGCGCGCGGCCTGGCCGCGCCAGGCGAGCTCCAGCCGCCCCGGCTCAAGCGTCAGGTGGTACGCCGGGGCCAGGCGGAAGAACTCGCGCAGCGCCTCCGTGTCCTGCGTGAAGTAGCCGGCGTTGGCCACCTGGTTCACCTCAAGCGCAAGCTGGCCGGGCGCGGCCTGCGCCAGCTGCGCCGCCAGGGCCAGGTGGAAGGCCGCTGGCGTCAGCTGCCCCGTCGCCAGCCCCGAGGCCCGGTCCTCGTACACCACGTCGCCGTGCCAGCGGTCCGACAGCGCAAACACCATCGCCACCACGACGGGATCGGTCACCTCCACCCGCGGCACATAAGCCGCCAGCTGCGCATTCAGCTGCATCAACTCGACATCTACCATTCGGACGCCTCCTTTGGTTGCGGTCGGCCCACGCCAACCCCCTGCCCTTCAGTGTAGAAGCTAATCGCCGCGGTGCCAAATCTGGTGCTTGTGAAAAATCGCGCGCCTGACGTTGCCCCGGCCCCTGAACGCAAAGCGGCGGCGCCGCCCTCCGATTGGGAAGGTGGCGCCGCCGCTTGGTGCAGTCGGTCGCTAGAACTTGCGCAGGCTGACGCGGTCGATCACGTGCTTATCCGTTTTGTGCAGGATCACGTCCGCGCGGTTCTTGGTCGGCAGGATGTACTCGTTGAGGTTCTTCAGGTTGACGTCCTTCCAGACCTCGCGCGCCATCGCGAAGGCGTCCGCCCGGTCGCCGATCGCGTACTGGTAGTAGTAGTTGGTCGGGTCGGTGAAGGCGGTGTCCAGAAGCATCCCGAAGCGCTCGAGGTACCACTGCTCGATCAGGGCAGGATCGGCGTCGACGTACAGCGAAAAGTCGAAGTAATCGGAGACGTAGATCGGTGCCTGGCTCGGCAGCTGCAGGACGTTGATGCCCTCGACGATCAGGATGTCGGGGCGGTCGATGACCTCCTCCTCGCCGGGCACGATGTCGTAGATCTGGTGGCTGTACTTCGGTGCGCGGACGGTCCCCGACGCGTTTTTGACGTTGTTGAGGAAGTGGATCAACAGGTCCATGTCGTAGCTCTCCGGGAACCCCTTGCGGTCCAGGATGCCGCGGCGCTCCAGCTCGGCGTTGGGGTACAGGAAGCCGTCGGTGGTGATCAGCTGGATGCGCTTGTCCGGGTACGCGCGGGCCAACAGCAGCTGCAGCAGCCGGGCCGTCGTGCTTTTGCCCACCGCCACGGACCCGCAGATGCCGATGATGAACGGGTGTGGGTGGTGCGGCGCGGCCATGAACTGGCTGAGGTTGAACTCGGCGCGCTGGTAGTCGCGGTAGCGGATGTGAATCAGGTGGCGCAGCGGCGAGTAGATCGCCTTGACGTCGTCCATGCTGATGGCATCGTTCAAAGAGCGCAGCGACTCCAGCTCCTCATCGGAGACGCTGGCGAAGTTGTGGGCGTGGAAGGTCGACCACTCCGCGCGGCTGAACTGGTAGTAATTCATTAGCGATTGCATGATGTCCTCGATTGAATGGGGTCACGCCGAGGCGTGCCAGGGTGCGGGGAAAACGGTGCAGGAACCGGCCGCGGCAGCAATCGGGCTGCCGCGCGGTCGGCCTCACGCGTGCTTTTGGTTGTTGGCCTTCAGCCGCTGGGCCTGGTCGAACAGCGGGCAGCCGACGTCTTGGCACTTGCTGCAGCCGGCCGCCTTGCGCTTCTTGCTCAGAAACTGGGTGTAGACCACGGCGGCGACGGCCGCGACCAGCAAAACGGTGATGATGACAGTAGCCATAACGAGCTCTCCTTTTTTTACGCGAGTTGTTCCGAGGCGACGGGCCGCGGGCGCTTGAGCACCAGCCCGTACACAATGGCAGCAAGGGCCACCAGCAGGAACGCGAGGCCGAGGCCGTCGATGCGGCCGCCGACCAGCCGCGCGGACTGGTAAACCACGACGCTCAGCAGGTACGCGATGCCGGTCTGATAGCCGATTGCCATCAGCGTCCACTTGCGCTGGCCGAACTCCTTGTACATGGTGCCGATTGACGCGAAGCACGGCGCGCACAGCAGGTTGAACACCAGAAAGGCAAAGCCCCCCATCGGTGCGTAGGTCGCGCGCAGCTGAGCCGCAAAGTTGCCGGGGCCAAAGGCGATGCGCAGCGTCCCCACGCAGTTCTCCTTGGCGATCAGCCCGGCGACGGTCGCGACGGTCGCCCGCCAGTCGCCAAAGCCCAAAGGCGAAAACACCGGGGCCAGCAGGTTGCCGAGGTCCCGCAGCAGGCTCGCGTTTTGCGGGACCATCTGCAGGCGCCAGTTGAAGTTGCTGAGAAACCACAGGCCGACGCAGGACAGGAAGATGATGGTGCCGGCCTTGTGCACGAAGGCGAGCGAGCGCTGGCCGACGCTTCGGCCGAGGTTGCGCAGAAGCGGCCGGTGGTAGGCGGGCAGCTCCATCACGAACGGCGCGGGCGGGCCTTCGAACAGCCGCGTTTTCTTCAGGAACACGCCGGAACCGACGACGGCCAGCACCGAGATGAAGTAGGCGCTGGGCGCGACCCACGACTGGCCGGGGAAAAAGGTCCCGGCGACCAGCGCAATCACGGTCAGCTTCGCCGAGCACGGCATGAACGTCGTCAGCATGATGCTCATCTTCCGGTCGCGGTCCGACTCGATGGTGCGCGTCGCCATGATGCCCGGCACCCCGCAGCCCGTCGCAATCAGCATCGGGATGAAGGCCTTGCCCGACAGGTTGAAGCGGTGGAAAACCCGGTCCATCACAAAGGCGATGCGCGCCATGTAGCCGCAGTCCTCAAGAATCCCCAAACACAGAAACAGCATCGCAATCTGCGGCAGGAACCCGAGCACCGCCCCCAGGCCGCCGATCAGCCCGTCGACCAGAAGCGACTGCAGCGGCGCCGCGACGTGCCAGGCGGTCAGCCAGTGCGTGGCGACACCGGGCAGCCAGCGGCCGAACACCGTGTCGTTGAGCCAGTCGGAGCCAAGCGTGCCGACCGTCTGGATCGACAGGTAGTACACCGCCCACATCACCGCGGCAAAGATCGGCAGCGCGAACCAGCGGTTGGTGACGAAGCGGTCGATGCGGTCGGACGCCGTCTCCACGAAGTCGCCGGTGTCGACCACGCTCATCGCGACGACCCGGGCGATGAAATCGTACCGGGCGTTGACCATGATCGCGTCGGCGCGGTCGGCGAACAGCCGCTCGGCCGTCCGGATGGTCTGCTCGATGTCGGCCTGCTGCGCCGGTGTCAGCGCCACCGCCTTTTGCACGGCGGCGTCGCGCTCGAACAGCCGGATCGCGTCGAAGCGCCGCTCCCCCGCCGGCACCGCGGTCAGCTGGGCCTCAATCATGCCGATGGCCGACTCGACGCGCGGGTCGTACTCAGGGTACGGGTAGCGGCCGGATTCGCGCGCCGTCGCCGTGGCCACCAGGGCGTCCAGGTTGGTGCGGTTCAACGCCGAAATGCCGATCACCGGCACCCCCAGCGCGTAGCCGAGCTTCTTGAGGTTGATGGTGCGCCCCATGGACTTGAGCGCATCCATCATGTTCAGCGCGAGAATCAGCGGCCGCCCCGCCTCCATCACCTGCAGCGTCAGGTACAGGTTGCGCTCGAGGTTGGTGGCGTCAACCACGTTGATCACCTTGCTGGGATCCCCGTTCAGGAGAAAATCGCGGGTCACCAGCTCCTCTGAGGAGTACGGCGACAGCGAGTAGGTGCCGGGCAGGTCCTGCAGCGTGACGTCCGAGGCGGCTTTCAGCCGCCCGGCCTTGCGCTCGACGGTGACGCCGGGCCAGTTGCCGACCGCCAGGCGCGCGCCGGTCAGCGCGTTGAACAGCGTCGTTTTGCCCGAGTTCGGGTTGCCGATCAAGGCCAGGGTCTCACTCATCTGCCGCCATCCTTTCCACCCGCACCGCCAGCGCGTCCTGGCGCCGCAGCGTCAGCTTGTAGCCGCGGACAGCCAGCTCCAGCGGATCGCCCATCGGTGCGACGCGGATCAGGTGAACCAGCGTGCCGCGGGTCAGGCCCATGTCGAGCAGCCGCTGGCGCAGCTGCCCGGCCCCGTCGATTCGCCCGACCACCGCGCGCTCGCCGACGGGCAGGTCGGCCAGCGCGATCAGCGCCGTGTCGTCGACTTCGCGCAGCGGCGCGACCTGAACCTGGCCTGCAATCTCGTCGGACACCGCCAGCCGCTGGCCCTGAAAGAAAATCAGCATCCCCGAGGCGTTGCGACTGGTCTGAATCACCGTCAGCCGCTGCCCCGCGCGCAGCCCGAGCTCGGCCAGGTGCCGCGCCAGCGTCGGCCGCGCGGTCACTTGCATGATGAGAAAGGTTCCCGGGGTCACCACTTCGGTCAACGCTTGCATCACTGAGCCCTCCAAACTGTGCTAATTCGCTACGCCTATTGTAGCGTTTTCTTCCCCGTCTGTGGGCCTTTTGCACCAAAAAAGTCCACGTGTCACTTTGCTAGACATCTGTACCATAAAGGCCCCGGTTTCCCGGGGCCAGTCCGCACCTTCAGTCTAACAACCTGGCTCGACTGTTGTCAGAGGTGACCATCGCACCCATCCTTCTCACGTCGAAACAGCGAACGCGAGACCCAGTCACCTTACGCTCACGGGAGCGACCGGAGGCCCACGGGTCGGGGTGGGCCGTGAAAGAATCAGCGGCCCGGATGACCCGCGGGTCTTGCGGGGCATTCGCGCCGCTGATTCCGGCAAAAGATGAGACGACCACGAAGCCGAAGGCGCCGGGTCGGCTCATCTTTTAGGTTGGAGCCCGGCGGGCGGAAACCGGCCGCACAGCCCACCCCGACCCGTGGGCCGGAGGGCGCGGCAGACGGACTACTCGGTCAGGCTCAGGTCCACGCCGTCCAGGGTGTGGCGCCGGGCGCGGTTGGCCGCGGTGCGGGTCGCGTAGCCGGCGGCAAGGGCGACCAGCTCCGGCTCGTCCGCCTCGACCGTGGCGAGGTCCGGGCCCGGGTTGGCGACGAAGGTGGAGAAGGCCGTCGCAATCAGCGTGTGGGAGCCCGCATCCAGGTCCTCCTCGATCACCTTGGTGAAGACCTCCATCGAGCGGCGACCGACGCCGGTCACCACGCTGTGGAACTCGATGGCCTGGCCGAGGTGGCCGGGCGCCAGGAACTGGAGGTTGTCCAGCGCCCCGGTCGCCATGCCGCGCCGCGCCAGCCGGTGCGCGGCCACGCTTGCGGCCTCATCCAGCCAGTACAGCAGCTGGCCACCGTACAGGGTTTCGTGCTCGTTCAGTTGCGCCGGGAACACGCGGTGCGTGGTCACGGCCTTGGTTTCACTCATTCTCATGGCTTACTTCTTTTCGTATAAGGCGGCCGGGATGTCGGCCAGAAGCGGCGACAGGTCAGGCGTGGCAAAAATGGTCAGGCGGTGCATCGCGCGGCTGGCGATGGTGTACAGCAGCTCGCGCTCGTCCTCCTCGTGGAAGTTGGCCGCGTTGGCCTGCCAGAGGATCACGGCGTCGAACTCCAGCCCCTTGGCCAGGTAGGACGGCACGACGATCACCCCGGCGGCCAGGCGCTGGTTTTCGCTTTGGATCAGCGTCACCGGCACCCCGGCGGCCCGCAGCTCCTCATACACCTGCGTTGCCCCTTCCAGGGTCTTGGCGATCACCGCGGTGGTCTGCTTGGCCAGGTCGTCGATGTGGATCTGCTCAAGCATCGCTGAGACCAGCGCAGGCTCGGTGTCGCGCAGGTACACGACCGGCAGCGGCCCCTGGCGGTTGAACGCCTCGATCTGCTGGCCGGAGCGCAGGATGGCCTTGGTGAACTCGGTCACCTGGCGCGTCGAGCGGTACGACTGGGTCAGCTGCACCACGCGCGTTTTGTCCGGGTCGAAGAGCTTGCCGACGTCCTGGATCAGCGTGTGCGAGTCGGACTTGGTGAAAATCGCCTGGTTCAAGTCGCCGAGCAGCGTGAACTTGGCCTTCGGGAAGCTGGTCTTGAGGTACGCCAGCTGGAACGGCGTGTAGTCCTGGATTTCGTCGATGAAGACGTAGCGCATGTTCCGCTCGCCGTGGCGGCCAGTCATCAGGTCGTAGAGGTACAGGTACGGCGTCGCGTCGGCCATGGTCAGCTGACGGTCCCGGAACTGCTCCAGGAAAATCGCGGCCTGCTCGTCCCACTCGGCCTGCGTCAGCCCGAACGCGGCCAGGTCCACCGGCGCGTTCTTGAGGAACGCGACGTACTGGCCGCGGACGTTCAGGAAGTGGTTGCGCACGATGGCGGTCTGAATCTGCTTGAAGGCGTCCATCACGATCTTTTTGGCGAAGAACTTGTACTCGGCGTCGGAGTCCTTGAACTCGGCCGGACCGTTGCTCTGCAGCTCGCGGATGCGCTCGTCGGACAGGCCCTCGACCGCCTCTTGCACCCAGTCGGCGCGCATCTCGGCGTCGACGCGGTGGTTCAGCGCGTTGATCAGGCGCTCCTTGGTGGCGCTCAGGCGGTTGCCGAGGTGGTAGTTCTCGTTGTAGCTGTAAAAAATCTCGGCGATGCGGCGCTTGGAGAAGAAGACGCGGCCCTGGAACTTGATGTCGCGAAACTTCATGCCGCCCTGCTCCAGCGTTGCCGCGTAGGCCTTGGTCGCGGCGAAAAAGGCCAGGCTGCCCTTGAGGCGCGCAACCTTTTTGGCCGCCGGGGTCAGGCGCTGCTCGAACTGGGCGAACAGGTTTTGCACCTCGATGTTCGGCACGCGGCGCGTCACGTACTGGTAGTAGGTGAACTGCACCATGTTCTGCTCGCCAAGCTCCGGCAGGACGTTGCCGATGTAATCGGAGAACAGCTGGTTGGGGCTGAACATGATTACCTGGCTAGACGTCAGGTTGCCGCGGTAGCGATACAGCAGGTAGGCCACGCGCTGAAGCACCGCCGAGGTCTTCCCCGACCCCGCCGCCCCCTGCACGAACAGCAGGTCGGCCGAGGTGTCTCGGATGATCTGGTTTTGCTCGCGCTGGATGGTGGTCACGATGCTTTTCATCTGGGTGTCGGACTTCTCGCCCAGCACCTCGAGCAGCATCTGGTCGCCGATGGTCTCGGTGGTGTCAAACATCGTCTGAATCTGGCCGTCCTTGATCACGAACTGGCGCTTCAGGGCGACGTCCACGGTCTGCGGGCCGTCCGGCGTCTGGTAGGTGACCTGCCCCAGGCCGCCGTCGTAGTAAATCGAGCTGATCGGCGCGCGCCAGTCGTAGATCAGAAACTTCCCG
Organism: Lacticaseibacillus kribbianus; assembly: GCF_020180945.1. Classification (GTDB taxonomy): domain Bacteria; phylum Bacillota; class Bacilli; order Lactobacillales; family Lactobacillaceae; genus Lacticaseibacillus; species Lacticaseibacillus kribbianus. The sequence continues at coordinate 405,976 of NZ_JAIPUL010000001.1, read as the reverse complement.
CGCGCGTCGGTGAAGGACCCGAGGCCGATGTAGATGGTCTCCGGCTTCTCCTGGCCCTCCTGAAAGTCGATCCGCGCGAAGTACGGGTTGACCGTCAGGCGGCGCACCGTCGCCAGCAGCTGGGTGGACTGGCGCCACGCGTTGCCGCGCTCGTCGAGCATCTGCTGCTGCTGCTGAATGGATGCCGCCGTCTCGATGGCCTCGGCGTCGTTGCTGAGGTTGATCGAGAAATCACTGAAGAAGTTCTGATTCAGGTTCTTCTCCTCGGCCTTGGTGCGTTCAATCTCCTGGCTCAGCCGCTTATCGGCTTCGCCCAGCTGGCGCATGATGCCGTCGAGGTGTTGCTGCTCCAGTGCCTGTTCTTGATCTGCCATGGAAGAGGTCCCTCCTTGTTTCTAAATAAAAGCGTTGTACTATCTTACCATTAAAGGGCCGCAGAAACAACGGCCCAGAGGGGGAGCCCCGCCTTGCGTCCATTGGCCGCGGCCTCCGGGTTCCGGGTGGGGTGGGCTGCGCGGCCGGCCCGAGCCGCGGTCTCGGGCCTAGATTTGGCGCCGGAGTCGCTTCGCGCCTATCCGTCGCCAAATCTGCCGGGATAAGCCAAGCGAATGCCCCGCACAACCCGCGGGTCATCCGGTTGGCTTATCCTTTCGCTGCCCACCCCACCCGGAACCCTCCGGTCGCTAGATTGTGAAAAATCCCCTCACCGTAATGTTGTCATGCGCCGCGTCAAAACAAGGCAGCGTATAGTCCAACGATTGATATCGCTTCGGGCTCGATGGTCAAACAAACACCAACGAGGTTTGTCCGTCAGTTGGCGTGGCAGGTGCTGCCCGGTCTGTCCCCCTAGGTATCGAAACTCTCGTCGCAAACGCCACACCGGACATCCTTGGACACACCAGCACCGGGGATTAAACACGATGTAGCGGCCGGAGCCCGGAGGCCGCGGCCGCCACCACCGAAGCGCGCGGCTACCGCTTCTTGAACAGCGGCGTGTAGGCCTCCAGGATGTAGCCCACGGCGAGGCCGACGGCGACGCCCAGCAGGATTTTTTTGAACGGGAGGCTGACCAGCAGGCCGATCAGGACGCAGGTGCCGACGATTAGCGATTTTCTTGTCACGGACGAGCACTTCCTTTGTATTCGAGTATAATTGGCTTATCTTTGACTCACTATTATACCGGAGATGAGACCTGTTATGGAAAGCTTTTCGCTTGAGATCGTCCTGTTCGCCGCGCTGGTCATTCCGCTGGCGATGGCCAAGCTGCGCATCACCAGCACCCCGACCGCGGTGGCCGAGATTGTCGTCGGCATCGTGCTGGGCCAAAGCCTGCTGGGCTGGGTGACGCCGACCACCACGCTGACGCAGCTGCGCCAGCTCGGCGTGATTGTCCTGATCTTCCTCTCCGGCATGGAGATCGACTTCTCGCTGTTCAAGCCGGCCAAGCGCGACGGCCACATCGGCCCGGCCAAGCTGGCGATGCTGGGTTACGCGGCGGTGCTGGCGGCCAGCGCCGCCTTCGCCTGGCTGCTGGCGACGCTCGGGCTGTACACCCACATCGGCTTTGCCACCATCATCTTCTCGACCGTCGCGCTGGGCGTCGTGATCGCCGCGCTGAAGGAAAAGGAACTGTTGAGCAAGCCGTTCGGCCAGACGATGCTGTTGCTGGCGGCGCTGGGCGAGGTGGTGCCGCTGATCGCGCTGACCGTCTACGCCAGTCTGAACGGCTCGGCCACGCGCTCGGTGTGGTGGCTGCTGGTGATTTTTCTGGCCGCCATCGTGCTCTTGCTGCGGTTCCGGCGGCCGTACCAGTTCTTCGCCAAGATCGACAAGAGCACGACGCAGCTGGACATCCGCCTCGCGTTCTTCCTGATCATCACGCTGGTCACGATCGCCGAAAGCGTCGGCGCCGAGAACATCCTCGGGGCCTTTCTCGCCGGTATGGTGATGAAGCTGCTGCGGCCGCGCGAGGAGACGCAAGACAAGCTAACCTCCTTGGGCTACGGCTTCTTCATCCCGATCTTCTTCATCATGACCGGGGCCAACATCGACCTCAAGGCGCTGTTGAAGGACCCGCAGAGCCTGGCGCTGATTCCGGTGCTGCTGGTTGGCTTCCTGGCTGCCAAGCTGCTGCTGTGGCCGCTGCTGCGCCTGCGCTTCCGCCAGACCAACGCGATTGCCGGCACGTTCTTGATTTCCACCACCATCACGCTGGTCATCCCCACCCTGACCGTCGGCCGCAGCCTGGGCATCGTCTCCACGCAGCAAAGCGGCGCCTTCACCTTGGCGGCGATCATCACCTGCATCACCTGCCCGATCCTGTTCAACCGCTTCTACCGCGCGGAAAAAGAGGACTTCAAGAAGACCCGCGTGCACTTCATCGGCACCAACCTGCTGACGGTGCCGATCGCCCAGCAGCTGTCGCGCGGGCTGTACGACATCACCCTGTACACTGACGACCCGGAGAAGTTCGCGACCTACAACTCCGAGGCCAATGTCGTCAAGCTCGCCGGCCTTGACCGGGCCGACCTGGAGGCGGCGCAGGCGTTCGACTGCGACATCCTGATGCTCGCCTACTTCGACCACGACAAGAACTACCAGCTGGCCCGCACCGCCATCGCCGCCAAGGTGCCGCGCATCATCGCGCGCTTCGAGGCCAAAAACGTCGAAAACGCCCAGTACGACGAGCTCGCCGCGGCGGGCGTCGAGGTCTACAACACCTTCGAGGCCAACATCTCGATGCTGCGCAGCCTGATCGAGACCCCATCCACGCTGAAGATGCTCGAGGACACCACCGCCGGCATCTTCGAGATCACCGTGCGCAACCGCCGCTTCACCGGCCTGGAGGTCAAGAACCTGCCGTTCATCGACGCGATCACCATCTCGCAGATCTACCGCGACCACGCCTTCATCGCCCCGCACGGCGACACCCAGATCCACCTCGGCGACCACATCATTTTCTCCGGCGACAAGGCGGCGATTGCCGACATCCGCCGGCAGCTGGAACTGGCGAACTGAGTCTTGTGCAATCCGCTGAGCATGCTATCATGTGACGTATAGAAAAGAGGGATACCATGGCTAAATACACCGTTGAACTGAGCGAAGAAGACCTGAACATGATCAAGGACTGCCACTCCAAGAACCCGTCCATCATGAAGGCAATGAACGAAGCAGTCGAGCAAAAGTAACCGACCTGCCCACTGCACCAAAGAAGGCGCGCCCTCTCATCATCGAGAGGGCGCGCCTTCTTTGCGTGGCCAATTGCTGCGTCTGTTGCCGATTCGGTCGGTGGCACCGCTGCCTCACCACCCGGCCCGCACCACCGGCGCTTCGGGGTCGTCATTAGCAATCACGATGGCGCCGTCCAGCGGCCGGTCCACTGCCAGGTAGCGGCGGTACACCGGCAGGTAGCGCCTTTCGTACAGGGTCATGATGTCCGCCCCGTACAGCGGCACGTCGCGGGAGCGGCCGCACGTTTTGGCCCTGCGCCCAATCCAGCACGTGCAGGTCGGCGTGAAGCGCGCCGGTTGCGGCAAGCGGCGCCAGCACCAGCGCGCACAGCCGCTTGGCATCAAAGGCCCGCGCGTAGAAGGTCTCGACCTCCGCGCCAGCCACCGCCTCGTCCCACGTCAGGCTGGCCAGCGGCCGGTGAAAATCATCGTAGTTCAGCACGCACACCGGCTGCCCCGCCGCCTGCAGCGCCGCGGCCAGGTCGTCGGCCAGGCGGGTCTTGCCCGAGGTGTAGGCGCCGCTGATGCCGACCACTAGCGGCCTGCGCATCCCCGCCTGCGCCTGGCGGGCAATCAGCTGCTGCGCCAGGGCGGCAAGCACAGTGGCGCGGGCGCTCGGCGCACCACTGCTTGAAGCGGCGACATCATGATCACTGATAGGTCGACTCATACGCACCTCCTGGGCCGCGCAGTCGCGGCCCCATGCATTATGGCATTGCGCCCGCGACTTGACAACGCACAGACCTGCCCAACCGATTGCCAAGCGCGGCCGGACGTGTCATGCTGAAGGCAATTCAACAAAGCCGGAATCTTGCAACACACCGCAGTCAAAATTTTTGCGCGCGCCTGTCCCCTTTGGCCGGGGCTGCGCGTCTTATGGGTGAGGGCAAGGAAAGGAGGGATGGGGATGGTGCAATCCGGGTTCGACGACCACCTGCTCGCGCTGGGCAAGCGCGTTATCGGGCTGCTGGTCGCGCGCGGGGTGCCGCAGGCCGACGCCGAGGACGCGGTCGGCGCGGCGTTCGAGCGCATCTACTTGCTGCTGCCGACGCTTGACGTCCAGAACCTGGACGGCTGGTTCTACCGCGTCGCGCTGAACGCCTACCTCGACGGCCTGCGCCACCGCCGCCGCGAGGAGCTGCGCGACACCGCGCCGGAAGCGCCCGCGGCTGCACCCGAGCGCTTCAGCGCGCTGGTGGCCGCTGCCCCTCCCGCAGACCGCGAGCTTTTGGCCCTCAAGTACTACTACGGCTTCTCGGCAGTCGAGATTGCCGCCGCCCTGAACCTGCCGCCGGAAACGGTGAAAAAGCGTCTGCAGCGCGCGCGTTCGCGCCTGCGCACAACCTTGGAGGAGGATAACCATGGATCTTGAGCAAGCCCTGCGCCGGGCCAAGCGGCGCCAATTCGGCAAGAGCTGGGGCGCGGCCCTGATTGCCGTCATCGTTATCGGCGGCCTGGCAGGCCTGACCGTCAACCGGCTGGCGGCCTGGCAGATGCAGCGCACCTTCGATCAGCTGCAGGTCTACCACCAGGTTGCAGAGCCCAACGTCACGGTCGGCTCCGAGATGCTGCAAAACGGCGGCCTGGCCTCCGGCAACGTGGTGACCGTCGAGTACAAGGAAATCGCCGGCATCCCCGTCCCGTGGCGGACCTTGACCAGCCACTTCTCTCCTCAATCGTACCAGCTCGACGACACGCTTCGCGAGCGCCACGCGCTGAACTTCAGCGCCAACAACAAGCAGCCGGCGCAGTCTTACACCACCGGCACGATGCAGAAGGTGGCCAATTTTTACAGCAAGCCCACGGGCGTGACCGCCAACGAGGGACTGAAGCTGGCCGGCATGACCGACACCTACGCGGAACTTGCGGTGACCTTCACCTCGGCCAAGACGCTGGCGGCCGTCAAGCGCTGGCTGCCCAAGAACGTTCAACTGCGCTGGGGCTACATCCTGGACGATCCTAGCACGGACGGCAACGGGCTGGACAACATCGCCGATCCCCTGGGCGTCGACCTCACCGTGCCGCTCGACTACAAGGATTGGCGCGGCTACCTGCGCCAGTACTGGCAAGGCCTCGACCCCCGCTACGCCAACACCAAGCCCTACCTCACGGCGATGAAGGCGACCAACCAGACGGTCCGTTTCAGGGGCGTGACCGTCACCGGCAGCGCCAAGGCGCTGGCCGCGGTGGCCAAGCTGTCGGGAGTCGCCGGCACCAGCGTCGGCGTCAGCGTGCAGCCCGCGCCCTACCAGAACGTCGGGTGAGTTCAGCCTCCGCGGACAGCCGAGTGCGGGGGTAATCTGGCAATCCGCATGGCGTGCGCGCCGCAGATGTCATTTCCCTCTCATTTAAGAAAGTTGCGCGTTTTCACAAAAATTCGGGCGGTTATCCCTGTTGTTACGCAGATTCACAAACTTTTGCGAATTATTTTCATTCCGTATTCTGTGACAAACATTAAAAAAGGCGGGTCAACCTGCCGATTTTGTTGGCGCAATTGATGGCGGCGGTCTCATTAAGAAACCGCCGCCATTGCTTGTCTGTCTTGGACTCGTGTTTTCGATTCTTGAACACCGCGGCCGCAATCCGGCGTGGGCCGGCGAGACGGCGGGCGATTGGCCCTTACAGCCCCGCGATCTCCGCACTTTGTGGTGACCGGGTGGGAACTCTCATAATGGCCAAATAATGAGAAGCCGATCCAATTGCCCATGTTTTGTTATATTAAAGCCGGGTGACCGGATTGCGAAAGTCTGCCCATCGAACGCTTAGACTCGCCGAAATTTTCAGCAAATAAGAGGCCCAACGCTGCTCAATTTCTTAGCTAATGCTTACCGCGCTCTTCTTGCTGCAGATCCCCCCACTGGTTAAGATAGACTTGTAAACAAGGAAGTCGCAAGACATCTCACAAGTAGGAGGAAAACGAATCATGATTTTGGCTGCGTTCGGTGTTATTGTTTTAGGATTGGTTGTCGTTGCTAGTGACCAGAGGATTGATGATGTTCAAACCCCTGACAGCCTTCAGCCACAACACTAGTCTGACTGACTGCACCGAAAAAGTCGCCCGCGGGCGACTTTTTTTGTGTCCAGGGCGAAGCAAGGCGCACTTAGCGGATCGAGCAGCGTAGGGCTGGCCCTTGAGCCGCACTTTGGCTCGAGGGCTAGTCCTAGCTGGTCGCATCCGCGTTGCCGCGCGTAGCCCGACGATTCAGGGCGAAGCCGCGCGCACTTAGCGGGACGCCTAGCATAGGGCAAGCACTTGAAGCGCACTTTGCTTCGAGTGCTTGCCCTAGCTGGGCGTTCCCGCGTTGCGCGGCGTAGCCCGACGACCCAGGGTGAAGCAAGGCGCACTTAGGCCACCGCCCAGCGTAAGGCTGGTGCTTGAGGCGCACTTTGCCTCGAGTGCCCGCCTTAGCTGGGCGAGTGGCCGTTGCCTTGCGTAGCCCGACGATCCAGGGCGAAGCAAGGCGACCTAGCCCGCCACCGCCCTTCCTCGCCACCTCGACGCCACGTGAGAAATTGCGTAGAATGAAGGCATCAACCAGCGGAGGTCGCCATGCAGTACCTAGAAAGCTTCACCCTCGCCAGCGAGGACCAGGAATGGGAATTTTTCGTCAAGGAGGCCAAAAGCCGCGCCTACACGGACTACTACCCCTTCCAACTGTTCCCTAATAAAGAAGTGCCGCCGCTGCGCTTCGCCGACATCACGATTCTGTACGGCAACAACGGCGCCGGCAAGTCCACGCTGCTCAACGTGATCGCCGAAAAGCTCGGGCTGGCCCGCAACGCGCTGTACAACCGCTCGGCCTTTTTCGAGTCGTACCTCGCGCGCTGCGACTACCAGCTGGCCAGTCCCGTGCCCAAGGGGTCGGCGATCATCTCGAGCGACGAGATCTTCAACTACATGCTGGACACCCGCGCGCTGAACCAGGGCATCGATGCCAAGCGCGACGAGATGTTCGAAGATTACCTGAACCACAAGTTCGGCACCTTCGAGTACCACGACCTGAGCGACTACGACGAGCTGAAAAAGACGCTGGAGACGCGGCGCAAAACGCAGTCGCGCTACGTTCGCGAGCACCTGCACCGAAATGTCACCGAGCGCTCCAACGGCGAGTCGGCGCTCGCGTATTTTGACCAGAAGCTTCAGGACAACCACCTCTACCTGCTGGACGAGCCGGAAAATTCGCTGTCGCCGTCCCACCAGCAGGAACTCGTGCGCATGATCGGCGAAAGCGCGCGGTTTTTCGGCTGCCAGTTCATCATCGCCACCCATTCGCCGTTCGTCCTCGCGCTGCCGGGCGCGCGCGTCTACGACCTCGACCACACGCCGGTGGCGGTGCGACCGTGGCAGGCGTTACCGGAGGTGCGCGTGTTCGCCGAGTTCTTCCGGGACCACGCGCGGGAGTTTGAGGACGATTGAGCACCGGTCACGGCACGACTAGGAGGTCTACCATGTCCAACATTGAGCAGTACCATCAGTACGTGTACGACACCCCGTGGGGCGCGATGTTCTACCGCCTTTTGTGGGAACAGCTGGATTCTCAGGTACCCGACGGCGCGCGCGTGCTGGACTTCGGCAGCGGCTTCGGCCACACCGCCAAGCACCTCGCGGCCCGGGCGCAGGTCACTGCGTACGAGCCGGATGCGCGGATGCTGGCGCTGGCGGAAGGCGGCTTCACCCAAGCGTCAGGCGACTGGCAAGCCGCGCTTGGCGACCCGCGCTTCGACTGGATTCTGCTTCACAACGTCCTGGAGTACGTGCCCGACCCGACCGCGCTGGTCGGCGCGCTCGGCGCCCACCTCGCACCCGGCGGCCACTTTTCCATCGTGCGGCACAACCGACTGGGGCACGTCTACGCCGCCGCGGTGCTGAGCGACGATCCCGCCCAGGCGCTTGCGACCTACGAGCAGGCGCCCCTGGCCTCGCAGTCCTTCGGCGACATGAACCTGTACGACAACGACCAGCTCAACGCCTGGCTGGCACCGACTCAGCGCATCACGACGGTCTGGGGGTTGCGCACGGTGTTCGGCCTGTCCGCCAACAGCGGCGTCAAGGCCACCGCGGCCTGGCAAGCGCAGATGGCGGCGCTGGAGCGGAAGCTCGCGGTGGATCCGATTGCGCGCGAAACCGCGTTCTTCCAGCACGTGGTGACGAGTGCGCAGGCGTAACCGACCTCACACAGCCGACAAAAAAGCGCAGCTTGCGGACTGCGCTTTTTTCGCGGCAATATGCCTATTCCTGATCAGGTGCCATTGTATCACCCGTCACGACGCGGCTTCTAGCATTTCGATTAATTAGTGCTAGAATATGAGGTATCTCTTAGAAAAGCGGTGACTGTAATGAAGCAAGGAACCACCATCTTGACGCTTGATAACGGCTACCACCTGTGGACCAACACGCAAGGACAGGGCGACATCCACCTGCTTTGTCTGCACGGTGGCCCCGGCGGCAACCATGAATACTGGGAAAACTTCGGCGAGGAGCTCGCCGACCTCGGCGTTCAGGTTCACATGTACGACCAGCTCGGCTCATTTTACTCCGACCAGCCGGACTACTCCGACCCGGAGATTGCGGCCAAGTACCTGACCACCGACTACTTCCTCGGCGAGGTCGAGGAGGTCCGCCAAAAGCTCGGGCTCGACCACTTCTACCTGATCGGCCAGAGCTGGGGCGGTGCCTTGACCCAGCTGTACGCGCTGAAGTACGGTGAGCACCTCAAGGGCGCCATCATCTCCAGCATGATCGACAACATCGACGAGTACGTGGTCAACATCAACCGCGTGCGCGAGGAGGCTCTGCCGCCTTCCGCCGTCAAGTACATGCAAAAGATCGAGGCCGAGGGCAACTGGAAGGACGCGCAGTACCAGAAGTACGTCGACATCCTGAACAAGGGCTACGTGGACCGCAAGCAGCCGCCTGCCATCTCCCACCTGATCGACACCACCGGCACGGCCGTCTACAACGCCTTCCAGGGCGACAACGAGTTCGTGGTCACCGGCAAGCTGAAGGACTGGGACATCCGCGACCAGATCCACAACATCACGGTGCCGACTCTTTTGACCTTCGGCGAGCACGAGACCATGCCGGTCCGCTCCGCCCAGCGCATGGCCGAAGACATTCCGCACGCGCGTCTGGTCACCACCCCCGACGGCGGCCACCACCACATGATCGACAACGCACCGGTGTACTTTGCACACCTCAAGCAGTTCATCTCCGATGTCGAAAACGGCACCTTCAACGATTAGCACTCAAAAAGTCAGCCGCAGCGGCTGACTTTTTCGTTTCTATTCAGGGTCACACCCCATCCGGCCACTGCGCGGCGTGGATGAAGTAGGTGCCGTCGCCGGGCAGGTTGGAATCGGCCTGGTCGTCGCTTTGGCCGTTGGCCTGCTCGGTGGTGTACTGGTTGTGGAACACCCGGAACTTGTGGCCGTCGACGCTGAGCTGCCAGGACTGCTCCATCGCGTACTCCGCGGTGTTCATCGACGGAATCACCTTGGTGTACACCATGATGCCGTTTTGCAGCAGTGGCAGCGAGGTCAGGGTCTTCGGGTTCGCCAGCTGCTTCTTGGTCAGCCCCAGGGCCTGGCCGACGACCGCCTGCTCGTGTTCAAAGGCCGGGACGTTCACGTTGTTGTTGAAGTTGCCCAGCTGCGCGTCCGCGCCCTTGAACGCCACCGGGAAGGTCTTCGGGTCCACCCGGCTGTGGGCCGTGTAGTCCTCGGCCTTCCTGCTCCCGAACTCGATGTCCAGGTTCAGGTGGGCCAGCTTCTGCCAGCTCGTGTCCTTTTGCGGGAAAACGAAGACGTAGACGATGAAGTACCCCTTGCCCTTGGACGACACCGGAATCAGCATCGGGTGCCCGAACTTCACCCCCTGCGTCGCCTGGTAATACTGCTGGTCGTCCGGCACCAGCGCGAAGTACTTCTGCGGGTCCTTGATGCCGTAGCTGCCGGCGCTTGGGTTGTCGGGCCCGCGGCCGTTGTAATCCTTGGTGCCGGCGAGCGACCCGGCAACCGGCGCCTCGCTTTGCAGCCCGCTCATGCCGCTGCCGCTTGTGACCATCCGAAACTCGCGCGTGATGTCGGCGCGGTCGGCCTTGAACATGTCGGGCGTCGTCATCAGGTGGTCGCCCAGCACGGCGGTCCAGTACCAGGCGTTGGCGCCCTTCTGGTGCTTCAAAAACGCCGCCTGAATCTTGGCCGCGTCGTGGGTCTTGCCCTTGGGCGCCATGTGCTCGTCGTAATACGCCTCAAGGGTCCGCTTGACCTTCGCGGCGGTCGGCGGCGTGCTCGGCATGCCCTTGCGCGCGCGCTGGCTCAAGTCGACGTACGACGGGTCCTTGGGCTCAACGAACGTGGTCTTGGTCGGCTGGGTGCTGCAGGCCGCAAGCCCCACCAGGGCGGCGGCAAGCGCCAGCCCCTGCGCGATGTGTCGAAAATGCATTGGTCTCCTCCGTTGTTGCCGATAATCGGCGGCCGTCGCAGCGGCCGCGTAGGTTCCAGTGTACCGCGGCGAAACGGGGTTTACAATCGCCGGCTCGGGGTCCATCTTATTAGATAAACAGGACAACAGGAGGCAATCATGACAGATCTTGACCGCATCATCGCACTGGCCGAAGCCGACGCCAACGTCGTCGCCATCGGCACGGAGGGCTCAAGCAACAACCCCGACTTCCACGCCGATCCGTGGGTCGACCTGGACGTGTCGATTTTCGTCACCGATCCGGCCCAGGCCGACGGCAACTGGTGGATCCACCAACTCGGCGAGCCCACGCTGGTGCAACACCTGGCCAACGAGGCGCTGTTCGGGGCCGCCAGCCACATCTGGGACACCTACCTGACGCGCTACTCGGGCGCGCGCCGCGTCGACCTGAAAATCGCGCCGGCCGAAGACATCGCGGTGTACCTGGCCGACGACAAGCTGAACGCCCTGGTCTGGAAGCGCGAAGCCGGCCGCCTGCAAAAGGCTAGCACCGACGCGTCCAGCCACTGGGTCGCAGTGCCCGACCAGGTGGCGCTCAACGCCTGCGCCAACGAGTTCTACTGGTGCCTGGGCAACGTCGTCAAGGGCGTGGCGCGTGGGAACCTGATGTACGCCAACGAGATGTTCAACCGCAATGCGCGCCCGATGCTGATCGACATGCTGGCCTATCGCGAAACCGCCAAGGACCACGGCCGCTTCGACGCCGGGGTGTGCGGCAAGTACACCTGGGACCGCCTGACGGAGGCGGAGCGCACCGCGCTGGCCGCCACCTACCAACAGGGCGACCTGGGCGCCATCGCCGCAAGCATCCAGGCCGCGCTCACGCTTTTTTCCGCGGTGTACGCCCAGGTTCAGCAGCTGACCGGGCTTGCGCCGATGCCCTACCTGGACTCCGCCAAAGCGCAGTTCGACCAGTGGCTGGCCGCCCTGGCCTAGCCAAGCCACGTGGCAACGCCTGTGGTAAAATAGACCCAAACCATTCATTGGAGGTCGTCATGAAAACAGTCACCGTCTACCTGGTCCGCCACGGCCAGACCTGGTTCAACAAGTTCAACAAGATGCAGGGTTGGTCCGACTCGCCTTTGACCGAGTCCGGCCTCGCCGATGGGCGCCGGGCGGGCGAGGCCCTGAAGCACATCACCTTCACCCACGCCTACTCCAGCGACACCATGCGGGCCAACAACACCGCCAAACTCGTTTTGGCCAACAACTTCAACTCGCACGTCGTCCTGACCGCCACGCCGCTGTTTCGCGAGCAGTTCTACGGCTACTACGAGGGCGAAGACTCCGCCAAGGCCTGGTACGCCGTCGGGGCGCCGCACGGGGCGCGCACCTTCAAGGAGCTGATCGAAAAGTTCGGCGTCGACGCGACCAAGGACTTCATGCACGAGGCCGACCCCTTCCACGACGCCGAGGACGCCCTGACCTACTGGACCCGCCTGCAAAAGGGCTTCAAGATGCTGCGCGACGAGAACCAAAACGGCGACAACGTGCTCTTGGTCACCCACGGCACCACCATCCGCAGCATCATTGACAAGTTCGGCAAGGATGACGGCTTCGTGGTCACCGACAGTCCGCGCAACGGCTCGATCTCCAAGATTGCGCTGACCGATGAGGGCGTCAAGGTGCTCAGCTACAACGAGTTGGCGGTGATGTAGATGGCCCGGCCCGATACCAAGCAGCTGCTGGCTGCCACGCTGCGCGAGATGATGGCGACCACCGCGCTCGATCACATCACGATCAACGCCCTGACCGCCAAGGCCGGCGTCACCCGCAACACGTTTTACTACCACTTCGAGGACATCTACTCCCTGCTGGCGTGGGTCTACCAACAGGAGATCATCACCCAGATGGAAAAGTACGCGCAGATCACCGAGTGGACCACCGCGTACCGGATGCTGCTCTCCTACATCGAGGACAACCGCGCCTTTTGCCTCGCCAGCTTCAACTCCGTCGGCCGCGACCTGCTGGAGCAGCTGCTCGCCACCGTCGCCGAGCAGTTCGTGCGCGGCGTGGTCGCCGGCGTCGACCCCGACCTGCCGCGCCACCTGCAAGACGACATCTGCAACTTCTACGGCCTCGCCCTGGTCGCGCAGGTCATTCAGTGGCTGATGCGCGGCCTGCTCGAGGACAAGGACGCGATGGTCAAGCGCGCGGAGGTCATGATGACCGGCGCCCTGGCGCTGGCCGTGAAGAACTCGCACCGAATGTACTAACCGATTGTTGAACCCCTGCCGAGCGGCGTTTGCCGCCCGGCTTTTTTGCGTCTAGGCCAATTCGATTGGACAAACCCCAGTGCTTGTCCATTGAACCGCGCGAATTCACCGGCCTATACTGAAAGCGTAATCAAAAGTGAGGTGAAAGGTAATGAAAAAAGCGCTTCTACTGACCGCAGTCGGCCTCGCAGCCGCCACTGCCTTCACACTGTACAAGATGGACTGGTTCCACGACGACGCCAAGGACTACGCGAAGTTCGAATCGAACAGAGCGTGAACCGACGCGCACTTAACGGGTCGAGCAGCGTAGGCGAGGCGCTTGGGGCGCCCCTTGCCCCGAGTGTCTTGCCTAGCTGATCGCACCCGCGTTGCGGCGGTGAACGCGTTTAGAGCGTGAACCCGAGCGTACTTAGCGGGACGGGTAGCCCAGCGCTGGCGTTGAGGCGGGCTTGGCCTCAACGCTAGTGCGTAGCTAGCCGCTCCCGCGTTGCTCGGGAGAACGCGTTTAGTCGAGCGTGAACCCGAGCACACTCAGCGGATTTCCCATACTTCTACGGAACGGTCAATGACTCACGCATTCCATAGAACTCCGGGCCCGATAACCGCTTGGCCACTATGTAGGGCGGAGGCGCGGACGGACCGCGGCCGGAGGCGGAGGGCCGGGGCGAGCCAGCGTGAAATTGCAGCCGCGCCCTCACCGCGCGGTCGGCGAATTGTGCCGACTTACTGCAAGGGCGGGTCTTGAGACCGCACTTTGGGCTCAAGAGAGCCCCACGCGCTCCGCCGCCCCGGACCGTAGCCGCAGGCAGCGGTCCATCCGCGCCGGAGCCCGGGCAAAGACAGACACCCGAATTCGTCACAGAGATTAGGAGGAATACTATGATCAAACACAAAGCGATCATGATCGGGGCCGGGCTGGCCAACATGGCCAGTGCCGTCTACCTGATCCAGGAAGGCCACTGGAACGGCAACGCCATCACCATGTACGGCATCGACGACCACGGCTCTAACGACGGCAGCGCCGCCTCCGAGCAGGCGGCCGACTACTGGAACGCGGAACACCCGCTGGAAAACAGCACCGGCTACATCGCCCGCGGCGGGCGGATGCTGAACTACCGCACCTACGTCGACCTGATGGACGTGCTGTCGCGCGTCGAGTCCGCGACCGAGCCCGGGATGACGGCGGCCGAGGACACCCGCGACTTCGACGCCAAGCACCGCACCTTCGACAAGGCCCGGCTGATGCGCCGCGGCGACGGCATTCTGCAGGCCGGCAAGCTCGGGCTGAACAACCTGGACCGCGCCCTTTTGACCAAGCTGGTGATGATGCCGGACAAGGACGAGGAGCAGCTCGACAACGTGTCGATTGCCGACTACTTCAAGGACGACCCGCACATGTTCACCACCAACTTCTGGTACATGTGGGAGACCACCTTCGCCTTCCGCACCCAGAGTTCCGCGCAGGAGCTGCGCCGCTACATGCACATGATGCTGTACGAGTTCACGCAGATCGAGCACCTGGTCGGCGTCAACCGCACGCGCTACAACCAGTTCGAGTCCATCATGCTGCCTTTGATCAACTACCTGAAGGCCCAGGGCGTGCACTTCGAGCTGGGTAAAATCGTCACCGACTGGACCTTTGCCGACAGCACGATGCAAGACGAGATCACCGTCACCGGCCTGGAAATTCAGGACGCGCACACGGGTGAAACCGAGCACCTGGACGTCGACGGCGACACGGCCGTTATTTTCACCAACGGCAGCATCACCGACTCCGCGACGCTGGGCGACTACAACACGCCGGCGCCGGAGAACATGGAATACGGCCTGTCCGCCGCCCTGTGGAAAAAGGCCGCGGCCCGCTTCTACAACCTGGGCAACCCGGACAAGTTCTTCGCCGACCGCGCCGCGTCCGAGTGGGTCAGCTTCACGCTGACCACCAAGGACCACGTGCTGCTCAACGAGATCACCCGGATCACCACCCAGGTGCCGGGCAACGCGCTGAACAGTTTTCTCTCAACGGCGCCGATCACCGACCTCGGCAAGCCCGACGTCAACATGTCGATCGTGGTGCACCACCAGCCGCACTTCACGACGCAAAAGCCGAACGAGGCGGTCATCTGGGGCTACTTCCTGTACCCACGCCGCACCGGCGAGTTCGTCAACAAGCCGTACATCGAGATGACCGGCAAGGAGATGCTGCAAGAGCTGCTCGGCCAGCTCAGCATGGTCGACCCGGGCCCGATCAACATCCGCGAGCACACCGCGGCCATCATGGACTCGGTCATCAACTGCATCCCGTGCTACATGCCGTACGCCTCGGCGCTGTTCAACAACCGCGCCAAGACTGACCGGCCTGAGGTGATCCCGGCCCACTCGACCAACCTGGCCTTCACCGGCGAGTTCGTCGAGCAGCCGTTCCAGATGGTCTTCACGGAGCAAAGCGCCGTGCGCTCGGGCGAGATCGCCGCGTACCACTTTGCTGGCATCCCGATGAGCCGCCTGGTCCAGACGCCGCGGTACGACAAGGACCTGCCGACGCTGCTGCGGGCCACCAAGAAGATGTTCGAATAATTTTACAGCACAAAAAGGCCGCCACACTTCACCCGAATGAAGTGTGGCGGCCTTTTTGATCGTCAATCCGTCGGCGTCCGAAGATAGGTCAGTCAGGGCTTGGTCAGCCTTACTTCTCCCACAAGGCCCGGGTCAACGTGCCGTCGTAGAGCCAGCCCCCTTCGTCGTTCATCCCGGTCAGGTTCATGACCTCAATGTAGGCGTCGGCCTTGTTGTAACGGACATAGTACTGGGTGCCAGAGCCCATAAGCGACGCACCGACATACTCGGATGACAGCGGGCGGTCGTAGTCGGTCTGTTCCGCGTCGTAGTCCGGGTACGCCTCTTGGTACATGCGCGCCAAGTCATCAGGCGTCACGTCCTTGGGCCCCACCACCTTGCTGGGGTCACCGAAGATTTCGGCGACCTGAGCGGAGGTCACGTCCTTGAACAGGTTACCGCTGATGGCGTTGCTGGTACCCGAGCTCAGGCGGTAGTCGCCGTTGATTTCCACCGTGACGTCCAAAAGCTGCTTGGGCATCGGCCCGAACGACCCGCCGAAGGTCAGCGTGTTCATCGTGGTCTTGTACGTGTTGCCGCTGAAGCCGTACCCGTCCATCGAGTCGTCGAGGAAGCCCAGCCGGCCGCCCTTGGCCGTCGGCAGCGCGTCGCCGCCCAGGGCGACGACCAGGATGCGGCGACGCAGCTCGTCCAGCGAGATGGTCTTGATGGTGTGCAGGCTGGCCAGCTTGGTGTTGACCGCCTTTTGCAGCGCCGCGTACTGCGCGGCCAGCCCCTTGAAGCGCAGGCCGGCGACCACCTTGTTGAAGGCCTTGAGGTCGGCCTCCTTGGCGCCCTTGCGCACGGCGGCGCCGTCGGCCACCCGCTTGGCCGCCGCGGCGAGCGTTGCGCGCTCCTTGATCTGGGCCTCCCCGACCTCGGTCAGGTCCGCGACCGCCGTCTGGATGGCGGCGCTGCCGGCCGCGGCCGTCGGCGTCACCGCCTTCAGCTTGGCTTCGGTCGTCTCCTCGCGCACCAGCTGGGCCGTGTCGACCCGATCGCCCGTGATCACCTTCTTGGCGAACAGCTTGTTGACCGCGGTGGTGGCGGCAAGCGTCGCCTTGGCGGTGTCAATCTCCGTGGTCAGTGTCTTTTGCGCCGCGGCGAAGCGGCGGTAGCGCGCGGTGCTGCGCTTGTACGGCTTGACCTGGCGTTCAAAATCCTTGGCGTCCTGCGCGGCGGCGTCCAGCGTGGCCCCACTGCCGGCCTTGACGAAGTTCTGCTCGCCGCCGACCCAGACTTTTTCCACCCGGGCGTGCGCCGCCTGCTGCCGCGTCGCCACGCGCTTGAACGTCTGCGCCTCGGCCGCCGCCTGCGCCTTTTGCTGGTGCCGCTGGTAGAACCAAAGGCCCCCTGCAACCACCAACACCAGCGCCACCAGTGCCAGCACCCAACCCCACATCTTCTTCATCATTGCCTCCATGTGAAAAGTAATAAGATTAGTATACAAAAAACGGTGCGTCGCCGCACCGTTTTTCACAAACTGGGTTGAGAGCTAGTAGCCGAAGGTCCAGCTGGTCTCGGCCTCGAACGGCTCGCCCGGCGTCAGCACAATCGCGTTGAGCGTCGGGTCCGCGGTCGGCGGGAACTGCGCCTCGAGCGCGACGCCCGAGTAGCGGCCGAGGTTGGCCGCCACGCCGGTATGGTCGAAGTGGTTGGCGGTGTACACCACCACCGCCGGCTGCGTCGTGCGCAGGGTGACCGAGCGATTGGTGCCCGGCAGGCTCAGCGTCGCCGCCACAGGCGCGCCGTCCAGCAAAAACGGATGGTTCAGCCCGTTTTGCGCTTCGATCTGCGGGTCGCCGCTGGTCAGGACGTCGCCGAGTCGCCGGCCCTCGCGCAGGTCAAAGGCGGTGCCGGCGACGGCGCGCTGCCCCAAAGTCGGAATGCTCTCGGCGTCAAGCGGCAAGAAGCTTGTAGCGCTGATGCGCAGCACGTGGTCCTCCACCGTGCCATCGCCGAAGTTGAAGTAGACGTGGTTGGCCGGGTTGAACGGCGTCGGCGCGTCGGTCACCGCGTGCAGGTGATAGGTCAGCCGGTCGGCGTCGTCCAGCGTGTAGGTCGCAACCAGTCGCACGTTGCCCGGGTAGCCGGTCGTGCCGGCGGCGTCGAACAGGGCAAAGGCCACCGTCGCCGCCGTGTCGGTCTGGTGCAGCCGGTAGTCGAACACGCGCGTGTCGTAACCGTTGGGGCCGCCGTGCGCGTGGTTCGGCCCGTCGTTGAGGACGAATTCGTGGACGTTTTCCCCCTCCTGCCAGCGGCCGTGGCGCATCCGGCCGATCACGCGGCCGACTGTGCCGCCCAGGAAGTTGCGGTCCTTCGAGTAGTCCGCCGCGGTGTTCAGGTGCATGATGGCGTCGTGCGTGCCGCCGTCTGTCGTGGGCAGCAGCACCCGCTCCAGCGTCGCCCCGTAGTTGAGCAGCTTCACCACCACGCCGTTGCGGTTGGTCAGCGTGATCTCGCACAGGTCGTGCTCGGCCAGCTGCGCGTATTGTTCGACGGTGATTCGTTCCATGATTGTCCTCCTTGGTAAGCGTTCTCACCTCAAGGATACCGCAAGGCGCCGGGAGGTCAACCCAAAATGCGGCGTCGGGTGCCTTGATCACGGTCAACGCCGGCGGCCGCATCCCTCGGCGTCGGCTCAGTGACGGCGCCCGCGCCGCGATTGCGGCTTGTGGCCGCCACCGCACAGGCGTACACTGGTGCCATTCCCCACACCACACCCAGGAGGTTCACCCATGACCGTTCACCCATTGGATCCAACCCAAGTTGCCGTCGACGACGCAACCGCGCCCGCCTACCGCGACTTGGTCAATCAGATTGTCGCTTTTCGCAACGCCCGCGGCTGGGACGCATCCCAGTCCCCGGTGAACCTCGCCAAGTCGCTGAGCATCGAGGCCAGCGAGGTGCTGCAGTGCTTCCAGTGGGCCGAGTCCCTGCCCGAGAGCGAGGAACCACACCTCGCCGAGGAGCTGGCGGACGTTTTGACCTACACCTTCTACCTCTGCGACCGCTTCAACCTCGATCCGCTGAAGCTGGTCGCCGCCAAAAACGCGGTCAACGACCACCGCGCGTGGTAGCAGCCCCCACAGGCGGTGCGGCGGTTGACTTTGGCCGCCGCAGGGACGCGCAGCCGGCCGGGGCTGGCCGGTCACACCGCCGGCGCCGCGCCGGGGTCGCCTTCGTGCTGGCGTGGGCGGTTGTCGCCTTTGCCGCGTCGCTTGGCGGCCGCGGCAAGGACCGGGCCGCTGCGTAACGTGTGTCACAGGGACCGCCCCCGCGGTCCCTTTTTGCCGCTTGGCCGGAAAGACTTGCCGCCGCCTCTGGAAACGCTTAGACTGGCTGGTGAAGCAAATATTTATAGAAGGATGTCAATATGTCACCATACGCTATCTTCATGGATATCGACGGCACGCTGGTTGGCCGCAGCCAGGTGCCGTCGCCGGCGACCAAGGCCGCCATCGCCAAGTACCGCACCGCCGGCCACCAGTTCTTCATCGCCACCGGCCGGGCGCTGTTCTCCGCCCGCGCCATGGCCGACCGCATCGCGCCCGGCCTCAACGTCATCTGCGCCAACGGCTCCGTCACCGAAATCGCCGGTGAGGTCGCCGGCATCCGCCTGAGCCCGCACGCGCTGGCCGGCATCTACCGCGTCGCCAAGCAGTTCGGGGCGCGCGCGACGCTGTTCACCGAAACCGGCGTGATCTCGCTTGAGGACACGCCGATCGCCGTCAGCCGCGACGCCTCCCACCGCATGGCCGGCGAGGACCCGAGCCGCAACATGACGATGCACTCGGTTGAGGAGCTTTGCGCCCACGCGCCGGAGATCACCAACGGCATCATTTTCCACCCGGATCCGGCCGTGCTAGCCCGCACCCGCCAGGCGCTGTCCGCCTACACCGAGCTTGACCTCAGCTCGTCGAACGTCGACAACATCGAGATCACCAAGCACGGCGTCAACAAGGCCAGCGCGATCCGCCAGGTCTGCGCGCAACTGGAGATTCCGCTGCGCCGCACGATGGCGTTCGGCGACGGCAGCAACGACCTGCAGATGCTGACGACCGTGCAGTACGGCGTCGCGATGGGCAACGCCAACGCCGAGGTGATGGCCGCGACCCACTACCACACGCTGGACCTCGACCACGATGGCGTCGCCCACTACCTGCACGACTTCTTCAAGTAGCCGCCAGTTTTGCGTTTCACCGGCCGACAGGGTACACTGGTATCAAATCCTGACAAAGGAGCATCCCTATGAAACTCACCAAGAATGTGGTCGCCGTCGCCGCCTTCGTGCTGCTGCTGGGCGCGGCCGCCGTGCAGACCACCAACGCCGCGGGCGCGGCCGACAGCGCCACCAGCCAAAAGGCCGACAGCAAGTCAAGCGCGGCCGCCGACCAGAAGACTGAGGACCAGTCGAGCACGTCTGAAAGCGAAAAGGCCAACAGCAAGGCGGCGGACAAGGCCGCGACCAGCAACGCCGCAGCGGACGCCGAAAGCTCAAGCCTCGCCCCGGGTGAAAAGCCCGAGCCAAAGGTGACCGAGGGCAAGGCCAGCAAGGGCGAAAAGAAGCGCCTGGTCGCCTACCTCGAGATCACCAACGACCAGACCGGCAAGGCGGTGCGCTACGGCGAGGTCTACGCGACCAAGGACAGCACCGGCACCAAGCTGGACAAGGAGAAGTCCGGCTGGACCGGCATGACCTACAATGACATTCCAAGCTTCCCGCGCTTCGACCTGACGCCGGCCGAGATCAAGACCGACGTCGAGGCCGTGGGCGTGACCGCCACCAACAAGCAGACCTGGAGCATCACCCAGCACAAGGTCAGCTACGAATAAGCAACCACCCAAGACGCCGAAAACCGGCGTCTTTTTGATTGTCGAGGCAACACGGCCAAACCCACCCGGCCCGATTGGGGCTTTGCCGGCGCGCCGCGGTGGCGTATGCTGGAGACAACCGAGAAAGAAGGCTAACCATGATTGACTACACCACCAGCAAGCTCTACTTCGCCTACCCCATCTTCGTGATCGGCTACGAGGACGAGCAGTTCGGCGTCAACGTCACCACCGCAAGCTCCAGCTACAGCCTGGGCGACCTGTTCGCGTTCGGCATCAGCGCTGCGACCAACGCCGCCGCCCAGCTCAAGCGCACGCGCCGCTGCACCATCAACTTCCTGACCGCCGCGGACCTGCCGGGCATCGAGCGCGCCGGCTTCCTGCACGCCGAAGCCAAGCTGCCGGATTCGCGCCTGCCCTACCAGCTGGACGACGGGCTGCCGGTGCTGACCCGCGCCTTCGCCGTCTTGAAGCTGACCATCGACGACTGCCGCGAAAGCCACGGCGTCGCCAACTTCACCGCGACGATCGACCAGCGCCTGGTCGACCGCTCGACGCTTCTGCCGACCGGCAAGCTCGACCCGCTGGCCATCGACCCGCCGCTGTTTGCCGGCGACGACCGCCAGCGCGTCTACCGGACGCTCGGTCCCGACAGCGTGAAGCTTGGCACCTACCTGCGCGACTGAGCGGTTTGGTTAAGAAAAACTTGCGCGGTGCCGCGCCGGGCCGCGGCTGTGCGACAATGGGGCCATTACGACTCGGGAGGACGCCATGATCAAATACCTTCGCATTGCCGCCGTCGCACTGCTCGCCGTGGCGCTGATTGGCTGCAGCAAGAAACCGGACGCCGCCGCGCTGCGCCGCGCTTCGCGCCAGGCGCTGGCCGCCAAAGAGACGCTGTGGGTCGCCACCGCCTACACCAGCGCAGACCTGTCCGGCGGCAGGCTGACCAACCTCAAGACTGACGCCGTCACCGGCAACCCGCCTGTGCTGACGACGGCCAAGGGCCAGCTGACCGGCGGCTACACCAAGATCGGCCTGGCCGCGGCCAAGAAGCTGATTGCGGCGACCCCCAGTTCGGACGGCGCCAAGCCCAAGCTCGCCACCCTGGCCCAGCTGAACCGCGCGCTGGCCGGGGCCAAGGCCAAGTTCAGGCTGACCGACTACGGCCAGCTGACCATCTACCAGTTCAAGGGCGCCACGGCCTTTCAGGGCGCGGCCTACATCGCGCACGGCGACAGCCTGTACATACTGACTCTGGCCTACTCGATTCAAAAGGGCCTGCCGGTGGTCAACCGCTACGTCAAGGGCGAGCTCAAGGTGCCGGCCAAGCACCTCGCCGACACCCAGCTGAGCGGCCGCTGGACCGCCACGGACGGCTCCGGCAGCCTCGACGCCGCGGGCGACTGGCTCTACCACACCCAGGTCACCGGCACCTACACCAGCGTCGAGCGCTTCAAAGTGCAGGACCTGCGCGCCCAAAGCGCCAAGGCGACCTACACCACGACGTTCGCCACGTTTGCGAGCCTGGCCGCGGTGCAGAGCTACGGCATGCCCAAGGCGACGACCCGCGCCGCGTCGGACGGCACCGCCATCTACCTGTTTTTGACGGCCACCGACATGGTCAAGCTCTCCCAAGACGGCGTCACCACCTACCACAAGCAGGCGGGCAAGGCATCCGCGGTGCCCGCCGAGACCCGCGCCGTGTTCACCGCCTGCGACAAGCAAAAAGGGGTGCAGTCGGCGCTTGCGGTGTCGCCGATTGCATCCCATCAATACGAGATCGTGTTCAACGACCCCGCACGCCTGTCCAACTACTACCAGCGCGAGCTGAGCACGTACCGCTTTGCCGCGGTGGCCGGCGGCGTGGCCACGCTGCGCGACCACGAGTGACGCCGCGCGGGCGGTCCTGGGCTACCGCCAGCGGCGCACCTTGTCAAGGTCGTCAACGTACGTGCGGACCACGGTGCCGCAGTTGCGGCAGACGGTGTAGCACAAGGTTGGCGCGGCCGGTAATGCCGATCACCGCGTTTTTGGCCGCCACGTTCTGGTACGGCATGTGCTTGGCCTCAACGAAGTCGCTTGCGCCGCACCACGGGCACTGATGCCGGTCATCCATTCCGATTCCTCCCTCCCGACTGTCTCGCCGCCAGTATACCCCGAAAGGACCTGCCGATGCGCAAAATTCTGATGATCATGATGCTGCTTGCCAGCCTGGCGCTTGCGCTGCCGCTGACGCCGACCCCGGCCCGCGCCGGCGGGGCGACCGGAGGCGGCGGCACCGGCGGCGGTGGCGGGACAACCGGCGGTGGCACGACCGGCGGCACCGGCGACACCACCACGCGCCGCTACGACAACGACAACAACACCAGCCCAATCACCGTGTTCGCCTCCTTCATCGTGCTCACCGGCGGGCTTGGCATCATCACCTTCAAGCGCAACCACCCGAGTGCCGGCCGCAATGCGGCCCTCACCGACACGGTCGACCTCGATCCGGACGTCGCCCGCACCTTCCCCGCCCTTTTTGACGCGATGGAGGACGCGTGGTCGCGAAACGACCAGGCCATGCTGGCGACGCTGATGACGCCCGGCTACTTTCGCAAGCAAAAGCGCCTGCTGAACCGCTGGGCGCGCCAGGGCCGCGTCAACCGGCTCGAGGGCATGACCATCATCGAACTTGCGCAGGAGCCCAGCCGCCGCGGCCTGCACGTGGTGGTCACGGCGCAGGGGCGCGACTGGTTCGAGTACCCGGCCCAAAGCGCGGCGTTCAACCGCGAGCAGTACGACGACGCGATGATTGCCCGCTTCACCGAGGTCTGGGAGCTCACCGCAATCGACAACGTCTGGCGCGTCGCCCGCATCCGCCAGTAGTGGCGGCGACGAGGCGAAACGGGTACACTCAATGAAGAGGTGCGTGACATGAAAATCAGTTCCCTTAACTCCATCCTCCTGGCCGTCGAGGTCATCGGCGTGCTGCTCGGCTACCTGCTGATCTACGTGCCGGGCTTCCACGTCGTTGCCTGGGTGGCGCTGGTTGTCTGGCTTCTGGGCTGCCAGCAGGCCTTCAACTGGTACCTGCGTCGCCGCAAGCGCGCCCTGGCCGTGATGTGGCAAAAGGCCGGCGAGCTCGGCTTTGCCGCCGACGCTTTGGCCGGCCTGGCGCCGCAGTACGACGCGACCCAGTGGGCGATGTCGGCCCCGGACTACCTGCAGTTCCTGCCGGCGCCCGCAATCGTCGACGCGATGACCCACCGCCTGGACGCCCAGCTGGTCAAGCGCGAGCAGAACCGCTGGTAACCAAAAAGCACCGCAGTCTCAGCGCGTGCACCGTCAAGTTGATGGTGCGCGCGGCCGAGACCGCGGTGCTTTTTGATTTGCCGGAGCGGACAACGCGCGGCCGGTGCCGCGACCGTCGATGCCGCTGACCTACGCCAGCACGCTGCGGTCGAACGGATCGACGGAGATGCCCTGGCTCAGAATCAGCTTGCTCCACTCCTTGGCGGAAAACAGGCTGTGGTCCTTGTAGTTGCCGCAGGACTCGATGGTCGTGCCCGGCACGTCGGCCCAGGTGATGTCGTTGGCGATCGCCTCGAGGCTGCCCTTCAAGGCCTTGGCGACCTCGGTGGTGCTGTGCTCGCCCCAGGTGATCAGGTGGAAGCCGGTGCGGCAGCCGAACGGCGAGCAGTCGATCACGCCGTCCATGCGGTCGCGCAGGAGGCTGGCCAGCAGGTGCTCAATGGTGTGCAGGCCGCCGGTCGGGATCGCGTCCTGGTTGGGCTGCACCAGCCGCAGGTCGAAGTTCGAGATCTTGTCGCCGTGCGGCCCCTCCTCAACCGTGATCAGCCGCACGTAGGGTGCCAGCACCTTGGTGTGATCCAGTTCAAAACTTTCGACTTTTGCCATGATGAATTCCTCCTATGAATGATGGTGGCGGTGGGCCGGCGCGGCCCACAGCCATACGTGATTATGCTACCGCGTTCGGGCGGTGTCTCGCAAGGGCGGCGGGCTAGTCGCCCCAGACCGAAGCCGCGATGTCTTGAACCAGCTTGAGCTTGGCCCACTGCTCGGCCTCGGTCACCTTGTTGCCCTCCTCGGTCGAGGCGAAGCCGCACTGCGTGGACAGCGCGAGGTTGGCCAGCGGCACGGACTCGGCCGCCGCTTTCAGCCGCGCCTTGATCGCCGCCGGGTCCTCGAGCGCGGCGAACTTCGAGGTGATCAGCCCCAGCACCAGCGTTTTGTTCGCGTCGCCGTTCCACAGCGTCTTGAGCGGCGCGAAGGAGCCGGACCGGGCGTTGTCGTACTCGAGGAACAGCCCGGCGTACGGCAGGTCCTTGATGTAGTCGGCCACGTACTCGTAGCCGCCGGTGAACAGGTAGGTGGACTGGAAGTTGCCGCGGCAGATGTGCGAGGTCACGGCGAGGTCTTTTGGCAGCTGGCTCAGGATGCCGGCCAGCAGGCGGTGGGAGCGCTCGGCCAGCTCAACGTACGGCTTGGCGGCCTCTGCGTCGTCGGCCGTGCGGCGCAGGTTGTGAATCAAAAACGCCCAGTTGGTGTCGTCGATCTGCAGGTAGCGGCAGCCGAGGTCGTAGAAGCGCTGGATGGTCTGCACGTAGGCGGTGATCACGTCCTGCTCGAGCTCATCGATGCTGTCATAGTAGTCCGCCCAGTTGTCGCTGCGGTGGTCGCGGAACAACAGCGCCGGGCTCGGAATGGTCTGCTTGGCCAAGACGCCTTCGGGCACGACCGAGTTGAGGTAGCTGAAGGCCGCAAAGAACGGGTGGTCCGGGTTGTAGGCCACGCGCCCGTTCAGGCGTACGTTGTCGGCCGGGGCGATGTCGCCCGCGAAGTTCTTGTCGTACTGGGCGTGGCGCACCTCGGCGACGCCGGTCAGGCCCCACAGGAAGTCCAGGTGCCAGTACTGGCGGGAGAACTCGCCGTCGGTCACGGCCTTGAAGCCCAGCTTCGCCTGCTCGGCCACGATGCGGGCGATCTCCTGGTGCTGAACCGTGAGCTCCTGAGCTTGAGTGATGGTGCCGGCGGCGAGGTCGACGTGGGCCTGCTTCAGGTCGGCCGGGCGCAGCAGGCTGCCGACGAGGTCGGCGCGGAATGGAATGGTTGAATTGGTCATGGTGGTTCCTCCTCTAGTTTTGTTCGTGCAGGTCGCGTGTTGCCCCGGACGCAAAAAAGTCGCCCCTCGGCCAAAAAATCTGGTCAAGGGACGACTTCTCGCGTTACCACCCTGTGTTCGTGGGCAAAGCCCACCTCTAACGGTACCTCAGATACCGCGCATTGATAACGGTTGCGACCGGCTCGGCGGCGTGAACCCCCGGGCTGCTGATTGGAGCTCATCTTCACCGCGGGTCGGGCCACCCTTTCTCACCATCCGGGTTCTCTTTGGGCCACCACCGCGACTACTCTTCTCCGCGTAGCACGAACGATATGTTGACTCCATACTAGCGGCCGTCCCTCATGATGTCAACAGCGAATTTTAATTTTATCTCATCTCGGGACTGGCCAAGGCGGGCAAACGGCGCTATCATCAAGAAAAACGTCACAGGAACCCGCGGCCAGGCCGCCAGGAGGCAAGATGCAAGAAGAACGAGATCTGCGCTACCCGCTCGACGCCCACCACCAGTTCGGCGTGCGCGCCGTGCTCCTGCTGCAACACGACGACCGGGTGTTGCTCAAGCACGTCACCGAGGGCGGCGAGTCCGTGTTCATCGCCCCGGGCGGCGCCGTCAAGTTCGGCGAGACCGGCAGTGAGGCGGCCGCGCGCGAGGCCAAAGAGGAGCTCGGGCTGACGCTTGCGCCGACGCTGGTCGGCGTCGTCGAGGCGTTCATCGCCATGAACGGCGCCAACTACCACCAGCTTCTGATGGTGACCACCGCCACGCTGGACGCGGCCCAGGCGGCCCGGCTTGCCGCACGCGACCTCACCGCCTTCGACCTGCCGCAAGACACCGTGCTGGCCTGGGTGCCCGTCGAGGAGGCCGCAGCGCGCCTGCGTCCCCAGGCGCTTGGGCGCTACCTTTTTCCCGCCGCGCCGTTTCACGCCGTCGACCGGCGCGAGGTGGCCGGTGGCGGTGACCCGCTATGAAGGCGCTGAAGTACTGCCAGTGGCTGATCGCCGCGCTCGCCGTGGCGCTCGCCGGCTTCGTGCTGGCGACCCCGACGACCGCGCTGCACATGACGCTTCAGTTGCGCAACGGCAACACCATCGCCCCGGGCAAGTGGCTGGTGCTGTTGCCTGTCTTCATCATCCTGATCAACGCGTGGTCCCTGCACGACCTGGAAAAAGACCCGCACGCCGCCCCCAGCCTGACGCGCGACTGGTTCCCGCTGGCCGCCGAGGTCTTCCTGCTCGGGCTGCTGGTCGTCGAGCAGATCACGGGCTGATTCCAGACTTCAAAACGCGCCGGCACCGGCTGCCCCTGATGTGGGACGGCCGGTGCCGGCGCGTTCTTGCGTGGTCCGCGTTAGTCTTGGGTGGATGCATCGTGGTTCGGTTGCGCGGTATCGACCTCCGTTGCCTCAGTCTGGTCAGCTGGCGCGGGGTCGTGCACCGCTGTCTCGGCGGGGTCCGTCTGCCCGGCATCGTGGGTCGCGCCCTCGGCGTGGTCCGCCTGCGCGGCATCGTGCGCCGCGTCCTCGGCGTGGTCCGTCTGCGCCGCATCGTGCGCCGTGTCCTCGGCGTGGTCCGCCTGCGCGGCATCGTGCGCCGCGGCCTCGGCGTGGTCCGTCTGCGCGGCATCGTGGGCCACGTCCCCGGCAGGTGCCGGCTCGGGCTCGGTTGGCGCGGTCGCGTCCGGCACCTCGCCGGATTCAGGGCCCCCGTCGACTACGGCAAGCGCCCCGCCGCCTTCGGGCACGCCGCGGTGCTTGCGCCACAGGTGCTTAGTCAGCCGCATCGCCTGCGCGAGCAGCGCCAGGGCGAGGCCGAACACCGCGACCCAGCCGGCGAGGTGCTGCCAGGTCGGCGAGAAGCGGTAGAACAGCTCGTGAAACACGATCGGATCGAGGCTTTGGAAGCTGGTGCCCATCGCGTCGGTGAAGGTGCGCGTGCCGATGACCAGCGCGCCCATGCCGCCGAGGAAGGCCGTCACGTAGGTCACACGCCCGGTCACCTTGAAGAAGCGCTGCCAGCTGTGGCTGCAGTACAGCATGATGGCCCAGACGATCAGCGTCAGAATCAGGCCGACGATGGCCGCGGTCTGCACCACCAGGATCAGCATCGGGTAGGCGGCGCCCCAGCCCTGAAGCATCACGAGGTCGATGACGCGCGAGGTCATCAGCTTGCGCACCTTGGCCTCGGTGCGCTGGCGCGGCTTGCCGTTGTAGGCCAGCTTTGCGGCGGTGGTCGTGGTCGCCAGCCGCGCGTCGATCGCCGTGATCAGCGGGGTCAGCCTCAGCGGCGTTTTGGCCGTCTTGGCGTGCGTCACGTAGCGCGAATCGACCAGCGGCGAGTGCGCCGGCACCGCGTTGAAGTTGGCGCTGATGGCAAGCCCTGTTTTAAGCGCCGCCTTCAGCTCGCCGCGCGGGGTCACCGCGGTGTCGGCGGGCAGCTCGACGCCTTCGCCCTGCGCGACGGCCAAAACGGCGCGGTCGACCTTGGCCGCGATGGCGGGAAAGGCCCGCGGTCCGGTCAGCACCTTGGCCATCGCCTGCGGGCTGCCAAAGGTGATGGCAAAGCCGAACCCCACCGCCCCGACGATCAAAAGGATGCTGTAGATGATGCTCCAAAATCCGAGCCAGCCGCGGCTGATCGGCGTGTACTTCGATTCGTTCATGACAGGTGCCTCCGCAATCAGTATACCATGCCACACGCCGCGGCAGGCGGGCTCATAACCGTGCCGTCGCCCGGAGCTTTCCGCCCCTCAGCGGCCACCTGCTGCGCGCAGTCCGACGGCGCCGCCTTCACCGGTCTCACATCGACTGGTCCAGCCAAGCCAGCACCCGCCGCCGGTACTCGGCCGGATCCTTGCTGAAGCTGCGGGCGTGGCCGGCGCCCGGGACGATCCACAGCGCCTTTTTGGCCGTCGCCGCCGCGTAGTTGCGGTACGCCATCGCGGTCGGGACGAACTTGTCTTCGGCGCCGTGGATGAAGAGAATCGGCCGGGTGTTGGCCCGAAGCGCCGGGATCGTGGTGGCCGCACCGACGTTGTAGCCGGCGCGGACGGTCGCCGTGGCCGCAACAAGCGGCACCAGCGGGTAGCGCGGAATGCCAAACTGGCTTTGGGCCTGGGCCGCCAGCTCGTCTTCGATGCTGGTGTAGCCGCAGTCCTCCACGATGGTGCGCACCTGGCGCGGCAGCTTCTCACCGCTCAGGTACATCACCGTCGCCCCGCCCATCGATTCGCCGTAAAGCGCGATCCTGCTGTCCGGCCCCAGCCGCGCGACCAGCCTGTCCAGCCACTTCAGGTAGTCCAGCCGGTCGACCCAGCCGTAGCCGATGTAATCGCCCTGCGAGCGGCCGTGGCCGCGGTCGTCCGGGGCCAGCACGTTGTAGCCGGCCGCGTGAAACATCCGGATTTTGGCCGCCATGTCGCGCGCCGAACCCATGTAGCCGTGCGCGACCACCACGGCGCGGGTCGTGGGCCGCTTGGCCGGCACGTAGGTCGCGGCCAGGCGCAACTTGGCGCCTGCGGCCTGCTCGTGCCAGGTCTCCTTGGCCACCCCGTCATACCAGGCGAAGGCGGCCTTTTGCGCGGCGCTGGTGGCGTTGCTCAAAAAGGTCTTGTGCGCGGGCACGAACGCGTAGTCGTAGAAGTACAGGCTGGCGCCGGCCAGCCCGGCAACCGCGAGCATCCCCAAGGCACCCGCGATTAGTGCCAATTTACCGTGCCTCATGCAATCCCCCCTCGTTGTGAGTCCATGGTAGCGAATCGCCGCCTTTTCGTCAACGACGTGCCCTTTTGCAATTCTGGGGGATAAAGTTTGTTGCCGCCCGCAAATCCTGCTAAAATAGGCGCAGGGCTGATTGAAGGAGGTTGAATAATGAATAGGGACAGCCTGCTAGCAGGTTTTATTGATGTCTACTTCGGATCCATCAAGAACGTCGAGACCCTGATCTCGCGGCCGGTCGCGCAGTACCGGTTGTCGTTCGAGCAGTACCAGATTATGCACGATCTCGCCCACAACGAGGTGTCGAGCCTCACGGAAATCGTGCAGCGACGCGGCGTCACCAAGCCCGCCATCGCCCGGCAGCTGAGCGTCCTGCGCGAGCTGGGCTACGTCACGCAAAAGGTGGCGCCGGACGATCACCGGCGCCACATACTCACCCTGACGCCGAGCGGTCGGCGCACGGAAAAGGAGGCCGAGGCCGCATCAGGGGCGGAGTTCGACCGCTGGATTCCCGTGCTGGGAGAGGAAAAGCTGGAGGCCCTGCTCAAGATGCTTGAGGAGGCCAGCACCAAGTTATTCGAGCCATGAACCAAGCGTGCGGTGTGGGGGCTGCACTTTTTTTATGCGCTAATTTATCCATCGCCTTCGATATTCTTTTATCCCACTATTCCCGGATAGAGATGTTAAAAATAAAATGTTGACGCTATCATTTTCTGTGGTATCATTCTTCCCAGGGGAACGAACGGATCGTTAACGTGTGCACCGCTTATCATTGCCGCTGATGGCTTTTCAGCGGCTTTTTGCGTTATCACACCACATCTGGAGGGAAAAACATGGGAACACATCGTTCGGGCGCAAAGAAACTGTACAAGGCAAAGAAGCACTGGGTCGCCCTGGGCCTCGCCACCGGGGCGGCGGGCCTGTTGGCGGTGGCACCGGCCACGGTCGGGGCCAGCGACGCAGGCAGCGCGGCCCCGGCCCCGACCGCCGTGGCACAGGTGGCAACAACGACCACTGGGACGCCGGCAACCGGCACCGAGAGCCAGCCAGAAAGCACCGCCACTTCGGCGGCCACCGAGGTCAAGGGCGCAACCGCCGTCGCCCCGGCCGCGACCACGACATCGGACACAGCGACCACCCCGGCCACTGCGCCGACCACCACGGCTCAGCCCGACGCCGAGACGGCCCAGCCGGCCGCCGAAGCCCCTGCGGCAGACGAAACTCGCGGCGAGACTTACGACCAGCCGGAGCCCCCGTCAGACCAGATTCGCGGCAACGCCTTTGACCAGCCCGGCCTTACCGTCTCAAGCTGGTCCAGCGATCCTCAGGAGGACCAGCTGTCGTCCAAGCAGTTGACCAGCATCAGCTTTGACTTCACCCCCTCCGGCTACCTGGCCCAGCAGCTGGAGGCCGCCGGCTACAACCGCGACGAGCTGCTGAACGTCGTCCACTACGGCGTCGGTGAGCGCATCAACGTCGCGGCCTCCGATTCCGTCCACCTCGGCGCCCTTGACCTGCCGACCAAGTCCGGCTACGACATCATCTGGTACTACAACCAGGACCTCTGGGACGGCAAGAGTGAGGATCAAGTCTACCACCACTCCAACTACATTCCGGCCCACACCGTGACGTTCAAGTACGGCGACCAGGGCGGCCGCGGCATCACGGTGCACTACTTCAAGAAGACGCGCGTCGTTCCGGTCAACCTGCTCGACACCGACGGCCACCTCATCAAGCGCGTGACCACGACCGTCAAGAACGCGATGCCACCGCTGAGCTGGGTGCGCAACGCCGCCAAAAACCCCGGCGTCGACCCGTTCCAGTACACGACCGAGCTCACCGCGCCGACCCTGGATGGCTACGCCGCGGTGACCGCTTACCAGAAGCTGACCGCCACCACGGAGTACCTGTACGGCAATGATTTCAGCTGGGCAGCCTACCAGGAGGAGGCGCGCGCCCAGCTGCTGTGGAACACTCACGCGCCGTCGTTCACCTACGTCAAGCAAAACGTCCTCGGCACCCACACCTACACGGACGCAACCGGCAAGAAAATCCTGGAGACCACCCACGAGGAGGAGGCCCTGCCGCTGGCACCGAACATCAACGGCTACGAGCTCGATCCGTTCAAGTCGACCTTCGAGATTCGCGCGAACAACAAGGAGACCTACCCGAACAACCCGACCGGCAAGCCGGACTACCTCGGCGGCGAGTTTGAGCCTTTTGCGGCGATGATTGGCGACCCCGAGAATCACGGCCGCTTCCTGACGGCGCTGATGTACACGCCGTACCTCGCCCTCCAAGCCTCGGGGTTCGAGGCGCGGGTGACCAGCGATCCCGCCGCGCTGAGCCAAATCAGCACGCTGGCGAAGCGCTACTACTGGCGTCGCACCCCCGGCGACCTTTTCAACCTCGCGATTGCCTACTACAAGGGCATCAACCTCACCATGGACATGGGGGTCGCGGAGCAGCACGCGGCCAAGGTCGAGGTCATCACCCACTACGTCTACAAGGCCGTGCCGCATGACGTCGCGGAGCCGACCGGCGTGATGAGCAAAACGGTGACCTACACCATCAGCTTCACCGGCATCGACCACGAGCCGCTGACCGTCACCCAGACCTTCACCAAGGACCGCGAGGCGACGCCGACCACCCGGTGGACGCCGGAGGTTGAACTGCCGGATGTCGCCGGCTACCAGCACCTGAGCTTTTTGCCGGCCGCCGACGTCTGGGGCGACCTGAACCGGACGGACTTCAGCGCCACCATCGACTACCGGCCGGGCGAACAGACGCTGGTGGTCAGCTTCCAGGACGCGGCCGGAAACAAGCTCGCCGAGGACCAGGTAGTCAACGGCGTCACCGGCCAGGTCGTCGCCCTGCCGGCGCCGCTGATTGCGGGCTACACCCAGGATCACGGCCCGCTGACGGCGACGCTTGACGGCGCGTCGCACGCGATTCAGCACGCGACCGTCACGTACACCAAGCTTTCGGCACTCAGCCGCGCCAGCTCGCCGGCCGCCGTGTCCGTCGATGCGGCCGACTACTACGACTTCTCACAGTCCCAGCTCGACGACGGACCGCGCGTCCGCACCCAGGCGACGGATGCCGTCGCCGTCGATGCGGCCGACTACTACGACTTCTCACACTCCCAGCTCGACGACGGACCGCGCGTCCGCACCCAAGCGACCGATGCCGTCTCCGTTGATCCGGCCGACTACTACGATTTCTCACAGTCGCAGCTCGACGACGGACCACGCGTTCGCACCCAGGCGACGAATGCCGTCACCGTTGATGCGGCCGACTACTACGACTTCTCACAGTCGCAGCTCGACGACGGACCGCGCGTTCGCACCCAGGCGACGGACGCCGTCTCCGTTGATCCGGCCGACTACTACGACTTCTCACGCTCCCAGCTCGACGACGGACCGCGCGTTCGCACCCAGGCGACGGACGCCGTCTCCGTTGATCCGGCCGACTACTACGACTTCTCACGCTCCCAGCTCGACGACGGCCCACGCGTCCGCACCCAAGCGACGGACGCCGTCTCCGTTGATTCGGCCGACTACTACGACTTCTCACACTCCCAACTCGACGACGGGCCCCGCGTTCGCACCCAGGTGCCCGAAGGCGTGGCCGTCACCGCCGCGGCCTACTACGACAACCGTCAGCCTAAGACGACGCCGTTGGCCAACACCGGGACCACGCCGGCCACCACGCCGGTGAAGGCCGCGGCCAAGACCCCGACCGCGCCGACCGCCAAGGCGACCCAGGCGGCCGCCCTGCCGCAGACCGGCAACGCCGACAACCGCAGCATGGCCGCGCTGGGCCTCGTCGCCCTGGGCAGCCTGTTCGCCCTCGGTGCCACCAGCAAGCGCCGCGAGGTTCGCTAGCCCCACGTTTTTCCCGGTCACAAAGAAGCTCCCGGCTCACCGCAGACGCGACGAACCGGGAGCTTGTTTGTCGGGGCTAGTGGAACGCGTAGGTCCCAATGCCCGCGAGGATCAGCACCACCGCGATGAACACGCTGGAGCCGAAGCTACCCATGATGAACGGCGAGGTTTCCGCCCCGCCGGCGGTTTGCACGTGGCGAAACCCGTGCCACGTCAGGCCTGCCTGAACCAGCCCCAGTGCAATCAGCACCGTGCCGATGACCCATGCCCAGATTCCCATAACGCCGCCTCCTTTGGCCTTATTCGAACATCGTTATGGTAAGCGCTTTTTCGCGCCGCGGCGTCAGTCCCGGGACCGATTTTGCCCCGGACCCGCCGCAAGCCGCGCCAGCGCGAACTCGGCGAAGGCAACCAGCCGCCCGCGTGCCACCGGTGGCACCGTCTGGCCGCGGTAGCCCGCAAGCGCCGCGGCCACCACGTCTTGCCACTGCGGCAGGCTGACCGCGGCCCACGCGCCGCCGGCCGTCTTGCCCATCACCGAACCGGTGCGGGCAAAGGCCAGCGTGCGGCAGAGGTTCAGCGTCGTGTACACAGGCGCGCCGGCGATGGCCGCGGGCGCATCGCCGACGTCTCCCATCACGCTGGCCCAGTAGTCGGCCACCGGCACCGGGCCGAAGGTGGCCGCAATCGCCTGGCCCCACGCGCACTGCCCGGCCGAACGCAGCACGGTCAGGTGCGCGGCGAGGTCGGGGTCCGTGCCGTGCATCCCCGCGACGAACGCCGCCGGGTCGCGGCGGTACGCCGCCTCATGCAGCGGCGAGAAGTGCAGGTCGAAGCGGCAGGGATGGTGAAAATCCCGGGCCGCGTCCGCCGTCAGCACGTGAAACTCCAGCCCCTTGACCGGCGCCAGCGGCCAGACGTCTTGCATGGTGGCGGCCATCAGCGCGCGCTTTTGCGCCTGGGTGAGCCCGTGCTGCACGACCATCACGTAATCCAGGTCGGACACGCGCGGGTCGAAGCCGCCGAGGCACCAGGAGCCGTGCAGGTAGACCCCGACCAGCGCCGGGCCAATCGTCCGGCGCGCCGTTGCAACCACCGCGTCGATCAGCGCCGGGCCGCTGAAGCCGGCGCGCTCAGCCGCGCGCATGGTAATCCTCGATCACCCGGCGGTAGCGCGCCACCATGTTGGCCGGCAGATCATCCGGCGCGAACCAGCCGAAGCGCAGGCTCTCCGCATCCGCCAGCCGCGGCTGCTGGGTCACGCCCCGCACCGCGTAGGCGACCGTGACGCCGTAGAACTGATCGCCGTTCGGGGCGGTGCTCAGGTGGTCGCCCGAGTACACCCCGAGCAGCTCGAAAGCGGCCGGATCCAGCGCGATGCCGCATTCCTCTTGCGCCTCGCGCACCAGCACCGCTTCGGTCGACTCGCCGAGCTCCATCAGGCCACCGACCAGCCCCCAGCGCTTGGCCGGCTCGTTGCGCTGCTGCAGCAGGATGCGCCCGGTCGGATCGACCAGCACGCCGCAGCTGCCGCACAGAATCACCGGTCGCTGGCCCACCACCTCGCGCAGGTCCTCAACGTATCCCATGTGCTCACCTCCTGAACCCAGTGTAACCCATTTTACGCCAAAAAGCGCCGGCTCCCCCACCGTACAGAGTGGGAAAACCGGCGCTTGGTTGCCCGTTTCGTGAGGTTGAAAACTTCGCTGGCCTGCTTTTTCAGCAGGTCCGAACGTCTGCCGCTGCGGTTTGCTCCGGGGCCGCTCGGGATTCCGGCGCCCACCGCACGCGCGGCTCACCCCAGCAGCTTGTGCACCCCACCGGGCAGCTCGTCGGGCCGCTCGATCACGGCGTCGGCGCCGGCGTTCATCAGCTCGGCCGCGTCGCCGAAGCCGTACAGCACCCCGAGGGTCTTGGTGCCGTTTTGCGCGCCGCCCAGCATGTCGTTGTCGCGGTCGCCGATCATCAGGCTGTCTTCCGGCAGCGCCTCGGCGTTCTCCAGCGCGTAGGCCAAGACCGCGGCCTTGGTGCTGCGAATGCTTTCGTCGATGGTCGCGCCGTACACGCCGTCGAAGTAGTCGCTCAGGTCGAAGTGCGGCAGGATCTTGGCCAGCATCGGCTCCGGCTTGGCCGAGGCGATGTTGATCTGGTAGCCCGCCTCGCGCAGGTCGGCAAGCGCCGTGGTCACGCCCGGGTACACCTCGAGCTCGAAGATGC
This sequence comes from Lacticaseibacillus kribbianus, assembly GCF_020180945.1. Lineage (GTDB taxonomy): Bacteria > Bacillota > Bacilli > Lactobacillales > Lactobacillaceae > Lacticaseibacillus > Lacticaseibacillus kribbianus. The sequence goes on along the minus strand of NZ_JAIPUL010000001.1, from coordinate 370,656 downwards.
CCTCATCCAGGTAAAAATCCTGGTAGTGGCGAATCGCCGCGCGCACCGCGGCGTCGCCGAGGTCCGGGTAGTAGCGGTGCAAGCTCTGGGTCAGAGACGGGCCGATGAAGGTCAGGTAAGTGGCCTCGTCCAAGGGCGCCAGCCCCGAGGCCTCAATCATGTGGTGGATGCCGTCGACGATGCCGCGCTGCGAGTCCGCGATGGTGCCGTCAAAATCAAAGAATAAGTGCTTCATGAGTCGTTCTCCTTTTGCCCAGGCAGTCGCTGCAGGGACCATTTTAAGATGAAGGGGGCGATCAGGGTGGTCAGGATGATCACCAGGATGACCGCCGAGTAGAAGTCGCGGTGCAGCAGGTGGGCGTCAAAGCCGATCTGCGCCACAATCAGCGCCATCTCACCGCGCGACACCATCCCCGCGCCGACCACGTTGGCGTCGGCCCAGCTCAGGCCGGCCAGCCGGGCGCCGACACCGCAGCCCACCCACTTGGTCACAATCGCCAAGGCGGTCAGTAAGACGATGAACCACGCGTCCTGCGCCAGCCCGTCCAGGCGCATGTTCAGCCCGATCGAGACGAAGAAGACGGGGATGAACACCGCATAGCCGATCGCCTCGAGGCTTCGGTCGACTGTCTGGCGGTAAGGCGTCTGCCCCACCGCGATGCCGGCGAAAAAGGCGCCAATCACGGCCGACAGTCCGAACACGTCGGCCAGGTAGGACAGGCCGAGGCACAACAGCAGGCTGGTGATGGTGACGCTGGCGGTCGGCATCAGCCGCTCGCCCAGGTGCATCACGTAGGGCGCAAGCCACCGCACCACCAGGTAGATCACGCCGAAGTACGCGACCTGCAGGAGCAGCGTTACCCAGAGCGGCCAGGTCGAGACGCTTTCGCCCTCGCCGAAGGTCGCCACCGCCACGCTCAGCACGATGACCGTCAGGATGTCGTCGACCACCGCCGCGCCGAGAATCGTCGCGCCACTGCGGCCGTCAAGCGCCCCGAGCTCCTTGAGCACCTCGACAGAGATCGACACGGACGTCGCGGCGAAGGTGATGCCCAGAAACACCGCGGCGACCAGTGAGAAGCCCCAGAGCACGGAAAAGGCGTAGATCACCGCCACGGGCACGACCACCCCGATCACCGCGACCAGGATGCCGGGGCGCAGGTAGCGCTTCAGCATCGTCAGGTCGGACTCGAGCCCGGCGATGAACATCAGCACGATCACGCCGATTTCGGCAAAGGTCGCCACGCTGGTGGTCGGGCGCACCCACGCCAGCGCGGCGGGGCCGAGGATCAGCCCCGCGGCCAGCTGCCCGATGACGGCCGGGATGCCGACCTTCAGGCTGAGCTGGCCGAGCAAAAGCGTCACCAAGAGAATTAGCGCCAGGGTCCCAATGTCTGCCATGTCGTCCTCCTTAGTGGTGCGGGAATTTTTCCAGCCGCAGCAGCCGCTCCGAGTCGGGTGCGGTCACGCCGTCCTTGTAGCCGTAGCCGAACTTGCGGTAAAACGGCACGGCGGTGATCGACGCGGGAATCTCGACGCGCACCGCGTCTTGGTAGAACGCGTCTTGTTCTAAGGCCGCCATCAGCCGGCGCCCGATGCCCTGCCCCTGCGTCGCCGGATCAACGAACACGTTGAACAGCGAATACTCGTGCGGCACGTCCCAAAACGGGCCGATGGCCGCGCAGCCGACGATGCCGGCTGCGCTTTCGGCGACGTACAGGTGCCGCACCGCGGCGGACGCGACGAAAAATGCGGGCGTCAGCCGCGCGATGTCGGCCTCCAGGTAATCGGCCGGGTAGTCGGCGGCGTTGCTGATGCGCAGCGTCCGGGCCACCATCGCGGCCACCGCCGCGGCGTCTTGGGCCGCAAACCGGCGGACGGTGACGGTCATTGCATCACCAGCTGGTAGGCGTTGCGCTCCGGCACCGGCTCGTCGAGGTAGACGATGCCGCGGAACTGGAAGCCGTTGCCCAGAATGACGTGCTGCATGATCTGATTTTGCGCGTGCGTGTCGATGCGCACGTCGCGGAAGCCGCGGCGGTAGGCCTCCGACAGCAGGCTGGTCATGAACAGCTTGGACAGGCGCTGGCCGCGCACCTTGGCGGAGGCGGCGAAGCGGTGGATCATCATGTAATCGGCGGTGCCGACCCAGCCGTCGCCGTCGATGCGCTTGTAGAACGGGTCGGGCCCGACGATCAGGCTGGCGGTGCCGACCACCGTGCCGTCCATCACCAGCACGCGGTTGGTGGCCTGCGCGATGTCGGCCTCCACCGCGGGCTGATCCGGGTAGGTCCCCTGCCACTGGTTGATGCCCTGCGCCTTCAGGAACGCGCGCGCGTCCGAGATAATGCCCATGATTGCCGGAATGTCCGCCGCGGTCCCTTGGCGGGTGTAAATTGCTGGCATACTGCCACCTCCATGAAAATTGTCATACACCATTTTCGCGCAAAAGCGGCCAAAAGGCAACGCAGCGGCGGCCCGTTCGGCCAAGCCGCTGCGTTGCCCCTCCCAAACGGCTACGCGCCGCAACGCGGGGGCGGCTGGCTACGACTTGGCGTTCGGGCCATAGTGCGGCCCGAACCCCAACCCTAGGCCACCCGATCGCTAAGCCCGCGCCTTTTCGCCCTCTACTCTAAACGGGCTACAAGGCGCAACGCGGGTGCGGCTGGCTACGACTTGGGGTGCGGGCCAAAGTGCGGCCCGAACCCCAAGCCTAGGCCACCCGACCCGCTAAGCCCGCGCCTTTTCGCCCTCTACCAAAAAGCGCGACCCCCTTCTCGGGAATCGCGCGGATGTCTTAACCCTGGTGGTGCGGGCCGTGGTGGTGCTTGTGCGGCTTGGTCGGGGCGTCGGCCAAAGCCTTGGGGTGCGGGCCGGCCGCCGGTTCGTGGTGCTTGCAGTGCGGGCAGTCGCCGTGCTTGCAGCCGCCGTGCTCCCCACCGTGCGGGCCGCGGCCGAGCTCGGCGCGCAGGCGCACCTGCTTGGTGTGCTCGCGCTCGATTTTCAGCCGCTGATGCATCAGGCAGATCTGGGTGCCGCCGACGATGGTCAGGGCGATCGGAATCACGTGGACCAGGGCCAGCGGAATCAGGATCTCCGGGTCATCCTTGATGGTGTCATTGAACGCCGTGGCCGCCTCTGTGGCGGACTTGACGAATTCCTTAGAGGTTTTGAACATCTCAACACCTGATGTAGCGCTGGAAGGTGGCGCGCTACATGCTTCCTTTCTCGCGAGTTGACGAAACGGTTGCCGGCGCCTTCCACCGCGGCCGCGCCGGTCTCACCCCTATGATACCAGCTTCCGCCGGCAAACGCTTACTTTTCGGCCGTGGCCGCAAGCCAGGCGCCGAGGTGGGCGAAGTAATCCGTCGGGTTGTCCAGCATCTGGCCGTGCCCGGCGTTGGGCGTCACGTGCAGCGTCGCGTTCGGAACGGTCGCGGCCATGCGGCGCGCGGCGGCCAGCGGCATCGTCTCGTGGCCGCCGAAGGTCAGGTAGGCCGGCACCGCAATCTTGTGGATGTCGGCGCGGCGGTCCCAGTCCTTCAGCGCCCCGACCATGACGAACTCGTTGTCGCCCTGGAAGTGGTTGTACACCGGGGTGCCCAGCGTGTCGATCAGGTGGCGCGGCTGCGGGTCGGCCGCGTGGTGCAGGTAGTGCTCGCCGAGTTCCGCGACCAGCGCCACGTAGCGCGGCTCGCTGAAGGCGTGGCGTGCCTCGACGTCCTTCATGTAGGCGACGTCGGCGGCATCAAACATGGTCTCGCGGATGCGGTTGACGTTGACCAGGTACTCGTCCAGGTTGTCGATCATCGAGCTCAGGATCAGCCCGCGCAGGTGCTGGCCGTAGCGCAACGCGTACTCGATGGCCAGGACCCCGCCCCAGCTTTGGCCCAGCAGGAAAAAGTGGTCCAGGCCCAGTTTTTGGCGGACCTCCTCGACCTCCTCGACGTAGTAGTCGATGGTCAAAAAGCGGGCGCGAATCGCGGGGTCGTGCCAGTCCGGCTGGTCGGAGAACCAGGAGCCCAGCTGGTCGTAGCGGGTCACGCGCACCCCGTATGGTGCAAGTTGCTCACCGAAGTTCTCGAACACCTGGTTGTTGCCGCCGGGGCCGCCGTGAAGGGTCATCAGGGCGATGTCGCCGGCGCCGGTCGTCTGGGTCCACAGGTGGTACCCGTTGTCGAGGGTGACGAAGCGGGTGCCGTTCGGAGCTGTTTTCATTCTCTACACTTCCTTTGCAGTCATGCCCTTATCATACCGCTTATAAAGTTTGCTTAACACCGGGTGTCGCTTTTCCCAAACGCGGCGCCATCGCGTACAATAAGACTATCAATATCGGAGGTGTTGTCGTGTCACTTCAACCCACAGATCAAGCAACCGGCCTGACGCAGGCGCAGGTCGCGGCGCAGGTCGCGGCCGGCGCCCACAACCTGCCGCTACGCCCCTTGACTCGAAGCGTCGGCACCATCGTCGCGCAAAACACGCTCACCCTCTTCAACCTGGTGAACGTGGTGCTTGCCGCCTTCATCTTCACCACCGGCAGCTACAAGAACCTGCTGTTTCTCGGCGTCGCCATCGTCAACACCGCGATCGGCACGTTCCAAGAAATCCGCAGCAAGCGCCGTATCGACCGGCTGAGCATCCTCGCCGAGACCCCGGTGACCGTCCGCCGCGACGGGCGTGACCAGCAGATTCGCCAGGAGGACCTGGTGATCGGCGACCTGCTGCTGCTTCGGCGCGGCGCGCAGGTGCCCGTCGACGGCCAGGTCGTGCAGACCGCCGGCATCGAGGCCGACGAAAGCCCGCTGACCGGCGAGTCGCGGCCGATTGCCAAGACGCCGGGCGACCCGCTTTTGTCCGGCTCGTTCATCGTCGCCGGCCAGGCCGTCGCCCAGGTGACGGCGGTCGGCGCGGACACCTTCGCCGCCAAGCTCGCGCTGGAGGCCAAGGCCGAGAAGCGGAGCCAAAGCCAGCTGCTGGACACCATCAACCGCATCATCCGCGTGCTGACCTACGTGCTGATTCCGCTGGGCGTCGCGCTGTTCACCGTGTCGATGATTCGCCGCGGCAACTACGACCGCGCGATCCTCAGCACCAGCGCCGCGATGATCGGCATGATTCCCGAGGGGCTGGTGCTGTTGACCAACGTCGCCCTGGCGGTGTCGGCGCGCAACCTCGCCAACCGCCGCGTGCTGGTGCGGGCGCTGCCGGCCATCGAGGCCCTGGCCCGCGTGGACGTGATCTGCCTGGACAAAACGGGCACGATCACCTCGGGCAAGCTGCAGGTCGCAGGCGCCCACCCGGTGGCCGGCACCGAAGCGGCCGAGCTGACCGAAGCCGCCGCGGCGATCACCTACGCGCTCAACGACGACAACGAGACGGCGCTGGCGCTCAAGGCCGCCTACCCGCGGCCGGACGCGGCGGCGACGGCCACCGTGCCGTTCTCAAGCGCCCGCAAGTGGTCCGGCGCAAGCTTCGGGGACCGGCACCTCGTGATGGGCGCCCCCGAGTTCATTTTCAAGGACGGCGTGCCGGAGGCTGAAGCAATCGCGGCGGCGACTTCGGCCGGCTACCGCGTGATCGCCGTGGCGGCGGCGACGGCCCTCACCCCGCTGACTGAACCCCGGCTGCTGGGCTACATCACCATCGCCGATGAGGTGCGCGAGACCGCGCCCGCGACCTTCCAGTTCTTCGCCAGCCAGGGCGTGGCGCTGAAGGTGATCTCGGGCGACAACCCAGTCACCGTCGCCAACGTCGCGCGCCAGGCCGACCTGGCCGGCGCCGACCGCTTCCTGGACATGAGCACCGTCGCCGACGACGCCGACTTCGGCGCGCTGGCCGAGTCCTACACCGTCTTCGGCCGCGTCACCCCGACACAGAAAAAGCAGCTGATCGCCGCGATGCAGGCGGCCGGCCACACGGTCGCGATGACCGGCGACGGCGTCAACGACGTGCTGGCGCTGCGCCAGTCCGACTGCGGCATCGCAATGGCCAGCGGCGCCGAGGCCGCCAAGTCGATCGCCGACTTCGTGCTGCTGGACTCGAACTTCGACGCGATGACCGGCGTCTTGAACGAGGGCCGGCGCGTGATCAACAACATCAACCGCGTCGCGTCGATGTACCTGGTCAAGACCATTTTCTCCGTCATCCTCACGGCGATCTTCGTCTTCCTGCCGCTGGACTACCCGATCACCCCGATCAACCTGACGCCGGTGTCGGCCATCGCCGTCGCGGTGCCGTCCTTCTTCCTGACGCTGGAGCCGAACTTCGCGCGCGTCACCGGTCAGTTCATGCAAAAGGTGATGACCATCGCCGCCCCCGCCGCCCTGGCCGTCGTCGGCTACACCCTGGTGCTGACGTGGCTTGAGGCCGCGCTCGGCTGGTCGTTCGCCACCACCTCGACCCTGGTCGTTTTCATGATCGGCGTGATCGAGTACCACGTGCTGATCCTGGTCAGCCGGCCGTTCAACCGCTACAAGCTCCTGATGCTGATCCTGGTCGCCGTCGCGTTCTTCGGCACCTTCTTCGTCATCAACCCGGTGTTCTCCCTGACCGGCCTGTGGCGCATCGATCTCGCACTGGTGTACCTGCCGGCCCTGGCCTCCAGCGTCCCGGTGTACTTCCTGCTCCAGGAGTTCCTCGGCCGCCGCTTCCTCTCGCGCATCAACTGGCGGTGAGGCGGGGCAACGGGCTGCGGCTCCGCGCCAGGGCGGCGGAACGCGTGGGGCTCTCCTGAGCCCAAAGTGCGGTCTCAGGACCCGCCCTTGCACTAAGTCGGCAAAGTTCGCCGGCTAAGTGCAATTTCACGCTGGCACGCCCTGGCGCTCCGCCGTAGCAGTGGCCCGGCCGTCCCTCTGCCCCACACAGCGGTTGACCCAGCAGCCGTGCTAACTCGTCTGCGAATGGCGAACGAGGCGTCGCATGACGCCAACCAAGTTGACTTCAATGATCAACTGCACAACAAACAGCCGGCGCGGATTTCCAATGACGGAAGTCCGCGCCGGCTGTTTGGTCGTGTGGTCTAGTAGTACCGCGAGCGGTTGAAGAAGTTCAGGTGCGCGACGATGGTGTTCGGGTCGCACTGCGCTGCCGGCAGGATCCACAGGCCGATGGAGTCGAGGTCCTTGAGGATGAAGTTCTTCACCGCGATCTCGGCCTCGGCCGGGTCGATGGCGAGCCCCGCGTCCTTGGCGACCTGCATCGCCTGCTCGAGGTCGATGGTGATGGTGTCGACGAAGTGGTCCTTCAGGAGCGTGTACGTGGCTTCGACCTGCTGGTTGACGTAGGCTTCGACGGCCTTGAAGACCTTGGCGTTCTTGGCCTGCAGGTCGTAGTAGCGCGTCATCAGGTGGTTGTTATCGATTTCCAAGTTATAACCTCCGATTTTTACAAGCATTCGGTATAACTTTAATTCTAAGGGTTGTGGGCACCCTTGGAAAGAAAAAAATAACTTTCAATGAGAATCGCGTGAAAATGCTCGCGTACAAAAAGTAAGTCCGTTATAATTGAATAGACGCTTTTTTCACCCAAGGGGGACTCTAACATGAAAAAATTCGCACTGACCATCCTCACCGCCGCGCTCGCCATCGGCCTGGCCGCTTGCGGCGGCAGCAAGTCTTCGGACAAGTCGCAGCTGGACCTGGTGACGCCAAAGACCCTGACCATCGGCCTTGAGGGCACGTACCAGCCGTACAGCTACCACGAGGACGGCAAGCTCAAAGGGTTTGAGGTCGAGCTCGGCCAAAAAATCGCGGCGGAGTTGAACCTCAAGCCCAAGTTCGTCGAGACCAAGTGGGACTCGCTGATAGCCGGCCTCGACGTCAACAAGTACGACCTGATCTTGAACAACGTGGCCAAGACCCCGGAGCGCGCGCAGAAGTACATCTTCACCAGCGCCTACACCTCCGGCAAGTCGCAGCTTGCCGTTAAGAAGGACAACAAGACCATCACCTCGATCGCCGACATTAAAGGCAAGAAGATGGCGCAGAGCGTGACGTCCAACAACGCCGCCAACGTCAAGAAGCTCGGCGGCGTCATCGTGCCCGTCGACGGCTTCGCCCAGTCCGTCACGCTGATCGAGCAGGGCAGAGTCGACGGCACGGTCAACGACGCCGCCTCCTTTGCCGCCTACCTCAAACAAAAGCCCAACGCCGACATCAAGCTGATGTCCGTCGGGGACGCGATCACACCGGTGCCGGCGCGCGGCCTGCTGCGCAAGGACGAAAAGCCGCTGCAAAAAAAGGTGACCGCGGCCATCGAGAAGCTGCGCAAGAACGGCACGCTCAAGAAGCTGGCCACCAAGTACTTCGGCGGCGACATCACCGAGTAACCGGGCGAAAACCCCCGCCCGCCTGCGCCACCCAACGCCGGTGGTGCGGGCGAATCGGGCCACACTACACATTTTGGAGGTGCCTCATGTCTGCTTGGCACATTGTGATTAAGTCGCTGCCGTCCCTTCTGGCGGCGATGCTGAAGTACACGATTCCCATCACGCTGGTGTCCTTTGCCCTCGGCCTGATCCTGGCCGTGCTGGTCGCGCTGGTGCGAATCTCAACCGCCAAGAACTGGGGCATCCGCGTGCTCAAGGGCCTCGCGTGGTTTTACGTCTGGATCTTCCGCGGCACGCCGCTTCTGGTCCAGCTGTTCATCGTCTTCTTCGGCCTGCCATACCTGAAGATGAACGGCCACCCGCTGATCGAGCTCAACGCCTGGACCGCCGGCATCCTGACCTTTTCTTTGAACACCGGGGCCTACGCGTCGGAGACCATCCGCGCCGCGATTGCGTCGATTCCGCAGGCCCAGTGGGAGGCCGCCTACGCGCTGGGGATGAGCAAGCCCCTGATGCTTCGGCGCATCATCCTGCCGCAGGCGACGCGCATCGCGCTGCCGCCCTTGTCCAACAGCTTCATCAGCCTGATCAAGGACACCAGCCTGGCTTCTGGCATCACCATCATCGAGATGTTTCAGGTCAGCCAGCAGTTCGCGGCACTCTACTACAACCCGCTGGTGTCCTACTCGCTGGTCGCCGTGCTGTACCTGGCGCTGACCACGCTTTTGTCGGGGCTTCAGACCTGGCTTGAGCGGCGCACCAGCCGCTACGTCCAGATCGGTCAGCAATACTAGGAGGGCGCCATGCTTAGAATTGAGAATCTCAACAAGGACTTCGGCAACGGCCACGGCCTGAAGAACGTCAGCGTCGCCTTCCCGGAGCATTCGACCACCGTCATCGTCGGCCCCAGCGGCTCGGGCAAAACGACGCTGCTGCGCCACCTCGACTTCCTGGAAACCGCCGACTCCGGCCGCTACCGCTTCGGCGACCAGGACTTAGACCTCGCCAAGCCCGTCTCGCGCCAGCAGGTGCTGGCCGCGCGGCGCAAGCTCGGGATCGTTTTCCAAAGCTACAACCTCTTCCCGCACCTGTCCGTGCTCGCCAACGTGATCGAGGCGCCGGTGCACGTTCTGGGCCAGGACAAGGCGCAGGCCACCGCCAAGGCGTCTGAGCTGCTCGCGCAGGTCGGGCTGGCCGACAAGGCGCAGGCCTTCCCCGCCCAGCTCTCCGGCGGTCAGCAGCAGCGCGTGGCCATCGCGCGGATGATCGCGATGCAGCCGCAGTACATGCTGTTCGACGAGCCGACCTCGGCGCTTGACCCCGAGCTCGAGGTCGAGGTGCTCAAGGTGATCCAGAAGCTGGCCGCGGCCAAGAACTCGCTGGTCATCGTCACCCACAACATGGCCTTCGCCCAGGGCGTGGCGGACAAGATCGTCTTCGTCGAGGACGGTGAGGTGGCCTACGACGGCGACCCGGATCAGTTCTTCAACCACCCGAACGACCGCATCGCCAAGTTCCTGGCCGCCGGCACCTTCCAGGCGGACAAATAGCCACCGCAACCAAAAGAGGCAGGGCCATAAGTCGGGCTTAGCCCAGAGTACAAGGCGGTCACCGCGTGTTTCCCGAACTTAGGAAACGCGTGGTGACCGCCTTGTGCGCGTGGGCGTTGACTCTAGGCCCGCGACTGCGATGTAAATTTCGGGTGCAACGGGGCTGGCCGACTTATGGCCAGCCCTCTTTTGGTGTCCGCTCACAGCGGCTTGCCACCCAGCCGCGCCTCGAGCGTCGCGATTGCCTGACGGACCCGTCGCGGCGACAGCGTGGCGACCCGCTTGTCGCTTCTGGCGGCGACGACGTCCAGCCGGCCGCAGCCCAGCACCTGCGCCAGCGCCGCATCGTCGAGGTCAAGCCGCGCGGCCAGCTGCCACAGATAGTCGATCGCGCTGCGCCGCCGCTTGGTCTGCCACCACTCCAGCGCCCAGGCGCCGACGGTCACCACCCAGATCAAAGACGGCGCCCAGGGCCCCAGGTTGTAGCTTGAGGTCAGCACCATCAGGAAAAACCAGTAGGCGGCTAGCCCAAAAACCGTCAAAAACCACTTCAGAATTGCCATCGTGCTCCCCCTAACGTGATCGGGTTCAGCGTACCACCGGACCGAAAAAAATACGACCCGGCTAAGGTCGTATTTTTAACGTCAGGGGCTTACGCCTGCCCTGCCAGGTCGTCGTTGCCGAGCACCAGGTGCTTCTTGCGGTGGATGATCTCCTCCTGGCGGCCGTGAACCATCGGGCGCTTGTTCGGGTTGCCGAGGTAGCCGCAGAGGCGCTTGACCACGTCGCACTGCGCCGGGTCGTGGTTGCCGCACTCCGGGCACTCGTAGCCCTTCTCGGTGGCCTTGAACTCGCCCTTGAAGCCGCAGGCGAAGCACTGGTCGATCGGCGTGTTGGTGCCGAGGTAGCCGATGCGGTCGTAGGCGTAGTCCCAGACGGCCTCGAGGGCCTTCGGGTTTTGCTTCAGGTTCGGGTACTCGCAGTAGTGGATGAAGCCACCGGAGCAGTACTGCGGGTAGTCCTTTTCGAAGTCCAGCTTCTCGAACGGCGTCGGCGCCTTGCGCACGTCGTAGTGGAAGGAGTTGGTGTAGTAGTCCTTGTCGGTGATGTCCTTGACGACGCCGAAGCGCTTCTTGTCCAGGCGGGCGAAGGTGTCGGTCAGAGACTCGGAAGGCGTGGAGTAAACGGAGAAGTGGTAGCCGTACTCCTTCTCCCATTCAACGCAGTGGTCGTACAGGTCCTTCACGACGTCCAGGCTGAACTGCTTGGCCTCCGGGTTGGTCTCCCAGGCGTGGCCGTAGAAGACGGTGCCGACCTCGTACAGGCCGATGTAGCCCAGGCTGACGGTGGCGCGGCCGTTCTTGAACAGCTCGTCGACCTTCTGATCGTCGGCCAGGCGCTTGCCGAACGCGCCGTACTTGTAGAGGATCGGCGCGGATTCCGGCGTCGCCTCCTTGGTGCGCTCAACCTTGTAGACCAGCCCCTGCTTGCAGATGGCGAGGCGCTGCTCCAGGATGTCCCAGAACTTCTTCTTGTCGCCCTTGGACTCCATCGCGATGCGCGGCAGGTTCAGGGTGATCACGCCGAGGTTCATGCGCCCGGCGTTGACCTCCTTGCCGGTTTCCGGATCCGTCCAGCCCTGCAGGAAGCTGCGGCAGCCCATCGGCGCCTTGAAGCTGCCGGTGAGGTCGATGATTTTGTCGTACGACAAAACATCCGGGTACATCCGCTTGGTCGCGCACTCGATGGCCAGCTGCTTGATGTCGTAGTTGGGATCGGTCGGCGCCAGGTTCAGGCCGCGTTTGAGCGTGAACACGAGCTTCGGGAAAATCGCGGTGCGGCGCTCCTTGCCCAGCCCCTTGATGCGGATCTTCAGGATGTCCTGCTGAATCTCGCGCTCGATCCAGTTGGTCCCCAGGCCGAAGCCGACGGTGACAAACGGCGTCTGGCCCTGCGTGGAGTACAGCGTGTTGACCTGGTATTCCAGCGTCTGCAGCGCGTCGTAGATGTCCTTGCGGGTGCGGCGCTTGGCGTAGGCGTCTGCGGTGTCCGCGTCCTGGGTCAGCTCCTTGGCCTCCTCCAGGTGCTTCTCGTAGTTCTTCTGGGCGAACGGCGCGAGCACCTCGTCCGTGCGGTCAGAGGAGCAGCCGCCGTACTGGGAGCTTGCGACGTTGGCGATAATCTGGGTCATCTGGGTGACCGCGACCTGGATGGAGTGCGCCGGCTCAACCTCGGCGTTGCCGATGCAAAAACCGTGCGTCAGCATCTCCTTGAAGTCGATCAAACAGCAGTTGGTCTCCGCCATGTACGGCGTGTAGTCCAGGTCGTGCCAGTGGATGTCGCCGCGCAGGTTGGCATTGGCGACGGCCGGCGGGAGCATTTTGAGCCCGATGGCCTTGGCCACGGCGCCGGCGGTCAGGTCGCGCTGGGTGGAGAACACGCGCGAGTCCTTGTTGGCGTTCTCGTGGACCACGGTGGAGTCGCGGTTCAAAAGCTTCTCGACGTTGTAGTTCACATCCGCCTTCTTGGCGCGCTCGATGTCGCGCTTCACGCGGTAGTCGGTGTAGGCCTTGCCCCACTCGTACTGGTGCGCGTTCAAAAGCGCCTCCTCGACGATGCTTTGCACCTCCGGGATGCGGACGTCCTTGTCGAAGCGCTCGGTGATGGTGGCCACCGCGTCGTCCGCGATTGCCTCGATCTGCGTGTAGTCGGTCGGCGACAGCTCGCCGGACACGGCCTTGGCCGCCTTCTCGATGGCCCGCGTGATCTTCGTCTGGTCGAAGGCCACCTTGCGGCCGTCGCGCTTCTTCACGTTGATGTGAACTTTAATGTCGATCATTGCTGAAATACCCCCCTGGTAGAAAAACAGCCGCTAATTTTTGGCCGTAAGTACAGTCTAGCACACCCCCAAGATATTGCGTATCTTTTTGGCTGTGACTTGTTTTTTTCTATATCTTGGGGGTGTGGTGACCCGGTGTTTCACGCGTCAAGTCCCGTCTGGCGGGTGTTTCTCAGACTTGCGTCGGATTGGTCTGGCCAATGAACCTGCTATAATGTAACCAAAAGGGCGCGCCGCGCCCGCAAGGAGGTTCACCATGAACACGCAACAACTCAAGCAACTCGGCGTCATCATCGCAATCATCGTCATCGCGGCAATTCTCCTGCCGTTCATCTCCGGCCTGATCAGCCTGCTGATCAAGATTGTGCTTTTCCTGGCCATCGTCGGCGGCCTGTACTGGGTCTACCAGACCTACCTGAAGAAGTGATCACTGGGGGCAGCCGCCCCTATTTTTTTGCGCAAAAAAGGCATCCGGTGACGGACGCCTGATCCGGCCGCAAAGCCCGAGGCCTGCGCTTTTGGGGACAAAAAATGGAGACTAACGGGTTCGAACCGTCGACCTCTTGCATGCCATGCAAGCGCTCTCCCAGCTGAGCTAAGCCCCCAAAAGTTGGTGCCTATTTAGTTACAATGGATCCGAAGAGATTCGAACTCTCGACCTCTGCCATGCGAAGGCAGCGCTCTCCCAGCTGAGCTACGGACCCAAAACACAAGTATTATCTTACCATATCCACCGGTTCTGTAAAGCCCTTTTTTTCTTCTCGGATTGGCGGGTGAAAAACGGCGTCTCCCGTATAGTTTCACGCATTGACTAATTGTTCGATAAGCGATATGGACGACGCAGATTTGGCGGTGCGGCCGATCCACCAAAGCCGCCGCGCTTCGCCCTGGGTCAAACGGGCTCCGCCGCGCAACGCGGGTACGACTGGCTACGCTAAGTCACTCGGGCCAAAGTGCGGCCCAAGCGCCTTAGCTAGGCCACCCGACCCGCTAAGCCCGCGCGCCTCCACCCTCTGTCGTCGGGCTACAAACCGCAACGCGGGTGCGGTTAGCTACGCCAAGGCGCTCGGGGCCAAGACCGCCCCAAACGCCTCGGCTAGCCTACCCGACCCGCTAGGCCCGCGGTTCTCCGCCCTGGCATCAAAAAAGGCCGCTACGGGCATAGCGGCCTAGAGGAGTAAGGGGTTGGCCAGGCAACGGGCATTGCATGGCGATTTCTACTTTGGAGGAGTAAAAATGAAAAAGTTGATATGGGTATCAAGCGAGCGGGCAACTCATCTTGATAGCCCTATCATAGTCGGTAATTGTGAAGAAAGTGTGAACTTTACAGCGAAATATTATGAATTTCATCAGTTATTTATTTCACAAGCCGTGCCCGCCAGCTGAAGATTGCGATCGCCGCGAACAGGATCACCGCCAGCATGGCGAAGAGAATGTGGTAGGACAGCGCCTCAATCAAAAGCGCGCCGACCAGCGGCCCCACCGCGCGGCCCGCCGAGGCGAACATCTGCACGTAGCCCTGGAAGCGGCCCTTCTCGGCCACCTCGGTGTGCATGTCCACGTACGTCGACACGCTCGGTAGCGCGAGGATCTCACCCAGCGTGAGCACGCCCATCGCGAGCATGAACACCCAGTACTGCCGCGCGGTGATCAGAATCAGGAAGGCGGAGCCGAACAGCGTGAAGCCGACGCCCAGGCGCAGGCGCAGGTGGCGGGTCAGCCAGTCGTCGAAGTGCGTCAGCACCGGCTGACCGAGCACGATCAGCACCGCGTTGAAGGTCCACAGGAAGCTGTAGTCGCGCACGGTCATCCCCAGGCTCAGCATGAAGGTCGAGATGTTGCTTTGCCACTGCTCGTAGGCGACCCAGGTTAGAAACAGCGTGATCAACAGCAGCACAATCGGCAGCTGGTAGGGCGTCGCGCGGCGGGCGCCGGCGGCCACGGCCTTGCCTTCGTGCTTTTCACGCGCGACGTTGAAGTGCAGCAGCGCGACCACGAAGAACAGGGAAAACAGCGCGAAGGCCAAGGCGAAGATGTACTGAATGCCCATGGGCAGCACGTAGCCGACGATCAGGGTACCGATGACCAGCCCGAGGTTGGACATGAAGTACAGGACGTTGAACACGTAGCTGGCGCGGCGGCTGGTGGCAAGCGTCGCATAGGAGTTCACCGCCGTGCCGACCACCCCGTTGCCGAAGCCCATCACGATCAAAAACAGCGGGTAGGCCGGCCAGCCGTGCCAGAAGATCAGGCAGCCGGAGGCGACGACGTCCAGCGCGATGCCCGACAGGATGGTCAGGTAGGGCTTCCAGCCGTCGAACAGGCGGCCGCCGACGTAATTCCCCACCATCATCGCCACGGAGTTGAAGAACAGCACGATGCCGGAGACGGTCAGCGACTCCCCGAGGTACTCGTGCATGTAGATGGTGGTCAAGGGCCAGATGAAGCTGATGCCGGTGTTGGTGATCAGCGAACCCAGAAACAGCCATTTGAGTGTCAGCGTCGTCTTGCGTGCCATAAGGTCCTCCCGTGAAAACAAGTCTTTTTCCATTCTAACGGACGACCTGCCCCGTGTGCGCGAAAATGGGCACTTTCTCATCTCGGTCCGGGTGGTTTTCACCGAATGCTTATCCGAATTAGGTAAATTTTCAGCTTTTGGCCGCGGTCGGTGGTGTCCTTAGGCGCGCGGTTGCGGTAAACTGAAGGTATCATTAGGCCGAATCCGGTCCCTACCACTGTGAGAGGTTAATTATGACAATTCAATCAAGCCTGAACTACCAGCAACAATTCTTCGGGGCGTTCGCCGATGCCTGGACGGCAAAGTCGACGTACCGCCTGTACAAGGGCATCGACGACACGGCCGATAACCTGCGCCTGGCCCTGTCCGAGACGCCGGGCTACATCCTGGCCTACGACAAGCACGCCCAAGTCGAGCTGCACGACTTCCTGCAAAAGGACCTGATCGCCTTTTTTCGCCAGCACGTGCCGTTTTTCGTCGTCGCCGATGACGGCGCCGTCTACTTCGGCGACTGGTACCACCGCCGCCAGTTCGGCCACATCGACGTGATTGCGCGCACCATCACCCAGGCCACGCAGTCTGAGCAGGCCATCCTGCCGCAGCTGCGCGCCTTCGCCGAGGATCCCGACCACTTCCTCGACAACCAGCTGGAGGCCATGCGCCGCGCCACCTACCAGGAGGTCGACACCCTGCACAACCAGCTGGAGGCCGCGACAGCCGAGACCGCGGCGGAGCCGACCCGCACCAGCAACGGCGGCTTCCGCAGCCTGCTGAAGACCTTCATCGATCCGGACGACCCGCAGCCGTCAAGCGCCCCGCAGCACCGCAGTCAAAACGTCGGCGCGGCCGACAAGCTGCGCCTGCGCTTCGACGCGGCCAAGGCCGAGGCCGACGCGGCCTTCGACGCGCACAAGCGCGAGCTCAAGGTGGCCGCGGCCATCACCCGCTACGAGTACCAGGCGGTAATGGCCACCTACAGCTCGGTCGAGCAGTTCGAGAACATTTTGACCAACCTGCAAGTCGACTTCATGCGGGCCCTGGAACTGAAGGAGGAGCAGCAGGATGCTTAACTTGGAAGATCAATCACTGCAAAAACTGATCACCGCGCCGATGAGCGCCAAGGAGGCCCGCCAGGCCGTGACCAAGGCCTACAAGGCGCGGATCAACGCGATGAGAAACGACGCGCTCTGGCAGGCCAACCTGCCGGCGATGGCGGCGACGATTCGCAGCTACACCACCCTGCTGGCCGACAAGCTGCTGGCCGCGCTGCGCGGCGACAAGCACCTGGACAAGGACTTCGCCGCTCGCCTCTGGTACGAGGTCAGCGTGGGCGACGCCGATCGCAGCACCATCACGCTGTACCTGGCCGGCACCAGCAGCAACCAGGAGCTGTTGACCATCGACGGCCCCTTCACCAAGGAAGCCAAGCTGGTCGCCAAGAACCTGCCGACGCTGCTTCAGGTCACGGCCGAGGACCCGACGCTCGATTACACCGACGCCGAGGTCACCGCGCTGATCGCCCTGATCAAGTGCCTGTACACCGCCGACCTGGCCTTCACCAGCATCGACGAAACTGTGCTGCAGCCGGTCGACGGGCTGCACTTCAAGACCCGCTACACCACCGTGCGGACGCTCAACGTCACCAAGACCGTCGCCGACGGCAGCGCCACCTTGACCGTGCCACTGACCAACGCCGCCGTCGCCACCTACCAGGTGCTCGACGACCACAAGCGCGACTGGGCCGACGCCGGCACCGACAGCCAGGACGCCCAGGGCTTCAGCTGGACCACCTCGACTTTGCCGGAGGAGCTGGAGGGCCAAAACCTCAAGCTGGTCGCCCAGGTGCGCACCGGCGAGAACTCGCCGGCCCTGGACGAACTATTCGTCATCGCCAGCGCCAACGCGATTCTGATGCGCCAGGGCCAGCCGGGCGACTACAGCCTGGACCTGCCGAACCACGCGCAGCTCGCCATCAAGGTCGATCCCGACTCCGACGCCCTGACGCTTCGCTACCCGGAGCCGACGCGCCAGCTGATCGAGCTCAACCACACCTACCCGTTCATCGGCGAGTGGCTCAAGGCGATCCTGCCGATGCGCCGCGCCTTCAACTAGCGCCAAGCCAACAAGGAGGCTGGGCCATAAGTCGTACTTAGCCCAGAATACAAGGAGCCTGCCGCGTATTTCCCGAACTTAGGAAATGCGTGACAGGCTCCTTGTATGCGTGGGCGTTGACTTATGGTCCGCGACTACTGTGTAACCTTCGAGCTCAATCCGGCTGACCGACTAATAGCCAGCCCGCTTGTTGTTTCGCCAGCATTTTCCATACAATCAGGGCGACCCACCGCGGCTCTCACGCTTGGGTGACGAAGATTCAGGTGAGTTTTTCTGTAAATGATTGTTTTTTGCGTGAAAAACGGTTACGATTATCGCAACACAAAGGGGGACCGCAACATGGCCAATGAATTTCCACAAGTCTTGACAATTGCAGGCGTCGACAGCGACGGCTCCGCGGGCGGCCAGGCCGACCTGCACAGCTTCTTCATGCGCGGCACGTACGGCGCGCTGATTCTGACCGCCGCGGTGGCCGGCAACTCGTACGGCATCCACGACGCCGCCCTGATGAGCAACGACTTCATCGATCACCAATTCGACGCGCTGGCCGCCGACCTGCAGATTCGCGCCTGCAAGACCGGCATGCTCGCCAACGCGGCGCAGATCTCGGACGTGGCGAAAAACCTCACCAAGTACGACTTCGGGCCGCTGGTGCTCGATCCGGTGATCTCGACCAAGCACGGCAACCTGCTGATGGAAAGCGACGCCTTCGAGACACTCAAGCAGGAGCTGATTCCCTTGGCGACCGTGATCACGCCGAACTTCTACGAGGCGGAGCACCTGACCGGCATGACGCTTGATTCCGACGCCAAGATCATCGCGGCGGCCAAGGCGATTCAGGACATGGGCGCCAAGAATGTGGTACTCAAGGGCCGCCACGACAGCGAGACGCAGACCGAGGTGCGCGATTACGTGCTGCTTCAAAGCGGCCGCGCCTTTTGGCTGACCGGTCCCTACTACGCGACCGACCGCAAGAACGGCACCGGCGACTCGCTGTCTGCCGTCATCACCGCGGAGCTGGGCAAGGGCGTCAGCGTCGAGGACGCGATTCGCATCGCCAAGCGCTTCGTCGACACCGCGATCCGCAACGAAATCGCCGTCGGCCACCAGTTCGGCCCGATCAACCACTGGGCCAACCCGATGGTGCACCCGACCCCGCAGCCGTAACCCGGCAACCACTCGACAGACAAATGCGGACCCCAGCCTTTTTGGCCGGGGTCCGCATTTGTCTTGTCGGTTACTTCGCGCGCCAGGAGTCGACGCACTCGGCGCCCGCCATCACAATCAGCGTCACGCCCAGCACCCGCAGCATCAGCATGACGGTGGAAAACGGGTTGAAGAGCAGGAACACGCCGGCCGCCGCGACAATCACGCCGTACACCACGCCCGGCACCGCCGACACGTTGACGTACTGCTGGCGCGTGCGGGCGCTTGTGATGCGGTTGATGCCGTACAGCACCAGCATCAGCCCGAACAGCACCGGCAGCAGGCTGACCGCCGGCCGCAGCAGCGCCAGTACCAGCAGGGCCGCCACCGCGTACGCCCCGGCGCGGCTCCAGGCCAGCCCGGTCGCTTCGTTGCGCCGCTTGGCCCGCAGCGCGTCCCACGCGGCCGCCGCGGCAAGCGCCAGCAGCCCCAGCACGGTCAGGCCCTTGACCGCCGCGTAGGCACTATACGGCGCGATCACCAGCCAGGCGCCCAGCGCCACGAACACGACGGCGCGCAGCGCGGTGAACCGCCTGAAATTTGTCATGATGGTTTGCATGAATATTCCCCACTTTCGCCTTCCAGCATAACACGGCCCGCGCCGCGCGCCATCGGCCGCTGGGCGGATTACCAGCCGGTGTGATCCCACAGCCGGCCGTCGAGCTCGCCTTCGGCCTGGTCGATGCGCCGGGCCTGAGTCGCCAGAAAGTCCGCCAGCTCGGCGTAAAAGGCCTGAGCGGGGTAGTCGACGGCCTGCGCCGCCAGCTGGTTGGCCTGATCGATCAGCCAGCTCGTCTCGTCGTCATCCAAGCGTCGTCCCCTCCTCCACGGTGTGCAGCGTTGCGGCCAACCCGGCAAGCCGCTCCTGGCGTGCGGTCAGCGCGGTCGCCAGCGTGGCGGCCGCCGGCTGGTCTTGCTGATTCAGCCGCTTCGCCCACCAGGCGGCCTGCTGGGCGATGCTGGCCGGGTCCGCCAGCGTCAGGTACTGCTGGTAGCGCACGAACAGCGCCCGGCGCGCCGCCTCATCCGCGTACGCGAACTGGGCGACGGTCAGCGGCGGCAGCAGCCGCATCCCGAGCTTCGTCGCCAGCGCCTGGTAGGGGCTGAGCAGCGCGTCGAGCGAGACCCCGACGCCGGCCCCGGGGTGAAAGGCCGAAGCGGACTGGCCGAACGTCGCCACCACGCCGAGGCTTTTGCCCGCAAGCGCGGTCCTGGCCGCGGGCTGCGCCAGCGTGGCGGTCAGCCAGTCGGTCAACAGGCCCGGCGCCTGGTACCAGTGCAGCGGAAACTGCAGCACCAGCCGGTCGCAGGCGGCAAGCGTGGCGGCGCCGGTGGTTGCGGGCAGCGGGCGCCACGTCGCGGTCGGCACTTCCGCCGCGGCCGCCTTGAGGAACTGCTGGGTGTCGGAGCCGTCGATATCCGGATGGCCGACGATAATCAACGTCTTCATTCCAGTCGTCCCGCCTTTCCCAGCGCCGCCAGCAGCTTTTTTTGCACCGTCGGCAGCGCGACCTGGTTAAAGTCGGCGACCCAGGTCAGGTCCGAGGCGGCAAAGCCCGTGGTGTCGGCCTCCAGCAGCGTCATCTGCCACTTCTGGTGCGTGAAGGTGTGCGACACCGCCGGGCACGGCGCCGCGGTCAGCGCGAGTTCGTGGCCGGTCTGCGCCGCAAACCAGGACGCGGCGGCCGCCGGCGTCGCCTCCGGCAGCGCCGCGACCGCCACCAGCGGGAACAGCCACAGTCGCGCGAGCATCCCCGAGTCCGGGCGCTGCGCCATCAGCCAGCCTTCGGGGCCGCGGATCGCCAGCGCGTAGTAGTCGATCGGGCGCGGGCGGGCCTTTTTCGTGCGCACCGGAAAGTCCAGCACCGTGCCGCGGCGCAGGCTCTCGTCGAAGGCCGCGACCGGCGAGTGCGCCGCGTCCGGGTCCTTGGCGGTCATGTAGCTGGCGCCGAGGTCCATGATGGCCTGGTTGAAGTCGCCCGGCCGCGCGGGGTCGATCACCCGACGGATCAGTTCGTCGAACACCTGCCGGGTCTTGGGCTTGGTGATGTCGTCCGGCACGCAGAACAGCCGGGCGAAAACGCGAAAGGCGTTGCCGTCGATGGCCGGCTCGACCTGGTTGAAGGCGATGCTGGCGATGGCCCCCGCCGTGTACGGGCCGACGCCGGCAAGCGCGCGCAGCCCTTCGGCCGTCTGCGGCCAGACGCCGTCCGCCGCGGCCACCTGCTGCGCCGCTTTTTGCAGGTTGCGGGCCCGCGAGTAATAGCCCAGCCCCTCCCAGGCCTTCATGACGGCGGCCTCCGGGGCCGCCGCCAGCGCCTGCACGGTCGGGAACTGGGCGATGAAGTTCAGGTAGTAGGGAATCACCGTCTTGACCTGCGTCTGCTGCAGCATGGTCTCCGAAATCAGCACGTGGTAGGGCTCGTGGTCCTGTCGCCACGGCAAATCGCGGCCCGCCTCATCGTACCAGGCGAGCAGCGTGCGGCGAAAGTCCTCGATCTTCGCTTGTGACCAATTCAATGTTGCAACACCTCCGGCCTCCATTATACGAAAGGCCGCGCGGCTTTGCCAGCCGGGTTGGGGCGAGGGGCTGCGGAGTGTGGGGTCGAAACGGGCTGCACTTACTAAACGGGCTCCGTGGGGCGACGCGGGCGCGGCCGGCTACGCCAAAGCCCTCGGGCCAAAGTGCGGCCCAAACGCTTTAGCTAGGCCATCCGACCCGCTAAGAACGCCCCGCTCCGCCCTCTCAAAAAAGCCACCGGCTTCTTCCGGTGGCTCGCTCAGCCTTGGACCACGACGGCCAGGCGGCTTTGCATCGCCCGCTTCAGCGCGCAATCACGCATCGCGCGAACGTGGCTTTGTGCCTCCTTGACGTGGCGCTCGGCGCGCGTCTTTTCGGCCCGCGCGACGGCGTTAATGATGTTCAGGTCACGATCAATCTGCATCGACAGGTTACTCATAGGCCCCTCCTTGTGGTCTCGGCTGCGGTATACCTTAACTGTACCGTGCCGCAGGCTAGCGGGTAAAGGAATTGGCTCACGACACGACGGACTGGTGCACGTGTGGCCGTTTATCAGAACAAAAAAACGGCCACCCCTTACAGGTGGTCGCAACAGACAGTCAGGTTAGTTTTCACTTTCGAGCTTCTCGGCTTCTTTGTCGATTGTAGCAAACCCTGACTCGGTCTTCTTAACTGGGTGCTCAGCGCGCTTCTTTTCAACTTCCTGAATCAGCGCCTTGCGTTCTTGCTTACTGAGTTTTCCTGCCATCATTCTCGCCTCTTATTCCTTGAATTAGAGTTGAGTGTAAGATCGCGCTCTCGACAGTTCTGTTATACCACTTTTCGGCGGCGTTAGCACACTTAATTGCCAATTGCTAAAATTCGCGCCGCCGGCTAGAAGAAATCCAGCGCGATGCCGGCGTCGATCAGCTCGTTCAGGCTCCGCCCGCCGAAAAAGCGGTCGGCCATCATTAACTCAGGGTCGCGGTACTCGCGGATTGCCTCGCCGTACCACAACGTGTAGACAAACCGGCCGCTGGAACCCTCATATTCCATGCCGCATGTTTTCCCGTCGAGGACGAATGTGAATCCAGCGCCCGCTTCGGTCACCTTCGCCAGCACAAGGTCTCTCGTCATTCCGACGCCTCCACAACGCGGCAATTAGCCGCCAGATTGCCTTGTCGTCGACTCACTCCGCGTGCCGCTCCCGGATGTGGCTCTCGCCGCTGCCGGTCGGCACAACCTGGAGCTGGTCGGGAATGCTGACCTGCAGCGCCTCGACGTGGCTGATGATGCCGATCATGCGCGACTGACCCTCCAGGCTTTCCAGCGCCTGCATCGCCGTGGTCAGGCTCGCCGAATCCAGCGAGCCGAAGCCCTCGTCGATGAACAGCGCGTCGATGGTGACGCCGCCGGCCACCTGGGAGATCACCTCGCCTAGGGCCAGCGCGAGGCTGAGCGCCGCGACGAAGCTCTCGCCGCCGGACAGCGTGTGCACGGAGCGCAGCTGGCCGATCTGATCGTCGTAGATGTCGATCTCAAGCCCCGAGTCGCTCTGGTAGCTGCCCGGGTCGGTGTGCAGCGCGAACTGGTAACGGCCGGCGGTCAGGTTCGCCAGCCGGGTGCTCCCGACCTTCAGCACGCGGTCGAGGTAGGCCCGCAGCACGTAGCGCTCCAGGCTGAGCCGCTGCGGGTTGTTGCCGTTGACCACCGCCGCGAGGCTGGCCAAAACGGTGGCGGAGTCGATGGCCTCACGGTTCTTGGCGTACCCGGCCGCGATCTCCGCTTCCAGCTCGCGGTTTTGCGCCAGCACCTGGGCGGCCTGAGCCTGCACCGTCTGCGCCGCCGCCTGCGCCTGGGCGCTTGCGTCGCGCGCCAGCGTCAGCGCGGCGAGGTCCGGCGCCTCCTTGGTGCCGATGGCGCCTTCCGCCTGCTTCAAAAGCGCCGTCTGGGCGGCCTGCCGCTGCTTGGCGTCGTCGAGCTGCGCCTGCAGCCCGGCGATGTCGCCGGCGGCCGCGGCCAGCGCCGCAAAGGTGGCCGGCGCACCGTCGCCGAGCTTGGCGGTCAGCACCGCCGCAAAGGCCGCCTGGTCCCGGCGCAGTGCGGTCGTCTGATCGGCCACCTGCTGGGTCTGGGCCGCGATGGTGGCGGCGAGCGTCGTCGCGGCCGCCTGCGCGTGCTCGCGCGCGGCCGTGGCGTCACGCACCGCCTTTTGGTAGGCCTCATGCTTGGCGGTCAGCTGCGCGCTCTGCGCCTTCAGCGCCTCGAGCGTCGGAGCGTCCGCCGGCAGCTTGGCCGCCATGCCGCTGGCCACCCCGGCGGCCTGCGCCGCCGCCGTGGCCGCGGTCTGCGCGGTGGCCTGCCGCGTGGCCAGGGTCGTGACCGCGGTGTCCGCCGCCTGCTGGGCGGCGGTCAGCTGCTCGCCCAGGGCGGCGCGCTGCTTTTCCTCGGCGGTGACGGCCTTGCGGGTCGTCGCCACGGCGTCCTGCGCGGCGGCAATCACATCCGGCACCGGGCGGTCGGCCGCGCCCTGCAGCGCCTGAGTCAGCGCCGCCTGCGCGGTCTGGGCCTCTGCCAGCTGACGGGCCAGCTCGGCTGCGGCACTCTGGGCCGTGGCCGCGGCCTGCGCGGTCGCCAGCCGCTCCGAATCGGCCGCCGCCACGGCCGCATCGGCCACCGGCGCCACCGCGATGGTCGCGGGGTGCGGGTGCTCCAGGCTGCCGCAGACCGGGCACGGGGCGTCCGGGCTGAGCTTGGCGGCCAGCGCCGCGATCTGCTGGCTGAGCTGGCGGTCGTGCAGGTCCTGGTAGGCTTGGGCGGCCGCATCCGCCGCGGCCTGGGCGGCGGTCAGCGCCGTCTGGGCAGCGGTCTGCTGCTTGGCCAGCGCGGCCAGATGCTTGGCGCCGGTCTGCCACTGGCGGTACTGCGGCAACAGCCCGGCCAGCGCCGTCTCCGCCTCGTGCAGCGCCGCGGCGTGGTCGGTCACCTGGGCCTGCGCCTCTTGGGTGGCCACCACCGCGGCCGCCGCGCTTCGCTGCGCCGCCTCGGCCTTCTCGACGGCCGCTTTGGCATCCGCCGCCCGCTTGCCCGCGGTCGCGGCCTTGGCCTGGGCGTCCGCCGCCTGGGCAAGCTGGGGTTCCAGCTGCGCCAGGGTCTGCGCCTTGGCCACGTCGGCCGCATCGGCCGCGGCCCGGGCGGTCAGGGCCGCCTGGGCTTCCTCAGCCTTAGCCAGGGCCGCCTGCACGTCCGGCAGCTCGCCGTGCAGCCCGTCGAGGGTCGCCTGGTGCGCCACCACCGCCGCGGCCTGCTTGTCAAGCTGGCGCTGCTGCGGGGCAAGCGTCTGCGCCCACTGCAGCAGCGCGAGACGCGTTGCGGCCGCCGCGCGGGCCGGCGCTTCCTGCTCGAGGGCGGCCAGTGCGGCCTGCGCCGAGGCCCGGTTGGCAAAGGCCTCGGCCAGCCGCGAGCCGGCCTCCAGGGCACTGGCGGCCTTCTGCGACTTGTGCGTGGCCGCGGCCAGCGCGGCGTCGGCCGCCTGCGCCGCCTTGTCCAGGACCGCGACGCCGGCCTTCATCGCGGCCATTTTGTCGGGAAGCGAGGCCTCCGCCGCCGGGGCCGCGTCGGGGTACGCGAAGCGCGAGGCCAGCGTGGCCAGGCGCTCGGACTCCTTGCCCACCGCGGCGTTGGCGTCCTTGGCGGATTGGCGCAGCGCCTCCTCCCAGCGCTCGTACAGGCCGGTGCCGAACAGGTTGCGCAGCAGCGCCTCCTTGTCGTTGCTGGAGGCGTCGAGGAACTGGCGGAACTTGCCCTGCGGCAGCAGCACCATCTGGCGGAACTGGTTGGCGTCCAGGTGCAGCATGGCCTCGATGCGCGGCTTGATGTCGCGCTGCTTGGTCCACTGGTTGCGCTCGGTTGCCCCGTCGTACTCGGTCAGGCACATGCTGCCCGGACTCTTGGTGGTGCCGGTGCCGCGCTTTTTGGCCAGCACCTGATCGGGCTGGCGCCAGATCTCGTAGCGCCGCCCGCCGTGGGAAAAGGCCAGGGTGACGCGCGTCGCCGCCTCGGGAGTCGCGAAGGCCGCGCGCATCTCGGCGCCGCTGCGGTCGTCGCCGGCCGTGGTGCCGTAGAGCGCAAAGACCAGCGCGTCGAAGATCGTGGTCTTCCCGCTGCCCGTTTTGCCGCTGATCAAAAAGACCGGCGTCTCGGCAAAGTGCGTGAAGTCCACCCGCTCGTCGCGGTAAGGCCCGAAGTTTTGGATGTGAAGCTGCTCAAGCTGCATCAGTTGCCCTCCTTCTTGGCGCCGTCCAGCGCAGTGCGGGCGAACGCCAGCTGCGCGTCGTCCAGCTCGGTGTCCGTCACCTGCCGGAAAAACTCGGCAAGCAGCGGCAGCGGCCCGAGCGTCGGGTCCGCCGCGGCCGCGCGGTTCAGCTGCACGGCCTGCTCGCGGTCAAGCCCCGTGATGCGGGGGAAAACCTCGCGCAGCGCGGTCATCACGTTGGGAATCACGGCCGCGTCCGTCAAGGTGACGGCGGTGTAGGCATCGCGGTCGAAGCGTTCTCCCGCGTCCGGTGCGGTCAGGGCGGCGAAGGCGTCGGTCAGGTGCTGGAACTCGTGCAGCGGCTTCAGCGGCACGAAGCGGCGCGCCATCGTGGCGGTGTCCAGGATGTAGACCCCCTTCTCCTGGGCAATCTCGGAGGTCGAGAACTTCAGCAGCGAGCCCGCGTACTGCACGCCCGCCACGTGCGTCAGGGCGTTGCGGTTGTGCAGGTGGCCGAGCCCGACGTAATCGAACGCGGCCAGGTCGGCGACGTCCACGGCGTCCAGGCCGCCGACCGCGACCTTGGTCTCCGAGTCCGTCTGCGTGCTGTTGGCCGCGAAAAAGTGGGCGAACAGCACGTGCTTTTTGGCCGAATCGAACCGCGTCTGCAGTTCGGCGCTCACGCGGTGCATCGCCAGGCTGATGTTGGTCAGGCTGTCATCGTGGAAGTACTGGCGCGCCGCGACCGGCTCAAAGTACGGCAGCAGGAAGAACTGGACGTCGCCCATCTCGACGGGCGTGAAGGCCTCCGCCAGCTCGGTGTTGAGGTGCAGCCCAGTCGCTGAGAACCACTGGCGCCCCGTGCCCAGCCGCACCGCCGAGTCGTGGTTGCCGGAGATGACCAAAAGCGGGTAGTGCAGCTCGCGGTTCAGCCGGTACAGCATCCGGTTGACCTGCGACACCGCGTCCTCGTTGGCCAGCGCCCGGTCGTACAGGTCGCCGGCGATCGCTATCGCGTCCACCTGCTCGCGCTGGGCGCAGGCCACCAGCTGGTCAAAAACGTAATCCTGATCCGCCGTCAGGTCAAAGCCCGCCAGTCGTTTGCCGATGTGCCAATCGGCCGTGTGCAGAATTTTCATCGCGTTCCTCCATCAGTAAGTCAATCTGCTCTAATCCAAACACTCGTTCAGGTTCCTGTCAACTCCCGTATCTGCTACACTGGGTCTATCTGATTCGGAAAGGACCTTACCATGACAACTCTGATTTTTGACATCGACGGCACCCTGATCGACTCCGTGTCGATGTACCTGCTCGGCCTCCAGGAGACCATGCGCCGCTACGACCGCGAGTACGCCATCGAAGACCTGCGCTTCTCCAATGGCATCCCGTCCTCCGACACCGCCGCGCGCTTGGGCTTCACCGGGGCCGCCGCCGACGCGATGGTCGCCCAGTGGACCGCGGACTCACAGACCCACGCCGGTGACGTCAAGTGGATCCCGGGCCTGGAAAAAGTGATGGGTGAGCTGGTCGCGCGCGGCACCGCCATGGGCGTGGTCACCTCCAAGGACACCAAGCAGTACGCGGTCGACGAGGCGCGGTTTGGCTTCGACCGCTTCTTCCAGACCGCGGTGCGCGCCCACGACGCCAAGCGCAACAAGCCCTTCGGCGACCCAATCGAGCTGGCGATGCAGCGGCTGAACGTGACTCGCGACACCACCGTCTACGTCGGCGACACTGCCACCGACGCCCAGGCCGCCGTCGCAGCCGGCGTGCCGTTCGCGCTGTGCACCTGGACCACCCAGGACCTGGCCGAGCCGGTCGCCCACTACCTCAAGACCCCGGCGGACCTGCTGATGCTGTAGGTCCAGCCGCCGAATCGGCGTCTCGCCTGGCGAGGCGCCTTTTTTGCGCCGCCGGCCAGCACGACTGGCAGGCCACCCGACCCGCTAAGTTCGCGCGTCTCCGCCCTCTCATCGTCGGGCTCCGAACCGCAACGCGGGAGCGGCTAGCTACGCCAAGGCACTCGGGGCAAAGTACGCCCCAAATGCCTTGGCTAGGCTACCCGTCCCGCTAAGCCCGCGGTTCTCCGCCCTGGTTCTCGTCGGGCTCCGCGCGGCATCGGCCACTCGTCTAGCTAAGGCAAGGCACTGGGCCAAAGGACGCGGCCCACCGCCTTGCCTTACGCTAGCCGGTGGCCTAAGTGCGCCGCGCTCCGCCCTAGGTCACAAAAAAGGCCCTGCCCGTTGTGGCAGTGCCTTCGTGGTGTGGATGATGATCTGCGTCGGGCGCTACTCCCCCGAATCGCGACCGGCGCAATACTTGCGGTTGGGCAAGTACTGCGTCATTCTACCACGCACCCCGGACACATGTTGTCCGGGCGTGCACGCAATCAGTAGATCTTGGCGACCTGCGCCTGCGCGACCTCGTGGGCCATGAACTCGTCGTAGGTCGTGTCCGCGCGGTCGACGACGCCCTTTGGCCCGACCTCGATCACGTGGTTGGCGATGGTCTGGATGAACTGGTGATCGTGGCTGGTGAAAATGATGGCGCCCGGGAAGTCGATCAGCGCGTCGTTCAGGCTGGTGATCGACTCCAGGTCCAGGTGGTTGGTCGGGTCGTCCATCAACAGGACGTTGGCCTTGCTCAGCATCATTTTGGCCAGGTAGGAGCGCACCTTCTCGCCCCCGGACAGGACCGTGACCTTCTTCAGCGGCTCGTCACCGCGGAACAGCATCTGGCCCAGGAAGCCGCGCAGGAAGGTGTTGTCGGACTCCTCCTTGCTGGCGAACTGGCGCAGCCACTCCAGGATGTCGAAGCGCTCGTCGGAGAACTCCGGCGTGAGGTCCTTGGGCATGTAGGCGCGGCTGGTGGTGACGCCCCAGGTGACCGTGCCGGTGTCCGGCTCGATCGCGCCGGCGATGATCTGCATCAGGTAGCTGGTCGTGACGTCGGAGCGCGAGATGAACGCGGTCTTGTCGCCGGGGCGCAGGATGAAGGACACGTTGTCCAGGATCTTCTCGCCCTCGACGGTCAGCGACACGTTTTCCACCCGCAGCAGGTCGTTGCCCAGCTCGCGCTCGGGCACGAACTTGATGAACGGGTACTTGCGGGTGCTCGGCTTGATGTCGTCCAGCGTAATCTTCTCCAGCTGCTTCTTGCGGGAGGTCGCCTGCTTGGACTTGGACGCGTTGGCAGAAAAGCGCGCGACGAATTCCTGCAGCTGCTTAATCTGCTCTTCCTTCTTCGCGTTGGCGTTGGCGCGCAGCTGCTGGGCGAGCTTGGACGACTCCATCCAAAAGTCGTAGTTGCCGACGAACAGCTGGATCTTGCCGAAGTCGACGTCGCACATCATCGTGCACACGGCGTTCAGGAAGTGCCGGTCGTGTGAGACCACCAGGACGGTGTTCTCGTAGTCGGCCAGGAAGTCCTCGAGCCAGGCGATGGTCTGCGGGTCAAGCCCGTTGGTCGGCTCGTCCAACAGCAGGACGTCCGGCTTGCCGAACAGCGCCTGCGCCAGGAGCACCTTCACCTTTTCGCCTTCCGGCAGCTCCGCCATCAAAGACTGGTGCTGGCTTTCGGGAATGCCGACGGACTGCAAAAGCTGGCTGGCGTCGGCCTCGGCGTTCCAGCCGTCCATCTCCGCGAACTCGCCCTCGAGCTCGGCGGCGCGCATGCCCTTGGCCTCGTCGAAGTCCGGATCGGCGTACAGCGCGTCTTTTTCCGTCATCACCTCATACAGGCGGGTGAAGCCCTGAAGCACGGTGTTCATGACGGTCTGGTCGTCGTACGCGAAGTGGTCCTGCTTGAGGCTGCTCATCCGCTCGTGCGGGTCGAGCGAGACGGAGCCGGTGGTCGGCGCAAGCTTGCCTTCCAGAATTTTCAGGAACGTGGACTTGCCCGCCCCGTTGGCCCCGATGATGCCGTAGCAGTTGCCCGGCGTGAACTTCAGGTTGACGTCCGAGTACAGCGTGCGGTCGGTGAAGGTCATGGACACGTTATTCACAGTAAGCAAAGGTGATTTTTCCTCCTTGATTGGGTACGCATATTGGCCCAATCGTATCAGAAAAACGGCCGCCGGGCAATATATAGGTAGAAGTTTCCCCGCCGACGCCGGTCACGGCCGCGATGCGGGCACCCCGCCCGGGCCCGGGCCCACGCAAAAGGCCGCCCGGTCTGCAGGTTGCCCTGCAAGCCGAACGGCCCCTTGTGATTAATTGTGCCACTCGCTTTTGAGCCGCGACCACTCGTTGACGTCGTGGAAGCCGTCCGCCAGCCGCTCGCCCTCGCGTAGCGTGCCGTCCAGGTGAAAGCCCGCCTTGGATGCCACGGCGTTGCTGGCCGGATTGTCCACCGCCGCGCGGATGATCACGCGGTTGCGCCCGTACTCCGTGAAGGCCAAATCGCACATGGCCGCAACCGCGCGGTGCATGATGCCCTTGCCGCGGAAGGGCTCGCCCAGCCAGTAGCCGAGGTCCGTGGCCGCGCCCGCGTCGTCGAAGCCGTTGAAGCTGATGGTGCCGGCCGGCGCGCCCCGGTAGTAGATCACCAGGTTGACCGACTTGCCCTGGCCAAAGTGCGCCAGCGTCATCGTCAAAAAGGCCTGCTCCCCCGCCGCGTCCTTGGTGTCCGCGGCCCAGGGCAGAAAGCGGGCGATCGCCGCCCGGTCCGCGTCGATCAGCGCGTAAAGCTTCGGGGCATCGAGGACAGGCCGCGGCAGCGCCAGCGCCAGCTCGTCGTCAATTGGGTACATGAACATCGCACTCACTCCTTTGATGTTTTCAGTCTATCCCTTTCCCTGCCGGCGAACAAGCCGTCCTACTTTGCCAGGCAATGTACCTAGCCGCATTGCGGGCCACGGCACACAAAGACGCGCCAAACCCGGCCCGGGGTGTCCCCAAACCGGATTCGGCGCGATTGAATTAGCTTCAGTTGGCTCTGCGCGTGGTGCAGTGCACGGCCTGTTGCTGCAGGACCTCCCGGAACCGCCCGGGGCAATGCTGGTATGTGTGCAGCCGGTGCGTGCGCCGCGCGTCTAGGGAAGCCGTTGCTACCTCTTAGAGTTGGCCGCCCCGTGTTTCGACGCGCGGATGGTGATCCTTATCCCCTTTGGATTCCCGCCGACACGGCCAAGCGTGTTTCACTATCATATGCATACAATGGCCTGGTCAGGGCACTGGTCTGGGTTGGCTACTAGAGGCGCTTGCCGCCGGATCGTTCGCCGGAGCCGCGGGTGGAACCGGCAACGCGTTTGCCGCCCCACGACTCGGATGTCCATCTATTGTGTATCGTACCCGCGGTAAAATATGCCGTCAACTTTTAAGCTCGGTTGCGGAGAATCGTGTGTTGGCCGGGCTTTGAAATCTGAAAAACGATTACCAATTGGAGCAAGTTCGCTTCAGCTGACCGCCTGACCACTGACGTGCAACAACCAGCACAGCCGAATGACGCCAACCACTTTGAAGTGCGCCACCGGCCGGGCCGGAGCCCGGCCCAAGCATCGGCGCTACGCTATGCGTCCCGCTAAGTGCGCCTGGCTCCGCCCTGGAAAAATCAGTCTCAAGGACTACTTCATCTGCAGGAGTAGTCGTGGTATCATTACCACGACAGACGAAGTAGTGAGGTGAGCGCATGATATCAAGCGACGGCATTCGCGGCTACAACGACGCGATCATCCTAGCCGTGCTGCAGGGCGGCGATTCCTACGGCTACAAGATTGCCCAGCGCATCGCCCAGCGCACCGATGGCGCCTACGAGATTCACGAGACCACGCTGTACTCGGCCTTCACGCGGCTGGTCAAGGCCGGCTACATCGCGGCCTACCCTGGCGAGATCTCGTACGGCCGCCCGCGCACCTACTACCACCTGACCGAGGCGGGGGCCGCCTACCTGACGGCCAAAAAGGCGGAGTGGGTGCAGGTTCAGGCGGTTGTCAGCCACTTTTTAGCGGAGGAGCAGTGACATGGAGACATTGAAGACTTACCTTGACGGCCTGTTCGCATCGGTGCCGATGACGGCCAAGACCAAGAAGGCCAAGCAGGACCTGCTGGACCTGATGACCGACCACTACCATTCGGAGCTGGCCAAGGGCAAAACCCAGGCGGAGGCAATCGGGCTGGTGATCGGCGAGTTCGGCGACGTGGACGAGCTGCTCGACGCGCTGGAGGTTGATTCGGCGAGCGGGAAGCGCCGCGCGACCGGCCAGTCCGCTCGGCCGCTGGTGACGCCGGACGAGGCCGAGGGGTTTTGGGCCGGCACCGAGCGCTTCGCCCAGCTGCTGGGGCTTGGCATCGCGCTGATCATCGGCGGCCTCGGTCTGACGGTGCTGGCCTCAAATACGGGCGACGCGCTGCCGGCGCTGGTGTTCCTTGCCACCACCGGCGCCGGGATTGCGCTGATCATCGCCGCCAGCCTCGGCTACCGCACGGTGTCTCGCGCGATGCGCAAACGCGCGGTCACGGCCGAGACCCACGCGCTGGCGGATGAGCGGGCGACCGCGTACAACCGCCCGCGCACCGTCGGCCTGATCGGCGGCATCGGGATGTTTTTCATCGCGCTGTTCCTGCCGATCATCAGCAACTACGGCACCGTCACCGGCAACGATGCCGGCGCGGCGTTCCTGATGTTCGTGGCGGCCGGGGTGTACTTCATCGTCTACACCAGCATCATTGCCGGCGGCTTCGGCCGGCTGGCGCGGGCCACGGTGACCACGGCGACCGAACCCGATGCTGGCAACGACGCCACTGAGGATGCGGACGACTGGGACGAGGACTGGGACGACACG
Organism: Lacticaseibacillus kribbianus; assembly: GCF_020180945.1. Taxonomy (GTDB): domain Bacteria; phylum Bacillota; class Bacilli; order Lactobacillales; family Lactobacillaceae; genus Lacticaseibacillus; species Lacticaseibacillus kribbianus. The sequence goes on along the minus strand of NZ_JAIPUL010000001.1, from coordinate 338,569 downwards.
ACCGCGGCCAAGCAGGCCCGTCAGGCCAGTCCCAGCGGCCCGCGCGCGCGTCCGGCGCAGTCGGACCGCCTCGCGCGGATCCGCCAGTTCTACTGGCCGGTGCTGACGACGGTGTTCCTGTTCTTCGGCTTCGTCGTCGAGGCCTGGACCCCCGCCATCTTCATCCTGATTGTCGGTGGCCTGTTCGAAAAGCCGATCTTCGGTAAGCACAAGTAACGCGTGACACGGCGCCCAATTGCCAAGGGGCGCCTTTTTGGTGCCTTGACTTCTGCCCGACACACTATCAAAATATAAGTATTACGTCAAAAGTGAGGCTAATAATGTTACTCGAACAAATCGATTCACCCAAGGATCTGAAGCAACTCAGCATCGCCCAGCTGCCGCAGCTGGCGCAGGAAATCCGTCACGCCCTGCTGACCAAGGTCAGTCAAACCGGCGGCCACGTCGGCCCCAACCTCGGCGACGTTGAGCTGACCATCGCCTTTCACTACGTCTTCGACTCCCCGACCGACAAGGTGGTCTGGGACGTCTCGCACCAAAGCTACACGCACAAGATCCTGACCGGGCGCAAGCAGGCCTGGCTGGACCCGGCCCACTACGACGACGTCTCCGGCTTCACCGCGCCGGAGGAAAGCCCGCACGACTTCTTCACCATCGGCCACACCTCGACCTCCGTCGGGCTGGCAACCGGCATGGCGATCGCGCGCGACCACAAGCACGAACCCGGCAACATCGTCGCGGTGATCGGCGACGGCTCGCTGTCCGGCGGCCTGGCCTACGAGGCGCTGAACAACGCCGCGGTGCTGGCCGGCCAGCTTTTGATCGTGGTCAACGACAACGAGATGAGCATCGCTGAGAACCACGGCGGCATCTACGAGAACCTGAAGCTGCTGCGGGACACCGAAGGCAAGGCCGAGCGCAACCTGTTCAAGGCGATTGGCCTGGACTACCGCTACGAGGCCCACGGCAACGATGTCGCGGCGATGATTGCCGCCTTCCGCGCCGTGCGCGACCTCGACCACCCGCTGGTGCTGCACGTCCACACCGACAAGGGGCTGGGCTATGCCCCGGCCGAGATCGACAAGGAACACTGGCACTGGCACGTTCCCTTCGACCTGACCACGGCAGAGCCGCTGCACCCGAGCACCGGCGTCTCCTACAACAGCCTGATCCTGGACCGGCTGGAAAAGCACATCGCAGACGACGACGCGCCGATTTACGCGCTCAACGCAGCGATTCCCGGCAGCTTTGGCCTCAAGCGCTTCGCCGCCGACTACCCGAAGCGCTACATCGACGTCGGCATCGCCGAGCAGGTCTCCATCACCCTGGCCGCCGGGATGGCGCAGCAGGACATGCGCCCCGTCGTTTTCCACTCCGGCACCTTCCTGCAGCGCGCCTACGACCAGCTGTCCCACGACCTCGGCATCAACAAGCTGCCCGCCGTCTTGATTCTCAACGGCGGTTCCGTGTCCGGCGGCGACCCGACGCACCAGGGCACCTTCGACATCGCGATGCTGGCCAACATCCCCAACCTGACCTACCTGGCCCCGACCACCAAGGAGGAGCTGCTGGCCCAGCTCGACTGGGCGCTGACCCAGACGGCGGGCCCCGTCGCCATCCGCGTGCCGGCGCACGGCGTCCAAAGCGCGCCGCTTGACCCGGCCTTCGCGCCGACTGCGCTGCACGTGCTGCACCGCGGCAGTAAGGTCGCGCTGCTGGGCCTCGGCTCGATGCTTGCAACCGCCACGGCCGTCGCCAAGCAACTCGCCGAACACGACATCGACGCCACCGTCGTCGACCCGCGCAGCACCAACGCCTGGGCCGCCGAAGACCTCGACCAGCTGGCCGACCACGCGCTGGTGGTGACGCTCGAGGAGGGCAGCCTGGACGGCGGCTTCGGCCAAAAGGTCGCGGCGCACTTCGGCCCGACCGCCACGCGCGTGCTGACCGTCGGCGCCAAGCGCCAGTTCAACGACCGCGAAAGCACGGCCGAGCTGATGGCGCGCGACCACCTGACGCCGGAGCTGATCACCGCAGACATTCTCAAGGCGCTGGCCGACTGACCGGCCCCACCCCGCTTGCCGCTGGCAGGCGGGGCCTTTTTGGCAACCTGTTTAGAAATTTTTCGAAATAATGATTGCCTCGCCGCCACCGCCGCCGTATAATTTAGACAAAATTCGAAATAGGAGGTACTCCCACCATGGACGCACTCAAAGACAACCTACCCCTGCTGATTCCGCTGGTCCTGATCGACCTCGGCCTGCTGATCACCGCGCTGGTCTCCATCATCCGCCACCACCACTTCCGCTACGGCAACAAGGTGATCTGGCTGATTGCGATTTTTGCCATTCACCCGTTCGGCGCCATCGCCTACCTGCTGTTCGGCCGCGAGGTGCAGTGATGGCCCTGGTCGAGCTGAACCACGTCACCAAGTCCTTCGGCGACCAGACCGTCCTGGCCGACCTGTCGCTGGCCGTGCCCGAGGGCAGCATCTACGGCTTCGTCGGCGAGAACGGCGCGGGCAAAACCACGACGATGAAGCTGATCTTGGGCCTGCTGCAGCGCGATGCCGGCAGCATCACCTTCGCCGGCAACCCGGTGCACTACGGCAGGGCCGCCGCGGCTTCCGGCATCGGCTACCTGCCGGATGTGCCCGAGTTTTACTCGGAGCTGACCCCCACCGAGTACCTGCGGCTGTGCGGCCAGCTGACCGGCATCCCCCACCGCGAGCTTGGCGGGCGCATCACCGCCATGCTTGAGACGGTCGGGCTGCCGAACAACCGCCGCCGCATTCGCGGGTTCTCCCGCGGCATGAAGCAGCGCCTCGGCGTCGCGCAGGCGCTGCTCGCGCGCCCGCGGCTTTTGATCGCCGACGAGCCGACCTCGGCGCTCGATCCGGTCGGCCGCCGCGAGTTCCTCGACCTGCTGGCCAGCCTGCGCGGCACCACGACCATCCTGTTCTCCAGCCACATCCTAGACGACGTCGCCCGCATCTGCGACCAGGTCGGCATCCTGCACGCCGGGCGGCTGCAGGTGCAGGGTCCGCTCGCCCAGCTGCTGGCCGCGCACGGCCAGGCCCAAGTCGCGCTGGGGTTTGAGACCCCGGCCGCGGCCCGGCAGGCGGCCGCGGCCCTCGGCGTCGCCGCGCGTGAGTCGGCGACCCTGCTGATTCCTGCGCCCCAAGGGGAAACCGCGGCGCTTCGGCCCGTGCTTGCCGCCCTGTTGGCCCAAGACCTCGTGCCGGTGCGCGTCAGCCCGGTGCGGCCGAGCCTCGAGGACCTGTTCATGGAGGTGACACAATGACCGCAACCTGGATTTTTCTGCGCAAGGAGGCCCTGACGCACTGGCGCCGCGGCCGCTTCCTGCTGATTGGGCTGGTGTTCCTGCTGTTCGCGATTGAAAGCCCGCTGATGGCGCGGCTGACCCCCGAGCTGCTCAAGAGCATGGGCGGCTCCGGCATCCACATCACCCTGCCGACGCCGACCAGCGTGGACTCGTGGACCCAGTTCTACAAGAACATCGACCAGCTCGGGATTTTTCTCTTCGCCATCGTCTGGTCCGGCGCCATCGCCGCCGAGGTGCGGCGCGGGACGCTGGTGCCCCTCGTGACCAAGGGCCTGCCGCGCTACGCCGTGGTGTTGGCCAAGTTCGCGCTGGCCGCCTGCACCTGGCTGGTCACGCTGCTCGCCAGCTTCGGGCTCACCTGGGCGTACACCGCCTACTACTTCAAGGATGCACTGACCCCGCACGTCTGGGCCGGGCTGTGGCCGCTGGCGCTGTACGGCCTGATGATCATCGCGATCACCCTGCTGGGAAGTGCGCTGGCCAAAAGCAGCTTCGCGGGCTTTCTCGCCGTGGCGGCGAGCGTCGTCGTGATGGGGCTGGGCGACATGTGGCGGCCGCTGCGCCGCTTCAACCCGCTCAGCCTGACCACCAACGCGCTGCCCTGGGTGCGCGGCACCAAGACGCTGGCCAGCGTCGCGCCGGCCTTCGCCCTGACCGTCGCCATCACCGCCGGCTGCCTGGCGCTCGCCATCGTGGCGCTGAACCGGCGGCGGCTGTGACCGGGCGACGGCTGTGACCGGGCGGCGCCAGGCAAGCGGAGCGTCGCGACGCTCCGCTTGCGCAAGGCTACCCATCCCGCGAAACACGCCGCTCTTGTAAGGAGGTACGACATGGCACTGACCGATACGCTCAAGGCGATCAACGACCCTGTGCGGCGTCAGATCCTTGAGCTACTGAAGAAAGGCGACCAGTCCGCCGGCGACATCGCCGCGCAGTTCGACCTGTCGCAGGCGACGGTGTCCTACCACCTGAAGCTGTTGCGCCAGGCCGGGCTGGTCGACCTGAACAAGGACAAGAATTTTATCTATTACAGCCTGAACCTCTCCGTTTTCGAGGAGCTGCTCGGCTGGATCTACGACCTCGGAGGCAACCAACATGAGAAATCCTAAGCGCATTCTGGCCACGACCCTGCCGGTGATCCTGGCGCCGATTCTGTACGGCCTGGCCGTCTACTCAAAGCTGCCGGCGACGATGGCGATTCACTGGGGCGTCGACAGTCAACCCAACGGCTGGGCACCGCGCGCCTTCGTGGTGTTCGGCCTGCCCGCGCTGATGGCCGTTTTCCAGCTGATCACGGTGCTGGTGCCGCGCGGCAACCAGAGCGCGCCGCGCTTCGAGCGCGTGGTCAACTGGGTGATGCCGGTCCTGACCGTGGTGCTGTACGTCACCACCATTCAGATCGGCCTCGGCCGGCAACTGGACGTCTGGCGCATTGCGACCTTTTTGATCGGCGTGATGTTCCTGGCGATGGGCAACTACATCCCGACCGTGTCGCCCGAGTACAGCACCCGCGCGCTCGCCCCACGCCGCAAGATGGGCCGGGCCGCGCTGCGCCGGCTCGGCCGCGTGATGGTGGTCGCCGGGCTGCTGCTGTTGGTCAGCCTGTTCCTGCGGCCCGCCGTGTCCATCGTCGTGCTGACGGTGACCGGCGTCGCCATGCTGGCCATGCCGCTGACAGCCAAGTGAGCGAACGAAAAATGATTCCCCAACCGACGCGTCGGCCGGCTGGGGAATCATTTTTTACGTGCGTCTAGTCCTCCGGGAACAGCCGGGCGACGATCGCCGACACCGGCGCCACGCCGGTGAGCTTGCCCGCAATCTGGCCCGCCATCAGGGTGCCGTGGGCGATGTCGCCGTTGATGGCGCGCGTCAGGCTGCCGTCGAGCATGCCGTGCAGCGAGTCGGCGTCCGCCCCGGCCGCCTCGGCCTCCAGGTACGCCGTCGTCAGCGGGTTCTTCAGGCTGCGCACCGCGTCGTGCAGGGCCAGGCCCGTGACCACCGTGCCGGTGTCCGTGGCCGCGATCACCGCGTCCTTGTACGCCTGCGCGATCGGGGTCTCCGTCGCCACCAAAAAGGCGGTGCCGACCTGCACGCCCACGGCGCCGAGCGCCTTGGCCGCCGCGACGCCGGCCGCGTCCGCGATGCCGCCGGCGGCAAACACCGGCAGGTCAACGGCGGCGGTCACCTGCTGCACCAGGCTGAAGGTGGTTTCCGTGCCGATGTGGCCGCCGGACTCCATGCCCTCGGCCACCAGCGCGTCGACGCCCAGCGCCGCCATTTTGACCGCCACCTTGACGCTTGGAATCACCGCGACCACCTTCGTGCCCGCGGCCTGGATGGCCTGGCAGAAGGCCTTGGGCGTGCCGGCGCTGGTGGTCACCACCGGCACGGGGTGCGTGATCAGGTACGGCACAATCTCGGCCATGTTGGCCTGCTGCAGCATCAGGTTGACGCCGAACGGCTTGTCTGTCTGCGCGCGCACGGCGGCGATGGCCGCCTCAAGCGCCGGCACGTCCATGTTGGTCGTGGTTAAAACGCCGAGTCCGCCGGCGTTGCTGACTGCCGCCACCAGCGGCGGCAGCGAGATCTGCGCCAGCGCGCCTTGAATCAGGGGGTACTTGGTGCCAAGAATTGTGGTCATGTTGAAAGCTCCTTTCAAGAGAGGGCGAAGCAGCGCGCACTTAGCGGGACGGGTAGCCTAGCCCAAGCGTTGAGGCGCACTTGGCCTCGGCGCTTGGGCGTAGCTAGCCGCGCCCGCGTTGCGCTGCGTAGCCCGTTTAGAGGGCGAAGCAAGGCGCACTTAGCGGGACGGGTAGTTCTTGCCTCGGCGGCGCGCCGCCTCCCGTTCACTGCCAGCCTACACGTCGCCGGTCGAACCCGCCATCACAGTTTGCCGCTTTTGCCCAAATCCGGCCTACTTGCTGCTGTTGTCCGGCAGGAACGGCTGCACCATGCCGGCCAGCGCCTCGACGTTGCGCGTCTGGATGTAGACGCGGCCGGTGCCGGAGAAGCGGTTGACCAGCCCCTCGCCGGTCGTGAAGCCGAAGGTGCCGCTGGCCGCCTCGATGCGGTAGTCCAGCGTGCTGGCCCAGGCGACCACGTGGTTGTTGTCGATCACGTAATCGTCGGCGTCGGTCAGGTCCAGCGCCAGCATGTCGCCGTACGCGCTGACCAGCACCGTGCCGGTCCCCTGCGTCGCCATGATGAAAAAGCCGCCGGTGCCGCCGAACAGCGCGCGGCCCACGCTTTGGCGCACCATCTGGTAGCCGGCCGTCTGATCGGCGGCGAGAAACGCGCCCGTGTTCAGCAGCCACTGGTGGTCCCCGCCGACCTCAAGCTCGCGAATCGGCCCCGGGTTGCCCGGCGCCACCGCCAGCTCGCCGGCGTCTGCGGTGCCGGTGGCCGTGGTGATGAAAAAGGACTCGCCGGAGGTCATGCTGCGGCCGATGGCGCTCATCAGCCCACCCAGGCCGCCGCGGCCGTTGCTGTTCATCCGCCCCTGAAGCGCCACGCGCCCGTTGTGGTAGATCATCGCCCCGGATTCGATCTGAACGCTGTCGCCTGCGTTCAGGTGCACCACCGCGATGGGAAACGTGCTGCTGCCTTTCAATTCGTACTCCATGAGTGCCTCCCCGGCGCCGCGCGCCGCTTATAGTTTAGTCTTTCACTTGCTCAGTGTATCATGCCCGCCGCCGCGGGGGTAGCCCCGCAACCCGCCCGACCCGCCACCGGGTGAAAGCCCTCCCGCCGCCGTGTCACCGGCAGCGACCCCGACAAAATTGCGCGAACGCCCGGAACGCCTGTAACCGCCCCCATCCCCCGCGCGGCCGCACGCCGCGGGCCGCCAACCGGGGCGACCGCTCCCCGCGCCGGACAACCGGGCGCATCTGTCCGTTGGCGGCGGCCCCGTGAGTTTGTACACTAGCTCTGTTAATGATCACCGCTTCACATTCACGGAGGCTTACCTATGAAAACAAACTTTGATTTTCTGATGCCGAGCGTCAACTTCTTCGGTCCCGGCGTCATCGAAAAAATCGGCGCGCGCGCCAAGATGCTGAACATGACCCACCCGCTGATTGTCACCGACAAGTTCCTGCAAAGCGTGCCGAACGGGCCGGTCGCCCAGACCCTCGCGTCGCTGGACGCGGCCGGCGTCACCTACGCCATCTACAACGAGGTCGAGCCCAACCCCAAGGTCCGCAACATCCAGGCGGCCAAGGCGCTTTACCTGGCGGAGGGCTGCGACAGCATCATCACCGTCGGCGGCGGCTCCGCACACGACACCGGCAAGGGCACCGGGATCATTTTGACCAACGGCGATGACATCACCACGCTTGCCGGCATCGAGACGCTCGAGCACGCCCTGCCGCCGCTGATGGCCGTCAACACCACGGCCGGCACCGGCTCCGAGCTGACCCGCCACTGCGTTATCACCAACGAGGCGACCCACCTGAAGTTCGTCGTCGTGTCCTGGCGCAACATTCCGCTGGTGTCCTTCAACGACCCGGCGCTGCAGCTGGACGTGCCGGCCAAGCTGACCGCGGCCACCGGCATGGACGCCTTCGTGCAGGCGATTGAGCCGTACGTGTCGACCAACCGCAACGCAATCACCGACGGCCAGTGCCTGCAGGCCATCCGCCTGATTGAAAAATACCTGCGCCCCGCCGTTGCCAACGGCCACGACCTTGAGGCCCGCACCGGCATGGTCGAGGCCGAGATGCTGGCCGGCATGGCCTTCAACAACGCCGACCTCGGCTACGTCCACGCGATGGCCCACCAGCTCGGCGGCCAGTACGACGCCCCGCACGGCGTCTGCTGCGCGCTTTTGCTTCCAATCGTTGAGGAGTACAACCTGATCGCCTGCCCGGAGCGCTTCGCCGAGCTCGCCGTGGCGATGGGCGAAAACATCGACGGCCTGTCCACGCGCGAGGCCGCGGAGCTCGCCATCAAGGCGATGCGCCAGATGGCCAAGGACGTCGGCATCCCCGCCTCCATCAAGGCCCTGGGCGCCAAGCCGGAGGACTTCCCGCTGATGGCCGAAAACGCGCTGAAGGACGGCAACGCCTTCTCCAACCCGCGCAAGGGCACCAAGGAAGACCTGATCGCCCTGTTCCAGGCGGCCTACGACGCCGAATAAGTTTCGCCAGCCCCTGCCGTCGCGGGGGCTGTTTTGTATAATTGACCTGAAGGGAGTGTTTGTGATGCAAACCATTTCACTAGCCGGCGTTCGCGTGCCGGCGCTTGGCATCGGCACCTGGTACCTCGGCGAGGGCAGCCCCGCGCAGACCGCGCTGGAGGTTCAAAGCCTCAGGACCGGCCTCGACCACGGGCTGACCGTGATCGACACCGCCGAGATGTACGGCGACGGCGCCGCCGAGACGCTGGTCGGTTCGGCCATCCAGGGCTACGACCGCAGCGATCTGTTCGTCATCTCCAAGTTTTACCCCTGGCACGCCACGGCGACCAAGATGCGCGCGGCGCTTGAGGCCAGCCTGCGCCGGCTGCGCCTCGACTACCTCGACTTGTACCTGCTGCACTGGCGCGGCAGCACCCCGCTGGCCGAAACGCTGGCCGGGGCGCAGGCGCTGCAGCAGGCCGGCCTGATCCGCGCGTTCGGCGTGTCCAACTTCGACGTCGCCGACCTTGAGGAGCTCGCGGGCCTGCCCGGCGGCGACCGAGTCGCCGCCAACGAGGTGCTGTACAACCTCCAGGCCCGCGGCATCGAGTACGATCTGATGCCCTACCAGCAAAAACGCGACATGGCGCTGATCGGCTACTCCCCCTTCGGCTCCGGGTCAGGTCGCACCATCCGCCTGCCGCGGCCCATTCACGATATCGCCCGCGCCAAGCACCTGAGTGACCACCAGCTGATGCTGGCCTGGACCATGCGCGACCGCGTCCTCAGCATCCCCAAGGCGGCCACCCCGGTCCACATGACCGAGAACCTGGCCGTCCAGGACGTGACCTTCACCCGAGACGAGCTGGCGGCCATCGACCGCGCCTTCCGCCGCCCGACAAGCAAAAAGCCGCTGGAGATGATCTAACCAGGGCGGAGCGCGGCGCACTTAGCGGGTCGGGTAGCCTAGCTCCACCGCTTGAAGCGCACTTTGCAACGAGTGGTGGAGCGTAGCTAGCCGCACCCGCGTTGCCGCGCGGAGCCCGACGATAACCAGGGCGGAACCAGGCGCAATTAGGCGACCGCCCAGCGTAAGGTTGGTGCATGAAGCGCTCTTTGCTTCGTGTGCCGGCCTTAGCTGGGCGAGTTGGCGTTGCCTGGTGGAGCCCGACGATAACCCAGGGCGGAGCGCGGCGGGTTTAGCCGGTTGGCTAGCGTATGCCTGGCACTTGGGCCGCACTTTGGCCCGAGTGCCAGGCATAGCTGGACAAACCGGCGTTGCCGCGCGTAGCCCGACGACGACCAGAGCGGAGCGTTGCCCCCACCAATATGCGCTGGCCCGAAAATGTCCCGCGCCCGCAACCGCTTTCTCTGGTACACTGGACGCGGAGGCGAAAATGATGACTGACAATGTATCTTGGTTCAAGCAGGCGAAGTACGGCATGATGATTCACTGGGGACTCTACTCGCTTTTGGGTGGCGCTTACCGCGGCGAGGCGTCCACCGCCTACGCGGAGTGGATTCAGTCCAAGTGCCAGATTCCGATTGCCAACTACGGCCGGCTGGCCACCGCGTTCAACCCGCTGTGCTTCGATGCCGACCGCATCGTCGCGCTCGCCAAGGACTGCGGGATGTCCTACCTCGTGGTCACCGCCAAGCACCACGACGGCTTTGCGATGTACGACTCGGCCGTGTCCGACTACAACGTCGTCGCGCAGACGCCGTTTCACCGCGACGTAATCGGCGAGCTCGCCGCGGCCTGCCGCCGCGCCGGGCTGCGCTTTGGCCTGTACTACTCGCAGGACCTCGACTGGCACGAGCCCAACGGCGGCGGATACCTCTCCAACGACCTGGAGAACTCCGGCACCACCTGGGACAACAGCTGGGACTTTCCCGACACGCGCCGCAAGGATTTTGCCCAGTGCTTCTCGACCAAAATCCTGCCGCAGGTGCGCGAACTGATGCAAAACTACGGCGACATCGCGACGGCCTGGTTCGACGTGCCGATGACGCTGACCAAGGCGCAGAGCCAAGAACTGTACGACACCGTCAAGGCGCTGCAGCCCGACTGCCTGATCAACTCGCGGCTGGGCAACGGCCAGTACGATTACGTCGTGCTGGGCGACAATGAAATCCCGACGGCCATCGACCAGGGCGCCGGTGGCGCGGTCGACTACAACGACATCGGCGGCTTCAAGCCGTCGCCGCTGGGCCTGTACGAGTCCGCCGGCACGATGAACGACTCGTGGGGCTTCTCCTACCAGGACCACAACTGAAAAACGCCCGCGCAGCTGGCGGGCACCCTTCAGCACCTGAACGGGCTGGGCATCAACTACCTGCTCAACGTCGGCCTCGACCCGCTGGGCCGCGTGCCGCTCGACGCCGAAGTCCGCCTGCGCGAGGCGGCGGCGCTGACGGCGGCCGAGTAACACCCGGATGTTTTCTGCAAGACGAACGGCGCTCCTGCCGCAACCGTGATGGTTGCGGCAGGAGCGCCGTTTTATTGTGCGATTACTCGGTCGCCTTCAGCGCGCCGATCATGTCGACGCGGCGCAGCTTGCGGTGCGTGACGCCGGCGACGATCGCGGCAAAGGCGATCATCAGCGCCGTTGAGGCCGCCACCCCCGGCCAGTGGATGATGACCGGGAAGATGATCTGGGCGGTCGCCGCCTGGTGCAGGATGAAGGCGAGCAGCGCCCAGCCCGCGCCGTAGCCGACCACGATGCCGAACAGCGTCAGCACGATGTTTTCGCGCATGATGTACATCGTCACCTCGCCGTCGTAAAAGCCCAGCACCTTGATGGTGGACAGCTCGCGGATGCGCTCGGAGACGTTGATGTTGGTCAGGTTGTACAGCACGACGAACGACAGCACGCCGGACAGCAGGATGAAGATGAAGACCACCGGCCCCAACGTCTTTGACATCGTCTCGACGCTTGAGACCTGGTCGCTTGAGAAGCTGGTGCCAAGCGCCCCGCCCTTGGCCAAAAGTTCATGGGCCAGGCGGTTTTGCTGCTTGGCGGTCGGGTCCTTCAGCCGCACCGCAAGCGAGGTGACCTTAGGCGCCTCGCCGAACGCCGCGCGGTAGGCCTTGGGGCTCATGTAGGCGAACACGCCCATGTAGTTGGGCGTCACGCCGGCCACGCGCAGCTTCTTGGCGTCCCCACCGGCCGCGGTGAAGGTCAGGTGGTCGCCGGCCTTGACGCCCAGCACCGTCGCGATTTTCTGGCTGATCACGACGCCTTGCGCCGGCAGCTTGCGGGCCAGCGTCACGTAGCGGTCGAAGCCGGCGGGGTCAAGCGGTGTGAACAGGTTGACCTCGGTCAGCTGCTCGCCGTTGGCCTTCGCCTTGCCGACCTGCGTGTTCAGCTCGGCCGCGCTCTGGAAGGTTGAGGTGGCGTCCAGCACCCGGTGCGCCGAGCCCGCCTTGCCGTCGTGCTTCAGGGCGACCAGCGCGTCGTAGTGGAAGACGCCGCCGTACTGGGCGGCGGCGGTGCCGCCGATCGAGTCGTTGAGCCCAAAGCCGGTCAGCAGAAGCGCCGTGCCGCCGGCGATGCCGATGATGGTCATCACCATCCGGCTCTTGTAGCGGAAAAGGTTGCGGTAGCTGACCTTCTGGTTGAAGCTCAGCCGGCGCCACAGCGGCCGGATGCGCTCCAACAGAATGCGCTTGGCCGACTTCGGCGCGCGCGGCCGCATCAAAGCCGCTGGTTTTTCCTGCAGCTCGCGGGTCACCACCACCACGGCGGCGCCGACCGTCGCCAGCAGCGAGAAGCCGAGCGCCAGGGCGCCGGTCCCCCACAGCCACGGCACGGTGACGTGCATCGGAATGCTGTTGTGGTAAAGCGAGATCACCAGCCGCGGCAGCGTCCAGTTGCCGACCAGGCCGCCGACCAGCGCGCCGATGGTGCCGGCCATCAGCGCGTAGGTCACGTAGTTGCGCGCGATGGCAAGCTTGGTGTAGCCCAGCGCCTTGAACGTGCCGATCTGGCCGCGCGCCTCCTCGACCATCCGCGTGACGGTGGTGAAGGTGATCAAAGCCGCAATCAGGAAGAAGAAGACGGGAAACACGTTGGCAATCGCCGCGATGCGATCCGACGAGTCGGCGAAGGCGGAGAAGCCGGACAGGTCGGCGCGCGTCTGCCAGGTGTAGGTGGTGTGGATGCTGGCGTCGATCTTGGCTTGCGCCGCGGCCAGCTTCTTTTCGGCCGCCGCAAGCTTTTGCGCCTGCGCGGTGAGCTCGGGCGTCGTTGTCAGCGCACCGTGGCTTTGAGCGACGACCTGCTGCTTGGCGGCCTCAAGCTGCGCCGCAGCCTTCTTCAGCGTTTTGCGCTGCGCCACCAGCGGCTTGCTGGCTGCCTTCTTGAGCGCGGCGTCGCGCTCGGGCGCCCGCTTGGAGAAGGCCGCCTTGAGTGAGGCCAGCTTCTTGGCCACGCCCTTCTCGTAGGCCTTGCCGTACGTGTTCTTGGTCGCCAACGCGTTGACGCGAACGTTCAGCAGGGTCGCCACGTCGAGCTTCAGTTGGTCCTCCTGCAGGTACGCGAAGTAGCGCACCGTGCCGTCGCCGATGTTGGCGGCGCCGCGGCTGGCGTTGTCGATGTACGCCGGCGAGTCAGCGAAGCCCACCACCTTGTAGGTGCGCCGGGCCAGCTTGGCGGCGGCCGGGAAGCGGTAGGTGTCGCCCAGGCGCAGGTCGTACTCGTCGCGGGCGCGTTGGTCCAGCACGATCTCATCGGCGTGGCGCGGCAGGTGGCCGGAACGCAGGGTCAGGCGGTTTTGGGTCGTCCCCTTGCGGTAGCCGTACAGCGCGACGACGTTTTCGTCCTGGCCGGTCACGAACTTGAAGCGCACGGCCTCGGCCGAGGTGCCCGCGACCTTTTCCGCCGTCGCGACGTCGGCCTTGGTGAAGCCCGTGGTCGACATCAGCTGCACGTCCGAGAGTTTGGCGTCCTGCACGGTGGCGCTCATCGAGTCGTTGAGTCCGGGCCCCGCCGCCTTGACGCCGACGAAGATCAACGTGCCCAGCAGGATGATGGCGATGATGGCGATGAAGCGCCCGCGGTTGGCGCCGATCTCGCGCCACATGTTCTTGGTCATCGGCTTCATGGCGCTCACCACGCAATCTCTTCAACCGGCGTCGGGTGCGGGTTGTCGATCACGTTGCGCACCCTGGCGTCGTTGATGTGAATCACGCGGTCGGCCATCTTGGCGAGGGCCGCGTTGTGGGTGATGATCAGCACCGTCTTGCCGTCCTTGCGGCTGGCCGCCTGCAGCAGCGCGAGCACCTGCTTGCCGGTTTCGTAGTCCAGGGCGCCGGTCGGCTCGTCGCAGAGCAAAAGCTTCGGGTTCTTGGCCAGCGCGCGGGCAATCGCCACGCGCTGCTGCTCGCCGCCGGAGAGCTGGGAGGGAAAATTGTCCAGCCGCGCGCCCAGACCCACGGCCCGCAGCGTCTCCTCGGCGTCCAGGGCGTCCTTGACGATCGAGTTGGCCATCTCCACGTTTTCCTTGGTGGTGAGGTTCGGGATCAGGTTGTAGAACTGGAAGACAAAACCGACCTGCTCGCGGCGGTAGGTGGTCAGCTGGCGGTCGTTGAACTTGGCGATGTCGACCCCGTCGATGATCACCTGGCCGGACGTCGGCGTGTCCATACCGCCCAGAATGTTCAGCACCGTCGACTTGCCGGCGCCGCTGGGGCCGAGGATCACGGTCAGCTGCCCCTCCTCGCAGTCGAACGACAGGTCGTGGTTGGCGATGATCTCCGTTTCGCCCAGCTGGTACCGCTTGAACTCATTGCGCACTTGAATGTAACTCACGATTAACCTCCATTAACCACACACGTTGTTGGTATAATGACATTATGCAAGACTGGCGGGCACAGAACAACCGGCAATCTTGATCAGCCTGTCATGAATTGAACACACCGCGTCCTTTTTGTTCAAAAAGTAGGAGAAACTTATGGTCGGAACGAAAAACAACCGCCGCACCCAGTACACCAAGCAGCGCCTGCAGGAGGCGATGATCACCCTGCTGGCCGGCCAGCCGCTGGCCAAGATCACCGTCACCGCCCTGTGCAAGGCGGCCGACGTCAACCGCGGCACCTTCTACGCCCACTACCAGGACCCGACCGCCCTGTTTCGCGCCATCGAGGCCGACCTGATTGCCGAGATCCGGCCGCTACTCGGCGGCACGGAGCGCGGCCTCGATCAGTGGCTGCCGGCGGTGCTGGCCGTGATTGCGCGCGAGGAAACCGCGACCCAGATCATCATCCAAAACCTCGACGACTCGCCGCTTCTGCAGGCCATTCTCGACCCGATCCGCGCCCGGACGCTCGACGAGTACCGCCGCCGCTTCCACGAGGACGACCCGGCCGTGCTCGGCTACTACTTCGAGTTCTGCCTGAGCGGCGCGGTGCGCGTCATCGTCAGCTGGCTGCGCGGCGGCGCCCGCGAGTCCCCCGAGCAGATTGCGCGGGTGATCGCCAACCTGTCGCCGCTGTGAGGAGTCGCCAGACTCGCGGCAGGCCCCGGTGAGCGGGTACAATTAAGGTGACCCATTGTAAGGTCGAGACGACGCTAGTGCTCGCACGCGCGAGACCGCACCAGACCGCGGCAAGCCGCGCCGTTCTCGATTGCCCGTTGCCTCACCGAAAGGAGCTCACCCATGACGACCACCATTGGCATCATCGTCGGTAGCCTGCGCCGGGATTCCTACACCCGCAAGGTGGCCACGGCCTTTAGCCAGCTGGCCCCGGCCGACATCACCCTGCGCATGATTGACATCGCGGACCTGCCGCTTTACAACGAGGACCTCGAAACCACACCGCCGCCGGCCGCGTGGACCGCGCTGCGCGAAGCGGTCGCCCCCTGCGACGGCGTGATGTTTTTCACCCCCGAGTACAACCGCTCCGTACCCGGCGCCCTGAAAAACGCGCTGGACGTCGGCTCGCGCCCGTACGGCCAAAACGTCTGGGCGCACAAGCCGGCGCTGGTGGTCAGCGTGTCGCCCGGCGCCATCTCGGGCTTCGGCGCCAACCACCACCTGCGCCAGTCGCTGACCTTCCTCGACATGCCGACGCTGCAGCAGCCCGAGGCCTACATCGGCAACGTCACCAACCTGATGACCGGCCCGGACCAGTTCGTGCCGGCGACCACCGACTACTTCAAGCTGATTTTGACCCAGTACCTCGCCTTCGTCGCCAAACTGGCCTGAGGGCACACCACAAAGACGCGCCACCCGCGGCAATGCAGCGGGTGGCGCGTCGTCTTTGCGGCTATCTCATCAAACGAGCCCTAGCGCTCGCGCTTGCTTCGCCCTGGGCCGTCGTCGGGCTACGCAAGGCAACGGCCACTCGTCCAGCTAAGACCAGCACTCGGGCCTAAGTGCGGCCCAAGTGCCGGCCTTACGCTGGCCGGTGGCCTAAGTGCGCCTCGCTTCGCCCTGGTTATCGTCGGGCTGCGCAAGGCAACGCGGGAACACATCGCTTGTGCCGGCACTTGGGGCCAAGTGCGCCCCAAGCGCCAGCCCTACGCGATGCGTCCCGCTAAGTGCGCCTCGCTTCGCCCCGGGCACAAAAAAAACCGCCATCACTGGCGGTTTTCTTTGTATTACAGCTTGTTGACGTTAGCCGCCTGTGGGCCGCGGTCGGACTGTTCAACGTCGAAGCTTACGGCTTGGCCTTCGTCGAGCGTCTTGTAGCCATCACCCTGGATAGCGGAGAAGTGAACGAAAACGTCCTTGCCGTCTTCACCAGTGATGAAGCCGTAACCCTTGTCAGCGTTGAACCATTTAACTGTACCTTGTTGCATTGTATGAATCTCCTTCATAAATAAACCTAATAGTGACAAACAGCCGGTAATCAATGAAAGAAATCCATTATGCTCAGAAACATCACAGCTCTCAATTCATCTATCACGGTGCCTATAGTATAACACGTCTGCGAAAAAAAGCCTAATGATTTGTGTTACCACCCGCCCGCGCGGCGCCAAGTTGAAAGCGCAGCCAGGCAAAATGCCGGCGCGCCGGCCCGCAATTGAAAACAACGCGGTGCCCCGCCACGATAGTAAATTGGCTTACCAACTCACTCGTGGCTTTTTCCGCTCAAAGTCGAGTGGCGCATCCCGTAGGCCAGGTAGACCACTAACCCGAGCACGAACCAGATTCCCGAGTAGAGCTTGGCCTGAATGTCCAGGCCCATGAAGACAATCAGCGCGCCGATGAACGCCAGCGCCGGCATCACCGGGTACCACGGCATCTTGAACGCCGGGTTGGCGATGTCCTTGCCCTCGCGCGGCCGCAGCTTGTAGATGCCCAGCGCGACGAACATGAAGGCGATCAGGGTGCCGGCGGAGATCAGCTGCGCCAAGAACTTGAACGGGAAGAACGCCCCGATCACCACCCCGATGACGGACAGCACCACCAGTGCGTGGTTCGGCAGGCCGCTTGGCGTCAGGCGGCCGAGGAACCGCGGCAGCATCCCGTCGCGCCCGAAGCTGTACAAAAGGCGCGAGCCCGCCATCATCATGCCGATCAGCGCGGTGAACATCCCCACCACCGCCACGGCTTCGATCACCGTGGCAGCGCCGGTGAAGCCGGCGGTGCGAAGCGCCCAGCCGACCGGATCGGCGACGTCGTGGTAGTTCGTGTACTTGAACATCCCGACCAGAACCAGCGAGACGGCCATGAACAGCGTCACGGCGATGATCAGGCTGCCGATGATGCCCCGCGGCATGGTCCGCTCCGGGTCCTTGGCCTCCGCCGAGTTGGCGGCGATGGAGTCAAAACCGATGTAGGCCAGAAAAATCATGGAGACGCCGGCGTAGATGCCGCGCCAGCCGCCGAACACGCTGCCGTCCGCGAGTGGCGTGGCCTTGGGGATGAACGGCACGTAGTTTTGGACATCCAGGCGGGTCAGCCCGATGCCGATGAAGGCGAGGATCGCGATCACCTTCAGCACCACCAGCACGTTTTCCACCTTTGCCGCCTCGTGCACGCCGCGCGCCAGGATGACGGCGACAATCACAATCACGCCCACGGCCACCAGGTCGACCACCCCGCCGTCGGTGCCCATCGGGTTGCTCAGGGCCTTGGGCATGGTGAGGTCAAAGGAGGTCAAAAGGCCGCGGAAGTTGGCGGACAGCCCCGAGGCGACGAAGGCGACGGCGATGAAGTACTCGGCGAGCAGCGCCCAGCCGGCGATCCAGCCAAACACCTCGCCGAACACGACGTTGATCCACGAGTACGCGGAGCCCGCGAACGGCATCGCCGCGGCCATCTCCGCGTAGGCGAAGGCGACCAGCCCCGCCACGATCGCCGCCAAGAGGCAGGAAATCGCCACCGCCGGGCCGGCGTGGTCCGCGGCGACGACCCCGGGCAGGGTGAAAATGGTGGTCGACACGATGGTCCCGACCCCCAGCGCCAGAAAATCCTTCACCGACAGCACCCGTTTCAGGTGGGCGTCCTTATCCGAGTAGACCCCGGGATCCTCCCGCAGGGTCATTCGCTTCCACAGGTTGTGCAAGGCATAGCCTCCGTTCATTAAGAATTCGATTAAAAAATGTTTCCTCTTAGTGTCTCCTGTCGGCGCAGCAAAGTCAATAGCCGAATGAGGGCTTTGTGAGCCCCTGGCCGACCCAGGTAGACGCCCGCCTCCCTGCGGCCTGGATGGATGTTCGCCTTCCTGCGGTCTGGGTGGATACTCGCCTCCCTGCCGGCCCACGCGCGCCGCAAGTGCCGCGGCGGCCCCAAGTGACCACGCCACCGCCGAACCGCCGGCCGCAACTGCACCGCCCCGCCACCGCTCCACCCCACCGGGCAACCGCGGGAACGCGAAAGCGGCCGGCGCGCCTCCCCGGGGAGCACGCGCCGGCCGCTGTCGATCTCGCAGTGTCAGTCAGGCCTTTTCGGCCGCGGCCGCGCCGGCGCGGGCCGTCCGCCCATCGGCCTGGGCGACGGCCGCCGCGATGTCCACCGGCTTGCCGGCCTTGGCCGCGTCGTGGTACTCCGCCGTCGCCGTGAACAGGAGGTCGGAGGCCGAGTTCACCGCCGTTTCGACCGAGTCCTGGATCACGCCGATGATGAAGCCGATGCCGACCACCTGCATCGCGATGTCGTTGCTGATGCCAAACAGGCTGCAGGCCATCGGGATGATCAAAAGCGAGCCGCCCGCGATGCCGGACGCGCCGGTCGCCGCAAGCGCCGTCAGCACGCACAGGATCAAGGCCAGCGGGAAGGAGACGTGGATGCCCAAGGTTGCGCAGGCCGCAAGCGTCATCACCGACACGGTGATCGCCGCGCCGCCGGAGTTGGCCGACCCGCCCAGCGGGATCGACACCGCGTAGGACGCCTTGTTCAGCCCGAGTTTTTCACAGGCCTTCAGGTTGATTGGAATGTTCACCGCGGAGCTGCGGGTGAAAAACGCGGGGATGCCGGACACGCGCAGCGTCCACAGGGTCAGCGGGTACGGGTTCTGGCGCGTCATCGCCCAGACCATCAGCGGGTACACCACCAGGTAGACGAAGGCCATCGTGCCGACCAGAAGCAACACGAGCTGCCCGTACTTGGCGACGCCGGCGAACCCGGTTTCGCGGATGGTGGTGTAGATCAGCCCGAGGATGCCGAAGGGCGCAAACTCAATGATCAGCTGCGCGACCTGGGTCAAGGCCCCGGAGAGCTCGGCGACCACGGTGCGGGTCTGCTTGGAGGTCAGCCGCAGCGCAAAGCCGATCATCAGGGCCCAAAACAGAATGGCCAGGTAGTTGGCGTTCACAATCGCGGCCAGCGGGTTGGTCACCGCGTTGGTCAACAGGTCCTCAAGCACCTTGGCCAGGCTCTGCGGCGCCCCGCCCGCGACCTTGGCCGCCTGTGGCAGCACCAGCCGCACCGGCATCAGCCAGGACGCGCCGACCGCCGCGAAGGCCGACAGCAGCGTCGCGCTCAGGTACATCACGATCACCGAGCCGAAGTGGTTGCGGCCACCCTGCTGGTAGCCGGAAATCGCGCTGGCAATCAGGAAGAACACCATGACCGGCGCGATGCCCTTCAAGGCGCCGACGAACAGTTGCCCCAGCAGCCCGATGGCGCTGGCGGCCGGCAGCAGCACGGCGAGCAGCGCCCCCGCGACCAGCCCGATCAGGATGCGAACGATTAACGAGACGGAACGATACTTGGCAAACATAGGCCCTCCCCCTGCGCGTTGCCGCGCGAACGAAATTGGATGATGGGTCTGATTGTACGCCATATCAAAACACGTGTCCACCGTTTGAGGGCAAATAATTCTATATTTTGCGTGCAAGCGTTCTTATTTTGCAGACAAAAAGGGCGCTACTCCTTGGCCTTCGCCCTGGCGACCGCGGCGCGAATGTCCACCGGCTGGCCGGCCTTTCTCAGGTCGTGATACTCCGCCGCCGCGGTGAACAGGAGGTCGGAGGCCGAGTTCACCGCCGTTTCGACCGAGTCCTGGATCACGCCGATGATGAAGCCGATGCCGACCACCTGCATCGCCACGCCGTTCTTGATGCCAAACAGGCTGGCCGCCATCGGGATGATCAAAAGCGAGCCGCCGGCGATGCCCGACACGCCGGTCGACGCCAAGGCGCTCATCAGGCACAGCAGCACGGCCAGCGGGAAGGACACCTCAATACCCAGCGTGTAGCAGGCCGCAAGCGTCATGATTGAGATGGTGATCGCCGCGCCGCCGGAGTTGGCCGAGCCACCCAGCGGAATCGACACCGCGTAGGACTTCTCGTTGAGCCCGAGGTCCGCGGCAGCCTGCAGATTGATCGGAATGTTGACCGCCCCGCTGCGGGTGAAAAAGGCCGGGATGCCGGACACCCGCAGCGTCCACAGGGTCAGCGGGAACGGGTTTTGGCCCGTCATCGCCCAGACCATCGCCGGGTACACCACCAGGTAGACGAACGCCATCGTGCCGACCAAGAGCCCGACCAGCTGGCCGTACTTGACGATGCCGCCGAAGCCGGTCTGGCTGATGGTAGTGAACAGCAGGCCGACGATGCCGACCGGGGCGAACTCGATGATCAGCTGCGCCACCGCCTGAATCGCGTCGGTGAGGTCCGACAGCGTGGACTTGGTGCGGGGGCTTGCGGCGCGCAGGGCAAAGCCGATCAGAAGCGACCAGAACAGGATCGCCAGGTAGTTGCCGTCGACGACCGCCTGCACGGGGTTGGCCACCGCGTTCACCAGCAGGTCCTGGATCACCGTGGCGAGGTCCTTGGGCGCCCCGGACGCGGTCTTGACCGCCGTCGGAAACACCAGGCGCACCTTGAACAGGAAGCTGGCGACCACCGCGACCACGGCCGACAGGAAGGTCGCGCCGAGGTACAAGACGATCACCGAGCCGAAGTGGTTGTCGGCGCCGCGCTCGTACTTGGAGATCGCCGTGGCAATCAGGAAGAAGACCAGCACCGGCGCGATGCCCTTCAAGGCGCCGATGAACAGGTCGCCGAACAGGCCGATCCAGGTCTGAGACGGCAGGAGGACGCCGAGCGCCGCCCCCACCACCAAACCGATGACAATGCGCCAGATCAGGCTGACGCTGCGATAGCGTGCGAACATGGGCACCTCCAGGAAGCCGTATTTGGGGAACGCGTTGCAATTATTTCCTAAGTTAATTTTAACAAAAAACGCGCGGCGCGTCCCACTGTGGCGACGCGCCGTGCGCAAAAAAGTTTTACTCGAACACCATCTGGTTGTGGTACAGCTCGGCGTAAAAGCCGTTTTGGGCCACCAGCTCGTCGTGGGTGCCCTGCTCGATGATGGCGCCGTCCTTGAGCACAACGATCTTGTCGGCGTTCAGGATGGTCTTCAGCCGGTGCGCGATGACGAAGCTGGTGCGCCCGGCGATCACGTTGTCCATCGCGGCTTGGATCTTGGCCTCGGTCACCGTGTCGACGTTGCTGGTCGCCTCGTCGAGAATCAAGAGGCGCGGGTTGGTCAGGATGGTGCGGGCGATCGACATCAGCTGCTTTTGGCCGGCGGAAAAGACGCTTTGCTCGTCGGATACCGGCGTGTCGTAGCCCTGCGGCAGGCTTTGGATGAAGTCGTCCAGGTTGGCCTGCTTGGCCGCGGCCACCACCCGCTCGTGCGTGGCGGCCGGGTCGCCGAACGCGATGTTGGCCTCGATGGTGCCGGAGAACAGCTGCGGCTCCTGAAGCACGATGCCGACCGTGTCGCGGAGACTGGCGAGCGTGAACTCGCGGATGTCTGTGCCGTCCACCGTGATGGCGCCGGAGTCGACGTCGTAGAAGCGGTTCAGCAGGTTCATCACCGTGGTCTTGCCCGAACCGGTCGGGCCGACCAGGGCGACCATCTCGCCCTTGGCCACGTCGATGGTCACGCCGTGCAGGATCTCCTTACCCGGCAGGTAGGAGAAGCGCACGTCGTCGATCAAGACGTCGGACTCAAGGCCTGCCAGCTGCTTGGTGCCAGTGTCCTTTTCGTCCGGCTGCATGCGCACCTCATCGACGCGCCGCGCGCCGGTGATGGCCAGCTGGATCATCCCATAAAGACTGGTCAGCGTGGTCAGCGGCTGGTAGTACTGCTGGGCGTAGTTGACGAACACCACGACCAGCGCCAGCGCGGCGCCGGTGGCCATCTGGCCGTTGAGCGCCAGCCACGAACCAAAGAAAATCACGATGGCGGTGTTGAGCAAAGACATCCCGGACATCAACGGCATCAGGATGCCCGACCAGATCTGGCCGCGCACCGCGGCCTTTTGGACCGCCTGGTTGAATGGCGCGAAGCCCTTCACCGAGTCCTGCTGCAGGCCGTTGGTGATAATCACCTTCTGCCCGGTCACCTGCTCGTTGATGTAGCCGTTCAAGGCGCCGATGGCCTGCTGCTGCTGGTTGACGGCAACGCTTGCGCGCTGCATCACGAACGCGGCGACACCCAGCGCCACCGGCGTCGAGGCGATCGTCACCCAGCCCATCTGCGCGTTTTGGTCGAACATCATGATCAGGATGCCGACCAGCTGCGCGATGGCCAGGAAGATGTCGATCAGCGCCTGGTTGAGCGCGTTGAAAATGTTATCGAGGTCGCTGGTGTAGCGGGCGAGGATGTCGCCGTCGCTGTGTTGGTCGAAGTACTGCACCTTCATGCGCTGCATTTTGCGGAACAGCCCGATGCGCATCGTGCCGGTGGAGTACGCGGTCACCCGCGCGAGGATCCAGGACGCGACGAACAGCGTCGACGCGTCCCCGAAGTACAGCAGCAGGTAGATGATCAGCGTGTGGTGGAACTTGCCGAGGCTGGCCGCCCCGCGCGTCGCCGGGTTGCTCCACTGCTGGAGGTAGGCGGTCAGCTCGGTGATCGAGCGGCCCAGGTAGGTCGGCGCCACGACCACGCACCAGGTGCTGATGCCGATCAGGATGGCGGAGATCAACAGCCCCTTCCAGTAGCGGTGCAGGTAGTGGTAGTAGTACTTGCCCGCGTTTTTGATGTCAGACATTGGCTGATCCCCCTTCCTTGGCCTTTTGCGTGGCGTAGATTTCCTGGTAGATCGGGCTGGTGCGCACCAGCTCGCGGTGCGTGCCGGAGGCGACCAGGCGACCGCCGTCCATCACCAGAATCTGGTCGGCGCGGATAATCGACGCGATCTTCTCGGCGATCACGACGGTGGTGGTGCGCGTCAGCTCGCGGTCCAGCGCCTCTTGAACCAGCTTCTCGGAGCGCGCGTCCAACGCCGAGGTCGCGTCGTCCAGGATCAGGATCTCGGGGTCGGCGATCACGCCGCGGGTGATGGCCAGGCGCTGCTTTTGGCCGCCCGAGAAGTTGGCCGAGCGCTCCTCGACCGGCGCGTCGTAGGTCTCCGGCAGCCGCTCGATGAACTCGGCGGCCTGGGCGATCTCCGCCGCCCGGGCCATCGTCGCCGCCGTCGCCGCCGGCTGAACCTGCTGCAGGTTCTTGGCAATCGTGCCGGAAAACAGCGTGGCGCGCTGCAGCACGTAGGCGACCGCATTTCGAATGGTGGACTCGGGCAGCTCGCGCACGTCCACGCCTCCGATCAAGACGCGCCCGGAATCCGGGTCGAACAGGCGCGCAATCAGCTGCGCCAGCGTCGTTTTGCCCGAGCCTGTCGCGCCGATGATGCCGACCATCGAGCCGGCCGGCGCCGTGAAGGACACGTCCTCAAGCGTCGGCGTCTCATCGCCCGGGTACGTGAAGGTCACGTGCTCGAAGGTGATGTCCCCCGGCACCTGCGCTGGCCCATCCGTGGTGAAGTGCATGCTCGGCTTGTGATCGAGGACCTCGCGGATGCGCCCCATCGAGATGAAGGCACGCGAGGCGAAGGTCATCATGAACGACGCGTTGATCACGGCGAACAGGATCTGCATCAGGTAGCTGGTGAAGCTCGAGATCGCCGCCAGGTAGGCCGGGTGCGCCGTCACGTTCTGGCCGACGATGTAGACGCTGACCACCACCGCGATGTTGGCGGTGAGGAAAAAGGCCGGCATCAAAACCGCAAACAGCTCGCCGATCTTGGTGGTCACGTCGCGCAGGCGATCGGACGTCTTGGCGAAGCCCTTGATCTGGGCCTGCTCCTGAACGAAGGACTTCACCACGCGGATGCCCATCAGGTTCTCGCGCGCCAGGGTGTTGACGTCCTCGATGTCCTGCTGGGTCTGGGCGAAGTACTTGCTCATGGTCTTGAAGGTGACCATCCCGACGGCGACGATGATCACCATCATCACCGCGATCACCCACCACTGCTCCGGCATCGTGGTTAGGGCCAGCGCCAGGGCGCCGGCGAACACCAGCGGAATGCGGGTGACCTGCTGGAAGGCGGCCATCACGACCTGCTGGACCTGGTTGACGTCGTTGGTCATGCGCACCACCAGGTTGGAGGCGGAGAAGTCCTCGATGTCCGCGTAGGCGAAGCGCTGCACATGGTCGTACAGGTCCGCGCGCAGGTCCGTGGCGACGTTGAGCGCCAGGCGCGCCGAGTAGATGGTGTTGATGATGCCGGCGATGATGCCGACCACCGCCAGCAGGATCAGCCCGATGCCGTAGTTGAACACCGTGCCCTTGTCCTGCTTGATGATGGCCTCCATCACCGTCTGCAGCATCCGTGGCTGCCAGAGCGTGGCGAAGACCTGGCCGATGATGCTGATGGTCGCCCAGATCGCGTCCCACTTGTACCGCTTAATATATGGTATTAATACGCGCATATATGTACCCCTTATATAGACTTAGTTCTTCCAGCATAGCCGAACGACCGGCGGCTTGCAAGTGGCCCCCGGGCCTGCCGCGTCGTGGCCGGACGCGCGATTGCTCCGCCGCAGACGCGCGGCTGGCCCTTTTCCCCGGGGCCGCGGCGTGGTATCCTGCGAAGTTGGAGGTGACCCGTCATGACCCAGAGTTCTTCAAGCAGTCAGCCGCAAGCGCCGGTGCAGCTCTGCCGGCTGCGCGAGCGGCCCGAGTTGGCCGCGGCCGCGGCCGCGTGGTTCCACGCGCAGTGGCACGTGCCCCTTGCGGCCTACCAGGCCAGCATCGCCGACAGCCTGGCCGCGGGCGCCGGCCCGGTGCCCCAGTGGTACGTCGCACTAGCCTTGGGCCGCATCGTCGGCGGGCTCGGTGTGATCGCCAACGACTTCCACGACCGCCCCGACCTGACGCCCAACGTCTGTGCGGTGGCGGTGGTGCCGGTCTTTCGGCGCCGCGGCATCGCCGGGCGGCTGTTGCACCTGGCCGTGAGCGACCTGGCGCTCGCCGGCATCCCCACCGCCTACCTCTTGACCGACCTTGTGGGCTTTTACGAGCGCTACGGCTGGCGGCCGCTCACCGTCGTCACCGAGGACGACGGCACCCGGTCGCCCCTGTACGCCATCCAGACCAAAAAGGTGCTGCCCCAGTGAGGGCAGCACCTTTTTGGCAGCCTGGGCCTAGCGCACCCAGTGGTCGATGGTGCCGTCGTGCTTGGCGATCAGCACCTCGTCGGTCATGTTGAGAAACAGCCCGTGCTCGACCACGCCGACCGTGTGATCGAGGTAGTCGGCCAGCCCCGCCGGAATCGGCAGCGGCGACACGGCCAGGTCGAGGATGTAGTTGCCGTAGTGAGTCTTGAGCCGCGTGCCGTCGGCGTTCAGGCGAAACTGCGGCAGCAGCCCGGCCTTTTCGAAGCGGCGGAAGTTCTGCTCCGCGCTGACCGGCAGCACCTCGACGGGCAGCGGGAAGCCGCCGAGCGGATCGGCGACCTTGCTCTCGTCGACGATCCAGACGTTGCGCCGCGCGTTGACCGCGACGTTTTTCTCCAGCGTCAGCGCCGCGCCGCCGCCCTTGATGCCGTCAAGCTGGTGGTCGACGCGGTCTGCGCCGTCGACGCACAGGTCGACGTGGTCCACCGCCGCCAGCTCGGAGACTTTGAAGCCGTTTTGCTCCAGCTGCTTTTGGCTGCGGCTCGAGGTGGTGACAATCGCCGTCAGCTCAAGCGACTGCGCCTGCTCGCGCGCCGCCAGCGCGTCGATGAAAAATGCGACGGTGGAGCCGGTGCCCACCCCCAGCACGGTGTGGGGCTGAACCATCTGGGCCGCCTGCGTGGCCGCCTGCTTCTTCAGTTCGTCTTGCGTGGTCATAATTTCCTCCTCAGTCGTGATGTACGCTTCGACTTTACCCAGCCGCCGCCCCGGTGTCAAGCGGCGAAGCGCCTGGCCGCAATAACATCGAGGTGGTTGACGTCATTCCCGCTTCCGGCACAATCTGATCACGACTTTCGGCGCCGGGCACAAAAAAGTCGCCCGCAAACGCGGGCGGCTCTCACCATCAGAAGATGCGGTCGTGCTCCTTGACGAAGGCGTGCTGCTCAATCATGAAGTTGAGCGCGAACACCCCGCACAGGGAGAAGACCACAACGGTTCCGACTGGATTCATGTGCGGCCAGATGGCATAGGGAATGATGACCACAAGGAACGAGGCGAACGCCCAGATCCAGCGGCTGATCTTGATGTGACGCTTTTTCAGCCACGCCAGGAAGTACGAGCTCAGGACGTAAAGCAGCCCGAACGCGATGAAGGCTAGGATCCAATACAACATGTGCTCACCTCATAACTTGTAATCTAGGCCTCTGCTGGCTCGTCTTGCTTGGACTGCTCGTCTGCGACCATCTTCTTATCGTAAGCCACAACGAACGGGAAGTAAATGACGAAGGCCACGGCCAGGTTGACGATGATCAAGACGATCATGCGCCAGTCGTTCCCGGCGGACAGGTAGCCGCCGATCGGTGCCGGCAGGGTCCACGCCGGAATGGACGTGAAGCCGTTGACCAGGCCGAACTTAACGGCGAAGTAACTGATGGTGGTCAAAACCAGTGGGACCAGGTTGAACGGAATGAACATGTACGGGTTCAGCATCATTGGCGCACCGAAGATCATCGGTTCGTTGATGTTGAAGATGCCCGGGATGATGGAGAAGCGGCCGACTTCCTTCAAGAACTTGGACTTGCAGAAGAACAGGAACAGGAAGGCCACGACCACGGTCGCCCCGGCACCGCCGATGGTGACGGTCCATTGGTAAAGCTGTTCAGGCGCGATGTAAGGCAGCTTGGTTGCTGCGGTGCCCTTCGCCAGCGCGTCCGCGTTGTCGTTGAGCATGATCAGCCACATCGGGCGAACAACGGAGCCGACGATGGACATGCCGTGGATACCGAAGCTCCACAGCAGGTGGATCAGGAACATTGGCAGCAGCGCCCCGAGCAGGTTGTTGCCCAGGATGTTGGTCAAAGGCTTGAACAGGGAGAGCAGCGCTGCGTTGACGTCAAAGCCGGCAACGTCGCGGATCAGCCACACGAAGGTGATGATCACGGCGCCTGGAATCAGGGCTTCGAACGAACGCGCAACGGCAGGCGGCACCTGCTCAGGCATCTTGATGGTCACGTTGTGCGTCTTGAAGAACCGGTAAGTCTCAACGGCAAAAATCATGGCGAGAATGCCGCCGAACATGCCGGACGCCCCGAGGTTGCCCATCGGGATGACGAAGCCGAGCGGTGCGGCCTTCGGGGTCAGCACGTTAACCGGCATCTGCAGCATGAAGAAGGCACCCAGCGACAGGATCCCGCCGGTCACGCCGTCGAGGTCGTACGACTTCGCCAGGTCTTGCCCCATGACGAACGTCGCGTAAATCGCCATCAGGCCCATGGTCATGCGGTACGGCAGCACGATGGTTGCCGAGTATGGCGCCAGGGCGGTCTTCCAGGCATCAACTGGCAGGTTGATGAACACCATGAAGAACGTCCCGATCAGGATCAGCGACAGACTGGACACAACCCCGTTACGGATCGCGAGCAGGTGGCGCTGGGTCCCGATCTTAGCCATTGGTGGGACGAGCTTGTTTTCGACCCACTTCATCACGTTATCCACTACAATCACTCCTTTGTGAGGTGAACTAAAATAATGGCATTGCCAGACGATGTAATCGCCTTCACCTGTATTCTAACAGGTTGAAATTAAATTTCAATACCCGAGGGCAAAAATAAAATTGTCATGTAATTTTATTTAACAATCAAAATTGGTCTAGTCATTTCCGCAGGGTGTCCTTGTACGCCGAGATGACTTGGTGCGAGCGGTCGAGTGCCTGGGCCGACGCGGCGAAGTTGCGGCTGACGAAGTAGTAAAAAATAACGTCGATAATCATGAATTGGGCTAGCAGCGAGTTGGTCGCCGCGATTCGGTTCTCCCGTTCCATCGGCTGGGAGGTGTGCACCGCGATGTCCGACAGCTTCGCCAGGCTGTTGTTGCCAAAGCGCGTCAAGGACGCCAGCCGCACCCCGCGGCGCCGGGCCTCCTTGGCCGCGATCAGGACCTCCGGCGACTCGCCGGAGTTCGAGATCACCCACAGCACGTCGCCGCGCCGCGCGTTGACCAGCTTGGGCAACAGCGCGTTGAGGTCGGCGTCGGCCACGGTCGGGTAGCCGATGCGGTTCCACTTCTGGCAGATGTTGGCCGCCGCCAGCGCCGAGGCGCCGATGCCAAACAGGTACAGCTGGTGGGTCGACTTGATCGCGCGCACCAGCGCGTCGACCTCCCCCTCGTTGACCTGGTCCGTGGTTTCGCGAATCGACTGCAGCGCGCTGCCCAAAAGCTTCTGCTTGATGGACCCTAGCGCCTCGCCCTCCGTGATGTCGGAGTCGGCCGCCGGGTCGCTCGGCGCCTTGGTCAGGTCGGTGGCCAACAGGATCTTGAGCGCCGTGAAGCCCTCGATGTCCAGGCGCTTGGTCAGCCGGATCACCGACGCCGGGCTGGAATCGGCCGCCGCCGCCAGCTGCGAGGCGGTCATGTTGATCACCTCCTCCGGGTGTGCGAGCACGAAGTCGGCGACCTTGGTCTCGGCCTCCGACAGCCCGGCCATCGCGTTGTTGATGCGTCCCTTGACAGACATTTTCCCCTCCCGCGGTTGAACCGCTTACATTCCGTGGCCAAAAAGCGGCGCCGCCGGGGGCGCCACTGGCAAAATTATCCGCGCAGAATCGCCAGCGCGCGGGCGATGAAACCGTCCGCCTGGGCCAGCGCGGCCGCTGCGCGCGCGGCGTCCACGCCGCCGTTGATCATCACGATGGCGAGCTTCGGCTGGTGGTCGGCCCGATCGTAGTAGTCCGCGGCGGTGGCAAAGTCGACCCCGGTCGCCGCGGCGATGATGCGCTTGGCGCGGTCGACCAGCTTGATGTTGGTCGGCTTGACGTCGACCATCAGGTTGCCGTAGACCTTGCCCAGCTTGATCATGCTGGTGGTCGACACCATGTTCAACAGCAGCTTCTCGGCCGTGCCGGCCTTCATGCGCGTCGAGCCGGTGACCACCTCGGGGCCGACGACGGCCTCAACGGCGATGGCAGCGTGCGCGGAGATCAAAGCATTCTTGTTGCAGGCAATCGCGCCGGTGCCGGCGCCGACCGCCTGCGCGAAATCCAGCCCGCCGATCACGTAGGGCGTGGAGCCCGACGCGGCCAAGCCGATCACGAAGTCGTCTGCGCTCAGGTGGCGGGCCTTGAGGTCAGCGGCGCCGCCCTCAACGGAGTCCTCTGCCCCCTCCACCGCGTCGGTCATCGCGGCCTGGCCGCCGGCGATCAGGC
The DNA here is from genome assembly GCF_020180945.1 of Lacticaseibacillus kribbianus. Taxonomy (GTDB): domain Bacteria; phylum Bacillota; class Bacilli; order Lactobacillales; family Lactobacillaceae; genus Lacticaseibacillus; species Lacticaseibacillus kribbianus. Next base: position 309,035 of record NZ_JAIPUL010000001.1, on the reverse strand, counting down.
CCTGCACCATCTCCGGGTCGGTGCCGAAGGTCGGCACGCACTCGGCGGCGTCGAGCACGCCGAGCCGGCCGCTGGTGCCGGCGCCGATGTAAAACAGGCGCCCACCGCGCTGAAAGCGCGCGACCACCGCGTCGACCAACGCCGTCAGCGGCGTCATCACCGCCGGGTCGGCAATCGCCTGGGGCACCAGCTGGTCCTGGCCGTTGATGGTGGCCAGGATCTCCTCGGTGCTCATCGTGTCAATGTGGGTGCTCGCGGGATTGCGGGCTTCAGTCGTTCGTTCCATGTATTTTCTCCTCATTGCCGGGGGCACTTGCCCCCGAGTCCAGCCAGTCCAGCACCCGCGCCATCGCCGGGCCCCAGAAGGCCCAGTCGTGGCCGCCGGGACGGTTGTCCTGCGTCAGGGTCAGGCCAAGCGTCCGGGTCGCAAAGCGGGCAAAGTCGTCGTTGGCCGCCTTCATGAAGTCTTCGTCGCCGATGGTGTGGTACCAGCGCAGCCGCCGAAGCGCAGCGACCGGCGCTGCCTGCAGCTCGCGGCGAATCAGGTCGTGCGGCGTCCCCTTGGCGAAGACGCTTTCATAGTCGGGCATGATCGGCGGCATCGAATCCAGGTCCACCACCGGCGACAGCAGCATCACCGCCGCGAAGCGCTCGGGCGCCGCCGCGGCCAACCGCAGCGCGCCGAAGCCGCCCATCGAGTTGCCGGCGACGTAGCGGTCGGCCGGAGCCGTGGAAAGCGGCAGCGTGGCCTGAAGCTGCGGCATCAGCTCCTGGGTCAGGTAGTCCCAGTACGGCTGGTGGCTGGCGGTGTTGACGTAGAAGCTGCGCCCCATGTCCGGCATCACGATCGCCAGGTTGTGCGCGATTGCCAGCTGCTCGATGCCGGTCTTGCGCTGCCACGCCGATCCGTTGTCCCCCAGCCCGTGCAGCAGCCACAGCGTCCGCAAGGGCCCGGTCACTGTGTCCGGCATGGCCACCGTCACCGCCGCCTGGTTCTGAAGCCTGGCGGAGGCGCGTACCAAGGTCAGCAGTGCCATCGTATCAGATCCTTCATTAGAATTTCTCACTTACATTTATAAAACAAAAATCCAGATATTTCAATCAAAGGTTGAAAAAAAATTCCAGGACGCTAGAATGAAAGGGTAACCAAAACAGCACAAGGTGGCGACTTCATGACTTACTTAATCGGAATTGACAGCGGCGGCACGCACATCGTGGCCACCGCCTGGGCCCCGGACGGCCGCCAGCTCGCCCAGGTCACTGCGGGCCCGGGCAACGTGTTCCTGGACGCCGCAGGGACGCGGGCGAACCTGACCGCCGCGGTCACCGCGCTGACCGCACAATTGAAAGGCGAAACCTGCAGCCAGGTGCTGATCGGCATCGCCGGGGTCGAAACCACCGGCGACGCGCCGGCGCTTGCGGCTGAGTTCACCGCCGCGTTCGGCATCCCCACCGCCGTGATCTCCGACGCCCAACTGGCCCTGCTCAACGGGCTGGAGGGCGCGGACGGGACGCTGGTGATCGCCGGCACGGGTTCGATCGTCTACGGGCGCCAGGCCGGCCGCTTCACCCGCTACGGCGGCTGGGGCCAGCTGCTCGGCGACACCGGCTCGGCCTACAAGCTGGTGCAGGCCGCGATGGTGCAGGCCTTGGCCGACCACGACCAGGGGCGGCCCACCAAGCTGGCCGCCACGCTGCCGAAGCTGCTCGAGGCAAGCGACATGTCCGGGGCCGTGCGGCGTTTTTACGCCGGCACGCGCCAGGACCTGGCGAGCCTGGCCGCCAAGCTCGCGCCGCTGGCCGAAACCGACGCCGAAACCGGTGCGGTGTTCACCGCCCAAGCCCGAGCGCTGGCCGCCGAAATCTGCGGGCTGATGGCCCGCTACGCCGCACCGCGCCCGACCAAGCTGGCGCTGTCCGGGTCCGTTTTGACCCACAACGCCGCCTTTCGCAAGCAGGTGATCGCCGCGGTGCGCCTGAGCTACCCGGACGTCGAAGCGGCGGTGGTCACCACCAACAACAGCCGTGGCGTGCTGTTTTGGGCGCGGTGGGCCGAGTAGCCCGGCGCCAAGTTTGCGCCAGCGCGCCGGGTTCGCTATGATGGAGACAGCACGTAAGCGTGTCCATGCTAGGGGGCACGGGCACGCTTGCGCCTGCACCACACAATTCATTTAGGAGGAACTGCAATGACAATGCGTCAACTCGGATTATCGATTTACCCGGATCACAGCGATTTTGAAGCCAACAAGGCCTACCTGGAGCTCGGCCACAAGTACGGGTTCACCCGCATCTTCATGAGCATGCTGGAGGTCAAGGGCTCGGTCGAAGAGACCAAAGCCGAGTACCAGAAAATCATCGACGTCGGCAACGACCTGGGGTACCAGACGATTCTGGACGTCTCCCCGCGCATTTTCGACCAGCTGGGGATCTCGTACTCCGACCTCAAGTTCTTCTCGGAGCTGCACTGCGCCGGCATCCGGCTGGACCAGGGCTTCGACGGGGCCACGGAGGCGATGCTGTCGTACAACCCGTACGGCCTGATCATCGAGCTCAACATGAGCAACAACGTGGACTACCTGAACAACATCGTCAGCTACCAGGCCAACACCAGCTACCTGTACGGCTGCCACAACTTCTACCCGCAGGTCGGCACCGCCCTGCCGTACGACTTCTTCGTGGAGTGCTCCGAGCGCTTCCGCAAGTACAACATCCACTCCGCCGCGTTCGTCGCCAGCCAGGTCGGCAACATGGGGCCGTGGAACGTCAACGACGGCCTGCCGACCCTTGAGGCCGACCGCCGCCTGCCGATCGAGGTTCAGGCCAAGCACCTCTGGGCCGGGGGCCTGATCGATGACGTGATCATCGGTAACGCTTACGCCAGCGAGGAAGAACTCGCCGCTTTGGCCGCCATCGACCGCTACCAGATCCAGTTCCACCTGGACTTCGTGGATGACGTCAACGAGATTGAAAAAACGGTGGCCCTGACCCCGCAGCACTTCCGCCGCGGCGACATCAACCGCACCGTGATCCGCTCCACCATGCCGCGTGTCACCTACAAGGACGTCCCGAACGCCCCGCACGACAACACCGAGGTCTTCCAAAAGGGTGACGTGCTGGTCGGCAACGACGGCTTCGGCATCTACAAAAACGAGCTGCAGATCGTGCTCGAACCGCACGCCGAACCGCGCAAGAACAAGATCGGTAGCATCTCCCCCGACGAGGTGATGCTGCTGGACTTCATCAAGCCTTGGAGCAAGTTCCGCTTCATCGGCTAAGCCAGACCCAAAAGGCCGGCCCCATCCGCTAAGCGGTGTGGCGCCGGCCTTTGCTGTGTCGCCGCGCGAACCGCCACGGCGGCGCTGAACCACGCCCACCGGCACCCGGCGTGCACCACCGTTGCTTGCCAACCGACTGCTGAGGCAGCAAAACACCCCCGCCAATGTCTGGCGGGGGTGTTGTTGGCTACAGCCGGTGCGTTACTGGGACGTGCTTCATCTCGCGGCGGTCGCAGGCGGTCTGCTTCATCTCGTAGAAAACGCCGACCAGAATGTCCACCGCCATCAGGCCGATGCCGACCGCGGTGTCGAACAGCAGCAGGCCGATGGTCAGCACCACCAGGGCCCGCAGCGTCCAGCGCAGAATCTTGATGACTGTCATCGCAGTCACCTCCTTGTGAATCGATACCTTCAGTATACCGGGCCGCGCGCGTTTGTAAAGGTCGCCTTTACAATAAATTTACAAAGCGGCCCCGCGACCCAGCCGTCGGGCACCCACCCGTTACAAACCGGGCGCAGGCGACACGCCGCGCGAATCGGACCTGCGCCCGATTCGCTTTAATGGTCTAAGTTTTGTATCATTATAAGTGAAACGGTTACGGAGGCGTCTTATGAAAAGCAAAACTTCCTGGTTCTACCGCCACTTCCTCGACAACAAGTTTGCCATCACGGCCTTCAACCTTCTGCTCGCCCTCTTGGTGGTGTGGGTGCTGACCAAGATCGGCTGGGTCTTCAAGCCAGTGGGCAACTTCATCGGCATCGTCGCGCCACCCTTCGTCTTCGCCGGCATCCTGTACTACATGCTGGCACCGATCGTCAACTGGCTGACGCGGCGCAAGGTCAATCGCAACCTCGCCATCGCGCTGGTTTTTCTCGGTGTCCTGGCGCTGCTGGTGCTGGCCGTCGTCAAGCTGGTGCCGCCGATCGAGCGCCAGATCAGCAGCATGGTCAACGACTGGCCGAGCTACTGGGGGGCCTTCACCCGCTGGCTGACCGACCTCAACGACAGCCAGGACCTGATCGCCCAAAAGGATCTGAACCAGCTGGGTAACGAGATCATGGCCGCCGTCTCCGGGCGCGAGGGCCTGATCGTCTCGGGCACCATCACCCAGATTCAAAACCTAGTCGGCGTCGTCGGCAACGTCGCGATCACCGTCGGCACCGCGCCGATCATCCTGTTCTTCATGCTCAAGGACGGCGCCAAGTTCCCAGGCCTGGTGCTCCCGATTATCCCGGTCAAGCTGCGCCAAAGCGTCGGCGAGATGCTCCACGAGATGAACGAGAAGGTCGGCTCCTACGTGCAGGGCCAGCTGACGGTCGCCATGGCCGTGGCCATCATCTTCATGATCGGCTACTCGCTGATCGGCCTGCGCTTCGCCCTGGTGCTCGGCCTGATCGCCGGCCCGCTGAACCTGATTCCCTACTTCGGCTCGGCCTTGGCCATGGTGCCGGCGCTGGTCGTCGGCCTGATGATGAGCCCGCGGATGTTTCTCATGGTGATCCTCGTGTTCTTCGTCGAGTGGCTGCTTGAGACCCAGCTGATCTCGCCGTTCGTGATGGGGTCGAAGCTTGAGATGCACCCGATCACCATCGTCGTCGTCCTGCTGACCGCAGGCAACATGTTCGGCCTGGCCGGCGTGATTCTCGGCATCCCGGGCTTCGCCGTGCTGCGCATCATCGCCGTGCGCCTCTTTAAGTGGTACCAGCAGGTCTCGGGCCTTTACGCCGAGCCCGGCGAAAGCGTGCCGCTGCCCCCCGCTCCCAATCCAGAAAGTGTGAAAAAATGATGCTGTTCATCGTGCTTCTCGACGTCGCCCTGCTGGGGCTTGGCGTCTACAACCTCTACTGGCAGGGCCAGATTGACCTGCGCGGCGGGTACGCCACCTTCCAGCTGATTCTCGCCGCCTTCTTCACCGTCTGGTTCTTGGCCTCCGGGACCGCCAACCTGACCGTGATCATTTTCTACGCCGCGTTCATCACCCTGACGGTCATGGCCGGCACCACCGGGCTGACCAAGACCCGCGTGGTCGCCGCCGGCATCGTCAACCGGATGTTCCCGTACGCCAAGATGACGGGCATCTCCCTGACGCCCGTCAGCCTGCCGGACGGGCGCGAGCTGGTGGTCGCCGCGTTCGGCATCTCCGCCCACCGCGCCGTGCGCATCACCTTCAAGACCGACCTGCAGTCGCTGGTCAACACCCTGCGGCCGCGGGTGCCGGAGTCGGTCCCAATCACCGTGCAGCAGGTGCAGTAGCGCCAAAAAATAGCCAGCCCGAGACAAATTCGGGCTGGCTATTTTGTGCGTTGCGGTCGCTCAGTCGACCGTGTAGGTGAAGATGCCCAGGAAGGACTTCACCTTCTTGGCCGGCGGCGGCGTCTCGAAGAACGCGCTTTGGACGTTGGCCGTCCCCTGCGCCACGGCATCCGCCGCCAGCAGGAAGTCCGTCACCGCCCCCAAAAGCGCGGTAGGGTCGGCGTTTTTGTTAATCAGGTCCGGGCTCAGCCGGACGCTGGGCAGCCGGTAGCGCGCGTCCCAGGTCGGTGCGGCCGGCTTTTGGTCGCTGAAGCGAATCACGCCGTCGATGCGCCGCGCCACCTTGGGGATGTCCGGCTTGGTCAGGCGGGCGCCGAACAGCAGGCGCACCTCGAAGTCCGTCTTCGGGTGAAAATCAAACAGCTTGTCCAGCTCGAAGTGCTCCTGCACTGTGCGAATGCCCTGAGCCGCCAGCCCCTGCGTCAGCGTCTCGATGGCCCGGTCGGTGCGGCTGGCGCCGACCACCAGCAGCTCGAGGTCCTTGTCACCGCGCTTGGAGGCAAAATCCAGCCCGGACTGGAAGCCGCGCATCAGATCCAGCGTCATCAGCTGGTCGAGCAGCGCCTGGTAGCCGCGGTTGCCGTCCATCAGCCCGAACACCCGTGAGTCCATGTCCGCCACCACCGTCGGGTAATCCGCCAGCACCGCCTGCTTGGCCGGCGTCAGGTAGCGCACCTGGGGCGCCACCAGCACAACGTCGAACAGGCTGCCGAAGTCGTAGGCCGTCGCCGGGCGAATCGCGTCGATGCCCCCGTAGGCAAACACCAAGTCGGCGCAGGGCGCAAAGGGTGACTGCGCGAGCACCGCATCGACGGTGTCGAAGCTCGCCGACAGGTTCTCGTCGGTCGTGTTGATGGCCTGCGCCAACCGCGCGCAGAACATGCTGGAGCTGGCCCCGCCAGCGCAGCAGACAAAAATGTGCATGAACAAACCTCCAGAGCGCGAACCGACGCGCATTTAGCGGGTCGCACAGCGTAAGGCCAGTGCTTGGGGCGCTCTTTGCCCCGAGTGCTGGTCTTAGCTGTGCGCACCCGCGTTGCGGCGGTGAGCGCGTTTAGTCAGAGCGCGAACCGACGCGCATTTAGCGGGTCGCACAGCGTAAGGCCAGTGCTTGGGGCGCTCTTTGCCCCAAGTGCTGGTCTTAGCTGTGCGTACCCGCGTTGCGGCGGTGAGCGCGTTTAGTCAGAGCGCGAACCGACGCGCATTTAGCGGGTCGCACAGCGTAAGGCCAGTGCTTGGGGCGCTCTTTGCCCCGAGTGCTGGTCTTAGCTGTGCGCACCCGCGATGCGGCGGTGAGCGCGTTTAGTCAGAGCGCGAACCGACGCGAACTTAGCGGGTCGGTGTGCCGATAGTTAATGAACGGTAAAATTGTGCGGCGTGCCACTCGTGCCGCAGTCGGCCCGCCCCACAGAAAAAGGCGCGATTGCTCGCGCCCGCTGTCAGTCTTCGGCTTCGACCACCCGTGCAATGTTGTGGTCGTTTTGACGCGGCTTGCGAATCGCAAACAGCGCCGCAAGCACCAGCACGATGCCGAACGCCCCGATCATGAACTCGGGGTACACGATGAAGCCGATCATGTAGACGTAAATCAAGGTTGCCAGGGCGCAGCCGAGAAGCAGGTCGAGCAGGAAGCGCACGAAGCGCTTGCTGGGCCACTCGTCGCAGACGGCGAGCAGCCAGATCAAGGCGGTCAGACCGACGCCGAAGCTCGCGGTGCTGACCATGGCCAGCGTGTCCTTGGGCTGCGAGACGTACCACGCGAAGCCGGTGAAAAGCGCCGCGGCCACGACCAGGGTGATGGCTTCCCCGACGCGCGACTGTTTCTGATGTCGTTTTGCCATATCGTCCTCCGAAAAGCAATTTCCCTCAGTTTAGCAGAAAACGGGTAGAATGGACATATCAAAGTCGTTACGGATAAGGAGTGGTCACATGACCGACAACACAATGCTGATTGCCACAAAGGCGGGCTTCACTGCCCAGACGGGACCGGTGCCCCAACCCGGGCCACGCGACCTGCTGGTGCGCGTGGCGGCAAGCGGGCTGAACCCGATCGACCTCAAGCTGCAGGCCGGGCTCACCGCACCGACCGTGCTGGGCTTCGACGCGGTCGGCACCGTGATCGCGTGCGGCGCCGCCGTCACCGACTTTGCGCCCGGCGACCGCGTGTTTTACGCCGGGTCCAGCAAGCGCCCCGGCAGCTTTGCCGACTACCAGCTGGTGGCGGCGGACATCGCCGCGATTGCGCCGGCCGGCCTGAGCGACGCGCAGCTGGCCGCGGTGCCGCTGGCCGGGCTCACCGCCTGGGAGCTGTTGTTCGAGAAAATGGTCTTCACCCCGGCACCGGGCGCCAACGCCGGCAAGCGGCTGCTGGTGATCAACGGCGCCGGCGGGGTCGGCACCCTTTTGACCCAGCTGGCCGCCTGGAGCGGCCTTGAGGTCTGGGCGACGGCAAGCCCCGCCAACTGGGCCCTTCTGGCCGCCAACGGGGTGGCGCATCCCCTGGACTACCACCGGCCGCTGACCGACACGCTCGCCTCGGACAGCTTCGCCGGCGTCGCAATCCTCTACGCACCCGAGCCGTACCTGGCGCAGGCCGCCGCGCTGGTCACCCCGTTCGGCCACGTCGGCACCCTGGTGACGCCGGCCGGGCCGCTTAACGTCATGCCGCTCAAGGCCAAGGCCGCAAGCCTCGACTTCGAGTACATGTTCGCCAAGACCGACTTCGATCACGCCGCGGCAAGCCAAGGCGCCATCCTGCGCCGCCTCGCTAAGCTGCTTGAGGCCGGGGCGCTGACGCCCGTCGTCACCACGGCGTACACCGCCCGCACCGTGGCCACACTAAAGGCCGGCCTCCAGAAGCTGGCGGCCGGCCACGTGTCCGGCAAGATCGTCCTCACCGGTAATTGTCACTTGTGATAGCCGAGCGCGTGCATCAGCACCGTTTTGGCGCGGGCTTCGCTCAGCTTGCTCGGATCGTAGATGATGCTGCCCTCGCCGGAGTAGTAGTGGAACAGCTTCAGCACGACGCGGTTGTCCAGCGTGCGCAGCCGCATCTCGTCGTTGATCTGGGGTAAAAGCTCGTGGCACCAGGCCGCATCCATCATCGCGGGCTCCTCGCGCTCGGTCAAAAAGCCCTGGTCCATGATCAGATCCGCGCCCTCGGTTTTTTGCAGCCGGGAGACTGACGCCGTCGGTTCCATCTTCTACCTCCTAATACTTGGGTTCAAGCAGCCGCCGCGGCCGCACGTAGGTCGTCGCGTGCGCGGCCTCGCCCGGCAGGAAGCCGGCGCTTTCGTAGAACGCCTGCAGCGCCGGGGAGTTGGTGACCACCACGATGCGCGCCACCTGCTTGAAGTAATCGTCGAACTGGCCGAGCAGCTCCCGGCCGATGCCTTGGTGCTGGTACTCCGGCAGCACCAGCAGGTCTTGGATGAAGACCACCGTGTGCATATCGGACACGCCGCGGACCAGCCCGACCAGCTTGTCGCCGTCGCGGGCGGTCAGAAGCGTTGAGTTCGCGATGCCCCGCGCCGTTTCGGCCGGGTCGCTCAGGTACTGGTCCATTCCCGTGGCCCCGTACAGGGCCTTGATCTCATGAATGGTCAATGCGGATTCGAATGTGTACTGCAAAATCTAGCTGCCTCCAAAAGGCGCGGCTTGGGCCGCGCATGTATTCCACGATGATTCTACACCAACGTGAAACCAGTTGAAAGCAGGAAATAACGCGGCGGACACATTCCCGACAACCGTGTCAGGCCGCCCTTCACCGTGCGGGGTTGATGCCGCCGGGCGCCGTGAAGTCGATGAAGCCGAGGTTGGCATCGATCTCCCCACCGTCGCCGGTCAGGCTCATCGTGTTGGTCGTCGGGTTCAGGTGCACGGCCATGTGCTCGTCCAGGTCCTCCGTCGAGTAGCCCTTGATGCGAAGCTCGCCGAGGTTCGAGTCGACGGTCTGATCGTAGCCGGTCAGGTCCGCGGTCGCCGCCACCACGTTGAGCGTGAACTGAACCTGCATGTGGATCATTGCGTGCTGGGAGTATGGCCCAACTCCATCCTCGAAGGTGAGCAACAGCTGCTTGTCCGGTGCTAGGTGCGGCGCGAGCTTGGCCTCGCTGGCCGCGTCAAAGTGAATGTGCATCCCAATCATCTCCTTTGGCCTAAGCGTAGGGCCGGACGCGCCAAAACGCAAGCAATCCGCTCGCGCCGAGAAAGTTGCCGCCTTTACCTTTTTTTCATAAGTGGACGACGATTTCGTCACACTTTCTTCACATTCCGGCGTTACATTGTAACCATAGAAATGAGCCACCCACTCATTTCCATACCCATACCCAACTTTTTCATTTTTACTCCTCCAAAGTAAAAATCACCGGCGAGCCACCCACTCGTCGGTCAATCCTTACTCCTTAGCCGCCACCACCCATGGCGGCTTTTTTGTGTTCCAGGGCGCAGAAGCGCGGGCTTAGCGGGACGGCTTGCCTAGCTAGGGCACTTATCCTCAATCGAGATTTTCTGAAACTTTTGCTTACGCGGCGTGAAATTTTCTGCTAGACTTTTATCTTGTCGTGGTCGCAATGGGTGCGTATGGAATCTACAGCTCAAAATCCCTGGCCACATAAGGAGTCTCACTTGCCTAAGAACTTCAAAGAAGAATTGTTTTTCAGTCTCATCATGGCCGGCCTGATGGTGCTGGTGATGGCGGGCTACAACGTCGCCCTTGCCGACGGCTTCAGCGCCGGGTACGTGCTCGAGGTGCTGCGCGGCTACCCGCTCGCGCTTCTGGTCGCCCTGATCCTCGACCTCGGCCTGGTCGGGCCGCTGGCAAAGAAGCTGTTTTTCACTCGCATCTTCAAGCCTGAGATGGAAAAGACGCCGATCGTCATCGGCATCTGGATCTCGTGCCTGATGGTCGCCGGCATGGTCACGCTGATGTCCGCGTTCGGCATCATCGTCACCCAGCACTTCGGCGGCAACCTCGCCCTGACTTACCTGCACACCTGGGGCTTCAACCTGCTGATGGCGCTGCCGCTGCAGCTGATCATCGTCGGCCCGATCGCCCGCAAGGCCCTGGCGACGCTTCAGGCCGCCGGCACCACCGCGCCGGCCGACGCCGACTAACCCACACCTTCGCGCAAGCGGCGGTTCCTCACCCGAGGAGCCGCCGCTTTTTGGTGTCCGGCCACGGCGCTAGAGCGTTGACAGGACCGCGGGCGAAAAATATATTTATCTCGTGAAACCATTCGGGCCGTTTTGGCCACTAACTGGGCGAAAGGAGGGTCGCACATGCCACTGAATGACCTTGAACTGAAGCTCGCCACGCGAGCCGTGCGTGGCGACCGCACCGCCCTGCTGCAACTGCTGGACGGTCGCAGCGCCTACCTGTACCGCACCGCCTACCTGTACGTCGGCAACGCGCAAGACGCCTTGGAAGTGTTGCAGGAGGCGACGACGCAGGCGGTGGTTGCCGTGCGCAAGCTGCGTGAGCCCCAACTGTTTTTCACCTGGTACACCCGCATCCTGATTCGCCAGGCCCAAAGCGTCTACGCGCTGCGGGCCAGCGAGGAACCGACGGCAGACGCCGGCGAGCCGCTGGCCGCGCCTCCGGTCAACACCACCGAGCACCTCGACCTGCTGGCCGCCTTCACCCAGCTGAAGGCGGAGTACCGCCAGGCGCTGCAATTATTCTATTACCAAGACCTGCCGACGCGAGAAATCGGCCGGCTGCTCAACGTCCCAGAGGCCACCGTCAAGACGCGCTTGCGCCGCGGTCGCCTCGCACTTCGCACCATTTTAGGAGGAGATTACTTTGGATGACCAACGAGACCGTCAGCTGCTGCACGACGAGTTCGACCAGATTCCGGTGCCAGAGGCGCTGGTTCACGACGCCTTGGCGCAGGGGGTGAAAAAGGCGCCGCGCAAACACCGCGTGCGCAACGTGCTGCTCGCCGCGGCCGCCGCCCTGGCCCTGACCACCGCCGGTCTGACCGCCTTCGTGCCCCAGGTCGGCCAGGCCTTCGACAACGTCGGCTGGCTGGCCGCCTTTTACCTGCGCAACGGCAACGACGTGAACGCCACCACCTTTCACGTCAACGGCGTGGCCAAGAGCCTCAACCAAACCGCAACCTCGCATGGCATCACGGTTCACTTGGTTGAAGCCTACTACGCCGGTAAAATCATCAGCGTCACCGGCGAGATCACCGGCATGACCGAGCGCCAGATCAACATGAACGGCGAGCACGAGCTGTCCTACTACGCCGCAAGCACGGCCAAGCAGCACTTCTTCAACGACACCTACGACTTCCAGGAGACCAAGACCGGCTACCGCTTCCGGCTTTTGTACAAGGCAACCGGCAACACCGCGCCAAACCAAGTCACCCTACCGATTCGTATCCAGGAGCTCGGCGGCGTCTTCGGCCGCTGGAACTTCGACCTGAAGATGAGCCAACCGGCACCGGTCGTGACCAAGCTGGATGGTGCAACCTACGACTTCGGGGTGCCCGGTCTCACCGTGGCGCCTGTGGCCGTGATCAAGTACGCCCACGGCGCCGAGCTGCAGTACCGGGCCACTGGCGACTCGCGATACGAGCACGGTGAGACGGGCGAAATCGGCATCATGAGCATTCAAGACGCACAGGGTCACTCGCTGATCGACATGAGCGACGGGATGCAGCTTGGTGGTCCCGACGGCAGGCTCACTTCGCTGGCCCTGACCAAGATGCCGGTGCAAGGCCAAGCCTACCGCGTGCAGGTGGATTACTTCGTCAAGGGCGAACGGAGTGCCCGTGAGGTGGTCAAGTCCATCGTCTTGTGGCCGTAACCCGCATCACTAAAAAATCGCGCCACCCGCTGACTGCGGATGGCGCGATTTTTGGCGTTACTTCGATTTGGGCTTGGGGTTGAGAATCTTGTGGTCCGTGAAGTACATCTCGCGCGGCTCGTGGATGAACAGCGGCACAGTTTCCTCCACCACGCTGCTGAACTCCAAGCCGTACCAGTCGGCGGGGCTGGTCGTCACGTTTTGGAGCCACAGGCGGCCGGAGATCAGGTAGCGGCGCCAGGCCGGAATGTCCTGGGTCGGCATCCCCTGCGGCCGCTCGCGGATGATGACGAACTTGAAGTCGCCGACTTGGCGATCCTCAAGCGTCGTGTACTGCGGCCGCTGCGGGTCGATCACGCCCGCCGTCAGCAGGTCGTTGATGATCTGGCGGATGTAGACGTTGACGTGCTGCGACGTGCGAAAGCCTAGGTACAGCTGAACGGAAATCACGTTGCGGGTGTGCAGCAGGTCGACGGTGTAGCGCATGTCGTAGGGCTTGTTGGTCTCGTTGACCGTGACGAACCAGTAGACGGCGGCGCGCTTGGGCTGCTTGTCGAGAATCGAGTACAGCGCGGTGCGCTTGAGCCGGTAGTCGGCGCCGACTTTGGTCATGTACACCAGGTTGGTGGTGAAAAGCGGCTCGCGCTCATCCTTGGACAGCGCAACCAGCTGCGGCACGAAGTCGTTCAGGTGCACGTACTCGCTTTCGCCCTGGTAGCGCTCGCGCGACTTGTTGCCGAAGAACCAGATCAGCATCAAGGCCAGAATCAGCAGCATGATCACCAGGGTGATGTAGCCGCCGTGCATGAACTTGACGAGGCTGGCAACTAGGAACATCGCCTCAAGCACCCCGAAGAAGCCGGTGATCAGTCCGGCGCGCAGCCGGCCGATTTTGCCCGACAGGTACTCGAACAAAAGGAAGGTGGTCATCAGCATCGTCACGGTGATGGCCAGGCCGTACGCGGCCTCCATCGCCTTGGAGGTGCGGAAGTACCAGACGACGCTCATCGTCACCAGGCACAGGAACCAGTTGACGCCGCCGATGTAGATCTGGCTTTTGGCCGTCGACGGGTGCGTGATGCGCATGCGCGGCAGGAACTTCAGGCTGATTGCCTCGTGCACCAGCGTGTAGGAGCCGGTGATCAAGGCCTGCGACGCGATGATCGCCGCGAAGGTCGCCAGAATGATGGCGAACGGCCGCAGCTCGTGCGGCAGCATTTCGTAAAACGGGTTGATGGTGGTCATGTTCGCGTAGGCCGCGTCCTGGTAGTGGCTGATCAGCCAGGCGCCCTGCCCGAAGTAGTTCAGCATCAGCATGACGTACACGAACGGCCAGGTCAGGTAGATGTTGTACTTGCCGACGTGCCCCATGTCCGAGTACAGCGCCTCGGCCCCGGTCGTCGCCAGGAAAATGCTCCCGAGCAAGAACAGCCCGACCTTGTTGGCCGGCGAGAACAGAATCGCCACGGCGTAGCGCGGCGACAGCGCCCGCAGCACTTCGAGGTGGCCGCTCATGTGGGCCAGCCCGGCGATGCCGAGAAACAGGAACCAGATCAGCATCACCGGCCCGAACGCGTTGCCGAGCTTGGCCGTGCCGAAGCGCTGAATCAGAAACAGCGCGAGCAGCACGGTGCTGGTGATGACCAGCACCACCATCTGCGAATCGGAGAACTGGAACGGCCCAAAGGTCTGGCCCTTGAGCCCCTCCACCGCACTGGTCACCGTGACCGCCGGCGTCAGCGTGCCGTCGGCCAGAAGCGCCGCGCCGCCGATCAGGGCCGGCACCGCCAGCCACGCGCCGTGGTTGCGCACCAGCGCGTACAAGGCGAAGATGCCGCCCTCACCGTTGTTGTCCGCGCGCATCGCGAGGATGACGTACTTGATGGTGGTCAAAAGCATCAGCGTCCAGAAAATCAAAGAAATCGCGCCGATGATGTACTCCGGGGTCAGCGCCGACACCTTGCCGGCGTCGGCGATCACGGCGTTCATCACGTACAGAGGCGACGTGCCGATGTCCCCGTACACGATGCCCAGCGTGACCAGCATGCCGATGGCGCTGATCCGTTTTTTCATTGGTGACATGATTATCCTCCTGTTGTTAACAAGACGTCATGATAGACGCTTGGCCCGGGCGCGTCAAGCGCGGTCCCGCGGTTGTCGCGCCCGGGCTTTCGCCCACCGTGCGCCGAGTTAAGCATACCACAGCGGCCGCCCGCGCCGCCCAGCCCAAGCGTTCGGGCGGGGCAATCCGGCCCGGCAAGTGCGCGCTTCTACGCTCTGGGTATCGTCGGGCTGCGCCGGGCAACGCGGCCTCGCATAGCTAGCGCCGGCGCTTAGGGCCAAGTGCGCCCCAAGCCCCACCGCTACGCTATGCGCCCCGCTAAGTGCGCCCGGCTCCGCCCTGGTCATCGTCGGGCTGCGCAAGGCAACGGCCACTCGTCCAGCTAAGGTCAGCACTCGGGCCAAAGTTCGGCCCAAGCGCTGACCTTACGCTACCCGGTGGCCTAAGTACGCCTTGCTCCGCCCTGGGACGCAAAACGGCGGCCCCCAATGGGGACCGCCGCCTGGCTCACTTCGCGTACTCGACCGTGCGCTTCTCGCGAATCACGGTCACCTTGATGTGGCCGGGGTACTCGAGCTCTTTTTCAATTCGGTTGCGGATGTCGCGCGCCAGGACCACCGACTCCTCGTCGGACAGGGCCTCTGGCTTGACAATCACGCGCACCTCACGCCCCGCCTGAATGGCGAAGCTGTGGTCGACGCCCTCGTAGCTGTTGGCGATGGCCTCGAGCTTCTCCAGGCGGTGCAGGTAGTTCTCCAGCGTCTCGGAACGGGCGCCGGGCCGCGCCGCCGAAATGGCGTCGGCCGCGGCGACCAGAACCGCGATGACACTGGTCGGAGCCACATCGCCGTGGTGCGAGGCGATGGTGTTGATTACGACCTTTGGTTCCTTGTACTTCGTGGCCAGTTCGACCCCGATTTCCACGTGGGAGCCGTCGACTTCTCGGTCGATGGCCTTCCCGATGTCATGCAATAATCCTGCGCGTCTCGCCATGATCACGTCTTCGCCTAATTCGGCCGCCATCACCCCGGCCAGCTTGGCCACCTGAATCGAGTGATCCAGGACGTTTTGGCCGTAACTGGTGCGGAAGTGCAGCCGCCCCAACTTCTTGATCAAATCCGGGTGCATGTTGTGAATGCCGACGTCGAAAATGGCCTGCTCACCGATTTCGCGGATGCGCTCGTCCATCTCCTTGCGTGCCTTGTCGACCATTTCCTCGATCCGCGCCGGGTGAATGCGCCCGTCCTGAATCAGCTTCTCCAGGGCGATGCGCGCGATTTCCCGGCGAATCGGGTCGAAACCAGACAAAACGACCGCCTCAGGGGTGTCGTCGATGATCAGGTCGATCCCCGTGAGCGTCTCCAGTGTGCGAATGTTGCGCCCTTCCCGGCCGATGATGCGACCCTTCATGTCGTCGTTCGGCAGGGTGACCACCGTCACGGTTGTTTCCGCCACGATGTCCGAGGCACTGCGCTGGATGGCGTCCGCGATCAGCGTCTTCGCCTCGCGGTCGGCCGTCTCCTTGGCCTCGTCTTCACTTTCCTTGATCAGTTTTGCGCGTTCATGCGCAAGTTCAGTCTTTGTTTCGGTGAGGATCCGCTCGCGCGCCTGACTCTTGGTCATTTCGGCGATGCGCTCGAGCTCAGTTTGTTGCTGCGTGATCGCGGCTTCGATGTCCTTTTCACGGGCATCCAGCCGGGTTTGCCGTTGGTTCAGGTTTCCTTCCCGATTCGACAGGCTGGTTTCCTTGCGGTCCAGCGTGTCGTCGCGGCGATCCAGAGTTTCCTCGCGCTGCAGCAGGCGGTGCTCCGATTGTTGTACCTCGGTGCGCCGGTCCTTCAGCTCGGCTTCGACCTGGCTTTGGTAGCGATGGGCTTCATCGCGTGCCTCAACCAGCTTCTCTTTCTTCAGGGTCGCGGCTTCCTTATTCGCGGTCTCGATGATCCCGGCCGCACTGGTGTGGGCCTGATCGACCGCCTTGTTGTGACGATCGGTCTGGATCTTGATCCCGAGGAGTACTCCCACGGCTAAAGCGATGACGGCGAGGATTATCGAGACCAGCATTTCTGCGCTCATCTTGTCACCTCCGCATCATCTCATCATGTGGTGCCATGCTTTGATGCTGTATTATTTTGTAAATTATTACACTCACTGATTGTAGCGGTTTGATGAACATGTGTCAACTTGGATGCGGTGTCACGTCGGCGTGCCAGCGGGGCGAAAAGCCGGGCGGTCGGCGTCGATACGACGCTGTGGCACGGTGCCCCGCCGAAAAAATAACGGTCGCTCGAATGCCGTGCGTGCCGGGTCGAAAATCCGCGATCGCCGGGCCGAGACGCGCATGACTTTCGCGAGAAGTGGTTCATAGCAACATGCCACGATTTCAACCCGATGACGCCGTTCGTGCAGTCCCACAAGTGACACGAGTAAGGCAACGGCCACTATCCCCGCTGACGTATGCTCGGACTTCGCCCTGCATAGTTGATTTCGCACCTGACTTACAACACAATGGCAAACCACTGTGTAGGGCGGAGGCCCGGGCGCGCCGCTGCTGGAGGCGTAGGGCCGGGGCGAGCCAGCGTGAAATTGCTGTTGACCGGCCGCTTCTGCCGGTCTACAGCAACGGCGGGTCTGGAGAGCGTACTTTGGGCTCCAGGGAGCCGCACGCGGACCATTGCCCCGGCCCGGAGCCGTAAGAAGTGGCGTGCCCGGGTCGGAGCCCGACCGCGCTCCGCCCTGGCATCGTCGGGCTCCGCGGCGCGGCGCCCTGGTTGTCGTCGGGCTCCGCTCGGCAACGGCCGCTCGTCCAGCTAAGGCGCGTCACTGGGCCATAGCCCGGCCCACCGACGTGCCTTACGCTGGACGGCGGCCTAAGTTCGCCGCGCTCCGCCCTGGTATCAAAAAAAGCGGCCAAGCTGGCCGCTATCGTTGCTACTTGTCGTCTTCGGAGTAACCCTTGTCGTCGTCTTGGTCGTCGTCGGCCTTCTCGTCCTTCTTCGGGGCGGGCTTGGCTGCCGCCGGCGTGGCGGTTTCGTTGACACTGCGGATGGACGTGCGGCTGAAGGTCAGGTACACGCCATCGACGTCGAGGTCGACGGTCTGATCGGCATCGTTGATGCTGTCGACCACGGCGTGCAGGCCGCCAATGGTCACGACCTTGTCACCCTTCTTCATGGCATTGAGCATTTCCTGACGCTTTTGCTGCTGCTTCTTTTGCGGCCGCATCATGCCGAAGTACATGAAGCCGAACATCAGCACCAGCACGATGATCATTGAAAAACTACTTCCCAAATTGAGGCACCTCGTTTTCTGATTTAGTTCACTCTACACTGTACCAAATTCGCGGGCAATTAACCACCGCCCAAGGTCAGAAGTTTCGGGCGTTGGGCTTGTTGTAGCCGTACTGCTCGAAGTAATCGCGGCGAAAATCCAGCAGCGAATCGCTGGCAATCGCGGCTCGCACCTGCTGCATCAGGTGCAGCAGGAAGTACAGGTTGTGGTAGGACAACAGCCGCTCGCCGAGCGCCTCGTCGGCCTTGATCAGGTGGCGCAGGTAGGCGCGGGTGAAGTGGGTGCAGGTGTAGCAGGCGCAGTCCGGGTCAAGCGGCGTGAAGTCGCGGGCGTACTGCGCGTTTTTGACCACCAGCCGGCCGTGGCTGGTCATCGCTGTGCCCTTGCGCGCGATGCGCGTCGGCAGCACGCAGTCGAACATGTCGATGCCGCGGATCACGCCGTCGATCAGGGCATCGGGCGAGCCGACCCCCATCAGGTAGCGCGGCTTGGTGTCCGGCAGAAGCGGCACGGTGAAGTCCAGGACGTGGTTCATCTCCTCCTTGGACTCGCCGACGGACAGGCCGCCGATGGAATAACCCGGGAAATCCAGGCTGACCAGATCGCGGGCGCTTTGCTCGCGCAGGTCGCGGAAGCCCGCGCCCTGAACGATGCCGAACAGCCCCTGCCGCTCTGGGTTCTGATGGGCGCGCAGGCCGCGCTCGGCCCAGCGGCTGGTGCGCGCCACGCTTTTGGCCACGTAGTCGTAGCTCTCGAAGAACGGCGGGCACTCGTCGAAGCTCATCATGATGTCCGGGCCCAGCGCGTTTTCAATCGCGATCGCCTTTTCCGGCGACAGGAACATCTTCGCGCCGTTCAGGTGGTTGCGAAAATGCACGCCCTCCTCGGTGATGTTTCGCATGTGCGCCAGGGAGAACACCTGAAAGCCCCCGGAGTCGGTCAGGATGCCCTTGTCCCAGCCCATGAACTTGTGCAGCCCCCCGGCCTCCTGGACCAGGTCCTCGCCGGGCCTAAGCCACAGGTGGTAGGTGTTGGCCAGTATGACGCTGGCGCCCATCGCGTCCAGCTCGTTGGGCGCGATGGTCTTCACCGTCGCCTGGGTGCCGACCGGCATGAACATCGGGGTGGGAAAGGTGCCGTGCGGGGTGATCAGCTCACCGAGCCTAGCGCCGGTGTGCTTGTCAACGTGCAGCAGGCGGTACTTGATCGCAGGTTCCATGGGGCCTCCTTGGTTACTTGTGAATGAACATCGCGTCGCCGAAGCTGAAGAAGCGGTAGCGCTCCTCAATGGCGTGCTGATAGGCGTTCAGGATGTTCTCGCGGCCGGTGAAGGACGCGACCAGCATCACCAGCGTGGACTTGGGCAGGTGGAAGTTCGTGATGAAGGCGTCCACGGCGCGCCAGCGGTAGCCCGGCTTGATGAAAATGTCGGTCCAGCCGGAGTCGGCCTGAAGCTTGCCGTCGAACTTGGTGCCGATGGTCTCAAGCGTGCGAATCGAGGTGGTCCCGGTGGCGATGATGCGCCCGCCGTGGGCCCGGACGTCGTTCAGCGTGTCCGCGGCCTCCTGGGAGAAGCGGTAGAACTCGCTGTGCATCTTGTGGTCCTCGATGTTGGTCACTGACACCGGGCGGAAGGTGCCCAGGCCGACGTGCAGCGTCAGGTACACCAGGCGCACGCCCTTGGCCTGAGCCGCCGCGAGCAGCTCCTCCGTCCAGTGCAGGCCGGCGGTCGGCGCGGCCGCGGAGCCGATCTCCTTGGCGTAGACGGTCTGGTACATCTCCGGGTCGTCGAGCTTCTCCTTGATGTAAGGCGGCAGCGGCGTCTCGCCGAGCTGGTCGAGGATCTCCATGAAGATGCCGTCGTAGTGGAACTCGATGATGCGCCCGCCGTGCTCGAGCTCGGAGACGACGGTGGCGGTCAAGAGGCCGTCGCCGAAGTCGATTTCCGTGCCCACCGGCGCCTTTTTGGCCGGCTTCATCAGGGTCTCCCACTGGTCACCCTCGGTGTTGCGCAACAAAAGCACCTCCATGTGGGCGCCGGTGTCCGGCTTGGTGCCGTACAGGCGCGCCGGCATCACGCGGGTGTCGTTCATCACCACGGCGTCACCCGGGTTGAGGTAGTCGAGAATGTCGTAGAAGTGCTTGTCTTCAAGCGCCCCGGTCTCGGCGTTCATCACCAGCATCCGGCTGGCATCGCGCTTTTCAAGCGGGGTCTGGGCGATCAGTTCGTGGGGCAGGTCGTAGTCGAAGTCTTCGGTGGTTAACATGATTACCTTCCAATCATTGAATGGGGTACGGTTGTTCGAGGTGGGCGAAGCCGGCCGGGGTGACCATGCGCCCGCGCGGCGTCCGCTTCAAAAAGCCGATCTGCAGCAAGTAAGGTTCGTACATTTCCTCGATGGTGGCCGTCTCCTCGCCGATGTTGGCGGCGATGGTGGATAACCCCACCGGGCCGCCCTGGTAGTCGCGGATCATCATCATGAGCATCTTGCGGTCGATCTGATCGAGCCCCTGCTGGTCAACCTGAAGCTGATCCAGGGCGTGATCAACGATGGCCACGGACACCGCCTGCTCCGCGACGTCCGCGAAGTCGCGGATGCGGCGCAGCAGGCGGTTGGCGATGCGCGGCGTGCCGCGCGACCGCCGGGCGATCTCAAGCGCGGAGTCCGCCGGCAGCTGCATGGCGAAGATGTCCGCCGAACGCAGCACAATCTGCTGGAGCTCAGTGTCTCGGTAGTACGCCATGTGCTCGGTGATGCCGAAGCGGTCGCGCAAAGGCGCCGACAGCATCCCCGCCCGCGTCGTCGCGCCGATCAGCGTGAACGGCGGCAGCGGGAAGTGCACCGGGTGCGCGGTCGGGCCCTGCCCGACCACGATGTCGATGTAAAAATCCTCCATCGCCGAGTACAGCATCTCCTCGACAATCTTGGGCAGCCGGTGAATCTCGTCGATGAACAGCACGTCGCCCGGCTGCAGCTCGTTCAACAGCGCCACCAAGTCGCCGGGCTTCTCGATCGCCGGCCCCGAGGTGGTGCGGATGTGCACGTCAAGCTCCGCGGCGATCACCAAGGCCAGGGTCGTTTTGCCCAGGCCTGGCGGGCCGTAGAGCAGAACGTGATCCAGTGCCTCCTCGCGCTTCTTGGCGGCCTTGATGTACACGGCCAGCTGGTTCTTGACCGCGGTCTGGCCGATGTACTCCGCCAGCCGGTGCGGGCGCAGTGAGCGCTCGACGGCGTCGTCGCCAAGGTCGGCGGCAGTGTCGACAATCCTTTCGTCAGCCACAGTGGCCCTCCTTTCTCGAACTACAAGTCGCCGCTGGTTAACTCAGCAGTTTCAATCCCTCGCGCAGGTAGGCGTCGGTGGTCTTGGCGCCGAGCTTGGTCAGCTTCGGGCCGAGCTTGGCGACCGCCTTGTCCGGGTAGCCCAGCGCGACCAGCGCCGCCAGCGCGTCGTTCAGGGCCGGGTCGGCGACCGGCGCCGCCGGGGTGAACAGGTCGCCGGCCGGGGCGGCCAGCTTGTCCTTGAGATCCAGGATGATCTGCTGGGCCGTTTTCTTCCCGATGCCCGGGAACTTGGTCAGGTAGGTGACGTCGCCCGACGCGACGGCGGACGCCAGCCCGTCGGTGTTGGCGTTGGCCAGGATCGCCAGCGCGGACTTGGGGCCGATGCCCGTCACCGTCAGAAGCTGGTTGAAGGTCTGCTTCTCCGCGGCGCTGGTGAAGCCGTAAAGCGACTCGTCGTTGTCGCGGATGATCTGCTGGACGTACACGGTCGCCGCCGCCCCCACCTGGTAGGCGTAGGGGTTGGTCACCAAGAGCCGGTAGCCGACGCCGTTGACGTCGAGCACCAGAAAGCCCGGCGTGATCGCCGCCACGGTGCCCTTGAGGTATTCGTACATGAGTTACCGCCTTTCGCTGCGCTTGCAGTACATGTGTTTGGTCCATTGTAGCACAGCGCGCGCGGTGGTGAAACCGGACGGCGGCCGGGCTCAGGCCTGGCCGTAGCTTTCGTGGCTGTCCTGGATGCGCTTGAACATCTTCTCCAGGTCGGTGTTGCTGAAGTGGACTAGGACCGGCCGGCCGTGCGGGCAGTTGAACGGATTCTCCACCTTCGCCAGCTCGGCGATCAGCGCCTTGGCCTGCGCGGCGTCGAGGTGGTGATTGGCCTTGATCGCCCGCTTGCAGCTGATCATGATCGCCGCCTTTTCGCGGAACTGCGCGACCGTGACCTTGCCATCCCGCAGCACCCAGTCGATCATCTCGCGGATGGTCGCCTCCTCGCGCCCCGGCTGCATCCACGTCGGGTGCTGGTGCACGGTGAACGTGTTTTGGCCAAAATCCTCGAGGAAGATGCCGACGCCCTCGAGCACCGCGCGGTGGGCGCGGATCGCCACGGCGTCGGAGGCCGGGTAGTCGAGCACCAGCGGCACCAACAGCGCCTGCTGATCGTCGGCAACCTGGCCGATGGTCACGCGGTAGTGCTCGTAGTTCACGCGCTCCTGCGCGGCGTGCTGGTCGAGCAGGTACAACCCGTCGTCGGCCTCCGCCAGCAGGTATGTGCCGTGGACCTGGGCCAGGTAGCGCAGGGTCGGGAAGCGCTTGGCCGGCGTCTGCACCGGCGCCAGGTCCGGCACCGCCGCGACGGCCGGCCTCGGCTGGTCCTGGTAGCGCGCGTCCCAGGCGGCCAGGGCCTCAGGGTCGTTGAAAATCGGCTGAGCCGAAAGATCCGTGATGGCCAGGCCGTACGGAGCGGCCGTCGGATCCGGTGCCTGCGGGGTCGGGCGTGCGCCGTTTGCGGGCCGTTCGGCCGCTGCGGCAACGTCGGCGTGCTGAGGCGCGCGCGGTTCCGGTGCGGCGGCGCCGGCCTGCGTTGCCCGCCGGTCCCCCGCCGGGTTGCCGGCCACGGTGCCACGCCTCGGCGCCGGCTGCGGCCGACCCGACGTCCGGCCGGTGGTTCCGGGCACATCGGCAAACGGCAGGTCGTCTTGCGCCGCGGCCGGTGGCTGCGGCCCGCGCGGCTCGGCCACCAGGGAGGCGGTCGAGGCCGCGTTCAGGTCCATGGTCAGCTGGTCGAGGTTCAGCCGCGTGTGCTTGGGCAGGTTTGCCACCGCGTCCGGAATCAGGTTCTGCACGCCGAGCTTGCCGGCCACCGCTTGCTGAAGCAGCGCGGCGAGCTGGTTTTCCTTGCTCAGGCGCACCTCCTGCTTGGTCGGGTGCACGTTGACGTCGACCAACAGCGGATCCATGGTCACGTCGATCACGGCGACCGGGTAGCGGCCGACCATCAGCTTGGAGCCGTAGCCGGCGATCAGCGCTCGGGTCAGCTGGTAGTTCTTGATGTAGCGCCCGTTGATCATCAGGCTCAGGTAGTTGCGGCTGGCACGGGTGGTGTCGGGCATGCTGGTGAAGCCCTGAACCTTGAAGTCGTCGTCTGCGGCCGCAACCTGCACCATCCGCTTGGCGACGCCCACGCCGTAGATGCCGGCGATGGTCTGCTGGAGGTCGTTGTGCCCCGCCGTTTTGACCATCAGGTTCTCGCCGTTCTTCAGTGCGAAAGCAACCTCGGGGTGACCTAGCGCCAGGCGGTTAACGATGTCGGCGATGCGCGACAGCTCGGTGGCCTGCGACTTGACGTACTTCAGGCGCGCCGGCGTGTTGTAGAAAACGTCGTGGACGGTGATCTGCGTCCCGCGCCGTGCGGCGGTGGTGTGCTGGTCTAGAAGCTCGCCGCCGCGCAGGTGGGCACTGGTGCCCAGGCCGTTGTCGGTCGCGGTAGTCAGCGTGACGTCGGCGATCGCCGCGATCGAGGCCAGCGCCTCGCCGCGAAAACCAAGGGAGTGCACGTTGAACAGGTCGCGGGTGGTCAGGATTTTGGACGTCGCGTGGCGCAAAAAGGCGGTCGAGACGTCTTCGGCCTCGATGCCGGCGCCGTTATCGATCACCTGCACGGTGCGCAGGCCGGCCTCCTCGATCAGGATGTCGACCTGCGTTGCGCCCGCGTCGATGCTGTTTTCGACCAGCTCCTTGACGATGCTGGCCGGGCGCTCGATCACTTCCCCGGCCGCAATCTGGTTGGCCAAGGTCTCCGGTAACTCGTGAATTTTCGGCATCTCCGTCTCCTTTCAACCACCGGCGCCTGGGATCAGCGCCTTTTTTTCAGCTGCTTTTGCAGCTCGTACAACAGGTTCATCGCGTCCATCGGCGTCGCCGCCATCAGGTCGAACTTTCCGAGCTTCTTCAGAATCGGGTCGGCCTTGGGCGCCGCGGGCTCGGGCGCAAACAGCGACAGCTGGGTGTCGACCGGCTCGGCGTCCTCGGATGGGGCGGCTGCGGCGGTCGCGGTCGAATCAGCGACTGGCGCGGCTGAGTCGGCCGGCGCGGCCGTGACTGGGGCTGGCGCTGCGACCGGTGTGGTCGCGGCCCCGTCCGGTGCTAGCGCCGCCGGGGCGTTGGCGCCCTGCGCCTCCAGCTGGCCGAGGATGTGGTCGGCGCGGCTCAGCAGGTCCGCCGGCAGCCCGGCCAGCTTGGCCACGTGGATCCCGTAGGACTTGTCCGCCGGGCCCGGCAGCATTTTGTGCAGGAAGACCAGCGTGCCGTTCTCCTCCACCGCGCCGACGTGCACGTTGACCAGCCGCGGCAGGTGGTCGCCCAGCGCGGTCAGCTCGTGGTAGTGGGTGGAAAACAGCGTCTTGGCGTGCACGTGGTCGTGCAGGTGCTCGATGATGGCCTGCGCCAGCGCCATGCCGTCGTAGGTCGCGGTGCCGCGGCCGATCTCGTCGAACAGGATCAAGGAGCTTGCGGTCGCGTGGCTCAGCGCCGCGTTGGCCTCCATCATCTCGACCATGAACGTGCTCTGGCCGTTGGCGAGGTCGTCGGCCGCGCCGATGCGGGTGAAGATCTGGTCGAACACCGGCAGGCTCGCCGAGTCGGCCGGCACGAACGAGCCGGCCTGCGCCATGATCACGGTCAGCGCCAGCTGGCGCATGTACGTGCTTTTCCCCGACATGTTCGGGCCGGTGATCAAGAGGATGTCGGTGCCGTCCTGCATCACCACGTCGTTGGGGATGTACTGGGCCTCGCCCAGCACCTGCTCGACCACCGGGTGACGCCCGCCGTGAATCGCGAGGTCGTGCCGACCGGCGTGCATGGCCGGGCGCACGTAATGGTCGTTTTCCGCCGCGACGGCGAAGCTTTGCAGCACGTCGAGCGCGGCGACCTGGGCCGCCAGCGCCTGCAGCCGGCCGATCTGGGCCTTGACCTGCTCGCGGATCTCCTGGAACAGGTCGTACTCGAGGTCGGTGGCGTGGGCCTTGGCCTCGAGGATCAGGGTCTCCTTGGCCTTGAGCTCCGGCGTCGAGAAGCGCTCGGCGTTGGTCAGCGTCTGCGTGCGCTCGTAGCGCCCCTCTGGCACCTTGCTCAGGTTGGCCTTGGTGACCTCGATGTAGTAGCCAAAAACGTTGTTGAAGCGGATGCGCAGGTTGTGAATCCCTGTCGCCTCGCGCTCCTGGGCCTCGAGGTCGGCCAGCCACTGCTTGGCGTTGGCCATCGCATCGCGGTAGCCGTCGAGCTTTTCGCTGTAGCCGCGCAGGATGATGCCGCCCTCCGTGACGGAGATCGGCGGCTCCGGCTCGATCGCGCGCCGAATCAGGTTGGCGACGTCTGACACCGGGTCGAGCGCGGCCAAAAGCTTGGTGAAGCTGCCGTCGTCGACCTTCTGGAGGATTGACTCAAGCGCCGGCATCTGGTCCAAAGACGTCTGTAGCTGAATCAGGTCGCGGCCGTTGACCGTGCCGTAAGCGACGCGCCCGGCCAGGCGCTCGAGGTCGTACACCTTGGTCAGGCGCTCCTGCAGCTCGGTGCGCTCGAAGTAGTGGTCCAGCAGGTTTTGAACCTGATTCTGGCGCGCCGTGATCGCCTCGAGGTCCAGAAGCGGCCGGTCCAGCCACTGCTTGAGCTTGCGCCCGCCCATCGCCGTCTTGGTGCGATCGAGCACCGCCAAAAGCGTGTCGCCCTTGCGCCCGGTGCGACTGTTTTTGAGGATGTCGAGGTTGGCGCGGGCGTCCTGGTCCATCTCGAGAAACGCGGACGGCTGGTAGGCCACCGCCTTTTGAATGTGGTCCAGGCTGCGCTTTTGCGTCGTCAGCAGGTAGTTCATCAGCATCGCGACGACCTGGACCTGCAGGGCGTCGTCGAGGTCCTGGCTGACGTAGCTGGCCTCGGCCAGGACCTTGGGCTCGGCCTGGCTCAAAAGCCGCCCGGCGCCGAGCATCTTGGTGTCGCCCTCGCCCAAAGTCGGCGGCACGACCACCTCGCGGGTGTTCAGCGCGCCCAGCTCATTTTGAAGCGTGAAGCGGTTGGTCAGCGTCGTCACCTTGAGCTCGCCGGTCGAAAGGTCCGCGTAGGCCAGCCCGTAGCGCCCGGCGTCCGGGACGACGGCCGCCAGGTAGTTGTTGGCCTTGGCCTCGCCCGGTTTGATGTCCATCTTCGTGCCCGGGGTGACCAGCTGGATCACCTCGCGCTTGACCATGCCCACGGCCTTTTTCGGGTCCTCCATCTGCTCGCAGATGGCGACCTTGAACCCCTGGTCGACGAGGATGTCGACGTAGCTTTGCGCCGCGTGGTGCGGCACGCCGCACATCGGAATCGGGTCGGTCGCCGACTTGTTGCGCGCCGTCAGCGTCAGCTCCAGAAGCTGCGACCCGCGAATCGCGTCGTCGTAGAAGAGTTCGTAAAAGTCCCCGATGCGGTAGAACAAAAAGGCGTCCGGGTACTGGTCCTTGATCGCCTGGTACTGCTGCATCATGGGCGTGTCTTGCGTTTTTTGCGGCATGGTAATGCTCCTATTCTTGTGCTAGGACAATTCTAACATTAATTGGCCGCCCGAGGGACCCCGTTGCGGACACCGCAGCAACCCGGGCGCAATCGCCACCTGACGCGGCAATCGCGGGCCCTCCGCTGACACCCACGCGCGCAAGCCGGCCGCCACGCGCTTCCCGGGTTCGGGAGACACGTGGCGGCCGGCTTGGGCACTGGGCGGGGCCCAGCGCTGTGATGTCTAATGGGGTGGCACTAGCGCTTCAGGTGGTAGCTGTAGGTGGCGATGATGACATTCTCGCGGCTGGCGAACGCGGCGCGCAGGCGCAGGGTCGTCTGGTTGTGCAGAATGTTTTGCCACGGCTTCTTTGGGATGAACTGCGGAATCAGCACCGTCGTCGTGAAGTTGCGCTTGGCGGCGTTGCGCGCCACGATGTCCACGAAGCGGATGGTCGGCGCCTCGACCGAGCGGTACGAGGAGTGGACGTCGACGAAGCGCACGTCTGGGAAGTCCTGCTTGAACTCCGCCTGCGTCTCTTGCTCCTTGTTCGGGTTCTCGTCCATCGACACGTGCATCGCGATGACGTAATCGCCGATGGTCTGCGCGTAGTTCAGCGCCCCACGGGTCACCCGCGTCACGTTGCCGACCAGCACGATCACCGTGGAGCCGGCGTAGTCGTGCAGCTCAATGTCCTGCGGCAGTCGCAGCTGTGCGGCGACCTCCTGGTAGTGGCCGTGAATCTTCCAGAAGACGAAGACCAAAGCCGGCATGATGATGAAAAACGGCCAGATGTCCGGCAGCCGGTAGACGAACAGGATCACCAGGATGGCAAAGGAGATCAAAGCACCGGAGAAGTTGGCAATGCTCTTGCCCAGCCAGCCTTTTTCCGTCGTGTGGCGCTGCCACCAGTGGCGGATCATCCCGGTCTGCGACAGCGTGAACGGAATGAACACGCCGACCGCGTACAGCGGAATCAGGCGCTCCGTGGAACCCTGGAACAGCGTGATGAGCAGCCCCGAGCCGATGGCCAGGGTCAAAATCCCGTTGGAGTAGCCCAGCCGGTCGCCGCGGTCCATGTACATGTGCGGCATGTACTTGTCCTTGGCCATGTTGTAGGCCAGGACCGGAAACGCGGAGAAGCCGGTGTTGGCGGCGACCGCGAGGATCAGGGCGGTCGATAACTGGATCACGTAGTACATGAAGCCGGTGCCGCCGAACGTCGCCTTGGCGACCTGGGACAGCACGGTCACCTTGGCCTCCGGCACGATGCCGTACCAGTAGTTCAGGAAGGTGATGCCGGCAAAGAAGAAGCCCAGGATGGTGGCCATGATGGCCAGCGTGCTGGCCGCGTTGTGCTCGCGCGGCTTCTTGAAGAACGGCACCGCGTTACTGATCGCCTCGACCCCGGTCAGCGAGCTGGACCCGCTGGAAAAGGCGCGGAAGATCAGTGCGGCGGAGATGCCCGGCACGACCCCACCGACCACCGCGGTGGCCTTGTAAGGAATCGCCCCGGTGGCAATCTGGTACAGCCCCCAGACGATCATCGCCGTGATGGCCACGACGAATAGGTACACGGGAATCATCAGGAAGTTCGCGGACTCGCTCAGCCCGCGCAGGTTCATCGCCGTCAGCACGATGATGATGACCAAGGCGATCGCGACCTGGTGCCCATATAGCGCGGGGATCGCCGAGGTGATCGCCTCGGCCCCGGCCGAGGTCGACACGGCCACGGTCAGCATGTAGTCAATCAGCAGGCTGCCGCCGGCCGCAAGCCCCGCGTTTTGACCCAGGTTCTCGGAGGCGACCAGGTAGGCGCCGCCGCCGCTCGGGTAGGCGTGGATGATCTGCCGGTACGACAGGGTCAAGGACAGCAGCAGGACGAGGACGAACGCCGCAATCGGCAGCGAGTACCAGATGGCCGCCGCAGACAGCGTGGTCAGGACCAGGACGATCTGTTCGGTCCCGTACGCGACACTGGACAGCGCGTCGCTTGACAGCATGGCCAAGGCTTTGAATTTTCCTAGCTTTTGTCCGCCTTCCTCAGAAGACTTCAAAGGCTTCCCCACCAAAAGGCGCTTGATATGATTCATTCGAATGCTCCATTCAAGATTGATCGGTTCGCCAAAGCAAACTCAGTAAGTTTAACGCGCAATTCACCGCAATACTATCAAAAGTTTAACATTCCGTAAAGCGCGACCGGGTCAATCGCCGCCTTTCTCCGGTAAACCTGACTTGGGCCCGCGTCGAACGCCGCCGTGGTGGCCGACGGACCGGGTAACACGAACAATCAACATTGCTCGAAAAGTCAGGGCTGGCGGTCAGGAATTCACATTGCTGGTTTGATAATCAGATTCCCACCCCGCGCACGCGCAGTCGCGGCCATGATTGGCCAATCGGGAATCCTAGCTAAGCCGCCGCGCACACTCACCCTTGCTTCGCATGATGCTGGTCAAGGCGGCAGACCGCACAGCCAGCTGCCACGTTGCCTCGACTGTTGCGACCCCAGTGTCCGTCCCGCCACGGTGTGGGGCGGAGACGCGAAGGGACCACGGCTGGAGGCGGAGGGCCGAGGCGAGCCAGCGTGACATTGCACTTAGCCGGTGATTTGTGCCGGCTTAGTGCAAGGGCGGGTCGCAAGACCGGGCTTTGGGCTTGCGGGAGCCCCACGCGTTCCGCCGCCTCGGCCCGGAGCCGGAAGCCGTGGTCCCTTCGCGCTGGAGTCCAAGCCTACGCCGGACCGCTAAGTGCGCGGTCCCCCGCCCTGGGCATCGTCGGGCTGCGCAAGGCAACGCCAGTTCGTCTAGCTAAGCCCGTCACTCGGGCCAAAGTGCGGCCCAAGCGCCGGGCTTACGCTAGCCGACCGGCTAAGTTCGCCTTGCTCCGCCCTGAAAACAAAAAAAGCGACCGCCTTTCGGCTGGTCGTCGCTCGGGCGCGGTCATGCAACCGCGTGCTCGATGATCACAAGGTCCTTGACGCGGATCTTGCGGTGAAGGTCGGATTCAATCTGGTTTTTAGCCGCGTGGTTGAGGGTCAACTCCGCGGGAGCGACGTTCGGAAACAGCTTCGCGACGACAAAATCGATCTCGTCTTGCTTGATGGTGCGCGTGTCGTGGGTCATCACGACGTCATTCTTACCGAAGCCCTCGATGAAGTACACGTGGACGGCGCCCAGCGTGTACAGGCGAAAGGCCTTGACGGTAATCTTGCCGTACAGGTAACGCATCGTGTACGGCAGCATCTTGTGCAGGCTGGCGTTGAGCCGGATCGGGTTTTCGATCAATTTCATGGACATCACTCCTTTGGTGATATTTTACCACGTTCGATCGGTCCCAGAAAACTGCCGGTTCACTTCTCCCCCTGAAGCAGCGCGGTGAACTGCGCCGCAATCGCCGCCTGGCGCGCGGGCAAAAGCTTGGGCGCAAGCTGCGGCCAGAAGCTGTACTCGTAGTATGCGGGCGTGAAGTCCCCCGCCTCGATTTTGCGAAACACCAGCGTCAACAGCGCGTTGACCTGCGCCGCCTGCTCCCCGCTGCTTGCGGCCAGCACCGCGCGGCGGACGCCTTGCAGTTGGGTCATTTCCCGCGTATCCACCTAACCACCTCCACAAATTTGTCTTAATGACATTCTATCGAGTAGGTGATTAAAAATCAATGTGAAATGTCTAATTTCTTTTATCTAACCAGATTTTTTTCGCCGCCGCCAGCGCGTGAATCTCAGCGGCGGCCAGCGGGCTGCCCCAGGGAAGCGGCGTCTCGAGCAGTGCCCGCTCCGGGGCGTCGACGCCGACGTTGAGGTTGGTCGCCACCGGCACCATGCTGTGGTGGATGTGGCCGTGGAGGTTCAGCGTCTGCTTGGCGATGCCCAGCATCAGCGGGTAATGGGTCAGGATGAACTGGGTGTGGTCGTCCTTGATGATGGTGCCGACGGCGTGGAAGCTGAACTTCGCCTGGTTGTGCCAGCCCGGGTCGTGGGCCGCCAGGTACTTGAACAGCGCCTGGTAGTCGTGGTTGCCCTTGATGAACACGATGCGCCCCGGCAGGTCCTGCAAAAGCGCGAGCACGCGCGCGTTGGTCGGCACGTGCTCCGGGTTCATCGCGATGTCGCCGAGGTGGTACACCACGTCGTTATCGTCGACGCGGTCGGCCCAGGCGGTCAGCATCGCCGAATTCATCGCCGTGACGCTTTCGAAGGGCCGCGGCGCGAAGTCGTTGTTGCCCAGCAGGTCGGCGTGGTCGAAGTGCGTGTCCGCAATGAAAAAGTCCATCAGTTGTGTCCTCCCTTCGCGCGGGTCAGCGTGACCCACATGGTAATCGGCACCGTCAGCGTGACGGCGATCACCGCAAATAGCACCTGAATCAGCTCGCCGGCAAAAATCTGGTTGTTCAGCACCTGCCACAGCGGGTACTTCAGCTGGGCGAACCAGACGAACAGCCCGGCAAAGCCGCCGAAGAAGCCGAAAAACAGCGTGTTCAGCCCGGTGCCGATGATGGCGCCCGCCATCCGGGTGCGCGCCTGCCGCGTCACCTTGGGCCCAAGCTCCTGCATCCCCGCCGCCACGGCGACGGCCGCCTCGGCGATCGCGCCCAGCGTGCTCAGCAGCCCGGTGGCAATCAGGATGTTTTGGAAGCTGACGCCGACGTACAGCGAGAAGCCCTCGAGCTCCTCGGCGTCCTCGGGCCCGAACCCGGCGGTGTGACTCAGCGTGACCGAGACGACCACCACCCCGAGCACCAGTGCCATCACCAGAAGCGAGGAGACGAACGCCGTGCCGGCGACGGCCGCATCGCGCGTGGACAGGAAAATCACCGCGGACAGCACCGCAAGCCCCGCGACCACGGCGACACCGATTGGGTTGAAGCCGCCGGCCATCAGCACGGCGGCCGCAATCATCACCAGCATGTTGATCAGCAGCGCCAAAAAGTTGCTCAGCCCGGCCCGGCCGCCGACCAGGGTCAACAGCACCAACAGCGCCAGCATCAGCGCGGGAATCGTGCTCATGCGCCCACCTCCTTGGGGGCGGCCCAGGCGGCCAGCCCCGAGGTCAACGGCACCGCCAGCACGATGCCAAACGCCGACACCAGGGCCTGCGCGAAGCCCAGCCCCATCACCCAGATCACCGTCTGGCTGATTGCGTTACCGTTGCGCAGCCACAGCACGCTTTCCGTGAAGGTGTCGGCGATGAAGATCATGAACAGGACGGCGATCAGCGGCCCCATGATGTTGCGGCCGATCGCCATCCCGGCGCGAAACCGCGCGGCGCCGCCGGCCTCAAGCTCGGACACCGCCGCCGTAATGTCGGTGCACTCGTCGAACACCGCACCGAGCGAGCCGATGATGATCTGGACGTAAAACAGCAGCTGCGGCGCCTGGGTGACGTACTTCACGCTTTCCAGGTGCAGGTTCCGGTAGCCGGTGAGGGTGAAAATCAGGTAGCCCAGGCCCACGCCGGCCGCCGTGGCGCCGATGGTCGTGACGCCGGCCACCGCGGCCTGGCGGTTGAAGCCGACCACAAACACCGTGGTGACGGCGGTGAACAGCACCGCCAGGCCCGCAAACAGCCACCAGGCGCTGACGTCGCGGCTGGACAGCTCCACGTGAAGCGCCAGCGCCAAGAGCGCGATGTTGGCCAGAATGCTCAGCGCGGACATGACGAACCGCCGGCGCATCACCAGCACCAAAAGCGTCAGGGCGAAGCCGAGCAGCGCCAGCACGATGCCGTCGCGCTTGCGGTTTTGCAGCTGGTAGCCGCCGCCGGCCGTGGTCGAGACGAAGCACTGGCTGCCGACCACCAGCCGACTGTCCATCGCGCCCGAGTACGAGTACACGTTGGTGAAGGTGAGCCGCCGACCGCGGTGCGCCGTGTTCAACAGCCGCGCGGCCACGCGCTGGGTGGTCAGGTGGTCGCGGTTGCCCAGGTTGTCGGTCTGCGCCTTGGGTTTGGTCGCCGTGACCGCCGTGACCTGGGCGATCGGCTGGCGGTACAGCCTAGCATCCAGCCGGGCGCCACCGAAGAAGGCGAGAAAGGCGACCACCGGCAGCAGCCAGCGCCACTTACGCCACATGGTTCTCCTTCATGATCTGGTTGTAGGCGGCCAAGATTGGCCCCTCGGGCTTGGCCCACACGTCCCAGGTCTTGACGTCGACCGGCGGGAACTGGTAGTGCGTGTTGACGTACTGCTCGTAGGTGCGCACGGCCGTGGAGTGCGGAATGTTCAGCTGCAGGATGCGCACCTGCTGAATCAGGCCGTTCAGGGCCGCGCGCTCGGCGCGCCCGTTCATCATGATGTTGCCCAGCTCGGCGTACTTGCTGCCGTCGTTGAGCGTGATCTCCTGAATGAGATCGAACGTTTCGAATTTCTGATTGTCTGCCATGTTGCCTCCGCTGGCGCTGCGCATTTGGGGCCCGCCCGCTTTTTGTGGTATGGTCGAAGCACCACGCAAAGGAGTTGCCGCATGCGAAACGCGATCTTGTACTTACTGATTGGAATCTATCTGGGCTGCACCGGCTTCACCGTGGTCGGCCACCGCGGCGACCCGAGCGCGGCCCCCGAGGAGACGCTTGAGGCCGACGACGCCGCCTTTGCGGCCGGCGCCGACTTGGTCGAGCTGGACGTGCAGGAAAGTGAAGACGGGGTGCTGGTGGTCCAGCACGACGCCACAATCCAGCGCATGACCGGCGCGCCGCTTGCGATTGCGACCACGCCGTTTGCCACGCTTCACGCCTATCATACCAAAAATGGCGAGCCCGTTCACAGCCTTGACGAAGTCTTAAGCCATTACCAGCACCGCGCCGGCCGCCTGCTGATCGAGACCAAAATCGAAAAAGGCGTGCCGCACCCCCACCTCGAGCAGAAGATTGCCGCGGCGCTTGCCCGCCACCACATGACCGACCGGGTGATGTTTCACTCCTTTTCTAAGCCCAGCCTCAAGCGGCTGCAAAAGGTGCTGCCGCGGGTGCCGCGGCTCCTAATTGTCGGCTCGCTGCACCGCATCACCTTCGCCGTCTTCAAGTACGCGACCGGCATCGACGTGTCCGTCGACCTCGTCACCCCCGAGATGGTCAAGTCGCTGCACGCCATGAACCAGCAGGTCTTCGTCTGGGACGAGATGACCGAGACCACCGCCAAGTGGCGCTGGCTGGCCAACCTCAACATCGACGGCGTCGTCACCAACTACCCCGCCGTCGCCCACCGCTACGCCGACCTGCGGCACGACGCCAGCCACCGTGCGCTGAGCGCACGTCTGGTCAACACCACCGACCGGCCGCTGCCCGTGTACGAGAACCCCTACCTGCTGGCGGCGACGAGCACGACCCTGGCGCCGGGCGCCAGCTGCACCGCCACGGCCGCGGTCGAATCCGGCGGGCGGTGGTACGCCCGCATCGGCCAAAACCGCTTCGTGCCGATGGCCGCCCTGACCAAGGCGCCCCAGGCCGGGTGGGCGCAAGCGCTGGTGGGGCGGCACCTGACCGTCGCACCGACCGGCCAACGCCTCACTCCCGCGCCGGCCGGCCTGCGCCTAGCGCTGCACCCGGCGGCGCGGGTGGCAAGCGGCCGTTCCGGCAGCGTGGTCGCCGGCGCGGTCGTGCGCGTGCGCGCGGTGGCGCTGCGCCGCGGCCAAGTCTGGTGCCGGGTGACCACCGTGGTTGACAGCGCGCCGCGGGCCGACGCCACCGGCTGGGTGCGCCTCCACAAGTTGGCCGCCCCGCTGGGCACCGCGCCGCAGCCGCTGAACCGCGCGGCGCTGCCCGAGGCGCCGCGGCCACTGTGGCACGTCGGGGCGCTTTCCCTGCTGCGCCCGGCCGCGCTCGCCGAATGAGTTTGTCGCGCACGCCCATACCGGGTACAATGGAGGAGACACTGGGACTATTAATAGAAAGCAGGGATTAGATGACGATCGATTGGCAAAAAGAAGCCGAGAAGTACCGAGACGACTTACTGCAAGACCTCACCACACTGCTCAAGATTGACTCCGCGCGCGACGTGGAACACGGCACGAAGGCCGAACCGCTGGGCCCCGGCCCGGCCAAGGCGCTGCGGGCAATGCTCGCTTTGGCTTCGCGCGACGGGTTTGACACCCTGAACGTCGACAACGTGGCCGGCCGCATCGCTTACGGCGACGGCGACGAGATTTTTGGCCTGTTCGGGCACATGGACGTCGTGCCGGCCGGCCCGGGTTGGAACACCGACCCGTTCGAGCCCGTGATCGTGGACGGCAACCTGTTCGCCCGCGGTTCCTCAGACGACAAGGGCCCAAGCATCGCGGTCTACTACGCGCTGCGCCTGATCCGCGACCTCAAGCTGCCGGTGAACAAGAAAATTCACTTCATCATCGGCACCGACGAGGAGTCCGAGTGGGTCGGCATCAACCGCTACCTCGAGACCCAGCCCGCCCCGGACTTCGGCTTCTCGCCGGACGCCGAGTTCCCGATCATCAACGGGGAAAAGGGTATCGCGACCTTCAAGGTGACCTTCAAGCCGGTGGCCGCGGCCCCGGCCGCGCTGACGCTGACCGGCTTTAGCGCCGGCATCCGCACCAACATGGTGCCGCAAGACGCGACGGCCACCATCACCGGTACCGTGCCGGCGGCCTTGACCGACGCGCTGGCCACGTTTGGCCCGGCCAACGGCGTCAAGGTGGCCAGTGAGAAGACCGCAAACGGCCTGACCATCACCGTTACCGGCAAGGGCGCCCACGCCCAGGAGCCGCGCGGCGCCGTCAACGCCGCGACCTACCTCGCAACGCTTTTGGCCCCGTACGACTTCGACCCGGCCGGCAAGCAGTACCTGACCGCCATCGCCACGCACATGCACGACGACTCGCGCGGCCACAACCTCGGCGTCGCCTACACCGACAAGCTGATGGGCGACCTGACCGCAAGCCCCGACCTGTTCACCTTCGGCCAGGACGCGGAGCAGTCCGTCGCCGTCAACATCCGCTACCCGCAAGGCACCGACGCGGAAGGCATTCGCGACCAGATCGAGTCCACGCTTGGGCTGGACCACGTGGCCGTGACCATCGACGGCCACGCCCAGGCCCCGCACTACGTCGACGGGTCCGACCCGCTGGTGCAGACGCTGCTTGACACCTTCCACGACCACACCGGCCTGCCGGTGCACGAGCAGGTGATCGGCGGCGGCACGTACGGCCGCATCATCACCCGCGGCGTCGCGTTCGGCGCGCAGATGCCCGACCAGGAGAACGTGATGCACCAGGCCAACGAGTACATGCCGGTGGCCGACATCATCCGCGCCGTGGCGATTTACGCCGACGCGATCTCCCGCCTCGTCAAGTAACCGCCAGGGACCCGGCACGCCGGGTCCCTGTTTTGACGCTGAAAGGAGCGCTCATGCTGGATGCCCAAGAGATTCAGGCCGGCGTGGCCGGCTGGCCGGGCCTGACCGTTCACACCGTGGCCGCGATCGATTCGACCAACCTGGCGGCCCAGCGCCACCTGGCGGACTGGCCCCTGCCCTTTGCTTTGATCGCCGACGCGCAGACGGCCGGCGTCGGGCGCGCCGGCCACCGCTTCGACTCCCCACAAGGCGCCGGCCTGTACCTCAGCCTGGCCTTCGCACCCGATTCGGCGTGCCCGCCGGCGCTGATCACCCCGGCGCGGGCGTCGCGGCCTGCCGGGCCGTCGCCGCAGTGCTCGGGGCGCGCGTGCAGATCAAGTGGGTCAACGACCTGCTGCTTGGTGAGCGCAAGGTGGCCGGCATCCTCGCGATCGCCGTGCCGGACCCGCTGCGCGTGGTGCTCGGGGTCGGGCTCAACCTCAGGCCGCGCCCGGACATTCCGCTGGCCGCGACGGCCCTGCCGATCGGCTGGCTGCAGGCCAGCGGCGCCCCGGACCGCCGCACCGCACTCGCGACCGCCCTGCTCGGCGAGCTGGCGGCGCTGTTGGCCCGGCCCGCGACCATCATGCCGGCCTACCGGCAGCTGGCCGCCTGGGTCGGTGAGCCGGTGGTGCTGACCGGCGCCGGGCCGGTGCACCGCGGCACCGTTGCGGGCTTCGCCGACTCAGGGGCGCTGCTGCTCGACACCCCTGCCGGCCGAATCAGCGCGGCCACCGGCTCGATTCGCCGCGCCACTCCTTAGAGACGACAAAACCGTGCCGCCCCCATCCGATTGCGGATGGCGGGGCGACACGGTTTCTGCGTTGCAGCACAGTTTTGTCGACACCTCAGCGCTTGGCGGCTACTAGGGTCGGCAGGTCGGCCAGGCGGTTCAGGGTGTAGACCGGGCGAATCGCGGTGCGGTTGGGAACGAAGTGCGGGTTGTACCACACCGAGTCGAGGTGGGCGTTGAGCCCGCCCTGGATGTCCGAGGTCAGGGAATCGCCGATGATTAAGGTCGTCGCGGGGTCGAAGGCCGGCACGTGGGCCGCCACAAAGTCGAAGAAGCGCGTGGTCGGCTTCGGCGCCCCGATGGCATCGGAGACGAACAGCGCGTCAAAGCGGTCGCGGATGCCGGCCTTGGCGAGGCGCGCCTGCTGCACCGGCGCGATGCCGTTGGAGACGATGTAGCAGCGCGCGCCCTGCAGCCGGTCCAACACGGCCGCCACCCCGGGCAGCAGGATCGCCTGTTGGTCCAAAAGCGCGTGGTACTTGTGCTCGGCTTCGATGCCGTCGATTGTGATGCCGTACTTTTCGAACAGCTGGGTGAAGCGGCTGGTGAAGATCTGCTCGCGCGGGATCGCCCCCGCCTCGTACTGGCGCCACAGCCCGGCGTTCAGGCGCAGGTAGTCGGCCTCGATCGCCGGCGTGTAGGCCAGGCCGTACTCGGCGAAGGTCTGGCGCAGGCTGGCGAGCTCGCCGGCCTTGAAGTCGAGCAGCGTGTCATCAACATCGAATAGTAGCGTCTGGTACATACTGGCCTCCATGAACATGTTTCCCCTCAGCGTAGCACAAACGCCGCGGATGCGCACCCACCGCCTGGCCGCCCGCCCCGACGGCTTCGGTCCGCCGACCATTTTTATCAAATTCTTACGCCGCGCCCGTACCACCCCTCCCGTGTCGCGACCGCCGGCCGCCGCGCCGCGCCCTAGGCCACCCGGACCAGAGCGGGCCCGCGCCAGACGGTGGTTCATCCCGGTAACCGTGAGTGGTATAATGACGGGTAACTTTGCGACCAACACGAAGGTGGGAACAACTTGAAAACCGGATTCAAACATCAGTGGGCACACTTCCGCGGCGACGCGGCGCCCAAACCCAAGAAGGCGCGGCCCGAGCCGCTGCCGAAGTTATCGAAGACAACCTGGCCCCTTTACGTCGAGGTGGCCCTTCAGACCCTGCGCTCGCTTCTTTACTACGCCATCGGCACCGTGATCGTGCTCGGCGCGCTCGGCGTCGGCATCCTCGGCGGCTACTTCGCCGAGATCATCCACGAGACCAGCGTCCCGACCAAGGCGGCGATGACCCGCACCCTGGACAACGTGGACAAGGCGACGTCTCTGTACTTCGCCGACAACGTGTCTTTGGGCCACATGAAAAACGACCTGCTGCGCGAAACCGTCGACCTGGACGGCATCTCGCCGTGGCTGCAAAAGGCGCTTGTCGCCACCGAGGACGAAGACTTCTACGAAAACCCCGGCGTCGTGCCCAAGGCGCTGGTCCGCGCCGTTTTCTCCGACCTCACGGGGCTTGGCAGCCAAACCGGCGGGTCGACTTTGACCCAGCAGGTGGTCAAGCTCCAGTTCCTGAGCTCGGAGACCACGTTCAAGCGCAAGGCCGTCGAGATCATGTACGCCCTGCGGCTGAACCACTACTACCCCAAGGAAAAAATCCTTGAGACCTACCTGAACATCGCCACGCTGGGCCGCAACAACAAGGGCCAAAACATTGCGGGCGTCGAGACGGCGGCCAAGGGCCTGTTCGGCAAGCACGCCAAGGACCTGAACCTCGCGCAGTCGGCCTTCATCGCCGGCCTGCCGCAGAGCCCGTCCGTGTACACGCCCTACACCATCACCGGGGCGCTGAAGCCCAAGGCCCAGCTGGACCTCGGCCTCAACCGGCAGAAGACCGTGCTGTTTCGGATGTACCGCGCCGGGATCATCTCCCAAAAGGAGTACCAAGACGCCAAGGCTTACGACCTCAAGGCGGACTTCCTGCCGCGCGAAAGCGCCAATGCGGCCAACCAGAAGTACAGCTACGTCTACAACCTGGTGACCACAGAGGCCACCCAGGTGCTGGCGGAGCAGCTGGCCAAAAAAGACGGCCACAGCAAGGTGCAGCTCGAGAAGAACTCGGCGCTTCAAAACCAGTACGAGACCGACGCCAAGTCGCTTTTGGCCACCAAGGGCTACTCGGTGCACAGCACCATCAACAAGCGGGCCTACGACGCCATGCAGACGGTGGTCGCCCAAAACAAGGGCGCGCTCGGTCAGACCTACACGTCACGCACCACCGATTCCGTGACCGGCAAGTCCACGACCACCACCGAGCCGGTGCAGACCGGCGCCGTGCTTTTGAACAACGAGACCGGCGCGATTGTCAGCTTCGTCGGCGGCACCCAGGGCGAGGTCAACCACGCGATGGACACCAAGCGCTCCCCCGGCAGTTCCATCAAGCCGACCTTAGTGTACGGCCCGGCGATTGAAAACAAGATCATCGGCTCCGGCACCATGCTGGCCGACTTCCCGCACGACTTCGGCGGCTACTCGGTCACCGATTACGGCGGCGTGGTCCAAAACAAGTTCGTCAGCGCGACCACCGCGCTGAAGTTTTCCTATAATATTCCAACCGTTCAACTGTACGCGCGCCTGCGCCAAAGCGTGAACGTGAAGCGCTACATGACCGAAAACGGCATCGACACCCTGACCGCCAACGACTACGGCCAGCTGGGCCTGGCGCTGGGCGGCACCGACTACGGCGTGACCGTGCGCCAGGCCGCCGGGGCCTTCGCCACGTTCGAGCGCGGCGGCACCCACGTCGACCCCTACGTCATCGACAAGATCGTCGACCCGCTGGGCAACGTCGTCTACAAGCACAAGGTCAAGTCCAACCGCGTCTTCTCCCAGGCCACCAGCTACATCATGCAGCAGATGCTCCACCAGGTCATCGCGTCCGGGACCGCGGCCACCGTACCGTACCTGATGAGCTTCGACACCTCGAGCATGATCGGCAAGACCGGGACCTCCAACGATTACAAGGACGTCTGGTTCCTCGCCTCGACCCCCGGCATGACCATGGCCAGCTGGATGGGCTACGACAACAACGCGGGCGCCAACCACACCCTGAGCTCGGAAGGCTCCGTCATCAACCAGCGCCTCTGGGCCAAGCTGGTCAACGCCGCCTACCGCGTGATGCCGGGCAAGTTCGAGCTGAGCCGGCAGATGCAGCGCCCCGACGGCGTCAAGTCCGTCGCGGTGAACGAGGAAACCGGCCAAAAAGCCGGCAGCGTGCTCTACAACGGCTCAAGCTTCACCGTGGGCAGCGAGACGGCGACCAGCCTCTACAACAACTGGACGCCTAGCGCCACCGAGGCGAAGTTCGGCATCGGCGGCACCGACGCCAACTACGCGCTGTTTTGGGAGCACTTCTCGGGCCTGACCAACGGCTACGGCGTCCAGTCCGACGGCAAAAACGAGCCGAAGACCGCCGCCGAGATGCGCCAGTCGACCAAGACCACGACGACCACCACCACCACGACCACAACAGACGATGGTGAGGACGCCGCGGCGGAAGAATCGGACGCAGCCGACGAAGAAGCCACCACCGAGGAGCCGGCTTCATCCAGCAGCACTGAGGCGACGAGCTCAAGCACCGCCGCCGAAAGCGAGACGAAGACGGAGGCCCCGGCCGCCTCGGAGTGACGCCGCCGCACCGTCTGAATAACCGCAAAATGCCCCCGGTTCTCAAACGAGAACCGGGGGCATTCGCGTGCGGTCGATTACATCAGGCTTCGGCCACTGGGGCGGCCTCACGAATCACGATGCGGTCGCCTTCAAGGTCTGCGACCAAGGCCTTGGCGTCCAGGTGATCCAAGTAGTAGTCCGTGACGGT
Source organism: Lacticaseibacillus kribbianus (assembly GCF_020180945.1). Classification (GTDB taxonomy): domain Bacteria; phylum Bacillota; class Bacilli; order Lactobacillales; family Lactobacillaceae; genus Lacticaseibacillus; species Lacticaseibacillus kribbianus. The sequence continues at coordinate 268,461 of NZ_JAIPUL010000001.1, read as the reverse complement.
GTCGCGGATGTTGGCCTCAATCACGCGGCGCAGCGGCCGCGCGCCGAGCGCCTCGTCGTAGCCCTTGGTGATCAGCCACTGCTTGGCGGCCGGCGTGACCTCAAGCGTCAGGCCTTTCTTGGCCAGCGTCGCGTTGACGTCGCCGAGCATCAGGTCGACGATGTGCGACAGGTCGTCTCGGGTCAGGTGGCTGAACTCCACGATGCCGTTGAAGCGGTTGAGGAACTCGGGACGGAAGTACGGCGCCAGGCGCGTCATCAGGTCAACGTCCCGATCCTTGTCGCCGGTCAGCGCCTCGCGGCCGAAGCCGGCGTTGGAGGTCGCGATGATCACGGTGTTCTTGAAGTTGACCACGTTGCCCTGGCCATCGGTCAGCCGCCCGTCGTCGAGCACCTGAAGCAAAAGCGTCAGCACCTGCGGGTCGGCCTTTTCGATCTCGTCGAGCAGCACGATTGCGTACGGATCGCGGCGGACGCGCTCGGTCAGCGTGTTGCCGTTGTCCTCGTAACCCACGTAGCCGGCACTGGTGCCGATCAGCTTGGAGACGGCGGTGCGGTCGCTGTACTCGGACATGTCGAGGCGGATGATCGCGTTCTTGTTGCCAAAAAGGTCCTGCGCGAGCTGCTTGGCCAGCTCGGTTTTACCCACGCCGGTCGGGCCGACGAACAGGAAGCTGCCGATCGGCCGGTTGCCCTCGTCGAACCCGGCGCGGTTGCGGCGAATCGCGCGGGCGACCATGTCGACCGCCTCGTCCTGGCCAATCACCTTGCCCTTGAGCCGCTCACCGATGGTCTTCAGGCGCTCGATGTCGCTGGCGCCCATCTGCGCCACCGGAATGCCGGTCAGGCGCTCGACGGACTGCGCGACGTCATCCGGCGTCGCCACCACCGGCTTGCCCGCCGCGTCCTCGGGCTTGGCGAGCGCTTCGTCGACCTCATCCAGCTGCTTCTTGAGCTTGGCGGCCTGCTCGAAGTCCTCGGCCTTGGCCGCGGCGTCCTTCTTGGCGGTCAGGTCCGCCTGCTTCTGCTCTAGGGCCACCCGGTCGACCACCGGGTGCTTGGCCGCCAGGTGCGCGGCGGTCATGTCCAAAAGGTCGATCGCCTTGTCTGGCAGCGTGCGCTGCGGCAGGTACTGCACGGCGTAATCCACGCAGGCCTGAAGCACTGCGTCCGGCAGCTGGACGTGGTGGTGCTGCTCGTACAGCTTGCGCACGCCCTGCAGGATTTTCACGGTGTCCTGGGCGCTTGGCTCGAGCACCGTCACGGCGTTGAAGCGCCGCGCCAGCGCGCTGTCCTTCATGATGGTGTTGCGGTACTCGTCCTGCGTCGTGGCGCCGATCACCGTCAGCTCGCCGCGCGACAGGGCCGGCTTGATGATGTCGGCCAGGCCCTTGCTGCCGGACTCCTCGCCGCCGGTCGCCCCGGCACCCAGGATCTGGTGGATCTCATCGAAGAAGAGGATCACGTTGCCGGCGCTTTTCACTTCCTTGATCAGGTTCTGGATGTTCTCCTCGAAGCTGCCGCGGTACTGGGTGCCGGCCTCCAGGTTCGCTAGGTCGATGGCGATGATCTGCTTGTCCTTGACCGCCGCCGGCACGTTGCCCGCGACGATGGCCTGCGCCAGGCCCTCCACCACCGCGGTTTTGCCGACGCCGGCATCCCCGACCAGAAGCGGGTTGTTCTTGGTCCGGCGGCTGAGGATCTCGGCGGTTTCCTGAATCTCCTTGTCACGCCCGATCACCGGGTCGAGTGTGCCGGCCTTGGCCTCCGCCGTCAGGTTGCGGCCGAGCTTGGCGAGAATCCCGGGCTTGCCCTTGGCCTTCCCGTCCTGCACCGGAATCGCGCCGCCGGTGGGCTGCTGCCCGGCCTGGAGCCGCGCGATTTCCTCCGGCGTCAGCTCGTGGCCGTTGACCACGTAGCGGCGGTTCGGGTTATCGCCCATGCGCCGCATCAAATCGCCGAAAAAGTCGTCCATATCGTTACTGAAAAACGGATCGTTGAATCCTGCCATCGTAATTCCCCCTTATCACCGGCCGCGCCGGCGGTTATCGTTGTTCCTTCATTATTCCGGGTTGCGCCCGCGGCCGGCAAGCAATCTGCCTGACCGCGCGCCGCTCCGGTGTCGTCGAGCTGCGCCCGGCACCGCGGGTGCGACTTGCGACGCCGCGCCGCGTGGCCCCAGTGCGGCCCAAACGTCTCGCCCAGGCAGTCGTCTTGCTTAGTTCGCCGGGCAACGCTTTGGTAAACAAAAAGGCCTCACGCAATGCGACGCCTTACTCAGTCTGATCGGCAGCCTCTGCGCCTTCTTGTCTACATCAATGATGATACCACGTTTTTAGCACTCGGTCAATGAGAGTGCTAATTTTGTGTGCCGCCCTTCCGCCTGCCGCGCTACCCAGCCCGTCTTGCCACACCGGCCGATGTGCACACCGCCTAGGACTTCCGGCTCACAGCAAAACCACCCACCCGAACACGTCGGGTGGGTGGTTGGCTAAGTCTAGTTGATTTCATCCTGGGCCATGGTGTACAGGATGCCGTAAAGCTCGCCGAACAGGTCGCTCGACGCGTTCATGTTCCACTTGAAGGTCACCTGGCGCTTCTCACCACTGAGTGTCAGTGGCAGCGATGAGGCCTGAACCACGAGGTCGGCGTCCTCGTAGTGATCGTGCAAAAGCTCGACGAACGGCTGCTGCTGCAGAAAGCTGACCAGGTCGATGAAGCCCAGCATCACCGGCTCAAGCAGCAGGGCGACCTTCACCTTGCGCTGCGGCTTGGCGAAGCGCTGCACCTGCAGCAAGTTCTCGTACAGCGCCTGGCTCAGCGCGTTCAAGTCCCGCTCGCCCAGCCAGTCCAGCGGCTGCTGGATGGCGACGGCCTCCACCGTCTGGCGCACCAAGGTCTCCAGGTGGGCGTCCGGGCTCGTCAGGGCAATGCGGCGGTTGAACGCGTAGGCGACGCTCGCACCGAGGTCGCGGCCGAACGTCGCGACGCTGGTGACCACCGCCAGCAGGTTGGCCGCAATCATCCCCATCAGGCGGCTGGACAGCTTCTCGGGATCGAGCACTGTGTCCGGCAGCTTGCGCAAAAAGGTGTCGGTGAAGTGGTAAAGCTCCGGGCTGTAGTGGCGAAACGTGGTCAGGGTGCTCGAGATGGCCGGGTCGCTGGCCTCCACGAACAGCGGCAGCAGGTAGTTCAGCTGGTACATCTGCTGGGACTCGTTGAACTGGGTGACCCGGCTCAGCTCGGTGTGCGCGGCAAACAGGTTCGGCACCGGGTAGCTCAGCGCCGCGACGGGCTGGGCGACCGCGTGGCCGTGCGCCAGCCGCAGCGTTGTCACGCTGTTGTAGTAGGCCAGCACCTCGCGGATGACCGGACTTTGGTAGTCGCGCTCGAACGCCGCGCTGATGGTCGTGACCTGATCGAGCGCCGCCTCGCGCGTCGGGGTCGCAAACGGCCACTTGGCCCCATCCGTGGCCAGCCAGTAGACCAGCGTCATGAAAATGCGAATGTTGGCCTCGTCGCCGCTCAGGTGCATTTTCTCGTAGACGATGCGCACCCCCAGCTGCTTGGCCATGTCGCGCAGCGGGCGCAGGTAGCGCAGGCAGGTGACGCGCGAGGCAGCCACGGCGTCGACAAAGGCCTCGAAGTGCGGCAAGTCCTCGGCGAGGACGTGCTGGAGGAACTGGTAAGGCACGCTCTGCTCGATCATGGACATCCGCACGGCGCCCTCGGACAGCGCAAACAGGCGGGCGGTGTCGGCCTCAGGGTCGCCGACCAGCGCGCGCAGCTGATCCAACAGCTGGTTGTAGATGTAGTAAAGCGTCCCGTAGTTGCGCCCCATCAGGTTGGCCACGCGGCGGAGGTTGACCTCGTCGATGCCGGGTGCGCTGCCGGTCAGCTGCTGGTGCACGCGGGTCGCAGCCGGGATCTCGGTGCGCTTCAGCTGCTGAATGGTACGGTACAGGCTGAGCTTCTCCTCAGCACCCTTTTGCAAGAATAAATCGACGGATTGGTCCAAGTTGTTTCCTCCAAGCTGTGCCTCTGGCACGAATCGCTCTCATTATACCGAATTATTGATTTAAGAAACAACACAATTGTTGTTTAATCGCAGGGTGTCGCGTGCCACAGCGCGGCGGCCGGGTGCAAGACGCCGGCCGCCGGTTCGGCCCGCAGCGGTCACCGGCGAGCAAAAAAACGCGCCCGTCTCATGGACAGGCGCGCAGGTGACTCAACCGGACGTTATTTGATCAGCTGAGCAGCACCGCGTCGTCGGCCAGCGCCGTGCCGCTTTGCTCCTTGAAAAGCCGCATCAGGTCTGCAACGGTCAGGCCCTCCTTCTCCGGGCCGCGGAGGTCGACGGCGATGCGGCCGTGGTCCAGCATGATTAGCCGGTTGCCGTAGCGCAGTGCGTCCTGCATGTTGTGCGTGATCATCAGCGTGGTGATGTGCTGGGCCGCCACCAGCTGCTCGGTCAGGGCCATCACGGTGGCGCTGGTCTGCGGGTCAAGCGCGGCGGTGTGCTCGTCGAGCAGCAGCAGCTCCGGCGCCTGCAGCGTCGCCATCAGAAGCGTCACCGCCTGGCGCTGGCCGCCCGACAGCAGGCCGATCTCGGCGGTCAGCCGGTCCTCAAGCCCCAGGCCGAGACTGGCGAGCTTGGTCGCAAACAGCTCGCGGTCGCGCCGCTTGACGCCGCTGGCCCAGAAGTTGCGCCACGTGCCGCGCTTCAGGGCCAAGGACAGGTTCTCCTCGACGGTCAGGCGCGGGGCCGTGCCGGCCTTGGGATCCTGGAAGACCCGGGCAATCAGGCGCGCCCGCTTGGCCACGCCCTGGTAGGTGACGTCCTTGCCCGCGATTTTGACCTGGCCGTGGGTGACCGGAATCGAGCCGGCCACGGAGTTGAGCAGCGTTGACTTGCCGGCGCCGTTGCCGCCGATGATGGCGACGAAATCGCCCTCCTCGAGCGTCAGGTCGATACCCTTGAGCGCGTGGTTCTCGTTGACCGTGCCCTTTTCGAAGAACTGGTGGAGCTGCTTGATCTCTAAGGCTTTCATGCTAATCCTCCTTGGCCATGCGGGCCTTGTTCTCTCGCCGTTCGCGCCACTGCACCAGGCCTTTTTGCAAAAGCGGCAGGGCCAAGAAGACGGCCAGCATCAGCGCGTAGAACAGGCGCAGGGCGTTCGGGTCGACCCCCATGTCCAGCACCCAGGCGATGATCAGGCGGTAGATCACGGCGCCAACGATGATGGTCGCCAGCCGCGCGCCGAAGCTCAGGTTGCGCACCAGGATCTCAGCGATGATGATGGCGGCCAGCGCGATCACCAGGGTGCCGATCCCCATCGAGATGTCCGCGTAGCCGTTGGTCTGGGCCATCAGGCTGCCGCTCAGCGCGATCAGCGCGTTGGACAGCATGTACACGATGATCTTCATCGCGTCGTTGTTGATGCCGTTAGCGGCGCTCATCGCCTGGTTGTCCCCGACCGCCCGCGCGGCCAGGCCCATCTCGGTGTTGAAGAAGTAGACCAAGACCGCAATCACGATCGCGACCACGATGGCACCGACCAGGATAGTGTCCCAGGTGCTGTCGCCGAGGTCGACCAGGGAGAAGACCGTTTTGATATTCGCCAGCAGCGAGACGTTGGCCTGCCCCATGACGAACAGGTTGACGGAGTACAGCCCGGTCATGGTCAAAATCCCGGTCAGCAGGTCGGGAATCTTGAACTTGGTGTGCAAAATCCCGGAGACCAGCCCGGCCAGCGCGCCGCCGAGCGCGCCGAGCAGCGTGGCGACCAGCGGCCCGTGCCCGGTGACCAGCGCGTGGGCGGTGATGGCGGCCCCGAGTGGGAAGCTCCCCTCGGCGGTCATGTCCGCGATGTCCAGGATGCGGAACGTCAGGTACACGCCGATGGCCATGATGGCCCACAGCAGGCCTTGCGAAACGCTTGAGATCAAAATATCCATTGTGAGATTCTCCTTGAGAGCGTGGCCAGCGCGATCGGCGGCTGGCGTGAGTTGCGAAACGATGACGGTGCGGTGTGGGCCGGGATCCGGCGGGGACAGGCCACTGCCTCCACCTACCGCGTGGATTGCGATACCTTTGACGGCGTGCCGCGGTTCGCGCGCCATTGAGATCTGATTCGGCTTGGCTGATGTTGCAAGTGCTCTAGCCGCCTGCCGTGCCGCAGCCCTGCGACGTGCTACTTGGCGGCGTTGGCGGCGTCTTCTGCCGTGATGCCGAACGCCTTCATCATCGCGGGGTTCTCGATGACGGTGACCTTCGCCGGGGTCTCAACCGCGAGCTTGTTGACCTTTTGACCCTTCAGGATCTTGACCGCGAGGCGGCCGGTCTGGCGTCCCAGGTCCTTGTAGTCGATGCCGATGTTGGCAACGCCGCCGTCCTTGACCATCGTGGAGGCCGCCGGCACGACCGGCACCTTCTTGGCCAAAGAGACCTTGCCGACCGTTGCCATCGCCGCGGCGACGGTGTTGTCCGTCGGCGCGTAGATCACGTCGCTGTGGCCGGCCAGAGACTCCATGGCCTGCTGCACGTCGTTGGTCGAGGCCACGGTGCGCTTGGTCACCTTGAGGCCCAGCTTCTTGGCCGCCTTCTCCGCGGCCTTGATCTGAACAATCGAGTTCTGCTCGGCGGCGTTGTAGATCATGCCCACCGTCTTGGCCTTGGGGAACAGGTTGTGCATGTAGCGGATCTGGGCCGGGATGTCGACCAGGTCAACGACCCCGGTGACGTTCTTGTCCGGCGCCTTGAGGTCGGCCACCAGCCCGGCTGCCTTGGGGTCGGTGACGGCGGTGAAGACCATCGGCGTCTTTTGGTCCTCCTTGAGCAGCGCCTGGGCCGCCGGCGTGGCGATCGCCAGGTTGACGTCGTTGCCGTCCTTGGCCAGGCGCTGGCTCATCGTCTTCAGGTTGGCCTGGTCGCCCTGCGCGTTGACGTAATCGATCTCGACCTTCTTGCCCTTGTAGCCGGCCTCAGCCAGCGCCTGGGTGAAGCCCTTGCGCGCGTCGGTCAGGGCGGTCTGGTCGATCAGCTGCAGCACCCCGATGCGGACCGTGCCGTCGGTGGCCTCCGCCCGCTTGCCGCAGGCCCCCAGTACCAGTAGCAGTGCAGCGGCGGCCGCGGTGGCCATAACTTTGTTCATCTTCATAATCTTTCTTCCTCCTGAGTTCGTGGACAAAAAACGGCCAGTCACGGGGCACTTCTCCACGTGGCTGGCCATTGATTTTTTTCGGAAAAAGAAAGGGCCACATGGATTGTGTTAATCCATGTGGCGGTTGATTGCACGCTTAACTGCGCCGGCCTCATGGATGTGAACCGCGGTTCACATCCATTGGGGATGCAAACCGCTATCCGAAGAAAAAGCCGGCGAAAAATTCGCGATTCAGTTGTGTTGGCATTGCTTGTCTCATGGTCAACACTCCTTAGACGTTACCAGTTGTTCTGGTATGAGTACGAGCTTACACTCATAATTTTCTCATGTCAAGGCTGAATATTCGCGCGGCGCTTCGGAAACGGGAGGAAGAACGGAGAAACTTTACTTGGTGGCCGCCTGGGCGTCGGCCTGGGTCAGGCCGAACAGCTTCATGCGGTGGGCGTTGGTGACCAGGGACGTCTTGGCCGGGGACTCGACGGCCAGCGACTTGACTTTCTTGCCCTTGATGATCTTGATCGCCATCTTGGCCGCTTGGCGCCCGAGGTCCTCGTAGTTGATGCCCTGCGTCGCCACGCCGCCGGTCTTGATCATCGTCGCGTCGGCGTTGACCACCGGCACCTTGCTCTTTTCGGAGACCTTGCCGATGGTCGGCATCGCCGCGGCCGCGACGTTATCGGTCGGGATGTAGATGGCGTCCGCCTGCTTGGCCAGGGACTCGACCGCCTGCTGGACGTCGTTGGTCGTCGCCGCGGTCTTGACCACCGCCTTGAGGCCCAGCTTCTTGATCGCCTTTTTCGCCTGGGCGATCTGCACCACGGAGTTCTCCTCGGCCGCGTTGTACAAAAGGCCGATGCGCTTGGCCTTCGGGAAGAGCTTGTGGGTGAAGGCGATCTGGCCGGCGACGTCCACGGCGTCGGTCACGCCGGTCGCGTTCAGGTCGGGGGCGTCGCCGTTTGTGACCAAGCCCGCGGACTTGGGATCCGTGACGGCGGTGAACAGCATCGGCGTCTTTGCGTCCTCCTTTTGCAGCGCCTGGGCCGCCGGCGTCGCGATGGCGAGGTTGACGACATTGCCGTCCTTGGCCAGCTGCTGGCTCATGGACTTCAGGTTGGCCTGGTCGCCCTGGGCGTTGACGTAATCGATCTGGACCTTCTTGCCCTTGTAGCCGGCGGCGGCGAGCTCCTCGGTGAACCCCTTGCGCGCCGCGTTCAGCGCGCTTTGGTCGATCAGCTGCAGGATGCCGATCTTGACGGTGTCCTTGCTTGCGGTGGCCTTCTTGCCGCAGGCGGCGAGGCTCATAACGGCGGCCACGGTGGCCATACTCAACACGATTTTTTTCAGCTTCATGATAATTGCTCCTTCTTTTCCCCAAAATAAAACGGCCACGGGATGATACTCCCCGTGACCGCAGACTTTTCCGGAAAAGAAAGGGCCACATGGAGAGTATTCGCTCATCCACGTGGCCATCGATTGCATGATGAAATGCGACGACCATATGGATGCAAACCTGCGCGCGGTTTGCATCCTCCGATACAAACCGCTATCCGTAATAGCCGTAGTAATACACGTTATTCAGTTGTGTTGTCGTTCGTCTTGTCATCTTCAACACTCCTTGAACTGGTATGCTGACGAGAATACGCGCATTAGAATTAAATGTCAACCCTCAGGCAAAAACTAATTTAGAGGGCGGAGCAGCGCGGGCTTAGCGGGACGGCTGGCCTAGCGCTGGCGATTGAAGCGCACTTTGCTTCAAGTGCCAGTGCGTAGCCAGACGCGCCCGCGTTGCGCAGCGGAGCCCGTTTAGGATAGGCGGAGCAGCGCGGGCTTAGCGGGACGGCTGGCCGCGGGGACACGCGCAATCCCTAAATTACACTTTGCGTCGCACCTCGGTCACCAGCCGCGGCCACCAAAGCGCCAGCAGCCGGTACGCCGCGTACCCCGCCACGCTGCCCAGCGTGTTGAGCAGCAGGTCGTTGACGTCGAACGCCCGGTTGCCCAGGTAGGTCAGGTTCATCGCCAGCTGCAACAGCTCGATGGCAAGGCTTGCCGCGAAGCACGCGGCGAGGTTCGCCCAAAGCCCGGCCAACCGCGGCCAGAGCAGCGCAAGGAAGAAGGCCAGCGGTGCCAGCATGATCAAGTTGCCGCCGATTTGGTCGGCGGTGTAGTCCCACAGCACGCCGAGCGCCAGGTTGACGCCGCCGACCTGGTGACCCAGACCGCGGGCATACACCGGCGCGCCCCATGGAAACAACCGAATGGGAAACAGCGTCACGCGCGCAAGAAGCGCCAAGTACAGCGCAAGAAGCGCCGTGGCCGCAAAGCGCAACGGCTGCAGCCGCCGGCGCCACAGCTGCCAGCCAAGCATCACAAGCACGACCGCACCGCCCACCATCAGCCAGAAAAAGTGCCCCGGTACCAGCGCGGCCGGCGCGAGAAACGTCTGGCCGTTGTCCATCTGAATCGGCATGCGCCCTTCCTCCTACCGGTTGCGGTAAACCTCGGTGAAGTCGCGGCCGTTGGCGGTGATCAGCTTGGTCACCGTCGCGTTTTGCAAGATGCGGGACTCACGCGCCTCAGCCAGCGGGCGGCCCAGCAGCGTGTTGAGCAGCAGCAGGAACACGATGCCGTGCCCCACCACCAGGATGCGGCCGGCCGGGTGCGCGGCAAAGGCGGTGTCGATCACCGTGCGGGTTCGGCGCTCGACCGCCGCGTAGTGCTCGGCGTGGATGCGGTCGGCGATGGTCGCGTCAAAGGCCAGCGGGTCATGGGAGTAGGTGGCGATGGCCTCTGGTGCATTCAGCTCCTCAACCGTGCGGCCGTCCCAGTCGCCGAGGATCATCTCGCGCAGTGCGTTGACCGGCTGGACCGGCGTCGTCTTGGCGTAGGCGTTGGCGGCCATGATCAGGTCCGTCGTCGCCATCGCCCGCGGCATGCTGGAGGACAGCACCTGCGTGAAGTGGTGCTGCGCCAGCCGCGCGCCGACCGCCTGAGCCCCCGCGACACCCACCGCCGTCAGCGGACCGTTGGACAGCCCCCCGTTGAACTGGTGGGCCTGATTGACCGTGGTTTCCCCGTGCCGCACAAAGTAGAATTCCGTCATGTTGTTCCCCTTTTCCAAAAAGCGGCGGCCCAGTCGGCCGCCGCGAACATTATAGCATCAGACCGGGCGCTCGTCGCCCCGACCGAAGTACTGGTGGCCCGGCAAAAGTCGCCCGCCCAAAAGCTCACTGACCGTCACGAAGCGGTAGCCTTGGCCCCGCAGCGCCCGAATCACGTTGGGCAGCGCCTGGGCCGTGGCCGGCTGGATGTCGTGCATCAGCACGATGCCGCCGGCGTAGGCCGTGCCCTTGACCCGGTTCAGGATCGCACCGGCGTTCTTGGACTCCCAGTCCTGCGAGTCGGTGGTCCACTGAATCGCCGGCAGGTCCTCTGCGGCGGCCAGCTGCTTGCCGATTGCCCCGTACGGCGGGCGCAGCAGCGTCGGCAGCGTGCCGAAGGTCTGGTAGTAGGTCTGGGCCATTTTGCCGTAGACCTGCTCAAGCCCCGCGGCCACGCTCAGCCCCGGCAGGTACTGGTGGTCGTAGGTATGGATGCCGATTTCGTTGCCGCTGGCCGCCACGGCGCGCGCCGTGGCCGGGTAGTCGTGGATGCCGGAGCCCAGCATGAAAAACGTCGCCTTGACCCCGGCCGTCTTCAGCGCCGCCAGAATCTGGGGCGTCAGCGTGGGGTTGGGCCCATCGTCGAAGGTCAGCGCAATCACCTTGCCGGGCAGCTCAACGCCCCGCCCGCCCTTGAGGAAGCGGTCGACCTTGGCCAGCGGCACCGCGGCAACCGGCTTTTGGGCCTGGTCGGTGATGGTCAACGTCGTCGCACTCAGGCGAAAGTTGCCCGCGTCGAGGTTGGCCAAAAGCGGCGCCTGCAGCACCCGCTGCAGCCCGGCGGCGTCGAGGTGCAAGCCGTTGGCCATCACCTGGCGCGCCTGGTAGTTGATCGCGCGGCGCGCCGGGTCGGTGTCGACCAGCTGCCGCAGCGTCGCGGGCTGCCCGGTCGCCTGAATCACCGTCGCAAGGTCGGCCGCCTTGGCGCTAACCTGGTGCAGCCGGTAGTCGACTACCCCGTACGCGGTGCTGGCCACGTCCAGGCTGGCTAGGCCGTACGGCACCCCGTGCAGCGCCACGGTCACCACTGCAGTTTTGGCGGTCGCGCCCTTCGGCAGGGCGTCAAGCGCCGCCTGGGCCTTTTGCGCGACCGCCGGCGCCGGCTGGGTCACGTCGCCCGGCAGCCGGTAGATCACGCGGCCGCCCTTGAGCTTGGCCGCAACGATTTCGCCGGACCAGCCGGCCTTGGCCGCCTTGAGCTTGGCCGCCAGCTGGCGCGAGGCCACCGCGTGGTCGTGGCGCTGCTTGAGCCACCAGCCGCCCCCGGCCGCAGCCCCTGCAATTAAGATAACGAATAAGGCGACCACCCAGCCCAGGTGACGTCGGCTGCTGCGATGTCTGGCTTGTCTCATGTCACTTCTCCAATCCGGGCCCATCCGCCCAAAACAACTCCTTCCCTAAGTATACAGGAATTGGTCGACGCAAACATAACGTTGCTGTAAGACCTGATTAAGATTTGGTGAAAGTGCCCGAACCGCACCGCCGTGACGGGCCGCGGCAGCGCGCGATTGCCCGACTGGCGCCGCGGAACCGTCCCGTCGTCGCGTCTTTCGGCAACCAAAAACGGCCGCGCCACCCGGGCCCGACCGTTGATAAAATCACAAAAGTTAACTTAGGCGCGCTTTTGGTACGTGCCGTTCATGGTGTTGATGATCAGCTTCTCGCCGTTTTGGATGAAGTCCGGCACGTTGACCACCAGGCCGGTCTCAAGCGTCGCCGGCTTGCCGCCGCCGGTCACGGAACCGCCCTTGATGGACGGCTGGGTGTCGGTGACCGTCAGCTCGACGGTGGTCGGCAGGGTGACGCCGATCACTTCGCTGCCGTAGAACTCGATGTTGACCTGGGTGTTTTCCAGCAGGTACTTGAGCTCCTCTTCGATGCTGTCGGTTGGCAGCTCGTACTGCTCGTAGGTTTCAAGGTCCATGAAGTAGGCCAGGGTGTCCTGGGTGTAAAGGTACTGGGCCGGCTTGGTCTCGAGCACGGCCAGCTCGATCTTCTCGCTCGGGCGCTTGGTGGTCTGCACGGTGCTGCCGGCGCGCACGTCGTACAGCTTCAGCTGCATCAGGGTGTTGCCCTTGCCCGGCTTGTGGTGATTGGATTCAAGCACCTTGATCAGCTTACCGTCTTCAACGAATGTCATGCCTGCACGTAAATCAACTGCTTCGGTCATTGGAATACTCCTTCTTGTGAGTGAGCCGCCGCGCGGCTCGAGGGCACCCGCTATCCGCGGGTGAAAGCGTCATTCAGCACGCCGCACTGGCGGCGGCAGTGGCATCACCAGGGCGTGGCCCAGTCCGCTGAAAAAAATGAACATGGCTGGCCCCTCCCTTCGTGCCAATCGGCGAACGTCTCTTGGTCATTCTACCGTAAAGGCGCGGCCTTGACTAGCCGCGATTGCAACCGCGGGCGGCGCGCCACGCCCAAAGCCGTCGGTCCAGCCCGCAGCCCCCGGTCCTCGTTGCGTCGCGTGCGGTGGCCCCACCGCTTCCAGAGCCTTGTCGCGCCGCAATCCGGGTTATTTTTCACCCCATCTGCGGCACGGACAGTGATGGTTACGCCAACAATTGATTATTTTAACAAATAGACACACTTTGTCCACGTATCGGGTAAAATAAAGTTAGCAGAAGTTCCGTCTAATGATGTGTCTCGGGAGTCAGGGGGAATGTTCGATGGCCAACAGCGCTTACCGTCAGGTCTACATCTTGTTGCACCTGCTTCGTCACGTGCCGCTGAACAAGCAGCAGCTCGCCAAGCACTTCGGGGTGACCGAGCGCTCGATTCAGCGCGACATCAGCCAGCTCAACGCCCTGTTCGACCACGAGGAGGTGGCCTACGCGGCGCAGTACAACCAGCGCACGCACGCCTTCGAGCTGAACTCCGGCGAAAGCGAGCTGAACTCCGCGCAGGTCGTCGTGCTGGTCAAAATCCTTCTGGCCAGCCGCGCCCTGAACGCCGATGAAGCCAAGGCACTGATCGCCAACCTCGTGCAGACCGCGCTGCCCAGCGAGCGCCGCGTGATCAACCGGGTGATCCAAAACGAGGTGTTCAACTACCTGCCGCTGCACCACGACCGGCCGCTGACCGGGCTGGTCTGGCAGTTCAGCCTAATCATCACGCGCGGCCAGTCCGTCACCCTCAGCTACCGCTCCCGCAACGACAAGGCCTCGCAGGTGGTGGTCGCACCCAAGGCGATTCTTTTTTCCGAGCACTACTTCTACCTGATTGCCGTCGCCGAATCGGGCGAGCGCTTCTACCGCTTCGACCGGATCCAGGACTACAAGCTGCGGCCGGAGGACGGGCAGCCCAACGGCTACGCGGGACGCTACCCGGAGGGCGAGCTGCGGCGCTACCTGCCAATCATGGCTGCCGGGCCGCGGGTGACGGTCACCTTCGACTTCTGGGGCCGGCCCGACGCGGCGCTGGACTGGCTGCCCACCGCCACCCTGATCGATCAAGACGAGCCGGCGGGCAGGGTCACCGTTCAGGCCACCGTGTACGCCGAGGCCTTCAAGGCGTGGCTTTTGAGCCAGGGCAACATGGCCCACCTGCTGACGCCGCCGGACCTAGTCGCCGAAGTGAGCCGCACCGTCCTTGAGATGGCCGCCCTTTACCAGGGCACACTGGTCGGCCGACCACATTTTGACATCTGAGCCACAGGGCGTCGGGCGACCGGCGCCTTTTTGGCGGGGAATAATTTGGAAACGATTTCTTAAGATTTTGTCACACCTGCGCCGGGCCGGGCCAAAAGTGCTACGCTTAGGTTTCTATATCCACACCGGAAGGATCTGACCACATGAGAATCGCCGCATTCGGCGTTCGCGAGGCCGAACGTCCCTACTTCGCCCATTGGGCCAAGGCGACGGGAGACCAGCTGGCGCTGCACTCGGAGCTCCTGACGCCCACCACCGTCAGCCTGGCCGCAGGCGCCCAGGCCATCACCTGTTTCCAGACCGTGCCGTACGCCCCCGGCGTCTTCGCCGGCATGGCCGCCTTGAACCTGCACTACCTCGCCCTGCGCAACACCGGCACGGACAACGTGGACTTCGCAGCCGCCAAGCGCCACGGCGTCCACGTCTCCAACGTTCCGGCCTACTCGCCCGCGGCCATCGCCGAGTTCGCCATCGCGGACATGCTCTACCTGCTGCGCCACACCGGCGCGGTGCAGGCGGACCTGCACCGGGGTGACTACCCCGCCGCGGCGCTGCACCTCGGCCGCGAGCTCAACGCCTGCACGGTCGGCGTGGTCGGCACCGGCCGCATCGGCCGGGCGCTGATCCGCCTGCTCAACGGCTTCGGCGCCACCGTGCTGACCACGGACACGCACCGCCAGCCGATCGCCGGCCTGCGCTACACCGCGGTCCCCCTGCCCGAGCTTTTGGCTCAAAGCGACATCGTGACCCTGCACATCCCCGGCACCCCGGAGAACACCCACCTGATCGACACCAACGCCCTAGCGCGCATGCGCCGAGGCGCCCTGTTGATCAACACCGGGCGGCCCAACCTCGTCGACACCCGCGCGCTGATTGCCGCGCTGCAAAGCGGCCACATCGGCGGCGCCGGTATCGACACCTACGAGAACGAAACCGCCGACCTGCTGGCGCTCGACCGCCGCGGCCACTTCAACGACCCGCAGTGGCAGGCGCTGTTGGCCCAGCCCAACGTGGTGCTGTCGCCGCACATCGCCTACTACACCGCCACCGCGGTGCAAAACATGGTGGAAACCGCGCTGACTTGCCTGCACGACTTCGTGCAGACCAACGAAAGCGCGCTGGAGGTGGCCGGGCAGTGACCCCGTCCACGACGAAACACCCCCTGCACGCCTGTGCAGGGGGTGTTTCGTGTGGCGGATTAGCGCCTGGTCAGCGTGACGACGTCGAGGTCAGCGGCGACCAGCCGGTACTCGGTCAGTATCGCGGCCAGCGCGGTTGGGCCCCAGCCGCGCATCAGGACGTAGCGCCACAGCGGACCGACGCCGTTTTGCGCCAGCAGCCGGCCAATCTGGTCCGGCGTGCAGCCGGCCGGGCTCATGCCGCCCTGAACGCCGACCAGCACGCTCAGCTCGGGCAGCGCCCGGGCGTCGCACTCAAGCCGCGCGGGATGCGAATCCAGTGCCGTCAGCACCGCCTCGCGCGTCGTTACCACTGTCTCCACCTGGACCATCTGCACCCCCGCCTTTCGCCTTTTGACTTATGGTATCAAAGGCTGGGGCAGGGCTCATCGGCCGCGGGTATGAGATTAGCTCGGCTCTTAGTCCCCGTGCGCGGCGTACCACGCGCTCAGCCGCTCCTGGTTGGCGGTGTCGTAGGTGTGGATGCGCCCGGTCGTCAGCTGGTCCAAGTACAGCTCGAGGTACGGCAGGCCCGCGCTTTTGGCCAGCGCGATCTCTTGGGTCACGTCGTAGTCGACCTTGCGCAGCTCGAGCGCGTCGATCATCCCGGCGGCGACGGTCACCAGGGCGTACTGGGCGCGGTGGTCGAACGGGTGGTGCGGCCAGTTGAACACCGGCATGCCCACGGTGCCCGGGTTGAGCACCAGCTGCTCGGCGGTGGTGTAGCGGATGATCTGGTGGTGGGTGTGGCCGTAAAGTGCGAGGTCCACCCCGGCCGGCACCAGCGCGTCGAAGTTCGCTTGCGGACCGGCGGGCACCAGACCCTGCCCGTAGTTCTTGGCCGGCTGGTTGTGCGACAGGGAAAACCGCAGGCCGCCGAGGGTCAGCTGGCGACGCATCGGCAAGTCGCGCACCTGGGCGCGCAGCGCGGTCGTCAGCCGCGCCGCCGTGAAGCGCGCCAGCCGCGTGAAGTAGACGTGCTTGGCGGTGTCTTGGTAGTGGTCGGTCAGCCCGCGCCCGAAAATGTCCTCCCAGTTGCCGCGCACCGCGTAGTGCACGTGGTAGGCCTCAAGCAGCGCAAACAGGTCCGCCGCGCCGGGTCCCGGCATCAGCAGGTCGCCGAGCAGCCAGTAATCCGTGGCGCCGTGCGCCTTTGCGTCCGCCAGCACCGCGGAAAGTGCCGTTCGATTGCCGTGGACATCCGAGATCACCGCCAGTTTTGCCATTGTTTCCTCCAATCACTTATCTCAAACACTTTCATTCCCTCACAGATACAGCCCACATCCGTGACCACGTGACGAGCGGTGCCTACCCACGAGGTTCATCCACCTAAGACTAACCTCAGAACCGGTGAAACCGGTGATGGTTATCTGCCCCGCCGTGTAGCAACGCAGGGGACCGGGCGGGTTGGCCCGTGAAACGAGGATGTCAGCGGTGACCGCGGGTTTGGCGGGCATTGCCGACATCTTCGCGGCAGATTTGGAGACGGGCAGCCGCAACGCGGCTCCGGCTCCAAATCTAGGTTGAAGCCCGCTTGCGGGCGGAAACCGGCCGCACAGGCCGACCCGCCCGGGACCAGGAGCCGCGGCAGGTCGGCTCCTCGTCCCGCTAAGCCCGCGGCGCTCCGCCTTGGTCATCGTCGGGCTGCGCGCCGCAACGCGGGAGCGATTAGCTACGCCATGGGTCTCGGGGCATAGTGCGCCCCAACCCCCATGGCTAGGCTACTCGTCCCGCTAAGCCCGCGGCGCTCCGCCCTGGTCATCGTCGGGCTGCACAAGCAAACGGCCGCTCGTCCTGCTAAGGCCAGCACTCGGGCCAAAGTGCGGCCCAAGCGCTGGCCTTACGCTAGACGGCGGCCTAAGTGCGGCTTGTTCCGCCCTGGTACCAAAAAGCCACCGCGCTGCGGTGGCTCGGGATTGCTAGTCTTCGGTTGGCTCCGGGGCGTCCGTCGGCGCTTCCGCGTCCGCTTCGGCCTCCGGTTCTGCGGGAGCCTCAGGGGTCTCGGGTTCAGGCGTGTCGGCCTGATCCTTGGCCTGGGCGAAGGCGCTCTTGCCGTCCAGCACGATGTCGTCGAAGTCGTCGTTGCCGCCAACTTCCGGCACGGCCGTCAGCTGGTCCTTCAAAGCCGTTGTGGCCTCGTCGTAGGTCGCGGTGGCCGCCTCCGGCTTTTGGGCCTTGGCCTTCAGCTCGTCGACGAACGCGGTTGCGGAATCGCGCCACTCGGCCGTCGCGTCCTTGGCGTAGTCGTAGTAGTCGGCCGCGCGGTCCGCCAGGTCATCCTTGGTGTCCGTGAACTTCTTTTTGAGATCTTCGCTGGTCTGCGGGGTCAGCAGGTAGGTGGCCGCCAGCGAGCTGGCCGCGCCGAGCACGAACCCTAACAGAAAATGACTTTTTTTAGACATGTGGAACCCTCCCTATACTTTGCGCCTAGTTTGCCTTGGTGTCTTTCTTCTTCAGCATTGACATCGCCATCTGTCCAACCTTGGCGGCCGCGGTGACCTTGGCCGTGTTCTGGACGCCGCTTGTGACCTTGGTGGTCAGGTTGCGCGTCGCCGTGTTCAGGTCGGAGACCGATTCGCCGAGCTCGCCGATGGCGGTGAACACCGGATCGACGGCGGCAACCTTGCCGTTCACGTCGTTGAGTAGCGTGTTGGATTTGGTTAACAACGCTTCAATTTCATTGGTCAGCGGCTTGACTTCGCCGTTGACGATGGTCAAGGTCTGGTTGACCTCGGCCACGGTATTTTTGATTTCCTTAGTGACCGCCGACAGTCGAATCGCGACGATCGCGATCGCCAGCGCGATGACCAGTAACGCGACGGCCGCGATCACGCCGGCGACTTCTGCTCCTGACATGCAACACCCTCCTAACTGGCTTTTGCCCGTTAAGTTAAGAGTACCACATAGCGCGTGGTTGGGGTACCGCCAACTTTGTGAGCGCGTTCAAAAACCGGCCGAAAGCGCGCCCCGGTGCCCGGGGCAACGCTCTGGCCATTGTGGCGGGTTTGACCAACCCCCACGCCTGGCCGATGCCGTGCCCACGCCGACGCCGCGAAGGCGACGGCGGCCGTCACAGGAGCGCCGCGACGGCCGGCCGCAGCCGCCTCGCGCACCGCCGGTTTTTTGTCAAGATTTCCTTAGGCCAGTGGTCGCCCGGGGCCCGGTTTGGTACACTTAAGGGATAGATTGGAGCGATTGCCTTGATTTTTTTGGCTCAGGTGAAAGACCTCACGCAGCAGACCAACCTCTTCCTGCGCTACATTCAAAACATTAACTGGGACGGGGTGCTCGACCGCGTCGTCTCCGTTGTCGTGCAGCTCGTGCTGTTCACCCTGCTGTTTTTCATCATCAACGGCGTCGGCAAGAAGCTGGTCAACCGCGGCTTCGTGACCTACAAGGGGCGCAGCCGGCTCAGCCCGACGCGCGTCGACACGATGCACACGCTGACGCGCAACGCGTTCTCCTACCTCGTCTTATTCTTCTACCTGTACGCGGTGCTGTCGACGCTCGGCGTTCCCGTCGGCACGCTGATCGCCGGCGCCGGCGTGGTCGGCATCGCCCTGGGCCTCGGCGCGCAGGGCTTCGTGTCCGACGTCGTCACCGGCATCTTCATCATCCTGGAGGGCCAATTCGACGTCGGCGACTCGGTGACGCTGGGCGCAATCTCCGGCAAGGTGACCAGCGTCGGCCTGCGCACCACCATCGTGCAGAGCTTCAACGGCACGATCAACTACATCCCCAACCGCAACATCAGCATCGTCTCGAACCTGTCGCGCAGCAACATGCAGGCGCTGGTGCGCCTGCCGATGCGCCCGGACACTGACTTCGCCAAGGTCGACGAGGTGATCGCGGCCGTCAACCGCAAGCTGGTGCCGACCCACAAGGAGATCAAGAGCGGCCCAGACGTCCTCGGCCTGACCGATAACGGCGACGGCACCTTCTCCTACCAGGTCCTGATGTTCGTCCAAAACGGTCAGCAGCTGGCCGTCCAGCGCGACTTTCTCGCCGCCTACAGCCAGGCTCTGACCGAATCAGGCATCCAGCTGCCGACCCCGACCATGCCGCGACCGTAGCCCCGGCTGCACTTTCCCGCCGTTTCTCGCCGTCGCGCCGCACCACCGTCTCCCGGCCGCTGCCAACGCTCGCTGCCAACGCTCGCGAGGCCGCGGCCGCACCTCCCGCCCAACGCTTCCGCCGCCCTTCCCTTTAGAAAGGACCCCGCCATGCGCAACTTGATCAAAGGCGCCTTCATCGGCATCGCCCTCGTCATCCCCGGCCTGTCTGGCAGCATCTTCGCCGTCGTGGTCGGCCTCTACGACCGCCTGCTCGAGGCCGTCAACCACTTCACCGAAGCACCGCGCCGCCACCTGCGGCTGCTGGTGCCGGTCGGGCTCGGCGCCGCCATCGGCATCCTCGCGTCCACCAAGGCGATCCTCGCTTTGACCGCGGCGTGGCCGGTCGCCGCCTACGCGTTTTTCACCGGGCTGGTGCTCGGCATCGTGCCGTTCGTCTGGCGCAAAATGCGCCAGGTCCCGCCGCGGCCTTGGTACCCGCTGTTAAGCGTCGCGGGCTTTGCCGTCATCTACGGCCTGGCACGCCTCGGCGAGGGGCAGGCCGGCACGCTGATTGCGATTCCGCGGCTGACCAGCGCCGGCGACTTCTTCACGATGCTGTGGGCCGGCGCGTTCTCCGTGGCGCTGATGGCGATTCCCGGCATCTCCGGGTCGATCATGCTGATGGTGATCGACCAGTACGGCACCGTGTACAACGCCGTCGGCCAGCTGGGCACGGCGGCGCGTGCCGCGCTTGCCGGCGACTGGGCGGCCGCCGCGGCCGCGGGCCAAAGCGTCGCGCTGCTTCTGCCCTTCATGATCGGGGCGGCGCTCGGACTGCTGGCCGTCGCGCGCGTGATGGCGTGGCTGCTCGCGCGCTTTGAGGCGCAGGTCTACTACGCCGTTGCCGGCATCGTCGCCGCGGCGGTGGTGATCCTGGTGCGCACCGGCATCGCCTCGGCGTGGCCGGCCAGCTGGCTGGGCGCCCTGGCCGTGGCACTGGTTTTCGCGGTGCTTGGCGTGCTCGCCACCCTGTTCCTCGACCGTCCCGACGCAACCGACTGACTAGACAAGAAAGACGCCGTGCAGCGAACTGCACGGCGTCTTTGCTTGTCTGAGTTGGCTAGTCCTTGGCCACCGGCTCGCGCGCGGTGACCGCGTACTGCTTGTCGATGTTGTGGCCGATGTAGTTGATGCCCTTCATCACCTCGCGCCGGGTCACGATGCCGGTGAAGGTGCCGTCGGCCTGCACCACCGGCAAAAACGGGTTGTCGACCAGAAGGTGCAGCACGTTCTCCACGTCGTACGGGTCCTCGATGGTCACGAGGTCCTTTTCCATCACGTCCTTCACGCACAGCTGATCCAGCGGCGCGAAGCTCAGGTCGTCGAGACCAAGCATCGTGTTGGTGATCATGGAAAGGGACAAGAGCCCCTTGAGGTGGTCGTCGTGGTCCAGCACCGGAATCTTGGCGTAGCGCACCTTGGTCAGCACCAGGAAGGCGTGGCGCAGCGAGTTGTCCTCGTTGACGCTGGCGACGACCTCGCCGGGAATCATGAAGTGCTGCCGGTTTTCTATCATCATGTGATCGATCACTTTGTTGATCATTTGCACACTCCTCTTTGTGGGTACCCCTTCATTTTACCCGATTCCGGGCCGGACTGCATCCCGAGCAAAAAGCTTTACGTCTTCGTTAATCTTGCCTATACTTCTATAAATTGGTAGAATGTGAGCATTACGTGTTTTCAGAAAAAGGGCAAAGGGAGAAACGAGACAAAATGACATACGATTTAGGCGTTCGGCTTGCGGCCGAATTCATCGGCACCGCGATTATGGTGGCGCTGGGCAACGGCTCCGTGGCCAACGTGGACCTGAAAGGGACGAAGGGGAACGGCTCCGACTGGATGCTGATTGCCGTCGGCTACGGTGCCGGCGTGATGATTCCCGCCATGATCATCGGCGGCATTTCCGGTAACCACATCAACCCCGCCTTCACCATCGGGCTGGCCGTCGCCGGGATGTTCCCGTGGGCGGAGGTCCTGCCGTACCTCATCGTGCAGTTTCTCGGCGCGATGTTCGGTCAGGCGATGGTGGTCGCCGCGTACAAGCCGCACTACGACCTGACCACCAACACCCAGCACATCCTGGGCACCTTCAGCACCATCAACGCCACGAAGAGCAAGCTCAACGGCTTCATCAACGAATTCATCGGCTCATTCATTCTCTTCTTCGGGGCACTGGGCATCACCAAGGCGCCGTTTTTCCAAGACAACCTCGGCACCGCGCACATGGCCCTCGGCTTCCTGGTCGCCACCCTGGTCGCCAGCTTCGGTGGCCCGACCGGCCCGGCGCTGAACCCGGCGCGTGACCTCGGCCCCCGCCTGCTGCACCAGCTCCTGCCGCTGCGCCACAAGGGCAGCTCGGACTGGGGCTACGCCTGGGTCCCGGTGCTCGCGCCGATCCTCGCGGGCATCTCCGCCATCCTGCTGTACAAGACCGTCTTCATGTAATCAGGCACGCCAAAACGGCCGCCGCACCGCACGCCCTATGGGTGGCGGCGCGGCGGCCGTTTGAATAACTGTCCACTCGTGTGGTTGCGAGCCCGGCTCCGGCGCGGACCGGTCCAGGCTTCCAGCTCCGGGCCTGGGCGACGGAACACGTGGGGCTCCCGCAAGCCCAAAGACCGGTCTTGCGACCCGCCCACGCCTGCGCCTCACATCGTGACTTGAGGCCTCACTAAGCGGGACCGTCTATTGCTGCGGGCGGCACGCTCGGCGACGGTCTAGCCAAGTCAACCGGGCGAACGAGTCGTCCGGGCAACCCTCACAACGCGTGCGGCGCAATGCCCAACGCGCCCAACTAGGCGCGGTCCCCACTGGCAACGACGCCTACCGCGTGAACGTGCGCTCCAGCCCCGGGGCGGCCTTGCCGTCGCGGGTGTGGTAGGTCACGGTGAACGCGGCCGACGTCACCGTGATCACCGCGTACGTGCCGCGGAGGCTGGCGAACTGGCCGCGCGGCTGGCTGATGCTGCCGGGGTTGAGCACCAGCATCCCCTGGTGCATCTCGCAGCCCAGCTGGTGGGTGTGCCCGAACAGCGCGATGTCGGCGTTCGCCGCCCCGGCGGCCGCGATCAGGTCGTCCAGCTGGTAGTTGACCCCCAGCCGGTGCCCGTGGGCCGCAAAAACGGTGGTGCCGGCGATCGTCGCCGTCAGGCTCAGCGGGAAGCCCTGATCGAAGTCCATGTTGCCGCGCACCGCGCGGTAGGTGTTGAACACGGCGTCGTCGGCCGCAAACTCGGAGTCGCCGACGTAAAAGTACGCGGCGGCGTCCGGTTCAAAGCCCAGAATGTCCAGGAGGATTTGCCGGTCCCCGTGGGTGTCGCTCACTGCCACAATCTTCATGTCGCCCTCCTAATTCTCGTACCAGGCGCGCCACTGCTTTTCAAGCGCGCGCATCGCGTTGCCGCGGTGGCTCACCGCGTTTTTCTCCTCCGCCGTCAGCTCGGCCATGGTCTTGCCAAGTGCCGGCAGCATGAAGTACGGGTCGTAGCCGAAGCCGTTGTCGCCGCGGGGAATGCCGGTGATCAGGCCGTCAACGGTGCCGGTCACCACCAGGTCATCGGCCGGCCGGTTAGGCTTGGCGAACACCAACGTCGAGTGGAACGTCGCGGTGCGGTCTTTCGGTGCCACCTCTCCGAGCTCGGCGATCAGCTTGGCGTTGTTGGCCGCGTCGTTGTGGCCGACGCCGGCGTAGCGCGCGGAGAAAACGCCGGGGCGCCCGTCCAGCGCGTCGACGGTCAGGCCGGAATCGTCGGCCAAAACCGGCAGCTCCAGCGCCCGGGCGTACCCGTCGGCCTTCAGCCGGGCGTTCTCCTCGAACGTCCTACCGCTTTCGGGAACCGTCGGCACGTCGGGGAAGTCGCGCAGGCTGAGCACCTTGACGCCCTCCGCCGCAAACATCGCGGCGATTTCCTTGACCTTGCCCGCGTTCTTGGAGGCCACCACGACGGTCTTGGCCGCCGCGCGGCTCGGGCCGTCCGTTTTGAGCTGGTCGATGGTCACGTGGGTCGCCTGGACCGTCATGCCCAGCCAGTTGCCGGCGATCACGTCGAACAGCTCGGCGTTGCCGGTGGTGTAAAACTCGCGCACCGGCTCCGCCACCGGCGCGTCGTTGGCGATGTCAAAGTAGTCCAGCAGCGTGGACACCTCGCTGACGGTTTCGGCGCCCGAGTCGATCAGGGTGACGCCCGCCCCCATCACGTTGTGGATCAGCGGCCGCAGCAGCGGGTAGTGGGTGCAGCCCATCACCAGCGTGTCGATGCCCTGATGCAAAAGCGGCTTGAGGGTCTCGGCGACCACGCGCTTGGCCGTCGGGGTCGTCATCTCGTTGCTTTCGACCAGCGGGACGAACTTCGGGGCGGCCAGCTCGGTCACCTCCAGCCGGTCGGCCTTGCGGTGAATCGTGTCGGCGTACGCGTGGCTGGCCACGGTGCCCTCGGTGCCGATCACGCCGATGTGGCGGGTCTTGGTGGCCTTGATGGCCGCGCGGGAGCCCGGCACGATCACCCCGATCACGGGAATGTCGAGCTTGGCCTTCAGCGCGGGCAGGGCCGCGGCGGTCGCCGTGTTGCAGGCCACGACCAGCATCTTGATGTCGTGGTCGAGCAGGAAGTTCACCATCTGCCAGGTGAACTCGCGCACCTGCGCCGCGGGCCGCGGGCCGTAAGGCAGGCGGGCCTGGTCGCCCAGGAAGACCACGCCTTCGTTGGGCAGCTGCCTAAGCGCCTCCTTGACCACGGTCAGGCCGCCGACGCCTGAGTCGATGAATCCGATTGGTTGCGTCTTCATAGCTAACGCCTCTTTCGTTTAGTCTGAACCTTCATTGTGGGCGTCTTCACGGGCAAAATCAAGTGGCGCCGCGGGCCGGCTAGAGCTGTTTTTTCCCGCGGATTCCAGTATACTAGGGGTAACGTTCACGAGGAGGCCGTCATGGCAAAAGCAAGTTATCAAGATCTACTCACCCTTCCGGCAACCGGCCCGCTGTTCGGTCAGCTGGCGCTGCGGGACCTGGTGCTCCCGGATCTGCTCGGCGTGGAAACCTCGAGCATCCTCTACTGGGCCGGCCGCGCGCTGGCCGCCAAGCTGCCGGTCGCGGAACCGGACATCGCCGCGTTGTTCGAGAAGATGGGCTTTGGCACCCTGGCGCCGGAATCCGCCAAGAAAAACGAGCGCCACTACACCTTGAGCGGCTCGGTCGTCGAGACGCGCATCCAGAACTTTGACGAGCCGGACTTTCGCCTCGAGGCCGGCTTCTTGGCCCAAAGCCTCCAGCAGGTGCTCGGCGTGGTCGCCGAGGCCAACCCCGTGGTGGACCGGCGCAAGAAGGTCGTCGCCCTCACCGTGGTGCTTGACCTCAAGGCCCCGCAGCCGACGGCGGAGCACCCCATCGCCCTGTAACCCACAACGAAAAACCCGCCGAATCTTCGGCGGGTTTTTTGGGGTCTACACTTTCTGGTGTTGGAGAATTCCAACGCCGAGAGTGTAGACCTTTTTTCAATAACAGCGCAAAATAAAAGGGCACCATCTAGCACCCGTTCTTCGCTCCAAGCGACCAAACCTAAAACAAAGCGAGGTATTAGTGATGTCCAACCTTGATTCTACGCTCTCTGTCCTGGGATTGCCATACGAGAACATTCATGTAACCGCAGTTTACGACGGCTACCGAGGCCGGGGCAAGCGGCGCCTTCAGTACCACGTCATTGCGTGTGATCTCACTTACCACCGCGATACTTGTCCTCACTGTGGTGAAGACGCGTTGCGACCTAACGGTCATAAGGCGACACACATCCGCATTCAATCACTCAGTCAACTTCCAACGCTTCTTGAGCTTTCCAAACAGCGCTGGCTCTGCTCGGCCTGCCATCGTACCTGTTCCGCAGAGACACCGCTTGTGGCCTACAATGACACGATTGCCCACTCAATCAAGCAAACAGTCCTACAGCTTGCCAGGCAGTCCCTCCCCGAAGCAGTGATTGCCAAAAATACGGGTATCTCTGCAGCGACAGTTCGACGAGAACTCAAGTCCCATCTCCACCATCGCAGTCGCCCGGAGTTGCCGACCAACCTATGTTTTGACGAGTTTCGATCAACTCAGAATATGATGTCCTTCATCTGTATTGATGGCGATACCCATCGATTGGTGAAGCTTCTTGGCGACCGTCTGAATAAGACTATCAAGGACTTCTTTCTTGCCAACTACTCCACGGCAGAACGCGCCGCCGTTCAGACCATCACAATGGACATGAACGCCTCCTACCAAGCTTTTATCCACCAAGTTTTCCCCAATGCCCAGCTCATCATCGATCGCTTCCATATCGTTCAGTTGCTCGGTCACGCGGTGGACACTGTGCGCGTCGCAACGCTTAAGCAGCTCGACGACAAAACGAGCCGAGTCTACCGTATTCTTAAACATCAGTGGCGGCTCTTCCACAAGGCCGCACCGGACGCGATACACACCAAATACATGCGTGGGCTGAACGAGCATATCACGGAACAGGGCGCCCTAGATGTGGCGTTCACCGCCAACCCTCGGTTGGCCACAGTATGCGAAACCTACCAAGCGCTTCACGATGCCTTGATGGGCCACAATCCGCGGCGGTTGTGGCAGTTACTTGAACACTACGAGTCAACCGGAACCGAAATGGACACCGCAATCCGCACGCTCAAATCGAACCAGGCTGGAATTCTGGCGGCAGCGGACAGTTGGCGTTCCAACGGTCCACTTGAAGGGATTAATCGCAAGATCAAAGCGCTCAAGCGATCGTGCTATGGATTCAGAGACCAAGCTCACTTCTTCGAGCGGATCTACCAGATTATCGCATAAATAACAAAAGAGCCCCTCCAAAGAGGAACTCCCAGAAAATATCAAATTATTCTTCAACACCAGTTGACGCAGAGCCGTTTTTTGTGTTAGTCGGTGTACTTGTTCAGCACTTCTTCAAGCTGGTCCTTGGTGTGGTAGCCGACGATCTTCTCGACCGGCTTGCCGTCCTTTTTGACCAGCAGCGTTGGGATCGCCATGATGCCGAAGCTCGACGGAGTGTTCGGGTTCGCGTCGACGTCCATCTTCACGAACTTCACGTCCTTGCGGCTTTCGGCCAGCGATTCGATCACCGGGCTTTGCATCTTGCAGGGGCCACACCAGGTTGCCCAAAAGTCGGTCAGGGTCACGCCGGTTGCGGTTTCGGTCTCAAAGTTCTGATCGGTTACAGCTAATACCATCACGGTCACTCCTTATCATGTACTTACTTTTCGTAACTAACTACAGTCTACTTCATTGGGCAACCAAAAGCAAGCGTTCCCCCACTCGGTTCACCGCCGCCACCGCTTTGGGGGCGCCGGTAGTCGCCGCAAGCCCTACTTGAATTCGACGATGGTGGCGCCGGAGCCGCCGGCGTTTTGCGGCGCGAAGCCGAACTTCTTCACCTGTCGGTTGCGTTTCAGGTACTGGGTCACGCCGTTGCGAATCGCGCCGGTGCCCAGGCCGTGGATGATGGTGACCTGCTGGTAGTTGGCCAAAAGGGCCGAGTCGATGTAGCTGTCGAGATTGGCCATCGCCTCGTCGTAGCGCTGGCCGCGCAGGTCCAGCGTGGTGCTCGGGCCGGTCATGCCGCCGCCCTTGACACCGGTGATGCGCCGCTTGGGCTCGGGCTCCGGGTCGTCTTTGATTTTCTCGATGTCGCTGGTCGCGATGCGCATGCGCATGATGCCGATCTGGACGTCCCAGTGCTTGCTGTCGGCCTGCTCGATCAGGTCGCCGGTCTGGCCGTAGCTCAGCACCTTGACGCGGTCGCCGGCCGCCAGCGCCTGCTTGCGCTTCTCGCGGCGCAGCACGCGGTTGGGCTGCTTTTTCTCCTGGTGCAGGTTGGCCAGCTCGGTCTTGGCGTCGATCAGCTGGTTCTCCTTGACGGTGCCCGGGTTGGTCAGCTGCATCTGGCGCAGGGTCTTGATGATCTTGTCGGCCTTGTCCTGCGCCTTGTCGACGATCGCGTTGGCCTGGTCCTTGGCGGCGTTGAGCTGCCGCTCGCGCTCGTTGAAAAACTCGGTGTAGGCGCTTTGCAGGTCCTTGTGGAGCTTTTCGGCCTCGTCGAGCTCGTGGCGCGTCGCCTTGTACTCGGTTTCGGCCGCCTTGCGCTGGCTTTCGAGGTCCGCAATCATGTTGTTCAGGTCGTGCGAGTCATCGGCGATCAACAGCTTCGCGCGGTCGACGATGGTCGCGTCAAGCCCCAGCCGAAGCGAGATGTCAAAGGCGTTACTGCGCCCCGGCACCCCGATCAGCAGCTTGTAGGTCGGCTGCAGCGTCGCGACGTCGAACTCCATGGAGGCGTTGATCGTGTTGGGCGTGTTGTAGCCGTACAGCTTCAGCTCCGGGTAGTGGGTGGTGGCAACGACGTCCGCGCCGATCACGCCGACCTCATCGAGGATGGCGATGGCCAAGGCCGCGCCCTCCTGCGGGTCGGTGCCGGCGCCCAGCTCGTCGAACAGCACCAGGGCGTCCTTGTCCAGGTGGTCGAGGATGGTGATGGTGTTGGACATGTGGGCGGAAAACGTGCTGAGGTTCTGCTCGATGGACTGCTCGTCGCCGATGTCGGCAAAGATGTCGGAGAACACGCCGATCTGGCTGTTGGCCGCGGCCGGGATGAACAGGCCGGATTGGCCCATCAGCTGCAGAAGCCCCAGGGTTTTCAGCGTGATCGTTTTGCCCCCGGTGTTCGGGCCGGTGACCACGATCGCCTGGTAGTCCTGACCCAGCGTGATGCGGTTGGGCACGACGCGGTGCGGGTCCAAAAGCGGGTGACGCGCCGCCAGCAGGTCGACGTGGTTTTCGCGCGAGACGGTCGGCTCAGTCGCCTTGATCAGCCGCGCGTACTTGGCCTTGGCGTTGATGAAGTCGAGGTGGCCGATCACCTCGGCGTTGGCGGCCAGCGCGGTCGCGTTGGGCGAGACCTCATCGGAGAGCTCGGCCAAAACGCGCTCGATCTCGGTGGCCTCCGCAATCTGCGCCTCGCGCAGCCGGTTGTTCATCTCGACGATCGCCTGCGGCTCGATGAACAGGGTCTGGCCGCTGGCGCTTTGGTCGTGCACCACGCCGCCGAACTGGCCGCGGTACTGCGCCAGCACCGGAATCACGTAGCGGTCGTCGCGGATGGTGACGATCGGGTCCGACAGGTACTTGGCGGTGCCGCCGCGGGTGTAGTTGTCCATGCGCGAGCGGATGTCGCCCTCCAGCCGCTTGATCGACTGGCGGATGCGGCCGAGCTCGGGGCTGGCCTCATCGGTCAGGTTGCCCTCCTCGTCCACCGCCGTGGTCAGGCGCCGCTCAAGCTGCGGCAGCGTGGTCAGCGCCTGCTGAAGGTCGTACACCACGCGCAGGTCGACGTTGTCGGCCAGATCGGTCAGGAAGCGGTCGACGGCGCTGACCGTGCGCAGCACCCGCGCAAGCGCCGCAAGCTCCGTGCCGTTGAGCACCGAGCCGATGCGCACGCGCTTCAAGGACGGGCCGATGTTGCCGAGGGTCGGAATCGGGATCCCGCCCTTCAGGCGCAGAATGGTCGCCCCGTCCGCGGTTTCGTCCAGGCCCGCCTGGACCTCATCCGCGTTGGTCTGCGGCCGCATCGCCGCGACGCGCTGGGAACCGGCGGCCGTGGCGACCTCCTGCTGCAGCGCGGCGA
The DNA here is from genome assembly GCF_020180945.1 of Lacticaseibacillus kribbianus. Classification (GTDB taxonomy): domain Bacteria; phylum Bacillota; class Bacilli; order Lactobacillales; family Lactobacillaceae; genus Lacticaseibacillus; species Lacticaseibacillus kribbianus. Next base: position 239,527 of record NZ_JAIPUL010000001.1, on the reverse strand, counting down.
CGATGCGGTCGTAGGCCAGGGTTTGGAGAATTTTAGTATTCATAGTTTTTCCTTTCACTTAGAGTCGCCGGGCAGGCAAAAGGCGAGGCCTGCGCCTCGCCTTGGTCGCACATTCTGTTTAGCCCGCCACCCAAAGCGTGGTGAACAGCTTCGTCAGGACCGGCGAGTAGCGCACCATCGCGCGGCCGACCAGCGAGTTGGCCAGCATGTCCTGCAGGCCGCCGATTGGGATCAGCGCCACCAGGTACAGCAGCAGGAAGATGAACAGGTAGCCCATCGCGACGTTGAGAAAACCGCCGAGCAGCCAATTGACGTGCGAGTCCAGCGGCCGGTACTTCAGGTCGTGCAGCCAAAGCGCAACGAAGCGCGTGACCAGCCAGCCCAGTGCCAGCACCGTCACGAACGCGACGCCGCGGTAAAACGCGGCGTCCAGCGTCAGACCGACTTGGTTATCAAAGAACACGAAACGGCTCTGCTCGGTGGCCGACGGGTACGGCACCAGAAGCGAGATCTGATTGGCCAGCCCCTTGTACAGCGCGGTCGCCAGCATGAAGGACAGGACGTAGCCTGCCACGTGCACCAGCTGAAGCATCAGCCCGCGCCGTGCGCCGGCGTAAAAGAAATAGGCCAAAGCCAAGATGATCACAAAACTCAGCATAATTACTCCTGCGTGTCCCGCTGCGCCTGCGCTTGGATCTTGACCGCGTCGGACAACGCGTTGAAGGCCAACAGAATGGCAGCATCCTCTGAACTGAGACTCGGCGCGAGGCCCTTGATCTGCGCGAGCCGCTCGTTGAGCATCGCAGTTACCGCCTCAAAGTGCGCCGCGCTGCCGGGCCCGACGATCGTGTAGGACTTGCCATTGATTACGGCCTTGAACCGCCTTTTTTGTTCTTGCAACCGACACCGCTCCTTTTCATATACTGATTTATTCTACCATGAATGCAATTCACGCGCTACCGGCCGGGCGATTGCGACGCCGATGGCCACCCCAACCCGGACATCGACCGCACGCGACGCCGCTGGCTCGCGACGCCGGAGTGCGCTCAGTCGATTTAGATTTTGGCCTGCTCCATCTGTCGCTGCACAATCCGCAAAGCTTCGCGCTCGGGCCAAAGCCCGGCCACGCATCCGCGCTAGGCTACCCGACCGGCTAAGAGCGCCTTGGGCCGCTCTGGTTTCGTCGAGCTACGCAGGGCAACGCCGGTTCGTCTAGCTAAGCCCGGCACTCGGGCCAAAGTGCGGCCCGATCGCCAGGCTTACGCTACCCGACCGGCTAAGTGCGCCCTGCTCCGCTCTGGGAACACAAAACCCCGGTCGCCAGTGGCGGCCGGGGCATGTGAAAGGTTGGTGAAACTTAGATGCGAACGGATGGATCGGAGTCGGTGCCTTCGTATTCATCAAGCACGATCTGCTTCATGTCTGCGATCAAAGGCTCAACCGGGTTGGTGACCGTGCAGTTATCCTCGTAAGCCAGCTCGGCGAGGCGATCAACGCTTGCCAAGACGTCTTCCTTGGAGATGCCCTGGTCCTTCAGGCTCAGCTTGACGCCGACGCGGTGGGACAGGTCGATGATGGCCTGAACGTAGGCCTCAACCAGCTCTTCGGTGGTGTTCCCCTTCAGACCCAGAGCACGCGCGATGTCGGCGTAGTCTTCAGCGGCCTGGAAGTAGTTGTACTTCGCCCAGATGGCCCGCTTCTTCGGGGTCTTGGCGTTGTAGCGGATGACGTGCGGCATCGTGATGGCGATGCAACGCCCGTGAGGCAGGTGGAAGGTCTGGCCAAGCTTGTGGGCGATACTGTGGTTGATGCCCAGCAAGGCGTTGGCAAAGGCCATCCCGGCGATCGTGGAGGCGTCGTGCATCTTGGCCTTGGCGTCGAGGTCACCGTTGTAGCTGTTTTCAAGGTTGGCGAAAACGGACTTGATGGCTTGCAGCGACAGGCCCTTGGTGTAGTCCGTGGCCATCGTGGAGACGTAGCTTTCGGTGGCGTGGCAGAGCACATCCAGCCCGGTGTCGGCCACAACCTTCGGCGGCACGGTTTCGATGAACTGGCTGTCAACCAGGGCAACGTCCGGGGTCAGCGCGTAGTCGGCCAGCGGGTACTTGATGCCCGTTTCGGAGTCCGTGATGACCGCGAAAGGCGTCACTTCGGAGCCGGTACCGGACGTGGTCGGGATGCAGACCAGCTTGGACTTGGTCGGCTTCGGGAACTTGTAGGTACGCTTGCGGATGTCCAGGAACTTCTGCTTGGCGCCGAAGAAGTCGCCGTCGCCATCGTAGAACAGCCAGATGCCCTTGGCCGCATCCATGACGGAGCCGCCGCCGATCGCAACAATTGCGTCGGGCTTGAAGGACTTGGCAATTTCCGTGCCTTTGTAAACGGTGTTGGAGGAAGGATCCGGCTCAACATCGACGAAGGTCTGGATCTGAACGTCGTTGGTGCGCTGGTTCAGCACGTCTTCAACGATCTTGACGTAGCCGAGCTTTTCCATGCCGCGGTCGCCGACGATCAGAACGCGGTCCAGGCCGTCCATCTTTTCGAGGTAACGGACCGAGTTACGCTCGAAGTAAATCTTGGGGGGGAGCTTCACCCACTGCATGTTGTTGCGGCGCTTGGTGAGGGTCTTCACGTTCAAAAGGTCGATGGTGCCGACGTTGTGGGAGATGGAGTTGCCGCCGTAAGAGCCGCAGCCCAGGGTCAGCGAAGGAATCATCTCGTTGTACAGGTCGCCGATACCGCCCATGGTGGAAGGCGAGTTGACCAGCACACGGCAGGCGTTCATGCGATCGGCGTACTCAAGCGCCAGGTCTTCGTCGGCGGTGTGAATCACGGCGGTGTGGCCGAGCCCACCGTTGTCAAGCATCCCTTCAGCCTTGGCAAACCCATCGGCGTGGTCTTCGGCCTTGATCATGGCCAGAACCGGGCTGAGCTTTTCACGAGACAGCGGGAACTTCGGGCCAACGCCCTTGAGTTCGGCAATCAGGATTGGGGCGTCTTCTGGGATCTCGATGCCGGCCCAGTCCGCAATCGTGTGGGCACTCTGGCCGACGATCGGTGGGTTGACGGAGCCCTTTTCGAGGTTGATGACGGTCTTGCTCAGGGCCGGGATGTCCTTTTGCTTGGCAAAAGCGGCGCCCTGGGCGATGAATTCGGCCTTCACTTCGTCGTAGATGGCGGCATCGACGATGACCGCCTGCTCGGATGCGCAGACCATGCCGTTATCGAAGCTCTTGGACAGGATGACGTCGTTGACGGCCTGCTTGATGTTGGCGGAAGCCTCGATGTAGGCAGGCACGTTGCCGGCCCCAACGCCCAGCGCTGGCTTACCGGTGGAGTACGCAGCCTTCACCATGCCAGGGCCGCCGGTGGCCAGAACCGTGGCGATGCCAGGGTGGTTCATCAGCTTCTGGCAGGCTTCGATGCTTGGCACCGGAATGTACTGAAGGGCACCCTTTGGCAGCCCAGCCTTTTCGGCCTCTTCGCGGATCACTTCAAGGGCCTTCGCGGAGGAGTTCTGCGCACCTGGGTGGAAGGAGAAGATGATCGGGTTGCGGGTCTTGATCGCGATTTCGGACTTGAACATCGTGGTCGAGGTCGGGTTGGTCACAGGCGTTACGCCGGCGATGACCCCGATCGGTTCCGCGATGGAAACCAGGCCGCGCTGCTTGTCTTCGGCGATGACGCCGACGGTCTTGTTGTTCTTGATGGCGTGCCAAATCTCTTCGGTGGCGAACATGTTCTTGATCGCCTTGTCTTCGTAAACGCCGCGGCCGGTTTCTTCAACCGCGAGCTTCGCGAGCTCCATGTGGTGGTCAAGGCCGGCAATCGCCATGCGGTGCACGATGTGGTCAATCTTGGCCTGGTCGAAGGTCTTCAAGACCTTCAGCGCTTCATGGGCGTTGGCAACGAGTTCGTCGATCATCTTGTCAACATCGACGGGCGCTTCAGTTTTAGGTGTCTCTTTCAGCATCTGGATCCCTCCACAATTTGTTTGCAAGTTTTCGTTAACCATTTCACAAACAATAATATAGCAAGCTTTTGTGAATTTGTAAACAAGTTTCGGTGAATTTTTTCACGAATATTTCTAGTGGCTGTTACACCGGGGTTCCGTCACTGTCTCACGATGTGACCCAGTGAGCGTAACCGGCTTCATCGGGGCGCGGGCCGCGGTGTCCCCGCCGCCGAGAAAACTGTGCAACTCATCACGAACTGGCGGACCAAAAAAACTTTTGGTGCGGCCGGCCGTGAGCAGATTAATTGCCTCGCCGGGTGCCCGCGCGTACAGTGAAGGAAACAGGACGCGGAGGTGCGGGATGTCTCAATTGATTGCAACGGATGTGTTTTACGCCGAGGGGCTCAGGCTGACCACCGACTTGTACCAGCCGGCGGTTCCGGCCCGCGGTGGCATCATTCTGATCCACGGCGGCGGCTGGTTCCAGGGCGACAAGCGCAAGGAGGCCGACTGGGCCGAGGCGCTGGCCGGGGCCGGCTACTTCGTGATGGTGCCCAACTACCGGCTGTCCAGCGTCGCCCCCTTCCCCGCCCCGCTGGACGACATGGCGACTCTGATGGGCTGGTGCAAGCGCCACGACCTGCCCTTCCCAAGCGACCACATGGCGGCGGTCGGCGCCAGCGCCGGCGGCAACATGGCCGTGGAGCTGGCGATTCGCTTCGGCATGCCGGCGGTGTCCCTATCCGGCATCCTGGACATCGCGCCGTGGCTCGCCACGCACCAAGACATCGTGCCGACGCCACGCGACCCCGGTGCCGCCCGCGCCTCCGCCACCATCGACCAAGACGGCGCGGACCCCGGGTTTTACAAGTGGTTCATCCAAAACTACCTGCCGACGCAGGACCAGTACTCGGCCGCCACGCCGGCGCCGCGGGTGACCCACGCCACCGGGCCGCTGTTTCTGGCTAACTCGCTGCAGGAGTTCGTGCCGATGAGCGGCGTGCTGCAGATGGCGGCCGCGGCCAGCGCGGCGGACGTGCCGTTCACCGTGCGGGCGCTGGCGGGTGCGGCGCACGGCAAGGGTTACCTGCCGCAGGTGCAAGAAGACGTGCTCGCGTTTCTCGACGCGACCATGTGAGGAAGCCTTCAGGGCACACAAAAGGCGAGGCCGCGGCCTCGCCTTTTTGGGTGCTAGTTGAACTGGTAGACGTGCCGCGCCGCGCGGTAGGCGGCGACGGTCAGGGCGCGCCCGGAGTGGCCCGGCAGGTTCATCACCCGGCCGACCAGGCTGTGGCGCATCTGGGTGTAAAGCGCCGGGTCGGTGTCGGCGATGTAGGCCCACAGCGCCCGCTTTTTGGCCAAGGCCTCCGGCGTGTTGGCCCGCAGCAGCAGGATCGACGAGATGCCGGTCACGATGGTCGCGTAGCTGCGCATGTAGCGCGCCAGGTGATCATCGCGCAGGTGCAGCGTGGCGTAGTAGTCGATCATCGCGCGGTTGACGAAGAGCTGCTGGTCGATGCGGCCGATCATCACCTGCTCGTTGACCGACTGATCGGCGCGGCCGATGTAGTAGTGGTAAAGGTCAAGGTCCAGGTACCGCGCACTTTCGACGTAAGGCAGCGGGTAGAAGACGTAGAGGTTGTCCTCATAGAAGGTGTGGGCCGGCAGGGTCAGGTGCGCCGCCTTGAGGCAGTCGGTGCGGTAGATCACCGCGTGCATCAGCAGGTACTTGCCCACCGGCAGCCGGACGTCCGCCCAGGTGAACGTGCGGTCTTGCGGCAGCAGGTGGCGGAACTGGATCACCTTCTTGTGGCTGGCGCCGACCTTGTCGTAGATGTAGTTGCAGATCAGCATGTCAAGCCCCGCCGTAAAGGCCGGATCGGCCAGGCGCGCCATCAGCGTGGCCAGGGCGGCCGGGTCCAGCCAGTCGTCGGAGTCGACCACCTTGAAAAAGCGCCCGGTCGCCTGGCTCAGGCCGTAGTTGATCGCCTGGCCGTGCCCGCCGTTGGCCTCGTGCAGCGCGCGGACCTGCGGGTACTGGCTGGCGTAGCGGTCGGCGATGGCGCCGGTGTCGTCTCGGGAGCCGTCGTCGACGATCAGCACCTCGAGCTCGGGGCCGGCGGTCAGCAGGACGTCGATGCAGCGGGCCATGTAATCGGCGGAGTTGTAGCATGGCACCACGACGCTTAAGAGTTTCACGTAATCACAACTTTCTTTATATTGACTGGTCTTATCATATCAGAAGTGGTCGGCGCTTGCCCCCAAAACTGGTAAAATAAGGGCAACCACGAAAGGAAGTCATCCCCATGCCAACCACACCGCTGACCCGCGCCAATGTCGATCCCGCTTCGACCTGGGACCTCACCGCGCTTTACCCAGACGACACCGCCTATGAGGCCGACCTGGTCAAGCTCAAGCAGCTGACCGCCGACTTCACCAAGATGTACCAGGGCCGCCTCACCGACGCGCCGGTGATCATCGACGCCTTGAGCGACTACGCCAACATTTTGACCATCGAGGACCGCGCCGCGCACTACGCCTTCCTGCCGGCCGCCGCCGACACCGGCGACGCGACCGCGGCCGCCCGCCTCAACCGCTTCGACGCCCTGGATTCCGCCCTGAACGGCGAGCTGACCTTCCTTGACGCCGAGCTTCAGCAGCAGCCCGACGCCGTGCTCGACGCGGTGGCCGCCACCGACCAGGACCTGGCGGCCTACATCCGCCACGTCAAGCTGGAGAAGAAGCAGGCCCTGGCCCCGGCGGCCGAAAAGGCGCTGGCCCAGCTCGGCCCCGCCCTCAACGCGCCGGACACCATCCGCAGCCAGAGCCTTTTTGGCGACGCGGACTTCGGCACCTTCACCGTCGACGGCAAGGACTACCCGCTGTCGTTCGTCAGCTACGAGGAGGAGTACCAAAAGCACCCGGACACCAAGGTGCGCCGCGCCGCGTACCGCAAGTTCTGCGAGACCCTAGCCGAGTACCAAAACGGCATGGCCGCCGGCTACTACACGCAGGTCGCCAAGGAGAAGACGCTGGCCACCATGCGCGGCTACGACTCCGTGGTCGACTACCTGCTGGCCGATCAGGAGGTCACTCGCGAGATGTTCGACCGCCAGATCGACGTGATCATGACTGAGCTCGCCCCGGTGATGCGCCGCTACGTCGGTCACATCCAAAAGCTCTGGGGGCTGGACCACATCGGCTACACCGACCTGCAGATCGACCTCGACCCGACGTACAGTCCCAAGGTCACGCTGGACCAGGCGCCGCGGTACATTAAGGACGCCGTCGCACCGATGGGTCAGGCCTACCAGGACCTGATCATGCGCGCGTTCCCGGAGCGCTGGGTCGATTTTGCCCCTAACGTCGGCAAGGAATCCGGCGCCTTCGCCAGCGCGCCGTACGCCGCGCACCCTTACATCCTGATGAGCTGGAGCGACACGCTGCCGGCCATCTACACGCTGGTGCACGAGCTCGGCCACGCCGGGCAGATGACGCTGGCCAGCCGCGCCCACAGCATCCTGGCCGCCAACCCGTCGACCTACATCGTCGAGGGCCCGTCGACGTTCCACGAGCTGCTGTTGACCCACAGCCTGGTTGAAAAGGCCGAAGATCCGCGCCTGCGCCGCTTCGCCCTCAGCCGGCTTTTGTCGGACACCTACTTCCACAACTGCGTCACCCACCTGCTGGAGGCGGCCTTCCAGCGCGAGGTCTACCGCCTGATCGACGCCGGCGAGTCCTTCACCGCAAGCGACTTGAACCGCATCAAAAAAGGCGTGCTCCGTAAGTTCTGGGGCGACGCCGTGGACCTCGACGACGGGGCGCCGGAGCTGACCTGGATGCGCCAGTCGCACTACTACATGGGCCTTTACTCCTACACCTACTCCGCCTCGATGGTCGTGTCCACCGGCGCCTACCTGCGGGTGCAGGACGAAGGCGCGCCCGCCATCGCCGACTGGCAACGCTTCTTGGCGTTGGGCGACAGCCTGACGCCGGTCGAAGAGGCCAAGGTCGCCGGCGTCGACATCACCACCGATGCCGCGCTGCGCAACATGATCGCCTTTTTGGACCGCACTGAGCGCCAGATCGAGGCCCTGTCCGCCGAGATCGGCGACTAGCCCCGCTGCGAGCACAAGCGACGCGACCGCACGCACTTGGGTCGGTCGCACGCCCCTCGAACCAGCACAAAGGGGCTCTGCGTCAACTGGTGTTGAAGAATAATTTGATATTTTCTGGGAGTTCCTCTTTGGAGGGGCTCTTTTGTTATTTATGCGATAATCTGGTAGATCCGCTCGAAGAAGTGAGCTTGGTCTCTGAATCCATAGCACGATCGCTTGAGCGCTTTGATCTTGCGATTAATCCCTTCAAGTGGACCGTTGGAACGCCAACTGTCCGCTGCCGCCAGAATTCCAGCCTGGTTCGATTTGAGCGTGCGGATTGCGGTGTCCATTTCGGTTCCGGTTGACTCGTAGTGTTCAAGTAACTGCCACAACCGCCGCGGATTGTGGCCCATCAAGGCATCGTGAAGCGCTTGGTAGGTTTCGCATACTGTGGCCAACCGAGGGTTGGCGGTGAACGCCACATCTAGGGCGCCCTGTTCCGTGATATGCTCGTTCAGCCCACGCATGTATTTGGTGTGTATCGCGTCCGGTGCGGCCTTGTGGAAGAGCCGCCACTGATGTTTAAGAATACGGTAGACTCGGCTCGTTTTGTCGTCGAGCTGCTTAAGCGTTGCGACGCGCACAGTGTCCACCGCGTGACCGAGCAACTGAACGATATGGAAGCGATCGATGATGAGCTGGGCATTGGGGAAAACTTGGTGGATAAAAGCTTGGTAGGAGGCGTTCATGTCCATTGTGATGGTCTGAACGGCGGCGCGTTCTGCCGTGGAGTAGTTGGCAAGAAAGAAGTCCTTGATAGTCTTATTCAGACGGTCGCCAAGAAGCTTCACCAATCGATGGGTATCGCCATCAATACAGATGAAGGACATCATATTCTGAGTTGATCGAAACTCGTCAAAACATAGGTTGGTCGGCAACTCCGGGCGACTGCGATGGTGGAGATGGGACTTGAGTTCTCGTCGAACTGTCGCTGCAGAGATACCCGTATTTTTGGCAATCACTGCTTCGGGGAGGGACTGCCTGGCAAGCTGTAGGACTGTTTGCTTGATTGAGTGGGCAATCGTGTCATTGTAGGCCACAAGCGGTGTCTCTGCGGAACAGGTACGATGGCAGGCCGAGCAGAGCCAGCGCTGTTTGGAAAGCTCAAGAAGCGTTGGAAGTTGACTGAGTGATTGAATGCGGATGTGTGTCGCCTTATGACCGTTAGGTCGCAACGCGTCTTCACCACAGTGAGGACAAGTATCGCGGTGGTAAGTGAGATCACACGCAATGACGTGGTACTGAAGGCGCCGCTTGCCCCGGCCTCGGTAGCCGTCGTAAACTGCGGTTACATGAATGTTCTCGTATGGCAATCCCAGGACAGAGAGCGTAGAATCAAGGTTGGACATCACTAATACCTCGCTTTGTTTTAGGTTTGGTCGCTTGGAGCGAAGAACGGGTGCTAGATGGTGCCCTTTTATTTTGCGCTGTTATTGAAAAAAGGTCTACACTCTCGGCGTTGGAATTCTCCAACACCAGAAAGTGTAGACCCCACAAAGGCCGCCATCGTCGATGGCGGCCTTTTGCTCACCCCTCGTCGAGCAGCCCGAGGTCGTCCAGCTGCGTCGCGGCGGCCAACAGCGGCCGGATCGACGCGGCGCGCGGCGGCAGCGGGGTCGCCGTCTCGCGGAAGCGCTGGTTCAGGTGAAACACCACGCGCAGCCGCACCGGCAGCGCCTTGGGGTCAACGCGGCCGCGGAAGTAGAAGAACTGCGGCGGCGTGGCGCAGCCGCCGAAGCTGTGGTCGCGCACCAGGTCGAGGTCGAGCTGGCTGGCCGCGCGCATCCCCGTGCCGAACACCAGCAGGTGCTCCGGCAGGTCGGCCGCGTACCGGCGGTAGAAGCGGGCGAAGCCGCTGACGGTTTTGCCCCACAGCAGGTGGCCGCCGTAGACCACGAGCTTGGCGGCCTGCAGCTCGCTTCGGGTGATGAACTTGCTATCGACGACCTCGCAGTGCAGCTGGCGCGCAATCCACAGCGCGTACTGCTGGGTGAACCCGGTCTGCGAGGTGTACACAATCAAACACTTGGCCATCTGAACCGCTCCTTTCGTCTCTCTTCCTGTATTGTAACAGCCCCCTTTGCCCGGCCGCCACACTTGCACACAACTGTCATCGAATTGTAGATTTTTTGAAATAAAATTGCTTGCAATTAATCCACTGTCCGGATGTGTTATACTTAGGGCAACGACAATTATAGGAGGGTTCTTCATGCAAATCACGCGTCACGGCACCCCACTTCAGACCAGCGGCGACCCGGCCCGCATCGGCCAGGCCCTTCCGTCCTTCACGCTGCAGGACGCCTCAGGCAAGCCGGTCGGCCCGGCGGACTGGGCTGGCAAGTACACCCTGATCAGCGTCGTCCCGGACATCAACACCCGCGTCTGCAGCGTGTCCACCAAGCGCTTCAACGCCGCGATGGACGACTTCACCGGCATCAACTTCATCACCGTGTCGACCAACCCGGCCACGGTTCAGCAGTCCTGGTGCGCCGCGGAAGGCGTCTCAAGCATCCAGCTGCTGTCCGACGAGCAAGGCGACTTCGGCCGCGCGATGGGCCTGTTGGTCGCCGACGGCAACACCGACGCCCGCAGCGTCTGGGTCGTCGACCCGACCGGCAAGATCAGCTACCGCGAGCTGGTGCTCGAGCAGACCGACGAGCCGGACTACGACAGCGCCCTGGCCTACCTCGAAACCCACGCCCACTAGCCACCAAAGGCCGGTCCTCCCGATGCGGGAAGGCCGGCCTTTTTTTCGCCGCTCGCGCAGCTTTTTCGACCGGTTGCGCCGATTGCGTGACGCGGCCCGTGCTGTGGGGTAAGCTGGTCTCAACAACATGAAAGCAGGGACCAACATGAAAAAATCCACCATCCTCGTCAACGGCAAGCCGGTGTCCGGCCTGGCCGCCATCCCCGTCATCATCCTCGCGGTGCTCATCGCCGCCGTCGTTCTCGCGGTGGTGGTGCCGATCGCGCTCGGTGTGTCCGCCCTAGCGCTCGGCGCCGCGCTGGTGGCCCTGGCCGTGGCAGTCGTGGTGCTGATCGGGGTTCTCGCCTACCTGCCCTTCGCACGCCTGCGCCGCGCCACCATCGCCTTCCAGCAGGACGGCGCCCGCGTGCGCTACACCGTGCAGCTGAGCGTGCGGCTGCGTGACGCCTGGCCGGTGGCCAAGGGCTACTACCGGCAGGCTCGCGCCGAGCGCGGGCGCATCGACGCCTTCGCCGCGGCGGTTGAGCGCTACGTCAACCAGGACCTGCACCCGGTGTTCGAACAGGCGCTGGCCGCGCAGTACGGTGAGGCAGTGGCCGAGGCCTTCGTGGCCGCCGGCACCGACTACCAGGTCAACGAGCTCTCGGCCAACTGAGCGCGGCGGCGCGCCCGACCGCCAACCAAGTCGCGCCACACCAAAACACGCCGCCTCCAACTCGGAGGCGGCGTGTTTTGGTGTGGGCTAGAACCCCTGAATCAGGAGCATCACCACCGGCACGACGATGGCGAACAGCACCGTCGACAGGGTGACGACGTTGGTGGCGTACTCGACGTCGCCGTGGCCCTCGGTGGCCAGAATCGGCAGCACCGCCAGGCCCGGGGCCGCGGCCTGGACGATCAGGGTCTTGGCCTCGAGGCTCGGCACGGTCAGACCGGCGTGCAGGCCCAACACGATCAGCGTGGTGATCAGGGCCGGCGCGATCACGAAGCGGCCGAGCAGTGCGACCACCGAGTCGCGGTCGAAGCGAATCGTTTTGAACCCGGCCTTGGCCAGGATGATGCCGATGTAGATCAGAGACAGCGGCGTCACGAGGCCGCCGACGTAATCCAGCGCGCTGACGGCAAAGCCCAGCCAGCCGACGTGGACGAACGGGATGTTGAGCAGCAGGAACACCAGCGCGACCAGGAAGCCGAGCAGCGGCGCCGGCAGCAGCTTTTTCCAGTTGAAGGCGACCTTGGCCTTGCCCGCGGTCGGGTCGTCCCAGCTCATCAAAAAGGCGCCGAGCGTCCAGGTGGACACGGTGTTGACCACGTAGTACATCAGGAAGTACGGGGTCGCCCGGTCGCCGAACAGCGCGAGGTTGAGCGGCAGACCGATGAAAATGGTGTTGGCGTTGACGAACATGTTGATGAACGTCCCCCGCCGGCCCGGCCGCACCTTGAGCAGGCGCACCAGCAAAAAGGCAATCAGGTAGCCCAGGATGACGGCGCCGAAGCCGTACAGCAGCCCGGAGCTCAGGCTCACCAGCTTCTCGCGCGTCAGCCGCTCGAGCACGGAGATGAAGATCGACGCCGGCAGGGCCACCTTCATCAAAAGCTTGCTGATGGTGGCGCCGAACGCCTCATCGAACCAGTGGTTGCGCTGGAGCACGTAGCCCAGCGCGATGATCAAGACAATGGTCAGAATGCTCTGAACCGAGGTGAATAATGCAGTCACAGTCGTTTCTCCTTTACGGGTTACTTCACGATTTCAACGTCCGTCAGCGGCCGGTACTCAGGGTGCCACTGGGCGGCGGCCACGGTGGCGGCGACATCCGCCACCGGCTTTGCCAGCCCTTCGGCGATCGCCTGCTGGGCCACGGCGTCCGCCACGGTCTTGGAGAACGCGTCCAGCTGGGTGACCGGCGGCAGCACCGCGGCCCCCGGCTGCGAAGCGTCGATCAGGCCGCCCAGGCTGTGGGCCGCCGCCGAAATCATGCCGTCGGACAGGCGCGTGCTGGCCACGGCGATGGTGCCAAGGCCCAGCCCCGGGTAGATCAGGGCGTTGTTGGCCTGGCCAATGGTGTAGGTCACGCCGTTCAGGCTGACCGGCGCGGACGGAATGCCGGTGGCCACCAGCGCGCGGCCGTCCGTCCAGTTGATCAGATCGGCGGCACTCGCTTCCATCAGCTTGGTCGGGTTGGAGATGGGGAAAATCACCGGCCGGGCGGTGTGCGCCGCCATCTCGCGAATAATCGGCTCGGTGAAGGCGCCCGGCACGGTCGAGGTGCCGACCAGAACCGTCGGGTGGATCGCCGCGACCGCCGCCTCAAGCGTGGTCAGCGCGGCGGCATCTGCAAACTCGCTGCGCTTGCGGGCGAACAGCCGCTGCGCCGGCGTCAGCGTCGGGTCGTCGTCGAACAAGAGCCCCTGCTTGTCCACCAGGTAGAAGTGGCGGCGCGCCTCTTCGGGTGCCATCCCCTGCGCGACGAACTCGTCGAAAACGCGGGCCACGATGCCGGCGCCCGCGGTGCCGGCGCCGAAGCTCATGTAGACCTGGTCTTCCAGGCGCTGCTTGGAGATGTTCAGGGCGCCCAGGAGGCCGGCCAGCACGATGATGCCGGTGCCCTGGATGTCGTCGTTGAAGGTCGTGATGCGATCCTTGTACTGATCCAGAATCGCCGCGGCGTTGTCGCGCCCGAAGTCCTCGAAGTGCAGGTAGAGGTGCGGAAACTGCGCGGTCGCCGCCGCGACGAAGGTGTCGGCGAAGGCGCGGTACGGCTTGCCGGTCGCGCGGGTGCGCCGCAGCCCGAGGTACAGGTCGTCGTCGAGCAGCGCCTGGTTGTTGGTGCCGGCGTCAAGCACCACCGGCAGCACCTGCGACGGGTCGATGCCGGCCGCGGCGGTGTAGACCATCAGCTTGCCCACGGCGATGTCGACGCCCTGGGTGCCCCAGTCCCCGATGCCCAAGATTCCCTCGGCGTCGGTCACCACCAGCAGGCGGATGTCGCGGCCGTTGGCGGCGTTGGCCAACGCGGCCGGGATGTCGTCTTGGCGCTCGATGCTCAGGTACGTCGCGTTTTGCGGCTCCACGAACAAGGCGCTGTAGTTCTCGATGGTGTCGGCGATGGTCGGGTCGTACACGACCGGCATGAACTCGCTGATGTGCTCGGAGAACAGCTTGTAGAACAGCACGTGGTTGACGTTGAACAGCTGCATCAGAAACAGCCGCTTTTCAAGCGCGTTGGCCTTGGTCAGGTACTGGGCGTAGGCCTGGGCCACCTGCTGATCCAGGCTCTGGATGGCGGCCGGCAGCAGGCCGTTGAGCCCGTATGCGTCGCGCTCCGCCTGCGAGAAGGCGGTACCCTTGTTCAGGAATGGATCGTGGAGCAGTTGCTGTGGGGTGTATTTCATGATGTGTTCTCCTTTGCGTTGTTGATGAGCCCAGCTTACCGCGCCGGAAAAATCATAGTCAAACCGCCGAGATATGATAAACTATTTTTATATGACCAGGAGGTGCCCGGCTTGAACACGCGTGACCTAGACTATTTTCAGAAACTGTGCGAGCTAAAAAATTTTTCTCAGGTGGCCGCCCACTTCGGCGTCACCCAGCCGACCATCACGATGGCGCTCAAGCGGCTCGAGGCCCACTTCAAGATCCAGCTGATCGACCGCGACCAGAGCCACGGCCGCGTCACCGTCACCGCGGCCGGCGCGCAGCTGGCCGCCCACGCGGCCGTGATCACCCACCAGCTGGCGGTCGCCGAAACCGAGCTGGCGCGCGCCCGCACCACCCAGATTCAGCTGGGGCTGCCGCCGATCATCGGCAGCTTCTACTTCCCGCGCCTGGCGCCGGCGCTTTTGAAGTCCGGGCTGATGGACCAGCTGCACACCCACGAGGCGGGCTCCGACCGGCTGTTGGCCGACCTGCGCGCCGGGCACCTCGACGTCGCGCTGCTGGGTTCGATCGGGCCGCTGTCCAGCGGCCCGTTTTGCCTAGTCGTCGCCCCGGACCACCCGCTGGCCAAAGCCGGCCCCGTCGCCTTTGCGACTTTGGCCGAGACACCCCTGGTCAGCCTGACCGAGGGGTTCGTCCACACCAAGGCGCTGGCTTGGTTCACCAAAGCGACCGGCGTCCACCCGCGCATCGTCTACCGAACGCCGGACGTCGCCATCCTCAAGCAGATGGTCAAGGCCGGCGTCGGCGCCGCGCTTTTGGCCCGCGTCGCCGTGGTGCCGGAGGACGGGCTCGTGGCGCTGCCGCTGACCGAGCCCGGCCAGCCGACCTTCGACATGGCGCTGGTCACCGGCGCCCAGCTCGTCCCCAGTCCGGCCATGCAACGCTTCTTGACGCTGGTCACCGCAAGCAAAGGAGATTCCTAATGCGCATTGAACACGATTCGCTGGGGCAGGTCAGCCTGCCCGACACCGCCACCTGGGGCGCCCAAACCGAGCGCTCCCGGCACAACTTCACCACCGGGCCGCTGATGCCCGCCGCCCTGATCCGCGCCCTGATCACCATCAAGCAGGCCGCCGCCCGCGTCAACGGCGACACCGGCGCCATCGACGCGGCCGCAGCCGACCTGCTGTCCCAAGACGACGCCGCCCTGATGGCCAATTTTCCCCTGCACGTCTACCAGACCGGCAGCGGCACCCAGACCAACATGAACGTCAACGAGGTGCTGGCCCACCTGGCGACCCAGACCCTCGGGCGGTCCGTTTTGCCCAACGACCACGTCAACTGCGGCCAAAGCAGCAACGACACGTTCCCGACTGCGATGCACATGGCCGCGACGACCGCCGTGCACGGCGTCGTCACCGCCACCCAGGCGCTGATCGAAAGCCTGCGCGTCAAGGAGCGGGCCTTTGCGGACACCGTCAAGCTCGGCCGCACCCACCTGCAGGACGCCACGCCGTTGACGTTCGGCCAGGAGGTGTCCGGCTGGCGCGCGACGCTTGAGGCCAATCTCGCCAGCCTGGCCGCCCTGACGCCGCAGCTTTTGGGCCTGACGCTCGGCGGCACCGCCGTCGGCACCGGGCTGAACACGACGCCCGCGCGCACCAAGGCGATGGTGGCCGCGATCGAAACGGCCACCGGCCAGCCGTTCGTGCCCATGACCAACTACTACCACGGCCTGTCCAGCCACAGCGAGCTGGCCGCCGTCCACGGCGTGCTGCGGACGCTGGCCGCCGACCTGATGAAAATCGCCAACGACGTGCGCTTTTTGGCCAGCGGGCCGCGCGGCGGCTACGGCGAGCTGACGATTCCGGCCAACGAGCCGGGCAGCTCCATCATGCCCGGCAAGGTCAATCCGACCCAGGCGGAGGCGCTGACCATGATCGCCGCGCGCGTGATGGGCAACGACGTGACCGTCACCGTCGCCGCCAGCCAGGGCAACTTCGAGCTCAACGTCTACAAGCCGGTGCTGGCCGCCGCCTTCCTGGAAAGCTGCGACCTGCTGGCCGGCGGCATCGCAAGCTTCGACCGCCTGATGATCCAAGGCCTTACCGCCAACCCGGCCCGGATGCGGGCGCTGGTCGACGACTCGCTGATGCTGGTGACGGCGCTGTCGCCGCACATCGGCTACGAACAAAGCGCGGCGATCGCCCAGGCCGCTCAGGCGGCGGGCACCACGCTGAAAGCGGCCGCCGTCGCCTCGGGCGCTTTGACCGCCGCGCAGTACGATGACTGGGTCGACCCGCTGGCCATGACCCGCGCCGGCGAGTAGCGCGCCGAATCCGGCGGGTCCGAACCGGGCCGGCGCGCACCACGGACACGGCGGGCCGGCGCGCGCACTGCAGGCGCCCGCGTCACCGCCCGACCGCGAGCCCTCGCCCGGGCGCCCTTGACGCGCCGGCCTGGGCCTGCTTTAATCGAGGTAAAAGGGGGAATGATCATGGAATTCGTACCGGTTCGCATCTACGCCAAGGACCAGCCGGCGGGCTACCGCCTGCTGGTGGACCGCGTCTGGCCGCGCGGCATCAGCAAGGTGAACGCCGCCTTAGACGACTGGGCCAAGCAGATTGCCCCGAGCACCGAGCTGCGCAAGTGGTTCGGCCACGATGAGGCCAATGCGGCGGAGTTCACCGCCCGCTACACCCAGGAGCTCGATGACAACCCCGAGACCCCGGCCTTTTTGGCCAAGGTGGCGGCGCTCGACGCGCCGCGCGTGCTGCTGTTGTTCGGCGCCAAGGACGAGGTCACCAACAACGCCACCGTGCTGGCCGCCTACCTGAGGGCGCACGCATGAGCGACAAAAAACTGTTTCGCCCCCAGCAGCTGGCCCGCCTCAAGGCCCAGGCGCAGGCGACCCGAGCCAGCGGCCCGGCGCTTGCCGAAAGGCTCATGGCGACTCCTGCCTGGCAGGCGGCGCGCACCGTCGCGCTGACCGTGGCCAGTCCCATCGAGATGCCGACCGCGCCGCTGATTGAGGCGGCCCAGGCGGCGGGCAAAACGGTCTACCTGCCCAAGACCATGCCGCACCGCCAGATGGCCTTTTTGCCCGACCCGGGACCGGCGGGGCGCATCACCAGCGCTTACGGCATTCCCGAGCCCCCTTACGACGCCGCGCTGGTCAACCAGCAGGTCGACCTGGTGGTGGTGCCGGGCATCGCCTTTGCCACCGACACGCACGCGCGCCTGGGCTTTGGCGGCGGGTACTACGACCGCTTCCTGGCCGGCTACCGCGGCACCACCATCACGCTGGTGCCGCCGGTCATGCGCTACGCCACGGCGGCGTGGCCCATCAACGACTTCGATATTTTGATTCAACAACTGATTGTCCTCGACTAGACCGCAAGCGGCTGCCGCTGCGGTTTTTTCATTGTCACACCAAAGGAGCCTTCCATTGTCTGCCTTACTCTCAAGCATCGGCGGGGTCTCAGAGATCCTGATCCTGATTGCCATCGGCTACGCGCTGACCGCGCTGGGCTGGTTCGACGACCGCGCCAGCCGCATCATTTCCAAGGTGGTGCTGCAAGTCGCGCTGCCGGCCTACATGCTGGTCACCATCACCGGCAAGTTCACGGCCCACGAGCTGCTCACGCTGCTGCCGGACCTGCGCTTCCCCGTCCTGTCGATGGCGATCCTGTTCGGCGTCGCCACCGGCGTCGCGCGGCTGTTGGCCGTGCCGGTTGGACGCCGCGGCCTGTTCAAGTCCATGTTTTTCAATTCCAACACCGTGTTCATCGGCCTGCCGGTCAACATGGCGCTCTTCGGGGCCAAAAGCCTGCCGTACGTGCTGGTGTACTACATGGCCAACACCACGATTTTCTGGACCGTCGGCGTCTACCTGATCCAGGGCGACGGGCCGCGCCCCGCCCACCTCGACCTCAAGCAGGCGCTGGGCAAGGTGTTCTCGCCGCCGCTTCTGGGCTTCGCCGTCGGCATCGTGCTGGTGCTCGCCCACATCACGCTGCCGACCTTCCTCATGGCCGACCTCACCTACGTCGGCAACCTGACCATTCCCGGCTCGATGTTCTTCATCGGCATCGCGATGCACCAGGCGGGCATCCGAAACATCCGCCTCACCAAGGAGCTGGTCGGCATCTGCGCCGGCCGCTTCGTGATCGCGCCGGCGCTGATGGCGCTGCTCGTCGCCTTCGCACCGGTGCCCATGCTGATGAAGCAGGTCTTCATCCTCCAGTCGGCGATGCCCGTGATGACCAACGCGCCGGTGGTCGCCAAGCAGTACGGCGCCGACGCCAGCACCGCGGCGATCACCGTCACCGCCACCACCCTGCTGGCGATGGTCGCCATTCCGGTGATCATGGTGCTGGTGCAGTAGTCGAGCACAAAAAGTGGCCGGCACGTCCCCTACCTGGAGGCGTGCCGGCCACTTCGCGTTGCTGCGGGGCGAGAGACGCGAACAGGCACGCCGTGTGGTGTGCCTGCCCCGATTTGCCTGTTCTGCTGTGTGACCCGGTTTGGCGGCCGCGCCGAAGCCACCGCGCTTGTGCTTCGCGGTGGCCTTGGCCCTTTGCTGCTGTGATGGTGAATCTGATCTGGCCATCGCGGTGGCGCTTGCGATGACACGGTTGAACAAGCCCACGGTCTCCGGCTCGTCGCGGCTGCCCCGCGGTGCGGGTTGGCGAGTCGGCGGTGCGGCCATGGGGTGGCAGTCTTTGTCCCTGGTGTCTCCCTCAACTAATACCGGGAGTTACACTAAAGCGATTTCACTTGAAAGCCGGGTGGCGATACACGTCCGGCTTGGTAAGGGTGGGGTACTAACGGGGCGACCCGTTGACCGTTCCCCGGGTGGTGACTACTGCAACAGCCGTGGCTTTGAGCTGCCGTCCCGCCCTAAGATGATCATCTGAGGGCATCATAACGCCGGTAACTTTTCCCGTCAAACATTAAGCCTCGTGCGGCGAAAAAAGTTTTCCAAGCGCCGTCACGGCGCGATTCGGCCCGGAATAAAAAAACACGGCCGCCCACCTCGCACATTGCGAGACAGGCGGCCGTTGGTTTAGACCAGTGCCGGGCGGTACAGACTGACCACGACGCCTAAGATGATGACGTCGTCGAAGTACATGTCGGCCATGCTGTCGTTTTCCGGGTGCAGGCGAACGCCGTGGGCCTCCTTGAAGAAGCGCTTGACGGTCGCCTCACCCTCGGTGGTCATGGCGACGACAATCTGACCGTTCTCGGCGGTGGCCTGCTGCTTGACGATGATCTGGTCGCCGTTCAGGATGCCGATCTTAATCATCGAGTTCCCCTGAACCCGCAGCATGAAAAGGTCATCCGGATCGTAGCTCAGCTCGCCGGGCACCGGGAAGTAGTCCTCGATGTTCTCGATGGCGGTGATCGGCGTGCCGGCGGCGACGGTGCCGATGATCGGGATGCCGGCCTCCTGGATGGACGCGAAGGCGCGGCCGGCCTTGGTCACCTCGAGGGTGCGCGGCTTGGTCGGGTCCTTGGCGATCAGGCCCTCGCTGATCAGGCGGTCAAGGTACGCCGCCACCGTGCTGGAGGAGCTCAAGCCGACCGCCTTGCCGATCTCCCGCACTGTCGGCGGGTAGCCGCGGTTCTCAATCGAATCATGGATGGTCAGGAGGATGTCCTTCCACCGCTTTGCACTTGCCTGGGATGGCATACAATCACCGCCTAATGAGATTTGCTGACCCTAATATATCAAACCAAACGCGTGTTTGCAACTTTTTTCGCCGGTGCGGCGCGGTTTGGCGCCATTTTATTCAGATTACGCCAAACGCGCGCGAACGGCCCGAATTTTTATCGTCTCGGCGGGAAAAATGGGTTTCATGGTCCGGCATCGTCGGGCTCCGCAGGGCAACGCCGGTGCGTCCAGCTAAGCCCGGCTCTCGGGCCAAAGTGCGGCCCAAGCGCCAGGCTTACGCTAGCCGACCGGCTAAGTGCGCCCTGCTCCACCCTGGTTATCGTCGGGCTCCGCAGGGCAACGTCGGTGCGTCCAGCTAAGCCCGGCTCTCGGGCCAAAGTGCGGCCCAAGCGCCAGGCTTACGCTAGCCGACCGGCTAAGTGCGCCCTGCTCCGCCCTGGACAAAAAAAGCCGCCGCAACCGCGACGACTTTCGGAAAAACAAACATTACTTGGTGGACTTGCGCGAGGTGATGTCGAAGCCCAGACGGATGGTCTTGGCGTCGATGTCTTCCTTGTTCATCATCTTGGTGAGCAGGCGCATCGCAACCGCACCGATGTCGTACAGCGGCTGGTCGATGGAGGTCAGCTGCGGGCGGGCCATCTCGGTCAGCTTGGTGTTGTTGGAGGTGATCAGCTCAAAGTCGTCCGGCACGGAGACGCCGGCGTCAATCGCACCGTCCAGCACGCCGACGGCCACTTCGTCATCACCGATGACGGCGGCGGTGGCCCCGGCCTTTTGCAGCTGGTCGAACAGCGCGAGCCCGGCGTGGTAGCTGGTGTCGGCCTCGAAGACCAGGCTCTCGTCGTAGGCCAGCCCGGCGTTGTCCAGCGCCTGCTTGTAGCCCTTCAGGCGGTACTGGCCGTTGATGGCCTGGCTCAAAGGCCCGGTGATCAGCGCGACCTGCTTGTTGCCGCTGTTGATCAGCTGCGTGGTTGCGGCCTCAACGGCGGCCACGTAGTCGATGTTGACGGAGCCGACCTGCTCGTCCGGGTCGACGGAGCCGGCCAGAACAATCGGGGTCTTGGAGCGGGAGAACTCCTGGCGCACGCCGTCGGAGATGTCGTTACCCATGTAGATCAGGCCGTCGACCTGCTTGGCCAGCAGGGTGTTGAGCATCTGCACCTCTTTTTGGCTGTTCTCATCGGAGTTGGCCAAAATGATGTTGTACTTGTACATCGTCGCCACGTCGTCGATCCCGCGCGCAAGGCTCGAGAAGAACATGTTGGTGACATCCGGGATGATCACGCCGACGGTGGTGGTCTTCTTGGACGCGAGGCCGCGGGCCACGGCGTTCGGGCGGTAGTCGAGCTTGTCAATCACCTCGAGGACCTTCTTGCGGGTGGCCGGCTTGACGTTGGGGTTGCCGTTCACGACGCGGGAGACCGTCGCCATGGAGACGTTGGCCTCACGCGCAACATCGTAGATTGTAATAGTTTGTTTTTCCATTGTGTCATTGCTCCTTGGCTTCTGCTGTTGATTTCCAATCAACTGTAACAAAAGTATAATCGCAATGCAAGCGGTTTACTGAAGTTTTCATGCAAACTTTCATGTGCGTTTTTCAGAAAGCCGGAAAAATGGGCAATATGGTATACTTCAGGGTGAATCCGGCGCCGTGCGCGCCGTCAAGGAGGCTAACCATGAACCAACATCTGCAAGCACTGCAACAGTGGGTCGAAACCCAGGGCCTCGACCTCGCCTACATCAGCAACTTCACCAACATCAACTACTTCACCGGCTTCTACTCCGACCCTGAGGAGCGCATCACCGGCCTGTTCGTCTTCCCCGACCAGGATCCCTTCCTGTTCGTGCCCGCGCTGTCCATCGAGGCCGTGAAGAAGGCTGGCTGGCCGTACGGTGTCGCCGGCTACCTCGACCACGAGGACCCCTTCGCCTTGATTGCCGATCAGATCAAGCGCCGCAACCCGAACCCGCGCCTGTGGGGCATTGAAAAGGATGACCTCGCCGTCTTCAAGTTCGAGGCCGTCATGCGCGAGTTCCCGCAGGCCACCTTCCCGGCCGACGCCAGCCGCTTCACTGAGGGCCTGCAGCTGATCAAGACCCCGGACGAGATTGCGACGATGATTGAGGCCGGCGCCCAGGCCGACCGCGCCTTTGCCGCCGGGTTCGCCGCCCTGAAGACCGGCATCACCGAGCAGCAAGTCGTCGCCGAAATCGAGTACAAGATGATGCAAGAAGGCGTGATGCACATGTCCTTTGACACCATCGTGCAGGCCGGACCTGACGCCGCGGATCCCCACGGCGGCCCGGAGCAGACCCAGATCAAGCCGGGCGAGCTCGTGCTGTTCGACCTCGGCACCAACAACCACGGCTACATGTCCGACGCCACCCGCACCGTCGCGTTCGGCGGTCCCGTCTCAGACACCGCCCGCGAGATCCACAAGGTTTGCCTCGAGGCGCAGCTGACCGCCCAGGCCGCCGTGCGTCCCGGCCTGACCGCCGCCGCCCTGGACAAAATCGCGCGCGACGTGATCGACAAGGCCGGCTACGGCGAGTACTTCAACCACCGCCTCGGCCACGGCATCGGCATGTCCACCCACGAGTTCCCGTCCATCATGGAGGGCAACGACATGGAGCTGCAGCCGGGCATGTGCTTCTCCATCGAGCCCGGCATCTACATCCCCGGTGTCGCAGGCGTCCGCATCGAGGACTGTGTCCACGTCACCGCCACCGGCTGCGAGCCCTTCACCCACACCCCGAAGGACTACACCCAGATCGGCTAATCCGCACCACTTAGAAGCGCCTGGCAGCTGCCGGGCGCTTTTTGTGTGGCCAAGGCGCCGCCGCGCATCTCGCTGGACACCAAAACCGCCCTGCCAGCCGGCAGGGCGGTTCACATCATATACGTATCGTAAGCGTGCACCCGCGCCTAGGCTTCGGAGGCGCCACTGGTCGCATCGGCGACCGGCGCTGCGCCGGCGTCGGAGGCGCCGCTCGTCGCATCGACCACTGGGGCGGCCGCGGCTTCGGAGGCACCGCTGGTCGCGTCGGCGACCGGAGCGGCCGCGGACTCGGAGGCGCCGGTGCTGGCGTCTGCGGCCGGCTTGGCGCTTTGGGATGCGCCGCTCACGGCGTCCGGCTTGGCGCTTGGGTCCGGCGCCAGGGTCTGGCCCGTGCGGCGCAGGTAGTCGGCGACGATCGGCCAGATGTCGAGCACCCACTCGTTGACGCCGCGGTAGTTGTCGTCACCGTCGCGCATCGCACGGTAGTAGTGCATGATGTACTTTTCGTTGAGCTTGTTGCCCGGTACCGGCATCGCAAACAGGTCCTTTTGCTTGCTGCGCAGCATCCAGATCACCTGCTTGACGTGGTCGCGGGCGCGCTCCGGGTGACAGGAGATCGCGGCGTTGCCGACCTGCCACGGGTAGCGCGGCGCCAGCATGTCGTCGTGGTCCAGGAAGTGGTTGTAGTAGACGAACTGGTTGTTGTCGTCCATGTACGTGGCTTCCATCGGGAACGTGTTGAGGAACCAGTTGAGCTGATCGACGGTCAAAAGCCCGCGGTCCAGCTGCACGTAATCGTGCCCGGAGGCGGCGTTGGTCTTGGCCGCGCCCTGCTCGACCCAGTCCTTGGCGTCCATCGGCACGTCGATGGTGGTGTCGCTCGGGTGGCCGGCGCTCAGGTCCTCCTGGCGCCACGGCTCGTCTGGCACCTTCTCGTTCATCGCCTTGAGCACGGTCACCCACTTGGCGAACTTGCCCATCACGCTGCCCAGGAACTTGACGGTGCGCTCGTCCTTGAGGTTGCCGTGGTCGTCAAAGGCCGTCTTGACGTCCGCCAGCAGGAACTCGTCGCTTGGCATCACCAGAGCGCCGACGCCCGGGGACTCCAGGACCTGGCGCAGTGACAGCTGCGCGCGCGAGGAGCCCTGAGTGTAGTAGGACGCGCCGACGATCAGCACCGGCTTGTTCTCGAACGGGTGGACGTTGAAGGAGAGCCACTCGATGACGTTCTTCATCGCCGGGGCCAGCGTGTGATTGTGCTCCGGGGTGGCCAGGATCACGCCGTCCGCGGCGGCGATTTTCTTGGCGAGGTACTGGATCGGAGCGCTTTGTGTCTGGTCGTCGTCCTGGGAGAACATCGGCACGTCTTGAATGCTCAGAAGCTCGATGTCGGCCAGCGGCGAGAACTCGGAGGCGATGTAGGTCAAAAGCTTGCGGTTGTAGGATTCATCCGCGATGGACCCCGCGATTCCAACGAATTTCATGGTCTTATTTGGCAGGCGGCACGCGCCGCCTGCTCCTCCTTTTTCAATGATCAGTGGTTGCTATCCTGCCAGTCGGCCGTGCGCGTCATCTTGGCGGTCAGCTGCCGGTTGACGTCCGCAAAAATCGCGAAGTTGGTCATCAGCGCATCGAGCTGGGCCACAAGCGTCAGGTCCTTCAGGTCGCCGTTGTCGTCAAAGGCGGCCAGCGAGTGGCCGACCATGAACTCGGCACTCGGCATGATGCGCGCGTCAAGCTCCGGCGACTCGAGGATCTGGCGCAGCTGCGCCTGGGCGCGCGAGGTGCCAAGCGAGCCGTAAGACGCGCCCATGATCAGCACCGGCTTGCCCGCAAACGGGTGAATGTGGTACGACAGCCAGGCCAAAGCGGAGCTGAGCACGGCGGGCACGCTGTGGTCGTACTCTGGCGTGGCGATGATCACGCCGTCGGCCACCTCGATCTTGGCCGCAAGTGCGGTCGCCGCGGCGGGCACGCTGTGATCGGCCGTCTTGTAAAACAGCGGCAGGTCACCGAGCTCAACCAGCTCGACCGTCGCGTCCTGCGCGTAGTGGCGCGCCACGAACTGAATCAGCTGGCGATTCGTGGAATGCGCCGAGTTCGTGCCGGCGATGCCAATGTAATGCAACATAACACTCACCATCCTTAAGGTTAGGAACTATACGTTCACATTATGCCAGATTGTGAAATAGTGTTCAATATTTGAAACTGTCAACAAAGTAACCCGAAACTTTGATGGCACCCTCTTCGGCGGGCGCCGCCGGGCAACGCGCGCGTGCACGGCTTGCACCGCTGCTCGGGCCAACGTCCGGCCCAAACACCGGCGCGGTGCTGTGCATCCTGCGAAGTGCGCCCGACTCCGTTCTGGTGCCGTCCGACTCCGCCCTGGTATCAAAAAGCGCGCGGCCCCGCGGGGTCACGCGCTTTCATCTGCTACGGCTCAGGCCAGCAGGTGCCGGTCGATGTAGGTCAACACGCCCTGCGCCTCGTTGTCGTCGCAGCGGTCGGCGGCCGCCGCGAGCACCGGGGCCTGGGCGTTTGCCATCGCCACGCCCAGGCCGACCTCGCGGATCATCTCCAGGTCGTTGCCGCCGTCGCCGAACGCCGCCATCTCCGCCACGTCGATGCCGAGCGTCGCCCCAAGCTCCCGCAGCCCCGCGGCCTTGTGCACGCCGGGCTGGATCAGGTCGATGTCGCCGTGCCCGGAGCTGACCGCCACGGCCTGACCGCCGAGCCGCTCGCCCAGCGCCGCCACCAGTGCCTCGGTGCGCGCGGGCGGGCAGCTCAGGGCGAACTTCAGCACGTCATCCTCGACGTCCGCCACCGCCGGCACCACCGCGAGCTGGTGGTAGTAGCGGCGCATCTCGGCGATATGAGCGGCCGGCACGGTCGGGCCGGCGTACGCGCTGCGTCGGCCGCAGACCAGCACCTGCAGCTCGGGAAAACCGGCCAGAATCGCCAGAACATCCGCCACGACATCCGGGGCGAAGGCGTGAAAGGCGAGCTCACGGTCTGCGGTGCGAATGTACGCGCCGTTTTCCGCCACGTACAAGACATCCGGGTACGCGGCGAAAAAGGAATGTAGCTGGGCGTACTGGTTGCCGCTGGCGCACACGAACCGCACGCCCTGCGCCTGCATCCGGGCGTGCAGCGCGGCGAACGTCGCCCGGTCATATGTGCCGTCGCCCCTCAGGAAGGTGCCGTCCATATCTGTTGCAATCAGGCGAATCATCGCGCCACCTCCTGATCGTTCAGCACGTAGCGGGCGATCGCCTGGGCGATGCCGTCGTCATCGTTGCTGGCCGTCACGACGTCCGCGTGGGCCTTGGCCTCTCCCGAGCCGTTTTGCATGCACACGGCCAGGCCGACCAGCTTGAACATCGCCAGGTCGTTGCCCTCGTCGCCAAAGGCCATCATCTCGGCGGGCGCGATGTCCAGTAGCGCGCCGAGGTGCGCGAGCCCGGACGCCTTGTCGACACCCTGGGCCATCACCTCGAGGAAGTTGCGACCGGCGCGCAGCACGCTGTACTCGGCGTCAAGCGCCAGGCGCACCCGCGGCTCGGCGTCATCGAGCAGCGCCTCTCCTCCGACGAACAGGCCCTTGGTGATGGCGAAGTCGTCAGGCATCTCGTCCGGATTGCGGATCAGGAGCCCGGCGGCGTTCTCGGCGGCCTGCTGGACGATCATCGCGTCCACGTCGCGGTCGGCCGTGATGATGGTGCTTGCGGCGTCGACCACGTTGAACGGCACGCCGAGCGCCTGGCCCAGGGCGGTCATCTGGCGGTAGCCGGCGTTGTCGACCAGCTGGCTTGAGACGACCTTGCCCGTGGCGGTCAGCACCACCGCCCCGTTGTTGGTGACGGCGTACTGCGCGTCGCCTTCGATGCCAAGCTCGGCCATGAAGGGCACGATGCCGGCAAGCGGCCGCCCCGAGGTCAGCACCACCTTGATGCCGCGGGCCAGGCAGGCCGCCACCGCGGTTTTGGTCGAGTCCAGGATGCGGTGGTGGGAGTCAAGCAGCGTGTCGTCGATGTCTAATGCGATCAGTCGAATGCTCATGTTGGTTCTCCTTTGCGGGATGATTACCCCAAGCTTAGCATAGTTGACGGGACAAAATTGCAAGCAGTTGCCGACACCTGCGCGCGCCCCTGACGCCGAATCCTTGAATCCACAAGACCCACCGGTGCCTGCCGGCGGGTTTTTGGCGTGTCCGGGCTCTGCTATAATGGGGGCAGATTCCAAGGAGGCAGCAGATGATCAGATTCGAGCAAGTCGAGCAGTGGCCGACCCTGCCGTTCAAGTTCTTCCAGCACAAGGCGGGCACGCCGATCACGGTGGCGCCGCACTGGCACCCCGAAGTCGAGCTGAACTTCCTAGTGGCCGGCGGGCCGCTGCGCTTCGTCGCCGGCGAGACGGTCACCACCTACCGCCCCGGCGACTACTGGGCCGTCGACCGCCGCGTCAGCCACGAGGCGGACGGCGACAACACGCTCGAGTGGGACGAGTTCGGCTTCATCATCTCGGAGGCCTTCCTGCAGGGCAAGCTGCCGCAAAGCGCCGACTGGCAGCTGACGCTGAGCGGCCGGGCATCGGAGGCGGTCGCACCGGCCGCCTACCGCGCGCTGTTCGCGGAGGCGCAGGCGATGCGCAGCCTGATCCGCCCGACGCTCGACGCAGACGACCGGCTGCTGGTGCTCAGCCATTTTTACCGGCTGCTGGTGCTGCTCGACCGCCACTTCGCCGCGCACCAGCGAAGCGCGGTGGCGCTGAACCCCGGCCTGGTCGACGCGGTGATCGACCGCATCCACCGCGGGTACGCCGGCGACCTGACCGTCGCCGCGCTGGCCGCCGGGGCGCACGTCTCCCAGACCACGCTGAACCAGCAGTTCCAAGACGCGATGGGCATGACCGTGCACGACTACCTGACGCAGGTGCGCGTGATCGCGGCCAAGCGCCTGCTGGTGGAAAGCACCGCCGGCATCGACTACATCGCAAGCGTCTGCGGCTTCGGCAGCGTCAAGACCTTCCAGCGCAACTTCCGCCACTTGGTCCACCGCACCCCGTCCGCCTTCCGCGCCGCGCCGTTTGCGGCCGATGACGCCGACTGTCTTGAATAGTGTCGCCCACAGATTCGGCGCGCGTGATAAGGTACTCGCATGAAAGCGAGGCCTTTTTATTATGACAAGACGTGACAACTGGTTGCTGACCAGCATCCTCAGCCTGTCTTTGGTCGGCGGCTGTGCCAGCCTGATCACCGGCCTGATTCCCCACCTTGAGCGGCTCTACCCCGCGCAGTCGCCGCGCTCACCACCCTGCTGGCCAATCCGTGGCTGACCCGCCGCCACGGCGTGCGGGCGGTGGTGTGCACCGGCCTGATTGCCGCCGCCGGCTTCGGCGCGCTGCCGCTGGTGCCCATGCCCTACTGGGGCTTTTTGCTCACGCGGCTGGGCCTAGGGCTTGGCGTCGGCCTGTTCTCGCCGCACGCGCTGGGGCTGATCGCCCGCACCTACCGCGGCGACTTTCGGGCCCGGCTGCTGGGCTACCAGACCGGCCTGTCGGCGCTGGGCAACGCGCTGTTGATGGCGCTGGCCGGGCTGGTGGTCGCCATCGCCTGGCGCAGCGTCTTCGCCCTGTACCTGCTGCTGTTGCCGCTGGCGTTCCTGGCGGCGCGGGTGCTGCCGGGCGGCAACGCGGCGGACGAGACGATCACCGACGCCGCGGCGACCGCCAGCGTGACCCAGGCGGCCGGCGACGAGCACGCAAGCGCGGCACCCGGGCAAGCCCGAGCCGACGCGCGGGCCGGCCTGCCGCTTGGCAAGTGGGGGCTGTGCGCGCTGGCGTTTCTCACCTACCTGCTGATCTGGGGCGTTCAGCTGAAGCTGTCCGCGCTGTTTGCCGCGCACGGCGGCGGCGGCGCCGCCGTGGCGAACTGGACGCTGGCCGCGATGAACGTCGGCGGCCTAGTCGCCGGGCTCACCTTCGGCCGCCTGCACCGCCGTCTCGGGGCACTGACGCTGGCCGTCGGCTACCTCGGCGCGGCGCTCGGCGTCTGGGCGATGCTGATCTTTCACCAACCGGCAGGGGCCGTCGCCGCCGCCGTGTTTTTCAACTGGATCTACTCGTACACCGGGCCCTACCTGGTGTACCGCACCAACCTGGGGCTGGCGCCGTCGCAGATCGACCTGGCCGCCAGCGCCCTGACCATCGCCACGGTCACCAGCGCCTTCGCCGCCCCGCCGGTCTGGAACTGGCTGGGCCGCCTGGGCACAGCCGGCCTGACCGAAAACGCGCTGGGCTGGATCGCCGGCATTCTCGCCGCCATCGCCATTGGCACCCTGATTGCAATCCGCCTGCTGAAAGGAGCAGAACATGACAGAAGCTGACAAAATGCACAACCAATCGCTTTACAACCCCGGCGACCCCGCCATCGCGGCGGTCCAGGTTGAGTGCCTCGAGAAGCTCTACGACTACAACCACACGCGGCCAAGCGAGGCCGCCCGCCGCACCGCGCTGCTTGAGGCGATGTTCGCCGACATCGGCAAGGACTGCTACCTGGAGCCGCCGTTTCATTCCAATTTTGGCGGCCACCACGTCCACCTCGGCGACGGCGTCTACGCCAACTTCAACCTGACGTTGGTCGACGACACGCACATCACCATCGGCAGCCGCACCATGATCGGCCCGAACGTCACCATCGCGACCGCCGGCCACCCGATCCTGCCCGAGCTGCGGGCGCGCGGCCTGCAGTACAACGCGCCGGTGTTCATCGGCGAGAACTGCTGGCTGGGCGCCGGCGTGATCGTGCTGCCCGGCGTCACCATCGGCGACAACGTCGTGATCGGTGCCGGCAGCGTGGTCACCCACGACCTGCCGAGCAACGTGGTCGCGTTCGGCGACCCCTGCAAGATTGCACGGCCGATCAACGACCACGACCGCGACTTCTACTTCAAGAACCACCGCATCGACCCGGCCATGCTGAACTAAAAAAGCCGCCGCGACCGCCGACGTCCAAAAGGGACGCGACGACCGCGGCGGTTTGCTTTTGGCCTGGCT
Source organism: Lacticaseibacillus kribbianus (assembly GCF_020180945.1). GTDB lineage: Bacteria > Bacillota > Bacilli > Lactobacillales > Lactobacillaceae > Lacticaseibacillus > Lacticaseibacillus kribbianus. The sequence goes on along the minus strand of NZ_JAIPUL010000001.1, from coordinate 209,813 downwards.
GAGGGCGGCGCGGTCGGTGCGCGCTGACGCCGCAGCGAAACCATAACCGAACCACCCATGCAGCCCGAACCGCGTCACCACGGTTCGGGCTGTCTGCGTCTGCGCACGAAAAAGGCGCCCGGGAATAACTGCCGGACGCCTCGTTTGGTTTGCTTACTTGTTGGTGAAGCCGTACTTTATACGACTTTTTCTCAAAAGTTCTCAAAAAGTCATATGGAATAAGGCTTCACGAAGTTTATTGTCAGCGTCAACTTTCAAATTTTCTCAATAAGTTGCAGTGAATGCGTACAAATTCTCGTACACGAAAAATGTGGCGTAAGACCCTCTAGCTGACAAACTCCTAAGCACACAGGCATAACACCAGTAAATAAAGGTCACCATTGATTGCTACTCGTATATATAGAAGCAAATGAAGTCATTTCGACATTTCATTTGCTTTTTTCATACCCAATTTTCAATGAATGGAGACTAACAACTATGATGAAAACAGCCAGACGATCCGCTGTGATTGTCGCATTGGTATCGTTGTTCGTCCAGCTCTTTATCCCGGTCTCAATGGCGCTTGCTGCCAGCATGACCAACACCAAGGTTGCTGACTGGCGCAATACTTGGCACCTACATCTGTTCAATGGCTTACATTGGACGGACACAGGTATGTGGATGAAAAAGGTGGACGGCAAAGTTGCCTTCTGTGTGGAGCACGGGGTCGATCTCGATATGAGTGGCTCCGGCTACAACCCCAGCACCTACTCCGACGCTAAGAAGGATCAACTAGCCAAGATTGCTTACTACGGCTACTACCAAAACCCAACCAACCGCAACTACGCCGTGACCCAGATGATTATTTGGGAAACGCTCGGCGATTCGTTACTCACCACACCTAACAAGACCTATCAATCTGAAAAGAAAGCAATCCTTGATAAGGTTGCTGCGCATGATCGCAAGCCATCTTTCAACGGTAAGCAAATCACGCTGGCAGTCGGTGATTCAATCACCTTGACTGATACTAACGGACGGCTCGCAGCTTTCGCCCAGCAAACGGCGAACACCGCAAGCCTCAATATTACGAAGTCTGGCAATAAGCTCACGCTGACGGCCACTGCCCAGTCGAAGGAATCTGGTAAGGTGGCTTATGCGATTGCCAAAGCTGCTGACGTGGGTACCTCTTTCGTCTACACGAAAGGCTCACAACAAAAGCTCGTCAACTTCAAGCTGTCCAACAACGGCGAGTTCTCTCTACCTATTAAAGTTAATCTCAACGGTAACGTGAAAGCCCAAAAAGTTGACGCCGATACCAACAAGGCGCTACCGGGTGCCAAGCTCAAGTTTGAATACGATGGCACCACCAAGGAAGTCACGACTGGCACTGACGGCTATGCTGCCCTGAACGGGATCAAAGCTGGTACCAAGATCAAAATCAGCGAAGTCACCGCTCCTAACGGCTACGTCAACAAAGGCGAACTCAAGGAAGTCACCATCGAACCCGGCAAGACCGTTGAAGTTGTCCTCGGCAACAAGGAGCAACTCGGCAATGTGACCCTCGCCAAGATCGGGCGTGAGTTCGGCAGCGACATGTTCAATGCCTACTACTCGCTTAACGGCGCAGCTTACGGGATCTACACCAGCACCGGCACACGGGTCGGCGCAATCACGACCGATGGCAGTGGCAAGGGAACCTTGCAAAACCTCAAGCTTGGTAGCTACTACGCACTGGAAGAAAAAGCCCCTGCTGGCTATGTTCTGAACACGACCAAGCTGCCGTTTGAATTGAAGTATGCTGGTCAAACTGTCGCGGTCACCACTGCTCACGTCGATACGACTGATCAAGAACAACGCGGCACTGCCACGATCATCAAAGAAGACACCGTTACGGGTAAGCAGCCACAAGGTGCTGCCAGCCTTAACGGTGCTGTCTACGAACTTCACCGTGCAGCCGATGACAAGCTCGTGAAGTCGGTGACGATCGCCAACAACACCGCATCCGTTTCTGGCTTGGAGCTGGACGATTACTACTGGCAAGAAGTGAAGGCACCAACTGGATACGTGCTTGATCCGCAAAAGCACGCCTTCAAGCTGGCTTACGCTGGTCAGAACGTTACGACTGCTGCCGCTACTACGACGGTCAAGGAACAAGTCATCACTGGTGATCTTGACTTGCTCAAGTACGGGAACTACGACTGGTCAACCCAAGGCAAAGGCACTAAGCCGGTCATGCTCAAAGACGTCGAATTCGCCGTCACCAGCAAGACTACCGGCAAGGTTGTTCGCATCGGTTCGACTGACGAACAAGGCTACGTGAAGTTCTCGGATTTGCCTTACGACACCTACACCGTAGCTGAAACCAAGACCCCAACAGGCTACAACGGCATCAAGCCGTTCACGGTTACCGTTGACGGCACCCAAAAGTCCCAGCATTATAGCATCGAAAACAAGGTCATTGAAGAAAAGCTGCGAGTAGTCAAGGTCGATACCGAAACTGGTAAGAGCGTGCTGCGCGCTGGTGCAATCTTCCGGATCAAGAACCTGCAAACCAACAAGTACGAAGTCCAGCCAACTGCTGATAAGACCGGTACGACTGATAAGTTTGTGACCGATAACTCCGGTGAGTTGATCACCGCCGAAGCTCTTGGCTACGGCAAGTACCAGCTCGAAGAAGTTCAAGCTCCAGAAGGCTATGTACTAGCTAAAGAACCAGTCAAGTTCACCATCGACGGGAGCCACAAAGACGGCATCGTGGTCATCAAGTTCGCTGACCTCTCCCAAAAGGGTGTCGCCACCTTGACCAAGACCGGGGCTACCCCAGTCGCCGTCGAAAAAGTTGAAACTGAATATGGCGATCAGTATAAGTACTGCTACGACTACACCGCCCTCGCTGGTGCGAAGTTCGAGTTCAAAGCAGCCGAAAATATTACGACTGCTGACGGCGCCGTTCATGCACACAAGGGTGACGTGGTTGCTACCGGCACCACTGACGCTCAAGGTCAGATTCAGACCCCAGAACTCTATCTTGGCAAGTACACGGCAACTGAAATCTCTGCACCAACCGGGTTCATCATGAACACCGATCCGATTGCTTTTGAGCTCAAGTATGCCGGGCAAGAAGTGACGGTGACCTCCACCTCACTTGAAGCCAAGAACGACTTCCAACAGCTCGACATCACGCTCAACAAGCAAGAGGAAAGTATCACCGGTTGGAAGGACAACCTCCCAGTTATTAAAAATGTCGCTGCCAACGGCCAGGTCTTTGCCTTGTTTACTCAAGGCGAAACCACGATCGGCGAAACTGTAATCCCATCTGAATCACTGGTCGCCACCACGACGGTAGAGAACGGTAAAGCCGAATTTGGCGCGATTCAGCTTCCCGAAGGTTACTACTTCGTGAAGGAACTTGATGCTGGTGAGAAGCACGACTTGAATACCACGATGTACGGCTTCCACTTCCACACCACCGATAACGAGAAGATCAAACACATTGACCTCAATGACGGCAAGGTGATCGACAACAAGCTCCATGAAAACGAACTGTCATTCAAGAAAATCAATGAAGTTGCCACGCTGGTTTCGGGTAAGGGTTACACCTACGCCATGACTGGCAACGCAACTGTCGCAGTTTTTGAACTGCTCGATGCTGACAAAAAGGTGATTCAGACTATCACTGTCGGCAAAGATTCCACTGGCTCCATCAAGCACCTACCTATGGGCACCTTCTATCTCCGTGAATCCAAGCCTTCTGCCACCAACCTTGTGCTTTCTAAGGAAACCCTCAAGCTCGTGTCCACCAAGGACGGCGTAACGGTTTTCGATAGCAAGGACAAGCAGATTGGTGAGACCAAGGCTGACGCCAAGGAAACCGCGATTGCCTTTGAACTGACCAACGACTTGATCAAGGGCACGGGCGAACTGACCAAGACCGACGTTTCTACTGGGAAGCGACTGCCAAACACGGGTATCCGCATTCTGGACGAAGACGGCAAGACAGTCGTATCTGGTCGCACCGACAAGAACGGGGTCTTCTCCTTTGGTAACCTGCCTGCTGGCAAGTACAGCTTCCAAGAATACGACGCACCAAAGGGCTACGAAATCAGCGAAGCCCTTGTACCATTCGAAATCACGAAGGACGGTGAAATCGTGAAGGCTATCATGAAAGACAAGCAAACGCCGAAGCCTGGTCTACCACAAACTGGTAACGCCAAGGCTGGTTGGCTCATGGTCATCGGTGTAGTACTGCTGCTCGGCGTCCTCGCTGCAATGGTTGTGATCGGTGGTGCCAAGAAGAAAGACGGCAAGTAACATGCGCATTTCTTCTATGAATATGTACCCCGATCCCGGTGGCGACGTACTGCTCCAAGGCGACATCGTACTGGATCATGTACTCATCTTGAAAAACGTGAAGCTAATCGAAGGTCAGTACCGCTGGTATATCCAGTTCCCGCGATACGCTGATGGCCGCACCGTTCACCCAATCTCCAAGTCTTTTTACGACTACCTGCTTCAACAACTAACCGAATACTATCACCAAGCCACAGCCGAGTAGCCCCACTACCCGGCTTTTTGAATACGAAAGGAAGGCTACAATATGGAACTCAAATTTGTTGCACCAAATATTGAAAAGACGTTCGGTCACCTTTACTTCGGCTCGCTCAAACGCGAACTGTCAGAAGGTGATCGCGACAATCGTAAGGTTGTCTCCCGCACTTACGAGTTGTTCTCTGACTTGCAGCGTACCGACAACATCGAGATCACCATTCCAGCGAAGAAAGGTGACAAGGCCGAAAGCATTGAAGTTGATGCACCGGTCACCATCATCAAACCGCGTATTGCAACTGTTGGCTACCGGATCGGTGAACAAGCCTTTGTGCGCTACATCTGCAATGCCGACGATATTGTCCCAGTCAAATAAAAGAAAAGAGGAACCCACATGCGATTAGCAGAAGGCATCGTTATCGACTTAGAAGAAACCTTTGGCGTCTTAAAATTCTCCGGCCAGCGTCGCGAACGCTTCGTGCAAGACGAAGACGGTAACCGTACCGACGACGTGAAGGAACGCACCTATGACTTGAAGTCAATGAAACAGGGAATGATGATCCAAGTTTCAATTCCGGCAGAGGCTGGTGTCAAGGACTTCAAGTACAACCAAATCGTCACCCTAGTTGATCCCGTGATCGACACCGTGGCAAACGCGAACTTCAACCGCGTTGAAACTTCGTGGTACATGAAGGCCAGGGATCTCGTGATCGCCAGCGCACCGGTCAAGCCACAGGAGAAGCCAAACAACAATGACAAGAAATAGCTGTTCATTGCTCCACTCCTCGCGCGCGCCGCCCACTGTGGCGGTTGCTTACCACTAACGAAAGGAGTTGATCCCTGATGATGACTTCCACATTGACCGTAGTTGGTCGTGAAGTGTTCATCGACGACTATAACGAAGAAATCGACAACGACTACCGCCTTGACCCCGACGAGATCCTGCAAGACATGATGGAACTCATGGAAGAAAGCCCTGAATCCTACCAACACCTGCATATCGACAGCGAACAGACCAACGACGGCACGAATAAGCTGTTCTCGTTCACTTCATACGAGGGTGAAGATGGCTTACGGCTCTCGTATCTGGGCGTCAGCGATGAATAAGGATGTGAGATTGATTCAACCACAAAATTTTGAAATCACCGAATTCATCGAAGACTACATCAGACTTGTCAGAACGGATGGCGTTCTCCCAAGCGCTGATTTTTTACGGGAATTGGTCGCTGATGCCGCAGCACAGGCAATGGACGGTCAATTCATTATCTGGGTTGATGACAACATGATTGATGACGAACCAAAGGAATTCATTTTCAACTTGCTTGAAGACACCGTGATTTATATGGGTGTGGATTGAATTTCGTATTATCACAAATGAAAGGAGCTCGAAAATGTCCGCAATGAATATCGACGGATTCTTGGAAGACTATCCCGCGCTAGTTGACCCTGATTTCCATGATCCTAGCCCGGACGCTTTGATTGACATGGTGCTAATGGCTGCCGAACAGGCAACTGGTGGCGAACCGTTTTCCATCTGGGTAGACGGCGAATGTACCCGCGATCATGAATCCAAAGAGTTCAGCTTCAACATCGACACCGAAGACCGACAACCCGCTATCAAATACATTGGCGTCAAGTAACGCCCAAAGGAGAATTTCTATGAATGATCAAGTAACCCTCGTCAACTTGGATGACTTTCAACTTCACTACGAACACATCGCTGACTTTGACAACGGAGCATCACCCACTGGTGACGTCATCATCAACTTAATCGACGCAGCTAATCACGCGATTCAAGCTGGCATGAATGCTTGTGATTTGATTTTAGCCAGCGAGCAGTGTGCGAAACCCGAAGCCTACCTTCAAGGAGCCCGCTTTAGTTTCAACGTTTCAAGTAGCCCACTTGGCCTCGTAATTGGCTACGACGGCGTAAATATTGACGAATGAAATTCACGTATCGCGGTACACGGGTCTATCCGCGTCAACGCAACCTACTCTACAACACGGCCATGACCGTTGTGGTTGGCTTGTGGGTAACTGGCGCTGCCATTGCCTATTGGCCGCTGCTAAGACAAATCAACTGGAAATTCTTTAGTTGGCCGAACGTGGCGGTCTTGCCTTGGTCATGGCTGCCGCTGATTATTAACAGTTTATGCACAGCGCTACTATTTGGTGTTGGCTTGTGGGCATATCGAACTTGGTTTGCGGATTCCTACAAGCAGATGGAACACCGCCAAAAACTCGCCCGTATGATCATGGAGAACAAGTGGTACCAAACTGACCAGTCGAACAGTGAGAGTTTCTTCAAAGACTTAGGTTCAACGCGTACCAAAGAGAAAATCTCGCACTTTCCCAAAATCTACTATCGGCTCAAGGACGGGCTGATCCACGTTTCCGTTGAAATCGTCATGTCTTCCTATCAAGATCAGCTCCTTCACTTGGAAAAGAAGCTAGAAGCTGGTCTTTACTGTGAGCTGGTAGACAAGATCCTGCACGATTCTTATGTCGAGTACACCTTGCTTTACGACACAATCGGCAAGCGTATCACCATTGCTGACGTGACCTGTGAACATGGCTCCATGCAGCTCATGGAAACGGTGGCTTGGCACTATGATGCGCTGCCCCACATGCTGATTGCTGGTGGTACGGGCGGTGGTAAGACCTACTTTATTTTGACGCTAATTGAAGCGTTGCTGAAAGACGGTGCCCAGCTCACCATTCTTGACCCGAAAAACGCTGACCTCGCCGATTTGGCTGACGTGATGACAGGAGTCTATTCCAAGAAGGAAGCCATGCTTGGCGCAGTAGAAGCCTTCTACCAAGAAATGATGCGCCGCAATGATGAGATGAAGCAAATGCCCGGTTACAAGACGGGTGAGAATTACGCCTATCTTGGCTTACCAGCTCACTTCTTGATTTTTGACGAATATGTTGCTTTTATGGACGCCTTGGGACGCGATGCCATGCAAGTCATGTCCAAGCTCAAACAGATCGTCATGCTTGGCCGTCAAGCTGGCTTCTTCCTCGTGTTGGCCTGCCAACGCCCTGACGCCAAATATCTCGGCGACGGGATCAGAGATCAGTTCATGTTCCGCGTTGCGCTTGGGCGCATGAGTGAGTTGGGCTATTCCATGATGTTCGGCGAAACCAACAAAGACTTTTTTCAAAAGCCAATCAAGGGACGCGGCTATGTGAACACTGGCGGCAGCGTCATCTCTGAATTTTACACACCACTAGTACCACGCGGCTATGATTTTCTCACCGAAATCGGTGCCGCAGCTAATACCGTTCCTGCAACCCCAATAGAATAGGAGGTGCCAAATGAGCACTGATGTCAAAATCGAAAACCGCGCGCAATTCCTCAACGACTTTCACGAGAACGTGCCTTTCCAATCTGCTGAGGACGCGGAAGATCAACTTGAATGGATGGCAATGCACGCCCACGAGTACCCAGACTCACGAATCTGGATGGGCGCTCCTGGTGGACTGACGGCTGATCGTTTTCCGAAGTGTTTTTGGTTCAATGTCACCACTGGCGACGACGGTGGCTTGACCATGACGTACACCAACGTCGCAGATGAAGGTGATGAAGAATGATTACACCACAGTTTAGAAACAAGATGCAGTTTACAGAAGACTACGCCAATACAATCAAAGCCGGGACAATGAGTGATGCCGAAGACGCCTTAATGGAGCTTTGCGACTACATTGAACCCTGGGAAGACGGCGATCACTGGCTAGAATTGACCGCTGATCGCACCGTATCGGGCAAACCCGTGTATTTCTGGTTCACGGCTGATATTTCTGGCGACGGCATGGTTCTCACTTACCATGACTGGGCGCACCATTACTAATCGGCTGCATGTCGGCACCAAAACAAAACCTTTGAAAGGAGCAAGTCAATGACTACCCAATCTGTTCAGCAAGGCTGCACCCTGCCGCCACGCGCGGCGTGCAGCGCGAAAGCCGCAAGCGTGAGTGGCAGCGGTCGGCGCCAGCCGACCGCTTACCCCCAGTACTCTAACAGGGGGGTATTAAATACAACGTCTGTGCCTGAACACGGGGTAGAAAGGTTGATATGACGGCGTTTCAATAGAAGAAGGCAAAATGATGGATGGCAACCCCAATCCATCATTCATTTTTTGAAAGGAGCGTTGCCATGTGCTCATGGCATGAAAAAACTAAAACCAAACGCAAGCAACTCAAGCTGACCCAAGCTCAAGTCGCCCGGCGCTTAGGTGTCATGCGGATGCATTACGTCCAAGTGGAGAACGGCAAGACTAACCCTAGCTCATCACTGCAAATGGAAATCGACCGGCTGCTCAAGAACTGGAACGATGAACCAGAACTAACGCTAATGTTTGACTACATGCGTGTACGGTTCCCGACACATGACGCCAAGACTGTGATCACCAAGATTCTCGGTCTGACCCCAGAACACCTGATATTTGAGGAACATGGCTTCTACGGCTATTCGGCTATGTATATCTTCTCCAACATTCAGGTCATGGTAGCACCGGTTGGCTCCAACCTCGGCACGTTGGTTGAGATGAAAGGCCAAGGCTGCCGAGAGTTTGAAGGCATTCTGCTTAGTCACGGTGAAAACTGGTACGACTACTTCCTTCGCGTCGATGAAGCTGGCGGCATTTTCAAGCGGGTCGATATTGCGATTAACGACATGGTCGGCCTGCTAAACATTCCAGAGCTGGTCGATAAGTGTCTGAACAACGAGTGCATCTCTGTCATGCGGTCATTTCAGGGGCTGCAATCAGGTAAGCTCGTGGATCTCGATGAGGCTGGCCGGGGCAATACGCTTTACGTCGGCACGATGAAAAGCGACGTGTATTTCTGCATCTACGAAAAAGCCGCTGAACAAGCTGCCAAGCGTGGCATCTCGATTGCTGACACGCCGATCATCAACCGATTTGAGATTCGTTTGAAAAACGAGCGGGCCATCAAAGCGATTGAGAACATGTTGATTACCCGTGATGCCGAAAAGGTCGCGTTTGGTATCATCACGCGCTATATGCGGTTTGTTGATGAAGTCCCGGATAAAAGCCGCCTCAAGTGGCCCCTCAACGAACGTTGGTCATACTTCATCGGCAAAGGTCGCCAGCCAATCCGCCTGACCACTGACCCACAGCCCTTTGACCTAAACAAGACCAAGGCGTGGCTACAAAAGCAGGTCATGCCTACCCTCAAAGTCATCAAGGAAATCGACAACTACTTCGGCACTACTGACTTGCAACTCATGATCAAAGACGCCGAGCTGACCGACAAGCACCTCAAGCTGATTGAGCAACAGACCGTTGGTAGCGAGGAGCTAGGAGGTGACATGTTTGGTCAATGACGTGCTGGCTTCCCACCCGCTGCGAGGTAAGCAATTCAAAGACTGCGCGCTGAACATCTACGTCTACAAGGCCGCGCTAGTCGGCGTCATCGAACACAAGAAGTACCGGCGTATCTGCGACATGAATAGTTTTGGCTTCACAGCACAAGACTACATCGCTTGGCGGCACCAGCAACAAGGGTACCCTGCGGCATTGATCGGCCGCGATGGGCGCGCCCTGAACTACGGCGAACTGCGCCGACTACTTTATCAAACAGCCGAAGATTCAGGCTGGCCGGTCTTCGCTACACCGGTGGAAGACCTATTTTTCGATTAACCAACTCGGTCGCGATTGACCGTGACAAAACAATCGCAATTCAAAAAGGAGTGATGGTCACAAATTCAACTAAAGGAGTATCACCGCAATCAAACTAGACGTCATCTACAATCGCGAGTGTCTGGAAGGCATGGCGGACTTACCGACATCCTCCATCGACATGATCCTGTGCGACTTGCCGTATGGCACCACAGCCAACGCTTGGGACAAGGTGATTCCGTTTTCCCACCTCTGGGGTCAATACGAACGGCTCATCAAACCTCAAGGCGCGATCGTGCTATCCGCAACTGAACGTTTCTCTGCGGACTCAGTGCAATCAAATCCGGCCTTGTATCGCTACAAGTGGGTTTGGATCAAGAATACTGTCACCAACTTCGTCAATGCCAAGAACCGCCCCTTATCCCGTTTCGAGGAGATTCTCGTCTTCTCCAAGTCGGGTACGGCCAACTTTGGTAACTCCCCTGACACCAAAGGCATGAAGTATTTTCCTCAAGGACTGCTCCCCTATAACAAAACCGTCAACTCGCGTAAGTATGAAAATTCCAATCAACTGCACCCGTGGAACGCTCCCGATAGCTACACGCAAGAGTGGACTAACTACCCGTCTGACGTACTCAACTACAAGTCTGATCGCACCGGCTGGCACCCGACGCAAAAGCCTGTCGATCTTTTTGCCTACCTCATCAAGACTTACACCCAACCCGGCGAGATCGTGCTGGATAACTGCATGGGGTCTGGCACCACCGCGATTGCTGCAATGGACACTGACCGCCACTTCATCGGCTATGAAATTAGCGAAGAATACTGGCGGCGTGCCCTTGATCGCATCAAGCACCACCACGCAACTCAAACTGAACTTTTCTGATCTGTTACCCATGACCCGGTCACTGCTGACCGCGCCAAAACAGCGGCAATCTTGAAAGGAGCCCTGGTCACAAAACTAAAAATCAAAGGATGATTATTATGAATTTCGGACAAAACTTGTTTAACTGGTTCACCTCCAACGCCCAGAGCTTGGTGCTGATGGCGATTGCCATTATCGGGGTCTACCTCGGCTTCAAGCGTGAATTTTCCAAGTTGATTGGCTTCTTGGTCATTGCGATCATCGCCGTGGGGCTGGTGTTCAATACCGCTGGAGTCAAAGACGTGCTGCTGAATCTGTTCAACCGCGTCATGGGAGCTTAGCCTATGGAAGACATCAAAGTCTTTATTGCCAATCTTGGCAAATACAACGAAGGCGAAATCGTCGGCGCATGGTTCACCCCACCAATCAACAATGAAGAACTCACCGAAAAGCTAGGACTAAACGACCAGTACGAAGAATACATGGTTCAGGACTACGAAGGCCCCGTTGTCTTTAGTGAGTATTCCACGATTGGTGAGATTAACGAAGCTGCCGCAGCCGTTGAAGCATTGAAAGGCACCGAGATTTACCCTGCCATCAAAGAGCTTATCGGCGAGTGGTACGACAACGTAATCGAACTCGCTGCACACAAAGATGACATTGCTTGTTACCACGTTGCCAACATGACGGAGTTGGCCGAAGAACTGGCTGATGAAGGCTGGTTCGGCGAGATTCCGCCACAGGTCGAAAACTATATCGACTATGCCAAGGTCGGACGTGACCTCGAAATTGAGGGCGGTTACGTTGAAACGCCTTATGGCATCTACCAATTATTAGACTAACTCTCTGGGCTGGCGCTGCAAAAGGCGTCAGCCCTTTTATCTCACAACGAAAGGAGATCACATGAAGAAAGTCCGTTCCTACACCAGCATCTGGTCAGTGGAAAAGGTGCTGTATGCCATCAATGACCTGCAACTGCCGTTTCCAATCACATTTACGCAAATGACGTGGTTCATCGTCAGCTTGTTTGCGGTCATGCTACTAGGCGACTTGCCACCACTATCGTTCATTGACGGCGCGTTTCTCAAATATGTTGGCATTCCTGCCGGGCTAACTTGGTTCTTGAGCCAGAAGACCTTCGACAACAAGAAACCAATGGGGTTCTTGCGGTCGGTGATCAACTACGCCATTACCCCGAAGCTCACCTATGCTGGTAAACCTGTGAAATCGCAAAAAGAGAAACAAGACACAGCTGTGACCTACGTCTGGAGGTACCACAATGAAATTTCCAATTAAGTATATCGAAGACAACCTCGTCTGGAACACTGACGGCGAGTGCTTTGCCTATTTTGAACTGATCCCGTACAACTACTCGTTTCTAAGCCCTGAACAAAAGCAACAAGTCCATGAGAACTTACGCCAGTTGATTTCCCAGAACCGCGACGGCAAACTACACCTCTTGCAACTTGCCACCGAAGCCAGTGTCCGGGACACCCTCGACCGCTCAAAGAAGTTGGTCAAAGGCTCGCTGAAAGACATCGCCTTCCAGCATATCGACGGCCAAGCCGAAGCATTGACCGAAAACGTTGGGGACAACCAAGTGGACTACCTCTTCTTCATCGGCTTTAAGCTGCTGCTGAATGACGCAGAGGTCACCGCCAAGTCCATCTTCAAGGATATGTCCTTGGGCATTCGGGACTTCTTCGCCGAGTTCAACACAACGTTTGCTGGTGACTTTTTCACCATGAACAACGCCGAAGTGGAACGCTACGCCAAGTCCGCTAAGTTCCTTGCCGAAAAGATTGGTCGCCGGTTCAAAGTTCGTCCGCTCGATAAGAACGACTTCGGCTACCTGCTCGAACACCTCTACGGCATGACGGGTCAGGACTACGACGACTACAAATATCACTTGCCCCACAAGAAGTCCAAGCGCGACATCATTATCAAGCGCTATGACTTGATCAAGCCAACCCGTTCGCTGATTGAGCAGCACCAACGCTCCATCAAGATCACCCACGGGCTAGATGCCAGCTACGTGACGTACCTGACGCTTTCCGACATCGTGGGTGAACTCGAATTTCCCGGCAGCGAAATCTTCTACTTCCAGCAAAGCCAGTTCGACTTTCCCATCGACACCAGCTTGAACGTTGAGATCGTGACGAACAAGAAGGCGCTGACCAAGGTACGCAACAAGAAGAAAGAACTCAAGGACTTGGACGAACACGCCTACCAGTCCGGCAACGAGACGACACGCGGCGTCAGCGACGCTTTAGATTCAGTCGATGAACTTGAAAGCAACCTCGACCAGACTAAGGACGCCATGTACAAGATCAGCTACGTCATTCGCGTGGCTGGGCGCAGTGAAGATGAAATGAAGCGCCGCGCTGATCAGCTACTCGACTTTTACGACAGCCTTAACATCAAGCTCGTGCGACCATTCGGCGACATGCTGGGGCTACACAGTGAGTTTATCCCTGCTTCCAAGCGCTACATCAACGACTATATCCAATATGTGACCAGCGACTTCATCGCTTCGCTAGGCTTCGGTGCAACGCAATCGCTAGGTGAAAAGGAAGGTATCTACATCGGGTACAACGTGGACACCGGGCGGAACGTCTATCTCCAACCAGATATTGCCGCGCAAGGTATCAAGGGGACAGTCACCAATGCCTTATCCGCCGCCTTCCTCGGTAGCTTGGGTGGTGGGAAGTCCTTCTCCAACAATCTGCTCGTCTATTACGCCGTCCTTTACGGAGCACAGGCACTGATCCTTGATCCAAAGTCGGAACGTACTGGCTGGGCGGAGAACCTCGACTTCATGGGTGACGAAATCAATATCGTCAACTTGACCAGTGAGGAACAGAACCGTGGGCTGCTTGATCCTTATATCATCTTGTCTAACTTAAAGGATTCGGAATCGTTGGCCGTTGACACCCTAACCTTCCTCACGGGGATCTCAAGCCGTGACGCTGACCGCTTCCCAACGCTGCGCAAGGCGATCCGCGCAGTGACGCAAGCACCTGAACCGGGATTGTTGAAAGTCATCGACGAACTCCGCCGCGAAGACACGCCAATCGCACGCAACATTGCCGATCACATCGAATCCTTCACGGACTACGACTTTGCGGCACTACTGTTCTCTGACGGGACGGCGCGGCGGACGATCGCACTTGACCGCAAAATCAACATCGTGCAAATCGCAGACTTGGTGCTGCCAGACGCCGACAAGACGCAGGAAGAATATATCACGGCCGAAATGTTATCCGTCGCCATGCTCATGATCATCAGCACGTTCGCGATCGACTTCATTCATCAAGACCGCGCCCAATTCAAGATCGTGGACTTGGACGAAGCCTGGGCGTTCTTGAATGTCGCGCAAGGTAAGGCGTTGTCCATGAAACTGATTCGCGAAGGTCGCTCCATGAACGCCGGGGTCTACCTCGTGACCCAAAACGCGGACGATTTACTGGATGAAAAGATGAAGAACAACATCGCCCAGAAGTTTGCCTTCCGTAGCACCGACATCACGGAGATCAAAAACACCTTAAACTTCTTTGGGCTAGACGCCGAAGACGAAGGCAACCAAAATCGGCTGCGGTCGCTAGACAATGGGGAGTGCTTGTTCCAAGACATCTGGGGGCACGTCGGCGTGCTGCACTTTGACTATATCTTTGAACACCTACACCACGCCTTTGACACTCGGCCACCGAAACCCGTGGAGGTGATCGCTGATGACGAAAGCTAACCGTCGGCGGCTGCTGTTCCTCGGTGTTGTCGCGGCATTCATGTTGGTGTTGGTACTTGTCGGCGGTCAACCGGTACACGCAGCGGGACTGGTAGACGATCAGTCTGGCGGTTCCAACGAGTATTCCAAGTACCCGTTGTCGCACTACCAGCTTGACTACTTTGTTGATACGAGTTGGGACTGGCTCCCGTGGAACTGGGGCGATGGTATCGGCAAGTCCGTAAGCTATGGCCTGTATGCCATCACCAACTTTTTGTGGACGCTCTCGGTCTATCTCTCAAACGCTGCGGGCTACCTGATTCAGCAAGCCTATTCGCTAGACTTCATCAAAGATACGTCTGACGCGATTGGAAAGAACATGCAGCTTCTAGCCGGGGTCTCAAAAGATGGTTTCACCACGGACGGGTTCTATCCGGGACTGCTCCTGATGATTACGTTAGTTGTCGGTATCTATGTCGCCTATACCGGCATCATCAAGCGCGAGACCTCGAAAGCTATTTCGGCGATGGTCAACTTCGTGGTGATCTTCATTACCTCGGCCAGCTTCATCGCCTATGCGCCAGATTACGTCAGCAAGATCAACGAGTTCAGCTCCGACATCAGCACCAGCGCTCTCAACACCGGCTCCAAGATGATTATGGGCACGGATACGGCCTCCGATAAATCAGGCGTCGATGCGATCCGTGACACGCTCTTTGAAATTCAAGTGAAGCAGCCCTGGACGCTTTTACAGTTTGGGGACAGCGACGCTGACAACGTTGGCAAAGATCGCGTGAATACGTTGATGAAGACCGATCCATTTGGGGACAAGGGTAAAACTCGCACCGACGTAGTGAAAGCTGAAATTGAAGACAATGACAACGAGAACCTCTCGCCGACCATGACGATCAATCGACTTGGTACCACGACCTTTGTTGTCCTGTTCAACGTAGCGATCACCTTGTTTGTCTTCTTCTTGACGGCAATGATGCTGTTCAGCCAGATACTCTTTATCATCTACGCAACGTTCCTACCGGTGTCGTTCTTACTCGCCATGTTGCCGTCCTTTAACGGCCTGATGAAGCAAAATATCATGAAGCTGTTCAACACGATCATGACACGAGTTGGCGTGACGCTGGTGATCACGATGGCGTTCTCGCTATCGGCAATGGTTTACGGGCTATCGGCTACCTCGCCGTTCTTCCTCGTGGCCTTCCTGCAAGTCACCATCTTTGCGGGAATTTGGATGAAGCTCGGAGACCTGATGGGTATGATGCAGCTACACAGCTCTGACGCACAGCAAGGCGCACAGCGCTTCTCGCGTCGTGGGAACCGGATGCTCCGGCAGTTCGTCGGTAGTGCAATGGGTGGCGCGATGGCAGGTCGCTTCCTGTCACGAGGCTATGGTAAAGGTCACGGAATGCCGCAAACACCACAGCTCCCTACTGGCACGCAACGCGAACAAACCGCTGACGCCACCAAGCCGCAACAGCCGAAGAAACCGCGCAGCCAACGTCTGGGTGAAAAACTTGCCGATGTGTCTGATGTCGGCAACAAGCTCAAAGACAAGACCAAGCGCGGTCTGAATCAAGTAAAGGACGCGCCAACCAACGTCTTGTATGGCCTGCATCGTGGTAAGCAACTGACTAAGGAGGCCGCCGAAACTGCGAAGGACAGCTTCAAGGGGCGGCGTGAGGCCAATCAGCAGGAACGCGACAAACAGCTTGAGCAGCGGCGTAAGCAAATGCAAGAACGCAAACTCGCGATCAAGCCTAAAGCTGATCCTGAAAAGCCAAAACCAACGGATACCAAGCCGCCGGTTGAACCAACTCGTAAGCCAACAACTGCCACCCCTCCCAAGCCGAAATCCGAACAAGCTGATACCAGTGGGCAACCTAAGCGTGCTGCCACGAAGCCAACATCAACTCGGCCTCCACGTCCAGCCACGAAGCCGCAAGCAGAACCCACAATAACACCACACCAAGAACTCACTCCGCCAACGGATAAAACCAAGAAGCCACTGACCCTCGTTTCCGAAAAGCCAGCCAAGCCACGCAACCCAAAGCTACAGCGGATCAAAAAGGCTAAGAGGCGTAGGAAGCGATGAAACTCTGGCGCTGGTTAGCTCTTGCCGCATTCCCGATACTGTTGATTGGCGGTCTGTTTTTTGCGGTCATTGCCTCTGATGATGACGAAGACCAGCCTGCCTCTGCGATCACAGCCGACGCGATGAACTTATCCGCTGAAGTCTACAAGCATAAGCTGACGGTCGAAAAGTATTGTAAAGAGTTCGGCATTTCAGACCAGGTGATGGTGATACTCGCCATCATGCAGGTCGAATCTGGCGGCAAGGGTGGCGACGTGATGCAAGCCAGCGAATCGCTGGGACTACCGGTCAATACGCTAGATACCGAAGCGTCCATCAAGCAAGGCGTAAAATATTTCGCGTCGCTGTTAAAAAGCATGAAAGCTGCGGGCGTGGATCTCAACACTGCGATTCAAAGCTACAACTATGGTGGCAGCTTTATTGACTACGTTGCTAAGCAGGGCAAAAAGTACACGCTTGAGCTGGCAACATCTTTTGCTAAAGAAAAATCTGGTGGCAAGAAAGTCACCTACACCAACGCGGTTGCTAAAGACGGTTGGCGATATGCCTATGGGAACATGTACTATGTGTCGGTCATCTCGCAATACCTTGTGACGGGTGGCGCGAAGTTCGACGACAAAACGGTGCAAGCGATCATGGATGAGGCGCTCAAATATCAAGGCACTCGTTATGTGTTCGGCGGCTCAACGCCAACAACAGGCTTTGACTGTTCCGGGCTGACCAGTTGGTGCTACGGCAAAGCTGGGATCAAACTCCCCCGCACCGCACAAGCACAATACGACGCCACGGCACACCTGAACATCAAAGATGCTAAGCCCGGCGACTTAGTGTTCTTCCACTCAACCTATGACACTGCCGACTATGTGACCCACGTTGGGATCTATGTCGGCGGCATGAAAATGTATAATGCGGGCGACCCGCTGGGATATGCCGATTTGAACTCAAGTTATTGGCAAGTCCACCTGATCGGCGCCGGGCGTGTGAAGAAGTAGGTGAAGACGATGGATCAAAACGGTATCGGTTATTTTGACTGGATGGATCTCATCACCAATACCTATGACGATGCGCTGCAAAAGGCGCACATCGATCTCAAATTTGGCGACAACCGTGCACTACGCATCAAGGAACTCGACTTTGCGTCAGGTGAGTGGGAACGCATCAAGTTCTTCAAACAACGCCTACCCAACACCGATGACCTGTGCCACGTTCTCGATCGCTTCGTTGACCGGATGCCGGAAATGGAATTCGGACACCGGCGCGAGTATCGCCTCGCTGTCGCGCATGAAGTGGCCGTTGATCGATGGCTCAAGGGCAAGGTCTTCGCCCCAGAAGACCGCAAGTATATCCTCGACCGCGAGCGCTACTTGGCCGAAGAATATTTCAACAACGACCGTGAGCTCGGCCAGTATATTGAAACCGACTATGAGAGCTACAAGCGAATCTCGCTACAACGCCTGTTCGTGCGCTTTCTTGATATTTACGATGATTTTTACCGCTGCTACGAAATTAGAAAGGACAAGGTGAACGAACCTTGAGTAAAAACAAAACCCAAAAGAACGGCTGGTTCAAGAAGAAGCCAGCAGCACCCAAGCCGCCTAAAATTAAGCACCGTGGCTTGCGTCGCCCGATCACACTGCTTTGCTGGGCGGTGTTGATCGGTAGCACCAGCTTCGGCGTCTACAAAAACATGACCGCCATTGACACCCACACGGTGCATGAAGTTCAAGTGTTTAAGACCAAGGTGATCGACACGCACGCCTTAGCGACCTTCACTACCGACTTCGCCAAGCTCTACTACTCGTGGCAGCCCAGCCACGAAGCCCTCGATCAGCGGCAGAGAGCCTTGCAGCCGTATCTCGTTGAGCAACTACAATCACTGAACGCTGACACCGTGCGGAGTGACATTCCCACCACAGCCGCAGTAAGTGAAGTCAAGATCTGGGACGTGAGCAAGACGGCTAAAGATACGTTCCGTGTGCTATTCACGGTAAAGCAGGATCTCACCAAGGGCAAAGACAAGAAGTCAGTGAACAGCACTTACACCATCAACGTTATGCAAAATGACAACGGCGATATGGTGGTCACCAAGAACCCAACCATCGCTGCGGAGCCAGCAACGGCACGCGTCAAGCTACCTGATGCGCAGTCTGACAACTCGGTAGACAGCTCCACCGCAGACGACGTAACTAAGTTTCTCAAAACGTTCTTCGCATTGTACCCACAAAGTGATCGCAACGAACTCAAGTATTACGTTAAGGACGGGACACGACCTATCAAACGGAATCTCAAGTTTGTGGAACTGCTAGATCCTATCTTCAAGCAGACTAAGCACGGCCTGACAGTTACCCTGTCTGTGAAGTACCTCGACACTGACAATGACATGAGCCAAGTATCGCAATACACCCTGACCCTTTCCAAGCAAAGTAACAACTGGATTATCACTGACGGCATCTAATAAAATACCCGGCACGACCTAACGCTGAAACTAGCGTAGCAGGTCGTGCCGGGTATTGTCGTTATTCTGGAATTGTGACAGTGTTGCGTCCGCGGACTTTACGAATGATTAGGTAAGGCAGGTAGCCGAAGACGAAGGCTAAGATTGCGACTTTGGTAAGCACTCTACCGATCTGAAACATGACGAAGATTGCTAACGAAGCAACCGCCAGTATGAAGATTACTCGCATGATCGAATAGAAAAACCACAGAAATAGCGGTAAAGCGAAATATGCCAATGCACAGACTAGCAAGGCCGCTGTGATCATTACCCAGCCCTGCATGAAGAATGGGAATAGAACGTGCCACCACAGCGCTCCAATCGTATCACTGACGCCAGTAATTAGCACAGCAATCATGCCGCCAACTGCATTTGCAACAAAGTCAACGCAAGTATCAAGTCCAGCATTCAACGTTGAAACCAATGAACCAATCATCAACAACTACCTCCCCATTTCGTATTGGAGCTTGAGGATAACAAATATCAATCACGAATAACAAGTCCTTCTCATGCTGCGGATGCCGCTTTCTAACGTTACATTTAGTAAGACTATTTATATCGGCAAGTAGTATTTACCGGATTCGCTGAATTCTCGCCGATTCAAAAACAAATTCGCCCAAAAAGGTGAAACCTGGAGTGATTTGGGGTTCCATCTTCGTGTCTATTGATTATTACTGTTTGGCGATTGCACTAAGCCAGCGCCTGCATGAAACGTTGCGCAATCGTGAGCGGTCGAGTGATCGCGCTGCCGACCACGGCGGCGTGGACCCCAAGGTCGATGCAACGCCGCAATTTTTCAGGCGTGTCGATCTTGCCTTCCGCAATGACCGGGTGCTTCGCCGCCTTGAGTACCTGTTTCAGATACTCAAAATCATTGGTGGCTAGGTCGCGGCCGGCCGTCGCTTCGGTGTAGCCGTACAGTGTGGTGCCGATCATATCAAAGCCTAACTCGTCGGCCTGGGACACATCGGCTAGGCTGGCGGTGTCGGCCATCAGCAGTGTGTTTGGGTATGCCGCCCGGAATTGCTTCACGTTGTCAGCCAGTGATTGGCCGTGTGGGCGGGTACGCCCAGTCACCTCAACGGCGACCGCTGCGCAGCCAGTTTCTGCAATGGCTGTCATATCTTCGATTGTTGGCGTGATAAACGTTTCAGCGTCTGGATAGACGTGCTTGTTGATTCCGAGCACCGGCAGACCGGTTTCGGCTTGAATCGCTTCAATATCGACGATCGAGTTGGCCCGAATAGCAGGGGCGCCGGCCAGTTTGGCGGCTTTGGCCATGCGAGCCATGATGAAGGAACTGTGCAACGGCTCTTCTGGGAGGGCTTGGCAGGACACGATCATCTTACCTTTCACTTGGTTCAGAAAGTCGTTTGACATAGGTAGCAGCTCTTTTCTTAAGTAGTTAGTCAGCACGGCGGCCGAGCATAGGATTCAGTTTAACAGAATTTTGATGTCAGTTAATGAGCATTCGGTGTGATCGATGCGCGCCCACTACGCGTGATGGGTATGGGCGCTCTGTGTCGCGCTTTGCGGCACAACTTTCAGGGCCTGAGTAAGATGCCAGGCGAGAAGCAGTCCAAGCAAGGCGATCAGCATGGTGAACCCAAAGGCAACGTGATACCCGGCCAGCGCCGCCGGACTGGCTGCCCCGTTCACATCGGCCAAGATCGTGACGGTCAAGGCGGTGGTCATCGACGTTGCCACCTGGCGTAGCGTGTTATTCACCGCGGTGCCGTGGCCGATCAGGCGCTTGGGCAAGGTGTTCATTGCGTTGGTCGTCAGCGGCATCATGACCAAGGAGACGCCTGCCATGCGCAAGGTGTACCACAACGTGACCCACCAGGTCGGCGTGGTAGTTGCCAGCCAGAGAAAGGGAAGCGTGCCTCCGGCCAGCAACAAGAAGCCGATACGCGCCAGGTGCTTGATGCCGTGGCGATCGTAAATGATGCCGGCGATCGGCCCCAGAACCAGGCTGATTAAGGCGCCGGGAAACAGAATCAGGCCGGACTGCAAGGCGGTTTTGCCCAGCACCAGTTGCAGGTACATCGGCAAGATCAGCTCGCAGGCAATCATTGCCATGTTGGTGCAAGCCACTAGCAGCGTCGAGCGACGGAAGGTGCGGTTCTTGAGAATCTCGACGTGTAGAAACGGCTGCTTGAGCGTCAGCTGGCGCTTGAAGAAGGCGACCACGAGAATCAGCCCGACCAGCAGGCTCTCCCAGACGCGCGCCGATGCAATCCCCAGTGTGCCCATCAGCGAGAAGCCGAACAGCAGGCAGAAGAAGCCGGTCACGCTTAGCGCTAATGATAACCAGTCTAACTTGGCATCAGTCGTTGGCAGCAGATCGCGCACGAAGACCATCGCCGCCAGCAGCACCACCACGGCAACGGGTAGAATCAACCCGAACAAGGCGCGCCACCCGAAGCTGGCGAGGATCCAGCCGGACAGCGTCGGGCCGATCGCCGGCGCGACCCCGATGGCGATCCCGGCTAAGCCCATCGCCATGCCCCGCTTCTCGGGCGGAAACAGTGCTAGGAGTAGCGCTTGCAGAAGCGGTAAGCTGATACCCACGCCAACTGCTTGCACCAGCCGGCCGGTCAGCAACAGGCCGAACGTCGGGGCTACCAACGCGATTACCGTGCCGGCGATGAAGATGCCCAGCGCGGCCAGATACAGGCGCCGAGCGGAGAAACGGTCGGACAGGTACGCCGTCAGCGGGATCATGATACCGTTGACCAGGAGAAACCCGGTCGTCAGCCACTGCACCGTGCTTTGACCGACACGAAACGTCGCCATCAGCGTCGGCAGCGCCGTAGTCAGCAACGTTTGGTTCAAGACGGTAATGAAGACGCCGACGATCAGCGTGGCGACCATCATTGGCACGTTAATCGGCTTGTGATTATAATCAAGGCAAGACATTTTAGACACTTCCTTCGATTTCTTA
This sequence comes from Lacticaseibacillus kribbianus, assembly GCF_020180945.1. Classification (GTDB taxonomy): domain Bacteria; phylum Bacillota; class Bacilli; order Lactobacillales; family Lactobacillaceae; genus Lacticaseibacillus; species Lacticaseibacillus kribbianus. The sequence continues at coordinate 187,507 of NZ_JAIPUL010000001.1, read as the reverse complement.
ACGTATTATACGTTATACTCATCCGGAAGTAAGTCAATACGAAGGAGCAAGAAAATGGCAGACAGTATCAACCAGACAGTAGCCAAGCTGCGACAGTTAGATCTAACCATCGGCGCCGGCGAAACCAAGCGTGTGTGCGGTGTGACCGATGCCCAGCTGCGTTATTGGGAGCAGAAGGGCTTGATTCATCCGGTGCAGGCGCAAGGGCGCAACAAGCACTACACGTACCATGACGTGCTGGTCATGAGCGCCATCAAAGCGAACCTGGACACCGGTTTCACGCTGAGAGTAGCCGCCGAGCGTGCCGCACAGGAGATGGCGCAAAGTGCACGGTTGTCAAAGCTACTGACGACGGTGGCTGCTGTCGAGGCGGACGATGACCGGTTACTGGTTGAGTTAGGACCACTGACTGATCAGCCTGGACGCACGGTTTTTGCGACTATTGCAGCAGACGGCACAGTAACGTATCAGAGTCGCTTAACTAAAGAAGCCTAGCATTAGCTGGTTCCAGAATTTTTTGGTGATATAATTTATAGTAACCCTATATATTTTCGTGGGGTTACAAAATTAAAAACAATCATAGGAGTAGACATAATGCGCAGTATTCCAGTCACGATGGGCACCCAACACCCGGATAACGCAGGGGCAGCGTTTTGGGACGTGAACCAGAACCCTTTCATTTCAGCGTATACAGAGACGACCGAGGCGTACAAGAATTTTGCCGACCTTGACGTCGATGAGTATATGTGGGACTGGGAAGGTAAGCACGCCGACGCAGCGGTGGTTGACCGCCTATTTTCCACGCAGTACGACTACTTCAAAACCCACGAATTGGGGCGAGACAAATTCATCACGTTTCGTTTTCCGAACATCTGGGAAGAAGAAGGTTACAGCTTGATGCAGGCCATGACTACCTTCTTGTCGGCCGAAGACTTCGCACACGATTTACAGTTTGATTCACGGCCATTGTTTGAGGCCATCTTACCGATGGCCCAAAGTGCGGATCAGCTGATCGAGATGCAAGACCGCTTTGAGCAGCTCGCACACTTCAAGCAACAGGTCTTTACCAATCAGCGTGAGAACGGCGATCACATCGAGATGATCCCGTTATTCGAGAATTTTGAGACACAGCTACATGCACCCGAGATTCTTCACGAGTACCTCAAGCTGCATGAAGAACATTTCGGCTACCGCCCAGACTACTTACGCGTGTTCCTGGCGGGTTCTGATTCTGCCTTATCATCAGGATTTATGAACGCCATCATCGGAAACAAGCTGGCCATCGCGCGTCTGTATGAGTTTGCGGCCGATGAGCAGATTCCCGTTTACCCGATTGTCGGCATGGGGTCCGCAATTTTCCGTGGCGGCCTGTCACCCCGTCGTATCGATCGCTTCGTCAAGGAGTTCGCTGGCGTGCGTACGGTGACGGTTCAGAGTGCCTTCCGGTATGACTTCCCGCTGCCAGAGGTGCAAGACGCGATTGCCCAGTTGAAGCAGACGCTGCCTCAAGTAACCCCCTTGACGATTGATTCCGCCGACCAGGCCGTGATGATTCAGGTCGCCGAACAGTCGGCCACCTTCTACCGCCAGACGCTAGACAACCTGATCCCGGACATGCAGCCGATTTTCACCGCGTTTCCCAAGCGCCGCGATCGACGCCAGCACGTGGGCGTTCTAGGATACTCGCGCGAAGTGGACGGGCAAGCCTTGCCGCGCGCAATCAACTTCACCGGCTCGTTTTATGCCATCGGTGTCCCGCCAGAATTTATCGGCTTCGGTCGGGCGCTGGCGGCATTACCAGCTGAGAGCCTTGGCGTTTTAGTGCGGCATTACCCAGATATGCAAAAGGACTTCGCCGAGCTGGCCCAGTACGTTAATATGAACAGCTTGGCGATCCTAGCCGCGACCAACCCGGCCTGGCATGAGGTGGAAGAAGATATTCTGACCTTGCAGAGAATCCTCGGCTTCGAGCTGGCGCCCCAAACCCAAGAACAGGAATTGCACTATGAGTTGGCCCAGCAGATCGCGCAGATCAAGGACGGTGCCAGCATTGCGGTGACTGCCTTGATCAACCGGCAAGCGCAACTGCGACACTTCCTTGGTTAATCAAAAATAAATTCAATTTACCAACGCTTAGTCCCCCATGGGTCTAGGCGTATTTTTTTAATTCGTCTTCTAGCCCATTCAGGAACTTTTTCAAAATAATGTTGACACCGTGTCACCGTCTGCTATACTAATAAATGTCGACAGGGTGACACGGCGTCACCGATTCCGGAAAGTGAGGTTGCAATCATGGTATTACCAACATTTCATCATTTAAGCGAAGAAAAACAAGCGCGCGTTCGTGACGCGCTGCTAAATGAATTCTCGCAGTATCCCTTGGCCGAAGCGCAAGTCGCGCGAATCGTGAAGGACGCTGGGATTGCCCGCGGTGCCTTCTACAAATACTTCGCTGACCTGCCGGACGCTTACAATTATGTGTTTGGAGTCGCCATGTATGAAATTCATCGCACCATGCCAGAAATGCCTACGGTTGATAACGTTGATGCCTATATGAATTCAATTCGTCAATTCGTTGTTGAAACCGACAAGGCTGGCTACCGTAAATTGATTGAACAGCACTATCGCTACAACGAAGGCTTCCTCGGCAGTGAACCAACTAAGCTCGTCGATGGCGCAGACGCCCCGGCACGCTGGGCAATCACGGTCTTGTACCATCAGACCGTGCGCGACATCGTATTGGATCCAGACAGTATGGATCAGCGTATCGAACAGCTGCGCACAGTTTTGCAAAAACGTTAATCATTAAAGGAGAAATGCCACTATGTTCTTAGCCCTTAAAGAAATCAAGAAAGAGAAGATCCGCTCCGGCCTGATCGTCTCAATGATCGTGCTGATCGGATACTTAATCTTCATCTTGACCAGCTTGGCCCTGGGTTTGGCTCGGCAAAACACTGACGCCATCAATTCATGGGGCGTCGATCGCATTACGCTGAACTCAAGCGCCAACGTGGATATGCGCCAGTCCTTTCTGACCGAGAAGGAAGCTGGTAAGATCACCAAAAATGAAGCCCTGATTGGGGAAACCTCGGTGGTCGCCAACGCTAAGGGCCATAAGCAGACCTCCGCAGTATTCATTGGCTTGAAGTCTAACCAATTTGTTTACAAGAATATCAAACTCGAAAGCGGCCGCAACGTTAAGAAGGCCCACGAGCTGGTGGTTGATACCTCCTTCAAGCTCGAAGGCTACAAGCTCGGCAGTAAGTTCAAACTCAACGACGACAAGACCAAGTACACCATCGTCGGTTTCACCGAAGATGCTAAGATGAACGTCGCCCCAGTCGTTTATGGCCAGCTCCAAACCTGGCGCGACCTGCGCGGCATCACCGTTGGCCCAATCACTTCAGCTGTGGTTTCCAAGAACGCCAAGTACAAGAACACCGAAAAAGGTGCCAAGACCTACAATAAGCAGACCGTCATCGAAAAGCTCCCTGGTTACCAGGCCCAGACCACGACATTTATCATCATGATCGCCTTCTTGATGGTAATCTCCCTGATCATTATCGCCGTCTTATTGTACATCTTGACCATGCAGAAGCTCCCGAACTACGCGGTATTGCGCGCCCAAGGGATTCCAAGCAAGGTTCTGGTGATGGCAACTGTTTCCCAGTCCGTTCTGCTGGTTGTGAGTGGCTTGATCATCGCCACCCTACTGACGACGGCAACAGCCTTCATTATCCCAGCAAGCATTCCAATGGCCTTTGATATTCCTGTCTTGAGTGCCGTTGGCGGCGGCCTGCTGGCGATGGCCATGATCGGTGGTTTGATTCCGATCAAGTCCGTGTTGAGTGTCGATCCTGTATCCGTTATTGGAGGTTAATTCTATGAGCTCATTTTCCGTAAAAAATGTTAATCAAATCTTTGGTAGTGGTACCGCCGAAGTGCACGTGCTGCACGATGTGAACTTTGAAGCAGAACCAGGCACGCTGAGCTTGATCATGGGGCCTTCGGGTTCCGGTAAGAGTACCTTCCTGACGATCGCAGGCGGCCTGCTCACCCCGACTTCCGGGACTGTGGAAGTCAACGGCGTGGCCTACAACGAGCGCTCCAAGAAGAAACGCGACGCCTTGCGCCTAGATTCCATTGGGTTTGTCTTACAGGCTTACCACCTGTTGCCATACCTGACCGTGGCCGACCAATTCAAGCTGGTCGACAAAGTGAAGCCAAACGGGAACCTTTCTAAAGAAGAACTCGATGACGTGCTAGACACGCTCGGTATCAAGAACCTGTTGAACAAGTACCCAGGCGAACTGTCTGGTGGTCAGCAGCAGCGTGTTGCCATTGCCCGCGCCTTGTACCCGAACCCAGCGATCATCTTGGCCGATGAACCAACCGCAGCGCTGGATAGCTCCCGCGTCGCCGTGGTCGGCGATTTGCTGAAAGACCTCGCCATCAAGCACAACAAGGCCGTGGTTGTAGTGACCCACGATGCCCGGCTGATCGATTCCGCCGACCACCTGTACGAGATGAAAGACGGCTACCTGACCAAGAAGGAAGTCGTCAAAGCCTAAGGTTGGCCGCTGTCCCCGCAGCTTGTTACGATTAAATAAGGAGGAACGCCATGGTCCGCAAGGTGAACTTACTGTTGATCGCCAGCATTGTTTGGTTGATCGCCGGCTTCAACGTGCTAAAGATCGGGATCGATAGCTACGCGACATTTACTAAGCCGCTGAACTACGGGTTGTCCCTGATCGTGTTCGCCAGCTTCTGGTTCATGGTTTTCTCCAAGCTCGAACGCAAGCACAATACCCGCATTCTCGCCTACGAGATGGATAAGCTGTGGTTCTTCCACTTCTTTGACCTCAAGTCTTTCATCATCATGGCAATCATGATGGGCGGCGGGGTGACGATCCGCGTCATGAACCTTTTGCCTGATCGTTTCATCGCTGTGTTCTACACGGGACTTGGCGCTGCGTTGTTTCTTGCGGGAATCTTGTTTGGAATTGACTATGTCAGAGGCATAAGGAGGACAGGACAATGCGCAAAATCATGAACGTCAGTCTGATCTACCTCGTGGCCGCAATGGTCGCTGGGGTGTTCTATCGCGAGTTTACCAAGGCCCTTAATTTCACCGGTCCAACCGTGTTGGGCGTGGTGCATACGCACTTGATGGCTTTGGGTGTCGGCGTGTTCGCGCTGGTGGCGGTGGCGATGTTACAAGCCCCGGCGCTTGTCGATAACAAGCGCTTTAGGATCTTCTTCTGGCTTTACAACGTCGCCTTTCCAGTGATGGCCATCACAATGGCAATCCGCGGTGTGGTGCAAGTCACCGCGACTGAATTGACCGGTGGCGCCAGCGCCGCCTTATCGGGCATCGCAGGACTAAGCCATATCGGTGTTGCCGTGGCCTTGTTCTTGCTCTTGTGGGCCGTGAAGCAGACGTTTGTTGGCGAGTTTGCCAAGCGTAAAGCCAGATTCAACTAGTGTGTTGCTGCAGGAAGTAGTTGGCGCCGGTGGCGAGAAGCCTGCCGGCGCCTTTTTAATGCAAAGGAGTGTCCAAGATGACTTCAAGAACCAAGCCTGTTGTGTGGTTATTGGCTGTACTGACAGGACTGGCGGTCGTGTTGACCATGTCGATCACGACCATTCAGAGTACATTATTGAACCGCGAGTTTGTCACCGAGGTGGCAACGGGAACTGATTTTGAAGATGGCATCGTTGAAGTTGCCAAGAGCAAGGCGCAAGAGAAGCTCAATATTCCGATCGTCGCCTCGGTGATCGATGGGGTGCTGACACATCAAGTGATGACCCCGATCATTGAAGGACTAGTGGCGGAATCATACGTCGGCCGAGGCAGTCTGGTGGATTACCAACCCCTGGACGATCAACTGGAACAGGCGCTTGGCAACATAGGTCCATCTGGGATGTTCAGCCGTATGTATGACCGATTGAAGCCGAAACTACATAGTGCCATCGATGGTGCCTTAAGTGATCAGGCCAAGCACCTCAGAGGCGTCGTGGTAAATACTCGTGATGCCATGGTGACCCTTTGCTTGATATTGGGTTTTGTCCTTTTGGGGGCCGGAATCAGTGGGTTTATACTCCGGAGACAATGGCGCGTGGTGGCGGATACCGTTAGCGGTGGTCTAATTATTGGCGGTATGATTTGGGGGTTAATTTGGGCGACAACGGGTCTCATCGTTACTGCCCAACTACCCGAATCGATGCAGCAGGCTTTGACTCCAGCAGTGCGGGCTGCCGTAGGTCAGATGTTTGAAACGACCGGTTGGCTTGCAGGAACGTTAATGGTTGTTGGTATCATCACATTTTGGGTTAGTCACCACTATAAAATGCACGTAGCTTCTACTAAGCCCATTGGTTAAATGATGAGCCTTTCCGATTTCGTCCAATCATATTTTTATGGCTAACAACCCGCTAACTAATTCACCGTTCAATGATTGATAACCAATTGTTTACATTCACAGTTCACAGATTATCAATCACGGGAATCTTCGATCAGAGATGTTTTTATATACCGTCAAGATACCACTGGCTAACTAGCTAGTGGTTTTTGTTTTGCACTTTCTGGCACAGTACTCACAAAAATTGAAGTTTAGTTTCATTTCAGGGCGAAAACATTGTCTGTATCTGTGTACGAAAAAACCGCTTACTAGGAGGTCATCAGACTATGAGTAATGAACGTGAGGTATCCCGTATGTTCATCAGGTACATGCAACAGGTTCTCCGGAACGAACGAATCAATATTCATCAGAAATACCTCAAGCGTATCAAAGAAACCCCACTCGAAGATTGGCTACTGGAAGAAATCGCCGAACCAGGGCACCTTGAGGACTATGTTCTAAACAACGATGAAGTTGCTCACCTTGAATCCTTCATCGAAGACGAACGTCTTGCCACGGCCATTGCAACCCTTTCCACAGCTGATAAGATGGTGTTGTATCAATACTACTATTCTGAACTAAATGACGTGGAAATCGGTAGCCGCACCGGCAAAACTAGTCAGGGGGTGAATAAGCGGCGGCGACGGGCACTAGCGCGGATTAAGGAAGCATACGAGAACATGTAATGAATACGGAGGAGTGTTCAATGCATTATACAGAGGTCGATAACCTGATCCCGGTTATCTTAGCAGCGCAGGACGGAAACGCCGAGGCAATGTCCCAACTACTCGATATGTTCAGCTACGATTTCGATCGTGAGGCTGCATACGGAAAAAGCTATGTCGATCCCGATTTGAAACAAGAACTTCAAATCAAATTTGTATTCAGCGTTCAGCGCTTTAATGTTGCTGAACACCTATCGCAATCATCCACTGAATCCAGTTCACAACTAACTCGCACATAATAAATTTCAACTTTTTTCTAATTTTGGTTTCATTTCGACCCGTTCCCGCTGTCTGTATATGCAGAAGCGGGATTTTCTTTTGCTCGCTGTGTCCTTTGACAACTGAATAGCGTTGTTCAGCAACATCAGCCGTCGCCATGACCTCGCAGAGCGAGCGAACACCAAGGCCAGATACTTGCACGTCACTCCCACGCAACGGGAGAACCGATTCACTGTGAATCAGTTAGCCGGTCGGAACCGGGCTGAACAGCGCTGCCTCACCAACTTTCTGAATGGAGGTGATACGCTCACCTTACACAATAACTCTTGAAGGGAAGTGGCACTATCAGCCAAGAAACTCGCCATGAGATGTCCTTCGTTTTGAGCGACGGACAGATCGATACGATTCGCAATAAGGTGTTTGAGATTATCCGTGAGGAAGTAAACAGCGTTCGGCACGAAGCCCTGCTGAACGTCCGCTACTTCAAAAAAGGTGAAGCCTGCAAATATCTCAATGTCTCGTACAACACGTTAGACGTTTGGATCATGCTAGGTTTACCCAAGATCACAATCGGTAACTCGGTCAGATTTGATCGCATTGAACTTGATAAATGGATGCAAGGCATGAGTGTTGGATGTTAATATAATGATGTCTTACGCCTCACTGCCTTATTGAGCAGGAGGTCAATCATTATGTCAATCACCAAAACCAAAGCTGGCACCTATCAGGTCAGCGTTTTCTATCCGAAAGCCGTTCGTGAACTCATGGGCGTCGCCGGGCAGACCCGTTTTCGGGAAACCATCTCGACCAAACAAGCAGCAGTCGCAAAGGAGCGTGAGATCAACAAGAAAATCAAAGAAGCCCAAAAGAACGGCAATGCCCGGTCTCTTGAGCTTAAAGGTAAGATTCTGTTCAAGACGTTCTACAAAGATGTCTTCATGCCGCTGTATCTGACTGGCTCCACTGGTCGGGCACCGGTTGTCCCAACTAAGGCTACTGTCGAATATCAACGTGGGTTGTTCAAGAACCACCTGCTGCCAATGTTCGGCTCCTACTCCATGACCTACCTGAACTCCAACAAAGAGTTCGTCGTAGATCAGCTCAAGGAAAAGTCAGAACACTTCGCTAATATTAAAACGGTTAAGGCGTATGTACGCCAAATGTTTGAAGTTGCCGAGATCCTCGACTACATCGAATACGACCGCGTTGGCAAGTCCCTTCGCCTTGTCGGGCAACCACACAAGGACAAGCTCAAGAAGGAGCGGGTGAAGAAAGGTGAGTTCCTGACCGCAGAGCAGCTTCTGAACTGGCTACAAGCCACGAAAGAGGACTATGAGCGCGGTAAGCTATCTCTGGCCGACTACACCCTATTCCTCCTAACGTTGCACCTAGGCGACCGTAAGAGCGAATCCTACGCTTTGCAGTGGAAGCATATTGATTTGGAAGCTGGCAAGTTGTATCTGGTTCAGTCACTCGATGGTGACCGCGACGCCAAGGATACCAAGGGACACAAGCAAAGCATTATGACCCTACCACAGAATGTTCTGTATCTACTGGCTGAATGGAAGGCGGAGCAAGCCAAGCAGCTCGAAGCAATCGGGGTAGAACAAGACGGTGAGCAATGGCTATTCACCTACGTTACTCGTGAGGGTGTTCGCAACCAACCACTTTACTCCGACTACCTCAACGCACGAATCAAGTCAGTCAATCGGCGGCACCCTGAATTGGTCTACTTGCATCCACACAAGATGCGGCACACGTTCAGTACCCTGGCACGACAAGGTGGTGCGTCGATGGAAGACATCTCCAGTGCGCTAACCCATTCCAGTGTTTCAACCACGCGAACTTACGTGAACACACCGGATATAATAACAACGGTCACCCACCAACGCTTCCTAGATCGGCTGGATTCCGCAAGACTAGAAAAACAAAAAGACGTTCAGAATTCAGATTGAATTCCAAACGTCCTCATATTGAGCCAAATTCTCGTACAAATCACTCTCGATTTGATGAATTTGTACGAAAACCAACTTTTAAGATTCCCGTCACGCCGCGGCTCGCGACCGCAATGTGACAAAGTGGTCTTTATTTGCTGGTAAGCCCGTACTTCTTGTTGAAGCGATCAACACGGCCATCAGCCTTGCTGAACTTCTGCTTACCGGTGTAGAACGGGTGGGAATCGGACGTGATTTCCACACGAATCAGCGGGTAGGTCTCGCCTTCGAATTCAACGGTTTCGCTGGAGCTCTTGGTGGAGCCGGAAACGAACTTGAACCCGGTAGCGGAGTCCATGAATACGACCTGGTGGTAATCTGGGTGGATGCCTTGCTTCATAGTAATCTTCTCCTTTGCCCTAAGCCATTGCCTGACCTAGAGATATTCGTGTCACAACCTTAGCAGTTTATCATGGATGGCGCCCAATTGCAATTGCCCGCAGCAAAAACGCGGGCCCGCAACCGCGGTCAGTCCGTGATCAGCGCGACGTCGGCGCCGAGGCCCTTCAGCTTCATGATCACGCGGTCGTACCCGCGCAGGATGTTTTCGGCCTTGGTGATGACGGTTTCGCCCTCCGCCATCAAAGCAGCGGTCATCAAACACGCCCCGGCGCGAATCTCTTCGGCCGCGACCTCGGTGCCCTCCAGGTGGTCGGCGTGGTGCAGCAGGATCACGTCGTTTTCAACCGTGATGTCGGCGCCCATGCGGATCAGCTCCGGGATGTGGCGCACGCGCTTGGGGTAGATGGTGTCGACGATGATGCCCTCGCCGTGGGCCTTGAGCATCAGCGGCGTGATCGGCTGCTGCAGGTCGGTGGCAAAGCCCGGGTACGGCATGGTCTTGACCTGCACCATGCGCAGGTCGCCGGACGGGTACACGAAGATGCTGTCCTCGCCGACGTCCATGGTCACGCCCATCTCCTCGAGCTTGGCCAAAAAGGCGTCCAGGTGCTCGGAGATGATGTTTTGAACCTTCACGCCGTCGCCCACCGCGGCCGCCATGGCCAGGTAGGTGCCGGCCTCGATGCGGTCGGGAATGATGGTGTGCGCGTTGTGGGCGGCCAGCTGGTCCACCCCTTCGATGCGGATCACGTCGGTGCCGGCGCCGCGAATGGACGCGCCCATGTTGTTCAGGTAGGTCGCCAGATCGATAATCTCGGGCTCCTTGGCCGCGTTCTCGATCACCGTGCGGCCGTGCGCCGTCACCGCGGCGAGGATCACGTTGATGGTCGCGCCGACGGACACCATGTCCAGGAAAATGCGGGCGCCGTGCAGCCCCTCCTTGGGCGCGCGGATCGCGATGGCGCCGTGCTCGTTGGTCACCTTGGCGCCGAGGGCCTCGAAGCCCTTGATGTGCTGGTCGATCGGGCGCGGGCCGATGTCGTCGCCGCCGGGCAGGCCGACGATCGCCTTGCCGAAGCGCCCGAGCATGGCGCCCATGAAGTAGTACGAGGCCCGCAGCGACTTGATCTTGCCGTTGGGCAGCGGCACGTCTTTGATCTGCGTCGGGTCAATTTTGAGTACACAGTCGGCGAATTCGGACTTCACGTTCATCTCGTCGAGAATTGCCATCAGGTTGTCCACATCCTGAATGTGGGGGACGGAATCAAGGGTCACAGGGGTGCGCGACAAAATCGCGGCGGGGATGAGCGCAACGGTACTGTTCTTGGCCCCGCCGATCACGACCGTGCCGGAGAGCTTCTTACCGCCGCGGATCAGCATTTTTTTCATTCGGTTTATTCCTCACTTAAAGACGTTCACAGGTATGGCCGCGCCAGTGAAACAGGCGCAACGGTTGAATTCGTTCACTGATGGGAGAGACGCGCAAAAAACACACGTTCATCGTTTTATTTTAATGAACTTCTGTACAAAACACAAGGCCGTTCGGCGAACCGGGGGCGATTCTGTGAGAACCCTCACCAAGCGAGACGGGTGAAGCCGCCAGACGCACGAAAACCCCGGCGGCCAAAGCCGTCGGGGTTTTACCGGACTGTTATTTTTCCGCGAGCACCGCGTCGATGGCGGCGAGCTCGTCTTTCGTGAAGCTCAGGTTGTCCAGCACCTTGAGGTTGGCCTCAAGCTGACTGACGCGCGAGGCGCCGATCAGAACCGACGCCACGGTCGGCTGGCGCAGGATCCAGGCCAGCGCCATGGCGGCCATGCTCTGGTTGCGGTTGGCCGCGATCGCGTTGAGCGCGCGCACCTTGCCCAGCGTCTTTTCGACGTTGTCCGGGTTCAAAAACGGACTGCTGGAACGGGCCGCGCGCGAGTCGGCCGGGATGCCGTTCAGGTAGCGGTCAGTCAGAAGGCCCTGAGACAGCGGGCTGAACGTGATGGCACCGAGCTTGTTTTGGGCCAGCACATCGAACAGGCCATCCTCCGGGCCGCGCGTGAACATGTTGTAGCACACCTGGTGGATGATGAACGGTGTGCCCAGGCGCTTGAAGATCGGGATGATCGCCGCGGTCTGTTCCGCCGAGTAGTTGGAGATGCCGATGTACAGGGCCTTGCCCTGGCGCACCAGCAGGTCCAGCGCCGCCGCGGTTTCCTCAAACGGGGTGTCCGGATCCGGGCGGTGAGAGTAGAAGATGTCCACGTAGTCTAGGTTCATCCGGCGCAGGCTCTGGTCCAGGCTTGCAACCAGGCTCTTCTTGGAGCCCCACTCCCCGTACGGGCCCGGCCACATGTAGAAGCCGGCCTTGGTCGAGATCACCATCTCGTCGCGGTAGGCGGCAAGCTCCTGGTGCAGGATGCGCCCGAAGTTCTCCTCGGCCGCGCCCGCAACCGGGCCGTAGTTGTTAGCCAGGTCAAAGTGCGTGATGCCGTGGTCAAAGGCCGCCTCGAGCACCGCCTTTTGGTTGGCCAGCGGGTCGACCGTGCCGAAGTTGTGCCACAGCCCCAAGGACAGCGCGGACAGGCGCAGCCCGGAGTTGCCGACGCGGTTGTAAGTCATGTTCTGGTAACGATTTTCGTCTGCAAGATACATTTTGCTCACCTCTGGGCTTAGTGTACAACTTGAAGTACACTTGAAGTAAAGCGATTTCTTGGAGGAAAAAATGACCTATACCATCACCCAGTTGAGTCGTATGTTCAACCTGCCCGCGTCGACTTTGCGCTACTACGAGCAGGTCGGGCTGCTCACCAACGTCGGCCGCGCCGGCAGCCGCCGCGTGTACTCGGAGGGCCACGTCAACCGGCTCAAGTCCCTCTGCTGCTTCAAGCAGGCGGGCATGACCATCACCCAGCTGCAGGACTTCTTCGCGCTGGCCGACACGCCCGCGGCCGAGCCGGAGATCGTCGCGCTTTTGACCCAGCAGGAGCACGTGCTCGCGGCCAAGCAGGCGGCCCTGGCGGATTCCCTGGCCCACCTGCACCGCAAGCTGGCCTTCCACCGCGCCTGCGCGGCCGCCGCGGCCGCCGGCACCCCGGCGCCCTGCTGGGACCACTACCGCAACTGCCCACAAGCAGAGATTGAGGCTGCTCTGGCCGCAGCGCACACCGCCTAGGCGTTTGCCCTGGCCTGCACAGACCCAGGCGTGAGCGAACCCTGGCGTGAGCGAACCCTGGGATGCGCCGGGCGCGGCCCTCAGCGCGCGCGCCACTTGGCCAGCAAGAACATCACCAGCCACAGCACAAGGCCCACCAACCCAAACAGCAGCAAGACAACCAGCGCATCCCCCAGCGAGGCGACGCGAAACCAGCCGCTGACCAACAGCAGCGGGTAGACGGTGGCCAGCATCGCCAGCAGGTGCGCCGCGCTTTGCTTGGCCAAAGACCACCCCGACACCTCGTAGAGCACAGACGCCGCGCCCACCACCCCGGCAATCAGGCCGGCAAACAAGGTGCTTCTGGCGTCTTGTGCGCTGCCCTGGTTGTGCAGCACCCAGGCAATCCCGCCGAGAAGCACCAGCGGAATCCCGCCTCTGATCAGTGCCTTCACAATCATCGGTCCACCTCCGTCATCCGCTGCCAAAGCCACCACACCCATCACCACTATTGTATCATGCACCCCGAAGGCTCCGCCCGCTGCACCACGCACCGCCGACGCGTTCCCGGTAGCGGCCAAGTTGGCGGGCGCAGCTCGTGTCACCCGGCGCGCGTTGCATTCGCCCACCGCGTGTGGTATCGTTTTCTCCCCACAACAGATTACAGGAGGCACTCATGACCGCAACGGACTGGATTGAGATCCACGGCGACCGCCAAAACAACCTGCAGGACATCGACCTGCGCATCCCCAAGCACCGCATCACCGTGTTCACCGGCGTCTCCGGCTCCGGCAAGTCCTCGGTGGTGTTCGACACCATCGCCCAGGAGGCCGGGCGCCAGCTCAACAGCACCTTCTCCAACTTCGCCCGCCTGTTTTTGCCCAAGTACCAGCGCCCGGACGTCGACGCGGTGGCCAACCTCTCCCCCGCCGTCGTGATCGCGCAAAAACCGCTGGGCGGCAACGCCCGCTCGACGCTCGGCACCATCTCCGACCTCAACCCGCTGCTGCGCCTGCTGTTCTCCCGCTTCGGCAAGCCAGCGCACGGCCACGCCGCCAACGCCTTTTCGTTCAACGACCCCGAGGGCATGTGCCCGACCTGCCAGGGCATCGGCGAGACCTACGTGCTCAACCTGGATCACGCCCTGGAACGGCGACTCAGCCTGCGCCAGGGCGCCATTTTGCTGCCCAACTACGGCGAGTCCGGCTACTACCTCGGCCAGCTGCTCAAGACCAAGCTGTTTGACCCCGACCTGCCGCTTGCCGAGTGGCCGGAAGCACGGCTGCAGCTTTTGATCAACGGCGCGGCGGATGAGGCGACGCGCAAGAAGCAGAAGTTCGAGGGCATCGGGCGCCAGTTCTTTCGGCTGAACATCGGCTCCGACCAGGACACCGGCGCGGGCGCCGCCAAGCGGCTGGCCGAGTTCGCCGACACCGCCACCTGCCCCGACTGCGGCGGCCGGCGCTACAACGCCGACGTCCTGGCCTGTCGCATCAACGGCCTGAACCTGTTTGACCTGACCGACATGCAGCTGGACGCACTGGATCAGACGCTGGCCGGCTGGGACCTGCCGGAGGCCGCGCCGCTTCTGGCCGACCTGCACCGGCGGCTCGGCGACCTGATCGGCATCGGGCTGGACTACCTCAGCCTGACGCGCGACACCCGCACCCTGTCCGGCGGCGAGAGCCAGCGGGTCAAAACGGTGCAGTACCTCGGCAACGCCCTGACCGACATGCTCTACATCCTCGACGAGCCCAGCACCGGCCTGCACCCGCGCGACGTCCACCGCCTCAACGAGCTGTTGCTCAAGCTGCGCGACTCGGGCAACACCGTGCTGGTCGTCGAGCACGACCCGGATGTCATCCGGTGCGCCGATTACATCGTCGACATGGGCCCGGGCGCCGGCCGCAACGGCGGCACCGTCACCTTCACCGGCAGCTACGCGGAGCTGCTACAAAGCGCGACGCTGACCGGCCGCAGCCTGACCAACCAGCTGCCGGTCAAGGCCACGCCGCGTCAGCCGACCACCTTTTTGCGCAGCCAGCCCTCCAACCGCCACAACCTGCAAGACGCCGTTTTGAACGTCCCGGCCGGCCTGTTCACGGTCGTCTCCGGCGTCGCGGGTTCGGGCAAAAGCACGCTGGTGGAGCAGGTCTTCGCCGCCGAACACCCGGAGGCGCAGGTGATCGACCAGTCGGCGCTGCACGCCAACAGCCGCTCGAGCATCGCGACCTACACCGGCATCGGCGACCGGCTGCGCCAGCTGTTCGCCAAGGCCTCTGGCCAGCCCGCCGGCTTCTTCAGCGCCAACAGCAAGGGCGCCTGCCCGCGCTGCAAGGGCAAGGGCGCGATCACGCTGAACCTGTCGTTCATGGACGACAGGTTCAGCGTGGTCTGCCCCGACTGCGGCGGCACGAAGTTTCGGCCCGAGGTCGCGGCCTTTCACCTGCGCGGGCGCAGCATCGTCGACATGATGGACATGACCGTCGACGAGGCCGTCAGCTTTTTCAACGACCAGAAGCTCTCGGCACTGGTCGCCACGATTCAAAACGTCGGCCTGGGCTACCTGGCGCTCGGCCAGACGCTCGACACCCTGTCCGGCGGCGAGGCGCAGCGCCTCAAGATTGCCGCGGCGTTGATGCAGCCCGCCAGCCTGATCATCTTGGACGAGCCGACCACCGGCCTGCACGTCGCCGACGTCGCCAACATGGTGCGCATCATCGACGACCTGGTCGAGGCCGGCAACACCGTGGTGGTGATCGAGCACAACACCGACGTGATGCGCCAGGCGGACTGGCTGATCGACATCGGCCCGGACGGCGGCACCCGCGGCGGCCGCGTGCTGTACGAGGGCGCGCCGGCCGGCATCACGGCCTGCGCCGAGTCGATCACCGCCAAGTACCTGTGAGCCGGCCGCACACACGCAAAGGGGCACCCGCAAAACGCGGGTGCCCCTTTAGTTGGCGTGGGCCTAGTCTGTATCTGAAAGTAAAGCCTCGGGTAACCAATCACACCGCCGCTGCCTGACGGCGAAACCACAGCGTAGGGCGGAGGCTCGGTCCGACCACTGCTGAAGGCGTAGGACCGGGGCGAGCCAGCGTGACATTGCTGTTAGCCAGCGGGGTTCTGCTGGCTTACAGCAAGGGCGGGTCTGGAGACCGAAACGGGCTCCAGGGAGCCCCACGCGTTCCGCCGGTCCGGACCGGAGCCGGAAGCAGTGGTCGGTCCGGGCCGGAGCCCGGGGTGCCAGAGACATTCTGCGGTTAGTTGAAGTCGCCGGCAGCCTTGATGAAGGCCTTGAACAGCCCTTCCGGACGAGTCGGACGCGACTGGAACTCTGGGTGGTACTGGGAAGCGACGAAGAACTTGTTGGCCGGCAGCTCGATGACTTCCATCAGGCGGTTGTCTGGCGAAACGCCGGAGAACACCAGCCCCTTGTCCTCGAGGGCCTTGCGGTACTTGGTGTTGAACTCGTAGCGGTGACGGTGACGCTTTTGAACCTCCGGCACGTTGTCGTAGGCCGCGGCGGCCACGGAGCCCGGCAGCAGCTCACACGGGTAGAGGCCCAGGCGCAGGGTGCCGCCGAGGTTCTCGACGTTGACCTGGTCCGGCATCAGGTCGATGACCGGATCCTCGATGTCCGGGGCCACCTCCGTGGAACCGGCGTGCTTGAAGCCGGCGACGTTGCGGGCGAACTCGATGGACGCCATCTGCATCCCCAGGCAGATGCCCAGGAAAGGCACGTCGTTCTCGCGCGCGTAGCGGATCGCGGCGATCTTGCCTTCCAGCCCGCGATCGCCGAAGCCGCCCGGCACCAGGATGCCATCGGCGTCGCCGAGCAGCTCCTGGACGTTGTCGTCGGTGACGTCTTCGGCCTGGAATGTCGCCAGGTCGATGTCCGCATCCCAGAAGTAGCCGGCGGACTTGAGCGCCTCGGCGACGGAGATGTAGGCGTCCTTGAGGGCCACGTACTTGCCGACCAGGGCGATCTTGACGGTGTGGTGCAGGTTTTGCACCTTGTGCACCAGAGCGCTCCACTCGGTCATGTCGGCCTCCGGCACGTCAAGGCCGAAGTGCTCGATCACGCGCTGGTCCATGCCCTGGGCCTGCATCGCCAAAGGAATCTTGTAAAGCGTCTTGGCGTCGCGGGACTCGATGATGGAGTCCTTGCGCACGTCGGTGAACAGGGCGATCTTTTCCTTCATGCCCTCGGTCACCGGCTTTTCCGTCCGCAGGATCAGCATGTTCGGCTGGATGCCGATGTTGCGCAGCTCCTTGACCGAGTGCTGGGTCGGCTTGGTCTTCATCTCGCCGGCCGCGCGCAGGTAAGGCACCAGCGTGGCGTGGATGTAGTAGGTGTTTTCGGCGCCCACGTCGTTTTTCATCTGGCGAATCGCCTCGAGGAACGGCTGGGACTCGATGTCACCGACCGTGCCACCGATCTCGGTGATGATGATGTCGGAGTCGGTCGTGGTGGCCGCGCGCATGATCTTCTCCTTGAGCATGTTGGTGATGTGCGGGATCACCTGCACCGTCGCGCCGAGGTACTCGCCCTTGCGCTCCTTGTCCAGGACCTCGGAGTAGATCTTCCCGGTGGTGACGTTGCTGTACTTGTTCAGGTTGATGTCGATGAAGCGTTCGTAATGGCCAAGGTCCAGGTCCGTTTCGGCACCGTCGTCGGTCACGAAGACTTCCCCGTGTTGGTACGGGTTCATCGTGCCGGGATCCACGTTGATGTACGGATCAAATTTTTGAATCGTTACCTTCAAGCCCCGGTTTTTGAGCAAACGTCCCAGGCTCGCCGCCACGATCCCCTTGCCAAGTGAAGACACGACCCCACCGGTAACAAAAATATACTTGGTCATGAGAAAACTCCTTTGTGTGATTTTTGCGGGACGGGTAAAAACAAAAACAAGCTCCCCATTCAATCGAACAGGGAGCTTGCAACCGTTTCGGCTCTGCATCAGCAGAGCGCCCAAAAAGTATAGTAACGAAAATAACACTAGGCGTCAAGGACTTTGTGAAAGCCGGCGGTTCGGTTGCAGGCAAACGCCGCCCCGCCGGCCCTGGCGTCGGCCCGGTCGCCGCCGCCACTGCATAAAATGACTCAGTCCAGCCGATCACGCATCATCGCCGCGAGCTTCAGCGTGGTGTTGCGGTTGCGGATCGACACCAGCGGGTAGAACGGTTCCGGCAGCATTTTGGCGTAGAACGCCCGGGAGTAGTTGGCCTTGGCCGGCGACGTCCAAAAAATCAGCTGCGGCGTGATTGCCACCTGGTCGTAGGCAGTCAGGCCGGCCAGGATTCGGGCGTCGTACTCGGGCCGGTAGCCCGGCAGCCGAAACAACGCGTTGTGGCGCAGGTCGCCGGGCGCACCCCACCACGCCGGCGCCTGGCCCACCGCGGCGACGAACGCCGCGCCGGTCACGACCGAAAACGCGATCGGAAAGTCGTAGGCCGCAAGCACCGGCGCCACCAGTGCGGCCGCGTCGCCGTCGCAGTCCATCAGCACGTTGCCGGAGTTGATGTAGCTGACCACGTTTTTCGCCCCGGCGGCGGTGAGCGCGGCGGTCAGCTCGCGCATCACCACGCGGTGGTTGCCGCCGACGTTGACGCCGCGCAGCAAAAGCAGGTGTTCCATGTTGTTCCTCCGTTGGGTTGAATTGTGAGAGACGCGGCGAACGCGAGCCAGCAGGCCGTCATCGCCGCGTAATCGGTGGCCGTGTGGAAACGGGGCGACTTCGCCCAATCTCGTGATTCCAACGCTCAGTCACGCGCAGAATGTTGACCACCACGAGTCAACGGCGACGAGACAAGAGCTCCCGCCCCACAAACGCCAGCCGATACCCATACTGGTCAACTGCCGAACTCCAATCGCAGCGTGTACGGTTTCTCCAGTCACTCGGTCGCACCGGAGCCCGGGTTTTCCTCGTAGAGCGGCCCAAGTGCGCCCCGCTTCGCCCCTGGTCATCGTCGGGCTTCGCGCGGCAACGGCCACCCGTCCAGCTAAGCCCAGCGCTCGGGCCAAAGTACGGCCCAAACACTGGGCTTACGCTGGCCGGTGGCCTAAGTGCGCCCCGCGTCGCCCTGGTCATCGTCGGGCTCCGCGCGGCAACGCGGGAGCGGCTTGCTACGCTAGGGCACTCGGGCCATAGTGCGGTCCAAGCACCCTAGCTAGGCAATCCGTCCCGCTAAGTGCGCCCCGCGTCGCCCTGGGGACAAAAAAACCGGCCTACGCCGGTTTTGCTGTCTAGTCTTTATCCGAATCGTCGTCCGCGGGATCGGCGGTGAAGTCGTCGTCCGAGTCGTCGGAATCGTCGGTCTCGTCGTCGCCGAACTCGGCCAGCTGGCCCTCGATGCCGTCCGGCAGGTCGTCTGCGGCGTCGTCGGTTTCGTCCGCGTCGTCGCTGTCGACCGCGGCGTCGAAGTCGTCCGGCTCGTCGCCGTCGGCCGATTCGTCGTCGTCCTCATCGTCGCTGTCGTCGAAGTCATCGTCTTCCGGATCGTCGTCGTTGTAGTCGATGACATCGTCGTCGTCGGCCACGTCGGCGAGGAAGGCGTTGACCTTCTTGCGCTTCTTGTGGCGCGGCGCGTCCTCTTCCTCTTCGGGGTGGTTAACCTCTTCATCGACGGATTCGTACGGGTACCACTCGCGCAGGCCCCAGACGTTGTCGCCCAAGGAGATGAAGCTACCATCGACGTTCAGGTCGGTGTAGAATTGCGGCAGGCGATCACGAACCTCGCTGTCACTTTTCCCCAAGTAGGTTTGGATCTCGTTCACAATGTCCACGAAAGGCATGGTTTCGCCCTTCTCCTCGAGGATGGCGCGTGCCACCTCGATCATGGACAGTTCAGCTTTGTTCGCATCGGCAAATACGTCTAGTTTCAACCGGTACACGCCCTTTCCACAGTCTATTTAAGATATTACGCGCTCAGGCACTAAATTGCAAATGCAGCCGGTAATTTCCAAGGTGCTCGCCGTTGCCGAAGAGCTGGTACTCGATGTAAACCTCGCCCGCCAGCGGGTCCTCGGTCATGCGGACGTCCAGCCGCGGCGTCACCGTCTCGACGGGAATCACCCCGTACGGCGTCCGGTAGCGCGTCAGGATGCGCCGATCGTTGGCAAAATGCAGCCGCAGGTTCATGTCCGCGTCCGAGGCGCCGCGCGCCAGCTGCACCGAGCCGTCGTCGCGCAGCTTGAGCGTCACCGGGTAGTCGGTGTTTTGCTCCGGGTCGACCTCGCGGTAACGAATGTACAGCGTGCCTCCCATCGCCACCAGGGTGCCGGGTTCGTCAAAAACGTGCTTCTCCGTCGCGCCGTCCTGCTCCACGAATGTCTCAAGGTGAAGCGTGATGGGTACGCCATGCGTCAGATCCATGCCTCTCACCAGTCCTTTCTGCCAGCCATTATACCAAAATCCGCAACCGCGTGTCATGACCGGTCATTTCTATTATAATGAAGTTGACACGTTTCGGGCGCTGCCCAGTGAGGAGATAATATGCCGATCCAGTACTTACCTCGCGAGAAGGTTTTTCGCGATCCGGTCCACAACTACATCCACGTCCGGCATCAGGTCATCCTGGACCTGATCAACACGCCGGAGTTCCAGCGGCTGCGGCGCATCAAGCAGCTGGGCGTGGCGGCGACCGTTTTCCAGGGCGCCGAGCACACCCGCTTCACCCACAGCCTAGGCGTCTACGAGATCACGCGCCAGATCTGCGACAACTTCGCGACCAACTACCCGACCCAGACGGCCGGCGACGGCCTCTGGGACGACGCCGAGCGGCTGGTCGCGCTGTGCGCGGCGCTGTTGCACGACATCGGCCACGGCGCCTACTCGCACACCTTCGAGCACATCTTCGGCACCGACCACGAGGCAATCACGCGCCAGATCGTGACCGACCCGAGCACCAACGTCTGCCGCATCCTGGCGACGGTCGCGCCGGGCTTTCCGGCCAAGGTCGCAAGCGTCATCGCGCACACCTACCCGAACCCGCAGGTGGTGCAGATGATCTCAAGCCAGATCGACGCCGACCGCATGGACTACCTGCTGCGCGACGCGTACAACACCGGCACCAAGTACGGCGAGTTCGACCTCACCCGCATCCTGCGGGTGATGCGGCCCTACGCCGGCGGCATCGGGTTTGACGCCAACGGCATGCACGCCGTCGAGGACTACATCGTCAGCCGCTTCCAAATGTACCAGCAGATCTACTTCCACCCCGTCTCGCGCGGCATGGAGATGATCCTGACCCACCTGCTGCAGCGCGCCAAGGTGCTTTACACGGCGGGCAAGTTCGACGCCAAGTTCGCGCCGCGCCTCTTGATTCCGTTTTTCGAAAACGACTTCACGTTGCGCGACTACCTGCGCCTGGACGACGGGGTGCTCAACACCTACTTCACCTACTGGCTGGACTACCCGGACCCGGTGCTCGCCGACCTGGCCGACCGCTTTCTGAGCCGCCGGCCGCTGAAGTCGGTGACCTTCAACCAGGCCACCGCGGGCCTTCTGCCAGAGATGCGCGAGCTGGTGCGCCAGGCGGGCTTTGACCCGACCTACTACACCGCCGAAAACGACAGCTTCGACCTGCCTTACGACCAGTACGACCCAAGCGCCGCCAACCCGAAGACTCAGATCGAGATCATCCAGGCCGACGGCACCCTCGAGGAGCTGTCCACCCAGTCGCGGCTGGTCGCCGCCATTTCGGGGCAGTCGGTCGGCGACAAGCGCTTCTACTTCCCCAAGGTGATGCTGGACCGCGACCGCGACGCCCAAAACGCGCGGGTCTACCGCGCCTTCCAGGACCACCTGCTCAACGGCGCACTGATTCGGCTGTGAGCGGTCGGGCGGCGCGCACTTGGATAGGTGGTATCTGCTGAAGCTGATTGTCAAAACCGCCAGGACCAAACGACACGCACTGTCGCGCGGAGGCACGAACCGACCACCACTGGAGGCGGAGGGCCAAGGCGCGCCAGCATGACATTGCTGTTAGCTGGCGGGCTTTGCCGGCTTACAGCAAGGGCGGGTCGCAAGACCGCACTTTGGGCTTGCGGGAGCCCCACGCGTTCCGCCGCCTTGGCCCGTTGCCGAAAGCGGTGGTCAGTTCGTGCCGGAGTTCGCTTCGTCACCCTGGCGCTTCAGCCACTGGGCGACGGCCCAGCGGTGCGTCGGGCGCTTCAGCTGCGCGGCCGCCAGCTCCACCGGCATCAGCATCAGCGTGTTGAAGTCCTCCAGCGGCGCTGCCACCTTCTGAATGTCGGCCGCGGCGTAGAACGTCGCCGGATGGTAGTAGGCCGTCTGGCGGTGGTGCGAGTAAAAGTACTCGCTGGAAGATCCGAGCAGTGCCACCTGGGTGACGCGCACGCCGAACTCCTCGAGCAGCTCGCGGTCAAGCGTCTGCGCGTCGGTTTCCGAACCTTCGACCTCGCCGCCGGGCAGGAAAAGCGCGTGGTTGGGCGCCTCCAGGATTAACAGGCGCTTGCCGGTTTCGTCCGGAATCACCCCGTAGACGCCGATGCGCGTCTTGTAGGTCAGCGTCGGATCTTTCGTGCCGAAAACTGGATCATGCATGATGAACTAACTCCTTCTGGGTCGACACCGGCCGCGACTGCCGCCGTTGCACCGCCCTGATTTAAGTAAATTGTGAAGCCAATGATTGGTCTCATTATAACCCCACCCAAATCTAATCACCACAAGGAAGTGTCTCAATGACCGCTGTCGCCTACCTCTTGATTCCCGTGCTCCTGTTCGGGGGGCTTTTTGCCACCTGCTTCTTCCGCGAGCCGCGGCGGCTGCTCAACGGCCTGCTGTTCAACCTGTTTGCCATCACCGTCCTGACCGCCGCGGCCGGGCTGATCCTGGGCTCCAACAACCGCCTGTTGATCGCCGTGTCGGCGACGCTGTTCATCATCCTCCTGCTGGTGATCGGCGTGCTCTTCGCCCTGCACCTGGTCTGGCTGCTGTGGAACGCGCGGGTCGTGTGGCGGCGCGAGGGCCACTCGCTGGGCAACGCGCTGACCCTGCTGCTCGCGCTGGCGCTTTTGTTGCTTGAGATCGCCGCCAGCGTCGGCCGCGGCTTTTTGCCCGACCCCGTCTACAACGGGCTGGCCGTCTTCTTCAGCCTGAGCATCGCCTACGAGCTGGTCGCGCTGTACAACTTCCTGACCGCGCTGGTGCTGTACAACCTCTACCGGCCGCGCCGCGACAAGGACTTCCTGATCGTGCTGGGCGCCGGACTGCTCGGCGGCGATAAGGTCTCGCCGCTTCTGGCCGCCCGCATCAACGCCGGCATCAAGTTCTACGACAAGCAGCTGGCCAAAACGGGCAAGCGCGCGACGCTGGTCTTCTCCGGCGGCCAGGGCGCAGACGAGAAGCTGCCCGAGGGCCTGGCGATGCAGCGCTTCGCCGTAGCCCAGGGCGTGCCCGAGGCCGACACCCTGGTCGAAGACGCGTCCAAGACCACGTACCAGAACATGCTGTTCTCCAAGCGCCTAATCGAGCGTCAGGTGAAGGGCGCGCCCTACAAGGCGGCGTTTTTCACCAACAACTACCACCTGCTGCGCGCCGGCATCTTCGCCCGCGCGGCCGGCCTCGCCGCCAACGGGGTCGGCGCGGCCACGTCGTTTTACTTCCTGCCCAACGCCGTGATCCGCGAGTACCTGGCCTTCGTGGTGATCCACAAGCGCCGCCACATCGTGATCATCGGCCTGATCGCCGCGCTTGGCCTGGCCATCGCGCTGCAGCAGGCACTGATGTAACTGAGGCTGGGCCATAAGTCGCACTTCGCCCAGAGCACAAGGCGGCCACCGCGTGTTTCCCGAACTTAGGAAACGCGTGGTGGCCGCCTTGTGTGCGTGGGCGTTGACTTATGGCCCGCGACTGCGATGTAACTTTCATGCACAATCCGGCTGACCGACTTATGGCCTGCCTCGTGCTCACCTTCGTCCGCGCCACGGCAGCCCGCGCGCGACCTGGCGGAAGGCCTTAGTTGGGGCCTGCGGGCGCGCGCCGTACACGGCGGCCTCGTAGGCCGTCGTCAGCGTCGTGAGCGCTCCACCCAGCGGCAGGCGCGCCTCGACGGCCGTGGCGTAGGCCACCAGGTTCTGGCTCGGCGGCCGCCGGTGCACGCCGGCCAGCGCGTAAAGCAGCAGCCGGTAGCGGCGCGGGAAGTTTTGCGGCGTCAGGTGGACGCTTGCGGCCAGCGCCAGCAGCTTGCGGCGCACCAGCCACAGCGCAAGCGCCAGGACGCCGGCGATGACCGCCAGCACCGCCCCGGCGTGGCCGGTGGTGGTTGCAGTCGCCGTCGGGGCCGCCGCGCTGCTTGCGCTTTGGGCCCGCACAGCGCTTTTGACGCTGGCGCTGCTCGAGGAGGCGGCGCTTGACGTGCTTTCGCTTGCGGCCTGGGCGACCGGCGTGGCCAGGGGCGTCGGCGTGGTGCCGCCAAAGCCCGGCGTCGGCTCGAAGTCGACCCAGCCGAACGTGTCCCCGAAGTCCACCTCGGGCCAGGAGTGCGCGTTGGCATTGGTGATGCTGTAGGTGTTGTCACCGACGGCGGTGCCCTGATTGAAGCCTTTGGCCCACCGCGCGGGAATGCCGAGGCTGCGCAGCATCACCACCATCGCGCTTGAGAAGTTGTCGCAGTAGCCGACCTTGCTGGTGAAGAGAAAATGGTCCACGTAATCGCGCCCCCGTGGCGTCTGGGGCGTGTCGACCTTCGAGTAGGTCAGCCCGGCCTCGGTGCGCAGGTAGCGCTCGATGGCCACCGCGCGGTCGTAGTCGTTGTCCGCGCCCTGCGTCACCCGCTCGGCTAGGCGCGCGATGCGCTTGGGCAGGGCACTCGGCAGCTGAATGTCCTCCGGCGCTTCCGGCACCGTCTCGATCTGCCGCAGCGCCTCCGGGTCGCGCCGCTTGAGCGCCACCGTCATGGTCAGCTTGCGGATGCCGCTTTGGCGCCCGCGGTACAGCCGCGCCGAGGCGTAGTCGTAGAACAGATCGGAGACCTCGCCCGGCGCCACCGTTTTGATGCCGACGTCCGCGTTGGGCAGACCGAAGTAGGTGATGGTGTCCTGCGCGGTGATGGTCGCGGCCATCGGTTCTCCGTAGGCCGCGGCCTCTGCATCCTCGAAGCCGTGCAGGTTGCCGTCCTCATAGTGGAGCCGCTGACGCTCCACCCGCTGGTCGGTCACCTCGGTCCAGCCGCGGCCGGTGTAGTCGGTTTTGGCCGTCACCCGCAGGTAAAACGGCGACTTGGCACGCACGGCGAAAACCGGCGTGGTGTCGTCGTACACCGGTCCGCCGAGCGTCGTGTCGTTGTCGCTGTAGCCGGTGCGCGCATTTTCGGCCGTCATCGCCAGCAGCACGTCGTAGAGCCCCGAGGCGTTGACCCAGTTGCGCACCGGCACGGTGGCGACGTCGAGCGGATCAGAGAAGTAGGTAACCCCAAGCGTCGCGCCACCGGCGATCGCCGCCGCCACCGCGCCGCGAGCCAGCACCCCGCGCCACGAGCCCGCGTTGATCAGGCAGGCGATGGCCAGAAGCTGCAGGCTCGCTCCCACCAGCGGGTTGCCGTTGACCGCGTGCACCATCAGGACGTACCACAGCACCAGCAGCAGCGCCAGGTAGGGGTGCACGAGCCGCACTCCGAGCACCGCAAGCGCCAGGACGAACAGAAGCCCGAGTCCCGCGGCCAAAAGCGCCGCGACGTTGACCCCGCCGCGGGCGATCAGCCCGTGCCAGGCCTCCACCAGCTGGCGGCCGAGCGCCGGCAGGTCCTGCCCCTCGCGGCTGACGGCGGGCAACAGCAGCCACCAGGCGCCAAGCAAGGCAGACGCCAGCGCCCCGAGCCACAGGACGCGCCAGCGCGGCCACAACCGCCAGCCCAGCGCAAGTCCTACGGCAAGGGCGGCAAAGCCGCGCATCGCCCACGGGGCGTTCAGCGCGTTGACCTCGAGGTAGGGCGTGAGGAGCACCTGGCCGAGCCAGAGCATCAGCCCGGCGCGCCAAAGCGTGGCGACGGGCAGCCGGTGCGCGCGCCCGGCGGCCGTTGCGCGGCGCGCGCCCGCACCGGCCCCCGGTACACTGGCGGCCGGCTTGCTTGCCGCCGTCTTGCCCCCGGCCGTCATGACGCCGCCCTCCGCACCAGCTGCGCGCGGGCGCCACAGGTCACCACCGTCCCGGCCGGCGTCAGCGCCACCACCATCACCGGCCGCGGCTGCAGGGCGGCCTGCACCGCCGCGACCGCGGCGGCCGGGCAGAACACGATGGTCGGCCGGCTGCTCAGGTTGGTCAGGTCGCCGAGCGGCACGGTGGCCGCCTGAACGGTCGCGAACCAGTCCGCCCCGGGCTGGCGCACCGGGCCGCTCAACGTCAGCGCGGTCAGCTCGTGCCAAAGACCTCGGGCGGCTAGGGTGTGCACTAGGGCCAGCTGCAGCTCGAACTCGGCGGCGTCGGGCACCAGCACCGCCTGCCAGGTCACCGGCGCCGCGGCCTTGGTCTGCCGCACGATGGCCGCCCCGCTTTTGGCCGTCAGCTTCCAGTCGATGGCCTGGATCGGATCCCCGGCCACGTAAGGGCGCAGGCCGATCAGATCGAAGCTCGGCGCCCCCGCCGACGCCTGCATGCGCGCCGTGGCCGCGCGCATCACCGGGTACAGCCGGGCGCAGAGGTCCGCCTCACGCCGGGGGCCGACCAGAAGCGGCGACTTGAGGATCAGCGGGCGCGTTTTCTGCAGCAGACCGACGGCGTCCGTCGCCACCAGCGTCAGCGGCAACCGGCGGTAGCGGCCGCGGGCCAAGACGACCTCGACGCTGCCGGCGGCGCTCCCCAGCACCGGAGTGAAAACGGCCGGTGCAACGCCGCCTTGCACGGACAGCTGCGCGAACCAGGCGCGCCCGGACAGCGCAAGCGTCACCGGCACCTCCGCGGACGTCTGCGCGCGGGATTCGGCCTGCACCTGACCCAGCGGCCACAACAGCGTCAGCGCGCCGACCAGAACCAGCCCGGCCGCGGCCAGCCCCAGCGTCCAGCCGGTGTCGGTGTTGAAGGCCGCACCGAATAGGAAGACAAGCGCGCACAGCACAAGCACCAGGCCGTCGCGCGCGACCACCCGCCTCATGATTCGCGCACCGGCACCGGCGTCGCCGCGAGGCACTCCGCAAGCACCTCGGCCGCCGTTGCCGTCGCGCCCGGCCGCACCAGCAGGCGGTGGGTCAACACCACCGGCGCCATCTGCTGCAGGTCGTCGGGCGTGACGAAATCGCGGCCGGCGACCACGGCGTAGGCCTTGGCCGCCGCCACCAGGGCCAGCGCCCCGCGCGGCGACACGCCGGTGGCAAGCTCCGGGTGCGCCCGGGTCGCCAGCACCAGCGCCATCACGTAGTCCAACAGGCTCGGCGCCACCGCGGTGGTCGCGGCCAGCCCCTTGAGCGCCTCCAGCTGCGCCAGCGTCACCAGCGGCTCCAGCACCTCCAGCCGCGGGGCGGCCGCGCCCAGCGCCAGCAGCTCCCGCTCCGCCGTCGCGTCCGGGTAGCCGACCGACAGCCGCATCAGGAAGCGGTCGAGCTGGGCCTCGGGCAGCGGGTAGGTGCCCTCGTAGTCCACCGGGTTTTGCGTCGCCAGCACGAAAAAGTCCGCCGGCAGGTCGTGCGTGCGGTCGTCGATGGTGACGCGCCGCTCCGCCATCGCCTCAAGCAGCGCGGACTGCACCCTGGGCGTCGCGCGGTTGATCTCGTCGGCCAAAAGGAACGCGGTGAACACCGGCCCCTTCTGGAAGCGAAAGCTCCCAAGCTTCTGGTCGAACACGGTCACGCCCAGGATGTCGCTTGGCAGCAGGTCGGGCGTGAACTGGATGCGGTGGAACTCGCCCATGAAGGTGCGGGCGAGCGCCTTGGCCAGCGTGGTTTTGCCCACGCCGGGAATGTCTTCGAACAGGACGTGCCCGCCGGCCAAAAGCGCGGCGATGGTCATCCGGATCACCTGTTTTTTCCCCACAATCACCGAATCGATGTGCGCCACGGCGGCGTCGATCAGGGTCTTGGCTTCCTCTGGTGTCATACGCTCTCCTCCTTGCCGTCTCTCTTTAATTATGAGGGAGGACGATTCCAAAATGCAAGCGCATTCAACGATTGAAAAGGCCGGGCCAAGACCGGTATACTGAAGGAAAAAGTAGCCGGCAAAACCGGCACCAGGAGGTTCCTCTGTGTTCAAAGAATTCAAAGCGTTCATCATGCGCGGCAACGTCTTAGACCTTGCCGTCGGCGTCATCATCGGCAGCGCGTTCACCAAGCTGGTGACGTCCTTGACCGACAACCTGATCGGCCCGATTCTCGGCATGTTCACCAAAAGCACCAACCTGGCCAAGCTCAGCTTCTCCGTGCTCGGCGCCAAGTTCACGTACGGTGCGTTTTTAAGCGACATCATCAACTTCCTGATCGTCGCCTTCATCGTGTTCTTGATTGTGCGCACCGTGAACCGCCTGATGCCAAAGAAACCGGCGGCCCCGGCCGGCCCTACCAAGGAAGAGGCCCTCTTGACCGAGATTCGCGACCTTTTGGCCAAGCAGAATCAGGACTAGAATGCACCTGACAGTCTAAGCCGATGCCACGCAAAAGAAGCACCGCCGTCCCGATTCGGGATGGCGGTGCTTCTTTGCGTGGCCTACGCGCGGAATTCGGCGAGGGCCTTTGAGAGTGCCTTGGTCTGCGGGTAAACCTGCTGGTACAGCTTGTAGAGCTTGGCGTACTTGGCGACGTGCGCGGGGTTGGGCAGGTAGGTCTCGCGCTCGTGCACGAAGGTCTTTGCGCAGTCCGCGAAGTCCTTGAACCAGCCCAGGCCGACCGCGGCAATCATCGCGGCGCCGAGGCCCGGTCCCTGCTCGCTTTGCAGGCAGACTACCGGCTTGTCGAAGACGTCGGCCTGAATCTGCAGCCACAGCGGGCTGTGCGCGCCGCCGCCGATCGAGGTCAGCTTCGTGAACGTTTTGCCGTTGGCCTCGTACAGGGCCAGGATGTCCTTGAACGAGAAGGTGACGCCCTCCATCACGGCGCGGATGAAGTCACCCTTGTCCTGGCGGCTGTCGACGCCGATGAAGCTGCCGCGAATCGCCGCGTCGGCGTACGGCGTGCGCTCGCCAACGATGTACGGCGTGAACAGCAGGCCGTTGGCGCCAATGCTCGTGTCCAGCGTCGCCTGCATGAAGTCGTCGAAGTCGTCATCCGGCGCGAAGGTTTTCTTCAGCCAGCTCAGGCTGTAGCCGGCCGCGAGCGTCACGCCCATCGAGTAGTAGGCGCCCGGAATCGCGTGGTTGAAAAAGTGCAGGTCGCCGTGGTAGTCGTGCGTCGCGTCGGGCTCGTAGCCCAGCACCACGCCCGAGGTGCCGATGCTGCACATGCCCTGGTCGGGGTTGGTGATGCCGGCCCCAATCGCCCCGCAGGCGTTGTCCGCGCCGCCGCCGAACACCGGCAGCCCCGGCTCCAGGCCGACCGCCGCAGCGAAGGTCGCAGTCAGCGTGCCGGCCTGGTCCGTCGCCTGGATCAACGGCGGGCACAGGCTCTCCGGCAGGTCGAACACGGCCAAGACGGCGCTACTCCACCGGCCGGCGGCGACGTCCAGCATCACCGTGCCGGCCGCGTCGGACAGCTCCATCTGAATCTGGCCGGTCATCTTGTAGCGCAGGTAGTCCTTGGGCAAAAGGAACGTGGTGGCCTGAGCGAAAATCTCGGGCTCGTTCTCCTTGACCCACAGCAGCTTGGGCAGCGTGAAGCCCTCAAGCGGCCGGTTGCGCGTGATGTCGACAAAGGTCTGACCCATCGTCGCCATGATCTCTTCCGACTGCTTGGTGGTGCGCGTGTCGTTCCAGAGGATCGCCGGGCGCAGCGGCCGGCCCGCCGCGTTCAGCAGCACCAGCCCGTGCATCTGACCGGAGTAGCTCAGGCCCTTGACGTCGGCCGCGGCCACGCCGCTTTGGCGCAGCACGTCCTTGATCGCGCCGGCCGTCGCCTCCACCCAGTGGTCGGGATTCTGCTCGTTGTACCCCGGCTGCGGCTGGCTCAGCGGGTACGGCCGCGAGCCGGTGGCGACCACCGCCCCGTCCCTTGTGACCAACAGCACCTTCACCGCGCTGGTTCCCAGATCGACCCCAATGACGTATTCCATATTGTGTGTGACGCAGGGCTCACCCTGCGCACTCCTTTCCGTGCTTTTTAAGTTTGTTAGTTTCCTTTACTTACGCTTAAATTGTAGCGGTTACACGCCGCGAACGCAAGCCCTTTCAGGCCCCGCCGACCAAAAGGTTGCCGGAACAATCGCGGCAAACCGGGCGAATGCCGGCCGTCCTTCCAGCGCCGGGGTCCTTGCGCCAACGCACGGCCCAGTCACCACCCTGCGCTGGCCGGTGGCCCCAGTACCCACGCGCCGCCCCGGCGCACACAAAAGCCCCCGGCAATCCGTGCGGCGGACTGCCGGGGGCAAACTCGGTGTGGTGATTCCGGCCTACGCCTGCTCGGCACCCGGCGTCAGGGTGTCGACCTGCGTGCCGAAGGTCAGCTGGCCGGACTCGACGTTGAGCAGGTCGTGCGTCAGCATCGCGCAGCCGCCGAGCAGGATGCAGTGGCGCACATCGTCGACCAGGTCGATCTCGGTGGCCTCGGCGGTCAGGCTCGGCAGGTCCTTGCGAATCTGGTCGAGCAGCTCCGGCAGCTTGGCAATCAGGCCGGAGTTGAGCATCACGCGCCGCGGGTCCAGCGCCACCGTGATGTTGTAGATCACGTTGGCGATGTAGCGGCAAAAGCGCGCGAGCTCGCGCAGGACGACCGGGTCGCCCTGCCGCGACAGCGCGATGATCTGGTCGCGCGTGACGGTCGGATCGTTGAGCTCGGCGCGCACGTTCTCCACCAGCGCGGTCTCCGAGCAGATGCTTTCAATCGTGGTAGTCTTACCGTTCTCGAAGAAGGCGTGGTCGTACACCACGGTGTGCCCGATTTCGCCCGCCTCGCCGTGGCGACCGGTGTACAGCTTGCCGTGGATGATGATCCCCGCGCCGATCCCCTTGTGGATGCTGATGCAGACCAGGCTCTCGTCCTCGCGCCGGCGCTCGAAGTCACGCTCATACACGGCGGACAGGTTGGCCTCGTTTTGCAGCCGCACCGGCACGGTGAAGCGCTCCTCCAGCACCCGCGCGATGTCCACCCCATTCATGTCGATGAACGGCGAGAAGGTCACCCGGTTGTGGTGCACGATGCCGTGAACGGCGATCACGATGCCCAAAAGCGGCAGGTGCGGCGGCGTGGCGCGGTCGTAGTCGGCGATCCAGTCGGTGATGAGCTGAAGCACCGAGGCGAAGTCGCGCCCGGTGATCTCGATGCCCTCCTCGACCAACAGCTCGCCGGTCAGCCGCGCCGCGGCGATCACCAGGTAGTCGTACCCCCAGTCCATCGTCACGATGTAGCCCAGGTCGCGGTTGAAGGTCAGGATGGTCGGCTTGCGCCCGCCGTTGTGGGTGGAGTCGCCCTGGCCCTGCTCGATCAGGTAGCCCTTCTCGATCAGGCCGGTGACCACATCCGACACCGTCACCTTGTTCAGCCCGATGTTCTTGGAAATCTGGCTGCGCGAGATCGTGCCGCGGTTGAACGCCTCCGTCAACACCCGCTTCTCGTTGAGCACCCGCAATAGGTTTTTATCTGTCCGCATCCCCGCACTCCTCCCGGACGATTGCCTGACTGACCGCCCGTGTGTCATTCTGTACCCATTCTACCATATCTCCCGCCGCGCAACCGATTACCAGTCAGCTTCGCGTGACAGCCGGTCAAAACCGTGACCGCCGCCCGCAGCCTAGCGCGCCGTCTGCAGGATCGCGACGCCAAACGGGGCGAGCGCGAGTTCTTTGCCCGGCGTGCCGCCGGTCAGCAGGTCGACCCCGGCCGGTGCCGGGTTGGCCACGCGCTTGGCTTCAGCCGTTGTGTTGACCGCAAAGGTGTAGGTGTGAGCCGCACTGTAGCGGTGTGTGACCTCGACGCCGGCAAACGGCCGCGCGCCGGTCAGGTCAAGCCCCGCCGCCTGCGCGATGTGGCCGAACAGGGTTTCCAGACCCGCCGCGTCGAGCTGCGTGCCGACGTACAGCGCGTGGCCCTCACCCAGGTCGTTTTGGCAGATGGCCGGCGCGCCGGTGTAAAACAGCTGCGGGTCATCGTAGGTCGCAAGCACCTGGGCCGTGGTCGGGTGCGTGACGTCGCACAGGAAGCTGGCGGAACAGGTCTTGCCGGCGCCCAGCGCGACGTTGATCGTGGTGTCCGGCGGCAGCGCGTCGAACTCCTCGTTCCAAAGGCCGAGCACCTCCTGCAGGCTGCCCGGGTAGCCGCCGAGGTACACGTTGTCGTGGTCGTCGACGATGCCGGACATGTAGGTGGTCACGAAGGTCCCGCCGTTTTGGACGTAATCCGTGATCTTGGCGGACAGCTGCTCCGACGCGGTGTACATCACCGGCGCGATGACGGCGGCGAACCCGTCGAACGGGGTGTCCTTGCCGATCACCGCGACGTCGATGCCGCGGTCGTAGCACATCTGGTAGTACAGGTGGACCTGCTTGACGTAATCCATCTGGCGGCTCGGGCCGGTGGCGTACTCGACGCCCCAAAAGCTCGGCCAATCGAACAGCACCGCAACCTGGGCGTGGTTGGCGCTGGCCAACAGGTCCTCTGGCAGCTGAGCCAGCTCGGCGCCCAGCTGCTTGACCTCGCGGTACACGCGGGTCTCGTGCTGGCCGGTGGCCTGGACGTGAGAGATCACGGCGCCGTGGAACTTCTCGATGCCGTTTTGCGACTGCTTCATCTGGAAGAACTGCACCGTGTTGGCGCCGTGGGCGACGGCCTGATAGGACAGCATCCGCATCTCGCCCGGCTTCTTGAGCGCGCAGTACGGCTGCCAGTTCTGCTGGCTTGGGGTCTGCTCCATCAGCATGAACGGCTTTTGTAAGACGCCTGCCATCAGGTCGTGCTTCATCGCCGTCTCGCTGGCCGGCGTGTCGAAGCTCGGGTAGTTGTCCCAGGAGACCAGGTCCATCTCCTTGGCCCACTGGAAGTAGTCCAGGTCCTTTTGGGTGCTCATCAGGTTGGTGGTGATCGGCGTGGTCGCATCGACCGCGCGGATCGCCGCCTTTTCGGCCTTGAAGTTGGCGAGCATCGCGTCGGACTGGAAGCGGCGGTAGTCAAGCGCCGCGCCGGCCAAAACGGGCTTGTCGGTGCCGGCATCGATCATGTCGGTCAGGTGCATCGGCGGCAGGATCTCGGACCACGCGTGGAACGTGTGGCCCCAGAAGTTGCTGTTCCAGGCCGCGTTGACCGCGGCGAGGTCCGTGTAGTGCGCCTGCAGCCAAGTGCGAAAGGCCGCCGCGCAGTTATCGCAGTAGCACTGGCCGCCGTACTCGTTAGAGATGTGCCAGCAGGCAAGCGCCGGGTCGTCGTGGTAGCGCGCGGCCAGCTGGCCAGCGAGTGCCTTGGCTAAGCGCTGGAAGTTCGGCGAGCTCGGGCAGGCGTTGTGGCGCATCCCCTGGCGCGCGTGGCGGCCGTTGATGTCGGTGCGCGCGACGTCCGGGTACTTGGCGACCAGCCAGGCCGGCAGCGCCCCGGTGGCCGTCGCCAGCACGATCTGCATGTCGTAGCGGCCGGCCAGCGCCATGATCTTGTCGAGCATGGTGAAGTCGTAGGTCGCCTCGTCGGGCTGAAGCAGCGCCCACGAGAACACGTTGAGCGTCAGCGAGTTGATGTGCGCTCGCTGTAATTGAATCAGGTCGTCTTCCCAGGTGGCTTCGGGCCACTGCTCCGGGTTGTAGTCGCCGCCGAACAAGAGCGGCATTTTTTTCAGTGTCATGGTTCCTCCTTGTTTTTAAGAAAAAAGCGGCCGCACCGCATTCAGGGAATGCAGCACGACCGCAGTTGCGCGATCACCGGGGGGATGACCGCAGCGGGGTTTTACTTCAACGTGTCGATGATGTAGTGGTTCAGGGTGTCCTTGAGCTCCTCGAGGCGACCGGACTTGGTGGCGGCGAGCAGTGCGGACTGCGGCTTGTCGATGATGTAGTCGTTCAGGGACTTGAAGTCTTCCTTGCCGGCCTCGATGCTTGCGCCGATGCCTTCGTCGTAGCTTGCGTAGCGGTCCTTGATGAAGTCATCGAAGACACGGTCGTCGTGCAGGCGGGTCGCAACCTTCAGCCCGGCGGCGAAGGTGTCCATGCCGACGATGTGGCCGTAGAACATGTCTTCCGGCGTGAAGCTGGAGCGCCGTGGCTTGGCGTCGAAGTTCAGACCGCCCTTGCCAAGGCCGCCGTTTTCAACGACTTCGTACATCGCAAGCGTCGCCTCGTACAGGTCTGATGGGAACTCGTCGATGTCCCAGCCGATCAGCTTGTCGCCCTGGTTGGCGTCCAAAGAACCGAGCAGACCTGCCTCGCGCGCCGTGCGGATTTCGTGCTGGTAGGTGTGGCCGGCCAGGTTGGCGTGGTTGCCTTCCAGGTTCAGCTTGTAGGTGCCGTCCAGGCCGTAAGTCTTCATGAAGGCGATGGTGGTGGCGGCATCGAAGTCGTACTGGTGCATCATCGGTTCCTTAGGCTTTGGTTCAAGCAGCAGCTGGCCGGTGTAGCCGATTTCCTTGGCGTAATCGGCGGCCATGTGGAAGAACTTGGCCAGGTGCTCCTGCTCGCGGAGCATGTCGGTGTTGAGCAGCGTCTCGTAACCTTCACGGCCGCCCCAGAACACGTAGTTCTCGGCGCCGACCTTCTTGGCGGTGTCGAGGCCTTCCTTGACCTGCGCAGCCGCGAAGGCGAAGATGTCGGCGAACGGGCTGGAAGCCGCGCCGGAGACAAAGCGAGGGTTCGTGAACATGTTGGCCGTGTTCCAGAGCACCTTCATGCCGGTCTGCTTCTGGTAGTCGACGAACATGTCGGTGATGGTCTCGATGTTCTTGTTGGTTTCGCGCAGCGTGTCGCCTTCAGGGGCGATGTCGCGGTCGTGGAAGCAGAAGAAGTCGACGCCCATCTTGTCGTAGAACTCAAAGGCTGCCTCGACGCGGGCCTTGGCCAGGTCCATGCCGGTCAGGCCGTTCCAAGGGCGAATCGCGGTGCCGTCGCCGAAGATGTCGTTGAGCTGCTGGCCAAAGGTGTGCCAGTAGGCGACGGAAAAGCGCAGCCAGTCGCGCATCTTCTTGCCACCGATCACCTCATCGGCGTTGTAGTAGTGGTAGTTCAGCCCCGACTTCAGGGAGCTGGTCCCGACGAACGGAATCTTATCAACGTTTGGAAAATATGTCTTAGCCATGCAAAAGTTTCCTTTCTTAGCCACTTTGTTCGAGTTAGTTAGTATATTTAACTTACAGATGAATTGTAGCGCTTTCAGCTGGCAAACACAAGCCGCCGGCGGGACTTTTTCTCAATTTCCCGCAAAAAACCGCGACCGGGTCCCCGCCGAGCCGAATCTGACCCGTGCTGCGCCATCTAGGGTGAAGCCCCAGCAACCGCCTGACACGGTGGCTGACGGCGGACACTGGCTACGGAACTGTGCCCACTGCCTACTTGCCGTGTCACGGCGGCGTTTCTGTCGGCCCACGCTGTAGGGCGGAGGCGCGGACGAGCCACGGCTGGAGGTGCCGGCCCGGGGCGAGCCAGCGTGACATTGCGGTTGGCTGGCCGGTTTTGCCAGCTTACCGCAACGGCGGGTCGCAAGACCGGTCTTCGGGCTTGCGGGAGCCGCACGCGTTCCGCCGCCCCGGGCCGGCACCGGAAGCCGTAGCTCCTCCGCGCCGGAGCCCGGCAGGCGTTACCGCCGGAAGTTCAGCTCACCCGGGCGGACGTCGAGGAGCTGCTGGATCAGGGTCGCGCAGGCGCCTAGCAACGTGCAATTGCGGACGTCGTCGACCAGGTAGATCTTGGTCTCCTGGGTGGTCAGGTGCGGGATTTTGGCCTTGATGGCCGGCAGAAGCTCCGGCACCTCCGCAATCAGCGGCGAGTTAATCGCCACGCGGCGCGGGTCCAGCGTGATGATGGTGTTGTAGATGATGTTGGCGATGTCGTAGCAAAAATCGTCGAGGATCGCGATGGCCTGCGCGTCACCCTCGTGGTAGCGCGCCACCAGGTCCGCGCGCGTCAGCGTCTGGTCCCCGGCGGCTTGGCGCAGCCGGTCGACGATCGCCGTTTCGGAGCAGAGGCTTTCAATCTTGGTCGGGTGCTGGCGGCCCTTGAGCGCGCGGTCGTACAGGATGGTCTGGCCGATTTCGCCGGCTTCCCCCGCCTTGCCCGTGTGCAGGCGGTTGTTCAGGATGATGCCGGCGCCGATGCCGCGGTGGATGCTGACGCAGACGATGTTGTCGATCGCGTCTTGGCTTTCGAAGTCGCGCTCGTAGATGACGCTCAGGTTCGCCTCGTTTTGAAGCACCACCGGCACGCCCAGGCGCCGCCGCAGAATCTCGGCGATGTCCAGGTCCTTGAAGTCGATGAACGGCGTGTAAAGCACGCGGTTCTCAAAAACGATGCCGTGGATCGCCACCCCGACGCCCAACAGCGGCATTCCGGCGGGCAGTCCGACGTCGCGCGCGGTCGCCACCATCCGGTCCAGCCGCTTTTCGATGGCCATGTCGCCCGTCTCGTAGCGGTCGACGGCCACCACGGTGCCGTCGAGCCGGTTGATCATGCGGTCGATGTAGTCGGCCCCGAGGTCGAAGTTGACCACGTAGCCGAGGTCGGCGTTGAAGCGCAGGATGGTCGGCTTGCGGCCACCGTTGCGGGTGCTGTCCCCCTGCCCGGACTCGAGCAGGTAGCCGGCGTCGATCAGCTCGGAGACAATGTCTGACACCGTGACCTTGTTGAGGCCGAGGTTCTTGGAAATCTGGCTGCGGGAGATTGGCCCGTAGTTGAAGGCCTGCTGCAGCACATGCTGCACGTTCAGGACCCGCACAAGGTTACGGTTAGCTTGCATGATTACTCCTTTGTTGCCGGAAGCGGCTGAATGCCCGCCGCGTTGTCTTGGATCAGGTCGTGGTACCAGTAGAAGCTCTTCTTCGGGATGCGGCGCAGGTCCTTGGGGCCGTCGTCGTCGCGGTCGACGAAGACGAAGCCGTAGCGCTTGCGGTAGCCGTTGAGCCAAGACAAGATGTCCGAGAAGCTCCAGGCGCAGTAGCCGATCAGGTCGACGCCGTCGGTCACGGCCTCCTTCATCGTGCGCACGTGGTCCTCGAGGTAGGCGATGCGGTAGTCGTCGTTGACCTGACCGTCCTCGAGCTTATCGAGCGCGCCCAGGCCGTTTTCCGTCACGAACAGCGGCAGGCGGTACTTCTCGTAGACTTGGCGCAGCGCGACGCGGAAGCCGACGGGGTCGATCTCCCAGCCCCAGTCCGTCTTCTTCAGGTACGGGTTGGACACGGAGTTGAACATCGGCACTTCGGGGTTTTGCGCCTGCTCGCCCTTGGGCTGCATCAGGTACGGGTCGGTGGCGGAGAAGTCCTTTTGCTCCGCGTCCTTGACCGGCTTCTCCAGCCGGTTTTGCTGCACCGTGCCGCCGTGGTAGTAGTTGATGCCCAAAAAATCGGGCTTGGCGCTCTTGAGCAGCGTGTCGTCTTCTGCCGTGACCTCCGGCATGATGCCGGCTTTTTCCAGCGTGCGGCGCATGAAGTACGGGTACTCGCCGCGGCAGTAGACATCCAGCCACCAGTTGTTGTTGAAGTCGTCGGCGTTCAGCGCCGCCAGCACGTCGTTGGGGTCGCCGGTCAGCGGGTAGACCGGGCCGTAGCCGAAGCTTGGGCCGATCATGCCGTTCGGGACCAGCTCGTGGAACAGGTTGATTGCCGTGGCGTTGGCCAGGTTGACGATGTGGTTGGCCGCGTACATCCGACGCACGTCCTGGACCTTAGGCGGGTGGTTGCCCCAGCGGTAGCCCATGCCGGTGAACACGTTTTGCTCGTTCATGGTGACCCAGTACTTGACCGAGTCGCCGAACGCCTCAAACAGGGTGCGGCAGTAGTGCGCGAAGGCCGGAATCACCTGGCGCGACTCCCAGCCGTTGTACTTGTCCTGAAGCGCCTGCGGCAGGTCCCAGTGGTACAGCGTCAGCACCGGCTCGATGCCGTTTTTGCGCAGCGCTGCGATCAGGCGGCGGTAAAAATCAAGCCCGGCCGCGTTGACTGCGCCCTCGCCGTCGGGAATCACGCGGCTCCAGGCCACGGAGAAGCGGTAGGCCTTGAGCCCCAGCTTCGCCATCAGCGCGACGTCCTCTTCCATGTGGTGGTAGTGGTCGATCGCCACGTCGCCGGTCGTGCCCTTGTAGGTGTTGCCCGGCGTGTGGGCGTAGGTGTCCCAGATTGAGGGGCCCTTGCCGTCCGTTGCGTAGGCGCCCTCCACCTGGTAGGCGGCGCTGGCCGCGCCCCAGAGGAAGTCTTTGGGAAAATCGTTCAGCTTATCGTAGTACATGTGTGCCTCCTTACTTGGCCGACTGCTGCGCCACGGCCAGCGCGCCGAGCAGTCCGGCGTCGTTGTCGTGCTTGCACAGCACCACCGGCGTGCGGTAGTCCTTGACCCAAAACGGGTTCTTCTCAAGCGCCGCCTCGATGAACGGCAGAATCTTTGGGTTCTTGGAGATGCCGCCGCCGATCAGGATGCGCTCCGGATCGGTGGTCGCCACCAGGTTGTAGATGGCCACGGCGACGTGGTCCGCCCAGTCCTCAACCACCTGGTTCACCGCCGGGTCAGCCAGCTCGCCCATCAGCTGCTCGCCGCTGGCGTCTTCGTACGCGATGCCCTTGAGCTTGGCGTACGCGCGCACCAGGGCGCTGGTCGAGGCCATGTCGTGCAGGGTCGCGAAGCCGCGGGTCGTGAAGTCGGTGACCGACATCCCGTACTCGCCGGCGCGGAAGTGCTTGCCGTGCACCAGCTTGCCGTTGACCACCAGGCCACAGCCGACGCCGGTGCCCAGGGTCAGCACCGCGTAGTCGTCAAGCCCCTGCGCGTTGCCGTTCAGGCCCTCGGCCAAGGCGGCGCACTTCGCGTCGTTTTCGACCGCCACCGGCACCTTGTGGGTCAGGTGGGCCTTGAAGTGGTCGATCAGGTTGTAGCCGTCCAGCTGGCCCAGGGCGCCGGCGCGCACCGCAACCCCTGTGGTGACGTCGATGAAGCCCGGGAAGGAAATGCCGATGGCCTCAACGTCCGGATTCTGGTTGGCGATGTCTGCCATGTCCGCGAAGAACTGCTCCGGGTCGTCCGAGTGGGTCGGGTACTTGCCCTTGGTCAGAAAATGGTTCTGCGCGTCGAAGGTCGCGTACTTCACGAACGTGCCGCCGACGTCGTAACAAAGATAGCTCATGTCTGCCTCCTAGAAGTTGTTGGTGACCCAGGCCTGAAACAGGCTCGGCCAGGCGTCGACCTGCGACTGAATCCCGTAGCCGTTCTCCGCGATCGCCGTTTCGGCGGTGGCCAGGCTCAGGCCGTGGCCGCCCTTGGGGAACACGTGCAGCTCGACGGACACGCCGGCGTCCTGCAGGGCGCTGGCGAACATCAGCGAGTTTTGCGCCGGGACGCAGTCGTCCGTCGCCGTGGTCCACAGGAAGGTCTTCGGCGTGGTCTTGGTCACCCGATTTTCAAGCGAGACCTTGGCCATCAGCGCCGGGTCGCCGTAATCGTCGCCCAGCAGCGCCTTGAACGAGTCGTGGTGCGCCAGGGGCCCTGACGTGATCACCGAGTAGCCGAGGAACAGGCCGTCGGGGCGGATTGCCTCCGGAGCGAAGCCGAACTCGGTTGCGAGGTCCTGGTCCCACTGGGTGGCAAAATCGGCCGCCAGGTGCCCGCCGGCGGAGAAGCCGGCGATGATCAGCTTGTGGGGATCGACGTGGTACTCGGCGGCGTGTGCGCGCACGTCTTGCACCACCGTCGCCAGCTCCAACAGCGCCACGGGGTAGCGCGCCGGAGCGACGCTGTAGCGCAGCACGAAGACGTTGTAGCCCATCGCCAAAAAGCGCACCGCGACCGGCTCCGCCTCGCGGTCGGAGGTCATCACGTAGCCGCCGCCCGGGCACAAGACGATGGTCGGGCGCACCCGCTTGGTGTCCATCTCCGCGAAGTTGTCGAGCACGTAACCGTAAACCTTTGCGCTGTTAGACAGTGGCGTCGTCACCGTGTGTACGAATGTTTGCATTTTTTCACTCCACCTCAATCTTGAGCGCCACCGGCCGGCCGACTTGGCTCGGCCGAAGCGCCACGTGCATGCCGTCCGGTTCGATGTGCCAGTCGACCGGGCCTTGACCCAGCTGGCTGATGCGCTTGATCACCCCGTGAAACGGCGGCTGATTCTTGTCGGCGAACAGGTGAAAGGCGGTGAGCACCGCGGTTGACCCCGGCGCCAAAAGGAACGCGTAGACGCTGCCGTTGCCCGCCGTGTAGCGGACATCCGCCGGCCCGTACGCCAGCTTGGACAGGTCCTCGAACATCCCGCCGGACACGTTGGTCGGGCCCTCGCCGTACTGCTTCCACGGCACGCTGTCGTAGATGCCCTCGCCGTTGATGCCCAGCCAGTCGCCGATCGCCGAAAGGATCGCTTGGTCGTGCGGCGCGATCGACCCGTCGGCGCGCGGGCCGACGTTGAGCAGCAGGTTGCCGTTTTTGGCCACCGCGTCGATCAGCGCGATCAACAGCTCGTTGACGCCCTTGTACTCCAGCGAGTCCGTGTAGCACCACGAGTTGTTCGCGATCGCCGTGTCGGTCTGCCAATAGTACGGCGTCGCCTGCGCGAAGCCGCCGCGCTCGACGTCCGGGATGCCCGCGCCCCAGGCCATGCCGTCGTACTTGTAGCAGATGCTGACGGGGATGCCCCACTCGCTGGCGCGGTTGTAGTAGTACGCGGTCAGCTCCTGCATGTACGGCTTGAAGGCCGCGTGCTGCAGCCACCAGTCGAAGTACAAGAGCTCCGGGCGGTAGTTGTCGATGATCTCGCAGACGCGCTCGACCCAGTCCTCCAGGTACTCAGCCGTCGGGTACGGCTTGGAGAAAAGCGCCTGGTTGTCCGGCTCCGGCTGCGCGGGCCAGTAGAAGTCGCCCTTTTTCATCGGCTCACGCACGTCGGAGTCGAACTCGCGGCCGTGACCCATGAACCACCAGTGCTCGGCGCGGTGGTTGGAAGTGGCAAAGTGCAGCCCGGCCTCAAGCGTCGCGGTCCGCAGCTCGCCCAGGACGTCGCGGTGCGGTCCCATCTCGTAGGCGTTCCAGTGCGAAAGTTCGGAGCGGTACATCTGAAAGCCGTCGTGGTGCTCGGACACCGGGAAGTAGTACTTGGCCCCGGCGCGCTTGAACAGGTCAAGCCAGGCGCCGGCGTCGAACTTCGGCGCCGTGAACAGCGGAATCAGGTCCTTGTAGCCGAAGTCCTTTTGCGGCCCGTACGTCGCGACGTGGTGGGCGAAGGCCGGGTAGCCCTTGATGTACATGTTGCGCGAGTACCACTCGTTGCTGTACTCGGGCACCGTGTAGACGCCCCAGTGGGTAAAAATGCCGAACTTCGCCCGCCGGAACCAGTCCGGCGCCGGGTGCTGCCCGATGCTGGCCCAGTCCGCGTGGTAGGGCCCGGCGGCGTTGACCGCCTGAATCTCCTTGAACGTGTGTGCCATCATGCCCTCCAATCCAGTCCGACTGCATCCAGCCAGGCCTTGGCGATCACCGCCGACCCCTGCAGGTTCGGGTGCACCCGGTCCATCGTGATGCCGAACACGCTGGCCTGGTCCAGGAAGCGGTTGACCGCCGCCTGCGCGTCGATGTACAACAGCCCGTTGGCCGCCGCCAGCTTCGCGGCCGCCTGCTGATAGGCCACCAGCTTGGCGCGCATCGCGTCTTCAAGGTTCAACTCCCACATCACGGGGCTGACGATCAGCGGTGTGGCACCGGCCTTTTGTGTCCGGTCGATCAGCTCCTGGTAGGTCTTGGTGTACAGGGCGACGTCCACCAGGTCGGCGCGGCGGCGGAACTGGCTGTCAAAGAAGCGCCAGACGTCGTTGATGCCGATCATGATCGAGACGTAATCCGGGTGGTGCGCCAGCACGTCTTGGTCCCAGCGCGCGGCCAGCTTGACGACCGTGTCGCCGTTGACCCCGGCGTTGATGACGGACAGCCGTGCCGCCGGGGCGCCGGCGGTCAACGCCGCGTTGATCAGCGCGACGTACCCCTGCCCCCAGGAGTCCCAGCCCCCGGGCTCGGCGTCGTAGTTGCGCCCGGCGTCGGTGACGGAATCCCCGGCGCACACGATAGTCGTATTCGGTTCAAACAGCATGGTTCGTCCTCCTTTGCGTTGCGTGACAGCCTGACTGAGTCGGTGCGGTGAGGCGCGACGCTGCATCCGGCCACCGCATCCTGGCCCCTGATGCGCTTCGACTGCGCGTGTTTCCCGTTTCCGCGAGGTCGCCGTCGCGCCACCATGTCGGATGGCGGCGCGAACCGGTCGCAACCCCGCGGAACAGAAAAAGGTGCAAGACC
Organism: Lacticaseibacillus kribbianus; assembly: GCF_020180945.1. Taxonomy (GTDB): domain Bacteria; phylum Bacillota; class Bacilli; order Lactobacillales; family Lactobacillaceae; genus Lacticaseibacillus; species Lacticaseibacillus kribbianus. The sequence goes on along the minus strand of NZ_JAIPUL010000001.1, from coordinate 145,202 downwards.
GCACACACCGTCTTGCACCCGTATTCATGTCCACACGATCCGCCGTGGCCGTCGGCTCAGCCTATTTGTTCTTGTGTTGTGGTGCCTGCAAGTCGCGTCGACTCGCTTCACCCGGGTCGCCCGCCTTGTCATGCAAGGCGGGTCAACCGGATGAGGCGGGTTGCACCTCTCAGTGCAACGGCCTCACAACCGAATGTTGACGCGAATTACCGAAAGCTAGTTTTCTTCCTTGTACTGCTTGATCAGCTTGGCGCGCAGGGCGTTTTTGGCCTTGGAGTTCTTCAGGTCAACCTTGTAGACCTGTTCGTAACCCAAGCCCTTGACCGTCTTTTGCATGCTTGCCAACAGGGAGTTGAACTCGGAATCGCTCTTGGCCATGGCGAGCTTCCAGCTGGAGTTCTTGACCTGGGTGCCGATGGTCCCACGCATGGTGCTAATCTGGGAATCGTCTTCAGGCGCGGTGTAGGAAACGCCGGCACCGACCAGCAGACGGTTGTTCTTGGTCAGGTACTGCATGGAGCTGGTGGCGCCGCCCATGTGCTCGGACCAGTCCTTGGAAAGCTTGGTGGCGTTCAGCTTCAAAACTGAAGGCCAGGTGACGTAGCCGTACTTGTAGCCGGTCGAAGGATCCTTGTCGTACTGGTTGACCGCAACGAAGTTCAGCGTGGAGATGCCGTCCTTCCAGGTGCCGCCGCCGTACTCGGCAGGCATCTTGACGGTGCCGCCTTCAAGGAAGGCCTTCTTACCAAAGTCGGTCAAGACCGGCTTGCCGTCTTGCATCTTCCAGGTCAGGCCCTTGATGCCGGCGGAGTAGCCGGTGGATTGCGCCTGTTGAACCTGGACGCCTTCTGGGCTGTACAGCCAGTTGATGAACTTGACCAGACGGGCCTTGTTCTTGGCCTTGGAGCCGACGCCGATGAAGGTGCTGTTGCCGTCCGGCATGGAGCCGACACTGTAGATCTTGGCGTTGTCAAGCGGTGCAAGCTCGAAGCCCTTGCCTTCCGCGGTGTGTTCGGTCGTGTTGTAAGCGCCCTGGCCCTGGAATGCCCAGTAGGAGAACAGGACCTTGCCGTTTTGGTACTTGGAGTACAGGGTGTCCCAGTTCTGGGTCGTCGATTCAGGATCGACCAGCCCAGCCTGCTTGGCCTTGTTCAGGAAGCGCAGGCCCTTGACGTACTGGCTGTTGGAGTCGATCATGCTCTGGTACTTGTCGCCCTTGCTCAGGACGAAGCCCTGGTTGACTTCGTAGCCGTAGAACGCGAGGTTCTGGCCGGCGTTTTGCATCATGTTGGAGTCCCAGTCCTTGAACAGGGAGATCGCGTAGATGTCGTTTTTGCCTTCATCCTTGCGGGCCTGAGCCTGCATGTCCTTCAACACGTTGATCAGGTCATCGGTGTTCTTGATCTTCGGGTAGCCGATTTCCTTGTAGAGATCCCAGCGGATGTACGGCGCCGTGGTTGGCTCCAGGCCTTCGGAAGGCGTGGTCGGCGAGTTGGCGGAAACGCTGGAGTTGATGCCCCAGATGCCCTTCTTGTTGGCCAGCTTGGTGATGGAGTCCGTCGCGCCGCTGTACTTCTTCAGGTAGGTCTTGCCGTCCATGTAAGGCGTCATGTCGGTCAAAAGGCCGGCCTTGGCCAGCTTGGCCACGTGGTTGGTCCCGGTGATGATCAGATCACCCAGGTTGCCGGCCGCCGTGCGGGTATCGTACAGCGTGTTGCCACCGCCGGCCACGTTAGGCGCAACCATGTTGAGCTTGATCTTGAACTTCTTTTCGATGTACTTCTCGAACCAGCCCTTCGGCGTCCCTTGGAAGTTGGCGAGGTCATCGTAGACGGTGACGGTCATCATCTTGCCGTCGTCTTTTTCCGCCTTGCTTGTGTCTTTGGAACCCGAGTTGCTGCTGCAGGCTGCCAGAAGCAATGCGCTCGCGGCAACCAGCGTGTACAAAACGCGTTTCTTACTCATGATACTAAGTCCCCCTAGTTGGTGGCTTGGCCACCAAATTTTGTGAAACAGGTGCAAATGATGCAATCAGCCTTTAACGGCGCCAAGCATGATGCCTTTAGTGAAGTAACGCTGGAACATTGGGTAAATGAACATGATCGGAAGGACGACGACGATCGAGACGGTCATGCGAATCGAGGTCGGCGTCTGCGCCGTGGCAACCGCGGCGACGGAATTCAGGCCACCGCCCGAGTTCTTGACCATGGCGGCCAGCGAGCTGGCCTGGTTGATGTACTGGTACAGCAGGTACTGCAGCGAGTAGAGCTTCTGGTCGGTGATGTAGATCAGGGTGTCTTGGAAGGAGTTCCACTGCCCGACGGCGGAGAAAATCGCGACGGTCGCCAGAATCGGCGTGCAGCTTGGCAGGATGATCTGCCAGAACACCTGCCAGGTCGAGGCGCCGTCAAGCTCGGCGGCCTCCTCGAGGGAGCGCGGCAGGCTTTCGATGTAGGTCTTGACCAAGATGATGTTGAACGGGGCAACGATGCCAGGCAGCACGTAGACCCAGAAGCTGTTGGTCAGGCCCAGGTTCTTCATGGTGATGAACATCGGGATCAGCCCGGCGTTGAAGTACATGGTGATGATGACGAAGCGGTACCAGAACTTGCGCTTCCACATCTTCTCGCGGGTGAACATGAAGCCCATGAACGCCGAGGCGAAGACGGTCAGTGCGGTCCCGATGACGGTACGGCCGACGGAGACCAGGGCGGCGAGGCCCAGGCCGTCGAGCTTGAAGACCTGCACGTAGTTTTCGAACTGGATGTGCTTAGGCAGCCAGTTGATGGCGCCGTTGGCCGACAGGTCGTTGGCCGAGATGGTGTTGATGATCAGGTAGTAGAACGGGTAGATGCACAACAGCGTGAACACGATGAAAAACAGGATGTTGAAGACGCGGAAAACGCGCTCGCCGTTGGTGACTTCGTTTTTTTCGATGTTACTCATGACTTAGCTCCTTTCCCGGCTAGATGATGGACTCGCCGCGCGTCTTTTGCGAGACCTTGTTGACGATGAACAGCAAGGCCACGGACACCAGACTCTTCAGCATCGAGATCGCCGTCGCGTACGACAGACTGTTTTGGCCCATCCCGACGTTGTAAACGTACAGGTCAAGCACCTGGATGTGGGTCTGGTTGAACGCGTTTTGGAAGACGAAGTACTGATCCATCCCGTTGTTCAGGAAGTTGGAGACGGCCAGCATCAGCATGACGAAGTAGGTCGGCATCAGGGCCGGCACCGTGATGTAGCGGATCAGCTGCAGGCGGTTGGCGCCATCGACACGCCCGGCCTCGTAAAGCTCCGGGTCAATGCCGGTGATCGCGGCCAGGTAGATGATCGAGCCCCACCCAAGGCCTTTCCACGTGCTCCACAGCAGCATCTTCAGCCAGGTGTGAGAGTCGGAATCCAAGAACTTCAGCGGTTCGGTGATCAGGTGCAGGTTTTGCAGCAGGTCGTTGACCATGCCGCCGGACGAGAACATCGCGAAGGCGATGGAGTAAACCAGCACCCAGGAGATGAAGTTCGGCAGCGTGGTCAGCGTCTGGATGACGTTCTTGAAGTGCTTGCTGCGAATCTCGTTGAGCCCGATGGCAAACAGCACCGGGAAGAACGAGGTCACGATGTTCAGCAGGCTCATCGCGAAGGTGTTCAGCAGCACCTGCAGGATCTGGTGCATCTGCGTCGAGTTCTGAACCATCATCTTGAACCACTGCAGCCCCACGAACTCGCTTTGCGACAGTGGGATTGGCGGCTCATAGTCGAAAAAGGCGTATACCCAGCCGAAAAGCGGTAGGTATGAGAATAAAACCACGAGGATTAGGAACGGGGCCAGAAGCAGCCACATCTGCTTGCCGCGCTTGGCAGCGGCCTTCTTGCGCTGCTTCTGGCGCTCCTTGTCTGAAATCGGTTGATCCGCGGTGATGTTTTGCATGATGATCCCCCTCGAAATAAATAGACTTGCCAGGTACGAAATTAGTAGGCTATGATGAACAGCGTTATCACAATTTTGAGAAACCAGGTGATCGAGTTGAAGTTCAATCCGAACAGTTCGTTCTTCCGCTTCATGGGTACGCTGGCCAGCTTCGCGGTGCTCAACTGGGTGTTTCTGCTGACGTGCCTGCCGATCGTCACGATCGGAGCCGCCCTCACTGCCATGCAAGCGACGCAGCAGCGTTACCTGCGAATCGAGTCCACCAAGCTGACCCGCACTTACTGGCACCACTTCACGAAGAATTTCAAGCAGGCAACCGGCACGTGGCTGATCCTCTTGGCGCTCGCCGCGGTGTTCGGGTTCAACATCGCCTTTTGGCGCGGCAACCCCAACTTCTGGGCCACGCCGGTGCTCGTCGTGATGATCGTGGCCGCCGTCGTCTTGGGACTGATTGCCGAGCTCGTGTTGCCACTGCTCGGCCTGTTCCAAAACACCGTGCGCCAGACCTTCAAGAACGCCGCCTTGATGATCATCCCGAATTTCTTCCGGGTGCTGCTGCTGGTCGCCATTGATGGCGCCGCATTCATCATTTTTTACCTGACTAATATTGGTCGCGCCATGTCTCTGATTTTCGGCTTCGCCTTCTGGCAGTACATCAAGGCCTTCGCGTACCGGCGGATCTTGGCCAAATACACCGACGAAATCTGAAAAAAAGCTGGAAGCGCTTCAACATCCTGTATTATAGAACGCTTTCGTTTATTTGTAAATATAATTTACTAACCAATTTGGATTTATTTGTCCGGTGTCGTGTTCAGGCGCACCAGCGTTACCGGGACATCGGTTGTCAGCGTCAGCGACTGGTCTAACCCCCCGGCCAGCCGCAGGTCAACGGCCTGCAGCCCCGCTTCACCGTTCAGCGCCACCTCTGCCGTCTCGCCCTGCGAGGCGGCTTTTAGTTTGCCCGCGGTCTCGGCGTACAGCCAGACCTGAAGCGTGCCGGACACCGCGACGTGGTCGTAGGTCACGCTGCCACCCGCCGCCAGCGCCACGACCTCGTAGTGATCAGCCACGGTGGTCAACGTCGCCGACGCGCTTTGGTCGAAGGCCTTGGCCGCAAGCGGCTGCGCCAGGTCGTACGGGTCAATCGCCTGACCGAGGCTCGGCAGCGCCAGCACTGCGGCGCGGTCCTGGGCGTTGAAGCCGACGCTCAGTGTGTAGTCACCGACCGGGAAAATCGGCCGGCGGCGCTTGGCGTCGTACCAGGCGAAGTCGGCGAGGTCGGCGGACAGCGTCAGCTGGGCGGTCGCGCCGGCCTCAACGGTCAGCTTCTGGAACGCGACCAGCTGGTGGCGATCCAGGCGGCCTTCCAGGTGCTCCCCGTTCAGGTAGGCCTGGACGGTGTCGGTGACGGCGTGGTCCTCATGGTTGCAGACGTCGACGCTGATGGTCACCGCGGTTCCCGCCCGGTGAACGGCGGCCGACAGCAGCCGCAGCTTGCCGTACGTCAGGCCGTAGCCGAACGGGTAGCTGACCGTCTTCGGGTCGGCGTACTGGTAGGTCAGCCGGCGCTTTTCGATGTCGTACTCGCGCATGCTGCCGGCGGGCCAGTCGGCGTTGTACCACGTCTGCGCAAGCTTGCCGGTCGGTGCCACGGCACCGGTCAACACGTCCGCAAGGGCTGCGCCGAGCGACTGCCCGGCGTACCCGACGGTCAAGAGCGCGTCGGTTCGCAGCTTGGAGACGTCGAACGGGTATCCGGCGATCAAAACGGCGACGGTCTTGGTGCCAGTGTCGTGCACCGCGTCGATCAGCGCCTCAAGCGCTTGCGGCAGCGCGATGTCCGGCCGGTCCTCGGTTTCCCGCGCGATCAAAAGCGGGTGGTTGCCGCCGGCCACGATGGCCTTGGTGTGCCCCGGCAGCGCCGCGAGCACGCGGGCCTCCCCGGCGTCCACCACGGTGACGCGGCCGATGCGCTGGCCGAGGCCGCCGGCGTGCAGCGAGTTGCGGTCGCTGGCGGCGAAGTCGTGGGCGACGGCGAACAGCTCGCCGTCCGGCCGCAGCACGAAGGCCTCGCGGATCACCCAGTCGTAGACCTCGGTCTGGTTGAGGATCAGCTGGCCGTCCTCGGTCAGGCGCAGGTAGCGGTGGCTTGCGCGGTCGCGCAGGAAGACCTGGCCCTCCTGCAGGCGCTCGATCTCGTAGGTCAGCCCGGCCAGTCCGGCGTCGGCGGCGACGTCGGCATCCAGCGTCAGCGTCGCGTAGTCGTTGCTGTTGACCACGTCCACCCGCTCACCCAGGGCGTCTTGCAGCCCCGCGGCCAGCGTCTGGGTGTTTTGCGGCAGCGTCGCGTACCAGTCGCGCACGAAGCGGTCGGCGGCCGGCCCGGTCAAAAGCACGCGGTCCTCCGCCGTCAGCGGCAGCGTGCGGTCGCGGTTTGCCAAAAGCACCGTCCCGCCGGTCGTGACCGCCTGGGCCACGGCGTCGCTGGCCGCGGTGCCGATGGTGGCCGCCTGGTACTCGGCGAAGGGCTCGACGTCCTCCAGCTGCCCCAGCCGCGCGCGCACGGTCAGGGTGTTGGTCACGGCCGTCGTGATGTCCTGCACGCTGATCTGGCCGGCGGCAAGCGCCGCCCGCGCGGCCGCCTCCACCTTGTCCGCGTCGTCGACGAAGCAGTCGATGCCCTTTTTCAGCGCGTCGGCCACGGCGTCGGAGAAGTGGTCGTAGTAGTGGTAGTCCTCGACGTTCAGCGTCAGCGCGCCGCCGTCGGTCACGATGCAGCCGTCCATCCCCCAGGCGCCCTTGACCGTCGCCTTGAGTTCCGGCGACTGCATCATCGGCACGCCGTTGACGCCGTTGTAGCCGGTCATCATCGACTGGGCGTGGTGCTCCTTGAAGGCGAACTTGAACGGGCGCAGGTAGTACTCGTGCTTCATGTGCGGGGTCAGCGAGTTGGACTCGCTGCCGCGCTTGGCCTCGGTGTTGTTGGCCATGAAGTGCTTCGGCGCCGCGGCGACCAGCAGAAAGTCGCCGTCGCCCTGCATGCCGTCGATGTAACCCCCGGCCACACTGCCGGCCAGGCGCGGATCCTCACCGTACGCCTCCTCGTTGCGGCCCCACCGCGGGTCGCGCTCCATATCGATTGTCGGCGCCCAAGGCATCAGGCGCCCGGAACGGCCGGTGGTGTTGTACAAGGCGCGCGCCTCGGTGCCGACCACATGGCCGGCGCGCTTGGCGAGCTCGGGGTCCCAGGTCTGCGCCAGCGTCAGCGGAATCGGAAAGCTGGTCAGGTGGTAGCGCTCGCGGTCCACGATGCCGTGGGCCGCCTCGCCGCCGATGTTGAAGGCGGCGAGGTGCAGCCGCGCCACCGGCTTTTGGTGCGTCGACAACAGGCCGATTTTCTCATCCAGTGTCAGTTGTGCAACCAGCTCGGTGGCCTTGTCCCGTGCGTTCATTCGACGTCTTCCTCCTTCGGGTACTCAATCGCAAAGTCCGAGAACTTGATCCAGTCGGCGTCCGGTTCATCGGTCTGCTCCGTGAACAGGCCGAGCATCACGCCGGTGAAGTTGCCGGCGTTTTCGCTGGACAGGTAGTGCGCGTCCGCCTCACCGAGGTCAAAGCGCTCGCCGTCAGCCTCCGCGTAAAAATGGTACTGGTAGTTCGTGGTCTCAAGGATCAACGTGACCGGCCCGGCCGGCAGCACGTGCACGTGGTCGGTCGTCGTCGCGGGGCCGACGCGCAGGCGCCGGGCGACCTTGACCTGGTCTTCGACCCGCTCCACGATCGCGTCGTAGTGCAGGTCCTCTGTCATGTAGGCGGCAAGCCCCGCCGCGTTGGCGGTGACGTCGACGGTCACGCGGACGGTCGAGAAGAATGCCCGCTGGCGCATGAACAGCGCGGTCGGGCTGACCTCACGCTCCTCGAGGCCGTACTGGTTGGGACGCAGGGCCAAGACGTCCTGGTCGAAGCAGTAGCGCGCCGAGTCCGGCTCGCGCAGCGTCACCCACTCGCGGCCGATCGCCGTGTTGTGGAAGGACAGCGGCAGCAGGCGCGGCTTTTGCACCACGTTTTCCAGGCCCGGTGCCGACATCACCGCGCGGGTGGTGCCGTGGTCGCCGGCGGTGAACCAGCCGTCCGCCCCGAACTGCACCGGCGTCAGGTAGGTCTCGCGGCCCAGGGTGTGGTGCTGGATCCAGCGGTCCAGCTGACGGAACGCTAGGTGGATCAGGAACCAGTGGCCGTGGCCGTCGTCGACCAGGTCGGCGTGGCCGGTGCCCTGAATCTGGTAGCCGCCGAGGTTGCGGTTGGTCAAAACGGGGTTGCCCGCGTAGTTTGTGAACGGCCCGAACGGGTTGTCCCCGCGCGCGTACACCATCATGTGGCCGTACTCGGTGCCGCCTTCGCTGGCAAGCAGGTAGTAGGACCCGTCGACCTTGTACAGGTGCGGGCCTTCTAGGTAGCGGCCGCCGGCGCCGGTCCAGATCACCTTGGACGGCGTGAGCTTCTTGCCGGTTGCGATGTCGATCTCGCACTGCGTGATGCCGTGGTTGCCTTCATCGTCGTCGCCGTTGCTCATGAAGTAGGCGTGCCCGTCCTCGAAGTAAAGCGACGGGTCGATGCCGCCCTGCTCCACGGCGATCGGGTCGGACCACTCGCCGTGAATGTCGTCGGTGTAGACGTAGAAGTTGCCGCCGAAGCTGACGTTGGTGGTGACCATGTAGAAGCGCCCGTCGTTGTAGCGCAGCGTCGGCGCGTAGATGCCGCCGCCGGTGCCGGCACCCTTGAGCGGCAGCTGGCTCGGCCGCGTCAGCACGTGGCCGATCTGGGTCCAGTTCACCAGGTCGTGGCTTTCAAACAGCGGCACGCCCGGGAAATAGTTGAAGGAGCTGTTCACCAGGTAGTAGGTGTCCCCGACGCGAATGGCGCTGGGGTCCGGGTAAAAGCCCGGCACAACAGGATTACGGTATGTCATCATGGCCTCCTAGGGGTTCGTTCGTATAGCTTACAAACAAGATTCAGATTCATCATAGCGTATTTTTGCGCAAAAGCAAGCGGATTCATGGCGCCGCCTGCGCACGAAAAACCGCGCTTCTGATAAAGAAGCGCGGCGCCCAAAAAAGTCTGTGAAGGCCACGGCAGCTCCCGGTCTGGAAAAAGCGGGCCCCCGATGCGCCAACCCGACACGAGCGGCGGCAGCGCCGGTGGCCGTGCCAGCCAAGCGTTACACCGCGGCGACGGCCCCGCACCTCAGCCCGGTGCCTACCCTTGCTGCGCCGCGCGGTACGCGCGCGGGGTCTGGTGGCAGCGCCTCAAGAAGAGCTTGTTGAAGTACGAGATGTTGTTGAAGCCGACCTGCCCCGCGATCTCGCCGATCGGCGTCGCGGTGGTCGCCAAAAGCCGCTGGGCCTGGTCGATGCGCTGGTCGTTGAGGTAGTCGGTGACCGTCGCCTTGGTCGCGGCCTTGAAAATCCGGCACAGGTGGCTCTTGCTCAGGTTGAAGCTATCCGCCAGCCCGGTCAACGTCAGCGGCTCGGCGTAGTGCGTGCGGATGGTCGCCATCACCGCCTTGGCCAGGTCGACGTGCGCCGACCCCTCCGCCGCGGCCGGCACCGGGCCTTGCCGCGCGTCCCACAGCGCCGCCCACACTAGGTACAGCTGGGCCTTGACCTGCAGCTCGTAGCCCGGCCGCGCCGCGGTGCCGGCCGCGCGAATCGCGTCCAGTCCCCGCCGCAGTGCGCGGTACTGGGCGTCCGCCGCGGTGAAGCGCACCGGCAGCGCCACCGCGCGCTCGAACACCGGGTCCAGGTAGCGCTGCTGCAGGGTGTCCGGCGACGCGGAGCGGACGAACACCGGGTCGAACACGACGGCGTAAAAGGCGAACGGTGGGCCGACCGGCGCCGTGATCGCGTGCAGCTGATCGGGCAAAAGCAGGGCGATGTCGCCCAACCCAAGCGTCACCGTCGTCCCGTCGACGTGCAGCGCGGCTTGACCCTGCGTCACCACCAGCAGCTCACACTCCGGGTGCCAGTGGGCCGGCACGCGCTCGGTCCTGAGGGCATCGCTTTCAAATTCGTGTACCCGCAGCGGGAACAGCGTCGTCCCGTGGGGTTCCAGCTCGCGCAGCGTCTTCTTTGGCATGGCGGCCTCCTTGTCAATATCGTGTTAGAATCGGTCAATTTAGGTCAAGTCATGGCGCCTAATTCACCGTATATTAGCATTATAAGCGATTGCACCGAATCATCAACGTGTTAATACGGAGGCTTACTATGGAATATCGTAACGATAACGGCGCCTTGGTCATCGGGCACCAGAACGAAACCCTGCGCCTGGAGGCCTGGGGTCAGGATTCCCTGCGCATCCGCGTCACCGAGTACCCGGACTTCACCGCCAACGACTGGGCGCTGAGCGAGCCGGTGGCTAACGCCGACCGCCAGGCGGACATCACCGTCAACGACGACGGCACCGCCGCGATCGAAAACGGTCGCCTGCGCGCCACGGTCAACGCGGCCGGCGTCCTGAGCTTTTTCAGGGACGGCAAGCTGATCCTGCGCGAGTACTACCGCTCGTACTTCGGCACCGAAAGCGACGAGTCGCGCTGCCTGAAGATCATCGCCCGCGACTGGAAGCCGATCGTCGGCGGCGACTACGGGTTGACCCTGCGCTTTGACGCCAACGACGGCGAGAAGATCTTCGGCATGGGCCAGTACCAGCAGAAGTACCTCGACCTCAAGGGCTGCACGCTTGAGCTCGCCCAGCGCAACTCCCAGGTCACCGTGCCCTTCGCCGTGTCGAGCCTCGGCTACGGCTTCCTGTGGAACCACCCGGGCGTCGGCGCCGTCACCTTCGGCAAAAACATGACCGAGTGGCACGCAGCGGCGACCAAGCAGCTGGACTACTGGCTGACCGTCGCCGACGACCCGGCCCACATCGTGGAAAACTACACCGCCGTGACCGGCCGCGCGCCGGCCGTGCCGGACAAACTGCTCGGGCTGTGGCAGTCCAAGCTGCGCTACCGCACCCAAGACGAGGTGCTGGAAGTTGCCCGCAAGTACAAGAAGCTGGGCATTCCGCTGGACATCATCGTCATCGACTTCTTCCACTGGACGCGCCAGGGCGACTGGCACTTCGACCGCGACTACTGGCCGGATCCCAAGGCGATGTGCGACGAGCTGCACGCGATGGGCACCAAGGTCGTCGTCTCCGTCTGGCCATCCGTTGACCGCAAGTCCGAGAACTTCGGCGAGATGTACGACAAGGGCTACCTGATCCGCACCGAGCGCGGCTCGATTCAGACCTACGACTTCCAGGGCGACTGCCTGGAGATCGACTGCACCAACCCGGCGGCGCGCAAGTTCATCTGGGAAAAGTGCAAGCAAAACTACTACGATTTTGGCATCGACTGCTTCTGGCTGGACAATGCCGAGCCGGATTACGCGGTCTACGACTACGACAACTACCGCTACTACCTCGGCCCGGCACTTGAGGTCACCAACATCTACCCGCAGCTGTACGTGCGGGCCTTCGAGGACGGCATCGAGGCTGAGCACCCGGGCGAGCCGCGCCTGCACCTGGTGCGCTCCGGCTGGGCCGGCAGCCAAAAGTACTCGACGTTGATCTGGTCCGGCGACGTGCCGAGCACCTTCGCCGCGCTTGAAGACCAGGTCGCGGCCGGCCTGAACATGGGCCTGGCCGGCATTCCGTGGTGGACCACCGACATCGGCGGCTTCATGACCGACGACGTCAACGACCCGGGCTTCAAGGAGCTGCTGCTGCGTTGGTTCGAGTTCGCCGTCTACACCCCGTTCGTGCGGATGCACGGCGACCGCGGCCCGCACGACATCCCGGCCCTGTCCGACTCGGATCACGGCGGCGGCAGCCTATACACGGGCCACGCCAACGAGCTGTGGAGCTACGGCGAGGACGCCTTTGCGATCATGAAGGACCAGCTCAAGATTCGCGACGGCCTCAAGCCTTACGTCGCCGACCTGTTCAAGCAGGCCAGTGCCACCGGCGCGCCGCTTCTGCGCACCATGTTCTACGAGTTCCCGGACGACGCCAAGGCCTGGGAGCTGCAGGACCAGTACATGTTCGGTGACCGCTACCTGGTCGCCCCGATCCTGCACGCCGGTGAGCGCAGCCGCGACGTCTACCTGCCGGCCGGCCAGTGGCAAAACGTCGACGACGGTCAGACCTACGAAGGCGGCCAGACCGTCACCGCGGCCGCCCCGCTCGAGCGGATCCCGGTGTTCAAGCGCCTGTAAGATTAGACTGACCAAACCCTGCGCGCGTGCGCAGGGTTTTTGTTTCGATTGTAAAGCCCCCTGTTGCGCGCGCGGGCAAACAAGTAGAATGAAGTTGGACACCGCGGCACCGCGCCGCGGGGGAAAGGGGCACATGATGAGCCACACCGCATGGGGCAACCTGAGCTTTGGTTTTGCCACCATCACCAACCTGGTGGTGCTGTTCGGGACGCTGTCGTTTCTCTACTGGATCTGGACGCACCAAAGCCCGCTGGTCGCCCGGCACCACGACCTAATCGAGCTCGCGCTGGCCGCCGGCTACACCGGCTACGTGCTGGTGCTGGCCGCGCTCAACACGCACTTCGCCACCCCGCTGCTGGGGCTGCACTGGACCGCCCTGAACCTGCTGGTGGTCGCCATTTTCATCTTCGACCTGCTGATCTCAAGCCCCTGGCAGTTCGCCATCGGGGCGCTTGAGACGCTGGGCTACGCGGCGCTGGTCGGGGCCCGACCGACGCCCTTGGTCGCCCTGACCCTCACCACCCTGATCGGCGTCCAGGCCGCCGCGAGCTTCGTCGGCTTTCGCTTCTGGCAAAACCGGCTGGCAATGCTCGCCCTGCTGTCTTTGAGCGGCGGGGCTGCGCTGCTTTTGGCCTGGCACCTCGGCGGGGAGGCGGCCGATTTCAGCGCCCTGCTGCGCCAACTGCTGGCCTTCGCGGTGCTTGCGGCCGGCGGCTACGAGTACTTCCGCATGCTGCTGATCAACCAGCTGCAGGTCGAATCGCGAATCGAGCTCGACGAGCTGACCGGGCTGAAAAACTTCCGCACCTTCGATCAGGACCTGCACCGCCGCTACGACGCGGCCCGCCAAAAAGGTCCCCGCCTGACGCTTTTGGAGCTCGACATCGACTGGTTCAAGCGCGTGAACGACACGCACGGCCACCTGATCGGCAACACCGTGCTGCAGGGCGTCGGCCGCACCACCCAGGACTTCGCGCAGGCTCTGCCCCAGACCGCGAACGCGTACCGGCTGGGCGGCGAGGAGTTCTGCGTTGCCGTCTCCGATCTTCCGGCGGACGCGGTGGCGACCGTGGCCAAGGCGCTCAAGGCGCGGCTCGACGCGCTGGTGTTCAACGCTTCGGGCCTCCCCTTCAGCATCACGGTTTCCATCGGCACGGCCACCGGCTCCGCTGCCGACCTCCACTACCTGGACGTTTACAAGCGCGCCGACCGCTTCTTGTACGAGGCCAAGCGCGCCGGGCGCGACCGGCTGAACATCGGCGGGCGGATCGTTGACTGAGCCCTGCCCCGCACCGAATCGGTGCGGGGCATTTTCTTTGCCTGAAACGCAAAAAGCCCTGCACGCGATGTGCAGGGCTTTTGGTGGTCTTCTACTTGGTGAAGCGGTTTTCGAACAGCGGGGAGACCGGCTTGTTCTCCTGGATGCGGGTGATGGCACGACCCATCAGTGGGCCGACGGAGACGATGACCAGCTTGTCCATCTTTTTTTCTTCCGGCAGGTTGATCGAGTCGGTCACGACGACCTGCGAGATCACGGAGTTCTCGAGGCGTTCCACGGCCGGGCCGGAGAAAATCGCGTGGGTGGCGGCGACCAGTACCTCGGTGGCCCCGGCGTCCTTGAGCGCCTGGGCGGCCAGGGTGATGGTGCCGGCGGTGTCGATCATGTCGTCGATGATGATGCAGCGCTTGCCGAAGACCTTACCGACGATGTTCATCACCTCGGCCACGTTCGGACGCGGACGGCGCTTGTCAATGATGGCAATCGGGGCCTTGAGGAACTCGGCGAGCTTGCGGGCGCGGGTCACGCCGCCGTGGTCTGGCGAAACCACCACGGTGTCGGCGTTGGCGTAGCCGTTGCGGATGAAGTAATCGGCCAAAAGCGGCGCACCCATCAGGTGGTCGACCGGAATGTCGAAGAAGCCCTGAATCTGAGCGGCGTGCAGGTCAAGCGCGAGGACGCGGTCGGCGCCGGCGCGCTCGAGCATGTTGGCGACGAGCTTTGCGGTGATCGGTTCGCGCGAGCGCGCCTTGCGATCCTGACGGGCGTACCCGTAGTAAGGCATGACCACGCTGATGGTGTGGGCGGACGCCCGGCGCAGCGCGTCGATCATGATTAGAAGCTCCATCAGGTTGTCGTTGACCGGGGCTGAGGTGGACTGGATCAGGTAGATATCGTCCCCACGGATACTTTCTTCGATGTTGATCTGAATTTCGCCGTCGCTAAACCGGTTCACAGATGACTTCCCGAGTTCGACGCCAACTTCGGCCGCGATTTTCTCGGCCAGCGGTTTGTTCGAGTTCAAGGCAAAAATCTTCAACTTTGGGTCAGAGTAAGACATGGTTTCCTCCATGATGTGTTTGAATGAGTGCCATCTAACGCCGCACCGAATCCCCCCGTGCGGCCGTAACCGCCTGGATTTCCGGGCATTGCTCCCTTGATTATAACAGAGATTACGCGTTTTGCGGGCTTTTCCCGCAAGCTGCCGCAAATTCGCCCGCTGTGCCATTGGCGCGCGCCAAACTGTGCCGCCACCGGTGCCGCGGCAGCCGCGGGATGACGCGGTCTCGGTACCGAGCACCGGTGTTTTCAGAAAATATTCTGGCCGGCGAATCAGCCGATGTGTGCGACAATTCTTGGTCATCGTCTGGCGAAGCAGCGCGTTGCGCTGCTTCGCCCTAGTATCGTCGGGCGGGGCTTCGCCTTGGGTGCACAAAAAGACCGCGGTTGCCCGCGGCCCATTCTGCTACTTATTCCACTCCGGATCGTCGGCCAGGGCCGTGCGAGTCCAGAAGTCTTCCTTGTTCACCTGGCGGGCGCGCGCGATGCCCATCGCGTGGAACGGCACGTCGTCGGTGATGGTCGAGCCGGCGGCCACGAAGCTGTGGTCGGCCAGGGCAACCGGAGCGATGATGTTCGAATTGCTGCCGATGAAGCTGTGGTCCCCGACGCTGGTGTGCCACTTCTTGACGCCGTCGTAGTTGACGAACACGACGCCGCAACCGACGTTGATGTCGGACCCAAGCGTGGCATCGCCGACGTAGGTCAGGTGGCCGACCTTGGTGCGAGGGCCAATCACGGCCTTTTTCACTTCGACAAAATTGCCGAGGTGCGCGCCTTCGCCGATGTCGGACTGCGGGCGCAGGTGGGAGTTCGGGCCGATGTCCGAGCCCTTGTGCATGATCGACTGCTCGATGGTCGAGCTGGTGACGGTGACGCCGTCCTCGAGGGTCGAATCGACAATCTTGGAGTGGGCGCCGATCACGCAGTCCTCACCGATCACGGTGTGGCCGAGCAGCTGCACACCGGGCTCGACGGTGGTGTCGGCCCCGATCATAACGCCGGCGTCGATGTAGGTGGTCGCCGGATCGATCAGCTTCACGCCGTTTTGCATGTGGCGGCGGTTGATGCGCGCCTGCATCACGCGGGTCGCCTCGGCCAGCGCGACGCGGTCGTTGACGCCGATGGACTCGCTGAAGTCGGTCATCTTGTAGGCCGCAATGACCGCGCCCTCGTGCTTGAGGATCTCGATCACGTCGGTCAGGTAGTACTCGCCCTGCGCGTTGTCGTTTTTCATCTCGTGCAAGGCGGCGAAGAGGCGCTTGTTATCGAAGCAGAAAACGCCGGTGTTGATCTCGGTCACCTGCGCCTCCTCATGCGTCGCGTCCTTTTGCTCGACGATGCGCTGCACGGTGCCCAGCTCGTTGCGAATGATGCGGCCGTAGCCGGTCGGGTCCGGCGCCTGCGCCGTCAGAATGGTCGCCGCGGCGCCCTTGTCCTGGTGGTACGCGAAGAGCTTCTCGAAGGTCTCGGCGGTCAAAAGCGGCGTGTCGCCGGAGACAATCAGCGTCACCCCGTCCTTGCCGCCGAGGATCGGCTCCGCCTGAAGCGCCGCGTGGCCGGTGCCCAGCTGCTTTTCCTGCAGCGCGTACTGGCTGCGGTTGCCCAGGCTCTCGCGCACCGCGTCGGCGTCGTGGCCGATCACGGTGACGACCTCCGTCGGGTGCATCTTTTCGACCTGCGTCAGCACGTGGTCCACCATGGTCTTGCCGCACAGCGTCTGCAGCACCTTGTGCACCTTCGACTTCATCCGCGTGCCCTTGCCCGCGGCCAGAATGATCGTGTATTTTCCTGCCATAATCTGCTCCTTCATTTTTGCTTACCAGACCACTATAAGCCGGAACAGGTGAACTTGCAATTCACCGTACCATTATCTTAATTATAAATAAAAAGGTGCGGGAACCGCACCTTTTCGGCTTGTCAATTGGGCTATACCTATCGTCGCGGCCTATTGTTTGTCGCGGCAAGTCGATGCGTTCGCTAAGCCCGCGCTGCTCCGCCTTTATCGTCGGGCTCCGCACCGCAACGCGGGCGCGATTAGCTACGCCCTGGGTTATACCGACAGGTGCTTGGCCAGCTCGGCGAACTGGGCCGCGTTGTGGTCCAGATAGTTGCCGGCCACCGCGTGCAGTGTGTTGGCCTTGGTGTCGACCTCGTCGACGCGGATCAGGCTGGTGTAGTCGGTCACCATGCGATCGCCCGAGAAGTTGCCCTCGGCGAAAACGGAGATGCCGACCAAGTTGGCGTCGAATTCGGCGATCAGGCTGCGCATCCCGTTGACGGTGCCGCCGCCCTTCATGAAGTCGTCGACGATCAGGACGCGGGAGCCCGCCGGCAGGCTGCGCTTGCTCAGCTCCATTTTCTCGATCCGCGCGGAGCTGGCCGACACGTAGTTCACACTGACGGTCGAGCCCTCGGTGATCTTGGAGTCGCGGCGCACGATCACGAACGGCACGTTCAGGTACTGGCTGACGCTTTGCGCAATCGGAATGCCCTTGGTCGCGACGGTCATCACGGCGTCGACGTGCGCGTCCAGGTACTGGGTCGCAATCAGGCGGCCGATCTGGCGCAGGACGTCCGGCGTGCCGAGCAGGTCGGACAGGTAGACGTAGCCGCCCGGCAGCAGGCGATCGGTCTCGCACAGCCTGGTTGCCATGTCCTGAATGAAGGCCGTCGCCTCGCTTTGCCCGATGGTCGGGATGAACCGCACCCCGCCGGCCGCGCCGGGCACCGTCTCAAGGATGCCGGTTTCGCGCTGGGCGAAGGTGTGCCGAACAATCGCCAGGTCCTCGGAGATCGAGGACTTGGCCGAGTCGTAGCGTTTCGAGAAAAAGGTCAGCGGCACCAGCGTGTGGGGCCGCTCCATCAGGTAGCGTGTCATGTCGATCAGGCGGTTACTGCGCCGAACTTTCATAGTGTTATCTCCCAACTCCGAATATTTGGATTATCGTGCCGTGTATTGCACCAATCTTGAACATTATACGGGATTGTTCCGGGAATTTCGAGATATTTCGCTCAATTTTTCGCAATTGTTCGCAACTGACCGGAAAAAGCCGATTTTTCAGGGGTGACTCGTTCCGGTTTCGCCGCCAACCGGACAGATGCTGTCCGGTTGGCAGACAAAGAAAAAAGCCGTCGCCGGCTTTTTCACAAATGCGCTAGTAAGGATTGTCCGTCGCCTGCAGCGGCTGGTAGTCGCCGTACTCGACCTGGATGGTGACGTGCGCGATGTCGAAGGTGTCGCGCAGCTTGCGCCCGAGCTGCTCCAGAAACTGGTCGTTGTTGCAGTCCGTCTTGCGCGTCACGTGCACGGTCAGCGCGACATCTGTGGTGCTCAGCGCCCAGATGTGCAGGTCGTGGCAGCCCACCACCGTCGGAAAATCGGTGATCAGCTGCCGGACCTTCGCCAGGTCGATGGCCTTGGGCACTGCCGCCATCGCCAGGTTCACCGCGTCCTTGAGCAGCCCCCACGTGCTGACCAGCACCACCAGCGCGACCAGGATCGACACCAGCGGATCAAGCCAGGTCCAGCCGGTCAGCAGGTACAGCCCACCGGCGACGACCACGCCTAGGGACACCCCGGCATCGGCCGCCATGTGCAGGAAGGCGCCGCGGATGTTCAGGTCGTGCGACTGCCCGGCGTGAAACATCAGCGCGGTCACCCCGTTGACCAGGATGCCGACGCCGGCGACCGCCATGACGGTGCCGCCTTGAATCGGTTCGGCGTGGGCGAAGCGGCCGGCCGCCTCGACGATGATGGCGCCCATCGCGACCAGCAGGAACACCGCGTTGATCAGGGCCGCCAGAATCGAGGAGCTCTTGTAGCCATAGGTGCGCTTGAGCGTCGGCTGACGGCAGGACAGCCAGTCGGCGAACCACGCGATGCCAAGCCCCAGGACGTCGCTCAGGTTGTGCATCGCGTCGGCCACCAGCGCGATCGATCCGACCGCGACCCCGAAGGCCACCTCCGCCACGATGTACGCGGCGTTGAGCACGATGCCCCACCGAAACGCCTGACTTGGTTGATGCTTCATTGCGACTCCTCCTCTGCCGGTGTATGGCGCTGTCCTGCCGGCCTCCCCAGGCCAGCACGGCCGGAAAGGTTCCGGTGTCACCGCGCACTGTATTCACCGCCTTGTATTCACCCCCCCATTGTGCCGGGCGTCACAAGGAAAGTCAACCGCCGCTAGGGCCGCGCCCGGCTCGGCGAGCCCGCGGCCGTTCACCCGTCGCTCGGTGAGTGACGGCCCGGCCGGCAACCGGCCGATTTCCTGTCACCGCCCGCGCGCGGCGCGGTCCAGCGCCAACAGCCGCGCCTCGAGCGCCGGGTCGGTGGCGAACAGGCCGAGCCCCAATCGGCCGCGCTTCATCAGGATGTTCGCGACGTTGCGCACAATTGCCCGCTTGGCCGCGGCGTCGTCCGGCAGGTCGGCCCGGCGGCGAAAGGCCGTCTGGTCCTCGAAGCGCGCCGGGTCGACCGTCACGCGGTCGGCGGTGGCGTCGTAGCCGAAGCTCGGCCCAAGGATCACGCCGGCGTAGTTGAGGTCAAAGCCCTGAATGGTGTACACCGACCCGACCTCGTGCAGCGTCTCCGGCCGGCTGGCCCACGGCCGGTCGGTGAAGTTGATGTGGTCCCAGGGCAGCTGCAGCGTGCCGGCCTGCACGAACCAGTCCTTGGTGCCGAAGACGCGGAAGGAAAAATCGGTGGTGGCCAGCATCCGCGACAGCCCCACCCGCCGGTCCTGCGCCGCAATCCAGTCGGCCAGCGGCTGCCCGTCTTCAAACACCCGCACCCCCTGCCTCGGCAGCGGTCTCAGTTGGCCCTGATTGAACGCGTTGATCCAGGCGCTGACCCCAGGGGTCTGGACCCGCAGCTGACCGCGCAGCCGGCGGCGCACCACCGCGTGGCCGGCCAGCGCCTGCGCTAGGGTCGTTGGCGTCCAGCGCGACTTGAGCTTGACCACCTGGGCGAAGTCCACCACCAGCACCACCACGGCGGCCACGCGCAACAGTGCCGCCACCTGGTTGTGGCCGCGGAAGTTGTTGAAGGGGTCGGGCTGACTCAACAGCAGCTGCGCCTCGTCGACGAACACGACGTCCGCCCGCTCGCCCTTTTTGGCCAGGCGGTTCAGCAGCGGCGTGGGCTTCTCGAAGTCGGCCTTGCGCAGCAGCGGGTCCTTGGCGGCGAGCTCCCAGTAGACCTTGAGCATCTCGTTGTGGTTGACCACCAGCTTGTTGCGCATCCCGAACCACGGGTCGCCGGCGGTGCGCGCCCGGTGCTGCAGGGCGGCAAAAACGGCGGCCAGCACCGCGCTTTTACCCGACCCCGCATCCCCTTCCAGCACAAACACCGCGGCCTGCGGGTCGTGTCGGTGGGCGGCGACGAAGTCCAGCAGCGCCGCCTCGATGCCGCGCTGGGCCGGCGTCAGGCTCGCCGCTGTCGGCAGCTGAAAGGTCGATTCACTGAGATCCATGCCACTGCTCCCTTCCGCCGGACCGAGCCGGCCGTCGCAATCCCCCTAGGCGCCCCAGGCGGCAAAAAAACCGCCGCACCAGTTCGGCGCGGCGGGTCGACTCACCCCAGCGGGCGCACCAGGTACACCTCGTGGCAAAAGCCCTTCATGCTGTTGTACACGCGCGCGGCACGGCTTTGCTGCTCGCACAGCGCGAACACCGTGGGGCCGGAGCCCGACATCTGGGCCACCGTCGCCCCGTACTTCAGGAAGCGGTGCTTGAGCTCGGTGATCTCCGGGTGGCGGCTGGCCGTCACCTGCTCGAGGCTGTTGCACATCCCGCTGGCCATCTGCGCGAAGTCGCGCCGCGCGATGCCCTCGATCACCATGCCGGTGTCCGGGCGCGGCAGCGGCTGCGAGTAGTCGATCGCGTTCAGGATGCTCGGCGTCGACACCGACACCCGCGGCTTGGCCAGCACCACCCAGCAATTGGGCATGGGCCCAAGCGGCTGCACCACCTCGCCGCGCCCGCGCACCAGGGCGGTCTGCGAGTAGACGCAAAACGGCACGTCGGAGTCGACGGTCAGGCCGATGGCGGCCAGCTTGTCCTTGCTGTAGCCGAGCCCCCAGAGGTCGTTGAGGCCCCTAAGCACCGCGGCCGCGTCGGAGGAGCCGCCGCCCAGGCCCGCGGCGACGGGGATGTGTTTTTCGATGTGAATGCGCGCGCCGGCCGTCACCCCGGCCGCCCTGGCCAGCGCCTTGGCCGCCTGGTAGGCCAAGTTGCGCGGGTCCTCGGGCAAAAAGCCGCTGTCCGTGGTCACCTGAATCGTTGCTGCCGGCTGGATGTGGACGTAATCGGCCAGGTCCACCGCAGTCATGACCATTCGCCACTCGTGTTCGCCGTCTTGGTGGCGGTACAGCGCGTCTAAGCTGAGGTTGATCTTGGCGGGCGCCTTTTGGACGAGTTCCATAACTACCACCAGTCTCTTTTTTCTTTACATTATACGGGTTTCGGCACCAAATTACACGCCCCGCCGGACGCAAAAAACGCCCACCGCAAAGCGGCAGGCGAATGTCTCCAGCTATTCGAACGGCAGGGTCTGGTGGGTCTCGGCGGCCTTGAAGATTACCGTGATCAGCCGCAGCACGCGCAGCACCTCATCGTTTTGGACGATGCGGGTGGCCTTACCGTTGAGCACCTCTGCGACGTTCTCGTAGAAGCTTGGCTCAAGCGGCACGCCGGCCGGCAGCGGTTCGCGGCGAATCGCGGCCTCGGTCGGCGGCGCCATGGTCTTGGTCAGCCCGACGCCGGCCTGAATCGGGGTCGGGGCAGTGGTGTCGACGCCGGTGGCGACGACCACCTCACCGCTCAGGTCCCAGTCGGTGATCTGTGCCGTGCCCGACGCGCCCTTGACGTACCAGCGCGGCAGCTTGATGAAGTTGGTCGTGCCGACCTCGACCACCGCCGTGATGCCTGAGGCCCAGGTCAAGGTCGCGGTGAAGCCATCGTCGCAGTCGTTGCCCAGCACCTGGCTGGTCTCGGCCTGCACGCGCACGATCGGCCCGTCCAGCAGGTAAAGCAGCTGGTCCAGCAGGTGGACGCCCCAGTCGAGGATCATGCCGCCGCCGTACTGCTTGTAGTGGCGCCAGTCGCCCGGAATGCCGTTGGCGCCGTGGACGCGCGACTCGATGCGAAAGACCTCGCCGGCCTGCTGCTGCTCAACCAGCGCCGTGACGATGCGAAAATCGGGGTCCCACCGCCGGTTCTGGTGGACGAAGAACTCACGCCCCGCCTGCTTGGCGACGGCCAGCACGTCCTCCAGCTCCTGCGGCGACATCATCGCCGGCTTCTCGCTCAGCACGTTCTTACCGGCCTCGAGTGCCTGAATGGCCAGCGGCTTGTGGCGGTCGTTGGGGGTTGCGACCAGCACCAAGTCGATGTCCGGGTCGGCCAAAAGCGCCTCGTAGCTGTCGTAGGCGATGAAGCCGTCTTCTGCGATGGCCTTTTGGCGCGCGGGGTCGATGTCATAGGCGCCCTTGAGTTCAACGTTAGGTTCAACGGAGATCAGGTTGCGCGCGTGGTGCGAGCCCATGCCGCCGTAACCGACGATCCCCATGATGATTTTTTTCACGAGACTTCTCCTTTTTGACTTAAATCGTGTCGCCGGTCCACCAGGTCGCGCCCGGGGTCTCCTCAATCAGGCAGGACTTGAGGTTGGCCACGGCGCGGTGC
Source organism: Lacticaseibacillus kribbianus (assembly GCF_020180945.1). Classification (GTDB taxonomy): domain Bacteria; phylum Bacillota; class Bacilli; order Lactobacillales; family Lactobacillaceae; genus Lacticaseibacillus; species Lacticaseibacillus kribbianus. The sequence goes on along the minus strand of NZ_JAIPUL010000001.1, from coordinate 122,989 downwards.
AAGCCCTCGTCGACAGACATCAGCGGGTCCTCGTGTTCGATGGACACGACGTAATCGTAGCCGTACAGGCGCAAAGCCGAGATCATGTCGCGCCAGTCCTTGAGCCCGTGCCCGTAGCCGACCGTGCGGAAGGTCCACGCGCGGGTCTTCATGTCCTCGTACGGCTGCATGTCGGTCAGGCCGTGCATGTTGATGTTGTCCTGGTCGAGGTACGTGTCCTTGGCGTGAAAATGGTGCAGGGCGCCGGCGCCGCCGAGGATCTTGATGGCGGCGACGGGGTCGATGCCCTGCCACCACATGTGACTCGGGTCGAGGTTGCAGCCGATGGCCGGCCCCGCCGCGTCGCGCAGCTTCAGCATCGTGTACGGCGTGTGGCAGAGGAACCCGCCGTGCAGCTCGATACCGATCTTGACGCCGGCCGCGGTCGCCACGTCGTTGATCCCCTTCCAGTAAGGGATCAGGCGCTTCTCCCATTGGAACTCGTAGGCGTCGCGGTACTCCGTCGGCCAGGCGATGGTCGGCCAGTTGACCGCCGTGTCGGTGGCGTTGCCGCCGGAGACGCCGGAGAACTCGTTGACCACCGGCACGTGCATCAGCTCGGCCAGCCGGATCGTTTTGCGCAGGGTCTCGTCGGCCTGCTGGGCGACCGCCGGCAGCGGCGAGATCGGGTTGTTGTGACAGCTCAAAGCCGAGATGGTCAGACCGTGCGCCGCAACCTTAGCCAGGTACTCGTGGCGCGCGTCGGCGCTGGCCAGCAGGGCGTCTGGGTCCAGGTGCGCGGTGCCGGGGTTGCCGCCGGCGCCGATTTCGATGGCCTGCAGCCCGAGGCTTTGGGCCTTGTCCAGCATCTCGTCGAAGGACAGGGCGTTAAAAACGGGCGTGAAAACACCTAACTTCATCGTTCAACCTCCTTGATCAGTTGGTTCAGGTACGCCGCATTCTTGGCCGCGGCCGCCATCGGCTCGTCTTGGGCGAAGGCCTCCTGCTCGACCACCAGCCAGGTGATGCCGTGCGCTTTGGCGAATTCGGTGTACTGGCGCAGCGGCAAGACGCCGGTGCCCAGCTCCACGCTTTGGCGCTCGCCGCCAAGCTCGGCTAGGTCCTTCATATGCAGCATTGCCACGCGGTCCTGGTGGGCCTCAAGCCATGCGGTGACGTCCATGCCGGCGTAGGCTAGCCAGTAGACGTCGACCTCGAACTTGATGTGCGACGTCTTCTGGTACATCCGGTCCAGCAGGTCGACGCCCGGGAAGGTCATGAACTCGTGGCCGTGGTTGTGGTAGATCAGCTCGTAGCCCAGACCGTGCGCCTTTTGGCCGATCGCCTCAAGCTTGGCGAACGCCTCATCCCACTCCGCCAGGGTGTCGAAGGCCATCCACGGCACGATCAGGTTGCGGTTGCCCAGCGGCCGCTCGTAGGCGATCACGGCCTCGAGGTGATCAACCAACGAGTCGTAGCCCAGGTGCGAGCCGGCGATTGCCATCCCCGCGTCCTTCACCGTCGCGCGCAGGGCCTCGGCCGGCTGGTCGAAGTAGCCGGCGAATTCGACGCCTTGGTAGCCCATCTTGCCGACCTGCTCGAGCGTCGGGATCGGCGCCTGCTGCATGGCGGCGCCGATACTGTAAAGCTGGAGTGCGGATTTCATCATGACAGGTCCTCCAGTGGCTGGTAGTTGTCGAACACGCGCGGCCGCGGGTCATCCGGTGCACACCAGCGCACCGCGTTTTGAATCACGCGCTGCACGTCCGGCAGGTAGTAGCTGCGGTAAGTCTCGTGGCCCGGCTGGAAGTAGAAAATTTTGCCGTTGCCGCGGTGGAAGGTCATGCCGCTGCGGAAGACCTCGCCGCCCGGGAACCAGGAGATGAAGATCAGGTCGTCAGGCGTCGGCACGTCGAACTGCTCGCCGTACATCTCCTCTTGCGGCAGCTCGATGTGGTCGGGGATGCCGGCCGCAATCGGGTGGCTCGGCTTGACGTTCCAGATGCGCGCGTGGTGGCCGTCCTCGCGCCACTTCAGGTTGCAGGTGGTGCCCATCAGCTTCTTGAAAATCTTGGAGAAGTGGCCCGAGTGGAGCACGATCAGGCCCATGCCAGCCATCACGCGGTCGTACACGCGCTCAACCGTGGCGTCCTGCACGTCGCCGTGGGCCATGTGTCCCCACCACAGCAGCACGTCGGTGTCGTCGAGCACGCTTTGCGGCAGGCCGTTGTCCGGCTCGTCCAGCGTCGCGGTGCGCACTTGCACATCCGGCGCCGCCAGGAAGCTGGCCAGCTGCTTGTGAATGCCCTCGGGGTAGACGGCTTGCACCGCCGGCTCCGACTTCTCATGCCGAAATTCGTTCCAGATTGTGACTTTGATCAATGTCTTTTTCCTCCTGTTCAATCAACGTTTGGGCCAGGGCCGGGCTCCGGATCGGGCAGGCTATTGCTTACGGCTCCGGGGCGAGGCGGCGGAACGCGTGCGGCTCCCGCAAGCCCAAAGTGCGGTCTTGCGACCCGCCGTTGCTGTAAGCGGGCCAAGACCGCCCGCTAACAGCAATTTCACGCTGGCTCGCCCCGTTCCTCCGCCTGCAGCAGCGGCCTGTCCGAGCCTCCGCCCTACACCGTGACGTAAATGCTTCCTAGCCGCTAAGTGCGCGCCTCTTCGCCCTGGGTATCGTCGGGCTACGAGGCGCTACGCGGGAGCGGCTAGCTACGCCGTGTCACTTGGAACCAAGACCGGGTCCCAAGTGCCTCGGCTAGGCTACCCGTCCCGCTAGGTGCGCACCTCATCGCCCTGGGTATCGTCGGGCTACGAGGCGCTACGCGGGAGCGGCTAGCTACGCCGTGTCACTTGGAACCAAGACCGGGTCCCAAGTGCCTCGGCTAGGCTACCCGTCCCGCTAAGTGCGCGCCTCTTCGCCCTGGGTTAGAACACCACCGGCTGGCCGGTCTTGGCCGACTTGTAGATGGCCTCCAGAATCTGAGTGACCACAAGCGCCTGCTCCGGACGCACCAGCGGGTCGGTGTCGTTTTCGACGGCCGCAATCCACTGGCGCGCCTCGGTCAGGGCCGGGTCGTCGCCTGCGCCGTCGAAGAACGCGACGCCGCCGGTGCTCAGGTCGATGTCCTTTTGGTACAGGGTCGCGTGGTCCTCACCGTTGATGGTCAGGCCGTTGTTCATGTCCGCGCCGCCCTTGCTGCCGCAAAGCGTGGTCTTGGCCTCCTTGACGTCCAGGGTGTTAAGCGCCCAGCTGGACTCAAGGAAAATGGTCGCGCCGTTCTTCATCTTGACGAAGCCGAACGCGGAGTCCTCGACGGTGAACTTCTTGGGATCCCACGGGCCCCAGGCGTTGGCCGAGTTCGGGTTGTCGCCCAGCTCGCGGTAGGTCTGGCCGACCACCATGGCCGGCTCGTAGTTATCCATCATCCACAGCGTCAGGTCCAGCGCATGGGTGCCGATGTCGATCAACGGCCCGCCGCCCTGCGCCTCGTGGTCAAGGAAAACGCCCCAGGTCGGCACGGCACGCCGACGCACCGCGTGCGCCTTGGCGAAGTAGATGTCACCGAGCTGGCCCTCCTGGCAGATTTCGTGCAGGTACAGGGAGTCCTTGCGGCAGCGGTTTTGGTAGCCGATGGTCAGCTTCTTGCCGGTGCGGCGCGCGGCGTCCAGCATCGCCTGGGCCTCCGCCGCCGTCTTGGCCATCGGCTTTTCGCACATCACGTGGCAGCCGGCCTCAAGCGCCGCGATGGTCAACGGCGCGTGCGCGGCGTTGGGCGTCAGCACGTGGACGACATCGAGGTCCTCCTTCAACAGCTCGCGGTAGTCGGTGAAGACCTTGGCGTCCGCGGTGCCGTACTCCTTGGCCGCCTTTTCCGCGCGCTCCGGAATCAGGTCGCAGAACGCGACGAGGTCAACGTCCAGCTGGTGCAGGGCGGGCAGGTGCTTGCCGTTGGCGATGCCGCCACAGCCGATGATGCCGATTTTCAATGTCATTTCATGTCATCTCCTCGTATTTTCTGATCGAGTTCATTATAATGACTAGGTGAAGCGCTTTCCTCCCCGGTTCTTGACGCTATTTTCCCGAAAAATGACTTTTGCGAGGTCGTCATGTCTGCATACATTGAGATTCCCCCTTGGCACGAACCCCTGACCTTCCGCGCCTTCCCCGACCTGGGCTTGGGCCCGGTCGCACCGCACCGGCACAAGGAGATTGAGATCATCCAGGCCATCGCCGGCACGATTCGCATCGGCGTGGCCGGCCAGGTCATCCAGCTGAACGCCGGCGACGTGTTCCTGATTGCCAGCGGTCAGCCCCATTACTTCCTCCCGGCGCCCAACTCGCTGCGCCACGTCTACCAGTTCGACCTCGGCCTGTTCGACACCCAGGCAATGCAAAAATCCGTGTCCGACCTCGCGCGGCTTTTCACCACGCGCCAGCCCGCAAGCCAGGACTGGCCGCGGGCGACGGTGGCCGCGTTCAACCGGGCGCTGAATGCGCTGTTTGCCGCGGCCCAGGACCCGCTGGATCGCCTGGCCGTGCTGGGTCACCTCTACCTCCTGCTGGACCTCCTGGACCAGGCCGTGCCGCCGCGCACCGCACCGGCCCAAAATGATGGCGCCGCCCTGCGCGCCCAGACCACCATGGGCCAGCTCAACCAGATCTACGACTACATCGATGCGCACTACGAAGAGGAGATCACGCTGACCGCCATCGCCGGCGTGCTGGGCTTCAATCCGCAGTACTTCGCCCGCTTTTTCAAGAAAAACACCGGCGCCACCTTCGGCCGCTTCCTGACCGATTACCGCCTGATGAAGGCCTGCTTCCTGCTGGTCGACTCGGACGACCCGATGCCGAGGGTCGCGGCGATGTGCGGCTTCGGCAGCACAAAGACCTTCCACCACGCCTTCAAGGCCTACATGGGCGTGGCCCCACTGAGCTACCGTAACAAAATGCATGCAGAGGGCGAGGCGGCGCGCACTTAGGCGCTCGGCCAGCGTATGGCTGACGCATGGGCCGCACTTTGGCCCGGGCGGCACCCTTAGCTGGACGAAGCGCCGCTGCGCCGGGGAGCCCGTTTCAGCAGAGGGCGAGGCGGCGCGGTCCTAGGCACCAGCTAGATGGCGCCCGCCATATTTTCGCGCGACACAAATAACCGGTGACCCGCCCTCGTGGCAAGTCACCGGTTATTTGGTCTGTTCACTTTTGTCAGTCCTCGCGATTCACAATCACGCCGTCGATGTGGCGGTGCTTGAGGCCTGGGAAGATGTGCAGGTCGGCCCAGCCGACGATTGAGCCCTGGAAGATCAGGGCGAAGGCGGTGCCGAGGTTGACCGCCCACACGCGGTGCGTGAAGACGGCCGACAAGGCAATCAGCGTCAGCGGAATCAGGTACGTTCCCCACTGGGCGAGCACGGCGCGGCCCTTGAAGAACTTGAAGCGCACAATCTGCATCATGTCATCGTTGGGGTGCACCATGATGTTGACGCGCTGGTACAACGACACCGCGATGCCAACTAGGCTGATGCCGGCAAAATCCAGCAGCACCCGGGCCCACAGCGGCAGGCTCTGCACCGGCGTCAGCTGAATCAACCGCGTCGCCCCCTGCACGAGGTAGGAGAACGGCGTCATGAACACCAGGTTTCCCAGCACCCGCCGCCACTGCAGCTTGCCGATGATCAGGGCGTTGGTGATGATCACCGCCGCCCCCATCAGCATCATCATGTTCCCAAGCGACATCCCCGTCGCGTGGCTGAGGTTCACCGAACTGGCGGTCCACAGCGCCGACCCCAGGTTCAGGCAGACGGTCAGCCCGTTGCCCAGCGCGTTGAGCGTAATTGACAGGAGCAAAAAGCCTGCCAGCTGCCACCCGCGCCAATCTCTTGTATCCATTCTCCGCATCCCTTCCGGACTGGTCTCGACCAGTCGCCGTACAGGGGTAGCTTACCACGAAGTACGGGCCGACCCAAGGGAAAATGCCAGCGTTTTCACGCATTCGGACTGGACCAATCGCGGCCGCCGGGCGTCCCGCACCCGAATGCCCCGCCCGCGTCGGCCGCCGCGCCGACCCCACCGGGTGGGCCAACGCCGCTCACCGACCGGTGGGGACCGTGGCGGCCAAGTCCACCGCCGCCTCAAGGTCCCCGCACGGCGTCTCGAAGGTCACGCGCCGCGGCAGCGCCGGGCGCATCGCCTCATCGGTGTAGGCCAAAGTCGCCGCGGGCACGCGCAGCGTCACCTGCTGCGTGGCATGCGCCGCGACGGTGACGCGGGTGAAGCCCGCCAGCCGCTTCTCCTGCGGCAAAACCGTGGTGCCGCACGGCCTGGCAAACACAATCACCGGCACCGTCGCCGGCTCGGCGCTTGGGTTGCGGACCGTGGCGACGACCTCCGCGTGCGTGCCCACCCACTGCGCGGTAAGCGCCGTGACGCCGGCCCCCGAGTAGTTCAGGCCGAAGCCGAACGGCAGCAGCGGCGCGCCGCTTTCGTCGCAGTAGTCCGCGTTTTTGGCCGCGTGGCGCTGGTAGTAGTAGACCGGCAGCTGCCCGACGCTTCGCGGGTAGCTGATCGGCAGGCGGCCTGTCGGCTCGACCGCGCCGAACAGCAGGTCGGCGACCGCCTGGGGCCCGTGCTGACCGGGGTACCAGGCCAGCATCACCGCGTCGGCCAGCCGCAACACCGGGCGGATGTCGTACGGCCGCCCCTGCACCATCACCGCGACGATCGGCTTGCCGGTGGCGTGCAGCACCTCAAGCAGCCGCAGCTGGTCGCCGCCGAGCGTCAGGCTGGCCACATCGACGTTCTCGCCGCTGTCCGTGTCAGTCGCACCGCTGGCCAGCGCCCCGTTGGCCAAAAAGGTCGCGTCAGCCGTCCGCGCGCTGGAGCCGCCGAGCGTCAGCACGATGACGTCGGCGGTCGCCGCGGCCGCCACCGCCGCCTGAATCAGCCGGTCGTCCGGCGCCGGCGTGCGAATCGCGCTGCCGACGGCCGTGGTGACCGCGCCGGTGTAGTCGCGAAGCGCCTCCGGCAGCAGCCGCGTGCGGGCCGGCTGCGGGCCGGTGTAGTCGCCCAGCCAGTGGTCGATGAAGCCGACGTGCGGGCCGATGGCGGCGACCGCCGTGCCGCGCGTCAGCGGCAGCAGGCCGCCGCGGTTTTGCACCAGCGTCACGCTTTCCTGCGCCAGTGCGCGGTTGACCGGCGCGGCCGCGGCGGCCAGTGCTTCGAAGTCGGCCGGGGTACTGGACGGCACCAGCGGCCGGTCGAACAGGCCCAGCGCGAACTTGACGGCCAACACCCGACCGACCGCGGTGTCCAGTTCGGCTTGCACCCGCGCGTCGGTCGCCGCGATGCGCGGGTACACCGCGTCCCACAGGCTGAGGTCGACCCCGGCGTGCAGCGCTCGGGCCGCCGCGGTCGGCGCGTCCCCGTACAGCTCGGTCAGCCGGTCCAGCGCGGTGCCATCGGCCATCACGAGGCCGGCGAACCCGTGGCGCCCGCGCAGCCGTGCCGTCAGGAGGTCCCGGTTGGCGTGGCACGGCACCCCATCGAGGTCGTTGTACGCGGCCATCACTCCGGCGGCGTCGTGCACCGCGGCCAGCAGTGGGTCGTACACGTCGGCGAACTCGCGCGCCCCGATCGGCACGGTGCCGGCGTTGTGGCCGCCAAGCGCCTCGCCCTGACCAATCAGGTGCTTGATCACCACGCCCGTATAATCCCCGGCGTCGGGCGCCGCCGGCCGGTCCCACCAGTCGTCCGCCAGCAGGTCGCCCTGAAAGCCGGCGATCACCGCCCGCGTGTGGGCCGCAGCCACACCCGGGCTTTCGCCGAAGGTCTCCTCGCTTCGGCCCCACCGCGGGTCCTTCATCAGATCCAGCGTCGTCACCAGCGCGAGGTTGACCCCCTTGGCCCGCAGCTCGCGGCGCTGAAGGGCGGCGGCCTGCGCCACCAGCGTCGGGTCGAAGGCGTTGGCCTTGGCCAGGTTGGTCGGGTAGCCCGTCGCGTCCAGCGCCTGGTGGCCGTGCGGGGCCTCCTCGACCAAAAGCGCGGGGATGCCCAGCCGCGAGTGCGCGATCACGTAGCGCTGAATCGCGTTGGCCAGGTCCGCCGACGCCCAGGCGCGCACGCCGCTGTCGTAGTCCCGGCCGCTCCATGGGTCGGCGCGAAACAGGCCGTACAGCGCCCCGAGGCCGCCGCCCCATTCGACGTGGGCCTTGAAGGCGGCGGTCAGGGCAAACCCGGCCGGCGTGTGCTCGTAGCACTGCCAGCCGTATAGCCGCTGGTTGACCTGGCCGATTTTCTCCTGCGTCGTCATGCGGGCCAGCAGGTCTTCGACGCGCGCGCGAATCGTCAGCGCGGGGTTCTGGTAGGGATGCATGCGGTGTCCTCCTTGATTGTGTCCTAACTCAATGATACCGGATTGACCCGGGCCACCGACACCGCGAACCCTCGTAGGCGGCAAAAACGTCCCGGTCCCGGTGACCGACAGCGCGGATCCGAGGCGCCGCCGCGTTTCCAAAACTTTTTTCCAATCGGGTTGCCTTGGAGCACGCTTCAAGGTTTAGGATAGAGTCAGCAAGGAGGCCATGCCATGAACATTCAAAAAGTGGCCGAGACGCTCGACGTCTCGGCCGACACGCTGCGCTACTGGGAGCGCGTCGGCGCCATTCCGCCGGTGCCGCGGAGTCAATCCGGCTACCGGGAGTACGACACGGCGGCGCTTGACTGGTGCAACTTCGCCAAGTGCATGCGCGCCGCCGGGGTGTCGATCGAGGCGTTGATCGAATACATCGCCCTTTACCAGGTCGGGCCGCAGACCACGGACGCGCGCAAGCGGCTCCTAGAGGACCAGCTGGCCACCATCGCGGCCAAGCTCCAAGAGGTGCAGGGCACCTACGACCGGCTGAGCGAAAAGATCGCGCATTACGGCGGCGGCGGCCCGAACCCGTTCGCCCACCACGCCTGACTGTTAAGAGGAGGAACTAGCAGATATGTATGATTTTTCAAGCACCATCGACCGGCGGCACACGGACTCGATCAAGTGGTCGGGCGACCCAGACGAGCTGCCGATGTGGATCGCCGACATGGACTTCACCGTCGCCCCGGAGATTGTCGCGGCCATGCAGGCCAAGGTCGCCCAGGGGGTGTTCGGCTACGAGGAGCCCCACCAGGACTACTTTCAGGCCGTCGCCGACTGGTACGCAAGCGAGCACCACGCGACGGTCGACCCCGCCTGGATGCTTTTTGCCACCGGCGTGATCCCGGCGCTTTCGGCCACGCTGCGGCGCGTCACCAACGTCGGCGACAACGTCGTGGTGCAGGCGCCGGTGTACAACATGTTCTACAACTCGATTGAAAACTCGGGCCGCCACACCCTGAGCTCGGACCTGACCTACGACGCGGCGGCGCACACCTACGCCATCGACTTCCAGGACCTTGAGGCCAAGCTCGCGCGGCCGCTGACCACCGCGATGGTGCTATGCAACCCGCACAACCCCGTCGGCCGCATCTGGACGGCGGCCGAGCTGACCCGCATCGCAACGCTGTGCCGCGACAACGACGTGGTGCTGATTGCCGACGAGATCCACGGCGACCTGCGCCTGGGCGCGACCGACTACACGCCGACCTTCACCCTGGGGGCGGACCTGCGCCAAAACCTCGTGACGCTGGTGTCGCCGAGCAAGACCTTTAACGTCGCGGCCCTGCACGCCGCCACGGTGATCGTGCCCGACGCCCACCTGCGCGCCGTCGTCGCGCGGGGGCTTGGCACCGACGAGGTCAACGAGCCCAACCTGCTGGCGATCCCCGGAACCATCGCGGCCTACACTCATGGCCACGCGTGGCTGACCGCCCTGCGCCAGCAGCTGGCTGCCAACGTCGCCAAGGTGTCCGAGCGCCTGGCCGCCTCCGGCCTGCCGGTGGCCCTGGTTGCCCCCCAGGCGACGTACCTGCTGTGGCTGGACGTCTCGGCCGTCAGCCACGACGCGACCGCCTTGGCCGCCTTCCTGCTCCAGGACACCGGCCTGCGCGTCAGCGCCGGCACCGACTACCGCGGCAACGGCCACGACTTCCTGCGGCTGAACATCGCCTGCCCCGCGGCGATGCTCGACGACGGGCTAGCGCGGCTGACGCGCGGCCTCACCGATTTTGCTCAACGAAAGGACCCACATGACCAACTATAACCAACAGTATTTCACCGGCGAGCGCGCGCTGTTTGCGGCGCACGACGCCAACATCACCGATTCCACGTTTGCGGCCGGCGAGTCGCCGCTCAAGGAGAGCCGCAACTTGACGCTTGACGGCGTGGTGTTCAAGTACAAGTACCCGCTGTGGTACAGCCACCACGTCAGCGTGCGCAACACCATTTTCGAGACCATGAGCCGCTCGGGCATCTGGTACACCGACGACATCACCATCGCGGACTCGACCATCCAGGCGCCCAAGCAGCTGCGGCGCAGCGGCCACATCACGCTGCAAAACGTGCACCTGGCCGACGCCGAGGAGACGCTTTGGCACTGCCACGACGTCGTGCTCGACCACGTGCAGGCGACCGGCGACTACTTCGGCGCGGACAGCGAAAACATCCGCGTGTCGCACCTCGACCTGGTTGGCAACTACGCCTTCGACGGCGCCCGCAACGTCGAGGTCCACGACTCGACCTTCGTCACCAAGGACGCCTTTTGGAACTGCGACAACGTGACCATCTACGACTCCACCATCAACGGTGAGTACCTGGCCTGGAACACCAAGCACCTGACGTTGATCAACTGCACCATCGAGTCCGACCAGGGCCTGTGCTACATCGACGACCTGCGCCTGGTCAACTGCAAGCTGCTGCGCACGGACCTGGCGTTCGAGTACTGCTCAGGCGTCGACGCGGACGTGGTCAGCCACATCGACTCGGTCAAAAACCCGATCTCCGGGCGCATCGTCGCCGACTCGATCGGCACCGTGATCCAAGACGACCCCAAGCTCGACCGCACGCGCGTCACCATCCAGCAGCGCCACGCCCGCGCGGCCTCGTAGGCCCGCAGTAAGACAAGCAAATACCCCACACGAAATTGTCGTGTGGGGTATTTGCTTGTGGACGCGCTAGCCCAGCTGGGCCTGCCACTCGGCCAGCGTCATCCCGGCCCGAAAGAGGTCGCGCAGCTCCCCGCGCAGCAGGAAGCCGCAGCGGGCGCCGCCCTCCCCCTGCATCCCCACGCGCTCCAAGACGCGGCGGGACGCCACGTTTTCCCGCACGTACTCGGCGTAGACGTACGGCGCGAACTGAACGTTGAACAGGTAGTCGAGCTCGAGCCTCAGGGCCTCGGTCGCGTAGCCGTGGTGCCAAAAGTCCGGGTGGAACAGGTAGCCGCACTCCCAGGTGCCGAGCCACTGCTTGCTCATGGTCATCACTCCAATCAGTTGGCCGGTCGCCTTCAGGATCACGGCGGCGCTGCCCGCGTCCGCCGGCAGGTAGAACTTGGCGAAGCTTTCGATCGCCTCGGCCTCCGTCTGGGCCCGCTGGTAGCCAAAACCGCCCCAGGCCATCGCCTGCTCGCTTTGCACCAGCGCCAGGTAGCCGGGCCAATCCTCGGGGCGGGGACTGCGCAGAATCAGACGCTCACTTTGTTCCTCCATGGCGGCGCCTAGTACACCAGGGCGTAGCGAATGTGCGCGTGGCGCGTGGCACCGGCGGGAAGCGTCGCCTGGGTGAGCGCCGGGTTGACCAGCCCGGCCGCGCTGTCTTGGGCCTCCATCACCAGGCCGATGTACGGCCGGGAGCGGTGGCCCGGCAGCGTCTGCGCCGCGCCGAAGTCGTTGGCGGTGAACATCACCAGCGCGTTGCGGTCGGAGTAGATCTCAAGCTTGCGCCGGCCCCAGCTCAGCGTGGCCGCCGGCGTCTTTGCGGCGTGCGCTTCCACGGCGAACACGTCGTCGAAGCCGCGCTCGGGAATCGCCTGCAGGGCGTGCAGCGACGGGCCGAGCGCACGGGGCGCGGTGAAGTCGTACGGCGTTCCGGCGTTGGCCAAGGTCGCCCCGGTCAGCGTTTTGTCCGGCTTCAGCTCGAAGCGCTCGGGCGCCGCGATCTGCAGGGTGTGGTCCTCGATGGTCTCGTCCGCGGTCCCGCTCAGGTTCCAGTACACGTGGGTCGTCGGGTTGAACACCGTGGTCGCGTCGGTGGTGCCGGTGAAGTCCAGCAGCACCTCATCGTCGTCCGTCAGCGTGTAGGTGACGGTGACGGCCATCGTGCCCGGGAAGCCGTCGAGGGCCGGCGTCACCTGGCGGGTGAAGGTCACGTGGTCATCGGCCGCCGTCGCGTCAAAAAACAGCAGGGACCAGCCGTGCGGCCCGCCGTGCAGCGTCGTGGTGCCCTCGTTGGCCGGCAGCGCCACCGGCTTGCCGTCAAGCGTCAGCTGCCCCGCCCCGATGCGCCCGGCGAAGCGGCCGATGATGCGGCCGAAGTAGCCGTCCGGCTTGCTGTAGCCGGCCAGGTCGGTGTTGAGCACCAGGTTGTCGTGGCCGGTCGCGGTCGGCACCCGCAGCGCGTGCCAGATGGCGCCGTAATCCAGCACGGTCAGCTGCACCCCGTTGTGGTTTTCAATCGTGTACGCCGTGACCGGGCGGCCGTTAATCTCGCCGAATGGTTCTGTCTTCAACATAGTCTGCCTCCATGAGTAAAGTCTCACCGCAAGCTTATCACGCCGGTCGCGCGTTCGGTTGTGGAATCGCGGCAGAATCGTGAGGGAAAAACGCAAGATGGCCGCGGCGGTCACCGCTTGCAGGTGTCGGCCGACCGTCGGCACGCTGACGCCACCGCGTGCAGGCACCGGCGCACGCAAAAGCCCCGCGGCTGCACGTCGCGGGGCTTTGCTGGATTATTTTCGTGCCGGCTTCTTTCCGGTCGGCTTGGGATCCGGGTTTTGTTCGCGCAGCGATTTTTGCTGGTGCGCGGGCTTAGCGAAGATCATGCGGCCGGCCGCCGTCTGGATGGCGCTTGTGACCACCACGTCGAGCGGCTTGTTAAGGTAGAACTGACCGTCCTCGACCACCACCATCGTGCCGTCCTCCAGGTACGCGACGCCCTGCTGGCGCTCGGTGCCGGACTTGATCACGGTGACGGTCAGGCCCTCGCCCGGAATCAGGTCGGGTTTCAGGGCGTTGGCCAGCGCGTTGATGTTCAGCACCGGCACGTTCTGGAACTGGGCGACCTTGTTGAGGTTGTAGTCGTTGGTGATCACCACCCCGTCAAGCAGCTTGGCCAGCTTCAGGAGTTTGGAGTCGACCTCGGTCATGTCCTCGAAGTCCCCGTCGTACATCTCGACGTGAATGTCCGGGTCGGCCTTCATCTGGTTGATGATGTCGAGCCCGCGCCGACCGCGCCCGCGCTTCAGGGCGTCGGCGGAGTCGGAGATTAGCTGCAGCTCGTGCACGACGAAGGTTGGCACCAAAAGCGTCCCCTCGATGAAGCCGATTTTGGCGATGGTCTGCACGCGGCCGTCGATGATCACGCTGGTGTCCAGCAGCTTGAACTTGCGGTAGTTCTCGCCGGCGCGGCGCTCGAGCACCTCGCCGGAGTCCGGATCGGGCTTTTTGCCCCGCGGGTTGAACAGCTTGCGCCACTCATCGCGCCGCGTGGTCCCGGTGCGAAACCCGAGGTAGCCCAACAGGAGCATCAGAATGATGGAAACAACGGTCCCCCATGGCCCGGGAAGATTGGATGTGGTGATTGAAATAAGGGCTGCTAACACCAGGCCAACGATGGTACCGAGACTTCCGAATAACAGGTAACTTGCCGACTGATTGCTCAGGTAGGTCTCCACTGCCTTGAGCTGACGCAGGATCCAGCCGGCGGACAGCTCAGCCAGAATCAGGAAAATCAGCGCGCCGAGCAGTGCCGAGACGATCGGGTTGGTCAGCCAGGTCACGTGCTCAAGGTTGACCAGATCCCAAAACGCCGGCAGTCCCCCAAGCCCGAGGCCGATCCCGACCAGGGCGAAGAGAACGGAAATGATGCGTTTCTTCATGTTCATGTAATTCCTCCTTTCAAGAGAGGGCGGAAAAGCGCGGGCTTAGCGGATCGGGTGGCCTAGCACTAGCGATGAGGCGGGCTTGGCCTCAACGCTAGTGCGTAGCCAGCCGCATCCGCGTTGCGCTTTGGAGCCCGTTTAGAGGGCGAAGCGGCGCGCACTTAGCCGGTCGGATGGCCTAGCTAAGGCGCTTGGGCCGCACTTTGGCCCGAGTGACTTAGCGTAGCCAGCCGCACCGGCGTTGCGCCGTGGAGCCCGTTTACAGCGCGGTCCGCGGCGTCCCGCGGCCCGACTGCGTGATTCGTGTCAGTCGCGCCCGCCCAGCACCTTCTGCAGAGCCTCGCCGACGCTTGTGACGCCAATCACTTTAATTTTATCACGCGCGGTGAAGCCCTGCAGGTTATTCTTGGGCACGAAGATGCGGGTGAAGCCCAGCTTGGCGGCCTCCTTGATGCGGTCCTCGATGCGGTTGACGCGGCGTACCTCGCCGGTCAGGCCGATTTCGCCGACGAAGCAGTCCGTCGGCGGAATCTCCTTGTCGCGGTAGGAGCTGGCGATCGCCATCGCCATCGCCAGGTCGATGGCCGGCTCGTCCAGCCGCACGCCGCCGGTCGCCTTGAGGTACGCGTCCTGGTTTTGCAGCATCAGGTTGGCGCGTTTTTCCAAAACGGCGATGATCAGGCTGACGCGGTTGTGGTCGAGCCCCGAGCTTGTGCGCTTGGCGTTGCCGTACATCGTCGGCGTCATCAGCGCCTGCAGCTCGACCAGGATCGGCCGCGTGCCCTCCATCGAGACCACCACGGCCGAACCGGTCGCGCCCTCCAGCCGCTCGTCGAGGAAAATCTCGCTGGGGTTGGCGACCTCGGCCAGGCCGGACTCGTGCATCTCGAAGATGCCGATCTCGTTGGTCGAGCCGAAGCGGTTCTTGACCGACCGCAGCATCCGGTAGGTGTGGTGCATGTCGCCCTCGAAGTACAGGACGGTGTCCACCATGTGCTCGAGGATTTTCGGCCCGGCGATCGCGCCTTCCTTGGTGACGTGCCCGACGATGAAAATCGTAATCTGGTTGGTTTTGGCGATGCGCATCAGCTCGGCCGTCACCTCGCGGATCTGGGCGACGGAGCCGACCGCCGAGGACATGTCCGGCACGTTCATCGTCTGCACGGAGTCGATGATCACGTAATCCGGCGCCATGTCGGCGATGGCCGCCGTGATGCTCGGCATGTCGGTTTCCGGGTACAGGTACATCCCCGAGTCGCCGACGCCCAAGCGGTTGGCGCGCATCTTGATCTGGCTGGCGCTTTCCTCCCCGGACACGTACAGCACCTTGCCGCCGGCCTTGGCCAAAAAGCCGGAGACCTGGGTCAACAACGTGGACTTGCCGATGCCGGGGTCGCCGCCGATCAGGATCAGGGAGCCGGGCACGATGCCGCCGCCCAGCACCCGGTTGAGCTCGGACAGCTCGGTTTCGACGCGCTTTTCCTTCTTGAACTGCACGGCGTCGATGCGCTCGGGGCGCACCTTGCTGCCGCTGGTGGTGGTGCGCGGCGCGGGCTTGGGTCCGCTGCTCAGGGTCTCTTCGACCAGCGAGTTCCAGGTGCCGCAGTTCGGGCAGCGCCCGAGGTAGCCGGCGGAGATGTACCCGCAGTTCTGGCAGACATACTGTGTTTTGGGTTTGGCCATGAGGTCACCTTCCTTTGATGTGTGGGCTAATCGGGTTGCGTACTGGCGCTCCGCTGGTCATCCCGCTAAGTGCGCCGCGGTCCGCCCTCTTCTTAAACGGGCTCCACGCGGCAACGCGGGTGCGAATAGCTACGCACTAGCGTTGAGGCCAAGACCGCCTCATCGCTAGTGCTAGGCTATTCGACCCGCTAAGCCCGCCGCGGTCCGCCCTCTAGAACTTTGTCGACCCGAACCCGCCGACGCGGGCGTTGGTGTTGCCGGAGTCGCCGTCGGCCAGGAGGTACGGCATGAAGATGCCCTGGCCGATGCGCTCGCCCTGCTGGATCACGACGTCGCGCGGCGAAAAGTTCACCATCTGAATGAAAATCTCACCCTCGTTGGCGTCGTTGTTGTAGTAGTCCGCGTCGATCACGCCGATGCCGTTGGGGATGATCAGGCCGCGCTTGAGCGGGTTGCTCGAGCGGTTGGCCAGAATCAGCACTTCATTGGGCTGCATGTAGGCCTTGACGCCGGTTGGCACCAGCAGCGGCTTGAGAATCTTGGTGGCGCGCTTAAAGTCGCTTTCGGTCAGCGGGTGCTCGTTTTTGATTAGGCGGAACAGGCGAATGAAGTCGTAGCGCCAGACGCTTTTGAGCACGAAATCCTCGCGGGCAAAAAAGTCGTAGCCGGCCGCGTTTTGGGTCTGTCGCTGGGGCAGGGTCACACCGGCGTCGGCGTAAGCAGAAACAATCTCGAATCCTCGGGTTGGCATTTTTTCCTCCATAGTTGTGCGTATGTCGCGTACCATTCTACCACGCCGGCACGCGCGAGTTTCGCTTCTTGAAAGAATTATAGCGAATTGTTACGATTACGTTGAACGACCGACACTGACCCACGAAAGGAGAACTGCACATGGCATTCCAACACACCCCCAACCGCTACTTCATGACCGATGACGCCGGCAAGCTGATCGCCGAGGTCACGTACCCGGACATCGACGACGGCCGCGCCTTCGTCATCGACCACACCTTCGTCGACCCGTCCCTGCGCGGCCAGGGCATCGCCGCCAAGCTCGTGCGCGCCGTCGTCGACGAGGCCCGCGCGAGTGGCAAAACCATCGAGCCGCTGTGCACCTACGCCCGCCACGCCTTCGACGTGACGCCCGAGTACCAAGACGTCCTGCGTCCCACCGGCGAGTAGCCGCACTCGGTTGCCAGTCGTCACCAACCCCCCGCCCCGCGCGGCCGCCGGCAGCTGTGCGCATTTAATGATAGCGGACTGCCGAACTGGGGTTTTTCGTTCTCAACAAGTGTGATACACTGGTCAAGTCTGTTAAAGATATCATCGATTTCTAATCAAAGGAGTGACTATATTGTCTAAGGCTATTTCCGCTGAAAACATTGCGCAGTACCAAACTGCCCTTGAAAACACGCCTGCAAGCGACGTTCTGCAGCGCGGCGTGATGAACAACGGCATTCTGAAGTCCGCCGAAAGCACCCTGCCACAGACCACGATGGAGCAGACCTTCTCCATCGATCTTGAAACCGGCGCGGTTGCCAACCAGAAGCAATCCGGCCGCTGCTGGATGTTCGCGGCGCTGAACACCATGCGTCACCAGATCCAGGCCCAGTTCAAGATCAAGGACTTCGAGCTGTCCCAAAACTACACGTTCTTCTGGGACAAGTTCGAAAAGTCCAACTACTTCTACGAAAACGTCATTAAGACCGCGACGGAAGACATCGACTCCCGCAAGGTGGCCTGGCTGATGGCCAACCCTCAGGGCGACGGCGGTCAGTGGGACATGCTGACGGCTTTGATCGACAAGTACGGCATCGTGCCGAAGTACGTGATGCCTGAAACCTTCTCCTCCAGCGCGTCCAACCAGATGAACGCCGCCTTGAACCAGAAGCTGCGCAAGGACGCCGTAACGCTGCGCGGCCTGGTCGCTGCCGGCAAGTCCGAAGACGAGATCGAAGCCGCCAAGAGCAAGATGCTCTCCGACGACTACCGCCTTTTGGCTTACTCCCTGGGCACCCCGCCGACCAAGTTCGACTTCGAGTACCGCGACGATGACAAGGAATACCACATCGACCGCGACCTGACCCCGAAGACCTTCTTTGAGAAGTACATCGGCTGGAACACGGACGACTACCAATCCGTCATCAACGCCCCGACCGCCGACAAGCCTTACAACCACCTGTACACGGTTGAGATGCTCGGCAACGTCATCGGCGGCCGCGAAGTGCGCCACCTGAACCTTGCCATCGACGACTTCAAGCAGATTGCCATCAAGCAGCTTGAAGCGGGCGAAACGGTCTGGTTCGGCTCCGATGTCGGCAAGGAATCCGACGGCAAGCTCGGCATCCTCGACACCGCCCTGTACGACAAGAACGCCCTGTTTGCCACCGACTTCGACATGACCAAGGCTGAGCGCCTGGACTACGGTCAGAGCCTGATGACCCACGCCATGGTCATCACCGGGGTTGACATCGTGGACGGCAAGCCAACCAAGTGGAAGATTGAAAACTCTTGGGGTGACAAGGCCGGCCAAAAGGGCTACTTCGTCGCTTCCGACGACTGGTTCGACAACTACGTCTACCAGGTCGTTGTGAACAAGAAGTACCTGCCAGCCGCCATCCAGGACACGATCAAGGCCGAATACGACCAGCCGACCGTCCTGAAGCCATGGGACCCGATGGGCGCCCTGGCCTAAGTACCACAGAAGCACTCGCGATTATGCGAGTGCTTTTTTTGTTCCGTCCTGCCAGAGATTACGCTAAGTGGCGGCGTTAGCCCCTTTTTTGGAAAAAGCAGGCGCCGATTGCTTTCCCGAGTGCTATGATGGACGCATTGTGCGCCGTGCAAGACGGGCGACTCCGCCTCGCCTGCGCAATCAAAAGACGGTGCCGGCCGACGCCTGCACCTGGGAGGGTTACTCACATGAAATCTGATCTTTGTCCCTACTGCGGCAATGTGGTGGGCTCCGGGCCCAAGGGCTGCCCGATCTGCGGCAAGTACTACGCCTCCGCCGGCAATTCAAGCGCTGGCGGTGACGCCGTCGGCAGCCTGGTCGGCAACGCGCTCGGCCCGGTGCTCGTCGTGCTGGTTGCCGCGGCCGCGCTGCCGGTGCTCATTTTCAACCCGTTGGTCACCGGCCTCTTGATGTTCAAGTCGCGGCTGTTCAACTTCAGCCGCGTCGGCCGCTGGCTGGCCTTTTTGGCCTCGTTTGTCTACACCGGCTGGATCATGTACCTGTTTCTCGGCGGATCCGTGCACCCGGAGTGGTTCAACCCGACAATCAGCCCGGCCCTGCTGGCAAGCCAGCACACCCTGGTCTACGGTATCGGGGCGGTGTTTGCCATTGAGATCGTCTACCGCGCCTTTCGCCTGCACGACCTGCGCCGTGGCCTGGTCCACCTGCTCGGCTGCTACGCGGTGATCGTCGCCATCAACGCCTCGACGCGCCTTTTGCTGACCGCCTTCAAGTGGGGCATCTTCCAGCAGGTTCAGTAACAAAACCAGGGCGGAGCCGCGCGGGCTTAGCGGGACGGGTAGCGCGGCGCTGGCGGTTGGGCCGCACTTGGGCCCAGGCGCCAGTGCAAGCTAACCGCTCCCGCGTTGCGCGGCGTAGCCCGACGATACCAGGGCGGAGCCGCGCGGGTTTAGCCGGACGGGTAGCGCGGCGCTGGCGGTTGGGCCGCACTTGGGCCCAGGCGCCAGTGCAAGCTAACCGCTCCCGCGTTGCGCGGCGAAGCCCGACGATACCAGGGCGGAGCCGCGCGGGTTTAGCCGGACGGGTAGCGCGGCGCTGGCGGTTGGGCCGCACTTGGGCCCAGACGCCAGTGCAAGCTAGCCGCTCCCGCGTTGCGCGGCGGAGCCTGACGCTACCAGGGCAAAGCCGCGCGGGCTTAGGCAATCGACTAGCGTAAGGCCGGGCAGTGAGCCGCACTTGGGCTCAGTGACCGGCCTTAGCTTGACGAATCGCCGTTGCGCGGCGGAGCCTGGCGCTAGCAAAAACGCCACGCGCCGCGGATTCCTGTCAACCAGACAGAATCCGCGGCGCGTGACGTTTTTTGGTGCGTTCAGGCCCGAGCGCTGCGCTACTCGCGTGTCGTGCCCCGCGGCACCAGGGTCGGCGTCAGCAGCACCTCGCCTTGCTGGGCGCCGCTTTGGGCGATTTTGGACAGCAGCATCCGCGCCAGGTGCTCGCCGATCACCGGCACCTGCTGTTGGACAGTGGTGAGCTTGGGGTTGGAGACCTGGTCCAGGAACACGCCGTCGAAGCCGATGACGCCGAAGTCCTCCGGGATGCGGCCGCCGAGGGCCGCAATCGCCCGCACCACGCCGATGGCCAGACGATCGGAGGCGCAGATGAAGCAGGTGTTGCGCGCGAACTTGCGCCAGTTCTCGGCGATGAACTGCTGGGACGCGTGGCTGTGGTTGGCCATGCGGTGAATGCGCGGCACCTGGCGATTCTTCTGCAGCGTGTTGATGTAGCCGGCCTCGCGCGAGTACTCGAAGGGCTCCTTGACGTCGATGCCGATGAAAATCAGCGACTGGTAGTTTTTGGCCAGCGCGTACTCGGTCGCCTGCTGCGTGCCCAGTTTGTTGTCGGTGTCGATGAAGTCATAGCCGTAGCGGTTCTCGCCGAACAGCACCAGCGGTTTTTGCAGCTGATCCAGCCAGGGCTGGTCCTTGGTGCGCGCACCGGTGATCAGGTAGCCGTCCGCCCCGCCGACGTCAAGCCGTGCGCGGTCGGTGATCAGCTGCAGCGCGTACTGCTCGCGGTCCAGCCCCTTGGCGATGCCGAACAGCAGGTTCATGTAGTACGGCTCGGTGGTGTCGATGTCTTCGAGAATCAGGAACTTCACCACGTTCGTGCGGTTGTTGGCCAGCGCCTTGGCCGCGCTGTTGGGCCGGTAATCCAGCGTCTTCATCGCGGCCTCGACCAGCCCGCGCAGCTCGGCCGTCACCTGCTCGGGGTGGTTGATCACCCGCGAGACGGTCATCTTGGAGACGTTCGCCTGCTTGGCAACATCCGATAACGTAACCATTGCGTCACTCCCTATCCCAATGCTAATTCAATTGTAGCACGTCAACTATTCCGAAGGGGGAAAATAGGTCCGGAGCGCAGCGGGGCGAACTTAGCGGGACAGATTGCCTAGCGCCGGTGCTTGAAGCGTTCTTTGCTTCGAGTGCCGATGCGTCGCAAGCTGCGGCCGCGTTGCCCCGCGTAGCTCGTCGATGGCGCGAAGCGGAGCGAACTGCGCCCGCGCTGCCCCGTGCCGCTCGGTGCCGAGCGCAGCGCTGGCACTACGGGACGCGACAGATCGCACCGTGTCACCACAATCAACGCGATTCAGCGATCTCATCCCCACATATCCCCCACAAAAGGCGTCCGAGGTGACTTTGAAGTGCAATAGAAAAGTTAGACAAGTTCAATTTTGAATCAAGCAATCATGGCCTGTTCCCGGTACGCGACTGGGGTCAGGCCATTTTTGGTTCTCGAGATTCTGGCATTGTTGAACCAATCAACGTAGCCGTTCACCAGCTGGCGCAGGCTGGCAAGGTCATCAATCCGATAACGATTCAGGCACTCGCGCTTCATCAGGTTGAAGAAGCTTTCAATTGGCGCATTATCATGGCAGTTGCCCTTGCGTGACATGCTCTGAACAATGTTCATGTCCTTCAGGCGCTGCTGATAGTCTGGCATCTGATACTGCCAGCCTTGATCAGAGTGAAGAATCGGTCGTACTCCTGCTTTGAGATGATGTTTGAGTTCGTCAAGCGTCGCTTGGATAAGCGCCTTATTTGGTGAGGCACTGACAATGGTGGCGAGGACTTCGCGACTAGCCTCATCGGTAATCGACGAGATGTAACCCCATTCGCCGTTATAGAGCCGAACCTGGGTGACATCGGTGTGAAGGACGGTGAGCGGCTGTTTCGCGCCAAAATGTTGCTTCAAGATATTGGGGACGATATTACCAACCGTGCCTTTGTATGAGTGGTACTTGGCCGTGTGTTTGGAGTAAATCGTCACTTTCAAGCCCATGTCGCTCATCAGACGTCGAATCGTCTCCTCGGCATAATGAAACCCGTGCTTCAACGCTTCATCATGAATCCGCCGGTAACCGTACGTCTCCCTAGAATCGTAGTAGACCCGCTTGATGAACTTCTTAATCTCAGCGTACTTGTCGGCCTTCTTATCCCGCTTAAGGCGATCATAGTACGTTGCTCGAGGCAACTTGAGTTGCCTAAGCAGCTCTTGAAAACCATAGCGCGACCTCAACGAGGTAACGATGCCCGCCTTCACTTTTGCTGAGAGTGCTTCGGTGAGTTCTTCGTCAGGGTCGCGAGTGCTTTTAAAATATCACGATCCAGCTCTGCCTCGTGAAGCTTGCTTTTGAGTTCCAGAATCTCCTGTTGGTACTTCTCTTCCTGCGTCGGCTCAAGTTTCTTGATTGGTTTGATTTTCTTGTGCTTACCCATGGCTGGTCTCCCTTTTTGAGTAGTGCGCAATCCAGCCACCCCTTGATCTCTCACGATGCGATACCAAGAATTGACCTGGCTGGGTGAGATGCCGAAATGAGCCGCAGTTTGCGCACGACTTATTTGATGTGTATGCACATACTCTACCACTGCAATCTTGAATGTTTGGGAGTATTCAACGTTTGTATGCTTAACTTTTAGAGAATCGAGGCCATGAGCCTTAGCCTGATTAACCCAAGTTTGGACGATTCTGGCATGGGGTATTCCAAACTCTGTGCACAGATTTTTATAGCTTATGCCACCCTTAAGATACCTGGAGACAACCCTGATTTTAAATTCACTACTGTATTTAGTCATAAGAAAAGCCCCACAATCGTTAGACTTCTTGTCTAACAATTGTAGGGCACTTCACTTTCATTCGCCACTCGAACGCCTTTTGTTTGCTGAAATCAGTTTCTAGCCCTTGTCCGCCCCGGCGGTGATGCCGTTGACGTAGAACTTCTGCATGATGACGAACAGGATCGTGATCGGGATGGCGATGATCACACACCCGGCGATGAACTGGGTGAAGTACGTGGTCGACGCCCCGCGCGTGCTGTGCAGCATGTTGTACAGGCCGTACGCGATGGTGTAGTCCTTCGCGTTACCCGACGAGCTCAGGATGATCCCGGAGAAGATGAAGTCGATCCAAGGCCCGATGAACGCGGTCAGCGCCGTGTACACGATGATCGGCCGCGACATCGGCAGCCCGATGTGCAGGAACACCTGCCACTTGGTCGCCCCGTCCATGATCGCCGCCTCGTCGATGGCGACGGGAATCGTGTCGAAGAAGCCCTTGGCGATGTAGAACCCTAGCCCCGCCCCGCCGACGTAGACCAGAATCAGGCCGCCGAGGTTCAGCATGTTGAAGTTTTTGAGGATGTAGTACAGGGCGATCATCGACATGAAGCCAGGGAACATCCCGAGGATCAGCGCGATCTGCAGGAACGGCTTGCGGAAGTGGAAGCGCAGGCGCGACAGCGCGTAGGCCACGCAGACCGTGACGAAGGTCGACAGCACCGTGGTCACCAGCGAGACGAACAGCGTGTTGCGAATCCAGTAGACGAACGGGAATTGCGAGCTAGTGAAAATCCCGATGTAGTTTTGCAGCGTGAACTGCTCCGGCCAGATGGTGGAAACGAAGCCGGTGTCGTTGTACGAGAAGCTGGCCAAAACGATCCAAATGATGGGGAAAATCCACACCAGCGCCAGGAAGATCAACAGCGCATAGCGGAGAATCAGGGACAGCCGCCTTTTAGCACGATAGGAATTCATGGTTAACCCTCCTTAAAGGCGTTGGTGCGCCGGTACGCGATCAGCGAGAACGTGGCGCTCAGGATGAAGATCAGGATGCCGAGCACCGCCGACGCGTTGTACCGCTGCGTCTGGCCGAACACCAAGTTGTACAGCCAGGTCACCAAGAGGTCGGTGTCGCCGGCGCCGTTGTAGTTGTTGTTCATCGGGTAGCCACCGGTCAACAGGTAAATCACGTTGAAGTTGTTGATGTTGCCGATGAACTGCTGGATCAAGGCCGGCGACATCACGAACAGGATCTGCGGGAACGTGATGGAGCGGAACACCTGGAACGGCGAGGCGCCGTCCATGCGGGCCGCCTCGATCTGGTCCTCCGGCAGGTTCTGGATGATCGCCGTGGACACCAGCATCGACACCGGAATCCCGATCCACATGTTGACCACGATGACCGTGATCCGCGCGACCAGCGAGTTGGCCGACGCGCCGATGAAGTTGATCGGCGCCGAGATCAGGTGCCAGTCAAGCAGCAGGTTGTTCAAGGGCCCCTGCAGGTCCAGGAACTGGGCCATCATCAGCAGCGACACGAACTGCGGCACCGCGTAGACGATGACGAAAATGGTCCGCCAAAAGCCCTTGTGCTTGATGCCCTTGGACTCGATCAGCATCGCCAGGAGCACCCCGAAGAAGAACGTGGTGACCGTGGCCGCGACCGCCCAGACCAGCGTCCAGCCCAGCACCGGGAAGAAGGTGCCGGCCAGGTCGCCGGTCAGGACGTTGCCGAACGCCTTGAAGCCGGTCCAGGAAAAGCCGATCGGGTGCTTGCCATCGTAGTTGGTGAACGCCATGGAAATCATGTACAGCGTCGGCAGGATGGTGAACAGCACGATGCCGATGATCGGAATGGCCAAAAGCGTGCTGTGAAGCCGCGTGTCCAGCAGGCTCTTCAGTTCCTCGCGGTTGGTCGGCACCGGCTCGCCGAGCTTAATCTGCGTGTAGAGCTTTTTGGTCGAACGCAGGCTTGCGATGTACAGGCCGATCATGGCGACGACCACCAGCACGGCCAGGACGCCGAACAGCAGGATGACCACCGAGTTATCCGGCAGCTTGGTCAGGTAAACCCCCTGCGCGTCGTCGAACACGACCTGCTTGGACTTGATCTCGCCCAGGTTGCTGAGCATCATCAGCGCACTGATGCCGCTGGCAATCAGCCAGACGATGAAGGCCACCTGCAGGCCGAGGAACGCGATGCCCTTGGCCCACTGCTTGTGCGCCAGCTGGGCGGCCCCCATGACGATGAATGAGAGCTTGAAGCTTGGGTCGCCCTTTTGCCACACTTCCTTGTAGCTCACCGCGTTCGGTGATTTTCTCTTGCGTTTGAACATATATCTCCCTCCAATTGACCATCTGGGCCGGTGTGACGCCGGGCTTGCCGGTTGCAAAGCGCCTACCATGGTGCCGCCCACCGCAGTGGACGACACGAGCTGGGAGCTTTGGTGATGTGATGCGGGTGAGGCTTGAGCGGAGGCGCGACCGGCTAGGTGCACCCCGCTCCGCTCTGGTTATCGTCGAGCTCCGCGGGGCTACGCGGGAGCGCCTATCTCGCACCAGTGTTTGGGCCCAAGTGCGGCCCAAGCACCAGCGCTACGCTAGTCGTCCCGCTAGGTGCACCCCGCTCCGCTCTGGTCATCGTCGAGCTCCGCGGGGCTACGCCGGTTCGTCTAGCTAAGACTTGCCCTCGGGCCAAAGTACGGCCCAAGTGCAAGTCTTACGCTAGCCGACCGGCTAAATGCGCCCCGTCCGCTCTGGTTACTTGGAAATCGCGTCCACGAAGGTCTGCAGCTTATCTGCGTACTGGGCGGACTTGATGGAGCCGTTGTAGGCACCGTTGATCAGTGGCGCGGACAGGTTCCAGAAGGTGGCCATCTGGGTCATCTTCGGCATGATGGTGGAGTAGCCGGTATCGCTCATCGTGATCACGGCCTTGGCCACTGGGTCGGCGGCAACGGTGCTGTCGGCCTGGGCGGACTTGTCAACCGGGATGGCGCCGGAGTTCTTGTAAACCACCAGCTGGGACGCCTTGTTGGTCACGAAGTCGGCCAGCGTTGCGGCAGCCTTCTGGTTCTTGGTTGCGGTGTGGGAGTTAACGGCGAAGCACCCAATCCCGAGGAAGGCCTGCATCTGGACTTCCTTGCCGCCGACGTTGATGGTCGGGTACGGCGCAACGGCGAAGTTTTCGCCCAGGATCTTCTTGATGTTAGCGGCGTCCCAAGGGCCGTCGAGGATGGCAGCTGCGTTACCGGACTTCAGCTGGTTCAAGGCGTTACTGGTCTGCATCACGCCCTTGTTGGCCTTTTGCTGGGCGAACCAGGTCATCGCGGCCACACCCTTGTCGGAGTTGACGTCGGTGCCCTTCAGCGTTTCGCCATCCTTACCGTACAGGTAGGTACCGGCGGACAGGAACACAGGGTAGAAGTTGTAGGCGTTGGTGAAGTCGGTCGCGAGCACGCCCTTCTTGGTCAGGGTGTCCCAGGACTTCACGTCGTCCTCGGTGAGCTTGGACTTGTTGTAGTACAAGGTCTGGGCCTGCTGTGAGGTCGGGTAGCCGTACATCTTACCTTTCCAGGTCACGCCGTCCGCGGCGGCCTGCACCATGTCGGACTTCACGGTCTTTTCGGCGGTCGGCGACAGCGGGTTGATGTAGCCCTGATCGGCCATGGAGCCCAGCTGGTCGTTCGGCACTTCGAAGACATCGGCGGCCTTGCTCGGGTCCTTACCGACGTCGGTCTTGGCGTTGGCGGAGCCGTTCGGGCTTTGGGTTACGGTAACCTTGACCTTAGGGTACTTCTTGTTGAAGTCCTTCACGATGTCCTTGTAGTAAGGTACCTTGGTGGTGTCGACCCACAGCTTGACCGTGCCGGCCACGGCCGGTGTGGTCGTCTTCTTGGCCGTGTCGTTGGACGTGCTGCCCTTCCCACAGGCAACAAGGGCCAAAGCGGACACAATGGTGACGCTCCCCAGCAGAACTTTCTTCCATGAACTCATAAGTGATTCCTCCCCAATTTTGGTTGATGGCAAAATCATAATATCTGCCGTCGCCGTTCCTGACTCGCGAGTCGCTCGGCGACGACAACGGCTCGCAAGTTAACTCCCTTAACTTAGTGTCGCATGGTGAACCTGGTGAAGTAAACTAATCAGCTGCGAAGGCTTCGCGGATCGCCGCGAGGTCGAGGCTGGCGGTGCTCGGCACCACCAGGTCGGCCTCATGCAGCACCGTCGCATCCCCGATGCCGACGGCGAACTGCCCGGCGGCCTTGATCGCCGCGACGCCCGCGGAGGCGTCCTCGAAGCTGATCACCTCGTCGGCTGGCAGCCCCAGCAGCTCCTGGGCCCGTTGGAAAATCTCCGGGTCTGGCTTGCCGCGGTGCAGCGTGGCCGG
Source organism: Lacticaseibacillus kribbianus (assembly GCF_020180945.1). Classification (GTDB taxonomy): domain Bacteria; phylum Bacillota; class Bacilli; order Lactobacillales; family Lactobacillaceae; genus Lacticaseibacillus; species Lacticaseibacillus kribbianus. The sequence continues at coordinate 96,117 of NZ_JAIPUL010000001.1, read as the reverse complement.
ATCGACCACGCCGGCGAAGTCGCCGGCGATCTCGAGCTGGTCGAGAATTGCCGGGGCGTTCTTGGACGCCGAGGCGATTGACATGGTCAGCCCCGCGGCCTTGGCATCCGCCAAGAGCTTCGGGATGCCCGGCAGCAGATCTGCCGGCGTCAGGTGCGCGATGGCCTGGCGGTAGCGGTCGTTTTTGGTCGTCGCAAGCGCGGTGCGCTCCGCGGCCGTGTAAGCGTGCGGTGCGCCGTAGCTCAGCACGATGTCCAGCGACTCCTCGCGGGAGCGCCCGCGTAGCGCGTCGCCGGCGGCCGCCGGCAGCGTGATGCCGAGGTCTCGGGCCACCGAGCCCCAGGCCGCCAGGTGCAGGCGCGCGGTGTCAGCCAAAACGCCGTCGAGGTCAAAGATCAGGCCTTTAAGCATGGCGCACCTCCTCAACGAGGTGACGCACCGTGCCGGACACGGTCACGTCAAGCGGCGCGCCGGACAAAAGCGTCACCGTGGTGCCCGCGGCGTCAACCGCCACCGCCAGCCGCCGCCCGCGGTAGGTCAAAGCGAAGCGGTAGCCCTGCCAGTTCTTCGGCAGAAACGGCGTGAAGCTCAGGTGGTTGCCGGTGTAGCGCATGCCGGCGAAGCCCTGGACGATGGCCAGCCAGCCGCCGGACATGGCGGTGATGTGCAGGCCGTCTTCCGTGTCGTGGTTGTAGTTGTCCAGATCCAGCCGGGCGGTGCGAGCGTACAGCTCGACGGCCTTGTCCGCCTTGCCAAGCTCCGCGGCCAGAATCGCGTGGATCGAGGCCGACAGCGAGCTTTCGTGCACCGTCAGCGGCTCGTAGAAGTCGAAGTTGGCCTCTTTTTGCTCGCGGGTGAAGCGGTCGTTCAGGAAGTACAGGCCCTGCAGCACATCCGCCTGCTTGATGAACGGCGAGCGCAGGATCTTGTCCCACGACCAGTGCTGGTTGATCGGCCGCTCCGCCGCCGGGATGCTGCTGGCCGGGCGCAGGTCCTTGTCCAGGAACGTGTCGTGCTGAACGAAGATGCCCAGCTTTTTGTCCTCCGGGTAGTACATCCGGTCTTGGATGTCCTGCCAGTGGGCGCGCTCCTCTTCGGTGACGTCAAGCGCCTTGACGACGCTCTCGTCCGCCTTGGGCAGCCGGGCCAGCGTGTACTCGAGGCACCAGGCCGCCATGCGGTTGGTGTACCAGTTGTTGTTGACGTTGTTCTCGTACTCGTTGGGCCCCGTCACGCCGTGGATCATGTACTGGCCGTGCCGCTTGGAAAAATGCACCCGGTCGGCCCAAAAGCGGCTGATGCCGACCAGCACTTCGATGCCGTCGTGGTCGACGTAGCTCTCGTCGTCGGTGTAGGCCGTGTACTGGTAAATCGCAAAGGCCACGGCGGCGTTTCTGTGCAGCTCCTCGAAGGTGATCTCCCACTCGTTGTGGCACTCGATGCCGTTGAAGGTCACCATCGGGAACAGCGCGCCCTTGAGGCCCTGCTGTTGGGCGTTGTGGTAGGCGCCGGGCAGCTGGTCGTGGCGGTACTGGAGCAGCGCCCGGGTGACGTTCGGCGGTGTGACGGCCAGGTACATCGGCACCACGTAGGCCTCGGTGTCCCAGTAGGTCGCCCCGCCGTACTTCTCACCGGTGAAGCCCTTGGGCCCGACGTTGAGCCGGGTATCCTCGCCGTAGTAGGTCATGAACAGCTGGGCGATGCTGAAGCGGATGCCCTGCTGCGCGGCGTCATCGCCGTCGATCTGGACGTCGCTTGACGCCCAGCGCTCGGCCCACTTGGCGGTGTGGGCGGCCAGCGCCTCATCGAACGTCGCGGCCTGAACCGTCTGGCTCAGCACCGCGGCGGCCTCCGCCTGCTGGACGGTCGGCACGTCGCGGCTGGTCACCACCACGACCGTTTTGCCGACGCTTGCCGCCTCACCGGCCGCAAGGGTCAGGGCGACGGGCTCGCTCAGCGTCCCGCTGGTCGTGGTGCGTGCGCCCCGCGAAGGCTCGCCGTTGACGGTGACCGCCTGACGGTACAAGACCGAAAACTGCGGGACGCCGAACGGGTTGGGCCGCGTCTCAAGCTGAATGCTGCCGGCCGCGGCGTCTTCGCCGAGCGGCTGCCAGAAGCGCTCCTCGTAGTTGCTGTCCTCGTTGGTCACGTTGCCGTCGAGGCCGGCCTCGACGCTCACCTCGGCGTCGCCTGCAAGGCACTCGACTTTCAGGTCGAGGTAGGCGGCCTGGCGGGTGACGATGCTGACGAAGCGCCGGAAGGTCAGCCGCACCGTCGCGTTCGCCACATCAATGGTGAACTGGCGGGTCAACAGGCCCTGGTGCAGGTCGAGGTCAAGGGTCAAGTCGCGGTACGGCATTTTGGCCAGGTCGACCTGAGCGCCGTTGACGGTCACGCGCAGGTCGGCGAAGCGCGGCGCGTTGATCGCCTTGCCAAAGTACTCGGGGTAGCCGTTCTTCCACCAGCCGACGCGGGTCTTGTCCGGAAACCAGACCCCGGCCAGGTAGGTGCCGGACAGGGAATCGCCGGAGTAGCCCTCCTCGAAGTTGCCGCGCATGCCCATGTAGCCGTTACCGATGGCGGTCAGGCTCTCGGCCAGCCGCATGTCTGCTTGATCCAGGTGGTGGGTCGTCAGGCGCCAAGGCGCCACGTCGAACAATCGGTTGATCACAGGTTCGCTCATGTTTCTCACTCCGTTTCGCTTTACACTCTCTAGTTTGGCAGGGTGAAACCGTTTTTACAATTGATTAAACCCTGTTACCGCTATCAGAATCGGTTCGCACCTGAAGCGCGAAGCCGCGCGGTGCCAGTGTGTCGTCGGCCAGCTGCTGGCTCAGGGCCGCGTCTGCGTCCAGCGCCACGGCGGTCGCCGTGGTGTTGAACCAGCCGGTGACGGTGGTGCCACCGAGCTCCCGGGTCACCCGGATCAGGCCGCTTGGCAGCACCTCAAGCGCGGTCGTGCCGCCGGCGAGCGTGTCGGCGTGCGCGCGCCGGAAGGCCACCAGGGCCGCGACCCGCTGCCAGGTCGACGTCCCCAGCTTGGACCAGTCCATCGGCTTGCGGTCGTCCGGATCGTCGGCGCCGGTCATGCCCATCTCGGTGCCGTAGTAGATGCACGGGCTGCCCGGCTGCAGGAAGGTGAAGGCCAGCGCCTGAAGCGCCAGGTCGAGGTCGCCGCCGGCCACCGTCAAGAGGCGCTTGGTGTCGTGGGAGTCCAGCATGTTAAGCATCGCGCGGTTGGTCTGGTCGCGGTATTTCATCAGCTGGTCGCTCAGCCGCTCGCACAGCTGCGTCGCCGTGGCCTTGCCGGTGAGAAAATGGTCCTCGATCTGCTGGGTGTAGGCGTAGTTCATCACGCCGTCGAACTCCAGCCCGTCAAGCCATGGCTGCGCGGCGTGCCAGACCTCGCCCAGGATGTAGAAGTCGGGCTTGATGGCGAGCAGTGCCTCCCGGAAGCGGCGCCAGAAGTGGTGGTCGACCTCGTTGGCGACGTCCAGGCGCCACGCGTCGATATCGAACTGGCGCACCCAGTAGGTCGCGATTTCAAGCAGGAAGTCCTGCACGGCCGGGTTGGCCGTGTTGAGCTTGGGCATGTCGGGTCCGAAGGCGAAGGTGTCAAACTGCGGCTCGCCCTCCCCGGCCAGCGGGTTGCGGAACGGGGCGACCGGCCAGTCGTGAATGTGGAACCAGTCGGCAAAGCGCGAGTCCTTGCCGTTAGCCAGCACGTCCTGCCACTGCATCGAGGCGGCGCCGAGGTGGTTGAACACCGCGTCGAGCATCACGCGCATCCCCCGCGCGTGGGCCTGCGTCACCAGCTTGGCGAACAGCGCCTTGTCACCGAAGTCCGGGTCGATCTCGAAATAGTCGATGGTGTCGTACTTGTGGTTGGAGGACGCCTTGAACACCGGGCAGAAGTACAACCCGTTGACGCCGAGTGCCTGCAGGTCGTCCAGGTGGTCCAAGACCCCCTGCAGGTCGCCGCCGTAGTAGTCGTTGCGCCCCGGGTGGTCCTCCGGCCGCCACGGCAGCGTGCCCGCCGGGTCGTTGTGCGTGTCGCCGTTGGCGAAGCGCTCGGGGAAAATCTGGTACCACACCGTGTCGCCGACCCAGTCCGGGGTTTTGACGCGGTCGATCGGGTGGAAGAACGGCACCCGGAAGTAGTTGCCCATCTCCTGGCGCGTGTCCTCCCCCACCGGCCGCGGGCCGCGGTCGCCGAGCGCAACGGTTTCGTCTTCTGCCGTGACCTCGAACAGGTACTGAAGCCGCGCGTACGGCGCGGTCAGCTCGACCCCCCAGTAGGCGTGGCTTTCGCCGGTCGCAAGCCGCGTCGCCTGGACGGTCTGGTAGCCAAAAGCGCTGGTGCCGTCCGCGCCGGGCACCTGCCAGTACGGGTCGCCATAAACGACGGTGACGGCCGTGGCGTCCTTGCCGGTGCGCAGCCGAAGCCGCAGCGTCGAGTCGGTGTACAGGAAGCAGTCCTCGCTTTCGGGACGGTGTGTGATTGCCGCAATGTTCATGGTTGAGTCTCCTTTAGTCGTGTGTTCAGTCCTGATGCGTCGTCAGCACCACGCCGGCGTACGGGGCCAGCGTGAGGTGGTCGCCGTGGCGGGTCACCTTGCCGGCGGTCAGCCGCCGGGTCATGCCGGAAAGCCCCGCCTCAAGCGTCGCCGGGGTCGCCCCCAGGTTGACCACCACAAGCGCCTGGCTGTCGGCCAGCGTGCGGCGGTAGGCGTACAGGTTGTCGGACGTGCTCAGCAGGTGGTAATCCCCGGCCGCAAACAGCGGGCGCTTCTTCAGCGCGATCAACTCGCGGTAAAAATGCAGGCTGCTGGTCGGATCCACGTCCTGCGCCGCCGCGGTGGCCGTGGCCTGCGCCGTGCCGTCAAGCCACGGCGTGCCGGTGGTGAAGCCGGCGGTGGCGCGAAGCCGCGCGGCCGCTGCGGTCGGCGGCTCGGTGCCGGCCGGCTGCGACGGTGAACCCGCCGCGCCGGTGACCCCGCTCGCCGCGGTTCCACCGCCCCCAACGGAGTCGCCCCACGGCATCGGGCCGCGGGCCGGCAGCTTGTGGGTCGCGTTGACCCAGGCCAGCGCCTGCCGGTCGTCAACGCCGGCCGCCTTGGCCTGCTGCAGGAAGTCGGTCACGGTGGCGTCACCGAACGCCGCGGCGTCGGGCAGCGCGAGATTTTCAAGCCCCAGCTCCTCGCCGTAGTAGATGATCGGAATGCCGCGCTGCAGGTACATCAAAAGCGCCAGGCTGCGCGCCTGCACCGGCCCGTGCGCCACCCGCGTCGCCAGGCGCGCCATGTCGTGGTTGCTCCAGTAAAGGGTCGGGGGCGCCTGCAGCGTCTGCTGCCAGGTGGCCTGACCCTGCTTGAACGCCAGCCAGTCCATCTCGCGCGGCTGGTAGGCCGCCGGCAGCTTTGCCTTTGCCGGGGCTTGCTCGGTGAAGTAGCGGAAGGTGACGACGCTGTCCATCAGGTGGTTATCGGCGGCGGTGTAGGCCGCGGCCAGGTCGACGCTGGCACTGGCGGCCTCGCCCAAAAGCATCGCGTCCGGGTAGTCGGCCTTGACGTGCTGGCAAAACGGTCGCAGCCAGTCTTGCACCTGCGGCCGGTTGGCGAAGAACGGCTCGGCCACCACCGGCGCATCGTCGCCGGCCGCCGTCGGCCAGTCCTGATCCAGGCTGGCCTTGGCGATGTGGATGAACGCGTCGAGGCGCAGCCCGTCCACCCCTTTTTGCAGCCAAAAATCGGCGACGTCCTGCATCGCGTGGCGCACTTCGGGGTTGGCCCAGTTCAGGTCGGGCATCCGCCGGTCGAACAGGTGGAAGTACGACTGCCCGGAGCCCGCCGGGTCGGGCGCCCAGACCGAGCCGCCGAAGAAGCTGCCCCAGTTGTTCGGCCGGCGCCCGTTTTGGCCCGCGAAGATGTAGTAGTCGCGGTACAGCGAGTCCTTGGAGCTGACCGCATCCAGGAACCAGGGGTGCTGGTCGGACGTGTGGTTCAGCACGAAGTCGAGGATCACGTGGATGCCGGCGGCGTGAAAGGCGGCGAGCAGGGCTTCCATGTCCGCCATCGTGCCCATCTGCGGGTCGACGGCGTAGTAGTTGGCGACGTCGTAGCCGTTGTCGACCTGCGGCGAGGTGAAGATCGGGTTGAGCCACACCGCGTTGACCCCCAGCGCCTGGATGTAGGGGATGCGGGCGCGAATGCCGTTGAGGTCCCCGACCCCGTCGCCGTTGGAATCCTGGAAGGACTTCGGGTAAATCTGATAGATGATTGCGTGATCGTACCATGTGGTCATGAGTTGTCCTCCTGCTGAAGTCAGACTGCATTGCTTACTATACCAGCGTAGGGAAAATCGCCCGGTGAAACAAGCGCCGGCCCGCTGTTACCGGTCACAATCCGACTCCAGACGCCTGATACCGTTAACAGGCCCAATTCACCGGCCGCGGGATGGCTGGCCGATGGCATGGGCGCCCATCCGTGGCCCCCCGCAGACAGCAGCACGCAAAAAAGCGCTGTTGCACCACCTCCCTCATCGGAAGACGGCGCGACAGCGCGTGGTGGGACCGGCAGCCTAGTGCGCCGCCAGCACCGTTTTGTTCAGGATGTTCAGCCTGGCGTCCAGCTCGTAGACGATTGGCTGGGCGTTGGCGACCTCGACGCCGTCGATGTCCGCGTCGGCGATGCCCTCCAGGTACTTGATCAACGCGCGAAGCGTCGAGCCGTGCGCCACCACCAGCTGGGCATCACCGGCCGCAAGCCGCGGCGCGATCTCGTCCACCCAGTACGGCACCAGCCGGGCGCTGGCGTCCTTCAGGCTCTCGCCGCGCGGCACGATGCCGGTCGCAAAGCCGGCGTAGCGCCGCCCGCCCTGCGCCGTGGCCAAAAGCGGCGGCAGGTCGCAGAAGCCGCGGCGCCAGGCCGCGACCTGTGCGGGGCCGAACAGCTCGCGGGTGCGCGCCTTGTTCAGCCCCCGCAACGCGCCGTAGTGCCGCTCGTTGAGCCGCCAGGACTTGGTGATTGGCAGCCAGTTCTGGCCGATGGCGTCCTGCACCAGGTACGCGGTCTTGATCGCCCGCTGCAGCACCGAGGTGTGCACGTGGCCGAACTGGATGCCGGTGGCGGCCAGCGCCGCGCCGGCCGCCTTGGCCTGGGCGACGCCGCGGACCGTCAGCGGCACGTCCGACCAGCCGGTGTAGGTATTCGTGAAGTTAGCGGTGCTTTCTCCGTGCCGGAGCAGAACTAATTCGACCATGTGGCGACCTTTCACGGGCGCCGCGGCGCCCGGTAAACTTTGGTTTCATTATACCCTGATTCAAATTTTTTTGAAAATGGGTGGAAAGTGAGAGAATGGTTAGATATACTTAGTTACATCTAATTGAATTTCGGGAGTGTGGTACACATGGAAATATGGGTCCCCGGGACGGTGACGTCCCTGGTGCAGCCGGCGTTCGCCTTCGCGATCGACCGCGGGCTGAGGGTGGCGGTCGGGCCCGCCTGGTACGAATGGGAGGTGGCGCACGACGATCCGACGCTGCCGCACGATGAGTCCAATCTCATCGTCGCCGTCGCGCAGTCCGTCGTCCCCGGCCTTGAGCCCCACCAGCTGACGGTGACGTCAAGCCTGCCGACCGGGATGGGCCTGGGCAGCTCGCTGGCCGCAACACTGGCCGGCGTCAGCCTGGCCAGCGCCCTGGGTGCGGCGCCCTTAGCCGAGCACGACCTGATCGCGCAGACCGCCTTCTTCGAGCCCGACGAGCTGGCGATCCGCACCGCGCTGCTCGGCGGCGGGCGGCAGCTCACCGCGAGCGGCGTGGCGCCGCTTGACATCACCGGGCTGCAGGGCGCGGTCTACCTGCCGACGCAGGTGCCGGCCGTGGCCGTACCGGCGCGGCCGACGGTGGCCCCGCCGGCGATCGCCGACCTGCTGGACGCGATGCAGGCCGGCGACGGCGGCTGGCTGCGGGCGCATTTTCCCCTCGAGGCACAGGTCACGCCGAGCTACTACCCGCACGCGGAGATGGTGTCGCGCGCGGTGCTCGCCACCGGCGGCTTCACCTGCTTCGCGGCGGGCAACGGCCCGGCCCTGATCTGCCTGGCCAAGGCGACGGTGCCCGACTTCCTGCTGCGCCTGCGCGAGCAGCTGACCGCGGGCACGGTGCTGCCGCTAACCGTCAGCGCACAGGGGCTGAGCGTCACGACCGACTAAAAAAACAACCGGAACCCGGCGGCAAGCGAAGGCTTGCGGTGCGGGTTCCGGTTTTTTGTGGCGTGGTCGCTTTTGGGCTCAGTCCTTACTTCGCATCGTCCGGCTTAGGGGGCTGAACGGCCTTGCCGTTTTGTGTCATGTGCTTGTAGTTCACGACGGTCTTGTGCTTGAGGTCCTCGACGACCTCGGCGTCCGCGTTGTCGTACTTGTCGATCGTCAGCATCGCGGAGTTGGCGTACAACTTCTCGATGGTACCGGTGAAGGACAGCGGCACGTTCGCGCTTTTCTTGACGTCAACCGTCGACCCTACTGTGATTTCTTGCGCCATGGTAATCCCCCGTCTCTAGTGTGTGCAGCTTGTAACAACTTATTATACCACAGTGAAGACGAGCTGCCGCGCGCGAGGACCGGGATTGCGGCGGGGGCAGGCGCGAGGACGCGCCGCGGTACGACTCAGCCGGCCTCGGTCAGGGTCTCGCTGGCTTCGATGCCCGGGACCAGCACCTGCATCTTCTTCTTGGCGATCACGGTCATGAACAGCAGCTCACGCGCATTCATGCGGTCGATCGGGTCGAACTCATCGATCTGCACGAGGCAGGAGTTCTCGTAGCACTTGGTGACGGTGCCGATGAAGTCGCGTTCCATGTTGCCGTTCGCCCGACACTGGACGACGGCCCCCTTCGTGATGTCTGTCATGTGAAAGCCCTCCCATAGTTTTGATAACTAGAGTATATCAAAACGGGAGTTATGGTAAAAATAATTTTTAAGTTAATGTTTAAAAGCAGACACTTATCATTACCATTGGCTCAGTCGCGCACCTGACCAGCGCCGCGAATCGCGTACTTGATGGTAGTCAGCTGCGCCAGCCCCATCGGCCCGCGGGCGTGGAGCTTCTGGGTGCTGATGCCGATCTCCGCGCCGAAGCCGAACTCGGCGCCGTCGGTGAAGCGCGTCGAGGCGTTGACGTAGACGCACGCGGCGTCGACGGCGGCCAGAAAGCGCTCGGAGGCCTCGTAGTCGCCGGTGACGATGGCCTCGGAGTGGCCGGTGCCGTGGCGGTTGATGTGCGCAATCGCCGCCTCGAGGTCCGGCACCACCCGCACCGCCATGATCAGGTCGTTGTACTCCGTGTCCCAGTCCGCCGCCGTGGCCGGCACCATCCCCGGCCACAGGGCGCAGGCCGCCGCATCCCCGCGCAGCTGCACCCCGTGGGCCGCGAGCGCCTGCGCCAGCCGCGGCACGGCGGTGGCGGCGATGGCCTCGTGGATCAGGAGCTTCTCGGCGGCGTTGCAGACGCTCGGCCGCTGCACCTTGGCGTTGACCACGATGGCTTCGGCCATGTCCGGGTCCGCGGCCGCGTCGACGTACACGTGGCAGTTGCCCGCGCCGGTTTCGATCACCGGCACCGTCGCCTCCTGCACCACCGCCTGGATCAGGCGGGCCGAGCCGCGCGGGATCAGGACGTCCACGTAGCCGGTCAGGTGCATCAGCGCCTGCGCGCTTTCGTGGCCCGGGGCAGCCACCAGCTGCACGGCGGCCGGGTCCAGCCCGCAGTCGCTCAGGGCGGCTTGGATCACCGCGGCCAGGGCGGCGTTGGTGCGGCCCGCCTCGCGCCCGCCGCGCAGGATCACCGCGTTGCCGCTTTTGAGTGTCAGCGCCGCCGCGTCGACCGTGACGTTGGGCCGCGCCTCGTAGATGATGCCGATCACCCCGAGTGGCACCCGGCGCGGCTGAATGGTCAGGCCCGCGTGGTTGACCCACCCGGCGTCAAGGCGCGCGGTGGGATCCGGCAGCGCCGCCACCGCGCGCACCCCGGCCGCCAGGTCCGCCACCCGTTCCGGCGTCAGCCGCAGCCGGTCCAGGAACTTCGGCGCGGCGGCCGCGGCCGCCGCCAGGTCCGAAGCGTTGGCGGCCAGGATCTCGGGCGTCGCCGCCTCAAGCCGCGCGGCGATGGCCGCAAGCGCGGCGTTTTTCGCGTCGGTCGTCAGGCCGGCGAGCGATGCGGCCGCCTGCTTGGCCGCCTGCCCCATCCTTGTCAGATCAATCATGTCGTTGCCTCCCTGTGATTGGTTATCATCGTGTCCCATTACCCCTCAGCGCAAAACCAGGTGCCGATCGGCTCGCCCGCCACCACCTGCAGCAGCACCCGCGGGTCGGCGCCGCTGCACAGCACCATCTGCTTGCCGGCGGCCAGCATCGTCTGCGCTGCCTTGAGCTTGGTCACCATGCCGCCGGTGCCAAAGCGGCTGCCCGCCCCGCCGGCCGCTGCCAGCTGCGCCGGCGCCACCGCCGGCACCCGCGCGATCAGCGTTGCCTCCGGGTCGCGGCGCGGGTCCGCCGTGTACAGCCCGTCAATGTCAGACAGCACCACCAGCAGGTCCGCGCCAATCTGGGTGGCGACCAGCGCCGAGAGCTGGTCGTTGTCGCCGAAGGTCGTGCGGTGGTCGAGCTCGTCGACGGCCACCGAGTCGTTCTCGTTGATCACCGGAATCGCGCGGACGGCCAGGAGCGCGTCGATGGTGTCCAGCACGTGCTGGCGCGACACCGGAAAGTCGAAGACGTCGTGCGTCAAGAGCAGCTGCGCGGCCTGCGCGTCGTAGTCGGCGAAGCGCTGCGTGTACAGTCGCATCAGCTCGCTTTGGCCGATGGCGGCCAGCGCCTGCTGCGAAGCAATGGATTCGGGGCGGGCCTTAAGGTGCAGGCGGTCCAGGCCCACCCCGATGGCGCCTGAGGTCACCAAAACGACGGCCAGGCCCTGGTTGGTCAGGGCGGCCAGGGCGTAGGCCAGCCGGTCGATGGTCCGAAGGTTGATCGCGCCGCTTGAATGAATCAGGCTGCTGGTGCCGATTTTGACCACCACGCGGCGGCAGTTGAGTGCTCGCATAAGTTGCTCCCTCTCGCAAAAAAGGCCCTGCGTTGACCGAGACACCCAGGCGGGCGGTACCATTCTCGTTCAAAGCAAGGCTTTGCGCTTTTAATCACGTTATTCATCTGGACCTCGGCTAGGGTTCGGCATCGTGCGCGGTGTTTCCAGCTTCCCACCGCTCTCTGGGCACGCCTACTTGGGCCAAGAAATTAATCGTATTGTAGCCGGCGGCCGAGCCGATGTCAATCCTGATATAATGAAGTGACCCCTCATTCCAATTCCCAGGAGGACCTTCCATGACCCCGATTCCACACTGGCGCCGCAACATCAACCTGTTTCTCGGCGGCCAATTCCTGTCCGGCATCACCACGATGATCGTGCAGTACGCGATCATCTGGTACCTGACCAAGCAGACCGGCTCCGCGACGATCCTCAGCTACGCCACGCTGGTCGGCATGCTGCCGATGGTGCTGCTCAGCCCGTTCGTCGGCGGGTTCATCGACCGCGCGCGCAAAAAGCGGCTGCTGATTCTCTCCGACTGGGTCGTCGCCGCCTTCGCCCTCGCGCTGTTTGCGGTCGGCCACGACCGCTTCCCGCTCTGGCTGGTTTTCGTCAGCCTGGCCGCCCGCGCGATCGCGCAGACCTTCCAGATGCCGACGATCCAGTCGCTGATCCCGACGCTGGTGCCGGAGGACGAGCTGACCCGGATCAACGGCCAGCTCGGCATGGTGCAGTCGGCCAACATGCTGATCGCCCCGGCACTCGGCGCCTTCCTGTTCAGCGTCGTGGACATCCGCTGGCTGATCCTGCTGGACGTGCTCGGGGCGCTGCTCGGCACGCTGATGCTTTGGCCCGTCCGCATCCCGCACCGACCGGCGAGCGGCGGCGACGCCCGCGTCTGGCAGGACACCAAGGCCGGCTTCACCATGCTGCGCAACCGGCGCGGGCTGTGGGCGATGACGGTGCTGGGCATGGCCTTCACGCTGGTGTTCATGCCCGCAGCGAGCCTCTACCCGCTGATGACGATGCAGCACTTCCACGGCAGCGTCGGCCAGGCCGGCCTGATCGAGGTGGTTTATTCCGCCGGCATGCTGGCCGGCGGGACCATCATCGGGCTGTTCGGGCACTGGCGCGACCGCATGCGCCCGATCACGCTGTCGTACCTGATCATCGGCGTCACCATCGGCGCCAGCGGCCTGCTGCCCGGCACCCGCCAGGCCTTCTGGTGGTTCGTCGCCCTGAACGCCCTGGCCGGCATCGGCACCCCGTTCTTCAACACCCTGCTGATGGCGATGATCCAGCAGAGTTTTCCGCCCGAGCGGCTCGGCCGGGTCCTCGGCGTGCTGAACGCGCTGATGAGCCTGACCGGCCCCGTCGGCCTCCTGTTCGCCGGGCCGCTGGCCGATTGGCTCGGCGTCGCCCCCCTGTTCGTCATCGCCGGCGTCGGCACCCTGATCTGCGGCGCCGTCACGTGGCTTCTGCCGAGCACCCGCACCTACGACCTGCGCCTGCAGGCCGAGGCCGCGGAAAAAAAGGACTAGATCGCCGCTGCAGTGCCGGCGCCGATGGCCTTCGGGCAGTGAGGCCGCCCCGCAAAATGCGGCGCCAACCCCGCCACGACAACACCGCGAGCGGATTGCTTGACGGCTAGCCGCCCCCCTGTTAGACTGCAGCGCAAAAGGAGGGAGTGCGATGTCCGAAGTGGAGGCTCTGATTTTTGCCGCCGGTGCTCTGGTGCTGGCGGTGCAGGTGCTGCTGGTGGCGCTTGGCTCAGGCGAGCGCCACGCGCTGTCCCCGCGGCTGGCCGGGTACGTCCTGGCGCAGGCCGCCGCGGTGGTGGCCAACGGCCTGCTGATTGCGGTGTTTCTGAAGGTGCACGACTTCGAGGTCGGCCAAGCGACCAACACCGGCCGCTTCGACCTGCTGGCGCTGGCCACCCTCGCGCTGTTCGTCGCCGGGGCGCTGACTTACGGCCGCCGCGCGCCGCGGTGAACCACGAATAAGAGGTCACGGCTGACTGCCGTGACCTCTTTTGCTGCGCTTTCTGGTTCGGGCCGCCTACCGCCCCGCCTTGGTCCACGCCCGGGCCAGCACCGCGGCCCAGTTGTCGTGGCCCGGCCGCGTCAGGCGCGCCACCGCGACCGCGGGTGGCACCAGCGCAACCGTCGCCACCTCCGTCGCCTGCAGCCGCAGCGTCGCGGCGTCCAGGTCCGGGATGCACACGGCGAAGCTCTGCTCCACCCAGTCGCGGTACCAGTCCGTGGCGAACCGGTCGGCGGCCGTCAGCGGCACCGTCAGCCCGAGCTCCTCGTGCAGCTCGCGGGCGGCGGCCTGCGCGCCGGTTTCCCCGCGCAGCGCAGAGCCGCCGGCCGCCACGTCCCAGGTGTCGGGCTGATTGAGCTTCTCGTGGCCGCGGCGCTGAATCAGCACCCGCCCGCTGCCGTCGAACACCCACACCGCCACGGTGAGGTGAAAGAACCCGGCCGGCATCGCGTCCCCGCGCCGCTGGGTGCCCCACCGGCGCAGAGCGGCGTCGTAGAGGTCCCAGACCTCGTCCAGTTTGTCTGTTGTCATCGCTGCCTCCTCATGGTTGCTGCCATTGTACCGCAGACTTTACCTGCCGCCAAAATGGTGTAGGATTAACCCATACAACACGCACCCAAAGGAGAGACTGTGATGGCAAACACGACGCAACGCATCGCCCTTTTGGCCGATATCCACGGCAACCAGACCGCACTGGAGGCCGTTTTGGCCGACGCGACGGCACAAAAGGTGACCGCGACCTGGTTTCTCGGCGACCTGTTTTTGCCGGGGCCGAGCGCCGCGGGGCTGGTCGCACTGCTGGAGGCCCAGCACCCGGACGTGTGGCTCAACGGCAACTGGGAGGGCGCGATGCTCGAAATCGCGGCCGGCACCCAGCCAATCGACGGACCGACCCTGGTGTACCTGGCCATCCTGACGCAGTACGCCCGCCGCCAGCTCAGCGCGGCGCAGTGGCGGCAGGTCGCCGCGCGGCCCTTCGTCACCACCCGCAAGGTCAACGGCCTGACCATCGTCGCCGCGCACAACTCGCGGCGCGCCCCGGACGGCCGCGAGCTGTACCCCGCCCAGCCGCAGAAGGGCTTCGACGCGCTGGTGCACGGCGCCGATCTCGCCGTGTACGGCCACACCCACCAGCAGCTCATGCGCACCAGCTCGCAGGGCCAGCTGATCGTGAACCCCGGCGCGGTCGGCCAGCCGTACAGCCCGTGGCCGCAGTTTTTCCGCGACCAGCGCGCCCACTACGCGATTCTGACCATCGACGCCGCCGGCCGGCTCGACGTGGCGTTCCGCAAGGTGCCCTACGATATTTCCCGGGAAATTACCCGGGCGGAGTCCGCGCACGTGCCATACGCCGACCTCTACCGCCACCTGCGTGAAACCGGCAAGACCATCACCCACGACCAGGCGCTGCTCGCCCGCATCAACCGCGAGCGCGGCTACGACGCGGCGGCCAAAGCGGCGTTCGGGGGCCGGCCATGACCTACAACGAGCTGGCCGAGCAGCTGGCCGACCGCCTGATGGGCGAGTTTCCCACCGTCGAGATCTACGCGTCGCAGGCGGTCGACCCCAAGGACAAGGCGGACCCGGCGGCGACCATCACCGTGCTGCACGAGCCGCCGCGCTTCGCCTCCTTCATCATCCTACTCGGTGAGGTCGAGGGCTGGGGCTGGGTGAACCCAGACGTCGGCATGCAGCTGACCAACGCCACCAAGGACCCGGAGAAAACCGCGCGGGTCGCAGCGGCGCTGATTCGCCGCTTCATCGCCCGCGTGGACGCGCAGGCGAAAGGCGACGCAACCGGCAATCACTAATCTCAATAATGAAGCGACGCAAAAGGCCTTTGGCCATGCCCGAACTGGGGGCACGGCCAAAGGCCTTTTCGCGCGTCTAACCTAGGAGCGCTGCTCACCGTGATTGCCAGACCACACCCGTTTGGCCTGGGCCGAATCGGATGCGCCGTGCGCTAGGCCTGTCTTGTGCCCCGCCGTGCGACCACGGCGGCCGCTGCGAAGGCCACAAGCAGCATCGCCGTCACCACGCCCCCGACCAGCGGGTAAAGTATCGGCGGATTGGTCGCCGAGAGCAGACGCCAGCTGATGAACCAGCCCATCAGAACAACCAGACCGAGACTGGGCACCAGGCGCGTCCATGTTCCATGCGCCAACCACAGTTGAAGGCCGACGTAGACCAGCACCGCGGTCACTATCAACACAACGGACCAGCCGGTTGGCACGGTCAGTCGCCACCACTGCGGGGGCCAAACCCCTAACCAAAGGAGAACACCACACGCCCCGACGCCCAGTACCATCAGTCCCGCGATTGCACGCTGTTTCCTGAGGCGCGGGTTCTTAGCATAAACGGATGCGGCGAGAAGTTGGAACGCCGCCGCAAGGGCCAGACACAGCACCAGTGGCAGAATCAGAAAGGCCGCCGCGCTGATGGTCAGCCCGCGCGCATCAATCCGCGCACCGCCGCTCAGAAGCAGGAATATCCAGCTGAACGCCATCATCACGCTAATCGGGATCAGGTGGTCGCGTAACCGCGGACGAGGCAAGTTCGACAGCAGCTCCCGCGCCATGCCTTGCGGAGAATCCCCCAGCAGCGTCTGCGCGGTTTCGCCTTCCGCCTCCGCTTCCAAAAGGTCCTGAACCATCGCGGTCACCGCCGACGTCACCGCAGCCGCGTTGCCGAATAGGCTGCGACCATTGAGGTACGCACGCAGATCGCCGACGTATGCGCGGTCGGCCGGGGTCAGACGCGTCACGAGCTGGTTAAGTGCATGCACCGCCATGTCATTTTTCATCATCATGAAGACTTCCCTTCAAAAGTGTCGCGACCTGCGCCACCAGCTGTTCCCACTGCTGCGCAAAAGCCGCAAGCGACTGCCGTCCTGCCCCGGTGAGGTGATAATACTTGCGGTCCGGCCCTGTGTCCGACGGTCGGAGCTGGCTTGCCACCTCGCCGTTCTTCTCCAGCTTAGCCAATAGCGGATACAGTGTGCCCCCGACGATGCTCTCGAACCCTGCTGCCCGCAGCGCCTGGATCATCTCGTAACCGTACTTTTCACCGTCACCGATGATGGCCAAGACGGCGCCTTCCAGCACCCCCTTGATCAATTGGGTCTGTTTCATCCAGCACCTCCTAGGTTGTTTTGCTACCCAGTAAGTATGAGAGCCGTCAGCTAAGTTGTCAACCAACTTAGCTGTTTTTTTGCCGGTCGCGCGCCCTGCGCAGACAGCTGTGCACCCAGCGCAAAATGTCACGATTCATAGACACATTTTGTCGCCGGTTCATTGTTTATGGATGCGAACTCGGCTATAATCTGGTGAAAATAGGGCGCTTACAAAGCGCCGTGAGGAGGACACAATGCCTTACCAAGGAAACGATTCGATTGACATTTTCAACGCCAGAAAGGCGCGTCAGCAGCTCGGCCTGCTCGGCGCGGCGCGCTATGCCGACTTCACCGACCTGACTGGCCTTCGGATGTGGCACGACACCCGGGCGGATCACCGCGCGGTGCCGACGGACGCGGAGGCCGACTGGCAGGACGCCGGCATCGGCACCCGCTGGGCCGGTCGCGACCAGTACTACTGGCTGCAGTTCCCACTGCACCTGGACCCAACCAATGCGGAGCGTACTGTCGTGCGGCTTGACCTCGGCCGCACCGGCGACGGCTACAACGACGGCTACGAGGGCCTCGCCTACATTAACGGCGAACGCTACCAGGCGGTCGACACCAACCATGAGGAGCTATTCCTCGACCCTGCCGAGGTGGGCGTTGACCTCGTGGTGTCGGTCCTGATGTGGTCCGGGCTTGAGGGCGGCGGTCCCAAGAAGGTGCAGCACTACGCGATCAAGACCGCGGCGGTCGGCCCGGAGCACCAGACCATCCGCGACGCCTACACCTACCTGTGGAACATCATCGACCTGATTCCCGAGCTCGCCGACGACGAGCCGCTCAAGTACGACTACGTGCGGCTGGTTCGCAACGCGTTCAACCGCTTCTTCTGGGCCACGGACACCACTGAGGACATCGCGGCGCACGCCGCCGCAACCCTGGCCGACATCCACGCCTTCACGAAGGCGCACGCCGGGCAAAAACTCGGCTTTGACGTCGCCGCCATCGGCCAGACCCACATCGACGTCGCATGGCTGTGGCGCTACCGCCACACGGCCGAAAAGGCGACGCGCTCCTTCACCACGGCGCTGCGCCTGCTCAAGGAGTTCCCGGAGTTCAAGTTCTTCTACTCCACCCCGCAGGTCCACGACTACATCGAACAGCGCGCGCCCGAGCTTTTTGACCAGATCAAGGCCTACGCTGAGGACGGCCGCTGGGAGGCCGACGGCGGCACGTGGGTCGAGCCCGACACCAACCTGCCGAGCGGCGAGTCGCTGACCCGCCAGTTCTTGTACGGCAGCGCCTACTTCCAAGACAAGCTGAACGCCAAGCAGACCGTGCTCTGGCTGCCCGACGTGTTCGGCTACTCGTACGCCCTGCCGCAGATCATGAAGGGCTTTGGCATCGACCGCTTCGTCACGTCCAAAATCTCCTGGAACGACACCAACCGCGCGCCGCACGACACCTTCGTCTGGCGCGGGCTGGACGGCTCGGAGGTCCTGACCTACTTCTTGACCACCACCGAGGTCACCTACGACTACAGCAAGCCGGAGATGTTCAAGTACACCTACAACGGCGAGATCACGCCGCGCGTCATCCTGCAGTCCTACCGCGCCTACAAGGACAAGCAGCTGAACCACCGCATCATGATGCCTTACGGGTTCGGCGACGGCGGCGGCGGCGCGACCCGCGAGATGGTCGAAAACATCCGCGTGATCAACGAGCTGCCGGGCATGCCGCGCATCGCAAACGAGCGCGTCGACGACTTTTTTGACACCATGGAAAAGCAGGTCGCGCAAAACGGCGAGTCCTACCCGGTCTGGGCCGGCGAGCTGTACCTCGAGTACCACCGCGGCACCTACACCTCCCAGGCGTTCGTCAAGCGCGCCAACCGCAAGTTGGAGTTCGCGCTGCGCAACCTTGAGCTGGCCCGCACGGCCGCGCGCGTGTTCGACGGGGTCGCCTACCCCAAGAACGAGCTGAATCGCACCTGGGAAATCCTGATGAAGACCCAGTTCCACGACGTGCTGCCGGGCTCCGCAATCCAGGAGACCTATGAGGACGTCCGAGAAGACGTCGCCACCATGAACCAGACCATCGCGGCGCTGACCCCGACGGACGGCGGCCAGCTTAGCCTGACCAACCCGAGCGGCACGCTGGCAACCGGCGAGGCCGAGATCGCGGAGCCGCGCGAAGGCCGCTTCGCCCTGGCCGACGGCACCCCGGTCGCCGCGGTGCGCGACGACACCGGCTACCGGCTGGTGAACGTGCCGCTGGCGCCGCTGGCCAGCACCGCGCTGACCTTCACCCCGGCCGACTTGCAAAGCGCCGCGTTGAGCGGCGACAGCGTCGAGTCCGCCCACTACCTGATCGCGTGGAACGCGGCGGGCCAACTGACGCGCGTCTTTGACCGCGACAACCAGCGCGAGGTGCTGCTGCCGGGCGCGACCGGCAACCGGCTGACCATCTACGAGGACCGGCCGATGAACTTCGACAACTGGAACATCGACGAGGACTACGTGGCCAAGGCGGTCGACCTGACCGCCGAAAGCATCACGGCCACCCGCCAGGACGCCGCGACCGTGGTCACCTTCACCTACCGCTTCCACGACTCCACCGTCACCCAGCGCATGGTGCTGGCCGACGCCAGCCGCCGGATCGACTTTGTCACCGTCGCCGACTGGCACGAGCAAAACCTGCTGCTGCGGACCGCGTTCGACCTGAACGTCCGCACCGATTTTGCCACCTACGACATCCAGTACGGCAACCTGCGCCGGCCGATCAACAAGAACACCAGCTGGGACACCGCGCGCTTCGAGGTCGTCGGCCACAAGTGGGCCGACCTGTCGCAGCCGGACTACGGCGTCGCGCTTTTGAACGACTGCAAGTACGGCTACGCGGCGGAGAACCAGACCCTGTCACTGTCCTTGATCAAGGCCGGCGTCTACCCGGACACCGAGGCCGACCAGGGCGAGCACCGCTTCACGTACAGCCTGTTCGCCCACGCCGGTGATTTTGCCCAGGGCCAGGTCGAGCAGCAGGCGATGCTGCTCAACGCGCCGCTGGCCGTCAGCCACGCCAAGGCGCAGCCGCAGCTGTTCACCCTGGCCGGGGCGGACGGCGTCGAGGTCGACGCCATCAAGCTGGCCGAGGACCAGACCCGCGTGATCCTGCGCCTGCACGAGTTCCAGGGCGTGGACACCGAGCTGTCCATCACGCCCAACTTTGCGGCCAAGGCCGCGGCGCTGGTGCGCCTGGATGAGACCCAGCCGCAGCCGCTGACGGCGGCCGCGGACGGCAGCGTCACCGTCGCCGCCACGCCGTACCAGGTGCTGACCCTGGCGTTCACGCTGTAACCGCGCACCATCACCGATGAAACGCAATTAAAAACCCGGGACCCGCAACTTCACGATTGGAAGTTGCGGGTCCCGGGTTTTGTGGTCCAGCGATTACAGGCGAGGCGGCCACACGGCGGCAACGGCCCGCCTTCAGACCCTTGTGATGCGACCGTTTGCCAGGACGAGGCCGGCATCTTCATTGTGTCAGGCAGCTCACCGTGCAGGGCGTAGCCGCGGCCGGGCCCTCTGCCGGAGGCTCCGGGGCGAGGCGAGCCAGCGTGAAATTGCAGTTAGCCGGCCGATTTTGCCGGCTTACTGCAACGGCGGGTCCTGAGACCGTACTTCGGGCTCAGGGGAGCCGCACGCGTTTTGCCGCCTCGCCCCGGAGCCGGAGGCGGTGGCCCGCCCGCGCCGGAGCCGCGGCCTACACCCGCCGCCGGACGGCCACGATGACCGCGCCGATGCCGGCGAAGGCCGCGGCGTAGGCGGCGAGCAGCGGCATCGCCTTTTGCAGCGGGAAGAGGACGTTGCCTAACGTCGGGTCGGCCGCCTCCGACAGCGTGTAGCCGATCGGGTTCCACACCTGCACGTAGTTGGGCAGCCAGTACAGCGCGAGGTGCGGCATGGTGCCGCTTTGGAAAACGGTGGTCTGGCTGAGCAGCAGCACCGCCAAAAGCACGGCCAGCACGGTGACGAGCTTCGGGCTGAGGGTACGCGCCAGGCCGCCCAGCGCCGCGAGCACCACGACCCACAGCGCCATCATGCCGAAGTAGGCAAGAAGCGTCAGCCCGAGCGTCACGGTGCCGCCGGTGATGCGGTTGGGCAGCGGGTAGTCCCACCGGCCGATGCCGCCGCGGGCCGCCAGGTACAGGAACACCACCAGGTTGGCGAGCAAAAACGCGCCGAACGTCGCCGCCACCGTCCACACCAACCGGTGCCAGTAGATGCCAAGCTTGGACGTCGGCATCAGGGCGAACACGTCCTCCTGCCGCCGCGTCAGCGCCGTCAGGTTCAGCGCCACGCCGAACGCGAGCGCCACCAGGATCAGGAACGGCTGCGCGGTCGGCAGGCTGTTGAGCGCCGGCTTGGTCGGGTCGTAGTTCGAGATCCGCGTGATGTGGCGGCCCACCATGGTGTCCAGCGCGACGTCCGGCGTGCCCTGCAGGTGCTGGTACGCGGCGTAGGCCTTGGTGAACGCCCAGCCGTCGTTGGCCGCCACGGCCTTTTTCAGCCGGTCATACACGGCAAGCGACTGGCGCGCGTTGGCCGTCAGCGTCTTGCCGGGGTTCTCCTTGATGGTGCGCTTGAAGTCCGCGACCTGGCTCTTGGGCACCGTCCAAGCGAACTCCTGGGCGAGCGCCGCCTGGGAGTCGGCCTGCAGGATCGTCGAGCGCTGGGCGCGCACGACCTGGTAGCCCAGCACAGCCAGGACCAAAACGGGAATCAGCCACAGCAGCCAGCGCCGGCGCATCAGCCGGCCTTCCAATCTGAATTCTTTCATCGGCGTTCCCCCTCACAGGCGCTGGCGGCGGCTCGCCCAGGCCGCACTCAGCGCAATCAGCGCCGCGCCGCTTGCGGCCATCAGGGCGACGGCGGCGGGCAGGCGCAGCGGCAGCTGGTAGCCGGCCGCCGGCAGCAGCACGCGCGGCAGGTCCAGGTAGCTCAAAGGCGACCAGACCCACCCGACGCCGCTTCCGACCAACACCAGCGCCAAAACGGCCAGCAGCGACACCATCACGTGGCGCGTGACCTGCTGCACCAGCGTGGCCAGCCCGACGATCAGCACGAAGGCGCCGCATAGCCACGCCAGCGCCTGCAGCAGGAAGCTGCCCGCCCCCATCAAGGCGGCGTGGGTGCCGTCCGGCGAGAAGGCCAGCGGGTAGTCCCAGCCGACGGACCCGGCGATCAGGATCTCAAGGCCCAGCGCCGCGGCGCTGACCAGCGCGATGGCGGCCAGGCCGTACGCGCACAGCAGCCCGGCGCGCCAGGCGTAGACCCCGCCCTTGTCGACCGGCGCCAGGTCGATCAGGGCCCGGGTGCGGCCGCGCTTGTCGTCGAGGATGAACACCCCGGCCCAAAAGCAGAACAGCACGGCAAACCAGGTGCTCGGCGTGTCCGTGGCCAGCGCCCGCGCCAGGCTCAGCGCCCCGGGCAGCCGGCGCTCGCGGCTGTAGTACTGCGTGCGGTGCGCTTTTTGGTTGGCCTCAAGCTCCGCCACGCGCTTTTGCAGCGTCAGGGCATCGAAGTACGCGTTGCCCCGCCCCGCCGCGGCCCGGCGCAGGAAGTAGCGGTCCATTTTGAGCTCCGCCTTCACCAGGCTGGCGCGCCCGTCGTACTCGTCCAGGCGCACCATGCGGTTCAGAGCGTCGGTCGCGTCCGTGTCGCGCTCCATCTCCTTGACGCTCGGGTTGGCCAGCACCGGCCGCGGCTTGGGCTGCTGGCGCCAGTTGGCCAGCGTCTCGCCGTAGTGGAGGCGTAGCTGGTACATGGCGCCGAACTCGAGCATGTCGCCCATCGCCTGGTGCCCCTGGACGCGCTGCAGGTTGCCCCACATGAGAAGCCCCGCCAGGCACAGCGGAAGCACCCACCAGGCACGGCCGCGAAACAGGCGCTGGGCGGCGAAGCGGAGCCCGCTCACCAGTCCGCCTCCTGCACGCCGTACAGCTCGTCGTACTTGGCGTCCAGGTCGATGCCCGCAGCCTCATACACCTGAAGACGGGTGTCCTTGAGGAAAAACACTCGGTCGGCCATCGCCGTCACGTTGCCCAGCTGGTGCGAGGACATGATGATGCCCTTGCCCCGCTCCTTGAGCTTGGAGAAAATCTGCGTGAACAGGTGGATGCTGGTCGGATCCAGGCCGTTGAGCGGCTCGTCGAACAGCAGGTACTTGGCGTCTGCGACCATGTACATCCCCAACAGCACGTGCTGGCGCATGCCCAAGGACATCTGGCCGACGCGCTTGTCGGCGTACGCGGTCATGTGCAGCGCGGTGAGCACCGCGTCGACCGTGACCTGGCTGCCCCACGCGTCCGCCACGAAGCGCAGGTGTTCCCGCGCGGTCAGAGACGGGAAGAGGCCCTGGCTGTCCTCGAGGAAAAACAGCTGACGCAAAAAGGCCCGGCGGTTGCGCCAGGCGTCAGCCCCGTCGAGCGTCACGCTGCCGTTTTGTGGCTTCAACAGCCCCGTCAGGTTGCGCAGCAGCGTGCTTTTGCCCGTGCCGTTGGGAGCGACCAGCCCCACCACCTCGCCCGGGGCCAGGGCAAAGTCGATGCCGCTCAGAATCTGGTGGTGCCGGAAGCCAAAGCTGAGGTCGTGTGCGACCAGCATAATCTCACGCTCCTTTAATTTTCTCTCATTCTACCACTAAGCCGCGCCGGCGGGTAGCGTTTTCACACCCGGCGCGGCCGCGGCACGTCGCGGGCGACCAAAAGCTGCCAGACCAGGCCCAGCGCCATCAGCGCCCACGACACGTACAGGCGCGCCATCAGGTTCTCCGTGTACGGCGGCAGAAGCGGCACCAGCGCGGCCAGCGCGATCACCAGCCCCGCGTAGGCGCGCACCGGCATCCCCCGGCTGTTGTGGAAGAGCCACAGGCCGACCAGAATGCCGAGCAGCAAGAGCGCGATCATCGCCGGCTGGTGCAGCGCCGTCAGGTTTCCGTGCAGCCGGCTCAGGCCGTACGCCGTGTAGTTCAGCTGCCGCGCCCGGTACGCCGGGTCGTTGGTCGCCTTCAGCCGGTAGAACTTCAGGGCGAAAAACGCCAGCATCGCCGCGAGGTAGACCAGCGCGTAAACCGCGGCCAGGTACCGGTGCACCCAGTAGCGCCGCCACTCCCGATTCTTCCACATAAGCATCCCTCCCGTAGTTGCGTTCAGGATAGCAGACCTCTCACCGATTGGCCAGTATCTTCTCACTTAGCCGCAAAAATGAAGCGCTTTCTTCTATTAAATAGCGTCAATCTCCACCAACCGCTCGCGCCCCTTTTTCGACCGCTCGCGCAAAAAAGGTTCCGTTCGCGCGGCTTTTGGCGTGTAATAAGAGCGTCGGGTGATTCAAGCACTGGTTGAGTGCAAATCCGGCCCGCTCTGGTATGCTTGAACCAGTCGGTGGCGGTGCCTCCAAGCGCCGCGGGCAGTCACCTCTCTCTCGCCCGCGACGCTTGGGAATGCCGCCAGCGACCCGGCCGGGCTCCGAGGCGGCAGGGCCAGCGCTTCCGGTTTCGGGCCGGTTACTCGGCCCGCGTCGAAGGCGGTCGGTGCTTTGAAATACCGGCCAGGTGCGACCACCCGCCCCGCTAAGCCCGCGACCGCTCACCCTCTACGAAAGGAGGCGCCCCATGCACATTCAATTCGTTCCGGATCCCGATGCGAAAGACGTCACCGTGGTGATCCACGGCCGGCCCGACGACCCGGCGGTGGCGCGCCTCCAGGAGCTCCTGACGCCGCGGCCGGCGACCATCACCTGCTACAAGCGGGGCGTCGAGTTCTACCTGCCGCTGACTGAGGTGCTGTTCATCGAGACCGAGGCCCGGCAGCTGCAGGTCCACACCGCCACGGAGATTTACACCAGCAAGCGCACGCTGCACGAGACGCTGGCCGACCTGCCGCACAACTTCCTGCAGATCGCCAAGTCGACGGTGGTCAACCTCGACCAGATTGCGGCGGTCAACCGCTCGCTTTCCAACTGCGAGGTGGCCTTCCACCGCTCGCACAAGCAGGTCTTCGCCTCGCGCCGCAACTACAAACAACTATTGGAACGCCTAGATGAAATGAGGAATGCGTGATGAACGTCAAAACCAGTCTGAGCCGCATGTTTTGGGGCCTGTTCTTCCTGGCCAGCGCCGGCGTCTTGGTCGCCAGCAAAATGGGCTGGCTGAGCTTCACCATCGGCTTTTGGCCGTGGCTTGCCAGCCTGATCCTCGGCGCGGCGGCCTTGAAGGGCCTGTTCGACCTGTCCGCCCCGGTGGTCGTGTTCGCCCTGGCCTTCCTGGGCATGGTCTGGGCCAAGCCGCTGGGCATCGAGCCGCTGGTGCCGTGGACGCTGCTCGGCGGCGCCACGCTGTTGAGCATCGGTCTCGGCCTGATCCTGGCGCCGCTGCACAAGAAGCGCCGGCCCCACCTGACCATCATCTCCAAGGGCGGCCGCAAGATCGAGGTTGGCGGCGGGGAGCAGCGCTTCACCGACAGCGCCAGCACCACCCACGACGACCAGGTCGACGTGGCGGTGCGCATGGGCAGCGCGGTGCGCTACATCCAGTCCGACAACTTCGAGCACGCCAGCATCAGCGTCACCATGGGCGACGCCAAGGTCTACTTCGACGAGGCGCACATCACCGCCGACCACGCAACCATCGACATCCAGGGCTCCATGGGCGACGTCAGCCTCTACGTGCCGCGCGACTGGCGCATCGAGTCCCACCTGAACGCCTTCATCGGCGACCTCGAGGAAAAGGGCGTGACGCCGACCGGCACCGGCCCGACCGTGTACCTGACCGGCGACTTCAAGATCGGCGACGTCACCATCCACTACATCTAATTAAAAGTAAGAACACACCTCACGCGGGGTGGGGTGTGTTTTTTTTACCCAAAAACGGCGTCAAAGCGGCGCTCACGGAGGTTCATCATGCGCAAGTTATCGGCTCAGACCATCAAGATTCTGCTCATTCGCTTCGCCGGGACGTTCGGCTCCGGCATGCTGTCGTTCGCCATCGGCCTCTACATCCTGCGGCGCACCGGCTCCGCGCTCGGCATGGGCATCAGCCTGATCACCGGCCCGCTGGTGTCCTTGTGCCTGACGCCGGTGCTCGGCTACATCGTGGACACCATGAACCACCGCGCGATCATGGTGCTGGCGCAGCTCGGCACCAGCCTGGGCCTGATCACCTTCGCCGTCGCGTTCCACGTCGCCCCGGCGGCCTATTACCAGGAGCTGATCGCGCTGATCATCCTGCTGCAGATCACCGACAGCTTCCTGAGCACCACGCTGACCGCCAGCCTGGTGCAGCTCTTCGCCAAAAGCGAGCTGCAGGCGGTCAACTCCCTGAACCAGTCGCTGCAGTCGCTGGCCGGCTTCCTGGCCCCGATCGTCGGCGCGCTGGTCTACACGCTGGTGTCCATC
Source organism: Lacticaseibacillus kribbianus (assembly GCF_020180945.1). GTDB lineage: Bacteria > Bacillota > Bacilli > Lactobacillales > Lactobacillaceae > Lacticaseibacillus > Lacticaseibacillus kribbianus. The sequence goes on along the minus strand of NZ_JAIPUL010000001.1, from coordinate 70,421 downwards.
GGCAGCTTCGCCCTGATCGAGGTCGGCTTCGAGCTGATCGCCCTGGGCGGCATCCTGGCACTGCGCTTCTCGCCCAAGGCCGAGACGGCCGCGACCGCCGCGATTGTTGACGCCGAAGCGACCGCTCCTGCCTCAGCAACCGCTGGACCTGACGCCGCAATTGTTGACACCACTACTGCCGCAGCCGCGACCGTTGACGCCGCCAACCCCGCAACCGAAGGCGCCACGACCGCCGCACCTGCCGCCGACGCGGCGACCCCAGCCAAGTCCAGCCTCTGGCACAACTTCGCCGAGGGCTTCCGCTTCCTGGTCAGCCAGCCGCTTTTCCTGATCATGATGGCGACCGGCGCGGCGATCAACTTCTTCTTCGCCGCCCTCAACGTCGGCCTGCCCTACCTGCTGGTGCAGACGCTGCGCCTGTCTAACACCCAGTACGGCTGGACCGACTCGGCCTTCGCCGTCGGCATGTTCCTCGGCGGCCTGCTGCTGTCGCAGATCAAGCTGCGCTGGCACCCGATCTACGTCTCCTACGTTTTCCTGATCGCCTTGGCCGGACTGCTGGTGGCGGTGGGCCTGCCGACCTTGACCGGCTGGAGCAACGGCGTCAACACCGCCTTTTACATCGCGCTCAACATCCTGCAGGGCGTGGCGCTGGTCTTCATCAACACGCCGATTAACACCTTCATGATGCAGCTGATTCCCGAGAACATGCAGGGCCGCGTGTTCTCCCTGCAAAGCGCCGTCTCGACGATGCTGATGCCGCTCGGGACGCTGCTGTACGGCGTCATGTTCGACCACCTCTCCGGCCTGTGGATCTTCACGGTCACCGGGATTCTGGTCGCAGGCCTCGTGCTCGCCGCCATGGCCACGATTCGCGGCCGCCGGATGCTGGACGGGCTGCCGACGTTCGATTCGGACGAGCCGACACAGGCCGCGTGACAGGCAAAAATGTCTAATCAAAAATGGCGGGCCGGGTGGCGCGCCATTTTCACGTCTGCAACTGGGACGCGGCGCGCGTTGGCAGTGGGTGCACCGTTGTCTATACTGGGTGCAACGAACACCACCACGTTTTGAGGAAAGAAGGTCCCGCCATGTCCCACCACCTGCGCGTTCACATCTGGATCCACCGCCACCTCGCCTGGACTTACGGCGTCGTCTCGCTTGCCTGCTACCTGTCGTTCATCTCGCGGCGCTACTACCGGCTCAAGGCGACGCTCGACTACGCCTACCGCGGGGCGCACAACACGCGCGGCCTGGGGCTGTCCCGCTTCCACGGCAACCTGCTGGTGCTGCGCGACCCCCTGATGATCGCCCTGATGGTGCTCGGCGTGATCGTCGGGCTGACCATCTTCCTCAACTCCAGGCCCCTGCCGTTTCGTGCCTGGTTCGGCCTCCTGATCGCCGGCAGCTCGCTGATTCCCTTCATGCCGCCGTACACGGAAAACCTGGTCGCCCGCCTCTTTTGCGCCGCGGCCTTCACCCTGATCGGTATCATCGGCCAGACCATGACCGGCTGGGACCCGGTGTGGGGGCAGACCGCACTGAGGCCGCGAAGGCACGGAACGAACACCGAGTCGCTCCACTGAGAATTGAATTGCACTTTCCGCCACCGCCCCGGTCAGCGCCAGCACTCAGGAACAGATCCCGGGTTATTGGGATCTGTGGTACGTCATGCACGACGGCGGCGGCAACTAAGCTGCCGCACAAAGAAGAGCCGTTTGAATGAACGGCTCTTTTTTAAGTGATACGGCAATGCTAATTAGAGACTATCTCGGTCTTTAAGTCATAGCCGATGAAAGCCCATCAATCACTGACCCCAGGTAGCTTGATTTGGAAGGTACGTAACATCTCAGCATCCTGCGCCGCGAAGTTACTTGCCCCAATCAGCTTCATCGTTGCAATCAGCTGAGTGAGCTGGCTGGCAAGCAGCGGACTAGGATGGAACTTGGCATTGAGGCTCAACGTCAGGAACGTCATCCGGTACTTGACGAACAGAGTCTGCCGGCTTGTGGGGATTCCCCGAATCACGCCAAGCATCATATCCGCGAGGGCAAGATCCTGATTTGTCGCCGCAACGTAGGCCACATTGTAAAGCAGGACTAGAAAAGGCGCCTCGTACCGTGCCGTCGCATCCTTGGTGTACTCTGCGGCTGCACGCCGAACCACTCGCCTGACCTCGGCCAATGGCAGGGCACAGACGGCAACACCCGCGATGTCGTACTCAAACTGGTACCAAGACTCAGGTTTCAGCAGTAGCCCCGTGAGTTCGGTGCCAAGTAGCTCGGGCATCCGCCGCGCCGAAAAATTCCGTTGCTTCCATCCTTGCGCACTCAGCCACACGAGACGCCCAACATAGTCGCTGCGATTCTGATAGCTGCTCAGAATTGTGTCCAGGCAGGCGACATCGTCGTGCGCGGCCGCACGCCCGAACGCCTGCCAAACCTCAAGGAAAGGGCTGACGCAATCAATCTGACCCACCACTTCGGAGACCGAGGTGCCGAGCCCTTGAAGCACCTGCGACAGATCCGCAAGACTGAGGCTGGCTTGGCCGCGTTCAACACGCGACAGTGTGCTGACGCTCACCGTACCTCCGAGGTCTTTCAGCAGTATCCCTCTGCGCTGGCGAATCTCATGAATTACTTGTCCTAATTCAGCGGCGGCCATTGCCCCATCCCCTTTCAATCCACTAATCAGAATATCACGAGAAAGTGAGGATAACCACATTGCTTAAGTCCCGAACAGTTTTGCTCTAATTGTTGCACTCTTACTGACAACTGAAAATGTCCTGACCCCTGAGATTCAAGACGGTACAGCACCTGATCGCGTCATGGTTCAAACGTTCAAGTGAGGCTGTGCTTTCCTAAGCACACGCTAAGAACCTTAATTTTCCAGGCGAACCGTCTTACCCTCGTCCAACATCCGTTCGCGATTTGGACACAGAAATAAGAATTCGTTCACGAATGGTCACAAAATCGTCAAACCTCGAAAAAATTTTGCCCGCACAAACGCCGGTCTGACGGCATATGAGAAAATTATTTGAACTTTCTTCGCAGATTCAGTTGACACCAAATTCTCATAGACTTATAATTTGAACAATTCTTAAATGACCCCGGCGTTCAACGCCACGTCATAAAATTTGTTTGGAGGTTTGCAATTTGGATACTAAAAAGAAATCTGGGCTGCTCGCTGTCGGTCTTGTATGTGCAGTTGCACTGGCAGCATGTGGGGGCAAGAGCAGCGACGGTGACTCCGCTAAGAAGTCTTCCGCACCTACCACTTATAAGTATGTTTACTCTACTGATCCTGATACGTTCGACTACACGGTAACGTCCCGTGCGACGAACTCCGATCAGCTGAAGAACTGGGAAGATGGCCTTCTTGAGACCAACCAGTACGGCGAACTCGAAGGCGCCCTGGCGAAGTCCTACGACGTCTCCAAGGACGGCCTGACCTACACCTTCCACCTGCGCAAGGGCGCTAAGTGGTCCGACAGCGAAGGCAACCCGGTTGCCGACGTTACCGCCGACGACTTCGTTACCGGCCTGAAGCACGCGGTCGACAGCAAGTCCGAAACCCTGTACGTTGTTCAGGACTCCATCAAGGGCCTGGGCGATTACATCTCCGGCAAGGACAAGAACTTCGACGATGTCGGCGTCAAGGCGACCGACAAGTACACCGTTGAGTACACCCTGAACCAGCCTGAATCCTACTTCCCATCCAAGACCACGTACGGGGTTATGTACCCAGTCTACGGGAAGTTCCTGAAGCAACAAGGCAAGAACTTCGGTAAGGCTTCCGCCGACGCCATCCTCTACAACGGTGCCTACATCCTGAAGAACTTCACCGCGAAGTCCGTCATCGAATTCAGCGCCAACCCGAACTACTGGGACAAGAAGAACGTGCACGTCAAGGACGTCAAGCTGACCTTCAACGACGGCTCCGATCCGGATGGCCTGTACAAGTCCTTCAAGAAGGGCAACTACTCCGCCGCTCGTGTCTACCCTGCTAACGCGTCCTACAAGACCGTTGAGAAGCAAGACGGCAAGAACATCGTTTGGTCCGACCAGGGTGCCGCGACCTACAACATGACGTTCAACCTGAACCGTAAGTCCTACCACGCAACCAGCAAGACCACGGCTGCGCAGAAGACCTCGACCAAGGATGCCATCCTGAACCAGAACTTCCGTCTGGCTATCCAGTTCGCCCTGGACAAGGGTTCCTACAACGCCCAGACCAACGGTAAGGCTGCTGCCACCAAGGCCCTGCGCAACACCTGGACTCCTTACAACTTCGTCAACGTTGACGGCAAGCCTTACGGCGAACTCGTTGCCTCCGAGACCAAGGCCCTGAACAAGGATGCCTTCGGCGACATCGACTACACCGACGGGAACAACTCTTCCTTCAACGCCGCCAAGGCGAAGACCTACTTCGCCAAGGCCGTTAAGGAACTCGGCTCCAAGGTTTCCCTGCCGATCCACCTGGACATCGCCGTTCCTGAATCCTCCGCGCCGACTGTTAACTCCGCGAAGTCCATCAAGGAATCCGTCGAAGCTTCCCTTGGCAAGAAGAACGTCGTTATCGACATTCAGATGCTGAACGAAGACAAGTACCTGGCCGCGACCTACGCCGCTACCGCCGGCAAGGCTTCCGACTTCGATATTTCCACCGCGTCCGGCTGGTCCCCAGACTACCAGGATCCGTCGACCTACCTGGATGTTTACAAGCCATCCGCTGGTTCTTCTCTGATCACCCTTGGCCTGGATGCTGAATCCTCAGGCAACGCGACCGCCGAGACCAAGGCCGTTGAAAAGACGACCGGTCTGGACAAGCTTGAGACCCTGCTCGACAAGGCCGAGGCCATCACGCAGGATGTCAACGCGCGTTACGAAGCCTTCGCTAAGGCCGAAGCGCAGTTCAACAACTCCGCGGTTCAGATCCCGATGGTCTCCGATGGTGGTACCCCATCTGTTACGAAGGTTGTGCCTTACACCCGTGCATACAGCTGGAGCGGTTCCGTTGCCCCGACCTTCAAGTTCATGAAGCTGCAGGCTAAGACCGTGACGACCAAGCAGTTCAACAAGGCGAAAGCCGCATGGCAAGCAAAACGTACGGAAATCGCAAAGGAAAACCAAAACTAAGTTCAAGGGTAGTATAATGAGAACTTAGAAGTGCGTTGAAGGGTTGGCACTTTCGGGTGACCAGCCCTTTTTCTTCTGAAAAAGAGAGAGAGGACTTTATATGAAGAAATATCTGTTTTTCCGGATCCTGCGCTCGCTTGTGAGTATTTTCCTGGTGACCACGCTTACCTACATTATGATCTACTCACTGGTTCCCCGAAGCGACGTGTTCAAGGACGACCCCAACATCCGCAAGCTGATGGCCACGCCGGATAAGCTGACCGACTACGAGAACAACGCGTTCCAGAAGATGGACTACCTGGAATACAAGGACACGAAGTCGCTCATCACCGCGGCGGAAAAGGACACCAAAAAGACCGTCACCACGGCGCACACCGCCGCGAACAAGGCGGTCCTCACCAAGTGGACCAAGGACAACGGGTACGTGCTCAAGCAGTACAAGCGGAGCAAGGACTACTACGCCACCCGTGAGCTGCCCCTGTGGGAGCGGCTCGGCAAGTTCTACGGCCGCCTGATTCAGATCGACACCCCGTGGGCGATCCACGACAAGTCCAACCCGGGTCTGAAGCGCTACCTGAAGATTCAAAACGACCCGCTGGTGGGCTGGGCCCTGGTGGGTTCCGGGACCAAGTACCGCTACCAGATCTACTTCAACAACCAGTTCCCGTTCATTCACCAGAACTTCCTGAAGTTCGACCTGGGGATCTCCTACCCGACCTACGCCGGCAACGACGTCAGCCAGGTCATCGGTGGGCGTCAGGGTCAGACCGTGGCCAAGAAGTACGAGATCAACGGCCAGACGCTGAACCTGTCCAACAACATCTACACCCGCGCCTACCAGAAGAAGAGCCAGCGCGACGAGATGACCTACGAGCGCTTCAAGGATGACTACACCAGCACCACCTCGACCATGAGCGATCCGTCGATGATCGGCACCTCGTTCAAGGCCGGCATGGTCGCGCTGGTCATCCAGTACCTAATCGCCATTCCGATGGCGATCCTGATGGCGCGCTACAAGGGCCGCCTCTTCGACCGCATCGGCACCGGGATTGTCACCGCGTTCATCGCGATTCCTTCCCTGGCCTTCATCTTCGCCTTCCGCTACGTCGGGTCCAACCTGTTCGGCCTGCCGGACCTGTTCCCGACCTTCGGGGCCTCCGACATCCGCTCTTGGATCCTGCCGGCTGTCATCCTCGGCCTGCTCGGCGTGTCCGGGCTGGTCATCTGGTTCCGTCGCTACATGATCGACCAGCAGCAGTCCGACTACGTTAACTTCGCGCGCGCCAAGGGCCTGAACGAAGGCGAGATCTACCGCAAGCACATCTTCAAGAACGCGTCGATCCCGATCGTCAACGGGATTCCAGGCTCGATTATCGGCCTGATCGGCGGCGCCACCATCACCGAGCAAGTCTTCGCGATGCCCGGGATGGGGAAGATGCTGCCGGCCTCGATCATCGCGCACAACAACACGGTCGTCATCGCCTTGGTCTTCATCTTCACGACCATCGGCGTGCTGTCCGTGCTGCTGGGTGACCTGCTGATGGTCCTCGTGGATCCTCGTATCAAACTTACAACGTCAGGAGATGATTAGTGATGGAAAATCCAGAGATCAAAGATTCCGATTTCAAGCTGGTCAAGCTGGATGAGGAGGCAAGCGAAAAGATCGACACGCCCAAGTACTCGTACTGGCGCTCGGTTGGTCGCCAATTCTTCTCCAACAAGGTCACCATCATCGTCCTGGTCGTCATGGTTGTCGTGCTCCTGATGTCCTTCATCCAGCCGATGTTTTCCGGTTACAGCCTGACCGACGTGACCGGCGTCAACGACCTGACCCGCCGCTTCAACTGGCCTTCCGCCCAGTACTGGTTCGGGACCGACAAGGATGGTAAGTCGCTGTTCGACGCCATCTGGGCCGGTGCCCGTACCTCGATCTCCATCGGCGTGATCAGCACCCTGATCACCATGGTCATCGGTGTTTTGGTCGGCGCCGTCTGGGGCGTCTCCAAGCGCGTCGACCGCATCATGCTCGAGGTCTACAACGTTATCTCTAACGTCCCAAGCCTCCTGATCATCATCGTCCTGTCTTACACCTTCGGCTCCGGCTTCTGGAACCTGATTTTCGCCATGACCGTCACCAGCTGGATCGGTGTGGCGTACTTCATCCGTGTGCAGGTCATGATCATGCGCGACCGCGAGTACAACATCGCCTCTCGGACCCTCGGGACGCCGACCGTGCGGATGATTTTCCGCAACATCCTGCCCTACCTGACCTCCGTCGTCGTGACCAACGCGTCCACGCAGCTGCCGGGCTTCATCTCCTACGAAGTGTTCCTGTCCTTCTTGGGGGTCGGCCTGAGCCAAAACGTGCCGTCTCTCGGTCGTCTGATTTCCCAGTACGCGCCGTACATCACCAGCTACCCTTACCTGTTCTGGCTGCCCGTTCTTGTGCTGGCCCTGATCACCATCTCGCTTTACGTGGTTGGTCAGAACCTGGCCGACGCTTCCGATCCACGGACGCACCGTTAAGACGCAGTCGCAATACTCAAGGGAGGTAATAATATGGCAGACGACGTAATTCTTAAAGTTGACGACGTGTCCGTGAACTTCAAGGTTCGCGGCAAGATTCTCAAGGCGATCCACCACGTTTCCATGGAGCTGCACGAAGGCGAGATCTTCGCCCTCGTCGGCGAGTCCGGTTCCGGCAAGTCCGTGTTCACCAAGACGTTCACCGGCATGCTGGAAGGCAACGGCGACATTGTCGGCGGCACCATCGAGTACCGCGGCAAGCACCTGGAAATCCTCAAGAAAGACCGGGACTGGGAAGGCATCCGCGGCAAGCAGATCGCCACGATTTTCCAGGACCCGATGACCTCGCTGGACCCGATCAAGACCATCGGCTCCCAGATTGCCGAAGTCATCATCAAGCACCAGGGCAAGAGCAAGAAGGAAGCCAAGTCCATGGCCATCGACCTGATGGACAAGGTCGGCATCCCGAACGCCAAGAACCGCTACGACGAGTACCCGTTCGAGTACTCCGGCGGCATGCGCCAGCGCATCGTCATCGCGGTCGCCCTGGCCTGCCACCCGGACATCCTGATCTGCGACGAGCCGACCACCGCGCTTGACGTGACCATCCAGGCCCAGATCCTGGAGCTGATCCGCGAGCTGCAGGCGGAGTACAAGTTCACGACGATCTTCATCACCCACGACCTCGGCGTTGTCGCCTCGATCGCGGATCGCATCGCCGTGATGTACTCCGGGCGCATCATCGAAGTCGGCACCTGCGACGAAATTTTCTATGACCCGAAGCACCCGTACACGTGGAGTCTCCTCTCTTCGCTGCCGCAACTGGCTACCCGCGGCGGCTCACTCTACTCCATCCCGGGCACCCCGCCGTCACTGTACAAGGACATCGTGGGCGACGCCTTCGCGCCGCGTGACCCGTGGGCCATGGCGGTCGACTTCAAGGCCGACCCGCCGATGTTCAAGGTTTCCGACACGCACTACGCCAAGACCTGGCTCCTGGATCCCCGGGCGTCGAAGGTTGAAAAGCCGGAACTGATTCAGAACCTGCACGAGAAGCTTTTGGCAAACACGACTTATGGGAAGGGTGAGCACGTTGACGACTGAAAAAGAAGTTCTCCTATCGCTCCGTGACCTGGAGATCACCTTCGGCAAGTTCGTCGCCGTCCAGGATGTCAACTTCGACATCTACAAGGGCGAAACGTTCTCGCTTGTCGGTGAATCCGGCTCCGGTAAAACCACCATCGGCCGCGCGGTTCTGGGCATCAACCCGACCAGCAACGGCACCATCACCTTCGAGGGCCAGCAGATCAACGGCGGCCTGAAGGGCAAGGCCAAGCACGACCTGGAGCGCAAGATCCAGATGATTTTCCAGGACCCGACCGCCTCGTTGAACGAGCGCGCCACGGTTGACTACATCATCTCCGAAGGCCTCTACAACTACGGCCTGTTCGACAACGAAGAGGACCGCATCAACAAGGTCCGCACCATGCTCGAGGAAGTCGGGCTGCTGCCGGAACAGCTGTACCGCTACCCGCACGAATTCTCCGGCGGCCAGCGCCAGCGCATCGGCATCGCCCGCGCCTTGATCATGAAGCCGGACCTCGTCGTCGCCGACGAGCCGATCTCCGCTTTGGACGTCTCCATCCGTGCCCAGGTCCTGAACCTGCTGAAGAAGTTCCAGCGTGAATCCCAGCTGACCTACCTCTTCATCGCCCACGACCTGTCCGTCGTCCGCTTCATCTCCGATCGCATCGCCGTCATCCGCTCCGGCCGCATCGTGGAGCTTGCGGAGACCGAGGAGCTGTTCCGCCACCCGATCCACCCGTACACGCAGTCCCTGCTGTCCGCGGTGCCGGTGCCGGATCCGCAGATCGCCCGCCACATCAAGCCGATCGTCTACGACCCGTCTCAGCACCACTACGAGACCGACAAGCCGAAGTTCGTCGAGCTGCTCCCGGGCCACTTCGTCTACTGCAACGCAGAAGAAGAAGCCGGCTACCGCAAGCAGCTGGCGGCCGAGGGCAAGATTCAGGCTTAAGCACCGGCGGCCCCGCCGCCAACCTTCAAACAACCGCGCACGACCGAGCCCCCTCGGCCGCACGCCGGGCCCCGCAGAGATGCGGGGCCCTTTTTGATTTCTAGAGGTAGTTGCCGTGCGCAATCCAACGACTGGGGCGAAGCCGGGCTCCGGCAGGGACGCGGTGGCACTTCCGACTCCGGGCCAAGGCAATGGTCCGCGTGGGGCTCTCTTGAGCCCAAAGTACGGTCTCAAGACCCGCCCTTGCACTAAGCCGGCCAAGACCGCCGGCTAAGTGCAATTTCACGCTGGCTCGCCTTGAACCGAAGCCTCCAGCACCACCGCGTCCCTGCCTCCGCCCTACCAAGTGGTTGATCTACTACCGAACAGTCGGCTCAGAACAGCTGGCCAGTCACGCCATCCTAGCGCACGATGCGAGCCTTGCACAGCCGCATGCACCGGCCTAGTATCCGCTCGAAAGCATGTAGACCCAGGCAACGTTGCTATGAGATTCCCCCACGCTTCCGCCAGCCGACGCAAAAAAGCAGCACGGCGTTCAACGCGCGTGCTGCTCGGGTGGTGCGGATTCATCTCGGTGGGGCCTACTCGGCGGTCAGCTCGTACAGGCGCGACTGGAAGTCGCCCTGCGTGCCGTCGAAGGCCGGCACGTCGTTGTTGGTGGCGACGCGCAGGCCGGCGTTCATCAGCTCCGAGCCGTAGTGACGGCCGGCGCCGTTGATTGCGTAGGCGAGATCGGGATCCAGGCCCTGCAGGTGCAGGTAGCTTGCCGCCGGCTGGTTCGGCTGGTTCAGGCCGCGGTAGTCGGCGACCAGCGCGTGGCGGCGGTCCGCCGAGACCACCAGCCAGGCGGTTTCGTCGCCGGTGAACGGGCTGAGCAGCCGGTAGAAGGTGCCGTACTGGATCAGCGCACGGTGCGCCTTCATGAAGGCGACTTGGCGCGCCACCTCCGCAAGCTCCGCAGCACTCAGCTTGTTGAGGTCCAGCTCGTAGCCAAACGTGCCGAAGTACGCGACGTTGGCGCGCGTGCAAAGCGGCGTCACGCGCCCAGCTGGTGGTTCGGGACGGCCGAGACGTGCGAGCCGATCGAAGACAGCGGGTAGATCATCGACGTGCCGTACTGGATTTTCTGCCGGGCCACGGCGTCGGTGTCGTCGGAGGCCCAGCCCTGCGGCGCGTAGTACAGCATGCCGGCGTCAAAGCGCGAACCGCCGCCGGCGCAGGACTCGAACAACACGTGCGGAAAGGCCTGAATCAGGCGCTCGTACAGCGCGTAGACGCCGAGGATGAAGCGGTGGTAGACGCTGCCCTGGCGCTCCGGCGCGGTGCCCTGGGAGAACACCTCGGTGAGGCTGCGGTTCATGTCCCACTTCACGTAGCTGACCTTGGCACCGCCCAGAATCGCGCTCATCTGCGCGTACAGCGCGTCGACGACTTCCGGCTTGGAGAAGTCCAACACGTACTGGTGGCGGCCCACCGAGGCCACACGGTCGGGCGTGCGCAGCACCCAGTCCGGGTGGGCGCGGAACAGGTCGGAGTTCGGGTTGACCATCTCGGGCTCGAACCACAGGCCGAACTTCAGGTCCATCGCGGTGATTTTGTCCGCCAGGCCCTTGATGCCGCCGGGCAGCTTGGTCCGGTTGGCCTGCCAGTCGCCCAGACCCAGGGTATCGTCGTGGCGCTCGCCGAACCAGCCGTCGTCCAGGACGAAGAGCTCGACGCCGACCTTTTTGGCCGTCTCGGCGATGCCCAGGAGCTTGGCCTCGTCGAAGTCGAAGTAGGTCGCCTCCCAGTTGTTCAAAAGGATCGGGCGCGGGGCGTCGCGGTACGGGCCGCGGGCCAGCCGGTGGGCGAACAGGTCGTGGAAGGCCTGGCTCATCGCGTTGAGCCCGCGGTCGCTGTACACCATCACGACCTCCGGCGTCTGCAGCGCGCCGTCAAGGTCGAGGCGCCAGGCAAAATGGTCCGGGTGGATGCCCATCACGACGCGGGCGTGGCCCATCGTGTCGGCGTCGACCAGCCCTTGGAAGTTGCCGCTGTACACCAGCGCAAAGCCGATGGCGGCGCCGCTGTCCTCGGTGGTGTGCGGGCGGCGCAGGATCATCGCGGGGTTGAACTGGGCGCTTGAGTGGCCGCGCAGGCTCTGAATCGCGGCGATGCCGGGCACGATGGCGCGGGTGGTCACCGCCCGCTCGCGCGCCCAGGCGCCGGTCAGCGTGGTCAGCTCGTAGTCCTGATCCGGCAGGTCGAGCGCAAGGCTCGCGGCCCGCGTGACGGTCAGGGGCGTCGCGGAGGCGGCAAAGCGCGCGCTGCGCGTGATCACCGGGCGGTTCTCGTAGATGGTGTACTGAAGCATCAGCGTCGCGTCGATCACCGCGTCGTGCAGCGTGATCGCAAGCGTCGTCGCCTCGCTGTCGTCTTCCACGTAGGTCGCCGGTAGCCCGGCCAGGCGCGGCTTGCCCGGCGTGATCACGTGGCCCTGGTAGGTGAAGTTGGTCACGTGGCTGCCGCTGGGCTGCACCACCGTAAAGGCCGGGGTGCGCATGTCGCCGGTGCCGAAGCTCGGGTACTCCTGGCGCGCCTGGTCCATCTGGCCGGCATCCGGCTCGGCCGGGTCGTAGCTCATCGGCGACTCGATCAGGTCGGCCAATCCCTCCCGGTCGTGAATGCGTGGCCCAAAGTAAATCTGGCCGAGCTGGCCGTTGGGCATCACGCCCAGCACGTAGCTAATCTGTGCGTTGTGCAGGTGGAATGTCGCATCCGCCTGGTGGTAAGTCACCGTCATGTTGATTGCCTCCTCTGGTTGTATGGCCCCATTCTAGCGGGCCGCGCGGCGCAATGGTATGGCCGAATCGCGTCTTGAGGCGACCGCGCCGCCTTTTTCCGGGCAAAATTGAAAAAATCGGCGATTCTGCTATACTCGAAGCAAAGCGCTTACACGACTGGAGGCAAGACATGGAACACGCAACGCTCACCACCCTGGCGCAGGAGGAGATGCTCGACCTCAGGCTGTACCAGGCCGGCCGCTCGGACTGCGAGCCGCTGCACTACTACGGCCCGGTCAAGCGCAACCACTACCTGTTTCACCTGGTCACCGCCGGCTGCGGCACGCTGCAGTCGACGCGCACCACCGGCGAAACCGTCACCTACCACCTGAGCGCCGGCAGCGGCTTTTTGATCGTGCCGGGCCAGGTCAACACCTACTACGCCGACCGCCAGGACCCCTGGTCGTACGCGTGGGTGGAGTTCGACGGGCTGCAGGCGTACCGGCTGCTCCAGCTCGCCGAGCTCGGGCAGGACCGGCCGATTTTTCGCACCCCCGACGCGGCGCTGGTGACTCAGCTGCAGGCCGAGCTGGTGTTTTTGGCCGACCACCCGACCGCCTCGCCGCTCGCCCTTTTGGCCCACACCTACCTGGCCGTCGACCTGCTGACGCGCCGGCGGGGCCAGCCGCCGCGCGACTTCGCCCGCAGCAGCCAGCGCCAGCAGGACTACGCGCTGCGGGCCATCGAGTTCATCGCCGGCCACTACGCCGAGCCGATCGGCGTGGCGGACGTCGCAAGCTGGTGCAACCTGAGCCGCAGCTACCTCGGCGCCATTTTCCAGAAGCTGTACGGCAAGGGCGTGCAGGACTTCCTGATCGGCTACCGGATGAGCAAGGCCTGCGAGCTGCTGACGCTTGGCGACGCGCCGATTCGCGCGGTTGCAGGCCAGGTCGGCTACCCCAACCAGCTAGCCTTCTCGCGGGCGTTCGCCCGCCGGTTCGGCATGCCACCGACCGAGTGGCGGCGGCAAAAACGCCCCGACGCCAAAAACTTGCGGCCGGGGGCTTGACCCTGCCGCGACGTCACCCCTTATCCTAGACCTCGGGGCCAGGCGCCCCACAGGAGGTGAGCGAATGCCCACATACACCACCAGCCAGTTTGCCGCGTTAACCGGCCTAACGCCGCGCGCGCTGCGCTACTACCACCGGCGCGGGCTGCTGCACCCGCAGCTTGCGGCCAACGGCTACCGGCTTTTCACAAGCCTTGACGCCGACGCGGCGCAGCTAATCCGCTTCTACACCGCGCTCGGGCTGAGCCTCGACGAGACGGCGGCGCTGCTGGCGGCCCCGCGCGCGACCCGGCTCGCCGCGCTGCGCAACCAGCGCGCCAAGCTGGTTGCGCAGCAGGCGGGCATCGCACAGCTCATCGCGGCGCTTGACGCCACACTAAGCAACCAGGAGGAACACCCAATGTCGGATACCGAAAAATTCGCCGCCTTCAAGCAGGCGGCCATCGCCAAGAACACCGCCGAGTACGGCGCGGAGGTCGAGGCCAAGTGGGGCCAGGGGGCCAAGCGCGACGCCGACCGGCACTTCGCCGGCCTCTCGGAGGCGGACTACCGCCGCAGCCAGGACCTCGAGCGGCAGCTCGCCGCCGCCCTGCGCAAGGCCGTCGCAGGCGGCGCCGACCCGGCCGGCGAGGCCGGTCAGGAGGCCTGCGCGCTGCACCGCCAGTGGCTTGAGATCATGTGGCACCGCTACGACCCGGAGATGCACCGCAACCTGATGGCGCTGTACGAGGGCGACGGCCGCTTCGGCGCCCACTACGACGCGCTGGCCGGTGCCGGCGCCGCCGCGTTTTTGATCGCGGCGGTGCGCCGCAACGCGTCGCTCGCCTAACCACAGCTCACACCACTAAAAAACTCGGCGTGCTTGCCTATATGGCAGCACGCCGAGTTTTTTTACGTTCAGTCCCCGTACACGATCTCCTGCACGCGGGTGGCGACCTCCTGCACCTTGGCCCAGTCCATGTAGCCCTGGTTGGTGGTCAGGATCGCCAGCAGGTAGCGCTGGCCGTTCGGCAGGGTGACGATCGCCGCGTCGTTGTCCGTCGAGCCCAGCCAGCCGACCTTGTCCTGGACGACGGCCTTGGGCGTCAGGCTCGCGACCGCGGCGGGAATGCCGTCGCGGTAGACCTGCGTCGCCATGTCGCCGGTCAGCTTCGTGCGCAGCGTGGCATCATTGAACGGCTCCTGGGCCAGCGCGATGCGCCGCAGCAGCGTCACGAGGTCGTTGGCCGTCGTCTTGGCGATGCCGTTGCCGAACACCGGCCCGATGCCCAGCGTCTGGTAGTACGCGTTGAGCGCGGTGGCGCCGTAGCGGTACAGCTGGGCCTCGCCGTACTCGTTGGCCGAGTTGACGATCATGTTGGTGAAGCCGGTCTCGTCTTCTGCCGTCCAGGTGCGCGCCCCGGTTTCCACCTGGTGAAAAAGGTACGCGGTGATGAACAGCTTGTAGGTGCTCGCCGAGGTCCAGGTGGTGGTCCCGTTGACGCTGGCGGCCAGGCTGCCCTGGGCGTACACGGCGGCGGTACGGGACTTGGCCGCGGCACTGTCGGCGCTGGGCGCCAGGTTGTAGAAGCTGACGGCGACGTTGCCGTCCGCGCCGACCTGCTTGAGGTAGGCCGCAAGTTTCGTCTTGATGGCGTTCTGGCGCTTTCGCACCTGGGCCGCCGTCAGCGCCGTGGTCTTGGTCACCTTGGTCGCCTTGGCCTGCGAACCGGCGGACGCGCTGGTGGCCGTGTCCGCCGTCGTGGCCCCGGTCGCGCTGGCCGCCGTGGCCGGCTCGTCCAGCCCATCATCGGGCGCGAGCAGCGTGTGCAGGCCCCAGCCCAGCAGGCTGACCGCCAGAACCATCGCGGCCGCGGCGAGGGCCACACGGTCCCAGCGCACGCGGCGGTGCTGTTGTCTTCTCATGTCGTTCCTCCGTCACCAGGCGACTCGTTCCGCCTATCATTATGATTATGCCGAATTCTAATGAATTTATCCACCACAATTAATGAATTTTTTGTGACCGCGGACCCCGGCACGACGCGGCTTGTAACCGCTGTCTCACCACCGCCAAGAGCGGGGCCGACCACCACTGGTCAGCCCCGCTTGCACGTCATTTTAACATTAAACTGGCGCCAAACGCCGCGTCAGTCCGCCCGCTCCCCCACCCCGTGGTCGATGCGCCACGTGACGGTCGCACGGTAGCTCGCCGCCCGGTGAACGGCGGGCCACGCCGGCGCCTGCAGCACCACGCCCGTGACGGCCTGGCTCACGGTGCGTGCGCCGCGGCCGCGGTTGGCGACCAGCACCACCGGCGCCGCGCCCAGCGCCGTGCGCGGCCAGTCCGCCGTGGCCGGCAGGAGCAGCGGCGCGGTGAAGCGGTCCCCGCGGGCGTTTTGCCACGCGGACAGGGCGACGCTCAGGCTGGCGCCGGGCGGCAGGGTCGCGGTGACCTGCAGGCCGCCAGTGGCCACGACGGCTGCCTCGGGCGCGCCGAGGCGCAGCACTCCGAAGTCGAGGCGGCCGCCGACGGCCAGCGCCCCGCCCGGGTGCTGCAGCGCGGCCAGGCGGTTGCCCAGCGCCTCGCGCACCGCCGTTGAGATCACCCGGTTGTGCGTCAGCAGGCTCTGGATCGCGGCCGCGTCGAGCTGGGGCAAAAAGCCGGTGACGGCGCGGTCGTTCAGCTGCGGCAGGCCGCCGTGCGCGCTGGCCGTCGCGGTGACCAGCGCGCCGACGCTGACGTTGCTGAGCGCCAGGTGGCCGGTCGCCATGTTGACCAGCGACACGGCCGCCTGCACGGTGTTCCAGTCCGCGACGTTGAGGCTGGCGCCGCCGAGGTCGGCCGCCCCGGCGTTGGCCATCACCGTCGCCAGCATCTGGTTGAGGGAGCTTGAGATCGTCGCCACGGCGTTGCCGGCCAGGTTCAGCGCGGTGACGTGCGCAAGCGCCGCGAAGCGCTTGTTCCACGCGACCTGCGTGATGCCGTTGGCGCTCAGGTCGAGCGTCGCGATGCGCTGGGCGGCCGTCGCGCTCAGCAGCGTGCGCTCGATCTGGTCGCAGTCCAGGCGGCCCAGCTGGTCGCTGCCGAGCAGCAGGGTCTCAAGCGCGGCCAGCCGCGGTGTGTGAAAAAGGCACAGCAGCCGCTGAGCGAGCGCGGAGCCGGCGACCCGGGACGTGATGCCGGTCAGGTCGACCGTGTGCGCCGCCTTGGCCGAGGCCGCGACCAGCATCATCATGTTGAACGGCGGCTGGTAGCGCTGGGATGCGGTGTGGCCGTCGAACACCAGGGCGCCCTCAGCCAGCGCACGCTCAGCCGCGCCGGGGGCGGTCTGTGCGTACACGCCGTTGCTGACGTCGTAGCCCGCCGCGCCGCCGGTCAGCCCGGCGACCCAGTCCGCCACCGCGGCGCTGGGCCGCGACGCCCCGTCCGCGGTGCGCTCGGCCAGGCTGAAAACGGCCAGCCGCTCGACGTCCGCAAGCGTGAAGGTCGCTGGCGTCTGCCCGCGCCCCGCCGGCGTGCTGCCGTCGGGGTAGCGGCTGTTGTCCAGGATCACGGCGCTCACCGCCGCGGGAATGCCGTACGCCTGAAGCGGCGCGGCGGTGGGCGCCGCCTGCGGGCCCACCTGCGGACTGCCGCCCGGCCCCGCCTGTGAGCCGCCGCCCTTTGCCGACTGCGATCCGCCCGGTTCCGCCTGTGCGCTGCCGTCCTTGCCCGGCTGCGGCGCGCGGGCCTGCACCGGCTGCGGTGCGGCGGCCCACGGCAGTCTCGGCGCATCTGGCCACACCGAGGCCCGCCGGCCGCCCTGCGCTAGCCCCAGCGCGAGGCCAAGGGTCAGCGCAAGCAGCGTGCCCGCGGCGGCACCAGCCCCTTTTCGCCTAATCACGCGCCGCTTCCCGGCGCCGGGCCACCAGCAGCCAGGCCAGCGCCGCAATCACCACCAGCAGCACACCGACCAGCGCGACGGCCGCGATCACCAGCCCGGGCACGCCGCCGCGGGCTCGGCGGACGCGCCGGGCCTGGGCCGCCACGGTCGCCGCGCTCAGCGTCACCACCTGGGTGCGCGTCGCGCGGTAGCGGTAGCGCGTGCCGGCGGCGTCGGCGTACGGTCCCGCGGGATCCTTGACGTAGTGCGCCGTGGTGGTCACGCGGTAGCGCCCCGGCGCCGCGCCGGCCAGCGCCAGGCGGTAGCCGAAGCGCGAGTTGGGCGCCATCTGCAGCTGGCTGGCGTGGCTTCGGGTGTGGCGGCCGGTCGCCAGGTTGACCGCGGTGGCCGAGACCTCAAGCTGGTTCAAAAAGGTCGGCGCGACGTTCACCAGCGGCACGCTCAGCCCGCCGCGCGCGTCGAGGGTCGCCGTTCCCACCGCCAGGCGCGGCGCGAAGGTCGCGGCGCGGTTGCGGGCCACCACGGCGATGCTGTAGCGGTAGCGGTTAACGATGCCAAGGCCCGGCCCGGCCTGTTTGTCACCGGCCTTGGGCGTAAAGGTCAAGGCACCCGCAATCAGCCCGGCCAGCGGCTGGCGGGGCAGGGTCAGCCCGGCGCGGTAGGTCACCCGCCCGCGCGGCGGCAGGGTGACGGTGCGGGCGCCGGTCAGGCAGTCGGCCGCGGCCACCGTCAGCGTCTTGTCCGGGCGGCTGTGGCCCGAGTAATCGATCTGGCCGTTGGCCCCGGTGGCGGCGGTGTGAAACGCAACGGCGACCTCGACCCTCGCCGCCGTGCGGTTCTGCAGCACCACGGCTAGGTCGGTGCGGTGGCCCGGCGCCACCACCACGTCGAAGTAGCTGCCCGCCTCGCCGCGCTGCGCGGCGCCGGTCACGGCCCGCACGGCAAAGGGCAGGCTCGCGGCCCGGGCACGGTTGCCGGCGGCGAAGGCCACCAGCGCCCCGCCGAGCACCAGGCCGACCCCCACCGCCAGCAGTAGGCGCAGCCGCCGGCGCATCATGCCGGGTTGGCCGGGCCGGCCGCCAGCGTCCAGTCCAGCACGTTGGTGTAGCTGCCCGCCTTCACCGCGGTGCCGGCCGGGACGTCGAGGTACACGGTGGTGGCCGCGATGGCGGTCACCCCGGTCGCGCCGCCGCCGAGCTGGACACCGTCCTGCAGATCGACGAGCCCGTCGCCCAGGGCAACGCTCAGGTGCGCGTTGGCGTTGAGCACCGCCGCGCCGGCGGCCGTGCCGGAGTCGGCCTGCTGCCAGCCACCGGCGGTCACGTTCAGCGTCCAGCGGTCGGTGTCGAGCCCCTGGAAGTCCGTCACCTTGGCGGTCAGGTCGCGGTCCGCGGCCAGGTGGGTGATGCCCTTCTGCCAGACGCCGGCGACGGACAGCGGGTCGGTGGCGGCGGCAAAGCCCAGCCGCGGGGTCACGTCGGTCAGGGTCAGGTCGCCAGCGGTGAACTGCACCGCGGCGGCCGTCGTGTCGGCGGTGGCGGCCGGCGCGGCATCCGGGGTGGCCGTGGTGGTCCATGCAGCCGGGGTGGCGGCTATCGGCGCGGCGGCGGCCCCGGTCGGGCGGCCGGTGGCCAGGGTGGCGGCCGCAATCAGGGCGGCGGTGGTCAGGGGTGCAATCAGCTTGTGGGTCATCGTTTTTCTCCTCAAATGGGTTATTTAATAATAATAATAATAACTATATAAATTATTACGCTTCTTAAAATTATCACGCCATCCATTATACCCAATTGTTCGTATCTTGCAAGCACGGATAACCCCGTTATCATTTTCGCCTAAAAAACGCAATTCCCCGAGCGCCGCGCGCGCCGGATTAGTATAATGAGGAGGAACCAGAAGGGAGAACCTCGAATCAATACGCTGATTAACCTATACGCCCCATTCTTCTCCGGCGCGGAGTGGCACGCCGCGGTCATGACCGGCACCGGCCTGGCGACCATCCTGACGCTGGCCATCATGGAGTGCCTGCTGTCGGTGGACAACGCCGTGGTGCTCGCTGCGCAGACCGCCACGCTCAAGGAGCCGCACAAGGAGCACATGGCCCTGATGTACGGCCTGTGGGGCTCCTACGTCTTCCGCTTCATCGCCATCGGCCTCGGGAGCTTTCTGATCAAGTTCTGGGCCGCCAAGGCGATCGGCGCCGCGTACCTGTTGTACATGTCGGTGCATTTTTTCTACGAGCAGCACCAGCCGCGCCCGAGCGGCGAGGCCAAGCCGCTGACCAAGCCGCGCTCGTTCGCCGGCACGGTGGCGGCGATCATCCTGCTGGACATCGTGTTCTCCATCGACTCCATCCTGACCGCCCTGGCGATCGACAGCAACCCGGTGATTGTCCTGATCGGCGGCTGCATCGGCATCCTCGCCATGCGCTTCGTCGCCTCGGCGATGATCGTGCTGCTGGACAAAATTCCGGAGCTCTTGACCATGGCCTACATCCTGATCGGCTTCATCGCCCTGAAGCTCGGGCTCAGCCTGCCGATGATCAACCTCGAGATTTCCAACACGTTCTTCAGCGTGTTCGTGCTGGTCGCCTTCGTCGCGACGTTCGCGCTGCACTGGTGGCACGTCAAGCACCCGAAGAACCCAAGGTAGGGGCAACCTCGTTCGTCTCAATCAGTGCTCAGGCCCGCCGGAACGGCATCTATACCCCGGAAGTTGACGTCAACGTCAGCTCCGGGGTATTTTAGTCGCATCATTGCTGCGCTGATGTTGCCCGGTTGGCATGTTTTTACCGAAATGGTATAATCGAGGGGTGGTTGACGCAATGGAATACTTTGGCGAAACCAGCAAACTCACGCGTATCCTGAGCAACGAGCGTCTCCGCACCAAAGCTTATGGGCGCGCGATGGCGGTCAGAATCCGGCAACGCCTTGAAGAGATGACCGTCGCACACGATCTTTCACAGCTTTCACACCTACCACCAACGCGGCTCCACAAGCTGCAGGGACGCCGCGCACATCAATTTGACGTGGACATCAGCCCGAACTGGCGCATGATTATCGAAGGCTACGATGAACACGACGTACCTTCCACCGTGCCATCTGCCATTGTCACCGTCTCAATCATCAGCATTGAAGACTACCACTAGGAGGGACAACATGCTGAATCGCAACAACAAAATCACACTGACCGACGCAGGAGAAACCTCCGCCGCGGATGTGATTGAGGAGACCCTGGCGCTACACCGCATCACGCAAACCGCATTTGCCAAGCGAATTGGCGTGTCGCAGAAGCATCTCTCCCAAATTATGCACCACAAGGCCTTCGTCTCGACTAAGCTGGCCTTGGCCATTGAGCAGGTCACCGGCATCCCCGCAGCGATGATGCTGGAACTGGACGTTCGCTATCGTCTCAATCACACGCCCCGGCCGACTCCAACTGCACAAGAGAACCCGACCGAATTTCTCCAGCGTTACGACTGGGCCTCGGCCGTTTAGCAACCCAATGTGAAAAAGCTTGCGAGCATCCCTCTGGTGACAGGTGATGCCCGCAAGCTTTTTTATGACGTCGTCTTCTCTGCTTAGGCCCGGTCCACGGCAAAGCCGAGGTGCGGCATGTCCAGCCCGTAGTAGCGCTTGACGTCGCGGCCGCGCACCAGCATGCCGTTGCGGATTGCGACGTTCATCGACGCGAGGTTGGTGTCGCGGATGATCGACCAGACGCGCGGCACGCCGAGCGTCGAAAACGCGTAGGCCTTGGCGCCGCGGGCCGCCTCGATGGCCAGGCCCTGGTGCCAGTAGTCGCGCTGCAGCAGGTAGCCGATCTCGACCACCGATTCGCCTCGGAACTGCTGGATGGTCAGGCCGCACTGGCCGACGAAGCGACCGTCTGCTTTGCGCTCGAGCGCCCAGAGGCCAAAGCCGTCCTCGCGGTAGCGGCGCAGCTGATTGTCCAGCCACGCCTGCACCTCGGCTTGACTGAAGCCGTGGGCGTACGCGTACATGGTGAGCGGATCGGTCAAAGTCTTGCTGAGGCTGGCCAGGTCGGCCTGCGTGAGCGGCCGGGCGACCAGCCGTGGGGTTTCGTAGATCATGGGGGCTCCTTTTGGGTCGTGAGGCAAAAGCGGCGGCGCGTGAGTGACTCACGCGCCGCCAAGGACGTTGATTGGTTGAAGCGCATCGCGCTACACGTCTCGCGATACCCGCGCTTCTTCGCCCTGGGTTCGTCGAGCTACGAAGCGCACCACGGGAGCGGCTAGCTACGCCAAGTCACTCGGGCCAAAGTGCGGCCCAAGCGCCTCGGCTAGGCTAGGCGTCCCGCTAAATTCGCGTTGTTCCGCCCTGGTTTTCGTCGAGCTACGTCAGGCAACGCCGGAGCGCACAGCTAATCGGTGGCCTAAGTGCGCCCCGCTCCGCTCTGGGTTTTACGCCTCCGGGTTCTCCTGGTCGAAGGCCAGCTTGCGCTCGCGGTTGTAGCCGATGAAGGCAAAGACCGTGCCGATGATGCGCACGACCCAGGACGCGAAGCCGAAGATCATCGAGGCCAAGAGCCCGCCGACCATCTGCACCGCCTGATTGTCGGACAGCGCGTCGAGCTCCTTTTCCAGGTTGCTCAGGTCGGCAACCACGCGGCCGACCGACGAGATGGCGATGACCAGGAACACGATCTGCAGGGCCGTCGCCACGATGAACAGGATCAGCGCGGTGCGGCGCTTCTTGTCCTCGCGCGGCACCTTGACCAGCAGGTAAATCGACAGGCCGAACAGCACCAGCGCCAGCGCGATGTTCGCCACGCCGCCGAAGCCCGTGCAGGTGATGACCCCCAGAATCGCGATGACCAGGTACAGCGTCGCGTACGTCGCCTTAGGTTGTTCTTCTTCCATCATTATTTCCTCCTTGATGCGCCGGAATAAAAAGCGCAATGTCATAAGCATATTATCACGCAAAACCGGCGAAAGCACCAGCGCGCGGTGCCCCGCGGTGGTAAAATCACGGTAAAACGATTTAGGAGGTCCCCCATGACCGATCGCTTCTACCCCACCGAGCTCACCTGCTTTTGCCTCGTCGAAAGCCAGGGCCAGCTCCTGGTTCAGCACAAAACCGACTCCGAGTTCGCACCCAGCCTCACCTTCCCCGGCGGCCACTGCGAGCCCGGCGAGTCGCTGACCGCAAGCGCCACCCGCGAGCTTGAAGAGGAGTGCGGCCGGACCGTCACCGACTGGCGGCTGGCCGGCGTCGTCAACTTCAGGCGCGAAGACGGCAACAAGGAGCTGATCTTCCCCTTTGCGGCCACGCTGCCGACGCCGCTGCCCACGCGCGTGGCCCCTGGCACCAAGAACGAGGGCGCGACCGGCTGGCTGCCGGTCGCCCAGGTCGCCGCGGCGCCGATGAACGCCGTGGTCCAGGGCGTCTGGGACGCCTACCGCAAGGGTGAGGTGCGCGAGCTGTACTTCGACTAAACCGCCACTGCCGCAATTTTTTTCTTTTTACGCTTGCCTTGGAGTCCACTCCAGGGTGTACCGTAGTCCTCGAGGTGATCACATGACGTATCGAATCGGCGAGTTCGCCGCCCGGCTCGGCCTGTCCGCGGACACGCTGCGCTACTACGAAAAGGAGGGCCTGCTGGCGCCGCACAGAGACGCCAACGGGCAGCGCGACTACACGGAGGAGGACGTGGCCTGGCTGTTGTTTCTGCTGCACCTGAAGGGCACCGGCATGACCATGGCCCAGCTGCGTCGCTACGTGCGGCTGCGCGCGCAGGGCGACGCGACCATCGCCGCGCGCCTGGCGCTTTTGCAGGACGTGCAGGAGGAGGCCCAGGCCCAGCTGCGCGCGCTGCAGCACAACCTGACCGTGCTGGACGATAAGGTCGCGTGGTACCAAGGCAGGCTCGACGGCAGCGTGGCCGCCAGCGAGAGCTTCGCCGCCTACTTGCAACGCATTGCACATACGGAGGACTAAGTTAATGACTGAACAGATTTCCAAGCTCTACCCGCGCGGCGCGGCCAACGTCGACTACGCGCGCTTTTTTACCGGCAACAGCTACCTCAAGACCCTGATCGCCGACCCGCAAGTCAGCGTCGGCGTCGGCGAGGTGACCTTCGAGCCGGGGTGCCGCAACCACTGGCACATCCACCACGATGGCTTCCAGCTGCTGATCGTCACCGGCGGCACCGGCTGGTACCAAGAGGCCGGGCAAAAGGCGCGGCTGCTGCACCCGGGCGACGTGGTGGTGACCCACGACGGCGTCAAGCACTGGCACGGCGCGACCAAGGATTCCTGGTTCTCGCACCTCGCCATCACCGCCGGCACCCCGGAGTGGCTCGAGGCCGTCTCGGACGCCGACTACAACGCACTGGAGGACAATGACTAATGGCAAAACAAACCGCCGGTCGCGACGCGCTGGGCGACTTCGCCCCGCAGTTCGCGGCCCTGAACGATGACGTGCTGTTCGGCCAGGTCTGGGCGCGCGAAAACGAGCTGCCCCTGCGCGACCGCAGCCTGATCACCTGCTCGGCCCTGATGGCCCAGGGCCTGTTCCCGCAGCTGAAAGCGCACATGAAGATGGCCAAGCAAAACGGCGTGACGCAAACCGAGATGGTGGCGCTGATCACGCAGCTGGCCTTTTACACCGGCTGGCCCAAGGCCTGGAGCGCCTTCGACCTGGCCAAGCAAGTTTACGGAGGCAACGCGAATGACTGAGACTTACGAGCTGAGCAACGGCGTGCGCATCCCCGCCCTGGGGCTTGGCACCTGGCTGATCGACGACGCGGCGGTTGAGGCCGTGGTGGCCACGGCGCTTGACGCCGGCTACCGCCACCTCGACACCGCGCAGGCGTACGGCAACGAGGCCGGGGTCGGCCGCGCCGTGCGGCGGGCCGCGGTGCCGCGCGAGGAGCTGTTCATCACCACCAAGCTTGCCGCCGAGCGCAAGGACTACGCCGAGGCGAGTGCGGCAATCGACCGCTCGCTTGAGGTGATGGGCCTGGACTACCTGGACCTGATGCTGATTCACAGTCCGGAGCCCTGGGCCGATTTTCGCTCGGGCAACCACTACTTCGAGGGCAACCTTGCCGCCTGGCGCGCGCTCGAGGACGCCCAGGCCGCCGGCAAGCTGCGCGCCATCGGAGTGTCGAACTTCGAGCCCGCGGACCTGCAAAACATTCTGGACCACGGCCGCGTCGTGCCGCAGGTCAACCAGGTGCTCGCGCACATCGGCAACCTGCCGCAGGACGTCATCGCGTTCGATGCCGAACACGGCATCCTGACCGAGGCCTACTCCCCCGTCGCCCACGGCGCGATGCTGGCCAACCCGCAGATTCGCGCGGTCGCCGCGCGCTACGGCGTCTCCGTCGCCCGGCTGGCGATTCGCTTCATCCAGCAGCTCGGCCTCCTGCCGCTGCCCAAGGCGCAAACGCCGGCACACATCCGAGACAACGCCGAGCTTGACTTCACCATCGCCGACGCCGACATGGACGCGTTGACCGTCATTCACTTCGCCGACTACGGCGAAGACAGCGCCTTTCCGGTGTACAGCGGCAAGCGCGACTAGGGCCGCAGGTGGCCGCATCGACCGATTCGACCAACGCCACACAGTCTCACTGGCACCACACTGAAAAAAGGACCGTCGCCGGTTCGCCCGCGCAACGCCATCATGCACTGCGCGGGCAGACCAGGCGACTGGTCCCTTTTTGTGTCTGCTGATTCCAGGCCGGCCCGCGCCTTGGCGGTCAACTGGCCCCAACTTTTTCGCCGGCACTGGCCCTTGGTCGCCGCGGCCCGACGCCTATACTAAGAGGTGTTGCCAGGCCACGGCCATCGCGGCGATGCCGCCGGTGATCGCCGCGTCGTCGGTCTGGCGAAAGCTCAGCACGACGCTCGGGTAGGCCGGGCGCAGGTCGTGCCAGCAGCGGTCCGGGTCCACCAGCCCGACCCCGGCAGCGGCGGCGCGCGCGATCAGCTCCGCCACCGGCACCCGGGTGCGCAGGGCCAGCGGCACGAAGCTGCCGGCGGCCGTGCCAAGCGGCGTCACCGCCGGCCCGAACGCGGCCGCCACGGTGTCGACCAGAAGGCGCCGGCGGTTGGCGTAGACGATGGTCAGCTGGCGCAGGTACCGCTCCAGCGCGTCGTTGGCGATCAGCTGGCTGAGCACTTGCTGCTGCAGCTGCGAGTTGCGGTTCGGCAGCTTGCCGTAGATGGCCGCAAAGCGCGGCACCAGCGCCGCAGGAATCACCAGCACCCCGGCGCACAAAGACGAGCCCAGCGTCTCGTCGAAGTTCATGTAGTAAAACGCGTTCCGCCCGCCGAGCGCCTGGTGCAGGGCCGGCGCCGCCTGGCCGTCGTAGGTCAGCGTGCCGTCGGTGTCCAGCTCGATCAGGACCTGGTCGTTGGCGGCCAGCCGCGCGGCCACCGCGCGCCGGGTTACGGCGTCAAGCCCGGCACCGTCAGGAAAATTGTGCGTCGGCGCCAGCAGCAGCCCACCGGCGGCCGCGGCGGCCGCTGTCCCCTCGCCGCGTGCCAGCGCGGCCCCACCCGCACCGACAAGCCCGCCGGCGACCTGCGCCAGGTCGCGCACCGGCACCACCGGTACGCCCAGCGTCGCCCACACCTCGCGGGCATTGGGCGCCACGGGCTCCGGCACCGCCAGGCCGCGCTGCGCAAGCGCCGGCACCAGGTGGGCGATGATCGCCGCGGCCTCCGTGAAGCCCGCCGTCACCACCACCTGGCTTGGGTCGCAGGCGACGCCGTGCAGCCGCGCCAGCAGGTGCACCAGCTGCTGGCGGTAGCTGGGGTCCCCGGCCGCCGGCTGAATGTGCGCGATGCCGCGCGCCAGCACGCGCTGCGTCGCCGCCTGCCAGGCCTGGGCGGGAAAAAGCCGCAGCTCGTCGTAGCCCTCCGTGAAGTCGAAGGCAAAGGCGCGCTCCCGGCGCGGCAGCGCAGAGGCGGCCGGCACCGCCAGTGGAAGCGTTGCGGTCACCCGGTGGGCCGCCCCCGCCCGCGCGACGAGGTAGCCCTCGGCCACCAGGTCCTGGTACGCGTGGTCCACCGTGTTGCGGCTCACGCCCAGCTGCCGGGCCAAAAAGCGCGTGCTGGGCAGCTTTTGCCCGGCCGAACGCACCCCGGTCTCGATTTCGGCGCGCAGCTGCAGGTACAGCTGGCGGTGCAGCGGCGCCGCCAGCGTCTCATCAAGTCTCAGCATTTTTCCCTCACCCTCACAACGCAATCAGAAAGGACTCTCTCATGACCATTCTACTCATCAACGCCCACCCCGACTACCAAAACCCAGCCCGCGCCACCAACCAGCTGGAGGCCCACGCCCTCTCCGTGCTGCACCGCCTTCGCCCCGGCGCCACCGTCGAGCGGCTGAACCTGTACGACCCGGCCCTTGCGATGCCCGAGCTCACCGGTGCGGTGATGGCCGACCCGGCCAGCGTGGCGGCCCAGCAGGACGCGCTGATCGCCCAGTGGCGCCGCGCCGAGCTGATCTTGATCCTGTCGCCGCTGCACAACTTCAACGTCACCGCCAAGTTCAAGACCTACGTCGACAACATTTTGATCGCCAACAAGACCTTCAAGTACACCGACGACGGCTCCGTCGGGCTGCTCGACGGCACGCAGACCGTCGCCTACATCCAGACCAGCGGCAGCGACTACTCAAAGGACCTGCGCTACGTCAACGCCGACCTCGCGCCCCTGTACGTGCGCACCATCCTGAACTTCATGGGCCTCTCCAAGATGACCCTGATCCGTGCCCAGGGTCTGGACCTGATCGAAAACGACAAGCAGGCAATCATTGAGGCAACCAAGCGAGACATCACCGCGTACCTGAGCGGGCTGGCATCACGCTAGCCACCCCATCACAAACGCAAGCGGGCCCCCAATCATCGTCAGTTGACAATGGTTGGAGGCCCGCGTCAGTGGGGCGTCACGCCGCAACCCGGCGGCGCTTGGCGAGCCTGGTGCGGTTCAGCAAAAGTGAGCTGGTGACCACGGACAGCGACGAGGCCGCCATGGCCAGGCCGGCGAGCTCCGGGCTCAGCACCACGCCGAGGGCCGAGAAGACACCCGCCGCGACGGGAATGCCCAGCACGTTGTAGATGAAGGCCCAAAATAAGTTGAGCTTGATGCGCCCGAAGGTTTTCTGGCTCAGGGCCAGCGCCGTCGCAACGTCTCTCAGGTCGTTTTTGACCAGCACGATGCCACCGGCGTCGATGGCGATGTCCGTGCCCGAGCCCATCGCGATGCCGAGGTCCGCGACGGTCAAAGCCGGCGCGTCGTTGATGCCGTCGCCGACAAAGGCCACCTTGCCGTGTTCCTGCAGGCGCTGGACCGCGGCCGCCTTGTCCTGCGGCAGGACGTCGGCGATCACCTGGTCGATGCCGACCGAAGCCGCGACGGCGGCGGCGACGCGCTCGTTGTCGCCCGTCAGCATCACCGTCTTCAGGCCCCGGTCGTGCAGGGCCTGGATGGCCGCCTGCGAGGTCGGCTTGGCGACGTCTTGAATCGCGATCAGGCCGGTGACCGCGCCGGCCTGGCCGACGTACACCACGGTCTTGGCCGCGTCCTGAAGCGCTGCGACCTGGGCGGCCAAGTCCGCCGGCACGCGGTAATCGGCCGCAAGCTTGGCGTTGCCGACGAAGGCCGGCGCGCCGTCGACGGTACCGGTGACGCCCTTGCCGGCGACGGCGGCGAAGTCGCGCGGCGCCGGCGCACTCAGGTCAAGCGCCTTGGCCTTGGCCAGGATGGCGGCGGCCAGCGGGTGCTCGGACGCGCCCTCAAGCGCCGCGGCGAGGCGCAGCACCGCCGCTTCGTCGCCGATCACATCGGTGACCACCGGCGTCCCATTGGTGATGGTGCCCGTCTTGTCGAACACCACGGTGTCGATGCCGTTGGCGGCCTCCAGCACCTCGCCGTTCTTGATCAAAATCCCGGCGCGGGCGGCCCGGCCGGTGCCGACCATCAACGCGGTCGGCGTCGCCAGCCCCAAGGCACACGGGCAGGCGATGACCACAACGGACACGGCGAAGATCAGGCTGGTGGCCAGCCCCGCGCCGAGCAGCACGAACCAGAGCCAAAACGTCGCGATGGCGGCAATCAAAACCGCGGGCACGAAGACGTCGGCGACCCTGTCCGTCAGCTTCTGGATCGGGGCGCGGGAGTTCTGCGCGTTTTTGACCATCGCGACGATCTGCGCGAGCATCGTGTCCTCCCCCACCTTGTCGGCGGTGAAGTCCACGGTGCCGGTACCGTTGAGGGTCGCGCCGATCACGCGGTCACCGGTGGTTTTTTCGACCGGCAGGCTCTCGCCGGTGACCATCGACTCGTCGATGCTGGTGGCGCCTGAGACGATCACGCCGTCCACGGCGATTTTCTCCCCGGGGCGCACGCGGATGCGCTCGCCGACCACGATCTGGTCGACCGGCACCCGCACGACGTCATCCCCGCGGACCACCGCCGCGTCCTTGGCCTGCAGGTTGGCGAGCTTGGCGACGGCGCTCGAGGCGTTGTCGCGCATCCGCTCCTCGAAGACCTGGCCGAGCATGATGAAGGTCACCACCACCGCCGCGGTTTCAAAGAACACCGGCCGGCCGGTCGCCATCGCGTACAGGCTGTAGAAGTAGGTGATCGCCGTGCCCAGCGCGACCAGCGTGTCCATGTTCGCGTGGTGCTTGGTGAAGCTGGCCCAGGCGCTGCGCCAAAACGGCACGGCGGTGACGGCCATGATCACGGTGGTCAGGCCAAGCGCCAGCCAGTCGCCGCCCGGCAGCATCACCCCAAGTGGCATCAGCACCATCTGGGCCAGCATCGGCAGGCTGAGCACCAGGGCGACCCAAAAGCGTGTCCGAATGCTCATCAGCGAATCACCACCTGGCCGTGAAACATGTCCATGCCGCAGCTGAAGGTGTAAGTGCCGGCCGCCGTCGTGCTCAGCGTCACGGTCTGCGGCTGGTTCAACGGCAGCGCGGTGTCAAACCCGAGCTGCTCGGAGTGCACGACATCCAGACAGCCCTGGGCGCTGGTGCGGGTGAAGGTCAAGGTGGCCGGCACCCCGGCCTTGAGCTCGACAATCTGCGGCTGGTAGCCGCCTGCGACTTGAATGTTGACGTTTTGACTTGCTTGACTCATGTTGATTCCCTCCGGTATTATTCGATGACTAACTGACCGTGAAACATGTCCATCCCGCACGCCCAGGTGTAGGTGCCGGGCTTGCTGGTGTCGATGGTGATGGCCTCGGGCTCGCCCTGCGGCAGCGCCTGGTTGATGCCAAAATCGGGGAACACCACCCGGTCCAGGCAGGCCGACGGGTCGCTGCGCGTGAAGGTCAGCACCGCCGGCACCCCGGCCTGCAGCACCACGCGCTCCGGCGTGTAGCCGCCGGCCACCTTCACGTCGATGTGCTGGGTCGTCCCCTGCACCGTCGCCGCCGCGCTTGCGACCTGGTGCTTGCCGAAGAACCACCAGAGAATGAAGCCGATCAGGGCCAGCGCCACCACAGTCACGATGAGCTTACTCATGGCTTGCCTCCTTCATCTCGCAGGTGCAGGCGTCGCCCAGACAGTTGCAGGGCACCTCTTCCGGCGCCGTCTGCGCCTTGGCATTCAGCACCGCGTGCAGCTTGGCGATGTCGCCAAGGCTCAGCGTCGTGTCCTGCACCAGCGCGGTCAGCACCGCGCCTTTTTTCATGTCGCACAGCCGAGCAAAAAAGTCTTGGGCCTCCTGCTGCATCGTCGCCTGCTCGCCAATCAGCGGCGTGTAGGTGAACTGGCGCCCGTCCTTGGTCGTCGCCAGCGCGCCCTTGCCGACCAGCCGGCGCAGCAGGGTTTTGACGGTCGAGTCCGACCAGTCGCGCTTCTCACCCAGCACCGCGATGATGTCGTTGCTGGTCGCCGCCCCCTTGGTCCAGACGACGCGCATCACTTCCCACTCCGCGCGGGACATTTCTTGAACTGCCATGGTTAACCTCCTGTGTTTACATCTGTCACTCACAAGATTCATCTTAGCCATCGTGTTTACGTTTGTCAACGAAATGAGCAAAAAAAGTTTCGCCCACCACCTGGCGGGCGAAACTGAGGTGGTACTAAAGACGGCACGCGGCCGGTGCCTGCCGTCCATCCAGCACAGCAACGCGACCCTTCACGCGAACGCCAAACCCGATTCGGGTCAGGCGCCTCAGCGAAGCACACACGCTCGACCAAACACTGCCACCCTCCACTGTGTAGGGCGCCGGCGCGGCCCACCGCGGCTGGAGGCTCCGGGCCAAGGCGAGCCAGCGTGAC
The DNA here is from genome assembly GCF_020180945.1 of Lacticaseibacillus kribbianus. Taxonomy (GTDB): domain Bacteria; phylum Bacillota; class Bacilli; order Lactobacillales; family Lactobacillaceae; genus Lacticaseibacillus; species Lacticaseibacillus kribbianus. The sequence continues at coordinate 39,752 of NZ_JAIPUL010000001.1, read as the reverse complement.
ATTGCTGTTAACCGGCCGCACTTGCCGGTTTACAGCAACGGCGGGTCCTGAGACCGCACTTCGGGCTCAGGAGAGCCGCACGCGTTCCGCCGCCTTGGCCCGGAGCCGGAAGCCACGGTGCGGCCACGCCTGCGCCCGGCATCTTGGCCCGGAGCCGGAAGCCGCGGTGCGGCCACGCCTGCGCCCGGCATCACAGAACCGCTACCGCAGCTGCTCGTCCGCGTTGTAGAAGCGCGGGTACGCCAGGTAGCAGGCGATGACGGAGCCGATGCTGGTGGCCGCCAGCAGCATGAACGTGACCATGATCTGGTACATGATCGCCTTGGTCGGGTCGACGCCGGCGAAAATCAGGCCGGACATCATCCCCGGCAGGCTAACGATGCCGACCGTTTTGGCCGAGTCGATGGTCGGCGCCATGCCGGTGCGGATCGCCTCGCGGACGATCGCGCGCGAGGCCTGTTTGAGGTCGGCGCCGAGCGCCAGCCGCTCGAGCACCGCCTGGCGCTGGTCGCGAAACTGCGTGTTCATGCTGCGGTAGGCCAGGCCGATGGCGACCATCGAGTTGGACGCGATCATCCCGGACACCGGCACAATCTGGCTCGGCGTGAAGCGCAGGGCGCCGGCGCCGACCAGAAGCGCCAGCGTCAGGATCGTCGCCGTGCCGATCGCCAACAGGCTGATTGGGAAGGCGTGCGGAATGCCGGCCGCGCGCTTGTTGGCGTTCAGCGCGGCGTTGAAGAGGATGATGGCGACCATCAAGCCGGTCAGCCACAGCCGGTCGACCTTGATGATGTAGGTCAGCACGTACCCGACGACGGTCAGCTGCACGACCGCCCGGACGACGCCGATCACCATGTCTTTTTCCAGGCCGATCTTCTCGTGCAGGTTGATGCCCAGCGCGATCAGCACCAGCACGACGGCGAAGGCCAGGGCCGTTGGGCTCACAATCAGGTTAGTCATGCTGCACCTCCCCACCGCGAATGGTGACCAGCTTGCCGGCGGCCGCGATCTCCGTCTCGTCGTGCGTCACCGACAGCACGGTCAGCCCCGCGTCGTGCTGGCGCAGGATCAACCGGTGCACCAGCGCCTTGGTGTCGGCGTCCAGGCCGGTGGTCACCTCGTCGAGCAGCAGCACCTTGGGCGGAAAAAGCAGGTTGCGAATCAAGGCGACGCGCTGCTTCTCGCCGCCGGACAGCGCGGTGACCTTGGCGTCCAGCTGGCTTGGCGCCAGCGCGACTGAATCCAGCGCGGCCAGCGCCCGGTCGCGGTCGAAAGGCTGGTTGCGGATTGCGAACGGGAAGGCCAGGTTGTCCTGGACGGTCTCGCCGAACAGGCTCGGCTGCTGGAAGCAGTAGGACACCTCCTTGCGGTAGGCCGGCTTTTCGATGGCGGCCTGCGGTTGGCCGTTGTAGGTGATGGTGCCGGAAGTCGGGGTCAAAAGCGTCGCGAGAAGCCTCAGCAGCGTGCTTTTGCCCGACCCGGACGGCCCGGTGATGGTCCACAGCGCGTTGGCCGGCACGGTCAGGTCGATGCCCTTCAGGATTGCCTGCCCGCCCGGCGCGTACGAGACGCGCGATAACTCGAACACGTTAGTCATGGTTGATTATCCTCCTGCCTCCAGTATACACGGTTTCCTGGGGATTGCCACTGGTGACCACGACGGCCGGCGTCGGCCCCACCGTTGTCTCGAGTGGGGCCGCCGCCGGCCTGACTTATGCTATACTAAGAAAAAACGTTACGGGGGCAGCGACATGTACAATCGCAAGCAAGAGTTCAAACACGACATCAGCGCAGAGGGGTACCGCAACCTAGGACGCCTCGGCAACAGTTTCCTGCTGCCGAGCTGGGCGCTGCTGGTCCTGCGCTCGCTGGTTCACTTCTCGCTGTTCGGGCTGATCTTCAACGTCTTCGGAGTCGGCTTCTGGTTGTGGGTGATTGGCACCATCTGGCAGGACTTCAGCGAGCCAGACCTGCGCCGTGGCGGCGCGGTTGGTTGGTCAATCGGCCTGGTCATCGGGCTGGCGTTCGTCGTTTATGCCTGCATCGCCCTCGGTGGCTGGCTGTGGTTCGACCTCGTTGTCAGCGTCATTGTCGGTATCCTGTGGTTCAAGTTTTTCCGCTACTACTACGCCTAATCAGGATGCCTGAACATCGCCCAAAAGCCCGTCTCGGGCTTTTTTTTCTTGGGCTCAATGACCTTCTCAGGCTTTGGCCGCGGCACAAACTCCGCGTCCAGGCGGGCCCGCAGCGCCTCGCCGTACTCACGGTCGGTGAGCCAGCCCGGCGCCGGCAGGGAAAAGCCATCCGCAATGCCATGATGCGGTGCAAGCTTCTCGCCGTCTTTGGCCACCAGCTGGTAGCGGAAGGCCGGCCCGTAATCCGGATGCAGCCGGGCGCCCCGGGTGCCTTCCAGCGCGCGGCGGCCGGTGTCCATCACCACGAGGTCCGACTGCTGGCCCTCCGCCATCAGTGCGGTCGGGTCCAGCTCGTCGAAGGCCGCCGCGATGTCGGTGATCATCGTGTACCGGTCGTAATGTTCGACCTGCCAAGTCGACTCCTCGTCCGAGCGGTAATGAAAGACCGGCCCCACGTCGAGCGGGTGGCGCTTGAGCCACTTCAGCAGCTTGGCCGGCACCGTGTAGTCATCCGTCGGGTAGTCGACGGGCACCACGGCTCCGATTTCGTCCTGGCTCAGCGCCTGCTCCGGATTGTCTGGACTGAACGTCGGGAGCTGGAAATGGCTGGCCAGCCAGAGCCCAATCGGCATCGGCACGGGGTAGGTGACGGTGGCCGCGTGCGAGTTGTAGCTGTTAAAAAGGGCGCTGAACGGCGCCTGGTGCGGCCAGGCCAGGTCCTGACCGAGCGTGGCGGCGCTCAGCCCCACCCGCTCATCGTCGGGCAGGCTGCGGGCGATGGCCTCCGCGGGATCCTCCTTGTCCCAGCCGGCCCCGTAAGCCACCATCAGGGTGCGCCACGCGTAAAGAATGCGCGCGAACAGCAGCTGATTCATCCCGCGCACCGGGACGATTTTGTAATTATCGTGATAGGTTACCTGTAGCATTGTCTCCCACGCTTTCTTCTGTCTCCGCCTTCGTTAGTCCCTGCCGTAGCCGATGCGAATAATCTCGCGAATGGCGCGAATCGTCTCGTTGCGCGTCATCCAGGCCGAGAGCCCGTCGGTGTAGACACGTTCATCGTAATAATGATTGGTCATCTTCCCGGCCGGCCCGTGCGACAAGTAACCGGTGTACCAATCACGGTGCTCATGCGCATCGATGACATAGCGCACCAGCGGCACGTGGTTGTGCTGGATGTAAAGCTCACGCCCCGATGTGTCCATCTGGCCGGCGCGGTTGAGGTAAGGGCCATCGAGCGGGCCACTGCTGCTCCGCATGAACCCCCCATCGCTCACCTCGGTCAGCGGGTAGGCAATCCCTCTCAGGTCGAAGTTGTGCTTGAACCAGGCCATCTGATCCGGGGTCACGCCGCTCAGCGTCTCCGGCACCGGATGATCGTCGTTCCACGCGATCACCGGGCTGGCGACGTCGTAGGTCGCGTCATCGTAATCGGCCGGCACAATCGCGTGCAAAAGCTCCGGCAGCAGCGGTGCCCGCTCCCCCGCTTGCCACTGGCCGAGCAGCCACAGCGCCATCGGCATCGGTAGCGGGAAGGTCGCATGCCGGGCATCCGCGTCGTACTGCCCGAGAAAAGCAACCGCCGCCTCATCGGTGGGCCAGGCGAGATCCTGATCCAGATCCGCGGGCCGCAGCGCACGGAAGCCGACGTCATCCACGTGCCGCCCCTCGACCACCGTGACCGGGGTGTCGGCCGGCAGGCTCATGGTCTCCCAGATGAACTGCATTCGCGCAAACAGGTCCTCATCGAGGTCGTCGATGGGAATCGCCTTCAGCGTTGCGGGTAAGTCAATCGTTGCCATCACACATCTCTCCTTACTAAGTCAGCCTAATCTTAGCAAAAACGGTGTCGCGACTCAACGGCCAGGCGCGCGGCGCCTCGCCGACCAGATGTGGCCATGCCGCACGCTACTTTGCCTTGCAACGTAGTCACGCATGCGCACGCCCCGGGACACGCAAAGACGCGCCAAACCCGGCCCGGGGTGGCCCCCGAACCGGATTCGGCGCGATTGAATTAGCTTCAGTTGAATCTGCGCGCGGTGCTGTGCACGGCCTGTTGCTGCAGGACCTCCCGGAACCGCCCGGGGCAATGCTGGTATGTGTGCAGCCGGTGCGTGCGCCGCGCGTCTGGGGACCGCCGCGGCTACCTCATCGAGTAGGCCGTCCCTGTGGTGCGACGCGCGGATGGTGATCCGTACCCTTTTCATCTTCCCGCTGTGGTGCTGGGCGGGTTCCACTATCCTATGCATACGATGGCCTAGTCGGGGCCTGGTCTGAGTTGGCTACTGGTGGCGCTTGCCGCCGGATCGTTCGCCTAAGCCGCGGGTGTTGCCGGCAACGCGTTTGCCGCCCCACGACTCCGATGCTCATCTATTGTGTATCGTACCCGCGGTAAAATTTCCCGTCAACTTATCTGCTCGCGCTACAGCATTCCCCGAATCGGCTCCGGTCGTGAACGCCGCGTGCAGCGTGTTGGGTGCAATCAGCGCGCAGTCACCGGCGCTCATCACCCGCGCCGCCCCGCCGCCACCGCGATCAGCTCCGCGGCTTCGTGCCAGTGCGGCGCGAAGTACGCGTGGTCCCACGCCTGCGTCAGGTTGGGGTACCACCCCAAGGGAAAATCGGCCGCCCCGTGGCTGGCGCCTCGTGGTACTGCGTTGCAAGACTCATCATGCTTTTTGCCTCCCGTCGTCTCGCGTCGCCTCCAGTCTCCCGCAGTCGCCCGTGCGCGCCAAAAAGGCCTCGCAATCGCTGTGCGAGGCCAGCGTATTGGACCGCTTCAGGCCGTCCGACTGCCGCGCGCCGTGCGCAGCCGCCACAGTGACCCGGCCGCGACCAGCGCGGCCAGCCCGAGCAGCACCACGACCGGCCACCGCGCCGCCGTTCTGGCCGGCGCCAGCACGATCCCCTGCAGCTGCCCCAGCGGGTTGGCGTCCCCCGGCACGACCCCGGCCGCGGCGGCGACCGCCAAAAGCAGTGCCAGCCTCCCGCTGAGCTGGCGCACGGCCAGCGTCCCCAGCTGGCACCAGCTCACCGCAAGCACGGCCAGCGGCAGCCAGTAGGCCAGCTGCGTCAGCCACTGGTGGCCCAGGGTCAAGTCGTTGCTCAGCGGGTACCGCCAGCTCACCACCTCGCCGCCGCCGAGCACCAGGCCCCACAGCGCGGCGACGCCGACCGCCACCGCGGCAAAGCCCGTCAGCAGCGACACGCCGACGCCGAGGTCCACGGCCTGCAGGTGCAAGCGCCGCCTGGTGGTCAAGAGCTGGAAGCGCCAGGCCGGCGTGTCGAACAGCTCCCGCCACAGCGCCCCGGCCCCGATTGCGACGAACACGACCACCGGCGCCCAGGCCAAAAAGGCGAGGCAGCGCGCCGCCAGTGCCCGCGGCGCCAGCGACCAGGTCGACCAGATCAGCGTCTGGCCGCTGGCCGCCACCTTGAGGGCGCGCCGGCGCCGGCTTTTCAGCGCCGCCAGCGTCGTCTGGGTCAGCGCCAGCCCGCTGCCGGGTTGCACCTTCTCAAGCGCCAGGGTCGTCGTCAGGGCGGCGGCGTAGTTGCGGGTGAAGCCTCGGTAGTCCCGCACTTCAAGCGCCGAAGCCGCGTGGTGCTGGTCGGTCACCAGCCGCTTTTTGAGTGCCAGCGCCTGCCAGTACGGCCGCTCGGCTGCCTTCGGCTGCTTCGGCTTCGCCGGGGCCTGCGCCACCTCCTGCGCCAGGTCCTCCACCTGCCGATTCAGCCTGGCCGCCAGCGCCTGCTCCTCCTGCGCCTTGCGCCAGTAGGTCACACCGGCCACCCCGCTGCCGAGCAGCATCGCCACCGCGGCTAGCGCCACCAGAAGGCGGGACCGCCGCAGCCGGCACCACCACAGATCAAGCATCGCCCTCACTCCTTTCCTCGCACCGCCACCCGGGTCGAGCAGGCGCCTCGCACCGCCAGCCCGGTCCGGATCACGCACCCAAGGCGCCGCCCGACTCGGCGCCTACTCCGTCGCCGCCCGGTGGAACAGCTCCTCGTACCGCGCCTCGGCCGCCGTTGTCACCACTTCCTCCTGCAGCGCGGTGCCGACCTTGAACAGGTAGTGGTTCGTGACCTTCTCAAGCTCCGCCAAGTTGTGCGACGACACCAGCACGATGCGGCCGCTGTCTTGCAGCCCCACCAGCAGCTTGCGGATGATGATCACCGAATCCGGATCCAGACCGTTCAGCGGCTCGTCCAGCAGCAAAACCGGCGTTTGCGGCAAAAGCGCCAAGGCGATCGCCACCCGCTGCTTTTGGCCCATCGACAGGCTGCCGACGGGCTGGGCCACGAAGGCGGCCAGGTCCAGCTGGGCCGACACGGCGGCGATGGCCGCGGCGTCTCGGCCGTGCTGTTTGGCCACGAAGCGCAGGTGGTCGGCACCCGACAGCCGCGGGTACAGGACACCCGCGTCCTGTCCGTAGGCGATGGTGTTGAAAACCACGCCGGCACTCGGCGCCGCGCCGTCCAGCGTGATCGTCCCGGTCTGTGGCCGCAGCAGCCCGCACAGCAGGTCGAACAGCGTGCTTTTGCCGCTGCCGTTCGGGCCCACCAGCCCGTAGACCCCGGGCTGGGTCAGCGTCAGGCTGGCCTTCTCGTACACGGGGTGGTGCCGGTAAGCAAAACTCATCTGGTACAAACTGATCTCAGTCATGCGACTCGCCGTCCTTTCACAGGTACCAAGGCCCCGAGCAGCGCCAGGGCCGCCACCGCGATGATGCCGCCCAGCACGTACGGCCACACCGTCGCACTGGTGCCCAGCACATGCGCCAGGTAATTGCTGGCGACCCAGTCGCCGTTCAGGTAGGTCCAAGGGCTGAACTTGCTGGTCGGCAGCACGAAGAACAGTAGCGGTGCCACCACGCCGATCATCAGCCCGGCGATGCGGCTGGGCAAGAAGCGGTTGACCAGCATGGCTAAGGCGCTGTTGGCGGCCAAAACCGCCACGACCAGCCCGGCGTAGCGGCCCAGGTACCGGGCCAGCGGCGCAATCTGGATCTGAAGCGGCAGGAAAAAGTTGGCGTCGTCCCGCGCGGTTGACCAGGCCCAGTGCGGCGTCACCGCCTTGCCGGCCACCCAGGTCTGAACCGGGTAGCGCAGGTCGCCGAGGCCGGAGCGAACCGCGGCGTAGATTAAAAACAGCCCGAACGCCGCAGCCACCAGCGCCAGTGACGCCACGAAGTGAAAGGCGAACTTGGTCAGCACCAGCCGCCGCCACGACACGTTTTGAAGCCGCAGCCACCGCACGTGGTCGACGCGGCCGTGCCGCTCCTCGGCTAAGGCATCGCCCAAAAACAGGTTCAAGACGGCCAGCGCCACCAGCAGGCCACCGACTGAAGCCCACTGCCAGACCTGGGTCCAGGCGTCGGGGTGGTACTGGCGCGTGTGGGCGAAGAACTGCTGATCGTAGGCGTCCAGGTTGTTGGTCGTCGCGGTGTCCGGGTTGGTCGGGATGGCCAGCGGCAGGATCGGCGCCACATTGTGCTGGCGCAAGTACACCAGCTGGGCGCGCATCGCCTCGGCCTCGCCCGCGTGCAGCATCGTCACCATGGTGTCCGCGATGGGCGCGACGGCCGGCAGTTTGTCGCCCTTCGTCCCGCCCTGAAAACTGCGCCAGGTCGCCGCGAGCACGCCGGCAGCATCCCCGGTCGCGATCCGCCGGCGGATCTGCTTTTGATTCGCCAGGTCCTGTTTCCCCAGCCGGCGCGCGGTTGGGTCGGCCGACTTGGCCATGCGTTGCGCCTGGGCCAGTCGCTTGTCGACCTGGCGCACCTGCCAGTCCGTTGCGGCGGCCTGCTGCCGCCGCTCCATCTCAAGGCAGCCGATCATCAGCGCCACCAGAATCAGCAGGCACGCCCACAGTCGCCGCCCGCGCACCCACTTGCGCCACTCCAGTCCCACCATCGTCCTCGCTCCTTCGCGCTCACGCCCGAAATTTGTCCGCCGTAAGCGCTTGCACTTCTTACCGATTGTACTACGCCGTTTCAGTAGTGTAAACGTGCAGCAAAAAACGGGGAGGTAATCTACTTATCCGCAACTTAAGACGCGTCAATTCCTGCTGAGTCCTAATAAAATAAAAGGAGTTCGGCCAAAGCGAAACTCCCAATAAGTATCAGACTGTTCTTCACCACCAGTTAACGCAGAGCCAGCAAAGCGCCTATTCACGCGACCCTGGACGCCTTCTCAAAGCAAAAAAATAAGTCCGCTCATAATGAGCGAACTTACAGTAGGCCGGGCCTCCGGTATCGTCGAAGAATCGACGATACCCGCGAAAATAGGATTGATATTAACGCTTGGAGAACTGACTAGCCTTACGGGCCTTCTTCAGACCTGGCTTCTTACGTTCCTTCATGCGAGGGTCACGCGTGAGCATGCCGGCGCGCTTGAGAGGGCCGCGGAAGTCTGGGTCAACGGTGAGCAGCGCACGGGAGATCCCGTGACGGATTGCACCGGTCTGGCCGGTGAAGCCGCCGCCATTGGCGTTAACCAAGACGTCGTACTGACCGGTGGTTTCGGTGATGCCGAACGGCTGGGTCAGATCGAGGATGAGGTTTTCATATGGCAGGTAGTCGTGGACGTCCTTGCCGTTGATTGTGATTTTGCCGGAGCCAGGAACCAGACGGACCCGGGCAACGGAGTTTTTGCGGCGACCAGTGCCGCTGTAAGATACTTGAGCCACAGTTGTATCCTCCTTAGATTAGGTTGGTGATGTCGAGTACTTCTGGCTTCTGTGCTTCGTGGGAGTGATCTTCCCCTGCGTACACGTGAAGCTTCATGAATTGCTGGTGACCAAGAGTGTTCTTGGTAGGCAGCATCTTCTTGACAGCGTATTCGACCAAGCGTGCTGGGTCGTTCTTCAGCAGATCGCCAGCAACTTCATGCTTCAGACCACCTGGATGTTGGCTGTGACGGTAGTAGATCTTGTCGCTGGCCTTGTTGCCGGTCAGCTTCAGGTTCGCGGCGTTGATCACGATGACGTTGTCACCGGTGTCAACGTGCGGGGTAAAGGTCGGCTTGTTCTTGCCGCGCAGGATGGAAGCGACGACGGAAGCCAAACGGCCAAGGCTGATGTCCGTTGCGTCGATCACATACCATTTACGTTCGATTTCGCCTGGCTTAGCCATAAATGTTGTACGCACGATTTGTTTCCTCCAATGTTTCTGTGCTTGTTTGACACGTCATAAGTTTCCGGGGCTTATCGTGGGGCAAACAATACCAGCTACTAACATACCAAAAATGGGCGCGGAAGTCAACGCGCCCGGCGCGTTTTTCTCGTCAACTCTACCAGGCGTACCCGGCTAGTCGCCCTCTGGTCATCGGGCTACACGGCGCAACGCCGGTTCGTCTAGCTAAGTGCGCGTCAAATGCGGGTCTTCCGCTAGCCGATTCGCTAAACCCGCCTTGCTTCGCCCTCTGGTCGTCGTCGGGCTACGCGCGGCAACGGCCACTCGTCTAGCTAAGGCCAGCGCTCGGGCCATAGTGCGGCCCAAGCGCTGGCCTTACGCTAGACGGTGTCCTAAGCCCGCCGCGCTCCGCCCTGGTCCGGATAATACACTTCCTTCAAATACAGCCCCGAGGCCGGGGCGGTGCCCCTCGCCTGCTGGCGGTCCAAGACCTCGTACAGCCGCAGGAAGTCGTGCACCGGGCGGCGGCCGTTGCCAATCTCAAGCAGCGTCGCCACCAGTATGCGCACCATGTTGTACAGAAAGCCGTTGCCGTAGAACTCGAACACGATTTCGTTTGTCGCCGCGTCCTCGCGCACCGTCGCCTCGTAGATGGTGCGCACCTTGTTCTCGATCACGCCGCCGCTGGCCGCGAAGCTCGTGAAGTCGTGCGTGCCGACCACGTCCGGCAGCGCCGCGCGAATCAAGTCGAGGTCCAGCGGGTACGGGTAGTGACCGGTGTACAGGCGGTTGAACGGGTCGGTGAAGCGCCCGCGCGCCACGCGGTACATGTAGCGCTTGCCGATGGCCGAGTAGCGGGCGTGAAAACTGGCCGGCACGATCTCGGCGTTCAGGATCTCGATGTCCAGGGGCATCAGCGAGTTCATCGCCAGAAGCATCGACCGCGCCGGGATCTCGCCCGGGTAGTCGAAGGAGACCACCTGCCCCAGCGCGTGGACGCCGGAGTCCGTGCGGCCGGAGCCGTCGATGTGAATCGACTCGCACTTGGCCATTTTGCCCAGCGCCTTTTGGAGCACGCCCTGCACTGTGCGCTGGTGCGGCTGGACCTGGTAGCCGGCGAAGTTGGTGCCGTCGTAGGCCAGCGTCAGTTTGTAATGCGTCATTGTCGTCCTTTCGGCAGTCAAAAGCGGCCGTCCCCGTGGGGGCGACCGCCCGACCGCAGTCCTATCTTGCGCGCAGCAGCACCAACGCCGCCGTCAGCACGACCATCGCGGCACCGGCAAGCCAGTCGGCGCGGTGGTAGCGCAGCACGCGGTACTTGGTGCGGTTGTCCCCGCCCTGGTAACCGCGGGCGTCCATCGCCGTCGCGAGGTCCTCGGCAATCGTGAACGAGTCCACGAACAGCGGGATCAGAAGCGGCACCACGGCCTTCATCTGCTGGAACAGGTTGCCGGAGCCAAAATCGACCCCGCGGGCGCGCTGTGCGTTCATGATCTTGGTGGTCTGATCCATCAACGTCGGCACGAAGCGCAGCGCGATCTGCAGCACCAGCGCCAGCTCCGTGACCGGCACGTGCAGCTTGCGCAGCGGTCGCAGCAGCGACTCCACCGCGTCCGCCAGAGACAGCGGCTGCGTGGTCAGCGTGAGCAGCGTCGAGACGAAGATGATCAAGACGAAGCGCATGAAGATGAACGCCCCGTTGATCAGCCCGAACTGCGTGATCGCCAGCCACCCGAAGGACCAGTACGTCGGCCCCCCCTTGGTGAAGAAGATCTGCAGCACCACGGTGAACAGGATCAGCCAGATCATCGGCCGCACGCCGCGCAGGAAGAAGCCCAGTTTGATTTTGGACGCCGCGAGCATCGCCATGGTGACGGCGAACATCAGGAGGTACGACTGCCAGTTGTTGGCGAGGAAAATGATGGCGATGTAGTAGAAGCTCGCCATCAGCTTGGTCCGCGGGTCCAGCCGGTGGACCCAGGAGTCGCCGGGCAGGTAACGCCCAAGCAGCAGCTTATTCACGGGCGCCACCCCCGATCTGCGGGACCAGCTGGTCGGCCAAAGCCGCCGCGGTCAGCGGCAGCGGATCGAAGCGAAAACCCTTGGCCGCAAGTTTTTCGGCCATCACCGCGGTTTTCGGCAGGCCCAGCGAGTGTTCGCGCAGCCAGGCGGGATCGGCGAACACGTCTGCTGGCGCGCCCTGGCGCACCAGGGCCCCGTTTTGCATCACCAGCACGTTGTCCGCGTAGTCCGCCACGTCGTCCATCTGGTGCGTGACCAGCACGATGGTCAGCCCGGACTCCTGGTGCAGCCGGTTGAACATCTGCATCATCTCCAGGCGCCCGGCGGGGTCAAGCCCCGCGGTCGGCTCGTCGAGCACCAGCACCTCCGGCTGCATCGCCAGCACCCCGGCGATCGCCACGCGGCGCATCTGCCCGCCGGACAGGTCGAAGGGCGAGCGGTCCAGCAGCGTGTCTGGCAGCCCGACCAGCGGCATCATTTTCGCCGCCAAGTCGAGGGCCTCCTGCTCCGGCACGCCGAAGTTCTTGGGCCCGAACGCGATGTCTTGGGCGACGGTCTGCTCGAACAGCTGGTTCTCCGCGAACTGGAACACCATCCCGACCTTCTGACGCAGCGGCCGCAGGTTCTTGTTCGACGTCTCGGCGGTGATGGTGAAGTCGCCGATGGTCACCGTGCCTGAGGTCGGCTTCAAAAGCGCGTTGAGGTGCTGCAACAGCGTCGACTTGCCCGACCCGGTGTGGCCGATGATCGCCGTGTACTCGCCGCCGCGAATCGTGGTGGTGATGTCTCTCAGCCCCACCCCGGCGAACGGCGTCCCGGCTTGGTACGTGAAGCTCACATGGTCGAATGTAATGTCCATAGGTAATCCACCAGGCCTTCCTCGTCAAGGTAGTGAGACGGCATCGCAACGCCGCGGGCGGCCAGCGCCGCCTTGAGCTTCTCCGGGTACGGCACGTCCAGCCCCAGGGAGATCAGCTCGGGGCCGTAAGCAAAAATCTCGGCTGGCGTCCCGGTTTCCTTGATCTCGCCGTCGTTGAGCAGGATCACGCGGTTGGCCTTGGCCGCCTCGTCGATGTCGTGGGTGATCGACAGCACGGTCAGGTTCGTGGCCTCTCGCAGCTTCTGGATCAGCGCGACGATCTCCGCGCGCCCGGCCGGGTCCAGCATCGACGTCGCCTCGTCCAGGATGATGATGTCCGGGCGCTGCGCGACAATGCCGGCGATGGCGACGCGCTGCTTCTGGCCGCCGGACAGCCGCGCCGGCTCGCGGGTCGCAAACTCGCTCATTCCGACCGCCTCAAGCGCGTCTTGCACCCGCACCAGCATCTCGGGGCGCGGCACGCCGCGGTTTTCCAGTCCGAACGCGACATCGTCGGCCACCGTGGCGCCGACGAACTGGTTGTCCGGGTTCTGGAACACGATGCCGACCTTCGCGCGGATCGCCCACACCGTCTCCTCGGACAGCGTCAGCCCGCCGACCACCACCGTGCCCGAGTCCGGCGCCAGCAGGCCGTTGATGTTCTTGGCGAGCGTCGACTTGCCGGATCCGTTGTGCCCGATGATGGCGACCCACTCGCCCTGGTTCACGGTCAGGCTGATGTCCTTGAGCGTGGGATGATCCGCATCCGGATAATGAAAATTCAAATGATCGATCGTGATCGCTTCGGCCATGATGCCCCTCTTTTCCGATTTTGCATGACGGAATCATGATACCATATTTACAACTGTCATGCCGCTAAAACGCTAACTGTATCACTAATGCCGTCGAACTGTCACCGTTTGGCCGCGAACGTGCGCATCCGGCCGGGCATCGTGAGACGCACAAAGGCGGCCCCCCACCGGGAGGCCGCCCCTTGCCGCGCTACGCCATGTACGACCGGCGCCCGTTGCGGTACAGGTCGTCGCCGTCGTAGTCCACCGAATTCACGGCGAACGTGTTGTCCGGGTTGATGTCGATGGCGTTGGCAGGAATGTAGCTCGCCGCGCTGGCCTGCATCATGTCCCCCAGGCTTTTGGCGGTCACCTTGCGCGAGGCCCCGGCGGCGATCTGCTTGTTCACCGGGCTGCGCACGTAGCGCACCTCGCCGTCCTTGTAGGTCACGCGCAGAAACAAGTTCGGCAGCATCGCCACCGAGTCAATGCGTGGTACGGGTGCTTCGGTCATGGTCGTCCCCACTTTCGTTGTTGCGTCAGCGGCGTCTCTCATCACTTCAATCGTAACACGCTTGGTTTTCGTCAGTAAACCCCCAAGCCACTGCGCGACCTTGAACGATGGGCGCCGCACGCCGGCGGACCGAACGGCGCGACACGCGAGCAGCAGGCACACACGTCATCGCGCACCACCCGAAGAACTCTAACACCGGCCGCCACACTGCATCGCCCACTGTGTAGCGGCCGGAGGGTTCCGGGGCGGGGCGGGCAGCGAAAGGAGCGGCGGCCCGGATGACCCGCGGGCTTGGCGGGGCATTCGCGCTGCCGCGCCCGGCAGATTTGGCGACGGGGTAGCCGCAACGCGGCTCCGGCGTCAAATCTAGGGGCGAGACCGCGGCTCGCCCCGGCCGCGCAGCCCGCCCCGCCCCGGGACCCGCAGGCCGCGGCCCACCCACTGCAACACAAAAAGCCGACCAGCGGCCGGCTTCAGTATGTAAAAAAATCATTTGAGATGGAGACACCGGTTGCCCGGTGCTCGCAAGCTAGACTCGGCAGGCCGAGGCCTGGGGCTGACGCCCATACCAATAGGTAGCCAACATCGTAACGCTCCATCGATCAAATGATCAAAGTGAACCGGCCACAGGGGTCGGCTCGGTTTTGAAAAAAGTGGTCAGGCGAACTTAGACGAGTTCGATGATGACCATTTGTGCGGCATCGCCACGACGAGGCGCGGTCTTCAACGTGCGGGTGTAACCGCCGTTGCGTTCTGCGTAGCGTGGGGCAACGTCAGAGAACAGCTTCTGCAGGGCGGACTGAACGACAACCTTGTCGCCGTCTTCCTTGACGTCCGCGATTTCGTTGCGCAGGAATGCGGCAGCCTGACGGCGTGCGTGCAAGTCGTTGCGCTTGCCCAGGGTGATCATCTTTTCCGTCGTGGAGCGGATTTCCTTGGCGCGGGCTTCGGTCGTCGTGATCCGTTCGTTGATGATCAGATCCGTCGTCAGATCGCGAAGCAGTGCTTTACGTTGAGAGCTCGTACGCCCTAATTTCCGGTAACTCATGGATTGGCCTCCTTTACGAGATTAATCTTCTTTGCGCAGACCCAGGCCCAAGTCGGATAACTTGTTCTTCACTTCTTCAAGTGATTTGCGGCCGAGGTTGCGCACCTTCATCATATCGGCTTCTGTTTTGTTGGTCAGTTCCTGAACCGTGTTGATGCCAGCACGCTTCAGGCAGTTGTAAGAACGGACGGACAAGTCGAGCTCTTCGATGGTCATCTCGAGCATCTTTTCCTTGTGGGTCTCTTCCTTTTCAACCATGATTTCGGCGTTCTTGGCCTCGTCGGTCAAGTTGACGAAGATGTCGAGGTGTTCGGTCATGATCTTCGCGGCCAGGCTGATCGCCTCGCGCGGAGAAATCGAACCGTTGGTCCAAACATCCAAAGTCAGCTTGTCGAAGTCGTTGCGCCGCCCAACACGTGCACTTTCAACCTGGTAGTTGACCCGACTGATGGGGGTGAAAATGGAGTCGACAGGCAATACCCCAATCGGCATGTCGTCGCTCTTGTTCTGGTCTGCCGGCACATAGCCGCGACCGGTGCGAACCGTCATCCGAACGTGGAAGCGGCCGCCCTCAGCAACGGTACAGATGTACTGCTCAGGGTTCAGCACTTCGACGTCACTGTCCGTCACGATGTCCGCGGCGGTCACCGTCGCCGGCCCCGTCACGTCGATTTCGACGGTTTTGTCGTCATCCGCCGTCATCTTCAAGGCGAGCTTCTTGATGTTCAGGATGATCTGGGTGACGTCTTCCAGCACGCCGTCGATCGTGGAGAACTCGTGGAGCACACCATCGATCTGGATGTTGGAGACCGCAGCACCAGGCAAAGAGGATAACAGGATGCGACGCAGCGAGTTACCTAACGTGGTCCCGTAGCCGCGCTCGAGCGGCTCAACCACGAACTTGCCGTAGTTGGTGCTTTCGTCAACTTTGGTGATGTTCGGCTTTTCAAATTCGATCATCTAGTCTGTACCCCTTTCAAAACGAGAAGTGAACATTGTCAACCAAGACGAGTCGTCTGGTAACAATTACACACGACGACGCTTTGGAGGACGGGAACCGTTGTGCGGAACCGGTGTAACATCGCGGATCGCGGTCACTTCAAGTCCAGTTGCCTGGAGGGAGCGAATCGCGGCTTCACGGCCAGAGCCAGGGCCCTTGACGGTTACTTCAACAGACTTCATGCCGTGCTCCATGGATTCCTTAGCTGCGGCTTCCGCTGCCATCTGGGCGGCGAAAGGCGTGGACTTACGGGAACCCTTGAAGCCCAAGGCACCGGCTGAGGACCAGGCGATCGCGTTGCCGCGAGGGTCGGTGATCATGACGATCGTGTTGTTGAACGTGGAGTGAATGTGAGCCACACCGGACTCGATGTTCTTCTTCACCCGACGCTTACGAGTTGTTTTGCGTGCTGCCATCGAATATTACCTCCTTCTTAGTTATTTCTTCTTGCCGGCAATGGTAACTTTCTTACCCTTGCGCGTCCGTGCGTTGTTCTTGGTGTTTTGACCGCGAACAGGCAGACCACGGCGGTGACGGATCCCACGATAGGAACCGATTTCCTGAAGCCGCTTGATGTTCAGGCTGACTTCGCGACGAAGATCGCCTTCAACCTTGATGTTGTCAACGGCTGCGCGGATCTTGTCTTCTTGATCTGGGGTCAGGTCTTCTTGGCGGACGTTTTCAGGAACGCCTGCGTCCTTGAGGATCTTCTGAGCGGTGGTCTTGCCGATCCCAAAAATGTAGGTCAGGGCAACAACGATTTGCTTACCACGTGGTAAGTCGACACCAGCGATACGAACCATACGATGGACACCTCCTATTTGTGTTTTAGGTTTTAGCCTTGGCGTTGCTTATGCTTAGGGTTTGCAGGGCAAATGATCATGACACGGCCTTTGCGGCGGATCACTTTGCAGTGCTCGCACATCTTTTTGACGGATGGACGTACTTTCATGATTAAGCCTCCTCTGGGTGTGCCAGAATGGCACAGGGTATTATCTAATCAGGCACGTGGCAGGGGTTGTGACACCCTACTTGAAGCGGTACGTGATCCGGCCCTTGGTCAGATCGTACGGCGACAGCTCCACGGTCACCCGGTCACCGGGCAGGATGCGGATGTAGTGCATCCGGATCTTGCCGGAGACGTGGGCCAGGATGGTCGCCCCGTTCTCAAGCTCGACTTGGAACATCGCGTTCGGTAAGGTATCGACCACGGTGCCTTGAATCTCGATTACATCGTCTTTTGCCACTAAGATTTTCCTCCTAAATGTCTGGTGCTACGCGCGAAAAGGGTGAGGCCACTGGCACTCACCGCACATACCGCGATATTGTACCATAAAAACAAGTTTTTGAAAACAGTCAGGGGTGTTTGCAAAAGGCGGTGCTTACTTCGCGATCTTCTTCAGGATCGCCTGGACCTCAGCAAAGACCAGGTCGATGTCTTGGTCGCCGTTGACGGTGAACAGCAGGTTGCGCGACTGGTAAAAGTCAAGCAGCGGCGTGTTCATCTCGATGTTGACCTTGAGGCGATTCTTCACCGTTGCGGGCTTATCGTCCTCGCGCTGGAAGAACTCGTGGCCGCCGCAGCGATCGCACGTGCCCGCCACCTTCGTCGGGTGGTAGAGCTTGTGGTAGGTCGCCCCGCAGGTCTTGCAGATGAAGCGGCCGGAAAGCCGATCCACCAGGACCTCTGGTTCAACGGCGATGTTGATCACTGCCTCGACGGGCTTGTTCAGGTCCGTCGTGATGGTCTCGAGCGCTTCGGCCTGCGCGATGGTGCGTGGGAAGCCGTCCAGCATGTAACCGGCATCGGTGTCGGACTCGCCTAGGCGTTCCTTCACGATGGCCTCGGTCACCTCGTCGGGAACCAAGGTCCCGGCGTCCATGTAGGACTTGGCCTTGAGCCCCAGCTCCGTGCCGGCCGCCATGGCCGCGCGGAACATATCCCCTGTACTGATGTGGGCAATGGGGTACTCGGCCTCGATTTTCTCGGCCTGCGTCCCCTTACCTGCACCGGGAAGTCCCATTAAAATGAGATTCACGTTGCATCCTCCTCGATATTGACTAGTCTGCGATGAGATCGTCCTGGATGAAGCCGACGTACTCGCGCTTCATGAGCAGCCCGTCCAGCTGGCGAACCAGCTCAACGGCGGTCATGACCACGATCAGAAGGCTCGTGCCGCCCAGCCCGATGGACTGTGGCAGGCCCCAGATGTTGGCGGCCAGCTGCGGCATCAAGGCGACAACCCCAAGGAACAGGGCGCCGACCGTTGACAGGCGCATCAGCACACCGGACATGTACTTTTCGGTCTCCTTACCCGGCCAGACGCCTGGGATGTAGCTCCCCTGCTTGGTCAGGTTCTCGGCCACCTTCTCCGGGTTGACCTGGACGAAGGCGTAAAAGAACGTGAAGACGACGATCAGCAGGGTGTAAATCGCGGTCCCGGCCGGCTTTTGCATGTTGAAGATGTTCGTCATCACCTGGTACCAGCCGTCGCCCGCGTGCTTGGCCTGGAAGGCCATCAGGATGGTCTGCGGCGTCACGATGAACGAGCTGGCGAAGATGACCGGGATAACCCCGGCGACGTTGACCTTCAACGGCAGGTAGGAATTGCTGCCGGCCGCGGTGACGCGGCGCGTGTACTGGATCGGAATCTTGCGGTTGGCCTGTTGAACCCAGGTGACGAAGGTCACGACTGCGATCAGCAGCACGGCCAGCGCAACCAGGAACAGGATGCCCTTCCACAGGTCGCTCGGGTCGTTGTTCGTGATGTTATCGGTGAACAACTCCTGGAAGCCACTTGGGAGGCGGGCGATGATCCCGGCAAAGATGATCATCGACACGCCGTTGCCGATCCCCTTATCGGTGATCTGCTCACCCATCCAGGTCAACAGCATGGTCCCACCGGTCAGGATGATCCCAATCACGACGTAGGTCTGAATGTTTGGGTTCTTGACCAGACCGTAGACCGACAGGGTTTGGAACCCGGCCGTGATCCCGATCGCCTGGAAGAATCCAAGGCCGATGGTCAGGTAGCGGGTGACCTGGTTCAGCTTGCGCCGCCCCACTTCACCCTGCTTGCTCCATTCGACGAACTTCGGCACGATGTCCATCTGCAACAGCTGGACCACGATCTGCGCCGTGATGTATGGTGAAACCCCCATGGAGAAAATCGAGTAGTTCGAAAGGCCGCCACCACTGACAGTGTCAAGTAACGGGATCAAGCCACTCTCACTGATTTTGGTCAACGCCGAGGCATCGACGCCCGGAACCGAGATCTGAGAACCTAACCGATAAACCAGTAATACGCCTAAGGTGAAGAGGATCTTGTTGCGGATCTCCTTGACTTTGAGCGCGTTAATGAGGGTCTTCAGCATTAGATCACCTCGATCGAACCGCCTGCGGCATTAACCGCCTCAACTGCAGCTTCGGACGCCTTGTTGACCTTGATGGTCAGCTTCTTGTCGAGTTGACCGTCAGCCAGCAGCTTGATGCCGTCCTTTGCGTCCTTGACAAGGCCGCTTTCGATCAGCAGTGCTGGGTTGACTTCGGTCCCGTCTTCGAACTTGTTGAGATCCTTCAAGTTGATCACAGCAAAGTCCTTGCGGTTGATGTTCTTGAACCCACGCTTCGGCATGCGACGGAACAGTGGCATCTGGCCACCTTCGAACCCGAGACGGGTCTTGCCGCCCTGACGTGCCAGTTGGCCCTTTTGACCCTTACCGGCCGTCTTACCCTGGCCGCTGGACGTACCGCGACCGAGGCGCTTGCCGTGCTGGCGAGAGCCCTCGCTTGGCTTTAATTCATGCAACTTCATACTCTAGGACACCTCCGTTTCGTGTAGTTTTAGTCCTTGATCTCTTCAACGGAAACCAAGTGGGAAATCTGGAAAATCGCACCACGGGTGGCTGCGTTGTCGGGTTTGATAACCGAGCTGTTAACCCGACCAAGACCGAGTTCCTTCACAATCGTACGTTGCTTAGGCAACCGGTGAGCAGCACTCTTGGTCAGCGTAATTTTTACTTGAGCCATTATGTGCCCTCCTAGTCTTGTAAGTGAGAAACGGACACGCCGCGAAGATCGGCGGTTTCCTCAATCGTCTTGAGCTGCTTGAGCCCAGCGACGGTCGCGCGGATCATGTTGATCGGCGTGTTACGGCCGAGGGACTTGCTGGTAACGTCTGCGATACCGGCGAGTTCCATGACGGCACGAACCGCGCCCCCAGCAGCGACCCCGGACCCTTCAACGGCAGGCTTCAGCAGTACTTCGCCGGCGCCGAAATGGCCGATGACTTCGTGAGGAATCGTGGTGCCGACGACCGGCACTTCGATCAGGTTCTTCTTGGCGTCTTCGACGGCCTTACGGATCGCTTCAGGCACTTCCTGCGCCTTACCGGTACCGAAGCCGACGTGACCGTGCTTATCGCCAACGACCGCGATGACTGCGAAACGCAGACGGCGACCACCTTTGACAACTTTGGTGACGCGGTTGATCGCGATGACGCGGTCTTCCAAGTCGAGTTGGTTTGGATCGATGTATGATGCCATGTGTTGGTTATCCTCCTTTGATTAGAATTCGAGGCCGTTTTCACGCGCAGCTTCAGCTAAAGCCTGCACGCGACCATGATAGAGGTAACCACCACGGTCAAAGACCACGTCTTTGTGACCGGCGGCTACGGCGCGCTTGGCGATCAGTTCACCAACGGCGGTTGCCTGGGCGGTCTTGTTGTCAGTTGCGGCAATTTCTTTATCAAGAGTGGAGGCACTTGCTAGCGTCACACCCGCTACGTCATCAATTAATTGCGCGTAGATGTTCTTGTTAGAACGGAAAACGTTCAAGCGTGGGCGCTCGCTCGTACCAGAAATCTTACCCCGGACACGCGCGTGACGCCGCTGCCGAGTTTTGTTTTTATCTGGCTTAGAAATCACAATGTTCACCTCTTGTTAGTGTGTTAACGACTACTTACCGGTCTTACCTTCCTTACGACGAACAACTTCATCGACGTAACGGATACCCTTACCCTTGTAAGGTTCTGGGGAACGAACGGCACGAATCTCGGCTGCAAACTGACCGACAACCTGCTTGGAAATCCCAGCCACGTTGATCTCGGTGTTGCTTGGAACCTCGAAGGTTACGCCGGCCGGTGCTTCCATCTCAACGGGGTGGGAGTAACCGACGGCCAGGACGAGCTTTTCGCCCTGCTTCTGGGCACGGTAGCCGACCCCGACGAGCTTAAGCTTCTTGACGAAGCCATCGGTCACGCCGACGATCATGTTGTTCAGGTTCGCACGCATCGTGCCGTGCATGGCCTTCCAGGAATCATCTGGGCGGGTGAATGTGATCTCCGCGCCTTCCTGGTGCATTTCGATTTCAGGCGCAAAGTGGCGAGTCAATTCGCCCTTAGGACCCTTAACGGTGATGTTCTCGCCGTCTGCGGTGATGGTGACACCCGCTGGGACGGTGATGGATTTATTACCAATACGACTCACTTGTAGGCACCTCCTTTTAAGTGTTTTAGATTACCAGATGTACGCGAGCACTTCGCCGCCGACGTTCTTCGCGCGGGCTTCTTTGTCGGTGATAACGCCTTCTGGAGTGGAAAGGATCGCGATGCCCAGGCCGTTCAATACCTTCGGCACTTCGTTCGCCTTCACGTATGAACGCAGACCCGGCTTGGAGATCCGCTTCAAACCGGAGATGACGCGTTCGTTGTTCTTCCCGTACTTCAGGAAGAGACGGATCACGCCTTGCTTGTCGTCTTCGATGACTTCGTAATCACGAATGAAGCCTTCAGACTTAAGGATCTCGGAAATGTTGATTTTCATCTTAGATGCAGGTACGACCAGGGATTCGTGACGAACCATGTTGGCGTTGCGAATCCGGGTCAAGTAATCTGCGATTGGATCGGTCAAGACCATTGATTTAACCTCCTTTGACTTGTACTGGTTTACCAGCTAGCTTTGCGCATACCTGGGATTTGACCGGCATGTGCTAATTCACGAAGGCAAATCCGGCAGAGTTTGAATTTACGGTAGACGGAATGCGGACGGCCACAGCGTTGGCAGCGTGTGTATTCTTGCACTGCGAACTTTGCAGGCCGATTGTTCTTCACGATCATTGACTTCTTAGCCAAGTGTGTCCCTCCTTATTTGGCGAATGGCATCCCAAGCTTGGAAAGCAGCTCGAGTGCTTCTTCATCGGTGTTAGCCGTCGTAACGATGACAACGTCCAGGCCCCGAACGCGGTTTACCTTGTCGTAATCCACTTCAGGGAAGATCAGTTGTTCCTTGACCCCAAGCGTGTAGTTGCCGCGCCCGTCGAAGGACTTCGCGGAGATACCGTGGAAGTCACGAACTCGAGGCAGGGAAACGTTGATCAGCTTGTCAAGGAAATCGTACATGCGTTCACCGCGCAGGGTCACCTTGGCGCCGATGGCCATGCCTTCACGCAGGCGGAAGTTCGCGATGGACTTCTTGGCCTTGGTGATCAAAGGCTGCTGGCCGGAGATGAGCTTCAGCTCGGCAACGGCTTCGTCAAGGTTCTTGGCGTTTTGGGTCGCGTCGCCGACACCCATGTTCAGGACGATCTTTTCGACCTTCGGGGTCTGCATCGTGCTCTTGTAGCTGAATTTCTCAACCAGAGCGGGCGCGATCTCAGTGTTGTAGCGTTCTTGTAAACGGTTGGTCATGCGAGTTTAGTCCTCCTTTCTGATTACTTTTCGATTGCGGAACCAGACTTCTTGGCGATCCGCACTTTTTTACCGTCTTTGATCTCGGTGCCGATGCGCGTAGGCTTGTCGGTTTCCGGGTCGAGCAGCATCACGTTGGACACGTGAATCGCTGCTTCCTTGTCGACAATGCCGCCCTGAGGGTTGGCATTGCTTGGCTTTTGGTGCTTCTTGATCATGTTGACGCCTTCGACGATCACCTTGTCTGTGTTGAGCAGAACCTTGGTCACCGTCCCGGTCTTGCCGGCGTCTTTACCGCGCATGACCCGCACTTTGTCACCAGTTTTGATTTTCATGTTTCGCACCTCCTATAGGTCAGATTACAGAACTTCGGGCGCTAAGGAAACGATCTTCATGAAATCGCCGTCACGCAGCTCACGTGCGACTGGTCCAAAGATACGAGTCCCCTTTGGGCTCTTGTCGGCGTTGATGATGACAGCCGCGTTCTCGTCGAACTTGATGTAGGAGCCGTCGACACGACGCGCACCGGACTTGGTGCGGACGATGACAGCCTTCACGACATCAGCCTTCTTGACAACGCCACCTGGTGTAGCTTGTTTTACGGTTGCGACAACGATGTCACCGATGTTACCGGTCTTGCGGTAGGAACCGCCAAGCACTTTGATGACCAGTAATTCGCGGGCACCGGAGTTGTCCGCCACTTTAAGACGACTTTCTTGTTGAATCACGGGTTGGTCCTCCTTTCGTCTCGATCTCGATTAGATACGAACTGCCTTTTCGACAACGTTCAATAAACGGAAACGCTTGTTGCGAGACATCGGACGAGTTTCCATGATGCGGACCAAGTCGCCGGTCTTAGCGGTGTTTTCCTCATCGTGGGCGTAGTACTTCTTCGAGTACTTGACCCGCTTGCCGTATACCGGGTGAGTCTTAGTCGTCTTCACTTCGACGGTAATGGTCTTGTCCATTTTGTCTGATACGACGCGGCCTTGATAAACTTTACGAGAATTACGTTCTTCCAAGGTGATTGTCTCCTTTCCGATTATTTGTTGAGTTCTTGCTGCCGAAGGACCGTCTTGATCCGTGCGATGTTGTGGCGCACTTGCTTCAAGCGAGCAGTGTTTTCAAGCTGACCAGTTGCTTGTTGGAAGCGCAGGTTGAAAAGTTCTTCTTTGTACTGCTTTTCCTTTTCGAGCATCTCAGCAGCGCTTAATGCCGTAATTTCCTTAGCCTTCATTAGATTGCTCACCTACTTCCTCGCGTTTCACGATCTTGGTGCGAACCGGCAGCTTGGTGGAGGCGAGACGCAAAGCTTCCTTTGCGACTTCTTCAGGCACCCCTGCGACTTCGAACATGATCTTTTCGCGCTTAACAACTGCGACCCAGCCGGACGGTGCACCCTTACCATTACCCATGCGGACCCCAACACCCTTAGAGGTGTAGGACTTTTGAGGGAAAATGCGGATCCAAACCTTACCGCCACGCTTCATGTAACGGGTCATTGCAACACGGGCAGCTTCGATCTGACGGTTGGAGATCCAGTGGGATTCCAAAGCTTCAAGACCGAATTCGCCAAAGCTGACTTCCTTGCCACCCTTAGCGGCACCACGCATCTTACCGCGGAATTCGCGGCGGTGCTTAACACGCTTAGGTACTAACATCGGTTATTTCCCTCCTTTCGCTTGAGGACGGTTAGGCCGATCTGGGAGAACTTCGCCCCGGTAAATCCAGGTCTTGATCCCGATCTGACCGTAAGTCGTCGTCGCTTCTTCCCATGCGTAGTCGATGTCGGCACGCAGGGTGTGCAGAGGCACGGTACCTTCGGAGTAGTGCTCACGACGGGCAATGTCGGCACCGTTCAGACGACCGGCAGCCTGGGTCTTAACACCCTTGGCACCGGCACGCATGGTGCGCTGCATTGCTTGCTTCATGGCACGACGGAAGGCCACGCGCTGTTCAAGCTGAGCGGCGATGCTTTCGCCGACGAGCTTGGCGTCCAGATCAGGCTTTTTGATCTCGACGATGTTGATGTGAACCTTGCGGCCGGTCAGGTCGTTGAGCTGCTTGCGCAGACTTTCAACCTGGGCGCCGCCCTTGCCGATCACCATGCCAGGCTTGGCAGTGTGAATGGAAATGTTCACGCGGTTAGCCGCGCGCTCGATTTCGATGGTCGAAACGGAGGCTTCCGCAAGCTTGCCGTTGATGAATGAACGGATCTTGATGTCTTCGTGAAGGTACTTAGCAAAGTCTTTGTCTGCGTACCACTTGGATTCCCAGTCACGAATGACGCCAACACGGAAACCGTTTGGATTAATTTTCTGACCCACGCGTTATCCCTCCTTATGCTTCTTTTTCCGCAACAACCACGGTGATGTGGCTGGTGCGCTTGTTGATCGGTGATGCAGAACCCTTGGCGCGCGGACGGAACCGCTTCAAGGTTGGGCCTTCGTTAACGTAGGCTTCCTTGACGTAAAGGTTTTGCGCATCTAAGTCAAAGTTGTGTTCGGCGTTCGCAATGGCGGACTTGAGAACCTTCTCGACGAGCGGGGAACCCGCGCGTGGCGTGAAGTCCAAGATTGCCAGTGCTTCGGCAACGTCGCGATCACGGATCAAGTCGATTACCAGACGCGCCTTGCGAGCAGCGATCCGAACCGTCTTGGCCGTTGCGGTTGCAGACGTAATTTGTTCAGCCATGAATATGCTCCTTTCTAGCGCCCTTTGGTCTTCTTGTCGTCCTTAGCATGACCACGGAAGGTGCGGGTTGGGACGAATTCGCCCAGCTTGTGACCAACCATGTCTTCGGAAACATAAACTGGGACGTGCTTGCGACCATCGTAAACGGCGATGGTGTAACCGATGAAACTTGGGAAAATGGTAGAGCGACGAGACCAGGTCTTGATGACCGTCTTCTTGTCGCTGTCCGCCTGCGCTTCGATCTTCTTCATCAGATGAGCATCGGCGAAAGGTCCTTTTTTAAGACTGCGACCCATTGTGTGACCTCCTTTATTGGATGTGATTCAGTAAATGAATTACTTCGTCTTACGGTGACGAACGATGAACTTCTCGGACTTGGCCTTGTGATCACGGGTCTTCTTGCCGAGGGTCTTCTTACCCCATGGAGAAAGTGGAGATGGACGGCCGATAGGTGCCTTACCTTCACCACCACCATGCGGGTGATCGTTAGGGTTCATGACAGAACCACGAACGGTCGGACGGAAGCCGAGCCAGCGCTTGCGGCCGGCCTTACCGATGCTGATCAGTTCGTGCTGTTCGTTGCCGACAGCGCCGATGGTCGCGCGGTTAACCGCGAGGACCATGCGCACTTCACCGGAGGCCAGGCGAACCGTGACGTACTTGCCGTCGTCGTTCTTACCCAGCAGCTGAGCGGAGGCGCCGGCGGAACGGGCCAGTTGGCCGCCCTTGCCAGGCTTGAGCTCGATGTTGTGAATCGTCGTCCCATCCGGGATGTTCTTCAGTGGCATCGCGTTGCCGACCTTGATGTCGACTTCTTCACCGGAGACGATCTTGTCGCCGACGTTCAGGCCCTTAGGTGCCAGAATGTAGGTCTTGACCCCGTCTTCGTAGTGAAGCAGTGCGATGTTCGCGGTCCGGTTTGGATCGTATTCGATCGCCTTAACCGTTGCGACGACACCGTCTTTTTGACGCTTGAAGTCGATCGTACGGTAGAATTGCTTGTGGCCGCCGCCACGGTGACGAACCGTGATGTGACCGTATGAGTTGCGGCCAGCCGTGTGGCTCTGGCTTTCAAGCAGCGTCTTTTCAGGACGCGTCTTGGTGATTTCAGCGAAATCAGAGCCAGACATGTTGCGCCGACCATTGCTGGTAGGTTTGTACTTAATAATCCCCACGCTTGTTCCCTCCTATGCTTATTATTTGAACTAGTCTTCGAAGATCTTGATTTCTTTGGAATCGGCGGTCAAGGTCACAATGGCCTTGCGGCGCTTGCGGGTGTAGCCCACGTAGTTGCCTTGGCGCTTCTTCTTGCCCTTGACGTTGGCAATGTTGACGCTGGCCACCTTGACGTCGAAGATTTCTTCAACGGCGCGGCGAACGGCGGTCTTCTCGGCGTGCTGGGCAACTTCGAAGGTGTACTTCTTGTCGTCCATGGCAGCCATGGATTGCTCGGTCACGATTGGGCGTAAAACGATGTCGCGTGCTTCCATTATGCGAGCACCTCCTCAATCTTTGAGAGTGCGGATTGGGTCACGATCAGCTTGCCGGAGTTGACAACGTCCAGGACGTTGACCCCGTCGGCGGCGATAACCTTGACGTTCGGCAGGTTGCGCGCAGCCAGGGCTGCGTTGTCGTTGCCGGCCTCAAGAACCACCAGGGCCTTTTCGTTCACGTTCAGCGCGGACAGCGCTGCTGCAAAGTCCTTGGTCTTCGGTGCGTCGAAGCTCAAAGCGTCAACGACGACGAGCTCAGCATCGGTAACCTTCTGAGACAGAACGGACTTGATCGCCAGGCGGTAAGCCTTCTTGTTGATGCGGTAAGCGTAGGAACGCGGGTGTGGGCCAAAGACGATCCCACCGCCACGCCACTGTGGGCTGCGGATCGAGCCCTGACGCGCACGGCCAGTCCCCTTTTGGCGCCATGGCTTGCGGCCACCGCCGGAAACTTCGTGGCGGTTCTTAACTTTAGAAGTGCCTTGACGAAGGGAAGCGCGTTGCATCACAACTGCGTCAAACACGACGTTTTCGTTTGGTTCGATCGCCCAGATTGCATCGTTCAGTTCAACGGTGCCGTTCTCGGAGCCATCTTGCTTGTATAAAGTAACGTTTGCCATTAGTTAATGTCCTCCCTTCGTATTACTTGGTCGCTGACTTAACAGCGGAACGGATCGTCACGAACGACTTGTTGGCGCCTGGGACGTTACCCTTGATCAGGATGACGTTGTGCTCCAGGTCGGTCGAGATGACGGTCAGGTTTTGCATGGTGCGGGTGTGGTTACCCATCCGGCCAGGCAGCTTCTTGCCCTTGAACACCTTGTTGATGATGGCGCCAAGAGAACCTGGACGACGGTGGTAGCGAGAGCCGTGGGCCATAGGACCGCGGGATTGGCCATCCTTCTTGATGTTACCTTGGTAACCGTGGCCCTTGGAAGTACCGGTGACATCCACGATGTCGCCAGCGGCAAATTCGTCAGCCTTGACTTCTTTGCCCACTTCGTATTCGCTAAGCGCTACATCACGGATTTCCTTAATGAAGCGCTTAGGGGTCGTATCCGCCTTCTTGGCGTGACCGACGCTTGGCTTGTTGCTAAGAATTTCACGCTTGTCGCCGTAGCCCAGCTGAACTGCTTCGTAACCGTCGGATTCAACGGTCTTGACCTGCAGGACGATGTTTGGGGTAACGTCGATCACGGTAACGGGAACGAGTTCGCCGTTAGCGGTGAAAACTTGCGTCATGCCAATTTTCTTACCTAAGATTCCTTTACGTGTCATGGGTACACCTCCAATACTATGAATTATAATTTGATTTCGATGTCAACGCCGCTTGGCAGATCGAGCTTCATCAGCGCGTCAACGGTCTTGGGCGTCGGGTTGATGATGTCGATCAGGCGCTTGTGGGTGCGCATTTCGAACTGTTCCCGAGAGTCCTTGTACTTATGCGGGGAACGCAGCACCGTGTAAAGCGTGCGCTCCGTCGGCAGAGGGATCGGACCAGAGATAGTAGCACCTGTGCGCTTGGCTGTCTCGACGATCTTATCTGCGGATTGATCAAGGATGCGGTGTTCGTAAGCCTTCAACCGGATCCGAATCTTTTGTTTTGCCATTGTGTGACCTCCTTCGTCTATTATCAGTTAGTAGACTAGCTCCGTGAAAATTTCCGCCACGCCGCCGTGGCAAAGCGGCCGGGCGTGTCGCAACCTCTCACATCCACGCTACCGTGACTCAACACGAGCCAGAAGTGCATAGTAACCCATAGATTACACAGCACTCTTGATAGTATACAGACTTGCGCCTCAAAACGCAAGGAAAATTCGCCCGTCAGGCAACTTTTTTCACGCGCAAAATGCCGCCGCGCCGGGCTTTGGCCCCGCCTCACTTGCGCACGCTTTCACGTGTTTCATCTGTCTTGACATCCCGCCCGATTCTGCTACAGTTGGGCCATGGAGGTGTTACACCATGCCCAAAGCCCTGTTGATCATCGATTACACCAATGACTTCGTCGCCCCGACCGGCGCCCTGACCGCCGGTGCCCCCGCGCAGGCGATCGCGCCGCGCATCGTCGAGCTGGCTTCGCAGTTCGTAACGGCTCACGACTTCGTCTACCTGCCGACCGACGTGCACACGCCCCACGACCCCTACCACCCAGAAAGCAAGCTGTTCCCGCCGCACAACGTCCGCGGCAGCTGGGGCCGTGAGCTCTTTGGCCCGCTTGCCCCGTGGTACGCCGAACACCAGGGCGCCAACGTCGTGCTGTTTGACAAGACCCGCTACTCCAGCTTCGCCGGCACCCCGCTTGACCTGTGGCTGCGCGAGCGCGACGTCACCGAGGTGCACCTGGTCGGCGTCTGCACCGACATCTGTGTGCTGCACACCGCCGTGGACGCCTACAACCTGAACTACCCGCTGACCATCCACCAAGACGCCGTGGCGACCTTCAAGCCCGGCGGCCAAGAGTGGGCGCTGGACCACTTCAAGACCTGCCTGAACGCGACCATCGCGTGAGGCGCTGCAGGGTCAACCGACCCAGACCACATCCGGCACGCGCCCGTCAGCATCGCGTCAGAACAAAGCAAAGCGAGCCACCGATCACAAAACGTGATCGGTGGCTCGCTTTTGTGTGACCGACCGGCCGCGTCGGGCCCCGCGCAACGCAAAGAGGCATCACCCCAGTCGGGGTGATGCCTCTAGTGCTGCCTAGTCTTGAGTCGACGAGTCGGTGTCGGCGGCGGCCTTGGCCGCCTCCTTTTCCTTCATCTGCTTTTCGATGTCGGCGATGGAGTAGACGCTGTCGGAAACGGTGCCGACGGCCTTGGGCTCCATGTGACGGTAGGTCGCCATCCCGGTACCAGCCGGGATAATCTTCCCGATGATGACGTTCTCCTTCAGGCCGACCAGCGGATCGTTCTTGCCGCGGATCGAGGCATCCGTGAGGACACGGGTGGTTTCCTGGAAGGACGCCGCGGACAGGAAGGAGTTGGTCTCAAGGGAGGCCTTCGTGATCCCGAGCAGAACCGGGCGGCCGGTGGCCGGAATGCCACCCTGCACCAGGGTCTGCTTGTTGCGCTCGGTGAATTCGGCGATGTCCAGAAGCGTCCCCGGCAAAATGTCGGTGTCGCCCGGATCCATCACGCGGATCTTGCGCAGCATCTGCCGCACCATGACCTCGACGTGCTTGTCCCCGATTTCAACCCCCTGCATGCGGTAGACCTTCTGCACTTCGTTGATCAGGTAGTTTTCCGTCGAGATGACGTTTTGCACCTTGATCAGCTGCTTCGGGTCGATCGAGCCGCCGGTCAGACGGCCGCCGCGGTCGATGTGGTCGCCCTCGGCAACCGCAACGGAGGAGGCGTAAGGCACACTGTAGGTGCGCGTGTCGGTCTCACCCTTGACCGTGATCTCACGGGTGTGCTCGGCCGGGTTCTCGTCGATGGCGGTGATTTCACCGTCAACCTCGGAGATCACCGCAAGCCCCTTCGGGTTGCGGGCTTCGAAAATTTCCTGAACACGTGGCAGCCCCTGCGTGATATCTTCGCCGCCGGCAACACCGCCGGTATGGAAGTTACGCATGGTCAGCTGGGTCC
Source organism: Lacticaseibacillus kribbianus (assembly GCF_020180945.1). Classification (GTDB taxonomy): domain Bacteria; phylum Bacillota; class Bacilli; order Lactobacillales; family Lactobacillaceae; genus Lacticaseibacillus; species Lacticaseibacillus kribbianus. The sequence goes on along the minus strand of NZ_JAIPUL010000001.1, from coordinate 9,787 downwards.
CTGGTTCGCCGATGGACTGGGCGGCAACGGTGCCGACCGCCTCGCCGACTTCGACCTGGGTGCCGGTGGCCATGTTGCGGCCGTAGCACTTCTGGCAGACGCCGTGCTTGGTGTCGCAGGTGAAGACGGAGCGGATGGTGACGGCCTCAACGCCGGCATCCACCACGGCCTGAGCCGCGTCCTCGTCCATCAGGGTGTCCTTAGGCACGATGACGTCACCGGTCTTCGGATCGTAGACGGTCTTTTGGGTGTAGCGCCCGACCAGACGATCGTACAGCGGCTCGATCATTTCGTTGCCTTCGCGGATGGCCGTGACCAAAAGGCCGCGGTCGGTGCCGCAATCCTCCTCGCGGACAATGACGTCCTGCGCAACGTCGACCAGACGACGGGTCAGGTAACCCGAGTCGGCGGTCTTCAGCGCGGTATCGGTCATCCCCTTGCGGGCGCCGTGGGTGGACATGAACATTTCCATGACGGACAGGCCTTCACGGAAGTTCGACAGAACTGGCACTTCCATCATCCCACCGTTCGGCGCCGCCATCAGGCCACGCATCCCGGCAAGCTGGGTGAAGTTCGAGATGTTACCACGGGCACCGGAGTCACTCATCATGGAGATTGGGTTCGTCGGGTCGAAGGCGTCGATCAGCTTCTGCTGGATGTCGTCTTTGGCGTCGTTCCAGATGGTGATGACGCGGTCGTGGCGCTCCTGGTCGGTGATCAGCCCGCGACGGAACTGCTTGGAAACCGTGGCGACCTTCTTGTGGGCCGCCTCAACGATCTCGCCCTTTTCCGGCAGGTTCGGCACGTCGGCAACCCCGACGGTCAGGCCGGAGTGCGTCGCCTGGGTGTAGCCCAGGGTCTTCATGTCGTCCAGCAGGTCGGACGTCCGCTGCACCTTGTAGGTCTTGAAGACCTCCGCGATGATGTCGGACAGGAAGCCCTTCTTGAACGGCAGGATCAAAGGCGCGTCCTGCAGGTAGGCGAACAGGTCCTCGCCCGGCTGCAGGAAGTACTTGGCGGGCACACCGTTGACAATGTTGTCTTGGGTCGGCTCGTTGAGGTATGGGAAGTCCTCCGGCATGATCTCGTTGAAGATCACCTTGCCGACGGAGGTCACCATCAGCTTGTTGCGCTGGGCGTCTTCGAACGGCTTCTCCGGCATGGAGTTGACGGCAATCGCGATGCGGCTGTGCAGGTGCACGTAGCCGTTTTGCAGCGCCATCAGGACCTCGCTTGCGTCCTTGAAAATCATGCCTTCGCCTTCGCGGCTCTTCTGCTCCATCGTCAGGTAGTAGTTCCCCAGCACGATGTCTTGAGAAGGCGTTACGATCGGCTTGCCGTCCTTAGGGGCCAGGATGTGGTGCGCGGCGAGCATCAAAAGGCGCGCTTCGGCCTGGGCCTCGTCGGACAGCGGCACGTGGATCGCCATCTGGTCCCCGTCGAAGTCGGCGTTGTAGGCTTCACACACCAGCGGGTGCAGGCGCATCGCCTTGCCGTCGACCAGCACCGGCTCAAAGGCCTGGATGCCCAGACGGTGCAGGGTAGGCGCGCGGTTCAGCAGAACCGGACGCTCCTTGATCACGTCTTCGAGCACATCCCAGATGTCCTCGTCCTCGCGGTCGATCTTGCGCTTGGCGTTCTTGATGTTGGACGCCATCTCGCGGGCGACCAGCTCGCGCATCACGAACGGCTTGAAGAGCTCAAGCGCCATGGAGCGCGGCAGACCACACTGGTAGAACTTCAGCGTCGGGCCGACGTCGATGACGGAACGGCCGGAGTAGTCGACACGCTTGCCCAACAGGTTCTGGCGGAACCGGCCCTGCTTACCCTTGAGCATGTGGCTCAAAGACTTCAGCGGGCGGTTACCCGGACCGGTGACCGGACGGCCACGGCGCCCGTTGTCGATCAGGGCGTCGACGGCCTCTTGGAGCATGCGCTTTTCGTTTTGCACGATGATGTTCGGCGCGTTCAGGTCGAGCAGCCGCTTGAGACGGTTGTTGCGGTTGATCACGCGGCGGTACAGGTCGTTCAAGTCGGAGGTGGCAAAGCGCCCACCCTCGAGCTGAACCATCGGGCGCAGGTCCGGCGGGATGACCGGGATGGTGTCCATCACCATCCAGGCCGGGTCGTTGCCGGATTCCAGGAAGGCATCGAGGATGTCCAGACGGCGAATCGCGCGGGTGCGCTTTTGGCCCTGGGCGGACTTCAGGTCTTCCTTCAGCTCGGCGACTTCCTTGGGGAGGTCGACGGCCTGCAGCAGCTCCTTGATCGCCTCGGCACCCATCTTCGCGTTGAAGACGTTGCCGTACTCGTCGCGCTTGTCGCGGTACTCGCGCTCGGTCAACAGCTGCTTTTTCTCAAGCGCCGTGTCGCCGGGATCGATCACCACGTAGGAGGCGAAGTAGATCACTTCCTCAAGGGCGCGCGGGGACATGTCGAGGACCAGACCCATGCGGCTCGGGATCCCCTTGAAGTACCAGATGTGAGACACCGGTGCGGCAAGCTCGATGTGGCCCATGCGCTCGCGGCGCACCTTGCTGCGGGTCACTTCGACGCCGCAGCGGTCGCAGACGATGCCCTTGTACCGGATGCGCTTGTACTTCCCGCAGGCACACTCCCAGTCCTTGGTCGGCCCAAAGATGCGCTCGTCGAACAGCCCATCGCGTTCAGGCTTCAGCGTCCGGTAGTTGATCGTCTCGGGCTTCTTGACTTCCCCGTACGACCAGCTGCGGATCTTGTCCGGCGAGGCCAAGCCGATCTGCATGCTTTCGAATTTATTGACATCAATCAAAGGGCTAACCTCCTAGTGTTCGTCGTGTTGCTCGGAAGCGGCTGTGGCAGCCTCCTGGGCCTTTTTCTCTTCCTGCTGGGCGGCGAACTTGGCCAGGGCATCGACGGATACCACATCGTCGTCCTCGTCGTCCATGTCGCGCAGTTCGATCTCGTTCTTGGCGGCGTCCAGGACCTTCATGTCGAGGCCGAGGGCTTGCAGCTCCTTGACCAGCACGCGGAAGGACTCCGGCACGCCAGGCTTAGGAATCGGCTCGCCCTTGACGATCGCCTCGTAGGTCTTCACACGGCCCACGACGTCATCGGACTTGTAGGTCAGGATTTCCTGCAGGGTGTAGGCGGCACCGTAGGCTTCCAGGGCCCAAACTTCCATTTCCCCGAAGCGCTGGCCACCGAACTGGGCTTTACCACCCAGCGGCTGCTGCGTAACCAGAGAGTAAGGCCCGATGGAGCGGGCGTGCAGCTTGTCGTCGACCATGTGGGCGAGCTTCATGTAGTACATGACGCCGACGCTCACGCGGTTTTCGAACGGCTCGCCGGTGCGGCCGTCGTACAGGACGGACTTCCCGTCGGACGCCATGCCGGCCTCCTTGACGGTGGCCCACAGGTCGTCATCGTTGGCCCCGTCGAAGACCGGCGTTGCCACGTGGATGCCCAGCTTCTTGGCGGCCATCCCGAGGTGAAGGTCGAGCACCTGCCCGATGTTCATACGGGACGGCACACCCATTGGCGACAGCAGAATGTCGACCGGGGTGCCATCAGGCAGGAACGGCATGTCCTCTTCCGGCACAACGACGGAGACGGTCCCCTTGTTGCCGTGACGGCCGGCCATCTTGTCGCCGACCTGGATCTTGCGCTTCTGGGTGATGTAGACGCGCACCATCATGTTCACGCCAGGTGCCAGCTCGTCGCCGGCCTCGCGGGTGAAAATACGCACGTCCTGGATGATGCCGCCGCCGCCGTGAGGCACACGCAGCGAGGTGTCGCGGACTTCGCGGGCCTTTTCGCCGAAAATGGCGTGCAGCAGGCGTTCCTCGGCGGACAGCTCGGTGACGCCCTTAGGGGTGACCTTGCCGACCAGGATGTCGCCGTCGCGGACCTCGGCGCCGATGCGGATGATGCCGAACTCGTCGAGGTCCTTCAGGGCGTCGTCGCCGACGTTCGGGATCTCGCGGGTGATCTCCTCAGGGCCGAGCTTGGTGTCGCGGGCCTCTGATTCGTACTCCTCGATGTGAATCGAGGTGTAGGCGTCTTCCTTGACCAGCTTCTCGGACAGCACGATCGCGTCTTCGTAGTTGTACATGTTCCAGGTCATGAAGGCGATGATTGGGTTTTGGCCCAGGGCCAGCTCGCCGTTCTCCATCGCCGGGCCGTCGGCGATGATCTCGTCGGCGTCGACCTTGTCGCCCAGGCGGACGATCGGACGCTGGTTGTAGTTCTTGCCGGCGTTAGACCGGCGGAACTTCATCAGCTTGTACTTGTCGAGCGCGCCATCGTCGCGGCGAACGCGAATCTCCTTGGCGTCGACGTACTCAACGGTCCCCGGGTGCTCGGCCAAAACGGCGATCCCGGAGTCGTGGGCGGCCTTGTACTCCATGCCGGTGCCGACAAGCGGCGCGTGCGGGTTGACCAAAGGCACCGCCTGGCGCTGCATGTTGGCCCCCATCAGGGCACGGTTGGAGTCGTCGTTTTCGAGGAACGGGATGCAGGCGGTCGCGACCGCGACTACCTGCTTTGGCGACACGTCCATGTAGTCGATGTGGTCGGCCGTGGTCTCGATGTTTTCATCCTTCTTACGAGCCAGGATGGTCTCCTCGGCGAAGGCCCCGTCGTCGGTCAACGGCGCGTTGGCCTGGGCCACGACGTAGTTATCTTCCTCGTCGGCGGTCAGGTAGTCGATCTTGTCGGTGACCTTGTGATCGGTCCAAGACACACGGCGGTACGGGGTCTCGATGAAGCCGTACGGGTTGACCACCGCGTAGGACGCGAGGCTGTTGATCAGCCCGATGTTCGGGCCTTCAGGCGTTTCGATCGGGCACATGCGGCCGTAGTGGGTGTAGTGCACGTCTCGCACTTCGTAGCCCGCGCGGTCACGCGTCAGCCCACCAGGCCCAAGGGCGGACAGGCGACGCTTGTGCGTCAGCTCGCCCAGCGGGTTGGTCTGGTCCATGAACTGGGACAGCTGGGAGGAACCGAAGAATTCCTTAATGGAGGCAACAACCGGCCGAATATTGATCAGCTGCTGCGGCGTGATGGTCGCGGTGTCCTGGATCGACATGCGCTCGCGCACGACACGCTCCATGCGGGACAGCCCGATGCGGAACTGGTTTTGAAGCAGCTCGCCGACCGAGCGAATGCGACGGTTGCCCAAGTGGTCGATGTCGTCCGTCGCGCCCAGGCCCTCCTGGAAGTTCAGGAAGTAGTTCATGGAGGCGATGATGTCGGCCGGGGTCAGGTACTTGACCTTCTTGTCGATGTGGCCGTTGCCGATCAGGTTGATTTCCTTCTCCGGGTTGACCTGGGAGTAAACCTTGATCACCTGGATGGTCATCGGGTCGGTGACGACGCCCTGGTCGGAAGGCTGGATCGTCACGGTCTTGAAGTCCGGCTGGTCGAGGTAGCCGCCCAGCGTGTCCATCACGTGGCGGTCGATCTTGTCGCCCTTGGCGGCGATGACCTCACCGGTTTCGGGGTCGGCCAGGGTCTCGGCCAAAGTCTGGCCGAGCAGGCGGGTCTTCAGGCTGAGCTTCTTGTTGACCTTGTAGCGGCCGACGTTGGCCAGGTCGTAGCGCTTTGGATCGAAGAAGCGCGCGTACAGCAGGGACCGGGAGGAGTCCGCGGTCTTCGGCTCGCCTGGGCGTAGGCGCTCATAGATGTCCTTCAGGGCCTCGTCGGTGCGGGAGTCGTCCGTGTTTTTGTGCACGTCCTTTTCAAGCGTCAGCATCAGCGAGTCGTTGTCGCCGAAGATGTTGATGATGTCCTGGTCGGCGCCAAAGCCCAGCGCGCGCACGAGCTCCGTCAAAGGAATCTTGCGGGTGCGGTCGATGCGCACGTAGGCCAGATCCTTGGCGTCGGTTTCGTATTCAAGCCACGCGCCGCGGTTCGGGATCACGGTGGTGCCGAACGTCACGCGGGAGTTCTTGTCGGTCTCGCTGCTGTAGTACACGCCAGGGGAGCGGACCAGCTGGGAGACGATGACACGCTCCGCGCCGTTGATGATGAAGGTCCCCTGCTTGGTCATCAGCGGGAAGTCGCCGAAAAAGACGTCCTGGGACTTGATCTCGCCGGTTTCGTGGTTGGTCAGACGCAGCGTCACGTGCAGCGGCGCGGAGTAGTTCGCGTCGTGCTGGCGCGCCTCTTCGACCGTGTACTTCGGCTCAAGCAGCTGGTAATCGACGAATTCGAGCGACAGGTTGCCCTGGAAGTCCTCGATCGGCATGATGTCGTCGAACATTTCCTTCAGGCCTTCATCTAAAAACCACTGGTATGAGTTGGTCTGGATCTCGATCAGGTTGGGCAGATCGAGTACTTCTTTGATCCGGGAATAGGAACGGCGGGTGCGGTGCTTGCCGTAATTCACTAAGTGTCCTACCAAGTTTGTTCACCCCTCATAGAATTTACCGTCAAATATTACAGTTAGGTTACATCTGCTGGTTGGGCGGCGTTTTGAGCAAAAAAAAACGAAAAGTAAGCGCGTTCGCCGTTACTTTTGCGTTTTTATTTGCGCTACGCCGGACAATAGATCGACGCAGCCACATCCTAACCGAAATGCAATTGCACTAATGGTACCAGATTCGGTGTTTGTTTGTCAAGCCTTGACCGGCTCCGGGGCGGCCGGGGCCGGGTGCACGGCGAAGGTCAGCTTGCCCTTCTTGGCGCCAATGGTGATGGTGTCGCCCGCCTTGGCCTGACCGGTTAACAGCAGCTCGGACAGCTCGTCTTCGACGTCGCGCTGCAGCGCCCGGCGGATCGGCCGCGCCCCGTACTCGGGGTCAAAGCCCGCCTTGGCGACCGCATCGATGCCGGCCGGCGTGATCTTGACGTTGATGTCCTGATCGGACAGGCGGTGCAGCACGTTTTTGGCCATGATCTTGACGATCTCGCGCAGCTGCTTGGCGTCGAGGCTGTGGAAGACCACGGTCTCGTCGATGCGGTTGAGGAACTCCGGCCGAAACGCCCGGCGCAGCTCCGCCAGCATCCGCGACTTCATCGCCTTGAAGTCCCCGGCCCCGTTGACCGCGCCGAAGCCGACGCTCTTGTCGTCGCGCAGCGCGGTCGCGCCGATGTTGGAGGTCATGATCAAAATGGTGTTGCGGAAGTCGACCCGCCGGCCCTTGGAGTCGGTCAAAAAGCCGTCGTCGAGGACCTGGAGCAGGATGTTGAACACATCCGGGTGCGCCTTTTCCACCTCGTCGAGCAGCACCACCGAGTAAGGCTTGTTGCGCACCTTCTCGGTCAGCTGCCCGCCCTCGTCGTAGCCGACGTAGCCCGGGGCCGCGCCGATCAGCCGGCTGGTGGAGTACTTCTCCATGTACTCGGACATGTCAACGCGGATCATCGCGTCCTCTGAGCCGAACATCGCCTCCGCCAGGGCCTTGGCCAGCTCGGTCTTGCCGACGCCGGTGGGGCCGAGGAACATGAAGGAGCCGATCGGGCGGGTCGGGTCCTTCAGCCCGCTTCTGGCCCGGCGAATCGCGCGGGCGACGGCGGACACCGCCTCATCCTGCCCGACGACGCGCTCGTGCAGGACCTTCTCCAGGTTGACCAGGCGCTCGCTTTCCTTCTTTTGCATCTGGGTGACCGGCACGCCGGTCCACTGCGACACGACCTCGGCCACGTCCTCGGGCGTCACCTTGACGTCCTTGCGAATGCCGTCGCCCTGGTCTTCCGCCTCGACCTTGGTGCGGAGCTTTTGCTCCTTTTCGCGGATGGAGGCCGCCAGCTCGAAGTCCTGGTGCATGATCGCCTCGTTCTTGGCGTCGACCGTCTCGCGCAGCTTCTCTTGAAGCTTGTCGGCCTTGGTCGGCTTGTCCGCCTCGTCCAGGCGCACCTTGGCCGCGCTTTCGTCGATCAGGTCGATCGCCTTGTCGGGCAGGAAGCGGCTGGCGATGTAGCGCGTCGACAGCACGACGGCCTCGTGCAGCGCCGCGTCGGTGATGGTCACGCCGTGGTGCGCCTCGTAGCGCGGCCGCAGCCCGGCCAGGATCTGCTCGGCCTCGGCCGGGCTTGGCTCGTCGACTTGGATCGTGGCGAAGCGCCGCTCGAGGGCCGCGTCCTTTTCGATGTACTTCTGGTACTCGTCCAGGGTGGTCGCGCCGATCAGCTGCAGCTCGCCGCGGGCCAGGGCCGGCTTCAAAATGTTGGAGGCGTCGATGGCGCCCTCCGCGCCGCCCGCGCCGATCAGCGTGTGCAGCTCGTCGATGAACAGGATCACCTGGCCGTCTTGGTAGATCTCGTCGATCACCTTCTTCAGCCGGTCCTCGAACTCACCGCGGTACTTGGTGCCGGCGACCAAAGAGCCCATGTCGAGCATCATCAGCCGCTTGTTGCGCATGTCGGCCGGGACCTGGCCCGCGACGATTTTCTCCGCGAAGCCCTCGGCGATCGCCGTCTTGCCGACGCCGGGCTCGCCGATCAACACCGGGTTGTTCTTGGTGCGCCGCGCGAGGATCTGGACCAGACGGCGGACCTCCTTGTCGCGCCCGACCACCGGATCCATCTTGTTCTCGCGCGCCAGCTGCGTCAGGTCGCGCGCCAGGCCGTCGAGCGTCGGGGTGCCGGCGCTGGCCGCGCGGGCAGGCCGGGCGCCCGGGCCGCCCTTGTGCTTGGCCGGCGCGTCGGTGATGCCCATCTTCTTGAGTACCAGCTGGCGGGTCTTGGCGAGGCTCAGGTCAAGGTTTTGCAGGATGCGCGCGGCGAGGATGTCGTCCTCGCGCAACAGCCCCAGCAGGATGTGCTCGGTGCCGATCTTCAGCGCGCCGAGCCGCTTGGCCTCGTCGCCGGCGAAGCTCAGAATCTCCTTGCCCTTGGGTGAGTACGGCAGGTAGGCGTCCTTGGCGGTGCGGCCCGCGTCGGTGGTGCCGTAGCCGGTGAAGCGCTCGATTTCATCGTGCACGTCCCCCTCGGTCACGGACAGCTGCCGCAGGGTCTTGCCGGCGATGCCCTCGGGCTCCATCACCAGGGCGATCAGAAGGTGCTCGGTGCCCACGGCGTGGTGGTGGAAGGCTTTGGCCTGGTCCTGAGCGATTTGTAAGACGTTCTTCGCACTTGGGGTAAATAAGTTGTCCATCTGCTAGCTCCTTTGATCACTGGGATCGATTGGCGAAATTGTTCTATCTGTCATACCGCAAACTGTCGAGGAATGCAAGCATCACCCGCGCCCGCAGCCGTGCCGTGGCGCCGGCATCGGCCTGCGCCAAGGTGTGGTCGCTTTGCACGTTCAGCATCGCGGTGCCGGTCTGGCGGCTGATCACCCCGGCCTCGTACAGCTGCTGGAGCATGCCCTGGCCCTCGGCCGCGGTGAGCCGTTCGGGCATCGCGTCGGCCATCAGGCACACCAGCGACTGGTCCGACAGCTTGCTGACCTTGTGGATGCGGATGTAGCCGCCCCCGCCGCGCTTGCTCTTGACCACGTAGCCGCGCTCCGGCGTGAACCGCGTCTTGATGACGTAGTTGATCTGCGACGGGACGCAGTTGAACTGGTCGGCCACCTCTGCGCGCGAGATCTCGACCTGGCGCTGGGCGGCCAGCATCGCCTTGAGGTACTGCTCGATCACGTCCGACATGTTTTGACCCTGCATGCGTTCACCTCCCCAGATGCAGTCTGACTAATCTTGACTTTTATTATAGCCAACCCCCGCGCAAAAAGCGAACGCAAAAAAAGGGGTCTACACTTTCTGGTGTTGGAGAATTCCAACGCCGAGAGTGTAGACCTTTTTTCAATAACAGCGCAAAATAAAAGGGCACCATCTAGCACCCGTTCTTCGCTCCAAGCGAC